>CBDHGG010000001.1:0-10283 GCA_965262995.1 Leptonemataceae bacterium | reverse complement strand
CCAGTATTATTTCTAATTCTTCTGTGTCGGGATACATTTATGTAAACGAATTCAGGAGCGTAGGTGGATTAGTTGGAAATTCACGAGGTGATATAGATAACTCTTCTTCCTCTGTTGATATTTCCTTTGCTAATGGAAATAGGGTAGGTGGTCTTGTTGGTAATTTGGCTAAAGGAAATGTAATTAATAGTCATGTTACAGGTAATATAAAAGATGTTGAATCTAATGATTCTTCGCATGAATTAAATAGTTTGCATGTAGGTGGTTTATCTGGAGTGGTTTCTGAGGGAAGTTTTATCATCAATTCCTTTACCACAGTAAATATTGAGCTTCTTCCTACGTTCTACAGAAAAAAATATTCTGGTGGTCTTGTTGGTGAGCTATATGCTGCTAATATAAGTAATAGCTATGCCCTAGGTAATGTAAATGGTGGAGGGGGTCAAGCAGGTGGATTAGTAGGTGTATTAACTTATGGTACTATAAGGGATAGTTATGCTAAGGGAAATGTGAGTGGTAATTTTGCTGTAGGTGGTCTTGTTGGCTGGAGTGGCAAAGACCTTGACTCTTTAATCATCAATAGTTATGCCACAGGAAAGGTGTCGGGTCATTACTCAGTGGGAGGATTTGTTGGATACAATAGCTTAGCTATTATTAGAAACTCCTTTGCTACAGGTGATATAGATGGTAGGATTTGTTCAGGTGGTTTTGTGGGTTCTCTTTACCAAGGGAGTGTGATAAACGCCTATGCTAAGGGAAATGTAGATACTACAAGGGCACTGCCATCAAACATGATTAATAGTTCAGGCGAAGCGGGAGGATTTATAGGTTGTAGTTCTAATGAGGGTGTATCTTCAGGTATTCAGAATACTTATGCTGCAGGCGGAATTTTAATAAATGGAAGAACACATGCGGGTGGATTTTTAGGACATAGTAGCGAGGATGCTATCTTTAAGAAACTAACTATCAAAAATAGCTATTGGAATACGACTGCGGGGCAAATAGTGAATAATGCCTCTATTTCCCAAGCAAATAAATTGGCCATAGGTACTCATTCCTCTAGCAATACTTTAGTTTTTAATTCTGGTAAAGTAGAAAATTTAATAGGCTTGAGTAGTGCTGAACTAAAAAATCCCACTAGTGCCCCTTCAAATCCAAGTACCTATTTAGGCCCTTGTTTTTTATATAATACTATAGCAGGTGAATTTTATCCTAAGTTGTATACATGGGATTCGGATACAAATACTTGTACTAAGGTCTTAGTCGGGGGACAGTAGAGGCGGGGGGCTTGTCCTCTGAAGGTGGGTCTCTCGTAGAGGCTTTTGATTTTATTGTAATACCGCTAATGAGACATAATACAGACTTATAATGTATTATGTCTCATTATGATGCTAACCTTAGTAGGTCTCGTAGAGGAGGCTTGCCCGCCCCGCTAGGCGGGGCTTGCCCTGCAAAGGGCCGAAGGTGGGCTTGTCCTCTGAAAGTGGGCTTGTCCTCTGAAAGTGGGCTTGTCCTCTGAAAGTGGGCTTGTCCTCTGAAAGTGGGCTTGTCCTCTGAAAGTGGGCTTGTCCTCTGAAAGTGGGCTTGTCCTCTGAAAGTGGGCTTGTCCTCTGAAAGTGGGCTTGTCCTCTGAAAGTGGGCTTGTCCTCTGAAAGTGGGCTTGTCCTCTGAAAGTGGGCTTGTCCTCTGAAAGTGGGCTTGTCCTCTGAAAGTGGGCTTGTCCTCTGAAAGTGGGCTTGTCCTCTGAAAGTGGGCTTGTCCTCTGAAAGTGGGCTTGTCCTCTGAAAGTGGGCTTGTCCTCTGAAAGTGGGCTTGTCCTCTGAAAGTGGGCTTGTCCTCTGAAAGTGGGCTTGTCCTCTGAAAGTGGGCTTGTCCTCTGAAAGTGGGCTTGTCCTCTGAAAGTGGGCTTGTCCTCTGAAAGTGGGCTTGTCCTCTGAAAGTGGGCTTGTCCTCTGAAAGTGGGCTTGTCCTCTGAAAGTGGGCTTGTCCTCTGAAAGTGGGCTTGTCCTCTGAAAGTGGGCTTGTCCTCTGAAAGTGGGCTTGTCCTCCGAAGGTGGGCTTGTCCTCTGAAGGTGGGCTTGTCCTCCGAAGGTGGGCTTGTCCTCTGAAAGTGGGCTTGTCCTCTGAAAGTGGGCTTGTCCTCCGAAGGTGGGCTTGTCCTCTGAAGGTGGGCTTGTCCTCTGAAGGTGGGCTTGTCCTCCGAAGGTGGGCTTGTCCTCTGAAGGTGGGCTTGTCCTCTGAAGGTGGGCTTGTCCTCTGAAGGTGGGCTTGTCCTCCGAAGGTGGGCTTGTCCTCCGAAGGTGGGCTTGTCCTCCGAAGGTGGGCTTGTCCTCTGAAGGTGGGCTTGTCCTCTGAAGGTGGGCTTGTCCTCTGAAGGTGGGCTTGTCCTCTGAAGGTGGGCTTGTCCTCCGAAGGTAGGCCTCAACTTGAGTTACAAACAAATCTAAGAATTAAATTTGTATTTATTTACAATTTTATCGCCTATGCTTAGGTCAATGGCATTCACTGCCCCTATGCCTGATAAGCGTGTACATAAATTTTCACTAAAACTTATGTTAAAGCTTTCGTGTGTTTTAATCACCTGTGTGACCGCATGGGTCTCTTGATTTGTAGCTTTAGCCCTTTCTTCTAAAATATGAAAATACACATTCAAGGGACCCTTATTTGCTGAAAGTATCATTTTTAGATTATGAATATCTTGAAGGGGAGATTTGTCCCAAATTTTAATATGGAGGGATTTTTCAAGTCGTTCATCTATAAGGTTTGAATCTAAATCTTTGATTTGAGTTACCCTTAAACTGAGGGTTCCTGTATCTTCTTTTTTTTCTACAAAACAAGACAACATCAATAGGGCTCCCTTTTTTATTTTGTGACTAAATTTTTTATAGACAGCGGGTAAAACTATAGCCTCACATGCGTCACTCATGTCTTCTACTTGTAGGCGACACATCTCTTCTTTGGAGCGAGTAGTGAGTTTATGAAAATCTGAAAGCACCACAGCCACTTCTATAGCAATGCCACTTCCCATTTTAGATAAATTTTCTATTGTAGGTATGTTTGCATGTTTTAACTTTCTAGCATATTTAGAAAGAGGGTGACCTGTTAGATAAAATCCCAACAACTCCTTTTCCATTGTTAAAATTTCATTTTCATTAAATTCACCCACAGTGGGCCCTTTAGGGATGGCTTCTATAAATGTATCATGATTATCACCAAATAATGATGATTGCCCATAGAGGGAGTCATTTTGATTTTTTTGAGCATAATTGATTCCTATATCAATAGCTTCAAATAAACTTTTGCGCTTGTACCCTAAAGATAAAAAGGCACCACTCTGAATGAGGGCCTCAAGCATACGCCTATTACATAGTTTTGAATCAATCGCAACTATAGAATTTAAAAACCCATAAAACGAAATAAATTTTTTCTCTATTTCTTTTTCTCTTATTTCTAAAATTTGTTTTACTGCCCCCACCCCTACATTTTTTATTCCACCTAAACCAAAGCGTATGACTCCTTTTTCTATGACTTTAAAATTTACATCAGATTCATTGATATCTGGTCCCAGTATTTCTACTTTCATAGAATGACAAGCATTGATAAAGGGAATCAATCTTTCTGTTTTATCTAAACCAGAATTCAATAGGGCACACATGTATTCAGTTGTGTAATTTGCTTTCAAGAAAGCTGTTTGATAGACTATGCAGGCATAGGCCGCTGAATGGCTTTTATTAAAACCATAACTAGCAAACTCTGCCATTTGATCATAAATCTTTTCTGCAAATTTTTGTTTATAATTATTTTCAACAGCTCCTTCAATAAATTTTAAACGCAGGGCCTGCATCTTTTCATGAATTTTTTTACCCATAGCCTTACGTAAATCATCTGCTTGGGAGGGGGTGAAGCCTCCAATTTTTTGAGAAATTTGCATCACCTGTTCTTGATACAAAATTACACCATAAGTACTTTCAAGAATCTCTTTTAAATCAGGGTGAGGCAAAACTAATTTCTCAGTTCCTCGTTTACGCTTTACATAGAGTTCTGCCATACCTGATTGCAAGGGGCCTGGACGAAATAAGGCGATAAGGGCAATGAGATCTTCAAAACATTCAGGCTTCATTTTCAACACTAGTTCTTTCATGCCTGGTGAAGATTCTAATTGGAAGATCCCTGCTAATTCAGCACTTTGTATTAACTTATAAGTGTTAGGATCATCCATCTTTTTATTTTCTAAGACAACTTTTATGTTGTGTCGTTTTTCTATAATATTGATAGTTTCTTGAATGACGCTTAAATTTCTAAGACCCAAGAAATCCATTTTTACAAGGCCTACAGTGGTCAGAGACTCCATGTCGTATTGAGATACAAGTACCCTCTCTTTTGTATCTTGAGTACCTCGAGACGCAACAGTTGCCATAGGAATTATATCTTCTAGGGGAACTGGGGCTATCACTATGCCCGCAGCATGCACGCCTGTTTGACGCACATTTCCTTCTAAAGCTAGGGCTACTTGAAATAATTTTTTTTGAGTTTGACCTTTGTTGGAATATTCTTTTAGATCCCTTGAAGTAGTTAAGGCCTCTTGTATATTAATGCTGGGGCCGTCGGGAAACATAGCAGACATTTGATTTGCTTCAGCAAAGGGTATATTTAGAACCCTAGCCACATCTTTTAAACAAGCACGTGCAGCCATCGTTCCATAGGTAACGATTTGACCTACCTTATCTGCTCCATACTTGTGTCGTACATAATTGATCACCTCCTCACGCCTATCTGTACAAAAATCTATATCAATATCAGGCATCTCTTTACGGTCAGGATTTAGAAAACGTTCAAATAAAAGGCCAAAGCGTAGGGGGTCTATGTCTGTAATTCCTAGGGCATATGAAATAATACTTCCAGCAGCTGAACCTCGACCAGGACCCACAGCTATACCACTCTTTTTAGCAAAGTTTATAAAATCTTGTACAATTAAAAAGTAACCAGAGAAATCCATTTTTGTAATGGTTTCATATTCATAATCAAAACGTGCTCGTATTTCAGGGGTAATTTGAGGGTAGTGTTTTTGTAAACCCTCCCAAGCAAGTTTATGTAGATACTTATCAAGGCTAAGATTTTCAGGCACATCAAAGCGAGGAAGTAAGGGATTACCAAAATCAAAATTAAGATCCACCATTTCTGCTATTTGGGATGTGTTATAGAAGGCTTCAGGAAGTTCTGGAAATAACTCCCACATTTCTTGAGGATTTTTTACATAGAAGTCTGAATTAAAACTAAAGCTTAGCTCATCTGCCATAGTTTTTTTCTGATTGATGCGAAGTAAGATATTTTGGGCCTCATGGTGTTCCTTTGTTAAAAAATGTGCATCGTTTGTGAGGCAGAGCTGTATGTCATTTTTACGAGCAATTTCTAAATTTGCCTTAGCTACCACTTCCTCCTCTTTTAGACCATGCTTTTGTATTTCTAAATAAAATCTATCTCGTCCAAAAATTTCTTTTAATTTACCTGCTAAGGCGGTAGCGTCGTTAATCTTATTTTTTAGAATTTTTTGTTGAACCTCTCCACCCAAGCATGCAGTCAAACAGATAAGGCCATCAGAATGTTTACTTAAAAGGTCATAATCAATACGAGGTTTTCTATAAAAACCTTCTGTGTAAGAACGACTTGCTAGGTGTATAAGATTTTCGTATCCCTTTCTATTTTGGGCTAGGATGATAAGATGGTAATTATTTCCGTCTGCTAGGGATTCTAGATTTTGTTTTTCCTTATTTGAACCTGGTGCTACGTAAAATTCACAACCTATAATAGGCTTGACAGCATGTTTACGAGCTTCTTTGTAAAATTCGATGGCCCCGAACATGTTCCCATGATCGGTTATAGCTACACTTTGCATTCCCTGTTCCTTGACATGTTTCATAAGGTCAGGTATGCGTATAGCACCGTCTAAAAGACTATAAGATGAATGTAGATGTAAATGTGTGAAATCTTTGTTTGTAGCAACTTTTGTAGACATCTTAAATTATGATAGAAATGTGAGCTTCCTAAGCTAGGTGAATTGAATAAGGAGACGAGACATAATTTTGGTAAAGTAAAAAAATATGAGTAAGGAAAATTTAAATCATAATTTTTCTCGTACGGCTAAAAAATTAAGAATACCTAAACATTCTTTGCATTACTGGCGTTCTAAGGGCTTAATTTCCCATAAACCTCATGACCTAGACTTTAGTGACTTAGTGAGGGCACGTTTTATCAAGCAATGTCGTGAAAATGGAATTTCTTTGCAGACTTTACGAAAAATAAATAAAAACCTTGAACCGGAGAGTCTATCGCAGCTAGTTATTTATTTTGATCATAGTTTGGCTTTGAAAAATGATGAGGGTCTTAATCCTGTAAATGAGTTGCAGTATTTATTAAAATTTGAACCTAAAAAAGAAGAACCTCTCTCATTGGAACTAGTCACAAATAGGAGGGAGGCTATAGAATATCATGAAAAGATTGAAACATTAGAGTTAAATTATCAAACTCTCTTACTTAAGGATAAGGAGCAGGGGCAAGATTCAATTGAAAATAATGAAGATGAGGATCTAAGGGAATTAGAGTTCATTTTAAAAGATATCACAAAACTCGACCCCGAACATCTTATGGCTTGGGTAGAATTAGGAAATCTATATTTCAAACAAAATAAATTCAATGAGGCAAGGGGGGCCTATGAACAAGCCTTAGAGATAGAGCCTGAGTGTTTAGAGGCCATGTACAATTTAGCAAATCTTCACTTTAGACAAAAACGCTATGCTGTATCTATACGTTTTTTTCAAAGTTGTATCAAAACAGATCCTAACTTTGAAGAGGCATATTATAACTTTGGTCTAGTTCTTTTTCACTTACGTTGTTTTCAGGCAGCTCAAAGTGTCCTTGAAGCCTATCTAAAATTAGATTCCAATACTCATTGGTCAGATCAGGCTAGATTGATTCTAGAAGAGATACATGGAATGCTTTCGCAAGGCATTACAAATAAAGAGGAAAATAAAGACATAGACCTTGGCCCATATCTACTATAACCTAACTCACTTTTGAATGAACAATTGACCCAGATATACTGATTCATAATTTTTTATGACTATAACCTAACTCACTTTTGAATGAACAATTGACTCTTGGATAGATTACTTCTAAGAATCAATTATAAAGCATGGGGTTCAGCTTCTACTTGAATTAGGCTGCAAAAAAATCTGCTTTGATTATACTTTTAAGAGGTATGGACATTTCTATGATGTCCCTGTTTTTCTTTACGATATAATCTCCTTCAAGCTGACGGTTCTTATCTAGTTCCAAGATACTTCCATCATCTAAATGTAATACAATGTCGATACCTCTAAAAGGAATAAAACGTTGTAATTGTTTTTTGAATTCTTTGTCTGTTAGTTTCATAATAATACTTAACGGTACAAGTACCTATAAAGTACAAGAAAAATTTAGTGAAGTTGATAAAAAATTTATTTTTTAATTTCTTTCTTGAGAACTAGGGAATTTGCTTTCAAAGATTTTGGGCTTGTTCTATACCCTTTACTTTTTATCTTGTTTCTTAAAAGGTTCATCTTCGTATCCCTTGCTAAGGGGATTACATCGTAGAATACGCCATAAAGATTTTAGGAAGGCCTTAGATAAAGGCATATGTGTGAAGCATTGTCTAGCATATTCAGAACATGTGGGGGTAAAGCGACATTGACCCCCTAGAATAAGGCTCAAATACTTTTGGTAGAAGAGTATGCTTTTTAGAAAGAATGTCCTTAGTGTATTTTTGTAAGAGTGTATCATAAAGTATAAAGGTGTTTTATTTTTATTGTTTTGATATGCTATTTATTGAGCTACTTTTTAGGGATTTTAAATTTAGCATTCCTAAATTTTGAGGAATAACATTTTAAGTAAAACAGTAAAAAAATTAATTACTTCATCTATTTGAGATGTGATGAGCTAGTAAAATCTCTTGCCTTAGCATAAGCGTATGAATTTTTGCCTCTTATAGGAAAATCTCTAAAGGTGGTAAATATATTTAGATGTCAAAAGTTAAAGTATTGGGGGCCATACCTGCACGTTATGCCTCAAAACGTTTTCCTGGCAAGCCCCTCGAAAAAATAGGTAATAAATCCATGGTGCAATGGGTTTGGGAAGCAGCTAAGCGTTGTAAAGAAATAGATACCCTTGTTGTGGCTACAGATGATGAGAGAATAGAAAAGGTTGTAAAATCCTTTGGTGGTGAAGTTGTAATGACCTCTAGTGAACATGAGAGTGGCACAGATCGTATAACCGAGGTAGCAGAGAAGTATCCTGGTCATGGTATTGTTGTGAATATCCAAGGCGATGAGCCGGGCGTAGATAGTCAAATAGTTACAGGTATCGTGAAATTAAAAATAGAACATCCCGAGTGGGAAATGACCACAGCCGCTAGTATACTCAATATAAAAGAAGAGGCCCTTATGCCTGAAAGGGTTAAGGTTGTTATTAGTAATAGTGGGAGGGCCTTGTATTTTTCTCGTTCCCTCATTCCCTTCCCTAGAAATAAAACAGATCAACCTACGTACATTCATATGGGTTTGTATGCTTATAATAGAGAGTTTCTTTTATCCTTTAACAAGATACCTGTTTCTGAGCTAGAAAGGATGGAGGCCCTTGAGCAATTAAGAGTCATAGAAAACGATTATAATATAGGTGTACACGTTGTTCCTGGAGACAATATTATGCCCCCTGTGGATACCCCCGAGGATCTGGCTCGATTAAAAATACTTTTTAAATCAAAGAATCTTATAGATTAATTTTTTTTTATGTAACTCATCTAGTTACCCATTATTTTATATTGGTAGTTAGGGAGTTTTGTTTTACTATTTTATCTATCTATCTATCTATCTATCTATCCTAAGTTTGAGTTTTCTTATTTATTAATATTTAGTTTTTTTTAAGCTATATCATTTATAGTTATTGCTAAAAGCTTCATGAATGAGAAGGAAGGATATACTTTTTAGGTAAGGATGGTAATTAAAGATGATAGATAGGAAAATAATAAAAAATAACTTGTTCGGCCTTAATGACTGGGTCCCTTTTGCTAGTCTGAGATTAGTACGCAAAATGCTAAATGGCCTTTGCATTTGTGTAGTTTTTTTTGCGTCTCTGCAGTGTGCAAAAGGTGGTGGTACTACTGGGGAATCACAAGCAGCTTTAGTACCCTGTGTTATTCCTGGAAAGACACTACCTTGTCATAATAAGACTAATGATTGGACATTAGATTTAACAACGCTTATAAGTCCCGAGATGTCTTCGCCTGTAGGTATAGCTTTAGGTAGCGGTACGAGCTTCCTTGCAACGCAGTATGGAATAGAGACTCATGATGGGGCGGGCCATAGCCTCGTTTATGCAAATGCAAATGCTGTAGCTATTGATGCAAATAATATTTACTCTATTTTAGATGAAGGGGCGACAGGCAGACCTTTGGGACCTCTGGGTCTGGCCTGGAAAAGTACTAGTGCCTTGGTGGCTTTAAATGGCCAAGGTGGGGCAAGAAACCAGGTGCTTCATTTAAATGTGGTAGATGGTTCTGCAAACAGAGGTTCTATCACTGAGGTAGAAAAGATTACTGTTGGTAGTGGCCCCGTGGGTGTTGCTATGAATCAAAATGCGAATAGGGCCCTAATTACTAATAATGGGAATTATACAGCCTCCCCCCCCGTTGTTGGGACCACAATTACTGCAATGTCTTTTGATGCAGCTTCAAGTCGCCGCTGGGTAGTTACTCAAACGATTACAGCTGGAAATGGCCCTTTTAGCGTTGCTATGAATAGGGCAGGTACTCGCGCTTTGGTCACCCTTGTAGGGAATACAACTTTATCTTCGGGTCGTACAGATGTGCCTAATGGGACTCCTGTTTTTGATGGGAACACAGTTCTTCCATTAGAATATTCTGATGACACACATACTTGGACTGCAGGGAGCCCTCTCACAGTAGGTACAGGTCCTGTTAGTGTTGCTATGAACAATGAAGGAGATCGTGCTTTAGTTTCTAATGCCTGGGATAAAAACAATAACATCACTGCCCTAACTTACAGTGGAGGTACTTGGACTGCTGTGGGATTAGGTTCTACTGTGGCTGAAAGAGATGCAGGGAGCGGTAATACAGGTGTGACTATGGATGGTTCTGGTCGAAGGGCCCTTGTGGGTCATGCAAATGATACTTTTACGGTTCTTGATTTTGAAGAAAACAGATGGGTAAATAGAGGTTATCAATTTATTGGAAATCA
>OZ253574.1:2410000-2419360 GCA_965262995.1 Leptonemataceae bacterium | reverse complement strand
AGCTTTCTTCTTTTGTAAAGTTTTTTAGAAAAAATCCAGTAACTACTACCTATCATCAAACCAAGGGCGATGATTTGTGCTTGGGTTAAACCTTGCCATTGGTTTTGAAAGTAGCTTTGAGTACCAAAGTTTTGACGCATCCCAGGGGCCACATCAATTACAGAATCATTTAAGCGTATAAACTCAATCAAAAATCGTATGAGCCCATTCCAAAATAAAAAAACTGCAATTGTAAAGCCGTGTTGAAATTTTTGGTATCTCATCCAAAGCATAATGAAGGCAAAAAGTGCAAAAGAAAAAAAAGCTTCTATAACAGGTGTATTCCAAACACGAAGTCCTGCAGAGCAAACATAGGGATAGGCCCATTTTAAGGCAGGATCTGAGGGACAATGGCCATCTTCAGGGCCATAAATCCAAGTCAGTAAGGGGATATTCACATTAGTTGCCTTACCAAAACATCCATCCCCACTTATAAAACATCCCAAACGACCTATACCGTAACCTAAGACTAGTAAAATAATTAAGGCATCACCATAGCGTGAAAAATCCAACTTACGCCTTTTCATATCTATATAAATCATAGTATAAGTGACGATAAGGCCTCCGTAAAATACAAGTCCACTCCCACTAAAAAGGTTTCTATACATGCTTTCACCACCTATATGTTTCATACCATCCCAAGTAAAAAATACATGATAGAAGGTGTCCCAAAAACCTTGGTCTACTTTCCAAATACTTGACCATATTTCAAAAACAAAAAATAACTTTGCTCCTATAAGGGTTCCTATGATGGAAATCAAAATATACCACTCTGCCATTTCAGGGTTTAGCCCCCTTCTTTTTAGCTCACGGGGGCCTATAAAAGAAGCACTCAAAAAACAAAGCATGAGCATAATACTAAAAGTAGATATGCCAAAACGTCCAAAGAAATGAAAGCCAAAGGGAAAAGGTATTTCGCTAAACATAGGTCACCGAATATCTAATAGAGCTATAAATAGGGAAGATTTTTTTATACAAGCAAGGGGAATATTTTTTATTTTTTTTCATAATATTGACAGAAGAGTTTATTTTCTTGCATGAATTTTCTTGTTTTTTAGAATGTGCTTCATTTGAATGGTGTATAGAGTATATGTCTAGATTATATAAAATTTCTTGTTTGCTATTTTGTTTTATTTCCTTTACGAGCTTGCTTTGGGCAGAAAGGGAAGGGGTAGAAAAAGACTTAAAGAGAAAGAAAGGGGTGTATGGTATGGCGGGGTGTGGTTTAGGGGCAATGGCTTTTGGAGAAGAGGATACACGGAATGGACAACTTGGGGCAGTAACTACAAATAATTTTGGCTTGAATCAATTAGGTGCGATTAGTACAGGCACCTCTCGTTGTGACGCTAAATCATCTAGTTCTGCTTATTTGCAAGAGCGTAGAGAGCGTTTTGTGAGACGAAATTATGAGGCACTTAAAGTTGAAATGGCCGTAGGTTATGGAGAAAATGTTCAAGCCCTTGCTTCAATTATGGAATGTGGTGCAACTGGAGATTTTATTCAGATGACAAAGAAGAATTATGAATATTTAATTTCTAAAAGTCCCCAAGAATTTATTAAACGTATTCAAGAAAAGATTAGAACTGTTCCACAACTAATGAAATCATGTAAGGCCTAATCTTTTTATTTAAAATTTAAACCTATCAGCTCTAGGAGATTGTAAGTGCCTGTCTTTCCTTTGATTTCGACTCCTTCAAATTTACGTCCTATTTTAACTTCATCTTTTATTAAATGAAAGATTGTATCAGAGATTAAAATTTTTACCTTGTACTCTTTAGTGGCTGTTTCAATACGACTAGCTAAATTTATAGCATCACCTATAATATGTAAGTCTCCAGGTTTGGTGCTTAAACTACCAATAATACTTTTACCATAATGAATACCTATGCCTATATCAAATTCAATTTGATATAATTCTATAAATTTTTTTTTGAGTTCCTCTACTTCTATGAGCATTGCCAATGCGGCTGTTGCTGCCCTTAGTGCAGGGTTAGGTTTACCCCTAATTCCAAAAAGTGCAAGTAAACCATCACCCATATAGTTCACAATTTGGCCATCATATGCAGTTATAGCCCTATTTACACTACGAAAATAGTGATTTAGTACATAGACTACGTCAAAGGGCAAGAGCTTTTCTGTGATAGGAGTAAACCCACGAATATCTGCAAAAAGTATTGCTACTTCTTTTACTTCACCTATAGAGGCAAAACCTGTTTCCATAGAAGAAAATAGGCTATCAGTAACCTTAAAATCTTCCTCGTTTAAGATTAGCCTACGTATTTTTACAGAGCCCGTTGGTTTCGTTTGGCAGGCTAGACGTATATTAGGACTGAAATGTAGTTGTTGTGCCATCGTTTCTTCAAGGGCATTTCGATTTGGACAATTTTCAATTCCTGATTCTATGACTACCCTACAAGTGGAACACTGTCCCTTACCTCCACAAGCGTGTGCATGTGTAATTCCTGCCCTAAGTGAGGCAGAAAGTATACTTTCATTTGCTTCAACTTCTATATTTTTATTTTCTGGGGTTATAAAGAGTATTTTTGACATTAGTTATTATAGTTAGTTTCAAGAATGCCACATGAATAAAAAAATACTATGAAATAGAGCATAGATTTTTAGTCATTCCTTTTCATGAATAATTTTTTCAAATAAGAAATATCTAAATATCAATATCTAATCTGGTATTTTCTTTTTGCTTGCCAATCATTAGTTGTGCTCTCAAAAATGTTTTCATTCTATTTCTCGCTATAAGATACACAAGACGGCTATTTATTTAAAAAATTGTTTGAACCGAAAATGTATAAACAAATTCCTTTAAAATTTGCCAGCAGTGTTCTTTTTACTTTCATATTTCTTTTCTCTTCATCTCCAACTCTTTCACAAAATAAATTAGGAAAAAGCTCTGAAAATTCACAAGAAGATATATTTGAATACGTTCAAGCATTGAAAGAAAAAGCAAGTGCATTAAAGCTTTATGAACAACCGTATTGGCTTTTGCTCCTTCATGCTAGGGCTGATAAAAAAATATATAAAAGTGAAATTATAGGTGGAGATTTTTTTTTATCAGTAGAGGGGGACAAACAAGCTCAAGCAGAATTATATGCTACCTTGCACGCTTTTTTTGAGAAGGTTGATTCAGAGCTTGAAGACATACACCCCCAATGTCGCTTCCCTGCTCGCTTTCTTTGGCTAAAAGAGCAATTAGGCTTTGATAAAAAAAAACTCCCTAAAGTCACATGCTCTGCCCTTAAGCTTTGGATGGATATTGTAAATCCTAATGAAGTTGCCCTTGTTTTTGCCTCACATTACTTAGGTGCCCCCGCCTCCGCCTTTGGTCATACTTTTCTAAAAGTTTCTTCTAAGCGTTTTCAAAATCAAGAACTTTTATCTTATACCATAAATTATGCTGCTAGCATACCTCAAAATATTGATATTTTGAGGTATGTATTTTATGGCTTAGGAGGTGGTTTTGGCGGGGTGTTTAGTGTCTTCCCCTATCATGTGAATGTAAAAGAATACAATGATCTTGATAAGAGAGACCTTTGGGAGTACAAGCTTCAGCTTAATAAAGATGAAATTGAAAGAATGCTACTTCACACATATGAGTTATTACAAGCCAAGTTTGCCTATTATTTCTTTAAAGAAAATTGTAGCTATGTTATTTTAAGTTTACTTGAAGTGGCTCGCCCCTCTCTAAAATTACGTTCTTTTTTTCATGATTGGACCATCCCCACTGACACCCTAAAGCTCATAGAAAAGAATAAACTTATATCTAAAATACATTATAGACCCTCCCATGAGACTGTAGTCAAGCAACGTCTTGAATATTTAAGTGAAGAGGAAAGGGAATGGTTTTATAGGATAGTGTCTAATAAAAAAAATGCTCACGAAATTGTAAAAAATACTAAATATCAAAATAAAAGTGAGAATGAAAAATCTTTTTTTCTAGATACTGTACTCTTCGCATTAAGGGAAAGGAGTGAAACACAAATTCTAAGTGAGGCACAAAAAAGGGCGGATGCCTTATACGAGAACTTGCTTAAAGAAAGAACTAAGTTGCCTTCTCAAAAAGAAATTCTTAAAATAGAGCAAAGAGATTTATACCCCCATTACAGCCATTCTGTTTTTTCTTTAAGAACCAAATTAGGCTATAGTAATTACGGAGCTTATGTGGGTATAGCTTTTAGATCCCCTTTACATGATCTTTTAGATAGGGAAGATGGCTATCCCAAAAATTCTGCCCTTGTCTTTTTGGATGCAGAGCTACGATTGTATGAAAAACAAAAGTGGCCTAATATTTATGAAATTAATATATTTAAATTTATATCACTTCCTCCTTTTGAAGGGTATAATAAAGCTATATCTTACTTAATAAACACAAAAATAGGCTCTGAATTCTTAAAAAAAGGAGAAAATGAGGCTTTATTCTTCAATGAAAATGAAGAGTTAAAGCTAGCCAATACTTTTGAAATTATGGGCCTTTCGGGGTGGACCTATGCTTTAGATGCTAAGGCAAAGAGTATATACTCTATTATGTTGGGTGGGAATTATCGCTATGCTCCTGGACGAGCTATCTTTAGGCACACTGTGGCCCCTATTTTAAGTAATAGATTTTTAGTTGGGTCGGGGGGGATATTTAAAGGAGAATTCTTATTTGATTATTATTATTACAATTTGTTATTTAAAGTGCAAAATGAATTAGAGGCTAGTGTGCGTTTACGTTTTATCTTGAACGCAAAAATAGAAGCCTTATTGAATTTTGCTACGAGAAAAAATTCACAAAGCATGGAGTTATCCTTTACTTGGCATCTCTAATCTTTTTTCATTTTTGAATGTTTGTGGGTTATTGTGATTTTTATTGGAATTGAATTTACTTTAGTAGAGATTAGATGTTTTGGAAATTACCCTTATTTATTTTAATTAGGGATAAAAAATAGATAGAGAGTTTCCTGCATGAAATATAAATACAATTAATTTTTAGATAAGGAGAGGGGTTATGAGAAAATTTTTTTATATAAAAAAAATTAATAATTTGCTCGAACAAAATATAAACCTGTTGGGGTTAGAGTGCTTCCGGCTTTTGTACGGTCACGGCTTTCTAAAATTTCTTTTAGGTTCATGTTCTTTTTTTTTACATGTATGTCTATGAGTGTACCTATGAGTATGCGTATCATATTATGCAAAAAAGCGTTTGCACATATTTCAAAACGAAGTAGTCCTTCTCCTGTTTCGCTAACCCAGTCTTTTTCATCACGTATAAACCTAGCCAAATAAATAGTACGTTTGGGATTACGATATGCTTTTGCATTATGACAAAGAGCTGAAAAGTTATGTTCTCCTAATAAGTAATTTAAATCCATATTGATTGCTTGAAGGGTTGGGGTATCAATTATTTTTTTTAACCAAAAAGATTTCCCCCACCATTTCACTGAACGATAAGTTGAATTCCAAATGAGATAAACATATTCTCTTGATTTGCAATCATAACGAGGATGAAAATTTGGTGCTACTTCTTGAATTTTATAAAAAGCTATATCATTGGGAATAAGGGCATTTAAACTTTGAATAAAAATTTTGTAATTTTTTTCTTCTAACTTTTTCTCTGTATCAAAGCAAATCACTTGTCCAAAGGCATGCACACCCGCGTCAGTACGACCTGCCATTAATATCTTTATTTTTTTTGATAATATAATACTAAGGGCAGTTTCAATTTTATCTTGGATGCTAGGGGCATTTTTTTGTATTTGAAAGCCTACATAATTCGTGCCATCATATTCTAAAGTAAGGGCATAGCGCATATAGAAACATAAATGTACTGAGAGGAATTTTTTACTACAAAATTAGATATGACTACCTTAACTCTTAGGATTTTGAATACAACTCATTTAAGCATTGTAGTGATTTGAAGAAAATTAGGTTTTCATTGCAAATCAACATGACCCTTCAAACATGGGTAGGAATGTTGTTTGTATTGAAACGTTATTTATTATTTTCTTCTATATTTTGTATACTTTCTATACATTCTATACATTGTGTGCGAAATTATTATAATTATTCTCAATTCAAAAGCAAATCAATAGGAACACAAGAAAATAGTTTTTCTGACCTTTATCAAACAGATTTAAATTACCCCCTTCTTGTCACCCCTTCTTCTATTAATGAAAAAACAGAAGCCCAAAATATTTTTAGTTCAAAGGGAAATAAAAATATTTTGCTATCAAGAGAAAAAGATTCTAAGGGGCGTATTCTGATTACGAGGGTGAGTGCAGATATTTTAGAAAGGGAGGGTGGGGTAAGCCAAGATCGAATACGACTTGCAGGGAATGCAGTTATGTACCACAATCAAATAAGAATTACTGCTCAAAAAATGATTATAGAAAATGGAGAAAGGGGTGAACTTTCAAATCATATTCAAGTATTTGATAAAAAGAATAATTTGAGTCTCTTTGCAACAAGGGCTACTTATGTACGTTCTGAACAAAAAATAACTTTAGAAGGAGAGCCTTATATAATAAGAAAAAGCAAGGATAATAAAAATAATATTTTTTTAGTTTGTTCACGTATTGTGCATTATTTAGATATTCAGAAATCTATTATCGAAGGAGAAATCAATGTTGTAGGTAATACATGGAATATTTTTGCTGATGAGGGGGTTTACGAAGGAGACAATAATGCACTTAGATTAGAAAGGAATGCTATTTTTTTATCAGATGAAGATTATTTAACAGGAGAATTAATGTTTTATCATCAAGATAAAAAAATGATAGAGCTACAAAAAAAAGTTACTTTTTATACATATAAGAATTCATTTCGAAGCAAAAATCAAAATACGATTAAACAAGAAAAAAAATCTAAATTAGAAACAAAAAAAAAACAAGAGTTATATATCCTTACTGCTGAAAATGTTTTTTATATACCCAAAGAAAAATTGATAGCTAAGGATGATGTTATTTTTACACGCAAAGGTTCTATTTTAAAGACGCAAAATTTAGAATTATTAGGAGAAAATTTAAGTGATCTAAGGGCAGATAAGGAAGTATTTTTAAGGGATGATGAGCAAGCGGTAGTGGTTCAGGCTGGCCATCTTGATTATAGTCATAAAAAACAAAAAATAGTGCTACGCGATAAAGCAAAAATTAACTTTACAGAAAAAAAAATTGAGTTACATGCTGGCTTTATAGAACGTGATCTTATTCAAAAATATGTAAGGGCGTACAATCATGTAAGTATGGAACAAAAAGGTCAAACAGAGTATTCAAAGCTTAACTCTGAGTATGCCTATTATGATGAGAGGAAGGAAATTATTACAATGGATGGTAGCCCTAAAATTATTAAAAAAAATACTTTGTTGGGTGCACAAAAAATTTGGGTATATCCAAAAGAGAAGCGTATACTTTTTAAGAATTATATACGTGGTTCAATGTAATTAAAAATAAAAATGTTAAAAGTCCAAAACTTGCAAAAAAATTACAATACGAAGCGTGTAGTCAATAACGTAAGTTTTGAGTTAGATAGGGGTGAGATTGTGGGCTTACTGGGTCCAAATGGAGCAGGGAAAACGACCTCTTTTTATATGACTCTAGGTTTGGTTAAACCTGATGTTGGACGAGTTTTTCTTGATAACAAAGAAGTCACACATTTCCCTATTTACGAAAGGGCTCGACTAGGCCTTGCTTATTTGCCGCAAGAAGCTTCTATTTTTAGAAAGCTAACAGTTTCAGATAATATTGAGGCGGTTTTACAATTGAAGTACAAAGAACCCAAAGAGATTAAAGAAAGGGCTAAGAAATTAATCGCAGATTTACATTTGGAAAAGGTCGCAGATCAAATGGGTTTCACACTTTCGGGTGGTGAGCGTCGTCGTTGTGAAATCGCTAGGGCCCTTGCAGTTGAACCTAGGTATATTTTATTTGATGAGCCCTTTGCAGGTGTTGATCCTATTGCTGTATTGGATATACAAGATTTGATTATGTGGCTTTGCGAGCAGGGATTGGGTATATTGATTACTGATCATAATGTACGTGAAACTTTAAGGGTAACGCATCATTCTTATGTTATTTATGCAGGTGAGATACTACAAAGTGGAACCCCCAAAGAAATTATTGCGAATCCTGAAGTGAGAGAAAAATATTTAGGTAAGGACTTTAGGCTTTGAATATGGGCCTTAGTTTTGATCTTACACAAAATCAAAGTTTAAAACAGAGCCTAACTCTAAATCAATTACAATCTTTAGAATTACTAAGTTTATCTACCCCTGAACTATTAGAACGAATCCAAAAAGAGGTATTAGAAAATCCCCTTTTAGAAGGACCTGAAAGGCAAAGGGAGAATCTCAAATTAAAAGAAAATTATATAAAGCGCTCAGAACTCCAAACTAAGAAACAGGTTATAGAAGATACCCTTCAAAGCCCCATAACTTTATCAGCATACCTTACTTCTCAACTCCTTTTACTAAAATTAAATCAAGAGGAAATGGAAATTTCAGAGGTACTTTTAAGTGCTTTAGATGAAAGGGGGTATCTTGTAGAAGACGAAACGAAGCTTTTACCAAAAATAGATCTAAAAAAAATTACAAAAGTTTTAAAAATAATACAAAATCTTGAACCCATAGGTTGTGGGGCACGTAGTTTACAAGAGGCCCTATGTATACAAGCCCAAGCCTTGAGAAAGTTTGATGAAAATACAAAACTGTTACTTGAATATTATTTTGATGATCTCATACATCTTAATTTTGATAAAATATTAAAGGAGTCTCGACTCACTCATAGAGAATTAAAGCTTAGCCTTGATTTCATACGAACCCTTGAACCTCATCCCGCTTCACAGTACAATACACAGATACGTCAAGTGGTAGTGCCGGACATCTTTGTCCATGTTCTATCAGATGAAAGTATACAGGTTACTTTAAATAAAGAAATAGTACCCCAAGTGAGTTTGAATGCGACAGTTTTGAGTTTAGAAAAATCCATAGAAAAAAATTCTAAAGACTATGAGTACTTTAAGAATAAAATACAAAGTGCTAGAGCCTTACTATTGGGCATAGAGAAACGTAATGAAACTTTGTATAAAGTCGTTCTTTCTATATGTAAATTTCAAAAAAAATTTTTTCTTAAAAAAGATGCGAATATACAAGCCCTCAATTTAAAGCAAATTGCTAGTGATATAGGTTTGCATGAATCTACTATTTCTCGCACCCTATCTCATAAATATTTACAGTGTGCAAAAGGAACCTTTGAATTAAAATATTTTGTAAGTGCAAAGAGTTCTCATAAAAATTCTACACTTTCTCTTAGGGGCCACAGTAACGAGCTTGAGAAT
>OZ253574.1:0-2405000 GCA_965262995.1 Leptonemataceae bacterium | reverse complement strand
AGATCTGTGTCAAAACCAATAACCCTATCTTTCTCATCTCGTCTAACATGTAGGTGCCAGCCATTCATCTCTACAGGCCCTTGAATTAGATATAAATCTTTTTTGATGGGAAGTAAGTGTATGAGTATTTCTTTTTCAAAAACATTACTAAGCTCTAGTGTATTATTATGTATGCGTATTTGAACTTCATGTAAAAAATCAAAGATATCATATTTTTTCGGGAGGGCGTGCAGAGGTTTGTATGCACCTACGAGTTCCTTGATGTCTTGAATTTGACTTAGATTTTCATTTATTTTCATTTTTATATGTGAGAATTCAAAAAAATCAAGAATGATCTTTTCTGCTTCAAACAAAAAAAAGGGGTCATTCATATTTGTGAAAATAACTCCTCCCTCACCACTATCTGTAATAAAGGCAAGGCTTGAATAACCAGGTAAAACGCTAGAGTTGTAAAATAAGGTATTTTTATTCCCTAATTTTTTGAAAAAAAAGCCATTTCCTGCCCCTCCTAAATATGGATGATATTGGAAGGAGGGTTCAAAAAGAATTTGAGCAATAGCCTCATTTTTTATAAAGGCCTTACTCCATAATTTTTGTAAAAGTTTAGCATAGGCTTGGCTAGAGGTATAAAGTGAGGTGAGGGGGATGAAATTTTCTACTTCGGTCACAGGAAAATATTTTATTTTCATACTTGTAAGGGGTTCATCTTTTTCTAATTGGAGGCCCTTCTTCTTTTTCTTTAACTGAGAAATACCTATCAGTGGGATGGCTAGGTTTTTTTGAATTGTTTCTTTGGGACATAAATAAGAATACCTTTCTATACAAAGTTTAAAAATTTCTAAACGTTTAAGTTCTTTATGTACTTCTTCAAAAAGATTTTTTTGAGTGAGCTTTTCTATGATATCTTGTGCTAGTTTATATGAAAAAGGACTTTCTTGAATATGTGCTCCCGCTACCTCATTGAAAATAAGGTCGTTGGCGATAGTTTTTTCTTTGGGTTGAGGCCCATCTTTAGGATAGATGTTTATTTTTGAAAGAGGAAGGCCTGAACTCATATTTAAGAAATGCCTTAGCTTGGGATATTGATTTTTCAAATAAAAACGTATGGGAATTTTTTTTTCTATTTGATGAGTTTTGAAAGGTATGACCAAAGAAGTAAAAGGGGATTTCCCAAGGTTTTCTAATGAGGGGCCATCTATAGTCTCTTTTTTTTGTTCTAGAAGTTTGAGTATGCTGTAGGCAATGAGGGGGCGTATTAAAATACCACTTTGATATACACTTTCTGAATCTATTTTTTTTAGGCTCGAGGCATCCGCATGGCCATAATTGAAATTAAGATTTTCTTTTTTGTTAAAAAGAGTAATTTGAAAACTGGGATTAGCTCTCTTAATAGCCAAAGTTTGAATTTTTTCTTTGAGTAAGCTTATATTTTCTTGTGTTAGGGAGATTTTTAGGGAGGGGTTGGAAAATGAACGCTTCTCGTAGTCTATTTTTTGTGGTAGGGTAGGGGTTGCAGAAATGCTTAGGGAATAAAATGAAAGAATTATGGAAATTAAAAAAAGGCGAGATGCGATGTGAAGAAATTTTTTCAGTGCAAGATGTGTGGAAATAAAAAAATAGAAAAGAGAGTAATGGGATTTGAATTTAGGGCGAGTTTTTTTGAGCAAAGAAATTATTTTATGGAGAAATATTTTATAGAGAAGTTTCATACTCGTGTCAAATAAAATAATTTCTTTTTGTATCATATTCATTTTTCTATTTTATTTTTTATGAAAAATGAAATGAGTGGGGTATACTTACTTACCCACTCTTTCTTTTACTTTACTTGCAATAAGTATGTCACACTCATGTACTAGGATAAAATATGCAAGCACCTGATAAGATTAAAAGGCTAGTGGAAGATTTTACTACTCATGAGACAGTCTATCTTTCCAAATCCTTTCAAGAAACTGAAACTCGAAGTCGCTTTATAGACCCTTTTTTTGGGGCCTTAGGTTGGGAATTTCATCAAACAGGTTTGATACGTAAATTTTGGGATGTACATAGGGAGGTTTCTCAAAAAGACAGAAGTTCCACAAAAAAACCAGACTATGCCTTTCGCATCGATGGGAAGTTAAAATTTTTTGTGGAGGCGAAGGCTCCTTGGGTGCGTATCATTCAAAATCCTGATCCCGACACCATGTACCAAGTAAAACGTTATGCTTACTCTACAAACGGGAAAGCTCCTATAGCCATCATCACAGACTTTCAGGAGTTTAGAGTTTTTAATGCCCTGCAGCTTCCAAATTATGAAAATCCAAATCAAGGTGTGATTAAGGAATTTGATTTAACTTATAAAGAATATTTAGATAAGTGGGAATTTTTATATACTTATTTTTCCAAAGAGGCGGTAAAGTCGGGGAGCATAGAAAGACTTCGTTCTGAAACATTAAGTAAAAATACCAAACCTTTAGACGTTGCATTTTTGGAACAAATTATAGAGTGGAGAGAAAAATTAGCAAAGAACATTGCAAATGCAAATGAAAGTTTAAACGTAGATGAAATCAACGAAGCAGTGCAACGCATTCTTGACAGACTCATTTTTATACGCAACCTTGAGGACAGAGATATTTTAAAAGAGAATACCTTACTTGAATTTTCAAAATCAACTCAAAATGTTTATCAAAAACTATTACCTCTTTTTAGAGAATTAAATGGGTCTTTGAATGGGCTTTTGTTTAAAGAACATTTAAGTGAAAAGTTAAACATCGAAGACACCGTTTTTAAGTCTATACTCCGTGAACTTTCAGACAAATCCCCTTTTCGTTTTGATGTTATAGAACCGGAAATACTTGGACGCATTTATGAAAAATTTTTGGGTTCAAAAATACGACTCACAGATTCTCACAGGGTAAAGGTGGAACTCAAAGAAGAGGTGCGACATGCTGGGGGAGTTTACTACACTCCACAATATATTGTTGATTTTATAGTTGAGGAGGTGGTGGGGGAGCGTTTGGCACAAATTCCTGAAACTCAATTAAATAAAAACTTACCCGAAGAAATAGCAAAGATAAAAGTGCTCGATCCTGCTTGTGGTTCTGGAAGTTTTCTTTTAGGGGCCTATAGTTATTTAATAGCACTACACGAAAAATTTTATGCAAGCATACAAAAAGATAAGCAAGGCAAGTTAAAATATAAAGATGATTTTATTATTACAAATGAAAATGAAATACAGCTTTCAACAAAAAAGAAAGGTGAGATATTAAAAAATAGTATCTTTGGAGTGGATATAGATAGGGAGGCGACGGAAGTTTCTATATTGAGTTTGTATCTCAAACTTTTGGAGCAGGGCATACCCGAGCAAAGCGAGCAACTCCCCTTGTTTTTAAAAGGAAAAGTTTTGCCCGACATGAACGCAAATGTGCTTTGTGGAAATTCATTGATAACTCGCAAAGATATTTATGACCATAGGTATGATCTTTTTGATAACTCTGAAATAAAAATCAGCTGCCTAGACTGGGAGGCTCCTTGGGATGAGAAGAAACAGCAAGGTGGCTTTGGTAAAATATTTAGCAGTGGTGGTGACACTTCACAGAGTGGCAAATTTACTAAAAATGGCGGGGATGTTTATAACGCCGAAAAAAGTGGAGGTGGCGGTGAATTTAATATACCTGAAGTTTTTACTAATAACGCCGAAAAAAGCGGGGGCTCGTCCTCGCAAAGCGGGGGCTTTGATTGTGTGATTGGAAATCCACCGTATATAAAAACACAAGAGCTTCAAAAGTGGGCTAATATAGAAGTTGAGCTATATAAAAAAATTTATAAATCAGGTTCAATGGGTAATTTTGATATTTATGTTTTATTTATTGAGAGAGGAATTTCTTTATTAAATGAAAATGGAGTATTAGGTTTTATATGCCCACATAAATTTTTCAATTCAAATTATGGATATAATATTAGAGATTTAATCAGTAAAAATGTTAATAAAATTATACATTTTGGAATAAATCAAATTTTTAAAAATGCTTCTACTTATACATGTTTATTATTTTTAAAAAAAGTTTCAAAAGATCATTTTTTATTTTATGAATATAAAGATGAATTAAAAGATTTAGAAAAAAAAGATTTTTCTAATTTAAATTTTTCTAAAATTAAATTAGCTACATTAGCTTCTGAAAGTTGGGTTATCGTAAATACGGAAAATGAAAAATTTTTAAATTCAATTAGAAAAAATAATCCAAATCTTTTTGAAATTACTACAAATATATTTCAAGGGCCCATTGCAGGTGCAGATCCAGTTTTCATTTTAAAGTTAATTAAAACAGGAAAAAGTAAAAGTATATGTTTTTCCAAAAATTTGAATCAAGAAATTTTAATTGAAAATAATATATTAAAACCTTATGTTAAAGGTAAATATATACACAAATATGAAATAGAAAGGATTGGAACATTTTCAATTTTTCCATATAATGAAGATGGTAATTTAATAAGTGAAAAGCAACTGAAAGAATATTATCCTTTAGCATATGAATATCTTTTAAAAAAAGAAAATAAAAAAATTCTTACAGAAAGAGAAAATGGAAAATTTAAATCAATATGGTGGTCATATAGTCGACCTCAAAATTTACAAGTAATTAAAAAATTGAAAATATTAACTCCATATAATGCCTTTAATGCTTCTTTTGCTTTAGATGAAAAAAGTGATTTTATTTTTAGTGCAGGAGTTGCTGGAGCATACGGTATAATCTTAAAACCAGAAATAAATTTAAATTATCATTACCTTTTAGGATTATTAAATTCCAAAAGTTTAGATAAATTTATAAAATTAATTTCTACTGCTTTACGAGGAGGTTTTTATTCTTTTGAAAATAAATACATAGGTCAACTCCCCATCGTCCTCCCCGACCCAAGCAATCCTCCCCAGCACGCGCTATGCAAAGAAATAGAGGTCAAGGTGAAACAGATAATGTATTTGCGAAAAGCTGGCAGGGTACAGGATGCCGAGTTCCTAGAGGGTAAGATAGATGAGTTGGTGGAGAAGTTGTACGGGGTGTAGGAGGGGGGGGAGTTAGAAATAATTTAGAGACTTTAAACAAAAAATAAATTATAATATTTACTGAATAAAAAAATGGAACATAAATTACCTTTTGGCTTGAAAGATGGGAAACTTGTAGAAGTTTCTCAAGTTTTAAAAGGATTAGATTGTAATTGTATTTGCCCCTCATGTAAAAGTTCCTTAGTCGCACGAAAGGGTGCAAAAAAAGTACATCATTTTGCTCATTACAAAAAAAGTGATTGTGTAGGTGGGGTAGAGACAGCCTTGCATTTAGCAGCTAAAGAAATTCTAGAAAAAAATAGAGAAATAAAAATCCCAGCTGTTACAAGTTCTAATGTAAATACAAAAAGAATATTATATGATGAGCAAACAATTCATTTTGAAAAAGTTTTTTTAGAAAATCGTATAAATGATATTATTCCAGATTTAATTATAGAATTTCAAGGTAAACAACTGCTTATTGAAATAGCAGTAACACATTTTATTGATGTGGCAAAATTACAAAAGATAAAACAACTTAATATTTCAGCTCTTGAAATTAATTTGAGTAAAATTAATAAACAAATAACATTTGATGCTCTTAAAAAAATTTTAATCGAAGAAGTTACAAATAAAAAATGGATTTATAATACAAAGAAAGAATTATTTCAAAAAAACATAAAAAGCTTTGGGAAAGTTTTAGAAGGAACGTATCGTGGATTTGCTAGACATATAGATTATTGTCCTATTCGAGCAAGAATTTGGAAAGGAAAACCTTATGCAAACTTTATCGATGATTGTTGTTATTGCGATTATTTAATAGATATAATTGATGAAATAAATATACGTTGTGGTGCTAGTACAAAAGATAAATTTGATAAATTTATAAGTAAATATAAGAAATAAATTAATTGAGATGCAGAATTTCTTGAAGGTAAGATAGATGAGTTGGTGGAGAAGTTGTATGGGGTGTAGGATGGGGGGGGGTAGTGGGGGGTGGTGGTAGAATGGCGGTGGTGGTATTATTGAGGTAGAAGTTATGAGTGACGAGAAAATAGTAACAGAGGAAAAAATAAATAAAATATTTTCACTTAGAGAAAGAGCAATTTCAATATTTGATAATATTCATTTTACAGATGCAGAAAAGATTAATCATTTCAAAGAATTAGGATTTGAAAGAGAATTGTGGGATGGTTCAAAAAGAGTAAAAGAAATAGAACCAAAAATTAAATACTATGAGTATTATTGTAATATTTGGAAAGATAGCAATATTGATTATAGAAAAGTTACTAAATTTTTGCTATTAAATAACAGATTAGAATTAGAGAAATTATTTAAGGAAAATTTCGTATTAGATTTATCATTACTAGATTTTAGTGATTTTGTTTTAGAATTTAATGAATATGATTTATCATGTAGTTTATCTTTTAATTTTTCATTAATTAAATATTTATCTTTTGAAAATTGTAATTTTAAAAAAGAATTATTTTTTCACCATTCTAATATTAATACATTAAATATTAAAAAATGTGATTTTGAGGAAAAAGTATCATTTGATCATACAAATTTTAATTTAGCAAAAGACCTAAAAATTAGTTTATTTATAGGTGAATCAAATTTTCATTCTTCTATTACTTTTGAACATTGCGATATTACACATATTGTAATGATTAGTAAGTCGAATTTTAAAGGTACATTTGATTTAAATTATTGTAAAATATTTGAAGGATTCTTTTTAACTAATTCAATTTTTGAGGAAAATTTGTTATTATTAGGCTCTTCTTTTTTTAGTAAAATAAATAAAGTTTTAAGCCATTTAAATATTTACGAATCAGAAATTAAAAAATTTATGATTTGGGAAAATTCTATTTTTAATCAAGCACCTGACTTACGTTATGTAAAATTTGAATCATATCCAAGGTTCTATAAGGTTAATATTAATTTTAATAAAAATATAATTAAAAGTGTAAATAAAAATCCTAAAGAAGAGATAAATAAAAATTTATTTAAAAACTACAAAAGTTATTTTAATAAAAAAGAAATAGAAGTTTTTAAAAAAAATATAAATTCTAATTATGCAAGAATAGACGATCGTTATCGTGCCTTAAAAGAGTTAGCCATTGCGAGTAATGATCATGAAAGTGAGTTAAAATTTTATGGGGATGAATTACATTCAAAACTTTTAGGTTTAGTTACATTTAATGAGAAATGGTTTTCAGGTAAAATTTGGCTAATTAGACTCTATCGTTTGTTTTCAGATTTTGGAAGAAGTTTATGGAGACCTTTTATTGGATTTCTTTTAGTTTATATTTTCTATCTTAAAACTAAATATATTCAAATAAATATTTGTGAAACTTATGAGTGTTTTACAAAATTTAAAAATGAAATATTTTCTTTAGAAAATTTCAAAACTATTTTGCCTTTATATTTTACTAATAAAAATAATATAGATTTGTTTTTTTCTTTATTAGCCTCACCTTTTATATATTTTTTCTTATTAGCTCTACGAAATCGCTTTAAAATAAAGTAGGGTATCATTATAAATAAAATTAAAATACTTAGTATATGTTAAAAAATAAAATGTTATTTTAAAAAATAACCCTCTTTCAATAAGCCCCAAATTTTCTAGAGAGGTAAGCTTGATGTTCGACATCTGTCAATTTTGATATTTCATAACGTTTGCACATACCCCGCCCCCGTCGTTATAAAGCCCCATCTCAAGTATTATAGTAATACCCCCCCAAAGTAAAATATAAATCTCATTATTTTACTTTGTTAAGCCTAAAGTAAAATATGGCTTTTTTTTAACTTTACTTTACTCGCTTAAAGTAAAGTATGGTATTATATATTTTACTTTAGTATATTAATTCAAAAAATTTTATGATACAAATTGAAAAATTTCAAGCGGGCGAGACGAGGTTAGCGACAAAATATAGGTATTTCATGCCTAATTTAATCCATTCCGAATGGACTTGGAATAATCCAACAATAAATAAATTGTTAGAGGAAGCCTCATTCCAACTTGGGCAACTCAACTCGTACGCTAAGTTAGTCCCAAATGTTGATTTATTAGTGTATACTTCCAAAAATAAAGAAGCGGTTTTATCAAGTAAAATAGAAGGCACCCAAACGAGTATAGATGAAGCTTTTTTGCCTGAAGAAGATATTAACCCCGAAGGTATAAATGATTGGCAAGAAGTTCAAAACTATATCAATGCGCTAAATCAAGCAATAGTAGATTTAGAAAATTTACCCTTATCATCAAGACTTATCTTACAAACGCATAAAATTTTAATGCAAGGTGTCAGAGGTGAGAGAAAAACGCCAGGTGAATATAGACGCAGTCAAAATTGGATAGGGGGAAGAAGTTTGGACGATGCTGTTTTTATTCCGCCTCATCAAGATCACCTAAACTTACTTATGGGAGATTTAGAAAATTTCATACACAACGAAAGTTTAGGTATACCCTTACTCATAAAAACCGCAATCATACATTACCAATTTGAAACTATACATCCATTTCTTGATGGTAATGGTCGGATAGGGCGTTTGCTAATTCCACTTTTTTTAATAGAAAAAAAAATTCTCACAAAACCATTACTTTATCTTTCAGCTTATTTTGAAGAAGATAGGAATCTCTATTATGACAATCTCACCAGAGTGCGAACTCATAACGACATTACACAATGGATAAAATATTTTTTGGTGGGGGTGGCACAAATCTCTAGCAAAGCAGTAGAAACTTTATCAAAAATTTTAGAAATGAAGTTAGACACAGAAAATTTAATTAGAAAAGAATTTGGTAAACGCGTGAAAGTCGCCTTTTTGTTATATAATTCTTTGTTTGAAAATCCAATTACCAGTATCAAAGAAGTAGAAAAAATTTGTAGTTTGAGTCCTAAAGCGGCGGGCGATCTGGTGCGTTTATTTCGAGAAAAATCCATTTTGGAAAAATACAAACCCCTTTATAATAGAAATCAAAAATTTATCTATAAAAAATATTTGGATTTGTTTAGATAGTTTTGTAAAAAAGACTCATGCGTATCTAATTTTGCAGGTGTTACAAGCAAAATCATCTGCTCGCTCCCCTAATTCACTTGTTCATTTCAGTTTGCCTATTTTTCGATTTAGGGTGGTGGTGGAATGGGAGCTACGGGCACTCAACTTACGACACTAGAGGTGTTGTTGTCGATTTTAAAGACTCTGCTCGTCCTTAGCCGTGGCATGAACTGGGATGTTGGGCATAAAAGAAACAAAGCCCTATCTTAAAATTTCAGTTTATTACAAACCAAAACGCAATCCTAGGTTGTAAGAAATGGAACCTCTTGAAGCATACACAATTTCACTTCCTATTTTAAAATAAGAAAAGGGATTTATTTCCACCCCCACTCGACCATAAGCTAGGGTGCTTGGTGGTTTTGTCATTACTTCTATGCTTGGTATATTAGAGATTGTGTTAGCTCCCCCGTCTGTAATCCCACCATCTCTACTGTAAATTAAGTTTGTGTCGCCTGTGCTTAAAACTAGGCCCAAGCCCATGGTAAAACTTAAAAAATAAATTTCAAAGCCCGTATTTAGTTCCAAGGGCCAGCTTGTAACATTACTACGTAAGTTAAAATTATGACTAGAGGAAATCCATTTATATTGTTTATAATTCAAGTCTGGTACTTCTATATTTGTTTGGTCTAAGTAAATTACAGAGTTTATATAACCCAAGCCTAATATCAAACCCTTCCAAGCACCTGCAGTTTTAAAACTATAATTTTCAACAACTTGATAATGAAAACCAAAGTAAGCATAATCGTAGTTATAATTATAGGGTCCTAGCTTTACAAAGGCCTTGCTCTTTGAGTAGGCAAAGAGTAAATCAATAGGAACGCTATCCAAAGCATCTTGTAAATTATACCCTAGAAAATAGTGCCCATATGCGATAGTTCGAGTTGGGTAAATCAGTCCATTCAATTCACTTCCTTCTTCATTTATCGTACTAGGATTGGGTTTCATAAGGGCATAAGTAACTTGAGTACCTACAGTCGCTGCATTAATTCTCGTTTCACCTATGTAGGGTAGGGAGCCTAAGTTAGCTAGGGCATGTGTGTTTGAATAATTATTACAAAGTTCTTGGATAGCCCTATTGCTTAGAGCAGATATAAGGGGACTTGTTTCTTGTGCTAGTAAGCTATGAATAGAAATAAGAAAGGAAAATAAAAATGAGATTTTAAAACTAAAATTAAAAAGACACCTTAACATATTTTTCACCAGTTTGGATGTACCCAAATACTTCATGCCCTTGAATTGTCGCTTACATTTAAAGTATTTACGATAGTGAAAATAAAGATTGGGATGAAGATTCGAGTATAGCAAAGAGGATGAGCTTAAAAATTATTTTTGAATGATGTTATTTAAGAATCTATAAAATATATTATGGTATATTTTATCATGAAAATTTATTTTGTAAAATCATTGTTTTGATTTTCTAATGTATGTTGAAACTGTATTACATTCTAAGTAGTCTAGCTTATGGCCTAGCCTTGCTTCCCTTGTTGTTGACTAGTCCATTTGTAAAGAGAAGAAATACACCCCTAGAGCGTTTGGGTCTTATCGTACCTAAGCAAAAAGTAGATATTTGGATACATGCCTCCTCTATGGGGGAGGTACAACTTTTACACAGTTTTTTAGATAAGCTTTTTGCTAAGAGGAGCAAGTTAAAAGTACATCTAACAGTAATGACCCAAAATGGCTATAGGGCAGCAGAAAAGCATCTTCAGAAAATGGATTTTTTAAAAACGAGTAATTTTAATTTTTCTTTTTTTCCCATGGATACAGTATTTACTATAAATAGAATGTTTCAGGCCCTTCAACCTAAATTAGTGTTAGTGGTGGAAGGTGAACACTGGCCTAGTTTATTATTTTGTGCTAAAAAAAAGAAAGTACCTATCTTGCTCATTAATGGAAGAATGTCTCAAAATAGTTTTATTCGTTATGCTTCTATGCCTAGATTTTCTAAAAAAATTTTTGAAAATTATGATTTCTTGTTTTTGAAGTCTATACAAGATCAAATACGTTATTTAGAATTACACGTTAATCCCCAAAAGACAAGTACCGTGGGAGACATGAAATTTGATGCACCCCTTTTTATTCCCAAGAAAGAAAGTATTTTGGAATTAAAAAAAAAGTTAAACCATCATTTCTCTCAAGTTTTAAAATTTTCTAAATCCTCTCAATATGCTAAAAATAAAAAAGCCCTTATCTTTGTTGCGGGCTCTACTCGTCCACCTTATGAGGAGATCTACCTACTTGAAGTATTTGAGAAACTTAAAATTCATTTCCCTAATCTTATTTTTATCATTGCCCCTCGTCATCTCAAACGTTTGCCTCAAATTCAAAAGTATTGCAAGACTCAAAATATCCCCTATAGATTATTAAATAAAGTTTATAAGAATAAAAATCAAAAAAAGATAGGTCAAAAAGAAAGGGCCCTAGACTTGAAGAACCTGAAAAAATGGGGCAATCGTGGCGGTAAAATAGAAGGGCAACAACACGCCTGTATACTTGTTGATGCTATGGGGCAACTTCAAACTTTATACAGTCTAGCTGATTTAGCCTTTGTGGGTGGGACCATGAGTCATACAGGTGGGCATAACATACTTGAACCTGTATGGGCGGGTACCCCTGTTTTATTTGGTCCAGATGTTCGCAATATTTCTGATCTTTCAGAATACATCATTCAAAATAATTATGGGGCACAGGTTCGAAATGCTCTAGAACTTTATGATTTATCCTTTGCTTTTTTTAATCAAAATCTAAAATTTAAAAAAAAGAAAAAACAAAACACAAGACATAATGCCACGACAATCATGAGTGAATTTATTTTAAAAAACTATTTATAGAAGATATTTGAGCTAGCTTAGGGATTTGCATGGTCATACAATGAAGGGCACCTCCTTGAAGTATCATTTGACTTGCATCTATAGCTTCTATGTCCCTTTCAGGAAAGCATTCTTGTAGAATGGCCAAGGCTCCTTCATCACTTGCTTCATTGTAGACTGGAACAAGCACCTGATGATTTGCTATATAAAAATTTGCATATGTGCGAGCCAAGGCTAGCCCCCCCCTGTATCTTTGGCGAGGAAGGGGGAGGTCTATAATTTTAAAAGGGTTTGATTTTTGTTTTAGAAAAAAATTCTCAAGTCGTCTTTTATTCTCTTTGAGTATAGGATAGGCAGCTTCATCACCACCACATATGCTTGTAAGAATTTTTTCTTTACTTACAAAGCGAGTGAGCATATCAATATGTCCATCTGTCCCATCCCCAGGAAGGGCACCTTTCAACCAAAGAGTTTGCTTTATTCCTAAGCTGGTTTGAAACTCACTTTCGTATTCCTCTTTGCTCATATAAGGTTCTCTAAATAGGTTACAAGATTCAGTGATGATGAGTATTTCTCCATTTGTTTCTAAGGATCCCCCCTCTAGAACATAGTTTTTATTTAAGATTTTTCGATTTTCTTTTTCAGGATAAAATAAATTTAGAATAGCTTGGGCAGCCTGATCATCTTCTTGATAAGGGAAATATTTTTTACCCCAACCATCAAAACGAAAGACAAGGACCCAATCTTCGTTGAGTTCTTTTTTTTCTATCCAAATAGGCCCATAGTCCCTAATCCACACATCATTTGTTTTTATAGGAAGAAAATGAATTTTTTCAAAAACAGCATTGTGTTTGTAAAGATGTTGTTTCACCTCATCAAAAGATGAGGGTTCTATTTTTGGATCTAAAAGTATAAAGACTTCTTCATGCTTAGATAATAAGGCCGCTATACGTGCCCAAGTACTTTGTACTACATATAAATCCTCTTCCCATACTTCTATTCTTTGGGGCCAAGTGAGGAGGGTACCTTTATGCTCCTCCCATTCAGGTGGAAAATAATAACTCATAATTTTTTTAATATTGACGTTGAGTTTAAGTAAAGTTTATAATTAGCTCATATGACAACAACTATTCAAAAACCAATTTTATTAGATGGTAAGACCCTCGCTCAAAAAATAAAAGAAGAATTAAAGAAAAAATTAGCCCTGCATAAAATCCAATCAAAAAGTTTAGCTACAATCTTGGTAGGCGATGATACGGCATCGCATACGTATGTGAAAATGAAAATAAGGGCCTGTGAAATGATAGGCCTAGGCTCTCGTTTGATCTCCCTGTCTAAAGACATTAGCACAGAGGCATTACTTAAAGAAATAGACATTCTCAATCAAGACTCTGAAATCGCAGGTATTTTACTTCAACATCCTGTACCTGCACAAATAGATGAGAGACTTGCCTTTGATAAAATACAAATTTCTAAAGATGTAGATGGGGTAACGAGTATGGGTTTTGGGAAAATAAGTTTAGGGATGCAAGATGTCTTTGCACCTTGCACTCCCCTTGGGATACTTCGCCTCCTTATGCATTATAATATTCCTCTTGAAGCCAAGCATATAGTTGTTGTGGGGAGGTCAGCAATACTCGGCAGGCCCCTAGCTATGCTTGCCCTTCTCCATAATGCTACAGTGACGATATGTCATTCATACACTAAAAACATTGCTTCCCATCTTAAAGAGGCAGATATTGTTGTAGGTGCTTGTGGTAGACCTAAGTTAATAAAGGGTGAGTATCTTAAAGATGGTGTGGTGGTGATTGATGCAGGTTACAATGAAGGAAATGTTGGAGATGTAGATTATGAAAGTTGTCTTTCAAAGGCGAGTTATATTACCCCTGTTCCAGGCGGGGTGGGTCCTATGACTATTGCGATGCTTCTTGAAAACACTGTGAAAGCAGCTATTAAGGGAGTAGGGTGAATATAAAACTATGTAATAGAATTCTAATGCTTTATACATGGGGAGATAAAATTATAAGTTACCCCTTCCTTTAGAAAGCTAAATCACAAAGGAACTAAATCACAAAACCAAAATCCTTTTTTAGAAGAAGGAATTTTAGAGGTAGATTCTGTTGTCATCATGAATGGTTTGTAAACTTTTTCTCCTAAAGAAAAGGGTATCCTTTTATGAAAGAGGGGTCCTTCATAGCAAAAAGTATGAAATTCACCATTTTCACCACATGGATCAACATTTGATGGAAGCTCTTTAATAAATGCTTGATTGATTTCCCTTCCCACCCAAGTCTTTGTTAGGAAGGTATCATCGATACAACAGGTGATTGTTTTAAAGCCCTTTTTTATAAAATCGTGCATAAGCTCTAGGGTGTCTAATTTCCATAAGGGAAAAATACCTTGCATTCCTATTGAAGCAAGATTTCGTTCTCTGTAGATACGAAGATCTTCAAGAAAGATATCTCCAAAGACTACATGAGTGATTCCTTCTTCCTTAGCTTTCAGAAGGGTTATTTTCATCTGTTGTTCATATTCAGAGTTCGTGGCCTCATTCACAAAAACTTTTAATAAAGGTATGCCTCCTTTTATAGATAAGACTTGTAAGTCTAATAGCTCTTCCCTTATACCATGCATAGAGATACGTCCAAATTTCTTATTGATAGTTGTGAGTAAGTAGCAAACATCAAATTTTTTTTCAAGTAAAGTCTTATGTAAGGCGTAGGATGAGTCCTTTCCCCCGCTCCAACAAAATATGGCCTTTGGTAAATTCATTTAAATAATGGTTTTCTAATTTGAAAGAGTAAGGTAATAAAGTAAGATACCTATTTTTCTATTTATATTTATGTAGTCATTTAGATTTTCCTAGTTTTCTTAAAAATACATGTGACTTTATCTGAAACTATTTTTATACCTTTTAGAAAGCATTGTTGGATTTCGGGGTATAAATCATCCTCAAAATGTTTTATTCACATTTAAATGTAAGAACATTGTGATGCCGTATAATTACTTTTTATATATAAAAAGTTGCTTTGCTTATATATAAAAAATTTTACAAAGCTACTCATGTTTTTGAATGTGACTTTCTAGGTGCTGAGAAAAGAAATCATTGTCTAAACTTATGAAACATACAAATTTAAATCATAAAAATTCAACAATAAATCAAAATGAAATAAAGGAATGGTCAAGCCTTGCAAAACTTCAACAAATAGGTATATTGATTGTTTGTAGGGGGCCCGTGCGTTTGGAGGCCCTTGAGGTTTTCACAGATGCGGGGGCACGTTGTGGTATTCTTTTATCTGAAAAAGATTCAGTTATGTATACTCATACCCTTGCCCCTGAATTACGATTTTTAGAAGATTCTCGAGTGCATCGCATTCCTGACTACACAGGCGCAAATTCTGAGGAGCGTATAGAGAGGATTAATCAAATTATAGAAATTGCAAAGGCCAATCACTACCTCTATATTTTTGCGGGTTATGGTTTTATGGCCGAAGATGCCCAGTTTGTGGAAAGGCTTGAGGACGCGGGTTTAATTTTTGTTGGTCCTGCATCTAGTGTGCATAAAAATGCAGGCGCTAAAGATACAGCAAAAAATATTGCTCGTGAAATTAAAGTTTCTGTTACCCCAGGTATAGATAATATAACGGCTTTGACCTTGCTTGAGAAACATGGAGCCTCCAAAGAAAAATTACTTTCATTAGCAAAACAACACCAACTTAAAGATTTTGATAAAGGGAATATCAGTGGAGGAGTAGAAAATTTAGCAGAACTTGCTGAAGAAATTTTACAAGCAGGATATAAAAAAGGTGTAAGTCTTATAAGCCTAGAAGAATTGCAAAGCAAAGCTCAAAAAGAAGGGAAGCTATTATTAAAAGAAAATCCAAAGTATAGACTTAGGCTTAAATGTATAGGTGGTGGAGGTGGTAAAGGACAACGCATAGTCTCTACTTCAGAAGAAATACCAAATGCAATTATAGAAATTTTGTCTGAAGCTAAGGTTATGGGTGAGGCAGATAATAAAAATTTTCTTATGGAATTAAATATTGAAAACATAAGGCATAATGAAATACAACTTTTAGGTAATGGTGAATGGTGTGTGGCTCTTGGGGGTAGGGATTGTAGTTTGCAAATCTATGAGCAAAAGCTAGTTGAATTGTCCGTAAGCGATGAGCTCTTTCAATATGAAATAGAAAATGAACGCAAGCAGGGAAATGAGTCATTTACAAAGGTTTTAGAAAAAGACCGCAAGCTTTTTCAAGAAATGGAGGCACAGGCAGTGCGTTTTGCTAGGGCTGTGAAATTAAATTCAGCTTCAACTTTTGAAACCATAGTTACAGATGAAACATTTTATTTCATGGAAATGAATACACGTATACAAGTTGAGCATAGGGTGAGTGAAATGATCTATGCCTTGCGATTTACAAATCCTGAAAATAAAAACGAATTTTTTGATGTAGAGTCGTACTTATTGGCTATGGTGCTAGTAGCCGTACACGGTGCTCGCTTGCCTTGCCCCCAACGCATACCACGCTATTTTCAAAAAGAGAACGTTCCTAATATTTCTGGGGCGGAGATTCGTTTGAACGCACAAAATGAGGCCCTACAACCATCTGCAGGTGGTTTGATAGAATATTGGTCTAAGCCTCATCTTAAGGAATTGAGAGATGATCAAGGAATTTGTTTATTAGAACCGGATACAGGAGATTTTATTCGTTACTACCTTGCGGGTGCCTATGACTCAAATATTGCCCTTATCGTTTCTTATGGTTTACATGGACGTAAAGATAATCTTGAGAATTTAGCTGAAGTATTGCGTACTATGGAGCTTCGAGGACAAGACCTTCAAACAAACAAAAACTTTCATTATGGAATTATTAATTTCTGCCTTGGTTTGCATCATATGCTAAAACCAAATACCTATTTTGTACAACCCTATTTATGTGCTGTGGGAAAACTAGCACAAGAATTAGGAAAGATAGATTTAGATTTTGCATGGGCTAGCTTATTAAAGAAGAAGATACTAAACGATTTTCAAGAAGAGGGAGTGGGGATATTAGATGTAAAACAAAATCTCATTCTAAGGCCGCTCAAACTTCTTCAAAAGAATTCTCATATTGCTATGGGTTGGCTAATTAAAAATTTTAAGAAGAGTTTTGATTTTTTGAATGAGAAGGAGAAAACTGGAAAGCTTCGTTTTCTAAAGCATCCCGTTTTTATACTTCGTGACCTTTACCATTATCTTAATTTAGAAAAAAGAGAGGGGGCAGTGCCGATACAAGAGATATGGAAAGATGATGACCTCTTGTTACAAGAGGGGATAGATTTCTACACTCAACTTTTTCAAGAGCTTTCCCTCTCTACTTATGATTCAAATATAGAAATAGAGGAGCTAGTGAAAAAAAATCCTCTTTATCAAAAAAATGAAATTTTAGTAAAAAAAATCATTCAAACAAATAAGGCATGGGGTTTAGGCTTTGAAATTTTAGCTTTTATGATAGAAGTGGCAAGACAATCCAAAATCTTTGAATTTTCTATTGATGATGAGCTCAGAATCAATGTACCCTCTATTTTTATGGATAAGCAAGAGTTAAAGAAGTCCTTGCGTGCCCTTGCTCCACCCCCTTCTCAAAGTGCTGACACTCTAGTTGCACAAGCAGGAGGTATGTTTTATGCTAGAGAAACTCCCTCTTCGCTACCTTATCTAAAAGTAGGAGAGCATTTCAAGATAGGGCAACCTATTTATATTATAGAAGTCATGAAAATGTTTAATAAAATTTATGCTGAATTTTCTGGTACTGTTACTGAGGTGTTGATTGATATAGAGAAGTCTCAAATTGTTAAAAAGGGACAGCCTTTATTTAAGGTTACGCCTGATGAGTATATAGAAGTAGAAACAGAAATTTCACGTAAAGCTCGCATAGAAAATTCAACCAAAGAACTTTGGAAGATTTATCAAAATTAAGGTGGGAGAAACACTAGTTAGAAAAAGAGAAAATAGAGCTAGAGTTTAAGTAGAATCTTTGCATGATAGGGGATTTTCTAAACAAAAAAGTATTTATATGTAAGTGTATGGGTGTAAAGAAGGAGGATTTAGCTCAAGTTGTTTTTGAGAAAAAAATTCGAGCACTCGATCAAATTCTAGATGAGACAAGGGCCTGTGAGGGATGTGGAACTTGCTTTAATGAAATTAGGGCAGAGGTACTAAGGCTCTTGTCTCTAAATCAAAAAATACCCTAATCTAGGACTTTATTTTCTCAGCATCCTTGTCGGGATAAGTAGGGGGCAGAGGCAAGTAATACCCCTTGCCTTAGCAGAATATTGATAATAAAATTCTCATTTACAAAGGAGAATTTTATTATCAAAGGTGGAGCCTATAAGGATATGTTTTTTATATCTTATTGCAACACTTGCCGCAGAAATTTCATCTCCTTGATTTAAGTAGACCTCCTGTGCTTCATTAAATGTTAGTGGCAAAGAGGGCTCCTTAGAAGATTTCTTTTTCAGCTCTATCGTTTGGAGCTTAGACGGGGCAAAATTTTTGGGATCTTGGGCATTTCCGATAAAGGCAAGGGTACTCAAATGACTTGCAACCCAAAGCTTTTTTGTGTTTCCCTCTTCTTCTAAAAATAAATTGTCAGCCCCTGTAATAGATAGGTGACTTTCTAATTGAGGTTTTATACTGTTCAGATATCTTTCAAGTGGAAATTGGATTTTGTAAATCCCCACACCCCTTCCATTACTTTCAGCCACAAAGACATGTTCATGATTGGGACCCCATTCTAAACCATTAGCAAAACGTAGGTTCTCGATAAGGATATGCCCCCTTTGTCCATCGTAATAGACTACATTTGATTTAGCTTGTTTGAATAAAAACTCTATGGCCTGTCCCAAAGCACTTTTAGAACCAAATTCATTACTCACTATAAATTTATTTTTAGAATCTATGGCGAGGATGGCATTGGGATAATTTAATTCGTTAAAATGAAGGGTTTCTCTATAGTTTAGCGTATGTTTTTTGCTTTCATAAGTATACTCAAAAACAACAATTTCAAAACGATTTTTGAGTGCATGTAATCTATCATTGATTGCATATAAAGTTATTTTTTTATTTTGTTTTTTGTTTAATTGGACTTCTTCTGATTCAGCAAGACTTATACCTATGGGATGAAAATCAATGGGGGAGGATGGGGTAATATCAATGGGTTGAGGTTCACTTTGATTGAGATCCATGATATAGATCTTACCTCGACTATCTATTTTTTTATTGTATGCTCTCCTATCCGTGCTAGATAAAAAAGCCAAGCCATCATTTTTAGAAAGCTTAATATCCTCAGCACCCACTATACCAAAAATAGGGCGACATGAGAATTTAGAATGTGAATTTATTTTTGATAAAGTATTTTTTTGTATGGTGTAGAGAGAGAAATATGTTAAAAAGAATAAAAGTAAGGGTAATAAAAGGAGTAGAAGTATTTTTTTTGTTATTTTATATGAAAGTTTCATTTGATTTCATGACCACCAATGCTATAAAAATAGCCTATAGCTAAATATTATTTCTATTTATTTTTAGTATATAATTAATTATATCTTTAAGATAAAAGGGGATGACTTAATAAGAATGGAGCTAATGAAATTATTTCTAATACTTCCAAACTATTATCTTTTGTAAAAAGATAATAGTTTGGATAAAAATGTTCCTATTGCCTATGCCTTCTGAAAATTGAGATGTACACAGAACTTAAAAATTGTATCTTTTTTAATTTACTTTTTAAGTAGCATCTTGGTAATGTCTAATCAAGTTGATTCCTTGACGTTCTACTCGGCATTCTATTTCTCGTTTGGGAAATGGAGATGGACTGAATTAAAGAATTTCGTGTTCAACTTTTCAGAAAGCGAGCGTGGTGAAATTGGCAGACACGCCAGACTTAGGATCTGGTGCCGTAAGGCGTAGGGGTTCAAGTCCCTTCGCTCGCAGAAAATTATGCGGGAATAGCTCAGTGGTAGAGCACCTCCTTGCCAAGGAGGGGGCCGCGGGTTCGACCCCCGTTTCCCGCTCCAAATAAAAATATAAGAAGTCTTTTTTATAGATGCAATTTAAAGTAAAAAAAATATCGGAAATAAAGGCTGAAATTACTATAACCAATACCTCAGCTGAGGTTAAGGAAGCCTTTGAGTTTGCCTACAAAAAAGCTCAAACCAAAGTCAAGGTGCCTGGATTTCGTGTAGGTAAGGCACCCATTGATTTGATTAAGACTCATATAACTGAAGATATAGTCAATGAAGCAGCTAACTACCTTCTCAAGTACAATATGAAAGAATGTATTGAGAAATTAGATCCCCCTGCTTATGACTATCCTCAACTGGAGCTTCTAGAGTTTAATGAAAAAAAGGGGGCAGAGTGGAAGGGGAAGTATGAATTACCCGCCTCGGTGAAACTTGGAAATTATAAGAAATTTGAACTCGAGGAAGATCAAGTAGAAATAGATGATGTGTACGTTGATGAGGCTCTAGAGAATATGCGCCTTGAGAAGGCTGTGCTAGTTCCTAGGGAGGGGTCTACTCAAAAAGACGATTATGTGGAAGTAAAATTAAAATTGAGTGAAGTGAAAAAAAATGAGGAGAATCAAGACACCTATACAGAATTATTTCAAAGGGATTCAATTTCCATAGCTCTCCATCAAAATCAACTTTTACCCGGTGCAGACGAACAGATGCTAGGTATGCAATTAGACGAAGAGAGACGTTTTACCTTAAGTGTTCCTAGCGATTTTAAAGAGGAGATATTTGCTGGCAAAGAGATATATTTTGAAGTGAAATTACTTGGAGCAAAGTATAGGGAGTTACCTGTCTTGGATGATGACTTTGCAAAATCTATGGGAGATTACAATGGATTGTTGGATTTAAGAAAATTCATTGTTGATATAAACCAAGCACACATAAGGCACACTATAGAAGAAAGAAGTAAAACAAAAATTTTAGAAAAAATTGTTTCTAGTTCTCAAATCAATATTCCTGATAAAATGTTGGAATTACAATACAATGCCAAGGAAAAGGAATTTGAAGAGAACCTAAGGAGGTTCTCAAAAAAATCTAAGATGAGTATAGAAGAGTTTGCCAAGCTTACAAAAAAAGATCTCAAAGAACTTAAAGAAGAACTAAAAGGTAAGGCCCTTTCTGATATTAAAAATCAATTAGTGATTAATAAATTACTAGAAGAAATTTCAGTAGATGTCAATGAAACGGAAATAGATAAGTATATTGATGATATATCTGAAAAAGAAATTTCCATAGAAAATAAAAATAAATACAAAAAAAATGATAAGATTAGGGAAAATGTTCGTAATAAAATCAAAGAAAATAAAATGCTTCATAAACTTTACGAAGGTTCAAAGATTACTAAGAATCCAAAGTTAAATCTAAAAAGTTGGGAAGAAAAGATGAACAAAGAAAATCAAACGCAAGAAGTTGTTTAAATATAAAAAATTTATTTCATTTTCCTTTTGTTTTTTCTTTTGCCATTTTTAATTCTTCTATGACTTTATCTGCCTCCTCTTGGCTGATTGGCCATAATTTACGCCAAAGCTTTTCGGAAAATATATAAAAGCTAGCACGAGAAGAAGCAATAAGCTCATTCTTTTCATTATGAAGCGTGGCCCTTGTATACAACCTTCTTTTTCGTGTTTTACTTAGCCATGCACGTATTCTAATATCTTGCTTGGGATGAGCGATTTTTGTATATGTGACTTCAATTTTATGCGTCATTACGGGATGACCCAAGTATTGGCAAAGAGCTCCTTGGATTTCATCTAATATAGTGGCAATGATGCCTCCATGGGCGAGACCCTTTATACTACAATGCTTTTCAGGAATTTGAATAATCCCCCTCACTTCTTTTATACAGTCGTCAAACTGTATATTTAGCCCTAGGCCAGATGGATTATCACTCCCACATCCAAAACAAAATTTACTATGAATATTTGAGGCATTAGATTTTATTTTTGACATATTTTCTAATCGATCTTTCTAATTTTTTTATCATATCTAAAGTTTTTTGCAAGGAAACCTCTAGGGCCCTATGAGAATCTAGTTTAGCCTTGTTCCTTTTGACATAAATTTCAGCCTGTTTAGAAGCGAATTTTAAAAAGGGATTTTTTGAAAAATATTTTTCTAGTATTTGAGTAGATGGGTTAGCTAGAATATCTTGAAGGGCCTCGCAAAGTTCGGATGTTTCCTTATGTGCATAGTTATATTTTTCTGAACTTTTTTTATACAGGAAATAAATGGGATTATTTTGAGGCTTTAATTTTGGCATATTCTCAATAAATTTTTTAGGGGTTTCAAGGTACTTGGCATGTTTCATATAGGCTCCCCTTTTTGTAATTTGATATACATTTCTTTTTGTGAGGCTTAGGGCATCTTCAAACCATGTTTTGTATAAATTAAGAATATAGTCGCCTATGATTTTTTTAGAATTAGAATTAGTTTTTTTGAATTCATTTTGGTTTTCCTTTTGAGATTGCTTGCTCATCAATTTATCTTTTTTTATATCCAAGTCTTTGAAGCTAAAATTCGTATGAGTGGCAGTGGGGTTTTGGAATGTTTGATTTTTTTCTGTCTGTATTGTTAATTTTTCTAAGGAATTTTTTTCTTGCTCACTTGAATGGTACTCTAGGGTTTCTATAGCATCTATTTCAAAGCAATTTCTTTTCTGGATAATAGCTTCTATCATGTCTTGAAAACTTTTTGTACGATGAGTCTGGCAAAAAAAACGATCTGTATGATGAGTTCCCATACTATGAATCTTTCTATCTGTATAGGCTTGGTCTAGACCTAAAAAAAAGATAGGCTCGCATCCAAGTATACGCAAGAGGTCAAATCCCGACGTTGCTACAGAACCACCAGATTGCAAGTAGCCTATTTCGCCATAAATACTTTGTGCATATTCTGTACCTGTGGTAAATTGTTGTTTAGAAGAGCCATCAAAGATTTGAGAAATTTGTGCCGTGGTCGAAAAAATGAGTTTGTCTATTTGGGTATTTCTTATCACGGCAGGATTACAAGCCAAATCAGCAAACAAGAGTATTCCTTGAAGGTCTACACCTTGAAAGGCAAAGATGGTATGAGGTTGTGCGTCAAGGGTGATGACAGCATCAGGCCTTATTCCCATTCTTAGTAAAACTTTCAATGCTGTATCTACGCATAAGATAAAGGCCCTTTCTTTCAGTAAGAGTAACTCTTCTTTACTTTCAGATAGGGAGGGCCCCGCAGCCACCAGCACCCCAGGTATATTGCTTAATAAATCTTTGCAATCTAGAATAGTCTTTAATTCTCTAATATTACTTCCTATAGTCTGTATTTTTTTTTCGCCATGAGGAGTAGGGGTAGAAGTTTTACGGGGAAGATAATTTGTATTTTCTATGATATTCTTAACCCATAATTTTTCAAACTCCATACGAGTTAATAAATCGGAGAGTCTAGCTTTTATGATTTTTTGTAAAAGTTTTTCACACTCTTCAAAAAATTCAGGTGCCAAACGGAGCATTGAAGCTTGCTTGATGATATTTAAACCGCTTAGACCCTCAATGGGCAGAGTTTCTAGATAATTTTGTAAACTTGCCTGCATGTCCAAACCAAAAAAAATATGAGAGCCTGGTCTTTCTAAAAAATCCCAAAGGAGCTCACATTCTTGGGTAAGAAGTTGTCCTAATTCAAAAAAAGCACAAACAACGATACAAATTTGATTTGTTTTTAGAAGGTTTTGAACTAGGGGCAAAATATGCAGATTTCCCAATCCTAGGATAACGCATAGTTGCGAGGCCTCCCATTTTACATTTGCTTTTTCAAGCATGAGTTCAGCCTCTTTTATGGGATTGTAAAGTGAGCTTAGGGGTCTTTTTTGATCTTCAATTTGAATATAGATAGTGGGGATGTTAGAGACATCATTTTTTAGATGAGGCTGATTGATAGATTTTTGAATTTGGAGATTCGTTTTATTTGTACTTAAAGAAAAAATATTTGTTTTTACTCTTTCTTGTAAGTATAGACTCAGGTAAGGTTTTTTTTGTATGATTTTACTTTGAGTTTGGAGGGTGTTCATACGCCAGAGAGGATTCGAACCTCTGACCAACTGCTTAGAAGGCAGTTGCTCTATCCAACTGAGCTACTGGCGCGTGTTCTCGGGATGACTGGATTTGAACCAGCGGCCCTCTGCTCCCAAAGCAGATGCGCTACCCCTGCGCTACATCCCGTTTCACTACTACCTTATTCAAAGAATAAAGAAATTTCATTCTTTAAATTTTAGCTACGTTCAATTCAATGTAAGCTCTTTTAGAGTCTACTAAAAAAAGAAAGGTTTAGCATTCTTCTTCTTTTCTTTTTATTTTTATAGTGCTTCTTTCTCTAAGAAAATTTGATTTGAACAAGGATTAGGATATAGGATAAGGTGTATAAAAGAGCTATACTCTTTATGAAGATAAGAGATATTTTTTATTTCAAAAAATTCAATGTGAAAAGGATAAAATAGCCTTATCATCTTTTATCAAAAAATTTTAGCAAAAAATTTTAGAATGAGTAGAAATAAAAATAACATAGCCCATTTATAGATAGGCAAACGATTATGAAACTTATCCTTATGCGACATGCTGAGGCATTGCCTGCTTCAAATGATTTTAATAGAAAATTGAGTGCTAAGGGAAAAGCTGATATGAAAAAAATAGCCTCCATTTTGCATGCAAGCAAATGGGCTCTAGATGAGATTCGAAGTAGTCCCTTTGAACGTGCTGTAGAAACAAAGGAGAATTTGCTCTTTCATCTCAAAGGGTTTGGAACAAATTTAGAAATACAAATTGAAAAATGTAAAGATATAAATGACGAACGCCTTCGTTCAGGGAGCGATGTATACTCTATGTTATCTATTTTACATGAATATACATACCAAAAGTGTGTTTTATGGATTTTGCATGCTCCTACTATAGCTGAGCTAGCAAGTAAGCTTACAGGAATGCCCATATATAATTTTTCTTTTGAGCCTGGTAGTTTGGTCGTCCTAAATCTTCCCTTAACTAACTTTTTGAATCAGGCTGTAATGATTGGGCATTATCAACCTGACTTGATTCCAGAAGTATAATAGGTTTATTTCAAGCTAAAGTAGTATAAGAGATAAGGACATATCAATAAGAAAGGGTATGATATAGATGAGCATCAAATTTTATTTTTATTGAGGAATGATAAAAATAAAATTTGACAATTCAAGCAATGAACATATCCTCTTGCAATGACCTTTCGTAGTTTTATACTTATATTTTTTACCATTTCCATCTTTAACCTTCTTAGTAGTTGCACCTCGGCTTCAGATAGGCTCAAGCCAAAAATATAATAGGTGTTCATTAAGTGTAGCTGATTGTAATGGGAATGGTTTGATTAGTATTTCAACCCCAGAAGAACTAAGTTCCATACGTAATAATTTGAGCGGTGCAAAGGCTTGGTCATGATTTCTGGCCAAAGCCCTATCTCTTGTCAAGGTGGGGTACCTTGCAGGGGATACGAACTTTTGAACGATATAAATCTTGCAGGTCTAATGTGGGAACCAATAGGCACACATGAGAACCCCTTTACATCTAACTTTAGAGGTAATGGTTTTATTATAAGTAACATAAGTATAAGTGCCAGTGGGAAAGATGAACTGGGACTTTTTGGCGTCACAAGGGCTGCAAGCCTTAGTAACTTTGGTATTCAAAATTGTAATATAGAGGGCAATGAGAATTTAGGATGTGTAACGGGGTGGCAAAGTTATGGATCCATTAATAATGTTTTTGTGGTGGGGTCCATTAAGGGAAACGCAAGTGTAGGTTTACTTTTAGGACGTACAGATATGAAAAATCATGTTATAGGCTTTCAACCTCCTGCGATTATCTTTGATGTATATACTATAGGATGGGTTAGCGCTAGGGAAAGTCGTGGCGGTGGCTTAATAGGTCAATTAGCGGGTAATAATCCAGGTCGTTTGAACAGTGCTTATTCAAGTGCTACTGTATTAGGGAAAGAGAATATTGGTGGTCTTGTTGGGCACTATCAATATGGCCTGTTCTCTAATTCATATACAACAGGTTTTGTAAGAGGGGAAGTAGAGAGTGGTGGTTTTTTAGGTTTGGCATCTGGGGGCATACCCTCCGGCACAAATTTATTTGTTACGAGTGTATCAGGTGCTACCTTCCCGTCCATAAATGGGGGTATAGGTGGTGGTTGTAGTATGGAATACTGTAATGTCACCAAAAAAACTATAGAAGAAATAAAAAATTTAGATGAGACAATGGAACCCCATAGGTTTTGGGCTACTTCAAGGGCTTGGGACTTTACTTCCCGTTCTATTTCTGGCAATGGTGTAGTAATAGGTCGCACATTGGATGGTTTACCCGCCCTTAAAACTACCGAGGGTGTTAGAATTAGAGGTCAGTAGGTGCTATCTATCTTTACAGTTTCTTATTGAATGAGGAAGGTGACGATGAGGGCTTATTTTTCTTTAATTAAAAATAAAAATTCTACTTCTATATAACACTAGCCCTAAGGAATTAAGTTTCAACTTTTATTGGCAACTTATGAAGTACTCCATGCTACTTTATAAAAAATAATATCATCTTAGATAGAGATTTTTAAATGAGGGCTTCTTGTTTTGAACTGCATGAATTATTATTTTTATTTTTCATGTAAGTAAATCAAGAAAAAAGAAAAACACAGTAAGAAGCTCTTTTATATTAATAGGTGTATTTTATCTGCAACTAGAACGACAATCCGTGGTGTTTTGAATTTATAAAAAATAAAAATTATTTTGTCCCAATACAACTATAATTTACCAAAACACTTATGAAGCTCACCCTTTGAGTCAAATATCCATATGAGTGCAGAAAATAATACACTTGTTTTTTGTACAATCTTACTTTTAGCAAAGAGGGCTATCTTAGTGAGGGCATCGGCTATAATAAGGTTTGGTGCCTGTACGACTACAGTAGAAAGGGGGTCTAGTCCCCTTCTTAATTTATGATGATAATAATTTGTTGTAGAGAACTGATCTCTTGCAAGTTGATTGAATGATGAGGTCGCAAGGGCAGGTAAAACTAAAGTTATTTCTCTATGGATAGCTTGATTTAAAGTACCCATGCGAAGAAGTATTTTTTTATGATGAAGTCGTTTTGTTTTTTCTTTTTCTTTAATGAGAATTTTTTTCTTTTTAGGATTTTTTTTAGATAAGTCTTTAAACGATAAATCTCCGCCTGCATTTATGAATAGAGTTCCAAACTTGATTTTTTTAGAAAAAAAAGATACCCCTGCATCTACGATGTACCCCTTTGCTATACCCAGTAAGTCTATGTTTTCTCCATATTTATATTCAAAGGCTCCTTTACTTATGCTCTTAAAAAATATTGCTTGTTTGAGTACTTCTTGATATGTTTTTTCTTGCGAAGGACTTAGGGGTGTAATTTTTTTTATAGGGTAAAAAATTTGACTTAGTTTATTTATCTTTAAAAATGTTTTTGTAATTTGTTCATTGATGATATTTAGATTTTTATATTTGATAGGTATGTAATCTTTATGACAACACCATTCGATTGTAATATATGTACCCATAAGGGCTTGGTTTCTTTTTATTCGTCTCACAAATGAAAGAATGAAAATAGAATAGTTATCATGTCATCCCAAATCCAAGCACTAGAAAAATTAGCTCAAGAAGTGAGTAGCTGTCAAAAATGCAAATTATCCCAAAGTCGCACCCAAACAGTTTTTGGGGAAGGGGATGCTAATGCAGAATTAATGTTTATAGGGGAGGGGCCAGGAAAACAAGAAGACATCCAAGGACGTCCCTTTATAGGTCGATCTGGAAATCTTCTTACAAGAATGATAGAATTGGGAAGCAAAATTCCAAGGAGTAAGGTATATATTTGTAATCTTGTTAAATGTAGGCCTACAGTGGATCTTGCTTTTGAAAAGGATAGGGCACCCGATGAGAATGAGTTAGAGGCATGTACTCCATATCTAATCAAACAAATTCAAGTGATAAAGCCGAAGGTGATAGTGACACTAGGAGGACCAGCTACAAAATTTTTACTTCAAAATAAAGAAGGCATCACTAAAATTCATGGGAAATGGTATGAATTTCAAGGAATACCCTTGATGCCTATTTATCATCCAAGCTACATACTTAGAAATGGGGGCGAAAAAAGTCCTTTAAGAAAAGTTTGGTGGGAGGCCATGAAAAAAGTAATACAGAAATTAGAGACTTCATAAGTTTGCACAGCCCGCCCTATAGAGATTAGCCCCCCTTAGCTCTAGTTCTACGTCTAATTTTCTAGATTCTAGATCTCCCGGTAAAAAAATAGAAGTACCTCTTTCTAAAATTTTTTCTTTTATGATTTCTTTCTTTTCATTTATAATTCTAATTTTACTTTGAATACTATCCAAAATCAATAAAATAGATGGGCTATCTAGCTTATCAAGGGAATAGATGTTTTTATGTTTACTTTGGTATACGCTTAGATGAAAATCTTTTACGGGTACAATATATTCGAAAGCATTTTTTTTAAATGCACTTGGAGTGAGTGGCTTTGGAATATTTGTTTCATAATCTAACATGGAAAGTAAAGTTTCTATGTCACAAAATTTATGAGTTAACCCCCCTCGTACCACATTATCAGAAGAAGCCATACATTCTAAAATGATACCTTGAAGATATGCGTGTGGAGTATTTGGGCCTAAAAAAATTGCCTCACCCGAATGGAGTTCTAATTCGTTGAAAAGATAAGCACAAAAGACTCCCCTATCTTTAGTTCCAAAATTTTTGACTAGCCTTTGAAATAACAAATCTGCCCTTTGGTTGTGTGTGTTAGATCTTTTTTGGATTTTTTGTGTTTGCTTTGCATCTATTCTTTCTAAATTTTCTTTTACTAAAGACTCAATTTCATTTTCCTCTGCTTGCATAAGGTTAGCATATAGTTTTTTTATAAATTCTTTTTCTGTGATTTTTTCTTTATTTAGGTTTAAGGCAAATTTTGCCAAGCTAGGGGTCTCTTGTAAATGAGTTTGAATGAGGGCTAATTCTTTAAAGCCTATAAGGGCCTGCATATTTTTTAGACATATGGCTAATTCAGGTTTATGAAAGGGATCGGGATAATGGGCGGGGTCTTTTGAATGTAAAATTTGAGCTAGGGTAGAATTTGGATGGGCTTGTATAGAAAGAGGTTTGATTGCCTCAAGCACTTTAAATAAAAAGGGTAGCTTTGTTATGTTATTTTTTACGAGTCTGGGCCCTAGGAAATGTTTAGGTTTATTTTTGATAGCCTCATGTAATGAAATAGGGGGTTCATTTTCTTTTTGAATAAAAGAAGATGCTTTGGGATGTGCCCCCATCCAATATTCTGCTACACGTGTAATTTTTGAATTTGAAACGTAAGTAGGGGGGGGGAAGACATCCAGTATGAAGGAATTTTGGGGAGTTTGACCCCAGGCATAATCTAGGATAGAGTTTTTTAAAATGTAGAAGGGTTCTATATTTTGGGACAGCACTTAATTAGGGAAAATAATCTTTTTTAAACTTTCAAAAACTTGTTCGGGAGAGATATATTCTACACATGAATTGTACTCGCAAGCGTCACAATCTTCTATACATTTATCTACAATGGGGGTGAGGTGTTTTTGTGTTTGGGTTACAGGAGCATGCATATAGCGTGTGAGCTCCATTTGGTTGATTGCTGTTAAATCAGCTACCATAGATACTTTTTTAACCAGTGGGTTACTCCCAGCTAACTCTCTACCTTGTCTTTTTTTGAAAGTATGAAATATGCCATCAGTATGACTTTTAAATTTATGGGAGCGCATATCATGAAGGACAACCATAGGTTTATTGAGAATGGAAGCTAGAATAATTTCTGGTCCTGAGGAGCCTACAACGGCAAGGGCCCTTTGCATTCCCGCTGCCCTAATTTCAGGGGCAGGTTCGTTTATAAAATACAAACCTTCTGTAAGATTACTCTTTAAAAATTTCACATGTTGTTTGAGGGTGTCTAATTCTTGTTCATGACCCTTAGAAAAGTGGGGTAAGGGTATGACTACACTTAAGCCCAATTTATATAACATACGTATTAGTCTAGCTGTATATTCTATAGGCCAATCCCTGTTGAGATTATGTTCTTCAAAGAGGGATAGCCAAATAAAATTTTCTTTAGGTAAGAATAAATCAGGAATGGGTATACGCTTATGGATACGAGGAAGGGCTTTCTCTAATCTTGGAAAATCTTTTTGATTAAGGATAATTTCTGTATTGTTATTTTTTTCTATATGTTGCATTCCTAAGATTCTTGAAATAAAGCCCTGACTTAGCCCTGTTGTTCGCAACCTTGTAACAGAAAAGCTACTTATGAACTGTGCATAGATATCATGTTGGGGAATATAAACACTAGTCGCCTTATCCATATGAATGACCTTATTTATTTTATTTCCTTGCTTACTGCTATAAATTGTATTAAAAACTTCTGTGGCCTTAACAAGGTATTGGTTGTCCGTATGAACAAGGATGGATGTATGGGTGCTCTCGTCTCTTTTTTTGAGTAGGAGGGCTATGAACATAGCCTCTAGTAAACCTGTAATATCATTTTTCTGGCGAACTATAGCCATAAAACGCATTTCCTTCTTTTTATTCGTCGATTTATGATTTAGATTGAGAAGGAGATTCTTCGTATCGTTTGTTAGGGAAGGGGTTTCTATTGTTCCTTCAGGCGAATAAAATCCTACTAAAGTTGTACTTACTAATTGGTTTAAATTTTCCATAGTATTTTTATGTATAGAAAAGGAAGGGAAGCAGAACCCTCAAGTACATCGACCATAAAGGGGGGAATCTATACAGCTATTATTTTTAAATATAGATTTTGTCACTTTAATAATTTTTATAGAGAAATAAAATATTGGCCGAAGCTCTTAGTGAAGGAAGGGATATTTATGATGTTAGAACGTATATTAAAACTAGAGTTAGAATTATTTCAGAAGTTATTAGACGTAGAAAAAGAGAAAAGAAATTGCATTTTAAGTGCTAATGGCAAAGAAATATTAAGATTAACCGAGCTTAGTGCTAAGTATTTACATGAATTTGAGGTTCTAGAGAGTTCCCGTCAAACAATTTCTGCTAAAACAATTATTTCGCCTGAAATACTTAAAAAATACGAAAAAACGGTGTTAGCATTAAAGGAATTGGTTGCAGCAAATCAGACATTACTTAAAGATACAAATTTGAAAATCAAATCTATGATGTCAGATTTACAAAGGGAGGGGCAACGTAAAAAAAATGGGGATATTTACAAACCTGTGCCTCCTATTGGTAAAGAAGCAAACTTACGTGTTGAAGCTAGCTTATTGAATAAAAGCCTTTAAATCTCTAAAAGAGCTAATCCTTTTTAATAGCATCATCATTCACAAATGGTGTATCACTCTAAATCTCTAAAAGAGCCAATCCTTTTTAATAAGGTCTTTGAACTATTTTTTATACGACATGAAAATGCTCGATGATTTGACGGTCGAACTCGAAGCATCATTCCATAATGAAATGTCTGCAGTTTCTATAATGAAATTTAATTTTATACTTGTTAAAAATATAGTAAATTTACATAAAGTATTTTTAATATGGTAAGTTTACCCACTGCAGTTTTTCTTTCTCAATTACCCCTTCGTTCTAGTTTTTTTAAAAATGAGGGTTGGAAGAAAACTAGGGGCCCCTTGGCTCTAGGAAATAAGGGAAGGTTTGGCGACCAAAATTGGGATGAGTTTTTAAGGGAAAATTTTTTACCAAGTGAATTGAATAAGGCAAAGGTAATTTCCCAAAAATATTCTGAGAATTTAGAATTAAAAATCGGGGCTTACACCTTACCTGTGCGTTATCTTACGATTTGGGATGAGGATTATCCTACTGACTTAGTGCACATATTTGATCCTCCACCGGTGATATTTCTTTGGGGAAATACTGAAATAGGAAATTATAAAAAAATAGGTGTAGTGGGAACAAGACGAACAGTCACAATTATGCAAACTGTTGCTCAAGAGTTTATCAAACAAGAACTAGAGCAATTTCAAACTTTGAAAAGCGATTCTCAAGGAAATGAAAAATTACAAAAAATTTGTTTCGTTTCAGGCTTGGCTCATGGAACAGATTATTTAGCTCACTTAGCTGCCTTAGAGGCTAAACAGGCAAACATAGCTGTCCTTGGTTCAGGTTTATATCATGCAGGCCCAGCAAGAAGTCTGAGTATTTTAAATAGGGCGATGAAAGAAGGGGTGCCCTTTCTTCTTTTGAGCGAATTTCAACCTTATGAGGAGGCAAGGGCCTATCATTTTCCTAGAAGAAATCGTATTCTTGCAGGTTTAGTTCAGGAATTATCAGTTCTTCAAGCGCCCAAGCGTAGTGGTACACTGATTACAGTGCGTTATGCTCTAGAAGGGGGTAGGGAGATTAGAGTCTTTGATCACCCCCTTTTTGATTTATGGCCTGGCTCTAATGATGGGGCTAGACTTTTGATAGAACAGGGGGCAGATAAACTCACACTCCCTGGCTTTGAAGCTCGTATAGTGAGGGATCCTGAATATACTTACAAGCCCGGTCCTCAGCAACTCCAATTTTTTCGAGAACAACTTTTGGGTCAAAAAAAAATAAATTCTTCCTATTCCATTAAGATGGGATAAGAAAAAATTATAAAATGTTACTAGATAAAAAAAAATATGAAATGGGGGTTTGTATTCTTGGGCATGGAAGCAGGGAGAGTAGGGGAAATAATGATTTTATCTCCTTTGTAAAAAAATTTCAAGAAGCCAATAAGAATTATTTTGTAAATTATTCTTTTCTTGAAATTTTTGATGTGCAGTCTTTTTCTTCTCCCCAAGACAGCATTTCAGAATGTGTCCTTCATGCAAGTACCGTAATCATAGCACCCCTTCTCTTATTTGAGGCGGGTCATGTTAAAAAAGATGTGCTCAAAATTATAGAAGAAGCAAGGCTCCTACATCCTAGAACATTTTTTCTTCAAGCACCTGTAATAGGAGTACATTCTAAGATGGTAGAGTTAATATTTAAAAATTTTTTTTTATTTTCAGAATTTCATTTTTTCCAAAATTCAAGTTTTGAAAAAAAAAAGTATAGTATAAACTCTCGAAGTATACATGAGAAAAGAATAACTAAAATTATATTATTGGGGCGAGGTTTTATTGATAAGGAGGCCTTATTAGATTTTAATACAATGACTTCAAAATTACGTGATCTAATAAAAAATTCTTTAAAAAAAAAGTCAGAAGATTTTATAGAAGAATTTGAAGTTTGTTTTTCGGGCTTACAAATGCCTGATTTGAAACAAGTTCTTGAAAGATTATTTAAGGATAATAGTAAGAATAATGTAAAGGGCAAGGAAAAAGAAAGTAACGAGGGGGGTGCTTCTTATGAAAATTTAAATTTTGCATTTGGGAGAGTTTTAGTTTTACCTTATTTATTGTTTCATGGGGTTCTTATAGAAAAGGCAAAAAAAACTTTGGAAGAGTTTTCAAAAATATATACGCAGATAGAGTTTGCTCTAGCAGAACCGCTTGCTACAGATGCAATTTTATTAGAGGTCTTTCAAGAGCGTATAGAAAATTGTAAGCAACGATAATTAAAAGAAATTCTAAAGACACATAGTTTTGGTGTATTTTATTTTAGAAAAAGCTTTTCCCTTGTCTAAGAAATACGCTTATATTCATTAAAAATAATGAAATTGTATACTAAAAAAAGAATAAGATATCTATTTGAGAAAAAATTAAATTTTTTATTTTTATAATTGTTTTATCTGTGTGTAGACTATTAAGATGAAAGATAGAAAATCTTCTATCTTTACATAAGGATAACTGCCTTTATTTGCCTATGCAAAACATAGAAAAAATTTTCCCTAAAACCTCTTCGTGATCTACTTCATAAGTAATGGACCCAATTTCTGTTAGGGCTTGGGCAAGCTCTATGCCTACGATTTCATCAGGGGCACCTATATTTAATAACTCTAGTATGCGTTCTAAAATTTTTAAAACTTTATTTAGATGATAACTTTGATTTTCTTCTAGAATAACAGCTTGACTGGGGTTTAGTCCCTTGCTTAAAATATTTACTATAGAACTTTTGAGATTTTCTAAGCCCTCGTTTGTGAAACAAGAGAATCTTAGGGCATCAGGGTAGTTTTGGAAATGATTGTTTGCTTGAGGCAATTCTATTTTATTAATAACATTGATTACTGGTATAGAAGAAAAATCAAAATGAAATAGATAGGGTTGTTGTTCACCGTCTATAAGATGTAAAATAAGGTCACTTTTTTTGAATAATTCTTTGGCTTTATTCATTCCTTCTATTTCTAAATCATCTATATTTTCTCCTAATTCACGTAAACCTGCTGTATCAATAAGATGAAGGGCAAGGCCCTCTATTTGTATCTCTTCACTTATAAAATCTCGGGTTGTTCCCGGTTTTTTTGATACGATGTTTCTCTCCCAACCTAATATGTTATTGAAAAGGGAAGACTTGCCTGCATTGGGAACTCCAACGATAACTACTTTTTGAATGACACGTAATTTTTCAGATTGTTCAGCCCTAATTAAAAAAGTTTGAATATTTTTTTTTATCTCTGCGATTTGTTTTTTTCTCTCTTCTATACTAATAATATTTTCTTCAGGTTCCAGTTCTTTAATGGAAAAGTCTATTTCGGCTTCTAGTAATGCTTTTTGATTGAGTAAGGCTTCTCGTATGTTTTTGCAAAGATAGTCTAACTCACCTTCCCCACGTAAATTTTTTTGAGCTATTTTTAGCTCCCATTCATTGCGTGCTTGAATGATTTGATTTACTGCTTGTGCTTGAGTTAAATTGATTTTTTGATTTAGATAGCTTCTTTTGGTAAATTCTCCTGGTCGAGCAAGGCGTAAAAGTCCTGTATCTAAGAGGGATGCTAGAAACTTTCTTATAAGCAAAGCGTTTCCATGTAAAAAAAATTCAGCAACATCTTCTCCCGTATAGGAATAAGGTGCTTTATAGAAAACGGCAAGGCCAGTATCTACGATAATATTAGTTTGTGGTTCTATGAAATGACAATGAACCATTTGCCTTTTATTTGAAGCAAAGTATTTTTGAATTTGTTTCTTATTCGTATTTTCTTTAAGAATAGTATGGGGTGCTATAGATTTAGGTAGAGTGCACAAGGAAAGCACCTCTAAAGAGTTATTTCCACTGATTCGTAGAAGGCCTATTGCGGATGCTGTGGAATATAAATTAAGATCCCCGTTTGGAGCGATGATTGTATCTTCTGTAAAAGTCAAATTATGAAGGGAAGAGAGAATCAGCGATTAAAATTTTCGTCAGCTTCTTCAGATGCATCATTTTCACTTTTTATATTGAAGTCTTCATCCATATCAGATTCTTCATTTTCATGAATACGATTAAATTCAGTATCATCATCTATATCGTGCCCTGCTTGAGATCTTGATTTTTTCTTGGGGTAAACCCTTACACGCTTATAAACACCATCCCCTAATGATTCTGTATATATTTCTGGATTTGCTTCTAAGGTAATATGTACCAAGCGACGTTCATAAGGACTCATTGTATTGAGGGTTTGGACTCTCCCACTCTTAATTACTTTTTCAGAAACCTTTTCACACAATTCTTCAATAATCTTTTTTCTACGTTTTCTATAGCCGGAAATATCAATAACTATTTTTTTTAGTTTTGAACCCGAATATCTTTTATTGACCAGCATATTTACCATAAACTGTAAAGAGTCCAAGCTACGTCCATGTTTACCTATAAGGCAGGAAGATTCTTCGGTAGCGAGGCTTATGTAAATGCTATCCCCCTGTGCTTCAATACCTTCTACTTTTGCAGGAAGGTTCATTTTTTGAAGGATAGTAAAAATGATACCTCGAGCTATATTTTCTTGGGGAATTTGTTTCTTGGGATTACATTTAACTCTTAAAAAGCTAGGTGAGCTTTTAAATAATCTTTTTATCGCATTAGAGTTTGATGTTTCAAACTCTACATCATCTTCTCCAAGTTGGAGTATTTCCAATGCTTCTTTTTCAGCTTGTGCCCTATTTGAGGCTTCTATTTCCAGAATGTATTCTATCATAATATTGGTCAGTATTCAGAAAACACTAAATATCTATCTTTTTTTTTTGAGTTTATTTGAACTCACTTGGTGCAAAGTGGAAGTGTTTTTACCAAAGAATTTACTACTTACTTGCCATGCAATCGAAATAATATTTTGTAAGGTCCAATATAAAGTAACCCCACTGGGTATGTTCCAAAAGAAAATAAGCATAATAAAGGGCATAATGTACATCATCATTTTTTGATTACTATCTGTGGGAACACTTGTAAATCTTTGATATAAAATTTGTGAACTAACCATTAGAAGAGGTAAAATATTTAATTGCAAATGAATAAAGGGGATAGTTGCAACACTATCAGGCAAGGAAAGATCCTTCATCCAAAAAATAAAGGGGCTATACCATAGTTCCATAGAGCTTGAAAAAGCACTATATAATCCTACGAAAATGGGCATCTGTATAATCATGGGTAGGCATCCTTTGGCGGGATTCACATTGTGTTTTTTAAAGAGAGCCATGACACGTTTTTGTTTTTCTTGGGGGTTATCTGCAAATTGGGCATTTATGGCATCAAGTTCAGGGCGTAAAAGACTCATTTTTTGCATACCTTGTGTTTGCATTTTAGTTAGGGGGAAGGTAAGTAATTTAAAAGCAAGGGCAATAATAACAATGCTCCAACCATAGTTGCCCACGATTTTATATAGTAAGTGCATTATTTTAAGTATCACATCTTGAACTCCCGAAAAAAGAGCAGTATAACTTGAATAATAAATGGTTTTTTCTGCCCTAGCCTCAGGTTGCTCTTTATTAAAAAAACTTTTCATTAAAGAGGGATTTTTAAACCTATGGTCTAAATTACTTCGCTTACCTATATAAACAAAATTATTTAGAATTAGGGCATCCCGTCTTTCTTTTTGTAGACTTTCTATTATATGGTATGGGGTCGTCGTTGTCGATGAGCTATCAATTTTTTCTATAAGCAGATTCTTCCAAGAAAGATCAGGAAATTGCTTTGGAGCTAAGCGAAAATTCAAGAAGGAGGTACTTATCGTTTCCTTGCTGTTCATAGGGGTAATGTTTTTATATACAACACCATCTGGTTGATTGAGTTCGATGGAGGTGGGTGAGAGAAATTCATTGTAGCCAAAGAAATAACGACTATGGCTCCCTATGAAACTTAGGGTATTGGGATTTTTTACCTCACTTGTATACTCACCATTTGATGCTTTGCTTCCACAAGAAGCACCACCACCACTATCTTTTTTATAGATATTTGGCCTTTGAGTTAAACTGTTGTTGTAATAAAAAAAACGTCCTGCTACATTCATAGAAGCAGGGGCGAGATTATCTATAGAGCCTATATCACTAAAGGATTTGTAAAATAAAGAACCTTCATATTTTTTATTGTCTTGTATGAAATCTAGGCTAAATTCTTTTTTTTCTAAATTTTTAAGAATCGTAATTTGTTGAAAAAAATTTTCTTGCTTGAAGAATCTATATAACTTGATTAATTCTAATTTTTGATTTTTAAAGACGATGGGGGTGGTGTATAAAATCTCTTGAACCTCATTTTGAATTTCCTCTTTTTGATTTATTGTTTCTTGTTTTTGAAAGTGGGTTTGTGGACTAGGAGCATGATGATCACCTAAGGGCGGATAAAGAGAGCTATAGTTCAATTTAAAGTGTGCGAGGTTTAGAGGAGGGTCTCCTAGTTGCTTAGAATTTTCTCCCGAGTAGTAGAGGTGAGGTTGGAAGTCTAGGCCTTGATACAGGGTTACTTCGATAGAGTTTGTACTTTTAGCGTATTCATCTTTACTTTGCTCTATAGCAAATTTTGGAATGGGGTATTCAGCTTTACTTTTTAGATACAGAGCATCTACTCGCCCCCCTCTTGTATTCAAGTGTACTATAAAATTATCTGTTTGAATTTCTAATTTTTCCCCATCTGTGTACTGGTTGAATTTAGGAAAAGAGAAATCATGTAATTTTGGATTTGTTTTTTTATTTACTTGAACATTTGATTTGGAAGTCAGCGTTGGTGCTTGAGGGACTTGTTTCTTTTCTTGAAAAAAAGGTTCTCCTTTAAAGTATTGCATTGCAAAGATACCCAGTAACCCAATAAAGAGTAAGGGTATCATTGAAGTTGATGGGGAATTTGATGAGTTTACATTTTTTTTATTCATGGTATGGTGGCTTTAGGTTTTTATATTTGTTTCATTGTTTGACTTCTTTGGCTTAACAAATGTTCCTTTCTGAACGAAACAACTTCAGTATAGAAATTTCTATGTCCTTTTTTTGGCAATTAAAAGCATAGTTTTGAAATGAGTAAATTAAGGAAATTAGGGGCTATCATTGAATAAAAAACCTAAAACATAAATTGCTTTTGGGTTTATACTTTTACAGGTATGGCTTTGGCCTCATTTTCTGTTAGTTTTACAGAAACAATTTGACTTACTCCTGCTTCCTCTTGGGTTACGCCAAAGATGGCATCAGCGGCAACCATAGTCATTTTATTATGTGAGATCACTAAAAATTGAGTATTGGGGGTATACTCTTTAAGCATTTCCAAAAATAAACGCACATTACTATCATCTAGGGGGGCATCAATCTCATCTAAGAAACAAAAGGGTGAGGGGCGAACAAGATAGATACCAAAAATTAATGCAACAGCACTAAGGGTTTGTTCCCCACCTGAGAGGAGGGCGATGCTAGAATTTTTTTTGCCTGGAGGCTGTACCATGATATCAATTCCACTTGATAAAATATTTTCAGGATCTGTTAATTTTAAATATGCCTTCCCCCCACCAAAAAGTTTATCAAAGACTTTTTCAAATTTTTCTTGAACTATCGTAAAAGTTTCCTGAAAGATTTGCAAAGATCTTTGATCCACATCCTTTAATGCGTCTTGGATATTATCACGTGCGATTTCAATATCTTTGCGTTGTTCTTCTAGGAGTTTTATTTCTTTTTGACTACGCTCTAGCTCCTCTATAGCTAGGGCGTTTGTTGTACCTAATTCTTGTATTTCTTTTTGTATGCGAATCAATTCTGCTTCTTCTTTCTTAAAATCTATATTTGCATTTTGAATTTCTTTAGATAAGGCATCAAAGGAAATTTGATAATCGTTATATAAGCCTTGCTCACCTTGAGTTAGCTGTACTTGGATTTGCTCACTCGTCCTTTCCTGCTTGCTGATTTGTGGAAGTATATCTTCTGCCCCTTGGCGAATTTTTATTATTTGTTGATTTACTTTTTCTATATCAGCCTTCTTTTGTGTAAGTAGGGGCTTGAGTTGCTCTAGGCGCTTTTCTTGTTCACCGACTCTCTTTTGTGCTGCGCTATATTCTGTTACAATTTCCTTTTGTTCTTTTTCTATTTCGTGCAAGGTATCGCTATGGGTTTTTTTATCTTTTTGGAAATAGCTTATACGATCTGTAATTTCTTTTTGCATGTAAGAGATTTGTTTTAATTGTTCTTTTTGGGATTCCTGACGTGATTGAAAATCTCTTACGTGCAAGTTAATCTCATGAATTTTTGCTTTCTTTTCATCTTTCTGAGTTTGAAGTTTTTTCCGAGTCATTTGCAAGTTTCGAATATCTTCTTTAATTTCAGTCATTTGATTGCTAAGATTTTGTATCCCGAGCTCTAGGTTCTCTTTTCGAGCCAGTAGACCACTTGGATCAAAAAAGAAAGAACGAAACTCCTTTTCAATGGCTTCATAATTTTGGAAGTCCTGTGTTAGTTTTTGATTGCTTAGATGATTTATATTTTGCGTGATTTGAGTCCATTCTGTTGCACTTATCGTATTCAGGTTATTTTTTAAAAGTTTTGAAATTTCTTGTAAAAGAGTTTCATTATTTAAAAGTTTTTCTTCCAATTTTTCTTTGATAGAAACCCTCAAACCCTCACGGCTTTGTAAGTCTTTCTTTTTTGCATCTAATTCTATAATGAGTTTATGAGCGAGATCTTTAAGATCTTTTAGATGAGTAGCATGTTCTTTTTCTTTGGTATGAATTTCTTTTTCGTTACTTTCTTCTTTGGCATGATTCTCTTTGATCTCGTTTGCTATATTCTGAAGATCTTTTTCAAATTCTAGGGCCTTGGTTTTTAGTTGTTCTAGATCATTGGCAAGGGTGAGCTGTAGTTGTTTTGTATCATTGATTTTTGTCTCAAGACCTTTGAGTTTTTTTTCCTCTTCCTCAATTCGCTTACCTAATTCAGTGAGACGAGATTGTCTTTCTTGGTGATCTTTTTGTAAACGTCCCTTTCTGTTTTCTAGTGTGTTCAAAGCTGCCTTATCTTTATGAAAATTTTTATCGAGGGAGTGGGTCTCTTCTTGTAAGCTTCTATTATTTTCTTCAATTTGTTGTTTTTGACTTTCAAGTTCTTTTATTTTCTTAAGTTCATTCTCCCTTTTTTCTTTTAAAGTTTGAAGTTGCTTAGTCGCAATTTCTAATGAAGCATTCAGATTTGTAATTGTGAAATAACGTAGGGACCTATCGTGTTTGGCACTTATGGCTTTGAGTTCAATATAACGCCTAGTCTTAATAGCTTGTTTCTCAAGATTTTCTATCTCTCGTCTTTTTGCTTTCCAGATATCATTAACACGCAATAAATTTTGTTCTGTCTCACTGAGCTTTTTTAGAGTTTCCGAGCGTTCCCATTTAAAGCGAGCGATACCTGCCGCCTCATCTAATAATTCGCGCCTTACTTCAGGGGTAGCCCTAAGTATTTCTGATATTTTCCCTTGCTCTATGATTGAATAAGCACTCTTTCCTATACCTGTATCTAAAAGAATTTTTTCAAGATCACGACGAGTACTCCTCTTTCCATTTATATAATACTCGCTTGCACTAGACACATACAAGCGTCTTCCTATTGTAACCTCGTCTTGGTCTATTTCTATGGTACGACCTTTGTTATCGAAGCAAATTTCTACCTCTGCCATCCCTGCGGGCTTGCGTTGGGCGGAGCCCATAAATATAAGATCTTCCATTTGTTGGCCACGTAAACCTTTGGCTGATTTTTCTCCGAGGACCCAACGTAGGGCATCCAAAATATTTGACTTCCCGCATCCATTAGGCCCCACCACACAAGTCATGGCATTTTGCACCTGTATAATAGTCTCATCAGCAAAGGATTTGAATCCCATTAAACGTATACTTTTAAGTTTCATAAATTATGTCACATTAGCACCAAGGGAACCCCTACCAAATTTTTGGTCATCTTAATTATAAACTATGATAAAGAATTATTTATAATAAAAACAAGTTTTATCTTTTGATTGAGGTTCTTACTCATTTTTGGTTGCTCGTCTTCCCTTATGTTTACTTGAAGGGAACTATTTGTTTTATATAATATGCTAAAAAAACGTGTACTATATCTCTTAAAGAATTACTCAAAGCCTTTTTGATGGCTATCGTTTCAATTATCCTTCTTTTGCTTGATAGCGATAAGATATATCTAAATACTAAGATCGTAATCTCTTAGGGCTTGCTCTAAAGAAGTTTTCTTATCGGTGCTCTCTTTTCGTTTGCCTATAATAAGTGCTGCTGGAGTCATATAATCTCCTGCTGGAAAAGTTTTCATTCTAGAACCCGGTATCACAACAGAATGAGGTGGCACCTTCCCTTTGTAAATAATTTCTTCTTTATGGCTTACATCAATAATAGGGGTAGAGGCAGTGAGTACCACATTTGAGCCTAGCACAGCCCCTTCACCCACTAAAACACCTTCTACGACTATACAACGAGAACCTAAAAAGGCATAATCTTCAATAATGACAGGGGAACCTTGTGGAGGTTCTAAAACCCCTCCTAGACCGACTCCACCTGATAAATGTACATTTTTTCCTACTTGGGCACAACTTCCCACTGTGGCCCATGTGTCTACCATCGTTCCTGTGGCTACATAGGCACCTATATTTACATAGGAGGGCATGAGAATGGCTCCTTTTTCTACAAAGGCCCCATAGCGACAAATAGCGGGGGGTACAACTCGTAATCCCCTAGCTTCATGGTCATTTCTTACAGGGATTTTATCATAATAACTCAAATCTCCACTATGTATAGTTTTTAGTGAGGTAATTCCAAAATAAAGTAAGATGGCTTTTTTGACCCAGCTTTGTACTTCCCAAACACCTTGTTGTTTTTGTATAGCTACACGAATCTCCCCTTTATTTAGGAGGGCTAGGGTTTCTTTTATGGCTTGGGTATATTCAGGAAGCTTAATTTTATCGTGGTCATTATAGGCCACATCTATAAATTGTTTTAGAATGTTAATTTCAGTTTGCTTTGCTGTGTGAGTCATTTCATTGCAAGAAAGAAAATTTCAATTTTAAGTCAAGCTTTAAGAGGAAGAATTTTGAGCAGAGCTATAGAATACAAAAATAATCTTAAATTAGTTTGATTTCAGGAAAAAAACTAATTATATAAAGAGACACCATTTAAAGCGAATTTATATTTTTTATTGGTACTTCCTTTTTTTAGAAAGCAAGATTTTTGTGGCCTGTACCTGTAATTTATACGTAAATTATTATAGTAGACTAAAATTATATTTTAAAATATATTGTTACCTGTCAAAAATAATTATTCATTTAGGAGAAAAACTATGACTAAAATGGCAAAAGTAGTTTCTTTGAAACTCATCTCAAATAAAAGGAAAATAGATCCAAGAAAGGCAAAGGAGGGCTATATGAATATAATCATTCAAAAAAAATTTACCGTAGGGGTAACCATTCTATTTTTAATTTGTGGCCTTGCTATTCAATGTAGTAATAATAACAATAATAAGGCATCTGACCCTAGTACTAATGAAGTTGAACCCATTTTACCTTGTGCAGATACTGAGGGTCATACAGGTTTTTTAGTGAACGAGCTTTGTTTGACTGATGGTGGTGAGAAGCCCCCCGCCCCCTGTAAAAATGGTGAAGGTATAGAAAAATCTTGTAAATCTTGCGAGGCTGATTTTACCTTGCATAATGGAAGTTGCCTTTCTTCTAAAAGGGTGGAGCGCCCCTTTATTCCTCATTGCCGAGATAGCTCAGGAAGTGAGGGAGTTTGTAAGGCTTGCGATGCGGGCTTTGCTTTATCAGCTGGAAGTTGTTTATTGCAAATAACCTTTATTTTTGATTTGAATGGGGCCACTGCTGGGAAGCTCCCAGAATGGCAAACTGCCACAGCGGGAAGTACTATAGTAGTCCCTACTGTGCAGGGTACATTTAAAGCAGGTCACATATTTTTAGGTTGGTCTACTGTAAAGGATACAGTAGATGCTAATAATTGGCTTATAGCGGGGACAGTTTACAAGATAGGAAGGGATGTAACAATTAGAGCTTCTACCCTAACTTTTTATGCAACTTGGGGTAAAACTTATACTGTTAGTTATAACCTCAATGGAGGCATAGGCTTGGTAGAGGATTTAGTATCCTATCCTGCTGGTACTGCAATTACTGTCCGTTCTATTGGGAGTGCTATTTTACCCCCCTCTGCCATTAGATTTTTTGGTTGGGCTCCTTATCATGAATCAGTAGATAACCTAGGCTCAGGAAGTGTAGTTTTCCCAGGTCAAAGTAAGGTTTTCTTTTCGGATATATCTTTATACGCCCTTTGGTACTACCCTATATCCTATGATTGCAATGATGGAACCCCATCGGGAAGTTTCCCTACTTGGTCTAGTGCACGTGTAGGAGCTTCTTTGCATGATTTAGAAAAAAAGGGTTGTGTGAGTAGTAATCCAAACTATGCTTTAGAAGGTTGGTCAACTACAGGTTCCTTGCCCCTTCAGAGATTCATGCCAAATGGCTCCCTTGCCCTTAAGGCTGTTTTCTTACCTAAGGTGGATATAGATGGGAATGGATTAATAGAAATTTCCTCTGCTGAACAATTAAATAACATAAGATATAACTTAAGGGGGACAAGTTATGTAAATAATGCTGGTTTAGGACTTTCTGGTGGTTGCCCTGATAGAGTTTGCAAGGGCTATGAGTTGGTCAATGATATAGATTTTGCGACCACAAAATGGGGAAGTGCATACAAAGGCGTGGATAAGGTTGCAGAAGGTTGGGAACCTATCGGAGGAGGCGATATCGATTGTAGTTATTACTTGGTGTGTGTTAGAGGAGGTTTTCAGGCGATATTTGAGGGTAGGGGTTTTGTCATAAGAAATTTATACATAAATCGTCCCAATCTAGATGGTGTAGGTCTTTTTTCTAATATGGGTGAACACTCTATTTTAAATGAAGTAGCTATAGAAGGAGCTTGGATTAAAGGTAGAGACGTAGTAGGTGGTTTATTAGGTTACAGTGATATAGCTACCATTAAAAATAGCTATACAAAAGGAACAGTGATAGGTAATGACGGAACGGGTGGCTTGGTGGGTGGAATGTATGCTTCTATTATTAAAGATAGCTATTTCACAGGTTTTGTGGAGGGTCGTTCATATGTAGGTGGTTTGGTGGGGGGTTGGATGGAGGATGGATCTATTATTCAAAATAGTTATGCTCAAGGTACTCTTACTGCAAGCGGTGGGTGGAGTATATACAGTGGCTTGGGTGGCTTGGTGGGTTCCATGCGTTCTTCTTCTATTATTAAAAATAGCTATTTTATAGGCTCTGTGGAGTGTGCTGGTTCGGACAATGTAGGTGGCTTAGCGGGTGGATTGTATTTTTCTTCTGAGATTGAAAATAGTTATGCCGAAGGTAGTATTGTTACTACTGCAGAACGGCATTTTTCGATAGGTGGCTTGGTGGGGGACTATGAGGATAGTAGTATAAAAAAGAGTTATACTACTAGCCGTTTGGTTTTCAATTATGGTTATAATGTTCATATAGGTGCCCTTGTTGGCTTTGCATATGGTGACTACAGTATTATTAAGGACACTTATTGGGATATACAAACAGTTTCTTTTGGCGAAGCTGTCAGCCATGACGATAGAAGATATATAGATAACGTTACTGGTTTACGTACCTCACAGATGCAGGCGGTTAGAGGTGACTATCCTAGTGCCTTAGGAAATTGCTTCAAATTTAGTAATGGTAGATATCCCAAACTCTATAGTATGGGCGAAGATGGAAAGTGCACGACTAACTTGCTCTTTGGACCTAATTCTATAGAAACATATGTTCCCGATATAGATGGGAATGGTTTGATAGAAATTTCTTCAGCTGAGCAATTAAATAATATAAGATACAACCTAGAGGGCACTAGCTGGAAGACAAATTCTACTGACATAGGTTTAAGTTCAGGTTGTCCTAATGGGGTTTGTCGTGGCTATGAGCTAGTTGCAAATATAGATTTTGAGACTACAAGATGGGGAAGTGCGTACAAAGGCATAGATAAGGTTGCAGACGGTTTAGAACCCATAGGCAAATGTGCTGGTCCCTTTAATAACTGTGGATTTGATACTGATGAGCCCTTTGTAGCTACCCTTGAGGGTAATGGTTTTATGATACAAAATTTGTATATAAATCCTTCTATTGCTAAGCAAGGAATAGGTTTATTCGGAATCATTTCAAAATCTGCCTATATAAATCGAGTGGGATTGAACGAAGCTTGGGTTAAGGGCCTAGGAAATTATATAGGTGCTTTGGTAGGATACCAAAATGCAGGTAGTGTTGCGAATAGCTACGTTAGGAATGGTGTGATTTCAGGTTCTAATACACATAATTATGTAGGTGGTTTAATAGGTTTTCAAAACTCTGGTAGTGTTAGAAGTAGCTATACCACAGGGGTAGTTATGGGAAATACTTACGTAGGTGGTTTAGTGGGAGGGGCTAACCATGTTTTTAGTAGTTACTCTATGTCTGCTGTTTCTGGACAATCTACAATAGGTGGTTTGGTGGGGAGAAAATTAGGTGGTATCTCTAATAGTTATGCTACAGGTGCTATTTCTGGGAATAGTCATTTAGGTGGCTTGGTGGGTCAAAATAGTTCTTTTAATAATATTGTCGGTAGTTATTGGGACACTCAGGCGACAGGGACTAACTTGGGGGTTGCTGTTGGAGATTCTGTAGGGGCAACGGGATTGACTACAAGCAATATGCAAGAAGTAGATAGTGATTATCCAAGTCAACTTGGGGTCTGTTTCAAATTAACTAAAAACAGATACCCACAGGTTTATACTAGTCTGAATGATTTGTGTACAGCAACATTGATGGATGGTAGTGTTAATCAGTAATTGATAGAGAGATATTTTATAGTTTGTCAAATGTATTAACTTTCTTAACCGTATAAAATATATATAGTTAATTTTATACGGTTAAGAAGTGTGCTATGAAAATATTCATAAATATAAAATTCAGCTACTCCCATCACTACCGCCTAAGACTGTTCAAAAAATAATATATGAAGCCTCTTGTTCGCTTGCCCTTATTCATTTCTACAATTTCTTTTTTTAACGACAACACAACAAGGGATTTTAGTAGAAGTCTTACGTGTTGTTTATATATACTTTAGGGTTGTTTGGAATTAGAATTGTACATAATTTACTTTTTCCACTCATCTAAATTATTTCACAATACTCTAACATAGGTTCTATAATTCTTCTGCTTACTTCTTTAAATTCTTCATATAAATTTGAAGCTTGGTTTCTGTTTCTTCCCAATGCTTCAGATTTATTTTGTTCTTTTCCTAGAGAGCTATCCGTATTTTTTGAAAGTAGATTTTCTTTTTTGTAAGATAGATAATCTTCGGGAAAATTTTGATTTCTAAGAATGAGTTTATTGTAAGGGTTTTCAGCTTCGCCTAGTATGTTGGGAGTAAAATCATTTGAAATCCAATGCTTGAATGGGAAGGTATCTTTTTTTTTGTTTTGCAGCTGGTCTATATATTCGTAACTTGTTTTTTCAAAAAATAGTTGAGGTCGTTTATTGCCTTCAAGATATATCTTTACAAGTTCTTCCAAAATTTCCTTTGCATTTTTTGGATTCAAGCATTTGAATAAGAAGTTTTTTTCTCTAGTAAAAAGATAACTTTCATTTTCTATCCCTTGGACGAGTAAGGCTAAATGCTCAATCCAAGTTTGGATTTGCGATGAGATACTGTGTTTTGTATATCTATATTGAAATTTTTTTTTCCTGCCGTTGATTTGCTTTTGAAACTCCCAACTTTTAAAAGAACCTGTAATACGATATTGATTTGAAAAGTAAATAGGTTCTAGCTCTATTTGAATGTGCTTAGGGTTTGTGTGTTCGTCGTCCCTTTCTAGAATTTTATTTATAAATTTTGTAGTGTCTAACCACAAAGTATCCATCTCAAGATGGGTGAACGGATTTGATGCGGTATAGTGAAATGTACCTAGTAAAGTACAAAGTTCTTTTTTGCTGTAGAGACCATTAAATTTTAATCTAAGATAAATAAGGTCCCTAGCTTTTTGATAATAAGATAGTGAATCCTTGTTTGAAAATTCATGCAAATCATCTCCATATAGAGTTTCCTTTGTTGTTTGAATATCTAATAAATTAAGGCCAAGAGTATTGGTGATCCAAGCCTTTGGGGGATTTTTGAAAAATGAAGTGAACTTTTGTATATTAATTTGTTTTGATGGATATAAGGATTCGTCTATCTTGAGAGAAATATCTGTTTTATCAGGATTCCAAAATAAGGGAGGCTTTTTGAGAGAGGCATATTGTAGTTGTGTGGCTTGAAAATGGTGACTGTTATAACTGTGGTGCTGAGAATTTTTTTCAAAGTATGCAGAATGAGAGCCATGAATAAAGTGTTTTATGATGAAAGAGTGGGATAGGGGTATTGTTTCTTTTGTAAGAGGGAATGAATCAAAAAATTGGCAGAGTTCTCGTAGTAATAAAGAAGGCTGAAATGCTTGATTTGATTTATGCATACTTTGTCCTACATAGCTAAAAATGATATGTTGACGTGCAGATAGAATAAGATATGAGAAAAGTCTACGATCTTGAAAGGCTCTAGATAAATAGGGTGTAGGAGTTTCTAATTTTAGTTTTGTATTCAAATTTGAATTTAGATTTATTTTTTTCTCAATTTTGTTTTCATTGTCATTTTCTATTGTGTCCTTTTCTATGAGATCAAATTCTAAACTTATCTCTGATCTTGGCAGGCTACCCTCATCTAATCCTAGAAGATAAATAATTTTGTACGGAGTATTTTGTGAGTGAGTAAAGTTTGAAATATGTACCCCATCTCCAGGAAAATAATTATTTTTATGGGTTTGAGAATATCGTTCTTTGATATATGTTAAAATAATTTTAAGATCATACTCTTCAGTAATTTGATAATTGCTTTCTAGGGTACTTATGTCTTCACATATTTCTCGAATCATTTCTTGATTTTCTTCGCTTTCAACTAAAAACACTTCTTCGATTTTGTAAAAAAGCTTTGCCCATTCACTCATAGTTTTTTTTTCTCTTAGTTCTGTACGAAATTCATCTAAAAGATTTACAAAGTTTATTAATTTTCCAAGAATCTCTAATTCTTCCCCCCTTAGATCTATATTTGTAATAAAATCTAAAGATAAGACTTGTTCAAATTTTTCTTCTTCTATTTGTTCTATGTTTCCAAAATAAGGCAAACAAGAAGAAAGAAGCAAACGATCTAAGCCATCTTGAAAACTATATGTACTAAAATAATCTTTTATTTGCTTTTCTTTTAGATGGTTTTTTGTGTTTTGATGCAAGTTGAAGGAGAGTTGAGGCATATCCTCATAAAAATTATTTCCCTTTTCTTTTTCTAGTACTCTATCATTTGCATCTAGGCCCCAAGTGATTCTTGCTTCTTCTAGTAGTTTTTGAATTTTTTCTAATTCTATAGAAAATGAAAATTTATCACAAATATTCTTACAACTAAGTAATTCATAAAATAAATCTACTTGAAACCTATGCCTAGAAAAATCTAAAATTTTGAAAAAGGTATCTATATAATCTTGTTTTGTTTGAGATACTTGGTATACAATCTTATAGCTGATTGATGGTTTAAGAATTTTTGAGAATAGATGTACATAACTTTCTGGTTCTGAACAAAGGATTAGAATTTCCTCCTGACCCAGATCTTTATGAGTTTCAAAAAGTTGAATGAGTGTATCATGTAATACTTCTACTTCCCTAAGTTTAGAATGGCAATTTTGAATCAATACAGAAGGGAGAGTGGGGGGTAGTTTTTTATCAACATCTCCTTCTTTATGAAGTTCTTTTTTTACAATTTTTTCTAGTAGCTTTATCTCTAAATGTTTTACGTCTCTAGGAATACTTAGATCGGGCTTTAATGATGTTTGTAAACACTCTAGCAGGGATGATGGATGTGAATGGGATGAAATTTGAGTTATATTCGTGTGTATGGCATTTATGGGGCTAAGTATAAAGTAGTATAATTCTACATAAGAGCTCATTTTGCTTAAAACTTCATTTACAAGGGGCTCTAGACTTTCGATATCTAAGCCAAAGATAAAGATACGTTTTCCAGGGGGACGGATAGTTTGATTTAATAAGCCCTCCCAAAAGTTTTCTAGTTTTTTATTTAAATTTAATTCGTCATATTCTAGAAGCAGAGAGTTCCAAATCTCCAATTGCCAACTATGAATGGGGTAGATATAGAGCAGATAACGTTCATAGAGATTAGAGAGTGTTTGTGAAAATACGAATAGAGAATGTTCATTTATTTTATATTCATTGTGAGCTATTTTAGAACAGAGTATTTTTTGTAAGGCTTCAGGAAGAATATGAAATAAATTTTTATTTTTTAGAAGTGATTTCCAAATAAGCCATGCTAGGCGTTCTTTATCAAAAGGAAAGGGAGTATGTAAATCTTGCTTGAGGAGATTTTTGAAAAATTTTGCTATATACCAGAAATCTATACCTGCTGAGATACCATTTTTTTCCGTGAGTTCTAAATTTAAGTAGTACTCCATGCTTGCTGTTTGAATGAGTATTATTTCTTTCTCAAAAGGTGGAGGTGGAGATTTACAAAGGAGTTGGGCTAGTTGTTCGGTCAGTTCTTCTATTTTTTGACTGCGATAAATAATATTAGAAGGCATTTAGTATAGTAGGAAGAAGCGGGAAACGGGATTCGAACCCGCGACATTCAGCTTGGGAAGCTGACACTCTACCAACTGAGTTACTCCCGCTTTTATTGAGATAGACTTCTTCTAATACAATTCTGTAGTTCAAGTAAAAATTAGTTTTTCAAGTCTTTATTTGTATCATTTAAGCAAAAAAATAGGGAAAAGCTTTGCCTATAGCTATTTAAAATTTTATACTGTAAGCAATATTCAATGTGCTGAAAAATGATACGAACACAAAAAAGGTAACATAAAGACACGCTTCAAATCACTTTTGTTTTAAGATATGTATTTGAAAAAAATATTGGCTTTCACCACTATCTGAAATTGTATTATTTACATACTTAAACGTCTAAGATTATTTCTAGTTAAAGCACTTATCTTTGATGAAACTTGTGAATTATTTTGGATGAATTCACCTTGAAAGGCCTCTAAGAGATATTGACTAAACGCCTTTTCTTTACTACCTGAGGCATTTTCTTTTAAGGCTAGATTAGAGGTACTCATGTGGTAAGAGCTTCCGGGTAAGCCCTCCCTCTTATTTCTTTGAAAGGATTTGCTATCAATTTGTTTTACAATCATAGTATTTAACTCCAGCTACCCCTAAGGGTAATAAAAAAATTTAATTTGTCAAGCCTTTAAAATTTAGGCCAAACAATATCATTGCTCAATATATCCAAAAAAAGAGAGTATATTATGTCAATACTTAAATTAAATTAAGTAAAAAAAAATATAGTTTATATATGTTGAGTATATAGACTAGCTCCTTCTTTTTTTATATGACGAACAATATATTTTATTTATATCAAAGAGGTGTGACATTATAAGACAGTAATAAAAATAATTCATTTAAATATATGAAATGAAAAGCTGATTTTGTATAATTTTTATTACTATGTATTTTAGTAGGGGAGTTTTTATTTTAGAATTAGCCCCTCTTGAGGTAGAATAAGTTGTGTCGTTTATAAAGGATACTTAGGGCATGATTTCTATTATTTAGCCTTAGAAAAAATCTCATCTCATCATATAGCTTACTCCTTTTATGGGGCAGGGATAATATGTATTCAATTAGAAATGAGGGTATAAATATTCTTAGCTTATATTTTTATATGAAGTTTTGAGGATTAGGGTATTTCTTTCCATTCCAGAAGGCTAAGCACATCAAGGGCCCTCCAATTAGGAAAAAAATTCAAACAACCCTTATCATGAAAATAGGCACTATGGCATTTGGTAATTTTTTTTATATTGCAAAATTCATTAAAGTCCTTTAAGGAAAAAAATTGTATCGTAGGACTTTCATACCATAAGAGTTTTTTTTCGCTTTCTAATAGGAGGGGGCGTTTCCCTTTAAATATCATTTGATAGCGTGCTTTGTAGTATGCAAAATTTGTGAAGGCAAGGATGATACGATGACTCACCCTAAAGGAATGACGTAAAACAGTTTCTGGAGCTATTAGCTCTTGAAAGGTTCCTAAAAGTAAAACATAATCAAAGCTTTTATCAGCGTATTGATCTAGTCCATCTAACACATCTCCTTGATATACAATAAGTCCCTTTTGTATACATTGAGCGACAAGCGTGGGATCTTTTTCAACTCCCTCACCCCATACGTTTTTTTCTTGTATGAGCTTTAGTAAAAATGTACCGTCACCACTACCTAAATCTAGAACTCGAGAGCCATTAGGAATCCAGTCTATGACCTTTTGATATAAAAAATGATTCATGTCTTTTTACTTTTTCTTGATTGTAATAAATAATTTTGAAGTATATTTGTGAGGGGCTCATTTTTGATTAAAAAAGAGTCATGGCCATATGGGGTATCTAGGTTGATATATGAAACCTTGCAATTAGCCCTTTTTAAAGAACGTACTAATTCTTTTGATTGACTAGGGGGATAAAGCCAATCTGATTCAAAGGAGATGACTAAAAAATTAGCACGTACTTTTTCAAAGACTTCATTTGCATGTTTACCATCCAAGAGATCAAACATGTCTATGGCCTTAGTTATATATAAATAAGAATTTGGATCAAAGCGTTTAACAAAAATTTCTCCTTGATGGTGCAAATAACTTTCTACGCTAAAAAAAAACTGAAAGGGGTCCGAGCTATTATGAGAAGCTTCCATTTGCCTGCCAAATTTTTGATGCATAGCATACTCACTTAGATATGTAACATGTCCCACCATTCTTGCCACAGCTAAACCATGCTCAGGTCTTTCTTTATCATAATAATTTCCCTTTTGCCATTTGGGATCATTGATGATAGCCTGACGGCCTATTTCATTGAAAGCGATTTGCATGGCTGAATGTGCCATACAAGTTGCTATGGGAATGCAATGTTGAACTCTCTTAGGGTGTCTTGTTGCCAAACTAATGCTTGCATACCACCTAGTGAGCCTCCTATTACAGCGTAGATAGTTTCTATTTTTAAAAAATCTATAAGTCGCACTTGTGCTTCTACCATATCTTCAATAGTAATATTAGGAAAATTCATCCCTATTTTTTGATTTAGGGTAATCTTATCTCCATTTTCTATTTTTGTATATTGATTTGAAGAGGGACCGAAGGAGCCATTACATCCCCCTATAATATTCGTGGAAATAACGTAAAAATGATTTGTATCTATGCTCTTACCCGGCCCCACATGAAAATCCCACCAACCAGGTCTTCCTGTATCTTTATCAATTCCTGCAACATGTGCCGTACCAGAAAGGGCATGACAGATTAAAATGACATTATCCTTGCTAGGACTCATGTTACCCAAAGTCATGTACGCAAGTTCAAAGTCTTCTAAGAATGTTCCGTTTTTTAGTTGAAAACCTGCTAGATTTACCTTTTGAATTTCTGTAATTCCTAAATCCGAGGTATATTTTTTTTCTTTAGGAATGGATATGTCTTGAAGTGTTTGCATTTCTACTATTGAATCAGGTGGGGTAAATAAGGGATGTTGTATAAATAGTATACAGTATACTAAGAAAATTATTTTAAATAAGAGTTTACAAGTAAAATTTTTTTTTCATATTTTTTAATATAATAGATATACATACAATAGAGCTATGAGATGTTTTTAATAACATATTTTTTGTATGAATTTTGATTGGTTAGGAGTGCTGACTTTACTTCTTTTTAGTCGGAGTAGAATAAATTTCTTTTATTCTATCTGCAATATACATGTCTTTTTTTTCGCTAGCCTCGTAAGCCTTTTCAAAAAGAGAATGGGCTATGGAAGCCCCCCTTTGTATTAAAGCAATTTCAGCTTCTATACGTAGGGTTTCTACTAAGATATAATTTGGCATTTCTTTAGCAGACAAAATATTTCTTATATATTTTAATGAAGCCATGTAATCTTTAGAGTGAAACAAGCCCTCGGCAAGTAGTAATTCAATAGCATTTGTTTGCAGGTATAGATGGTTGGTTTCTTTTTTATCTTTTTCAATTTGATGATCTTTTAATGGAAGTAGTAATTCAAGAAGCTCTTTTTTTTGCCCTAAAAGAGAATAATAGGAGATACTCACCCATTCATATGTGAGTGTTAGTAAGGGAGTAAACTCTATATTTTTAAGTTCATTAATATAAGCTAGCATTTTCTTATCTGTACGACCTGTAAAAAGTAAGCTTGAATAGGCCAGTAGTAATTTTGCTTGTTTATTACGTATAAAATTTGGTTCTAAGGCCAAAGCCTGATTCATAGTAACCATAATTTTATGGGATAGCGGAGAGATGGGTTTTATTTCTATTTCCGTTTTTCCAAATTTTGTATGTACGGGTAAAAGACCCCTACCAGATAATTCTATAAGGGATTTTTGATCTTGCACAACCCTTACAAATAATTCATAATAGTAAAATAATCCAAGATAGTAATGAACTAAAGCTTCGTCAGATTTTTTTTTAAGAGTAATTTCTGTTAATTTTTTAGCTTGTTCTATGGATGATAATAGGCTAGAAATAGACTCATTTTGCGATAGTAGTCTTTTTTCTATTCTAAGGGCATTATTTTCTAATTGTAAGTAGGTATTGCTTACAAAGTAATAACTTACACTAGGATACAAATAATAACCTAGCCATCCTGAAAACACAACTAGCAAGAAGGAAAAAACTATAAAAAGGGGTCTCTTTGATTTTTTTTTAGTCACCCAATACATGAAAAAATAAAAATCAAAAAACTAGTGTATAATTATTTTGAAGAAAGCATAGCCTTCATGGTTGAACCGATTTTTGCAGGCGACTCGACAACCCCTATCCCCGCTTTTTTCATTGCTTCCATTTTGGATTGTGCCGTCCCCTTACCACCACTAATAATAGCCCCTGCATGTCCCATGCGTTTGCCCGCTGGGGCCGTTTGGCCTGCGATAAAGCCCACGACAGGTTTTTTTACATTTTTTTGTATCCAAAGGGCAGCATCTTCCTCATCTGTACCACCAATTTCACCTATCATAACAATACCTTCAGTCTCTGGATCAGAATTTAATAGTGCAATGGCTTCTAAGTGACGTGTCCCTATCACAGGATCACCACCTATACCTATACAAGTACTTTGTCCTAGGCCTGCTTCTGTAAGTTGGTAGACGGCCTCATATGTTAGGGTTCCTGATCGAGAGACTACGCCTATGCTTCCTTGTTTATGTATAAATCCTGGCATAATACCTATCTTTGCTAGACCAGGGCTAATTACACCAGGGCAATTAGGGCCTATAAGGCGGGTTTTGCTATGTTCTAGGACAGTCCAAACCCTTGCCATATCCATAATAGGAATGCCTTCTGTAATACAAATACAAAGGGGTATTTCATTGCCTACTGCTTCAAGTATAGCATCAGCAGCAAAGGGGGGTGGGACAAAAATTACACTCGCATTCGCACCTTCTTTTTTTATAGCATCTTTGAGGGTATCAAAAATAGGAACACCATGCTCACTTTTTTGCCCTCCCTTTCCTGGGGTCACCCCAGCAACAACCTTGGTGCCATACTCAATCATTTGAGACGTATGAAAACTTCCTTCCTTTCCTGTAATGCCCTGAACTACTAACCTTGTATTTTTATTTACGAGTACTGCCATTTTAATCCCTCTTCAACTTTGATTTATATTTTACTTCTATTTCTTAGAAATAGCTTGAGCCACTTTTTGTGCACCTTCTTCAAGGGTTTCTGCTACACTTAGGGATATTCCAGAACTAGATAAAATAGCCCTAGCTTCTTTAGCGTTAGTACCCTGTAAGCGTACGACTAAAGGAACATTTATATTTACATTTTTTGCTGCAGCGACTATTCCATTTGCGACTCTATCGCATTGTACTATGCCTCCAAAAATGTTTACAAAAATGGCCTTAACATTAGGATCTTCTAGGATAATTCTAAAACCATTGGAAACAGTTTCTACATTTGCTCCTCCTCCTACATCTAAAAAGTTAGCAGGTTCTGCACCTGCTAACTTTACGATATCCATAGTACCCATAGCCAAACCCGCACCATTTACCATACAACCTACATTTCCATCTAAGCGTATGTAATTAAGTTTGTACTCGGAGGCTCTGACCTCAAGAGGATCTTCTTCTCGTGTATCGCGAAGGGCCGCCCTAGTGGGATGTCTATAAAGGGAGTTTTCATCTATATCAAATTTACAATCTAATGCAAGAAGTTCGTCTTGCTCTGTGAGCACTAGGGGATTGATTTCAAGCATGGAAGCGTCTTCTTTTACATAGCAGTTCCATAAATTTAATAAAAATTGCGTCCCTTGTTTCATTGCACTTTGAGGGACACCTAAATCAAATAGTATATCTCTAGCTTGCCAAGCCTGAAGGCCTAGGGCAGCTTCAATGGGAGTTCTTAGTATTTTTTCGGGACTATGATGGGCTACTTCTTCTATTTCTACTCCCCCTTCTTGAGAGACAATGAAAACAGGTTTTTTCAAGCTCCTGTCTAATAAGATACTTAAGTAGTATTCTTTTTTTATACTGGTGCCTTTTTCTATGTAAACTTGAGAAACTTTTTTTGCAGAGGTCCCAGTTTGTATAGTGTGTAAGAAGCCTCCGAGCATTGCTTTTGAATAGTCTAGTACTTCTTGTTCATTTTTTGCAATTTTTACTCCCCCCTTTAGTAGCACCTTTGCCTTTTTAGGGTCTTCTCCGTCATAGATGGTACCCTTACCCCTACCACCTGCATGAATTTGAGATTTAACAGCAACCACTCCACCTCCTAGTCGTTCATACAGATTTTTGATATGATTAGGATTTACCTCTTCTACGAGAAGTAGCTCACCCTTGGATACATTTACGTTGTACTCTTTTAATATGTTTTTTGCTTGGAATTCATGAAGTTTCATATATTTTGAGTCAGATTTATAAAGGTCAAAGAAAATTCATAGCATTCTTTCACAAGTAACAAATAAAATTTTTTCGTATTTATATAGCTAAATATAAATTTTTGTACATAAAGTTATATTTACTTGATATTTTGTATGCCACTTTGAATCTACGCAAATAGGGTCAATTTTTTTAGGAACGGAAATTAAGTTATTTTCTGAATCAATAAAAGAAGGTGAGCCTAACGGTAACGGATAAAAAATTGAGAAAATTAGGAGAAAAAATGATGATAAAAGAAAAAAAAGAGCGAATGAAAATATTGAACTTTCAGTTGATTCAATATTTTAGAAATAGCATTTTGAACACATGCTATTTCAAGAGTGTATGTTTAGCACTGCTTGTGAGTGCTTTGTTTGTAGGTTGTGATTGTAATAAATCTAATACCGAAAATAATTCTACCGGTAATACGGGTGACCCCACGAATCCAAATGATCCTAGGACAGGTACTTGTGCTGATGGTATCGATAACTGTGTAGGAACTTTCCTTGTGATTAGAACTCAACCTGTACATGTATTTGCTGATGCTGGCAGCACGGCTAATTTTACTGCAGTGATAAGCAAATTGGAGGATACAAGGCCAGGTACTATTGTTTATGAATGGCAGAGAAATACAAAGGGTCGTACAGATTGGACTTCTATAACCGGTGCATCAGGAAATACATATGGGGTGCCTGGTGTAACTTTTGCGGGAGATAATGGGAGGGCAGTAAGGTTAAAGGCTTGTTTGAGCACTGATATTGAAGAGAGAAGTTGTGTGTATACTAGGGCTGCCACAATACAGGTGAATAGGTTGTGGCGCGGGCAACGTTTAGATGGTTTTAATAAGCCAACAAATATAGTGATTTCAGATGATGGCCTATCTGCCTTAGTTGTTGCCGAGCAATTGCGTCCCTTAGTAAGGACATCTCAAGACCTTAGATGGAATACTGTTTCTGCTAATCCTATTATTCTTTGGCAGACTAATGTCTTAGGCGTCAGACCAGGCATAGATAAAGACCCAGAGGTGAAGGCTGTTGCTTTCATAGATAATAATAATGCTGTGATAGCGAGTAATGGGGGGTATCTTTATACTTTACAAAAGACGGCTGCGACACCATGGAATACTGTGGCTGCTTATCGTCTTAATAATGTTGCAAACGATGGTGAAGTTAGTTCTATAGCTATTCATAATAATCCTAGCAATACCCATAAATTTGCCTTTGTGACCTTCGAAGGTCAGGCTCCCGACGCATTGGAAGAAGGAAAAGTTGTAATTTTATCCTCACCTATTGCTAGTAATGTATGGACTTCTGTGGCAAGGATACCTGTAGGGCATAGTACTCAGGATATTGCCTTGCCTAGGTCATTATCTAGTATCTTTATAGTGAACAGATGTCATGGAAAGTCTATAAATTGTGGGTCAAATATAAGAATTGCAAATATTGATGTGGGGGCTGTTATTTTAGGGAGATTACCTTTGCTAACTACAATACAAATAGGTTCTATTGTTTCTAATCAGGAAGGTTTACTTGCAAGGTCTAGAAGTGTAGTTTTTTCTCCTGATGATCTCTCCGCGTATATCGGAAGTAGAAATGGCCCTGTAATTGAAATTGCAAGACCCAATACTTCAAGTGTGGATTGGAGGAGTGTAGGGTCGCTTCCTAATTCTAGTAGCACGGCGAAGGTTTTGGTTTCTTCAGATAGTTTGAGTGTTTATTTTGTGAATCCTAATGATAACAGGATTAACTTTATTGTTAGGGCTACCCCCCTAGAACCTTGGCTATCTTTGCAAGCTAACTCTAATATTCTAAATAGTCCATCTGCTTGTCACAGCAGGAGCTCTTTAGATGGCTATGGTATGGCTATCGCACCCGATGGAAATTCTATATTGATTTCTTGTACAGCTCAAGGTACTGCGGGCCCATATGGCGTAGTAGATTATAGATTGTAAGGATATTCTAAAAATTCTTCTTCTATTTGTTGAGCTTAAACCCCCATCAGTCCCGTTCTGATGGGGGTTTTTTGTTTATAATAGAGTTTTATCTTTTTTCTTTATTAAAATGAAGAAAAAAGATGTTTAAGATTCTAAATCATATTTTGTGAGGTATGTCTTTATAATAGAAAAGTTTATTTAGAAAAATAAGATAAGTATAATAAAAAGATAACATTCATTTTACATAAAATTTCCTAAATCTTAAATCCTTGTTTGTATTTAAATCTAGGCTTTGACTTGGCCTATTTGAAAGTTGGGTATAGCCTCTCTTTATAGAAAGAACACAGATATCCCAAGAAGACCAAGAATCCTGCCCCTTAACTATAAATGTTTTTATCCATATAAATTTGAGTATGGGGACCGTTGCCCTCTTGCGAGGATAAACAAAACCAGCTAAAACAGTCTATTTTTTCTGAAATTAGTTTATACTACAAGACACAATGTGACGCTTGTATACGGTTATAAAACGCAATATAAGTCATTATTCCTCTGCATTACCCTGAGCAAAGCTCAGGGTAAGTGTCAGATTACGTCTATTACTAATTCGTTTCATTATATACCTTGCAAGGGTCTCGTATGGGTAAAAAGAAACGTATTTAGCCTACCTAGGAGCTCTTTAGTATTTTTACCTAAAGTTTATAAAAATTCTTATTCTTTAGATGAACCGAATTAAAAAAAAATCGTATCATGTTATTGTAGAATATTACAATAAAAAGTTTAATATAATGATGGGTATATAAATTTTTTAGAGTAAAAAATTACAATATTGAGAGGAAAATAATGCTAAAAGAAAAAAAAAGAAAAAAGCTGAGTGTTGTTCTGAAAGAAAGAGGCAGTTTCTTAAAAAATCATGTCATTGTGGATATGCTTTCTCATAAAAGTGTATTGATAGTCATGATTTTAACTATGTTGTTTATTGGCTGTAATAGTAGTGGTAATGATGAGGCTTCCACGAAACTTCCAGAGACACCTCCAGAAGTTCAGGATCCAGGTACTCCTTTAAATCCAACTGATCCTATAGCAGGAACTTGTGAAACTGGCATAGAAAATTGTATTGGAAATTTCCTTGTGATTAGATCTCAACCTTTGCATACATCTGTTGAGCCTGATGAAGATGCCGTTTTTAGTGTAAATATTGATAAGCTAAATGCAGCACAACCAGGTACTATTATTTATGAGTGGCAGATGAATACAAAGGGGCGTACAGATTGGAGATCTATAGCTGGAGTGTCGGGGAATACATACAGAGCGTTCCTCGTGTAACTTTTGCGGGAGATAATGGAAGGGCAGTAAGGTTAAAGGCTTGTTTGAGTACAGATATTCAAGAGAGAAATTGTGTATATACTAGGGCTGCTGTAATACAGGTAAATAGGACTTGGCGTGGGAGTTATATTTCAGGTTATGTTAAGACCAAGAAATATAGTCATTTCAAACGATGGTCTTTCTGCCTTAGTTGCTGCCGATCAATTGCGTCCCTTAACAAGAAGTAATCAGGCTAGTTCTTGGTCTCCTAGTGCTAATCCTATAAATTTATCTACTGATGGAAATGCAAGAATTGTGAGTGGGGTCGTATTTTTGGATAATAACAATGCTTTGATATCAAGTAATGATAGGTATCTTTATAGTTTACAAAAAACAGCTACAGGATGGAATACTGTGGGTTTTCCTGTCCGTCTTAGTCCCTCAGATACGGATGGTGTCCCCACGTCTATAGTTGTAGTAAGCCCCCCTCTATTAACTAAAAATTTTGCCTTAGTGAGTACTACTGGTAGGGCACCAAATAGCCCAGGCAGTGTTTTTGTCTTATCTGCAGACAAGGGTACCACAACTTGGACTAGCGTATTGCAAATGAATACAGGGGATGACACTCAAGACATTGCTGTATCTCAATCATTGCAAAGTTTGTTTGTGGTGAATAGATGTTTTGGAACTTCTATAAATTGTGGATCAAATGTAAAGATTTATAATTTAGATCCTATTGCTGCGAATTTTATCAATTCTCTAACTGCGATACAAATAGGTTCTATTGTTTCTAATCAGGAAAATTTACTTGCAAGGTCTAGAAGTGTAGTTTTAGCCCCTAATGATCTCTCCGCATATATTGGAAGTAGAAATGGGCCTGTAATTGAAATTGCAAGAACTAGTACTACGAGTGTGGATTGGAGGAGTGTAGGTTCCCTTCCTAATTCTAATAGCACAGCGAAGGTTTTAGTTTCTTCGGATAATTTGAGTGTTTATTTTGTGAATCCTAATGATAATACAATTAACTTTATTGTTAGGGCTACCCCACAAGAGCCTTGGATATCGGCACAGCCTGTAAGGGCACTAAGTTTATCTAGTACAGAGGTAGGTTCACAAGGATGTGGAAGGAGTTCTTTAGATGGTTATGGTATGGCCATAGCCCCTGATGGAAATTCTATATTGATTTCTTGTACAGGTGCTGCTGATGGCACTGGAACATATGGGATAGTACATTATTCTTTATAAATTCTTTGTAAGAATAATTTTGATTTTATTTAGGCCTAACCCTCATTGGCTTTTTAGCTGATGAGGGTTTTTTATTTATTAAAACCAAGTATGTATATAGGAGGGAGTACTTTTGAAATGATTTACTTTATAGCTTTTCTTGTTTTTCAAAATCTATCTATGATACACTCTATAGAGAGAATTTAAGTTCTTTAAAGATTTGAATATTCATTTCGATTGGGTAGATTGCATAGGCCTTTATTAGAAGAAGGATTTTTTAAAAATATAAATGGGGTGAAGTAGGGTGAAGATGGAATAAAAAGATAATTGTATCTTTCTATTTTCGATGCCTTGATTCAGTTTTAGCTTTTCTAAAAATAGCTTCATTAAAATATAGAATTATATCCTTTTGTTTATAGGGATAGCCTAGTCTTAAACATTAATAATCTATTATATATGGAACCTCAAGCCATTCAAAATATTAAAAGCACTATAGGCATACAAACCCTAGGATGTCGCTTAAATCAATTTGAGTCGGATGGCCTCCTCCAGAAATTTATTGATACGGGAAGATATAGTTTTATAGAAATAGAACAAGGGCCAGACATAGCTATTATTAATACGTGTACTGTTACAGAGCAAGCAGATCAGCGTAATAAACAATTTATTCAAAAATTACTTAAAAAAAATCCTGATTGTAAGATTATTATAACAGGTTGCTACGCCCAAACAGATCCTGACAAAGTAGATTTGCCTGGCGTCACTATGGTGGTGAGTAACGAAAAAAAATCTTCTTTATTGGAAATATTTGAAGATAGCCTAAAACAAAAAAAAGTACATAAGGTGCCGAGTCGGATAAATCAAATACCTATACTAGAAAATCCTTTTGGGTATGATAATGTACTCCCTCAAAATCGTACACGTGCCTTTTTGAAAATACAAGATGGTTGCAATAAAACTTGTTCGTACTGTAAAATTCCTCAAGCTCGTGGGCTTGGGGTTTCACGTCCAGTTCATGAAATTATAGAGCATGTAAAAATTTTAGAAAGTTTAAAAGTACCAGAAATTGTTTTAACGGGGGTGAATTTAGGGTGGTACAGGGAAAAAAACTTAAATACTCGCTTTGCTGCCCTTTTAGAAAAAATACTTAATCACCTAAGCCATTCTAGACTTCGTCTTTCTAGTATAGAGCCCTGTGATGTGGATCGTGCCCTAGCAGAACTTAGTACACATCCACGTTTTTGTAATTTTCTTCATGTGCCCTTACAGAGTGGCTCAGATAACATATTAAGAAAGATGAGAAGAAGTTACACAGCCTTTTCTTTTTCTAAACGTTTGGATTTAGTACGTAAATACAATCCTAATATTTTTTTAGGAACAGATCTCATCCTTGGTTTTCCAGGAGAAAGGCAAGAAGATTTTGAAGAAACTCTAACCCTTTGTCGTGAAAATGAAATTAGTGGCTTACATGCTTTTCGTTACTCTGAACGTCCTGGAACTAGGGCTAGCCTTCTTTATTCGCGTGAACTTGAACCCAATCTACATACGGTTCATTTACGTATGAAGGAAGTTCAAAAATTACGTTTTGACTTATGGGCAAAATATGTGAAAAAACAAAATCAAACATTTCAAATTGCTGTAATCGAAGGAGTAAATAAAGGAGATGCTGGCACAAATGAAATAAGTGGATTAACAGATAATTATATAAAAGTATTTTTTGAGACTCATTCTATAAATTTTAAAAAAGGAGACTTGATTCGAGTGTATTTTGAGAATACCCTCCCACCCCCCTTGAACACATATAGGGTTAAAGTAAATCTAGACCCAGCTTTGCAATAGGGGCCTTAGTCATTTTATATTTTGCTTTTAAATAAGGGGCAAATTTTGAAAGTTCTTTTTTAGCATTATTTTTTGGGGAAATTGAGTTTTCTAGTTTTTCTCTTTGATTTTTAAGACTGATAATCCAAGCTAAAATTTCTTCCTCACTTTCCTTTTTAAAGGGAAGTTTATATATCGTTTTATATGCTTGTGAAGTTTTTTTTTCTAATAAATAACAACTTGCGATTTGAAAGAGGATAGCTTGGTTATTTTTTCCACCTAGGGCATAGGCCTTTTGATAATTTTCCCTTGCTTCTTTAAAGTTTCCGTTTTCTTTGTACACTTTAGAAAGGAGTAAATAATATCGTTCTTTTTCGTAAGGGCCTATCGTGGGAACAATACCGTACATCCCTGAAAGAATATATAGTGCCTCAGATGTTTTTTTTTGTTCTATAAGCAAAGTAATTTTATTAAAATTCATCTCAATTTGTGTTTGAGCATTTTCATTTATCAGAGTTTCTAAAATTTTTAAACCTAAAGAGTGCATTTTAGTTTTCATTAATAAAGCTAAGAAATTTCTAATAAAATTTTTTTTTTGAATATTTTCTTTAAGAAGCATTTCAATGTTTTCTTCTAATAAGGTATTTTGTGAAATCGGTTCTTTTTGAATCTTGTTATTCAGAAAACCTTGGGTTATATTTATTTTAGAAATTAATTGCAAGCTTTCATTCAATAAGATATAGCTTTCTTGGCTTAATTCAAATTTTTTTTTGATTTTATTTCCTATTTTTTCATAGAGTTTTTTTATTTCTCTATTCTCAAATTTTATTTTTATAAAAATATGACTATTTAGCAATAAAACTTGAGCTAGTAAAAAATTTTCACCTTCCTCATAAAGATGAAATAATCGCCAATAGGCTGTTTGGATAAATTTATTTTTTGTAGATTTTGTATACGTATTGACTAGATACCATTCATACATCTGACGTGAAATTTCAGGATTTTCAGATTCTATTTTATAGGCGTAGTCAAACCAAGAGTCAAAGGATTCAGAAGATGGCTTTGCCCCTAGGTTAGAAATACTTAGGAAAAAATGTATAAGGAAGCATAATAAAAATATAAAAATTGTAATTGTGAAGCTAAGAAATCTATTTGAAAGGAAGAGCATTTTAATCGATGATTCTCTTAGATAGTTCATAAAATACTTTGAGACAATTTAGAGAATTTTCATTTTGATAGGAAATATAAAAGTCTTTTCTCATATGTCATTTAAAAATATAGCTTTTGCTATTTTCTATAAAGATATTTTAGTATTCCTCTATACCTTGCATTAAGGGATTTTTTAATTTTTTTACAGGAGTTTCTTTCTCGTTTTCTTTATCATTATTTGAGGAGTTGCTACTTTCTTTTTTGACTTTAGGGAAGGGACCCTTATTTAAGAATAACTCTCGTTGTGCTTGGCTAGGGCAGGTATCATTGTATGGTTCGCCTGTTTCTGGACATATGTATATGCTTTTGGCCCTAGGTTGAAATTCAAACTTTTCTTTAGAATTCAAATTCGCATGTTTCATAATTCTTCCCCAAAGGGGCCCAGCGAGTTCAGCTCCTACCCCATTGGGCATGGAGTACATAGGATTATCAAAGCCTACCCAGACAGCAGTTGTGACTTCGGGAGTAACACCCACAAACCAAGCATCTTTAAAATCATTGCTTGTTCCTGTTTTCCCTACAAATTGAGTCTTAGAAAATCCCCCCTTCCAAACTCCTGAATGTTGAACAGCTCCCCCGCGTAATAAATCTACTAGTATCTCAGCTGTATCCCCACTGATTACCTTACGTCGTTCAGGAGCTTGAAGATGAAATTCATCGTTTTCTTTTGAGGTGTATAATGTTCTTCCTAATGAATCTTGTACTGAAAGTATGAGTTGGGGCCTTTGTATGAAACCATTATTAGCAAAGGCACTATAGGCTAAGGCCATTTCTAGTGGACTCATTTCAAGAGAGCCTATGGCTATGGTGTCATCAGGTCTAAATCTTTTTTCTTGCTCCTCTATGTTTGTATAAAAAAAATCATTAAAACCATTGCGTAAATTATTTATTCCTAACATCTTTCCTACTTGTATGGCGGGGATGTTTTTAGAGAAGCCTAAGGCACGACGAACACTAATAGCCCCTTCATAAATTCCATTAAAATTAGAAGGAGTCCAATACTTTTTAGACTTTCCATTTCGACTGACTTGGATAATGGGTTTATCATCTAAAATAGTGGCAGTCGTGAGAATACCTTTTTGTATGGCGAGGCTGTACACGATGGGCTTGATAGAACTTCCTGTTTGCCTACGCATCTGGATAGCCCTATTTAATTGATTGCTTGTTCCAAATTCAGTACCTCCTTGAAAGAATACAACATTGCCGGTTTTATTTTCTATTCCTATAGAAGCCGTTTGTAAATGAGGCTTGGGTATACTAAGGGAATTGCCTCCTAAAAGTTCTATGGGTAAAGAAATTTTTTCTGCTTCTTCATTATAGGCTATATTTTTATTATCTTTTATGGGCCTCCTGTTTTTGTAAATAGTGGGTGGGTATCTTTCTAAATTTTCTTTGATAAAGTTTTTGCTCTCAATAATACTGGCCCTTTGTAAATTCATATCTAGACTCGTTTTTATAGTTAGGCCAGCATTAAGCATGTATTCATTTCCTAATAGATCTCCAATTTTTTGTCTTACATATTCTCTTATATAGGGAGCCTTATCTATTCTAATTTGACCTATATTTTGTTGTGGTGTGCCAAATTCAGAAAAAACATTTTTTCGCATTTCTATATAGTTGCTAGGTAAGGGAAAGTGTACTTCCTTCATACGTTCTATGATGGCATCCATTTTGTTGCGTAATAATTGTGGATTCCTGTAGGGTGAATATCTTTCAGGGGCAGAGGGCAAGCTTACAAGGATAAGGTTTTCTATAAAATTAAGATCTGATACTTCTTTTTGAAAATAAAATTGGGCTGCATTTTGTATCCCGTAATTCCCATGTCCCATATAAACAAAATTGAGATACGATGTGAGTATTTCTTCTTTAGAGAACTTTTTTTCTAAAGCAAAGGCAAGGGCTAATTCACGCAGCTTACGACCTATATTTTTATTCCTATCTAAAAGAAGGGTACGAGCAAGTTGTTGGGTGATGGTAGAGCCACCTTGTTTGTATCCAAAAGAAATAATATTATTGTATAGGGCTCTGAAAATTGAGGTTAGATCTACACCATTATGATGATAAAAATCTTGGTCCTCAATGAATAGCAAAAGACTTTTTATTTCAATGGGGATATCATTTGCTTTTAAGTTGCTCATTTTTACAGAAAAAAGTTCTGCGATGAGTTCCCCATTTCTATCCACTATTCGATTGGGAAGATTGCCTATTAATCTCTCAAAATATTTCTCTGGATTTTGATTTATGTACCAACTAGGAAAAAAATAGCTAGTGATATACAAGCCGACTAAGACTAGAAAAGAAAGAATGATTGTGGCAATGAAAGATTTAAAGTAAAATAGAAAACCTAGTTGTGGCCATTCAAAAGAGAAGGAAGGAATTAGGATTTTTTTAAGTACTTGTTTTTTCTCTCTATAGTGTTTAACTTTTTTAAATTGTGCACTACTAGTTTCATGCAAATCTTGATTAGAGGAATAGGGGGGATTGGAAAATTCTATAGACTCCAACTCTAAAGAATCAAAATCCATTTCTTTGTATGGGGCCGGAGTATTTTGTGTATAATTTTCATTATCTACATATTTGTTTGATTCGGATGGGGTTTCAAAAAGATAGGAATAATTTGAAGAACTATCTAGCTCGCTAGTGTGACTTTCTTGTTTTTCTTTGATAGAGTTTATAGGATTTTTTATATAATTCCAAGTGCGACAATAGGGGCAATTTGCTTTTTGATATGGGGTATCCGAATGCTTCAGGCGTACGTAAAATTCTTTCGTACATGAAACACAATTTAATAAAATTTTTTCTGTAAATACAGAGGGGGAAACGACACTCACCCTCTATATATCGACTTTTACTGAAAATTACGTCTTTTTTAATATTAGGGTAAAAGGAAATTCGCAGCCTCGTGAATGGCCGTTTTAAAATCTTCGTACTGGTTGCCCCTTATTGTAACGCCTTTTTGAGTAGGCTTAAATTCTTCGGTATTCTTATCTTTAAACCAAATTCTAATATTTAGATATTTTTCACCTTTATATTCAGTAACTTCTATCCTTATAATTTCTGTTTTACTTTTTTCTATATCTTTAATATAACTCATAGGTTCCTGTATATAGATTTGATGTTCATAGTCAAATAGTTCTTTACAAAAAAATGTTACTAAAAGTCTAATGAGAATACATGTCTAGAAAATGTCAAATTTCAGGTAAGCACACGGGCTTTGGCCACACGGTGTCTCATTCAAATATAAAAACTAAGAGAAGATTTCACGTGAATTTAGTAAGCAAGAAGGTATTCCTTGCACATGAAAATAGATGGGTGCGTTTGCGTATGTCCACGCGTATGCTTCGTACTTTAAATAAAAATGGGGTAGTTTCTCTTATTAAAAAATACGGTCAGGACTTAGGAGTGCTGTATCGTGGTAAAAATAAAGTTTTAGAAAGGGCTGTGTCTCCAAAGGCATCGAATTGAGTACGTACTCCTTTCATCTTCATTGAAACCTTCCATCGATTTAGTCTGTGACCTATTTTAAAGGTGCTCGCTAGTCTTTTCATGCAAGGTACCCTTTTGAGAATGTGAATTTTATCCATCAAGTCTATAAGCGATTAAAGAAAGAATTCGGTCCTGTTTCTTGCCCCTTGCATTATAAGGAGCCTTATCAATTAGCTATCGCTGTTATTTTAAGTGCACAATGTACGGATGAGCGAGTCAACCTTGTTACCCCCGTACTCTTTTCTCGCTTTAAAACAGCAAGGGAGTTGGCAGAAGCCCCTTTGAAAGAAATAGAGGCATGTATTTTTTCTACGGGTTTTTATAAAAATAAGGCCAAGAATATCAAAGGCTTTTGCAAGGAGTATTGCTACAAATATAAGAATACAATACCTGAAAAAATAGAAGTATTGATTACCATGCCTGGGGTAGGGCGTAAAACAGCGAATGTAATTTTACAAGAGATTTACCATTTAGTACAAGGGTTGGTGGTAGATACACATGTTGTACGTATAAGTAATATATTTAGGCTAACTCAAAGCAAGGCTCCTATAGTCATAGAGAGGGATTTGATGGGTAAAATTCCTAAAAAATATTGGTTGGAATGGTCTTTGTTCATGATTTTTTTGGGACGCAAGTATTGCATAGCAAATAGACCTAAGTGTGATATTTGTGTACTCAATGATATATGTCCTAAGAATTTAGGTAAGGGCTAGATATTTTTATAAATTTATAAAACTAAAACTAATTTTTTTGCAACATTAAGGTTTATTTAGAATTGTATATAATATTCTTGGCAATGGAAGGCCTAATTTTTTTATAGTGAGCTTACTACTTAAGAGTACTTTAGATATGACAACCAAACACAAAACTTCAACGAAGAGCCATTCAGAAACTAAGGAGAGTAAGGGGCACGTTTCTAAGAAATCTGCTGACCATCTAAATATAGGTAAGGGAAAAATAGTCCAAGTTCTTGGTTCTGTATTAGATATATCCTTTGATGCAAAGGATATCCCTGAGATATATACAGCCCTAAGTATGAATGTAACCAATACTAAAGGCGAGAGTATGGAGGTTATAGCTGAAGTTCAGCAACAAATGGGCGGTAATATCGTTAGGGCAGTGGCTTTAAACTCTACAGATGGTTTAGTACGTGGTCAGGAAGTAACGAATACAGGAAAACATATTACAGTTCCTGTGGGGGAGAATACCTTGGGTCGTATTTTTAATGTTTTTGGTAAGCCCATAGATGAGATGGGTACCTTTGAGGTAAAAGAAGAAAGGGGAATACATCAGAAGCCCCCTAGTATTAAGGATCTAGAACCCTCAGTAGACATTTTTGAAACAGGTATTAAGGTTATAGATTTACTCGCCCCTTATATTAGAGGGGGGAAGACAGGGCTTTTTGGAGGGGCGGGGGTTGGAAAAACTGTAGTTATAATGGAGCTTATAAATAACGTAGCTAAGGCTCACGGAGGATATTCTGTTTTTGCTGGTGTAGGTGAAAGGACACGGGAAGGTACAGATCTTTGGATGGAGATGAAGGAATCGGGGGTCATTGATAAGGCGGTACTGGTTTATGGACAAATGAATGAGCCTCCAGGTGCACGTTTGAGGGTAGGTCTTAGTGCCCTTACGATGGTAGAGGCCCTTCGTGATACGACAGGTACTGATTGTCTTTTCTTTATTGATAATATTTTTCGTTTTTCTCAAGCAGGTTCTGAAGTTTCTGCCTTACTTGGTAGGATGCCTTCTGCTGTAGGTTATCAGCCTACCCTAGCTACGGAAATGGGGGCCCTCCAAGAAAGGATTACATCTACAAAAAATGGTTCTATTACTTCCGTCCAAGCCATATATGTTCCCGCTGATGATTTGACTGATCCTGCCCCTGCCGCGGCCTTTGCACATTTGGATGCAACTACTGTACTTTCTCGTGCAATTTCTGAAAAAGGCATATATCCCGCAGTGGATCCTATAGACTCTTCTTCTCGAGCCCTTCAACCTCATATTGTTGGTGAAGAGCATTATAAAATTGCAAGAGAAGTTCAAAGAATCCTCCAACGCTATAAGGATTTACAAGATATCATTGCTATTCTAGGTATGGATGAACTTTCACAGGATGATAAGGTACTTGTGGGGCGTGCTCGTAAAATTGAAAAGTTTTTATCTCAACCCTTTACTGTAGCAGAGCAGTTCACTGGCCGTGCTGGAATTTATATAAAGTTAGAGGACACTATACGTTCATTTAAAACCCTATTATCAGGAGAGTTTGATCATTTACCTGAACAAGCCTTCTATATGACGGGTAATATAGATCAGGTGGTTCTCAATGCTAAACTTTTAGAAAAGCACAATACCTTTGTGTGATTCATTTCAAGCTAAATCTTAAATGAAACAAATCAAAATAGAAATACAAACTCCTGTATCGCAACTTTATATAGGAGAGGCTGATTCTATTGTCCTACCTACTTTAGACGGCTTGATAGGGGTTCTTCCTGGCCATGTCTCATTGGTAACATTACTTGGCAAGGGTACAGTTCAGGTAAAGAGTTTGATACAAAATATTCTTTTTGATGTTGAGGGTGGCTTCGTAGAAATAAATCCTACAGGTGTAAGCATTTTAGCAAATTATGCTCAAATGGTTCAATCATAAATTATCCTAGTTTTAACTATAAACTAACATAGAATAATAGTCATGACTTGACTATAGTCACTATATCGAATTTGCCGATACATGTAGGAGATTTTATGAGCCTAAGCCCTAAAGAGATAACACCTGTTCATGATATGAACGATTCAGATCTTGAAGATTTTTCTTTTGAAGATTCATTTGATGATGTATTTGCTTTTGAGAACACATCCCAAAACGATGAACCTACCCCGCCTTTTATAGAAACTCATACCAACACTCATGATGAAAATAAGAAGGATGAAGTTTATAGTTTTGAAAATCTAGATAGTAGCATAGATAATCTTAATTTACTCCACTCCTCAGAGGCCCCAACTCATTTACTTGATAATGAAGGAGTGGCTTTGAATGATATGGAATTGGGTAGCATTGCAATTACAGAATTAGATACTCCTTCAAATAAGGTAGAGGAAGTAGATAATCCTTCAAACACTTTATCACAGACAGATACCTCCTTTCAAGAGGACTCGTTGAACCTAGAAAAATGGGATGAGGGGCTAAATGAAACGTCTAACGAACAAGAAGAAAACTATGAATTCCAAGAAGCAAAGGAACCAGCCTTTAATGATACGAATATAGCCCTTTCAACTCATGAGCTAGATAATATTCTTGAGGATACTACAAAAGATGAAACTCAGATTGATGAAATAGATAATATATACGAAGAAGCTCAAGATGAAGCAGTACAAATAATAGAACCAATGGACTTTGCTGAAGGGGATATTCAAGTTTTACCTGAACCTGAGAATCTTGTAAGTGAAGATGATGATATTTCAGTCCTTACTTTAGCAGAAGAAGGAGAGAAGATAGCTGAGCTAGCGCCACCATCTCAAGAATTTTTAGAAGATGGCTCGGAAAATCTTTCTCTTATCAGTAAGAAAGATGATATTGAACCCGTTGCCCTTAGTAACTCTGAATTGAATGAAATTGTCAATGATATGATAAACATAGAGCATTTAGGAGTAGAGTCAAGTGAACATCATCTTATGGAATTGCCACATATAGAACATAGCATGCCTAATGTAGAGGCCCCCCCAGAGCTAAAAGAGACTAGCGATTTTCATAGAGAAGAGCTTATCGATAATATGAGTAAGGAAAATAATTTAGATAAGCAAGATCTCAAGAAAATGATTTCTTATCTTGATATGCTCTTTGATAAGTTGCCAGAAGATACAATTCGTGAATTTAGTAATTCAGAATATTTTGATTTGTACAAGAAAATAATGACCGAATTAGGGATTTATAGTCAAAATCAACTGAATTAAACACATACATCATTTTACTAAGACTAGCTCCTTTCGGTGATTATTTTTTATATATGGGGCAAGGGGCTTAGATGTATCCTAATGCTAGCAAGAATAAAAGCATTTGACAAGAGTATTATATTTTTGTACTTAAGTGACGACTATGAAAAAACTAGAAACTTTAAAAACAAATAAATTAGATAAAAAATATGCATCTCTATTGAGTATAGCAGATGAAAAAAAACTTCAAACACTTCCTTTTACTATACGTATACTTCTTGAAGCTGCCTTTCGAAACTTAGATGGCTTTGTTGTAACGGAAAGGGATTTGGAACAGTTATTAAACTGGAAGCCTAAGGATTCTAAAAGACAAGAAATTGCTTTTAAGCCTGGGCGAGTTATTCTTCAAGATTTCACAGGGGTTCCTGCTGTGGTAGACCTAGCCGCTCTAAGAAATGCTATGAAGGCAAAGAATGGTGATCCTCAAAAAATCAATCCACTTGTGAATGTAGATCTAGTCATAGATCATAGTGTACAAGTAGATTATTTTGGAGATTCTAGAGCCCTTGAAAATAATATGAAGCTTGAATTTGAACGCAATAAGGAACGTTATGAATTTCTTAAGTGGGGAGAGGGGGCATTTAAAAATTTTAGAATTGTGCCACCAGGTGCAGGTATTGTTCATCAAGTAAATTTAGAATATTTAGCATCTGTAGTTCTAGAAAAAGAGGGGGTTGTCTACCCTGACACTCTTGTAGGAACAGATTCGCATACCACTATGATTAATGGTTTGGGTGTATTAGGTTGGGGAGTAGGGGGGATAGAGGCAGAAGCAGTTATGTTAGGCCAACCTATTTTTATGCTCGTACCCGATGTGGTGGGAGTGCGTTTATATGGCAAACCCAAGGCCCAAACTTCTGCTACGGATGTAGTTTTGACCCTAACTCAAATGTTACGTAAGCATGGGGTAGTGGATAAATTTGTTGAGTATTTTGGCCCTGGACTTTCTAATTTGAGTCTTCCCGACCGTGCTACTATTGCAAATATGGCCCCAGAGTATGGGGCAACTTGCGGCTATTTCCCTGTGGATATTGAAAGTCTTGACTACTTAAAACAGACAGGTCGTTCTCAAGATTTAATAGAATTAGTAGAAATGTATTATAAGGCACAGGGTCTTTTTAGAACGGATGCTACAAAGGATCCCGAGTACACCTCGATTTTGGAATTAGATTTGGGAAGTGTAGAGCCTTGTCTTGCAGGCCCACGTAGACCCCAAGATAGGTTACCTCTTAAAGAAATAAAAAAATTATGGCAGTTGTCTTTATCTGCACCCATTAAGGAAAGGGGGTATGCCCTAGAAGAAGGACGCAAAGGGGCTAAAGCAAAATTAGAGGGTTCAGATGTTGAGCTTAAACATGGTGACGTGGTTATCGCGGCGATCACCTCTTGTACAAATACTTCTAATCCCGAGCTCATGCTTGCGGCGGGCTTGCTCGCAAAAAAAGCGGTGGAGAGGGGATTGAAGGTTCAATCTCATGTTAAGACAAGTCTTGCGCCCGGCTCTCGAGTTGTGAGTGACTATTTAGAAAGGGCGGGTCTAAATACATATTTAGAAAACTTAGGTTTTTATACTGTGGGTTATGGTTGTACTACTTGTATAGGGAATTCAGGCCCCTTACCCGAGCCGGTCGTGAAGGCTATCAAAAAAGAAGATTTGATAGCATCAGCGGTGTTGTCGGGGAATAGAAATTTTGAAGGTAGAATTTCACCTCATGTGAAAGCAAATTTTTTAGCAAGTCCCCCCCTTGTGGTTGCATATGCTTTAATGGGCACAGTAGATAAGAATCCAGAAAGCGATGCCATTGGCCTAGATAGTAATAAAAAAGAAGTCTTTTTGAGAGACTTATGGCCTAGTCATGAAGAGGTGCGAAGTGTATTAAAAAAGGTACTTAGCCCAGAAATGTACACTTTACGCTATGCTCAACTGACGCAGAAGGGTAGCCTTTGGGAAAAAATTGAAACAAAGAAACAAGTACTCTATGATTGGCAAGCTGAATCTACCTACATTCAAGAACCTGATTTCTTCAAAGATATGCCTACATCACCACCTAAAATTAAAGATATAGTCAACGCACGTTGTCTTGTGAAATTAGGTGATTCTGTAACAACTGACCACATTAGTCCTGCGGGTTCTATACCTGAGGACATGCCTGCTGGAAAGTATCTTCTTTCTAAGGGAGTAGTAAAAGCAGACTTTAACTCCTTTGGAGCACGTCGCGGAAATGACAGGGTAATGACTCGGGGTACCTTTGGAAATATACGTTTACGTAATCAATTGACTGATGTAGAAGGAAGTTGGACTAGCCATCAGCCAAGTGGTGAAAAAATGACTATCTTTGATGCGAGTGTAAAATATAAGCAAGAGAATATCCCTCTTATTATTCTTTCGGGTGCGGAGTATGGAACGGGATCTTCTCGAGATTGGGCAGCAAAGGGAACTTATACCTTAGGGTGTAGGGCTGTACTTGCAAGTAGTTATGAGCGTATTCATCGTTCTAATTTAGTGGGCATGGGGGTATTGCCTTTACAATTTTTAGCAGGCCAAACCCATGAGAGCTTGGGTCTTACAGGTAAGGAAGTTTTTAGCGTTCTTGGTTTACATGATGACATTAAGCCCTTATGTGAGCTTGAAGTACAAGCAGATCAAAAAAGATTTAAAGTACTTTGTAGACTAGATACTCCCGTGGATATACAGTACTATAAAAATGGTGGCATACTCCATACTGTGCTAAGAAGTCTATTATAGTATAATAATAGCTTGGTAGTCCTTATTTCTTGAGAGGTTTAAGGACACTGAAAACTTATGGGCATATTGCTAGGGGTGGAGGGGACAGAAACTTCCCTACTATTTAATATGCTTTGAGGATAGCCTATATTCCTTGTATCGTGGCGACATTGAAGAATGTAATTTCCTGGCATGATATGATTTAGAAAATTTTGCTCCCCACTACGAGCGGGGGTAGCAGCAAGGGGAAGACCACTTCCTGACCTTGTACTCTCTGTATCATTACTTAGGTAAAGGGCATAATAATGAGATAGACTAGCGTTTGAGGTGGTATTGTTTATTTGTAGCCTAGAGACCATATGTGGATAGAAAAATCGAGCCCTAGATAATACGTTGCCCCCCATTCTTGCACTAGAATTATTCGTGGTATCGGCGTGGTTTCTATTCCAATCACTAAATCCAATCACAGAGTTTTTAAACACTGCCCCAGTTTGATTTGTAAAGGTATAGGAATGTGCCATTAAATTTTCTTTTATGTTCATCCTAATCTCAAGGACTATGGGATCATAATCGTTTCCCTTATGTAGATATTCATTAGCATCGCTTACGTAAAGCATAGGAAACCATTGATTTCTTCCTGGCATATCTATTTGATTTGTATCAGTAGGTGTCGGAGCGGGGTTGAGGCCGACTAGGGTAATGATATTTACCCCACGAATTAGATTGTTATCAAAACTTGTGTTTTGAGTAATGCTATTATTATTGTAACCCCAACCTGTAACTATTCTTCGTATAAAAAGACCTACTTGTTTATAAGAAGTGTTAGGTATGTCATTAGAAGGATAAATAGCCCCCCGCCCATTCATGAAATCATTATATAAGACTGTACCATCATCTTTACGGCATGTATCTAAACCTGGATTTGTGGCGTAGGTATGACTGCAATAAACTTGTCTTTGATTTGAGGCAATATTCCAAAAGTTATTTGCATCTAGGGTACTTGTTATAGAATTGATATCTTGTGAACTAGAAGAAAGCCGTACCCCACCAAAGTCTATATAGATAGGTAACATTTCGTAGCTAGGAATACATTGATAATTACTATTAGGGTCGCAAGCACTTACACTTTGGTGATTAAAGGTACTGAGATAGGTATCATCAGCATCAACATAAATTCTATTTTGATTTATCTCTTGAAATGTGAGAGGACGGTCTGAGGCGTATGTTCCTTTAATGATAATGGTCATACGATTGTTCTGTAAGTGGGAGAGTAGTGCTTCCCCACTACAACCAAATAAGGGCAAGAAATACAAAAGTATTTTTAAGAAACAAAATTTAGAGAGATTATTTTTATTTATTAGCATAGATTAAAATAAAAAACCAAAAACAATTCCAAAACGCAAAAAATGACCGTCTACTTTTTTGAATGAGTACTTTTCTCGTAAACGATCGTCTACATATTCTGGTACGGGGGCTTGCGTACTTTTGGGGGCGGAAAGTGCACTATCTAAAATATATAAATAATCTGTACGTACACCTATTCTAAACCAACGAGCTGCAAGTATAGAAAGCTCTAGGCCTGTTGTTAGAAAAGGAGCCCATCCTGTAATATTAGCAGGTTGTACCTGTATTCTTGCTGCTCCCAATCCAATTTTAGGTAGCACTTCCAAACGACTTTCAACGGGAACTTTAAAACCTAAGTCAAAATAAACAGGGATAATTACCATTCTTTGACTTGAGGAAGAAGGCAAATAACTCCAAAAAATTCCCACTTCAGGGAGGAGGAAGGAGGAGCCTATGCTTCTATAATAAGCACCTAGGCCTAAATTAGCAGTCAAAGTTTTATCCCAAATGGTACCTGGCACGGGAGCAAACACATCTAGAGACGCACCTATTTCATCTTTACGAGAGGCAACTTCTTGTTGGGCCCAAAGCTCATTTCTAAAAATGGGATGTAGGAAAAGGAAGCTTTCTAAGCAAAAAAACCAAAGGGAATTTCTAAGCAGACATTTACTTTGGAAAAATCTCATATAGTTAGAACTATGAATGATTAAAAAAAAGTGGTTTTTATCTACCACTATTATTTATTCTGGTTTTGAATAATATGAATACAGAGTCAAGTGCACTTGATACGCCCATGATGCGACAGTATCTCGAATTGAAAAAAAAATATGAGGGTGCAATACTTCTTTTTAGAATGGGAGATTTTTATGAATTATTTACAGAGGATGCCATACTTGCTGCACCCATAATGGAAGTAGCCCTAACAAAGCGTCAAAATAATATTCCTATGGCAGGGATTCCTTATCATAGTGCAGATACGTATATTCAAAAACTATTGAATGCAGGACATAAAGTCGCTATTGCAGAACAAATTGTAGATCCTAATAATGCCAAACTGATGCAAAGAAGGGTGGTGCGAGTTTTGACACATGGAACCCTTGTAGAAGAAAAATTTTTACCACAACCAGAGCATAATTATATCATGTCTATGATATCTAATTTTGAGACCTATGCCTTTGCCCTTGCGGATGTATCCACAGGTGATTTTATAAGTTTTGAAGTAAAAAGTATAATTTCAAAAGATAAGCTCAATCCAAGAGAGATGAAGGGGGCCTTAGAGAAAGAATGTGTTCAAATGTTTTATGATCAATCAGCAAGATTTAAACCTCGTGAAGTACTTGTTACAGTGGATACATACAACACACTCAAGCAACTGCCCGAAAAAAAAGATTTTGTTATTATCGAAGACTGGAAGGCAAGTCCTACCGAGGGTAGAAATCTTATACATATTAAGTACTCTCAAAGCTTAAAGGGACTTGGTTATTTAAATGAATGGAGCTTATCTTTAGGAGCAGTGGGGATGCTCTTGCATTACATCAATGATCACTTTCCTAGTGAACAAGGTTTTTTGCTTCATGCACCCGTATACCGTTCTTTTGAAGAAGAGTACTTATCATTGGATGAGCAGAGTATAGCAAATTTGGATCTTGTCTATAACCAAAGGGAGGGCAATCAAAATCGTACTTTATATAGCGTTTTGAATACTTGTGAGACAAGTGCGGGGCGTAGGTTACTTAAAGAAAATATAGTCTTACCTCTGAAAAATAAAGCTAAAATTTTAGCTCGTCAAAGTTTTATAGAACAATTGAATCAAGAAAAAAGTATCAGCAATGAAATTAGAAGTCATCTAAAAGAAATTCACGATTTAGAAAGGATACTAGCAAGAATAAGTGGCGGTAAGGGGGCTCCAAGGGATATCCTAGCAACTTGCAGTACGATTCGTGTTTCTTTTCAATTGAGTGAAATATTGAAAAATATAAAAAGTTCATATTTGAAAATCGAAGTACCCGAGACCTTACTTTCCCTTGCAAGGCGTATAGAAAATGAAATCACATCAGAACCGCCTGCTGTCCTTCCTGGGACTTCTCCATTTGTACGAGAGGGATGTCATCAGGGCTTAGATAAGGCACGTCAAGCAGAGAGGGAGGGGGGGGAATGGATACTAGATTTTGAAAGACAGGAAAGGGAACGTACGGGTTTGAGTAGCCTTAGGGTTAAGTTTCATAAATTTTCAGGTTATTTTATTGAGGTGAGCCGCGTTCAGGCAAAATCTATGCCCGAAGAATATTATCGCAAACAAACTCTAACGAATTACGAACGCTTTAGTAGCCCTCGTTTGGTGGAGCTTGAAACAATACTAGGAAATGCAGAAGAAACGATTCATAAAATTGAGGCAGAGTACTTTCAAGATTTGCTTCGAGAAATTCTTAGCCTTTCTGTACCTATCAAAAGAATCATGCAGGAGTTGGCAGAGCTGGATTTTTTATTAAGTCTAGCCTTTATTGCCGCTAAAAAAAAATGGACTAAGCCGATTTTTGAAGATGGTATGGTGATGCACTTGGAAGAAAGTCGTCACCCCATAGTAGAGGAGTACATGGATCTGGGGGAGCAGTTTGTTTCTAATGATATACATCTAAATAAAGAAAAAAACTTGGCCCTGCTCACAGGACCCAATATGGCGGGTAAGTCTACGTATATACGACAAGCGGGATTGATACAAATTCTAGCACAGATGGGCTCGTACGTTCCTGCAAAAAAAGCGGTGATGTCTGTGTGTGAGCAAATATTCACTCGCATAGGTTCGGGGGATAATTTAACTCGAGGTGAGTCTACTTTTTTTACAGAGATGCTTGAATCTGCTCGTATTTTGAATCAAGCCGGCCCTAGGGCCCTTGTGATTATGGATGAGGTGGGGCGTGGAACTTCTACGAGTGATGGTTTGGCTCTTGCTTGGGCTATGGTGGAGTTTTTGAGTGCTAGTTTGGGTCCTAGGCCCCTTGTCTTTTTTGCAACTCACTATCATGAGCTTACACAGCTAGGGGGCCTAGATTCTCATTATGGAATATATAATTTAACTATGGAGGTTTTGGAGGAGGGCGGGAATGTGGTTTTTCTTCATAAGGTGAGAAAGGGAGTGGCTAGTCATTCTTATGGGATTTATGTGGCCAAGCTTGCAGGCTTGCCTGAAAGGGTAATCCATAGGGCCCAAGAAATTTTAATGAAACAGGGGCTTAAAAAACAAGGGCGGACTAATGAAAAGATAGAGGATGGAGGGGAGGGGCTTCTATTTTGAGGATGTGGAAATGGGGGTCTCTAGTACAAATAAGGATAGAAATGTTTATAAAAGTTAAGGCTATGGTTGAAAGTAAAAAAGAAAGGGTTAAAAAAATTTCTGAGAATACTTATCAAATAGAATTAAAAGAAAGGGCAGAAAGGGGGCTTGCCAACCAACGATTGCTTGCGATACTTCAAAAAGAATATAGAACAAACGATGTGCGTTTGGTGAGTGGGGGGACTACGCCAAACAAGGTATTTCAGATTGGACGTTTTATGTAAGGGTGTGGGTAAGCTTGTATGAACTCGGCGGGGTTAATAAAGAATAGCAGTGGGGATTTTTATTTAAGGTGACTTTTAATCGTGAAACTTTTTCTACACATCAGTTTTATATTTTTTTTTCATCTCATCAAAAGAAGTTTTCACGACACCTTTCAATGTATTTAAATCTATATCTTCAACGCTTTTAATGGCGAGGCAGGATTTGCCGCTAAGTTTGTATTTACCAAGTTTTTTAATTTCATTTTTATATTTCTCCCAACCCAAAATATTGTATAGAGTAAAACCAGTTTTAGAAATTGCAAAGCCAGTCATTAAAAAATCATGTTCACCGCCCTTAGTATCAAAGTAATAATATTTTCCAAAGCCGAAAATCTTATTCCACATAACGCACTTCAAGCCAGTGACTTTTGTATAAAAATCGATAAGCTTTTGTGTCTCTTTAAGAACTTTCTCATTTTCGCCAAAATTTTCTTTGAGATACTTTTGAGGATTGATTGTAGTTGCTTGAGTTTTATTTGTGTAGGTCATAGGGTTGGTGGAAATAGGGAGGGGGGGTGGAATCACGTAGTAAGAATTTGTTTTATTCTATCAATCTATCTGGTAAATCTTTCAATCTTGTTCCTTTAAACATAAAATAGTAAGCTCCTTGATAAGCGGTAGAAGGATTTAATTCTCCCCTTGATTCAAAAAGCTTTTTCAAGAGAGGGGTTAATTGAAAGATTTCCCCATTATATTCAACTTTATTTTCACCAACAACTTTAGCTTTAATAGTTTTGTTTTTTTCAAAAACTATTTCATCACCATTCTTTAAACCTTTATCATAAAAATTAAATAACTTTCCTTGCTTTCTGATTTTGGATGTTTCGATAAATTCTTTTTCAGAATTAATATTTTCAGGCCAAATAACTTTTCCGCTAAAAGAAAGTAAAAGTTGTTTTAAGAGTTCTACATCTATTGCGAATAATTCACTATTCTCAACTTGATGTTTATTAAAAATTTCATGTAATAAATCTTCCTTTTCTTCATAATCCTCAAGCTCTATAGCAAAAAATTTTTTAAGTCCAACAACATTGTAATAACCATTTGCTTCAAGTTGTCTCATTCTCTCTTTGAAATTTTTAGTTTCAGTTTTTCCAATTTTTATTAAACCACTTACCGCAGTATTCATTAAATATATTATTCCTTTTTTCATATTTTTTATATATAAACCAAATTAAAGTGAAATGAGCGAGTAAATAATAATTTATATTTTCAAACCAAGAGAGGTCCACTTACAAAATTAGAAGCGTAAATTAATAAGCGTAGATTATATATTTCTGCATAACAAGATTTAGGAAGTCGTGATAAGTCATCTGATATTTGTTGTAAATTTTTAGACTGACTTATAATAAAAAAATAATTGTGCCGATCTTGAATAGTTTTAAATCTTTTGCGTTGAGGCGAGAACGCCATGCGAATTTATCTTAAAATTTGTTGTAAAGCAAGGAACAGATTTTTATACAACTTTAACTTCAATTATGCTCTTATCCTTTAAGCAGCTTTTTTAGAATAAAGAAACTTTTGAAAAGAAATAAAGGTGTGTTTTATATTTTCTATTCCTCCAAGTAATTGAGTAGCCTCGCTTATAGTTTGATATTTCAGTTCTAAAAGTTTGGGTAATTTTTCCTGATCTAATTCATCCACACCTGCTACAATATAATTTGAAAGAACAAACTCTATAAAATCTTTTTGTTTCTCATTCAAATCTTTTAAGATATCAGCTTTGCTTGAAGCAACCCGTGATTCTCTTGTGATAGGACTTATAGCAAAAGATACATATTTCAGTACATCGAAGAGATCGCTTTTTTCTGCATTTATAAGTTTTTGTAAGGTTTCAAGTTTGTCTTTTTCGTAACCTGACTCGCTAAGTTTTAAAAGTAGTTCTTTTCTTGTTTTAGGGTTTGACCAAATAGTGCGGAGTTCCTCTTCACTTTTAAAAAATTTAGTGAAAGTGCCAAATAGATTTTCTAGAAATTCTTCTACAGCAATAGGCTTACCGTTAGCCCAAAAAGAAGTGGAAATTATATGCTGTATTTCACGTTCCTTACCATCTCGAAGTTTTATTTTGATCATTTTGCGGGTTTCATTTTCATTTTCGTTTTTAGAATTAAATATATCCACTTCTCCTTTTCCATCAAATGGATCTAATTCTATTACTGAGTCTTTTTTGTTGCTTTCATCAAAATTATTTTCTATTACTTCTAGTTCTAGGGGTTCACCATCCCATTCTGGATCATTAAAATGTTTATAAGCATCTACAAAATCGTAAATTGTAAAATATTCTTTTCCATCAAAAAGTCGAGTGCCCCGTCCAATAATTTGCTTAAACTCTATCATGGAATTAATAGGTCGTAAAAGAACTATGTTGCGAACATTGCGGGCATCAACTCCTGTAGTTAGTTTTTGTGAAGTGGTGAGAATGGTGGGAATAGATTTTTCGTTATCTTTAAAATCCGCCAAAAACTGATCTCCAATTTCACCATCATTAGAAGTAACTCGTACGCAGTAATTGCTATTAGGATTTGTTTTATACTCGTTAATTAAATCGCGTATAACTGCTGCATGTGCTTGATTGGCACAAAAGACTAAAGTTTTTTCGTTTTGGTTTATTTCAGAAAGTAAAAGCTTAACTCTTTTTGCCTCTCTTTCTTTGATTTCGATATTTTTATTAAAATCATTTTCAATATAAACTCGTCCTTCCTCGACATCACCCTCTATAACAAAATCATCTGAAGTATAAATATAGCTGTCTAGAGTTGTTTGAATACGTTTGATTTTGAAAGGTGTTAGGTAACCATCGTTTATACCTTCGTTGAGTGAATAGCTGTAAACAGGCTCGCCAAAATATTTGTAGGTGTCCACATTGTCTTTACGTTTTGGCGTTGCAGTTAAACCTAATTGTACGGCTGGTGAAAAGTATGTGAGAATTGCACGCCAGTTTCCCTCATCATTTGCACCACCTCTGTGACACTCATCTATAATAATAAAATCAAAAAAATCATTAGGATAACTTCCAAAATAGGGGACAGGGTTTTTTGTTTTTTTATCCCCACTCATAAAAGTTTGAAATATAGTAAAGAATACACTTCCATTTGTTGGAACTTTTCCATGCTTTTTAATTTCTTTAGGTTTGATGCGAATTAAGGATTTATCAGGGAAGGCTGAAAAATCATTAAAAGCTTGATTGGCAAGTATGTTGCGATCAGTTAGAAAAAGTATACGAGGAAGGCTATAACCATCTCGACGCAAATTCCAGCGACTTTTGAAAAGTTTCCAAGCTATCTGAAAGGCGATAAAAGTTTTACCTGTGCCTGTGGCAAGAGTGAGAAGGATACGTTGTTTATTTTGTGCTATAGCCAACATCGTTTTATCTATAGCTATTTCTTGGTAAGTTCTTGTTTTTTTTGTGCCACCTACATTTTCATAAGGGATGCTATTGAAAATATCTCGCCACTTGTTTTCTTCTTCAAAAGTTTTATTCCACAATTCTTCAGGGCTAGGAAAATTTTCTATAAAGTTCGCTTTGCCATTTCTTAAATTTATTTCGTAAATTTGCCTACCATTGGATACATACGTAAAATCAAGTTGAAGCTTTACTGCATAATTTTTTGCCTGTGTCACACCTTTTTCGGACACTTCAATTTCTTTTCTCTTCGCTTCGACTATTGCAAGTTTACGATTTTTATAAGTTAAAATATAATCTACTTTTAGAGGACTTGCCCTTGTGCCTCCGAGTTGTATTCTACCCTCCGTTATATAATACTCTCGAAAAATTTTTGAGCCCTCAACAACTCCCCAACCAGCCTTTGCAAGTGCGGGGTCTATCAATTCAGCTCTTGTTTCTGCTTCATTCATGAGTGGTTAATTAGTGGTGGTGTAGGGATTTTTTAGAGTGGTTTTTTTTGATAATTTATTTAGATTTTTTATTATCTTTATTTAGTCCCAATTTATCTATAAAGATTTTATTTCTCAATTTTGCTCTTTCAAGTAATGTCGAATATTTAAGTACTTCTGTATAAATTGAACCATCTTTTCTATCACCATCACCCACTATATTTTTAGCAGGACGAAATACATAATCAAAATGATAACTTGCTTTGAAATCACTATCTGCATTTCTAACATCTCTTGCCTCGATAGATTCACCTATAAGATAACCAAAAAATGTTTCAAATTGGATATTATCTTTTGTAAAATTTCTAATAAGAGATGCATATTTATTTATTTGGTATAGATAATCAGATATATTTACGTTTGGTGCTTTAAGTTCAATGATAATACATTTTCCTTCTTCTGGGAATAATACAATATCGGGTCGTTTCTTTAATCGATTTTCACCAAGTGAATTTAAATATTTTCTTTCTTCTTCTTTAAATTCTTCTTTGAATATTTTTTCACCTTTAAATTCTAACTTATCAAGTTGTTTTTCTGAATTTCCATTAAAATAGATAAAATCCTCATTTAAAATCCATAGGTTACTATCTTCAGTGTTTGTTGTTTTTTTTTCAAAAAGCAAGTTGTGGATTAATGATTCATCAAAATTTTTATCATTTTGTTGTATTTGTAATCTTCTGCTTAAAATTTTATCTAAAAGTTCCAAAATTAATTTCCTTCTCGATACGTAATGAGCTAAAGAGTTTTTGTTTGAAAGTGGAATTTCTCTATTTAGATTTTCAACTGCCTTTTCAAGCTGTTCATTGTAAGAAACTGATTTTATATCAAAATTCTCAAGATCATCAATAGTCTTTTTTATTTTTGCATCTAATTTTGATATTTTCTTTGCTTCAGCAGTGTAATATTTTTCTAAAATTTTATCATCTTTGTCATTGATTGATATTTTACTTCTATCAGAACTTATTTCATCATCTAAAAAAAACATTTCCTTTAATTTCTTGACCCTTTCATCAAGTTTCTTCTTGATTTCTTTTATTTTGGGATACATTTCAATTATTGATTTATTTACTTTTTCTTGAATATCTTCTTTTAAAATTTCTTGATCACTCTCGCCTTCAAGGAAAAATGTTTTTTGTGGAATTATAACATCGTCTCTTGTAATTGTATTTTTTTCATCAATATAATTACTCGAAACTATAAATAGAAATCTTTTTCCTTCAATAACATTAGAATCTTTTTCCAACACGTCCAAAAGTATTTCTGATTTTTCTATAACTTCTCCTTTAGAAACTAACTTCAGATTGTTATCTTCCAAAATTTCTTCATCTAGAATAAAAGAAGAAATTTTAAAGTCTTCAGTTCTATCTGTTTTCTCAGCATTTGAACCAAGCTTCTTAGAATATTGAATTTTGATAACTTTCTCTTTATCTAATTTTGGTATATCTTTTTTTGAGATGCTTGATTTACTTTTAAGCTTGTCGTAGCTATATAATTCAATTTCAATTTGTGGTAAGCTATCTTGATTATAGCAAAAATAATGAATATATCTTTCAATTAGCTTTTTCTTGAGAACTTGATCATTCAAATTATTATAATCTTCATTATTTTCAAGCAGTGAATTGAATGTAATCGTAGTTCCAGTTTTTTGTGTATCAACTTTTATACAAGAAATGTGTTTAACAAAAGATTCTTTTTCGATGAGTTGACTTTTAAAAATTATAAAATTCCTCTCAAAGAGCTCTCCTTTTTCCTCAAAAACGCTTTTTACTTCAATTGAATTAAAGAAATGCACATACTGAACTCTGCCAGCACCACGATTATTATAACTTTTCCTATTGTCCCTGAAAGTATTAAATCGCTTGAACTGTTCATTATCAAAACCAATTCCATTATCAGTTATTGAGATACTTGAAAAATTAAAAGTATTTGGAGCCGTAGCATCTGTTACGTAAATCTTGATGATAATTTCTCCTTTATGATTTATATCTTTTTTTTGCTTATCTTTAATAGCCTCAATTGAATTTGTAAAAGCTTCAAATATAGGTCTAAAAACATTATTTTTATCTTTAGGAAAATCTTTAAGTATACTTGGCCAATAAAGACCATTAGTTATATATTGATTATCTTTATACATATTATAATTTTACAATTTTCCCTCAAATGCCTTGCAAAGTATAGCAAATTTTAGGCTCATAAAGGGTGGCGATATTTGCTTATAGATAGTTTCAAGTTTTGTGGTTTCGGCTTTGAGTGTGTATAGATTGGCTACAATGCGATCAATCAATCATTGCGTTTTGTTCGGGGAGTGGTGGTAGGGGGAGCAAGGAGTTAAATTAGTATTCAATTTCTTTCCTTTGAAAATGATTCTATTTTTTCCAATACAGATTTCATTCCATCGGGAGTAATTTTATTATTTGACATTTTATTATAGATGCGACTCACAAAACTATTATAATTTTTTAAATCTTTATGATTGTTTACAAATTCAGACAAGACTTTCCTTCCTGGAAAAGTTTTTTTCCAATTTCCCGATTTAATATCATCACTTAGTTGTTTATTCCATTCATTTAATTTTAATTTAAGTGTCTCTTCAATTCGATTTGGGTCAATGTTTTCATTAATTTTTTTCATTGAATCAGTGATTCTCTTTAGTATGTTTTCGATAAGATTATCAGATTTTGGATCAATTTTTGTGTCGATACATCCAATTAGAATCTGATTTGTAAAATTAGAAATCCTTTCCTGAAGAATAGTACCTTTCACTTTTTCTGCACAAATTGTTAATGATTTTGTAACAAAACTTTGTATAATTTTTTCTTCATGTGGTCCTTTATATTCATTCAAAATTTCACAAATTAATTCTTCCTCTAAAAAATAGTTTTCGATGTGATAAACATCCCAATTTAAATCAAATTCACCATTGGTTTGATTCGTATCAAAATCCATATCCGTAATGGTGAATATTTTTATATTATTTACTATAATTTGACTTTTTAATGTCCGAAGGGAATTTACGGTTTTTAAAACATTTTTTTTGTTACCTGCCGAGAATATATTGTAATTACTACAAAATTCAGGAAAAAGGTTTTTTAATATATTTTCATCGTATTTAGAGTTTTCACCTTCGACAATAATAATATCCTTTTGAGGATTGTATCCTGCAATATCACCCAATAAATCGTAAATTTTAGTCTCAAATTCACTATCAGGTGAAATTTTTACAGCTTGATTAACAGAATTCTTTGCATCCATATATGACAGGAAATGAAAAATGCTTGTATTGTTTAACCCAGCACACCCTTTTATAAGTGCGTCAGAATGAGTAATGAGCCAAATTTGATGCCCTTGATCTTTAACAAGACTTCTTGAATAAAAGTCGGGTATTTTTGAAGTAAGTTTTGGATTTAAATGAAGTTCTGGTTCATCCAATAATATCACAGAATGTTTTGGTGCAGAATCTCGGAGTCTTAGATACCCAAACAGTATTTCTTTTTCTCCTGAACTTAATTCATTTAAATCGTGTTTTTTCTCTCCGTTAATACTAACAGGAAACCTTAATATGATTTTCTCATCAAACTCGGGACCTGTAAATGCTTTATTTGGGAAAAATGTTGCAAACAAATCTTGTAAATTTTCTGTGAGCTTGTTATCTTTCTTAGATGACTTATTAAGTGCTTTTGCTAATATTTCTTTTAAATAAGCATTTGCGAGTTCACTTTTTATATTTGTATATTTATTACTATAATTATACAAAGCATGTTGCGTATATGATTGCTTTGATTGTTCAGCTAAATTAAAATTAACGTTTACATGTTGGATTTCTTCCCTAAGATATGATCGATTGGGTCCATGAAAGTCAATTATCCCAATATTATTATCTAATATAAAAGAAAAAATAACTTGTAATAATTGAAATACAAATTCATTAGGGCAATCAAACTGAAAATTTGCATTATTTATTTGCCAAGGTTGCAATATGATACTTGCACCTAGGTTATTTCTATCTAACGCTTCCAAAAAATTTGGTTTATTAGTTTTAATTGTGTATTGAATTTGATTTAATTTGCTTTGGAATTGTCCTAAATGATTTATGTTAAAATTACCATTTATATTAAAGCAACCAGGAATCATTTTATTTGCATAATATATCTCAAAAATATTTTCCAAGTTGTATATAAGGTAATTTATTTCTTCGTTACTTAATTTTACGTGCAAGCCAACTGAGAAAGGTTTGTTAGCATCGTTAAACAATTTATAGATATTACTTATAGTATTCCCATGATTTATTTGGTATTCGCCGAAAAAGTTTTGTATTTCATTTTGTTGTTGTTCACTAAATACAGATTTGAAAAATTTTATTGCTTCAAAAATACATGATTTACCAACACCATTTTGACCTGCAATAACGACGAGACTCTGCAAATTTTCTAATTTTGCATATTTAATTCCACGAAAATTTGAAATTTCTAATTGTGTTATTTTCATTCTATCTCCTAATTTATTTTAATCTCACAACTCCCCCTCAAATGCCTTGCTAAGTATAGCTTTTTTAAGTTCATTTAGGGAGGCGATTTTTTGCTTATAGATTTTTTCGAGTTGTGTGGTTTCGGCTTTAAGTGCGTCTAGCTTGGCTACTATATGTTTTTGTTCAGTTTTAGATTTTGGGAAATATATTTTGGTATTTTTTAAATTATCATTATATAGTCTTGAAATTGTTGCACCTTTTGTTGAACCCCATTTACAAGACCTATAAAATTCAAATAGAAAATCATTTGAAACCAGTTTTTCATCATTTTCAATCCATACGATATTTGAATCTTGAAAGTATGCTGGCTTACCATCATATTTAATGCATCTTCCAATTGTTCCAGATGCTGAAATTAAAACTTCGCCTTTATTAGGAAATGGATAATTTGTTTTGTATTCATCATAAATTTTCTTTGAAATAAAAGCATCTGATTGTTTACCAAAAGTTCCAATTTTGTAAAAAGGGATATCTCCATTTGTAGATGTTTGCTCTTTAAAAATTCTTTTACACATTTTCGGGTTTCCTAATTCCCCCAACTTTTTCACTTCCCAGCCTTTCCCAATTTTTGATTTTCCATTATCCATTGATAATTGTAAATAGCTTTCAAAAAGTTCTTTGGCGTTTTTGAGATTTTGTTCGGCATTAGCCTTCGCTTTTGCAATAGCTGTAAAGACTTCATCTAACTTTGCTACAATGCGTTTTTGTTCGGGGAGTGGGGGGAGTGGGATGGGATATGATAGAATAAATTCCTTATCTAATCTTTTATGACCAACTGCACCATTCATTCTTAAAGAACCTTTTTTTCTAAAAGATTCTTGGCTAAGAAAATAGAATAAATATTCATTAAAAATTTTTTGATTTGGACGAAACACAATAAATTCACTTGAACCAAAACCTATGCTATTTATTAGATTTCTGGCAATACCTAATTTTCCATTTTCAAAACAAGGTGTTATCTTTGCTAACAATACATCACCTTCACCAAAATAGGTATAACTACCAACTACTTCTGCTAAAGTTTTTTCTTTTTTGAAATTTATATTTTTTGAACAAATACCAAGATCTTCCATAGGTAAAAAAGAAACCTTATCAAAACTTTTAATTTTATTTCTTGCTTCTTCTTTTGGTGGTTTTACTTCACAAACCTCCCCCAACTTCTTCATTTCCCAGCCCTTTGGTAGTTTTGGCGTTTCATTTTGATTCATATTTTAATTTTTAATTTTCAATTATCAATTATCAATTATCAATTATCAATTATTAATTATCAATTATCAATTATCAATTATCAATTATCAATTATCAATTATCAATTTTCAATTTTCAATTATCAATTATCAATTTTCAATTTTCAATTATCAATTATCAATTATCAATTATCAATTATCAATTATCAATTATCAATTATCAATTTTCAATTTTCAATTATCAATTATCAATTATCAATTATCAATTATCAATTATCAATTATTAAACTTTTTCTTCACATTTTGTTTAGATGTTTTTATAATTGAAATTAATAGTTTCAAAATTTCAGTTATTTCGTTCTTCATTGATTTACTTATTTCTTCTTCTAAATAATTTGATTCTGTAAGTAGTTCTAACCAATATTCTGTTTCATTTGCCTCTTTAAGTGCAATAGCCATTTTATGAATAAAATCAGAAGTGCTTTCTGCATGTTCAGCTTCTCTTACTAATGCTCCAATTGCTGTTCCACTTCGTAACATCTGTTTACTTAGCACAAATTCCTTTTTCTGTTTAGAAAGAAATTGATATACTTTGACAATCTTTAATGCAAAAGCATAAGATTTATTTTTAATAATATTTTCTTTCACCTTTAAATTCTCAATTCTCAATTCTCAATTCTCAATTTTCAATTATTAATTCTCAATTCTCAATTCTCAATTTTCAATTATTAATTCTCAATTCTCAATTTTCAATTTTCAATTTTCAATTATTAATTCTCAATTCTCAATTTTCAATTATTAATTCTCAATTCTCAATTCTCAATTCTCAATTTTCAATTCTCAATTTTCAATTATTAATTCTCAATTCTCAATTTTCAATTATTAATTCTCAATTTTCAATTACCAATTCTCAATTCTCAATTTGAAACATATCCCTCATAATAATAAGATTGTTCTATGCCTTTGAAAATAATATCGCGGTTATGAATTTCGTCTGTGAGCTTTGTAAACAAAAGAGTTCGTAATTCCAAATCGTTGATGGGGCTACGTTCCATAGCTTGCAAGTATAGGGTTTTATCTACAAACTGCCAATTCACAAGTTTAAGCAAACGCTTCTTTAAAATCAAATCCAACCATAAACGCATAGCCCTTCCGTTACCTTCCATAAAAGGATGTGCGATGTTCATTTCTACATATTTAGATATGATTTCTTCAAAAGTGTTTTCGGGCATCCCTTCGATTTTTGCTAAAATTTCTTTTAGATATAAGGCATTTGCAAAACGGAAATTTCCTTTAGAAATATTTTTTGTGCGTATAATTCTTGCGAACTCAAACAAGCGATCAAAAAGATAAAGATGTATTTGCTGCAGTCCCTTGGTTGTGCCTATTTCAATTTTATCTATTTCACCTGATTCATAAAGGCGGTAAGCATTTTGAAGACTTTCCTTGTCAATATTTTTCATACAATTCTCAATTCTCAATACTCAATTGTAAATTCTCAATTATCAATTTGCTTTCAGCATCTAAGGCTTTCATTTCTTTCAAAATAACTTTGGGTTCACGCAAAACATTTTCATTTTTCTTATTTGGATTTTTAACGCTCAAATCCCAAGTAGTTTTGTTTATGTCTTTAATGTTAACAGTCCATGAATTTTCGCTTTTTGCATGATTTTTCTGCATTTTTACGAAATCTGCTAAATCGTTTTCGTTAAGAGAATTTGTTTTACCTAAATTTCGCTCGAGGTTCAATTGATAAAACCAAACCTTTTCTGTGGGCATTCCTTTTTCAAAAAATAACACCACAGTTTTTACTCCCGCTCCAGTAAAAGTTCCACCCGGAAGATCAAGCACAGTATGCAAGTTACAATTTTCTAAAAGAAGTTTACGCAAAGAAACAGAAGCATTATCAGAATTAGAAAGAAAGGTATTTTTGATAACCACACCAGCACGCCCACCCGCCCTAAGTATCTTGATAAAATGTTGTAAAAAAAGAAAGGCCGTCTCCCCAGTTTTAATAGCAAAGTTTTGTTGAATCTCAGCTCGCTCATTTCCACCAAAGGGCGGATTTGCAAGCACGATGTCGTAGCGGTCTTTTTCTTGTATGTCACTTAGGTTTTCAGAAAGGGTATTTACATGAACAATGTTTGGTGCCTTAACGCCATGCAGGATCATGTTCATAATTCCAATGATGTAAGCTAAAGACTTCTTTTCCTTTCCATAAAAAGTTTTATTTTGCAAAATTTCCGAATCTTTAGTCGTCAAACTTTTACTATTTTTTAAATACTCAAAAGCCTCACAAAGAAAGCCCGCGGAACCGACAGCCCCATCGTAAATTTTCTGCCCTATAACTGGAGCCACAACTTTGACTATAGTTTTAATAAGGGGACGAGGTGTGTAATATTCCCCACCATTACGCCCAGCATTACCCATGTTTTTGATTTTACCTTCATATAGATGACTCATTTCATGTTTTTCTGCTTGGGACTGAAAACGCAGTTCATCCACAAGATTCAAAACTTCTCGAAGGGTATAGCCACTCTGTATTTTATTTTTTAGTTCACTAAAGATTTCACCTATTTTATATTCTATAGTTTCAGGACTATCTGCACTGTTCTTAAATTTTTTGAAATAGGGAAAGAGTTTTAGGTCTACAAAGTTTTTCAAATCTTCGCCGGTTTTGGCTGCGTGATGATCAAGTTTATCGTTTTTTTTAGGAGCAGCCCAAACGTTCCAGCGGTAATTTTTTTCGATGATGGGTGTGTACGCCTTACTTGCAAGACTTGCCGACATTTCCCGCTCTTTTTCATAATCATCAAGATATTTTAAAAATAGTATCCAAGAGCTTTGTTCCACGTAATCTAATTCGCTAGAACAACCGGCATCTTTGTGTAAAATGTTATCTATATTTTTGAAAGTTTGTTCAAACATCTTTTAACTCAAATCCATAATCCCCAAATATATCAAATACGAACTTCCTAAAACCAAGGGCCAAAGAGTTAGCTGCATACCTAAGACTCTTGTCCAACCTGGAGTTTCTTTTGAATACAGTCCATAGAAGTGAAGTAGTCGACCAATCATAATCATAAAAGCGAACGCTACTAATATTGACATGTTTACTTTATTTATCTCAAGTTGAAATAAAATAAAAAGTAATAGTGGGATGTATTCAGCAAAGTTAGCATGAATGCGTATACGTATAGTTAATAAATCATGTCCTCCATCACCCAAATTAGTTTTAGTCAAACTTCGACCTAATATCGTTCTTAGGCTATGAATAAAAAACAACAGTCCTAAGAATCCAGTTGTAATGAGTGTAATTGGTATTTTCATGTTTTCTAATAGTAGCAAATAATTTGCTTATTTTTATTTTTTAATTTTAGAGCTTAAACTCACAAAGACTAAGTACTTCGCGCTAAGATTTTATACAAACTAAATAAGGGCTTATTTGTATAATTTATTTTTAATTTAATTACTATGTCACACCCCTATGTTATAAACTAAATATGATGATTAAAAATTCAAACAAGCACTTTCATTCTAAGTGTTTAAAAAATAAAAGAATGAGTTTCCATATAAACTTTTTTGTAATGGGGGAGGTGAGAAATGGGTAAGTACGTAAATGAAAATTTAGGTAAAAATGAAAATGTGTTCTATGAGACGAAGCTACACTGGATTATCTTTGTGCCAGGTGCTATATTATGTTTAATTCTCATAGGAGTTTTTTTTCTTTTAGAAGCTTGGATAAGATCTGTGACAAGTGAATATGTGATTACGAATGAAAGGATAATTATGAAAGATGGCTTTATTAAAAGAAGAACTCTGGAACTCAGACTTAGTAAAATAGAAAGTGTGGGTCTCCGGCAAGGAATTTTGGGTCGAATATTTAATTATGGTTCTTTGGTAATTATAGGTACTGGTGGTACTAGAGAATCCTTTGACAATATTGCAAACCCAGCAGAGTTTAGAAAAAAATGTAATGAGTTAACTTCAAGTTAAGTTTATCAAATAAGTTATTCTAAAAGGTATCTCATTTTCCGCCGTGTAAAAACGGCGGGTTTTTTTAACGGTAGATTTTTAAATACGGCGGGTGTTATATAAAACGCCGATTTTTTCAAAACGGCGGATTTTTATAACGCCAATTTTTTCATTCTTTGAAAATTATAAAATATTGCAGTTGTCGTGGGAAGTATATGAGTATTTCAAAAGCTAATTAATATAAAAATCAATTTGACTATAAATTTTTATATCTAACCTCAATAAATATATGGAAAAGAAAAATATTAGATCAACCTATGCAAATTCTCAACCAGTAACTCAGTTAGATGCATCTATGGCAGCATACAAAAAATTGTTAGAAATAAGAGACCAAATAATCTTAAATAAAAATAAACAATCTCAATCTGTAAATAAAGCGAAAAAAAATAAAATTTAAAAGTAGAAGATACTCTAAAACAATTTGATTTTTTAGATATTCAGAATGTTTTTAGATTTTTATCATAAAGTTAGCATAGAAAATTTAATTCAGTTAATATCCAATATTTCAATCATAATAGCACTTTTTACAGGTATCTATTTTAGTGTAAGAAGTAACAATAAACTTCGTAAACAAAATTCAATTTCAAATATTTTAGAATTAGAAAGGGACCTAATGGGTTCTAGAAGAATACTTGATAAGCTTTCTTTTGAAAATAGTAAAATCTCTGAATTAGCTGAATCTCAAGTTTTTGCATATATTTCTTTATTTGAAGCAGAATATAAGAATTATTTCAGCATTTTGGATAGAATTTGTTTTTGTTTTTTGCATAAATATATACCTGAAAAAGAAATAAATAAAGAGTACCATGATTTAATTGAACGTATTTATGAATCAGAAGAATATAAAATAAAACCAGATGAAAATAATAATAATTTAAAAGAGTATTATGAAATAAAAATTAGAGGAAAAAAATAATTTTACATGAAATAATTATTTTTGAGTATGAAACACTCATCAAAGAGCGAGTCCATTTTTTTGGCGGAGAGGGCGGGATTCGAACCCGCGGTACATTGCTGTACACATGCTTTCCAAGCATGCACCATCGGCCACTCGGACACCTCTCCTTTGTAAACCTTACACTTTAATTTTATATAAGCATGTCTTGTCAAACATACAAAAGGGGCAGGGCAATTTTATAGAAAATTAATATAAAGATGAACGCTTTAATCTAACCTTCCTTCTAAGGCGTACATATCAGCTCATGAGCCCATAGCAATTGAGTATTTTTTCTACAATCCTTGAGGCCGCGCCGCATTCTTTTTAGAACGAGAACTTTTTCAATTGAGTATTTTTTCTGCAATCTTTGAGGCCGCATCTTTTTTAGAAAGATGCAGGGCTGCCTCTCCCATCCTTTTTCTAAATTCAGAATCTGTAAGTAGATTTTCAAGATTCTTATGTAGTTCATCCCTAAGACTTCCCTTAGTTTCACTTAGCAAGATTCCTGCATTGTTTTTGACTAGGTACTCAGCATTGATTTTTTGATGATTATCCGCAGCAAAGGGATAGGGCACAAGTAAAAGTGGCACACCAAAGCACAGAGCCTCTGAGAGTACCCCCGCTCCACACCTACATACGATGATGTCTGCTTTTTTGTAGTATGTTTCTATGTTTGTGATGTAATCCAATAAAGTAAGCTGGGGGTACTTTGATTTAGGAAATTCTTTTTTTATCTTTTCAAAATCCTTTGCCCCACATTGCCATACCCATTCTATATTTGTGTCTACTAAAGGAAAGGGCAAAGCTATCATTTCTTGAATGGCTGCATTGATTTGATGCGCCCCCTGACTCCCCCCCAAAATTAAGATACAGTATTTTTTTTGGCTATCTTTTTGTTTGAGTCCTACTTCTGTTCCTAGGCTTTTGCAAATATTTTCTCTTAGGGGATTCCCTAGGGCATGTACCTTTATTTCACTTTCCTTTTCATTGAGGATGGGCCTAGAGAGGGGAAAATTGATAAAAATTTGATTTGCAAATCTAGCAAAAATTCTAGTGACCTTGCCTGCTACAGTATTTTGTTCACATAAAGCTATTTTTTTTCTAAGGATGAGGCCTAGGATAAGGGCAGGAAGAGTTGGATATCCCCCCATACCCACTATATTTGTGATTTTATTTCTTTTTATGATGTATAGGGCCTGTATACAGGAAAGGGTGAATAAAAAAAGAAAGCTAAAATAAGAAGCTAATTTTTTAATCTTTTTAAAAAAGGAAAGATTGTTCTTGCTATCAAAAATCTGGGTGGGACTAGTGGGAAGGGGAGGCGATAAGTAAAAAAAAATTCGTTTACTCAAAATTTTTTTTAGTTCCAAAGAATGGAAGTCGGGATAATTTTTATTCTTATATAAAGTCAGAAAAAAAACTTCTTCGTTCTGTTTGTAAAATTCTTGAAAGAGGGCAAGGCCAGGAACGATATGCCCACCTGTACCCCCAGCTAGGATAAGGATTTTTTTCTTTTTTTGAGATGATTTTTGGTCTAACATGAGAAAGCTTTTTTTATATGAAAATTTTATTTGTATCTAGTGGCATTTAAGAGTATTCCACAAAGGCTAAGTGTGCTAATTAAAGAAGAACCACCGTAACTTAAAAAGGGAAGTCCCACACCTGTAGTGGGTAAGATTCCTGTAACAACAAATAGATTGAGTATACTTTGACTCATAATCATGACAAGGGCCCCGCTCCCTAAGAAAAAGGCTAGGGGATGTTTGCTCATGTTTAAAAGATGTAAAGTACGAAACATAAAAACTCCCCAAATCAAAAGTAAGGCCAGCACTCCTAACCAACCAAAATTTTCTGCATAGAGGGCAAAGGCGAAGTCCGTATGTCCATATGTGAGATAACGATGCCCAAGTCCGCTTGCGAGTTCACGCCCCCAAAGACCTCCTTCTTGAAAGGCACGAAATGAAGTCACAAGTTGGTACCCACCTTGAAAGCGATATTGATAGGGATTCAACCAAACATTTAATCTTTCTAATCTGTACTTCCAAAAGAAAACAAGTATGACTAAAATAGGGGTGAAGGCAAGGCTTATAGAGATGAGTCGTCCTATAGGAAATCCCGCCACAAAGGCCATAATAAGTATCACACCTAAAATACAAAGGGTTGTACCATATTGAGGTTGGAAGAGTATGGCGAGTAGCATGAGGGCAATTAAAGATAGGGGTTTGAGTAATTGTTTGAATGAGCTTTTATACATTCCATAATGATATAAACTTTTTGCAATGAAGCAAACCACGGAAATTTTACAAAATTCAGAGGGTTGTAAAACAATAGGCCCTAATTTTAGCCAACGGCTAAATTTTCCATAGCTTGAAGGCACACTTTGTCCTAAGCCTGGGATTAAAATGAGGCCTAGCAAAAGGAGACCCAGAAGCATCCCCCAAGTTGCAAAGCGTTGAAAAAATTCTAAGGGAAAATTTGCAAAGGCTATTAAAAAAAAGATACCTATAATCATAAAGCTAGCCTGTTTTTTTAAGTAGTAGTTTGGATCGTTGAACGCCTTCTCCGCTACAAATGCTGAAATAGGCTGAAGTATGATAAGACTCGCAAAGGCCATAAAGAAAATGATAAAGCCTAGAAATAAGTCTCTTCCCTGTTTGTCTTTTAGGGAGGTGGGAAGGCCCAAAATAGAGGGGGCTTGTTTTATTTTTGATGTTTTTTGCTTCCAATCTTTTTGAGAAAGGTAATGCCTTTGATTTTTTGCTTCATTGCTTATAGAAGGTAAGATTTTTTCTTTATTAGGTGCTTTATGGAAACTAGCTTTTGTTTTTTGGGATGAGGATGTGGATGAATATTTGATTATTTGAGTAGGAAGATTTTTTTTATAAGGATTGTGTACACCCAATGAGCTTGTAGTCCTTTCGGGAGAAGGAAATTCATGAGTAGTTTTTGTGTGACTAGGCTCCTGAGCCCTCGAATTTTTTGTTCGAGTAGCTTTGAGCCAATTGACAGAAGTGTTCCCCGCGTTTCGCATAATTTAAGTAGGCATCAAAGGAGGCACAACCCGGACTCAAAAGAATAATGAGGATTTTTTCAAGGCCGGCTTTCTTTGTTTTCGTATACTCTTCGGCAGATTTGCATGCTTCCTCAAACGCTGATTTTAGGTCGCTGTAGCTTTTTGTGCCTAATTGGGAGGCAATGACCCCTCCAGATGCTCCAAAGGGAAAGATATATTTTTTTTGCTCTGAATTTTCTAAAAGTACACTAAAGTCACTACGTTCTTTCATGCGCCCCCCACAAAGTAGAAAAACAGGCATTTTAGGAAAGGCTAAAAGGGCAGCCTTGGAGGCTTGTACTGTTGTAGCTTTGCTGTCATTGTAAAATTTTATAGTGCTTTCTTCGTATATGGTCTCGCATACAAAATCTAATCTATGTTTTAAGCCTTTAAAAGTAAGCAAGCTTTCACGTAGTTTTTGGCTATCAATGTGGATATGTTTACGTTGAACTAAATTTTCAATGGCACTTAGGGCAAAGAGAGCATTGCTAATATTATGTTTGCCTGGTAGGGGAAAATCTTTGTATGGGAGTAGGGGTTTCTTTTGAAAGTAGAGTGTGTCTTTTGTACGAAATAAAAATTGAGTATCTATGTATCTTAGAGTGCAATATTTTTTAAGGCCTAGAGAGAAAAGATTTAAAGAAAGAATGTTTTTATAAAAATTTTTATCAAAGAGAAGGCGTTGCATTTCTTTCTTTAGGCTTACTTCTACAAGGCAGAGATCTTTCCAAGTTTGTTTTTTTAAAATATGTATTTTGGCCTTAAAGTACTCATCTAAATTCTCGTATCTATCCCCATGATCTTCAGAAAGATTTAGAATCAGGGCTATATTGGGATGAAAGTGGTTTAGATTTTCTAATTGAAAAGAGGAGCTTTCCACCACTAGCACATCGTAATAAATTTTATTTTTAAAAGCTTCTAAGGCTACTTCACAAAGGGGTGTGCCGAAGTTTCCACAAGCTAGGCCCCTTAATCCTAGTCCCGTATTGATAAGATGTGTTATAAGGGCTGTGGTTGTAGATTTACCATCTGTTCCTGTTATTCCAATAGTAAAAATTTTTTTTTTCTGAATTTGATAGCATTGTTTGAGAAAAAAAAAGCCAAAGTCATTTTCAGACCAAAGTACTATTTGTTTATCTTGAGAGTGTTTTTTTAGAGCTTGTAGTATATCAATAGAAGGATGTAGCCCGGGTGAAATGATGGCATGATCTATGTATACCCCATCGTCTATGAGTCCTTCTAAGAGACTTGCATCTTGATATGGTCTCTTATCTATAATATATTCTTTGTATTTTTGATATGTTTCTTTTGAGACTAGGTCTTCTACTGGCACAGTTGCATTTATGTCGGAAAGTACAACACGAGCCCCCAATTCCAAGGCTAATTGTACAGCAGAGCTACCAGATTTCCCACTAGCCCCACAAACTAATACTGTTTTATTTTTTAGTGAGCCCTTCATGGCCTCAATTCTCAATTTTCAGATAACGTTTTTTTCCTATTTTAAATATATAAGAAGATCTAAGTGGTAGGGGGAGTGTAAAGTTTACATCTTCCACTACTTCTAAATTTTCTCCCATATAGATAGATTTACTTTCTATCAAACGTCTGATAGCACTTTTACTTTTCTCAATTCCCGCCCCTAACATTAAATCTATAAGGCTTATATTCTTTTCTTTTATGAGGTTGGTAGGAATTTTATAGATAGGTACATCAGGAGGGAGTACGAGAATGTTTCGAGAAGATTTTTCTTTTTCCCAAATCTCCCTTGCTTTTTTTGCTTCTTCTTGGTTGTATAATTGTTCTACTAGTTGCTCACCTAGGATTTTTTTAGCTTCAAAGTAATTGTGAGTGTCCTTACGTAAAGTTTCAATTTGAGAATAGGGAAGATCTGTGAGCAGTATAAAGTAATCCCACATCAATTCATCAGACACAGACATAGATTTTGCAAAAAGTTGATAAGGGGTTTCATTTATCCCTATATAATTTTGATACGATTTTGACATTTTACGTTTCCCATCAAGGCCTACAAGTAGAGGTGTTGTTATAATAACTTGTGGTTCGAGGCCAAAACTTGTTTGCAATTCACGACCCACCAATAAATTAAATTTTTGATCACTCCCACCAAGTTCTACATCAGCTTTCATTTGTACCGAATCAAAACCTTGGATGAGTGGGTACATAAATTCTATTAGACTAATGCTTTCTCCTGCTTTGTAACGTTTTGAAAAATCGTCGCGTTCAAGTAAACGAGCAACTGTATAACGAGCTGTGAGGGAGAGGACTTCTTCAAATTTTAAATTTGCACACCAAGCAGAATTAAAAAGAATTTTAGTTTTTTGAGGATCTAAGATTTTAAAAACTTGCTCTTTATAGGTTTGGGCGTTTATCTCTACTTCTTCACGTGTGAGCGTCTTTCGAGTTTCATTGCGTCCTGTGGGGTCTCCTATCATCCCTGTAAAATCACCAATCAAAAAATGAACTTCATGTCCTAATTCTTGAAAATGTTTCATCTTTCGTAAAAGGACTAGGTGACCAAGGTGTAAATCAGGGGCAGTGGGGTCGAAGCCTGCTTTAATGATGAGGGGTTTTTTTTTCAAAGCACTTCGTTCAAGTTTTTTCTTGAGTTCAACTTCAGGTAGCACTTCTACTGTACCGCGTTGAATGAGTTCGAGTCCATAATCGTTCATATCTTAATCAGTTTGCTTCTTTTGTCTTTATTTAGCAATCATAAAAGGTTGTGATTGCCTTTCTATTCTTTATTTTGATAATCATTGAGTTAAAAATCTATATAGTACTTTTAAGGCATCCAAAAATGATTTTCCAAAAAAACCAGTTCCTCCAATGATAGCTAGGGTTTTATCCTTCATAAAATTTTTAGTACATCGCTATGTGTATTTAAAACAAGGTGAGCTTTTTTTAATTCTACTCCATCATCATAGCCATTTTTATAAAAACCAAAGGGGGTTTGAGTTCTAAGGGCTAGGATTTGATCGACTGTGCTATCGCCTATATAAAAACTATGATTTGCATCTAGGTCCAAATTTTTTAGGCACGTAAATAAATTTTCGGGATGGTGTTTACTTGTGGGTAAGTCATCGCCTGCTAAAATAAAGTGAAAGTAAGGGTATAATTTTAATTCTGTGAGTATTTTATCAACAAGTTTCCTAGGTTTATTCGTACAAATGGCTAGGGCGTAAGAGTGGTTGTATAGATAATCTAAAACTTCTCTGACTTCGGGATACAAGGAATCTTCGGGTGTAGAACGTTGAGTATACTCTTTTCTAAATAGAGATAAGTAGGTTTCTACTTATAGTTCTGATTGGCATTCTAAACTAGCTTGTATTAAAGGCTTACCTCCCGCACTGATCCATGGAGTAAAGGCTTGATTGGGCCATTCTGATAGTCCCTTAGCCTTTCTTAGAAAATTTAAGATGCTTATGACAATAGGAGCACTATCTATAAGGGTGCCATCTAAATCGTAGATTATCCCCTTTATTTTATTCATATAAGATAAAAAAGCAAGAAAGGGCAATAAGAAAGCCTTTAGGTAGAGGTGCGTAAAGTAATAAATCCTGAATCACTTTCCTCTACATAGTTTTAATAATGTCTTCAAGCGTTTGAAGCATGTAATGTAACATTTCATCTGTAAGTGCGGGGTGTACCCCAAGCCAAAAAGCCCTATACATGACATCATCTGTATTTTTTAATTCGCCTACAATACGAGCATCAATTTTTTGATAGGCTGGTTGTTTTAATAAATTGCCACCAAAAACTAAACGTGTCCCAATTTTTTTCTCCTCAAGCTTTTTTACTAGTTCATTTCTATTTAGGCCCTCTCGACAATATACTGGGAAACCAAACCAACTTGGTTCTGTGCCTTCAGTAGCGGTGACGGGGATGAGATTTTTTTCAAGTATGGGACTTGCCTTTACTCCTTCATATAATATTTTCCAATTTCTACGTCGAGCTGCAATAAAGCCTTCCACCTTATCCATTTGTGTTAGGCCTATGGCTGCTTGCATATCTGTTGCCTTTAAGTTATATCCTATGTTGGAGTAGATGTACTTATGGTCGTAGCCCGAGGGAAGGGAACCAAAATCCCATTCATAGCGTTTACCACAAGTGTTATCTTTCCCAGGCTCACACCAACAATCTCTACCCCAATCTCTCATACTTTCCGCTACCCTTTTCCATTTGCCATTAGCTGAGAGCACAGCCCCACCTTCGCCCATGGTAATATGATGGGCGGGATAGAAGCTTAGGGTAGAATAGACTCCAAATGAGCCTGCGGGCTTATCTCCAATTTTTGCCCCAAAGGCATCACAGCAATCTTCTATAAGATAAAGTTTTTTTTCATCACAGAATTTTTTTAGTACATCTGCCCTATATGGATTACCCAGTGTATGAGCTAGAACTATGGCCTTGGTTTTGGGCCCTACCGCATTCATAACATCTTCTGCCCTAGCATTTAGAGTTTTACCATCAATATCTATAAAAACAGGCTTCCACTGATTTTGAATGATGGGATTGATTGTAGTTGGGAAACCAGCGGCTACAGTGATTATTTCATCTCCTGGCTTTAGGGCCTCATAGCCAAAATCTTTCAGACTATTTGCACCAAGGCTAGATACAGCAACAAGGTTGGCACTTGAGCCACTATTTACTAGTAGGGCTGGAACTTTGCGTTCAAAGAGGGGGCCTAGCCTTTGTTCAAATTTATTGGCAAAGCGACCTGCAGTAAGCCAAAGATCTAAGCTTGCATCGATAAGGGCGACTAGATCGTCAGAGGCTAGAACCTTTGCCGTGACAGGGATATAGGTACTTCCTGCTTGAAAATGTTTATTTGCATGGGGAGTAGCGTTAAAGTAGTTTTGGGCTAATTGATGGAAATCTTTCCTGATAGACTCGAGGTTCATAGCTCCCAGTTTTTAAATACAAATTAAAAATACAAATATAAAAAGAGATACTTTTTTTATATAAGTGAGGCTTGAAATCTGACAAGGGGTACTAAAAAAATACCAAAAAAAATAAGATAAAGACGGAAAGTTTTTTACTAAAAATTTTCTTTGCAATCTTTAAGAATACCAAAAACAACAGAAAATAGATGTTTTTAGCTAGGCATATTCATACTAGCTAAAAAGTCTGTATTTGTCTTACTAGATTTCATTCTATCAAGTAATAACTCCATGGCCTCAACTTGCCCTAGGGCACTTAGGGCCTTTCTAAGAACAAATACCTTAGAAAGGGTTTCTTGAGGAAGGAGTAACTCTTCTTTACGAGTTCCAGATTTATTTATATCTATGGCGGGAAAAATTCTCTTATCTGAAAAACGTCTATCTAAATGGATCTCCATATTTCCTGTTCCTTTAAATTCCTCAAAGATAACTTCGTCCATGCGTGAACCCGTATCTATTAATGCGGTGGCAATAATAGTAAGGGAACCCCCATGTTCAATATTACGAGCTGCTCCAAAAAATCGCTTAGGTTTATGAAGGGCATTAGAATCTACCCCCCCTGAAAGTATCTTTCCTGAAGTAGGCATCACTTGATTATAAGCACGTGCTAAACGAGTAATAGAGTCTAAAAGTATAACTACATCTTTTTGATGTTCTACTTGCCTTTTTGCCTTTTCTATCACCATTTCTGCTACATGAACGTGGCTTGAGGCAGGTTCATCAAAGGTAGAAGAGATTACTTCCCCTTTGACGTTACGAGCCATATCAGTGACCTCTTCAGGCCTTTCATCTACAAGAAGGACCATTAAAACAACTTCAGGATGATTGGTTGTTATGGCATTTGCAATATTTTGCATAAGTATGGTTTTCCCTGTTCGAGGAGGTGCCACAATTAGGGCCCTTTGTCCCTTGCCTATAGGACAAAGGAGATCTATGATACGAGTATCTAAATACGAAGGATTCCATTCCATATTTAAACGTTTATTAGGATAGAGTGGGGTTAGGTTATCAAAAAGTTGTCTTTTACCCGCTTCTTCTATTCCAAATCCGTTAATGGTATCTGCCTTCAAGAGGGCAAAAAATCTTTCTGATTCTCTTGGGGGGCGTATTTGTCCTGTAATGGTATCCCCATTTCGTAGCCCTAGATTGCGGAGCTGCGAAGGAGAAATGTAAATATCATCAGGGCCTGGGAAATAATTATAACCTGGACTCCGCAAAAATCCATATCCTTCAGGTAGTCGTTCAAGTACACCTGAGGCATAGACAGCCCCGTTCTTTTCTGCTTGGCTTTCCAAAATTTCAAAAATCAAGTTTTGTCTTTTCTGCCCCGAATAGTCTTCAATTTCCATCCTTTGTGCTATAGCCATAAGTTCTTCTATAGGCATATTTTTTAGTTTAGTTAAATCTATAGGAGGGGGGGCATTAGGGTCTGAACCAGGAGGATTTTTAAGCAATTCTTCATTTTCAGTATCTATTCGTTTGTTAGCATTCATACCATTGTCGCCTGAATGATTACTTTTTAGTCTTCGATTTCTACTGGAAAATGAGGGAGATACACCTTCCCTCTCATTTGATTGGTATGGAACTCCTCTATTGCTTCGACTAGGGTTTCTAGTTCTTCTATTATACACCATATTTATAGTATCCTCATTAAGATTATTTTATTTATATTACAGGAAATGTAAACAAACGCTGAAACTTATAGAATCCAAATTATAGATAAATATAGATTTTAACTTATAGAAGTTTCAGTAGGTTGGTCAGATTTTTTTAAGGGGGGCTTGAAGCGAGTAAAAAAAACTATTGTATCAGAGACTTAGATTTTTTCTTTATACTGCTAAATCTTCGATATGCTTTGTTTGTTCTCTTGCCACGTGGACATGAATAACCGTAGCCACATGGATTTACAGGCCTTCCATTCTTTACTACCTCAAAATGTAAATGTGGACCCGTAGAGCGCCCAGTGCTTCCCGAAATAGCTATTACCTTTCCCATTCCTACTTGATCACCTGGCTTAACTTTGATATTGCTTAAATGGCCATATAAGGTTTTGAAACTATCGTTATGACGTAGCATAACTACTTTACCATAGGCACCAAGATAACCCGCATAAACTACAGTACCTGGCCTAGCTGCTTTAATAGGCTTGTAACTAACAGCTATATCTAAACCAGTGTGAAAGTGTCCTATTCTCATAATGGGATGACGACGAAAGCCAAAAGAAGAAGTAAGGCGACCTAAAGCAGGGGGAAGCCAGCTTAAATTTGGATTAGGTATCTTAGCATTAGGTAGAAAGATGTTAAGGCCTGGTTCTATGAAATCCATGCTAGCTAAATTAGGATTATCCGCCTGCATCTCATTAGATTTCACTTTATAGCGTTCTAGGATACTCGCGAGATTTTCACCTGATTTTACTTTATAGAAGATACCTGGTCTTTCTGGTATAGATATTTCCTGACCTGGTTTTATGGTAGATGAAGAATTTAATTTAGAAGTTATATAAATATATTTCTCATCCATTTTATGGCGTTTAGCTATGCTTGTTATAGTTTCACCTTTTTTGATTTGGTACTTCATAACTTTTATATGACTTGGGGTACCTATGCTATCCATTGGATTCTCAGCTGAATATAAGCGTTGTTTAGCCTCTTCTGATTGCTTCTCTAACTCATCTATGCGACCTTGTTTTTCTAAACGCTCTAAGTCATCCTCGTTTATTACAGGACCTGCCTGAGTACGAGAAAAAAAGCTAGAATACATGGATACGATTACGAGTAGGGTGCAAGCAACTATGAAGTGATGTCTTATTTTTCTAACACTCAAGTCTAATTTACCCACAATAGGGTACTTCTTTCCGGGTATAGTATAATAAAATATACCCCTACCTAAATAACTAACCTTAAAACGCCCTTTAATGTTAAATAGGGGCTTTGATTTAATATTTTGAAAGCGTCTTTGATACATAAAAATTTATCTATAAGTAGGATACAGTAAGAGTTATCGGAATAAAATAGGCTTTTCTGAAAATCTATATTATTTTAATAGCATCTTAGTCATTTTTTCTCAGTTCGCTTTAATTTTGAGGCCCCAGTAATATTTATTTTCCCTTTTGCAATGACTCCCTTTGCTAATTCTATAATTGGGGCTACGATATTCCCAAAAACTTCCCCTGAAGATTCTAATTTTGCAAAACGATCTGCATGTATGTTCCCAATGACTATACCCTCCACTAGGACATCTTTTGCATGTAAGTTAGTTTTTACCTTACCAGAGGGACCCACTGCTAAAGCTCCTTTTGTCTTTAATTCTCCTTCAAAGGTCCCATCGATTTGCAAGTCACCTTCAACATAAAACGAACCTTCAAATATAGAGCCTTTCCCTATTACGCTACAACCAGCAAGTTTGCCCTTCATATATAGCCATATGCCTATAGTAAGTGAAATAATACAATATGAAAAATAGATAGGGTTAGCTTATTTTGTGAAAACCATAGACATATATATCAGATTAACAGATAGAAAAAATAGATTAAAAAAATTGTAGTTACTTTTTTAATTTCTTTCTGTGACTTTCTAACATTGTAGTTTCTTTTTGATTGGGATATTTGGGTCTTAGATGAAATGAAGAGATTAGGACATCTACAAAAGACTCTCGTATGATATTTAGTTCTTTGATAGTTATATCGCACTCATCAAATTGATTTTCTGACATTTTACCTTGAATGATTCTAAGTACGAGAGTATTCAATGAGTCTTTTGTGTATTCATCCAAAGAACGACTGGCTGCCTCAACAGAGTCCGCAATCATTGCTATGGCAGTTTCTTTGCTTTGTGGTTTGGGGCCTTTATATTGAAACCATTCTTTTTGAACACGTCTTCTATTTTTTTGTAAGGCCCTATGATAGAAGAAAGACATGATAGAAGTACCATGATGTTCAGGTATGAAGGCAATTACTTCTTGGGGTAGGCGAGCCTCACGAGCCATTTTGATACCATCAGTTACATGATCAATAATTACCTTTGCTGCTTGATTGGGATTTTTTTCATCTATATACTCAGGTTTAGGAATCAGGTGTTGATTTTCTACAAAAAAACCTGCATTTACCATTTTACCTATATCATGAAAATAAATTCCTGTTCTAGCAAGTATAGCATTGAGGCCTAATTTTTCACACGCCTTCTCTGTTAAAGCAGCAACCATCAAGGTATGCAACCAAGTAGAGGGTGCTTTTTGAAACATATTTTTTAAAAGGGGGTGTGCTGTATCTGCTAACTCTATTAATTTAAAGCGGGTAGGGATATTAAAAATAGTTTCAAATAATGGAAGGATTCCGAGTACAGCTAAAGTCGATATTCCTGATAAAAAAGAAATTTTTAGATTACTAAGAAAATTTTTTGTAAAGAAAATATCTTTACTATAAAAATCCAATATAGGTTTATTTGAGTATATATAATTAAGACTGACAAGTAATAATAAGATACATGTAATGAGTATACTTACAGAAATGAAGTGTACTCTTTTTTTTATGCGCGAGCCAAGTAGCAAAGAAGAAATAGAAAGGGTAGTAGTGGTGAATAAAGTAAGGCCATCATAAGAACTCGCGATAAAGGCTAAATAGGACATGTACAATAGTATAGGAAGGCCTAGAGTCTCACCTACAATGAGGGAGAGTAGGACGCCAAAGCTTCCCATAGGTAACCATGTTCCAAAAGAATAAGAGGCAACGTTATTTTTGAAATCATTTCGCCATAAATTTTCCGTAAAAAATAAACAAAGCAGAAACAACCAAATTATAGAAAATAAAATCAAACTCGTATTTACATCATTGATTCTTTTATCTGATAGGCGTAAAATAAAGTAGAGTATGAAAAAAAGAAAAATACTTTGTTGGATAAACAAAAAGGCTAGGCCCTTGAAAAATTCTTGTTTTTGGTTGTTTTGATATATCTTTAAGGCCTTGTACATGCTTTCTGAGATGATTTCATCTGCATGAACTATGACCTCTCCTTTTTTTACTTTGTAGAGATAAGCACTGGGGTTTATATTTTCACGTGTGAGTTTTTGTGCTTCCTTTGTCTTTTCTTTATCGAAGTAATTGCCATCTATATGATGGAAGTATCCCCTAGCCAATTTAAGAAGAGTCTTAATTTGAAAAGGGGATAGTTTTAAATCTTTGAGTATGATTTGTGCATATTCTTCTAACTCATGTAACAAAAGAGGATCATAGTATAGCTGTTTACTTTGGATAACATTTTTAAAGGGTACATCCATTTCTTCTTTTATGTTGTCATATTTTGTATTTTGAACTCGAACGATGTTCCCTTTGAAGTTTTTAAATATAGGGTCATGGATTTCTTTTTTTATGATAATATACTTTTGAAAAATTGCACCTACAAGATGGGATAGACGCTTCTCTAAATTTCCAGAAGAAAAAAGAAGTAAGGCATGCCAGTGTTCTAAATTTAGATTTTTCCAATTCTTGATTTTTGAATTGGCACAAGTAATGATTTCAGAATTTTTTTGAGAAAGGGATTTACAAAATTTAAAATTTTGTAAATCTTCAGCTAACATGCTATGAAAGTACACAATAGATGTTTCTTCTGTTCTTTTATTTTTTTTATTGAAGGCTTCTTTTTTATCTAAAACTTCAAATAAACGAATAAAGTACAAGGGGCTTAGACGTTCTGCTTCACTTTGAGCTTCTTGGTATTCTTTTAGCATTAAGAATTCGATATTGACATTAGAAATAACTTCCATAGGAGCACTTCTACCTGGCAACCATGTCTTTCCTAGCTCTATCCTAGTTTGGAATTTCTTATAATCTGGTATAAAAAGTATAAGGCTAGAAACGCAAATTGTAATCAAAAGTAAGAAAAGTTGAAACGTACGAATATAACTTAGATTACGTTTTTCTGTTACAAAACTATATAAACCTGATAAAACTTTTTGAAACATAATAAAAAATATTTAAAATTACATTGGCAGAAGACGTGATTTATGCTTAGGGTATTAGGAAGATTTAGTTATCATTTTGTTTTTTTATTTTTTTCAAAATCTAATGCTTTGATTATTTTTTCTACTATGGGATTACGTACAATATCTTCATTCTTAAAGTAAATTACCCCTATTTCAGGTATACCATTTAAAATTTCAGCTACATAGGCAAGTCCTGATTGTCCGGGAGGCAGATCTACTTGCGTTACATCCCCACTGACACACATGGAACTATTACGACCTAGTCTTGTAAGAAACATTTTTAATTGTGTTAGGGTGCAATTTTGACTTTCATCTAAGAGTACAACAGCGTCATTTAAGGTACGTCCACGCATATAGGCGAGGGGGGCTATTTCAATTTGTCTGTTTAGAATCATTTCATTTACTTGTTTCCGTGAGAGGCACTCATATAAGGCATCATACAGTGGCCTAAGGTAGGGGTCTATTTTTTGTTCTAGGTCACCTGGCAGAAAACCAAGTGACTCTCCCGCTTCCACTGCGGGCCTTGTGATAATCAACTGATTGCGTTTCCCACTCATAAGAAGTTTACAAGCAACGGCTATACTTAAAAATGTTTTTCCTGTTCCTGCTGCCCCTATGCAGATAGTGACTGGATTCTTAAGCATAGAGTCTATGTATTCTTTTTGTCTGGGACCCTTTGTATAAATGGGTAGGCCTCGAGCTCTTACAAAGATAGGTTCGGTACTTATATTTGCATTTGAGTTTTGAACTTTGTGAAGTATGGCTTCATAAAGTTCTTGGTATTGCCTTTCATTTTCATTATTGATAAAATTTAGTTTATTAATGGTGTAATATTTTTCTAATTCATTAAAGTAGATGTTTCCAAGCTCTAAATTTTCCTTATTCTCAGATTCCATTTGCAAAAATACATCTCTAGGAATTAATTTTAGATGTAGAAGTTTTTCTAAAAAATCTATACGTGTATCTGATACGCCACAAACTAAGCGAGCTATGTCCTTTGAATGAAATTGAAATTTTTTACTTTCTTTTAGCATTTTTTATTTTAAACATTTATACGTTTACGTTACATGAGAAAGTAGAATGTTTTCTTATTACTTGGATTCACAAATCTAAATGGACTTACTTTAGAAAACAATATTTTTATTCATAAGGGAAAGTCATTTGAATTGGGTGGCGAGGTTATTTTTCTTTTTACTAGTTTTTTCAATGAGCCAAACTATAGATACTGCAATGCTATAGAGAATGAGTAACATGCTTGAAAGAATAATCTGTGAGATAGGTTCAGGTGGGGTAATAATAGCAGAGAAAATAAAAGTAACCAATATAATATAGCGCCAATATTTTTTATGCCAATTGAAGTTTAGGATACCTAAAAAACCTAGGGCTATTGTGAGCATGGGGAGTTGGAAGACGAGACCGCAACCTATAAAAAGTAAAAATAAAAAGCTATAATATTTTTCTACAGTTGTTTGTGGGGACACTCCGTCTATCATAAAATCTTGAAATAAAAACCCAAGAGATAGGGGTATCAAGTAGTACCATGCAACGAGTACGCCTATCCAAAATAAGATTGCACTTACGGCTACACATAGATGACCTAAAAAAGCTACTTTTCTAGAAAGGGCAGGTACTGCAAAATTCCAAAGTATGCTTAGGCATATGGGCAAGGCTAAAATTAAGCCCATATTTATACCTATTTTAGCTAAAACTTCCAAACTCCCATAAACATTTTGTAGTAAGAGCTTTTGTTGAGTGAGTTTGGTATAAGGGGTAATGAGTATGTTGTGTAAAAAATTACTAGCGCCTAGGGTGATGCTACAAATAAAAATGATAACAATGAGCGCCCATATCAAATGAGAGCGTAACTCTTCGAGATGCTCCCCTAGTGTAAGTACGCTTTCTTCATATTTAGGAGGCACTTTTTTTCTCACAGAATGGGCACTAGCACTTAGGCCAACAGGTAATAAATGAGTATTTTTTTTCTTAGGACGAAAGGGGCTATTAGACACTGCGGGTATCTTATTTTTAAGGATAGTTTTTCTCTTTGAGTACAAGGAATGTTGGGTCAGGAGCCCTTTGTTTTTCTGCGCCTTTGTGCTACTAACTTTTCTCTCGTATTTGTTTTTGAATTAGAAAGCCTTGAAGACGTTTTGAATCTTTGTTCATTTTTGTAGGCATCATCGTTTGAATCTAATGAGGTGTCTAAAAGGGAGCGTCTAAACTCTTTTATACCACTACCTAAATCACGAGCCAATTGAGGTATTTTTCGTCCCCCAAAGAGTACTAAAGCAATTACAAGAATGATGAGTAACTCTGAAAAGCCTATACTACTAAACATATACACCAAGGTTTGCTTTAATAAAATTTTGGCAATATCTTTATGTATTTATTTTTATTTGCTTGGGCGACTTCAAGCCTGAAGTTTAAAAATTTCTAAATCAAGGTCTGGGGTTTATAAAATACTCAATGAAATGCTTATGATAGATAGGCATGAAAGTTATATTTGTACTCTCGCGTGACATTGCAAAGTATAAAGATAACTATTTGTGATGATTACGTAGCCTAGTTAAAGTAGGAGTCGTTTGGGTATATCATGTGTGACAAAATAAGGAAAAAGTAAATTTCAGTAAAAATGACTTTGGGGTAGAAAACGATTTCTAAATGATTTTATTTTTAGGACGAAAATGCTTGATTTACTTGATTTTCTTTTCTTTGATTTCATGTAATACGAAATGTAAAACTATTGACTCTAAACCCTTGCTTATGGAGGTTGTTCTTAGTCGCCATGGCTCACCCCTATATGCTGTGGCGATTAGCGTTATGGGCATAGCCCCACCCCTTGCCCATAATGCGACTAAAACTTTTCCTTTAGCTCATTTCATGTGCTTATACTTTCAATATTTCATCCTTAAAGAATTTCTTGTATAGATATGTCTCTGTATACTTGGAAAGAATATACTCCCAAAATTCATGAGAGGGCATGGGTCGCACCGCAAGCACAGGTCATAGGACGTGTTACTATAGATGAGGAAGCAAGTGTTTGGTTTGGTTGTACAATTCGTGGTGATGTTGATGAAATTTTCATAGGTAAATATACAAATATACAAGATCAAAGCGTCATACATGTGAGTGCAAATATGAGTCCCACAATCATAGGTAATTATTGTACCATAGGTCATAGAGCTACTTTACATGGTTGTACCTTGAAAGATTATGCTTTTGTGGGGATGGGGGCAATTATTTTAGATGATTGCGAATTGGGGGAGTTTTCATTTTTAGGAGCGGGTTCATTATTGCCCCCTAAAAAAAAAATACCCTCACGTATGTTAGCCATGGGAGTGCCTGCAAAGATTGTACGTGAAATTACAAAAGAAGAAGAGGCCATGATACGAAAAAGAGCTTTTGAATACGCAAAATTGAAAGATACGTATATAAATTCTTTCACCCTCCAAAAAGTGGAATAAGTTTCAAATAGAGCATTACATATAATTTTATGAGTGGGACCTTGATATAGAGATTTAGTCTTGAAAAGATATCATGGATAAAGCTAGACACCCTTTCAAAGAAAAAAATAAAAAACCACTCGTTAAAATTTGTGGAAATGTTTTTTTTGAAAATAGTCTGAAAGTAGCTAGTTATAAACCAGATTATATGGGTTGGATTTTTGTCTCCTCAAGTCCTCGTAAGGTAAGGCTAAGTGAGATACAAAAAATTTTAGAGAGAATGAAAATTCTTTATCCCCATATATTGCATGTAGCAGTATTGAGCTTTATGGAAAAAGAACAATTACCAGAAATTATTTTGGCTAGAATTTTCCATGTGATTCAATATATATCCAATACACCTGAAGAGTTTATAGAAATTCAAAATAAATTTAAGGCCTCAAATATAGAATTTTGGCCAGTTTTAAGGGTGAAGGAAAGAATAGGTGATATGGATTTAATGAAATATAAGCCCAAAAGTTTTTTTGTTTTAGATACGTATATGGAAAATCAATTAGGCGGGACTGGGTTGAAACTAGACCTCAATTTGGTGCAAGATATAGAATTGAAATATTTTTTAGCAGGGGGGCTCAATGCACATAACATCAAGGATGTGCTAGTTACTTCTAAGGCATCAGGGGTTGATTTAAGCTCTGGGGTGGAGTCGGGAGTACCAGGAATAAAAGATGAGTCTAAGCTAAAGGGCTTATTTGATACGATTCAAAGTATAGATTTGGAAAGCGAATCAAATGTTCGTTTTTAATTCTAGGCGTATTGATGATGTCGATGTATAAGATTACAAATTTTTGTTGTAAGCATGGCCGGCAGATGGGAAAAATTTTCTCCATCTAAAGAAATGGTTTCTTCAAAAAAATGTTCGGCTAAATTTCTAGGTCCAAGTCCAACTCCTAATAAGTGAATACCACGCTTACGTATTCTTTCTATGGTATCTTTAAAGGTGAGTAGTTCCTTAGAATTAATTTCATGTTCACGGTATGCCTTAGCCCTAAAACCACGAAAATCAGAAAATAGAACTAAGATTTTTGTCCTAGAATCTGTAGGGTGAAAAGAGTCTGCAAGTTCATCTAAAATAGGGCTTTCTTGTACTGTATCCCCATTCCAACATTCTGTTAATTGATGAAACATATGAGTGTCCATATTCTCATCCATTAGTTCATCTCTTTTTTTATAGCATTCTAAGTTTACAGATTGTTTTAGATTTTCTAAATCAGAATAGGCATTAACACTAAATGGAATTTTATGTTCTTTAAATAAGAGGGCAATTCCCATTATCGCCACTATACAACTTAAGGAATACTCATAATTAAACATACGTCTTCCTTTGTTCATGGCTAGAATTAACTCTACTCCTTTGAGACGATTTGCTTCCGAGATGATGCTACTTTTATCAAAAATTCTTTCATCGCCTGCACCAATTTGATAAGATAAATATTTTCGTAAATCAACTCTGGAACCTTGAGATTTGTACAAACGCTCTAATTTACTATTCGATTCAAGTAAACGATCAAAATCCAAAACTACTTTTTCTAATTCTGGGCCAAAGACATTCAGGAATTCTTTATAGCTAAGCCCCATATCATAACTCCAAAGATTTTTACGCCTAGCGATGAAATCAAGATACAAGTTTTCTGTTCTGTAACCCCAAGAGCCACCTCCACCACCAGGTTCTCCCTGTCCCTTATTGCCTTGAGTGTCTGACCCGTACCAAGCGTCGGGCCCCTCTTTGGTTTTGCCACCCGTTTCTGGGGTGTTAATATTCAGGCCTTTTTTTTTTGAACGACCATAAACTTTAGGTTCAAATTTTCCTGTATTGGGAGGACGAAGATGTTTTTCTTGATCCCAATATACTTTTTTTACAGGAGAAGATTTTTTGATTAATCCTCCTCCCTCATTATCGGGGGGGAGGCGAGAGAGATAATTTTCTAAATCTAAGCCATCAAAAAATTCTATGAGAAGCTTTAAACACTTTTGTCTTTCTTCTATACTTGCTATTTCATTTAAATAGGCTAAGTTTACAGCCTCAATCATATTATTTTTTAGAGAAAGTGCATCTTGTTTTATTTGAATGTTTTTTATGTGTACACAACACTTTTTAAGATTTGTGAGACCATATTCGTAGCTTTGAATCTTTTCGGTTCCTATTTGACGTTTATGAGATAATTCTATTATAGCCAAATGAAAGTCTACTAGAGTATGAACTAGGGCATTTGTTAAAGCATCTTCGTTTTTCAAGAGATGTTTACAAAATCCTACAAGACTGGGCCTATCTCGTATTTCTTCTATTACAATACTAGTAAATCTGTTTCTAAATGCCCTTGAAATTGTGGAAGTACTTCTTTGTTTGCGAAAGAATTTCAAAGCAAAAATACGAGTTTCTTTTGGTAAGGGTATATTTGTTTGTTCGCCTACTTCAGGTGGTAAAGTCAAAGCCTTAGCATCATCAAGAAGCATATTTAATTTCTCTATTAATTCAGGGCCTGCTGCTTCTAAACCTCTAAGTAAAATAAATTCTCCTGACCTAAGGGCCGATGTCAATGGACCATCAAACCATTTTACAGCATCACTTAAATTTGTAGATTTGGAAGTAGAAGGTTTTAGGGCTCCCAATATATCTGAAGTGTGCATTCCCTTAGATAGGGTGATGGTACGAAGGGGACGTCCTAATAAGGTACTAAAAAATTCAACATACCCTTCCACTTCTACATTAGGTGTACATTCTAGTAAAATGTTTTCTCGGTTTTCTATTGCCCTTGCAATGCTTTCAATATATTGCAAATTATGTGGCAGAAGGGGAAAATTTTCTAAAGCTTGAACGATAGCACTTTCAAATTCTTGATTAGAGAAATTATCCTTAAGGGGGGCTAAGCTAGACCTACCTATCTGTACAATTTTTTTATTCCTATCTACTTGTAGTTGTATATCTTTAGAATGGGTTTCTTCCTTTTCATGAGAATGGAGGTTTAAAAAATTAAAATCGCATTTGTAACCTATAAACTTTTCTTCTATCAAAGAGCTTATTTCTGAAATTAAAAGTTGTAGGTCTTCTTTTTTTCTAAAAGATCTTATATAGATATCTGCAAGCTCTTCTTCTAAGAAAAAAGTTTCATTTCTATTTTTTTTCTTATCCCAACTGTCATTATGAATGGCTAATCTTTGGGCTAATTTTTTTAAGTTACGTAAATTAAAATGATAACGTTCAAGATCTTGGTTGCCTATAAGATTTTTTTGTATAAGAAGTTCTATTTTAGAATTAATTTCCACGAGAAGTTCAACGAGTTCTATAGGTAAACTAGTTTCAATTTGTGATAGGATTTCTATGAGTTCTTTGTCGGTATAAGGATCTATATAAATCGTGGTAAAATATTTTCGTATTTCTCGTGGTAATTCCTTACGGCCTTCAAAATTTTCTATAGGATTTTGAGTGGCAATAAAGTTAAATCCATGTTCTCCCAAAACGTCACTAGCATCACCTTCTAGTAGTTGTAATTTTTGATCTGTAAAAAGATTGTAAAATCGTTTGAGTATTTCAGGGCCACATAAATTCATCTCATCTGCAACAAAGGAGACCCCCATTTTTAGAGCTTGAGCTAAGGGGCCATCTGACCAAACAAAAAGATGATTGAGCGAATCAATTCGATAACTTCCTACTAAGTCTTCTGGCATAGTATCTTCATTAAAGCTATAGCGTAATGTGGGCATTTTACGTAAATAGTTGATGTAATAGATGAGGGCATTTTTACCTACTCCAGCATCTCCTACTAGCAAAAGATTGTGGCCTGCGAGGAGTGGGGTGATAATTTTACGTAAATTAGAACGAGTAGTAGGGGTTAGAATTAATTTCGTTTCTGGAATTAGACTTGAAGTAGCCTGCTTAGAGTTATTGTCAATTTTAGAATTTTTATAAAATTGAACTTTGTATCCTTCTATTTCTATGTGTGTGGACATTTGACTTTTTATATTAGGTTTAATTTTTATTTTAACTTACTTTAGGAAAGTAAATTTTATTTATCTAAATTTGAAATTATCGTATTGATGAAAGGTATATAGTATTTTAATACTATTGTGAGTGGGAAATGATACTTTGTATAGAAAAAAACAATCGTCTTCTCTCTCTAAAAAGAAGCTAATTGTTAAAAAATATAGTTTTATAAAGACAAGTTTGAATATGGATTTAATTTTGTATGTATTAGGATCCAATTTTAAATATTGATTTATAGTAGTTGCAATATTCTTAAAATATTGAGTCGTGTCTTTTATAGAAGTATTTACAGTAAATGACTTTTAAGCTATCAGAATAAGATAAATTAGAAATAAAAATTATGAAAAAGACAAAGACAACCCTATCCTCTGCTGTAGTACGTTTTTGTGGCGATTCGGGGGATGGAATGCAACTAACGGGCACACAATTTAGTAATGCTGCGAGTGTTATTGGAAATGATATTATGACTTTTCCAGATTTTCCTGCAGAAATAAGGGCACCACAGGGTAGCTTAGCAGGAGTTTCAGGCTTTCAGGTTAATTTTTCAGAAGAAAATATTTATACGCCAGGAGATGAGGTAGATGTTCTAGTTGCCATGAACCCTGCTGCTTTAAAGACAAATCTAAAGGACTTACGAAGGGGTGGCGTTTTACTTTTGAATGAAGATAGCTTTGATGAACGTAATTTAAAAAAGGCGGGTTATACTCTGAATCCTTTAGAAGGGCAAGAAGGAGAGGCCTTGGCGGGGAAATACAATGTGCTTAAGGCACCCATTACACAGTTAACCATAGAGGCACTCAAGGAATTTAAAGAGTTACCACGCAACGAGGCAGAAAGATGTAAGAATTTCTTTGCTCTTGGAATAAGCTACTGGCTCTTTGATAGAGATTTAGAGTATAGTTTAGGTTGGATTAAAGAAAAGTTTAAGAAAAAAGATCTTTTTTCTCATGCAAATGAAAAGGTGCTCAAAGCAGGCTTTTACTATGCAGAGACGAGTGAGTTATTTTCTTATCAATATGATGTTTCAAAAGCGAAGTTAGAACCAGGTTGGTATCGTAATATTAACGGGTCCATGGCCATAGTTTTAGGCTTGCTATGTGCTTCAGAAAAATCACAATTACCCTTATTTTATGCAGGTTACCCTATCACTCCTGCTTCTGACATCTTACATGAGATAGTCAAACTTAGAACTTTTTTTAATGTAAAAACTTTCCAAGCTGAAGATGAGATAGCTGCTGTTGCCTCTGCTATAGGAGCTTCATATGGTGGCAGTATAGGTGTAACAGCTTCTTCTGGGCCAGGTATACTTCTAAAAGGAGAGTCAATTAATTTAGCTGTAATGACGGAATTGCCCCTTGTCATTATAGATGCACAACGAGGTGGGCCTTCTACAGGTCTTCCAACTAAGACAGAACAAACGGATCTTTTACTTTGTCTCTATGGACGAAGTGGGGAGAGTCCTATCCCTGTTATTGCCCCATCTAGTCCAGGAGATTCGTTTCAAGTTATGATAGAGGCTGTACGAATCGCCCTTCAATTTATGACACCCATTTTTGTACTCACAGACCTTTATTTAATCATGGGCTCAGAGCCTTGGTTGATTCCAGATTTAGGTAAGATGGATAGTATTTCTAATCATTTATTTACTTCTTGGGAAAACTTTAAAGAAGGCGATAAGTTTAATGTTTACGAGCGTGATTCGCAAACATTGGCGAGACGTTGGGTAGTACCTGGAACTCCTAAATTGTACCATCGTATAGGAGGCTTAGAAAAGGATGCTATTACAGGAAACGTGAGTTATGATCCTGAAAACCATGAAAAAATGGTAAAATTAAGGGCCCAAAAAATTGAAACGATTGCAAATTTTATACCCCAGCAAGAAGTTTATGGGGATACGGATGCCAAGCTTCTTGTTCTTGGTTGGGGTTCGACCTTCGGGGCAATTAGAGAGGCTGTAAATCTTATTCGTAAAAAAGGTCATAAAGTTGCTCATGCACATTTACGTTATTTAAATCCCTTTCCTAAAAATTTGGAAACTATCTTAAAAACATACGATAAAATATTGATACCTGAATTGAATATGGGACAATTAAGCTACCACTTACGAGGAAAAACAGGTCTTGCCTTTGAAGAGTTACATAAAATTAAAGGGAAGCCATTTCTTATATCCGAGATAGAAAATAAAATACTTGAATTGCTTTAACTTATGTAAAAATAAGAGGGCTTAGAATACCTAATGAAGAATGAAAAAAAAAATAACCTCTTGCCTGTAACACAACACAAGCATAAAAAAAAGATTAAGCTTGTTTTTGATGCTAGAATGTTGGCTCATTCGGGTATAGGAACATATAGTACAAATTATTTAAATGAACTGATTAAACTTTATTATTTAAACAAAAAGATAGAGCTTAGACTTTTAGGAGATTCAAAGCTTATACAAATGAAGTTGCCTTCTTATAAAGGAATGATTACTGAATTCAATGCACCCATATATAGCCTTCGTGAACAAATTACTTATCCCGAGATAAAAAATGACGAATTGCTACACGTACCACATTACAATGCACCTCTTAAATATCTATCTCGCTGCATCGTTACTATACATGATCTTATACACTTGAATTCTAAAGAATTTATGTTACCTCACTATAGAATATATGCAAGCTTTATGTTTAAGAATATATCAAATCATGCAAAATTGCTTGTACTCCCTTCTAAAGCTACGCTCCATGATTGGATTAAACGTTATCCCAATACTTCAGATAAAACTTTGGTTTTAAAATGGGGCTTTGATAGAAGACAATTTGTAGTGCATAAAGAGCGAGAAAAAGAACATTTTATACAAAGGATGAATCTTCCTAGGAATTATTTACTTAATGTAGGCATAGGAAAAACACATAAAAATATAGACTTTGTTATACGAGCCTTGGCTCCTGAGTGGAAATCGGGACGTTTATCAAACACCCTTGTTATTGCTGGTTGTGGCCCTAACTTACCACAATATATTCTAAAAGAGGCTAATTATCATGGGGTACTCTCTTATATTAAGCATATAGGAAAGTTAGATAAAAATGAATTGGAGCTTTTATATCAGTCGGCTACTCTCTTTTTATTTCCTTCTAAAATAGAGGGTTTGGGCTTTCCAGTCCTAGAGGCCCTAGCCTTAGGCACTCCGGTTTTATGTTCGCAGACTTCATCTTTACCTGAAGCAGGAGGTAAGGCTGCTTATTATTATGAACCTAATAATCTTCAAGACTTTCGTTTGAAGTTCTATGAAATTTTAAGGAATGATATTTTGCGTAAAAAATGTCTCAGTCACGTACCTAAGCATCTTGAACAATTTAATTGGACTAAGCATGTAAATACAATGGTTAAGAGATACCAAGAAATTATAGACTAAACCTGTATAAATTTATTATTAAATAGAAATGTCTTAACAAGGGACATGAGTAAAAATGACGCATGTAAGCGGTAAGCACAAAAAGTCCAAGCTATGATACATAAATAGCCCAAGAAACTAATAGTAAAAATAAGTATAAAATTAGGGTTAGGGTTTTATACTTAAACGTCTCATAGCCTGAATATAAGGGATACTTCTAATAAGCATATAATCTGTTTTAATGGCATCTTTTTTATGTTCTTTAATAAACAAGCCCGAGGTACCATTTTTCTTAACTTCTTCATTTAATTTTTTGATCCAATTTTGTCTTTTAATGGGTGTGGTTACCTTTTCAAGTTTAGGTAGGTGTTCCCACATATCTTCTTCTCTAAAACGAGGAGGGAAACTATTATCTGCCTCATCAGAAATAACGATATCAGGCACAACACCCGTAGCTTGTATAGTATAACCATTAGGTGCATAGTAACGTGCGGTAGTTATTTTTATGAGACTTCCAGAGACGGAAGGTTCAACAGATTGTACTGTAGCCTTACCGAAACTTCTCTCTCCTACAACTAGGGAAGTGTTGTGATCCATAAGGGCGGATGCTAAAATTTCGCTAGCAGAGGCTGAACCTGAGTTTATAAGGGTTACGATAGGCATATCTTTTAATAAAGGAGTGCTCTTAGAAGTTTTTAAATTTTTGACTTCTCCCTTTCCTTTTACAGTAACCACTACCTTCCCATCCGACAGAAAAAGTTCGCCAACATTGACAGCCTCTTCTAGATAACCACCTGGGTTATTTCTTAAATCTATTACTAGGGCATCTAGTTTCATATTACTTTTTTCAAGTAATTCTTTGTAGGCCTCCACGACTAGTTTATGTGTTTTATTTTGAGCATATAAAAAAGAACGTATATGTATCACTCCCACCTTTAAGCCCTGCATAAGAACATTTCCGTGACTTTCATTTGATAGTAATTCTGTACTTACAGCCAATTGTTTAATTACATCTCTTTTAATTTTTATATCGAGGAAACGGAGTTCGGTAGGGCGTTCTACATTAAGAATGACAGTTGTTCCACGTTTACCTCTAATTTTTTTAACTACATCATTTAACTGCATATTATCAACAGGTTTACCATCTACCTTATGGATAATATCTCCAGAGTGGACTCCTGCATTCAAAGCAGGGGAACCGGGTAGGGGGGACTCAACAATTATATCCATAGTGCCACCTCCACGAAGGAGGGCCCCTATACCTTCAAAACTTGAATCTTCTGCCTCTGAAAGCATTTTCTTCCAACCTGTATTTGCGATTAAACTAGAATGAGGGTCCATAGAACTTAGAAACCCATTGATAGCACCAAAATATATTTGTGAGAGGGTGAAGGGTGGGATTTTATCTTTTTTATTTTTTTTGAAAACAATAGGAGTATCTTTGTATTTTTCTGCGTTTTTTTCTATCCAGTCTAATATTTTTTTAAATTCATTGAGGCCAAAATTAGTTTTTTTCCATGCGTTCACATTAAAATCTCTTTGCTCTTCTTCTTTTTTTCTTTCTTCGAGATAGATACGATTTCTATCTTGATCTTTTAATTTTTTGTAACGATTCTTAAGTTCGTTTTTTTTCTTTTCAGTAATTTGATCCCATTTGTCATAATCAGGGACAAAAATAAGATAACTACTTTTCGAGTTTTTGTCATCTTTCTCATTAATATATAAAACATTTCCGGGCATAACAGGGTCACCCTTTGATAATTTTTCTCTATTTTGATAAAACTCTTTTGAAAATAAAAAGAGAGGATAAGGTAAACTTTGCAAAGAAGACTGGGCAGCCTTTACATAAGCAAGATTTTGATTGATACGATCTGGATCTATGTAATTTCGTTTTGCGTAATTAATAACAGTAAAAATGTCATCACGTGTAAAACTGGGTGGAATAAATTCTGTTTCTTCATCTTCTGCTTTATTGTGAGAGCAAAAGGATAAATACAATAATACAAAAATAGCCCCCCAAAAATTTAAGTTAGATTTTTTGCTGTTAGAAAAATAGAATAGCTTCATTTAGTGTATACTTGACTTTGACAATATTTTGTCTACTTTATTAATCTAAATGTTTTCTCAACTTTCGGAATTGAAGGGTCAAGAATCTGCCCTTAAGCTTTTAACAAAGTACCTTGGTAGTGCTCCCCCTGCCTTTTTGATTTTTCATGGGCCAAGAGGTGTGGGAAAATTTAGTGCCGCAGAAGTTTTTATAAATTATTTTTTATGTGAAGAAGATAGGGCCTGTGGTTTTTGCAAAGGTTGTATTTTATTTAAGCAGGGTACACATCCCGACTACATTCGCTTTCCTGAAGGTAAGATTAAAATAGGGGATTCAAAAAACCCTGAGGAATTTACGATCAGATGGCTTCAAAATACTCGCTTAAATTTTAGTCCCATTCAATCAAAGATGCGTTTTGTTCTTTTTCCCGAGGGGCAGAAATTTCAACATGAGGCTCAAACAGCCCTCCTTAAAACCCTAGAAGAGAGCCAAGAACATACACATTTCATAATTTTAATTCATGATCTTTATGAATTAAAGCCTACAGTAATTAGCCGAGCACAAATGATACCTTTTCGTTTTTTAGATAATAGCTGTGTTCAAAGTATAACACAAATGAACGAAATAGAATATTTAAATATTTTAGGAGGTAGCCTACATAATGTTAGTTTGTTACGAAGCGATTTGTATAAAGAAATGAAACAAAGAATACAACAAGCTTTATTGCATCCTATGGGGTTATTTGAATTAGAAAGATGGCTACATAGTTTAGAAAGTTCTAAAAACATTATAAAACTAGTTGAGGGAGAGGTAGAGTATAGTGAGATTTTGAACTTCTTTGTGATTACTTTACTAACTTTGATTCAAAACATAGATAAAATAGATAAGAAATATAAATACTATAGGGCTATATTCGATTTTAAGAAAGACCTATCCCTAAGCATGAGTGGCCTTAGCGATTACTTACTTTCACTCTTATTTTCTGAAATCTATAGTATTACCTTTGAATAAATTTAATACTATAGATTTCAGTGTATACGAAGAGGAATGAAAATTCAGAAAGAAGTTACTTTAATTGTAAGTTACTGTAAGGAGCATTCCATAATAGCGACTATTAAAGTTAGTATTTATGACTCTTTCTGTATCTATATTGTGTGTATATGAGATTCTATGTCTAGTATTATTTACTTGATAAAATACAGCTAGTCCCAAGGCAGTATCATCTGCAGCCCACCATTCTTTTCCTATAGTTAGGCCGTAACCACTAAATAGATTACCCGTAGCAAAAACAGTACTAGTACTATTAGTACTAGTACTGCCGGGAATAACAAAGGATTGCGTTGTCTCAATAACAGAAGTAGTTGTGTTTGTTAAGATATTTATTGTTGGTCTAAAAAAGACCATAGCAGGCATAATATAAAATGTTGCTCCAAAGTCTAAACTTGCTTCAAAAAAGCGAGAATTTTGATATGCTACAGAAGTGGTAATTTCACCTCTTTTACCAATATAAGCTTTTTGTGCATTAGCATTAGCCTCTTCTATACGTACACTACGCAATTCTGTATCAACAAATCTTAGACCCGCATGCAAAAGTACATAATCATTTACAGCACCCCCAATATCAAAGAAAATAGGCAAACTTCCTTTCATCTTAAAATTATAAACAAATGAGTCATCTGATTTATCTATACTAACATTGGCATTCACATCCCCACCGGAATAACCTATCATGTATCTAAATAGAAAGCCATCATGCTTTCTATATCCCTTTTTAGATAGGGTGTCTTTTTTTTGAGGGGCTACTTGTTCAGGTTGAGGATTTACCCCAACAGGGGAAGCTTCTTCTGAGGTTTTAGTTTCTTGTGCTATCAGCATAGAAGTTGAAAAACAAAACACTAAATACACTAAGAGAACTAATACTTTTTTCATTTTTTTGATTTCATTTATCATTTGTTTCATTTTATTTTATCCTATTAAATTTTGTAAAATATTAATATCCTTCGATTTTAATTTATATATTTTCTATATTTATAAATGTGAGTAAATTCGTAAACAGATATATTAATTCCAAGTAATAGTAAAAAGCATCCCATAGTAATCACTCCTTATTTTCATGATTTCCTCATGAACACTATTGTAGAGACTTGAATATGTATGTCTTGAATAAGAGCCATTGTTTACTTGATAAAATAGGGCTAGTCCTAAAGCAAGTTCATCTGTTACCCACCATTCTTTGCCTACAGTTAGACCGTAACCACTAAGTTGGCCACCCGGGAAAATTAAATTTTCGCTAAGACTTTTAATTTCAGTTCCATCAGATTTTTCTGCAGTAATTGAATGACTTGTAGATGAGGCGATGTTTATGGTTGGCCTAAAAAATACCATAGCAGGCATAATGTAAAAAGTTGCCCCAAAGTCTAAACTGCTTTCTCGAGTACGATAAGAATATTTCACATCAGAACTCTCTAACCTATTAGTATTAGAAGATTTTTGTAAAGTAGCTTCTGAACTTAAAAATCTTAAACCTGCATGGAGGGTTATATAATCATTAACGGCACCCCCAAAATCAAAGAATTGAGCTAAACCACCGTTTAGGGAATATCTATCTTTGTAATTAATATTTTGTATAGAATCAGGATACGAATGAGATAGGCTTCCACCAGCATACCCAATCATATAACGAAAGAGAAAGCCATCATGCTTTCTGGCTCCTTTTTTAAGCGAAGGAATATTTTTTTCATCTTTTTTATAAACATTCACGTCTTTCTCTGGGGAACTTTGAGGTTTTTGGACTTCTTTTGTTGCCTCTTTATCAACCTGATTTTGAGGTTTTTGGACTTCTTTTGTTGCCTCTTTATCAACCTGATTTTGAGGTTTTTGGACTTCTTTTGTTACCTCTTTATCAACCGGATTTTGAGGTTTTTGGACTTCTTTTGTTACCTCTTTGTCAGAAGAATTTTTAGTTTCCTGAGACAGAAGGGGGGGGGCTAAAAAAAGAAGTAAAAAATATATGGGAATTGACAATTTTTTTTGCATGTTTTTATTTTTCCTTTATGAGTAGACTACATTAATTTAAGGCTCTAAATATTGTAAAGCAATATTTAGAGCCTTAAATTAATTTTGCATAGAATAATAGGCTAAGAAAGAAGGCAGTGTAATCCTAAAATCAATTGTAAGTTACTGTAAAGAGTAGCCCATAATAATTATTTTTCAGAGTAGTTGTGAAGCTACCCTCTTTTAGATAAGTATTATTTACTTGATAAAATAAGGCTAGTCCTAAGGCAAGTTCATCTACTACCCACCATTCTTTTCCTATAGTTAAACCATAGCCACTAAGTAAGTTACTGCCTATATTACTTGTAAAAACTGCCCTTGACTCAGCTTGGGCAGTTTGCCCCATAAGACTCGCTTCAATATTTATATCATATTGTACACTTGATGCGATGTTTATTGTTGGTCTAAAAAAAACCATGGCGGGCATGATATAAAAACTTGCCCCAAAGTCTAGGCTTATTTCAGTGGTTTTATAATCAGCTCTTGTAACATAAGCTGGTATTTCAAAAGAAGACGGATTTGAATTTGCACTAAAGTACCTTAAACCTGCATGGAGGGATACATAATCGTTGATGGCTCCCCCAAAATCTAAAAATACAGGGATATTACCTTTTATATCAAAAGATTGAGAACCTCCTATATTTGATACATCTCTTTTTCCAGTAGCATATCCAACCATGTATCGAAAGAGAAAGCCATCGTGTTCTCTTGGTTTTTTATAGTTTTTTGACTCTTCTGCAAGAAGCCCTTGGCTTGAGCAAAATAGTAAAAGAAATATAAGAAAAGTTAAGGTATTTTGGATGCGTGAGATTTTCATAGGGTGGTCACCAAAAAAAAGATAGGGCTCTATGACAAGAGAAATTTTTAAGATTTTATAGAAACGGCAGACATATCCAACTTTGTTAGGGCACTTTTTTTTAATAAAGAAGAGTAGCCTACTTTAGGTTGTTTTCAAATTCATAATTGTCACCTGAACCAAAAACAACCTAAAGGAGCACATATGTATAACTATAATTTTATTTATGATTTATTGATACCAAATGAAAAATTCAACAGAAAGCATTTAGCAAAACCTGCATAGGGTGTATGAAATATCTGTGGTATGTACAAAATTCCAAGATTAATGACTAAAGTTTAAATTTAGAAGTTGTGTATAGAAAAATAAAGTACTGTATCCTGAAATTGCATACCCACTTTATTTTTTCTTTTTTGGCTTTCTGGAAAGCTAGCTATGAAACGCCAAAAGTTATTTTTATTTGATTGAAAATGGTGTTCTGTTGTAAAAAGTTTTACGCCTCTTTTATCTAAAACTGTCCAAGTATTATCATTACCATAAAAAAAATAATCTTGACTTGCGAAAACAGGCCTATAGACACCACACTCATTGTCACACTGGTTTTCCTCCTGCCAATCTTTGGAAGCATTGGTAATCTTACCCCACCAACTCTTTTCTATACCCCAAAAATAATTTTTATCAGGAGTAGCTACAACTAGGCCCATAGAATTAATGGCCATATGCACTAGGTGGGGGTATATTTTCGGAAGAATGATTTTTCGAAGTCTTTTCAGCTTTTTTTCTTTACTTTGAATGGTATTGTAAATATAAACTTTATCTTCCCTTCCTTCTAAGACATGAATGGCAATGCTTTTTCCATCAGCAGAGATAGCACAACTTTTTGTAAAAAAATTTTCCCGGGCTTCTTGATTTTGCCTATCCCATTTTCCTTCTAAACTATCCTGTATGAGAAGTTCTCCTATTTCATTTAAAATATAAATCTCACCACTTGCAAAGCATAGGAGCGTATGTGGGGTCTCTGTAGCGAAATGAAAGCTAGTCAAAAATGAACCTGTAATTTTTTTTACTCCCACTTCTATACCGTTGTAATCGATAACTTCTACTTGAGTACTATCCCCATTGATTAATAAAATCAAATTGCCAAAGGGGTTGCTGAAAGGATAACTTGGAAAGTTTTTTCTCCAAAGCTCTGTATAGTACTTGTCATAGTGTACGATTTCTTGGGAACTCTTTTCATATCCGAAAAATCCATCTCCAAGATAGGGGACACTTACTCGTTCATTCAAACGAATCTCTATTTTTCTATTTTCTTCAGGAAAAAGGATAGAGGTATTACCATCCTTTTCTATTTTTAGCATGCTTACATATTGAGTTTCATTTGGAGAATTTTTTTCTGAAGTAAAATTAAAACCCCAAAGACTTTGAATTCTAGGAGCTTCTTCCCAAAAGTACTTGAATGGTGAAATAAAATAAAGGGTTATACTTAAAAAAAAAGTGAAAATGAGTTTTAAGTAAAGCATATACGAGTATAAAATTAGTTTTTTATTTTCTTCTATGCACACAAAGGCAAGCTTTATGTCTACTCAAAATGTTTTATTTAAGAACTGAATATCATCAACCTCTGTCTCTATTTTTAGAGAAGGTGAGGCTTTTTTTTAAAGAAAAAAATTATTGGGAAATAGAAACACCTTTGTTGCAACATAGTGCGAGTGTTGAGGCGCATTTAGATTCTTTAAAAGTGTTTCGTTCTAATCAAATGAAAGGCCTCGCTGACCCATCCTTTCCCCAAGGCCCCCTTTTAGGTTATTTGATTACAAGTCCAGAATATTCACTAAAGGCTGTATTAGCAGATCTAAGAAGATCTATCTTTCAAATTGCCCATTCATTTCGCTCGGGGGATGTGGGTGCCCTACATCATGAAGAGTTTTTGTTATTGGAATGGTATGGTGTAGGTATGGATGAATTTCAGATGATGAAATTTTGTGAGTCGTTTCTAAATACGATGTGTCAACTTCCATTTAGTGCAATAAAATATACGGAGCCACTCAATGTAAAATACAGCACCGTAAGCTCCCTTTTAAAAGAATATGCCCAGTGTACTTGGGTAAGGGAGGAGTTAGAAAAAAAAGTGATAGAACTTAAGGTTACTGATGCAAGTAAGATTGGAGATTGGCATTATGATGATTTATTTTTTAGTGTGTTCTTGAATTTGATAGAACCCCATTTAGGGATTGATGGGCCTGAATTTGTATATCATTATCCTATAGAACTTAGGGCCTTGAGCCAAATAGAAAGAAATTATTCTCGACGCTTTGAAATTTACTGGAAAGGCATAGAGCTTGCAAATGGCTACTTTGAAATTACAGACCCCCAAGAGTATACACAAAGATTCCATGAAGAAAATAATATACGCTTTATGCTGAAAAAAGAAAGGATAAACGAACCTGCATATTTTTTTGAAAAATTAAGGAAAAATAAGGGCCTCCCCTTATCTACAGGGGTGGCGATGGGACTTGAGCGTTTGTTTGTATTAGTTTTAGGCTTAAAGAATTTTGAAGATGTATTTGAATATCCGAATATAGATGCAAATCAAGAAATGTAACTTCAATTTCATAATCTTTTTTATGAGGATATTGGGTGTTGGAGTTTAAAAGATAACTCTCGTTTATCTAAGATATAGAAGAGGGTTCGTTTATGTATTCAATCTGGGGTTATATTTTTTTGTTCGCTAAGGGCTTACTTTTGAATCTATATTTTATTCTTATATGTCTTTTAGGGTATGTAAGGCAAGGGCGAGAGCTATGCTAGCATTGAGAGATTCTATTTTTATAGGCGTGGGTATGGATATTTTTTGGGGTTCTATTTGGGTATTTGAATTTTCTATACCAAAATTCTTTAAGCCTTGCCCCTCATTTCCTAAAAGTAAGTGTACGACGTTTTTTTCTTTAAATTCCTTTTTGATTTTTGTATGATTTATGTCTAAGCCCTTTGGATCTAAGGCATAGTAATCATTTTGATAGAGTTTAGACATGGGTGGACCTAGGTATAACTTTCCTTGCTTGTGAAGATCAAAGACTAGACCCGCTGAGGCTCGTATGACTTTAGGGTGGAAGGGGTGGCAAGCTTCTTCTAATAGGATGATGCGATTAAGATGATATGCAGCACAAATACGTAGGGCTACCCCAAGATTTTCAGGATCAGAAAGGGGTAGGTACAAATGAAGTTTTGGTTTTGATGTTTCTTTTTGATTCAAATTTTTGAGTTCTAAAGAATTTGAAAGATTGGATGATTCTAAATTGAAGAGGGGTGATAGGGTAGGGATCTTAGGTGTTTGGACTAGAAGCAAGGGAAAGCGAGTCCCCATAAAATCTATATCTTGAAAAAGCGCTGATTCAATGATAATTTTTTTTATTTCTTTATGTTGGGAAAGTAAAGGCAACTCCCTCTCAAATGGAAAGTTTTTGGGAATGAGTAAGGCGATAACTTGAGAGGTGTATTTGTTTAAAAACTCTTGTACAATCTTTTTACCTGCAACTAGGGTTTGTTCTTGCTTTTTAATATAACGGCTTTGCTTCAGTTGGAGAAGGGAGCGATAGCGTGGATTTGCGGGAGAGCGTATTTCAAGATGACCATAATTTTGCTCTCGAAGCTTTTTCCAAATCACGAGTCTTCGTTTATCTTGAGAGTGCGCTAGGTTGTAGGATATATCAAGATGCAAAGAGAAAAGGTCTTGTAAATGATTTTGTGTCTCTTCGATATCTTGGTCTGAATTTGGGCCCTTCATAAAAAGGGCTAGACCTCCTTCTTGCAATCCTTCTTTGATACGCCCTAATGTTTGAGGCATAACCTCTAGGGCACGAGTAATACTACTATGAATAAGGGGACAATTATTGATGTTGATGCTTGCATTTAAAATTTCTACATTTTTCAATTGTAATGCTTCTACAACCTCTCTTAAAAATTCACAACGTCTTTCACGAGTTTCTGCTAAAATGAATTGTACGTCTTTGTAAAATAAGGCAAGGGGTATTCCAGGGAGCCCCGCCCCGCTTCCAATATCTATGCAGGGTCCTTTTAATGTGATTTTTTTTTCTGCTAACATTTTAGTAATGATTAAAGAATCAATATAATGCTTGCGTACCATACTTTCAAAATTATGTATGCGGGTTAAATTAAGTTTGGAATTTTTTTTTCGTAAAAGTTCATGGTATAACCATATGGCATCTATAAGATTAGCATCTAAAAAAAGTCCCGAGTCCTTAAAGAGCTTTTCTAGTAAGAGACGACTAGGTTTATTGGATTGATTTTCTTTCATATGTTTATTGCGTACTCTTAAAGTTGTGTAAATAATTTCTTAGCCTATTTCTTCTTGTAATAAAATCTATTATAGAATATAAATCAATCAGAACATTTTCAATGAATAGTAAAGCAATACAAATTCCTGAACCTTTATCCTTTCATTTCCCTTCACAGGTTTTTTTGGAATGGCAAATCACTGAAAAGATAGCTAGTGTACTTTCTGGCCAATGCCTTCGAGTGGTAATCGTATGCCAAAAAAGTGAGGTTATAGATGGTAAATTAGAAAATGATTTTTTAGAAAATTTGCAAAATCATTTGGAAAAAAAAGAAATTAAAACCATACTTTATGATGATTTGTCTTTGATACCTAATGAAGAAGATTTAAATAGCCTTTCTTATTTTTTAAAGAAGTCACATGCAGACCTTGTAATAGGGTACGGTGGAAGAAATACTTTAATAGCTACACGAACAGCTGCCCTATTGAGGTCCAATCAGATATTTGCTAATGAACTTAAAACAAAGCAACTAGAACTTTCTCCCCCACTGCCTTTTGTAAGCATACCTCTGGGACCCCTTATGGGTGAGGAGTGTGCTCCCTATTGGGGGGTCTATGAAGCAGAAACGAAAAACATGTTCTATGGTAGGGAGGCAAAGCTTTTTCCCCTCTACACATTTATAGATTATTCGCATCTTTCATTTCTGAGTACAACAGAAGTTGCTCGTTTGAGCTTAGCCATACTCTCTATCTCTATAGATGCAATAAATTCTAAAAAAAGTAATGAAATGATAACTCTCTGGGCCATTGAAGCTGTGAATTTAATCGTACAAAACCTAACTGCTTTTTTAAGAGACAGTCAAAATAAATTAGCTCAAAGAAATATTTGTTTGGCTAGTTTGTATGCTGTTATGGCATATTCAAATACAGGCTTAGGACTATGTTATGCAATTGCAAGTGTTATGAATTTAAAGTGCCGATGCGATTTTTTTATGATGGTGAGCACCATTCTACCTCATATCATGGAATACAACCTCACAACTAGGGCAGAAGAGTATGTAAAAATTTCTAGGGCCATAGGTGAAGATATTTCAGAATTTACTGTGATTGAGGCTGCTATACATACCATTGAGACCATACGAAAATTATATTTAGATCTTAAGGCACCCAAGAGACTTTCTGAATTTAATATTTCTGAGAAGCAAGTTTTAGAAGAGGTGACTCATATCCTAGAAATGGAGTTTTCTAAAAACAATGTAAGGGAAATTGATAGGGAGGGTCTAGAGCGTCTTCTTCGTGTGGCTTATTAATTGTTATGAGTATTCCTAAAAGTCGAATAGAAGGAGAGGTGAGGCGTAGGCGTGCATTTGCAATTATTGCACATCCTGATGCGGGCAAGACAACTTTAAGTGAAAAACTTCTTTTGTATGGCGGTGCCATACATTTAGCAGGGCATGTGCGTGCTCGTAAAAATAGGCGTTCTACTCGTTCAGATTGGATGAAGATGGAGCAAGAACGAGGAATTTCTATCACTAGTGCCGCCCTTCAATTTGAATATAAAGGTTTTCAATTGAACCTTTTAGATACCCCAGGCCATGAGGATTTTTCAGAAGATACCTATAGGACCTTAATGGCGGTAGATGTTGCAGTGATGCTTTTAGATGCGGGACGTGGTGTAGAGGCACAAACCATTAAACTTTTTAAAGTATGTCAGGAACGTAAGATCCCCATTATCACTTTTTTAAATAAAATGGATATGCCTGCAAAGGATCCCTTTGCTTTAATGGATGAAATAGAGAAAACTTTAGGTATAACAGGTACTCCTATGTTTTGGCCCTTAGGTTCGGGAAGTGACTTTAGTGGAGTTTATGATTTTCAAACGAATAAGGTACATTGGTATGAAAATAAGGGCTCTCATATAGGAAAGAAGGTGGTGGAAAGTGAAGATATGGATGGCATATATGATCCTCGATTGAAGGCAAGCCTAGATGCAGATTTGTATAAAAGTTTTAGTGAGGGGGCTGAACTTGCCCAAGCAGCCTTACCTAGTTTTGATAAAGAGCTATTCTTAAACGGGGCCTTGAGCCCTGTTTTCTTTGGGAGTGCGATTAAGAACTTTGGGGTAGGTTTGTTTCTTGATCGTTTTATAGAGCTTGCACCATCTCCACGGCCACTACTTTTAAGGGATAAGAGTATATTGGATCCCATTCTTGAAGAAAAATTTAGTGGCTTTATCTTTAAATTACAGGCAAATATGAATCAGAAGCATAGAGATCGTATAGCCTTTATGAGAATTACGAGTGGTGCCTTTGAGCGTGGTATGAATGTGTATCATAATCGTTTGAAAAAAATAATACGTTTGAGTAATCCTGTTTCTTTTTTTGGTCAAGAACGCAATACTATAGATGAGGCTTTTCCTGGGGATATTATTGGATTAAGTAATCCTGGTATTTTTAGTATAGGCGATGTTGTGAGTGAGGATAAGGAACTTGCCATGCCCCTTATACCACGTTTTGCCCCAGAAGCCTTTGCAAGACTTATTCCTCAAGATACTTCAAAACTAAAGGCTTTTAGGAGGGGCTTAGAAGAATTGGGCGAGGAGGGTGTAGTTCAAGTTTTTAGAACACAAGATGGACAGCCTGTGTTAGGGGCAGTAGGAAATTTGCAATTTGAAACCTTTCAGTATAGGCTACTTGATGAGTATGGGGCACCTTCCAATTTGGAAGTACTGAACTTTGAATGTTCTAGATGGTTTGACCCTAAAGATAAAGGTCTTTTTTCAAATTATGAAATGTTTTTGAATGATTTAGAAGACAGGCCTATTGTACTTTTTAAAAGTATTTACAGACTTAAATCTTTTTTAGAAAACAATCCTAAAGCAATACTGTCTGAACATCCATTAGAGTAGGTAGGGTTGCCTTCATAAAAAAATTATCTAACAAGCTATGTATTTCTGTGATTAAAAAAAGCTTGAAGTACAAGAAAGCTAAGAGCGTATAGCCTTGTGAGTAAAAATATAAAAAGCTATTTTGAATGCGTTAATAAGCGTAGGCATTATAGGATGTCGGGGAATTTATTTTATTATTTTTGGGGCCTTATTCTTGTATTTCTTTTTGCTTGTGGTATGAACGTAGATCCCCCCGTTGTTTTGCAACCCCTAAGTAATCCGGCGGCAGTCACGACTCAAATTTATAGTCTTATGCTAATCCCTTCTGGTTTGGACACAGAGAATAAAAATGCCGTTCAAATCCAATACTATCTAAATAATACAGAAGGAAATTTTTTGGGCCACAATCTTTATATAACCACAGTTCCCCAAACCATAAGTAATCTATTTGGAGGCTATCAAAAGGAGCATCTTTATTTAGAAAGGGGCATAGAACCTTCTTTTAGTGCTTCTAGGGTTTTAATGGAGGCTAGGGGAACGGTGTTGGTGTCTCATATGATTCGTTCCAAAACAGCAGGGCCTGCCCCCACACCTTTTTATTCAAATCAATGCTTAGTCTATTATTTTAGACTCACAGCCGTCCTACGTGGGGGTTTTGAGTCCTTACCTAGTGATGAAAAGCTTCTTTGTGCAAGCTCTGATCTTGAGCGTTGCCGTAATATGCCTACTAATCCTTGTAGCCAATTACCGATATAATAAAGATTGTGCATTATGTCTTGAATTTTTATCAGGTAAAGGGTGTGTGTTTTATTATTTTCTCTTAAGATAAAAAAAGTCAATGATGAGAAATACTTTTGAAACAAGCCTTTCACTTAGAGGGATAAAAATTTAATAGTAGAGAGCCATTTTTATAGCATGCAAATTAAAGAACGTGAATTTATAAGAAATACAAAGATAGGTGGCGGATTACCCTTTTTTTTAATTGCTGGTCCTTGTGTGATTGAAAGTAGGGAATTGTTAGTTCAAATTTGTGAACCTATTAAAAAACTTTGTGATTCTTTAGGGATACTTTATATATTTAAAAGTAGTTTTGATAAAGCAAATCGATCCTCTTCTTCAAGTAAAAGGGGGCCGGGCTTGGATGAGGGTTTACGAGATTTGGAATATATCAAAAATACCTTTGGGGTACCTATTCTTACAGATGTTCATGAGAGGGGGCAAGTTAATACTGTGGCAGAGGTGGTAGACATCTTGCAGATTCCTGCCTTTCTTTGTCGCCAAACAGATTTAGTCTCCGCTTGTGCTGAAAGTGGGAGATGGGTGAATGTAAAAAAAGGGCAATTTCTCGCTCCTATGGATTGTAAAAATATTATTGATAAATTTAAAAATGTAGGTTCAGAAAAATATCTGATTACAGAAAGGGGGGCGAGCTTTGGTTACAATAATCTTATTTTTGATCCTCGAAGTATGGAGATTTTACATTCTCTAGATATACCTGTCATTATGGATGGAACTCATAGCACACAATTGCCAGGTGGGGATGGGAAACAAACTGGGGGTAATAGAGAATATGTACCCTTGCTTACTCGTACAGCTGTAGCCGCAGGAGTGGAGGGGATATTTATGGAAGTACATCCCGACCCTCCTAGGGCATGGTCAGATGCCAGTAACCAGTACTATTTGAGTGAGGCCCCTAAATTGATTTCTAATTTGTATGCCCTAGATCGTTTTATCAAAGAAAGGGGTATGCTCTAGAGGATAGCTTCTTTTTTATAAATTTCTTTCTGGATTATTTAGGGCCCCTTGTAAAGTATTTTTATCAGAAAATGGAAGTACATGATGGTTATAAATTTGAACTTCTTCATGTCCCTTCCCCGCCACTGCAACGATTATGGGTTGTTTCAAAGATTTTTCTTCTAAAATTTGAGCTGCTAATTTTACAGCAGTCAGAATAGCTTTTTTTCGATCACCTATTTCATAGATTCTTTTTTGTTCTATGGATTTTAACTTACTTTCTTTTATTCCTTTTAAAATATCCTTACGTATGAGACTTGGATCTTCGGTTCTAGGATTGTCATCACACACAAAGAGAGTATCACTCAAATGATACGCAATTTTGCCCATTAAGGCACGTTTACCCTTGTCTCTATCTCCACCACAGCCAAATACACAAATGATAGTCCTGAAATTTTTTCTTAGTTCTCGTAAAAGAGCTTCAAGAGCAGCAGGAGTATGAGCATAATCGACTATTCCATAAATGAGAGGGTATTTTTTTTCATCTTTATAAAATAGTTTATCTAAAAATATATGTAGAATTTTATGAAAGGGTGTTCTCTTGCCTTGATGTCTTTGTAAGATTTCAAAGCGTCCTGGGGGGCCGTTTAACTTTTCTAAAAAAGGCTCTATAGTTTTTCTTTGTATTTTATTTAATTGCGAGATTTGCAAAGCTAGATTGATATTTAGTTTTTGAAACTCTGGGACAAACTTATTTTTGATTTGGTAGCTTAGATTTGTTTGATTTAAAGAATATAGTTTTTTATAGGGTTTTAGTTCTTTGTAAAGACGTTTCCCATATCTGTCTTCAGTATAAATAAAAATGTCGCCTCCTGATGCCTGATGCCTATCTTCACCATTATTATCGCCACCACCGCTATTTCCATCATATCTACTATTGCCTTTCTTGCACTGTAAGAAGAGTTTTTTCTTAGCTTGATAATAAGCTTCCATGCTCTTATGATGATTTAAATGATCTTGGCTGAGATTAGAAAAAAGGGCTGTTTGTATTTTTGTTCCTGATAACCTTCCTAGGTCTAGGCCCTCTGAGGAAGCTTCTAGAACGACTTGTTTAATCCCTTCTTTTACAAATTTTGCAAAGAGTGCTTGTAGCTCCCAAGCACGAGGAGTTGTAAAACCAGTATAGATGTGGTGTATGTCCTTTTTTAGACCCAATAAAGTTTTTTTATTATAGAACACTCCAAGAGTCCCTATTTTTGCAGAAGGAATTTTTAGAATTTGCCAAGTTTGAAAGAGGTACCATGCAATCGAAGTTTTGCCATTTGTTCCTGTTACGGCGACCACCTTAATCTTTTTTGAAGGATGATCGTATAGGGCACTTGCTAATTCACCTTGTACTTCAAGTAAATTTTCACAAATGAGTATGAGAGGGCCTGTATTGTTTTGAGATGAGATTCTAGCATTTCTTTCCTTGCGTAAAAACTCTTGAACATATGATTTTTTGAGTTCTTCTTTTCCTAGGAGTAGGCTAGCATAGTTTTTCCCTACTAAATTTTCTAAATATTTTCCCAATAAAGGTGTTAAAAAAAAAAGAGTGCTTTTATGAAGATCACGCGTATCATCACTCAAACGCTCAATTTGAGTATTGTATTTAGACGGTACCTCTTTTAACGAAGTTATTTTTATGGAGAGATTTTCTTTTGGAGAAATATTTTTAGGATGAATTCTTGAAATAAGATTTTGTTTTTTTTTACTTACTTTTGATGCCTTGTTTCTTTCTTCTTCATATAAAGAAGAAAGAAGATTTAGTTGTACCCATTTTACATTTACATTTGCCCTAGTGATTAATTCAAAAAGATACATTCATTCTATTGGAGGAGGGAGTTTTATATTTACAATCTTATTATTTTGATAGGGAAGGAAATCTTGATAGGATTGCCAATAGGCAGAACCAGATTGTTTAGACATTTCTGCAAGGGCAGTTTTTAGGGCCCTATTTCTACTCATTAACTCTTTCTTTTTATTTTGAGCTACATGAATTTGTCTTTTTGTGAGGGCCATATCTACACTTTTTTGTATGTAAATAAGTAAGAGTAGGGCAGGAAGGGCTACAAAAAGTATGAGTTGTAAAAGTTCTTTGTTGGATAAAATACTTTTAATAATATTTTTTTTTAGAGAGGACATTGGAAAAAAGAACAAATTTATAGCATTATCGTCTTTAAATCCAAGAAAACATATATTAATATTGACTAGTGTATAGTGATTCAAATTCATATATACACTGGTTGTGTCGTAAAAAAATCGAATTTGATAATGGTGAGATATGAGATATATGAAAAGAACAGAGATTGAACGTATAGAACGAGAAGCACGCCGAGTTCAAAAAAGAGCTGAGATGACAAATAGGCGTAAGGAAAATGATGGGCTGAGTGTGGGGGCGTACATAGACCTTCTTTTTCAAAAATTACGTTATGATCAAGAAGAAGTATTTAATACTCAGAATGATGAAAAGGTTTTAGAAATTTTAGAAGATATACGTAATAATTTGCCTGAAAAAAAATGGGATGATGTGGTGCGTAAGGCTATAAAAAAAACAGGTGTAACACAGAGGGAAAAGGCAGTTACAGAGTTAAAAGAGCTTATGCAGTGAATCCTATCTATAGGTTTGATAACACCTATAGATAGAATCTGTAAATAGAAACTGTGAATAGAATGAATAAGGAGCTACAAAAATTTTACAAATAGCGGTTGTAGGGGTGTTTCAATAAAACTATACTTAGTAAAATAATAAATTTTTAGCTATAAAATAAGATTTACTTTTAATTAAATTTTTACTTATACAGGGACAAAACTAGTTTATATAAAGAAATCTTACTAGTACAAAAGCTCTATCCTTGCGCACGACAAGCAAGCCTGGTTTAGATAAAAAAAATCTTACTCATACAAAAACTATGTCCTCGCCCGCGACGAGTGAGCTTACTTTAGATAAAAAAAATCTTACTCATACAAAAGCTATGTCCTCGCCCGCGACGAGTGAGCTTACTTTAGATAAAAAAAATCTTACTCATACAAAAACTATGTCCTCGCCCGCGACGAGTGAGCTTACTTTAGATAAAAAAAATCTTACTCATACAAAAGCTATGTCCTCGCCCGCGACGAGTGAGCTACATTTAGATAAAGAAAGTTTACTAGTACTCCATCGCTCCATGGAGGGAGCCCCTCTACGAGACCCACCTTCGGAGGACAAGCCCACCTTCGGAGGACAAGCCCACCTTCGGAGGACAAGCCCACCTTCGGCCCTTTGTGCGGGGCAAGCCCCGCCTTACGGGGCAAGCGGAGGACAGCTTATTAACTATTAATAATTAAAAAACTTTTGTATGAAATGTCTACGGTTTCTATACGGGCGGGGCAAGTTTCACTTGTAATTTTCTATAGTTAGAATGATTTGTATTTTACTTTCATGGATTCAGGTAAAAGATGAATAAAAATTCCAAGATTTATATTGCGGGTCATTTAGGCCTAGTGGGTTCAGCTTTATTTAATGTATTAAAAAGTTCTGGGTATACCAATCTTGTTACGCGTACTCATAAGGAACTAGACCTTACAAATCAAATTCAAGTGGGGGATTTTTTTAAAAAAGAGCTTCCTGAATATATATTCCTTGCTGCAGCCAAGGTGGGGGGGATAGTAGCAAATAAGACCTACAAGGCAGATTTTATTAGGGACAATCTTTTAATACAAATTAATGTAATTCATAATGCTGCGATATATTCGGCTAAAAAATTATTATTTTTAGGCTCTTCTTGTATCTATCCTAAATTTGCTACACAACCCATATCAGAAACAGAACTCTTGAATGGTAAACTGGAAAGTACAAATGAAGCGTATGCCATAGCAAAAATAGCAGGTCTAATTACTTGTCAAAGTTACAATCAGCAATATCATACAAACTTTATAACAGCTATGCCAACAAATTTGTATGGAAATAACGATAATTATGATTTAAATTCTTCACATGTTTTGCCCGCACTCATTCATAAGTTTCATTTAGCAAAGGTTACAAATAAAAAAGAGCTCGTACTTTGGGGTACAGGTTCTCCTAAGCGTGAGTTTTTACATTCTGAAGATTTGGCAAGGGCTTGTTTATTTCTTATGTTACATTATGATGAAAGTGAAATTATAAATGTAGGGAGTGGTGAGGAGATAAGTATTAAAGAATTAGCCCTTCTTGTAAAAAAAATTATTGGTTTTAAGGGTGAAATATCTTATGATTCTAATTTTCCTGATGGTACCCCAAGAAAACTTATAGATAGCAAAAAAATAAATCAACTAGGTTGGAGTTCTAAAATAAAGTTGGAAGAGGGTATCAACCTTGCTTATCAAGACTTTCTAAAGAGTAGGTGGTGTTCCTCCCCTATTGAAAATATAGTCTAGTTTGGGTACAAGAAATCATGAAATACTTGATCTTGCTCACTTAGTTTAACAAAGGCCCCTTCTTTTTTTGCAGTTTGGAAAATCTCTTCTTTTTTGAGGATAGCCCTTTCTAAGTAAATTTTTGCCTTTTCACCATTAAACAATAGGGCATAGGCATAGGCAATTTGATAGAGCGTAGAAGAATCTTCTCCTTCTCTATCTATGTAAATTTGAAAATGTGAAAGGGCATTTTTGGGATCATTGTTGTTTAGGTAGGCCATGCCAAAGTTGTATTCAAAGGACCTAGTGATGTTATGGAAGTTTACCAAATCTTTATCATTTAAGATTTGGCTAAGTTCAGAGCTATTTACTTTTAGATAATATTTAATACAAGATTGCCAATTTTCTTCGCGCTTACTTGCTTCGCCTAATAGTAAAAAGGCTAAATGATAAGGGAGCATATGTGAGTTATTGATTTTATTTTTTAGGCTATTTGTATATAGATACTTTGCCCATTTGAAAGCCTCCTCTTCATTTTGATTTTCCCATTCGATAAGAGATAAAAGTAAAAAACCAAGATTTTGCTTAGGTTCTTCTGTAATAGATTTTTTAGCATATTCCATGGCTTGTGAATTTTGATTATTTCGCCAATAACTTAGGGCAAGTAGGGCTTTAAGCCCACTCATGCTACGTAAATTGTTAGCTCTAAGTAAGTGTTCTATAGCAAGCTTTGATTTGGATTGAGTTATATAAATCTCACCTAACATGTAATTGGTATAAAAATCAAAGGTTTCCTGTTTTTCTGGAAATAATTTTTGAGCCCTTTCAAGATATCCTAGAGCTTGATCATATTGATTTAGTCTATACAGGCAAACTCCTGCCTTGTATTGATACTGCCAGTTATTTTCATTATTTTCTATTAAAAGTTTTAAATGTTTAAAAGCATCAGCATAATGATTGTTTTCCATTTTGATAAGTACCAATTGCCAATGGGCATCTAAGTTGTCAGGATTTTTTAAGACTACTTTTTCGAGAAGTTTAGCCCCCTCTTTGGAATTTCCACTTTCTATCATTTCTGTAGCATTTTTATAGCTTTCTTCTGCATCTTCTTTGCTGGGGTTGTACTTTTGCATAGAGAGATCCCTAATTTTTTTTATAGAAGCATGTTGATTGAACTTTAAAAATTCATTACTGTAAACTAGAGATTTTTTCCAATTTTGAGTTTCCTTATAGTATAAAATAATTTTCCAATAGGATTTTTCTTTGAGTTCCTTATCTAATTTTAGATGTACAGCTTTTTCATAAAGAGGTATGGCCTCATCTTTATTACCTTGTTGTTCTCGTATATAGGCCATGTAAAATAATGGATTTCCATTTTGGGGTTCAAGTTGTGTTGATTTTGTAAATAGGGTGTAGGCCTTGTTCCAATTTCCTAAGCTAAAGCTGTACTTAGCTTCTTGGTATGTACTACGTCCCCAAAGAATAGTTGTGAATAGAAATAGATTCAAAAATAAAATACAATATGATATGCGTCTAACGCCACAGAAGGTATGAATTTTTATCAGAATATTTTTGTACATATGAGTATAAACCTAAAGAAAATTAAAAATCAATGTATGCACACATTATAAAACAAATCATAAAATAATTTCAAAGGCTTATTACAGACGCTTTTTATAGATGCTCGCATTTACATTAATGTAAATATTCTAAAAGGTATAAGTACATTCAAGCTGAAATGTGTTTATATTGCAAATTTCTTTTATAGAGCAAGCTAGAATTTTGGAACAGGGTTGTCCGATGAAATAGGGTTTTCATATGTAAGAACCATAATAATGATATTCCCCCAAAAAAAAGTGAAGGATGAAAAATGATGAAAAAATACAAAGAAGTTTATATGAGACGAGGACATGAAGAAGATTTCAAAAAAGATTGTGTTTCTGCTTTTGAAAAATCGAGCGAGATACTGTCAGGATATAGATATAGCATTCCCAAAGCAAAGAGTTTAATTTAAGATTTTGATGAGCTCATCAAAATCAAAATCTGAAAGGAGACTTGAATAGATATTATATTTGTATTTTATTTTTTTAGAACTTTGTTTTTCGTTACGTGCGATATACTTAGGTATTTCTCCTTGCAATTTTTTTAGCCATTGTTCGGCTGTTTCATAATTCTTATTTTTAAGGACTATAACATAGTGGTTGTTACTTAGGGATTTAAGATAATCTTCATTTGATAAATTAGAGCTTAGGCATTGATTGAGAAGGGTAAGGAAGCGATGTACTTCATTTTTCTTTACACCTTCTATATTCTTGTGTAAGCGAGGCATACGTATATCTACAATACTTATGAAGACTTCTACATCTGCGAGGGCTTGCTTTATTTTTGTTTCTTTTATTTTTTGATTTTCTTCTAAAAAAGTAGTCAAATATTTTTTCAGTGGGATCAAGGGATCCCTCATAAAATTTAATAGTTCCGGCTTTTCTTTTAGCATAAGATGTAGCACGTAAGGACTCATAATCTCAACAATAGCAATAGCTAGCTCATGCTTCACCTTATCCCAATGATTTACTTTTAAATCGTAAATATTTACTATACCGAGTAGGCAGTTTTCGATTATGATGGGGATAATCCAATAATTTTGTATAATGTTTAGGTCTCTTTCACTATAATTATGACGAACTTCAGAATTAAACTTATAATCACTTAGATGATAAATTCTTCCTGGACTGTGTAAGGCTGAGACTAAGTTTGCATCAATGCCTAAACGAAATTTTTTTCTGCTCTCAAAGCCAAGTCCCTTGGCCCCTTCAATTTGATATACTTGATTCTCTAAAGAGAGAAGGGCTAGGGAATAACTTGTGGCTCCTATTTGTTCTTCTAAATTTTCTTTTAAGAGGGTATACAGTTCTTCAATATTTTGACAATTACTTGCGTGATGGGCAAGGTTAAAAATAGTTTTGTAATTTGTTACGTCTAATAGGGAATGATTTAAGTGGTAATTTTGACTTAATTCTTTGATACGAATGTACTCAGAAAGGCTTAATTCTATAAGCTCTTCAATAAATTTTAAGTCCTCATCTATATAGGGGGTATGATTTATTTTTTTCCCAAGAAGAATGAGAACTTGGACCTGCCCTCGGGCCCCTGCTTGTGGGTATGGTTCAATAAAAAAAGTAATGACCTCTGTTTTTTGTTCTATGATTATTTTCTTCTCTGAAGAGTTAATAAAATTTTGAGGAAGCTCTTTGAATATGTAATAAGAACTTTTTTTTACATAGTTTTCTTTTTCTATAAACCTTAAAAGTCCTTTATGAACTTTAAATTCTCCTGCAGGAAAAGTATTTGAACCATAATGAAAAGCAGGCAATAAAAGATTTTCTTTTTCTCCTTCTTTTTCTGTATAAATGATAAGATTTTCTATGTCTAGTTGTTTAATTAGGGCCTTAGAAAAGATGCCCCAGAAATCCTCTATTTCCTTACAGGCTTGTAATTTTTTTACACATTCAAAAATAGTCTCATAAAAAAAAGATGATTTTCTAAAAGATGGTTCATTTCTAGTTTCTAGGCTTTCTTTTTGAGAAATGCTTTCGTGAAAGGTCTCATGAGTATCCTCGTAAATTTCGTTTAGTTCGGATGAAGAATTTTGCAATACGTCGCTAGAGCCTTCCTTAGGGCCTTCTTTTTGAAAAATATTTTCGGGTAACTCTTCATGGGTATCCTCATAAATTTCGTTTAGATAAGATGGGTCTTGCAATGTTTCATTAGGGCTTTCTTTTTGAGAAATGCTTTCGTGAAAGGTCTCATGAGTATCCTCGTAAATTTCGTTTAGTTCGGATGAAGAATTTTGCAATACGTCGCTAGAGCCTTCCTTAGGGCCTTCTTTTTGAAAAATATTTTCGGGTAACTCTTCATGAGTATCCTCATAAATTTCGTTTAGATAAGATGGGTCTTGCAATATTTCATGAGAGCTTTCTTTTTGAGAAATGTTTTCGTGAAAGGTCTCATGAGTATCCTCATAAATTTCGTTTAGTTCGGATGAAGAATTTTGCAATACGTCGCTAGAGCCCTCCTTCGGGCCTTCTTTTTGAAAAATATTTTCGGGTAACTCTTCATGAGTATCCTCATAAATTTCGTTTAGATAAGATGGGTCTTGCAATGTTTCATTAGGGCTTTCTTTTTGAGAAATGTTTTCGTGAACGGTCTCATGAGTATCCTCATAAATTTCGTTTAGTTCGGATGAAGAATTTTGCAATACGTCGATAGAGCCTTCCTTAGGGCCTTCTTTTTGAAAAATATTTTCGGGTAACTCTTCATGGGTATCCTCATAAATTTCGTTTAGATAAGATGGGTCTTGCAATGTTTCATGAGAGCTTTCTTTTTGAGAAATGCCTTCGTGAAAGGTCTCATGAGTACCCTCATAAATTTCGTTTAGATCAGCTTGCTTGCCAAATACTTCTTTAAATTGTTCACGTATATATGTTGCCCTCTTCAAAAGCCCTAAAGTTGTAATTTTTGAAGCGGAGTCCTTAAAAATTTGTGCACGGGCAAGTAAACCTAGCCCCTTTCCATTATCAATTCCCTTCTTAATAAGAGTAGCTTTTTCAAGTAAGCCATGGATATGCCTTCCATGATAGGCTCCCATCTTAAGGCGACTAGCTTTTTGCAGTAATCCCATATATACCTATAGTTTCGGCAAATTTTTGATTTTCAAGGTGTATTGAAAATCTTTGTTTTTTATCTCTACTTTTAGAAGGGTAAGAATAGAGAGGCCCTCATTAGCTTTAATTCAGTATAATTTCCTTCATATTCTTCGCCATACCAGCTTTTCCATAAGAGCATGCGACTATCTACGTTTTTTTCTAGATTTAAAACCTGATCTAAGTTTATTTTATAGTTTAAGCTTAAAAGTATACGACCATACATTTCCAGCATTTCAGTACTCAAGCTCTTCCTATCTATTTGCTTTATGGCTTCTAAGGCTTTTGTATAACGCTTTGTGTAATAAAAACTCTTTGCAAGCAAAAAGTTAAGTTCATTTTTTGAGATTTGTGAGTGGGCGTAAGTTTGCCATTTCTCTTTTTCTATATTTGCAATTATTTTTTTGAGGTGAAATTGAGCTTGTCTCCATTGCTTCGAGGCTAGGGCTAATCGAGCAAGGCCCCAGTGGGCGGAAGAATGGTTTGAATCTTTTTTTAAAACTTTCTGAAAATAATAGTTAGCATTTTTATAATGAGGTTTAGATAAATGAAATTCAGCTAACCAGAGACCAGCAGGAACGTAACAAGTTATCATATTTGCCTGATTGGTTTGAGTGTAAGTTTGAGTGTAAGTTTGAGTGTAAGTTTGAGTGTAAGTTTGAGTGTAAGTTTCTTTGGGGCAAGTCTCATCGAGACTTTGCATAAGACTTAGCCCTTCTGCAGTTCTCCCTTCTTGTACAAAAAACTGAGCGATTTGAAATAATTTTTTTTTATGAAGGGCCTTTGAAGTCATGAACTGCTTATAAAAATTCACAAGCATTTCTCTTTCATCCAAAATTGCATAAAGACGTGAAAGGGTTTGAAAGAGGGGAAGGGGTGTTGGCCTTTGTAGTAAACCTAAAAGTAAAGTTTTCTCTGCCTTATCTAGGTCAAGATTTCGAATCAGTGCAAGGCTTTTATCATGTATAGAATTTGGGTCATCAGCTATTTTTAATAATGTTAGGACCTGGCTAGGCTCTATAGTTTCAAAATTTGAATGGATGTACTTTAGATGAGGGTCTGTTTTTATTTTTTGTTCATTCTTAATTTGAGAGATACAAGTTAGATGAAAAAAAACAGAAAGGACAGCTATATTTATAAGTTGAGTGAAATTACCTTTGTTTGAATTACTGAACATATTCAAAAAAATCCCTATCACTCGACTATGGAAGATTACGTACACTCTAGAAGCAAGAAAAAAGAACAGCCCATTCAGAAAAAAGAGAGGGCTGTAGTAAGTAAGTGGGGTGTGGATTGGGAAATTATTTTCAATAAAGATAATAAAAAAATTCGTAATCAAATTTTAATTTTTTTATTTTGCTTTGTGTGTGTGCTTAGCTTGAGTTTGCGGTACTACTGGCGTGAGAAGAGATGGAGATTTATTGTGATCCATCATACAGCTTCCGACATAGGAAATTTAGAGTACTATAAAAACTTACATCAAAAGAGGTGGGGCGACCTAGCCTACCATATTCTCATTAATAATGGCTCTAACAATACCACAGCAGGGCAAATCGAGTACAGCAATTTATGGTTGAAAAGGAAGCATCATTATTCTACAAAAAATACGTACTTAAACTATTTTGGAATAGCGATAGTTCTTGTGGGTGATTTTGAAAAGCATGAGGTACCCCAGGTTCAAAAAGATACTTTGATAAAACTCCTAGCAAATTTAGCAAGGGAATACGGAATTCCTTCAAGTAGGATTATTGGTCATCGTGAAGTGGGGAATACAAAGTGTCCTGGTTTCTATATAAACATGGTGGAAATTCGTTATCTTGTTTCAAAGGCCCTAGGTGAATAATAAGGATGTACTTTTATATTTTTGAAAGGGAAGATAGATGATCTATGAGAAATGAAAACAAAACTAAAAAAAAATGGTCAGGGGCCTTTATACTGGGTGCCGCTTCAGACATTGCCATTGAATTTTTACCCTTACTAGCTAAAGATTGTGAGACTATCTACTTAAGTGCAAGAAAGGCCTCACAACTTCAGGGTATCAAAAAAAAATTAGAAAGGCAAAGTGATGCTAAGATTTATATTTTAGATATGGATCTTATGTACCCTGAGAAAGGATGGGGTAAGTTTAAAAAAGTTTTAACTCAAGAAATAGATTTATTTGTATGCTTTACAGGCGTACTGGGCCCAAGGGCACAATTTCAAATTGATGAAAGGGAGATTTTCAAGATGATTAACGTAAACTTCACTCAGGTTATAATTTATATGAATGCCATGGCACAAAAATTTTATCAGCAAGGCTATGGAACTTTAGTAGGTGTTTCTTCGGTTGCGGGCTTACGTGGGCGTGGTCAGCTTTTATTTTATAGTAGTGCAAAAGCTGCCCTAAATATGTATATGACCTCCCTTCGTTGTCATCTTTATCATAGAAAGATACGTGTACTTACTATATTACCTGGACCTGTGGCTACGAAAATGTTAGCTAAACAAAAACTTTGGCCTATGATTACTTGTACTGCAAAAGAGGCGGCTAAAGATATCTATAGTGCCTTAAATACTAAAAAGAAAGTTGTCTATGTAAGATGGATTTGGCGTTACATTATGTGGATTATTAGAATGCTTCCAGATAGAGTTTTGTATTTTTTAAAGATATAGTAAAGGTATTTTTTCTTTTTATTCATCCTAAGTTTGAGTTTTCTTATTTATTAATATTTAGTTTTTTTTAAGCTATATCATTTATAGTTATTGCTAAAAGCTTCATGAATGAGAAGGAAGGATATACTTTTTAGGTAAGGATGGTAATTAAAGATGATAGATAGAAAAATGATAAAAAATAACTTGTTCGGCCTTAATGACTGGGTCCCTTTTGCTAGTCTGAGATTAGTACGCAAAATGCTAAATGGCCTTTGCATTTGTGTAGTTTTTTTTGCGTCTCTGCAGTGTGCAAAAGGTGGTGGTACTACTGGGGAATCACAAGCAGCTTTAGTACCCTGTGTTATTCCTGGAAAGACACTACCTTGTCATAATAAGACTAATGATTGGACATTAGATTTAACAACGCTTATAAGTCCCGAGATGTCTTCGCCTGTAGGTATAGCTTTAGGTAGCGGTACGAGCTTCCTTGCAACGCAGTATGGAATAGAGACTCATGATGGGGCGGGCCATAGCCTCGTTTATGCAAATGCAAATGCTGTAGCTATTGATGCAAATAATATTTACTCTATTTTAGATGAAGGGGCGACAGGCAGACCTTTGGGACCTCTGGGTCTGGCCTGGAAAAGTACTAGTGCCTTGGTGGCTTTAAATGGCCAAGGTGGGGCAAGAAACCAGGTGCTTCATTTAAATGTGGTAGATGGTTCTGCAAACAGAGGTTCTATCACTGAGGTAGAAAAGATTACTGTTGGTAGTGGCCCCGTGGGTGTTGCTATGAATCAAAATGCGAATAGGGCCCTAATTACTAATAATGGGAATTATACAGCCTCCCCCCCTGTTGTTGGGACCACAATTACTGCAATGTCTTTTGATGCAGCTTCAAGTCGCCGCTGGGTAGTTACTCAAACGATTACAGCTGGAAATGGCCCTTTTAGCGTTGCTATGAATAGGGCAGGTACTCGCGCTTTGGTCACCCTTGTAGGGAATACAACTTTATCTTCGGGTCGTACAGATGTGCCTAATGGGACTCCTGTTTTTGATGGGAACACAGTTCTTCCATTAGAATATTCTGATGACACACATACTTGGACTGCAGGGAGCCCTCTCACAGTAGGTACAGGTCCTGTTAGTGTTGCTATGAACAATGAAGGAGATCGTGCTTTAGTTTCTAATGCCTGGGATAAAAACAATAACATCACTGCCCTAACTTACAGTGGAGGTACTTGGACTGCTGTGGGATTAGGTTCTACTGTGGCTGAAAGAGATGCAGGGAGTGGTAATACAGGTGTGACTATGGATGGTTCTGGTCGAAGGGCCCTTGTGGGTCATGCAAATGATACTTTTACGGTTCTTGATTTTGAAGAAAACAGATGGGTAAATAGAGGTTATCAATTTATTGAAAATAAATGTAATCAGTTGAGATCTTTGTCTATGAATGAGGCTGGTACCCTTGCCGTGGGTGTGTGTGTGACTGTTGATAAAAAAGGGGTATACTTTAACGTAACTAGAAACCCCTAGTACTTATTTGTAAGTATAAGTTTCTGTGAGTATTGATACCTTAGGGACAAACAAGCACAGATGCGATGCTAACACTCATAAAAATGTATGAGTGTTAGCATTTGTTATTAATAATTTATTAGATATAGGAAAACACCATGTTAAAAATTAGAAATTTATACATTATCATAATCATTTTTTTACAAGTCTATTGTTCAAATAAAAACTCAAGTACAACGAGTGAATCTCAAAATGCAGAAGTCACATACAGCATATTTTTTGATAGTGATGGTGGGGTACCTCTTACTCCTATGGAAGGCTTACATGCAGGAGAAAGTGTACAATTGCCCCTAACAGAAAAATTTGGTCATACCTTTATGGGTTGGATGAGCATTCCTTCTCCTTCCAGAAATTCAGATGTACTTGGTGATGATGGACAAATCTATTTACCAAATTCAGAGATGAAGATGTCTTCTAATCTAAGATTGCGAGCTATGTGGAAGCCCATAAACATTAATCTTGAATTTGTTCTAGCTCTAAATGGGGGTCTTATGGATTTTGCAAAGCTAAAAGATAGCTTTAGAAGTGAGATTCTTAAACTCTTTCGTATCTCTGATATAAAATATGGAAAACTCAATGATGATACGCATATAAATTTTACTGTTCTCTCACGTAGCCTATATGTTGATATAAAAGGGGAGTTGTCGGAGGGTGAAATAGGGGCGGGTGCGAGCGTATTGGAGCTTGGGAATTTCTCTTTGAAAGTTTTATTCAAGGGAGAAATGCTCGATGTTGCCCCACTAAGAAGATTTGTTTTAAGGAGTATGAATGAGAATGCTCCTCTCAAAGAAAATTTTATTTTAACAGGGTGGAGTAGTGTAGAAAATATAGATAGATTACAATCCTCGGATTTCGTTTATACAAATTTAAACCTGAGTGCGAAATGGAAGCCTAGGAGCTATCATGTATGTTTTTTATCTAATGGGGGGTTAATAGAAAAAGCGTCCTCTCATCGAGAGACAGAAGATGAGATTAGAGGAGAAGCAGAGGGGAATATTTTTTTAGATCATTGTGATGATGGTATTCATAGTGGAAATGGTGGTGGTGGGAGTGTTGATACCCGCGTAACTTTAGTGAATAGGAGCTTTGGAGAGAGTATTAATACCCAAGTTCTAAGGCCGGGTTTTGATTTCAAGGGTTGGGAACTTGTATGGGCGACCACAGAGAGTAGGGGCTGGAGACTCAGTTCTAGTGATAGGATTTTTGACAATCCCGCTTTATTGAATGACCTCGCTTTATTGAACAAGCTTGGTACTTTATTGGGTAACCCTGCTTTGTTGAACAACCCTGCTTTATTGAGGAGTCTTGCTGCTTTATTGAGCGACTCTACTTTATTAAATAACCTTGGTACTTTATTGAATGACTCTGCTTTATTGAATGACCCTGCTTTATTGAAGGATCTTGCTACTTTATTGAGCAACTCTACTTTACTAAGTAACTCTGCTTTGTTGAACAACCTTAGTGCTTTATTGACTAACCCTACTTTATTAGGGAATTCTTCTTTGTTGAGTAACCTTGGTTCTATATTGAGTGACCCTGCTATATTAAACAACCTTGGTACCTTATTGAGTGAGCCTACTTTCTTGGAGAAGTTTGGTCCTATATTGAATGACCCTGCTTTATTGGGCAACCTTAGTGCTTTATCGAAAAACCATACCTTCTCGAACAAGCTTGGTACTTTATTGAGTAATCCTACTGTGTTGAGAAACCCTGCTTTATTGAGTAAGTTTAGTGTTTTATTGAGAAACCCTGCTGTATTAGGCGACCTTGCTACTTTACTGAACAACCCTGCTGTATTGGGTGATCTTAGAGTTTTATTGAGTGACCCTTCTTTATTGAGAAATCCTAGTTTATTGAGTAACCTTAGTACTTTATTGGATAAACTTGCTACCTCATTGAGCAACCCTGCTTTATCGGGCAACCTTGTTGCCTTATTGGCTAACCCCGCCTTGTTGAGGGACCCTGCTATGTTGCTTAACCTTGCTACTTTATTGAAAAATCCTGATTTATTAAGTAACCCTTCTGTATTGAGTAACCCTGGTGCTATATTGGCAAATCCCGCTATATTGGCTGTATTGCTTAATCCATCTTTATTGACTCTCTCAACGACAGGCCAAGAGCTAGCCTTGGGAAGTGTACTCCCTAGTTCCTTCTCTATGCCAGGTAAAAATATGGTTTTAAGGGCAAATTGGGACTTACATAGGTATACAATAGATTTTGATTTATTAGGAGACAAAACTCTTTTAACAAGTTTATCAAATAAGACTTTTGGAGAGGCCATTAGTTATACCCCCGACAGAGAGGGCTATGTCTTTGAGGGATGGGAGGGTCATGGTGTTTTATGGCACACAAATTTTGTACTTCCAGCTAGTGACCTAAGCCTTCGCGCTAAATGGAGGCCTATTTTATATAATTTATCTTTAAACTTGAACAGTGGTTTTGATACTATTAGCGGTGGTCATGGTGATGTTATTTTATCAAATAAAACCTTTGGCGAGGCTCTTAGCTATATTCCATCTAGGACAGGCTATGATTTTATGGGTTGGGAAGTTGTGTGGACGAGTATGGCTTGGGCGAGTAATGCCTCAGCAAAAGTACTCGTAAATGGTTATAGGAGTGGGGATATAAACATAGGAGAAAAGTTAGGAACTCATTTTACTATGCCTAGCAAGAATATAGGTTTGAAGGCGATATGGGCCTTGAAGTATTATAATCTTGTTTTTGATTTAGGGCCTAGGGGGAGGGTCACTCTAGCGAATAAAACCTTTGGGGAGGCAATCACTTATAATTACCCCTATTTCAACATAGAGGGCTATGTTTTTAATGGTTGGGCAAATCATGAAAATAATGAAGAAATCCTAAATACAAGCTTTACTATGCCTTCAAAGAACTTTACCCTAGTGCCTATATGGAAAGCCATTCCCTATGGGATTACATTTAATGCAAATGGTGGGACCCTTGCCTCTGCTACACTAAGTCATCCAGGTTTAATTTTTAATCATCATAATCTTGCTGTTGCTAGCTTGAAAAATATTACTTTTCATGAGCTAATAGATGTACAACCCTTTCGAGAGGGCCATAGTTTTAGCGGTTGGTCAACGAATGGATTTTTCCTAGGAAAAATCTTTGCTATGCCTTCGTATGATATTCAAGTAGTAGCCCAATGGAAGGCCTCATCCTACACGATTACTTTGGATAAAAATGGAGGTAGTGGTGGTAAATTTCCACCTGTCATTAATGCTGACTTTGGCGAGACGGTGGAGCTTCCTAGTGTAGAGGACTTAAAGTTAGTTGGCTATAAGGGGGCTGTAGGTTGGGCTACTTCGCCTACTAGCAAGGACTTCTTGGATACTAACTATGTTGTTCCTAGTCGTAATGTAACACTATATGTGGTTTGGTGTAGCCTAGGTTATGTAGATTGTAATGGGAATGGTTTGATAGAGCTTTATAGCCTAGCAGATGTAGATGCTATGCGAAATGCCCTAGATGGGAGATGGTATTCTATTACAGGTTTAAGGCCAAGTAGCCTTGGATGCCCTAATGGGGTTTGTAAGGGCTATGAGCTTGTACGTAATTTGGATTTTAATAATGAAAACGGCGTGTCTACGCGATGGTCTAGTAATTGTAAGAAAAATTGTAGTAGTGGGGGATGGGAGCCCATAGGGAATGGTTTTAGAAGTCTTTACACTGTAGGAGGTTATTATGAAAGTTTTTTTACAGCTATTTTTTACGGTCGAGGCCACACAATTTCTAATCTTTATATAAAACGGCAAGTTGACCTACAGGGATTAACTTATAGAGGAGTAGGTTTATTTGGAATGATATGGGGGGGGGAGTGTAATTAAAAATATAAACCTAACTTCTGCTTTTCTAAATATAGAAACTGCAGATTATAAAAACGTGGGTTCTTATATTAGTGTAGGGCCTTTATTAGGCTATGCTAATACTGATACGACTATTTCTAATTGCTTCTGTGTCGGGATACATTTATGTAAACGAATATCAGGAGCGTACAGGTGGATTAGTTGGAAATTCACGAGGTGATATAGATAACTACTTCTTCCTCTGTTGATATTTCCTTTGCTAATGGAACATAGGCCTATAGGTGGTCTTGTTGGTGCAATTTGGCTAAAGGAAATGTAATTAATAGTCATGTTACAGGTAATATAAAAGATGTTGAATCTAATGATTCTTCGCATGAATTAAATAGTTTGCATGTAGGTGGTTTATCTGGAGTGGTTTCTGAGGGAAGTTTTATCATCAATTCCTTTACCACAGTAAATATTGAGCTTCTTCCTACGTTCTACAGAAAAAAATATTCTGGTGGTCTTGTTGGTGAGCTATATGCTGCTAATATAAGTAATAGCTATGCCCTAGGTAATGTAAATGGTGGAGGGGGTCAAGCAGGTGGATTAGTAGGTGTATTAACTTATGGTACTATAAGGGATAGTTATGCTAAGGGAAATGTGAGTGGTAATTTTTGCTGTAGGTGGTCTTGTTGGCTGGAGTGGCAAAGACCTTGACTCTTTAATCATCAATAGTTATGCCACAGGAAAGGTGTCGGGTCATTACTCAGTGGGAGGATTTGTTGGATACAATAGCTTAGCTATTATTAGAAACTCCTTTGCTACAGGTGATATAGATGGTAGGATTTGTTCAGGTGGTTTTGTGGGTTCTCTTTACCAATGGGCAGTGTGATAAACGCCTATGCTAAGGGAAATGTAGATACTACAAGGGCACTGCCATCAAACATGATTAATAGTTCAGGCGAAGCGGGAGGATTTATAGGTTGTAGTTCTAATGAGGGTGTATCTTCAGGTATTCAGAATACTTATGCTGCAGGCGGAATTTTAATAAATGGAAGAACACATGCGGGTGGATTTTTAGGACATAGTAGCGAGGATGCTATCTTTAAGAAACTAACTATCAAAAATAGCTATTGGAATACGACTGCGGGGCAAATAGTGAATAATGCCTCTATTTCCCAAGCAAATAAATTGGCCATAGGTACTCATTCCTCTAGCAATACTTTAGTTTTTAATTCTGGTAAAGTAGAAAATTTAATAGGCTTGAGTAGTGCTGAACTAAAAAATCCCACTAGTGCCCCTTCAAATCCAAGTACCTATTTAGGCCCTTGTTTTTTATATAATACTATAGCAGGTGAATTTTATCCTAAGTTGTATACATGGGATTCGGATACAAATACTTGTACTAAGGTCTTAGTCGGGGGACAGTAGAGGCGGTGGGCTTGTCCTCTGAAGGTGGGCTTGTCCTCTGAAGGTGGGCTTGTCCTCTGAAGGTGGGCTTGTCCTCTGAAGGTGGGCTTGTCCTCTGAAGGTGGGCTTGTCCTCTGAAGGTGGGCTTGTCCTCTGAAGGTGGGCTTGTCCTCTGAAGGTGGGCTTGTCCTCTGAAGGTGGGCTTGTCCTCTGAAGGTGGGCTTGTCCTCTGAAGGTGGGCTTGTCCTCTGAAAGTGGGCTTGTCCTCTGAAAGTGGGCTTGTCCTCTGAAGGTGGGCTTGTCCTCTGAAGGTGGTCAACTTGAGTTACAAACAAATCTAAGAGTGGTAGCCGTAGAGTTTTATTTTACTATTTTTTTAATAAGTACTATCCTAGATGATTCAATAAGGGGTATTTTAAAAATATCCCCCTTTTCTATGAAAATGAATAAGGTATGAGGAGTTTTTTACTGTAGCCCTTGAAACCCTAGTCATAAGGATGAGCTTCTTTTTTAGGGGTTTTCAAAATGGCTTGATAAATAATTTTCAAAACTCTCACCCGCATGAAAGGAAGAACGCACTAGGGGCCCCGACTCTACATAGCCCATACCCCTTTCTAAGGCATATTGCTTTAATTCAGAAAATGCCTCTAGGGGGATCATTTCTTTCAAGGGGGCATGTTTGGGGCTGGGTTGCAAATATTGCCCTAGGGTTAATAATTGTACTTTGTTTTCTATTAAATCTAGGATGGTTTTTTTTACTTCATCTAGAGTTTCACCCATGCCTAGGATGATGCCACTCTTGGTATACTTTACATGAAGGGAAGAAAGCTTTAGTACTTTTAAGGATACCTCATAATTAGATTGGGGGCAAATTTTTTTATAGAGACTAGGAACTGTTTCCACATTATGATTTATAATGTCAGGCTTGCTTTCCCAAATTTTCTCTAGGTTTTCTATGCGACCTTTAAAATCAGGAATCAAAACTTCTATACGAAGGAGTGGATTCTCATTTTTTACAATTTTTATTGTTTTTGCGAAATGTTCGCTTCCACAATCAGCTAAGTCATCCCTATCTACAGAGGTGAGGACTACATGTTTGAGATTGAGAGTAGAGAGGGCCTTAGCTATATTTTCAGGTTCATTTGGGTCTAGGGGGCTAGGGCGGGCTGTGGTGATATTACAAAAACCACAACGACGAGTGCAGTTTTTTCCCATAAGCATAAAGGTTGCAGCCCCTTGTTGCCAACAGTGATTTAAATTAGGACATGCTGCCTCTTGGCAAACTGTGTTTAGAGAGTAATGCTCTAGTAGCTCTCTTATGCTAGAAATAGGATTTTCTTTTAGAGTTTGGGAGGTTTCAAGCCTTATCTTTTTGATTTGTAGTTTATTTAAGGGAGGGCCTACTTTTATAAGCCCCTGATTTTCACTTTCTATTTTTGCAGTCATATTCAGTCATATTTGGGGAGGCTACTGTATGTAAAAACTCCCCCTTGATTTGTATGTATACTTTTATTTTCTATACAATCCTAGTCTTGCCAACAAAAAAACATTGACATCTTTATATTTCCTTCGTTCTTATTGGCTATAGTGAGAATAGCTGTTTATCCTGGATCCTTTGATCCAATTACAAATGGGCACATTGATATCATTCAAAGGAGCCTTAGGCTATTTGATAAGGTGATTGTTGGTATCAGTCAAAACTCTTCCAAACAAAGTCTCTTTAGCCTTGAGGAACGTAAAACTTTAATAGAAAAAAGCTTAGATACATTTGAAGGTGTGGAGGTGAAACATTTCTCTGTACTCCTTGTTGATTTTATGAAGGAGCAGGGGGCCTGTGCTATCATTCGTGGTTTGCGGGCTGTGAGTGACTTTGATTATGAGTATGCCATGTATCAGGTGAATGCAGAATTGAATCCCAATATAGAGACAGTCTTTTTACTCGCAGCAAGTGAGTACTCTTTTTTATCTAGCACCATTATCAAAGAACTGGCACGCTATGGCAAGGGGCTCGATAAATACACCTCCCCCATTGTCAGCAAGGCCTTATTAGATAAGTTCAAAAATAAAAAGCTTTGAGTGCAGCAGTGGTGGTGGTGGATCTCCGTTACCCCCGCTGAAACGAGGCTTGTTGATACTCCTCCCAATAATGACAAAAAAAGGAGTAAATTACGCCAAGGAAAATACGAAGGAAATTTCAAGAAAGATAGTGTTTCTATTTTCAAGAAGAGTAGAAAAAAGAAAGTAAGATATTGTCGGGATATAGGACTTTCATAGTCTACTTTTGAAAAGATACAACAAAGGAGATAGCATGAGGAAGAATTTTCAATGTAATTGAACTCAATTACATTGAGGAATTTTATAATTCTGTACGTCAACATTCAACGTTAGGTTTTGCCTCTCTTTAGATTAGACAAAACTCTTCCACTAAATAGGGGAGAAGTAAAATCATATTTTAGAGGAATTTGTAAAACCTAATCCAAATAAAGCAAAATCATATTTTAGAGGAATTTGCAAAACCTAATCCAAATAAAGCAAAATCATATTTTACAGGGTCACTAGGGTCAAATATCCGTAATTGAGTATCTAGTTCTTTTAGAGCCTTTGCATTATTTTGTTTACTCTGAATCAATTTATATTCACGTGCAGTATTTCCTGAATGCACATCCAAGGGACAAGATAGCTTTGCCTGTGATATATTTTTACTCCAAATTCCTAAATCTACTCTCGCTTTATCCTTCCTAATCATCCAACGTAAAAATAAGTTAATCCTTTTAGCAGGAGAACCCTTTTTAGGATCTCCAATATGCCTTCTATTTCTTTTTTCATGAGTCAATTCAGGCAATTCAAAAAAGAAATTTTTTAAGTTATGAATGGCAAGTTGCAAAGAGTCTTCTGTTTGATATTGGATAAAAATATTTTCTAATCCTCCCTTAGTGATATATATATGTTTAAGGGCCTTTATGAAGTAACGTAAATCTTTTGTGTTAAAAGTTCTATGGACAAAATCATCTAATTTGTCTAAATCCCTTTCCTTAGCATTCATAATAAAATCAAAGGGTGAAGGACCTAAACGTTCTATCATTTTATTTCCATTTTTTGTAATGGTATCTCGTTTTCCCCAAGCTATCGTTGCACATAAAAAGCCGTTACCTCTATATCCTCTTTTAGCTGAAAACGACGAGGTATACTAATTGGATCATTTTCAAAAAATTTAATATCATTATATTCTATAACTTTTTCTTCGAGAATTTCTTTAATATTCATACATAAAAGTAAGTACTTACTTTTTAGAAATATTTTTTAACCATTATCCAATAATGGTATTTATTTTTTTATAGGATTTGTGGGCTCGCTAAAATTTTTTACAGGATCAATGATTTGTTCTAAAACGGAACTAGCAATTTGTCTTATACTTTGATCGGGTAAGAGACAGACATATTCGCTAGCGCCTTTGCGACCCAATATACTCATATTAAAATTATTTTCTTGAGATGAATTATTCTTATCTCTGTAACGCACATTGACCTCAAGACTAGGAAACTTAGGATCAAGGTCCTTCGGAATTACTTTGAGAAAGCTAGTCACTTGCCAAGAAACGATATCTTGTAAGAAAGTTTGTATAGAAGCTTGCTTTAGCTTAGAAGTTGAAGGCGGGAATGGCATACTCCATTCTGTCCCTAATTTATTTAATTGTAAGAGTGGTTGATTATTATTTTTTATTTGAACTGTTAATCCACTAAGACTCGTAAGATCTATCTCCTTAGGCCATAGTTTTTTATTTCTAAAATAACTTTCATCACCAACACCACTCTTAAGTCGTATATTTGTTTTTGCTATATATATTTCTTTTTCATCATTTAATCTTACAAAACTTTCGTCTGCTTTTTTTGTTGAAGAACCTATATAAAGGGTTTGTTTCTTATTATTAGTAAAATAAAATACAAGATGTAGTCCAATATAATTACCATTTGTATCTACAAGCATGCCACTGGAGCTTTCTTTTTCTTTAGTACGAGGAATTGCATAATAACGGCGTACCTCTTGTAAGGACTGAAAAAGCTCACTTACCCTTTCTACATCTGCCTCAACAAAGGCCAATGATGAAGGGGGGATAATAGAATCCTTAGAGGAATTTTTAGAAGAATTTACTAAACTAGGTGTGGATAATGTTACAAGATTAAGATTCCAATTGTAATGTTTCTGTTTAGAAGAAAATAGAGAACTAAACCAAGAAGATTTTTTAGAAGGTAGCTCTCTTAGTATATCCTGGCGTAACAATTCTATTTCTTTAATATTATTTTTTTTGAGCTCTGGATCAATGATAGAAATTTTAGAAACGTCTTCTTCCAACCAAGGAGCTATCTTACTTGCCCCCTCATAACCCATATTAAAAATGTTACCTACATTAAATTGAAATATAAGAAGAAATACAAATATTACATTTGTTCCAAATAAAATTAGGTTACGTTCATAAGGATTAGTACGTAACCATGATAGCAAAGGATACAAACTCTCATTTATAGAATTAATATTTATCACATTGAAAAGTTTTTTGTAATCCATAAATTAAGTCCTCTTACTTAACTCCAAGTTTACGATTTCGTTTTGTTAGACGTAAGGCTCCCCATATCGCAATGCTTAATGGGAGACCAAAACTAAAGGTCCAAGCTATAAATTTTTGTATAAATGGGTTTTTTAGAGTGAGTGTTGTAAAGGTACGCTTACGAGCACGAGCCTCAAGGAGATCTATATCACCGTCTACTGTCTCTAATAAATTCAAAAGAAAGGCACTATTAAGGCTAAAGACAGAGGCCCCTGTTTGGTTCTTAAGTAAAAGGTCGCAAACTAAATAAGGGGTTCCTATTAAAACAATGTTAGATTTTGTAAAAACTTTATTTTTAGTTTTTGTTGAAGCTTCCACATCTTCTGCTTGTTCAGACAGATGAAGGGATTTATCTATTCCAGATGGTATATCTTTTTTTTCGAATATAGATTTAAATTTCCCCGACACCAAACTTAAAAGATTTGCGGTATAACCTAAGCCCTTAGTTGTAACAGCCGACTTAGAAAGCTCCTGAAGATTTAAGTTTGCGAAGGGTAAGGATACAGCTTGAGGGGTACTTAAAACAAGGGCTTCAAATTTGGCACCAGGTTGTTTTGGAGGACTCAGCTCTATTGAAGAAAACCATGGAAAGACTAATTGTTGTATGGGTTTTAGAGCGGGGTAGTCACCTTTAAAATTATTTGTTTCTCGAGTGTACACCCCCCAAGCAGGATACAAAATTTGTCTAGCAAAGTTACCTTGAAAATCCCAAATAGGAAGGGCTTGCTGAGGTTCTAGAATAATTTCCCCTTTCAGAGTCAGGCCGTACTTACCCAACCATTCGTTTAACTTTTTTAGGTCTTCTTGATTGACAGCAGCACTGCCATACCCCGCACCCCCACCGGGTATTCCCATTTGCACCATTTGAGGATTGGCTTCTTGCATTTGAAATTGAAAGGCAGACAACATACATATTAAATTCCCACCTCGCATTAAAAATTGATCAAGATGATAAATTTCCTCATTCGTAAGACGTGGTAGACCTGTAAGTATAAGGGTTTGTATTTCAGATGGGACCCTTTCCCCAAGACCTATTTCTGTTGTCGTACCTATCTCTTTATCAAGGGTTACTTTGAAGGCATAAAGATTATCTTTGTTTTGATCTTGCTGTTTAGTCCAAGCTGTAAATTGAGACGTACCCGCAGTATTCACGAAAGCTAAATTACTTTTTTCTTTTTTACGTGTAAAACGCTTGATTTCTCTTAGAATACGATACTCTACATCTTCTATAAACCAGTTTTGATTTACAAGGGGCACAACAGCGGTAGCATCACCTTTTTGTAAAAAAAGTCCAAAAAATCCTAGGCGTACACTTGCCTCAATTTCCTTTTGTTCTGAAATAGGTATTCCTTGAATTCCTCGCTCCTGTGCCTTGGCCTGTAAGGCCTCTGTATTAGGATTGATAATACGTAACTTTAAATTTTTACCTGCCACCCTTGACATTTCATTTAATAAACTAAGTATGGGTTGTATTTCGCTTGAAATTTCACCTGTAACTTGACTTGAAATATATGCCTCCATTAATATAGGCTCATCTAAGTTCTTGAAGACCTTAGCCGTACTCGGAGAGATAGAATTTACTTGATCATGGCTTAGATCTATTCTTCCGGAAATTTTATTACAAAGACCATTAATAAGAAAAAATAAAAGTATTAAATTTGCGTAAAGAAAAGCAGAACGAGTTACAAACTTATGTAGATTCATTTTTCCCTCTTAAGTATCCAAGCGTTAATAGACAACATGAGAATGATAAAAGAAATAAAATAAAATACATCACTCCAAACGATCATACCCCTTCCAAAAGAAGAATAGTGGTAAGAATGGGAGAAAAAACCTATAAAATTTGCGATGTGTACTTCTAAATGTTGATTGACTATGTAATAATTACTAATAAACATAAAAAAGCTAGCTAGGAAAATTAAAATAAAGGCAACAATCTGTTCGCGAGTAAGTGCAGATAAAACAAGGCCCATACTTACATATGCCCCCGCCATAAGGGTAGAACCTATGTACATGCAAACATGACTACCAAAATCAAATTGATCCCCAAGCATCCAAGTTAAAAGACAAAGGGGGACAGAAGCATAAATGAAAATACAAACAAAGGCCCAAGCTGCTAAAAATTTAGATAAGATGATATCTATAGTGTTAAAAGGGAGGGTTTGTAAAATTTCTATGGTGCCTGACTTACGTTCCTCTGACCAAAGTCTCATTGTAACAGCAGGAACAAATAAAATGAAAGAAATTGGGAGTAAAGTCATATACCCCCTAATACTAGCTTGATGTGTTTCCCAGAAAGGAGGAACCAAACCCATAATTCCCAAAAAAAAGAAAGTAAAGTTTATAAATAGACAAACGACTATAAAAACAAAGCCTATAGGGGTATTAAAGTAGTTATGTAATTCCCTCTTAAATAAGTAAAACCATTCTTTTCGTAACATAAATTTTATACAGTAAGCTCATGAAACACATCCTGTAAAGAACGTGCTACAGGGGATAGTTCACGGACATCTAAGTCTATCTTAGAAACTTGTTTGAACAATTCCTCAGGCTTATCCTCCTTAAGTTCGCAAATAAATATTTCATAATCATTAGGTGTATTACCCGATAAAGCGAATATTTGATTTTCTCTATTTTCAAGGTCTTTTAGATTTTTAATTATAGGAAGATTGCTAAGAGCGTTTTTTAATTCACTTTTAGTCTCTTTCTTTCTCCCTCGCACCACTATCCTACAACTTTGAGCATTGCGTAAAACCTGTGTAGACTCATCAATGACTACCTTGCCTCTACTTAAAATAATCACCCTATCGCAAATATCTTCTACTTCTTGCAATACATGAGTAGACAAAATTAAAGTTTGTTCTTGACCTAGTCGTTTTATGAGTTTTCGTATATGTTGAATCTGATTAGGGTCAAGGCCAGAAGTAGGTTCATCCAAGATAATATAATCAGGTTTATGTATAAGCGTTGCTGCTAAGGCCACCCTTTGCCTAAAACCCTTAGATAGAAGGGAAAGGGGGGTATAGAGATGAGAACCAAGCTCTAAAAGTTCTACCATTTCTTTTGCATTTTTTGATAAGATAGGTTCTACTAAACCCCGAGCCTGTCCCATAAATTCCAAATACTCAATCAAGAGCATTTCAGGATACAAGGGGGTAGTTTCAGGTAAATAACCAATGCGTTGTTTAATTTTCACATGATTTTCAGCGTTCATCTCCATGCCGGCTATCTTGATAGAACCGCGAGTAGGGGTAAGGTATCCGGTGAGTAATCGTAAAATTGTAGTTTTACCGGCACCGTTAGGGCCAAGAAGGGCAGTAATTCCATGGCTTTGCCCTATAGTAAAAGAAGTTGTATGTAGGGCAGGAAAATCTTTGTAGTTTTTTGCAAGACCATCCACTTGAATCATAGGAGAAAAAAACAAAAATATCTTTAAATAGTCAAGTACTATTTAAAGATATTTTTGTTTTTTAAACTCGAACGCATAGTATATATTTGCTTCATTCACATGTAGATTTTCTTATTAGTCAAAATAGTAAAAAATATATTTTAGCCACATAAAGAAATACAAATGTATAAATAATTTCAAATTATATTTTTTAGCGATATATGTTTCTGAATAAATAATTATTGATATCAATATCATAATTATTTATTCAGTAGATTCCTATAAAGAATACTTAAGCTTACAAAAATAAAAGTAATCAAATGTTAGAGACTTAATTCATAATATACTCATGAAGAAAAATAGCATCCAACAAACGACTCCTACCAAACAAAAAAAACCTAGCTTACCCAAAAAAAAGATACCTTTGCTATCGAATGAAAATATTCTTTCTTCATCTCAAAGCCCTCTTTCTGAAAAGGATTACAACTACCTAAACTTAGGACCTACCCATCCCGCCACGCATGGTATTTTTCAAAATGTTCTAAAGATGGATGGTGAGATTATTGTAGATTCTGAAACGACCATAGGATACATACACCGTGCCTTTGAGAAGCTTGCCGAACGAAGGCCCTTTTATCAAATCACAACTCTTACAGACAGATTGAATTATTGCTCTTCTCCTATCAACAACATAGGTTGGCATTTGACTATGGAAAAACTACTAAGCATTGAGATTCCCTTACGTGTTCAATACCTTCGTGTAATCCTTATGGAACTTGCTAGAATTACAGATCACATCATCTGCAATTCTGTAATAGGGGTGGATACAGGTGCCCTCACGGGATTTGTATACATGTTTCAGCAACGTGAATTTGTATACGAAATTTACGAAGAAATATGTGGAGCAAGATTAACAACAAACATAGGTAGGATTGGTGGTTTTGAAAGAAATTTTTCAGACCTAGCTTGGAAAAAAATAGAGGGTTTCTTAAAAGAATTTCCTATCGTTCTAAAAGAGTTTGAAAAACTTTTAGTTAGAAATAGGATATTTATGGATAGGACTATAGGAGTAGGGGGGATAGGGGCAAAAGATGCCCTCAATTATAGCTTTAGTGGGCCCAATTTAAGGGCGGCAGGGGTAGATTATGATGTGAGAGTTGCACATCCTTATTCAAGCTATGAACATTTTGATTTTAGTATCCCTGTTGGGAGTCAAGGAGACGTGTATGATAGATTTATGGTACGTCAGGGAGAGATGTGGGAAAGCTTAGAGATTATTCGTCAAGCTGTAGATAAGGTAAATCAACTCTCAAGCTCTCAATCAAATATCTTTCATGCAGATATTCCAGACTTTTATCTACCACCCAAAGAAGAAGTTTATAATAATATGGAAGCCCTTATTTATCACTTTAAAATTGTGATGGGGGAAACTAAGATACCAGTAGGCGAAGTCTATCAATGTGTTGAAGGGGGGAATGGGGAATTAGGGTTCTATCTAATCAGCGATGGGGGGCGTACACCCTATCGCCTTCATTTTCGTCGACCTTGTTTTATTTATTACCAAGCGTATAAAGAAATTATACAGGGGAGCATGCTTTCAGATGCCATACTTACATTAAGTAGTTTAAACGTTATTGCAGGAGAGCTAGACGCGTAGTTTCATTTTTTAATAAATACACGGTTATTAAATATATCAATCATTATAGAACCTGTTTTTGATTTGGAAATCCTTATATTTTCTTTTACAAAAGATATATACGAATCAGAAAACTCTAAAAAAATATTTTCCAACATATTCATAACTAAGTTAAATTTGTACGATAATTTGATTTTTTTTCGTTACAATACGTATGAAAATCATAAATATTTTAAGCGTCTTTTATCAGAGGATTTTTTTTATATTATTCCTATCAAGTCTCACTTTAATAATTTATTGTGAACCTGAGCTAAAAAATGAAAATGAGGATTTTATATTAACTGGCCTTATTGTCCCTCCGGCAGGGACGTATTTAGAGAGTACCCTAGAAATAGCATTAGTGACTACAAATAAAAGCTCCTCAATTAGATATACCTTGGATGGGGTAACAGAGCCTGGAAAAGATCAGGGTACACTCTATACTGCTCCCATAGTCATTAATCAATCTACCACTCTAAAGCATGTAGTCATAGATAGTAATGGAAAAACTTCTCGTGTTGTTACGAGTATCTATACTTTGAGGGCTTCTTCGCTTTCTACAATCAATGTTCTTAGCCTTTCTACTACTTCTATTATAGTATCTTCTGCCGCCACAACGCAAACCATAAACGTAAATTCCAACTTAGATTGGAGCGTTTCGAGTAATAATCTCACAATGTGTCCTCAACCTATCAAAGGGGCGGATAATAGAAGTGTAAGTTTTTCGGTAACTGCAAATAATGCTGTGAATGCCACTCCAAGATTCTGTACCCTTACTTTTAGTGCAACTGGGGTGACTAATGTAGTCGCCACCATCAATCAAGCCGCGTCATCACTCTATTTTCGTACTTCTGTAATTCCCACTGAGGTTTCTTCAGGAGCTCGGACTATTGGGGTTACAGTATCCTCAAATACAGATTGGTCTCTATTTAATGCCACTTCTGCTCATTGTACTATTTCTACAACTTCTGGTACGGGTGACGGTACTTTCAATATAAGTATATTAAATAACACATCCAATACTGATCGACTTTGTGCCATTTCTATTCCCGATGACTTTATAAGAATCACACAACATCGCCCCCTTACAATTACCTCAGCTAATTTTACCCATAACGATACATTACATAGTGATTTTACAGCCAATGCAGGTGCATTTGGTTCCTGTACAGGTAAGAATGATTTCCCCCAACTTAGCTGGAATAAAACCCTATCTACAATTCAAAGCTTTGTGCTTATTGTAGATGATCCTGACGGTTTAAATTGGGTTCATTTGAATTTGTACAACATACCTTCTACGACGACTTCTATAGCCCGATTGACTGCAAATGCTTCACATGAGGTTACCTTCCCTAATGGACAAGTAGGGCAAAATGATTTCAATGGGTTGGGTTCAGGTATTCCCGGAACAGGTTGGGGAGGTCCTTGTCCTCCTAATGGCACACATAACTATAATTTCAAAATTTATGCCATGAGTGTATCTACTCTTGGGAGTGCATTAAACAATACCACAAGGGCTACGTTTGAAGCTACATATGGTCCAGAAGGGAATAATCAAATCTTAGATTCAGCTGTAATTATAGGTAGGGTAGCAGCACCATAATTAAAGCTGTAATTATAGGTAACGCAAAAGCCCTGTTTACCGGAGAATAAAAACGAGCCTTAATTTATCGTGATTTTCGTAATTTAACAATCTTAGTTTTTTTATGTGAAAAAAACTAAGATTGTATCGAACTTATCAGTATATATGCATATTATTTAGATGATTAAAAGCAGATATTTTTGTAGCATTTACAACTTGACATTCATAATAGTTAAATATATATTTCGCTATTATGAATACATTTAAAAATTTAGGTCGTAACTTTTCTCTTATATTCTCCTTCACTTTGCTTTTAGGCTTATTAGCAAGTTGTGAACAAGAAAGTAAAAGCGAATTTTTACCTATTGCCATTACTGCCCCTCAAGCAGGGGAATACACGAGTAGCTCCTTAGAAATAACATTAGTGACCACAACTAGAAGCTCCTCAATTAGATACACCTTGGATGGGGTAACAGAGCCTGGAAAAGATCAGGGCACACTCTATGTTGCTCCCATAGTCATTAATAAATCTACTACTCTAAAACATATAGTTATAGGTCGTAGTGGAAAGACTTCTCGTGTTGTTACGAGTGTCTACACTTTAAATTCCTCTTCCCTTTCTGCAACCAATAGCTTGTGCATAGGAGATGCTTGTACCACTTCATCTACCCATAATGTAACTTCAGCAGGTATGTCAATCTCTGTGGACCTTCGCTCGAATACAACTTGGACTGTACAAAGTAGTGATACGGCAATGTGCCCTAAGCCTGCAGATGGAAGCAATAATCAAAGTGTTAACATTACTGTGACTGCAAATACTGGGGCGGTTGCAAGAACTTGTACTGTTACCTTCAGTGCAACAGGCGTAGCTGATGTAGTTGTCACTATCAATCAGGTTGCTCCTGGTGGGGCTATCCCAGCAAATACCTTGTGCATAGGTGCAGGAGTTCCTTGTACTAAAACATTTACTTCTAATCTGGCCTCTGCTGCGGGTTCTGTTTCTGTGGACCTTCGCTCAAATACAACTTGGACTGTGGCAAGTAGCAATACGGCAATGTGCCCCAAGCCTGCAGATGGAAGCAATAATCAAAGTGTTAACATTACTGTGACTGCAAATACTGGGGCGGTTGCAAGAACTTGTACTGTTACCTTCAGTGCAACAGGCGTAGCTGATGTAGTTGTCACTATCAATCAGGTTGCTCCTGGTGGGGCTGTCCCAGCAAATAGCTTGTGCATAGGTGCGGGGGTTCCTTGTACTAAAACCTCTACTTCTAACCTGGCCTCTGCTGTGGGTTCTGTTTCTGTGGACCTTCGCTCAAATACAACTTGGACTGTGACAAGTAGTAATCTAGGAATGTGCCCCAAGCCTGCAAATGGAAGCAATAATCAGAATGTTAGTGTTACTGTGAATGCAAATAATGCTGTGAATGCAGCTGGAAGATCCTGCATTGTTACCTTCAGTGCAACTGGAGTGACTGATGTAGTAGTCACCATCAATCAAGCAAGATCGTCATTAGTTTTTGAAGCCGTTGTAGATAATGATATTTCTGAAGTTTCTTCAGGAGCTCGTACTATTGGCGTTACAATATCCTCAAATACAGATTGGTCACTAAATAATGCTACTTCTGGTCATTGCACTATTTCTACAACTTCTGGTACGGGTGACGGTACTTTTAATATAAATATATTAAATAATACATCCTCTTCCGATCGACTTTGTGCCATCGGTATTCCTGGTGGTGACTTTATAAGAATCACACAACGTCGCCCCCTTGTAATTACCTCAACTAATTTTACCCATAACAATACACTACCGAATGATTTTGTAGCCAATTGGAATTTGCCTGTCACAGGTGTGAATAGATGTACAGGTAACAATACAGGTAACAATGATTTCCCTCAACTTAGCTGGAATAAAACCCTATCTACAATTCAAAGCTTTGTGCTTATTGTAGATGATCCTGACGGAACTGATTCTGACGGAAATGCTTGGGTTCATTTGAATTTGTATAACATACCTTCTACGACGACTTCTATAGCCCGATTGACTGCAAATGCTTCACATGAGGTTACCTTCCCTAATGGACAAGGAGGGCAAAATAGTTTCAATGGGTTGGGTTCAGGTATTTCTGGAACAGGTTGGGGGGGGCCTTGTCCTCCTAATGGCACACATAACTATAATTTCAAAATTTATGCCATGAGTGTATCTACTCTTGGGAGTGCATTAAACAAGACCACAAGGGCTACGTTTGAAGCTACATATGGCTCAGCAGGGAATAATCAAATCTTAGATTCAGCTGTAATTATAGGTAGTAGGGTAGCAGCAGTAGCAGCACCATAATTAAAGCTGTAATTAGAGAAGGGGTCAGCACAGCTTATTAGAAACAGGAAGACGGTTCTTAATTGAGATAAAAGAGTATCGTTCTTTTCGTAATTTCACGTATATATATATCTTAGCAGTATATATGTGTATAATTTAGATGAAAAGTACGTGTTTTTTCCTTGACATTTTCCGTATATAGATATACTATTTGTGTCATGAATACGTTTAAAAATTTAGGTCGTAACTTTTCTCTTATATTCTCCTTCACTTTGCTTTTAGGCTTATTAGCAAGTTGTGAACAAGAAAGTAAAAGCGAATTTTTACCTATTGCCATTACTGCCCCTCAAGCAGGGGAATACACGAGTAGCTCCTTAGAAATAACATTAGTGACCACAACTAAAAGCTCCTCAATTAGATACACCTTGGATGGGGTAACAGAGCCTGGAAAAGATCAGGGCACACTCTATGTTGCTCCCATAGTCATTAATAAATCTACTACTCTAAAACATATAGTTATAGGTCGTAGTGGAAAGACTTCTCGTGTTGTTACGAGTGTCTACACTTTAAATTCCTCTTCCCTTTCTGTAACCAATACCTTGTGCATAGGTGCGGGGGTTCCTTGTACTAAAACCTCTACTTCTAATCTGGCCTCTGCTGCTGCGGGCTCTGTTTCTGTAGATCTTCGTTCGAATACAACTTGGACTGTGACAAGTAGCAATACGGCAATGTGCCCCAAGCCTGCAGATGGAAGTAATAATCAAAGTGTTAACATTACTGTGACTGCAAATACTGGGGCGGTTGCAAGAACTTGTACTGTTACCTTCAGTGCAACAGGCGTAGCTGATGTAGTTGTCACTATCAATCAGGTTGCTCCTGGTGGGGCTGTCCCAGCAAATACCTTGTGCATAGGTGCGGGAGTTCCTTGTACTAAAACCTCTACTTCTAACCTGGCCTCTGCTGCGGGCTCTGTTTCTGTAGACCTTCGCTCGAATACAACTTGGACTGTACAAAGTAGCAATACGGCAATGTGCCCTAAGCCTGCAGATGGAAGCAATAATCAAAGTGTTAACATTACTGTGACTGCAAATACTGGGGCGGTTGCAAGAACTTGTACTGTTACCTTCAGTGCAACAGGCGTAGCTGATGTAGTTGTCACTATCAATCAGGTTGCTCCTGGTGGGGCTGTCCCAGCAAATACCTTGTGCATAGGTGCAGGTCTTCCTTGTACTAAAACCTCTACTTCTAACCTGGCCTCTGCTGCGGGCTCTGTTTCTGTGGACCTTCGCTCAAATACAACTTGGACTGTGACAAGTAGTAATATGGCAATGTGTCCTAAGCCTGCAGATGGAAATAATAATCAAAGTGTTAATGTTACTGTGAATGCCAATACCGGGGCGGTTGCAAGAACTTGTACTATTACCTTCAGTGCAACAGGCGTAGCTGATGTAGTTGTCACTATCAATCAGGTTGCTCCTGGTGGGGCTGTCCCAGCAAATAGCTTGTGCATAGGTGCGGGAGTTCCTTGTACTAAAACCTCTACTTCTAACCTGGCCTCTGCTGCGGGCTCTGTTTCTGTGGACCTTCGCTCAAATACAACTTGGACTGTGACAAGTAGTAATATGGCAATGTGCCCCAAGCCTGCAAATGGGAGCAATAATCAAAGTGTTAATGTTACTGTGAATGCAAATACTGGGGCGGTTGCAAGAACTTGTATCATTACCTTCAGTGCAACGGGGGTGACTAATGTCGTTGTTACTATCAATCAGGCGGCTCCTGTTGCTGTAGTAAATACCTTGTGCATAGGTGCAGGTCTTCCTTGTACTAAAACCTCTACTTCTAACCTGGCCTCTGCTGCGGGCTCTGTTTCTGTGGACCTTCGCTCAAATACAACTTGGACTGTGACAAGTAGTAATATGGCAATGTGCCCCAAGCCTGCAAATGGGAGCAATAATCAAAGTGTTAATGTTACTGTGAATGCAAATACTGGGGCGGTTGCAAGAACTTGTATCATTACCTTCAGTGCAACGGGGGTGACTAATGTCGTTGTTACTATCAATCAGGCGGCTCCTGTTGCTGTAGCAAATACCTTGTGCATAGGTGGTGCTTGCACTAAAACATCTACCTATAATGTAACTTCAGCAGGTATGTCAGTCTCCATAGACCTTCGCTCTAATACAAATTGGACTGTGGCAAGTAGTAATACAGCAATGTGCCCCAAGCCTGCAGATGGAAGTAATAATAAGAGTGTTGCTATTTCTGTGAGTGAAAATACTGGGGTGGCTGCAAGAACTTGTACTGTTACCTTTAGTGCAACAGGGGTACTAGAAGATGTAGTAGTTACCATAACTCAGGCTTCTGATCCTGGGGCTGCCCCAATAAATAGCTTGTGTATAGGGAATGCTTGTACCACTTCATCTACTCATAATGTAACTTCAGCAGGTATGTCAGTCTCCATAGACCTTCGCTCGAATACAAATTGGACTGTACAAAGTAGTAATACAGCAATGTGCCCCAAGCCTGCAGATGGAAGTAATAATCAAAGTGTTGCTATTTCTGTGAGTGAAAATACTGGGGTGGCTGCAAGAACTTGTACTATTACCTTCAGTGCAACAGGCGTAGCTAATGTTGTTGTCACTATAGAGCAGGCTGGTGTAGTAAATAACTTGTGCATAGGTGCGGGGGTTCCTTGTACTATAACGTCTACTTCCAACGTAGTCGCTGCTGCGGGCTCTGTTTCTGTAGACCTTCGCTCTAATACAAATTGGACTGTGGCAAGTAGTAATACAGCAATGTGCCCCAAGCCTGCAGATGGAAGTAATAATCAAAGTGTTGCTATTTCTGTGAGTGAAAATACTGGGGTGGCTGCAAGAACTTGTACTATTACCTTCAGTGCAACAGGCGTAGCCGATGTTGTTGTTACCATCAATCAGGTTGCCCCTGTTGCTGTAGCAAATACCTTGTGCATAGGGGATGATTGTGAGACTTCAGCTACCCATGATATAGCACATGCTGATGCAACTGGTATTTGGATAGATGTTTCCTCTAATACAACTTGGACTGTAACAAATAACAATAATGCAATGTGTACTACTGTCGCTGGAGGAAATAATGATGATAGAGTGTTTGTGAATGTGAATGCAAATACTGGGGCGGTTGCAAGAACTTGTACCATTACCTTCAGCGCAACAGGCGTGACTGATGTTGTTGTCACTATCAATCAACCTGGTATAATAAATAGCTTGTGCATAGGGGATGATTGTGAGACTTCAATTACCCGTAGTAATATAACAGCTGAAGGTGACACAATTTCAGTAGACATTCGCTCTAATACAAATTGGACTGTACAAAGTAGCGATACGAATATCTGTTTCATTAATAGCACTACTGGAAATCGTGATAATAATTTTAACATCTTTGTGACTTCAAATAGTGCTGTGAATGCAGCTCAAAGATCGTGTACTGTTACCTTCAGTGCAACTGGAACAGAAAATGTAGTTGTTACCATAAGACAAAGACAATCCCCTTTCTTTCATCGCCTTCAAGTTACTAATAATCTTTCAGAAGTTTCTTCACAAGCCAGTACCCTTGCTCTTACAGTAGTTTCAAATGTAGACTGGGAACTAACAAACGCTACGGCTGGGAATTGTACTATTTCTGAAACTTCTGGCGATGGTATAGTGGAGTTAGAACTATCTATATTAAATAACACATCCAATGCTGATAGAGAGTGCCGAATAACCTCTAATAGAGGAACGAATATAAGAATCACACAACGTCACCCCCTTACAATTACCTCAGCTAATTTTACCCATAACGATACATTACATAGTGATTTTACAGCCAATGCAGGTGGATTTGGTTCCTGTACAGGTAAGAATGATTTCCCCCAACTTAGCTGGAATAAAACCCTATCTACAATTCAAAGCTTTGTGCTTATTGTAGATGATCCTGACGGTTTAAATTGGGTTCATTTGAATTTGTACAACATACCTTCTACGACGACTTCTATAGCCCGATTGACTGCAAATGCTTCACATGAGGTTACCTTCCCTAATGGACAAGTAGGGCAAAATGATTTCAATGGGCATCCAAGTATTCCCGGAACAGGTTGGGGAGGTCCTTGTCCTCCTAATGGCACACACAACTATAATTTCAAAATTTATGCCATGAGTGTACCTACTCTTGGGAGTGCATTAGACCGCGAAACAAGGGCTACCTTTGAAGCTACATATGGTCCAGAAGGGAATAATCAAATCTTAGATTCAGCTGTAATTATAGGTAGGGTAGCAAAGTAACAGCAGTAGCATAATTTGGAACTCAGCCGCGCTTTATTTCTAAAGGGTAGCTGAGTTCTTATATGATTTACTGAATTTTAGGCTAGTTTTTGGACTATAATTAAGATTATTAAGAATATATAACCAATTTTTTGAGACCGTCGCAACTCTATCTAAAACAGTCTATTTTTTCTGAAATTAGTTCTACTACAAGACGCAATGTCCCGAAGGGGGTACCGTTCCAAGGCTAATAAAAAACACTACTATTAATAGCGGCAATGAGACACTTGTCCTCATTAGAGGGTAATACTGAAGTAAAATACCTTAAAATACGTTATATGACTGTATTACCTTTCGCTTTGCTCAAGACAAGTGTCTCATTATTGCTTAGAAGTTTTGTGATTTTTTATAAAAAAGTTCTAAATTAGCTAGTTTTGCAACGGTCTCGAAGGGGGCTCTCTAAAACGCAATATCCGCATTACCCCCTTCTCTTTTGCTCAGGGCAAGTTTGTCACATTGCGTCTATCACTAATTCGTTTACTTATATGCCTTGCAACGGTCTCTTTTTAGCATTTCAGCAATGACCTTATATAGTAGGATAAGATACTAGGCTAGGGCAATCAATGCTTAAAATTTTCTATAATTGTATTATATAAGAATTGAAATTTTTTTTCCAAGTATCCATAAAATCATTACATAATTTTGCTCCTATTTCTTTTGAATATGAAGAAGTAGGGGGGGAGTTTTTTTCTATTAAATAATTCTTTACCATTTCTATATTAATCATTTTTAATTTAGACTGGCCACACGGATTTATATAAGAAAAAGTTTTAAGATTATTATTGAGATTAATAGCTAGCCCATAACTACTAAACATGTTTTGGAGACTCAAACCCAAAGAAGCTACTTTGTAGCTTTCATTATTATATTCCCAATAAATACCCGCTTCTCCTTCTAATTTTATTGTACAATCTATAGACCATATTTCCTTTATTGCATCACAGGTAATTTTTAAAAAATGAAATATAAAGTCTCTGAGAACAAGTTCTCTTTTTTTGAAATCAAGGTGAACATAAATGATACATTGGCCCGGTTCATGCGCCGTATAATCGCCTCCACGCTTTATTTTAAGGACTTCAATATTTTTTTCATTCAATTCCTCTAAAGATAAAAGAAGATTCTTAGCTTGACTTTGTATTCCAGCTGTTATAGTAGGGGGATGTTGGCAAAAAAGAACTAATTCCTTTCTATGCTTACGAAGTCTTTCTTGAAAGATAATGTAACGATTATAACTTAATAAATACTCAAATGGAAGATGAGTTAGATAATTTATATACTGCATAAGAAAATAATTTTATACTTATAGAATATTTATTACTAAGGTTCTATAAATAAAAGTTAAATGACATGAAGTAAGGCTTTCAGATTACCTATCACGGCTAGGGGATCCTTCCACTCTGTGCTTTCACCATGACCAAAACTTGTCGCGATAAAGCCTATTTCATTTTCTTTTGCAGCATCGGAGTCTGATTTTCTATCTCCTACTAAAACTGTTTCTTTAGGCTCAAGTTTATATTTGTGTAGGATATGGGCTACAAGTTGAGTTTTATTATGTACAAACTTATTATCTATGGTATCAAGTTCTATAAAAAAAGGTAATACCTCACCCCTTCTAAGTATAGTCTCAATATAGGGATAGCGACCATTGCTTGCTGTAAAAAAACGTATACCCCTTTCGTATAATTTTTGTAACACCTCTTTCACATCAGGATAAAAATGTCCCTTACCTTGCATAATCATAAGCACAAGTTGATACAAAACACCTAGGCTAAGTTCATCTTGTTCATCTTGGTTCAATTCAGGTACAAGATTTTGAAAGATAACTTTTACAGGCTTACCTATTTCAGGCATAATTTTTTCTAGGGTTGGTGGGGATAAATATGAACGTCTTGGTTTCAATTTTTGAAATGATAAAAATGCTTTTTCATAGGCCTCAGCCAAAATTTCTTCAGACGAAAACAAAGTACCATCTATATCCCAAAGTATGGCACTCACTTTTTGCTTACTCATATGACTACTTAGTTCAACTCTAGCTCCCAAGAATTATAAGAATTGAAAGCAAGGGGTTTTATCTTTTAAGCCTCATAGAGAAAAGTATAGTGGCTATAACAAATCTCTCTAACTTATTTTAACTATGAAGTTAAAGCAAAAAAGGCATGTTTAAGCGTACTATAGAAAATAAATTAGAGTAAACCACTTTCATCTACAACCTTCATCAATTCACGTACAGCATTAGCCGATTTTTCTATATCATTTTCTTCCTGAGGAGTTAATTTTATTTCTATAATTTTTTCCACTCCCCTTGCACCTAAAAGAACAGGTACCCCCATAAATATACCTTTTTGCTTATATTCCCCATTACATAGTACAGCACAAGGTAAAATACGTTTTTGATCTTTTAGTATTGCCTCTGCCATCGAAATAGCAGCCGCAGCAGGAGCATAAAAAGCTGATCCTGTTTTTAGCAAATTGACTATTTCACCACCTCCATCTCTAGTTCTTTTGATCATAGCTTCTATACGTTCCGCTGATAGACCAGGGTACTCAGGAAGAGGTATACCAGAAATAGTAGAATAACGAGCAAGGGGAACCATTGTATCTCCATGACCACCTAAAACAAAGGCAGTAATATCTTCTACGCTCACTCCTGTTTCCATAGAAATAAAGGTACGAAAACGAGCTGAATCTAAGACTCCCGCCATACCTATTACCTTTTGATGGGAAAATCCTGTTACCTTTTGCATGACATACACCATTGCATCCAAAGGATTCGTTACAACGATAACAAAAGAATTAGGGGCATGTTCTTTAATTCCTTCAGCAACGGTTTTTATAATTTTTGTATTTGTACTTATGAGATCATCCCTACTCATTCCAGGCTTACGTGGAAGGCCTGCTGTGACTATACAAATGTCTGCTCCGGAAATATCTTTATATGAGTTTGTTCCTATGACACTTCCATTCCAAGATTCTATAGGAGTACTTTCATATAAATCTAAGGCCTTACCTTGCGGTACACCTTCAGCGACATCAAAGAGTATAACATCCCCTAATTCTCTTTGAGTAGCCAATAGGGCCATAGTTCCGCCAATTTGTCCCGCACCAATTAAAGCTATTTTTTTACGTTTCATAATTATGAAGTATCTTTTATATTACTTTAGTTTGTCAAGGTTTTCTAAAAATGGTCGACTATGTGAGTGTATGATGCGCTCCCTTTGGACAGCAGCTAGTGGTATGGTTGCTCAACAGTTTAATATTGATACCATTGCAAATAATTTAGCAAATGTAAACACTACAGGCTTTAAAAAGAATAGAGCTGATTTTGAAGATTTGATTTATCAACATCAATTGTTAGCAGGAACTCCTGCTACTGAGGCCTCGGAAGTTCCTACAGGTGTTTCTGTGGGTCATGGTGTAAAAGTAGCAGCAACACAAAAATTATTTGAAATGGGCAATTTACAAGCTACAGGTAATAAATTTGATCTAGCTGTAGACTCTCAAGTAGGTTTTTTTAAGATACAATTACCCGATGGTAGTTTTGGCTACACACGTGATGGAAGCTTTAAAATAGACTCTCGTCGACAACTAGTGACTTCAAATGGGTACATGTTAGAACCTCAGATTATTTTACCCGAAGGAGCTGTTACCGATAGCTTTCAAGTTTCAGAAAATGGGGAAGTAACAGTTCGACTTGTGAATGATAATACGCCTACTCGTCTAGGTCAGTTAGATATTTATCGCTTTGTCAACCCCGCAGGTTTGAAGGCCATAGGTCGTAATTTATTTAAAGAAACCCTAGCTAGTGGGACCGAAATACAAGGAGCTCCTGGATTAGATGGAATGGGGGGGCTTGTACAAGGATTTCTTGAAACTTCAAATGTAAAATTAGTAGAGGAAATGGTCAATATGATTGTAGCTCAAAGAGCCTATGAGTCGAATTCAAAATCCATCACCACCTCTGATTCTATGCTAGGTACTGTGATTGCCATGAAACGTTAATCATTCGTTTATAATAAAGTTTGAATAAGAATGAAATTTATAAAACCTCAACTGCTAGAAAAAAAACTACATCTTAGATTTTGTTTTTTTTTATTTGTATTGAGTGTTACTTGTACTTTGACTCTGTATGCCCAAAGCTTATGGGAAGATCATAATCCTTATAGTGGAAGTGCAAATATTAAAGACGGAAGCATCCTAAAACTCATTATAGATGAGCCCGTGGTGTTATCTTATGATTATCAGAATCAAGCTAGTGAAAGTGTGGATATCAATTTAGTTCCAGATCGTACTCTCACAGGGTTTTTACCTCCTGCTAGTTCTAAACATAATATTAATAAAAATTATGGAAATAAGTTATCATCCCGTACGCAGGTACGTTTACAATTAGCTGTGATAGTCAATGGAGACCCTAACACTAAAAATCAAAGTATCAAATTTTCAGGAATTAAACTACTCAGTCATGAAAACAATGTAAGCAAGCAACAAATTGCAGTCAGTGGACAAGTGCATCTAGATGATATAAGTGCAGGTAGGGTTATTTTTTCTAATCAAGTTGCAAATTTACAAATGATAGTTGTGGGGGCTCCTGTGCCTCGTAGTAAAAATCTCCCTCTTGCAAAAGAACCTACAACTAAGAATACTTCACAAGAGACTACAATAAATCAAACAAATACTAAAAGTACCATACAAGCAGAATTAACAGATGAACAAAAACGAACATTACTTTGGGAGTATGTAAATCGATTGTTAGGTGAAAGTTCTCCATAAATATTTCATACACTAGGTCTATGCAATTATGAAATTAAATCAAAAGAAAAAAATTTTTACTTTTAGTAGCTTTTTTTCTAAAAGTATAAATACGATAAAAGTTTATTTTATTCTAACTTTACTTTCATTTTCATTAGTCATGTTATCAGCTCAAAATAATAAAAATGAAAGCAGTGATAGTGAGGGTGAAGGCATAGCCCTAAGAAATCTTGCTCAAATACAAGGGGTAAGAATAAATCAATTACTAGGATATGGCCTTGTAGTTGGTTTGTCAGGGACAGGTGATTCGCGTTCAAAATTTGCCTCACAATCTATACAAAATCTTTTAGGTGGTCTAGGACAAAAAATAGATGGAAATAAAATTTCAGAAACACGTAATATAGCAGCAGTATTGGTAACTGCTGATGTCCCTATATTTGCAAAAGCAGGCTCTAGAATTAGTGCTCTCGTATCTTCTATGGGAGATGCTCGTTCCTTAGAAGGTGGTATTCTCATACAAACTCCTTTGTATGGAGGGAATCAACAAATTTTTGCAGTAGCTCAAGGAGCTTTGACAACAGGGGGCAAAAATACAAATACGAATGGTGGTAAAAGTGGAAAAACTGTAGCAAATTTACTTCAAGGAGTAATTATAGAAAGAGAATTAAAAAATGAATTATTTGGAAATAGTGAAAATAATAGAAAGGTTCGCATAGCCCTAAATAATTTTGATTTTAGCACCTTGAATACTTTACAAAAAAAATTAAATGAAGTATTTCCTCAAATTAAAATACAAATAGACGGAGCTTCTTTATTAATGGATATTCCTAAAGAACAAGATCCCATCAACTTTGTAGCTCAAATTGAAAATATAAAAATAAAACCAAATTACAAAGCTAGAGTTGTAATCAATGAACGAAGTGGGACCATTGTAATGGGTGGGGATGTCCATATTGATCCTGTAGCCCTATCTCGAAGTGGAAGTGAATTAAAAGCAAGCCCCCTTACGAGGACTTCCACAAATCAAAGTACAGGAAATGGAATTAAATTAAGTAGTGGGGGAGGGAATCTTACTGAAAATACGAATAAGGGTATTTCAAAAGAATTTTCTGGGGGTAATGTTAGCGAGTTAATACAAGCTCTAAATTCTATGGGAGCAGACGTTAGAGATATTATCGCAATACTTGAAGCGTTAAAAGATTCTGGTGCCTTGCATGCTGAATTAATAGTGAATTAAAAAGAGAGGTACATAATATGAATTTAAATATAAATAACAAACATAATCTTGATTTTACTCTAGAACATTCTCTAGAAATAAAAAAGAAAAAAGAATTTGAAACTTTATTTCCTGGATTAACTCCTAACTCTCCTAATAAAAAAAATGAAGTTTCTTCTTTTGCTAAACATCTAGATGAAGCAAGAAATGAAAAAAAAAGAACCTTAAATTCACTTTCAAAGAATATGAATGATAAAGATTTACTTAAAGAAATAAAAAGTGATTCTGAAAAGAAAAAGGCCTATGCGGCGGCCCTAGACTTTCAATCTATTTTTATTGAAAAAATGCTAAGTTCAATGCGTAAAAATTTAAATCCTGAAAACGATTTGTTGTATGGTGGCTCTAAACAAAAAATATTTGAAGATATGTTATATCAAGAATATTCAAATATGCTTTCACATACAGATCATTTTAATATGGCTCTAGACATTTATAAACAAATCAAACATTAAAAATGATTGAATTACATAAGTATAAAGGAGACTCTTTTTGGTTAAATCATAAATTAATAGAAAGTATAGAAGTAAGTCATTACACAATTATCATGTTAGAGAACGAAAGAAAATACATCGTTCAAGAAACCCCTACAATGATTAAAGATAAAATCATTGAATTTGAAAAAAGTATTTATCTAGGCAGCATGCTTCGATAAAATTTCAAATAGGGTTGTTTTTTTAAGTGGTTTCACAATATGACCATCACAACCTGCTTCTTGTGTCTTCTCCATCTCCTGTTTGAGTGCATGTGCAGTGAGGGCATAAATAGGAACTCTTTTTGTATGAGCTTTCTCCATGGGAAAACTTTCTAGTTGGTCTCCTATAGTGTGAATTTCTTTCTTCTTCCTATTTATTTTTTCTTCTTTTTCGATAGTACGTATGTTTCGAGTTGCTTCTATACCGTCCATAATAGGCATTTGTATATCCATAAAGATTAGGTCATAAACCTTATCTAAAAATTTAGAAACAGCATCCTTACCATTATCTACAAATGTTACATTGTGAAATGTGTTTTTAAAGTACGCCCGCATAACTGCTTGATTATCAAGATTATCCTCTGCCACTAATATTTCTAATTTATGCTTCTCATTTTCTTCATTAGAAAGATTTTTTAACATGTCTTCTTTTTCATTTTTTTGAGTATTATTTTCAAGCCATAGTTTTTCTTTTTCTGAACTGAGAATACTAAAGGGGAGGAGACAATAAAAAATTGTACCTTGATTTTCATAACTCTCCACCCATACGTGCCCTTTCATAAGATTGATAAGATTACGTGTAATCGCAAGACCCAATCCAGTACCCCCAAAACGTCTAGTTGTACTGGGATCAGCTTGAGTAAACGTTTCAAAAATAGTATCCCATTTATCAATAGGTATACCTATACCTGTATCTTTTACTGTAAATAGTAAAGATAGAGATTCATCGTTATTTCTATTTGTTATAGAAGAAAGCTTATTGATATATTCCTCATTTTGACAAATTTCAACAGATACCTTAACGTAACCCTTGCTCGTAAATTTTATTGCATTTGAAATTAAATTTACAAGAATTTGACGTAGACGTATAGAATCTCCATTTAAGTAAGGAATATCTTTTTGTATTTCACATTCTAATTCTATTTCTTTATTTTTAGCACTTGGAATTAAAAAATTTATAGTCTCTTGGACTAGAGTGTTAGGTAAAAAAGGAAGATCTTCCAATTCTATTTTTCCCGCTTCAATTTTATTAAGATCAAGTATATCATTTATAATAGAAAGTAGATTTGAACTTGCTGTTTGTAAAACTTTTAAATAATTTTTCTCTTCTATATTGAGATTGGCATTTGTAAGAAGTTCCCCCATACCTATAATTGCATTTAAAGGAGTTCGAATTTCATGACTCATATTTGATAAAAAAATACTTTTTGCATTCATGCTAGCTTGTGAAATTCGTGCTCCTTTCCAAAAATACCACATGAAATAAAACATAATAAAGTTATATAAAATAAAAATTATCTTTAAATCGTCATATCCTAAATTACTAAGTATATATAAATTCATAATAAAACATATGACGATATTATATGAATTTATTAGTTATATAATTTAAATGCTTGCATCTTATTTTCAAAATCTTTGGCCTCTTTTTGCCAAGTTTTCTTAAAAGCTTCATAGCTGTATTTTTTATCTAGAGCATGCCTTAATCCAGTACCACCCCAAAGTAAATCTATAAAGTATCTTTTGTCAGTTGATTTCCTATACTTAAACTCTTTAGGATGCAAGGCTTTGACTATACTCAGATAATGATAAGCAAGCTCTATCGAATCAAAATTTATAGAAGTAGGTATAATCATAATACCCGCATTATTTTTATTCGAATGAATAGAACTTGTGGGTTCAAAAAAGATCTCTCCCATTTCTACTCCCTTTAAATTTTTACTTTTTAATTTATGTAAAGTAGCCCTACTATTAAGCCAAGGGGCACCACTATAAACAAAGGGACGAGTTGTACCCCTTCCTAAACTAAAATCTTCTACGCCTTCAAATAAAACCATACCAGGATAGACTAATGCTGATTCCATAGAAGGAAGATTAGGGGAGGGGTTCACCCAGATTTGTTTCATGCTAGTAGGAATATTTTCATTTTTATAATTAGCCATCAGAACTATTTCTAATTTAAGTTTCTTAAAGAAGGCACTTCGAAGATAATAAGCTAATTCTCCTGTCGTTAAGTGAAATAAAAATGGAACGGGTACAAGACTAACAAAACTAGAATATTTTTTTTTCAAAGTACCGCCTTGAACATTTAGAAAATTATAGGGATTAGGTCTATCCAGCACAAGCAAAGTAATTTTTGCTTTTTCTGCGGCTTGCATCAAATAATATAAAGTAGAATTATAGGTATAACAACGCAAGGGAAGACTTTGTATATCTACAACTAAAATATCAAGACCACTTAAAATTCTAGGTGATATTTGCTTTGATTTCGTATTGTAAAGACTGTAAAGAGGGAGTTTATATCGTTTTTCTTTTGAATAGGGATTTTTATTTTGCGTATCAACACTTGCATACAATCCATGTTCAGCTTCAAATAATAATTTAGGTTTTATTTTCGCCTTCATCAAGAGATCTAAAGTTGTGTTCAATGCAAGATCACGACTTGTACTATTGGTAAATAGGGCAAAGCGTCTATTTTTAAGTATATGAAAGCCATCTTGAGCTAAGACATCTAAACCACTAAGAATTTTTAATTCTAAATTAGGGCTTGGAAGTACTTCAGAAACTTTATTTTTGGGAAGTAAAAAAAGAAGGGTGTTATTTTTTTTTATAACATTTGTTTGAAGCTCTGTTGTATAAAATCTTTTAGGAGTGAAGTAAATATTTGTAATCTCTGGTGTACTACCACAATGAATTACATAACTACAAAAAAAAATGAAAATGATTTTTTTTGATTTATATAGGCAAGAAGTCAAATTATGTTGGAATAGATAAAGAAACATTAACGTGGAACTTGTACTTAGTTTTTATATATTTTTTATAGGTCTTATACTAGGAAGTTTTTATTGTGCACTTTCTAGTCGTATTCTTTATTATTTTTATGGCATAGGTCGGAAAGAATTTCTAAAAAATACTCTCTCCTTAGAATTCAAAAAGGGATCATTGTTTTTTAATAGATGGAAAACAATTTTTACAAAAAGATCTTTTTGTAAAAATTGTAAAACAACCCTTCCCATGCAAGACCTAATACCGCTTTATTCTTTTATCCGTATAGGTGGGCGCTGTCGTTTTTGTAAAACACATATTCCTATATGGAATTTTTTAGGAGAATGTTATTTAGGACTTCTAGGCCTACTTCATTTTTATTCCACAAATCATTTTCTACTAACAATTATAGTACTACTTTTTTTTGGTCATTTGTACATTAGTCTCATTACAGATTATAGACACTTTTCCCTAGATCCTGAAAATACAATATTTTTATATTTACTTTCTATTTCTTACATACTTGTGAAAAATAATTTTATTTTTACAGCTCTCTTTAATCAGCTTTTAGCCTTTTCTCTTATCTTTATACTTTTTCTTTTATTATTTTTTTTAGGAAACATAGGAGAAAAAAAGGGTCTTGGTTTGGGAGATGTAATTCTTGTTTGCCCCCTGGCTTTATTTTTAGGATTGCCTTGGATTTTCTTTGTACTTCAATTAGGTGCTTTACTTTCTATCTTGTATATTTATTTTTACAAAAAAAATCTTAGTGCACCCGCACCCTTAGGTGCTTACCTAGTCATTGCAATCTTATTCTTATTTCCCTTTCAAATATTTTTAGAATAATAAGAAAGTCAAAATAACTTTGATAAAACTCAGATCGGGGGAGGGGATAAAGAAAGATTAAAGTAGATCTTTTTATTGAAAAAAAAGAGACAATGATTCAAAGGAAAAGTTTATTATCTAAACAGAAATACCTTTTTATTTCCAACCTTGATCTAAGATACGCCAAATCACTTGGTCTTGAGGGATTTGCAAAGCGCCCTGTGGAGTTTGTTGCATAATATTGACTTGTTGTTTTTTATATTCTACAGTAATTCCAAAATAGATAGGATGTGTTTCTATTTCTATATACGCAATTTTGTAATCCCTTTTATTTTGTACTGCATTTTCTCCAAGCTCTGCTTCAGGATTCCAAGTATTGATAGTGAGTCCCATTTCCTTTTTATACTCTTCATATAGCTCACTGAGTAAATTTGAAAGTTCTCCATCAGCAAATTCTACTGTCTCAATGTTAAGATCATTTTTAGCTTCTTTACGGCCTATATAATACTGATGAGAATATAATTTCTCTGTAAGGTCATCTACGATTTGAGCTATTGTCTCTTCCTTCATAGGCTTATTATGACTTTTAAGTAATCGTTTAGCTAGAATACGTATGAGGTTATGAGTTCGATTAATATTTCCTAGGGCTAGCGGATGTATTTGAGGATTGGCTTCCACAAATTTATTAAATATATTTGTGAGTTGTTCATCTTCTTTTATTCCTAATTTATTTTTAGCGAGATCAAAATACGCCATTACATCTTCAACAGAAATGGGAATTTTATTTTGAGGATTTTGAGGGTCAGAGGGATTAAATATATTTGCTGTGGAGGGGTCGATAGGAGATATTTCAGAAAGATCTGTCATTACAATTTCATCTGCACCTAAAGAAATCATTGTTGCTGAACTGTGTGCTTTATAAGGAATCAATACACTAAAATAATTACAGTACTCTCGAATCATCGACACCAAACGCCATGGCACCATTGTATCACCCCCTTGACTAAATAAAAACAAATCTATCTTTTCTACCTTTCCTATTCTACGTAATTGCTGGCTCATAATAGGAATAATATCTCCTGCTATGCGAGCATTTAAAGGACCAGCCCTATCACTTGTAAGGTAAGCGATTACCTTTGATTTTCTGTAATTTTCTATTTTTTTAATAATTTGTATTTTTTTATTTTGATTCATTCTCTCTATCCTTTTTATATTTCTATCCTATATTTTCAAACTATCTCTTTATTTTTATAAAAAAGCCTTACTCGCCTAAACCCCCTTAAATTGCTTAGGGGCAATTTAACTATTATTTCACAACATTTACCTTATGAGACATAATAGATATTATCGGAAGTAGTCTATAGTCATTTAGATTGAATATGAATCCTCTTTCTCTACATTATTTTCAACTACAACCACTAGTGGCCCCGCAAGTATTGCATTTCAAGCAAGAACCATTCCTTACTAAGGTAAATTGACCGCACTCAATGCAAGCATCTCCCTCGTAGCCTTTCAATTTAGCTTGCTTCGTCTCAAGTAAAATTCTTTGTTTTTGTTCAGAAGCAAATGTATGTTCATCATTTTTAAGTCTATTTTGCCCTCTGTTTTGTAAAGCTCCTATAATAGAAGCTTTCGTGTCTAGTTGATTTAAGGGGTGATGACTCAATGTAAAGGGCTTTTTTTTATCTGCTGAACTTTCTATATTAAAATCATCTGCGTCTTTCTTATACTTTTTTTTTTGTTCATTTTCAGAAAGGCTAGAAGCCTCATGGCCTGATAATGAGGAATCTTGAGACGTGTTATTTTTTACATTTGGTTGTGTTATAGAATCAGCACGTATGTCATCCCCATCAACTTGTGCAAGGTCATAACGACCTAAATAAGTGACAGCAAGTTCTCTAAAAACATAATCTATGATAGACGTTGACATTTTGATGTGAGGATTACCTATAACCATACCATTTGGTTCAAAACGAGTAAAGATAAAGGCATCTGTAAATTCTTCTAAGGGAACCCCATATTGTAGTCCTAAAGAAACAGCAATGGCAAAGGCATTCATCAAAGATCTAAAGGCTGCCCCCTCCTTGTGCATATCTAAGAAAATTTCTCCTAATTTACCATCTTCATACTCACCAGTACGTAAATAAATTTTATGCCCTCCCACCACAGCTTTTTGAGTGTACCCCTTACGTCTATTGGGTAAACGACCACGCTTGGCATAATAATCATGAGAAAGTTTTTTTATTACATTACTTATATTCGGTTCTGCATTCGTTTCATTTTTTACAAATTTATTTTCTAATGCTTCACTGCCATCCTTTTCCTTTTCCTCATCTATAATTTGTATATTTAAAGGCTGTGAAAGTTTTGAACCATCCCTATATAAAGCTACTGCCTTATTCATAGCCCTCCAAGACTGCCTATAAGCCAATTTAACATCTTCTATCGTAGCAGAGGAAGGTAAATTTATGGTTTTAGAAATGGCACCAGAAATAAAGGGCTGTGCTGCTGCAATCATGTTTACATGAGATTGCCAATTCAGAAAACGTGTCCCATATTTCCCACAACGATTCGCACAATCAAAAATTGCATAATCTTCTTTTTTAAGATAGGGGGCTCCCTCAATCGTCATAGTACCACAAACATAGTCATTTGCCATACTAATCTCTTCTTTTGAAAAACCTATATGTTCAAGTAATTGAAAATGAAAGGAATTTACTTTTTCACCAATATCCCATTTGGTATCAAGAATAACCCAATTTTCAGAAGATAAAGTATTCTTATTAAAAACAAAATTTATATCAAAAGCAGAAGTTAGAAGAGATTCAATTTTTTCTATAGATGCCTCCGTAAATCCCTTTTCCATTAGATTTTTGTAAGAAAGTACCCCTTGATAATCTTTAAGGCTACCAGTTCCCACACAATAAGTAACAATTTTTTCTATTTCTTCTTGATTATAGCCAAGGGTTTTAAGGGCAGGAGGTATGGATTGGTTAATAATTTTAAAGTAACCCCCACCTGCTAATTTTTTATATTTAACAAGGGCAAAATCAGGCTCTATTCCTGTTGTATCGCAATCCATCAATAGGCCTATGGTCCCCGTAGGTGCTATTACTGTTACTTGAGCATTACGAAAACCATACTTTTCTCCAAGATGAAGGGCCCTTTCTGCCTCATCTCTCATCGCTTGCACCAAATAATCAGGACATAAACTCGTATCTATCCTAAGTGGTTTTACTGTAAGATTTTCGTACTCATCCTCATTTGCATTAAAAGCAACTCGTTTATGATTACGCAAAATACGAAGCATATCTGTAGCATTATCATCATAAGCAGGAAAGGGTCTAAGTTTACTAGAAATTTCAGCACTTGTAGCATAGGCATTCATGTGCATGATGCCTGTAAGAACCCTACACCACGCCCTTGCTTCTTCAGAGTCATAACCTAAGCCCATGTTCATAAGTAAAGAACCAAGGTTTGCATATCCTAGGCCCAAAGTTCTATATTTGTAAGAACCATATGCTATACTTTCAGATGGGTACTGTGCCATCGTAACAGATACCTCTAATACCAAAGTTAAAAGACGTATGCAATGTCTATATGCAAGATCATCAAATTCATTATTTTTTTTAGAATTTAGAAATTTAAGTAAGTTCATTGATGCTAGATTACACGCTGTATCATCTAGAAACATATATTCTGAACAAGGATTTGAAGCATTAATCCTTCCATCTTTAGGACAAGTATGCCATTCGTTTATAGTAGTATCAAACTGGATTCCTGGATCTGCACTAGACCAAGCAGCCATTGCAATTTGATTCCAAAGCTCATTAATTTTAACTACTTTAACAGGAACAGGTGAACGACCCTCACGCTTTGCCTTAGCTAATTCCGTACGATAGTAAAGAGGCCAATCCCTATCTTGAAACTCTACCCCATCCATAAACGTATTTGTTACCCTAACTGAATTATTTGAATTTTGACCTGAAACAGTAAGATAGGCGTTAGATTGCCAATCTGTTGTCATTTCTTCAAAGAGCATACTCGAATAACCTTGGCGTGCCAATTCTATTGCCCTCATAATATAGCTATCAGGTATTTCAGATTTACGTGCCTCAATCACCGTAGCTCTTAAAAATTGATTTTTAGAAGGAGAAAAAGCATCTGATAAAGAGGCCTCTTTATCAGATGCTTTTTTATCTTTTATATCTTTATGTACTGCTTGCATTATAGCATTCAAATGCTTATTTGCTAACTTTGAACCACTAATTAGAGCCACTACTTTCTGCTCTTCATTCAATTTCCAATTGATAAACTCTTCTATATCAGGATGATCCATATCAAGACATACCATCTTAGCCGCCCTACGTGTAGTTCCTCCTGATTTAATAGCACCCGCTGCCCTATCTCCTATACGTAAAAAGCTCATGAGTCCAGAACTTTTGCCACCACCAGATAAGGGTTCATTTTCTGCTCTAATTTTTGAAAAATTGCTCCCAGTACCAGAACCATATTTAAATAAACGTGCCTCACGAACCCAAAGATCCATAATTCCACCTGGGTTCACTAAATCATCTTTAACCGCTTGGATAAAACAAGCATGCGGTTGAGGACGTTCATATGAAGATGTCGAAATTTCCATCTTTCCTGTCTTCTCTTCCACATAGTAATGCCCTTGACCTTCCCCATTGATACCATATGCCCAATATAAACCTGTATTAAACCACTGAGGTGAATTAGGAGCCGCAATTTGTTCAGATAGAATATAACAAATCTCTTCATAAAAAGAAAGGGCATCTGCTTCATTAGATAGATAATTATATTTATAGGCCCAATAGGTCCAGCAACCCGCAAGTCTGTGAAATGTTTGACGTGCTGATATTTCACCAGTATACCTCATTTCTTCAGGCAGAATAGATAAGGCTTCTTCATCAGGTACACGACAACAAAGCCAATCAGGTATGCCCTCTTCGTATACAATCTTAGTGCGTGCAGGAATACCCGTCCTACGAAAATATTTTTGAGACAAAATATCTACAGCTACTTGAGACCAATTCCTAGGCACTTCAATATTATTAAGCTCAAAGACTACTGTTCCATCAGGATTGACTATTCTAGAGTTTCGCTTATCCCATTCTATTAGTGTCCATACCCTAGTTTTATTATAGTCTTTAGCGTCGTCCTCTATATCCTTAAATACAACTTCATTAGTCACCCCCCCTAATTTTGTTGTAAAGAAACGATTAATTCTCATTTTGCTCTCTCCTCCTACTCATTATGTCTCATTACATTCTTCCAAGAACATAAGAAAGAGTGTCCAAAGATAATAAACTATTTTTTCTGTCATTATAATTATCATAGAACCCACCTCTCATCGCTTAAAACTGGAAGCATTCTAAATAAAAGTTAGTATAATGATAATGAAAATACTTATATTTTATTTTATTTTCTATATATAGCCACTCTATCAAAGAGAAAATACTCTTCTTGACAAAAAAATAGCCTTGCATGTCTCAATATCTCTTAATGAAAAGATTCTTTGTACTCATTTATCTTGTAATAAATACCTTTTTTTGCAGTACCCTGCTATTCGCCCAAGCCGTACCCGAAGGATACGATGAGGCCTTTAAGCTATACCTTAAGGGGGACTACAAAGAATCTTTGGCAAGGGTACGTGCTATATTTGAAGCAAATAAAACTTCTATGGAACTACGCCTCCTTGCTGCTGCAAATTACATAGAATTAAATGAATTCAATCAAGCTTCTGCTCATATTTCTGTAGCTCTACAAACAAATCCTAAAAGGTCTGAACCTATCCTTTTTCAGGCAAATTTACTTCGCAGACAGGGTAAACTTAACAAGGCTTTAAGAAATATAGATAGGGCCCTTCCTCAAATAAAAGAACAAACTGCCCTTTTTCTTGAAATTGCAATTTTACATTTACAAAACAATAATAGACCCCTTGCAAGAGTTTATATGCAAAGGGCTTTAGAAAGAGATCCAAAAAATATCTATGCCTTTTATATTGATGGATTAATCTTCCTAAAAGATAAACAGTATGAATCAGCTGAGTTTCGCTTTCGTAACGCCCTTGCCCTAAAACCAATAGAAGGAAATCTAGTCGTAGCCCTATCAAATAATTTAGGATTTTGTATAGAAAAAAAAGCAAATTCACTTTTATTAGATAAAAATCATAATATAGAAAATGTAAATAAAATTGCTAAAGGTTTGTATAAAGAGGCACGTTTTTACTACAAACAAGCTATAAAAATTTCTCCTAATTCCAATACGACTCTTGCCAATTTAGAGCGTATCTCTAACAAATAAGGCTAACCTTCTCCTTTTTAGTTCTAAAAGCATACACGAGATGTCAACAGTTAGGGGTCTTTTAAGACCCTGTATAATAAATAAAGTGGCTTAGAGCTACGTGTGGCTTAGAGCTACGTGTGGCTTAGAGCTACGTGAAATAAATCACGCGAATCCCCATCTTTATATGATAATTTGTACTTTTTCCCCCAACTCTTTTCAAAGGCACTTCCTATATCACCTTCAAATTTTTTAAAAGTAGAAATATGATTTGGTGCTATCAATCTATCATTTACAAAAAATTTAAATTCATTAGAAGAAAACTTTAATTTTATTCCACCCTTTAATTCTTCCATTTCTAATAAGGCTTGGGCTGCCTTTATTTTTTCTAGGGCAGAAAGGATAACCTCAAGACTAGAGGTGGTGGGGTGTACAGTTCGTCTATTGTACAACAAACCTATACGTCCCTCAGGACCTGGCTCAAGGCTATAAATGGCATCATGCGATACAAGTACCACTCCTGGTCCAAACGGAACATGGGCATAGGTAGCTACATCTATCCAAACCTCTTCTAATTTTTTTTCTTGTATCCATTTATGAAAAATAGGTATTACAAGCTCCTCATCAAAATTAGGAATCTCTTTTTCAAGATAAAGTTTAACATTTACATGCTGTATGGTATTCATATATCAAAACTACACCGAAGCTGGAACTTGGCCTACACGTGCATTGTAACTATGACAAGCATCAATAAAAAGGCTAGCCTCTTCTATGAGATAACGTGTTTTTTCTAAATTAAACACTTCATCATCATTCCCATTTTCTTTAGCTAAAATTTTTTCTGCCGCACTAAAAAAGTAGTGAGCAAATTTACCACCCGCATATGGGTCAAAAAACAACTGTGTATCATAAAAGCGTTTTCTAAATTCTAAAAGCACCACGTTTGCATCAGAGGGTACATCAAGATATACAGTTTTAACCAAACCACGCGCTGCGATAACCATAGCACTAAAGGCACGACGAGTAGCCTCTTCTATATTATTTTTCTCAAATAAAAGTTGAGCTTCAAAAAGTTCCTGCTCCGCATTAGAAAGATCCATTTCTACTCGACTAATAACCTCACCTGCACATTCACCTACACCCATATCACCTGTAGTATATTCACGAGGATCTCCCCAGTCACTATAAAAGCTTTTATCTTGCTCATAGGTGGGTACGTTTGCCAAGTCCATAAGCATACTCTTTGCTTCTGCCTTACCTATTCTTTGTATAAACTTATGAAATGTTTCATCTTTTGTTTTTTCATTTTTAAAACGACGTACCATCCGACGAACGACTTCAGGAATATTTTTAGAAGGTATAGCTAAAATAGGCAGGCCGTATTCCCCACCATTTACCTCCCATAATCCACCTAGTACAACTTGAAAATGAGGAACTGTACGAGAATTGATTTTACGACTCACTCCATAAAAGCCTAAATCAGAAATATGATGTTGGCCACATGAATTAAAGCATCCGCTAATTTTAATATGCAAGCTACGAATAATATCATCTAACTCTATTTCACCAGAAAACATTTCCTTACGCAATTCAGCAGCAAGACCACGTGAGGCAGAAATTCCTAGTTTACAAGTATCCGTTCCAGGACAAGAGACTATGTCTGTAATATCACTTGAACCCACCTCCGCAAGATGTGCCTTCAATAAACCATTATATAATAAAGGTAAGTCCTCATCTCGCACCCACCTTAATACTATATTTTGTTCTACAGTAGTGCGTATAGTATCTTGTATGTACAAACGACATAAATCTACCAAATCACGCAATTGACGAGCTGTAATATCACCAAGAGGTAGTTTAATGGTTACTATATTGTATCCCTTTTGCCTTTGTTTTTCTGTATTTCCTTTTAACCAAGCGTTATACCTATCCTTATCTTTAATTTCATCTTTTTCATTTACTTTCTGAGAAAGAATATTGGACTTAGGACCTTCTTTGTAATAACCATCTATATCCTTTAGATAAGCAGTCCAACGCTCATCATAAGGCTGAATTTTTCTTTCTTCATGTACTAAACGCCTAAATTCCTCTACACCAAGTTTTGCCACAAGAAACTTAACCCTAGCCCTAGCCCTATTTTTTTTCTCGCCTAATCGTGCAAAAACCCTAGCCACAGCTTGGGCTAGCGGCAATAATTCTTCTTCAGGAACAAATTCTTCTATCAGTTTTGTTGGATGTGGTACAGAACCAAGCCCCCCACCTACGTAAAATTTAAAACCTCTGATTGCTTTCCCATTCTCATTTCGAAGCTCTGCAACAAGACCCATGTCATGAATGTTTACTAAACCACAAGCCTCACCTTTGCAACCTGAAAAGGCTATTTTAAATTTTCTTCCAAAGTCTTGGACGTCATGATGTCCTAAAAAAAAATGAGTGAGGGCCCTTGCATAGGGGGTAATATCAAAAGACTCTGTTTTACAACATCCCGCTTTGGGACAACCTGTTACATTACGTACAGAATTTCCACAAGCCTCTCTTGTTGTCATCCCTACTACCCCTAATCTTCTTAATAACGAAGGGGTATCTGCAATATGTATAAAATGCAACTGAAAGTCTTGACGTGTAGTCACATGAGCAATTCCGTCCGAGTATTCTTCTGACAAATCTGCCATTAATTCTAATTGTTCTGTATTCATTCCTCCAAAGGGAACTTTAATACGTTGCATACCTGGTGCATGCCACAAAGTATCTACTCCCTTGCTATGAAAATTATCAGGATATTCAATTTTTTGTGTACTCATTCCATCATGACGTTGTCCATTATCATAACGTTGTCCATATACACCCCTCCTCAAACGAGTTTCTGCAAAGAGTTTTTCATCATGCTTACCTTTTTGACGCAACTCCATACTCGCTTCAAATTGATCTATATCATTAAAAATACTCTCCAAGTCCTCTATAGCTACAGAAGAGGTCTCAACTAGGCCCCCAGTATTTTTATTCAATACACTTTCATGTAAGTATTTTTTCCAAAGAGAATTACTAGCCTTCATAAGATATCTAATTTATATGCCTCTTTTCATAGTCAATCTATTTTCATACTAATTTAGTATGAATTAAATTCTAATAGTATAGAAATAAGCAGATCCAAAATAATGAGGCATTGTTTTTATTCGATGAAATTACTTTTCTACAAGCTTAACTTATATTTTATAACACCAAGCATCTTTCATACTAAACTCTTTTAGTTTTTGAATTTGCTCTATAGAAAGTCCCATTTCTTTTACGAGTGCATATTCTTTTTTAAGGGTACAAGGAATAAGGCCGGGATCATCCGTTCCTAGGGCACACCTTAAACCTAGATTCATCATTATGGGTAAGGGATGTTTTTCAATTTGTGGAACTAGTACCTTATTGGAAGAGGGGCATACATCAACTGAAATTTTATGTTCAGATAGTAATTCAAATGTAGGTATGTCAGAAAGTACTCCATGAATAATACGCTCAACCCCACCTTCTAGTACAGCCTCTTTTACATTCGTAGCGCTTCCATTTTCCCCTGCATGAGCTGCAATATGTAGTCCCATTTTACGCGCCCTTTCAAAAACCTTTGCCCATTCTCTAAAAGCAACCCTTTCTAATCCCCCAGTTGAAAAACCAACTACAAACTCTGGAAGTTCCACTTCTATTAAATCTAAAACAGAATGCCCATGTTCTATTCCTAAATGGTTAATCGCATCAATGACAATACAAGAAGCTATACCCCTAGCCTTTGCATATGTACGTCCCTCTCGAATACCCTCCCAAAAATCTTCTAAGGTAATTTGTTTTTTTTCAACAACCAACCAATGAGGCGAACACCACAAATCAAAACCTACACCACCACTATCTATAGTACGATTTGTTATAGCGATGAAGGCTTCTCGTATACTTTCTTTGGAATTAAGGAAAGATACACTAAAAAAAAAGGCCTCAATAAAATCTTCAAATGAACTTTTATACCCCTTCCATAAATTTTCTAAACTCGTGGGTACTTTTACATTTTTAAGCTCTGCTTGATTTCTAAGCCACTGAACATCTATGCCACCCTCTAAATGGACATGCCTATCAATAATGGAATACATATTCACAATTTCTTTTATTGAGAAACTCTAACACCCTAGTAAGGTACATACAGAGATGAATCTATATAAGGCTTTGTGCAGGATTCTTTTTTGTCTATTACTTTATATAATTTTTAGTAGCATTCAATCTATAACTATTATGACATTTAGTATAGAAACCATCCTCAATAGGGTTCACATGTTTTAGAAGCAGTCAAATAATAAGCATAATTCTAAATCCCATTTCAATCAGCTTCTCGGAAATTATTAGGAGTTAGGGGTATACAAGAATTTTTAGCAAATTCCAATAGTTATCATCATGTCACATAGTATATACTATTTATAGGTGTATAGAATGTATGACTTCTTCCACTTCCATCACCCCAAGTTCACGAGCTGCTTTAAATTCTACAAGGGCTGCTTTTTTATTACCCAGTTTAAGATAAAGTATTCCCAAATCAAAAAGAGTCCCTCCAAGATAGGTACGTGCCCTTTGTAATTCAAAAATTTCTTTTTTTAAACATTCTGCAAGGACTCTAGCATTATTTGTATAAGGATTGCGTATAAGAGTATTGATTCTTAATTTAATTTTATTTAAGATGTCTTCTAATTTAAACCCTTCATTTTTAAGAATGTGCTCTAATAGATTTGATAATTCTATATTTTTTGCAAGAATAGCCTTATTCTTTTCTTTTAAATTTCGATATTCTTCTAGTAAAATAGAAGTTTCACCTATACCTTGAATTCGTAGTGCTTCTTCTGTAATTTTAGCAATTTCATTTTTAAGAATAGTAACATGTTTCCTTTCTTCTTTCAAAAGTAAATTGAGTTCGTTATTTTTTTTTGTTAATTCATCTATTTGTTTTTTTTGATTTAAAACATCTCCAAGCTCTAGCTCTTCTTCTTTATCTAGATCGTATAAAAGTTCGGAATCATTTTTAGAATATTCATTTGCCTCAATGCCTAATTGTTTTCTTAAAGGCAATGAGGCAAAACTTCTATCCTTTAAATTGTCTCGTTTAATAACATTAGAGGCAGACAAGAGATGTTTATGCAATCGATTAAGAGTATATACATTTTTATTTTGTTTTCGTACTAGGCTTTTGAGAAAAAATTCTTTTTGCATATCTTTAAGAAGGAGTAAAAATATATTTCTTGAAGAGGATTTATAGGCTACTGGAAATTTTTTAGATACATTTTGAATGATTTCATTTTGCAGATAATCATTCATTTCATAAAATTCTTTACATTCAGCTGTTTTTAGCTTATATTTTTTTTGAAATTCCTTAGCTTGTAGTTCAAACTTCTTTAAGAGAAAAAAATTATTAAAATAACCCATGAGTTCATTTACATTTAGATTACAAAATAATTCAAAGTGATAGTCTATGTAAATTTTGACAGCATCGAGTCTTGTACTTAGCTGAAATATGGGGTATACACCTATTCTTTTTTCATTATGAAATGTATAATCAAATAAGAATTCTTTCGCAAAGCATTGCCAATGCTCATGAGGCCAAAGCAAATTTTTAAAATTCAAATTAGGTATGGAAGCTCTAAATTTTTTTTTTAATTTCTTATTGGTATGAAAGGTTTCAATTTTATACTCATATCCACCTAAATTGAATACATTTTTCATGGTTGCATAGACATTTTCGGCAAAATAATAAAGCATAAGTTTACTATTTCACTTTAATTTATATTGCAAATTTTAGCCACATAGGCTATTCTAACAATGGTGTGAAAACTAAAGTCAAAAATCAGGCACCCCCCTCCCTTGAAAATCGTAAGGCCCGTTTTCGCTTTGAAATACTTGAAACCATTGAGGCAGGTTTAGTCTTAGTGGGTACGGAAGTGAAAAGTCTTAGAAAGGGTAAGGGTAATCTTGTGGAGGCCTACGCCCTTGTCAAAAATAATGAGCTTATACTTATTAATCTACACATACAGGCTTACGAACACGGCAATCAATTCAATCACGAAGAAACGAGAACTCGTAAATTACTTCTACATAAAAAAGAAATTCAACATCTTAGAAGTAGTATAGAAGCCAAGGGCCTAGCCCTCGTACCACTAAAATTATATTTTAATCATAAGGGCAAAGTAAAGATTTTATTAGGTTTAGGAAAAGGAAAAAAATTATTTGATAAAAGGGAAAGTGAAAAGAAAGCAGATGCAAAGTTGGAAATAGAAAGGGCCCTTCGCAATAAAAATAAATAGTAAAAAACATACTGACTTTGTATCTCTAATTTTTTTCAATGTAAAAGATATATTTCGATGTCAGAATTTCTAAAAAAATTTACAAGTACACACTTTGATATAAAAAAAAATTTTTGTCTCTATGGGATAGAAAGAGAAGCCCTACGTATAGATGAGAATAATCAACTTTCTTTAAAATCCCATCCTCAAAAATTAGGCTCCCCTCTTTGCCATGCTATAATCACAACAGACTTTTCTGAAAGTCAAATAGAGTATACCACTACTCCCAAAGAAAGTTTAAGAATGGTATGTAAAGAAATGGAAGAAATTTGTCATTATATACGCTTACATTTGGAGGGAGAATTTTTATGGCCCCTTTCCATGCCTCCGAAACTTGGATTGCAAGAAAACATTCCTATAGCGTTTTACGGGACTTCTAAACTAGGAATAAGAAAGCATATCTATCGTAGCGGTTTAGCGAATAGATATGGCTCTAAAATGCAAACCATATCTGGAATACATTTTAATTTTTCCTTTCAACAAACTTTTTGGGATCACTATTTTGAATTAACGAAAAAAGAAAATACAAAAGAAAATCGTAATGAAAGTTATCTTTCTATAATAAGAAATTTTCTACGACTTACTTTTATTTTCCCTTATCTATTTGGTGACTCCCCCGCCTGCGACACAAGTTTGCTTACAAATGAAATCCAAACTCAAAATAATATTTTAGAATTTGATCCAACGAGTCGCTATGAACATCTTAAAAAATGGAAAAAAAATAACTCTACTTTATATGGCAAATATTCTACAGCCCTTCGACAAAGTGAAATTGGCTACAATCATCCTAATCAATGGGACGTACACATTAATTACAATAGTCTGGAAATGTATTTAAATAGCATGTGGCATGCTCTCACAAAAAATGTAGAAAAATATGAAAATTTTTCTACATTCCCTGCTGGAGATCAACAACTTACAAAATATAAATTGCAATTAGAGAATGAACACTATGCCCCCATACGTCCTAAACAATCTAATATTCCTATTCATGAGAGACCTCTCACCTCTCTTGAAAAATACGGAATTGAATATTTAGAAATTCGTTGCATGGATATTTTATCAAGTTCATGCTGTGGTGTAGATGAAGAAGACTTAACTTTTATAAAATTAATTTTATTCTATTGTTTATTTATGGACTCACCTTATATGAGTCCTCAAGAAGAATTTGTTTGTAAAGAAAATTATCTGAAAGTAGTTTGGGAAGGAAGGGCAAAAAATACTCAAATAAAATTTGAAGAAAAAATGATGCCTGTAAAAAATTTTGGTTTGGAATTATGTGATACCTTAGAAGGATTAGCTGAATTTTTAGATTCTCAATCCTTGGAGGAAAATAAAATTCATATTCAAAGCTTAAATAAACAAAAAGAAAAATTTAAATATATAGATTCTCTTCCATCAAGTATTTTTTTAGATAAGATGTTGGGTTTTGAGGAAGGCTATAATCAATTAGGTTACGAATTAGGAATGAAGTACCAAAGGGCATCTCATAATTACAATTTTACTCCTAATCAAAAAAAAGAAATAGATAGACTTTGTTCTCTTTCTATAGAAAGGCAAAAGGAAGTCGAAGCAAATAATCCTACCCCATTTCCCTTAGAATTAAAACCTAAGTGTTGTTAAATGAATATGTATACACAAGAAGATTATCTTTTTCCTGGCGATGAGGATCTTGAACTTTCAACAAATATTCTTATAAGAAAAGCAAAAAAACGAGGCCTTAGAGTCGAAATACTAGATCGTAAAGAAAATTTCATATGTTTAAGCAAGGGGCAAAAAATAGAATATATAAAACAAGCTTCTAAAACAAGTCTTGATACATACATTTCTTTCTGTATCATGGAAGATAAAAATATTACTAAAATTATTTTAGAAAAAAATAATTTTTATGTTCCTAAAGGATTTTGTTATGATAAAATTGAATTTGCTTTAAAGGATTATGAAAAGATTCTATCTTTGAATAAAAAATTTATAGTAAAACCCACTACTACAAATTATGGAATAGGTATAAGCACCCTCCCACCTCTATTTCCTATTAGTGATTATAAAAAAGCTCTCGAAATATCTTTTTCCCTTTCCCAACAAACTATAATTGAAGAGTTTATTCATGGAAAAGAATATCGATTTTTTATTGTAGGTGAAGAATGTGTGGCTGTTTGTGAACGCATCCCTGCAAATGTAATTGGTGATGGAAAAAGTACTATCGAGGAATTAGTCGTAAAAAAAAATAAAGATCCTCGTCGTGGTGTAGGGCATATCAGCCCATTAGAAAAGATACAATTAACTGCCACCGAACTCAATGTTTTAAAATACCAAAACCTAAACCTTCAGAGTATCCCTAAAATAAATGAAAAGATTTTTCTAAGAGAAAATTCAAATGTAAGTACGGGAGGGGAACCTATAGACTTAACAAATGAAATGCCAAAATACTTTAAAGACATTTGCATACAAGCAAGCAAAACAGTGGGGGCTAAATTATGCGGGGTAGATTTGATTGTACCTAATCTAAATGCAAAAGACTATTCTCTTTTAGAATTAAATTTTAACCCCACTATTTATATACATGAATTTCCATACGAGGGCCAATCTCGTCCTGTAGCAGATAAAATTTTAGATACTTTAGGTTTTTGAATCACAAATAAATACATACATTATTTTAAATACTTTGAATTGATTACAAACAAAAGTATCTAATTTTTAAAATATACATCCATATTCATCTGATTTATAAATTCATTTTCTATTCTTTGATTGATTCGAAAAGATAAACTACGCAACATACGCTCTACAGCCTTCGCCTCTGTTTCAATATAATCTTGATTTTCTGAATAGTAAGCATGTTCTTCAAATTCTTGGCTCAATAAAAGAGTGTCTCTAACATTTGAAGGTATCTTTTTAGGATTTATTCTTAATCGTACTTTACAAGCAATATACAAATTATACTGACTAGCATTATTAAAACCCTTAAACATTCTTGGATTTTTTTGATAAAGTAATACCGCCCCAGTTAACCATAAAAAAGCTTCTTCCCTTTGCTGAAGTAAATTAAAATTACGATGATACCCTAATTGTGTACGAAGGGTTTCAGTCAAATTGCTAGCAAGTTCAGGATTAAAACTTTCATTAGAAAAATGATTCAAAAAAAGTGTACGAGCTTCAAGAGGAATACTACTAAAGTTTGGCGAACTTGCACAATGGAAATAAAATATAAGAAAAAAAAAGAAAAAAAAATTAGAGAAAAAAAATCTCGTTTTTATATATAAATGATATTTCGGGATAATTAGACTAGCACATATCTCTTGCCCTATTTGGACTTCATTTTTTCTTTTGAAGAGATGGTGATATCGATTTTTCATTAATAGTTTTAGGGGAAAATGTATTCGAAGTATTTCCTTGTTGCAATGTTTTATGCATTAACTCTTGTTTTAGTTTTAATTCTTTTATTTGCTTTTGAGTAGCTTTCATTTTTTCTTCATTCTCTTTTTCCCTACGTATACGATTTTCTATATTCAATAGATTATCTATCAAATTTCGAACTTTATCCTGTCTAATATAGTGCTTATCCTTATCAACAGAAGACATTAAAATATAATACTTTATCCCACCTACAAGCAATGGCGTCGAAGGATCAAGAATCGTCACATTATATGAACCCCCTTTTTCAATCTTGATTTCAAATTCCAGATATATTTTAGACTTATCTATATTCAAAGTAAAAAAATCAGGCTCATCATTAAAACTATCTATGTTAATTTGTTTTAGGGTACTATCTAACTCAACTCCCAAAGTTTGATCTATCTTTTGCTTAGAAAAAAGTTTGGATTTAAAATTCCATTCAGTAGGTTTCTTATTATCTTTATATTGTATTTGCCATACTTCAAAATTATAGTGTTTTAAATTTTGAAACGTCTTCCACTGAGTATGAAAATCAGAAGTTGCTACAGTCTCCCATTCCACCTTATGTAAAGTGAATTTTACATTAGATGTATAGGCATTTATGGGATAATATAAAATATCTCTAGAACGATATTCAAGGGCAGGTTTTGCAAAATTTGAAAATAAATTTTCTGATAAAATAAGTACAGCATCTGGTAAACTTTTTTGTTTTATAAAAATTCCATTATTCTGAGCTATTTTGGAACCTATATACAAAGTTTCACCTTTAAATAAATATCCTAAAAAGGCAAAAAAACCTGTTCTATAATTCGAAAAATTTAATCTTTTTTGAACTATTTTCAAATCGTCTAAACCTGTGTCCCTAACTTTTGAAAGACTCTGATGTTCGATATTCGTGTTTGAGTTACTACTATGGGAAAGTGTAGTATCTTTCGTATCTTTTAAAGACGAAAAGGCTAGGGAGTTATAATAAGCAAGTAAATTCACTTTTATAAAATCATTGCAAACAGAGCGAACCAAACTCCCCCCACGAAAACGTAAATACTTAGGTTCACCTTTTAATTTCAAATCTTCCAAACTACTTAAACTACTATAAGAAATGGTATTAGGAGCAGAAACTGTTTTATTCACTTCACTTGAAGATAAAGTTGCTGAATGAAGAAGGGAGGAATTTTTCTCCCTCAATTTTTGTAAAGTTTGGAGATAATCCATTGAAGGCATCTCTATATAAAAATCATCTTTGAATATAGCAGCATCGCAAACAAAGCGATATCTAGGAAACTCCATTTCATCTTCAAAATAGTCTATATATTTCCACTGTTTATTCCAAAGATAACTTGCGTCTGTATTTTCGCCTTTTTCAGGTAAGAAAAAAATTGCGAGGACAAAGAAGAAAGACAATGCTATAAGTATTTTTTTATAAGTAAACACATTCATTAGCCTTAATTTTAAAATAAACTAAACAATAATTATTTAAAATGAGTGGTTTTATTTCTATAATAATAAATGCCATAGCTCATTCCTAGGGCCATCACTATAGGAAATATAATCATTCCATAAAGCATAAGCTTCCATTTCAACTCATCTGAAAGCTGAACATTTCTTACTGGCTTCTCTACAGCACTTAGTACGCCCGCTAAGGGACTTTCTACTAACCATAAAAAGCTATCTGTAGCCATCTGTAAATTATACTGCGCAATAGGGAAACGCACACCTCGTTCACTTAGCCAATCTGTACCAGAATATAAAACCACACGTGGACTCGCTGGAAATTTTTGTTTTTCATACGCAAGCCCTAATAAAAAGCGTCCTTTTCTCTCTTTTGTGTCATTCTTATTATTTTTATTTTCATCTATATAAGCATTGTTAGGACTATAGAGTAATTCAAGTGGCTCAAGCTCTACCAATTCCTTCACGGGCTGTTTTTTAAGGAATACTTCTTCTTTTTTTCCTTTCACAGTAATTTTTACCACAGACTTTTCTTTTTTCTCTTCTAAGACGCTTGCAACACCACCTGCAACACTAGGTGTGGTTACAATAGTTACATTTTTAGGAATATTTTTACCTTCTTCAAAGTAGCTCATTTGTGGCATGGCTAAGACAGGCGAAGGTAATTTTTTAATATTATCCGTTAAAGAATGGGACTCAATATTATCAGTAACAAGTAGACCATTCAAATTTGTATTTGTAACAAGACCACCAACAAAGCGATAAGGCTTACCTCCAAATTTTTCAAGCAACCAAGAATACTCTTCAGTTTTATTACCCCTTCCCTGATTTTGAGGTTCTATGGCTATAAAGATAGCGCCACCATCCTTCAAATATTTTAGAAGATCCTCCTTTGCTTTTTCACCATAGGGTACAGTACTACCAACAAGGGCTACTACATCAGCATCTTTAGGTATCTCAAAACCACCATCTTTTTGTTCTAATTTTTCTACTTTAAAATTATAGAAAAGCAATTGCTCCTTAAGACTATTCAAAGTGGAACCTAGGTTTTGCTCCCCCGCCATAGAAAAACGCTCCCCATTACTGCTCGCAAAATATACAATTTTAGTTTCTGAGGCCACATGTACGAGGGCACGTACGAGATCCTTTTCGATACGAGCCAAGTCACGAACTGTAGTTAAATAAACCCTCCTTTCTGTGTAAGGTTTATCGTTTACATTTAATGTACGTATCTCTTTCTTTGTAGCTCGTATAACAATAGTTCCATTATTCACGTTACCAAATTCATTAGAATCATAGGCCTCTAAATCAGCATTATGATACACAACGTTAATCTTAGAATTTAAAGCAGAAAGTTGATCTAAGTACAATTTCACATCATTTGAAATTCTATAAAGTTCATTAGGAGTAAATTTTCCATTTTTTAATTTTACAGCTTGAAGCTCAGGAAGGAAGGCATGAATTTTCACTTCTTGGTTAATAGCTTTAATAACTATACGCGAGGCAGGTCCAAAAGAGTAAAGATTAGGACTTAGATCCCAACTAGGGTTACGTACATAACTTAAATAATTTAGCAACACCACTACCACTAAAAAAACAATGATAGAAAGCCATGATTTTTTAAAGTACTCCTGACGCTGAATTAAAAAATCTGTCCTACCCTGCTCAACTCCGCCTTGCAGTAAACTCAACATGAAGCGATAAATTAAAGAAGCGATATACGTAAATACATATAGAAACTGTAATAAAAACTTTAGACGGCCTAAGAAGCTAGACTGTACCCCACCTAGCTTCTCTGGAGGAAGCTCTATTGCATTAGCGACAAAAAATAATAAAAGGGAAATTATGGCAAAAATCCAAGGCATAACCTTATTGAAATCAAGTCCCCCCTCTCCTGCTTTAAATAAAGTCACCACTGCATCTAAAACAACTAAACATATCCCAAGTACCATTAGAACGATACTCCACTTACTTATAGAATATGAACTGGATATGTAAAAAACAAGGGAACCTACAAGATAAAATGCAGCTCCTGTTTTATTAAAAAATGGTTTGAGTTTCATGATTCCTTGTTTCATAATTTTTATTTTTTTAATTCAACTTTTTTACTTCTAACACTGTCCTTTAAATAAAATTAATTTCCCCTAACCCTCCAACGTCTTGATTCTAAGACCTTCAAAGTGAGAAAAAGAAAAAAGGCACACAAACTGACAAAAAAGATGACTCCTCGAATGGGTATCACTCCCGTAGTAAAGGCAAAAAACTGATTTAAACCATGCAAATGAGAAATCACCTCACGAAAGGGAGAAGGCAAGAGACCTGCCAAAAAACCTGCTATATCTATTATGCCCACAATCAATATTCCCACTAAGAGGGAGACTATATAATTATCCGTTAAACTAGAAGCAAAAAGGCCTACACTGTAAGCATAAAGACCTGTAATAAAAAGGCCCAAAGCACCCGTAATAACTACATACCAAGGTGCAGTACCTAACCAAGCTATATATACTATAGACATGGGAAGGACAATCAATAAAATAAGGGCTATTCCCATAAAAAACTTACCTAATACTAATTGCACATCAGTAATAGGTAGGGTATACATTAATTCAAGGGTACCCTGACGACGTTCAGACACAAAAGAAGACATAGCTAAAACGACCCCACCAATGAGAACTATTACATAAAATAAATGATAAATCATTTTAATGACTTCATCCATACTTGATTCTGTTTTATGAGGGAGCACACTTACCATTCCACATAAAAAAATAATAATGCCCATACTCAATGGAGCGAAGGCGGAGCCTATGAAGACCTGACATTCTTTAATAAATATCCACCAAGGTTTTTCAAAAACCTTTTGAAAGGGAAGCAACAAAGTGTGTTTTAAATGTGTCTGCATAATCAATTCGAAACTCCTGTTAGTTTTATAAAATGGCTCTCTAAGTCTCCTTTAAGATTTGCCCCCTCAAGCTCCCCCGCGACCTTACCTTTATGTAAAATCACCACCTTATCACAAGTTTGACTTACTTCAGTAAGTATATGACTAGATATAAGTATAGTATATCGACCAGCAAGCTTACGAATGAGCTTACGCATTTCAATAATTTGAACAGGGTCAAGACCTGATATGGGCTCATCTAAAATCAAAACAGAAGGAGAACCTATAAGGGCCTGTGCCAATCCCACCCTCTTTCTAAAACCTAAGGAAAGCTTATGTATTGAATCCGATAATACTTCACCAAGATTCGTTACACCCACTACTTGTTCTAATTGACTTTGAAACTCCTCCTCTTTCACTCCCCTCATTCGAGCCACAAATAATAAATAATTCCCCACAGTAAGTTCAGGATATAGAGGGGGTACCTCAGGCAAATATCCTATACGATTACGTACTTCCATTGAACGAGTAAAGACATCTACGTTATCTATAGAGCAAGAACCAGCAGAAGGCATTAAGTAACCTGTTAGTATACGTAAGCAGGTTGTTTTTCCTGCCCCATTCAATCCCAACAAACCTAAAACTTCACCACCTCTTGCACCAAAACTCACCCTATCTAGGGCTTGAACACTACCGTAGTGTTTCGTCAGATTGTTAATATGAATCATAGTTGGGTCCCAGTGTAATAAAATATATTACCTGTCAATAAAAAATCCAGCTACTAAATACACAATCTCTATAAATAAAAAGTACTATTACAGCTAATCGATAGCTTTGTTTTCTCTTAAATCCATAATAACTATGTACCATCTAGTCCCTTGCTTATCTATATACTGGTCATCCACTACTTTAAAACCAGCATGGGTACTTGTTGCTAAAGAATAATGATTATCAACATGAAGTATAGCAATAAAAAGTTCAATTCCCATATCTATACAATTTTTCTTTGTTGCTGTCATGACTTTAAAGTAGGCCCTCCCCCCACGTGCTTCCTCTGCAACACATGTACCCGCACCAACAACATAACGATACTCTAGGAGTTTTTTACCATCATATTCTATTTTAGATACATACTGTAGAAGAGGATTAAAACGATCTAAAGTGCTTACATATGAACTTGTGAATCGACCTGCGTATGCAATCACTCTTCCATTCCTCATCGCAACCAAAAGAGACTGATCTTTAATAATCATATCTTCTATCTCTTTTACAGAAAGAAGATAACTAAGAAAACCTTTCTTTTTGTTAGCGATGAGTTCAGGATTTGTTTCTATATCTTTAGCTATCAAGTCATGAATTTCTTGACTTTGTTCTATAGTTGCAATTTGTACAATAATTTTTTTCTCATCAATCATAACTGGTTTTAATAGAATATCTCATATATTTATTTGTCAAATTTTTAACCTTTTAAAATAAATAAAAATTTTTCAAAAAACATGTATAGGGGGCTTTTTTGTATTAGAGCCATCTTGTACGCATACAAGATGGCGTTTAGATAGAGCCATCTTGTACACATACAAGATGCCCCGCTTCGCGGGGAAAGTCTCCCTAAAACCCTCCTTGCCCTTGCAAGAGGGTAATTGTCCCCGTAGCCAAAACTTCCATGTTTTGCTTGTGCCGATACCTATAGGTACTTTCAAAAAATCGGCAGGACACGTCGGGGATGTTTTCCATTTCCTTCCATTTTTTAAAAAGCTTGTCTCGTAGAGGCTCCCTCCCGCTTGAAAATGCTTGTCCTCTTCTTTAGAGGGTACCCTGTAAGGGTGTCATTTTCAAGTTCATTTAAAGCGATGGAGTATGATTTAGGGGGACTTTTTTATATTAGAGCCATCTTGTACGCATACAAGATGGCGTTTAGAAAGTCTCCCTAAAACCCTCCTTGCCCTTGCAAGAGGGTAATTGCCGACATGACCAAAACCTCCGTGTTTGCTTGTGCCGATACCTATAGGTATTTTCAAAAAATCGGCAGGGCATGTCGGGATGTTTTCCATTTCCTTCCATTTTTTAAAAAGCTTGTCTCGTAGAGGCTCCCTCCATGGAGCGATGGAGTACGCAGATATTTTTTACTATATAAAAAATCTTTTTAGTTTTTAAAAAATTTCAATATTACAATTTTATTTATCTAAAGTGAGCTCACTTCCCGCCGCGGCGAGGACAAAGCTTTTGTATGAATAAGATTTTCTTTATCTAAACTAGGCTCACTTGTCGCGGGCAAGACGGCGGGCGAGGACAGAGCTTTTGTAGTAGCAAGATTTTCTTTTATCTAAATGCGGCTCACTTCCCGCCGCGGCGAGGACAAAGCTTTTGTATGAATAAGATTTTCTTTATCTAAACTAGGCTCACTTGTCGCGGGCAAGACGGCGGGCGAGGATATAGCCTTTGTAGTAGCAAGATTTTCTTTTATCTAAATGTAGCTCATTCGTCGCGGCGAGGATATAGCCTTTGTATGAATAAGATTTCTTTTATCTAAATGTAGCTCACTTCCCGCCGCGGCGAGGACAAAGCCTTTGTATGAGTAAGATGTTCTTTATCTAAATGCGGCTCACTTCCCGCCGCGGCGAGGATAAAGCTTTTGTATGAATAAGGTTTTCTTTATCTAAACTAGGCTTACTTGTCGCCGCGGCGAGGATATAGCCTTTGTATGAATAAGGTTTTCTTTATCTAAACTATGCTCACTTGTCGCCGGCAAGACGGCGGGCGAGGATAGAGCCTACTTTAGATAAAAAAACTTTGATAGTACTCCATCGCTCCATGGATGGAGCGAAATACTCCGACATGCCCAAAACAAGGATGTTTTGGCCATGTCGGCAGTTAGAGGGTCGTAGGGAGACTTTTCTGCAAAAGTCTCCCTACAAAACCACTTTAGATAAAGAACTCTCAATAGAGCCCACCCTAAGTTTACTTATAAAACATAGCCCGAGGGGATATGCCTATATAAAACCTAGCTCGAGGCTATGTTTTATAAAAACAAAAGCCTCGAGCTAGGTTTTTCCCATTTCCTTCTTTTGAAAAATGGAAGGAAATGGGATACCTCGAGGCATCCCCGCCCGAGGCTTAGACACGCCCTCTTTTTTAGATAGAGGGCTATTTCTACTTTACTCTAACAACTATTACCTAGTTGGCATTCGGCCCACCAAGCACAGTCGTTGTACACGCACTGCCATTCCAAGTATAAAGCTGTGGATATTTACTGCCACCACGAAAGTTAAAGCAAGTTCCAAGCCCTCTAATAGTTGCTCCAGCTGTAGCATCTTGCATTTGTGCTGTAGTGAGACCTACCGCACCAAAATCATTATCAGAAGTGGATCTCCCTGTTGTTGTATCCCAATAGTTGTTATTGATGCCATTTAATGATACTCCCACTAGACCTCTTGTATTACTACCACTACCCGTCACAGCACCTGTGGCATAGCTGTTGCTGATACTGCCACCAGCTTGCCACCCCACCAAGCCTCCTATATTATCACCACTACCCGTCACAGCACCTGTGGCATAGCTATTATTGATACTGCCATTTAATGATATTCCCACTAGACCTCCTGTGTAAGAATCACCACTACCCGTCACAGCACCTGTGGCATAGCTGTTGCTGATACTGATTCTATTTCCACTCCCCACCAAGCCTCCTGTTTCAGAAGTGCCCGTCACTGCGCCTGTGGCATAGCTGTTGCTGATACTGCCAGCACTTGCAAACCCCACCAAGCCTCCTGTTTGAGAAGTGCCCGTCACTGCGCCTGTGGCATAGCTGTTGCTGATAGTGCCACCATCTGTCCCCCCCACCAAACCTCCTGTATAATCACCGCTACCCATCACAGACCCTGTGGCATAGCTGTGGCTGATAGTGCCACTACTTTGGAACCCAACTAAGCTAGCAGTATGGCTTGAACCCCATACAACTGCATTCACTAGAGCCGCTTGATTGACGCTGGCATTAGAGATTGCCCCAAAAAGTCCCGTTTCAGTAGTAGTAATAGAGGGCTTATTTATATAAAGATTGCGTATAACAAAACCCCTACCCTCGAAAGTAGCCGTAAAGGGGGTATCTGTTGCATCGGTACAATCTGAATTTGCACTACAAGCTCCTATGGGCTCCCAGCCTGCCGTGACCCTAGTACCAACAAAAGAGGCACTAGTCCCCCATTTGGTATTTCCAAGATCTATATCAGCAACTAGCTCATAGCCTCTACAGCCCGAAACTGGGCATCCAATAGTTACACCAGCATCATCAGCACTTGTTTTCCAGCTAGTTCCTGCTAGGTTATACCTCATGTCATTCAATCTATCTGCAGAAGTAATCTCTATCAAGCCATCGCTATCGCTATCTACTGCGTAAACAGCCCTAAGGGTAATAGGTCCATTGGGCATAGTGATAATGTACGGTGTATTTCCTGTTGTTGACCAACCTCCAAAGGTGCGACCATCCGCAAGATTAGGGCTACAGCCTGTAAGAGCTAAGTTAGTTAAAACCTCCCCTGTTCTTGCAGTAGTACGTATAGGAAAGTTTGCGGGAGTTGTTGGTGTCCCTTCGCCACAATGATAACTTATAGAATAGTACCAAAGGGCATAGAGGGTTGTGTTGGAAGCAAAGACTTGGTTTGTTTCTGCATTGTACGTTTGCCCCGTACCATTAGCGTCCACACCCCAGCCAAAGAAGCCATTATTAGGGCTTGCAGAGGCATTAGCAGGTCTATTATTATTATTTGAACCTGTAAGGGTAAGGGCACGAAGGGTAACTTCAGCTCCTGGAAGGGCAACACTAGCATTGGGAGCAGAGTCCATACCGCCATTCAAGTTATATGTAACTGTATAAGGTTGTCCCCAAGTTGCATAGAGGGTGAGTGTGGCTGAGGGAACCCTTACCGCTGGAATGATGTAAGTATTACCTGCTCTAACAAAATTAGCACCCGCATCAGTACGTAAGGTTGACCAGCCTATGAAAACTAAGGTACCATTTGTTACACCCGCTGGCAAGCTAGGCACAGTAACAGATGACCCTGCCCTTATGATTTGGTTCGAGGGAGAGTTACCACCTATCCCCCCATTCAAATTAAAGCTAACAGTTACTTGAGCAAAACAAGAGTTCTCTGCCAAAACAAAGCCTGTATTGCAAGAAGTACAAGCACCTGCTGAACCAGAGCCATCGGCACAAGGGGCACCCGGGATAGGATTACAAAGCCCCACTTCTAACCTAAAGCCTGTATCGCAAGATTCACAGGCACCCACAGCACCTAGACCATTTCGGCAGGTCGCGACACCAGGGCCAGTTCCGCCTCCTCCACTACTTCCTCCTCCGCTACTGCAGTCTACGAGAAGGCTAGCTATGCAGAGCATGAAAGCTATACTTAGCATACTAAGGTTTTTACTATTTTTTATTGTGTTAAACATATTTTTTCTCCAAAATTTATTCACTATATTTGTATCCCTATAAAGCCTAGCCAAAACCAAGCAAATAAGAACACAACTCCCATAAATACCGGGGGGGGGATTACGCAACTATTTTTTGTAATAGCAAGGCTTGCTCCTCGCTCGCCGAAAATCTCTGTTGTCACAAAAATCACGGGCAAGACGGCGGGCGCGAGGACAGAGGCGGATTTAGATAAAGAAATTTTTACTGATACGAAGGCTCTGTAGCCCGCGGCGAGAACAGAGGCGGATTTAGATAAAGAAATTTTGCTAGTATCCAAGGCTTGCTCCTCGCTCGCCGAAAATCTCTGTTGTCACAAAAATCACGGGCAAGACGGCGGGCGCGAGGACAGAGGCGGATTTAGATAAAGAAATTTTTACTGATACGAAGGCTCTGTAGCCCGCGGCGAGAACAGAGGCGGATTTAGATAAAGAAAATTTTGCTATCCACTTATTATCGCAAAGAAAGATTATCTATATTTTCCTCTGCATTTTATCTTATACAAATATATGCTTTGCCCTAATTGCGATACAACAAGCTCCCCCCTTTATCTCATCAATCGTTTTCAGCCCGCCCTAGATATTTATAGATGCAAGGCATGTGGGCTACAAATGCAAAATATAGATAAAAAAATAAACCTTGTCAAACTCTATGAAAAGGATTATTATACAGGAAATTCAAATTATACTTATTATGATGAACGGAAATTTTTGAAATTCAATGAGTACGTATGGCAAGCAAGGTTAAAACGTATTTCTAAATTTGTCCCCGCCCCTGCAGATTTTTTAGATGTGGGCTGTGCCTTTGGAGGCTTTGCCTTGGCTGCAAAAAGATTTGGCTACAGATCCCAAGGTATAGATGTCTCTTCATATGCAATCAAACATGCTAAAACTGAGGGTCTTTCTGTACAACAGGGGAGTATAGATGAACCCCTAAAACAAATCTATTCCAAAAATAGCTTTGATGTTGTAACCCTGATTGAAGTTTTTGAACATCTTTCTCATCCCCTTCAAGCCCTTAAAAATCTTAAAGAAATTGTGAGGCCAGGTGGATTAGTTCTTATACAAACAGCTAATTTTCTTGGATGGCAAGCTAGACTTTACGGTTCCTCCTATCACTACTACTTACCAGGGCATTTGTATTACTATAACACAAAAAATTTACGTTCCCTATTTCAGAAATATGGTTTTAGTAAAGTTTATTTTTTTAGAGGCGTGGACTTTGGTTTATGGCCTAAAATTAAAAAAATGAAAGGTTACTTAGGAAGTTCCACACCCTTACTCCGCCTCATGAAAATGTGTTCCTATCACATGATAAGCAAAATTGCTTATAAAGATTTTTCCCTTAGTTCCAGTATGGTTATGTACGCAATCAAAGATGAAACTATAAATAAAACAAACAAAATATGAAAGGCTAAAGTAAAAATAATTGTAAACTTCTTTCAAAGATATCTCTTACCGTAGTAACAGTAAAATCCAATAAGGGTATCCTATATCATCATTATCCCTTTCTCAATACATTTTTTAGTTATGCCCAGTAAGAGATAGTGATAAATCAATAAAGAAGTAAAAAATTATACATTTCAAAAAATAACTATAAAATTGTTGACTATATATTTATATACTAAACTTATGGATACTATGAAAGATTTAACAGAAAGACAAGAAAAGGTTTTAAAGTATTTGGAGCAGTACTACAGAGAAAATGGTTACCCACCTACCATACGCGAAGTAGGCGATTCCTTTGAGATAACAGCTAAGGGTGCTTATGATCATATTCACGCCTTGGAAAAAAAAGGATATATAAGGTGCCATAAAAACCGTAGTCGCGCCATAGAGTTCATGAAAGCTAGTAGTGATGCAAGCAAGCAGGCCAAGTTGCAAGTTAGCAACATGGTGAACATACCTCTAGTAGGGAATGTAGCTGCTGGGGCCCCCATAGTGGCAGAAGAGAATATTGAAGAGTACATTAGCTTCCCGCGTTCAATGTTACCTCAATCCCAAGGTCTCTTTGCCCTACGAGTTAGGGGCGACTCCATGAAAGATGCAAGTATTTTAGATGGGGATATTGCTATCATTAAAAAACAAGAAATCGCAGACAATGGTGATATCGTTGTGGCGCTTATTGATGATGAAGCTACTTTAAAATACTACTACAAGGAGTCGGATAAAAAAGTAAGGCTTGAACCTGCCAATAAAAACTATAAACCTATCTATACTTCAAATCTAGTATTGTTAGGAAAATTAGTTGGTATGTATAGGACTATGCAATAACTTTGCCAAAGAATGGCTTTATATGTAATTGCCACCCCTATTAGCAAGGAGTTAGACTTAGGCACTAGAGCAGGGCAAGTTTTGAATACTTGCCCTGTAATTATTGCAGAGGACATGAAAAATGCCCAACGTCTACTCAAGAAATTTGAAATTAAAGACTACGAAAAAAAAGAAATCTACTTACTTAACGAACATACCCTAGTCTTCACAAAAGAAAAAAATTCACAAGTTCCCTCCAAAGAGGGCAAGCTGTCCCAAAAATACAATAAAGATTTTTTAGAACTTATAGAGCTTTGTAAAAAACAAAATTGTGCCCTTATAAGTGATTGTGGCACCCCAAATTTTTGTGATCCTGGTTCTGAACTTGTTAGGGAATGTCACAATCAAAACATACCTGTGCAAAGTATACCTGGCCCAAGCTCATTAAGTGCATTTATAAGTGTTTGTGGACATAAACTTGAAAATTTTTTATTCTGGGGTTTTTTACCTCAAAATCAAAGAGAAAGACAAAATAATTGGAAAAAACTTTTGGAAGAACTAAGGCATCAAAAAAGACCCATCATACTCCTAGACACCCCCTATCGTTTACAAAATGTTTTAGAACTATGTACTCAATCCCCTTATATTTTATCGCTAACCCTTGGTTTAGAATTAGGTAGCATGGAAGAAAGAATAATTGAAGGTGAGGCTCATACAGTGAAAAAAAAAGTCATAAACTACCTTCATGAACATGAAAACAAAAACGCTCTATTTATACTTATGCTTCATTATTCTCATCCTAAATAATTATAGCTTGACCCTATATAAAAATAAATTCATTATTGAGATACTTTATTGCCCATTTCTACACCTATAGTAGGGCACAATATGAAATCCTCCTTGAAGTTACATTTTTACAAAGTTGTCTTTACTTCTACCTTTCTCTTATCCTTTCACGTAACACTCGCTCAAAACTCAGAGGAGTTTAATACTCTAACAAATATAGAACGTCTACGTAGACAAGAAGAAGAAAATAAATTTAGAAAACTTGAAGCAGATCGACGACGAACTCGTAATAATGATCTCAAAAAAAATAACAAAAATGATGAACCAAATAAAAATGGGTTATATAAAAAAAATCGCCAATGTGTAATTTTTGGTACAATTAAAATTACTGGTGATCCTTTTTTAACAAATTGGGCACGAAAGAAAATTATAGGTGATATGCAAGGCCAATGTCTTGGTCCTGATGAAATAGGTTATCTCATAAGAACTATAAATGATTACTATACCCAAAGTGGTCAAATCACCACAAGGGTATATCTACCACCCCAAGATTTGAATAAAGGCATTTTAGAATTAAGGGTGGTGCCTGGCCTTATTGAATCTCTAACATTTGCTGACCCGAGTATGGGCTATAAAAGTGAACTACTTACTGCCTTTCCCGGAATAGTAGGTCAAAGACTTAATTTACCACAGTTAGAACAAGGTGTGGGACAGATGAATAGAATACCCTATCATCAAGCTCGTATACGTCTTCTTCCGGGGTCAAAACCTGGTTATTCCAAAGTACTTATAGATAATGAAAATAAGAAAATTTTTGGGATAAGTTGGAACATAGATAATAATGGCTCTATTGCAGTAGGTCAATTGCAAACAAACGCAAGTTTTTCTATGTACGATCTCTTTAAACTAAATGAAAGTTGGTCATTCACTGCCTCTAGTAGCCTTCCTGACTTAAAAAATGATTATAATAATTACAGTCGCTACTGGAGCTTCAATGGAAGTTTGCCTTTAGGGTTTTGGACATTTTCTTATTTTCGCAATAGCTCTGAATTTCAATTACACAGCTCCAATAGTGGTCTCTTTAAAGTTTATTATACAACAAAAACTGTAACTGATATATTGAGTATAGAAAGGGTGGTTTACAAAACCCCTGAAGCAAAAACGACTCTCTCTGCCTCTAAGACACTTATAAAAAGCCAACAATTTATTCTAAATGAAATACAGCCAGGAACTAGTAACCATACAAATTCTTTAAAATTAGGCCTAACGCATAGCCACCAAGCTTTTCTTGGATATTTTAATTTTAATTTTAATTATATCCTTGGAAATTTACAAACAGACAATCAAAATTTGAACAACCCCCAATTACGTACAAATCCAGATTTACAATATACTAAAATTACAACAGGGCTATCATACGAAGCTCCATTTCAAATTCAAAAACAAAATTTTTCTTTTGAAACAAATTATCAGGTTCAAATCACAAGAAATATTTTAATTCCAAACGAACAATTTAGTATAGGGGGAAATTACACTGTACGTGGTTATAGAAATCAAACTCTCAATGCCGATCAAGGTTGGTTCCTTCGCAATGAATTTGCATGGTATATTAGTGGAACTACTGTTGATACTGAGCAAGTATCATTTTGGGGAAGCCCCTCAATATTCATAGCCTATGATTATGGCACAGCAATTGCCAATACTAGGGTACCTTCAATAGGAACTTCTTATCAAAGTGTGGGCGACATACACGGTATTGCCTTTGGTATAAGCAGTAAGGGACGAAACGGAAATTACAATATTACCCTATCACAATCCGTAAGATGGCCAACTCATTTTTATCAAGAGCAAGTAGTCAGCGCGGGTATAGGTTTTAATTATTGACAGCCTCAACTTATCTACTCCACTGCCTATATGCAAAAGACTTTTATTATTCTAAAACCAGACTCTATAAAAACAAAAAATATAGGAAACATTATTACCCGTATTGAAAGTGAGGGCTTTAAAATTTGTGGACTTAGACTTTTACAATTGAATAAAAAACAGGCGGAGGATTTCTATAAAGTACATAAAGAAAGACCTTTTTATGCAAGTTTAGTAGAGTTCATGATTTCAGGCCCTGTTGTTGTAGCTGTGCTCGAAGCCGAAAGTGCTGTTGTAAAATGGCGTACTCTTATTGGAGCCACTGACCCTGCACAAGCAGAACCTAACACAATCAGAAAGTTGTACGCTCAAAATAAAGAATACAACGCTGTGCATGGTTCAGACTCCCCAGAAAATGCTAAAGAAGAAATTTCTTTTTTCTTTAAAGAAACAGAATTAGTGTAAAATCTAAAATAATAAGGGGGCTTATTTCCTTCCCTTTGTTTTCTGCTCAATCTTTATATCAATATGCTGACCTGGCATCCAAAATTTTGCTGGAACTTTCATAGATTTTTTTTCTTTTCGCATACATTCTTTTAAGTATAAAAGGGGCTCCGATAAATAATCATCTGCTAACTTGAATGTACCCCAATGGATAGGTAATAACATCTTGCTTTTTAATATTTTAGCAGCCTTTAGGGCCTCAGGCGGATCCATATGAGCACCCTTCATAAACCATCTAGGTCTAAAGGCCCCTATAGGTAAAAGGGTTGCTGCAAAGCCTTGAGAGTTTTTTTTAATAAGCTCCTTAAAATGAGAGGCAAAGGCCGTATCCCCACCAAAATAAATCTTTGTTTTACCTACCTGAATGATATAGCTTCCCCAATGACTCTGCTTATAGTCATGAAGCCACATCTTTGTCCAATGTTGTGAAGGACAAAATTGTATCTGTATATCATCTAAATTTTTCTTCTCCCACCATTCCATGCATTGGTATGAGTTAACTTGAAGTGCTTCTAAAAAATATTTACTCCCTATGGGAGCGAGGTACATACAAAAAATATTTTTCTTACGTATTTTCCTTAAACTATAAATATCATAATGATCCCGATGTGCATGGCTAATGAGAACAATATCTATTTTATGAAGTTTTTTTATAGGTACAGGAAGGGGGGAGAATCTTTTTATAAGGGGCCTTATATTACCTAGAACTGGATCTGTAAGAATATTTGTAATTTGGTTATTGATATTGATAGAAATCCAAGTAGTCGCATGCCCTAACCAAGTGATACGTATTTTATTAAAAGGTGCTATAAGTTCATCTCTATGAATATGATGTACTTTAGGAGCTTTGTTTAAAGTACGTATAGGAAGGGCAAGGCTTGGGGGCTCTTTTTTTGAAAATTTCCAATTGAGTATACTCTTAAAGGAGTGGCTTTTGAAAGTACCCTCTTCTACATTAGTGAAGAATCCATTCTTATAGTATTTAGATGTAACCCTTTGAGGATCAAGCAGGAAGTATTTATTTTGAAGCATGAGTATTTTTTATTTATCTTGTAATTAAAGTCAAATCAAAGTAAATATCAAAGATACCCTCTTATTATCCTGTAAAGGGGGGTGTCCCCATGCAGAATGCTACGCACCCGTAGAGAATAAGAAATAAAAAACTCATCTTAAGGCATAGGAATGTCAAAAATAGAATAGATATATTTTTAAAAACTTTTACTTTTCTTAAATTCTTTCCTTAATTTTAGATACCTATATACCGAAATTGTCTAGTCACGGAGTATTTTAAATATGTATACAAAAAGAAAGAAAAATAATATCCCCTACCTAATGAGGGCCTCTTTAGGAAACTTAGCTATCTTTATGTGGCTTTTTGGAATTCTATCCATTCAAGCCCAGCCTCAGAAAAAAATTCAAAAGAAAGAACCCATTTCATTAGATAAAAATGAAATTAGAACTAGGGCAGTACGTTTTCAAAACCAAAATTCAAATCCTGCGCCCTCATATATGCGTGAGCAGGATCAGAATTTAGGTGAACGCCTCGTAAATTCCCTTCCTTCTGAAATAGAAAAAAAGACTAGTCCGAGTCAAAAAAAGGCCAAATCAAATACGGATAGTCAAAAAGAAGGAACCATCGAAAACTCCTTAGATACTTCAGGTCTGAGATCAGGCATTGCACCCACTTATGATGCTACTATCAAAAAGGAAATAGAAGGGTTCACTATTAAACGTATCTTTAACGAAAATCAAAACAAATTAGGGGCAGACTTGGTTTTAATTAGTAATAAAACAAATTTAGGTCACATTAATCGTTTGCAAAGAGTCCTTGCAGCTTACATTGAAAAAAATTTTCAATTTGAACCCACTGAGGCAAGAACTGCAAGTCGTTTTGTTCTTTATTACAATGCTAAAAACAGGGGGAATGTAAATGTAATCAAAAACCGTTATGACCTTGAAGTTTTGAAAAATTTAGACCCCCAGAAAATTGGTATAGATCGTTCATATAAAAACTGGGCGGGAAAAACAACCTTACTCCTTCCCTTACGAAAAAATTTAGTTGGTCGAGAAGGAAAGGATTTAAATTTAAAAGTACTCAGAGATGCCGGTGCCGTAAGTGGTGCAGAGAAAGAGGCACTTCGAGATGTTGAAAAAAAACGAAATAAGGTTGAAGTAAAAAAATTAAAAGATAAAAAAATAAACCTTGGGCAAGCTGTAAAAACATCCAAAGAAAGAAATGAAGATTTGAAAAGAAGGGCTATTGACCTTCAAAAGGCTAAACTTGAAAAAGAAAAAAGCCTCAAAGAACTCAATAAGGACCCTATTAAAAATGCAAAGGCTATACAAGAAACAGAAGATGAGAAAAGAACCATTGATGCTCAAAAGAAAAAAGTAGACGCTGAGCAAGCTCAAGAAGCCAATAAACAAAAAGAGTTACAAAAACAAGAAAGCGAAGTGGCAAAACAGAATCAAGAAGCTTTGGCGGAAGCAGCGGAACTCGAGAAAAATCAAGACCCTAATGAACTTAAGGCTTCAACAGCAAGCGAACAAAATAAAGAAATTGAAAAGCTTAAAGAAGAAAATAAAAATCTAAAAGAAGCAAGTACTCCCAAGAATGTTGTACAAGATAAAATTCTTTTTATGCGAGTTGTTCGTTTTACAAAACAAGGCCATTATCAAAATGAGCTTTGGTATCTTGATGCAAATCAAGACGATGCGATGATTCGTAGCCCTTATACAAATATTTGTAGCAAGGATTTTAGTGTTTTACCTGGTACTGGAGTTGTTGTAACGGGCTATAAAGGAAACATTGATAGTCAAACAGACCATCGACTTATAATGCTTAGTCTCGATAAACTAAACTCTATAAAACAGAGTAACGCCTTAGTTTACTGGCGTACTCCCATCTTAGTAAAAAATGGCAAGATTTATGCCTTTGAAGAAGTAAATGGATCTCATTATTTAACTCGCTTTAATGAAGAATTACAAAGTGAGGTACGCAGTAAAGATAAGGTAAACCCAAATTCTGACCTTACCTTCTATAAAGATAAGATTTATCTCACAGGAAAAAGTAAGGATTCTGATGAGACCACCATTCATATTATGAAGGTTACAGATTTAAATACACTTAAGATTATCGACTCTGATACCTTAAAGAAAAATGAGAATCTTAACTCTCCAACCGAAGAAAATTAAGAATCATTTATTTATATAAAGAATATGTGTGGGTGGGTGGTGCACACCACCCACATTCCATCATCGCCTTACAGAAAAGGTACCTAGAGTATGCTCGGTGAAACCCTTTTAGGATAGAGATAAAATCTATCGTAATAAATAAAAAATAGATAGCGAGTACACAAAAACTAAAAAGAATAATTCCTTTAGAAAATTTCTTCTAGAATATAAAAACGATTTTTTTCTGTGCCAAAAAGAAGACGCTTACCTGAAATGACTGGCGCACTTAACACTGCCCCTTCCACGTCCATTTCCCAAAGTAAGGAACCATCTTTCACTGAAAGACAAACTAGCTTGGAAGGATGTAAACTAAGTCCATTGCTCTCATTGCCATAAACTCCAAAATAAACTCTATTTCCAGCGATAGTTGGAGCACTTGAAGTATGGTAATCAAATCTTTTTTCCCAAACCAAATGACCATCATCTTTATGAAAGGCACGTACCACACTATCGCCACTAGTATATATAACAAGGTCTTTCCAAAGAGAAGGTGCTAAATAGTCTAACATGTAAATATAACGAAAAAAAGCATTTTGAGAATTTTTTAGAACATAGGGGCTCCATTCAAATTCAGCATTTTTTTTCCATAGAGTACGTCCTGTTTTTCTATCTAGTGCATAGTACTTAAAACTTGCACCATTTCCCCTACCCGTAAAACGACTACTTGCATAATAAACTTTTTGATGATCAAGGGCGGCAAAGGAAAACCAAAGGGGTACACCAAATTGTACTGGAATTTGCCAAAGAAAACGCCTTTTTTTAATGTCATAGGCACCAAAACCATCCTTCAAAGGGGCCCAATATACAACCCCATCATAGACCTGAAAAGTATGATGAGACCAAGTAGGATTAGCCAAAGTGTTCTTCACTGCCCCCTTAGGACTCAGAAAATAAGTCAACCCTAAATCACTCGTAAAAATAATATCATTTTCATATCTGTACACTAAGGACTGAACTGTTTTACTTGTTTGGAAGGCCCATTTTTTTTCTCCAGTTTTAAGATCAAGTGCGTATACGTAACCGTCATTAGAACCAAAATAAATTGTATCTTCATAAATAAAAGGAATGGAGTTTACTTTATTTTTCGTAGGAAATATCCAACGCATATAGCCCGAGCGTGCATCTAGGGCATAAAAATTATGATCATTAGAACCAAAGTATACTGTCTCACCCTGGATGATAGGCGGATTAAAAGAAACTATATCCCCTTGACCTTTTTGTAAAATAAGTTTCCATCTTTGACCCAAGGGGGTATAAATAGAATTACTCGTTGCCCCACTCCCATCTATGCCCCTATATGTAGTCCAATCCACTTGTTGCTGGCAAGAGATGATAAAAACAAAGAGAAGGAAAACGCAAAAAATTCGTTTGAACATGCTTTCTTTATCGTTTAATATTTTTATGAATTTTTTAATCATTCAGGAAACTATTAGTTTTTAAGAGCTGAATTTCGTAAATAAAATTGAATGAATACCCTACTTTTCTAGTATGAAGTAAGCGACACTTTTTTTTTCGATTTAGCTTTCAAAAGAGGAAATAACAATTCATATACTTTTTCAGGACGAAGCTCACGCATACATTTAAAATGCCCTAAAGGACATGCTGGTCGACCATTAAATCCACAAGGACTGCAAGGAAGGGAGCGCAGGTAGGCTAGCTTATGTAAATGTAAGTCAAACATCTGTGGATCTGTAGAACCAAAAATAGCAAGGGTGGGGATACCTTGTGCCCTTGCTATATGCAAAGGACCACTATCATTACAAATAAATACATCACATAAAGATATAAGGGCGGCACTTAGTCCTAAATCTAATCCACAAAAATCTACTATCAAAATTTCTTTTTTGATAGTAGATTCTTTACTTACATTTTCTTGTATCACTCTAGCAAGCTCTCTTTCCTTAGCAGTTCCTATAAGGATAATTTGCACTCTGCCGCTAGCATTATGATGTATCAAATGTATTAATTTAACAAAATATTCTATGGGCCATCTTTTGGTTTCCCAAGCTGTACCCATAGCTATTCCTATTATTTGTTTATTTATATCTATTTTATCTTTTTTTAATAAAAGTTTTGCAAATCTGATTTTTTCTTTCTTAGGAAAGTACTGTATCAAACCTATTTTACTCTGACTTTGTTTTAGTTCTTTTTTATTTTTTTGATTTTTTTTTATCTTTTGAATGAGAATATTCGTTGCGATTAAAAAACGAGATGCAAAGAAAGTTCTAGCCTTATAGCTTTTATATTTCATAGGTAAAGGTAATAGATCAAAAAATGTTCTATGTTTCCAAACGACTGTAGGACATCTCAAAAAAAATCGAATTACCTTACTCCTAAGTTTATTATGTAAATCCAGCACATGGGTAGGAGACATCCTTCTTAAAGACAATATAAACGAAAACATGCTTTGCTCATTTTTGAGTACAACAATTTTTGTAATATAAGGATTATTTTCTAGAATTTCTGCAAAACGCTCATGAGTGGCAAAGATGATATTGGCTTGAGGAAACTCCCTAGCAAGCGTCTCAATAGCTGAAGAGGTAAGAAGGATATCCCCCAAAGAACTAAAGCGAAGTACTAAAATATTTATCTTTTCAAATTTCATTTCAACCCTTCTAAAATCTATTCAGTTTTGCATACTTCAAAGTACTATTCTTTACCATACTTCTGTAAATCTTTTTATCCTCATATACAATTTCATTCTTGGTGCATTCTCTATAGAGACATTATCATCTACTATTTATACGAGCATCAGATAAGATTATTTTTTAAAAAACACACAAGCAAAATCATCTACACGTTTAAGAGATGAGGGAAACCTTTTTTAATCCTTTTCTCCCGTATTTTAGATTGCTTAGCTATTGAAAAGGGTTATAACTACTAAAATGTATTTCTTTTTGATTCAAATTTAGAAAAAATGAAAATAAATAAAAGATAAAGTAATCCTATGATCAAAGAAAACACATTCAAAAAAAACCATCCTCCCATTTGAAAAAAAACACCCGACGTAAATGAGCTTAGGGTAAGGATACTAAACACAAACATATCATTGAGACCCTGATACGTATTTTTATTCTCAGGGGTACTGATTTGAAGAAGCTGATTTGTCGCTCCCACGTACATAAAGTTCCAGCCCACACCTAAACAAATAAGAGAAAGAGTAAAGCTACTAAAATTCTCACCCCATAATAAAGATATGAAATTACAAAAACAAATCAAAAAAAGGCCACAAAGAATAATATTTTTACATCCATATTTTTTTATCAAATTCCCTGTAAATAAAGAAGGTAAAAACATGGCCACAATATGCAATTCAAGTACAAACATTGTTTTCCCAAGGGTATGGTGATGTTGCATGGCAAGGGGAGTAGCCGCCATAAGCATATTCATTAGACCAAAGGATAGAACGGCACTCAAACAGGCTTGGATAAAGGGGAAATGTTTTAGAAAAAAATTTCTTTTTGAAACTTCTTTTCTTTTTTCTAAAGCTATTTTTTTTTTATTTTCTTCTTCTAATCCTATTTCTTTATTTTTAATATCTTTAATACTTTTAGGAAAATGAATGTATTGCAATATAATAAAAGTTAGGCAAGCATTCAAACCCAAAAAAAAATAGCTAGCCATAAACTTCTTAGGAAATAGCTCTGCCGTAAAATATATTAAATTAGGACCCAACACCCCACCTACAATTCCACCAATTAAAAAATATGAAAGCCCCCTTTCCTTAAATTCTAACGAAACAAAATCAACTACAGAAAATTTGTACATAGAACTCGAAGCACTATAAAATCCCACTACCATCACTGAAAAACAAAGTAAAGGATAATTTTTTTCGTGTATCGCATATACACCTATCATTAAACCCAGTATCCCCACTATCGCTCCTAAACTAAAGCTAAAACGCAAACCAAATTTTTTCATAAGTAAGGATATGCCATATGAACTTAGGGCAGAACCTAAGATATAGAAAGTTATAAGCAAGGTTGAGTACTTTTTATCAATAGCAAGCTCCTGTCCCAAAAGTCCATTGGCAGAAATGAAGCTTGTATTATGTATATAAAACAAAAGCTGGCAGAAGAATAGTAAGGTATAATCCCTGTACCTAAGCCAGTAGATAGTACGTTTGTTAGAAATGCTCATCTGCCAAGAAAATACCTTACCCTTGAAGAGAACAAGCCTCTATACGACGAGACCGGCCTTTGGTGGGCAAGAGGGTAAGGTAAGTAAAGCTCATGAACAAATACGGGAAGGGGTAAAGGTCAAGGAATATTTTATAGAAGCTTTTTTCTGTGCTATTTCTTAAAACTGTACTTTATTTTTATTCAATAAAAAAGTTAGAATTCAAATAATAAATATTGCAATACTTTGATAAAAAATATCAATTAGAACATTATACATCGTATATAGGATATGGTAGACATGTTTAAAAGCAATATTTTTACTATCAATTTAAGTTATTATCCTAATCTTAGAATAATAACAACGCCTATATGAAAATCTAATTTGAGGATTATTGTAAAATATAAAATTAAATAAAAGGATATGCTAAAATACACTGACCATAATATAACAGAAATAGAGCCACATCTAGTTCCCACTCAAATATCTATCATTGTCCTTAGAAACGCTGTAGTCCTTCCTGGTATGCTACTTCCTGTTTTTGTAGCTCGTAAAGAGGCCTTAGAACTTTTAGAAGCTGAAGGTAAGGCGGGTAGTCTTGTGGGGCTCTTTACACAAAAGTATCCTGAAAATGATGAGATTACTTTAGAAACCTTATATCCCATAGGTTGTTTAGCAGAAATACATAAAATTGATCCCCTAGGTGATGATGGATACCAAGTGCTTCTACAAGGTATACATAAAATCAAATTAGAAAATATAATTCAAAGCCAACCATATTTGATAGGAAAAATTACACCACTTACTGAAGCCAAAGATTATACAGAAGAAGAAGTAAAGGCGTTACAAAATCTTGTAATCGAATATGTACAAGTAAATCCTAATATCCCTAATGATGTGATAAAATATATAAAAAAGATGAGTAATCCTAGTGCCTTAGCAAACCAAATTGTATTTTTTTCACAAAAAAGTATAGAGGATAGAATACATTTTTTAGAAATACATAGTATTAAAGAAAAAATACAAAAATTATATACTGATCTCAAAAATGAAATTAATCATTTAAAAGTTGATTTAGAAATTCAAGAAACGGTCACAAAGGATACTCATCGTATACAAAAAGAATACTATCTACGTAAACAATTAGAGACTATACAAAAAGAATTGGGTGAACATGAAGATGATCATATTGAACTCGAGAAAAAATTAAGTAGTAAATTTTTACCTGACTCTATGCGTACATTAGTGAATAAAGAATTGATGCGTTTACGTCGTGTGACATCGAATAATCAAAGCGGTGGCGTAGAGGTAAATCAAATTAGAAATTGGCTAGAGTTAGTTGTAGATTTAAATTGGGAAGTTCCTGTTAAAAAAAATATCTCCTTACAAAATGCCAAACAGATTCTTGATGAGGATCACTATGGTATAGAAGAAGCCAAAAAAAGAATTATAGAATTTCTAGCCATAGAAAAGCAAGTGGGACAAAGCAATGTCATGATTCTATGTTTTGTGGGCCCACCTGGAGTAGGTAAAACTTCCTTGGCATCTTCAATTGCACGTGCCTTAGATAGACCCTTTCATAGGGCCTCCTTAGGCGGGATACGTGATGAGGCAGAAATAAGGGGACATCGTCGTACTTATATAGGTGCTATGGAAGGAAAAATTTTAAAGGGGTTAAAAAAAGTCAAAACAAGTAATCCTGTATTTCTTCTAGATGAAATAGATAAATTAGCTAGTTCGTATCAGGGTGATCCTTCTGCTGCCCTTTTAGAAGTTTTAGATCCAAAACAAAATCATAATTTTGAAGACCACTTTCTTGGTGAGCCTTATGATCTTAGTAAAATATTTTTTATTTGTACAGCAAATGATTTAGATAGAATCCCCGCCCCCCTTATTGATAGGATGGAAATTATACGTCTTCCGGGATATACAATAAAAGAAAAAATGAAAATAGTTTATCAATATCTATTGCCTCAGATAACAAAAGATTTAAAATTAGAAACGGGGCAAATTACTATTTCTGAAACAGCAGTAAAAAAGATTATTATAGCCCATACGCGCGAAGCAGGAGTTCGAGAACTTAAAAGGAAATTAGAAACTCTTGTACAAAAATCAGTGCGGGATTTTTTAGAAAAAGAAGAAAATAATCCAAGTCATGAAGGAGCGATAAATAAATTACAGAAAATTCACTATGAAGTAGAAGATGTGCAAAAGTTATTAGGAAGGGATCGTTTTTATAATGAAAATAAAGAAAATTTAAATATTCCTGGGATAGCTACTGGTCTTGTTTGGACGCCTGTCGGAGGTGAAATTTTATTTATTGAAACTACAGCCTACCGTGGAAGGGGGGATATTAAACTCTCAGGTCGCTTAGGTGAAGTTATGAGAGAATCTGCTCAAACAGCCTTATCTTTTTTAAAAAGTCATTCAAAAATTTTAGGATTACCTTCAAATGTATTTGATGACAAAGATTTGCATATTCATGTACCTAGTGGTGCCATTCCCAAAGAGGGTCCCTCTGCAGGAGTAACTATACTTGTCGCTTTGACAAGTTTACTAACAAATTATCCTATTAACGAAAACTTAGCTATGACAGGCGAGATTTCCCTTAGAGGAAAGGTACTACCTGTGGGTGGTATTAAAGAAAAAGTTTTAGCTGCGAAAGTTGCGGGTATAGGAAAAATATTTTTACCTGAAAGAAATAGGGCAGAATTTGAAGAAATACAAGAAGAAATTCGTGAAGGCTTAGAAATTAGCTTCTTTGAGGATATGCTTGAATTGATTTTTAAAGCTATACCTAAATTAAAATTAAAAAATGAAGAAGATAAATTTGTTATCTCTATAAACCCAATTCCTCCCCCCTTCCTTCAATGAATCATAACGTATAAATATACGATAACGTAAAAAGAATTATTTAGGCTTAGTTCCCAATAGAAATTGAAACTTATCAAATAAACCCTTTATATCTACTTTATATTTGGTAAAAAGCATATTGCGTGCTAGGTCGTAACGTACCAAAGCTATGTTATAATTTACTAGGGATTGTGTGAGAGTATTTTCTGATTGAATGATAGCATCTAAAGCATTTTTTATAAAGGTAGAATTAAATCTACCCTGACGGAAGCGATTCAAGAGACCTGCATAATAACTTTTATTCGCGTCTAGGGCCTTTTGGCTTTCCAAAACAGAATCATAGCTCACTTGAATTTCATCAAAGCCTTGATAGATATCGTCACTAATTTGACGACGAAGCTCACGTTCTTTCACTTCTAATTTTTCTAAATCAATTAGAGCATTACGAGCATCTGTTTTGGGTGCGGGATCATCAAAGGGATATTCTAACTTAAAGTTTACTCCATAATTAGGATAAATAAAGGTATATGAATTTCTAAACGCATTCGGAAAGCTTTCATCAAAACCCTGACCATTTGCACTTACTCCCACACTCAAGGAAGGTAGGAGATTATTCTTAGCTATTTCAAGATTACGCTTCGCTGCCATTTTTTGATAAATAATAGCACGTAAATCAGGTCGCGTATTATAAGCAATATCAATGTCCTTTGCGATATTGATATCATTTGGTTTCTGACGTATTAATTGTACCACCCCCTTTATTGGTGTACCCTGTTTTAGATTCATTAAACGTAAAAGATCCCTCTCTTGAGCCGTGCTTCTCAATTTGGCCTGTTTCACGGAGTTTTTGGTAGTAATAATAAGGGCATTCCATTGAGTGATTTCAAAAACTTCAGATAAGCCTAAATTTGCCTTACGTTGTGTGATATTACGTATATTAAGTAAGTTGTTGAGTAAACGTTCATTTGTACGTACAATTTCATCAGCTATTTTAAGTTGCCAATAAGAGATTAAGGTTTGTACTACAATATTACCTAATTGATATGTAAGAGTTTCTATAAGATAATCTTTTTTTTCTCTAAGGTTTTCTAAAGTACGTCTCTGATTATATCCAAAGGCATTTTTCATTAACTCTTGGCGTAGAACCAAAGATAAACCTGTGGTATGTAAATTTCTGGGAGAAAAAATAGAAGTGCCGGGGGTATTATTCACTGCATCGGTGAAGAGTGATGAAACAGGTTGATTCCCTTTTAAATCTGTATCCGTTATACCGACTTCAAAATATGTACCTGAACTAAAGAGTTTTTTTAATTTCAAATACGAATTTGCTATATCTACAGTGTCACCCGTTGTAAATGAGTTCGTGTATTTATTTTTTATTTTATTATATGTTAGCCCCGTTTCTAAAGTGGTAGCATATTGAGAGTCATTTTTAAGATATTCAGTATCAGATTTTATAACATCAAGGGCCTGTTGTGTCACAATTTCATTATTTTTTAATACGATGTCTACGATTTCAATTAAACTAAGCTCTTTTCCCTGAAAAGTATTCTTCTCAGCCTCTACTTCTTGTTGGTACTCGTCTTTAAGATCTTTGGGCCCCTCCTTTACATTTATTTCAGGTTTAGCCGAAAGACTTATCACAAATAAAAAAGTAAAAAATAAAATTTGAAATATAAACTTAAGCATATTTTTATGTTAGTGTCATCAAGAGAAGTATCCTATGAGTATGAAAGTAAAATTTTCTTTGAAAATATAGAATTTTAAAGAAAGCACAATAAAGAGTCTATTTTAAGAATCACCTAATAAAACTATATAATAATTAAAGAATTTATGCCTTTTAGAAGCATACAAATAAAGGATTTTATATTCAAATAAAAAAATGTAGTTTATTTAAACCATAAATACTCATGATGAAACTCTTGCTTTAAAAAAATTATTTTACATTGAGTTTAATTTTTAAAAAATGGAAACAGGAGAAAATATTTTTAGTCCTAAAATAAATTTTTAATACAATAAAAAATAAGTTTTGTATAGAATAACTTCTACGTTTACAAGGAAAAGGAAGAAAAAACAAGAATGTCCATAGTGAACTTATTTCCAAAAGATTTCAGAAAAATTAATAGCTTAGCTGAAGAAATTTCTCCCCTCACTCTAGTTCACGGACACGCATATCACGAGGCACGCCTACTTTTCAACTTTACAAAAGAAGAATATCAACTCCAAGCACAAGTAAGGGAAGCAGGTAGTACTTTTACTATAAGTATAGATTGTGAGACAGGTTCTTATTATTGTAATTGCAGTGAACTCAAACCTTGTAAGCACATAGCAGGCCTTGTTTTATGGGCCCAAGAACAAAACGAAACCCTTGAATTTAAAATTCAAGGAGAGAGGAAAAATAAAAGTCAGGGAAAATGTGATCTTGTCTTTGAAATTAACCCTGAAACGTATAAGGCTAGGCCCCTTATCAAATATGATGATAAAACCCCTACACCTTTCCTTCTACCTTTCAAAGATGAAAAAGATATACACCTTCTCAAAAATGATTGGTATATCAGTTGGGAAGAGTTTCTAAATCAAAATGATTCTTTTAAAATCAATTTTCAAAATAATGCAGAGGTGGGGTTTCCATTACAGAAAATTGTCGCCTATTTTCATCGCGAAGATCAACCCACCACGATTTATTATACTCCTAAACATGAAATCATACATTTTGGAGGTTATGTAAAGTTGAATGCTATTATTTGTGATAAAGAATTAAGCATACGCTACAATAGTAAAACAAAATATGAATTACTTTTTTATTATTTCGACCCCTTAAATAAATATTACAAAGAATTAAATTTAAATCATAGAATGGAAGAAAATATTAATCGTATGGATTTGAAGTCCATTTATAGTGAGTATAAACTTGAAGATATTCCCTTAGCCATAGAGCATGCTCTTTTTCCTAAGAAAGAAGAAATGACAAAGAGGGAAAAGATTTTACAACCCATACTTGATTTAGAAACAAATAAGCATCTTAAATTAATAAAATATACTAAGGCAAAAAATTTAACCCAAAATGTGTTTTATCTTTTAAAGCCTATGCCACGTATAAATCAAACTTTATTGTTTAAAGAAAGAAAAGGAAATTATACAAGTATTGAACAAGTGTATCAAAATTATGAAAAATTCAAATATTTCTTAGAACCTAATTTAAAATCTTTTATCGATTCAGCTGTCACTATAGGGCCTCGCTTAGCCCTTAGCATGTTTATAGACACCAATAGCAAAAAATTTAAAATCAAAGGGCGTGTAGAACTCGTATATTCTAATAAAGAAGAATTTTTAGACCCAAAATATTGGGAGAAAAATCCACACACAGTTGGTTTCGATGAATTATATACTTTTGTACCCGAAAAAACACAACAAGCAAATTGGATACGTGATTTCTTAACCTTTAGTGAGAATGGAAAGCTTGTGAAACGTAATCTTCTTGCTGAAAATAAATTACTTGATAAGCTGAAAATACCCTTTCCCTTCAAAAAAAAAGATGGTAGTTTTTCTTTTAGTACTCATTTTTTAAAAAAATTTTCTAAAGAGTATTTACCTATATTAAAAGAACAAAATATTATTTTACGATTACATGAAAATCTATTTTCTTATTTGGAAAAATCAAAACATAAAAAAACTGCTTACATAGATATTACATCAAGCTCTAATCTTTCCTGGTTTACAGGTTCTATAAAAATTGAAGGAATGTCATTCAAAGATACAAAAGCCATTATCAACGCTTATTATAATAAACAAGAGTTTGTTAAACTTTCGAATGCAACATGGGCTTTTACAAATGCCTTTAATTTAGAAAAAATTTTTAATATGCTCCAGAAAGTAGGAGTGGATATAAAAAAAGAAACTTCCCCAAATACTTCTCAAGATGATCTAAGTGGAACTTTTCTGAAAGGTAATCTCTATAATATTTTAAATTTAAAAGATCAAGTTGAACTAAGGTTAGATGAAAACGCAAAAAAAATACAAAAAACTTTTCAACAAAATTTATCTAAAGAATACATTCCCTCATTCCATCTAAGTTTAAATATGGAAAATGTACTTCGTACATATCAAAAAGAGGGTGTTCATTTTTTTCATTCTCTTTTTTCTCTACAGGTGGGGGGGATACTTGCTGATGATATGGGTTTAGGAAAGACCATACAGACTCTAGCATTTATAGAATCTATTTATCTTAAAAATTCAAAAACAATTTTTTTAATTATAGGCCCTCTGGCAGCACTGAATGTATGGGAAAATGAAGCTAAAAAATTTACTCCGACCATACCCTTTCAAATATGGCATGGTTCTAAAATGATTCATACAGACGATTTAATTGAAAGGGGTATTATTTTTATCACCTACACCACTCTTATTAAAAATGTAAACCTTATATCTAAAAGAGTCTTTACTTCTATTTTTTTAGATGAAGCACAAAATATTAAAAACATAAAAACAATAACAGCTAAATCGGTTCGTATGCTCAATACATCTTGTTTTTTTTGTCTGACTGGAACTCCCATTCAGAATCATCTTGGTGAACTTTGGGCCTTGATGGAACTTTGTTTTCCAGGCCTTCTGGGTTCATATAAAAACTTTAAAGAAATTTATGAGATAGAAAGGGAAATTTCTATACCTGAAAATTTACTAAAACGCATTCAGCCCTTTATTTTGAGACGCAAAAAACAAGATGTATTAAAAGAATTACCTTCAAAAAATGAAATTTTAATTAGTCTACCCTTTCATAAAACTCAAGCACTAATATACGAAAAAACACGACGTAAGGCCTTAGAAGTACTTCAAAATTCAGATTCGGAATATTTACCTCAAATGCTAAGTTATTTGATGAAGCTAAGACGCATTTGTTGTCATCCTGATTTACAAACTTCAAAAAATCCCGATTTTACTATTTCTAGTAAATTTTTATACTTAAAAGAAAATCTACAAAAAATTAAAGAAAATTCAACAGGCGTTTTAATATTCAGTCAATTCACAGATGTCCTAGATATGGTTGCCGAACTCCTAGCAGGAGAAAATCAAATGTTTTTTTATCTAAATGGCTCAACAGCCCTTTCTAAGAGACAAATTATGGTAAAGGAATTTCAAGCAGGTGAAAGACATTTTTTTTTAATTAGCTTAAAAGCAGGTGGTACTTCTCTTACCTTGCATCGTGCAGATACAATTATACATCTAGATCCATGGTGGAATCCCGCCAGCGAGGATCAGGCCACCGATAGGGCCCATCGCCTTGGGCAAAAACGTCAAGTTTTTGTTTATAAACTTATTATTCAAAAAAGTTTAGAAGAAAAAGTTTTACTTTTACAAAATCGTAAAAAGAAACTCTTTGATACCTTATTTAATCACACCATGATTCGGAATGAATTTATAACGCGTGAAGAAATAGCTGAAATTTTAAAAGAAGGGTAATAATCTAAAAATGAAAAAATACTTTATATGATAATAATATCAACTTACATGTCTTTAGGTATAGCCACTCCTTCTACTTTTTATTGATGAATAGAAGTCCTAATCCATTTTTTCAAAAAAGATTATGTGTAAGTAAAATTAGAGGCTTATACTTAAAACCCCAATCTCTTATAAATTTTATCTATATTACGTAAGTAGTATTGTAATTCAAAAAGCCCATGTATTTCCTTTTCATTTAAGTACTTTTTAATTTGAGTATGAATGCTTGCTTCTTTTTCCAAGAAGAGGTCTTTTTGATCCCAAACTTTCATAGAAAGTTCCTGAACTATACTGTACGCCTCCTCCCTTTGCATTCCCTTCTCTACTAGGGCCAAAAGTAAGCGTTGAGAAAATAAAAGACCTCGAGTATGTTCTAAAACTCTCTGCATGTTTTCAGGATAGACATGTAAATTTTCTAAAACATAATTCATCTTTACCAAAATATATTCTAAAGCAATAATGGAATCAGGTAGAATCACCCTTTCTGCTGAAGAGTGTGAAATATCTCGTTCATGCCAAAGAGGCATATCTCTAAATGCAACTTGAACATTTGCTTGAATGACTCGTGCTAAGCCACAAATTCTCTCACAAATGACAGGGTTACGTTTGTGAGGCATTGCACTTGAACCCTTTTGACCAGGACTAAAGGGTTCCTCAACTTCACGCCCCTCACTTTTTTGTAAAAGTCGTATTTCTTGTGCCATTCTATCTAGGCTTCCTGACAATACTCCGAGTACAGAACAAAAATACGCATGTCTATCTCTAGAAATAACTTGAGTCGTAATCGGATCAATCTCTAGACCTAGCTCCTTACATACCTCTTCTTCAATTTCAGGTTCTATATTAGAAAAAGTCCCAACTGCACCACTTAACTTACCTACAGCAACACTCATAATGGCATGTTCTAAACGTTCTTTATTTCTCTTTAGTTCATTGTAAAAAAGGGCAAACTTAAGACCAAGAGTGGTAGGTTCGGCATGTATTCCATGTGTACGCCCTATAAGAATTTGTTTTTTATATTGAATGGCTAATTTTTTTGCAGTCTTCAATAAAACCTCTAAACGACTCAATAAAATAAGACCAGACTCCTTAAGCTGTAGACCAAGGGCTGTATCTACTACATCTGAGCTAGTCAAACCATAATGCACAAATCGTCCCTGAGGTCCTATATTTTCTCGTACATTTGTAAGAAAGGCAATCAAATCATGTTGAACCCTTTCTTCTATTTCATCTATACGAGCTATTTGGAAGTTGGCCTTCGTTTCTATAATTTCTAAATCCTCTTTGGGAATGACCCCCCTGCGTTCCCATGCACGACAAACAGCTAGCTCTACTTTAAGCCAATATTCAAAACGACTTTGGGGTTCCCAAATTTTAGAAATTTCAGGATTAGAATATCGAGCTATCATATAAAAAGTTCATTACGTAATTTTTGAATTTCTTCTTGCATAGTTTTCCATAATACAATGGGCTTTGGATGAAAGCTTGAATATACCCCTTGTCGATTTAAATCTATAAGCTCTGTCAAGGTGAAATTCAAATATTTGTAGTATTTCATATATTCATCATTTAAGTCTATCTTGAATATTTCTGGATCATCTGTATTGATTGAACACATAAGCCCCTCATCATAGTAGCGACGTACAGGATGTTCTTTATATTCATTTACATACTTCCCCGTTACAACATTTGAAGTAAGGCAAATCTCCAAAGGAACTTCCCTCGTCTTTAAAAGTTCTATAAGCTGTGGATCCTGTATCGCAGAAGTTCCATGTCCTATACGTTCTGCTTTAAGCAGCAATACAGCATCGCGCACAGACCAAGGACCATCATCTTCTCCCGCATGAGCTACACAACGCAACCCCTCTGCCCTAGCTTGTGCAAATACATTAACAAAATTTTTTGCAGGCCCCATAAGTTCTGCACCCCCTAGCCCTATACCTATAAAATTTGTAGTTTTAAGCTGTATGACTCTTTGTAAATTCCTACTTGCGTTCTCGGCTCCAAAAGTCCGAGAAACATCTACCAAAAATTTTATATCAGGCCCCCCATTACGACTACAATCAGAAGAAGCCTTATCTAAAATTTCTGCTATTTCATTAAAGTCTAGGCCATTAGAAATCATACGAGAGGGTGCAAGAAAGACTTCAGCATACAATATGTTATTTATTTCCAGATAGCGTTTTAAATTTTGAAAGACTAAAATAAAGTCATCAGGAGTTTTTATGGAATCAATGATAAATAAAAATAATTTTATAAACTCTTCTAGATTTTTAAACTTATACAGTCTAGCAATTTCATCAGGGTCATAAGAAAGATTATTTTTTTCCATTAAATGCATTAGAGTGGTGTCAGAAATGCACGCTTCAATATGTAGGTGTATTTCTGTTTTAGGCATTTTTTTTATAAACTCCATTAGTTTTTGTTCCTTACTTGTAAGCGTCTCTTTTTCAAAAAAAATGCGATCGGCTCGTACTTGGCTAGAAGTGACTTGATCTGCTGTAAGGAAATAATTGACGATTTCAGGGGAAGGGTCTTCAATAAAAAGAGATTCTAATTCTATCTTTTGATTAAGCAATTCATTGATTTGTTTATCAAACGAAATTTCTAAACTACTACTAAACTTTCTATCTATGGGAACTTTTTTTTTAAGACGTTTGAGTTCAGCTAAATCATGATCTATATGATTCAGTTTTTTTAATATGTCTTTAAATCGTAACAACATTTGAAATTTTTAGTAAGTAGTCTTTGTATGGGATAGACTTCCTAATTTCATATACAAACTTATTAAAAACCAAAAAAGCAAGTAAGAGGCAAGTAAAATTTTTATATCCATCTAGGCTATAAGAAAACTATTTAATCATTCATATATATTTGATTTATAAATTTATTTTTGCCTTACTTTCTCTTTTGAGTATTTTATTTTAACGACAAAGAAAACCTTAAAAATTATTTTGCTAATTCTCTTAAAATATAATTATGAACTTTCCTATAAAATTTTATAACCTTAGGCTCATAGCTACCTTTCTTGTATGGAAACTTTCTACTGTGGGTCTTTTTTTATATTTCTTTTATAATAACTTAGACCTCCAAATTCCTAATCTTTGGAATCGATGGTACTCTGATAAAAATATCCTAGATGCCTTTTATTTGCCCTTTGCAAATTGGGATGCCCAACATTATCTTTTACTTGCAGATAAGGGCTATTCTTATACAGAACATATGAATGGTACCTTTCACTCCCAAGCCTTTTTCCCACTCTTTCCCCTACTCATTCGTGCATTGAATGTTCTTATTTCAGATTTTTATATCTCTGCCCTAGTGGTAAATTTGATTTTGAGTTACATATTTATATTTTTTTATACTAATTTTGGTTTTATCTTATTTCATTCTAATAAGGCCCCGGTACTTTATAAGGAGTCTTTCCAAAAGAATACTCCTAAGCATAACTTAACTTCCAAAGATAGATTTAAAAGTTTTTTAAGTTATCCTCAAATTTTAAATCAAGCAAAAGATTCACACACGCAAAGTTCTTTATGGAAAGGACTCCTATTAAGCCTAGCTTTCCCCTCAGCATTTTTTTTAACAGCCTTCTATTCAGAGGCACTTTTTCTTGTTTTACTCTTTGGTTTTTTATATTTCTATATAGAGGCAGAAAGTACCTCATCCCATATCTCACTTGTAATGGCTAGCTGTATGCTCTTCTTTATGCCCCTAGCACGGCCTCATTCTATTTTCATACTTATAGCACTCATTTTATTTTCTGTACTTAGAATTATAAGAGGGGCTAAACTAAACTATTACAAAGAAGCTATACTTTTAATAAGCTTTAGCTTGGGTACCCTATCTTATCTAGGATTTATAAACTACTATACAGGCTCCCCCTTTACAGGAATCAACGCGCAGGAATCCTTTGTTGCTAAAAATTCGTACTTAAATTTTTTTAATCCCTTTCATCTTCTTGGATATTTGTTTTCTCCCACCACAGCGACATTCTTTTACACAGATAGTTTAATCGATAAGATATTCATAATTATTTTTTTGATGAGTTTAGTTTTAGTATGGCGTTTTGGCTTTACCCTTTTTACTCTGATTTATTTTAGTCTAACTTATATGCCGGCCAGTATGGGTTTGGGTATGTCATATGTTCGTTTTTCTTTCATTTCATTTAGTTTACTTTCCCTTTTTCTTATATACATGATACTTCCTAGGCTTCGTACTCTATATTTTTATCTCCTTCTCATTCCCTTTCTCTTTTTACAAATCTATCTCATATTTAGATTCGCAACAAATCAATGGGTCGCCTAAATTTACCAAGTAAGATTTCAAAAAAAATTTACACGAGCTCTGCCAAATTAAAGAAAGAGCTCAAGAAAGAAAGTTATAGCGAAAATGTTTCAAAGACAAAAAAGGAAATAGAAAAAGTAGAAATACCCTACCCTAATAAGAATAAAAAAAACAAGATTGTTTTTACAAATGGTTGCTTTGATGTGTTGCACTTAGGCCATGTTTTGTACTTAGAAAAAGCAAAGTCCTTAGGTGACTTCTTGGTTGTAGGATTAAATTCTGATGAATCTGTAAAACGCTTGAAAGGTACCTCAAGACCTGTAAATACTTGGTTAGCAAGGGCAGTAGTTTTAGCAGGCCTAGAAGCTATAGATTTTGTAGTTCTTTTTGAAGAGGACACTCCAGAAAAACTTATAGAACTACTTAAACCTGATATTCATTGTAAAGGTGGGGACTATAAAAAAGAAGATTTGCCTGAGTACAGCATTGTAAAATCTTATAATGGTGAAGTCAAGATTCTAGCTTTTAGTGAGGGTTATTCAACTACAAAACTTCTAAAAAAACTATCAAAATAAAATTATCTTTATAAAATAAATTTCATTTACTCTATAAACTCTATTTTTAACTTAATAATTTTTTATCCTCTTTTGATTAGATAACCATATGAATCCTACTAAAGAAAGCCCTAGTAATTTTTATAGTACCTTTTCCCCACCATACTATATTTTTATTACAGGGGGGGTTTGTTCCTCTTTGGGAAAGGGGGTTACCACAGCAGCACTTGGATGCCTTTTAGAAAGTCGTAACTATAAAGTAAGCATGCAAAAAATGGATCCCTATATCAATATAGACCCTGGTACTATGAGCCCCTATCAACATGGCGAAGTTTATGTTACAAACGATGGGGCAGAAACAGACCTTGATTTAGGATATTACGAACGTTTTACCTCTTATGCAAAACTTAGACGTGAAAATTCAGTGAGTACAGGTCAGATTTATAATTCTGTTATACAAAGGGAAAGACGAGGAGATTATTTAGGAAGAACAGTACAAGTCATTCCACATATCACAAATGAGATAAAAAATCGAATTGTAAATTTATCTCGCGACGAAGAAATTGATTTTATAATAGTCGAAATAGGAGGTACTGTAGGGGATATAGAAAGTGTACCCTTTCTAGAAGCGATAAGGCAAATGCGTAGAGATAAGGGGTCTCATCATGTTTGTTTTATACATCTTACTCTAGTTCCTAGCATCACTGTTGCTGGAGAAGCAAAAACGAAACCCACTCAACATAGTGTAAAAGAACTTCTTACCTTTGGTATACAACCTGATATTTTAATTTGTAGGGCTAACCAAGAGATTTCTCTTGATATGCGTGAAAAACTATCTTTGTTTTGCAATGTGAATATAAATAAAATTTTTTCTGCTATAGATATAACTGAAAGTATTTATGAAATCCCTGAGATGTATAGGGCCCAAAATATAGATACTATTCTACTCAAACATTTTAATCTTGAAGTAGAACAAAATCATGATTTTACAAAATGGCAAAATTTAATTTCTCAAATTAAAAATCCTAAAGAAGAAATTAATATTATGGTTTGTGGTAAATACATCAGCCTTCAAGATGCTTATCGCTCTGTTTATGAAGCACTCACGCATGGGGGCATCTCAAATCAAGTAAAAGTTAACTTTGTAAAAGTAAATTCTGAGGAGTTGGAAGGGAAGGAAATAGATACCAAGGTACTTTTTAAAAATATTCATGGTGTACTCGTACCAGGAGGTTTTGGTAGTCGTGGTATAGAAGGGAAACTAAAAGTGATTCAATACGCAAGGGAAAATAAAATCCCATTTTTTGGTATTTGTCTGGGCTTACAATGTGCTGTAATAGAATTTGCTCGTAATGTCCTAGGATGGAAAAGTGCGAATTCTACTGAATTTGATACAAATACGGAATACCCCATTATTTCTCTTTTAGAAGAACAACAATCTTTGAGTGAAAAAGGTGCAACTATGCGTTTAGGAAGTTTTCCATGTAAAATTCTCCCTCACTCAAATGCCTTTAAAATATATCATTCTGAAAAAATTACTGAAAGACATCGTCATCGCTTTGAATTTACCTTACGTTATAAAAAAGAAATGGAGGATGCGGGTATGATCTTTTCAGGCCTAAGCCCCGACGAACAATTAGTCGAAATCATAGAAATCAAAAATCATCCTTGGTTTATAGGAGTACAATTTCATCCTGAATTTCAATCTAAGCCTATTTCTCCCCATCCACTTTTTTCTTCTTTTATTCAAGCGACAATTACTTTGAAACATAAAAGCTAATTTTTTATGATTTGAATTTTCTATTCTTTCATTCTATAACCTTTCTAAGCATAAGCGTCCCTTTGTTCTTTTTTAAAATTTTTTGATTGCAATTTAAGAGACAAAAGGCACATACTCTATTATCCAATGAAGGAACTACTTCCTTATTACGCTTTTTTTCTGCTTTTTATCCTAGCCTTAGGTTTTGTTGGCTTTACGATGTTTGCCACGCATCTATTAGGTCCAAAGAGGATAAGTAAAATTAAAAATGAAAATTTTGAATGTGGAATAGAAAGTGTGGGGAATGCCCGCCATCCTTTTACAGTCAAATACTTTTTAGTAGCTTTATTGTTTGTCATCTTTGACGTGGAAGTCATTCTTATGTATCCTTGGGCTATGGTTTTTAGGGAGCTTGAGATAGAAGGACTATTTTCAATGTTTCTATTTGTTTTTATTCTTGGACTAGGTTATTTTTATATTATAAAAAAGAATGCCTTCAAGTGGGAGTAAATTATGGAACCTAAGTCCCTAGATTTACATAAAAAAAAACATCATACTCTCCCTGAGCTTGCCCAAAATCCAGATGGAATAGAGGGCCCAGGATTTTTTGCAACCAATATGGCAAAGGTGGTGGGTTTAGCTCGCAAAAACTCTATATGGCCCCTACCCTTTGCTACTTCTTGTTGTGGTATAGAATTTATGGCGACAATGGGAGCACACTATGACCTCGCTCGTTTTGGTTCTGAAAGGCTAAGTTTTTCCCCTCGTCAGGCAGATCTTCTTATGGTTATGGGTACCATTGCTAAGAAAATGGGGCCCATACTGCGTCAGGTCTATGAGCAAATGGCAGAACCACGATGGGTACTTTCTATGGGTGCTTGTGCATCCAGTGGGGGGATTTTTGATACCTATAGTGTTTTACAAGGCATAGATAGAATCATTCCTGTAGATGTGTATGTGCCTGGATGTCCCCCACGTCCAGAGCAAGTCATAGATGGTATACTACAAATACAGAAGCTAGTAGGCAACGAGAGCCTTCGTAGAAGAAACTCACCCGAATACAAATCCCTTCTTGCTCAATATGGTATAGAGTAAATGAACTATTTTTGGAATATAAGACCATCTCCCAAATGAATATGAGTCCCAAGCATTTCTTTGTAAAGTCTCTCCTTGAGAATGATATTTTTATAAAAAAATTTTCACAGCAAATTGTAAGTACAGAATTTCTTTATGATACCTATACGCTTAATCTCAAATCAGATAAGGCACTAGACTTTATATCCTTTTTGCATAAACGAGATGGGGGTAATTTTGAATACCTAACTACCCTTTGTGGAATACACTATCCCGAATTAAAAAAAATAGCCCTTATGATTCAACTCTATAATTTAGAGGTAGGGGAAAATTTACGTTTGAAAATTTATTTACCTGAAAAAAATCCCACCTTCCCTACCCTTACTAATATATTTAAAGCTGCAAATTGGATGGAAAGGGAAACCTATGATTTTTTTGGGGTAAACTTTATAGGGCATCCCAATCTAAAACGTATTCTCAACGTAGAGGATATGCTCATGTTTCCTCTACGTAAGGAATATCCCCTAGAAGACCAAAGTCGCTTAGATAAGGATAATAGTATGTTTGGCAGATAGGGGTATGAAAGTGTGGTTAGGTTGTGGATCTTAATAAAGGGAGAAATATTCAGATCTTAGAATAGTAGTTTACTATAAAAATGTATATCATAAATAAAACCTATTATGGAGTATAAATACTTACTCCTTTGCCTAGTTAGTTACGGTACATTCTTTTCGTGTAATTCTAGCCCTCCTATACCAGATATAGAACCAATTACACGAGAAATTATCGAAAAGACAACGCAAGCAACTATACAAATTGAGGCCTTAGTTACTGCAAATGTGTTTTATTACAAGGGTATTGATTTTAGTTTTACGACTACGGAAGTACATGGTGGTGGTAGAGCTAGGGTACGTTTTAATGCCACAGCTAATGGTGCATTAGTAGGAGGTAAATTACCAGAAAATGCTAGATTCCCCGAAGGCTCTTTAATTGTAAAAGAAATCTATAATGGTGATACAAATGTAAACAGGGGTTATGCTGTTATGAAAAAAAATTCAACACATGAATATCAATCAGGTACTTGGATATGGACAGAGTTTCCTGCACAGGGACAAAGTTATTTTAATATACCTGTTACAAGTAGGGGGGCTCAGTGTACAGGGTGTCATAGTAGCGATACTTATGATAGAACGCTTATTTTTACAAGGTACCCTTGATAAAATACAATATAAAAATATTTTTACATAAAGCAAGAATAGAAGAAAAATTCTCTCCCCTTTCTAAAACTTTTCGATGTTAGAATATGAATGGTGGCAAATTAAAACCTTCATATAAAAAATACTTCAAATTATCATTCATCCAAAAAAATTAGATACACTTGCTTTTATATTTTAACTATCCAAATAGTATCTAAGAAAGCATACACAAGATGTGAAGGGGCTAGCGGGATACTTTTATTATGATAAAAAATGATGCGATGAAAGTAATATTTTCTATGAGAAGGAAAGTATAGAATTACAAATCATTTTGTGTATATCGAGTTAAAATGCTTTGTTGATCGCTAGGGGTATTATCAAAGGGATAGTCCATATTGTAATGTAAACCTCGACTTTCTTTACGCGACATAGCAGATGCCACTATCAACTTTGCAACTAGGACAAGATTTCTTAATTCCAAGATTTTATTTTGCACATGCGTATTTTTATAAAATTCTTCTATCTCATTGTAGATAACTTGCAGGCGATTTTTGGCACGTATCAGGCGCTCATTCGTACGAACGATGCCCACATAATTCCACATGATTTTTTTTACCTCTTCCATATTATGCTTTACCAAAACCCATTCAGAGGGGCTTTCCAAACCCTCCTTTTCCCAACAAAGGGCTTTTTTAGAAGAGTTTTTTCTTACTGGATGCTCTTTGATATGTTCAAAAATTCGTGTAGCATACACAAGTCCCTCAAGTAAACTATTTGAACCTAATCTATTGCCACCATGAACACCTGTACAAGCCACCTCGCCTAAGGCATATAAGTTTTCTATACATGTCTGTCCCCAGAGATTTGTCTTTACACCACCACACATGTAATGTGCCGCAGGAACTATGGGAATGCGTTCCTTAGACATATCTATACCCCTTTCTATAAGATTTTTATAAATATAAGGAAAATTTTTTTCTATACTTTCTTTTGATAAATGTGTGCTATCTAGGTATACAAAGGCTTCGGCACTTTTTTTTAATTCAGTATCAATGGCACGAGCTACTATATCCCTAGGAGCAAGCTCTTCCCTAGCATCATATTTATCTAAAAATTTTTCCCCTTTTTGATTGTATATTTTAGCTCCATGCCCTCGTAAAACCTCACTTAATAAAAAAGCGGGACCTTCTTGGATTTGATATAAAGTTGTAGGATGAAATTGATAAAATTCTATATTTGAAATTTCAGCACCCGCCCTATAAGCAAGGGCTATACCATCACCCGTTGCCACTTCGGGATTTGTGGTGTGTAAGTACACCTGACCCGCCCCCCCCGTTGCTATAATAGTGGCCTTAGATAGGATAGGAGTAATGGACCAAGTTTTACGATTATAAACATAGGCTCCAAAGCAAGAGGGTTGTAAAGTATCAGGGGAAGGGTTATTTTCAAGATGATACTGTGTAATAAGCTCAACTGCACAATGATGTTCAAATACGGGTATTTTTTTTTCTGTTACAGCACGAAGAAGGGTTTTTTCAATTTCCTGCCCTGTTGCATCATTTGCATGTACAATGCGACTTTCGCTATGACCCCCCTCACGCCTTAAATTCAAATCCCCTCCACCATCTCTAATAAATGGGGTACCTAAATCTAATAATCTTTGAATATGCCTAGGCCCCTCTCTTACAAGTAACTCCACAGCGGATGGGAAGCAAAGCCCCGAACCTGCATTCAATGTGTCACTAATATGGCTTTGAAAACTATCTGTATTTCGTATGACAGAGGCTATGCCACCTTGGGCATAATTTGTATTTGATTCTTTTGCAATGTCTTTTGTGACAATGATAACACTTCCTAGTTCTGCTAGTTGAAGGGCTAGGTAAAGCCCGGATATTCCACTCCCTAAAATAAGAAAGTCTACTTTTTCCATTTGTATTTTTATATAAGATGAAACTATAAAAATTTATACATTCATTCTAAATTTTCATTTCACGTATATAAACTAGGTAATACCCAATAGGTTATCTATAAAAAATACTTGTAATGTAATATCCTAGTATGAGTACAAAAAGAAATGATTGAACAACGGCTTTACGTACAGCTATGCCCACACCTATAGCCCCACCCTTAGCACTCAAACCCTGATAACAAGAAATAGTAGAAACAGTAAAACCAAAGACTAGGGCCTTAAGTTGGCCTGTCCATATATCTTTAAGCCCATCTGCACTTCTTAAAACATCATCTATAGAGTTAAAGTACTTAGAAAATTCTACGCCAAGCTGTGTGTATGCAATCACGCTGCCCCCCAAAGTTCCTACTAGCACAGCATACGCTGATAGAATGGGGACGGTGATACTAAAGCCTATAATTCTAGGTAAAATAAGATAACGTATGGGATCTATGGACATAACTTCAAGGGCGTCTATTTCTTCTGAAACTGTCATAGTCCCTAACTCTGCTGACATGGCTGAACCTACAGACGCTGCTAAAATCAAAGTCGTCATAAAGGGACCAAATTCACGCGTTAAGGTTACAATGATAATTTGACCTATAACATCCTGTTGCCCAAATGTTTTTAAAGCTAGGCCTGTTTGTAAGGAAATAATCATTCCCGAGAATAAAGCAACGATACTTACTACAAAAAAGCTAGAGATACCTGTTAGAAAAATTTGCTGTAAAAGTTCTCGCCTTCTAAACCAAAGCCAAGGAAGTTCTAGAAAGGTCTTATAGAGTAAAATGAGTGCCTGCCCTGTAGCGGTTAAATTTTCATTCATTTTAAAAATGAATTTTCGAACAAAGCTGATACTTAAAAGATTCGATAGAAGATTCCTAAATAATTGTAGTATCATAAATTATGCTCTCATTTCATTGTTTCAAATGCGAAGAAGTATCTACGTATCTCAAAGATAACTTTGAGTGATTTTTAACTACTTTCATTTGTCAATCTAACTTGTCCTCACTAGGATGATTCATCTTAATCCAAAGAAAATCAAAGGCTCCCTGAGAGTTTCCATCATTTAGGGTATATCTATGAAAACCAAGAAGACCACCAAGTATCTCAAAAGAAGAATGTTGATCGTCATTATGTACCTCAAGACCTGCTAAAAAAAAGTGACCCCCATTTGCATTCCAGTATTGTGAGTACAATCTAAAAAACAAGGAGAGATATTGATCATCATTTTCATAACGTTTGTATTGAAAAATAGAAACTAAGGGTCCCCAATTTTTTTCAAAAGTATCTGAGGCGGGCCATAGGGTGAGGGAGCTTACTTCTAAGCTATTGTCTGTACTATTTTTATATTTAATAAAGGGCCATACAGCTATAGTCCTCTCCTCCTCCCTCTCTTTATGATAGTATCTATGAAGGTCCCAATAAAAGGGAATTAGAAATTTATCATCAGAGTCTAGGAAGGCAGAGTTTGTTTGAAGTCTTGTCCAAAATGGGGTAATGAACTGTGCTTCCTTTTTATAGGGTTGCTTGTTATCATCATAAAGTTGACCATATCTATAATGCCCATAAAAGGGAAATAAAACAAGTTTATCTATATCCGGGTCCCTACCCTTACTATATTGGATAAGGGACCAAAGTATGCTTAAATCTACTTGCTCTTTCGTGTAATCCCTACCATAAGAAACAAAACCTCCGAAGTATGGCAACCATAGGATTTCCCACGCCATAAGATTATTATATTCTGACCATTTGTAACCAAAAAGTGGCCATGATGTGAAATAATAATGGGGCTCAAGTTTATCTAAATCCTCACTACCCCATTGAAAGAAGGGCCAAAGCAATGATTTACGATTGTACTTTCCATAGTGAACTTTTGATGAATAAAAAGGAAAAATACGAAGATCCTTGCGTTTGTTTCCACTTCCCCACATAATGAGGGGCCATAAGATTCCATGAGCCTGATAATCCTTGTAACTCCATCCTGCATAAATGGGAAAGAGAGCATAAGTGACTCTATCATAACCAAAAAGATCTGTGAAGTATCCACCTATAGGAAAAAATCCACCATAACTTTCTTTATGAGTACCATAACCCCCATGTATAGGCCCTATGAGAAAATCACTATCCTCACCTGCACCTGCATCTGTATGATATAAACTTTTTCCAGAAAAAAAATAAAGAAAACTCCAACTGTTCCAATAATTTGTACCCTGAGCATAGAAAATGGGGTATAGAAATTGTTGAGCGATATAGGCCCTCTCTTCATTTTTATATATGCTGTAAAAGGGATGGAAGTTAAATTCATACTGCCCCTCGCTTCTTGTAGTATCAAAAAGAAAAATAAACTGCCAATAATTTCGTGGTCTATCCCCTTCAACCTCATAGGGCATACTACGAGCTTGAAGGGGGCCACAATAAAGAAAAAGAAATACTAAAAAAAAAAGACCTTGATATTTTAAAATCTTCACATAGGCCTCAAAAATAAATATCCTATTGAAAAAGGCGATTTTGATCTACATTACCTAATTCTACTTCATCTATGAGAAAGGAGTTTACTATCAATTCCCCCTTTTCATTTTTAGAAATAGCTTCCAACTTTTGCTCTGCCTTTTTTAAAACACCCGCACAATATTTGCTTAATTTTAAACCTTCCTCATACGCATGTATAGAGTCCTCTAGACTTAAACTACCCCTTTCTAATTGCTTAGTCAATTCCTCAAGTTGTGCTAGGGCATCTTCAAAACTAGATTCCTTATGTTTAGCCATTAGGTCATTGTATATAGTGAATAAAAGTTAGCAATATTAAAAATTATTGCTTTAAGAAAATCAAGAATAGATAATTCTAATCATTTATAGATAGTATAGTTTATATTAAAATTGGACAAGGAAACTTCTTATAAAGTTATAAATAAAAAATAAAATCTCTAAAAATAATCTAATTCTATGAGGGCCTAAGAAAAATTTGCAGGCCGTTTTTCTACAAAGGCATTTAAGCCCTCTTGTGTATCGGGGCCTGAAAAAAGTTTGGCATTGCATTCCATTTCGTATCTTTGCCCCTCAATTAGAGTCATTTCTAAACCTAGATGTATGGCTCTCTTTGCCATAAGCTGAGCGGATTTAGAATTTTTAGCTAGCATCTTTTTGGTGAACTCTTGGGCATGTTCGAGATAATTCTTATCAGAATTTTCTTGAGAATTTCCTGAAGGTAAAATATGATTGATAAGGCCTATCTCATACGCCCTCTTTGCATCTATGCGAGCCCCACTTAGTATGAGTTCGAGGGCAAGGCCCTTACCGACGATACGAGGTAGACGTTGAGTCCCCCCAAAGCCAGGGATAAGTCCCAAACTCACTTCAGGCAAAGCAAAGACTCCACTTTCGCTAGAGAGACGTATGTCTGTGGCTAGGGCAAGCTCTACACCCCCACCAAGGGCAAAGCCGTTGACCACAGAAATAGAAATAAAATTTGCCCTAGAAAGCTCATTAAAGCAATCCTGCCCTAATTTTAAAAATTCCATATTGGCTTCAAAGGTATTTTTTTGCATGGTGGCAATGTCTGCGCCTGCAACAAAGGCCCTATCCCCAAGCCCATAAAGGAGCACAGCCGCTAGATCTTTATTTTTACTTTCCTCTTCAAGATAGGCTATGGCAGTCCTTAATTCTAAGAGAAGGGAGTGATTTAAGGCATTGAGTGCCTTGGGTCTATTGATACCCAGCAAGGCATACCTATCTTTGATTTCTATATTTAAGCTTTCTAGATTGAGGGACATAGTTGCCAAAGCAAAGAAAGGAGATTTATAGTCTATATAATTATGTGTGTTGCTTAATAGAAATTAGGATGGTGAGAACGGGATTTTTCTTAGTAAATAAAAAACTTACTTTATTTCTACCTCTATAATCTTACTTGTATCTATTCCTAGTATATCCACCACCTTCACCATTATTTTATATCTACCTGGTTTTTCGTATTCGTGAGCTATGCTTGTAAGTTCAAGAGTTGGATTTTTTTTGGTACGGAAACTTTGCCATTCGTTTTCAAAGATATAGTTTTTAGTCCAAACTTCAACAAGGGAGTCTTGTTCAACTTGTGTTTCATCAATTTTAGAAGAACTATTTGTATTTTTAGATTTTTTTTCCTTATTATCATTTACTTCTTTTAATAAATTATTTTCGATTAAATATTTCTCACTCACTTTAACTATTTCTTTTTTATTTTCATAATTAAAATCTATAGCCCAATAGTCTATCCAATCGAACCAATTTTTAGTTAGAACGGTGTGGGTGATAATTCCGTTTTTATCTTTTTCAATTTTAAAAATTTGTCCATCTTCAATTACAACTTTGCTTCCTGCTCTCATTGATTGTTGCAGTTCTTCGATGTCGTCTTGTGTATAATGCGTAACAAAATCAGTGAGCTCAATTGTAATGAATTTTCCTTTTACTTTTTCTTTTGTGTTTAGGTAAGCCACATCAAAAAACTTTACTTGCCCTTTTTCAACGGCCCTTTTATCAAACACATCTTTGGGAATGTATTTGAGTGTTACAGAAACGCCTTTCTCTTTGAGTTCTTGAATGAATTGGGGTGTTAAACCCATTTCAAATTCAAAGCCTAATACATCTACTTGGGTGTATAGTTTTTCACGACATTCCTCAAAAATATCCATCAAACGGCTTTGTGTTACGGGCACGTCGAGCGGTCCCACGTTTACAAAACGTCCTGCTTTGCTTCCGTGTAATGTTGAGTGACCGTCTATGCGTTTGGCTTTATAAGCTTCTAAAATTAAATCAACATATAAATCTTCTTTGGCGGTTAAGTTTTTTACCGCAAGGTTCGCAGAGGTTTCGCCAAGGTCGCCAAGTTTACTTTGCGTACTTTGCGAGGTCTTTGTGTCCTTTGCGGTTAAGTTTTTTACCGCAAAGTTCGCAGAGGTTTCGCCAAGGTCGCCAAGGTTTTGGGTGGTTAAATCATCCATAAAAAACTGACGCTCATATTTACCAAGGTTCAGCAACTCAAAAGCCCTAAAACCTTTTCCGCTTCCTTGTAATTCTCTTTGTACCCCAATTAAACGCTTTCGTGTGGTGTGAATAGAAAATCTACCTAAATCGGTTGTTATCCATTTTCTACCCAATTTTTCTGCCACAGTAGCGGTAGTACCACTCCCACAAAAGAAATCTGCTATTAAATCCCCTTCGTTGCTGCTGGCTTTGATAATGCGTTCAAGAAGTGCTTCGGGTTTTTGGGTTGGATAACCTAATTTTTCATCAGACATTACATTTATATAATCCATAACAATCCAATCTCTTGGCTTTGTTCCAACTTTTTCGTCTAAATAATCTACGTTGCATAATTCAGGATTTGATTTTAACCACTTTAAATCAATATCAGTATTATTTTTAATAGGTGAACCTTGAATATTTCTTCCGTGTAATCTATATAATCTTCCGTTTTCATCTTTATGTTTGTATTTTTTTATTGTTACGTCAGTAAATTCCTCAGAAATTTGTTCCCAATTAAATTTATTTTTATCTGATTTCGCGTAAAAATGTATTACATCGTGACGCCTTACATAATGATTTGTTGAAACTGCCATACCTCTATAAGCCCAAATAATTTCATTTTTATAATTATCAACACCAAAAATATCATCAAGAAGTAACTTTAAATATGAACTTACTCGGTAATCAATATGCACATAAATACTGCCATCTTCTGCCAAGAGTTGGTGCATTAATTTCAAACGTTCATACATCATGGTTAAGTAGGATGAAATGCCCTTTCCCCAAGTATCACGGTATGCAATCTCTTCAATAATACTTTGTTTTTTTTCGGCTGTTTCTCCTCCAATTGAAATATCAAAACCAAAGTCAGCCCCAACTGCGAAAGGGAGGGTCAATGTAAATGAGTTTTAAGCCGCCTTCTTTTTCTATTTCTGCACGCATTGGTCCATTGGCTAATGAAGAAAGAATGAGTTTATTGTCGCCCCAAATGAGTTTGTTCGTCCAGCCTTTGAGTTGCCTGCCTCGTTCGTCTGTTTGAAAAAGATGAATTGCCTCCTCCTGCCCCGCCTTTACCACTTCTTTACGTGGTTCGTCTATGTGTTCTATAATATGAAAGGGTAATGCGATATTTGTTACTTCCTCCTTGCGACCATTCCAAAAAAGAAACACGTCCTCTTCGTCTGAAAAAAGTTTGTAGATGAATTCTTTAGGCAGTTTTTCGCCTGCCTTTATCATCTCAATTATTTTGTTTTTATCGGATTCAGTCATATTATATTTGTTATAGTGATCTTTGTGTAACCTTTGTGCTCTTTGTGGTTGGTTTTATTACCACTAAGCACACAAAGTATTTTCACTAAGTTCACAAAGTGCCATTAATTACTCTTTTTACTCCGTTTTTAAATAATGTAGTATTGAAGTTTATCAATAAACCCAGTTTACAATTACTCAATTTTAAATAAGTAAGTATTTGAGCTAAATGCAAGTCATTTAATTCTGCAACAGATTTTATTTCTACAATCACCTTATTCTCTATCAATATATCAATTCTATATCCAATTTCTAATTTAACATCTTCATAAATAAGTGGTAATGCTTTTTGCTTTTCTACTTTTAGCTCCAATTTGCTAAGTTCATAATATAAGCATTCTTCATATGAACTTTCTATCAATCCGGGACCAAGCGCCTTGTGCACTTTAAGCCCCGCTTCAAATATCAATTTAGAAATTTCATTTTCATTCAAATTCATCTGTCTGTTTATTTACATTAACTCACTTCAAATATTTTACAAACATCAGCAAAGGATTTTAAACTATTCTTCACTTCCTCCCATTTTTCTTGTTTTACATACACCGCAGTATAAGTGTATTCCTTTTGTGCGGTGTTTATGTCTTTGCACCAAGTAGAAAGGCGTTGTATTTTGCGTATGTCGTCTAAATCTTCTCGACCCTTGGTTTCTAAAATGTAAAATGTTGTTGGTGATGTTTTGATAAAAAAGTCGGGGAAAAACGAAGCAATATTTCCATTCTCTTTTTGATATTCAATGCTAAAGTTTATGCCACCCTCGCCAAAAGTATTTTTCGCAAATGAAACAACATCATTAAATCTGCTTTCGCAGAAAGAGGAAAATTCCAATTCAAAAGGATTGTCGCCAATAATTTTATTAAATATAGATTTTTTAGGAATAAGGAAAGATTGGTTTTCTACAACCTTTGGTTTGGTAAGCTTTAGCGAAATAAAGTTTTTCACTTCTGCTGTTCCTTTGTCCGTTATGGTAAGTTCGTCAATGGCTTTTTTGAAAGTTGTTTTCAGTATTTCTTTTGGATGAATTTCAGAAAGATTTTTCATAGTTTGGGGATCGCTTAAATTCACTTCTTTGGTGAAGAGTTGGTATTTGATAAAGCTTTCCACTTTTGGATATAGAATATTGAAGCCACTAAACAAACGGCTGTCTTTTAAAATAGCAGAAGTAAAAAAGCCTATTACATTTCTGTAATCAGGTGTTGTGTCTTTAAATACTGTTTTATGAGAAAAATCTCCGTCAATGTCATTGAAAACAATTTCTTTCAATTCATCGCTATTGAATTTTTTCTGTATTACTTTTTCGTTCTTGAATTTGCTTACATCAATTAATTCAAGGTTTTTAAATTCCCTATAAATTCTTGGACTCATTTGAGGAATAGGAATATCCAAAGCATCTAAATCTTTATTTGGATTTTCTTTGTCCACTTCTACAATTAAAGGAACTAGACCCCTTGAACCTATATCCATGGAGTTGGTTTCAAATTCTATCCCTTCTGTTGTTAGGCTTTCAACAAATTCTAAAAAGGCTTCAGTCCCCACCACCACTAATTTTTCTGGTATATCTAACGAGAACATTTTTCGCAAGCCTCTACCAATAGTTTGCTCGGGTAATATTTTTGAATCAGCACCAAATGGGCGAAGCCCAACAATGGTGGTTACATTTTTAACATCCCAACCTTCACGAAGCATCAAAACAGAAACAACTGCTTTGTATGGCGAATGGTCTTTATCTATTTCGTCTGCTGCCTTTCTTAATACTTCTAATTCTTCTTTATCTTTTTTGCTTGATGTAGTTTCTTTTATTTCACCCGAATTATTGGTGTGAATAGTCAGCACCGAATTTTTCATCAAAGGATAATTGCTTTTCAAAAATTCAGCTGCTTGGTCTGCTTCTTTGGTGCTCATTGTCATAATGAACAAAATAGGCGTTTTATGATTTTTGAGTTCTTCATATTGTTGCTCCCATTCCAAATAGCCCAAGTGAATGTAATCTCTATAGCGTTCTACAAAGTCAGAAGAATCTTTTTCCTGAATTTTTAATCTTGATGCTTCGTCAGGCAATACTGGTGATTTAACTACATTTTGTTTGATTGCTTCAACCAAAGGATAATCGCAAATGGTCTGAACAAAAATAGCACCCTTGTTATCTTTAGGAGTAGCGGAATAGTCTGCTTGCAGACTTATTCCCTTACCGTTTTTCAATTTCAATTTATTACTTATGTCCTCAATGCTTTTGAACCAAGCCAAGGAACTGTCGTGTATGTGATGGGCTTCATCATTCAACACAACCAAATCTTTAATCTTGTCGCTTCGCATTACTTTTCCAAGGTCTAAACCTTTTGAAGTGTCTGCATCAGGTTTCGGTTTAACACCTAAAAATGTTGTTTCAAAATTTTGTTCGGGTTCTTCGTTAAAGAAAACACGATGAACATTTGTTAGAAAAATATTTCCAGATTTTGTTATTGGTTTTAAGTCGTCTTGAATATGAAGCGTTAACTGAAAATCATTTTTCCAGTCTTTGTCGTCATAGCCGTTGTCAGGGAAAAACGGTTCACTAAAGAACATTTTCAAACCATCAAAGTCTTTGCGTAAACGGTTTAAAACGATAATATTTGGAGCAATTACTAGAAAGTCCTTTGATAGTGTGCTATCTGCTTCATAAAGTTTATGAAAGTAAGACCAAACCAAGGTCAAGCCCATTACTTTAGTCTTGCCAGTACCCGTCGCCATTTTAATCACATAACGTGTCCAGGTTTCGTCAAACATACCCATACTTACACGCCCAGAAGAGTCAAACTTCATTAACTCGTATTTGTCTTTTGCCTTAGCTATTTCATACAAGTAAATGATGGATTCAATGGCTTCACGTTGGGAAAAGAAGAAACTAAACTTTTCACTATAGCCATCGGGATGCCTGATAAGATGTTCCTGATGAAACCAAAAATTCAATAAAGTTTTTGAAGTGTCAGTTGCTCCTTGATAGGCTTCGTCTCTCCACTTGGCAACGGCTAATCTGATTTTATAAACCAAAGGAGGAAGCAACTTTTCATATGCATTTTGAAAAGCCTCCATTTGGCTTTGAGACGATGCCCACCTTTCATTTGGTGATAATATTTTATACGGATCTGAAAATTTCATTTACTTATATTTTTTTATGCAAATAAAAGGGATACTGCGATTCTGAATTGGGCATAAGCTAAAGTTAAAAGTATACTAAAAAAATACGGATTTAGTTTGAAACCTAATCCAATAATCAATCCACGTACTCTATGTATTTCATGGCTTGCTTAAAGACATGGGTAGAGTTTGAAGTAAAGTTTTGGCTAATAAAATTTCTATATTTACGTGCCCCTCTTTGATTTTTAAAAAAATTAAAAGTATGACGAAGTATACTTGCCCCATTCTTAGAAGTTGCGTCTTTAGAAAAAAGGGCAAGATAATCTAGTACATAAGCTCTAAAAAACTCACGATCGAATGAATTAGAAGTGGTAGTGGTGGAGCTTTTTTCCAATAATTCATCAGCCCTTGTAAATAAAAGAGGATCAAAGTACGCTGCCCGACCTATCATTGCTGTTTGGATGTTATCATGAAGCAAGGAAAGCCCATCTTCAAGTGAGGCTATTCCCCCATTCATTTCAAATATGACTTGGGGAAAATGCCTAGATAGGCTTAGAGCTTGACTGTAGTCTAAGGGTGGGATGCTAAGATTTTTTTCAGGACTTAGATTTTCTAAATAGGCCTTGCGTGCATGAACAATAAACCTATTGCAACCCGCCTGCACATTAAGTTCTACAAAATGTATGAGCTCTTCAAAAGTAGTTTCAAAATATGTAGAAGGATTAGAAGCATGAGAATCATACTTATTTTTTTTTCTTATCCCTAATCTATGCTTTATACTTAGGGGAAGATGGGTTCTATGACGCATTTCTGCAATGCAGTCCGCCACAACTTCAGGCTCAAGAAAGAGACAGGCACCAAAGCGTCCCGCCCCCGCACGTTCGCTTGGGCAACCTACATTCAAATTAATCTCATCGAAGCCGTAGTCTGTTGCAATCGCTGTTGCCTCACCCAATTCTTTAGAATCACATCCCGCTAGTTGTAGCACAAGGGGTTTCTCTTTGATAGAATAGGCTAGTAACTTTTTTCTATCCCCATGCAATAGGGCTCTAGCTGTTAGCATTTCTGTATATAATAAAGTCTTTTGGGTAAGGCTACGAATGAGATACCGAAAATGTCTGTCTGTATAGCCCATCATCGGGGCTATACTTAGCCCCGTTCTTGAGGCTATACTTAGCCCCGTTCTTGAGGCTATACTTAGTTTTGGTAAAGCCCCGTTCTTGAGGCTTAATTCCAAGCTAGCCCTCATCACACACAAAAAAAAGATAGTGTGTCAGAAAAAAACAGGCTCTATAGCGTATGAAATACAAGGTCACTTACACTCTAAGATAAAATAGAAAAAGGTAAACTAGTCCTTATAGTATACCTTATCTAATTTTTGGGGCATGTGAATTTCCTTTTTACTTTTACGAGCCTCAAGTAAAATTTTCTCTTTTTCTGCATCATAGCTCCAATACACAATTGCTGCATTCTCACGATTGTACTTGTCTAAGATACTTTTAGGAGTAGAAAACTTATTCCAATAAAGAAGGCGAGATTTATCCGCCTGCCAAAGTAAAACATAGGGTACAAGGGTGGTAAGTCGTTCATCTAATTGTTTTAGAATTTTATTTCTTTTATCTATATTGACTTCAAATTTTAGTTTTTCTAAGAATGAATCTACTTTATAATCCTTTAGACCCGTGATATTTGAAGTACCTATATCATTTATATATTTTGAATGAAATAGACCTTCAGGATCACGTAATCTTGAACCCGAAGTATTGATCCAGTAAAGATCATATTTAAAGTTATCTATTTTTTCTGTGACAGTGGCCTGAGAATGTTGTTCTATATACGCATCTATTCCCGCCTTCTTTAGTTCTTCTACATAAAGATTCATATGCCTTAGATCATCTGCTGCAGTAATAAAAATAATTTTGAAAATCTCACCATTTTTACGACGCAGACCATCTGTTCCTATTTTCCAATCTGTAGCATCAAGAAGGGCCCTAGCCTTATTGGGGTTGTACTCGCATTGCTTTACTTTAGGATTAATATTTTGAGGGTACAAATCAGGAAAATATGAATTGAGCAAAAAGTATTGATCAAACATAAGTTTAGTGTTCATAAGCTTTCTATCTAAGAGATGACAAAGGGCCTGGCGTACTCGTACGTCCTGAAATTTAGTCCTTCTTAAATTAATAGCAAAGCCTTGAAAGCTTTTAGGTTCTTGATTATACACTTCTTGCCTCACAACCCAATTTTTTCTTACACTTTCAAAATCAGTTTGTTGTATCCAAATAGAAGAGGTGTACACAGCATACAAATCAAAATCCCCTTTTTTGAAAGCCTCCATTACAGCATTTCTATCTTCTAAAAATTTATAGCGAATGTAATCAAAGTTATACTTATCTTGATTGTATTTTAGTACACGTCCCCACCAGTCTCCCCTTCGTTTAAGTAAGGCATAACGATTCCTCTTTAGTTCATGTATCCTATAAGGGCCATTTACCACAGGAAAATCATAATTGATACGATTAAAATCCTTATTTTCCCATATATGTTTGGGAAAGGGAGTAAAGGAACCTGCATCCCAAAAGGCCTTCCAATAATTTTGTTTCACAGTAATGCGTACTGTTTTTTCATCTATAATTTCAGGTCTTTCAAAACGACTCAAAGTTACCCTTATAGGGGTTGTTCTATGTTTGGGATTCATTATGGTATCAAAATAAAACTGAACATCTTGTGCCCCCACACTTTTCCCATCACTCCACTTGGCTTCAGGATGTATTTTAAAAATAAAACTCGCCTTGCCATTTACCTTTACTTCTTGCCATGATTTAGCTAATTGACCTATGGGCTCATTTTTCTTTGAATGCATAGTCACTAGGGAATCAAAAAGTAACCCCATAATTTCTCCAGAAACACTCCAGTTATCCAACCAGTAGTTCATAGATTTAGGGTAAGGTCCCCCCCAAGTCGTAATCATCCCGCCCTTTTTTGAATTTCTTATTGCAACAGGATCCACTTCCCCCCTAGTTTCTACTTTATAGGCTTGTTCCAAAACAGGGGCATACTTGGCTTCGTGCCGACCTTCCTGAGTGCTTTTGCAAAAGCTTAGGAAGAGAATTTGAAATAAAAGAAAGAGAAAAAAAAGATTAGTTTTCATAAATGGAAAGGAAAGAAACCCCTATAGGCTTTTATAGAAACTTCTTTCAGTGGAATACCTCATACTTCTAGAATACTATGTCTATACAATTTTACTATAAATACGAGAATTTAATGAAGCAATTCTTCTTTTATAGGTAGATGCCTTCTTAGGGAATTTTTTTACTAAATACTCATAGAGTTTATTTTCAAATTGTAGGTTTTTGATTATCATTTTAGAACATTCATCTGAAGAAAGATTCACCCAGCCTTTCACATCCATGACAGCATGCCGGCTATTGATGGTATTAGGCGAAACTATTTTAATGATATCTTGAATGTTAAAGGGATCTATTTTCCCACCAATAGAGGTTTGTATATCATGATCTTGAGCCCTAGCTGAAATTAAGGCACATGCACGAGTCACATCAGGATGCTCTACCTCAAGCTTCATAGAAGCCGACAAATCCGAACGTGCTGCTGTCACCTGGTCTAATTTTTGAGACAGGGGGTGGGTGAGTATAGCATCAAGTTGATTTAGTCCTGTAAGGGTTTCAATATTTATACCTAGTTTTATTTTTTTTTCCTGCTCTGAGGATACAAGATCCTTGATACTTTCCATAAACTTTTCAAGGGCAAAGGGGCTTTCTATCATGGGAGCAATGAGGCCATCTACCCCTATTTCCACTAAATTTCGTATATCATTTCTAGCCTCACAACCACCTATTTTTACATACAAGGGAAGATGAGGTCTACAAATACTTTGGAGTATAGAGATTTCAGAAAAGTCCATATCCTCTATTTCCGTACCTGTCTTAAATGCCACAAGACAAGCATCTTCCTTGAGTATGGCTATTTCGTTTTGTAAATCAATAAATTCGGACATACACCCTAAGTATCGACATAGAATATATTTTTTTATTAATTTATATGTGATAGTTCATGCTATTCTTATAGAAGCTTTGTTGTAACAAGACACACTCACTTGTACTTAGGCGAGTCTCCTTCTATCTACATGAAATGAATTAAAATTCAAATAAAAGCTGTAGATGTGTCCCCATTCCCGCCTCACCCCTATCTATATTTAGCTTTGCTTTTTGAAAAGCATTTTGGCGAGAATAAAGAATCAGAAAATTTTGAATGGCATTAAGTCCCCTGCCCTGTGGATGTTCTGTATTTGTGGTTCTAAAGATTCCCTCACCATTATCGATAAAATCTATGACAATGTACTTTGAGGTCTTAGAAAGGACTACACTTAGTTTTTTGGCCTGACTATGCTTTATAACATTTGAAATGATTTCGCTAAAGATCCAAAATAAATTTTCAATACCCCTACCCCACAATTCTATTAACTTCTGTGTTTCTTTTATAGGAAACTGAAAATCTATTATAAAAAGACCTAATTCTTGTGTTTCTTTTTGAAGGGATGTAAAGTACGTACATAGGCTCTGATAGATAGAAGAAATTATATCTTGATTCAACTTTAAAGTAGTTTTAGAGAAAGAGCTATCATAATCTGGAATACTTTTAACTAACCACTCTAAACGTTTTTTCTTTTTTTCAATAAAAACAAGCTCTTGTTTTTTTTCTTCTTCTATATTTTCTTTAGTTTCATTTTGTGAATTTACATCTTTAGGGTAAAGCTCATGTAAAAAATGTTCTATGAAAGTTTTATGAAGGGCTTTGTACTGTTGATTGAGATAATGATTGCTTTCATCATATCCAAGATTTGTTTTTTCAATTTCTTTTTTCTTTTCATGCACTATAACTTGATTGAGAGAAGTTGCAAGTAAGGGGGCGATAAGCTTGATAACATTTAGAAACTCGGCCTCCACTAGTTCATTTTGTTTCTTTTCAGTTTTAAAAGCAAAGGTCAAAATTCCTAAAAGGGTTTGATGTTCAATAAGGGGTACAAAAACAAATAGCTCTATATCATAAATACTTTCTTTGAAAGTAGGATCATATTCAAATAATCTTTCTTTTAATTTTAACGATAAATCTAATTCTTTAGCATCTGCTTGAGGCCGAATAAATTGCATCTTCAAACTTGTAAGCACTTGCCCAAAATGACTATCTGATAATTTCTCATCTCCCCATTCTCCTTTTGTAAATAAATTTTGCTTCCCCCAGTATCCGCCTAGCAATTGCAAACTCTCCCTTTCTTTATGGATTAAGTAAAGCAACATTCTTGAAATTTGAAATTTCATACCAACTAGATTATAAATTATTTCTATCTTAGACTCAAGTGTACTCTTTTTAGAAATAGCCTCAAGAAGTTCTAAAAAAGGCTTATATCTTTTATCAATGTTTTTCTCTTGAGCAATCCAATATTCCAATTCCTCACGTTGTTGAGAGTTTTTATTTTGCAAGGTAAGGATTTGTTCGTTTAGTTTCAAAATAAGATTTTCTTTTTTCTTATTTTCAGTATCAATTTCTAATATTCTTTGCTTTTCTAGATTGAGAGTTCGTTTTGCCTCTTGGTTTTCATGATGCGTTGATTGAATGGTTTTTTGAAGGCGTTCTATCAAACTTGTCTGTGAATGCCTTTCCCTTTCTATCATCTCATAACTTCTTTTTAAACTTGAGTGCTCTATGTCCAAGTTTAAGAGATTATTTTTGATTTCATTTAAATGATCATGACTCTTTAAAAGGTTTATTTCGTGCATTTGTATTTGCTTATTTTTTTCCTCGAGCAAACCTTCCCCCATAGATATCTTTTTAGATAGCTCAAATATTTCTTTACGCAAGATTATTCTTTCATTTTGAATCGCTTGAATTTCACTTTCTTGAACACTATTTTTCTCTCGAAGGCCCTTATAACGCTCTAGTTTCTCATTGTAATTGAGTTTTACACTTTCTAGTTCCTTATAATATTTTTGTTTGATTTCTGACTTTTTTTCTTCATAGACACTGTCCTGCTTTTTAAAGTCGAACTTGAGTCGAGTATAGCTTTCTTCTAATTCAAGATAAGCCTTTTCACTTTTAAGTACTTTTTGTTTGAGTCTTTCAATGTCCTCTAAGGCCTCTTTAAGGGCACGTCTTAATCCTATCGTTTCTTTTTCATTCTCATGTACAAGCATTTGAGCCTTGTACATTTTATCTTTTAAAGATTGAAGCTCTTCTTGGCGTTCTTGCTTTGTTTCTTCAAGATGCTTTTTGTTTTCTTCTTCGACTTCTTCTAATTCCCTTTTCTTTTTTTTTAATTCCTCTTTGAAGTGATGAATTTGTTCTTGATCATTTTCTATTTGATTAGAATATTCTTTCTCTTTTTTGAATACAAGTTGTTTGCTTTCTTCTAATTCTTTAACAAGTTCTAAAACCTTTCCATTTAACTTTCCTAACTCCAACTCCCTTTCTCGAATGATATCGTATAGTTTACTATGTCTTGCATCAGTCTCTTGATTTATTCTTTGGCTTTCTTTTTCATAATGTCTATCTAGAGCCTCTTTATTTTGAAATAATTTATTTTGAAGTTCAAGATCCCATTTCTCACGAAGGTTTTGATTTTCTAATTTTTGATTTTCTTTGTACTCATTGAAAGCATTTTTTTCATTAGAAAGAAGTGTCTCAAATTTATTTTTTTCTGCTTGATGTCTTTCTTTTAGTTTTTCTTGTTCTAAAGTATTATTTTGTAATTGTTTTTCAAGTTTATGCAAATCCTGAGTTAACTTTATTTTTTGATTTTCTATTTCTGATATTTGATTTTGAAAATCTAATTTTTTTTCATGAAGATTATTTTGAAGAAGCTGATAAGAAAGCTGTTGGTCTTCTAATTTCCTTCTAGCCCTTTCAAAGTTTTCTTGAAGCAAATGTACTTTATCTTCATGTATTCGTATTTCTTTTTTTGCTTTTTTGATTTCATTTTCAAATTCCTTAGAAGCTTCTTGATAAAAAGTAGCTCTCTCTTTTAGATTTTCTGTACTTTGCTTTACTTTATCTTCTAAAGAAAGTATTTGCTCTTCAAATTCAATTTGAGTTTTACTAATTGTTTTTAATTTCTGCCTAAGGGCGACCCTCATTTGATAATTTGAATAAGTGCTTAAAAAGAAACTAAAGTACAGACTTAAGGACCTTAGCTCATCAAAAATTTGATTTCTTTTTTCATGATCAAAAAAGTTAAAGTTTAGGGCTAGGATACCTATATGATTCAAGTTGCTATTTACAGGAGTGGAACTTAAAATAGAATTTAAGCCATAGAGATTGACCACAATTACCCTTGCTTGCTTCTCTAATTGTACAGATTCAAGATGTACCCCATTGTCTTGTTTTTTTCTATAAATCGTAAAAGGCCAACTCCCTGTATTCTTAGATTCTATTACGTATACATCCTCCCCTACTTTTTCAAAATCATTCGTATTCAATGTATATTTAGATGCTTCCCCTTCTGATAAAAAAATAGGGGTGGAGATATCTGCGACAGCTAGAAGTTCAAAATTTTCAGAAGGACGTAAAATTGCTTTCTGTATTGAAAAGTTTAATTTCGTATAAAAATTAAAGTCACTCACATTCTGAAATTTTTCAAAAACAAATTGAGACAACTTTTCAAAAGAACGCAAAGGCCTATCCTCTACTTGTTCAAAAAAATATTTAAAGTATGTCAGAACATCTCCTTGCCCTCCTTGTTGAATGAGATTGCTTTTCTTTTTTTTAATATTTATTTTAGCTTTCTTCTTTGGCTTTTTTGAAGTGCCCTTAGCCTTCCTTTTTTTTCCTGATAGGCCTATATTGGATGGAAGGATTATATTTTTTTCTTTACCTACACTTAGAATCGTATCTACTTTATTTTTCTTAACAATAACTCGCCTATACTTTGAGGGATGGGATGGGCCTATTCTCGTATTTTTACTCATAAATTCTTGCTTTATCTGAAATGGGTATTTTTATGGAGATTAAAATTCGTTGTCAAAAAAAGACCTATGTGCTCCCCCACAACCCCATTTCTTATATTATATTGTTCTATAGCTCCATTTATATTTTCTATAACTCCTCCGTTTGAAAAAAGACTCCTTTGATAAAAAAGCTTTAATCCTAAGGTGAAGTGTTCGTTCAACCACCAAAGTTTTTGTATATGTGCTTCATAGCTTATGCCATGAAAAAGTATCTCTCTCCTATTTGTAACTTGAATGAGATAATGATTGAGTAAACCATAACCCACCCCTGGCCCTATGAGAATATTATAGGGTAAAAAATTATAATCAAAGCCCCAAAAAAAGCCAAAATCAAAATAAGTATACTTTGTATGCAATGTACTTAATTTAGATTGGCTATAGCTTGCATCACTCGCGTACACTGTCCTAAAATCGAAATTGAAAGACCATTGAGTCTTATAAACGAGGGCCTGCCTTAACTCAAAACCTAGAGTTTTACCCCAAACGCTACGAAATACATGCTCGTCTGTATCTGTAAAAATTTTTACATTTCCTACAGGAACTCCTATACCCAGGCCTATCAAATAATCTAGCTGATGAATGCTTGAAGTTTTTTGAATATTTTCTTGATTTTCATTCCCCCATATTTCACTATGAAATAAACTTAGACAAATTAAGCTGCATAGAAAGAGGCTATACAAGGACAGTTTATAAAAAAAATTATATATACATATATAAAATATTTTTACCATGATGTCTATGGGGTTCCCCCTTATTTTCCTCTCTAAGCCATCTTTTCAAAGTTTTAGAAAGATGCCATAGAAAAATTGTAATGATAGAACTATTAAAAACCATAGCTACATGCCTCTTGATTTTTCTTTTTGCCTCTTGTGTAGGTCAAACTCAAATACTCAAGGATCCTGGTAGCCTCACTGACCCTGAACTTTTTAATTTAGTTAGCAATAGCTTTGCAAACTGGGACTTAGGTATAGAACCCAGAGTGCAGCCTTATTTTATTAATAGAGACAATTGGGTTACAGTATCAGATAAAGATTGCAGGACCAATGGTATTCCTACAATTTATTATGATGATAATTGTCCTTTGAGAGATATAAAGGGAACAGGATCGGAAACATTATCAACCATAGGAGTCACTTACCTTGATTACCAGGCAACGGGTGCTATAAATTCTAGCATTATTGTGATATCAAAACCATTTTTAACTGAATTTAGCATAGGCACTAACAACATACAAAATACTCCTGAAATAGCTGAAACGAACTATAATCTCAAAAGGGCTACCATTTTACATGAAATAGGCCATGCCTTGGGTCTGCAACATTCCGTAGAAAATGGTCAGGACATAAAAAATTTAGATTTAGAATGCAACCCTAATGATAAGGGACAACAATGTATTATGTATTGGCGCATAGGGCTAGAGCGTATACTCCCTCATCAAAAAGAAATAGATGCCCTCAAAAGTGTCTATAACAGTGCTAGTCGTTCTATCACCCCACCCCCCGCTTGGGCCTCAAACCGCTTTCTTAAAATTAACGAATCCTCCATACATCATTTCAAGTTTCCTGTTTTTAATTTATCAAGTACGCTTGGAATAGGAAGTACCTATATCTCTCCTGAACATTCTATAACTCCTCAAGCTATTGGGCCTAGGAGTAGCGAAGAAAATAATAAACAGAACATTGACTTAAATAGTACAAAGCAAATTTTTCGTATATTGTATGACTCAAAAACACAAAAAATATTTGAGGAAATGAGTATAGAATGATGTGTTTTGTATTTATACCTGTTCTAGTTTCCGAAAATGACATGAAGACTAAAGATATTGACAATTACATTCTAAATGAACCCCTAGGTTAGAAATCATAAGAAATACTAGGTGGAGGAGATTTATGGCTATGTTTGATTTTACTAAGAGGGCAAAAAGGGTAATTAATGAATATGCTCAACAAGAGGCAAAGCGTCTTGGACATGACATGATAGGTGCCGAGCACATCCTTCTTGGTTTATTACGCGAAGATGACTCGGTTGCAATAAAAATTCTTAAAAATTTAAACGTAGAAATCAATGAGCTAAAGCGTGAAATAGAGCGTCGTTCTAAGCAACAAGGTAACACAATGGTAATAGAGATTTCTGCTGAATCTGACCGTTATCAAAAAATCATAGATTACTCTAAAGAAGAAGCAAAACGTCTAAAACATAATTACGTAGGAACTGAACACATCCTTCTAGCCCTACTAAGGGACAATAACAATCTAGCAGGCTCTACCCTAACTAGCTTTAATTTAAATTATTCTGTAATTAAAGGAGAAATTCTTAGAATTTTAGGGGTAGCTATGGCTAGTATAAATAGTGGTGGTGCTCGACAAGGACAATCTTCCACAGAAAAGACTAGAACCCCAACCCTTGATGAATTTACGAGGGATCTTACACAAATGGCTAGGGATAAAAAATTACTCCCCGTAGTAGGTCGTTCTAAGGAAATACAAAGACTCATTCAAATTTTATGTAGAAAAACAAAGAATAATCCTGTACTCATAGGTGAGGCGGGGGTAGGAAAAACAGCCATTGTTGAAGGTATTGCTGAACGGATTGTTGAACATAATGTACCTGATGTATTGTATGACAAACGAGTTATAGTCCTTGATTTAGCTAGCCTTGTCGCTGGAACTAAATATAGGGGAGAATTTGAAGATAGACTAAAAAGGGTGATGCGTGAAATTCAAAATTCTAAAAATATCATACTCTTCATAGACGAACTCCATACCCTTATAGGCGCGGGGGCGGCAGAAGGGGCTATAGATGCGGCTAACATGCTCAAACCTGCCCTAGCACGTGGGGAGCTACAATGTATAGGTGCAACTACAATCAATGAGTATCGTAGGTATATAGAAAAGGATGCTGCTTTGGAAAGACGCTTTCAAGCCATTCAAGTTCAAGAGCCTTCCATAGATGATGCTATTTTAATTTTACAAGGTATAAAAGATAGCTTTGAAAAACATCATAGAGTCATATTCTCAGATGAGACCCTAGAGCTTGCAGTACGTTTGTCAGCACGACACCTTACTGATAGATTTTTACCCGATAAGGCCATAGATATTATAGATGAGGCTGGCTCATGGGCTCGCCTTACATATTTTACAAGGCCTGAAGATATACTTAAAATCGAAGAAGAAATCAAAGCCCTAACTACTAAGAAAGATGAGCTCGTTAAGGCCCAAGAATATGAGAAGGCCGCCCAAGTACGAGATGAAATAGGTGAGCAAAAGAATAAATTGGAAACTGAAGTTTTAAAATGGCAAGAAAAGATAGCAGATCATACTGTAAAAATTTCTACGGATGATATTTATAATGTAATCTCCCTCTGGACGGGTATCCCCTTCTCCAACATAGAGGAAAAGGAGGCAGAACGCCTACTCCATATGGAAAGTAAGTTAGCAGAAAAGATAGTGGGGCAAAACGAGGCTATTGAGCAAATTTCTAAGGCTGTACGACGCTCTAGGGCAGGTCTAGGCGATAAAAGAAAACCCGCTGCCTCCTTTATTTTTATGGGACCAACGGGTGTGGGAAAAACAGAGCTCACAAACGTACTTGCAAACTTCCTTTTTGGCACAGAGAAAAAATTAATGCGTTTAGATATGTCTGAATTCATGGAAGCTCATTCTGTTGCTAAACTTATAGGTTCGCCTCCGGGCTATGTTGGCTATGATGATGCAGGACGTCTTTGTGAATTTGTACGTCGCAATCCTCATTGCATAGTACTACTAGATGAGATTGAAAAGGCACACCCTGATGTTTTTAATATTTTACTTCAAATTTTAGATGATGCTTCTTTGACAGACACACATGGGCGGCGGGTTGACTTTACTGAGGCTATGATTATTATGACCTCAAATATTGGTGCTCGTGAAATGCAAAAAGGTAGTAGTTTAGGTTTTGCTGAAGATACAGACAGAAGGGAAGTTCAAAAAAATGAAAAAGTCTTTGAGCAACTGAAGAAATATTTTAATCCTGAATTTCTAAACAGATTAGATGAAGTGATTACATTTAAAAGCCTAGTCGCTACAGATGTAAAAAAGATCATTCAAATTATGCTTTCCAAGATTAATGATCAGGCCTTTGAATCGGGAAAAAAGATTCAAATTATAGTCAAAGATAGGGCCCTAGATTACCTTGCCCTTAAGGGTTATGATGAAAAAAACGGGGCACGCCCTCTTCGTCGCCTTTTACAAAAAGAAATAGAAGATAAGGTTGCAATACTCCTACTTGAAGGAGGCCTTAAACAACCAAGTAGTATTCTATTCGATGTAGAAGAAGCAGAGGGCTCTGAAACAAAACTTCAAATAGCCATTGAAGAATGGAAAGATTATGAAGAGGTCTACAAGAAAAAAGAAAGTGACCTTGCCCAAAAAAAATCTGAGCTAGATCGCCAATTATTTAAAACTCATTTAGGCCCTAGGGTCATAAAAAATCAAGAAAGACACGGGTTACCCCTAAAATCTTCCACCTGATTCATTCTAAAAAATCCGATAAAATCCTAACGGGGATTTTTATTGGATATGTTTTTTAGATTTAGATTTTATTGCTTTTTTGTACTTTTTACTTTTGGAACTAGCCTTCTTTACGCAAAACCAGAAACCCATAGTGGCTATAATGGGGATGAAGAGGAGTTTGACCCCGAAGCAGCAAAGCGTAATGACAATACAATCTCTGATCTAAGTATACAAAGTGGCGACAGGCCTGGGCAAGTTTTACTGAATTGGAAAGTAAAATCTTTTAATAAATCACCTATTGTCATTAAAAGGTTTTCTAGACCCATGAGTACAATACGTATCTTTAATAAAGGTACTATCATAACCAAAAGGGCATTAAGGGGAAGTACTAGTTACTATATAGACAAAAATGTACCAGAGGGTGTGCATTATTATGCTGTAGTCACAGAAGAAGAATTAAATGCTCCTGAAATACTAAACCTAACAAATGGAAATAATTATACCCAAAATCCCTTTATTGTTACACGCCAAAGAGATCCTGTCCTTAATGTCAGCCAAGCCCCTAGGATACCTGAGACAGAGGAAATTATAAAAAAACCACCTACGAATCTAAATGCCATTAATACAAGTAGTGCTGTGATTCTAAGTTGGGCACCAGGACAGGTTGGCGAATTAGAAATTAAGTATCTTATTTACAGAAGTAGCGAAGCCTTAAATACAAAGGATGCCTATAAAAATGCTAAACTCTTAGGCTCAAGCATAGGAGGACGTGCACAATTCATAGATAAGGCCCCTCTCATTAATAAAACTGTATATTATGGGGTTGTGATAGAAGGGGAAATGGAAAAACCTGATTTTACGGATGCGACTGTCGCAAGATCCTTTATAGAACATCGTTTTAGTAAATCCTTAGAAATTGTAGAGTTAAAAGCTTCAAATACCCAAAATAGTGTAATTCTATCATGGTCTGCCCTAAAGTTAGGGAAAAATCAAAAGTACCAAATTTTTAGAAGTAAAAGAGAATGGGAAAATATTTCTAATTTAAGACAAAGTGAAATTATAGGTACGACCTCATATAAAATTCACAACTTCACGGATACAAAACCTATAGCAAATCAAGAAGTATTTTATGCTGTAATGGTTGTGAATAAAGATGGAAGTCCAAACCCTGAGGCTTGGACAAGAAGAAGATGAGGGTGAGGATTCAAATCAGAGGGTCTCAAGTATTCTCACAAGAAAACTCATTCTCAATCAAACGTATATCAAACATCGTTTTCAAAAAAGTTCAGATTTAGAATTTTTAAAAGCTAAAATAGTTAATAGAAATATCTTACTCAATTGGTCTGCCCTTCCCCTAAGCAGTGATGATCGTTATTTGGTATTTAAGACTGAAACAGAGCCAACAGATCCTTCTACCCTCTCTTCCCTTACCCCTATTTCTAAAACATCATCTAAGGTTACAAGCTACACAGACAAAAACCCTATATTGAATAAGGTTATGTACTATGTAGTTGCTGTGAGTAATGCTGATGGCGAAATTATAACCCAAGAACTCAATTTAGGGAGAAATGTTGTAAAAGTTAAGTACAAAAGAAAATTGATAATTCAAAAAATCAAAGCAAGAAATACAGATACGAGTGTTATTCTAAGTTGGACACCCGTTGCCCTATATGAAAATGAAAAATATAATATTTATAGATCTACAAGAAATTTTACAACAAAAACAGATTTTGAGAATGCAGATCTTTTAGGGCATGCCTCACGTAAGCTTAACGAATTTGAAGACACAAATCCCATTCCTAATCAAGAGGTGTACTATGCTATCCTAGTTGTCAATGAAGAGGACGATAAGCAAGAAAATGAAGCAGAGTTACTTACAGGTTGGTCCTATATAAAACATACCTTTATTAAGGGCTATGAAGTTTCAGAAATGATTGCCACAAATACCAGTAAATCTGTAATCTTAACTTGGTCTCCTGTACACCTCCCTTCTGATGAGAGAAATGAACGGTATCAAATTTTTAGAAGTTTTAGACCCCTAGATAGCAGTGCCGCAGTGGCGACAGCAGAGGTTCTGGGAAGCACAAGTGGGAGAATTCCACAATTTGAGGATTTAAAACCCATTCTAAATAAAGAAGTTTATTATGGTGTAGGCCTTGTCTCATATATAAATTCTAAAAATTTCAATGGGCTCATCTTTAATAAATCTTTCATATCTCATACATTTAAGGGAAATATAGTTAAGAAAAAAGAAATAGAGAAACTAAAAACCATTGAAAAAATAGATGATGTTGCTTATCTTTCAAATGAATTAGATCGCATTCTCGCTGCAACATACTTTAAAAACAAAAATGAACAATGTATCAATCAAGTGTACAGTTTTATCAATAGAGTATCCGAAAAGGTAGAGGGGGTCCAAGCTAAGGCTACTTTTTTCCTTGGGCTTTGTCACGTAAAAACAAAATCCTATAAGAAAGCAGTTAAGCTTTTCTCTGCCCCTAGTGTAAAGAAATACTATCCTCAAAGGGCACAGTTTTGGTTTGAGAGAACTGTGGAGCTGATGGATAAATAAATCCTTTGCATTTTAATTATTTTTTATGTACCAAAATTTAAACCCCGAATCGCAATCTGTATACTCTACAAACTATCAAACAGAAAGGGCCTCTATCCCTCGCACCCTATTTTTCTTTATTGGTGCTATTTTACTTATAGTAGGTATTACCCTATTGATGTATAATTATGAAAGCCCAAAGAATCTTCTGGGAGAAGTGAAAGAAGATATTTATATAAAGTTAAGGGAGGGCGAAGGTTTTTTAAGGCAAAATACAAAGGAATCTGCTAAGCAAGCATTGCAAGTTTTCAATCATGTTCTAGCGAGTAATGTAAATCTAGATATCAATCAAAAGGCTAAGTATGGCATAGCTGCAGCCTTAGAGATACTTGAAGAAAATAGTTCTGCCCTTGAATATTATAGAGAGCTCCAAGGACAAAAGATTAAAGATAAAAATGTACGAGATAAAGTAAATTTTGCTTTGGGACGTTTTTATTTATTTTTAAATCATGAAAGCGAGGGGCGAGCCCTTCTTGAACCCTTATTAGCTAAATCGCAAAATAGAAAACTGAGATCTAAAATACTCACAGCCTTTGGAGGTTATTATTTGAAAAGTGGTGAGTACAAAAGGGCAGAGGATAATTTTAGAGTGGCACTCAAGTATGATAATGAAAACCTAAAGGCAGAGGAAGGGCGAGCACAAGCCCTTAAAGGACAAGGTCAAGATTGGGGTGCCTATCGTTTGTATGATGACTATTTATTTAGTACAGCCCATCTCAATCCAGAAAATAGAAACAAGGTAATCAATAAAGTAGAGTATGAAACCTTCAATTCAGGAATACAAGCTTTGCGAAATAAACGTTATCCCTACGCCATAGATTTTTTTAGAAAGGTGAGTAATGCCCAAGATAAAAATATGGAAGAAGATGCTCGTTATTGGACGGGTGAGGCATACTACAATCTCAATCAAAAAGACAAAGCAATCAAGGCCTATGAAAGTGTCCTAAAAAATTCTACAAGCACTAAGGATGCCGCCGCCTTATTTAAAATAGGAATGATTTTATTTCAAAAATCTAAACTAAATGCTGCTGCAAAGGTATTTAAAGAAATCACAAATAATTATCCTGAAAGTAAATATAGCGATAAGGCTAAAGAATATTTAGAAGATATACATCAAGAAAATGAAGAACGCTTTAGATCTGAAGATGAATCAAATTATGTTGTCCCAAAAGCTAAAATAGAAAGAAATCCTGATGCTGAACTTTTGTATCAAACTGAAGAACCTAGAACCTATCAAATTCCCCCTTCAGACATGGATGAGACCCCTAAAAGCTATAATGAAAACTATAACCAAGAATTAAACTCAGAAAATTTTTCGCCAAGAGAAAGAGAGCGACAAAAAGAGATGAGTGAGGACGACCTTCCATCATCCATGAACGAGAATGGCGACAGCGAAAATGAGAGCAATTAAAATGTTCATCCTTCTTTGTATGCTTGTAAGGAGCTCAAAATTTTAGTTCAAAAGGAATCAAAATTAAGGCCTAGTTGTGGCTCCGTTTTTTTTTAAATTTTGTTAAATCAAGCTTTTCTATTCCTTGATTTAATCCTAGCTTTTTACAACTTAAGGTAAAACGCTTTGTAAGCAAAAGGGCCTGGGCACCCTCCCCGCGAAAACGTTTTCCCCAAGTACTATCATAAAGTTTACCTCCCCTAGAATCTTGTATATGTTTTAGAATACGCTTCTTACGTTCGGGGTAATGTTCTTCTAACCAATCTACAAATAAATCTTTGACTTCAAAGGGTAAACGTAGCAAAACATAGTGAGCCCTTGAGGCCCCCGCCTCTACCGCACTTTTTAGTAAACTTTCTAGCTCCTCATCATTGAGTCCTAGGATAATGGGAGAAGTCATCACCCCCACTCGTATCTTATTCTTTGACAACTCTTGAATGGCCTCAAGCCTTCGTACGGGGGTGCTTGCCCTAGGTTCCATTTTACTTGCTAGCTTTGCATCTAATGTAGTTAGGGAAATAGAAATAGAAAGAAGATTTTCATTTGAAAGTTTTTTTAGTAATTCTAGATCCCTGAGTATCAAACTAGATTTTGTTATAATATGGACGGGGTGTCTGTGTTCATATAGTATTTCTAGTATATTTTTTGTGATTTGTAACTTGGCTTCTAGGGGTTGATAGGGATCAGTATTTGCTCCTAGCACTATAATTTGAGGCTTGTATGCTTTAGCCTGTATTTGCTTGAGTAAGGCTTCGCAGGCATTTGTTTTCGCAAAGATTTGTGTTTCAAAATCGAGGCCTGTAGAATATCCTAAATAGCCATGCGAGGGTCTAGCGTAGCAATAGATACATCCATGCTCACATCCCCTATAGGGATTGATAGAGGAACTAAAAGGTATATCAGGGGATTGATTGGTGTTGATAAGTGTTCGTACTGTTTCATAGTGAATTTGCGTGCGACTGCTTATCTCATCTTCTAATTGTTCTTTTGAGAGTATATCTTCTAGGAAGGTCTCCTTCTTGATTGTTTCAAAACGACCTGTGGGATTTGTAAGCGAGGCCCTGCCTTTTTTTATGAATTTCAAGGTTTTATACGTTTTGTTTTTTTTATCTTTTTTGGCTATAAAATTTTATATTTTTATCTTTCTTCGTTCATAATGATATATCTTAGGCATTTCTAAATTCCATCATGTATTATCCTTTCCGCACCACACCCCCCTCTTTATTCTCACCCCCTACCTCGAACCTATCAACCCCGTATGATTCAAAAATTGACCTGAAACAATAGAAAGTTCATCTTGTAATCTTTTTTTAGCACCTTCTAGTTCCTTTAAATTATGAAGTCTCTCTTTCTCAAAGGCAAGACTTACATACAGTTTAATTTTAGGTTCTGTACCAGAGGGCCTTATCGTTACTTTTCCTTGTGGGGAGAGAATAAATTGTAACACATCTGAAATAGGAAAATTTTTAAAATATTTTTTATCTTTTTTCCCATTTCGAGTTTGGTGTAGAAAATCTATCACTTCTACCACCTTTCTTTCACCAAGCTTCCAATTTTTAAGTTTTTCTTTACGTATTCTATCCATACTTTTTTGAATGAATCTTTGTCCCTCAATGCCTTTGAAAGTTAGGGATCTAAGCTCCTCAAGAAATAAACCATAACGTAAATAAATTTGATTCAAATAAGCATTCAAATCTCCGTACTCTGTTAGAATTTCACAAAGCAACAAGGCCGAGGAAAGGGAGTCTTTATCTCGTACAAAGTTTACAGGTAAATAGCCAAAGGACTCTTCTCCTCCAAAAATAAATTCTTGTTTTGGGGCCTTAGAGGATTTATGATCTAATTTTTGCATTTCAGCTGCGATATATTTAAAGCCTGTAAGCACCTCAACCATAGTCACATTATGCGACCTAGCTATGTTGTTTTGCAAATCTGTTGTCACTATAGTTTTATAGAGATAACCATTCAGCTTATTTTTATTAGAAATGTCTTTAGATGCTTTTATTTTTTTTTCATAAAAACTTTCACAAAGAAAGGCACAAAAAATACTTCCTATTTGATTTCCATTGTAAAAATTATATCCCCCCTTCTCATTTCTCACTCCCACACCTAGACGATCAGCATCTGGATCAGTACCCAAGAAAATATCTGCCTTTGTTTTGATTGCCAATTCCTCTGCCAAAGCAAGGGCATCTTGCTCCTCAGGATTAGGATATTTCACTGTAGGGAAATTTCCATCAGGCGCACTTTGTTCCTTTACTAAAATTATCTTAAATCCAAAATGTTCAAGTACTGACTTCATCCATTTCATACCAGTGCCATGTAAGGGGGTGTACACTATTTTTAATTCCTTTTTTTTGGGATTACTTGAAGGGGTAACAAATTTTTCTTTAGCAAGGGTAGTAATGTAAGCTTTGAGTATTTGCTTGGATATTTTTTTAACATTTTTCTTGTAGAGCCTTGTTTCTTTTTGAGTAAATTGTATTTCACTCCAATCTTTTATTTTTTCTATTTCTTCCTCAAGAGAGCATTGAAAAGCTCCAACAATTTGGGCTCCCTGTTCATTATAAACTTTATAACCATTGTATTCGGGAGGATTGTGGCTAGCTGTAATCACTATACCTGCCTGTGCCTTGAGATAGCGTACAGCAAAACTTAAAATGGGAGTGGGGGTAACCTCATCAAATAAATACACCCTAACTCCCATTCCTACAGCCACTTGAGCACAGGCCTCTGCAAATTCTAAACTCTTATGCCTTGAATCGTATGCAATGACCAAGCTAGGATTTTTTTTAGCTTTCTTTAGAAACCTTGAAAGGGCCAAAGTCACCTTCCCAAGTGTCCATGGATTCATCCTACCACACCCATCTCCCATCAAACCACGCAAGCCCCCCGTGCCAAATTTTAGATCATAAAGATAGTATTCTATTTCAGAAGTTTCATGCTTACGCAAAGCCTCTGTGAAAATGATAGCTGTTCTTTCTCGAACCTCTAGGGGAAAGTAGGCCTGAGTCCATTCTAAAACTTTTTCTTTTTGGTTTTCTGTAATGATGGTATGCTTCATTGTCATATTTTTTATTTTTCTTTTCTAAAAATGTAATAATGTAATAGATTTTGCCCACCCTCTATTTTAAAAAATAAGATAGGGAGAGGACATTTCATTTTATATATAAAGAACATGCAAGCATTAAGCTATACTTTCATATAGAAACGTAGACATTTCAATACTTTCAATTTGAATTATGTATTTTTATTCAAGGTCCCCCGCAAGCATCCCAACAATCTTTCTATTTCCTTATTTCACTTCTAAAGATTCTTTTTTAGAATAAATAGAAAGTAAGAAAATTGTAAGAAGATTTTATTTCATTTCATTTATCAAATTCTTGGAGCGTACATGAAAGTAAGCGGCAAGGGCACAAGCCACAGCATCACCTACATCGTCTGTTTTAAATGTACCTATAATATTGAGTACTTTATTTATAGTTGCAAGTACCTCTTCCTTACTTGCATTCCCATTCCCTGTTAAAGTTTTTTTTATGATTTTAGGTTCTAACTCATAAAGGCATAGAGAACTTAGGCCCGCTAAGCTCAATAATAAACCCTGTACTTGAAACACTCCCACAGCTGTTTTTTTATTTTTCATAAAATACAGTTTTTCCATAGCAAGGAAATCAGGTGTAGTTTTTTGAATGAGTGCTTGACTAGCCTCAAAGATATAAGCAAGGCGTTGGGGCATCTCCTCCTTGCTCCCCGTTTCTATCAGTCCATAATCTTTAAGTATATGAGCACCAACACTATGCTTAGTTTCAATTTCTAAGTAGGCCCATCCTAAACGTGCATAACCAGGATCAAAGGCTAGAATTTTCAAAATTTTCTTAGAAATTATAATTTACTACTAGGATTGCCCCTCAGGCATAGGGAAGTTTTTTATGGTTTTCAAATATCCATCTACCATATTATGAATAACTTGTTTTGCGGGAATCACCTCTTTGATTTGAGCAATCCCATGTCCCGCTGAAAAAATATCCTGCCACTTTTTCATTTCATTCACATCACTACCCGCATTATAGTCTCTATTAATGGCACCTTGGGTCGTTTCATATTTTTCTACACTCTTTTTTAACCAATTTGAATTGATACCTGTAATTTTATCGCTGTATACAATATCCTCAGGATTTTCTGAAATGAGCATATCCTTATATTCTTTTTTTGCCTTAGCCTCAGGGGTGGCAATGAGCTTTGTCCCCACATAAACTGCATCCGCCCCTAGGGCAAAGGCAGCCGCCATTTGTGCCCCAGTGCCTATGGAGCCCGAGGCAATGATGGGAAGATTCACCTCTTCTTTTAAATAAGGGATGAGACTAAAGGGACTTATGGCCCCCGCATGTCCACCTGCCCCCTGTGCCACTGCAATGAGGGCATCTGCCCCAGTTTTGGCAACAAGCCTCGCATGCTTTAAAGTGGTAACATCACAAAATATTTTTGAGCCTACTGATTTTGCCTCGTTTACAATTTGTCTTGGGGTGCCTAGGCTGGTTATAATAAGCTCTACTTTAAAATCTAGGCAGGCATAAAACTGTTCAAAGCAAAGGGGATTGTGTTTTTTATATAAAATAATATTCACACCTATGGGCTTTTTTGTACGAGAACGTATTTCAGCCAAGCCATCCTTCAATTCAGGTATGCTCCTATAATTTAAGGCGGGAAAGGTTCCCATCCCCCCCGCCTCCGATACGGCTACCACAAGGTCGGGATAGGAGACTAAAAACATAGGAGCCCCTATAATGGGAAGGTCTATGTTTAACATCTTTGTAATTGCTGTATTTATCTTTGTCATATTGTATCTCAAAAAATTATAGAAAAAATTTGATCGTCATCTATTTGATTTGTTCAACCCAATCATAAATAGAGAAGCTCATTTCAAATAAGATTTTATAGGAGTCTATGTCTATAAAAATTTGAGATAGGAAGCAATGAAACCAATAAAAGAAGGATTGCCTTATTTGGAAGCGGCTTTGACTCTATCCCACACTCAAAAGCCTTCTCTATATAAGTTTTACAAAAAAAATCATGAGAACTCAAATACATACATAAAATGGAATATGGACTCTGTTCAAACAAAAAAACCCATTATTTTATATTATTACACAACTAAAAAGAATTTTTATGATAATATATTACCTGAAAAAAAATTATATTTTAGCCCAATTAGATATACCAATGATCATTTAGAAGGTGTTGGTGTGGCATTTGGGTCTATGAGAGCTAATAAGGAAGATATTTTACCTGACCCCTTTAACATGAATGCAAAATATCTTTGCTTAACGAAAAATCATCCAATGTCTTTTTTTGCTCCTCCAATGTGGCGTCGTTATGCCGAAAAACAAGAAGGCATTTGTATAGAAATTCAATTTAATTGTGAACTCTATAATAAAATGTACAAAATTAATAATAAGATATCTCATGGTAAAATTCAATATCTACCTATTGTTGATCTATTTGGAGGACAAGCCACAGGTAGTTTTAGTATAAATAAAGATGTAAATGCATTTCAATCTAAAGATATTACTTGGCTTTATGAGAGAGAGTATAGATTTGTGTACGAAGGTAATGAAGATGATGATCAATATGTAGCACTTGATCACAGTATTATTGATTATTCCATTTCTATATTTTTTTGTTTTAATAATAAAAATCAACTCATGCTTTATAGTAGTAATCAAAATTTTACAGACCTAAGTGTTCCTGTTATTACTACTATAGACGCACAGGGACGCATAGCCACCTTTTCAGATGATAGAGATTTTGTTGACCCTCCTACTTCTGATGCCGTTTATCCTTCTGCCAATCAATAAAAAAAATTATGTCTACTACAGAAACAGACAGGTTCATGAAAGAAATTGATGAGATAGAGGTGGAGTGATGGAGGAATTATTGTTTTCAACATTACAATTGATTTGGGAATCTGATCAAGTGTGAGATAAACTCTTTTAAGAGATAGATTTAAATAAAAATGCCAATATGAATATAGAAATAATTTTAATTCAGATAATTTTAGGTATATGTCTTTTTTTTCTAATGAATTGGATAGGTAAACATTCTTACTCAATTGGATACATGGAAATTTCCATATTCTCTAAAATAGAAGAGGAACTAGCATTAAATTTTCTTATTCGTGTTTTGCCCACTATAGTTTATTTAGTTATCGTTTCATCAATTCTATATTATTTCGGATATGACAAATACGTTCAGAACATATTTCTTGTTAATTTATATTACATTATTTTTCGTCTTCTTTTCAATCTTCTAACCAATCGTAGATTGCTTATTAATTGGTACAGACAATTTTTGTATTGGATTTCCATTATTGGAATTTCATATTTGATATATGACAAAATAATAAAAGTGAAGGCAAACATTTTCCCAGACTTCACTACTGTTGCAAATGAACTTTGGATTATTATTATAGTTTTTATTTTTCATGTGATAAACAATATTCGACTTTCACAAGAGAAATCTTTGAATCGGAAACAGAAATATATAAAATCTCGTTTTAATTATTTTAAAAAATTATACGGTAAATTTATTAAAGAGACTATGAAGAACGAAATTCTTGAGGTGATTGTCTACTCAATATTAATTTACGAGGATTTTAATCGACCAAAAATCGCTAGAATTATTGAAAATATAAAACATCGACTTACAAAAAAACCTCATACCTTAGGGGTTATGCAAGTTAGTTCAAACAAAATTATTTCAGACTTAGAAAGTGTAAAACTAGGTACACAAATAATCATTAATGCTTATCATGAATATATAGCTAACCTAGAAAAAAATAAAGAGCACTTTTATGAGTATCGTGCTCAATGTGAAATCATATCAAATTACAACGGAGGTTCGAGTTATCAAGATGAAGTTCAAGAGCTTATTTCCACTATTAAAGAAAAATTTTACAATGACACTAAAGACACACTTGACCCTAGTAAGAAAACAAGTCAACCTTAACCAACCTAACTCACCTAGTCTTTCAAAGCAAACAATGATACTCATCTTGAAAAGAATCAGTGGAGATAAGCTAATAAAAAAACGCTCTGTACTCCACCACCCCCGCCCTTAAAGCTTTTTATTTTTGAACTTATCTAATAAGGCCTTGCTGACAATGGGGGGGGTGTATTTATCGAGCCCCTTGCCATAGCGTGCCAGTTCTTTGATAATGGTGCTAGATAAAAAAGAGTACTCACTTGCTGCGAGTAAAAAGACTGTTTCTATATTGGGATTTAATTCTGCATTCACCTGATACATGGCATACTCATAATCAAAGTCACTCACAGCCCGCAAACCACGAATGATGGCACAGGCCCCCATGGGGATTCGGCCCTTTGCAGGGCAAGCGGGGCAAGCCCCGCTAGGCGGGGCAAGCAGAGTTATCGCCACAATGAGACATAATACTTGTAAAGAATACAATATAATGAATTATATTACCGTATTATGTCTCATTGATGGTATTACAGCAAAAGCCTCTACGAGACCCTCCTTCGGAGGACAAGCCCACCTTCGGCCCTTTGCAGGACAAGCCCACCTTCGGAGGACAAGCCCACCTTCGGCCCTTTGCAGGACAAGCCCACCTTCGGAGGACAAGCCCACCTTCGGCCCTTTGCAGGACAAGCCCACCTTCGGAGGACAAGCCCACCTTCGGCCCTTTGCAGGGCAAGCGGGGCAAGCCCCGCTAGGCGGGGCAAGCAAAGCCCCCTTACGGAGTACAGGCTCCCCAACTTGCACTAAAATTAAATTCAAGTTGGCCTCCCGCTGAACGAGGGGAGCCAAGGGTGGCAGATTTAATTAAAGTTTGATTAGCTAGACCTGTAATCGCATCCCTTCTAAAACTTACAAGCCAAGGGAAATTACTATTCGTTGAACTATCAAAGCCAGGTCCCCTAGTCAATGTCTTAGCAGCCCCTGACAGATAAGAAGTCATAGGCAAAAAGGCTAATTGTGCCTTAGATGTGTTTTTTAGTAGGGGTATAGATACTCCTCTATTAAAGATACCTGCACCCTTATCTGTTGTATTCGCATAATAAATAGTAGATGTTCCTACTGTTAAAGGGGATGTTGTTCCTAAAGCACTATAATTTAAAAACTCATCTTTTATTACACTATAAACATAGCTAAAATCCAACTCGGGCACTAAATTAGCTAAGCTAAAAACATTAGAATCTAAACTTGAGAAAGGATCGCTATGTCCTTTTTTAATCCAAAGGGTATTATTGTTTCTGAGAAGGATTTTGTGTACAATTATATAATGCACTGAAGGCACTTACTGTATTCCAAGTCTCTGTGTTATCAGAACTAAAGGCACAAAGGGCCCCCGACAGGGCACCATTCACATTCATCCCAAAAACACTCCAATCCCCTCCCTTTACAGCTAGACTAGTCACCTTTACGCAAGTAGCACTTGCATTGATACTATTTACAATAAGGGATTCTAAGGTGCCTGAACCCCCATTTAAAAATCTAGCATCCGGAGTAGCAGAAAGGCTACTACTATTTATAACACCTTGGTAATCAGGATAGCGATCTAAGGGACCACTATATTCTGTAGCACATCTCCCTTGTTGTATGCTAAAATTAAATGTTGCCTGTCCTGCAGTTCCTGGGGAAGAATTCGAGTCTAAAACATAGCTCGAACCAAGGCCTGGAATAACCCCCCCCAAAGAACTTTTAGTAGATATTCTTATAGGGCTTGATATTTTAAGAAATGGGTTTCTTTGAAAATCACTCGAACCAAATAACTTCAAGCCAGGAATCATGCCCTTATTTGTATCTAGCCCGTCATATGGATAATAGATATCATCTGTGGCACTAAGTAATCCTGCTAGAGAAGAACTTGCACCTGTATCCAAGGAACCTAAAATAGGAAGGACAATAAGGATAATTTTATGATTAAATCTATCCTTTAAAGTAAAAGTACGTTTAATGTTTAGATTATAGCCTGTAGCAGTAATAGATTGTACTGAGGTTCCCATAATAGTCGAATGTTCTAAGGTAGTTGTAAAATTATTGGGGGGGCTACGCAATAATGCAAAAATTTCATCAGAGGGTAAATTTTTAGCTACATCAGGAACAAAAATACTCGCTACTTGTATGAGTGTATCCAAATTAAGGAGTTGATTGGCTGCAGGAGTTGCATCCCTTTCAAAAAAATAGTTTTTGCAATTCACTAGAAAAGATCGAACTTGAGCTGCTGTGAGGGTAGAAGCTTGAATACCATTGGGGTCATTCTTGGCGATACTTGCAATACTTAAAAGGCTAGAATCCTCCGAACTGGATGCACAAATCCAGCCATAAAGCTTAGGAGGATTTTTTATATCAGGGACGGCAATACTATCCAAACTTAAACAATAATCTTGAGGGGCAGCTACCGGTGGTAATATAAAAGAATCCAACTCATTGCTAGGGGGCTTACAATAAAATGCTAGAAAAAAAAGAAAGTATACAATACCAGTAATCCTTATATAGGAAATCATCCTTGAATTGTAGGATTTAAGCTTGCAAAAGTCAAGTAGTATTTTTAATCAAGTTTTATAGATTGAATAAATATGGCTCTCTCACGTTATACCTCAATCTTTTCTATTTTCACCTCTCTTTGCTCATTCACAATACAAGCACAAAACTTACCTAATTTTAGAATCAAAGAGGCCAGTGCTACCGAACAATTTAAGAAGGGGCTTTTGCTATACCATAACCAAAGCTACCAAGCAGCGAGTACACGCTTTGAAAGGGCCTTGGAACTTAGTTCCAATTTTTATCTAGCACGTCGGTTCTTGGGAGACGCATTGTACTATTCAGGTGAATGGGATAGGGCCCTAGAAGAATGGGAGTTTCTTAATAAAAGTTCAGAGGGTAGCTACCCCCTAGTTCAACTTCGTTCACAACTTTTACGAAGTAGGCTAAGCGAAAATTATACATCTAAGAACTTAATTCTAACTGAGACCTTTAAAGGAAAACGAGGAGGCTTACTTGGTAACAAAAATTTTGAAGGCCCCCTCGCCCTCGCCTTTGACACCCAAGGAGCCATCTACATGGCCTCTTGGGGTTCATCCAATATACTTAAAATATCTCCATCGGGGGAAGTACAAATGGAAATCAAGGGGCAAAGATGGCCTTGGCTCCCCTTTCCCTTTCCTTGGTTCAAAAAATTTATAAAGCCAAGTGCCCTAGCCATAGATAAGGACGGAAATATTTATGTAAGTGATTATCTTCAAGACCGTATTCAAGTTTTTGATGCAAGGGGACGGAGTCTATACTCATTTGGAGGCAGTGGGGATACTCCAGGACATTTTCATGGGCCTGTCTCACTTTTATTAATAAACGAAATTTTGTATGTTAGTGATGAAGGAAACAGACGCATACAAAAATTTTCTTTAGATGGAACCTTTTTACAAGAATTTGGAAAGGATGAAGAGGGGCAAAGCCCACTAGCCCCTGCTGGTCTAGCCTTTGAACCTTCTAAACAATATCTCTATCTTGCAGATCGTAAGGGGGGACGCATACTTAGCTATGATTTAGAGGGTTCGTATATAAAAAGCATTCAAACAAAAGAACTGGAACATCCCCTCTCCCTATACTTTCAAAATGATACCCTAGTCATTACAGACGAGAGAAGGGGCCTTGCCTTACTCAATATTTCTCAAAAGAAACTTCGTTTTATTACCCCTAGCACATCTCATTTTTCTAATCATATTCTCTCGGCGGGGTTTTCCCCAAGTGGAATTTTATATGTTACTGATTATGAAAAAAATGAACTCCTCTCCTTTGCCCCACTAGATTTTCGTATCAATAATTTTAATGTAAAAATACAAAGGGTAGATATATCAGCCTTTCCTTTAATTAGCATCTTCTCTCAAGTAGAGGACCAAAGAGGAAGGGCTATCAAAGGATTAAGTAAGGCTAGCTTTTCCCTAAAGGAGAATGATACTCCCATACGTACTCTAAAAATAAATAATATCATTCCCTATAATAGACGGCTTAATGTAGCTATAGTCAAAGAACATACAACTTACTTCGATGAATACTACTCTCACTTTGTATCTAACACCCTTGACCCTCTCATACGCTCTCTTCGTATTTCTGATAGTATGTACATCTTTACAGCAGGAAGGGAGGCACGCCTTGTGTACGAGGGTTTGGGAAGGACAGAAGCTATGAGTACTTTAAATCAAAAAAGTGGTCTTTCCTCTTCTGATAAAGTAAATATTTTTAAGGGCATACATCTTGCTATAGAAACAATTTCAAAAAGGGCGGGGGCTAGGGGGGTTGTAGTGCTCGTATCCGGGAAAAAAGAAGAAGCGGGTCTCCCTTTCTTTGATAAAGAACACATCAAGCAACTCGCACTAAGCCATAATATACCCCTTCATTTCATCTCATACGAAGGTGAGAGTAAACTAGAAGATAAAAATCTTATGATAGACTTTTATACAGAACTGTCTAAAGCCACTCATGGCTCCTATCATCGCGCCTTTGATAAAAAAGAAATGGAAGAGTTGTATGAACTACTTTTTTTGGCAAAGGATCAACGTTATATCATAACATATGACTCAAACCTAAGTTCCAAAAATAAAGGACGTTATGCAGATATTTTACTTGAAGTCAAAAACATAGGAAGTAAGGGTCTAGCCGATTCAGGCTTCTTTGTCCCCTAAAAAATATCGTATACCTCTATTCACACTACAATGAAAAAATTCTTACAAAAAAATTATGTCTTAGCTTTTTCTATATTCGTCTTTTTCATTTACGGCCATTCAAAAGAAGTGCACGCCCAAAATATCCTTAGACAAGCTGAAGTCGCTGAAAAGGAATACAACTTCAATCTTGCCTTAGATTTGTACCGCCAAGCCATTACAAAAAAAGAAAATGAATTTTATGCCCTTAGCTCTATTGCAAGAATCTATAACAACATACAAAATTATAATCAGGCGCTTGAAATCTATCAAAGTTTGGCTTCCAAGTTTCCCGACAACCCCACAACTATTCTGGGTATGGCTCATACATGGATCAAAAAAGAAAATCTAGACCAAAGCTATCCTCTTTTAGGAAAAGTTTCAAAAATCTTAAATCAATATAAAACGAATCCAAAAATTAAGAACCAAAAAGATGTAGAGATAGACTTGTATCTCAATTATGGCCTTTGGCATTTTCATAAAGAAAATTACGAACAGGCTTCACGTTACTTTCAAAAAGCTATAGAAGAAAATCCCGCCTTTATAGAGGCATTGACTAAGCTTGCACATACTTATATCATACAAAAACGTTTCTCCCAAGCAAAGATACTGCTAAAAAGAGCCTATGATATCAATCCCAAACATTCAGATGTACACCAAATTCTTGCTTACTATCATCTTTATTTAGGACAACACAAACAAAAAAATTCTACAAATCTAAATGCTATAAATGAAAGTTATGAAAGTGCCCTTCAGTCTCTACTTCAAGCAAGAAGAATCAATCCACAAAATACTCAAATTTTATATGAAATTGTTCTCTTGCACATTTATAAAAATGACTGGGAGAACGCATATAAGTTTCTCCTCGGTTTTAGATCAAACGTCACCAACACCTCTTTTTCATCTTCATATTTTCATTACCTGAGTGCCTTAATTGTATTCATCCAAAAAGAAGCAGAAAAAAATACACCCTCTGATACTTGGTTTGAAGTTGCACAAAATTTACTCAATCTTTCTAATGAAAATCAATATGATTTAGAACGAAGTACCCTAGAGTATTTTTTACAGGATCATAAAAAAGAAATCACAAACCAAGGGAATTTTAGACATAGCCTCTCTAGTATCTTCTTAAATTTAGCAAAAAATTTTCAAAAAGAATATCGTCATGATTACATGTATAATTCTATATACCATGCCCTTGCACTAGATCCTTCAAACAAAGAAGCGATTCCTTATAGGATTAATTTCATGAATCAAAAGCATGATATAGAGGGAATACTTGCAACCTACACCCAACTACTTCGATTTAATCCCAATCAAGAAAAAATAAAAAATACATTAGAGCACTACATTCATTCTAGAAGTTCAAATCTTGCCTATGAAGAGAAATTATTTAATCCAACTTATGGTATAGAAACTTCAAATTACAAACGAGCTTCTAAGAAAATCTTAGTATTGCCATTTAGCTCTGAAGACCCCCTTCCTTATTTTCCCAACATGGACGAAATTTTAGGACGTTCTATCTCGCAAGAATTTGAACAACCAGGTCCTATCATGAGTTCTAATGACTTTCAAAGAAATCTTTTTTTTAAAGAAATCAAAAAACGACAAAGCTATTTGCTATCTCAATCAGCTCTAGATTCTAACTTACTTCAAGACTACATTAAAGAAAATGGAAGCATGGATTACATCCTTCAAGGTTCCTATAAGATAAGTCTTCAAAAAAAATTATCTATCAAATGGGAGCTTCGTAATTTTTATACTGGAACCATTCTTATTAAAAAAAATCATACCTTTTATCCCCCCTTCACTCTCATCCAAACTTGTATAAAAATTCGAGATGAGGTTTTGAAATCCATACCTACCCAAGGAGAAATCATAAAAATAAAAAACAACTATCTCATTATAAATTTAGGGAGTTATGATGGGTTAAAAATAAAAAAGAATGTAACTGTACAAACTTCTACTAAAAACATAGAATTAAAAATATCAAAGTTAGGGGCCTACCTCTCAAAAATAGAGCTCCCGCAAAGCATACCAGCAAGTACCTTTGTCCTAGGCTCAAGAGTAGAATTTCACTAATTACATAGCTTCTGGTGCCTCGGCTCCGAGAAGGGCTAAACCCTCTTTCAAACAAAAGGCTGTCATTTCTAATAAAAAGAGAAGTTGAGATGCCTCAACATTATTACTTTGCGCTAGCTGAAGTATGCGATTCTCTGATTGATTATAGAAGGCAGAAAGGGATTGGGCTAGATTATAAAGATAATTCACAAGATGATGAGGCTCCAAATTTTGAGCGGACATTTGTAATTCTTCTACAAAATGAGCTAGTTGCAAAACTAAATTACGTCTTTCTTTTGTAGAGATTAAAAGTTCACTCCCACCCTCATTATCCTTTTCTAAAGTACCTTTTTCAAACTCACTTAGGGTAAGGGCACTTAGTTTGTACTCCCCACATTTTTTAAAAATAGAACAAATACGTGCATGTGCATAGCCCACATAGTAAAAGGGATTTGCATCGCTTGTATCACGTGCCTCTTCAATATCAAAATCCAAGGGGGCATCAAAAGAACGCATCACGAAAAAGTAACGCATCACATCTACTGACACTAATTCCATCATTTCCTTTAAGGTAAGCATCTTACCCGCCCTCTTACTCATTTTTACTGCCTGTCCCTTCTCTAAGAGATTTACTTGTTGAGCCAAAATTACACGAAACTCTCCCTTGTAGTTTAAGGCTTTCAGGGCAGCCTGCATACGTGCTATATAACCATGATGATCTGGCCCCCAAATATTATACAAACGAGTAAAACCACGTTTCACCTTATCTGCATGATAAGCTATATCTGCTAAAAAATAAGTAGGCCTCCCATCCTTACGCACAAGCACGCGATCCTTATCATCGCCCAAACTAGTACTTTTAAAATAAAGTGCACCCTCATCTATATAGGTATGGGAAAGAAGATTTGGCTCTTTTTTTTCATCTACTAAGGCCATAACAGAAGAATTTTTATGTAAACTACTCTCATGGAAAAACGAGTCAAAATGTGTTTTAAATTTAGACAAATCATCTTTTTGTGATTTTAAAATGATTTCTAATGCTTTTTCACCTAGAGCATTACAAAAATTTAAAAATTCCTCTTCCTGCTTGAAGAAGTCATCATAAGAAAAATTATCTACTTCCTCATCTAAGAGCGTATTAGATAAGGCAGATAGTTTTTCTGTTATATGAGAAGATGGTGGGGATATTTTTTTTTCTTTTTTAAGATCTTTAACTAATTCAATAATGTACTCTCCATGATAGGCTCCTATAGGAAAGGGTAACCCATTGCCTTTAGGATAACTTATCTTCATCCCCTCCTCCTCTTTTCTTGCGAATTTTAAAGGCATTCCTAATATTTCAAAATAACGTAGGGCTAGGCTAAGGCCTAATAATAGAACTTGGTTCCCATAATCATTCACATAAAATTCACTATGAACTATATGCCCCAAGGCCCTTAATAAATTACAACAACTTGAACCTAAGGCAGCTGCACGCGCTGAAACTACATTTAATGGGCCTGTAGGGTTGGCACTTACATATTCAAAAATAATATTTTCCCTTCTTACTTTATCTATTTCTAGTACCTTTAGCCCATTTTTTTTTAATAAGGTTACAACCTCAAGCAGGGCCCTACTTGTAAGGGTTATGTTTATAAATCCTGCACCCGCAACTTCTACTTTTTTTATATACAATTCTTTAAATTTTTTGCTCTCAATATTTGTATCGCAAATACCAAGTAATCCCAAAGCAAAGTTTTTTGGATTACGAAACTCCTCTTTTTTTGAACTAAATATCTTTCTATAGGCCTGATTCATAGCAACTGTACAAGCATAGTCACCAAAATCAGTATTACGAATTTTTTCTATCTGTAAGGAAGGTAGCTCAAGAAACTCTTTTGTATTTTCGGACAGTCCTATTTCTATAGCCAAATCATATATAAGATTCTGCATCCAATGCTTCAAAGATGAGGATAGATTAGGTTTAAGAAGGAGTTTTTTCATTTTTTATGAACCTGCTTCAATATGGCCTCAGCTTGTTGATTAGATTTTTCTTTTTCTATTTTAATTTTTTGAACAAATTCAGGAAAGTATTTAGAATCAAAGGTATTTATAAGTAATATAAAACACATAATATAAAAAAATAAAATAATAAAATAAGGAATAACTTTTCTACTTTTCATAATAAGATTTAGAGCTATATAATTCTTCTACGGTGCCACTTTCAATGACTTTTCTACTTTGCCAAATCGTCTTTAAATTTTTATAAGAGCATCTAATTACAAAAAAACTACTTAATTTCTATCCTCGTCATATTGGCTTTTATTTATTCAAACTCCAAAATCTTCATAGCTCACATCTTCCCATTTGTAAAAGGTGTTATTTTTTATCTCTTGTCATCGCCGATAAGAATGAACAATCAAACTTTTTTATTAAAATTCACAGCAAATAAAATAAATTTTAGAATTCATTTGCATTGAAATTAGAATAAAGAAATCTATTTAAAATATTTTATCTGTGTCTAAATAAAAAAATTAAATTGCCCTCTTTTTAGCTTTCTGTCAGCCTAAATTAGGATTGAGTGTTTTTTATATTTTTCTAAGCAATCTATAAAGGGGTAGCCCCTTACCCTTTTTTAAATTTTGCTTTATTTATTAGAAGAGGAACTTACATGCAAATCATTACCCTTGAAAGCATCGACTCTACAAATACATACTGCTTAGAGCATTCTGAATTATTAGAAATTCCTTTCTTAATTGTGCATGCTCTCAAACAAACAGCAGGTCGAGGGCGTTTCAATAGACTTTGGCTTAGTTCGGAGAAGGAAGATGAAAATGATCTATCCTTTTCTTTTATTTATCATCCCATATCCCCTTTAACACAGTCTCTGGCAAGCATTCAAGCAAGTCTAGCTGTTTACCGCACCTTATCTAAAATTTTGGGAGGGGCTACAAAAATAAAATGGCCTAACGATATCTTATGGGCAGAAAAAAAAATCAGTGGTATACTAATAGAAGAAACAAAAGCCAAGATAGGCCCTGTGCTTGTTATAGGCATAGGCCTCAACGTAAATTCCATAAAATCCAAAGAACTACCTACTTCTATTTCTATTTATGAAATTACAAACAAGAAAGAAGAAGTAACAAAAATTATGAAGGAAATACTGTCAGAATTTCAAAGACTTACAGAAATTTTTCCCTTGTCACGCGAACTTGTAAACGAATGGAACACTGCCTGTTATTCCATTGGTAAAGAAGTCGAATATACACAAGAAATCTTACTTGAACATCTGCCAGAAAGCTTGGTAAAAAAAATAAAAAATGAAAATGACAAGGACAAGGAAGAAATTCCAAAAAATAAAAAAGCAAACATCTTAGGTATAAATGAATTTGGTCAACTCCTACTACTCAGAAATAATCAAAATATTACTATGCTTTCAGGTGAAGTCATATACATCAAAGATTGAGATGTCATTTTCTATTTATATTATCGTGATACATCATATGACTCATTGAGTAGGTTCAAATAAATACTATACAAGAATATATAATTATTTTACTATATGGATATTACTCAAAAATAAATATAAAGAATCTATAATGAAAAAATTTAGGACCTTTTTTTTACTCACTCATGTATTTTTACTTTTATCTCTATCTCGTTCTCTTCAAGCTGAAGCACATCATAAGGGTATACTAAGTAGTGTAAACCTAGGGGCTCGTGTATCAAATTTAATTCACTATAGGGGAGTTATTTTTTACAATCAAGTTCAAATAGATCCCATACTTGCAATTTTTTTAGTTGATGACCATTTAGAGTACTTGGGTGATTCTCTAGGCTATAGAGACTTTGTCGTTCCCGAAATACTACGCTTACGTACACGTTTCCAAGTAATTTCAGATGCCCCCCTTTTCCCAGTAAATGATGCTCTAGTACAACAAAATCCAAATAGAAAAGATACCTTTGAATGGAATAATTCTTTAGAATTCTTTTTACCAGGCTACAATTCAAACTATAGGGCCGAATTAGATTTAATTTGGGCACATGACATGCAGGTTCATTTTGGAGATTACTTAGAAATTCTTTTAAAAGTTAAACTTTTTGATTTCACTTGGTGGACTCTGATTGAACCCAATATTTTTGCGTCTCTTGGCTGGGGAAATAAAAGACACAATTCGTATTTTTATGGCCCAGATGATGAACAAACAGGTATCAATAATTTCTCTGTAGGGCTTTGGTTTGCTTTTCCGAATGAAGCAGATCGTTTTTATCCCATCTTCCAAATTAGACATTTTGAAACCTTATGGGGACATAGAAATAAAGAATATAGCAGGGGGCGTGGCGATGGTTGGTTGGTTTCTTTTATAGCTACCTTTGATTTTCTTGATGCAATAAAATATAAACGCAAGTAAAAATCTTTACGTATAAAAGTATAAAATGTAATGATTACTATTTTATGCGATCTTTATTTAAGCAAAGCCTTATCAAATTTGTATACGCATTTTTTATAGTGGCTTCTTCACGGCTTATTATTGTATGGCATTTAAATATCCCCCCTACCCTTCCCATAGAATACTATTATTTTATTTTCTACCAAGATTGCATAGCTGTCTTGTTTATAATTTTGATAGGTTATGGGCTTGATTTTATTACATCCCTATTTCTTTCAAAGAAAAATAATTTTCGTTTTCTAAGCTCTCTATCTTTTTATACTCTATTAGGTATTTTAAGTAATATTAATTTTAAATTTTTTCAGCTCTATGATATTAATTTAAGTTGGAATGAATTAAAAAACAATTTAGGTGAAAAAGAAATTTGGGAATCTATTTTATCAGAATTAGATATTCTACTTGTCGTAGAAATATTTTTTTGGTTCTTCCTAAGTTATTCGTGTTACCTAATTTTTATTCAAATAGATAAAAAAACAAACACCACCCTCTTTATACAAAAAATAAAGAGAGAAATTCAAGATATAAAAAAAAGCTTAGCGATAAAAGAAGAAGTCCTAGATAATATTATAGATAATATCCTAGAACCTACATTTCATCAAGAAAAAGAACCTACTTTCATCAGCTTACCTTCTCATAAACGTATGTCTCATAAAATAAAAAACATCCTTTCTCTAAAAGTAGAGAGTTCTCATTTTCTAATTTTACTTATAGCCTCATTTTCCTTGCTTCTTATATCCTTTTTTTATCAAAAACAATTTTGGATAAAAAAAGGAGACCACTTAAAAAAGGGATATCTCTTAGAAGCTTCTTCGAATAAAAATATCATTTACCCTGATCATCTAACAAATTTTCTCGCAGTTTTTTTTTCAGAAAGTCTTCAAATTCATACGCAACAAGATGACTCTGAAAACAAATCTCTATATAAAAATGCCACAGATACTACAATACATGAGGCAAGTATCTCCCCAAAATTTAATTTCAACACAAATTCATGGTTAGATAAAAAAAATACCCCTCTCATACCTATTAAACGAAATTCTAAATATAATATAGTTTTATTTTTAATGGAATCTACTTCCTATGCTTATATGCAAAATTTAGAAACACAAAATTCTGTCCCCCTTACTCCTAATTGGCAAAGTTTATCTCAAAATGCTATTGTGTTTGATAAACACTATGCAGAACATCCCCTATCCATTCAAGCCCTCTTTAGCATTCTCACTTCTGCTTACAGTATGCCAGGTGAAATCTGGGTAGCACATTCTTACCCTAAAATTGAAATTCCAAGTATACCTTCTATTCTTGGAAATAAAGATTTTACCACAGTGTATATGCACTCAGGAGACTTAGGTTATGTAGGACAGGAAATATTTTTAAAGAATAGAAAATTTTCAAAAATCCTTCCTATGCAAAAGTTAGTCACTAAAGAATATCCCAATAAATTAAATTGGGGCTATGACGACAGAGTGCTCTTAAAAGCTTCTGAACATTTTGCTAAGGAAGCATATGAAAATAAAAAACCATATTTTCTTATGCTTTCCCCACTTACACCACATCATCCATATGAAATTCCAGAGTCTAGTTTTCAAGTTGTAAAAGATCCAAATGAATTAAAAGAATCAAAATTCATATCTAATATCAGTAAGACTCAAAATTGGTTTTTAAAATATATTAATTCTCTACATTATGCAGATTTTGTTATGTTAGAGCTGATTCAGCGTCTTGAAAATTTACCAAACGGTGAAAATACAATTTTTTTCATTATGGGAGATCATGGAGAAGCATTTGCACAGCATAGAGGAAACTTCAACCATCCTTTCTATATTTACGAAGAAAATGTTCACGTACCATTTATGATATACAATAAAAAATTATTTCCTAAGAAAAAGAACTACACTCACCTTAGTTCACATATAGATATTTTACCAACAATTTTAGATATACTTGGTTTGAAAGCATCTAAAGAGCACAAGGGTCGTTCATTATTTAGAGGAGGACCTAATCGTATTATAAGTTTTTCTGCCTCATGGCGGAATCATTTAATAGGTCTGCGAGATGCCCACTGGAAGTACATTTACAATTTAAAAACCTATACTGATGAACTTTATAATTTAGAGCAAGATCCCTATGAAAAAGATAATAGGGCTAAAGAAGAAGAAAGGTTAGTTCGGGAGTACCGCGAGTATCTTCTACACCTTGTCTCAAATCAAAGAGTTTATTTTGAGACCGTATTAAAGCAAAAAATAAATTGGTTTACAAAATTTGACAAAGGTAATCTATAGAGTAGCTTCGGGAAATTATGAAAATAAATTTTTGGGGGGTACGAGGCTCTCTCGCTGCACCTTTAACTGCGTTGGATGTAAGGGAAAAGATAAAGAGAGTTTTGCAATGTGTAAATCCTAAAGATCTCATCGATAACGAAGCGATTGAACATTTCATAGAGACCTTACCCCTCTCTATGAGAGGGACCTACGGTTCAAACACAACTTGCGTAGAAATACGTTCACAAAATAATGATGTCATCATCATAGATGCAGGAACAGGAATACGTCCCCTAGGACAAGAACTCATGAATGAGGATTTTGCCAAAGGGAAAGGTATCGCTCATATGATTTTTACACACACTCATTGGGATCATATACAAGGACTACCTTTCTTTTTACCCATCTACATACCTAATAATGTTTTTCATATTCACAGCATACATGAAAATTTAGAAACTCGTTTGCGTTATCAACACAACCCTGCATTTTTTCCTGTACCCTTTGATCAATTAGTTGCCACAAAATATTTTTATCAGCACACAGAGGAAGAGGAATGGAATATTGGAAATATAAAGATACGTCAAATTGCTCTAAGACATCCAGGTGTTTCGTATGCCTTTCGCTTTGAAGAAGACGGGAAGAGTGTTATTTTTTGTTCTGATGCCGAATTTTCTCTCAGTTCGAATTCAGATCAGAGATTAGATTTACGCACTTACATTGATTTTTTTGAAAATGCCGATGTATTAATTTTTGATTCTCAATATACTTTTGAAGAACAAATTCAAAAAATAGACTGGGGACATAGTTCTTCTCTAATGGCTACTGATATGGCTATACGTGCAAAAGTAAAAAAATTAGTTCTCTTTCACCATGACCCTGCATATAGCGATGAAAAGTTAGATGATGTATATTTACATGCCCTAGAATACCAAAAGTTAATGCAGATCAAAAAAAAATCACCAACAGAAATATCTATAGCTAGTGAGGGTACTAGTATTTTATTATAGAATGTATAGTCTTTTTTAATATCAATATTTCTATTCTCTCATACTGTGCCGTATCTATATACTCCTGTTTACCCTATCTCTATTATAAAAAATGAGATACTAGATCAGCTTAAAATATTTCATCTTTACCTTTTATAGATTCTTTTAGCTCATGAAGAAAAATCATCCCTTGCATATTTCCCATATTAAAAATAAAATTATAGAAAATTTGCATAAGACTTCTCCAACATCATTCATTCACAATCCAAAAATTAAAAAAACGCAAGAAGAATGTTTAGAATTTCTTTCCGAAATTAAAAAATCATGGTCAGATATTTGCGGGCCCCTTGAACCATTGGGTACACCGAAAAAGATCAAGGATAATAGTTTACATATCGAGGTCACACACTCGGCCTATAAGTCAGATTTTTTATTGTCTAAAAACAAAATTCTTCTTAATATAAAAAACTTAAACAAAAATTTTGAAATACTTGAATTACAGTTTTATTTAGCACAAAAAGGGTAACTATTATGATACTGATAGATAGAAACCATGCTTTCTTAATAGAAAGTTATAAAGGACAAGAAAACATCTTTATTTAAAGACTTTCCTTCTCGTTCAAATCAAATATGAAACCTTCTATATTTTTTTATGGAGGCGTGGTGGCAGTAATCATACTACAAGCAAGAACAATTTGAGGGCCTGCACCACCAACAGAGGCACTTCCTCCAGTGCTATTTGTACAACCCGCCCCGCCAAAACTATTTTCAAAATCAGCTATAGTATTATTTGCTACGATTCCTACTCCTCCTACCCTACCCACCGCATAAAGCTTAAAATTTAAAGTCTTGCCTCTATCACAGGGTCCATTCCAGCCCGTAGTAGCACCCGACCAACTGTTACCCCCTACCATAGAACCTGGAATATTTACAGCTGTTGCAGTTGCCAATTGTTGATTTTTTGTAGAAGCAACAACGGCATTAGTTGTCCCTGGATTTATCGCTGCTACTGAAGTAGTTGCAGCGGGAATATCTGAAATATTTAAATGCACCCTATTTAAAGCTGTTGCATCGTTATCCTCAACAATTAGAACAAAACCTGTTGTAGTGGCAGGTGCTCCCGACCAACTCAAAGCAGGGAAGCTATTGGTTCCATTACAAGCAGCAATCCCTTTACCACCTCCAGGAAGGTCCTCACTTGCCATATGCATAAATTGATTAGGCAAATTCCCGCCAGGAAGAAAGCCCCCAGATGCTACTGATGAAGTTAAGGCTAAATTGGGAGCAACAGGCGGAACGGGAGCAACAACAGGCGGAACAGGTGGAACAGGAGCAACAGGTGGTGCAACGGAAGCAGAATTTAGAGTAAATCTTTCAGAAATGACACTTGAGCGGTTATTATAGCTTATAGCTATTAACCTAATAGTAGTATCCTGATTTATGGAAATAGGCTTAAAAGCATACCAAGTGCCAACGGTACGAGAAGGTTCCCTACCATCCGTGGTATAACGTATATAAGCATCAGAATCAGTAACTGAAAACTCAAGAGAAATAGTCGATGCATCATAAATCCCCCCTCGTGGGTTTACAACAGGGGGTTCTAGGGGCTCTCTAGAATTCACAGCAGTTCCTGAATCTGCACAAGAGAGAAAGAATGAAGATATAAAAATTAAAGATGATATAAGAGTTATTAGCTTAATAAATTTCATGAAATTAAAGTACTCCCGAATCAGTTTTTCTTTATATTATATTTTTAATATTGTTTTAGTTTTTCAAGATAAATTTCCAAAAAAGAAATATATCAAAAACGAAAAGATTACAATACATCTTCGAGAAAGTCATACGCATTATTGACAGAATTTAGTTTTTTATATGTGCTTAATCATCTTATTCTCTAAGAAGTTCTCCAAGAAATCTCTAAAGAAGTCAACAAGAAGACATAATATTATCAACCCTAAAATGAAAGGAGTAACTTATCAAGCTTTTTTTAAGGCTTTTAGATAAATTAGATAACTGCATAATTAGGAAATGAGTTTCTCTCATAACCTAAGATACGGATAAAATTTATCTTATTCAATTCTATTTGTTTAAATTTATTAATTTTCTATGTATTTTTTCTCATCGCCTGTTATAAATATTTATATATTTGTCTAAATATAGGTCATAGTTTTATTTTTATCTTTCTTTAATCTTAATAAAATATTCAATAAAAACATAATACCTCATTCTAAATTTTGTATAATCGATTTATCATTTTGAATTCTATATAAAAATCAACCCCATACTATTTGATTTTATAATGCTAAAGATAAAAAATAAAAATGATAAAATATAAGACTTAGAAACATCATAAAAAATGATTGCAAAATATATATAGTAAGAACGAGAGAGTATGGGTTACATGAATTTTCTAATTAAAGACATAGAGAGGTATTAAAAGTTATGAAAAATTTTAAATTATTAATTTTGTTATCAAGTTTATTTTGTACACTTCAACTTTTGGGGCAAGAAGCAGATGAAAGCAAGGCAACTTCAGAAGAAGTAAATACGAATGAAACTACAACTGAAGTAAGCAAAGAAGAAAAGGCTGACACAAACGAGAATAAAGACGAAGCCTCACCTCGCGTTCCAAGTGAGGAAAGCCAAAATACACAAGAAACAAAGGAAGATATAAAAGAAACTAGCCCTAAAGAAAAAGAAAAGATAGATAGTGATTATATTCAAGATTTATCCTCTAAGGATTCTTATTTGCAAATTAAAGCTTGTGAATATTTATCATCCAAGAAAGATACTTCTGCCCTACCCGCACTCAAAGAACTTGTAGAGAATGAAACGGCTGATGTTTCTGCTCGTATTTCTTCTGTTAAAGCTTTGGTTCTTATTAGTGAGGAGAAAGAAGATCTAGGCGAATTCCTTATAAAAATAACAGATACTTCTAGTATTGTTGCCCCAGTTCGTTATGCTACGTTTATTAGTGTCGTAGAATTAAAGTTAGAAAATCAAAAGAAAAAAATCCAAAGTTTGGTCACTAAAATGGAAACAAACCAAGACCCTTATATAAAGGATTTAGCTTTAAAGTTGAAAAAAAATTATGAGCTTTCAGAAGGGGGTACATCCACAAATGAGACACCTTCTCAAGTCGAATCTAGTCCTACAACTACCGAAACTGAAATCATCTCAAAACCTGAAAGCAAGGAGAAAAAAAATACTTCTGACGAGGCAGAAGAGGTAGAAAAAGAAGAGCTAAAAGAGAAAGATAATTGAGGTTTAATAATCTATGAAAGAATTTGATACACCTATGGATGATGATTTAGAAGAAAACTTGGATGATGATGAGCTTGAAGATGAAGATGATGATGTCGAAAGTGCAAGCTTTGTTTGTGAGGATTGTGATTATCGCTGGGAGGATACATATTCAGGCGAAGATTATGATGAACGTTTAATTGTATGCCCTATGTGCGGTAGTGTGAATGTTACCCAATTGTAAAAGAAAGTCTTTTTTGAAAAAAGAGCTTTCTTTTATAATGCGTTCATTTTAACTTAAACGTGCATCTATTTACTCTGTTAAAAAAATCTGAAGCTCTATACCTTACTTGAAATATGCCTATTCGATTTCTTACACTCCTCTTACTTTTAGTTTTTTTGATGCTTTTTCTTATTAGCAATACACAACAAATTTCTATCAATCTTTTATTTATAACTTTTGAAGTAGGGCTTCCAAAAGTTATTCTAAGCTCAGTTTTTTTTGGTATTCTAGGGAATTGGCTTTTTAGAGGGCATCTTCGTTCTTTCAAATCAAAAAATTATTCCCTTTCAAAAACAAAGAAGGAATCCCATAAGAACTAAAATTTACAGAGGGCGATTTCAGGGTCATTATGTACCCCTCCCCAAGCAGGGCCCACTTCAGTTTACTCAGATGAAGTTTAAAGAGGCCTTTGTAGAGATTTTACTTCATCATATTAAAACTTCCAATGAAACTTGTGAGCAATTTTGTTTTTTTGATCTTTGTGCAGGCTCAGGACAAATAGGAATAGAAGCCCTAAGTTTAGATTTTAAATTTGTACATTTTAGTGATCTAGCGCCTATGCGACTAAAACTCATAAACGAATTTATCAAATTAAAACTAAGCCCCTATCATATAGCTATTATGTCGTCATATCTTATACATCGTAAAAGTTTCTTAAAGATGATAAAATACATTACAGATGAAAAGAAAAGTATTCTTTATTTTGATTTACCTTATGACTTTTGGAACGTAGATCAACTTCAAATTTTAGATACTTTTTGGGATCATCTATTTTCTCATCTAAAAATGAACCTAACTTTATGGGCCTTCATACAAGGGCCTATGCCTTACACAAAAATAACAAAGTATAAAAATCAAATTATCTCTGGCTATGAAATAGAGATTCAAGAATTCGAGCCGAGATACTATGGTAGACAAGTTCTAAGTTTTTTTTCGATAACAACAAGCAATATAGAAAAACAAATATGAATGGGAAACATATCCTTGCCCTAGATTTAATAAGCATCAAGGGTATAGGGAAAGAAACAGCAAACCTTCTAGAGCTAAGCATAGCTTGTAAAAGTATATTTGATTTATTATATTATTTTCCAAGACGCTACTTAGATAGAACAATTATAGATGACGAAAGTAAAATACAAATAGGTCAAGAAGGTACACTGATTATTAAAGTTAATAATACATACATGCACCATCATGCTAAAGTTTCACGTTTGGTATGTAACTGTGAAACTCTTAAGGGTTTACAAATTACACTCGTTTGGTTTGGATCTGCAAATTATTTTTATAAAAAAATATACAAGGGACAAAATCTACTTGTTTCAGGACGTATTGAATACTATAAAAATTCATTACAAATCGCCCATCCCGATTTTTTTATTTTATCAAAGGGTGAGAGTGAGGCTGATTTACTCGAAGAATCTTTAGAAAGTATAGAACATGGAAGAATCATTCCTATCTATCCTCTTAATGAAAAACTCAAAGATAAAAAGATAACAAATCATAGTCTTAGGAAATGGATCAAGCAAGCCATTGATATGGTAAAAAAAGAAAATGCATTACCAGAAATTATAGATGCAAATATCATTCAAAAAAATAATTTCATAAAACGTATAGAGGCCTTGGAATATATGCATTTTCCTAAAACTATGGAGACATTAAAGCAAGTGCAAGTCCAACTCAAATATGAAGAATTATTTTTATTTCAAATGATGATGTATGAAAGATCTAGGGCGACTCAGCTTTTAGAAAAAAAATATAAGCCTCTAAAATTTGGTGAAAGTATCGCATACAAAAACTTACTTCAAACTCTTCCTTTCTCATTAACTCCAAGTCAAGATGAGGCCATCAAAAGAATTTTAGATAAAGTTCAAAATAGTGCCCCCTCCTCCTTTCTTTTGCAAGGTGATGTAGGTTCAGGAAAAACAATCATTGCCCTTGCTATATCTTTACATTACATGGAATTAGATTTGCAGGTAGCCCTAGTGGCCCCCACAGAAGTTTTAGCACGCCAACATTTTTTAAACATTAGCGAGTTTTTAGGTCTTCATTGGGCAGCGCATATAGCCCTCTTGGTTAGTAGTGTTCCTACAATAGAAAAAAAGGAAATCATTGATAATTTATCCAAAGGTCAAATCAAATTGATTATAGGAACCCATTCTCTTTTTGATAAAGATGTAATTTTCAAAAATCTTGCCTTGATTGTCATAGATGAACAACAACGTTTTGGGGTAAGGCAAAGAGAGGCTCTTTCTTCAAAGGAAAATACAAAGGCAAATAACCCCGATACAATCTCTATGAGTGCCACCCCTATTCCCAGAAGTCTTTGCTTAACAGAGTTTTCAGATCTTGAATTAATTCTCTTAAAAGAAAAACCTGTGGGGAGAAAACCTATTCAAACTTTATGGCTCAATAGTTCAAAACGAAAAGGTCTCTATAATTCAATACGCAAATATATCAAACAAGGCCAACAATGCTTTATTGTTTATCCCATTATTGAAGAATCAGAAAAAACAGATTTGCAAGCAGCGAAAAATGCCTATGAAACTTTATCGCAAGAAGTTTTTCCTGAATTTAAAATTAGTCTTTTACATAGTCAGCTAAAAGATACAGAAAAGATACAGATTATGCGATCATTTAAAAATGGCTCTATACAAATACTCATCAGTACAAGTATCATTGAAGTGGGTGTAGATGTACCCAATGCCTCTATCATTGTAATAGAAAATGCAGAACGTTTTGGTGTCTCACAATTACATCAAATGAGAGGAAGGGTCGGTAGAAGTAATTTACAAAGTTTTTGTATTTTAGTTTCTGATGCTAAAGGTGAAGATACAAAAGAAAGATTGAATGCCCTAGTTGCTAGTCAGGATGGTTTTTATTTGGCTGATGTAGACTTAAAAATTAGAGGTACGGGAGAAATATTAGGAGTAAAACAACACGGATGGGGCGAATTTAGATTGGCAAATTTAATCATGGATAAAGAACTTTGTGAAAGCTCACACAAAGATGTGAGATTTATGTACCAACAAAATAATCTCCCCATCCCAGAACACATACACAAAGAAATGGTCCAACGGTTTCCCAATACTCATAATCTTCTAACAAACTAAGCATATCTATGACACAATTAAGCATACAAAAAATATCAAAATCATTTCACAATACCAACACTACTCTTAAAGTTTTAGATCAAGTGAATTTAGAAATTAAACCCTCAAGCTGTATCACTATAGAAGGGCGTAGTGGTTCTGGTAAGAGTACCTTTTTAAATATTTTAGGAACTTTAGAAGCACCTTCTAATGGAAAATTATTTTATGGTGATCTGCAATTAAACAATTTATCAGAATCCGAAAAAGAAAAATTCAGGTCTAAGGTTTTAGGTTTTATCTTTCAACACCACTACTTACTTCCAGATTTTACTATTCTAGAAAATGTAATGATGCCCCTTCTTATCAATAAAAAAAAATGGAAAGAAGCAAAAGAAGAAAGTGAACAACTTCTTTCACAAGTAGGCCTCATAGAACGAGTATCCCACTATCCCTATCAAATATCTGGCGGTGAAATGGCTAGAGTTGGTGTAGCGCGCGCTTTAGTTGGAGAAAAAAAAATAATTTTAGCAGATGAACCTACAGGGAATCTAGATACAAAAAATTCAGAAAAAATAATTAAGCTGATTCTTGAACTTCAAAGTAAGTTTCATTTTACCCTAATACTCGTCACTCACGATCAAAATATTGCAAGGCACTTTCAATATCGCTACGAACTTCAATTAGGAAAACTTTCCTTACTGTAAGACTTTTTTCATTCTAGACACCTTACTTGCCAAGGTAAAATGCTAGCTATAAACTCTCGTCATGCTGGCTTCTATCTAAACCTAGGTCTTCTTCCATTTTGCTTACACGTAAAGGACTTATTAAATCTGTTACTTTAAGCAATAAAAAAGCTCCAAAAAAAACATATATAGAGACAGCAATCATAACGCTCAATTGAATGAAAAATAATTTACTCTCTCCAAAATATAAACCATTACCTGTGGTATTTAGGGGATTAATTTTTTGAGAAGCAAAAACTCCCGTGAGTATCATTCCTAAAATTCCACCGACACCATGACCAGGAAAGACATCTAAGGAATCATCTATACTTGTTCTACTTCTAAAGGCTACAATAATATTACTTATCATGGCACTAAAAGCACCTATAAACAATGAATGCTGTAAACTCACATACCCCGCTGCAGGTGTTATAGCCACTAGCCCCACTACGGCACCTATACAAAGACCTATTGCTGAAGGCTTTCGACCCTTATAAGTATCAAAGATTAGCCATCCAAAGGCCCCTGCTGCTGAAGCGATGGTGGTATTCGCAAGGGCAAGAACTGCTAAATGATTTGCCGCATATGCAGATCCTGCATTAAAGCCTATCCAACCAAACCACAAGAGACCTGTTCCTAGTAAGACATAGGTAATACGTGAAGGTTGATGATTTGTGTTATCCCTTTGTTTTAGGAAAATAGCACTGGCAAGGGCAGCCCAACCTGCACTCATATGTACAACTGTACCCCCAGCGAAATCAAGAACTCCTAACTTAAAAAGAAGCCCATCAGGATGCCAAGTCATATGGGCAAGGGGGGCATAAATAAAAGTAATAAAAAGTATAATAAATAAAACATATGAATTAAAACGTATTCGTTCTGCAAAGGAACCTGTAATAAGGGCGGGAGTGATGATGGCAAATTTAAGTTGGTAAATAGCAAAAAGTACAAAGGGTATACTAGACGCAGTACTAATAGGATCTGCCGAAAGCACACCCCTCATCATAAAGTACTTAAAGGGATTCCCTATCAAACCCAAAAAAGAATCTCCATAAACTAAGCTAAAAGCATAAACAACCCATAAAATTGTAACTAGAGTCATACATATAAAACTCTGTAACATTGTAGAGATTACATTTTTTTTACTAACCATACCACCATAAAAAAATGCTAGACCCGGCGTCATAATTAGAACGAAGGCTATGGCTGAAAGCATCCAAGCGACATCGTTCCCAGAAAAGTTTTTAACATTTAAACTTTCTACGTCATTTAAGGCAGGAAAGAGACTCAAGAAAAATATAAAAATAAGTATAAAAAGGGCTAGGGGTTTGTTTGTTATTTTTTTCATACGCTATAGGTAGCAAGAATCGTGCCATCTTTATTTTTGGAAATTAAAAATTTATAAAAACAACTATTTTAATCTATAAATGAATATTACAATAAAAGCATATCTAAAAAACTTCAGTAAAATGATTTAGATGAGTATAGAGTATAACTCATATCATTCCATTGGATTCTTTTAAAAGTACACTACTTCAAATTAACTATTTACAAATCTTAATGAAAAAAAAAGATGATAGCTATGAAAGTTGTCATCTTAGCCGGAGGACTTGGTTCTCGTATATCTGAAGAAAGTCATCTTAAACCTAAACCCATGATTGAAATAGGAAACCATCCTATTATATGGCATATCATGAAAATCTATACACATTATGGCCTAAGAGATTTTATAATACTCTGTGGCTATAAGGCATCTGTTATTAAAAGTTACTTTGCTAATTACTCTATCCATAATTCAGATATCACCTATGATTTTGAAAATAATGTCCAACATGTACATAATAATTTCTCTGATCCGTGGCGTGTAACCTTAGTGGATACAGGCTTGGAAACGCAAACCGGAGGACGTCTAAAAAGGGTTGCCTCTTATCTAAATCCAAATGAACCCTTCTGCTTTACATATGGCGATGGTCTTAGTAACGTAAATATACGCAAACTCATAGATTTTCACATAGCGACAAAAAAATTAGCTACGGTTACCGCTGTCCCGCCACCCGCACGCTTTGGGATATTAAATGTTAAGGATAATCTTGTCATTGGTTTTAAAGAAAAGCCAATGGGCGATAACTATCATACAGATACCTCTTTAATAAATGGAGGTTTCTTTGTCTTAAATCCCAAAGTCATAGATTATATCAAAGATGACACCACCATATGGGAACAAGAACCCCTCGTTCGTCTTGCAAAAGAAGGGGAGTTAGCATGCTTTAAACATCCTGACTTCTGGCAACCCATGGATACCTTACGTGAAAAAAATCTTCTTGAAAGACTTTGGGAAACAGGACAAGCCCCTTGGAAGGTTTGGTAGTTTTTCCCCACCAGCATCTCTAAAATGATGAAATACAAATTATAGCTTTTAAGTAATGCAAGAATTTTGGAAAAATAAAAACGTCTTTCTAACGGGACACACAGGATTTAAAGGCGGGTGGCTAGCTTTGTGGTTAGCTGAACTTGGGGCCAAGGTTACAGGCTATGGCCTTGCACCTAATACCACACCTAGTTTTTATGACAAAGTACAACTTAAGAGTTTTATACATAAAAGCATAATTGCAAATATTTGTGATTATGAAACGCTCAAACGAGCAATTTCAGAGACCCAACCCGAAATCATTTTTCATCTGGCTGCCCAACCCCTAGTACGCTATAGCTATAAAAATACCATAGAAACATACCAAACAAATGTCATGGGAACTGTGCATTTACTTGAAATAGTAAGAACTACCCCCAGCGTTAAAGCGGTGATAGTGGTGACTAGTGATAAGTGCTACGAAAATAAGGAATGGGATTGGGGCTATAGAGAAAATGAGGCAATGGGAGGATACGACCCCTATAGTAGCAGTAAGGGTTGCACTGAGCTAGTCACTTCTGCTTTTAGACAGTCCTTTTTTTCTCATACAAAAACTAAGGGGCATAGAATGATTCTATCTTCAGTAAGGGCGGGCAATGTTATAGGTGGGGGAGATTGGTCCTTAGATAGACTCATACCCGATGCCCTTAGGGCCTTTGAAAAAAATGAAATTCTAAAAATACGCCATCCACAAGCACAACGTCCTTGGCAACATGTACTAGAACCCCTCTCTGGTTACTTATTACTGGCTCAAAAAATGTACACAGACGGGCCCACATATGAAGGTGCTTGGAATTTTGGGCCTAACGATAAAGATGCAAGAAGTGTACAAGAGGTCTTAGAAATCCTTATACGAAACTGGGATAAGCAAATAATAGAAAATCTATCATATCTACAAAATGAAAAAGATACGAGTGGGGATAAAAATTTAAATAACCTCAAAAAAGCAAAATGGGATAAAGAAACAGAAGAACAATTACATGAGGCTCATTTTTTAAAGTTGGACTGCTCTAAAGCGAAAAATCGTCTAGGCTGGGAACCTAGATGGGGTTTAGAAAATGCCATAGAAAAAATAATAGAATGGCATAGGGCTGATTTCTCTAATCAGAAAATGGCTGAAATCACCTTACTCCAAATCAAAAGTTACAATCAAAAATGAGTGTTTTTAGTTGTGTCTATGACATAATGTTGCTTTTTGGCAACTAGGTTCATGGTACTAAATCGTTTTATACTTTTCTAAATATACCTATATCCTATAATCACATGCAAGATACCTCTCTCTACAAACGAATATTTTATTTTTTTACTTTTATAGGCATATTGGTATATACTATACAAGTTTGTTTTTCGAATATCCATCAACTAGGCGTTTGGTATTACTATAGCCCTGATGATCTTTGGGCGGATCTTTTTAAAACAATAAAAGCCTTAGAGCTTGCAGACACATGGTCTTCTACAAAAAACACACTTACTTATTTAACATTTGTAACTCCACTATGTGTCACGACTATGCAAATAGGTGCCCTACTCTTTAATACGCATTTTTTGAATAAATCCCATGTATTTTCTATTTTGTTTATACTCCCTATGCTTTTTATTTTTATTAAAAATAAAAAGGAACTTATAAATTTACCTATCTTCTTTTTAAGCTATCCCTTTATTTTCAATATGCATAGGGCAAATGTAGCTTTTTTTGTTTTTTTATGTTTATTTTTATTTCTACTTTATATAGAAAAAAATCCATTCTTAGCTATACTTTACCTAGGTATAGCCACTAGCTATAAAATCACACCCATCATATACATTATAGTATTTTGGATACAATACAAAAATAATATAAAAAACTGTGTCCAGTACACTCTAATTTTTATTTGCCTTTTATTTCTTATAAATTTCTCCTCTCTTTGGTTGAATCAAAGCTATCATATCCATGATGTTTACAGCCCCAAAGCATTTAAGGAAAAATTACCTCTATATGAATATCTCTATATCTCTTTATTGTGGGGGTTAAATGGAAATCCCTCTTGGTACATGTTATTTTTTTATTCCCTAAAAAGGTTCTTGGGCTATACTCCAAAACTCAATCATAATTTTATTAGCATGAGTGCAGGCATCAGCCTTAGTCTACTGGCTTTCTTATATTATTTTCTGAAAGGTAAAGTCTATAAAATGAAATTTAAATCTTTCTTTAGAGATTTTTTTGAACGCCTAGATACCACCCAAGCCTTCCTAATGGCCTCCCTCGCACAATTTATATTTTTGCCTCTTATGCAAGACTACTACCTCCTACTTTTACTTATCCCCTTCATCTTACTCAAACACTTCCACTCATTAAAAACATTTCAGACCTTATTGATTGTTCTTATTATTGTATCTAAAGGAGTAGGACGCATTCATGGAGTACATCCAAACTTGTATATCAATCCTCCACTCATTCTAGGCCTATATCTTTTAACCCTAAGATACTTACTTTTAGGTAAAGAAAATTTTAGTCGTTTTACGGAAGGCTTTTATACTCGCATCTCCTCACTCGTTTCAAAACAACTTTCATAAACTTGCTTCCCATCCCTTTCTCATTCATAGAGTTCCACCACACAAAGCATAATGTAACATCACAAATAAAAGACAAAAAGTAAAATCAATATAAGCTAAGGAGACCTGACTATTCTAAAAAATAAGCTATGGTTTTAATACTACTTTATATAAAATAAAAATTGTTTCTTTATAACTTACCCTTTTTAAAAATCTTTGGTTCATTTAGCTACTTAACCACAAACTCCTTATTGTAGCATTCTTAAAAAGATAGGAATACTGTTTTAAATATTGAATCAAGCTTCTAAACAGGAAATTATTTTTAATAAAAAATTCGTAGATTTTTATTTTTTTCATTTTTTAAAACATAAAAAAATTCTTGTACTTTTAGAAGGGGTATTTTTTATGTCTCTTTAGTTTCATAACAAAACTGAAACTAAAATAAAAATAGAAAGAGGAATATATGCCTGAAGTAATACAAAATATAATTGATCAAGCTAAGACTTTATGGAATAGCTTGGATAAGACTAAGAAACTTATCGCAGCGGGGGTGCTCCTAACTATCTTAGTAATCTTTGGAGGAATGGCGACGTATACAGTTCAAGTTCCTAAAAGTTTACTCTACGATAATTTATCTAACGAAGATTTTGGAAAAATAACTAAGTCCCTAGATAGTATGGGCTTTAATTGGAGTGGGGCTGGGAGTAAGGCTATATATATTGCTGGGGATCAAAGACAAGCAGCAATTACACGACTTGCCCAAGAAAATCTTATACCCTCTGGTGTTGAGGGTTATGAGCTCTTTGATATGTCACGCTGGGATGAGACTAGTTTTGACAAGGATATAAAATTACATAGGGCTATCAAAGGCTCCTTAGAAAAAATGCTTATGACCTTGGATTTCATAAAATTGGCCAAGGTAGAGTTAGCTGTACCCAAACAAAATAATTTCATGAACAATACAGACCCTATCAAAGCCTCTGTAGTTCTTATTCCCAATGCTGGGGTAGATAAAATTTCAAGAAAACAAGTTATGGGAATTAAAAATCTTATTTATAGGGCAGTACCTGGACTCAAACGTGAAAATATTACAATCACAGACAATGAGGGACATGAATTTGTAGAACCTGATGAAATTGATAAAGAGCAAAGGGGCCTAGAACTAGTAGAACGAAAAAAAGCCTTTGAAGAAAGGGAACGCAAACGTTGGTTAGATGAGATCAAAGAACGTTTAAGAGAATTTTATCCTGAAGACCGAATTTCTATTATACGAGTCTCTCTCAATATAAATTGGGATGAGGTCACAGAAAAGCAAACTCTAGTTTCTCCTGTTGAAGAAACACCTGAGAATCCTGAGTCACCCTATCCAGTACGTAAACTCATGCCTAATGGTACTCTCATTATCTCTCAAAATAAACGCAATGAAAAGTTTAAAGGAAATGGTTTTACTCCAGGGGGCCCTACAGGAACGGAAAAGCAATTACCTCCTGGGTATAGGGACCAAGACTATCAAAGATCTGAATATGGTAATGACGACACCATCACCAACTACGCCTATAATACCACAAAAAAACTCATTAAACGTCAACCATGGGAAGAACAAGCTCGCTCTATTGCCGTTGCTGTAGATGGTGTATGGAAAAAAACTGGGACTAAGGAAACCAAAGGAAGTGGTTGGAAATATGAAAGGAAGTATTTCCCTCCCACAGAGGAAGAACTTAGAACCCTTGAAGGACTTTTGAAAGCATCTTTATTATACAAATCTGTTCGAGGAGACCAAATAGAAGTGCGTCATCTACAAAAAGATCGTACAAAGGAATTTGAAACAGAGGATCAAATTTTAACTAAATCTCAAACTATGCAAGAAATCATAATGGTCACAAGTATTTCCTTAGTTAGTTTTTTACTCGTTTACTTACTCTATCGCTCCATCAGAAAAGAAATACTTCGTCGTCGTCGCATACGTGAAGAAGAAATGGTAAGTCAACAACAGCTCATGAGGGAAGCAGCTTTACGTGTTACAGAAGAAGGAAGTGCAGAAATAGAACTCTCGGTAGATGAAAGGGCAAGACGTGAAATGCTAGATAATGCCTTATTGATAGTACGGGAGAGACCGGATGACGTAGCTAAATTATTACGCACTTGGTTAACTGAAGTGGAATAATGGAAGTCATAGTTTGATAATATGTAGGCTTCTTTCAGACTAGAGTTTCAAGTATATCATCTCTAGTTTGAAAGAAGTACAGTTTGAATAAAATTATAAGACACAAAAGGTTTATTGACAGGGTATTACCTAACGACAATGTAAAGGTAGAATTTTTGAAAGAGAAAGATTAAACTTCCGAGATTCTAAGTTTTTCATGGTGTAAGTTAAAATATATGGCTCAATCTAAAAGAATACAATTTACAGGTCGCCAAAAGGCTGGAATTTTTCTCATTTCCCTAGGTACGGAGATGGCAGCTGAAATTTTTAAAAAACTTCGAGAAGAGGAAGTAGAAACTTTAATCTTTGAAATGGCTCGCTTGGATAAGATTACTCCTGAAGAAAAAGAGTCTGTACTTATAGAATTTAATGAATTGATGATGGCTCAAGGCTTCATCACTACTGGGGGTATAGACTATGCTCGCGAAGTTCTAGAACAGGCCTTAGGTACACAAAAAGCTATTGATATTATTAACAGACTTACTTCGGGCCTTCAAGCAAGACCCTTTGATTTTGTACGTAGAACAGATCCACAACATCTCCTTAACTTTATTCAAAATGAACATCCTCAAACCATAGCCCTCATATTATGCTACCTTGAGCCTCAGAAGGCTGCCCTAATTTTATCTAGCTTACCTCACCAGATTCAAGCGTATGTAGCTAAAAGAATAGCTACTATGGAAAGGGTATCTCCTGAGGTGCTCCGTGAAATAGAACGAGTTCTAGAACGTAAACTTTCTACCCTCGCCTCAGAAGAATTTGCAGCAACAGGTGGTATAGATGCCGTTGCAGAGGTTCTAAACCTTGTTGATAGGGGTACAGAAAAAACTATCATTGAGGCCCTTGAAGAAAATGATCCTGAATTAGCAGAGCAAATTAAAAAGAAAATGTTTGTATTTGAAGATATTGTTTTATTGGATGATAGAGGTATACAAAGGGTGCTTAGAGAGGTGGATAACCAAGAGTTGGCAAAGGCATTAAAATCTGTAGATGAAGAAGTAAAAGAAAAGATTATGAAAAATATGTCTCGTAGGGCGGCTTCCCTACTCCGAGAAGATATGGACTTTATGGGGCCCGTGCGCCTTAAAGATGTAGAGGACTGCCAACAGAAAATTGTAAATATTATTCGTAAGTTAGAGGATGCAGGTGAAATCATAGTAGCTCGTGGTGGGGAAGAAGATCTTGTTGTATAGCTTTCTATTCAAGAATAGAAAATTTTCTCATAAACCCTAAGTCTTTGTATAATTAGATTTTTGTATTACTTTCATAAAATTATCTTGCTTTAAGTCACTCTCCTACCGTTAATGTAGAAGATGTAAGGAGAGTACACAGTGGTAACATTAGAAAGATTAGATGAACTTGAAGGAAGAATACTAAGGGCCCTAGAGCTAATTTCAGACCTGCGTTCTGAAAATTCTCGCTTAGAGGAAAATAATACTCATTTACAAGAACAAAATAGGGTACTCAAACAAAATGTCGCAGAAAAAGAGCGAGAGATTGCTCAATTACGTATTCAAGTAGAGGGTACTAGCTCAGAATTTAAAGAACTTAAATCAAGGGAAACTGCCCTTGAGTCTAAGATTAATAATATGCTAAGCAAGCTTAATACGCTTCAAAATAAAAGCAGTACAACAAATCTAAATACACAGAGCCCCCCCCCTTCTACATCTTCTTATACTCAAGATTCTGCTGCATTAAAGACAGTAAATGATTTTCAAGCTGAAATAGAAAGTAACAATTTAGAAAGTAACTTAGATGAGAGCACTGTCTTTTTGGATAAGGGATTACTCCCCCCATCTAAAAAGAAAAGTCAAGGGACACAAGATGCCTTTATCCCCCCTAGCCCCTCCTCTGAAAAGCTTAGCGATGATGAAGATGATATTATTTATGTTGATGACGAAGAAACAAGTTTAGATGACGCTTTGAAAGTAAGCGATGCTCCCAGAGCTTCCACTCTTGATAATGAAATGCCATCTAATTTGGGTATCTTTGACTCTACAGATGATGATGATTTTTTAATTATAGAGGAAGGACCAAGCCGTAATTCGTAAAAACATAACAACAAACTTAATGTACAATATAAATATGAATTATAAAAAAATTACTATTTTTGGAGAGACCTACACAGTTCGAGGAAGTGTAGATGAAGAATATATTTTTCAAATAGGTCGCTTTGTTGATAATCGCATGAAAGACCTTCGCCAAAGCTCCCCTCATTTAGACGCTAAAAAATTAGCTGTACTTACTGCGATCAATATTGCAGATGAGCTACTTCAAGAAAGACAAAATCTTCAAGAAGAAGAAGAGAAGGAATTAAGCTTAGCTGTACGCACTACAGAGCTTATTAGTCTTTTGGATGAGGGTCTCATTGCAAGTTCGCCATTATAATTTAGTTTCATAGCTTTTCTTACACAGATTGAATTCTAGTGAAAGTACGAGCGGTATTTTTCATAATGAAGGGTTGTTTTTCAAAAACCTCATCTCATAAATACATTTTTCCTAAAAATCATTCATAGTATTTTCAAGAATATGGGCCCTCAAGGACTTGAACCTTGGACCAAAAGATTATGAGTCTTCTGCTCTAACCGACTGAGCTAAGGGCCCTAAAACTAAAAGCTTATAAAAGTAGAGGCTCTCTTTAATTCAAGCTTTTTATGATTCAAAAAGCATAGAACCAAAAAGTTAGGGTCCCCATAAAGTATGGTGTAATAGGAATGGAGATCTAAGAAGTGATTCGATGTATTTGAAACTATAATATTTTTTCATCATAAAGAAATACCCCTAATTCTATCTTTATTTTTATTTTTAGATAAAGCACTTTAGAAAAATAGACAACGCTAGCGGCTCTCGTAAAAGAAGGCTCTAACACAAAATAGTAAAAATAATTTTATATATAAAAAAACAAAGAAAAGAAAATACCTTTCTCTGAAAGGCTTATACGATTACGTCAAAGCTAAAGAAAAAAGAAGAAAAACAAAATCAATATAAATTGCTTGTTACTGCTTGTACATCTTCATTTTCTTCTAATACCTCAATGAGTTTTGTTATTTTAGAAAACTGCTCTTCATCTTCTATTTGAATTAAGGAGCTTTTATCTTTAAGACAAAATTCTATTCCTGATTCCATAATGGGAATATTTTTCTGACGTAAATTTTCTGAAACTCGTGAAAATTCTTTTTCTAAAGCCACAACTTCAAAGTAATTTCCTTCTTCATAAAAATTCAGATCTTCTGCCCCCGCTTCTACTATAATTTCCAGTAAATTCAATTCATTGATTTTTTTTTCTAAAATACTGACAACTTCCCTATCCTTAGAAGCATATATACGAACTATACCTCTTTTTTCAAATAAACGTAAGACAGAATTTGCTTCAGCTATATTTGCGTTGTGTTTGCTTAAAATATTTTTAATTTCAGGAGTGGTTCTACTTTTTTTATCTGTAAGACTTTCTATAATCAAAGCAACACCACCTTGGGCAAAGGCCTCATAGACAACTTCCTCATAAACAACTCCTTCGAGTTCACCCGCACCTTTTTTGATTGAACGTTCAATCGTATCTAAAGGCATATTTGCATCTCGAGCTCGTGAAATAGCAATACGCAATCGACTATTCCCTTGAGGCTCAGATCCTCCTAATCTAGCTGCTACCATTAATTCTTTAGAGATGCGATTAAAAAGGACGCCCTTCTTTTTATCCACCCCAGCTTTTTTACGTTTGATATTGGACCAACGTGAATGACCAGACATAAACTACCTTTCTTGATTTTCTTTTTTATATTTTTTATATAATTGATTACGTAAAAAATTTGGTGCAAAAAACTTTAAATAGGAAATTAAGTAACCATTTTTTTCCATTAAAAAAGTAGAAAGTTTTTTGGTATTCCTTCTATTCATACATTTTTCTAAACCCTTTACAATTTTCATCGCTACTACATGCACATCTATAGCATCTCTTTCTTGTTTTTCATTTAAAACTTCACCTTTTTCATCAAAACCACTAGTACGTAAATTTGTACGAGTGTAACCAGGATAAAAAATACAAGTCGAAATATTGTACTCATTGCATTCCACTGAAATACATTCCATTAAAGATTGTGCTGCTGCCTTACTTGCACTATAAGGGTAACGAAGAGGAATACCATGTAAGCCTGAAGGTGTGGAAACTAGGGCTATGAGTTTTTTTGAAGCCTTTTTATGTAATTCATAAGAAGGCTTCAAAAAAGGAAGTAATGTTTTGGTCAACATGGCTATGGAAAAAAAATTAATTTGCATAACCTTTTCAAGAACTTCTATATGAGTATTTTCAAAAGAACCATGTGCTGTGACACCTGCATTATGCACAATGATATCTATAGTTGTATTATTTTTTTGAAAGGTTTCTAAAATTTTAACTGAAGATTCTTTTAAACTAATATCTACAGCAATGATATCTACCCTTTCTCCATAAAGATTCTGTATCTCTTTTTGAACCCGTAAAAGTTCGTGTGAACGTCTAGCGATAAGTGTGAGTTTTGCACCCTTTGCTACTAAAAGCTTAGCTACAGCTTCACCTATACCACTAGATGAACCTGTAATGACTACGTTTTTATTTTTAAGCAAGTCTTTCATATGATTACATTATTTTAGATAATTTGAATTTTATTTTTTACTTTTTCATAAACTTCACTTACAGATATCCATTCTAAGCAAGCATGATCCAAGCGCATACATTTCTTTGGTGCATCGTAAGAGCAAGGACGACATGCAAGGGCACTAGTGGGAATTTGTATCACCTGACTATATTCTTGCTTATAAGCTGCCTTACCTAAATCAGGATGTGTTGGTCCCCATATTGAAATAACGCTTACCCCAAGTAAGGCCGCTAAATGCATATAGATAGAATCCATACTTAGAAAAAAATTCATATGAGAAATAAGAGACATTTCTAAAGATATATTAATTTCTTCCAAACAAAAAATGATTCTTGGATGTTGAACTTTTATCTCACCCATTTTTTTAGTAGTTTGACTCAATCTCTTAAAAATGAATACATAAACATCTAGATCATTGATTATATTTTTTAATAAAGCTTCTATCTTATTTAGAGGCCAGTCCTTATAAGCATTTTCACTAAATGGGGCTATTCCGATAAATTTTTTCTTCATATCAACCTTCTTTGAAGTAAGAAAATGTTGTGCTTCAACACGTGAAGAAGTATCTAAATCAATCCAAGGAGTCCAAACCTTATTTTCTAAATTTGTTTGATGTACATCAAGACCAAGTTTGCCAAAGGCCCTGAAATAAAACTCTGTGAGATGTAAAACTGGATTACGTTTCTTAAATCTTTTTCGTACCCATCCATACCTATTTTTTTTATCTGTTTTAATTTTATGGAATCGTATGCGACTGTAGAAGAAAAAAATTTGAAAAAGAGAAGAAAGAATATTCACCTTCAAAGAAAGGGCATGCTTAAATGGGCCTAATTTTCTTAATTCTAAAAAAAGGCGATGTATGCCTAAAATCCCCTTATATTCTTTTTCTAAATCTACAGAAATAATATTCACACCAGGGATATTATAAAAATAATATTTACTCTTCTCCTCGCACACTAGAATAACTGTAATCGTACTAAACTGGCGAGCAAGGGCACGTAAAACAGGTACAAATAAAATCAATTCTACTTGAGGAGCAAAACAAAGAAGCAAAAGGCGCATATGCAGTTTTAAAGATTCGTGTAAGAGTGTAAAAATCTACTAGAGTTTTGATAGATCACGACTTCTTTTTTCAGCAGCAATAAGGGCCTGCATAATACCACCCTGCCAACCTGAGGCCTCTAATTTTTCCAAGGCGAAAATAGTGGTGCCACCAGGGGAAGCAACTTGGTTACGTAATTGCGTGGGTGTAAGTGCTTTTTCTTCTAATAATGCAAGAGTCCCCTTCATCATTTCTATCGTAATTTTTAAGGCCTGTTCATACCCTAGTCCATTTATAACTCCTCCCTCTGCCATTCCCTGTACAAACGCACAAACAATAGCTGGCCCCGAACCACTCTGAGCTGTAATAGCATGAAGGTCATTCTCTAGCCTTAAGGCAAAGGTATAACCAACAAAAGAGAAGGCTTCTAATGTCCAATCACGTAATTCCTTACCCTCACAATACACAGCATTTACTGATTGTTGTATTTCTACGGCAAGATTAGGCATCACCCTAGATACATTTTCTCTTTTAGTTTTGAGCAAAGAAGCCAGACTTTCTATGTTAAGGCCTGCAACGATAGAGATATATTTTTTTTCCCCCTTACATGCTTTGAGGGCCAAGCTTGCATCTTGTGGCTTTACACAAATAAATATATATTCTGCCCCCTCCTCTACTTGAGTTACTTCCTCACAAAAAATAAAATTTGGATATTTACTTTTTAAAAATTCTTTTTTGGAAATTTCAAGATGGGGGTCATAGACAAAAATAGAATGATTACTTTGACTTTTTTTCTCAATGATAGCAAGGGCAAGGGCAGTACCCATTTTCCCTAAACCTATAAAGCCTATATCTTTCATCATCTAATTTTTATACTCTCTTATTTTAGCTCAAGGTTTTAACTTCAAACCAAGAAACCCTTTCTCCCTTTCTAAGGCTAAGTCTATTAATATTTCTAGAAGCTCTTTTTGCTCCATTCCACTCTTCTCCCAAAGTTTAGGATACATACTGATATGAGTAAAACCAGGAAAGGTATTAATCTCATTTAGATAAATTTTATTTTCTTTCGTTAAAAAGAAATCTACTCGAGCCAAGCCCTCAAGTCCAAGAAGTTTATACACCCTTAGGGCAGTAATTTGCAACTCCTTTTGTATACCTATCTCTATTTCTGCTGGTGCATGTAATAATACAGCCCTGTCATTAATATACTTTGCCTCAAAAGAGTAAAACTCATTTTTATCACACACTTCTATTTCTCCCACGACTGAGGCCCTAGGCCTTGTGTTACCTAAAACAGCCACTTCCAATTCACGACCCAAAATACATTCTTCAATCAACACCTTTGAATCAAAACTTAAGGCATCCTTCATAGAGCTATAAAACATCTCTTTTGTACTTACTTTATGTACACCAACAGAGGATCCCTGCCTACAAGGTTTGATAAAAAGGGGGAGGCCTAAGGTCTGTTCTAAAGTCTCAAATTCAATGGAAATATCTGCAGAACTATCTTTAGAATCTTCCTCACCTTTTAGAATTTCAATATTCGTAGATTTATCTTTAAAGAACTGGTATGCGTGTACAGTAACACTACGTGCCATATGAACTTCTTTTTTCAAAAAAACTTTCATCATATCCTTGTCCATTCCCAAAGCTGAAGCTAAAATATTACAACCTACAAAAGGTAGGTCTATATATCTTAATAATCCCTGTATACTTCCATCTTCTCCATAGGGGCCATGTAAGGCAGGGATGACAAGGTCTATAGGAAGCATGCTCTCTGAATCTGAGGTATTTTTTATTTTACGTATAGGAAATTTTTTTCCTAAATGCAAACATAGCTCTTCACCACCACCAGTAATTTCTAGTGGTATTTTATTATCATTATTTCTCTTCATCCCCTCCAATTCCTTTTTATCAAGAAGAGTCCAAGTGCCTTGGCGAGTAATCCCTATAGGATACACATTATACGAATACTTGCTTATATACTCTTTATTTTTTGAAACTTTTTCATTTGGTAAGTCCTCGCCTTTAGAGGTAGATGTAAGTATGCCAATGATATTCAAAGCCGACACAAGAGATATTTCATGTTCTGCAGAGCGACCGCCCATGAGCACCGCTACATTTATCATGCGTTTCATATTCAATTTACAATAGACCTCATGTATTCTTATAAGATTCAAGTAAATCTAATTTACTATAATCTAATATCGTGCTACCATCATTTGTAGTTTGTATGCAATCCATATATTGATAATTCCAAGATATATCATCATAGGTGTATCTATAATGAGCATGTACCTCTTGCATATATATTTTATCTATACCTGAAATACTTAATATGATCATGGGATGATTGTCTCTTAAATTTTTTCTCATCTTAGTTTCATCTTTATCTCTTAATATACTATAGAATGGACTCGTTCTATCAATTTTATGTACTAAAATCCAACTAAACATCAAATTAGGTACTTTATCTAATTTTAAGTTTAAATCATAAGATTTATGCAATATTTGCCCGCCCTCTCCCTTTTCGTTAATGACTAGGCTTAGACTTGCCCTGACATTAGAGATAGCATCGTTCCTCACATTCGCAACTCGCAATTTCAATCTCCATGGTCCATTTTTTTTTCTATTAATTAAAACTTTTTGACTAAAATATAAAAAAGTTGAGGGTCTTGAAAATTTAGAAAAAATAGCGCCTGTGAGCATAGCATTAAATACAACTCCCATCACTAACTCTACCATGGCCACCATATGTGCTTCAAAACTTTCAGGGTACATATTTCCATAACCAACTGTAGAGATTGTTTGCGAGGAGAAAAAGAAACAATCCATTAGAGCATTACTACCTATCCCCCTTACCCCACCTATAAAATAATATAAGAATGTAAAAAATAAATTTACCACTATGTATATCAAAGCAAGTAAAATAAAAAACTTAGACCAAGTTGTTTTCAAGAGATAATAATAAAAATCAAAGGGAACACCTTTATGGAATATAGATGTACTCTTCTCCTTATGACTTATTCTTTTATATTTATTTTTTCTCACAAAGTTCATAATTATCTAAGTTTAGATACTCAGCTAAGCCTAAAAAGGCAAGAGATTAAAGTTTATCTAATATTAATTTTCTGGTCTCCTAATCTCCCTTGGTCCCCTTTAGGGGGAAACTGCCCGAATGGAGCGATGGAGTACACAAATATTTTTTTCTTTAATACAAGATTTCAATGAGACACTTGTCTTGAGCAAAGCGAAAGGTAATACTGCTAAAAAATACAATATAATGAATTATACAACTGCATTACCCTCATAAATGAGGATAAATGTCTCATTGCCACTAGCACAACCAAAGCCCCGTTGGTACAGGAAGACAGCAGACTATCATCATCTTATAAAACAAAAGCCCCCTTACAGAGACCCTCCTTCGGCCCTTTGCAGGGCAAGCCCTCTAAAGAGGACAAGCCCTCTAAAGAGGACAAGCATTTTCAAGCTCATCTAAAGCGATGGAGTATGATTTAGGGGGACTTTTTTATATTAGAGCCATCTTGTACGCATACAAGATGGCGTTTAGAAAGTCCCACTATGACCCCTAATTGCCGACATGACCAAAACTTCCGTGTTTTGGGCATGTCGGGATGTTTTCCATTTCCTTCTTTAAAGAATGGAAGGAAATGGAATGCCTCGAGGCTTGCTTGTCTCGTAGAGGCTCCCTCCATGGAGCGATGGAGTACGCAGATATTTTTTACTATATAAAAAAGATTTTTAGTTTTTAAAAAATTTCAATATTACAATTTTATTTATCTAAAGTGAGCTTTGTTCTCGCCGCGGCGAGGATAGAGCTTTTGTATGAGTAAGATTTTCTTTTATCTAAATGCGGCTCACTTGTCGCGGGCAAGACGGCGGGCGAGGACAAAGCTTTTGTAATACTAAGAATTTCTTTATCTAAACTAGGATCACTTGTCGCCGCGGCGAGGACAAAGCTTTTGTAATACTAAGAGTTTCTTTATTTAAATATGGCTCATTCGTCGCGGGCAAGACGGCGGGCGAGGACAAAGCTTTTGTATGAATAAGATTTCTTTTATCTAAATGTAGCTCACTTCCCGCCGCGGCGAGGACAAAGCCTTTGTATGAGTAAGATGTTCTTTATCTAAATGCGGCTCACTTCCCGCCGCTGCGAGGATAAAGCTTTTGTATGAATAAACTTTTTTTTATGTAAACTAGGCTCACTTGTCGCCGCGGCGAGGATATAGCCTTTGTATGAATAAACTTTCTTTATCTAAATGTAGCTCATTCGTCGCGGGCGAGGACAAAGCTTTTGTATGAATAAACTTTCTTTATCTAAATGTAGCTCATTCGCCGCGGCGAGGATATAGCCTTTGTATGAATAAGAATTTCTTTATTTAAATGTAGCTCATTCGTCGCGGGCGAGGACAAAGCTTTTGTATGAATAAACTTTCTTTATCTAAATGTAGCTCATTCGTCGCGACGAGGACAAAGCTTTTGTAATACTAAGAGTTTCTTTATCTAAATGAGGCTCACTTGTCGCCGGCAAGACGGCGGGCGAGGATAAAGCTTTTGTAATACTAAGAATTTCTTTATCTAAATGCGGCTCACTTCCCGCCGCGACGAGGATAAAGCTTTTGTAGTAGCAAGATTTTCTTTGTCTAAACTAGGCTCACTTGTCGCGGGCGAGAACAAAGCTTTTGTATGAATAAACTTTCTTTATCTAAATGAGGCTCACTTCCTGCAGCGGCGAGGACAAAGCTTTTGTATGAATAAACTTTCTTTATCTAAATGTGGCTCACTTGTCGCGGGCAAGACGGCGGGCGAGGACAAAGCCTTTGTATGAGTAAGATGTTCTTTATCTAAATGTGGCTCACTTCCCGCCGCGGCGAGGATAAAGCTTTTGTAATACTAAGAATTTCTTTATCTAAACTAGGCTCACTTGTCGCCGCGGCGAGGACAAAGCTTTTGTATGAATAAACTTTCTTTATCTAAATGTAGCTCATTCGTCGCGACGAGGACAAAGCTTTTGTATGAATAAGAATTTCTTTATTTAAATGTAGCTCATTCGTCGCGGGCGAGGACAAAGCTTTTGTATGAATAAACTTTCTTTATCTAAATGTAGCTCACTTCCCGCCGCGGCGAGGATAGAGCTTTTGTATGAATAAGAATTTCTTTATTTAAATGTAGCTCATTCGTCGCGGGCGAGGACAAAGCTTTTGTATGAATAAACTTTCTTTATCTAAATGTAGCTCATTCGTCGCGACGAGGACAAAGCTTTTGTAATACTAAGAATTTCTTTATCTAAACTAGGCTCACTTGTCGCCGCGGCGAGGACAAAGCTTTTGTATGAATAAACTTTCTTTATCTAAATGTAGCTCATTCGTCGCGACGAGGACAAAGCTTTTGTAATACTAAGAATTTCTTTATCTAAACTAGGCTCACTTGTCGCCGCGGCGAGGACAAAGCTTTTGTATGAATAAACTTTCTTTATCTAAATGTAGCTCATTCGCCGCGGCGAGGATAGAGCTTTTGTATGAATAAGAATTTCTTTATTTAAATGTAGCTCATTCGTCGCGGGCGAGGACAAAGCTTTTGTAATACTAAGAGTTTCTTTATCTAAATGAGGCTCACTTGTCGCCGGCAAGACGGCGGGCGAGGATAGAGCTTTTGTAATACTAAGAGTTTCTTTATCTAAATGTGGCTCACTTGTCGCGGGCAAGACGGCGGGCGAGGATAGAGCTTTTGTAATACTAAGAGTTTCTTTATCTAAATGTGGCTCACTTGTCGCGGGCAAGACGGCGGGCGAGGACAAAGCTTTTGTATGAATAAGATTTCTTTTATCTAAATGTAGCTCACTTCCCGCCGCGGCGAGGACAAAGCCTTTGTATGAGTAAGATGTTCTTTATCTAAATGTGGCTCACTTCCCGCCGCTGCGAGGATAAAGCTTTTGTAATACTAAGAATTTCTTTATCTAAATGCGGCTCACTTCCCGCCGCGACGAGGACAAAGCTTTTGTAATACTAAGAATTTCTTTATCTAAACTAGGCTCACTTGTCGCCGCGGCGAGGACAAAGCTTTTGTATGAATAAACTTTCTTTATCTAAATGTAGCTCATTCGTCGCGACGAGGACAAAGCTTTTGTATGAATAAGAATTTCTTTATTTAAATGTAGCTCATTCGTCGCGGGCGAGGACAAAGCTTTTGTATGAATAAACTTTCTTTATCTAAATGTAGCTCACTTCCCGCCGCGGCGAGGACAAAGCCTTTGTATGAGTAAGATGTTCTTTATCTAAATGTGGCTCACTTCCCGCCGCGGCGAGGATAAAGCTTTTGTAGTAGCAAGATTTTCTTTGTCTAAACTAGGCTCACTTGTCGCGGGCGAGAACAAAGCTTTTGTATGAATAAACTTTCTTTATCTAAATGAGGCTCACTTCCTGCAGCGGCGAGGACAAAGCTTTTGTATGAATAAACTTTCTTTATCTAAATGTGGCTCACTTGTCGCGGGCAAGACGGCGGGCGAGGACAAAGCCTTTGTATGAGTAAGATGTTCTTTATCTAAATGTGGCTCACTTCCCGCCGCGGCGAGGACAAAGCTTTTGTATGAATAAACTTTCTTTATCTAAATGTGGCTCACTTGTCGCGGGCAAGACGGCGGGCGAGGATAGAGCTTTTGTAATACTAAGAGTTTCTTTATCTAAATGTGGCTCACTTGTCGCGGGCAAGACGGCGGGCGAGGACAAAGCTTTTGTATGAATAAGATTTCTTTTATCTAAATGTAGCTCATTCGTCGCGGCGAGGATATAGCCTTTGTATGAATAAACTTTCTTTATCTAAATGTAGCTCATTCGTCGCGGCGAGGATATAGCCTTTGTATGAATAAACTTTCTTTATCTAAATGTAGCTCATTCGTCGCGGGCGAGGATATAGCCTTTGTATGAATAAGAATTTCTTTATTTAAATGTAGCTCATTCGTCTCGGGCGAGGACAAAGCTTTTGTATGAATAAACTTTCTTTATCTAAATGAGGCTCACTTCCCGCCCCGGCGAGGACAAAGCTTTTGTAATACTAAGAGTTTCTTTATTTAAATATGGCTAGTACGGTTATAGTGGCAATGAGACACTTGTCTTGAGCAAAGCGAAAGGTAATACTAGCAAAGAATAGAATATAATCTACTTTAAGCCCGTATTACCCTCTCGAGGACCACCTTCGGCCCTTTGCAGGGCAAGCCCCGCCTTGCGGGGCAAGCGGGGCAAGCAAGTCTGTCGCATTTGCTGGATTACACCGAACACGGGTAAGGTGGCTTAGCGTTTCATCGCCTCTATTGCCACCCCACCAAGCCACCTACCCCTACGGGGCAAGCAGGGTAAGCTACTCACCACTCTCACTACTATTATAAGCAAAAAACCCCCGTACTAGGAAACTAGTGCGGGGGCTTGTCCCTGTAGGGGGTTTGTCTCGTCAGAGGCTTTCATCATTCTAAGCCCTATAAGAAAATAAAAAACGTTATCTCTTACTTAAAAATTATTCAAATAACATTTTCTTTACTATCATAGTAATCCTAATCTAATCTTGCCCTGCTAGCCTATATGTAGCACTACACACTCCAACCGCAGCAGCAGGAAGAGGATTAACACAAAGCTTAGGATAGGAACCCGCAACCACATAAAAAGCACTAGTGGCAAGTATAGTCGCCCCCGCTGCATTCATATTGCTTTGCAATAGGGTAGTAGAAAGGGCTGATACGCCATTTGCGGTGCTGGTTAGGGTTGACGTTGCAACATTACCTATACCTAATCTATCAGCCTCACTACGAGCTGTACCAGAAAGGGTTTGCGTACTCATGCTATTCCAATAACTGGTGGTGATAGTGCCAGTAGGTTGATTCCCCACCAAGCCTCCAACGTTAGACGTACCCGTCACAGCACCTGTGGCATAGCTACTAGTGATACTGCCTCCAAATTGCGACCCCACCAAGCCGCCTACGTCACTACTGCCCATTACTGCTTCTGTGGCATAACTACTAGTGATACTACCAAATTGTACCCCCACCAAGCCACCTACGCTACTACTGCCAGTTACTGCACCCATGGCATAGCTACTAGTGATAGTCCCATCAGCTTGCTGTCCCACCAAGCCACTTACTCTATCACTGCCCGTTACTGCACCCATGGCATAGCTACTAGTGATACTGCCACCAAATTGTGACCCCACTAAGCCACCTGTATTATCACTGCTGCCCAACACTACGCCCGTGACATAGCTACTAGTAATGCTGCCAGTAAATAACAATCCCACTAAGCCGCCTACATCACCGATTCCCGACACTGCACCCGTGGCATAGCTACTAGTGATACTGCTGTTACTATCATCTTGTTGCCCTACCAAGCCACCTGTGTAGATATTACCTCTTACTGCCACATTCACTAGGGCAACTTGATTCAAGGTGCCAGTAGAGGCTCCAAATAAACCCGTTTCGTTTAAATTCGTAGGTCTATTTATATAAAGATTGCGTATAACAAAACCCCTACCCTCGAAAGTAGCCGTAAAGGGGGTATCTGTTGCATCGGTACAATCTGAATCTGCACTACAAGCTCCTATGGGCTCCCAGCCTGCCGTGACCCTAGTACCAACAAAAGAGGCACTAGTCCCCCATTTGGTATTTCCAAGATCTATATCAGCAGTTAGCTCATAGCCCCTACAGCCTGTAGATGGACAACCCCCAGAAGAACCAGCGTCACTAGCATTTGTTTTCCAGCTAGTGCCTGCTAAGTTATATCTCATATTATTTAACTGTTCAGCTGTAGAAATTTCTATCAATCCATCGCCATCAGCATCTACTATTTGGTAAACAGCTTTAAGAGTTATGGGTCCATTGGGCATAGTGGTGATGTACGGTATATTTCCTGTTGTAGACCAACCCAAGATATTTCCATTGCAGCCTGTGAGAGGCAAATTAGTTAAAACTTCTCCTGTTCTTACAGTAGTTCGAGTAGGAAAGCTTCCTGAAGCTGTTCCCTCGCTACAATTGTAAGTTATAGAATAGTACCAAAGGGCATAGAGGGTTGTATCCGAAGCAAAGACTTGGTTTGTTTCTGTATTGTACGTTTGCCCCGAGCCATCAGCATTTACACCCCAGCCAAGGAAGCCATTATTAGGGCTTGCAGAGGCATTAGCAGGTCTATTATTATTATTTGAACCTGTAAGGGTAAGGGCACGAAGGGTAACTTCAGTCCCTGCAAGGGCAACACTAGCATTGGGAGCAGAGCCCATACCGCCATTCAAGTTGTACGTAACTGTATAAGGTGCCGCCCAAGTTGCATAGAGGGTGAGGGTAGTTTGAGGAACCCTTACAGCGGGAATGATGTAAGTATTACCTGCTCTAACAAAATTAGCACCCGCATTAGTACGTAAAGTAGACCAGCCTATGAAAGTAAAACCATCTAGTGTTGCACCTCCTATGCCGGGCACAGTAACTGATTCCCCTGCCCTTATGGTTTGGTTCGAGGGAGAGTTACCTATCCCCCCATTCAAATTAAAGCTAACAGTTACTTGAGCAAAACAAGAGTTCTCTGCCAAAACAAAGCCTGTATTGCAAGAAGTACAAGCACCTGCTGAACCAGAGCCATCGGCACAAGGAGCACCCGGGATAGGATTACAAAGCCCTCCTGATAGTTGAAAGCCTGTATCGCAAGATTCACAGGCACCCACAGCACCTAGACCATTTCGGCAGGTCGCGACACCAGGGCCAGTTCCGCCTCCTCCGCCTCCTCCACCGCTACTGCAGTCTACGAGAAGGCTAGCTATGCAGAGCATGAAAGCTAGGCCTAGGTTTTTACTATTTTTTGTTGTGTTAAACATATTTTTCTCCAAAATTTATTCACTATATTTGTCCCTATAAAGCCTAGCTAAAACCAAGCAAATAAGGACATGAGTCCCATAAATACCGGGGGGGGGGAGACAAGAAAAATTTCCTTTTTTATAAAAAAAAGCCCCTTGCAGGGACAAAGCCCCTTACAGGGACAAAGTCCGCGACTATAGCATATTTTTAATTAAGATAGCATAAAAAGGAGACAAAATAACAAGCAACACACTGATTATTTTCCAAATTTGATTATTCATCGCTTTTAGAAGTTCTACTTTAGATTGTTGTATTTCTAACTTTACTTGTGCAATCTCTTTTTCAAGCTCTAGCTTTACTTGTATTATCTGTTTTTCAAGTTCTAATTTAGTTACGTCCAAATCTTTTTTTGTAACAAGATCTCCAGATTTGATTTCTGTAATCTCCTTCAATACTAGAATCGCAGCTTCAGAAAATCCACAGTCTTTTAAAGTTTTAACTTGTATTGCGTTCATTTGAAATACAATCGACGTTAATTTTATCATCATGTCAAATAAAATTTTCTTATAGGGGGACTTTCCCCGCCTTGCGGGGCAAGCGGGCCATCTTGTATACGTACAAGATGGCTCTATCTAAACGCCATCTTGTATGCGTACAAGATGGCTCTAATATAAAAAGTCTCCCTAAAAATTATAGTTTTCCCTTATCTCTTGAATAAAGTCTTTAAAACTTTTATGTATAGCACTAGGCCCCAATTTTTCTACAGCAGTAGGATGAGAAAATATCCATCTAAAAAGGGCAGAGGTATTCCCTAATAAAAAGCTAAATTTGAAATTTTCTTGTTTGAAATTCTGTAGATGATTGCGAACAGGCTCAAGATAAGATTGAAAGACTTCTTCATATTCAGGGTGTATCTGAAGCAAAACCTGACGCACGGGATGCATCCCAATACTTAAGGGGTGTAAACTGAATTTTAATATATCAAAATTAGGTAAGGATTTAAACTCTTTATCCGTAATATTCAATTCAGAAATATGCTCTAAGTAGTAATATTTAAATACATTCACTTTGGGGTTATAAGCAATCATACACCATCTTCCCTTATAAGAGATTAGACCATGTGGCCAAAGAGTGATTTTTGATTTTGGAAGGGAGGGGCTATTTTTTTTTGTAGAAGTATAGGATATTTCAATGCTATTTTTATTTTTTAAAGATTTATGTATCAATTCTAAATATCTTTTTTGACTTTGATTTTGCTGGGTTTCATTTTTTTTAATCTTTTCTAATTTTGAAACTAATAGTTCTAATTTTTTTTTTGATTTATTTTTAGTTTCAGAATTTAGCTGTATTTTTTCTTCAGAAGAAAATTGATGATTAAAATAAAACAACTTTCTCATTATATTTTTAATCTCCTCTTTTTCTTGGGGGTTTACGATATTTCCTTTTTGAGAAATAGATTTTAACAAAAGCAAGCCTATATGACTTGCTTGCTCATTGCTAAGACGTAGGGTAGGTATTTTTGCCTCCTGTGAAAAGTTTGCTAATTTGTATACGTCTTTCTTAGAGTTAGATAAGAAAGAATGAGAATCTTGATACTGTAACTCGAGTCCCAGCATTTTGAGTATAACTTTATCCCTTTCAAATTTACGACGCATACTTTCAGGCTCACCTTGGTAAGCTTGAGGACTCTCAAAACGTATTTGTTCATAAGAAAGGCCACTTGGATTATTGATAAAACTTAAGTACAAATATGCAATGCGTTCCAATTGATTCATGATTAAAAATCTCAACTGTGCTAGATAGTGTATATTTCCTAACCTTAATGCTTTATATCAAAAAAGAATGTGAAATCGTAAAATCTCCTACTACACTTCTTGTATAACGACTACTTTCCTCTATATTCATTCCCCTCTAGGCTCCCCATCCCCACGAGGATCAGAGGCTCCGATGAGTGCTGCCCCTTTGCGTTTTACGATAAAAAGTTTTGCAAAAGAAGGTTTAATTTCTAAATTCAAATTATATTTAGACCTTAGTTTTTTTTGCATCTCATTTTTATCTTTTTGTGAAGCAAAACTTTTACTCTCAAAAAAAACTGTTTTAGGGAAATTTTGAAAATGTATACGTGACTGGGCAACATTTACAAAGGGGTGAAGCCCCATCTCTAAATCGTTTACTAGACCTTGAAAAACAGTGGTGATAATATGAGAACCTCCGGGAGCACCTATACTCAAACGCATTTGTAAGCCCTCATCCCTAGCTTGTTCACCTTTCATGGCTTCTTGTGCAACTTGAATATCCTCAAGCACAAAAATAGGACTCATACTACTTAAAGGTGTCTTCATGGGGGCTATTGCATTTGCTTCACTTCCTATAAGCCCGTAAACATTAGGACTTCCCGGACTTGCACTAAAATCATCCATAGTATCATTTAAGATTATACCCGTTCCCTCAAGCACAACCCTCGCACCAAATTTATAATTTATAGATTGTGTTGTGCTCACCGCATTCCCTATTTCATCTAGAATAGAAATATGAGTAGTTTGATTGGAACGTGGGAGGGGGGGGCGAAGCTCATAATTCTCTTTAGCAAGAATAGAATATGCTTCTTTAGAGGTTTTATAAAAACTAGGATCCCCCCCATACTTAGCCCTCATTTGATAACATCCTTGCATGAGCTGTATTAATTTTTCATAATACATAGGCTTATTTTTTTCAAAAAGAAGTTTCAATGTATTCTCCGGACTAAGAGTTTCTAATTCCTTCAACATTCCTAATACAAATATCCCCGATGATGGTAAGGGCATAGTTTGAACGACAAAGTTTTTATAGCGCATTTCAATAGGGGAAGATTGTAAAATTTGATATTTTTCAACGTCTTCTCTTCGAAGCAATCCATGCTCCCTTAGCATGACCTTTTCTAATTTTTTAGCAAAGTTTTTTAAAAAAGGTGAGCCAATATTTTTTTTCTGCACTTCCCCTACATAGCCACTTATTTGTTCTTGGGGACTCACCTCTAGGCTAGCTTCTTCAGATAAACTTCTTAGCGTAAGGGCTAAATCCTTTTGTACTAAAAGGCTACCCTCAGGCTTGGGCATCCCCCTACTTGTAAAAATATTCTTCATTTCTGTATCCATTTCAGGCAAGGCCTCTACTATCGCCTTATACAAATCAGGATAGATAGTAAAACCACTTTCTGCTAATCGCAAAGCAGGCCCAAGTACCTCTTTTAACGTTAATCTTCCATACATTTTATGTATCTCTAGTAAACCTGGTATCATTCCAGGAGTGGCGACTGCGCCCCAGCCTCTAAGAGAGGCCCCCTTGCCCATTTTTTGATACATATCCCTACTAGCAAGTTTAGGTGCCCTCTCCCTAAAATCAAAGGCTTGTGTTTTATGATTCAAGCGTAGTAGCATAAACCCACCACCACCAAGACCTGTAGAATGAGGGCGAAGCACTGAGATAGCAAAGCTAGCGGCTATAGCACTATCAACAATATTACCACCTTTTCTATATATTTCTAAACCTGCATCGGAGGCAAGGGGATGGTCACTTGAAATGACAATTTTTTTGCCCTCTGTATAGCCCCTTTGAGGATTTTTTTTAGAAAGTACTAAAAAAGTTGTGTCATAGCTCTCAGAACCTAAATGTATTTTAGTGCAATAGCTTCCTGAAAAAAAAAATATAAGCAAAGGTACAATACATTTCATAAAAACAAAGAAGTGCTATTCCTTAGCCTAAAGCAATCAAAATAAAATTCTTCAAAAGAAAGGGAGCCACACAAGTTAAGGGAAAAAATGATTACTCTTACTAAAATAAAATTTATTATTTATATATCTTTTAGCTTTAAAGGAAGTACATGAGAAAGTACAAACGCAACAAAGCCTTATTTACCTTTCCAAATCAAAAACAACAAGTTTATTTTTCTTATTCCATGAACGATAGGGACTAAGGGCATCTATCGTTTCATCTGTTACATAAAAAATACCCTCACCATAATTAACTATCATCCCCTTATAATGCGCATACCTTGTCTTATGATCAATAACTCCTAATTCTTTTACATTATTCCAATTCTCGCAATTTTTCAAAATAGGGATATTTCTGAGATGCAATTCCTTAATGCGATTTCCCTTCACTGCATCTTTAAGGATATTCTCCCAACGAATATTTCTTTCTTTTTCTGACATATCTATAAATAATAAAACACTTCTAAATAAAAAAAATCTTAGGGCACTGTCAAATCATTTTATATCTCATGTTTCTATTACATATAAAATTTCAAAAAATCCTGGCTTTATATATTTTCTAATATGCCTTACCTATTTTTTCTAAGAATGAGATAACGTTCTTTTTGTTGTATATCTTTTTTGATAGTTAATTTTAAATTAAATTCAGTTGCCAAGTCGATGCAAAGCTCCAATAAAGAAGGTGAAATTTCTATAAACCCTACGCCCTCATCTTCTATGAAAGTAACAAACCCTTTAAATAAAGATGTATAAAACTTTCGAGGGTCCTCACAAACAAGGGCCATCCTTGGCTCATACTTACGTACTTTTTTTTCAAGGCTTGGAAATTCTATAGGTAACACATACGGCGGATTGCACAATATAAGATGATATTTTTTTTGCGGAAGATTTTCAAAAAGATAACTATGATACAAGTTACAAGTTTGCTTCTCTGGCAATAGGGCATTCAGATTTTTTTTCGTCATTCTTAAAGCAGCTAGAGAAAGATCTGCAAGGTCTAGTTGTATAGATGGTTTTTCTAAGTACAATGTTAAACCTATACACCCACTCCCACAACAAAGATCTAGTACATTAAGATTATTTTGCCCCTTGAATAGTTCTAGTTCTGCAAATGCCCCTATAGCTAAGTCTATCAATCCCTCACTTTCAGGCCTAGGTATCAGGGTTGCACGAGAAACAAAAAAATCCCTTCCATAAAATTCCTTCTTACCTAGAATGTAGGCTATAGGTTCTGCATTCAAATATTTATAAAGATAATAAATAAACTTAAGGAGTGGAAACCATGCGTATGAAATAGAAAACTCTGTATCAAAATTTCGATGATACCATAATCTATCCTTTTTAAAAGCAAAGCTCATTAAAATTTCAATTTCAAGAGAAGTGTGGTGTACTGTAAAGAGGCTTATAACTTTTTTTGAATTTTGTACAATATTTCTAATCTTAATTTTCATAATATAGTTTACTCAAATTCTATTCAACTAATTCTGACATAGATGTTTAGGGAAGATGATAAAAATTTTTATAATAGCTTTTATAGTATTAAAAATTTTCTTAAAAAAAAAGTTAAACAAGTTCAGGATATTTTTCTACTCAATAATAAAGATAAAGACTTTATAGATTCCTACTTTAACGAAGAGACCAATAATTCAGAAAAACGAAGAGTCTTCTATTCTTTTTTATATTGTTTGGTTTGTCTTACTATAATTTTTCTTTTAAAGCATATCCTTTATGAAGAATATTATTTCAAATTCACCAAGTACTTCTCTATTATTAAAATTCTTACAGCCATATTCCTTGTAGCCGTCTACTTTATTACACGCTTTGCATTTATTCATCTTTATCTTAGAAAATTTAAATCTTTGCCCTTTAGCGAACGTATGGTAAATACTATAGTTGAAGGATGTATACCTAGCTTCATTTTACTTTATATTACAAATTCAAAAAACTTTTTTATTACCATGGATGGGGGTTACACCCTTTTTTATGCTATTATAATTATTATTTCAGCCTTTCGCCTAGATCTAAGATTGAGTCTATTGTGTACCCTAAGCTCTGCCCTTTCCTATTTGCTTACTGTTTACTTTATGAAAGCAATATATGCAAAAAGTGTTTTGCACCAAGACTTCTACTTGTATACGAATAATAGCCATTTTTACTTCAGAGTCATACTCATTCTTTCTACGGGTATCATTACATGCCTTGTTTCTATACTATTACGTTCAAAAATAAAAAATAGCCTCGTTCATGTACTCAAAAGAAAGGACCTCGAGGCCATATTAGGTATGCATGTTTCTAGTGATGTCGCAAGAGAACTCATTAGCCATCGAGCAGACAAAGGGATAGAATGCGAATTGAGCGTTTTATTTTTAGACTTACGTAATTTTACTGGTATAGCTGAAAAAAAATCAGCTTCTGAAATATTCCTTTTTCTAAATGAACTATTTGAAGATTGGATTAGAATTACTATCAGCAAGGAAGGAGTTATTAATAAGTTTTTAGGAGATGGTTTTATGGCTATCTTTGGTGCACCTATGGCAAACCCTAGGCATGCTCAAAATGCTGTGGAGGCTGCAATAGAAATGTACGAGGGGCTCTTGGAAAAAAATAAGACAAGAGAAAAGGATCCTATTCGCATAGGTGTTGGGATACATACAGGTAAGGCCTATGCAGGTAATGTAGGTTCAGAATTGAGAAAGGAATATACGATTATCGGCGACGTGGTCAACATAGCGGCTCGTCTAGAAAAAATGAATAAACCTCTCAAAAGTAGTATACTCATATCAGAAGACACTCTCCAGGCTTGTCGTGATCTGAATCTTACAACAAAGAATAAAGGGAAACTAGGGGTACATGGACGAAATTCAAAGATACAAGTACATCAAATAAAATAACTACATATCATAGGTATTTGTAGAAAGTTGATAGACCTCCCTTTCTAAAAGACTCGTAATCTTTTTAATAAATTCCTTTTCATTTTCTATAGTTTCAGAGTCCATAAAATGAGGCCTACCCACATTAAATTGAATGGGGTTCCTAAAGACTCTTCCTGATATAAAATTCTCTAGGGTAGAAAATTTCCAACAACCACTAAGACCTGATGGAATAATGGGAACTCGTGCCTTTAATGCTACCCTAGTCGCTATAGATTTAAATGGTGCCATAAGACCTGTTGTAGTCCTTGTCCCCTCGGGAAAGATGGAAAGAAATAAACCCTCTTTCAAAAGAGAAACAAGGTGGTCTTCCAATTGTTCATAGTACTCCATAGCTTCTTTGCGAGTCATATTTTTATGAAACTCCCTTTCAAAGTTTACGGGTTGCCCCCATTCTATATAATTTCTCTCCATCCATTCGGCAAGTGCCATCAAGGTATTTTTGAGCATAGGCCTAATCCACTTGAATTGCGGAAGGGACATCAAGGGACTATTTGCTTGAAATATTTTTTCTACGTGTCTTTTGTAATCCCCCGCCTCTTGTTTTGCAAGAAAGCTAACCCTTCTCCCTGCATAAACTCCTTGTATTAAAATATCTATCATATCTGAATGATTACAAACCAAAACAGCCCCGCCCTCCTTCGGAATATGCTCCAAACCTTGGGTTTTTACATGCAAAAATGTATCCAAAAGAACTCGAAATGAGGAATGAGCAACTTTATAAGGGACAATAAGAGAATCGATAAGTTTATTTTTTTGAGTATCCATCTCTATAATTGAAGTTGAATCACTGATGCTACATCTAAATTGCAATTGCAAGGCTTTTTTATGTAAAAAGAGATTGAAAATTGAAGAAACAAAAATCTCACTCCATATAAATCATTGTAAATAATTATTAAATAAAAACCAAGCTATGAAAACAAAATTGATGAATCAACTTCTGTGTAGATTCTATAACTTAGTATCAAAAATAACTTGCCCGACTAAGGCAAATTGAAAATGTACATTAGATTGTCTTAGCCTAAGGAAATCTAAAACTAGTCATAAAAAAATATAGAGTGTTATATCAATGCCTAAAATAACCATAGATAATCGAGAAATAGAGGTACCAGAAGGAAGTACTATTTTAGAAGCTGCTCGTTTACTTGGGGGGCCTAGTGTCCCTCCTGCTATGTGCTTTTATAGTTCTCTTAAGGGTACAGGTGGTAAGTGTAGGGTCTGTCTAGTGAAGGTAACGCAAGGCTCAACTAAGGATCCAAGACCTATGCCTAAATTAGTGGCTTCTTGTCATACAAGTGTAATGGACGGAATGGTTGTTGAAAATATTATATCTAAAGAAGTTTTAGAAGCACGCAAGGGTGTCGTAGAGCTTTTATTGGCTAACCATCCATTAGACTGTCCTGTATGTGACCAAGCGGGTGAATGCGACCTTCAAAATCTAGCGTACAATCATGGTCTTGCTAAGACACGTTATGAATTTGAGAGAAGAACTTTTGAAGAAAGGGAATTAGGTAGCAAAATCAAATTACACATGACCCGTTGTATTTTATGTTATCGTTGTACTACCCTTGCTGATCAATTAACAAATGAACGCGTACATGGGGTTTTAAACAGAGGGGATGTAGCAGAAATAAGTACTTATATAAATAAGGCCATAGACAATGATTTTTCAGGCAATATGATAGACGTGTGTCCTGTAGGAGCACTCACAGATAATACATTTCGTTTCAAAAGCCGAGTCTGGTTTACAAAACCCATGACAGCACAAAGAAATTGTAAAAAATGTTCAGGTAAGGTCGTCCTTTGGCTGCAGGGTGAAGAGATACTAAGGGTTTCTGCCCCTAAAAATACGATAGGAGAAGTGGTGGATTTTATTTGCAATGAATGTCGCTATGAGCACAAAAGTCTTAAGGATTGGAAGGGCTTAAAGCCCTTACATGTAGAACAAAAATCTGTTATTTCACAGAATCATTACGAAAAAATAGACTTGGAAACCCTAGCCTTAGAAGTAAAACGTCAATTAGAGTTTCAAAATAACAAGGAATCAGAATCTAAAAAAGATAAATCTAAGAAAATAAGTCTTTCGAAAAATAATGCCTGATAACATGTTTTTACTTATTCTCTATAAAAGCCTACTTGTACTGGCTATTTTTGGTATAACTATATTCGTAGCAGCTTACTCTACATATTTCGAACGTAAAGTTGCAGCTTTTTTGCAGGACCGACTAGGCCCCAATAGGGCAGGTCCCTTAGGCTTGCTACAACCCCTAGCTGATGGATTAAAATTCATAATGAAAGAAGAACTGATTCCACAATCTGCAAATAAGTTTTTATTTATACTAGGACCCAGTCTAGCTATGATGACTGCCCTAATGGCAGGGGCGGTTATTCCTTGGGGTCCTACTTTCAATCTTCATGGCATACACTTCCCCCTAATTATTTTAGACATAGATCTAGGTGTGCTCTATGTTTTTGGAATAGTTGCGATGGGGGTATATGGTATCATGTTGGGTGGTTGGGCCTCAAATAATAAATTTTCCTTACTGGGAGCCATTCGAGCCTCTGCCCAAATGATTAGCTATGAAGTGTCAATGGGCCTTTCTATCTTAGCAATAGTAATGTTAACGGGAAGTCTTTCTTTAAAAGAAATTAGTTTATTTCAAAATGGGGGGGTGGGGACAGAATGGCATTTCTGGAATGCAATCAAACAGCCCCTAAGTTTTTTTATTTTTTTAATCAGTGCCTTTGCAGAATGCAATAGAACCCCCTTTGATTTACCTGAATGTGAAACAGAGCTTATAGGTGGATACCACACAGAGTACAGTAGTATGAAATTAGGTTTTTATATGTTTGCTGAATATATAAATATGTTTACATCAAGCGCCTTTATGGCTACAGTATATTTAGGTTCTTACAATTTTCCCTTTATGTATGATTTAGGTCTAGGACCTAATGCAATAGGAATTCTTGGGGTACTGGCATTATTTATTAAAATTTCTTTTCTTATTTTTTTCTTTATGTGGATACGCTGGACTCTACCACGTTTTCGTTACGATCAATTGATGTATCTAGGTTGGCAAATTTTATTACCCCTAGCTATGCTAAATTTATTGCTAAGCTCAGTCATTCTATATGTATAACTTAAGTAAAAGGGCAAAATTAGTTTCGATAAAGAAAATGAACTTCTGGGAAAGGCTTTATTTCCCTGCCATACTTAGTGGTATTGCTGTCACTATATCTCATCTCCTTCGCAAGAAAACAACGATTTCATATCCTGAACAAACAAGAACCTTTGCAAAAGTTTACAGGGGCCAACATGTCCTTAAAAGAGACAATGAAGGAAGGGAGAGATGTACTGCCTGTGGTCTGTGTGCAGTCTCTTGCCCCGCAGAAGCCATCACAATGGTGGCAGCGGAGAGAAAGAAAGAAGAAAAAGAACTCTATAGAGAAGAAAAGTATGCAAGTGTTTATGAAATCAATATGCTGCGTTGTATTTTTTGTGGTCTTTGCGAGGAAGCCTGCCCTAAAGAAGCAATCTTCTTGACAGATCGTATTGTAAACGCGGGGGGTTTGCGTGAAAACTTTATTTATGGGAAAGAAAAGCTCCTAGAGCCTAAGCCCTTAGAAAAACGTATTGATGTAAGCCAAAGACAAACTCCTGAGGTCTTAGCATTTAAAACGATATCGAACTATCATCATAATAAATAAGCATAATGTTTTTTATCTCTATATTTTTATCTTTTTTAATCGTAACTTGTGCCCTAATGGTGGTGTTGACAAAAAATTCCATTCATAGTGTCCTTTATCTCATACTTGTACTTTTGGGTCTTGCAGGTCATTATATAGTACTTCATGCTCACTTTCTTGCAGCTGTATATATCATAGTTTATGCAGGTGCCATTATGGTTTTATTTTTATATGTAATCATGCTCCTTGACCTTAATAAAAAAGAAGATTTAACTAAGGGTGTATTTGTAAAGTTCCTAGCCCTAGGCATGGCCCTAAGCTTTCTTTCCATACTCTACTATTCTATTGGTCCCGATAGGAAGCTCAATATAGGCAGCACCACAATAACAACAAGCTCCCTTGCATATAATCATCCTAATACTTCTATAGTAACACCTACTTTAAACAGTAACCAAAATAAAAGTTCAGAGGTTTCTTTAAATGAAACTTCTCAAAATACCTTCATCACAAACATTCATAATACAAACTCAAACAAAGAAAACAATATAAAAAAAATAGCCCTCCTACTATTTAGAAATTATCTTTTCCCTTTTGAAATTTCTTCTTTAGTTCTTTTAGTTGCAGTGATGGGAGTTGTTTTACTTTCTAAAACGACAACTCAAAACAAATATAATAATAAGGGGAAAAAATAATGATGGCTTTTCCCATAAATTACTATTTGTATTTGAGCCTAGTTCTTTTTGCCATAGGCCTTTCTGGAATTTTATTTTTACATTGCAGCATTCGTATTTTAATGTGTATAGAATTAATGTTAAATTCTGTAAATTTACTCTTTGTTGCTTTTTCTACTTACAATAAAGTGCTCGATGCACAAATTATGGTTTTATTTATTATGATTATAGCCGCCGCAGAGGTGGCTGTGGGTTTAGCTGTGCTGATTATGACCTACAAAATAAAAAAAAGTACAAATATCGAAATATGGAATAAACTCAAATGGTAAATATGTTTGTATGCTTACTTCTTTTTACCCCCCTTATAGGGTTTCTTTTTCTTACCCTAGCTAGTGGGATAGCTAAGAAATCTAAAACTTTAACTCATGTGGTAGCTGTGAGTACAATAGGAATATCCTTCCTTTCTTCTTTATATTTCTTTTTTAAAATTGCATATTTTTTAGACGAAGCCAATACCCAAGTTTACTATTTTACTCTATACGAATGGATTACTTTAGGGGAATTATATATACCCTTTGGGGTACAAATTGATGCCTTAAGTAGCATTATGTGTTTGATGGTGACTGGGGTGGGATTTTGGATACATGTCTTTTCTATTTTTTATATGAAAGAAGATCTAGGGTATAGGCGTTATTTTAGCTTACTCAACTTATTTGTTTTTTTTATGCTTGTACTTATACTCAGCTCAAATTATCTATTTTTGTTTTTAGGTTGGGAAGGCGTGGGTCTTTGTTCTTATTTACTCATAGGATTTTGGAATGAAAACAAAACAAATACTCTAGCCGCATATAAGGCCTTTATAATGAACAGAATAGGCGATTTTTTTATGCTCTCTGCTATTCTTCTCTTGCTCCATCGTTTTGGAAGTGTAGAATTTAAAAGCCTCTTTGAACAAGTAGGCACCTTACATAAGGGTCAAAGTGAAATCACCCTCATCGCCATTTTTTTATTAGGTGGTGCCTTAGCCAAAAGTGCTCAACTACCCCTTTCCACTTGGCTTCCTGATGCGATGGTAGGACCTACACCTGTATCGGCACTCATACACGCCGCAACTATGGTCACAGCGGGTGTTTATTTAATTCTACGTTCAAATATAATTTTTAGTATAAGCCCTCTCTCATTAGAGCTCATACTCTTCATAGGTGTACTTACTTCTCTATATTCCTCCTTTTTAGCTGTCATTCAAAAAGATATAAAAAAAGTATTAGCCTATTCTACATTAACACATCTTTCTTTTATGTTTATAGCCCTAGGCCTTGGAGTGCCAAGTGCCGCCCTATTTCATACCCTAACTCATGCCTTTTATAAGGCTCTCTTATTTTTAGGAGCGGGGATGGTCATACATTATTTAGATGGAGAACAAGACCTAAGTAAAATGGGAGGACTACGAAAACACCTTCCTATAACCCACGTTACCTTTCTCATAGGTACCTTGTCCTTAGCAGGTTTCCCTCCCTTCTCTGGATTTTTTTCTAAAGATGAAATTTTAAATAACGCATTTTTAGAGTCTAAACTTCTTTGGATGCTACTCTTGCTACCTGCAAGTCTCAGCTCCTTTGCAATCTTTCGTTTATTTTTCTTGGCCTTTGGGGGCAAAGAACGTTTTAAAACAAATAGCAAAGCTATTTATCAACATGGAAATAAACATGAACTTGCAATCTCATATATTCCCTTATGTGTACTGGCTATTTTTAGTACTCTAGCAGGTTTTATAAATCTACCACACTTTTGGGGAGGTGAGCTTTGGTTAGAAAATTTTATAGAACACCTTTTTCATACATTTTATTTTTCTGAATTAAATCCAAAAAATATCTTAGTCCATATGGACATAAAAACAGAAATTTTCTTAATGATAATGATTAATGTTTGTATTCTTTTTACCTTGTTGCTAGCATACTACTTGTACATCATAAAAAATAAAATCCCACAAGCAAATACGCAATATTTAAGTAGGTTTATAGATTTAGACGCTTTATACAATATTTTATTTATAAAACCCTATGTAAAACTTTCAAATATCCTTCCTAAAATCATAGAAGAAAGAATCATTCTTCCTCCTATACACTTAGCTGTTCAAATAACCCAAAGACTTTCTATTATGATTCGTCTCATGCAATCAGGTAACCTAAATTTTTACTTTATAGGGACGATACTAGGGATGCTCTTGCTTCTCATGCTAATACTTATACCCACATAAAATCTATTTCAAAAATGCCTCAAATCATAAATATAGCTTTTCTTATTTTGTATACAAAATCAAATCAAAAGAATAAAACTTGTAATTAAGACTATTCAAACTAACTATGCAAAAATTAGAAATTATTTTTATCTTTTAGATAAACAAGATAAATAGGACAATATAAAAATGAATATTAAAACTCTAGAAGTGCTTATACTACCCATTCTTATTATTTTACCCCTCTTAGCTAGTCTCTTTATTTTCTTGGTTCCAAAAAGGCTAGTGCAATCCGTTGCCCTTTTTATATCCCTTATAGAATTTTTCTTTGGTGGAGTTATGGTATTCCTATTTGATAAACTCCAAACCCTTCAATTCATTACTTCTAATGAAAAAATCCCCCTATTCGGAATAAAATTTCTTCTAGGAGTAGATGGGATAAGCCTCTATTTTATTCTATTAACCGTAAGTATTGTACCCCTTCTTTTTTTAAGTTTTAGGGATGATGCCTCTTTTAATCAAAAAATTTTATATAGCCTAGTCTTTTTAGTTCAAGTTGCTTTACTAGGTGTTTTTACTACCCAAGATGCTATTTTATTTTACGTATTTTGGGAACTAGCTATTCTACCTATACTTTTTATGATTTTACTTTGGGGGGAAGAAAATAAAAACACAATTACTATAAAGTTTTTTGTTTATACCTTAGTAGGTTCGCTATGCCTACTTTTATCGTTATTATATCTTTATTCCCATACAACTACTCATAGTTTTAGTTTCACAGAAATTACAAAAACAGGAGCAAGTCTAGGCTCGCTTCAACAAAAAATACTTTTTCTCTTTTTATTTTTAGCATTTGCTATCAAAATACCCCTCTTGCCTTGGCATACTTGGCAAGCAAATACCTACTCACAATCTCCCACACCAGTTACTATTATACTTGCATCTTTGCTTCTAAAAATGGGAGTCTATGGTTACGTACGCATACTGATCCCTACCCTTCCTCAAGGTGTCCATTTTTGGCAAGATACTGTTCTTATTTTGTGTCTTATAGGTATGATTTATGGAGGGGTGGTGGCTTTGTCTCAAAAAGACTTTAAAAAAATTATTGCCTATAGCTCCCTTTCTCATTTAGCACTAAGTGTAGCAGCCCTATTTTCTATGGAAAGCATAGCCATCCAAGGCCTTATCATACAGATGTTTAGTCATGGATTTATAATCTTTGGCCTATTGTCTATTTCTGAAATAGTACAATCAAAGACACACACAAGAGATATCGAAAAATTAGGGGGCTTATTTCAATCAAATTCCTTTCTAGCATCCCTTCTTTTACTTTTTTCTTTAGCCAGTATTGCATTTCCTATGATGGGTGGCTTTGTAGGAGAATTTCTTATGCTTAAAGCACTGTTTACCAAAAATTTATTTTATGGATTATTTGGTGCACTTGGAATGTTACTTGGTGCTATATTTATGTTACAAGCATTTCAGAAAATTATGTTGGGTAAAATAAAAGCAACCCATTCTAACAACGATAGAACCTTTGCCCTTGTTTTGAGAGAAAAAGTTTCCCTACTCTTATGTTTATTTGTTATTTTTGCAATAGGACTTTTTCCTAGCTATTTATTTCAAAACACAGAAAATATTTCTCAATTGTATATAGAAAAGTTCTATAGCTTTTTTCTAAAATAACTATAGAAAGAATATAAAAGTGGATTTTTATTTTATCTCAATTTATATCCTAAGTGGCCTTGCCCTTTTACTTATTGTATTGGAACTTTTTAACCTTAGGTCCTATTTCCTTTTTACCTTTCTTATAGGGCTAGGCCTTCTTACGGCCCTAGCCCTTAGCCTTTGGGAAAGTTATACCTTAGGGGAAAGTAGTGTTCCTATTTTGTATAATATGCTACTCTCTGATTCTAGCTCTCGCTCACTTGTTTGCCTTATTCTTTTTGTAAGTTTTTTTTGGTTTAGTTTAAATTTTTTTATCCTAAGAGACAAAGAAGCACCCAAAGATATTTTTATACTTTCTATAATGGTCGTAGTAGGGGGCATACTCATGACAGTCTACAACCACCTCCTTATATTTTTCCTTGGTTTAGAATTACTCTCTTTTTCTTTATATGCCCTTATAGGTTCTCAAGGGCTAAATCTAAAGGGTGCACAACAAAAAACCTATAATCATCTAAATACCTCAGAAGCAACTTTAAAGTATTTTTTAATTGGCTCCATATTTACTTGTATCTTTTTATTAGGTCTTAGTTTTCTTTTTGTAGCAACCTCACATTTCAGTTTAAATGAAATTTCAAAGGTTATGCACTCAACGCTTATAGAAAGCTCATACACCCCTCTCTCTACCCATTCCCAAGAAATTCCCATCTCAAAACAAGGGTTATTATATACAGGTATTTTTCTAATTAGCTTTGCCTTCTTATTTAAAATAGGCATAGTGCCCTTTCATTTCTGGGGTGGAGATGTTTACGAAGGTGCCCCTACCGCCATTACCACTCTTATGGTGAGTGTAGTAAAAATTGCAGCCTTTTCTGCCCTATTACGTTTTAGTAGTATCTTTTCAAGCGATGACTTTGTCTTCTTGAAATGGAAGCAGATACTAGGCTTCCTTGCCCTACTCACTATAACATTTTCTAATTTTACAGCCCTAACTCAAAAAAGCCCCAAGAGGCTTCTAGCTTTTTCAAGCCTTTCTCATGCGGGCTTTCTTTTATTAGCTTTTCAGCAATTTTCTACTCCTTCATTACATTCATATTTATTGTATTATTTAAGTGCCTACTCTATATCTAGTATACTCTGCTTTAGTATACTAGGGTTTATGGAAAACTCCTCTAGCCATGAGAAAGTAGAAGAAGTTTCTATACAGGCTATACAAGGATTATTTCAAAAAAATCCCATACTTTGTTTTCATTTTAGTATCGCCCTCATTTCATTTATGGGTCTCCCTCCCCTTGCAGGTTTTTTTACAAAATATTGGATACTTAAACAATTATTTATAAGACATGATTATTTTTTTGGGAGTCTATTATTAGGAAATGCTTTATTAGGCTTTGTTTACTATGGGAAGCTACTCATTCTATCATACACCGATTCAGAAAATCATTCTTCTCGTATCTTTTGCGACACCTATACAAAATTCTGTTTGTTTCTTTTGAGTACTTGTTTAATTTTACTTGGGATTTTTCCAGATTTCATAAATACAATAATCACAAATTAAAATACTAGACTCTTCTCATAAATATCTATGCTCTTATGGCATTCTGCTTTAAAGAAATAAAAATCAAAAAAATCACCTTGATGACTAGAGCTAAGAGTTGTTTCGCCTATACAAACTACAGGCAACGACTTTGTTTGTGCTAATTCTTGTATTAAAATTTCTTTTTCATGGGTTGCAGAAACTAAAATGCAGTTATTTGTTTCTCCAAAAAAGAATACCTCTAAATCGATATTTGATTCCTGAAATAATTCCGATATATTTTTATTGATTTTGAATGAAACATGATTACGTAAATGAGGGTTGTATGCAGATCGAAAGAGGGCAAGGGCAAGGCCTCCAAGGGAAAGGTCACAAGCAGATTCGAGTATCTTGGAATGTGAAGCCTCAATACAAAAATCGATTAAATCACTTTCAGATTTCATATCTAGTGATGGGGGTAGCCCACGTACTAAATCATATTTTTGAAAAAGATACTCACTTCCACCTAAGCTAGGTTGAAAATTACCTATCAGATAAATTTTTTTTTCTGCCTCTTTGAAGTGAGAATTTAAATGATATTCTATATCATTAATTACCCCCACCATACCTATGGTGGGGGTAGGCATAATGGGTCCATTTTCACTTTCATTATAGAAAGAAACATTACCCCCAGTAACAGGAATTTTTAAGGCCTTACAAGCCGCACTCATCCCTCGTATGCTTCGAGTGAACATATAGTAATTCTCAGGCTTGTAAGGATTTGCAAAATTTAAGCAATTCGTAATCCCAATGGGCCTTCCTCCCGACGAAGCCACATTTCTAGCAGACTCAAATACGGCTATAGCACTCCCTAAGTATGGGTCAAGGCTTACATAACGAGAATTACAATCTGTGGAAACAGCTAGGGCCTTATTTGTATTGGGTATGCGTATAACGCCACCTTGACTGCCTGGTCCAATGATAGTGTTAATACCTATATCTGTGTCATATTGTTCATAAATCTCTCGACGAGAACATATATTAGGACTTCCAAGTAGCTGTAAAAAATCTCTTTCTAAAACCTCTTCTTTTTTTAGAGAACTTTCATGAGAATGCTTCTCTTTTTTTATTTTATGAATATCTAATTTTTGAAGTTCCGAAAGCTCTAAGGGCCTACACATGGAACGTTTATATTGAGGGGCCCCTTTCCCCAAAACTAAAGTGTCTACTGGAATAGAGGCACAATGATGATTTTGATAGTATATATTGAGTAGATTATTTTTGGTAATTTTTCCTATCTTCACAACATTGAGATCATAATGCTCAAATACCTTCTCTACTTCTTCTTCCCTGCCTTTTTTAACAACAACCAACATACGTTCTTGAGATTCAGAAAGCATAATTTCAAAGGCACTCATCTCTTTTTCTCTTTTAGGAACATCATCTAGAAATAATTCCATTCCAACCCCACCTTTAGAGCTCATTTCACTTGAAGCACAACTTAAACCTGCTGCTCCCATATCTTGTATGGCAACCACAGCATCACTTTTTAAAAGCTCTAAAGTTGCTTCCATTAATAATTTTTCCAAGAAAGGATCTCCCACTTGAACAGCACTTCTTTGATCTTCACTTTGCTTACTTAAATCTTGACTAGCAAAACTTGCACCGTGTACCCCATCTCGTCCAGTAGTTGCCCCTACTATATAAACAGGATTGTCAACCCCACTTGCCCTAGAAAAGGCAAGATCACTATGCTTTGCCACCCCAACCACCATAGCATTTACAAGACAATTTTTAGTAAAACTTTCATCAAAAAAAACCTCGCCACCTACACAAGGTATACCTAAACTATTTCCATAATCTCCTATACCCTTCACCACCCTATTCAATAAATAGGCATTTCGTTTATTATTTTGAGGGGGACCAAATCGTAATGAGTTCAGAGAGCAAAGAGGACGTGCACCCATAGTGAAAATATCTCTCATAATCCCACCTACACCTGTAGCTGCACCTTGGTAGGGCTCAATAGCTGATGGATGATTATGACTTTCTATCTTAAAAACGACAGCAAGACCATCACCTATATCTAGGGCACCCGCATTTTCTTCACCCGTTTGGGCTAGGGCATATTTAGATTTAGTAGGTAAGGTCTTGAGTAAACGTATAGAATTCTTATATGAACAATGCTCTGACCAAAGGGCCGAATAGATACCTAGCTCGGTATAGGTAGGATTACGACCAAGAATCTTACATATTTTAGAATATTCTTCAGGTAAGAGACCTAAATTTTTTGCATCTTCTAAACCAATTTCTTTTTCTGTGTATAAGTTTTTTGAATTCGACATAGTAAAGTAATACTAAAATCTCATTCTCCTTTGCAAGGGAAATGAGATTTTATTTTTTTAATTTAAAAGCAAGCTATTTCAATAAAATAAGAATTCATAAAAATAATATACCCCTATACCTAAATATTCTTTAAGTGCGAGTAAGGAAAGCTCAAAAGATCGTAAATTTGGAACTAGGGCCTCGGGCCAAGAAGTAAGGGCAGGCGCTTGGTAGTCGCAAGGAAGGGGTACTATTTCAAATTCTATATTTTTTAATTCTCGCTGTAGCCTTTCTATAGATGTAATTTTATCGTTTTCACTCATATCCCTATTCACATTCAATAATTTATTTTCTAATATTTTTTTAATTTTCTTTTTAGCCTGCTCTAAGGCAAGTACGGAGCGAGTTAGATGAAAGGCAGATGTAACAAGTAATATTTTTTTGATGGCTACTTCTTTTTGGCTTATCAAAAATTTTACCGAATGAAAGGCATTTTCACGCGTATTGCGTGACGCCCCCTCTGTCCAAATGAATTTAGAGTCTAAACCCCTCCCTATCAACCAATTTCTTAACTGTACAGCCTCGGGAATTTCATGAGCAAAAATGGAACCTGAGCCTCCACTTATCATAAGAAAACGAGATTTTTTACTACGTATTAGCTCTTGAGAAAAGAGTATACGATCTACATGACTCGTAAATTCTATAAGAGATGTTTCTTGCTTAGAAGTATAAAGCATTCCACTTAAAACAAGGGTAACATCAGCTTGGGGAATATTTTTAATGGGAATATAAGGATACCTTGTTTCAAGAGGTTTTATAAGCACATTAGAAAAAAATGAAAGAGATAAAGTAAAGATAAAAGCTAAAAAAATACGCAAACATAAACGCAGATAAGAGGATGGTAATTTTAGGCTTAGATAAAAGTTAAAAAATAAAAAAAAAGTAAAGGGGTGTACTAAGAGGATGATAGTTTTATATATATAAAAAAACATATGGTTAAGTTGAGCTATGAAAATATATAAAAAATTCGTTTCTCTTGGACACAATATTGGCGATAAAATATTATTGAAACAAGGTAAAGAGCATACTTAAATGGCAATAGAAAATTATATACATTCACTTACCACCTAACTTCTAATATGAATAAAATCTTAGCTACTCTAGTGCTCCATATAATTTTTACGCACCTTTTCCCTTATCCTATCTCAGCCCTTCCCAAAGTTCCAAGCCAAGTCAACCCCTTAGCTCATTATCTAAGTAAGGAAAAACTCTGGCTTTGGGAAAATGAAACAGAAAGGAAGCTTTGGTATGAAAATGGAATTTTACACAGTGAAGGAAAGCTAAAAAATAAAAAACGTGAGGAGTCTTGGGTTTTTTATTATTCCAACTCGAAAAAAAAAGCAAGTGGGTATTACAACCAAGATATACAAAATGGAAACTGGATTTTTTATGATAAGGAAGGTAAAAAAAATGCTCAAGGAAATATGCAAGACAACAAACGCACAGGAGAATGGAAGTTTTATCATTCAAATCAAAATCTAAGTGCAAAGGGGAATTATACAAATGGGCTTAAGGAAGGGGTGTGGGTGGGATTGTATGCCAATGGTAATCAATTCTATGAAGGAAGCTATCACCTCAATAAGGCAATAGGGAAATGGAAGTATTTTTTTGAAGATGGAAGTTTTTTTCAAGAAGGTGCATACCAAAATAATGTAAGACGTGGCCCATGGAAAATATGTATATTCAAAGAAGGTCCTTGTGAAACACAAACATTTGAAGAGGTCAAGGTACCCCCTTTTTCAGGCCTATAGAATTTATATAAATGGGAATATAGCTAGTACCTCATTGGGTTAGAGAAATCCAACTCATCGCCTTCCTTGCGTGCAAATTTTGCGGGCAAGGAGATTAGAAAAATTTTCTTTATTTAAATAGGCTTTATTGACAGCCCGCCCTACCTAGTGCCACCACTTACCCCCGCAATGCTCTTCCCCCAAAAAAGTGGAGGATGAAAGTGAAGCAAGCATCGCAATGAGACTATTACAACTAACGGGGGGCAAGGCAAGTTATCGTCGTAATGAGACACTTGTCTTGAGCAAAGCGAAAGGTAATACTGATAAATAATTGAATATAATACATTATATGACTTATATTATCCTCTAGCGAGGACAAGTGTCTCATTGTGGGGATTACAGCTAAATTAAACTTAGAAAAAATTTTGTGTCTATTAACAATTAGCTAACAGGCAGACTTCTTTATATTAGAGGCATCTTGACGCATACAAGATGGCGTTTAGAAAAGTCGTACCCCTATGAGACTCCCAACGTGTCCAAAACTTCCATGTTTGCTTGTGCCGATACCTATAGGTACTTTCAAAAAATCGGCGGATACGGCGGAGTATTTTCCATTTCCTTCATTTGAAAGATGGAAGAAAATGGAATGCCTCGAGGCTTGCTTGTCTCGTAGAGGCTCCCTCCCGCTTGAAAATGCTTACCCTGTAAGGGTGTCATTTTCAAGCTCATTTAAAGCGATGGAGTACTAGCAAGAATTTCTTTATCTAAAGTGGGCTCTGTTCTCACCCGCCGCGGGCAAGTACCAAGCCTTTGTACTAGCAAGAATTTATTTATCTAAAGCGATGGAGTACTAGTAAGAATTTGTAATAGTAAGAATTTCTTTATCTAAAGTGGGCTCTGTTCTCACCCGTCAAGTAAAGTGGGCTCTGTTCTCACCCGTCGCGGGCAAGTACCAAGCCTTTGTACTAGCAAGATTTTCTTTATCTAAAGTGCATCTTCCCGCCGCTACGAGGAAAAAGATTTTGTACTAGTAAGAATTTATTTATCTAAAGTGCGCTCTTTTCTCGCCCCCCGCCATGGACGAGGGGCCAGCATTCGTATTAGTAAAATTTTCTTTATCTAAATGTGTAGTATGTTCTCCTCGCCACGGGCGAGGGGCCAGCATTCGTACTAGCAAGATTTTCTTTATCTAAATGTGTCTCATTACCTCTATCACTACTGTTGCGGTTATCACAACAAAGCTAATAGAGACAAGCCCCACCACTAACGCTAATTTAATTTTTTTTGTTTGTCTAATAATCTACTTAAAAATCTATAGTAGTCTATGAAACTTATTTCTTGGAATGTTAATGGTATACGTGCTAATATCAAAAAGGGGTTTTACGATTTTGTAAAAGAACACTCTCCTGACCTTCTTTGTCTTCAAGAAACTCGAGGCTATGAAGAAACGATAGATGAAAGGCTTCCTGAATATAAAATGTTTTGGAGTCATGCTGTTAAAAAAGGGTATTCAGGAACTGCAATTTTTATAAAAAAGAATCATAAGCATCTTGAAGTTACCGAAGGGATTTCTCAAAAAAAGCATGATCAAGAGGGGCGTGTACTTTGCATGGATTGTAAAGATTACTATTTAGTTTGTGTATACACACCAAACTCAGGAGACCAACTTTTACGTCTTAGTTATAGGCAAGAATGGGATAAGGCCTTTTTATCATATCTTAAAAAGCTAGAGCAAAAAAAACCTGTCATTTTTTGTGGCGATCTCAATGTAGCTCACAAAGAAATAGACCTAGCCCGTCCTGAAAGCAATCATAAAAGCCCAGGATTTACACCTGAAGAACGAAGGGGGTTTGATAAAATTATAGAAGAGGGCTTTATAGATTCTTTTAGACACCTTCACCCTAATAGTAAGGAAAAGTATACATGGTGGAGTTATCGTTCAAATGCACGCGAGAGAAATGTGGGTTGGAGAATAGATTACTTTTGCCTCTCTCAAAACATCATGTCTTCGGTTAAAAAGGCTTTTATACTTGCTGATGTTTTTGGCTCTGATCACTGCCCTGTAGGTATAGAATTGAAATAATTTTTTTGAATTTATTTTGGAATAAAATGTTTTGTAAAATTATAATTTTCTTGAATGGCTTTCATTTCATCCTTTGAAAAAAGTTTAGATTCCCCATTTGACTGTATCCATCTAACAAAAACATCATTCTCAAATAAGAATTTTTTTTGGGCTTCTATTTCGCTTGAGGGGGCAATGGATGTATGTACTTGAAGTTGTGAGGCCCTAAATTTATATGAATGTTGTGCTGCAAAAAGACATAATAAAAATAAAACTAGTAGTGGATAGCGTTTTAGGAAATTATTTTGAATCACAAATTTCTTAATAAAAAATAAAAGAAAGCAAAGCATCGCCACACCATGATAATAACCAAGACCATATGCAGAACGTAACACTATAAACTCATGTCTGACTGCCATAAAATACGTTAGCACTAGCCAAACCATAGTTATAGATATATACACTAAACCGAAGCGTATATTTTCTTTGCACTGCTTATACAGAAAACGAAAGAACACCACCATCACTCCTATCATACTTAATAAAGATAAAACATCTCGACCATATTGATTGTGTGCCCCTACTAAAAACCTAATTTGATTCACATACGCTTTAAGAGTAGATACCCCTAAGGTACTTTGAAACGAAAGAAGATTAGATGGATCAGTGTATCCTCCCTCCATAGGCCTGAGCTCTATATTTGCAAATAGGTACGTCAATTTTTTTTCTAAAAAAAACCTAAAAACTAAATAAAAGAAAAGTACCGCATATAAAATAAGGGTATAAGTAAAATAAGGATTCTTAACCTTACTCTTTCTTAAATTGAGATAAGGAAAACTAGTAAAAATTGCAAAAGTAAAGATAAGGATTATTGCCTGTTCATCTGAAAGGGCAAGGAGGGCTATACTCAAAAAGATAAATAAAATGAGTAAGGGATGGTTTTTGTTTTTAAAATTATTTTTAAAAGAAATAGAGTAAAATTCGTACAAGCAAAAAAGTAAACATACTAAAACTAAAGTAAACAATTTTCCTGAACGAAATACGACTCCAAGGTTTACAGCATAGGAATGCGTCAAAACGGGTATAAGTGCAAAAATAAGGGCCCATAAATTATATACTCTTTTTTGAGGCGTGCCAAAGGAATTTAAAAATAAAAAAGCTATGTATAATAAAAGGAAACTTAAAACATAAGCTAAAATTCTACTCAATTGAGGGGCATGGAGATGTGTTTTTTGAAGCCATCTTGCATCTATGCAATCCATAAAATAATTTAAATTACGAGTACGTGTTTCACAAATTCTATCATTATCACAAGCATTCAAGTCCATAGAATGAGTATTACCTACAAGGCAAGCCTCCCCTGTGCAAGCATCAAAGGCAAAAGAAAAGCAAGAAGGACGACTCCCATCTCTTTCTTCTAAATATTTGGGATAACGATCTAGTATTTCTGTATGTATAAAAACTCTATCACTAGTGCACTGGTAGTAAAGACACCCTATTAAAAATAATAAGGTACTTATCTTAGATAATTGTAAAAAAGGTATTTTCTCCATAGATCAAATGAACTTTATTTTTAATGAGGCCTTAATAAGCATATGAAGCAAAATAAAACCATGTCTCCAACGAGATATATTTGTTGTACCGTAGACTCTTTCTTTATATGGAGTTGGGTACTCCACTATTTTAAGATTCATTCGAGCAGCCCCGAAAAGTAAATCAAAGTCTCCAAAGGGGTCTATCTCTCCAAAGTACCCACGATGCTCTGCCAACTTAAGATAATTCTTTCTACTCAGTACCTTTGTTCCACAAAGCGTATCCTTAAATTTTTGACCTAGGGTGAATGAAAAGGCTTTTGCAAAAAATGTATTTCCTATAATATTAAAAAATTGCATTGCCCCCTCTGCCATTTTATAGACTAAGCGACTCCCATTGATAAACTCCCCCTTACCTGAAACGATAAGTTCATAAAAATAGGGCAATTGTTCGGGCTCCACAGTAAGATCAGCATCTAAGATCATGAGTATATCCCCCCTAGCCTTGCTAAATCCTAATCTCACAGCATCTCCCTTACCTTTGCCTGTTTGTTTATAATAAGATATATTTTTTTCTTTCTGATATTTCTTAGACATTTCTTGAATCACTTCCCAAGTATTGTCTCTAGAATTTCCTTCTACAAAGATCAACTCATCCTTGGCACTCATCTTCGGAACACGTTCAATAATATTCTTAATGTTTCCTGCCTCATTACGAGCAGGCACTATAATCGAAACAGAAGGTTTAAGAGATTTAGAACCAGTGGAAATTGTATTTGTTTTGATATTGGGCTCTATACGAGCTATATAAATATTGATAAGGCACAGATGTCTTATGAAGGGCAAGGGGGCTATATATGTATTTAAGAAGTTACTCAGTATGGGTATATAAAGGGGGCAGAGTATTTTTTTTTCCTCATGCAATATTTCATAACCAGAAATATGAATAAAATTTTTCACATCATTTGTTGAAACCCAATTTATAAGTTTATGAGAAAAAGGTACCCTTAGAAAAATTCCTAAAGTAATGAGTGGCTTCCAAAGCAAACTATAACTCACTATCAAAAATCTCGTACTGTGATCTGCCAAGGCAGTCAGTTTTTGAAACAAAACATAAATATTTTCTATTGTGTGTATTGTACCATTCAAAAACACGTAGTCTACCACATCTTTTTTTGTACCTAAAGTAGATTTTTTGTTTTTTATTTTTTTGAATGAGGCTCCCAAACCACCTAATATAGGTTTATTAGAATTTTTTTGTCCCAATTCCACTTCTATTTTCAAAGAAGAATATTTTAAATACGAATTCAAACTGGATTGAATCAATGTGTTGGGAGGATTTATTTCTAAAAAATTATTATTAGGAAAACAATATAAATGTAAGTATCTAGTGAGCAATTTATAATAGTATTTCTTCATTTCTTATGTTTCATTCGTATAAAAAACAAGTCAATACGTTTTCTTTGCCTTGAAAACTTCACAGTGTCAGTGCTAAGGTATCACACAGCTAAACCCCATGCCTATTCTTTATCCCACCTAAGTTAGGAAGGAGGCCATATTCATTTTCTAAGCGTAATTTCTAAGTGTAGTTTCTGGGCGTAATAGAAAAAATTTACTATACAAAATCTATAAAATTCCTTCTCCTGTTCCAGAATACTTTAGGATATTTTTATATTTATTTCTCTAAAGTATCTATAATTTTTTATATCTATACTTACAAGAGGGTAGCTTTTATGCAAAGTCACGAAATACACACAGGTCTTTCTAAAGAAGAATGTAAAAAAATTACAGAAAGCCTAAATCAATTATTAGCAGATACATACGTCTTGTATTTAACAACTCATAATTTTCACTGGAATGTAACAGGACCCATGTTTACAAGTTTACATGCAATGTTTATGGAGCAATACACAGAATTATGGAATGCTGTTGATCCTATCGCAGAGCGTATTCGTACTTTGGGATACTACGTAAATGGTTCATATTCTAATTTTAGTAAAACTACAAAATTAAAGGAGGCACCTGAAACTCATATTTCATCAAATGAAATGTTAAAGATGCTCATAGAAGGACATGAAAAAATAATTGTTTCTATTCGTTCATATTTAAGTAGCCTCGAGAACTCTTCTGATGATTCTACAATAGACCTGCTAACACAACGATTAAATGTTCATGAAAAAACATCTTGGATGTTGCATGCAATTCTAGACAAATAATCATATAGCTATCAAAGCACCTCACTAGTAATTTAAGAAGGAATATTTTTTTTATAAAAATCCTTGGGGAAAACAAGCTCGACATCCTTGTATTTTTAATTGCAAGCGAGACACTCGTGGATCTGCAATGGCAAGTATTACCCCATCCCTATCTATATTTTTTTTACAGATAGGGCAAATTCGTCTCCTTTTATTTTTAAGTCCCTTAGCATCAGATGAAAAGCAATAGATACAACCTTTAATGCGGGTTTGCACTTCTAGGCCACCTATCTCTACTTGGTTCGAACGAACCTTCTCACCTTTTTTTAATGGATGCGAACAAATAGGACATAGGCCTTTAAATTCATTTCCCTTATCTTTATCCTCTGCATTCTTTATTTTATGACTAGTCTTTATTTTTATAGGGAAGAGTATAAAAAAAAGAATACAAAGACTTAGAAAACAAAAAGAAAAAATAAGGGGGTAAAGGGGAGAGACATTCACGATTACATCAATTTACTTTTAAAATTACATAAAGTGTGTGGGCAGCTTTGAAAAAATCTGCTGTACCTATAAGTAAAATAAAACAGGCAAGGCGAAAGTGTATACGCAAATTAAATCTCTTTTCTTTTAAAGTTCTATAGTATTCTCGGATTTGAAAAAGACTCCAAAAAATCATAAGTACACCTGAAAACAAAGCTATTAATGTAAGAAGCAATTTCTGTATTTCATTCATTTCTTATAAACTGTTAATTTTAAATATAGTGGTGACAGAGGAAATTCTTGAGTATGAAAATATGAATCTATAATTTTTATTTTGGAGAAAAGAGTAAGCAAAGTAAAGTAAGCATCATCTATCTATTAAAGATTTTCTTGAGACGCATTGGGAGTAGCTTCCAAATTATCTTCATTTTTTTCTACTTCATTTAGGGCTCGTGCATCTAACATTAGGGACATGAGTAGGGCTGCCCTCTCTCTAGGAAACAATGTAAGCAAATATGAAACTACAGATTTCTTACCTGAACTTTTGGCATTACGCTCCATTTCTAGAAGAACTTTTACGAGGTCACTATTTGACCAATTGGCTACAATTTCTACTGCATCTTTTGGAGGCATCGATTGCATACGATTTGCCATATCCCTAATATTTTGTTCTTGGTTACTGATGTTTTTTTTATTTTGTTCAAAGAGCTCCTTTTCAGCATTTAGGCCCTCTAGCTTTTTATTTAGGCTCTCTTCACGTTGAGCTAATTTTTCCTTTTCCATAGAGAGTTGCTTACTCTCTTCTTCAATTTTTAGTTCTTGCTCCTCTAATCTTTTTTTTTCTTTTTCCAAGCGACTCCAATCTATTTCACTAGGTTTGCTTAAATGCTCACTGACTAGAGGTGCTGTTTGAGATAAGCCAGGTATATATTCTTCAAGATTAATAATCTGCCATGAGTCTAATAAATAAAAGAAAACTCCAAGGCTAAAAAATATAAGCAACAGCAAATAAATAATTCTAGTTCTATAAGAAAACATATAAGACGTCTCATTTGCCTACTTAGGCCTAGTCGAGTCTCCCTTCCATTTTTCAGCAATATTTTTTAGTACCCGAATTCTTTCATTCAAAAGCTCCTCAGTTAAAAAACTTTTTTTATATGAAACTTCAAAACCTACTTTCTTTAAAGAACTCTGCATGAACTCTTGCATAATTTTTTTACTTTTATTTTTCGAGGAAGCCTGTGAAGATATTTGTATATCAAAAGGATTGAAACTGAACGCAGGTTTCCCCCCAACATTTTTTATTTTTTTAAAGCTCGATGCAAAAGGGTTATTTAATTTCATAATTTTTTACTCAAGGCTGGGAAACTACATTCTTTGTCGTACCCAGCTTGTATCTTGGAGCCTTAAAATTTGCAAATAGTTCTCTCTTTATTTTTCTTTGATTTAAATCTGCCAATTCCTTTCTTTCACTTCTCTGAAGTTCATACTTAAAAATTGCTAATTCCCTTTCTCTTAGTAATTCTAAAACTTTTTTTTCCCTTTGGGCTATACTTGCCATTTCTTGGACCTGATTGAGCTCAACATTTAATTTTTCTATATCCATATCTATAGCAATGATTTGATTTCTTAAGTTTTTAAAATATCTATCCCAAATGACTTCCCTTTGTATATCTAAAATTGTCCCTTGATTTGCTTCATAATTTTTATACTGAAGCTCCATCTCATTTTTTATTTCTAATTTCTTATTTTGAAAGGCATTATATTTCACAAGTACCTTAGATAATTCCCCCAAAGCATGCGTTTCATTTAAGTGACGAACCTTTAAAAGGGCCTCCATGCTAAATTTAAAATTTTTTTTCATGATCTATAAAATAATTCTAAAAAATTTTAGCCCTTTCTCGAAACATAGTCAAATGTTTTTGTATAGCACTTTTCATAAGATTCTTAAATCACTCTTACCTAAAGTTAATAGCTAATCAACTCTGTAGGGCTTATAATATTTTCCAAAGAGGCTAGAGTTTGCTCCCATTCACTAGCTTCTGCAACCTCTTGTAATAAAAAAGAATTCAGTAAATTCATTTTTTCTAGGGCCTCATCCACATCATTGTTACTACCTCGTGCATAGGCACCTAAGCGTATAAGTTCTTCATTTTCTTTATAGGCAGAAAGCAAACGCCTTATATATGAGGCATTTTGTAAATGATTAGCATCTATTACCTTGCTCATCACACGGGAAATGGAGTCAGTGGTTTCTATAGAAGGGTAATGCCCCCTATTTGCAAGACGACGAGAAAGTACTATATGCCCATCAAGAAAACCTCGACTATTATCTGCCACAGGATCAAGCAAATCATCTGCCTCCACCAAAATGGTATAAAAACCTGTTATACTTGAATTTTGCAAATTACCCGCCCTTTCTAAAAGTCTACTTAATTGGTACCAAACCCTAGGTGGAAACCCCCCAGGACCAAGTTGCTCCCCCGACGCTATACCTATCTCCCTCAAGGCAAGAACGTAGCGAGTAATAGAATCTAAATATAAATTTACATGATATCCCCTATCTCTAAAATACTCTGCTGTACTTGTTGCAAAACCTGCTGCATAAACTTTTTCGAGAGCACTTTTATCACTAGTAGCGACAAACACTACAGATCGTTCAAGCCCCTCCTTTCCCAAATCATTTTCAATAAACTCATTCACTTCTCGCCCCCGCTCCCCTACCAAACATATCACGTTTATATCTGCCTTTGTATTACGGGCAATCATTCCCAAAAGGGTCGATTTACCTACCCCAGTACCTGCAAAAATACCCATTCGTTGACCCTGCCCCATGCTTAATAAACCATCTATACTACGTATGCCTGTTACGACTGGTTTACGTATAGGGAATCTTTGCGTAGGCACAGGAGGTGGGTTATCCACCATAACTTTATGACGTGAATAGATAGGTGCCTTTTGATCTAAGGGTCGCCCTATACCATCCAAAACCCTTCCTAGCATATCTTCACTCACACAAATACTCAATTTTTTATTTAAAGACATCACTCGAGACTTTGAAAAAACCCCTGTAGGCAATCCTATGGGCATGAGTACTAAATGATGACCTTGAAAACCTACCACCTCACATAAGAGGCCCTCTTTATGGATGTTTGTTTCTACCCTAACCATATCACCTATACTAGCATCTCCTGGCCCCTCACTAATGATAGAAATGCCATTTACTTGGTACACCTTTCCTGTAGTTACAGAAATTTGTGTATCTTTCACGATATCTTTATATTTGGAAAATAAAGCCACACCTTCCGTATTTTTATTCATTTCATACAAATATTCTAAGGCTCCTTATAGTACAATCAAATTTTAATTTAACTTTAGAAGTTTTTTTAACTTTTTCGATTATCTCTTTATAGTACAATGAATTTTTAATTTGACTTTAGATTTCTTTCAAGAATAAAAGCTTGTTATGAAAGAAGAAACAATCTATAATGTGAACAGCGAATTACAATTAGAGGATTATGATAAAGAAAAAATCGACAATGGCAGAATCCTTGTTTATATAAAAAAAATTTTTATAGGTTTCTGCATCCTATTGTGTATTTATCTTTTATATTTTTTTAGCACAAGCTTTCTGCTCCCCGTATATAAATTAGGCATAGCTAGCGAATACATAGATAATAAAAACATTGATTTTTATTTCAGTCGAAAAAATCAAGTTTTAGAAGAAACAAAACCCGTGCATGTGCGCTTTGAATGGAACTGGGCCTTGAAAGCTAGCTATTTGAAAATTATAGTTTATAAAATAAAAAAAGATTCTAAAAGTTTTAAAGAAGAAGAAGCTATCATGGGTCGACGTAAACCCACGACCTCTAACTACATCTATTTTATGGGACCCTTAGCAACAGGAAACTATAGCATTGAGGTACATAACGAAAAAGAAAGGATCTTAGCTCACAAGGAATTTCAAGTTCGCTAAACAACTAGCATAAAAATATACTTATCTTTATTCGCTTAGAAATTTTACAACTAGGGCTCCCCTTTCTATTTCCATTTTTATTTTTTTATTTTCGACTATACTAGCTAACCATTGCTCCCAAATTTTATTCTTTTCAATAGAATTTTCTTCTATGCGTCGGATAAACAAAATTGCAAATTGTGAACCAAAACCTGCGGCATGATGGATGCCAAATTGATAATCCCCCTCCTCCCCCTTACTAAAAAGAATATCCTTAAAATTTTCTTCTATTACATTTAAATTTGCTATAGGGGGGGCCTTACCTTTTTGCAAAGCTGAAACCAAAACAGCATCTTCTATACCCGCTCCTAGAGTATGCCCTGTAAAACCCTTTGTGTTCGTAATCATAATTTTTTTATAATGCTTAGGGAAGCTTTCACGAAGGGCTGAAATTTCTGCATCTGCACCACCTCCACGAGCAGGTGTGTAGGTTTCATGGGACATGAAAAGTAGCTTACTTGTGTACTCATCTCTCTTGAGAGAGTGCATTTTTTCTATTTTTTCAACAAAGTTTTTCATCTCTTTTGAAACAAAATTTATATCTGATCGACTTCCATGAAAGGCACTATTTTTTAAAAGAATTCCAAGAACCTCTGCTTGACCTTTAAAGCCACGTTTCTTTATAGAGTCTTCCCTCTCCAAGACAATACCTACAGCACCGCTACCTATAATCATTCCATTCCTTTCTCTATCAAAAGGCTTAGCTGCTTCTTTTACATTTTTTTTTATCGTAGCAGCACCTAGGGCTAAAAAGGAAGCTCCTATAATAGGTAAACTATTGGGGGCACCCGCTATCTCACTGCTTATAATGACAACCCTATCACAGCGCCCTGTGCGTATCCAATCTTCAGCTATTCCTATGGCTTGCGTACTTGCCGCACAAGCTGCATTGCTCTGGGTATTAGGGCCCTTGGCACGTATCATTTGAGCAAAATAACCATTTGCCATTTGTAGAATTTTAAAGATTAAATTTTTATCAAATTTATAGTCTCCTTCACCCACTAGTTTCTTAATTTTAGTAAACCAATCTATCACTATATTTTTATCATCCCCTTCTAATTTACTAGTTAAAAACTCATACACCCTTTCTAACTCTTGAAAGGCAAGTTTATAAAAACGTTGCCCCATAATACCCTCACACTCCCTAACCATTGTATCAATAGTAGAAAAAGCAGAAGTAAAAATGACCCCTGTACTTTCTTGGTATTCAAAAGGTAAATGATATGATACACTTTTCGTTTTAGAATTTTTTTCTAAGAAAGGAAGGAGGGGTATTTTTGCATCTTTTAAGGCTTCTATCCCCGCTGCCATTGCAAGCTGATAACCTAATTCTTGCGCTAAACCTATTCCGTATTCTTCTTTAGCATTAAAATAGCCTAATTGTCCAGCAAGCTGTATGACCTCATCTATATTATCTATTACAATAAGTTTAGAATCACCCGTAGGAAGGGCTTGGAGCTTTTGTAATCTTAGATCTACTATTTTTTGTTTGACTTCTATCTCTACAGGCTCAATGCAATTTTTCCCAGAGAGTATACGATCAAAGTTATCTTCACTAAAAACTTTATTTTCTTTTCCTGGAAGTCCTATAGCTATTCCCGAAATAACGACACGACCACCGTAAAAACCTGCCTTCTCAAAATAACTTTTTTTTTGAATTTGTTTATTCGTATTTTTCAGGGCCATAGTTACAATATATTTCTTCCAGTCTATTTTCCTGTATCCATCTCATTTTAGCCCTTTTTTTCGGGTCTCATTAAAGGAAATAAAATAGTATCTCGTATAGAATGAGAATTTGTAAGCAACATAACAAGCCTATCTATACCTATGCCCATACCTCCTGTAGGTGGCATACCATACTCCAAAGCCTGTATGTAATCATAATCCATTTCAGAACCCGCCTCATTAGCCTTACTACGTGCCTCTTTTTGAGATAGGAAACGTTCTTTTTGATCTAAGGGATCATTCAACTCACTAAAAGCATTTCCTATTTCCCTACCGGCCACAAAGGGTTCAAAGCGCTGTACTAAACTTGGTCTCTCGGGCCAGGCCTTCGCCAAGGGAGAAATCGCAAGGGGGTAATCTGTTATAAAGGTAGGTTGTATCAATTCAGGCTCAACATATTTATCAAATAAAATTTCTGCAACTTGCCAAATTGAATCACAGCCGGACAATTCTGCTTGCGAAAGCTTGGTATCCTTGCATGCCGACACTGCCTCTTTCAAACTCCAGTTCGAATCAAAGGCAATCTTGGAGTACAATTCTATACTTTCAAGATAAGGTATGCGTTTAAATGGAACTTGAAAATTTATTTTATGTTCTCCATACTCTACAACTAATTTCCCCAAAACTTTTTTTACTATACTTGTAATCATAGTTTCAAAAAGCGAAAACATAGTATCTATATTTGCATAGGCCTCATAAAGTTCAAGCATGGTAAATTCAGGATTGTGTTTAGTACTAATGCCCTCATTGCGATAATTTCGTCCTATTTCAAAAACTTTTGAGAAACCACCCACAATAAGTCGCTTTAAAAAAAGCTCAGGTGCCACTCTCAAAAAAAGCTCAAGATCAAGGGTATTGTGATGAGTGACAAAGGGGCGTGCACTAGCACCCCCGGGTACTATTTGCATAGAAGGAGTTTCTACTTCAATGTATCCTTGTTCAGTTAAAATTTTACGAATTTGATTTATAATTTGAGAGCGAATCACAAAGACATCACGAACACTAGGATTTACAATAAGGTCTACATAGCGCTTACGATAACGTTGCTCCTGATCTACAAAGGCATCAAAGACCTTCTCATCCGTTTGCTTCACGACAGGAAGGGGCAACAAGCACTTAGCAAGTAAAACTAACTCCTCAACATGTAAAGTAGTTTGATTTGTTTTTGTTTTAAATAAAAAACCTTTAATACCAAAGATATCACCTAAATCCATTTTTTGAAATATAAGATAGGTCTCTTTTAATTCATCCTTACTCACATACAATTGTATTCGCCCACTATGGTCTTCTATATCGCAAAAAGCCGCCTTCCCCATCAAGCGACAAGTACGCATACGCCCAGCAAGGCTAAATTTTTTTTCTTCAGTAAATTGACTGGCATCTATTTTAAGCAAGGAGGCTATTTCATGCTCGGGCTTGAAGTACAAACTATAGGGATCATAGCCTTGTGCTCTTAGCTCTTGTAATTTTTTGAGACGATGCTCATAAAGTTCAGAATGATTTTCTGTTTGTTGAGGAGATTCTTTTTCAAATTTTTCTGACATAATTTTATTTTCGTAACTTAGGATTTTGTCGTTTTTCTTCAAGTCAATTTAGATTCATATTCTATAATTCCTATACAAAATACAAATAAGTTTATTTTTGTTTACGTCATTCCTCTAGTTTTATGTTACATTCGTCTCTGCATATTTTTTGAATTGATTTAAGATAGCTTGCCAACCATTTTTTTGCAACTCAATAGAATTTTCTGTTTCAGCATCAAAACTTATAGTTATTTTAGTACCCCCCCCTTGCTCCTTGAATTCAATCGTGGCTTGCCTATCACCAAACTCATAAACAATTTTTTTCCTTTCTAAAACTTCAGTATAGATAGCAACAAAATCAAAACCGAAGCTACCATCTTTGGCTTCCATCCTTGCAAAATATCTCCCACCCACTCTTAGATCATTTAAAGCTTTGGGACAATGCCAACTTGAATCGGCAAAATTCCATTTCATAATATGTTCAGGTTGAGTATAGTAATTCCAAACTTTTTTTGGTTCTATTTCAACTATCGCTTGAATTGTTATTTTCTCTTTTATCATATTGCCATTTCTTTCTATAACAAAGAATACTGGAAATAACTAAATTTGTTTCATCGACTGTTGTATATTAAAAATTTTCACTTTATGAAAAATGATTTGAACTCATAACCTATAAAATTACTTTACTTATATGAGATAGTTTTCCTCATATGAAGATAGATAAAATAGATGACTAAGAATACAACACTCTCTAATGAATATTTTTCCCAATATCACTCCTAGTAATTATTCTCTTATTTCTAGGAAAGAGGTATTGCTCCTTTTTATATCTGTATTTGTTATATCTATAGCACGTCTTAGTCTTTTTTATGGAGTTCCCATTCATCCCGACGAGGCCTACTACTGGGTATGGTCAACTCGCCTTGAAGCATCTTACTATGACATCAATCCTGGCATAGCCTACTATATAAAACTTTTCACCTTACTCTTAGGAGACACATATATGGCCTTTAAAGTGGGGGCCTGTAGTGCAAGCATCCTCACTATGATCTTTACTTATTTATCTGCTCGTGAGGCGGGACTAAACTCTAGACTCAGTGCCCTAGTTATTTTCACAATGACTATCCTACCTAGCTTTTTTATAGGTTCCCTCTTACTTCTTCCTGATACAGGCCTACTCTTAGCATGGAGTGCGAGTTTGTATTTAAGTCTTCGATATATGCGTCGCCAAGAGATATTTATTTTTTATTGTCTCTGCATATTTTTAGGTTTGGGATTTTTATTCAAACAGACCATGGCAGCCTTTGTGATAGCCTTAGGTATTTGGTACATTTTTTCGTACAAAGAATACCCCTTATTCAAATCAAAACATTTTTATCTTGGAATCCTTCTTGCAGCATTGAGTTTGCTCCCCATTTTAATATGGAACATAAAAAATGACTGGGGGCAGGCCCTAGCAATGAAGTACCATCGTCCTTCAACATCGCCTAATGCTAGCTGGGGTCTTTTATTTCAAGGACAGTTAGCAACCCTTAATTTCACATGGTACATTGCCTTTCTTGCTATATGTTTACGAATGTTTTTATATTCCATACCTTATTTGAAAAAAATGTATCTTTCATGTGAGACAATGTTTGCATCCTACTTGAATAGAAAGAAACAAACATCCACCACCACATTAAAGAATGTTCAAAATAGCAAGAATACCTTTTCTAAAATCAATGCCACACATAGTGTTGAAAGTAAGGTCTCTCTTAGCTTTAACCAAATACTAGAAGGACAATGGAAATGGTTATGGTGCAACGCCTTGATTTTTCATATTTTATTTCTATCCATAGCCCATAAACGTAGCATTCTTGCAAACTGGCTCTTCCCTTCTTACTTTGCTATTTTGATTCTATTGGTTTCTTTTTTTCCTTACAGAAAGGAAATGTATACTTTCCAAAAATGGTTTTATAGGCCCCTATTATTTTTGGGTTTTTTAACGGCACTGGTGGTAAATCTTTATGCACCACAAACAAAAAAAAGCTTGGAGTACTTTGGAATACATATTAGTCCTCAACTGATACTAAAAAATCTAAATAGGGGCTATCGAGAAATAATAGAAGAAATCGTAACTAAGCGAAAAGAAAAAGATTCGAATGCAGGGATACTTTCTATCACATACCAAGATGCTGCCCTTGCCCATTGGTACTTACCTAATCATGAATACGTGCATGCCCTCTCTATACTAAGTCGCACTCAATATTCATACTGGCCTGGGGTTGAACAAGGAAAAAATTATTTTATTTATATAAGTTTGAAATCTCGTATTGATGATTTCTATTTAGATCGTTCCATCTTTTCTCAACTTTGCGAAAAGATGGAAGATCTTGGGAGGCATACTATCAATATAGATGGGGAACCTCTTAAAGGATATCAACTTTGGTACTGTAAAAACTATAAGCAAGATTGGTACCCCCTCTATCAAAAAAATTACGAAGATTTACTTGTAAAATTTATGCCTGGCCTATCTGAAATTATGACTCTTCCTCATACAAAAAAAGAATTGGAATACTGGGTTCGTCCATGGTCATTAAAATCTTATCCCAAGCATCAAACAAAAGATAAAGACGATTTATGTAGGGAAAAGAAAAAGCTGTCTACTCCCTTCGAGAAAATAAAGGCATTCATAAAAAATGGTTCCTTAGGAGTTTGTCATGAAATTTACTCAAATGAAAAATAGAAAGATCTCTATCTATGCTGTTACTTTCATTTTAGTTACTTTTTCTATTATAAATTATAATCATTCTAAGGATACATATCAATTAAAAGAGTGGCACGAAGGAGACAACTTTGAAACCTTTATGAGGGAATTGGCACATAAGGTCTGCAAAAAATATATGGAATGTGAACAAGGCTACTTTATGACTATGCCTAAATCTATTTCTTCTTCTTTTAATACAACTTCTTGTTTCTTAAAACTTACAAAAGATTTAAATCTTAAATTAAAAGTATATACCCCCACCATGCGTTCTAACACATACAAATGTTATAAGCAAGTCTTAGGCTCAAATTGCATGAATTATTATGATCAAAGTTTCCAATATCCCTTCTGCGTAGAATTAAATGATGAAATACGCAAACAAGCTCCAAAAAAATAAGCCTTTTTATTAAGAAACATCATTTCATCTTTTTCTAACATAAGCTAATTTCATAAATTTTTTTTACATTCTTCTATCCCTATAAAAAAAGTGCCCTAACAAAGTTGGATATGTCTGCGGTTTTCACATTATCCCTATAAAAAATAACTATACCTATTTTAATAAGCTAAGACAATGGTCTCATGGAAAATTTATATACTTCTTTGAAAATCATTCATATCATAAGCGTGGTCTGCTGGATGGCAGGAATGTTTTATTTACCTCGCCTTTTTGTGTATCATGTAACTGCAAGTAGTGAAACAGCAAAAACCTTTGTGCTTATGGAACAACGTCTCATCAGAATCATTATGAATCCTGCAATGATTGCTACGTGGCTCTCAGGTCTTTATTTAATGTTTTCGCTTGGCTTTACGAAAAATGGTTGGATGCATACAAAGTTGCTCCTTGTTCTTTTCTTATCGGGGGTACATGGACTTTTATCTTATCACCGTAAAAAATTAGCAAAAAATGAAAATACGAAATCTGAAAGATACTTCCGTATCTTAAATGAGGTTCCTACAGTACTTTTTATTTTTATAGTTATTCTCGTCGTTGCCAAACCTTTTTAAGGCATGCACGAAAAAATAAACGCCTACACCACACTATCACTATCCGGTCTTTTAGGTTTTGCTTCTCTTGGAGGACTTGTGGGGCCTGTCATGCAAAGACCCATTCAAGCAGAGGTGTACTTAAATGAGAAGGGAGTGCTTGAGGTACTCTTTCCCAAAGTTGAAATGAAAAAGATAAAGATTGAATTAAAACAAGAAGAAGTACATGAAATAGAAAAAAATTCAGAAGTAAAAGTTAGTAATAATAGATTTTATCTTTATAAGAATGATAAGAAGGGTTATCACGTCTATATCGATCAAGTCTTGGGTAAGCATGAATATATTATATACGCCATAGGGATTAAAAAAGATGGCAAAGTTAGTGGTATTGAAATTTTGGAATACAGGGAGGCCTATGGCTATGAAATCACAAGGCCTGAATGGCGTAGCTTATTTGTAGGTAAGGATAAAAACTCAAATATGACTCTAGGTAAAGAAATATCAAATATATCGGGGGCTACTTTATCTTGTAGCCATGTTATCAAAGGTGTAAAACGTATACTTCAAACCCATGCCCTGCTTGAGAATAGGACGAGGTTTTTGAAGCAAAAGGATGCAAGCTCGCATTGAATATCTAAAAAAGAATCTTAGTCTAGAAAGGCAAAGACGTATTTTTGAAATCATAGAAGAACGTACACGACAAATCACTATCATCTTAGAAGATTTTTATCAAAGTCACAACGCTAGTGCCACCCTTCGTACTGCCGAGGCCCTAGGGCTCACTGAATTACACATTATCGAAAATCAAAATAAATGGAATAAGAACCCAGAAGTAAGTCTAGGAGCGGAAAAATGGTTACGCCTCATTCAATATACAAACACCACATCTAATAAAAATGATCCCAGTTTTTCTGAAGCGTGTCTAAAGAATCTAAGACAGCAAGGCTATTCTATCGTAGCCACTAGCCTGAAAGAAAATAGCCTTCAACAAGCAAACTTAGATATTCTTGCAGGGCTTTTAAAAAAAGGTAAAAAATTGGCCCTAGCTTTTGGTAATGAAGAACATGGACTTTCCCAACACATTCTTAATTCCTCTGATTATTATCTAAAATTACCCTTACACGGTTTCACGCAAAGTTACAATGTTTCTGTAAGTGTAGGGATGAGTCTTTTTTATCTCATGAAAGTTCTAAGAGAAAATTCTAATTCATGGAAATTATCAGAAAAAGAAAAGGAAGAGCTCACTTTACATTTTTATAGACAATCTATTAAAGAATCCAAAAAAATTGAGAATCGATTTGAAAATAAAATCTGAATTTAGGACTTGCCCCCGTAAAGGGGACTTGCCCCCGTAAAGGGGACTTGCCCCCGTAAAGGGGACTTGCCCCCGTAAAGGGGACTTCCCTCGTAAAGGGGGCTTCCCTCGTAAAGGGGGCTTATTACCCCCCATCCACCACTTGAGTGGGGTCTTGTATGTATCTCTCAGTGTTTATTCTAAAAACAGGATCTAGGATTTCCTTACGCATAACTTCTTTTGTAGGCCCAAATAAATATTTTTCTGCATTACTTTGAACCCCTAATAAAATTACAGCATCACAAAACTCATACGCTAGTTCTAAATGATGTAAAATCAAAAAAATATTTTTTTTAATTTTGGAATTTGTTAGTTCTTTAAATAATCTCATATATTTCAAAATATGAAATATATCTAAGGAATTTGTAAACTCATCTAAAATAAAAATAGGGGCCTCACTTACAAGAATACGAGCAAGCAAGCATCTCTGTAATTCACCACCACTTAAAGTATACACATAACGTGCCTCAAAGCTTGGGTCAATGTCTGCGAGTTTCATTGCTTCTTTAGCCCTTTCATAATCATAAAGATAATTTTTATACTCAAAGGAGCTATAAATAGAGCCTATATGATATGGAATTCGACCTAATAAAATCAATTCTAAAACTGTTAGCTCAGGAGTTACTTTATCATTTTGAGAAAGATAAGCGATATTTTTAGCTAGCTCTTTTTTTTTATACTCATCAAGACTTTTTTTTTCCAAAAATACCTTACCCTTACTCTTTTGAGTTTTTGAAAAATAAGGCAAACCTGCAAGCATCCTAGCTAGGCTACTTTTCCCAGAAGCGTTAGGGCCTATAATCCCCACCAAACCTAAATTTTTAAATTTAATACTTAGATTTTGAAAAATTATTTTATCTTCTACGCTATAACTTAAATTTTCAGTACTATAGTCCAACATAGGTTTATGAAAAAAATTATCTCTACCTAATCATAATCTTATGATTTCTATTTATTAAATAGAGAAAAAATGGAACTCCTATCAAACTTGTGATGACACCAGGTGGCAAAAGTGGAAGGTGAAAATAAAATCCTATTCTTGAAATCATATCTACAAATAAAAGAAAAGTCGCCCCTAAAGTCATGGTGTACATCATATTTTTTCTGTAGCTTGCTCCAGATATCAGTTGCACCATTTGAGGAACAATTAGGGCAATAAAGGGTAAAATCCCGACTAGGCAAGTTGCAGTGCCAAGTAAGAGAGCCACCGCACATATCATTTGAAGATAAAAACTACGCTTATTGAGTCCTAAGGTAATAGCAGTATCTAGACCCAAATGTAAAAGGTCCATTTTAGTCTTGTTTAAAAATGCTAAGAAGAGACCTAGACTGATAGGAGGGAGACCCCAAAGCACATGCTTCCAAGAGCGAGCTTCAAAACTTCCCATAATCCAATGGTTCATTTTTAAAATTAAATTATAATCATGTATATACAATTGAAATAATATAGCAATCAGGGCACTTAAGATTGTATTTAATGATATACCATACAATAAGAGTGGTGTTACATGTATAAGGCCCCTTGTTAATATCAAAAGAAAAATAAATACAAAAAAAACTCCTAAGAAGGACCAAAGGGGGAATATCCAAAAACTTCCTTCACTAAAACCTATACTCATTGCTATTAGAATCATCAAAATAGCTCCAGCATTTAAGCCTAAAACTTCAGGGGTAGCTAGGGGATTGCGAAAAAGTCCCTGTGTAAGCAAACCACTTATAGCTAGGGCAGAACCCACCATCAACACTAAAATAAGTCTAGGGAGGCGTATCATAAGTATTAAATTATAATTCAAATCACTGCTTTTATTTCCCCATAAAATCTCCCATACTTGAGAAATATTAATTTCTCCCGCCCCTAAACCCAAACTTAAAAAAGATACGAAAAGTAAAAAGAACCAAGCAACACAATTAATAATAAAAATATTTTTTTGAAATCTATCCTTTACTTTTAATAGTACTGTCATTGAAGAGAGGTGAAAAAGAGGTAAAAAATCTATAATTCAAAATTAAGTTTTCATTTTTACTTAGTATTCTTATTTTAACTACTTGATATGTATGGGAATAAGAAACAAGAAAAAATTCTAAATTTAAATCTAATTTATGCTATGATAAAACATTTAAATATCAATTTAAGTTTACAATTCTAATGAAATATATTTAACGTGAATAGTCAATGTCTGCATTAAAGTTTACAGAAACTCAAACTAAGTACATACTGAAATGGAAGGCCACAGAAATACGTAGGGGGGATCTCAGTATTGCTGTAATTCCTTTTGGAGGGAGAATACTTTCCATCAATTACTGTCATGAAGAATTTTTATATACAGATGCTAATTTAAGCGGAACACAATTTGATTATGAGGGCTTGAGTCTCGAAAAGATAAGGTCTCGTAAGGCTCAAATGGGGTTTAAGCTTTGGGGTGGGGAAAGCACCTTAGTTTCTCCACAAAGTAAATGGGAGCATTCAGCCCCACCTATGGCCCTAGATAGTGGCCATTACAAGATTCATAACAAGGGGAATCAAATAGAACTTTCAAGTGGCATTTGCCAAGAAACAGGCCTCCAGATACTACGTGAGATAACTATCCTAAGTGAACATTCTGTAGAATTGATTCAAAGTCTAGTCAATCACTCTGACAAAAATGTAGAATTTGGTATATGGAATATGAATCAAATTCTAAGAAATTCTTATTTTTACATCCCCCTTTCCATAGCTAGCATTAAAAATCTTACAAACCCTATAAAAAAAGAGAGTCATATCGGCGATGACCCCATAAGCACAGTTTTAAGCCCAATCAAAGAACATTGGACTCGATTACGAGCCGATGAGCCCCTAAGCTTTAATGTGGGGGGTATGCTTCCCATCCATAAAGGCTATTTAATAACAGGAAAACTATCACAATTAAAAAATAACTTCCTCATTATGGAAAGACATTTCAGTGTATATGAAAACGCAAAGTACATGCGCCAAACTGTGTTTGAAATACATAATAGTCCCAATCTACCCTATGCCCTTCTTCAAATCCATAGTCCCATTCAAACTATTCCACCCCATCAAAAAATCACCCACAAGCAAATTTGGAAATTTAGACAGATAGATAAGGAAGAAGGAAAATATATTATTTTCTAATCTATTCCCTATGCGTATTTCATATCACAATCTGAAGAAATATAAGTTCCTATACCCACTCCCTCAAGTAATTTTCTTAAATTTTTTGGCTGAAAGATATCAAAAACTATGATAGGCATATTGTTTTCCATACACATAGTTAGGGCTGTTAAATCCATCACCCCTAGATTTTGATTTAACGCTTCTTTGTATGATATCTCACTGTAACGTCTAGCTGAAGGATTTTTAATAGGATCTGTAGTATAAACACCATCTACTTTTGTAGCCTTAAAAATAATATCACAACCTATATCTATGGCACGAAGGGCTGCCGTAGTATCAGTAGTAAAATAAGGGTTACCTGTACCCGCTGCAAAAATAACTATACGTTTTTTTTCCAAATGACGTATGGCACGTCTACGTACATAATTTTCAGCCACATTCTGCATAGCAATAGCAGATTGAACTCGAGTAATCATACCTACTTTTTCGCAGGCTTCTTGTAAGGCTAAGGCATTGATTACAGTGGCAAGCATCCCCATATAATCTGCAGTAGCCCTATCCATACCATGTTCTGCTTCTGTTTGCCCACGTAATATGTTCCCCCCCCCTATTACAACAGCAAGCTCTACATCAAACTCACGAAAAATTTTTAGCTCTTCTGCAATGCCCGCAACCCTAGAATAATCTATACCCGAATGACCAAAAACCTCACCTGATAACTTTAATAATACTCTTTTTAAGGGAAACTTTCGAGAATTCGTCATCTAACTTACCTGATAACGCTGAAAGCGGGCTATAGTAATGTTTTCACCAAATTTTGCAATATACTGCTTAATTAAATCCTGTATTTTTATTTGAGAGTCCTTAATAAAATCTTGCTCTTCTAAACAAACCTCACTATAAAATTTATTAATTTTCCCCTCTATAATTTTTTCCATAACTTCAGGTTTTTTACCTTCTTTGAGTAACTGCTCTTTCATAATCTCCCTTTCTTTTTCTACCACACTCGGAGAAAGCTCACTAGAGCGAATTGCTATAGGGTTAGCAGCAGCAATCTGCATACTTAAATCAAAACCTAATTTTGCAAAATCTTCGTTCCTAGCCACAAAATCTGTCTCACAATTTAATTGTAAAAGTACACCTATGTTTCCAGTTCCATGTATATATGAAAAAACACGTCCAACAGCTGTTTCCCTATCTAACCTCTTTGTAGCCTTCACTATGCCCTTTTTTCTTAGGGCCTCCATGGCTTTTTCTATATCATCCTTGCTTTCAATGAGGGCGTTTTTACACTCCATCATTCCCGCTCCACTAAGCTCTCGTAATTTTTTAATATCTTCTGGACTAGGCATATGTTATTTTTGTGAAAATTATACTTTTTAAGTTCTCAATCTGCTTTCTCTAAATTTTCCTCATCTAGATTAGACCTTGGGGAAACCGTAACTTTTCCACCCAAAGGTTCATCAAGAATAAACTCCCCTGATTCATCATACTCTCCCTTATAACGTACATCCTCAGAAATAGAGTGCTCATCCATACTAGCGTCATCATCAGAAAATTTTGCAGTCGACGGTAAACTTTGAGTCCCTTCTAAAACAGCATCCGCCATAGTCTGAAGGAATAAAGCAATGGAGCGTATCGCATCATCATTCCCAGGTATGGGATAATCAATTAAATCAGGATTACAATTTGAGTCTACAACGGCAAAAATTTTAATTCCCATTCTGCGAGCTTCTTTAACCGCAATTTCTTCTTTATCAGGGTCAATAACAAACATGAGCTCTGGTAGTACAGATAAATCTTTTATACCCGAAAAATCCTTACGAAGTTTTTCTAATTCTCGTTTTAGCTCTAAGGCTTCTTTTTTAGTACGAGACTCTTGCTCAAAAGTATTACTTTCCTCCATGCTTTCTAATTTTTTTAAACGCGAAATAGATTTCTTTACTGTTGTCCAATTTGTAACAAGACCCCCAAGCCAACGTTGCGTCACATAGGGCATTCCACAACGCTTAGCTTCTTTTTCTATCACCTCACGAGCTTGTTTCTTAGTCCCTACGAAAAGAACTTTCTTACCTGACCTCGTATTATCACGGAGGGCCTCATAAGCAAGCTTAGCCATTTGTACAGTTTTCTTTAAATCTATGATATGTATTCCACTTCTAGCTGTATAAATATAAGGTGCCATACGTGGATTCCAACGACGAGTCTGATGGCCAAAGTGCACCCCCGCCTCTAATAAATTTTTCATGGATACTACAGACATTTTAATTCCCCTTTTTGTATAAAAACCAAATCGAAGCAAAGAAACCCAGAAGAGACCCAAGGGTTGGTTCAAGCTCAATTTTTTTCATAATATAAAAATCTTTAAATTGCAAGGTAAAAAGACTATAATTCAGAAACTCTAAACCAAAAATTCTATGAAAGAGAGATCCCAAGACAGATCCTATACAAAGTCCTAAAAATAAGACTACTATAACGAAACTGATTGACAGCCCTTTACGCAATTTGACCTAATATGTATTCTTTACCCTTTATGTCAATCATTACAGTTCTTAGCTTACTTTTATTCGTGAGTATTATTTCTTTTATACACTATAAAAGAAAAATGCATACTTTATCCTTCATACCGCACACTAAAAAAAGTGCTCATACCTTGCCTCCTCACATAAGGTTACAAAAAAAAGAAGCTAGGAAAAAATTAAGAAAAGAAAGCTATTCTAATAGCAAACCGTATTACAAGCACATAGCTCTCAACATCATAACATCAATAATTTCACTCTTAGCAAAAACTATGAATTATACCACACGGTTAGTTCATTTTTATGTAGAACCTGCCACCCAAGTAATTTTAGAAAAGAATAACCCATTCCTTATTACTCTTTGGCATAATCGCCTATTTACCACCATTTTTTCAGTAAGACGAAATTTCCCAAAAAAAGGTAGGGACATATTAGCCATAATATCAAGCTCTAAAGATGGTGAAATGATAACTCGCCTTACAGAAAAATGGGGGGGCTATGTTACACGTGGCTCTTCTTCTAAAAAATCAATGCATGCCACTCGTGAACTCTTACGCCTTGCAAAACTTGGTTTTTATCCCTTAATTACACCTGATGGCCCTAGGGGACCTCGATACGTATTAAAAGAAGGGGTTGTTTTTTTAGCCCGAATCTCTGGTTTACCTATAGTACCCGTATGTTATGCTGCAGAAAAAAATGGGTATTTCACAAGTCCTGGGATCAATTTATAATACCTAAACCCTTCACAAAAATAGCCCTAGAGTATGGGGCACCCATTTATGTAAAAAAAGAAGATGATATAGAGAGCACTAGACTAAAAGTAGAGCAGGCTTTAAATACTCAAGTCACAAGGTTAGATCAAATCCTGCTTTCAAAAAAAACATAAGGGTGCTTCCATTTTTGTTCTATAAGATATTCCTTTTACTATTTTGGTAATATTTTACTTTTTGCTATCAACTTGAATCATGAAAGCAATAAATACAGGATTTATATTATCAATTTAATTACAAAAAATATACTGACTATATCCCTTTAGCGAGGCAGTCCCCAACGCCACTCCTCTGATTTGATAAAATTATTTATAGAAAACGCTAAAGTAGGTTATTAAAGTTGCAAGTGAAGTATAACCAATCCCTACTAGCCAGTAGCCTAAATTAATTTTTTTATTTACTTCATCAAAATGTTTTTCTGTATAATGCCTCATATCTTCAAAACGTTTGTCTACAGCTTCAAAACGTTTTTCTGTATAATATCTCATATCTTCAAAACGTTTATCCATTGCTTCAAAACGTTTATCCATTGCTTCAAAACGTTTATCCATTGCTTCAAAACGTTTATCCATTGCTTCAAAACGTTTGTTAGTTAACTCTATCATTGATTTAATTTGTTCTAGTATATTTTCAATACCCTTTTCAACTTTGGTTACACGTTCGATTAAATTTATATCAAGTTGAGTGTAATGTTCTGATTGATAAAAAATTTTTTTATTTTGCGATAATTCTTTTTCCCAAATTTTTCTTATTTCATCATCTATTATGTTAATTAATTCTTCTTTTTCTATGGTTAGATTAGACATGCTAGGATTTATTTGATAAAAGTTTTTTTTGTCAAATAAAATAATTTTGCTTAAATCCGTCTCTGCCAAACGGAAGTAGGATCAACTTTAGATAAAGAAAATCTTACTGTTACAAAACTAGGGTATAAGCACGGTACGCCAAGTTACAGGCCAAGTGACATCCGCTCTCTCTGCGTATTTTGTATACATGTCATTAATAGCCTCCCTAACTGCGGGATGATTAGCATTAGAAGAATTTAATAATAGCTCAGTGCTAAGTAATCTCACTCCTCTAAGTTTATTAGCATCCTCTGAGAAGCGATTAAAAGAGACTATCCCAGGAATAAGCCCAGTTTCATCAGGTAGTGTTACAATATTATTATTAATACGAATAAAGCAATTTGAAGCTATACAATCATAAAAAAAATGAGCCCCACTATCATAGGTCAATGCTATCCCAGTGCCATTTTTTATATTCATCGCATTCTCTGGTATAAATCGAAAACTATGAGTTAGATACTTACTAATTGAAAATTCAAAATGATCCCATGGCTGGTTAATAATAGAAAGGGAACCTAAATTTACTGAAGCTCTTGTATCTCGAATTTTCACATAGCGAAGGGTGCTAAATACACTTTGTACAGTTGTAGTAGTATCCCCACAACCCCTAACTACAATGAAAGCCATTTCAGCATTAGTGGAGCTAGGTTCACTTGGATTAGGATTTGTTTTATTTAAATATTTGAATAACATTACACTAGGCCCCGGTATGCCATAGTCTCCCCCGCATCTATCAAAGATACTGCGAGTGAGTGCAAGACTCCTTGTTATAACAGGAGAAGTTGGGCTAAGCGATCCATGTATAGTTAGGGTCGCACTAAGGCCACTCACTGTATTTGCTATAGAGGTGGTGATGGTAACTAAGTTAGCCACTCCCGCACTTCCGGATGTAGGGTTAACACTCAACCAATCAGGAATCCCTGTAATTTGCCAGTTTTGGTCTGTGTTAATAGTAAAGGTATAAGACCTAGGACTAGCAAGTATTTCAATAGAACTAAGGTTTGGCACTAAGTCGTTTGAAACTGGGGTTAGAGTTGATTCTGTCTCTGTTTTTGCACCAGAAGAAGCACAATTTACTGAAAAAAAAGTAGTAAATAGCACTAAGCTAAAAACTACTAAACTTACACCCCCACTCGAAACACCACGACCACTACTTATTTTTATCTTGCTCATCCCAAGATAATTTTGAAACAACTTTCCCACCCAAAGGGTTGTCGTTTTTTCTATATTTTGAATACCAATCATTTTATATTCCTCCATTAAGTTTTACAAACTTTGATTTTAAAAACTATTGTCATTAGCTTTTTAATTTAGAAGACGGACAAGCGTTATTTGTAGGGGTTTTTGCACTTTTAATCTTTACGCCTTGAATAGCTTCAGACTATCCCTTAAAAAATATAGTTCAAGAAAATGCTATATATACATATAAAGAAAAAAGATTCTAGCTGTTTATTTTACACATTTAGACATTTTTTATCTGTGAATAAAAACTTATCTACTATTTGAAAAGGGATTTATCAAGCTGCTCTAAAACTAAATTTGCTTTGGCTTCCAGAACTATAGGTTTATTAGAAAAAAGAGAATCAAAGTGTAATTTACCTTCATGGTAAGAAGTTTTAGAGTCAGAAAATTTTAATCCATGAGCCGTTGAGACTACAACGACTTTCTCATTTTTCTTTACAACACCCCTATGCACTATTTTTTTTAAACACGCGAGGGCCACCCCGGTATGCGGATCATTAAACATCCCAAAACGATCCACTTCCGCAGCTGCATTAGCTAATTCTGCTTCGGTTGCCTCTTCTACTATCCCATCTACATGTTTCAAAGCCCGTACTGCCCTCGGATAACTAACAGGATCCCCTATTTGTATGGCTGAAGCTAGGGTAGTTTTTGCTTTTATGGCCTTATATTCTTTATAATCATTTTTATAACTTTGATAAAGAGGATTAGCATTCGCACTTTGGGCTACACAAATACGAGGAAGGCTTTGAATGAGACCTAGTTCCTTTAGCAAAATTAAACCCTTTGCAAGGGCACTCACATTTCCTAAATTTCCTCCAGGTATGACAAACCAATCAGGCACCTCCCAATCTAATTGTTCTATTACTTCAATGCCCATAGTCTTTTGACCCTCTATACGCAAGGAGTTCATAGAATTAGCTAAATAGATATTCTCTTTGCTTGTAACTTCCTGAACTATACGCATACACCCATCAAAGTCTGTTTTTAAACTCAAAACAAGGGCACCTGCTGCAAGGGGTTGAACTAGTTGTGCCGTAGATATTTTTCCCTCTGGTAAAAAGACAATACAAGGTATACCAGCAAAGCCCGCATAGCAAGCAAGGGCAGCACTCGTATCCCCAGTAGATGCACAAGCTATAGCTTTAATAGGTATATTTTTACTGAGCATGGATTTCACATGACTCACTAAAACAGTCATACCTAAATCTTTAAAAGAGCCACTATGGGAAACTCCACATTGCTTGATCCAAATATTTTCTATACCAAGCTTTCGAGACCAACTCTCCAATGGAAGAAGGGGTGTGCGTCCCTCACCCAAGGTAACAATATCTTTTTCATGAATGTTAGGAAGCACCCATTCTTTTTTGGACCATATACCCGAGGGATGAGTTATCATCCTGTTTTTTAGGAGTTCACGCCATTCTACTGCTGTTCTTGTTTTTAGAGAGGAAAACTCATGCTGTACATCCAAAAGGCCCTCACATACCTCACAACGATATATAATTTTTTCGAGGGAATATTTTTGACCACATTCTATACATTCAAATTGGGCATGAAGGTTAGGAAGGGTGGACCCATAGCTTTGGTTTGACACTTTCTGATTCATCTACTTTACTTTATTAAAAGGCTGAAAAATTACCACTACACATATAATTTCAAGAACTATATAAACAAAGAAATCATTATTTATTCTTTCATATCCATAAGAAGAAGCATTGAAATAAACTATAAGTCATTTTACTAGGGCACAAGAAAAATTTACCTACACCTACACTAATCTAAATTATTAATTCGAAAAAAGCCAAAGTACGTCCTTGTACATAATCCATAGACCTAAAAACATCAATGTACTAAAACCAAGCCTATTAAGGACGTCTCTAAAACGAGCAGAAACGGGCTTACGAGAAATAGCTTCATAAAGAAAAAATACAATATGACCCCCATCTACTATGGGAAAGGGCATAAGATTTATAATAAAAAGGGCAATGGATATGCTGGCAAAAAATTGAAGGTAATTTTGATAACCTGATTCTAAAATAACACCCGCAGTACCAAAAATACGTACAGGACCTGCTGCATTTTCTATAAATGAATAACGACCACTAAAAATTCCTTTCATAAAAGAAGGATAAATCATAATATTATTTTTTAGATCTCGTGCTGAAGACTCTATAATTTCTTTGTAACTAGTTGGTCGCGGAAGATACTCACCATACACTGTCGTCGAAGGTCTAAAACCTAATAAACCAACGGGCCTAGCTTGCACTTCTGCTTCAAACTCATTAGCCCCCATACTTAAATTAACCTTTTTAGATTTAGAAAAATTCCTAAGTAATTCTTGAAAAGAACCCGGAGCCTTATTGTTTATTTTAATATAATTAAGACCCAATTGATGCTCTCCTAACATAGAATAGAAAACTTGATCCCCCAAAGCATAGTTGTACTTTTTATCTATAATATGAGTAAGATGCAAACTAATTTCTTTATGCACGGGAACTTCTACCTCCTTTTTCTCTTTGGGCCAAGGGGCAAGCCATGGTAATTTTTCCCTAAGCACTTCTACTTTTACAAAGGACTTAGATTTTTTTTCTACCGTTTGGGCTAAAATATTTTGAAGTTCTTCTATAGCCTCTATCCTTTGCCCCTCTACACGTAATAGTATATCTCCATTTTTCAAATAGGGATAGGCACGAAGATTTTTCGACACCCCACCCACTCCTAAAAATTTATTATAGTGATAAGAAAGCAAATTTATCCAACCATAGCTAACTTGCAAGTACCTCTCGCCAGGCATATGCAAACCCGCAAAGGCCATTCCATTCGAAGAAAGTGTTGGAGATAATTCTTTTTCTAAAATTTCTCCCTTACGGTCTAACTTTACTTTTAAAGGGCGTCCTTCAGAAAGCGTTATAATTTGAACCATATCCATAAAACTATGTACACCCTTCCCATCAATACTAGTAACAATATCCCCATCTTTGAAACCTGCACGAATTGCGGGTGATTCTTCTACCCCTTTCTTCGAAATATTTTGTGGTAGATCTATGCGAGGTGCAAGTGGGCCTGAAAGTGAATGTAACACTAAATAAATAATAAAGGCTAAAATAAGATTAAAAAGGGGACCACCCAAAACAGGAATAATACGTCGAAGGGGGGAAACACTATAAAAACCACCTGTAACTTTTACGTCAGGATTTTCATCCCCATAAAATTTTACATACCCACCCAATGGAATAGCTGTAATCTGCCAAGTTGTGTCCCCTATTTTCTTCTTAAATCGCCCTTTCCCATAGCCTATAGAAAATATTTCCGCCTTTACCCCTACCATGTAACCAAAACAGAAATGTCCCAATTCATGTATAAAAATACTCATCCCTAAAACAAACGCACCACTTAAAATAAAAAGTATCATAATTATATAGTAAAATTACATATAAGGTTCAAATCTTTCCTTATTTCTTTCTTAAAAAGATTAAAAGAGAAAACCTTGGGTTCCATACAAATATAGTGAGTATTTATAGGAAAGCTAAAAAGTAAGCCTTTCTCCTTACCCATACATTAGGCTTTTATAAAACGACAATGAATACGATTGCTATAAATTTATTTTTGATAGAATAGCATTCTCACAAATTTTATAGCTTCCACCTACTCCCCCTATTACATTCCTAAAAATCTATGTAATTACAGCTAGGCAGTGACAAAGAGTATCGCAGACAATAAAAGAAAGTAAGTATTTTTATGTTTGTATAGTTTAAGGACTTAGTCTTCATTTACTTCTGCTCATAATTATTTTTTTCTTACTGTAACTTCTTAATGTAATGCAAGGCCCTAGATCTTGCCCATGCATCTGCATCTAAAAAAATAGGCAGATCATCTCCCTTTTCTAAAATGGCCTCATCTAACACTTCTTTGATAACATCAACAATTTGTGTAAAATGTATTTTATCTTCAAGAAAGGCCGCAACTGCCACTTCATTTGTAGCATTAAAGATAGCAGGTGCTGTTAACCCCTGCTTGGCCACCTCTACACTAAGATAAAAACCTGGGTATATCTCTCTATTCGGTAAAGAAAATTCTAGGGACGACCATTCTAAGGGTTGACTATATGCTCTTTGAGTGTGGGGAACGGGTTCAGGATAAAATAAAGTGTGTGCAATGGGATACGACATATCAGGAAAAGAGGCATGAAAGAGGTAAGAGCCATCACTGCATTCCACGAGGGCATGGACCAAACTGTGACGATGTATATACGCCTCTAGTTTACTATACTCCCACTCAAATAAATAATGAGCCTCTATTAATTCTAGACCCTTATTGATCATACTTGCTGAATCTACATTAATCTTTGCTCCCATACTCCAATTTGGATGCTTGAGTACTTGTGCCTTTGTTACTTTCTTAATTTCATTTGCACTTAGGTCCCGGAGTGAGCCACCAGATGCTGTAAGAATAATACGATGAACAGCTGAAGTCTTCATTTTTTCTATAATACGAAATACAGAATTATGTTCTGAATCTACAGGTAAAAGGAAAGCCGGCTCTTCGGGATATGCAAGCTTCCTTTTCCTTAGCTCCTTGAGTACCACGCTTCCTGCTAAAACTAGACTTTCCTTATTAGCAAGTGTTACTTTCATCCCTAGCTGTATAGCCCTCAAAGTAGCCATTATTCCTACAGACCCCACTACAGCCACCATAACTGTATCTGCCCCTATCCCATGTGCCTCCTCAAGCATTTCTACCAAACCATCACTTTCATAAAAAAACTTTATTTCTTTATGGAGTAAACTTAATTCCCTAGCTTCTTCCTTAACTTCTTTTGAGCTTACACAAACATATCGAAGGGTTTCCCTCTTATGGGAAAGGTACTCTTTTAAAAATTCTAAAGAGCTATGAACACTAAGGGCTACAATATTGATTCCATATTTTTTTTTTTCTGGATCTGTTTTTAGATAGTCTAGTGTACTCTTCCCTATGGACCCTGAAGCACCAAGTAGAATAAGATTTTTTGTTTTACAAGGAGAAGGTTGCATAATATTCCAAGGTGTTATGAGGTGTTGTGGTGACAGTTCTTTCAAGTATACTTTCAGGTGTATCTTTTCTTCTTCTCCAATTTAGATTAGATGGGACAGGTGAACCTCTGTTTCTTTGTACAGGTTCTGCCCTAATTGTATTTCTATAAATAGGCTCGTTATTTGCAAATACTCTATAGTAAATAGTTCTCCGATTCTTCGTTTCATAAATGGTAGCCACATTGTCGTTATCTATAGTAGTTGACCATAAAAGACTCTCCACCTCCATCTCTTCTGAAGAATACACATCTACCCTTATAGGAATTCCATATCGATTGTACATTCTAAAAACTCTGGCGACAGTTTCCCAACTTATATTCGACCTTGCAAATGTCGCAACCAAAGTTGCCTGAACGCTAAGGGGTTGAAAGTATGTAGCAAAGATATTTGAGTTATCAACATACTCAACTGTGTTCCACTTATAAAAAACCCAATTAAGCTGTGACTCTATCGTAGGATCCCTTTCAATGATTTGATCACCTATAGATATTTGATATAAGGAACTTATATTAAAATCTAAATTTATGGATGATTTTAAAGTAAAATCTTGCCAAGTAAGATACCCCGTTGTAATCAAAGCAGAGCTTGCCTTATCAATGAGTTGATAGCGGATAATCGTATTGCATCGACTCGAAGAAACAAGTTCAGAAAGTATCTGTAAATTTTGATTATAATTGGGGCAAGAATCTATATAATCACCCCCTCGAGAAGCATAGTAACTAAAAGGAAGCTTAGTATTTATAGATGCTGGAAGTTCTAAGGTCTTACTCTGAATAGAGATTTGAACATAACTATCACTCGGAACTTTATAATAATCTAGGGCCATGGCAGAGTACGTGAACAATACACTGCTTGAGTCCATGTTCGATACTTCTAAATCGATTTTCGAAAAATTTGGACGCACATAACGTACAGATTGAAAATCAAAGTTATGCTCCCCTGCCTTACAAAGCACACAAAAGAAAAGAAGAAATAAAAACTTCATTACAATATACCTCGTGTAGCTTCTATATTATATAAAATAAAGATCATATATACAAAATATTAATGAAAACACATAGAATGTACCAAATAATATAAGTCAGGGGTAACTTCTTAATAAATCATTCTTAGATAAAATATCTTCCATCTCTCCTAAAACTAATTTTATTAAATACAAAAAAATCAAATTCTTGCAAGCATATAAATGATTGAGAGAAATTTAAAATCCTCATAAAAAGATACTGTACAAAGCCTTGTATGATATCAATTTTTCTTAATACTTTTATAGGATTACTCGAATTACAAATCTATTCTAAATAGTTAAAAGCCCCTTCCCCAAAATAAAGACTACATAGGCCAATTCATAAGTATACGAAAAGATAAATAATAAAAACCAAGGGGAATGGTTATATACATCGCATCCATTAAATCCAGCACCCCACCATGACCTGGCAAATTACCAGAATTTTTTATTCTAGCATCTCGCTTCCAAACACTTTCAAACAAATCACCCAATATACTTAGGGTAACAACAATACATGAAATTGAAAGTATTTCTAGAGCACTCAAATGATATGTACTTAAATTTAGATAATCCCCAACTATAAAATTATAGAGATAGGCAACGCCTATACCAAAACCATATGCACCAACATACCCCTCTACAGTTTTATTAGGACTAGCTTCAAGCCCTAGTTTATGTCTCCCCATAAATTTTCCTGTAAAGTAAGCACCTGTGTCTGCAAATATAGGAATTAATAGAAATAAATATAAATAATAAACAGGATTATGAAACGAATAATACAAAAAAACATGTGAAAAAGAAAAGACAGTATAGATGGGAGCAATAAAACTAAGGGCAATATTTGCACCCGCCCCTGTAACAGGACGAAAGAAAATTTGTATGATAGCTATAGTTATAAAAAAAGAAAAAATCCAGAGAGATAAAAATAAAAAATCAGGAAAACAGTACTTCAAAATAAACATCAAAAATGGAGGCAAAAGCACCCCTTTATTTCTTATGCTATTTAAATAATGTGCATAAAAACCTAAGACTAGGATAAAGCTAAATACATAGACGGGTATCTCAAAGGGTTGAGTACTTTTAATTTTTTTTACTAGTGATAAAAATTCTCTTAAACCTAAAATAGAGATACTAAGAACAAAGGCAAGGGATAGAATGCGAAAATAAAAATCTAAATGTATACAAGCAATAGCGACTCCACCCAAAAAAATAGCTACTCCTATACGTTTTCCTAAGTCAGGTTTTTCTTTTTCAGGAAAAAACGACTGGAAGAGAGCAAGGGCTTTAAAACCAATTTTTCTTTTTCGACGTAATCCTAATCTTTCTAGAAGTAAAATCACATACTTAAATCTGTTATTAATAACTTTTTTTTTTCTTAGTACCTTATTTATTTTTTTTTGAATATTCATTACTCTATCTGCTATTTTGCCTTGGTATTGCCTCTAATACATCTTTGAAGTAGCATTTATTTCATAATAAATGCTACTTCAAAGCACCAAATCTTCTATGACGTTCCTGATACCAATTTAAAATATTAATTAATTCTGACAAATGAAAATCTGGGAAAAGGGTATCCGTTATAAAAATTTCTGCATATGCAACTTGCCAGAGCATAAAGTTTGAAAGCCTCTTCTCACCACCTGTTCTTATCAACAAATCAACGGGTGGCAAATCAGCTGTGTACAAATTTTTTTCAATTTCCTTCAAGGTAACTTTTTTTTTACGTAGTTTTTCATTAGCAGTAAGTCTACTTTTAAGGATAAGGTTACAAGCTCGAAGAATTTCATCATGTGAACCGTAATTAATGCAAAAATTTGCTTTCAAACTTTTATATCCTTTTGTTTTTTCTACAACCTCTTCAATGATAGTTCTCACTGACTTAGGTAATTTACTTGTATCCCCTGACACAATCACTCTTATACCAAGATGGTGGCAACGTTCCAGCCTTTGGGTAAAAAATTCTTCTAATAGTTTCCAAAGACTTCTAATTTCATCAACAGGCCTCTTCCAATTTTCTGTACTAAAAGCATAAAGGGAAAAATTAGGTATGCCTATCTTTCTTACAAAATCTAAAAGTATATCTAGAGTCTCCCCCCCCGCCCTATGTCCCTCAGAACGAGGTAGGTCGCGCTGTTGGGCCCAGCGACCATTCCCATCTAAAATAAAGGCTACATGCTTTGGAAGTTTTACAAATGAAGGCAACTCTATACTAGATTGCACCAAGTGTTTTTGTGAGGGGAATGGGATATTTACTTTTTTCAAAATAGTACCGTAGGATGCTTGCTTACTGACTCACGAAATTGGGGACTTGTCCCCTTCGGGGGTACCGCATTAGGTATTTGTGCCATTTTAGGTAATAGTAAAAAACTACACAGTTAAAATTGCCTGTTCCTTGGTATGGGCAAGCTCTTCACATTGCTTAGTATAGCGATCTGTAAGTTTTTGTACTTCATCTTGCTTTAGTTTTAAATCATCTTCAGAGGCACCATGACTTTTCTGTTTTTTTATTTCTTCATTCGTATCTCGACGAATATTACGCAAAGCCACGCGAGCTTCCTCCAAGCGGTGTTTGAGTTGCTTCACTAGTTCTTGCCTACGTTCAGTCGACATTTCAGGCATAATTAATCGTATACTATTCCCATCATTTTGTGGGCTTATACCTAAATCGCTTTTGTGAATGGCCCTCTCTATTTCACCTATAGAACCCTTATCAAAGGGGGAAATCACTAGCATTCTAGGCTCAGGGGTGGATATGGTCGCTAACTGTTTTAAAGGAGTATGGGCTCCATAGTAATCTATAAAAACATGATCTAGCATAGAAGCGGAAGCACGCGTAGAACGTATATTTAGTAAATCCTTCTTGAAGGCTTCTATTGTCTTTTTTTTCCTATCTTCTGCCTCATTCATAATTTTAGCAAAATTATTTTTTAATTCATCCATGATTTATAAACCTCGAATATAAAATTCCTAAAATAAGCTTTGAAGGTCTAAACGATTTGCGTCAAGAAATATATACTCATAAAAACGGAAATCATGAAACTTTCACAGTTTAAAAGATAAAGGATCACTCTATCTTATAATTTATATCTCTCTCCCATTTGCATAAGAATATAGACTTCAAATTAAGACATCGGGCAATAATTGCCCTACTTCAATTTTATAAGCACAATCAAAGTGCCCCATGGGACAACTTTTTCTCCCATGTAAGCCACAGGGTCTACATGGGAGTTTTTCTTGGGATACTTCTACTATTTTACTTTTTTCAGAAAGTGGATAAAATCCAAAGGAAGGTATGGTAGAACAAAAGATAGATATCACCCTCGCATTTATGGAAGAGGCTATATGAAGGGCTGCTGAGTCATTTACATAATTTAAAAATGCTCCCTGCATAAGGGCAGCAGTTTCTAGTATACTTAATTCTCCACACAAACTGTAAACTTTATCATGTTTTACTTTAGCTATTATTTCTTCACAAGTTTTTTGTTCAGAATTTGAATTAGCACCTAATAAAAATATGGGCACTTCTGGTAAATGCTCTATTAACTCTATCCACTTCTCACTCGGGTACTGCTTTGTTACCCAAACAGAAGCAGGAACAATACATATATACTTCTCTTTTTCTCTATGCCCAAGCTTTGAGTCTACTTTTTTATTTATCAAGGTTTTAACATCTATATATTTTTCTAAAATAGATTTTACCTTATTGTAGTGCCCTGGGCTAGGATATAATTTTGGTTTTCGGAGTGGAAATTTGAAGTACTCTAAAAGTAGTTTATGATTTCTATCTATTTCATGTATGGGATTTGATGAAGTACCAAAAGCATGCTTTACTCTTTTCGTAAAAAAAAAACTCAAGGGGTTCTTATTAAAACCTATGCTTATCCTCGCACCAGAAAGCAAAGTCAATACCCCTGTAGAGAAAAAACGCTGTAGATTCAATACTATGTCATATTTTTCTTTGCGAATTTTAAAGAGTAAAGAGCATAGATTCCTGTATTTATATTTTTTTTTCTTCCAAATATAAAGCTGACCAAGATAAGGATGTTTTTCATAAACACCCTCATTGCCACTTCTCAAAAGCAGGTCTAGTCGAGCACTTGGCAAACTATCATGTAGGGTTTCCAGAAGCGAACTAGCTAGAATACTGTCTCCAAGAAAGGCTGTTTGAATGATTAAAATTTTCCGAGCTTGTAGCAAAAAGTTGTACCTAAAAATTATTTATACACCCATCAAAAAATACATCCTCACTATCGTAACTAAAATAGAAAAAATAGTATAGAAAAATAATGAAAGATACTCCCTAGAAGGACAAATAAATGCCAAATCACATGATTATAGGGAATACGTCGAACTGCATAGAAAATAAAACCCAAACTATAAGATAGCCCCCCTAATGTTAATAAAACAGTGCTTTTATCATTTAAATGTAAGGATAAGCTACTAAAAAAAAAAGCTACAAGCCAACCCATCGCGAGGTAAAGGACATTGGCTATACTTTCATATCTATTTATGTCATAAATCTTTAATGAGACTCCTATGAGGGCAAGACCCCATATCACTCCAAAAATACTCCACCCCAAACCTCCACGCAAAGGCACTAAGCAATACGGGGTATAACTACCCGCTATAAGTATGTAAATCGTGGAATGATCAAAAACTCTAAAAATTTTTTTTATATTCTCAGCTTGAAACCAATGATACAAAGTAGATGAGGTATAGAGTAAAATAAGGCTAGCACCAAAAATACTATAACTAACAACATGCCAAGCAGTTCCATATATAGAACCAAAAACAATAAGCACCACCAAGCCCCCAAAACTCAGGAAAGTACCCACACCATGAGTGAGACTATGCACCACCTCTTCTAAAATACTAAACTCACCCCTAGCTACTTCTAATTTTTTAGCTACCTGCATCTCAAAGATAAAGTTAAAAATAATAAAATACTGACTATTTAAGAACAAGGCTATAAGCTTGTGTAAATCTAAATGGTGAGTACAAGCCTATAGCCTATAATTCACTTTCTGCTTTAGCAAAAGTAAAAAATTGGTCTAAGGCAGCTAATTTCATGACTTGAATAACACCATCACCAACATGCAATAACACAAATTTACCACTCTTCGCCAACATTTTTTTTCTCATGTGAGCTATCAATGCTATACCAGAAGAGTCCATATATTCTACACTTTTTAGATCTAGTACCAAGTACTTTACCTCTTCTCCTTCTAATATCGTTTGCATTTGTTTTTTCAAAGTACCTACATTATACAAATCTAAGGCCCCTGTCAAAACTACTGTTGTATACTTTTCAAGTTTTTTTATTTCTATTTCCATATTTCTCTAATCCTCTTTTTTATTTTTCACGTCAACATTAAATAAGATGAGCATCCATCATTAAAAACAAAAACATGTATCCGCATATCCCACAACTAGCCATTCTATATATAGCCATAAGCATCTGAACTCAAACTTATAGCCTCTAAAGTTATTTCTTTATTCTAAATTCAAAAATAGTCTTACCATTATTTGACGTATAAGATAAGCAATCTGTACCAATTTTTGCTTCATCCAAAATCCTAATAGCAGAACGCAAACCCAATCCTGCACCCTCCCTACCAACCCCGTCGATAAAAGAACTTAACTCCCTATTGTCAGCAACATATAAAATTTCGTCCACAAATTTTTTTTCTTCTAAAAGCATTTCAGAGCTATTATGAACCCTTGCAATGGCCCCATCTTTCATCTCTACAAATTCCACTTTCACTTCCAAATTATGATTTAGAAGTTTAGCAAGCAATTCATCTGAACCCTCACTTAGGGCTTTACTAAAAGAAGATACGATATCTTTTTCTGATATTTCACTATGCTCATAGGCAAAAATTCTCTTTAAGTTGGCTTTAAAACCATTATAAATAAGCTCCCTCAAAACATAATGTACAATTTTACTTATATCCTTAAAACCTTTTTGCTCTAAAAGTAAAGTGAACTCTTCACAAATTTGAGTCACCTTAGCTTTATCTAATTCATTTAAAGTAAATTCCATAATTGTACTCCTTTCTCCTTCCCTATAAATATATTTAAAAAGTCTCCCTAAAATTTATATGCACTGCGTAGTCTTTAACGTCAGTGTTTTCATGATTCATTAACGTCAATTGAAAATCTATTGGAATATTATTTATACTGCTTGGACTATAGATAGAAGCCTGCTGCCCCCCCACCCCAGTATTTTGCTTAGGGCCATTCAGAAATATTAAATCAAGAAGATTCCAAGTATATAGGAGAACAAGGCCTCCGATAAAATATTTCTGACGATCATTGGCAATGTCAAAATTCCTTCTTTCGTCTTGTACCCTAACTGGATTATTCTTATTTTCGTTTGCAATATTTGCAGCATTTATTGCTAATTGATACTGATAAAATATCCCAAAAGAACAGAGAATGCTTGCCGTAAGTAACGTAGCCCCTACACCATTCCTCTTGTTGACAAGCTGCCCCACTCCAGGTAAAAAATAATAAGGTATATTTTTTACATGCCTCGAAACCTGCCCCTTATCTTCTTTTTCTTTACTTTTAATATCCTTACTTTCAGCTAATTTTACCTCCTGAAATGTGAAAGAAAGTTTTCTGACTTGCTTTAAAATAACTTTTTTTTCTATCCCTTTTAAATCTTTAAGAAGGAAAAAGTCATTCATGGCTAAACTGATTTTACCAATAGTTGTAGTGCCTTTATTTTGAGCCTTAATAAAAACATTTTTAGGAAGAGTCGTTCCATCAAGACTTAGAGTAGGTAAAAAATTAATTTCCAAGTCTAATAAAGTATCCGTACTAATTTTCATGATATCGGTATAACCCGAACCATAAATCAATACAAGATTTTCATTTTCAAAAGATTTAAATAAAACATTACATATTTTTTTTTGAGGATTTTTGAGCTCCCTATAACATGCGGGTAAACCCGTGTATCCTATTTGTATTTTCTCTACATCCTGTAAAACGAATCTCTGTTGCCTACTATTCATGTCTTTAAAATAAATATATTTACCATCTTCTTTAGAGTAAGCTCCTACCATGGTTTTCCCATTTTTAAGAATTAAAATATCTGCATCCATAGATGGAGTAAAAAATAAAAAAATTGTAATAAAAAAAATTAATAATCCATTACTTTTTTTAAAAAAAGAAAACTTTAAAGAAATTTGCATAAAACTTAATTTCTGAAGTATCCTCCCTATATTCTTCACTACTACCATAAAGTTCGATACTCTATTCTGGCTTAGATGCATAACATTAAAATCCATAAAACCAGTTAAATAAAGTAGTCCGTAAAAATTATACCTATTCTTTTTCTATAGACATTTCACGAACATCTTTCAGTGAATAAGCTTTGCCTTTTATCAAAATTTGATTCTTTTTGTCAAAACTTGCAGTATTAAATTTAATTTTCTCATGATTTTTAAGTTCAAGGGATATATAAATTTTAGAAGATTTAGAATTCAATAATTTCATAAACTTAAGATTAACCAAAGGAACAACCGCACTCATAAGCGGGCCACTCAATAAAAAATTCATGTCATCTAATTTCACATTCTTAGCTTTCAAAATTCGTCCATCAAATAATGTAAAACTCATATAGACATTTTTTAATATATCTTCTTTATTTTCTTCTTTTATGTCTTGCGTTTTTTCCAAGGGCTCATTATTTTTTTTCTCCGCTTCTAATTTCTTTCTCTTCGCTTCCTCCTTGGCTAATCTCTCTGCCTCTAATCTTTCTCTCTTCTTTTCTACTTGCTCGGACGCCAAGGCTAGCTTCCTCTCCTTTTCCAATTTCTCCGCTTCTAATTTCTTTCTCTTCGCTTCATCCCTTGCTAATCTCTCTGCCTCTAATTTCTCCCTTCCCTTACTTACTTGCTCAGATGCTAAGGCTAACTTCCTCTCCCTTTCCAATTTCTCCGCTTCTAATTTCTTTCTCTTCGCTTCATCCTTTGCTAATCTCTCTGCCTCTAATTTCTCCCTTCCCTTACTTACTTGCTCAGATGCTAAGGCTAACTTCCTCTCCCTTTCCAATTTCTCCGCTTCTAATTTCTTTCTTTTCTTCTCTGCTTGTTCAGATATTAGGGCTAACTTCCTCTCCCTTTCCAACCTCTGTGCCTCTATCTTTTTTCTTTCAACCTCCTCCCTTGCTGCCCTCTCTTCCTCTAATTTTTTTCTTTTATTCTCTTCCCTTTTTAATCTTTCTTCTTCAACTAGTCTCCTAGCATCTTCCTCTTTTTTCAATTGTGCTTCTTTTTTTAATCGTTCTTCTTTTTCTAAACGAAATTTCTCTATTTGCTCTTCCAATTCTTTTTTTCGCTTAATTTCTTCTAAAGAAAGTTTTTCTTGTTTTTTCTTTTCTAAAAGTTCCCTTTCCTTTTCTGCTGCAATACGAGCATCTTCATCTTCTCTTTTCTTAAGCTCATAATCTAAATCCATTTTATCTTTTTGATCAATATTTATATTGCTCGTTAACTCTGTTCCTATTTCTTTAATTAGAATTTTTTCCTGATCATCTATATCTTGTTTATTATCTTGTTTTACTTGTATGTCTTTCAAATTACTAATAATTTCTCTAACAACTAGTGATTTTTTTTGTTCCTTAGCAGCAGAATTGATTTCATTTACAACATTTTTATCTAAAAGACGCTTTGCATTTTTTTCAGCTTGCTTCTCTATGTCTTTACCCGCACTATAAAACTTTGAGAGTATAAGCAATCGTCTATTGGCTTGAAGGGCTACTTGACCACTCTTATTTGCTAGTTCACTATAAATCTGTATTGCTTCCTTACGTTTCCCTATCTCCTCACGGCAACGTCCTTTTTTATAGATATCATCTACTGTTAAGCCTGCAGATTGATCATAAAAATTACAAGACTTATCATAAATTCCTGATTTAAAGAGGGCACGTGCCTTATCTATAGTGCTAGTTTTTTGTGTTAGTATATGACTCTCAGTTTTTTCATTTTCTAACAAGATATTTAATAAAATAACTGCTGTCTGAGCAAAGTGAGTACCTGGCATATCATCTACTGTTTTCTGTAATAAAACTATAGCCTTTTTCCTTTCTCCAATTACAGCATAGCTATAGCCAGAATGCAATAAAGCAAACCCCATCATATTACTCTTTTCACCTTTCTGAATGAGGGCAAGGGCCTCTTGATATTTTTTTGCAGCAATATCCATTTTACGATTCCTTTCCATAAAGAATGCATACTTAACCAATAGGATTATTTTCCTATCTTGGCTTAAACGTAATATGGGTTTCAAAGACATCAAACGAACAGAATTTGAAAATGCTACCCCAAATCTTACTACAATATTTGCTTCTAGATCACTAGGATCAACATTATTCAAAATTCCAGACTCAACTACATTACGTTTAATTTCAGACTTATAATCATCTGGGTTTTTAAAGATTTCTCTAAATCGTGACCTGAGTGCCTCAGAAGAAATTTCAAAGTTCATCAAGCGATCTTGAGAAACAGAAACCTTTAATTGATATAACTTAGCCTGAACTATTCCCTGCGTCGTTAGCAAAAGTAAAAGGATAACAATGAATAAAATTATCCAAGTGGAATACCGCATTAGGGGGCCTCAAGCAACATAAAACTTACATCATCAATATAATGCCTTGCAAACTCTAAAAATTTCTCCTGTAAACTTTCCTGTATAAATTTGTTATCCGCATTACGAGTTTCTTCTAAATTCTCAAAAAGGCGTTCCAAACCAAATTGTTCCTTATTCTCACCTTCAGTTTCAATCAGACCATCTGAATAAACGAAGACCTTGTCTCCCTTCTTGATAGGAAAACTTTGCAAGGGATAAACAGATTCTTCCATAAGCCCAAGTGGAGGGCCATGCGACTTGATTTCTATACGTTCTTTTGAATTTCTAGGTAATATAAAAATAGTATTGTGTCCACAATTTGTTGCATACAGTTTACCTTTGGGGTCAAATAGCAAAAATACGGCGGTCGCATAATATGTGGTATCTAGGCGTATAGCCATAAGTTTATTGACCTCAGTCATTAAATGCTTAGGTGAGATTTGCTTAGCTATAACTTCTTGTAAGGTAAGCAAGGTAATGACTGTTATGAGTGCCGCAGAAACCCCGTGACCAGAGGCATCGGCGAAGAATACACCTTGGTAGCCCCCCTTAAATTTAAAATACCTATAAATGTCCCCACTAACGCCTCTTAAAGGTCTATAAAATAAGGCGGGGTGTAGGGGTTCGACAACTTTATCAGGAGTTAAAAATAATTCCTGCACCTCCTTTCCTATATTTAGCTCTTCTTGTATTTGTTCGTTGAGCAAAGAGATTGTTTCAACTTTTTCTTCTACACTTTTCGCCATCAAATTAAAAGATGCACCTAATATATCTAATTCATCAACCCCCTTCTTCTCGTTCATTTTCCATTCAGCACGAGCTTTCAAATTCCCTGACGCCATCTCATTACTTGCTTTTTTAAGTATCTCAATCCTTCTAAAAATAACTCTAAATATGAATACACCAAAAAGGGCATGGAAAATAATCCCCCAAATCACCGCCCCCGCCACCTGATAATAAATTGAGATTAAACGATCTTGTATAGTTTTAATGTTCAATTGAGCTATTAAAAAAATATTAGAGCCCGAGCCCTCTAAAGGTAGTATTAATTCTAAAGAAAAATCTTTTTCATTTAACTCTATCAAGTATCTAGAACGAAATAAAGATTGCCTATTATTAAAGTCCTTACTCTTACTTATCACAGCTTCAGTTACATTATAGACTTTTTTATCTAAGGGGTAATAGTGCCAAATCTCACCTTTTATATCATAAACTTGATAACTTTTTAACTGATAAGCTTTAAGACTATTTTGCAAAATTTTAAAGTTTGTATCTTTATCCTTTGTAATTTTTATACTTCCCAACTGTCCCAAAACTGTTTTTGCTAAATCTTCTGATTGATACTTAAAGTTAATGAGTAATAAATCTGTTTGGTTCTCAAGAATCATCGCAGAGAAAAAAGTAATGTTGAGTAAAGTGAGAATTGTATAAAATACTCCTATTTGTAATAAAAGTGATTTTTTTCTTAACTCCTTACTATTTAAAACTATTTCACTCATATTTGCTCACAATCTCATCTATTTCTGAATCATATATCGCACGACTTAAATACCCTCGAATACTTTCATTATCCTCCATTTCTAAAGCTTGCCTTAGAAATGGAAGGGCCTGAGCCATTTTAATATCTAAAAAGGCTTTAGCCACAAGCATTCGTTCTTCAGTATTTCCATATTTTAGAATTTTAGTTAATCCTAAAAATGCCTCACGATCATTTCTATCTTCCTTAAGTAAATAAATAGAACAAGCTACCTTAACTCTAAATGTTTCTTGCTCATTGTAAGTTTTTTTTATAACTTCAAGAGCCCTATCTCCACCCAAAGCTCCCAAAGCCAAAATAACTTGAACTCTTATACTTTCAGGAGTAACATTCCTATCTAAGTACTTTTTAACTATATCGACTGCCCTAGTATCATTAATAAATGCAAGGGCATTTAAAATAGACACCACAACATTAATCCAATTTTGAGAAAAAGTAATTTTATCTACCGAGTCTTTAGTCTTTGAAGAATAGCTAAATAAATCTATATTTGATTTAAAACTATCTGAAACACTCCAATTTTTATCTGCATTGTACACAATGGCTTCTGTAGAGCTTAGATAAGGCCCTGCCCTATCTGGCAAAACTGGACTTAACTCAACATTTTCTTCTCTAAAATTTTGAATACTTTTTTGAGTTTTGGCTTTATTGATTTCTTCTATAGATATTGCTACGCTAGAAGCAAGGGCCCTTTCAAGACAACTCAAGCTAGAGGGGTGTGCAATTTTGCCTATATTGTAAGCAATAGTGGCCATAGTAAAGGCCTCATCATTTATTTTATTATATATTTTCTTATATACCTTTTTATTTTCTATTCCTTTAATAAGGACCCTACATAGGGGTCTTAAAAAACGTGCCCCGTAACCTTCTAAAAGATAACTTGCATGAGCCTTTTGTTGATTTGTTCCAAACTCTAGTTGATCGAGAAGCCTTAATACATTCTGCTCCTGTTCATATTCCCTCCCATAAGGAAGGAATTCTGACATGCCTGGAGAAAGAGGTAATATTACCAAACAAAAGGCTATAGATAAAAATAAATATCTCAAATCTAAAAACATAGCAAAGGAGAAAAGACCCCCTCACTATGTTCGGCCTTTCTTGTTAATATAACAAGGCTAGAATCAAACTAAGGTGATAATTTTACATCTTGTAAAGATGTTTTTATTACAAGTTGTACATCAAAATCTATATCCCCCTTGAACTCAAGGGCATAATCACCTACTTCCAAATTAGAAAAGACAACACGTCCAGTACTTTCATTGGTCTTTCTACTTACAAGTATCCTCCCCAACTGGCTCAAGGTAATTCTTGTATTCCTATATTCTTTGGGCAATTGCATAATGAGCGTAGCACTACGTTCATTTTCCCTAAGTAATTCATAGCGTAAATAATCATTATTACGTTTTTGGTAAAGTAAGGCATAGTTATTCTTAAAATATGTATTCAAAGGTTGGCCTACTTTCAAAGCCTTGGAAGTAGAAGACTTCCCTCCCCTTACCATGTAGTTTGGGGTGTATGTTTGCATATAACCTGAAAATGTTGACTTTAAGACTGAAATACCCGTTTCACAAAGTTCAGCTATAATTAAGGGAAGATGGTTCAAGCCCTTTTGATTTGTATTAGCTAATTTTTTTAAGGAAAAAACCAAATTTTGGGGGAGTTCTTTTAATTCATTTTTTGTGATTGCCTCCTCCATCATCTTAAGATCATTTTTAACCCTAATCGCTTCTTGAAAAAATGATGGTTGGGTTCGATACCATTTTAATAATTCCTCTTTTTTATGATGCTTTTGATCTATAAAAAGTGCTAATTCATTTTCATCTGCCTTTAAGTTAGCCATCATTTCTTTATGTTTTTCATATTTTTTCATAAAACTACCTCATTCTAATGCATAAATTGCTTATTTTATATTATTTTAGTGACCCTTGTTCAAGTACACGTATTAAGCATACGACCATCATATGGCACACTTAAAATTTGTGTACATGTTATTCATAAGGATAAAATAATTCTCATAATAACTTATTTTACATCTCTCATTAAGACGTAAGGAATTTATTTTTTGTAAAAAAAAAGTGAAAAAATGTTTAATTTATTGTGTATTTTTATGTTAAATAGGTTTTTTCTTCGTCTTTTTGAAGGATGCAAAGCAAATAAATTCAAATACAATGAATATATGAGTGAGTAATCTTGGTCTATTACAGAAAGTATTATAGATAATATTAGAATTATAGGTTTATTATGTTTAAAAAAAATAAAAGAAAAAGAAAGGAAGGAATGTATTTTGATACCCTATCCCGTGAATTAACTGAAATCATAGCCCTAAGTTTTTCCTTCAAAGGTATAGAGGCTGTAGGTAAAGATTTATTTTACAATACATACAGCACCCATGAACTAGAAAAATTACAGCCCGAAATAACTATTTCACCGCACGTTGCCTCTGCCCGTTTAGTATACGAATGTATGGAAGCTAATCGTATCCCAGAGCTCATTAGTTATCTCATGCAATTAGAAGGCAATTATTTGTATGGAAAAATAGTACATATTTTTGAACTTGATACCTTTTTATTCCATCTCTCAGAAAATGGATACGTATATGACGCAGTAGAAAAAAAGATTCTCCCTAAGGCTAAGCATAGCAAGTACCTACCTAACTGGGGGGCATTAAAAGAGGGAAAGGCCTATGAGATTTTGATTGCTTCCATTGATATATGTGAAAACTCAAAATTGGTTCATTATTACGGTGCTAATAACATGGAACGTATTTACAACCAATTGCATAATTACCTTGATGATATCGTTCATGAGTTTGAAGGACGTATATGGTCGTGGCAAGGAGATGGGGGTATTATTGCATTTAGAGGAAGGAACAAAATAGAAAATGGCTTAAACTGTGCCTTCAAAGTACTTCTAAATCTTCCCTTATTCAATATAGGCCCCAAAGTAACTATACGTCATCCTATTAATTTACGTATAGGAATGGATTGTGGTTATTTAAATTTTTTTAGTGATGTAGGGCGTATTGTATCAGAAACCATTAATTATGCAGCCCACCTCGAGAAAAAAGGCACAAAGATAAATGGTATTTCCATCTCGGATAAAATTTATAAAGACATTCCTGAGAGATTTAAAGTTTTCTTCTCAAATAGCGTAGTATTTGAGGAGCGTACCGCTTATAGTATGGGTTTAGATTATAAATCGTTCTTTGGGTTAAATGGTGACTACAAGCCAAACGATACCCCACTTTAAAACTACTAGCGTCCTAACACAATGGCTCATCAAAAGTATAAAATTTAACTTAGGTTCTGCACTTTGATAGATTACAAAAATATCTGTAACAAGCTTCCAAAATAAAACCTGTTATGAACTCTAGCGTATTTACTCTAAAGAGCATGCACTTTAAGCATTCATACATGTGCCAAATTCAAAAATTTTTTAGCTGCTTCCTATTTCTTAGTATTACATCACTTTGGGCCTATCAACCCCTTAGATGGTCTCCCATAGATGAATATGTTCTAAGAGATAAATTAGGTGGTCCCTTAGGCTTGCGAAGTTATGATGTAAAGGGTAAACTCATTGAAAGTATTAAATATGAGTACAACTCAAAAGGTAGACTCGTAAAAGAGAACTATTACAATGCTCAAAATGTTTTTACTGGGTACTTAGAATACGAATACAAAAAATCCTTATTACATTCAGAAAAACTTTATAATACCAAAGGCGCCCTCTTAAGCTCGGTTATCTTTGAAGAAAGAAATGGGCATATACATGCTCTCAGTATTAGCAATCAACAAGGTGAGCTTATCTCCAAACAAAACTTCTCTTATGAAGGTAAAAATATAGTAGGGGGTTCTGAAAGGGAAAATGAACAAACAACTGATTTTAAGTTTTTTTACGAAAAAGGAATCCTAAAAAAAATCACCCTGTTTAGCAAAACTAGTGGTAAATTAGCAGAAATACTATTTAAATATGATTCTAATAATAGGATAATAGAAAGAACACGCCACCTCTATACCCACAACCAAAGTAATAAATGTATCTATCTATATGACAGCAAGAAGGAACGTATTCTCAATTATCGCTTTGAAACTCTAATAGACGCAAATACTCCAAAAGAATCTAAGGGAAGTAAAAAGCAAAATCAACCTAAATGGGTTCTGGAAAAGAGTATCTCACTTTTCTATAAAGATACTCAATAACTGTTTATTAATCTGTTCTATTGTGCGCGTCCCATCAATTTCCCTTAAAATTCCATTCCTTCGATAATAACTTAACACAGGCTCTGTTTTTTCATAGTAAGTTTTAATACGCACTTGAATGACCTCTTCTGTGTCATCACTCCTACCTTCCTTCTTCGCACGCCCTAAAAGTCTCTTGAGTAATTCAGTATCAGGTACGTTTAGATAAAGGGCATAGTTCAAATTTTGATTTAACTTCTTTAATGTCAATGTCAAAGCCTCTGCTTGGGGAACAGTCCTAGGAAAGCCATCCAATATATAACCTGAAAGAACATCCTTTTCCTTTAATCTTTCTTCCACTATACCTATTACAACCTCATCAGGCACTAAGCTACCAGCATCCATAAAAGCCTTAGCCTTCAAGCCCATAGGAGTACCCGTAGTCACCGCATTCCTAAGTATATCTCCAGTGGAAATTTGTGGAATTTTAAATCTATCACATATAAAAGCAGATTGAGTACCTTTACCGGCACCGGGAGGCCCTAAAAATAATAAGCGCACTCTGCTAAGTAACTCAATTTGAATTTAAAGTCAATGACAAAAAAAGAGAATGAGAGCTTAGTAGTTTCATACAAGTGAGCTTAAATACATGCTTTCAAAAAAAAATAGCCCCATACTACCTTATTTTTATAATATCATTCAAAACCTATCAATACATTCAGTCTCATTTATGCTTTCATCTCAAAATAAAAAGAGAGTTTTCTTTAAGCATATTTTTTTTTTACTACTTAGCTTGTTTGCCCTAACAATGACAGAACTTTCTGCAGGGGCCTTACATGATTTTGCACGTACCGGCGATAAAGAAAATTTTATTAAAACCTTAAAGTTAGGAGCCAAAGTAAATGAAAAAGATACGGATGGCAATACTCCCCTACATATAGCTGTTTATTATGATAACTTAGAAATAGTAGATCTTCTACTTCATATGTCTGCAAGCATGGGTTACTTGGATAAAGAAGGTTATTCTCCCCTTCATCTATCTATAAAAAAAGAACATTTAGAAATTAGCTTTTTACTTTTAGAAAGGGGAGCATCTCCGAATACAAAAAATAACGAATCTCAAACCCCCTTACATACAGCTGTTTTGCAAAATAATATTGAATTGGTCAAAAAACTTCTAACCCACGGTGCCTTTATAAAAATAAAAGATAAAACCCTCCATACTGCTTTAGATTATGCTCAACTTCAAAAAAATACCGAAATTATAGATATACTTCTTGGAGCAGGTGCTTCAAAGAAGTATGAAAAATTATAAACCAAATACAGCTCTCTTTTGAAAAATTATGTCAAATAAACAGGTCTTTTTTATATTCTTCTTATTCTATTTTGTGTGGAACTTTAGTTTAAAGTCTGAAAGCTTACATGAGGCTGCACGAAATGGAAATCTTTTAGAAGTTCAGAGGGCTATAGATGATGGAGTAAAAATAAATAGTAAGGATGAAGAAAATCTCACTCCCCTCCATTATGCCTGTGCAAATAAGAAATTAAAGGTTGTAGAGTATTTACTTTCTAACAATGCCTTTGTAGATGAACCAGATCAAAGTGGTATTACCCCCTTGCATCTTGCGATTTCCCAAGGGGAATTGAATATAGTTAAAATGCTAGTAGAACATGGGGCTAAGGTAAACACACAAAATCGTTATGGCTTTACTCCTATTTTAATAGCCTCTTACAGAAATTCACCTAAAATTGTACGTTATCTTATTGATAAAGGGGCTGATATAGAAAGCAAGCATACCTTTGGTGCCACAGCATTACATTTTTCAGTCATTCGAGGAAATTTTGAAGTTGTAAAAGTTCTGGTAGAAAAAAAGGCAGATTTAAATGCTTTAAATGATCTCAATCAAACCCCCCTAGACCTTGCAATAAGTAAACAAAAAACTCAAATAGAAAAATTCTTGCTAAAGGTAGGTGCTAAGAGAAGTTTAAACGTTGCTGTAAAAACTTTACAAATGGAAAAGGATGTCAAAACTACGAAAAAAAATTAATGAATGGAAAAATGGTCCTGAGGCTATTTATGCCCTCATGTTCATTACCTTTTTAGACTGTATCATTTTACCAACCCCACCCTTCCTTATACTCTTTCCTTTGTACCTTATGCGTCCAAAGGATAGTTTTCGTAATAGCCTTATTGTTATTATAGTCTCCATGGTGGCAAGTTTGATTGCTTATTCCATAGGTTGGTGGTTTTATTTATCTGTAGCCGAACCTATCATCAAAACCCTAGGATTCTATAATTCATTTTTAAAGTTTAAAAGCTACTATTCTATGTATGGGGCTCCAAGCATATTTCTATGGTGCCTTACCCCGCTCCCCTTGAAAATTGTTACCCTAACAAGTGGTATCGTTCACATGCCCATTCACATCTTTTTTTCCACCCTTCTCCTAGGTTGTTGCACACGATACTTCACTCTAGCAACCTTATTTTATTTTTATGGAGACAAGGTACAAATCTTATTAAACAAATACAAAAAGCCCATTAATTATACAGTATTATTTCTTATCATTGTAGTTGTGCTGTATGGATTAGCTATTCATTATTAATAGCTAATTTTTCATTTACATGCGTCTCTCTATACTTATAACTACATAAAACATACTTGTAAGATATAGTAAATTGCTAAAAATCTTCCGATTTTATATTTCACGGCAATTGTCATTATAGATGATTGCATCTAAAATATCTGCTTGCTAAAACTCCTTGATGTCTAGCATAGGATGCACGTGATTGAATTTCCTCCTATATCAACCCAAGAATGGATGGATCTTATACTTAAGGATCTTAAAGGAAAGGATTTTGAAAAAAGTCTAGTTTGGAACTTAGAAGAAAGTTGTCAGGTTCAACCTTTTTATAGGAAAGATGACTTATCTACAAATCCCATCATAGCATCAAGGGCTTATCAAATACTCGAAGGAAGGGTATCAAAAAAAACTTCAAAAATTAGCATAGAAGTACTAGGGTATTCAGATATTGAAGGCCTTATTTTAAAGGCAAAAAAGCTATTAGAAAAAAAGGCAGAAATTCTAAAAATACATATCCCAAGTTCTACAGAACTTAGCTCTATGAAAATAGAAGATTCTTCTCATTCATTAGAAACTCTTAAAAAAATTTATGGGGCCCTAGGAAGTACACTTAAAGAAGGACAAAGTCTACATCTTCTATCAAAACATAACACACCCAATCTCCTTAAAAATATAAAAGAGCTTATAAATACCTATAACCAAAAAGGTATCTTAAAAAATTTGAAAATAGAATATGATTTTATCCATACGAATTTAGAGAATCCTAGTGAACTTTCAACTCATGCCTTTCAAAATTCTATAAAAGAATTATCGCAGTTGAAAAGAGAGATAGAAATGCTCTCTATAGATTCAAAAACGTTGCCTATTTTCAAAATAAGTGAAGTAGCCTTTTATGAGGCGGGGGCAAAGCCTAGCCAAGCCCTTGGCATTATTCTGGCCTATTTTAACGAATATCTTAACCTCTCTACAGATAAAAGCTTACATTTAGAGTTCGATGAACTTGTAAAAAGCTGTTATTTTGAAATGGGCGTTTCATCTGAATTTTTTCTTGAAATTGCTAGAATACGATGTTTACGTTTATTGTACATACAACTCATAGAAAGCTATCAAAGTCATTATTTTGACACACATTCCTTTGAAGAAATATTTTTTCTTCAAGCTAAGAGTCTAGAAAACAATAAAACAAATGATGATGAATATAATAACCTTTTACGTTCGAGTACAGAGGCGATGTCGGCGATTTTAGGAGGAGTACACAATTACCAATGTTCTCTTTTTACAGATGACACTCGTTTACAATCCCTTGCCGAAAATTTAGCCATACAAACACAACTCTTACACAGATACGAAAGCCATCTTGATAAGGTTCAAGAATCCTCAAGCGGCTCTTACTATATAGAAACATTAACTCAAATACTATGTAAACAATCATGGAGTTTCTTTCAACATATTGAAAAAAATGGGGGTCTTTTAAAAATGCTCCAAGAAGGAAAATTACAAGAAGAGATTACTAAAGAAGGAGAAAGAAAACAAGAACTAGTCTCAAAAAGAAACATTCATATACTTGGCGTAAATATATACCCACCACCACTAAAATATCCAACTTCACCCCTGATAAGCACCAACAAAAATCATACTCCTTCTCATCTAAGTTCATCTACAGGCCTTAGGCCACTTAAACTTTCTTCAGGCTTCGAAAAACTACGCAAGCAAACGGAATTGTACACACAGAAACATAAGGCTCCTCCCTTTGTTTTTTCTTTATTATTTGGAGAGGTAAAACAAGCTAGGATGCGTTCAAACTTTGTATTAAATAGTTTAGGATGCGCGGGCTATGAAGTGTTTGAAAGCGAATATTTAGGTGATACCCTTGAAAGCTTAACGTATAATCCTATAGAAGCTATTTTTGATTTATGGCAAAGTATAAATAAAACTCATACCCCCTCAATCATTGTTTTTTGTAGCTCAGATAGTTGTTATTTAAAAGACAAAGAATTTTTAGAAAAAATCTTTATCCAAGTGAAAGAAAAAAATCCTAACATTCTTTTTTATATAGCAGGACCCCTTGTGCTTTCTGAATCACTTCAATCTAAACACATCCAAGGATTTTTATACCAAGGGATGAATCTCTTGGAAACTTTGAAAGTTATGCAATCTAAAATAATTTAAACCTATAAAGTATATTTTAATTTAGAACGCCTATCTAATAATTTAAAGTCTTCATCTTTTGCAATTTTATCAAAAAGATAAGTACCATCCAATTCAGCAGGAAGGGTGGAAATTTTTCTTGTATTCAAGTCTAACCAAGCCCCCTCTATAATTATACTACAGGCTAATTTTTCATCTGATAGCCTATAAATATTATGGCGAATAAGCCAACGTGTGGTATCCTCACTTTGACCCGCTAAACTAATATAAACGCGTAACTTATCCCCCAAATGCACCTCTCGTCTATATTGAATAAATTCATTTAATATAACAGGCCCTATGTGAAGTTCTTTCAATCTTTTTACAGAATATCCGCTATTGTTCAAAAAAATTGTACGCAGAGAAGTAGCATAATCAGAATAGGCTGTGTTGCGTAAATGCCCATTCAAATCGGCAAAGCACCACATAACATCAAAATCTAAAAAATAACCCTTTTCATTCTTCATACCTTAATTGTCTAAAAAGTATTCTATACATTTTTTTGTCTCTAAAGTATTTTTATGCAAACATAATTGCCAACCTTCTTCTTTCGAACCTTCAAGATTTTCTAAACGGTCATCTATAAATAAAATAGAAGCTCCATTTGACAAAGTAGGATTTTTCTCTTTAAGAGCTAAGTGAATTTTTTTATAGTATAAAGGATCTGGTTTTCTAACACCCATTTCACAAGAAAAAAATAAATAATCACAATCTTTTAATTCGGGTAAGGCTGTTAAAAAAAAATCATACCATTCAGAATAATTAGATGCTATACCTGTTTTACAATTTTTATTTTTTTGTAACCCTTCTAAAATTTCTCTCATCCCACTCAAATAACTTATGTTTTCAAAAATTGCATTTTTTATTTTATATGGGTCAGGAAGTTTTTTCCTGATTTCAATATCTAGATCCATTGAGTAAAAACTTTTTAAAAAATCTGCCTCTGATATTTCACCCCTTTCAAAGGCGTGGGCCTTACTTCGATCTTTATAAGAAAAAAAAATTTTTCTTATCTCATGAGTATCAAAAAATTTTTCCAGACAGCTAGGAAAGGGTTCACTCACAAGAGTGTTCATCATATCAAAAAGAATAATCTTCACTTGGTCTTTTGAGGAAGGAGGGGCTAATTTACAAGAAATTCGTTAAAATACACCTCTAAAATCTTACCATTACTAAGCACGTGATTAATAGAAGCTTTAATTTCTTCTTGTAAATTCAAACGATCTTCTATAGATACAAGATCCTTACTTGTCTTACCTGAAAGTATCAAATTTATGATATTACGAAGTTGCGGTTGTCTTTGTCCCATTTCTGTTGTAAGGTTTGGATTACCAGGTTCAAATCCTAAAGATAGCTTTATCCGAACAAAATGCGTTTCGTCCTCATCTGCAGTATTCACTTGAAATTCATCTGTAAAATTATAATTCTCTGTAGGTGGTGGTGGCTTAACCACAGCAATGGATGATACTTCTTTAAATTGCTGTACGGCTGCTACCCTAGCTACAAAATATGCAATTACAGACATAAGGATTACTCCCACTACCCCCATTGCTACATATGCTAAAATTCGAACAACCTTATTTAACCCTGAACTAGCTGTAGGCTGCTGGAAACTAGCTTGTTCTTCTTCTAATTGATCAATTGGTGCCATAAAAATATAAAACTACTCGCTAAGAGTATCGAGAAATAAAAAGAAACTCAATACTACTTTTTTATATGCGAATAGAAATTTCATCTACGTCTATCATGCAAAGAAAACCACTCATCATGAAACTCATCTATTCATCAGTGCAATAGGCTCCCTTACTCTTACAAATATAAAAACAAAATGTCAGCCATAATAGAATATGAATTTTTTAAGACTCATCATATATCAGTTATAGCTGTCTCCAAAACCTTTAAAGTAAATATTTTTCTAACTCTTGACGCAATCCAAGGGGAAGCTGTAAACCATAACCTTTAATACGCTCATTGTATTTTTGAAAAGAATATCTATGATCTGAAGTACGTAAATAAGTAGAAAGGGCTTCTGAGGCCCATGTATTAAAGTTATTTACTAATTGTATATTTTCTATAAATACTTTATATTGCTTGGAAAAAAAAGTTCTATTTACAGGTCTACCTGTAACAAAATAAAAAATAAATCTAAGCACTTGTGCATCGTCATCAGAATAACCCCGTGTTAGAAGTTGATCAATATAAGACATATTAATGCAGTCCAGTATCTCTATATAAAATTTTTCTACTCGCATTTTTTTTGCCATAGTCAGGCTGAGCAGTTCTTTTTTCGTATTTAGGTTGGGACAGTCAGGTAAGCATTCTCCTGTATCTCCATGAAGTTCACAATAATGAATAATAATAATATCTGCATCTGAGTTTTTATCAGCCAAACCAAAATTAAGAGAGCCCAAAACTTCAAGGCCTATTTCTAGACCCATCTCTCTCATATCAACTATGGACTTTCTAAAGGCCTGCATAAAACGAAGGGCTGAACGAGTATCATAGTTTCTATACTTATCTTTTAAACTTAAATACATTTGTATTAAATCATTTAAGCCCGTTTTACGATTATTTTCTAAATCCATTTCAATCTAAAATTACAGCACTTCTTTTAAAGCAAGTTCTAAGGTACTCCAAACTAAAGTAGCACATTTAACCCGTATGGGAAACTTTCTTACCCCTTTAAAGGCAAGGATATCCTCTTCTTTGAAGCTAAGATCCTCTTCAGTACCATCTGTTAAAAGTTGTCTAAATTTTCTTATAAGGGCCATCGCCTTATCTTTTTCTAGGCCATGCACGAGTTCAGCCATAACAGAGCCAGAAGCCACACAAATACTACACCCCTTAGAGTTTACGCGTATCTCCTCTATTTTTTCTTGATTGTACTTCAGTTCTATACTTACCTCATCACCACAACTTCTGTTTACACCCTCTCGCACTATACTAGCACAATCTATATGACCTGTATGAGACGGATTTCTTGAATGTTCTATAATAATTTCTTTGTATAATTCTTCTGTATTCGACATTTTATTAAAGCCTATCATCTAAGGCATCTCTTAGGAACCTTGATTCTAAAATACATTTAAATTTTAAAAATAGACCTCACTTTTTCTAAACTTTGCACGGCATAATCTATGTCCTCTGGTCCATTGTACAAATATACGCTTATGCGAGCCGTACTACTTATATTTTGAGAACGCATCCAAGGTTCACAACAATGATGGCCTGCCCTAATGGCTATACCATCGTTATCTAGAACCGTAGCCAGGTCGTGAGAATGTATACCTTTTATGTTAAAGGAAATAATCCCCCCTCTCATATTATCCTCTATGCCTGGGCCATACAATTCTATACCCTCTATCGTTTTCAATTTTTCTAAGGCATAATTTTTAAGAGCGACTTCATGAGCATGTATTTTTGCCATCCCTATTTTCTCTAAATAATCTAAGGCCAAGGCAAACATCACCACTCCAACTATATTTGGGGTACCCGCCTCAAAACGACGTGGCAAAGCGGCAGGTTCAAAACCATCTTTACTTACAGAAAGAATCATATCCCCACCTCCCAAAAAAGGGGGTAAGCTTTCCATAAGCTCCTTTTTTCCGTATAACACCCCCACCCCCGTTGGGCCTAACATTTTATGTGCACTAAAGCTATAAAAATCACAATCTAATTTAGGTAAATCTAGGGGTAAATGGGGGGCTGCCTGTGCCCCATCCACAATAAGTATAGCCTGATATTGATGTACTAGTTCAGCTATTTTTTTTATGTCATGTATCGTACCTAAAACATTACTTTGATGCTGAAGGGCAACTATCCTCGTTCGTGCATTCATCAAAGATGAAAGTTTTTCATAATCATAATGCCCCAAAGGTGTTATAGGAACATGTCGCAACACAAGCTTCTTACGTTTAGCAAGCATGAACCAAGGAATAAGATTAGAGTGATGTTCTAATTCACTCAAAACTATTTCATCCCCCTCTTCTAAAAAATATTCACCCCAAGTATGAGCAACAAGATTCAAGCCCTCAGTCGCATTACGTGTAAAAATACAACATTCCTCATCGCTTACTTTCAAAAAATTTGCGACACGTCGCCTACTCTCTTCGTAAAGATCTGTTGCTTCATAGCTTAATCTATAGGCCCCCCGATGTATGTTTGCATGACGGCAACGATAGTAATCATTAAAGGCATCCATTACCCTTTGAGGCATTTGTGAACTCGCTGCACTGTCTAAAAAAACAAGATTCTTACCATTCATTTTAGTTTTTAGAAGGGGGAAGTCTTCGGCAATTTTTTTGTAGTCCAAGTATGTCATAAGATAGCAACAGAGCTACTCCTCTCGAGATAGCTAGCGTCAATGTTTTTTTATTTTATAAATACTTTTAATAAAAAGATTTCATCAAAAATACAAAGGATTAGGAAGGAGCATCTAATTCAAAAGTAAAAATATATTACAAATTTTTTTTATCTTAAAAAGTTTATTTGCTAAAATATCCTTATTTATATACATGCGTCCTGTGAAATGATAACATGATAAAAAGGCTATACCACAAAAGAAATATATGGCTATACTTTATTATAATAGCACTTTTAAGCTCATTGCAACCCCTAAATGCAGAAAGAGAATATGGCATGGCGGGGTGCGGGGTAGGAGCAACAAGCTCGGGCTCAAGTGGCAGAGGTAAGGGGCAAGTGAGTGTGGCAAGTACAAATATAGCCTCTCCTGGTATAATATCTTCATCTTACTTACTTATTGTAAATAATGTTGCTTTGTATAGTAGCATCTTGATCAATTCTCAGAATATGGGTATTTCGAGTGGAACGTCTCTTTGCGATGCAACTTCTTCTTTAAATGAGACTACAGAAAAAAAAGAAAGATTTGTGGCACTAAACTATACCTTTCTCCAAACTGAGATAGCTGCAGGCCAAGGTGAAAATCTTAGGGCCCTAGCTCAATTGATGGGATGCCAAGACATTCAAAGTTTTTCCCAAATGAGCAAGGGTAACTATGATTATTTTTTTAGTGTACCTCAAAGTGAACCTAAAAAATTTATTCATCGTATCAATGAGAAAATTCAAACTAATCCAAAATTAGTTTCTACTTGTAAAATAGGGGCTTAGGTTTAATCTATAAGTTTCTTGATTTTGTTTTTTAGATTTACAAAATTCTAATGAATTTAAAAGAATCCTTTTGTGTGGTATCTTTCTTTAGTGAAATATCTGTATTTAGGTGCACTATAGAATAATATCCTAAAAATAAATATTAGAGGTGTGCTATATGTTCGAAAGAAAAATCAAGATTGAAGTGTATGTCATCTTCGCTTTAACCTTAGCTTTTGTTGGGATTTCTCATAATTTGCTTGCAAAAGAATATGGGAGAGCGGGATGCGGAGCGGGTGCGACAAGTTCAGGTGCAAGTGGTATGGGAATGGGTCAAACAAGTGTGGCTACTTGGAATGGCATAGGTGTTTTCCCTGTTTTTTTGGATTCTCAAACTATGGGTATTTCGAGTGGAACCTCTGTTTGTGATGCAAGCTCTTCTTCAGCGAATTATAAACAAAAAAAAGAAAGATTTGTGGCACTAAACTATAGCTTTCTACAAACTGAGATGGCTGCAGGCCAAGGTGAAAATCTTAGGGCCCTATCTCAATTGATGGGATGCCAAGACATTCAAAGTTTTTCCGAAATGAGCAAGGGTAACTATGATTATTTTTTTAGTGTGCCTCAAAGTGAACCTAAAAAATTTATTCATCGTATCAATGAGAAAATTCAAACTAATCCAAAATTAGTTTCTACTTGTAAAATAGGGGCTTAATTTTAATTCTATAAAATTGGAGATATATATGTTAACAAAAAAAATAAATAATTTAGTCTTTCTAGCATTTTTAGCTAGTGTCTCTTTCTTGGTATCTACGACTGTTGTGCTTGCTAAGGGGAGTAACTATGGTGCGGGTGGATGTGGAATAGGTTCGAAAGCATTCAAAGAAAATTCCGTAGGTTCTCAAATAGGAGCTTCCATAACAAATGGCTTACTGACTCATACTTGGTCTATTACCTCGGGAACGAGTGGATGTGAGCCTGATGTAGCTTCTCATATAGAAAAGGAACAAATAAAATTTGTGGTGACCAACTACAATTCTTTACGCCAAGAAATGGCTACTGGCAAAGGAGAAAAGCTAGAGGCCTTTATAGGGCTTATGGGTTGCTCTTCTGTATCTAGTAGTTTTAGCCAGATGACTCAAAAGAAACATTCTGAGTTGTTTGAGATAAAACGTGAAGAAGCAGACAAATTTGTAAAAATTATAAAAAATAACATACAAATAGATAATAACTTAGCTAAAAGTTGCCATATTAAGGCATAAGCTAAAGTTTATTTCTTGTATATTTTTTTATGTAAAACTCGAGGGTACGTAAAGGTATCCTCGAGTTTTTTTGTTTTAAATATTGCATACATTTCAAAATAATAATTAAAAGATGCTTAAAAAATTATTGAATCCATTTTATAGCATCCTAATCCTTTTAGTACCTCTACAAGAACAAGGAGCCGAAAAACCCAAAAAAATTATCCCTCCTATAACTATAAAAGAACTCACTAAGGAGCATATTGTCCATAGGCAAAACAAGCAACAGCAAGAATATGTAGCAAGCTTGATAGAAAGGATGGACAGCTTTAAACTTTATGAAAAACGTTATTGGCTCCTCTTACTCCATCAAACACCTAATCAAAAAAAATTTGAAAGTGAGGTAGATGGGCTTCATTTTTTTTTTTCATGGGAAGGGAAACAAGATCTTCGTAAAGAAATGTTGGCTACCCTTTGGGCTATGTCGGAGCCCTTAGAAGATTATGAAGAAAATTGGCATCCTCAATGTCGCTTTCCAGGTCGTTATACTTGGCTTAAAAAAGAATTAAACTTTGATTCTAAAAAAATACCTGAAATACCCTGCCCCAATTTAACTTTTTGGCTAAAAAGCATAGACTTTAATCATTTGAGTCTAGTTTTCGCCTCACATTTTCTTGGAGCCCCTGCTTCTAGCTTTGGCCATACCTTTTTAAAATTACATGCAAAGGAATTTAAAAACATAGATTTATTAGGACACTCTATAAACTTTGCAGCCATCGTACCCCCGCAGGTCGGTATCATAGAATATTTTTTTAAAGGTATAGGTGGTGGGTTTCAAGGTGGCTTTAGTTTATTGCCCTATCACGAGAAAGTAAAGGAATACAATGACTTTGAAAAAAGAGACCTCTGGGAGTATAAATTAAATCTTAAAAAAGAAGAAATTATACAAATGCTTCTACATACTTGGGAATTAGCACATGCTAATTTTGACTACTATTTCTTTAAAGAAAATTGTAGCTATCACCTCTTGAGTCTCATCGAAATTGCAAGACCCACACTAGATCTACGTTCTCACTACACAGGTTGGACCATACCTGCAGAAACAATCAAACTCCTGTATAAAAAAAATATGATAGTAGATTTTACCTATAGACCTAGCACCACTACAATCATAGAGCAACGTTTAGAAAATTTAGATGAAGAAGAAAAAAAATTTTTTTATACATTATTCTCAGGAAAGGATCCAAATTTAGTATTTCAAGACCCTAGTTTCTTAAAAAAAGATTTCAATAAACAAGTCAATATATTAGATGCGGCTCTTTTTGCACTACGAGATAAATATGAAGAAAACAGGGATAAGATAACAGGAAAAAGCATAATCGAAAGGGCTTTTTACGAGGAACTTCTAAAAGAACGTGCAAAATTACCCTCGCCTAAAGAGGAGTTTAAGGCAAAACAAAGGGAGGAGGGGCCCCACAAAAGCCACTCTGTTTTTTCTTTGAAAACAGCTCTAGGCCTCAGTAATGCAGGAGCTTATCTAGGCCTAGCCCTACGCCTACCCATACATGAATTACTTAACAATCAAGATGGCTATCCTCTCGACTCTACCATTGTTTTTTTAAATACAGATCTTCGTTTGTATGATAAACAAAAGTGGCCCTATCTCTATGACCTTACCTTTCTTAGATTACTAAATATAACTCCCTTTGAAAAATTTACAAAAAACTTATCCTATGATATAATCATAAGAGTAGGCTCTGAGTTTTTAAAAAAAGATGAGAATGGGGCTCTCTATTTTGATGATAACCAAAATCTAAAATTTGCAAACACTTTTGAAACTATGGGTGGGGGGGGCTTAACAGCTATGATTTCAAAAAAGTATCGCTTTTTATATACTTTTTTAGCAGGAAGTAGTTATCGTTATGCACCAGGCAGAGCTTACAATCGTCATACTATCGCACCTATGTTATCAAATCGATTTTTATTAGGAGAGGGTATTTTTAGAAGTGAACTTCTCATAGAGTATTTTTATTACAGTCTATTCTTTAAAGTACAAAGTGAACTTGAAGCTAGTCTACGATTCCGTTTCACTATAAAGAAAGAAATAGAAAGTCTAATAGAGGTCAGCCAACGTAAGAACTATCAACAATATTCTCTAAATTTCATATGGCATCTATAAACTATTGCTTGCCTCTTTACTTCATAAAAATCATGTAGCAACTGTCGGAGCAGTACAGATGAAAGATATTTTACGTATAGAAAAAATAAAGGCAAGGGAAATTATAGACTCACGTGGAAACCCTACCATTGAAGTAGATATAATTTGTGAAGATGGTAGCTTTGGACGTGCTGCCGTTCCCTCCGGTGCCTCCACAGGTGAATATGAAGCTGTGGAATTAAGAGATCATAATTCTAAAAGATATATGGGAAATGGTGTGCTCAAGTCTATAGAAAATATAGAAAAATATTTAAAAGTTGAACTTATAGGTACCAATGTCTTTGAACAAAGGGAAATTGATGAAAGGATGATACAATTAGATGGTACAAATAATAAATCAAGAATTGGAGCAAATACAATTTTGGGTGTAAGTATGGCTATTGCCCATGCTGCCTCAAATGCCTTACAAATGCCTCTCTACAGATATTTAGGTGGAGTCAATGCCTGTCTCCTACCTGTGCCCATGATGAATATACTTAATGGGGGTAAACATGCAGATAATAATGTTGACTTTCAAGAATTTATGATTGTACCCGCAGGCTTTGCTACTTTCAAAGAGGCACTTCAAGCAGGGGTAGAAATTTTCCACTGCCTTAAAAAACTTCTGCAAGTAACAAAGCTTTCTACCACAGTAGGGGATGAGGGTGGCTTTGCTCCAAATCTTAGCTCAAATGAAACTGCGTTGGATTTAATTATGAGAGCCATAGAAACAGCTGGTTATAGACCAGCAGAACAAGTTTGGTTAGCCCTAGATCCCGCCTCTTCAGAATTTTATGATACAAATCATAAATCCTATTTACTAGCAGGTTCTACCATAGGCAAAAGTTCAGTAGAAATGATAGAAATTTATAGATCCCTTTGTGCACGTTATCCTATAATATCCATAGAGGATGGCCTAAGTGAAAATGATTGGGATGGTTGGTTAAAGTTAACTGAAATATTGGGAAGAAGAATACAAATTGTAGGCGATGATTTACTTGTCACCAATACAGAAAGATTGAAGAGGGCAATCAAAGCAGGGGTAGCAAATTCCATACTCATCAAGCTAAATCAAATAGGTAGCATAACTGAAACCCTTGAAACTATAGAAATGGCTCATAAATCTTCGTACACCTCTGTCATCAGTCATCGCTCGGGTGAAACAGAAGACACCACTATCGCTCATTTGGCTGTTGCTACAAATTCAGGACAAATTAAAACAGGTTCCCTTTCCCGTACAGACCGCCTTGCTAAATATAACGAACTCCTTCGTATTGAGGAAGAGTTGGGGAGTAGTGCAAAGTTTAGAGGGAAGGCCATCTTTGAAAAATTCCTATCCTAGACATATTTGAGGACTAGAGAAGTTTCTGAATACTCCGATGTATCCTAAAGAAGGCTCCTCTGATACATATGAATTTAGAACAAAAAGTTTTTATCTCCTTTGCTCTTTTTATTACCCTCTCAATATATGTTTTAATTTTAGGGGACGTAGGGATGATTAGAAGCGAGCAAGCCAAAAAGGAGTTCTCTGCTTTGCAAAATAAATTAGCCCTACTCAAAATAGAAAATGCCTACTTAAATGACCAATACCAACTCATGAGCCATAGTCCCTCTTTTATTATGAGGCATAAAAATAAACCCCGTAATCCAGAAATTCTTATTCTCAAATTTCAAGATGAGAAAAAGGACATACAAAAAGAAGCAGTAAGCTATTTTACTAGTAGTCAAGATAGGCTAATCGAAACTCGCATCCTTTATTTTTTTGTTATGTTATTATTCAGTAGTTTTGGGCTTTGGCTTGTTCGCGTCAGTACTTCAAACAAAGCAAAAAAATCATCCCATTAAAAAATAGATAGGGTATATTTTTGAAACATTTAGACGAACTACTCAATACCCTAAGGCATCTACAGACTGAATTTGATAAAAGATGGAAGGCAAAAAATTTAGATGCAAAAATCTTTAGTATCGAAGATTTAGAATTAGAAACACAGTCTCCAAATTTTTGGGATGAACCTGAAAAGGCTAAGAAAATATCTCAAAAACTTTCTGCTTTAGAGAAAACTATAAATCCATGGAAGACCTTAAAGAATGAGATTAGAGATTTTCCTGAATTATGTGAACTCACACTCTCCGAATACGATCAAGGAAAACAAAAAGATGGCCTTGAGATTTTAGAAAGGGAACTAGATACAATAACAGAACGCTATGAGAAACTTCTATTAGAGGCAGCCCTTATGGGTGCTGATGACCCTTGCAATGCCATCATAACTATTAATTCTGGTGCGGGGGGGACTGAAAGTCAAGATTGGGCACAAATGCTTTTACGAATGTACTTACGTTGGGCAGAAAAACAAGGATATAAAGTAAGTATCCTTGATATACAAAATGGTGAAGAGGCAGGAATTAAAACAGCTTCTCTTTTACTTGAAGGAGAAAATGCCTTTGGGTTAACAAAATCAGAAAATGGTATACATCGCCTTGTTCGTATTTCTCCTTTTGATTCGAATAAACGAAGACACACTTCCTTTGCCTCTATTCACGTTATGCCTGAAATAGATGATAATATAGATATACTCATAGAAGATAAAGATTTAAGGATAGATACTTATAGAGCTAGTGGTGCTGGTGGGCAACATATCAATAAAACAGACTCAGCTATTCGTATCACACATATTCCTACAAACATTGTTGTACAGTGTCAAAATGAACGTTCTCAACATAAAAATAAGGCAACCGCAATGAAAATGTTAAAAAGTCGTCTTTATGAAGTTGAAAAAGAAAAAAAAATGGAAGATGTAAAAAACAGATCAGGAGAAAAAAAAAATGCCGCATGGGGAAATCAAATACGCTCCTACGTTATGCATCCTTATAAAATGGTAAAGGATTTACGCACGGAGTATGAGACTTCAAATGTTGAAGCTGTAATGGATGGAGATCTAACCCCATTCATCAAAGCTTTTTTAAAAAGCATGGTGATGACAAATGAATAAGCTAAATTTTAGGCCCCTCACCTATACAAAATAAAACTCTATCCTCACCAATTTAGCTTGCAAAATAAAACCTTATCTTGATTACCCTAAACAATACAAAAAAAATACAAAAAAGAGGATCATTATGATAAATAAAGTTGGAAATAATATCTGGTATGCTAGACAAAAAATAAGTTTTATGGGAATAAAAATGTTCACTCAAATGACAGTGATTAAACTAAAAGATAATTCTTTATGGTTACATTCTCCTATAGAGCTAACTCCCGAGCTAAAAATGGAATTAGATACATTAGGCACAGTCTCGTACCTGATTGCACCTAATAGCATGCACCATATCTTTATAGAAAGTTATTTAAGAGAATACCCCAATGCAAAAGTCTTTGCGCCTAAATTGATCCAAAGAAAAAATAAAAATTTAAAAATAGAAAAAATATTTTCTAACGACAATGAGCTCAACTTTCCTTGGCTTAATGGGGGGGAAATAGAACAATTATTCGTGGAAGGTTTACCCCTACTCAGTGAAACAGTATTTTTTCATAAAGAAAGTAAAACTCTTATCCTAACTGACTTATTACAAAATATTCACTATGTAGAAAATTTTTGGAATAAAGCTTATTTCATTTTCACAGGCATCTATAAAAAAATACAGGTCAGCAAAGTGATTAGCAGATTGATAAAAGATAAGCAACAAATAAAAGCTAGCTTTGAAAAAATTCTGGCTTGGGATTTTCAACGCATACATGTCTGTCATGATACAAATATAGAAACTCAAAGTAGTGATAGTGCAAAAAAAATACTAAAAGAAGCCTATAATTGGCTCTAAGGTTCACATGCGAATACTAGTAAGTCGTACAGATGGTCTTGGGGATGCCGTCTGTACCTTACCATTACTCTTCATCTTAAGAAAATTATATAAAGATGTACATGTTGAGCTGTATTTCCTAGGAAGTGATCGTTCTAAAGATATCTTAGAATGTGTTGGAGATGGGACAAAATTTATCAATTGGGATACATACAAGGCACTATATAAACAAGATAAAAAACAAGTAATTGATTTTTTCAAATTACATCATTTTGATATTTGGATACATGTTTTCCCGCGAATAGAACTTGCTCGTCTTGCCTTTGAATTAAAAGTTCCCATTCGTATAGGGACATCGCATCGCCTCTATCACCTTTTTTATTGTAACCGATGGGTACATTTTACTCGTAAAAACTCACAAATTCATGAAGCCCAACTCAATTTAAAATTACTTAAGCCCCTTTACAAAGGAATGCAAAGAAAATCTGAAACAAATAATACTCATACTTTGACTTACATTTCTAAAGTACTAGCACCCCCCTTTCTCTCTATTCCTGAAATTGAAAATAAAAGTAAAAACTTAGTACAGGCTTTAGAGACACTCAAAAATTTGAAAACACAATACCCTGCATCTAAACATATTATCCTGCATCCTGGTGGGGTAACTTCTCGTCTTTGGGACATAAAAAACTATATCTTTCTTATAGAAAAACTTAAGGAAAAAAAATTTTATTTTTACATTTCAGGTACAGAAAAAGAATATCTTTTATTACACAACTCCTTCGACTTTAATCAAAGCTATCTTATTAATCTTATAGGAAAACTATCCCTTAAAGAGTACATTTATTTTATAAATCAAAAAGAAATAGATGCCTTTCTTTCTGCAAGCACAGGAACCCTTCATATTGCTTCTATATTTGGTAAGTTATCTATAGGAATATTTCCCTCTTGTAAAATGATTGCTCCTCATCGTTGGAAGCCCCTTGGTCCTAAAACAAAGATTTTTATAAATACAACTCTCTGTCCTAAAAAAACAAAATATTGTGAAGGTGGCAATTTTTGCCAGAGCATGAACCAAATTGACACACATAAAGTCTTAGATTACATCATCAAAGAAGTTTAGGCTTCATTTATAGATGATATTGAAACACTAGTAAGGAACATCTAAGGCATATTGAGTATAACGTTCTCTCTCTGTGCTCTGCAATTCCAAAGTAGAAAGTAGCATTGAAGGTGCAATAGTTGAAACAGGTATAATTCCCGACTCCGCACCACAATAGCTATTACTAACCTCCATATCCTTACCCATACAAATAACAGAATCTAAAGCACTTAGAGGTGTCCCCACAAAATCTACACCTTTAATTAATTCCTCCTTCCCATTAGGAAACACCTTCACAGCACTTAATATTTCACCTTTAAAAGCTTGAAAATCATAGGCGTCTGTTCCCGTCTCACCCCCTATCACTTCTTTAATATAAATCCCAAAAGATTTTTTTTGCTTACGTATTTCTTCTAAAAACATGTTTCGCATTTCATCTGCAGTATAAGGTTTATGATTTTGTATAATCAAATTCCCCATTCTTGAGATAGGCCTTTGAATATCTTGATTTCGAGCATGCCCATTAAATTTTTTTTGCTTGGGGATAGGGGAAGAACTAGTAAGAAAATTTTTTAGTACACCTCTTTTTACCAACACTACTTTTTCTGACCGTGAACCCTCATCATCATATTCAAAATGACCTATCAATTCTCTCTTCCCATATCTTTTTAATAAAGGATTGTCTATAATATCAATGTACTCTGGAGTAATTTTCTTACCTCTCAAATTTATAAAAGTTCCCCCATCTTCAGGAGAAAGCAAACGGGAACCTTCAAGACGATGTCCAACTACTTCATGAAAAAATACACCACTAGGAATCGCATCAAGGAGAATAGGACCTGAAAAAGAATTAAGACGAGGGGCACGTGATAATGCAAAAACAAAATCTATACGTTCTTTTACTATCCTTAAAAAATCCACCTCAGATGGAAGATTTTCTATATTACCTTCTATGAGCCCAAAATCATAACTACATGCCTCTCCATTATTTTGTAGAAACCAAAAATGTAATCTAAGTTCAAAAACCTGATGTTGGCGTAAAATATCTTGTCCCTGACTATCTATAAAAAGACTCTGTGTTTGCTCGGAATAAAATTCAAACCATGAGTCTTTAATATTACGATATTTTTTTATAAGTGTGCTAGCCTTACGAATCAAGTAGCACCAATAATCCTTATCTATATAAGTAGGTTGTTTGTAATTTGAATATGAAATGTTCTTTCTGTTTTTATTTATGAATAATTTTTTAGATCCAAGTTCAGGATATAAATTCATATATTCTAATTCATTAGATTTTCTTGCATAATATTGCTTCAGTGCTTCACGATATGAAAAATCAGTTAAACGCCATAAAGAAAATCGATACGCGTCTGTCTCTATTTGAGAAGGCATTTGATGGTACTCGTTTTGATTTTCCTTATCAACATTTGATTTTAAGTTTCCATTACTTGTATTATCATATTCTTTTGAACCTACACGTGCATCACAATACACTGTATTATCACTACGCATTTGAGACGTATGTATCACCCCAAGATACCCAGCAAATCTATGTTTACATCTGTTGCGAAAAAGATAAGATAAATAATATAAAGGCGGATGTTCATTTTTTTCTTGAGCTAACACCTTCATAGTTCGTTCTAATTCGGTTTGCATGCAATTTCTAATCTTCTCTAAATCTTGAAGAGAATAGTAAATACCCTTGTTATCTTGGTCTTGGAACATAACTCTATCTATAAAGTGAATCTTCTCACCATGCTAATAAAATGTACTTGTCACACAAGTGAATTAAAAAACAAAATAAAGCGTGTTTTGGTCGGAATTAATACTAGCACATCTTCCTCAAAAACCAAATCTTTTAGAAGAAGAGAAACATCTTACCGCCGTCTATCTTACTGGTTACCATCATTGGGAAACTTGCATGCGTAATATTTACGTTGGAGATAAACGCTTGCTTCAGGATCCTCGTTCCCTGGAAGGCCCTTCTTCACTATTTAAAAAAATTGGAGTTACGTTTTATGAAGGCTATGAAGCCTATCGTTTTTTATTAGAGGTCATTCTAGGCTTACATTCTGAACTTTTAGGCGAAAATGAGGTATTTCATCAATTCAGGCAATCCTTTTCACAAATTAATCCTCCCCACACAATATCCACTAACAACAACACACCCTCAACTGAGAAGCAAACAGTAAGTCTCACAAAAGATAAAATTCAACCAAGTATGCTCTTAAAAAATTACATTCATAAACTTTGTATGGATTTAACTTTTGATTCTCGCATCATTCGAACTACTTATATGCAGGCCCTTGGAGAAATCTCATATGGAGGGGTAACACACCATATTCTACGTAAAGAAAAAAAATCAAAACATATTATACTTATGGGTACAGGTCAATTAGCTCAAGCCCTTCTTCCTTGGTTAATTCATGAATCGTATTCTGTAACTGTAGTAGGACGTAGCCAAAAAAGTTTAGTGCATTTACATGATAAGCTAAAACAAGATAAACAAACAAAACAAATTCAACACGATAAAAAAAAGATAGATGAGATTTCAAAATCCTACCCTACCCCCTATCAGGCTGTTTCCTATAAAAATGGCTTATTCCAATTTGCTACATATGATACATTACAAATCAATGAGCAATATACATACACCTTGCTCATTGCTTGTCCTATTAACTTAGTTGAAATAGAAAGTCATATCTCAAATTTTAATTTCATAGACCTTATTTTAGATTTTAGGCATGATTTTATAAACGAACAACTCATACTTCGGAAGTCCAAACCTCATGCTTATTACAATTTAAAAGATATTACATCCTTTATAGAACAGAGTCAAAATAGACGTAGTCAAATTTTAAAGAATATTTCTCCCGAACTTGACACCCTAGTTTCAAAACGTCGTCATATCTGTAGGCAAGGTGGTAGTGGTTGGAATGAAGGAAGCATATTTTATAGTTTTTAAAAATTTTCTGTTTATATTTCTTTTACCACAAACTCTGCCTTGTTCATTCTTCTATCAATTTGGTATACCAAAATGATAAAAAATCAATAAAAATAATATAAATACTTCAGCACACCTTAGAAACTTATAGAGAAAATCAACTAGAACCGAGAAAAGAAAGTCCCTCACGAGGGGAAGTGCTCAACATGAACCTCACCTTTTCTCCCAAAATAACTTACATGCCTTCCTGTTATCCAAACAATATATCCAACACAACCCGCTGACATTGTTAATTTGAGGAATTCAGGATATCTAATCGTATCACTTTGAGCGGCACGAATTGCCAAAAGAATGCCATCTTTATTAAATGGATTTGAAATCTGTAAAGGTGGCATCTCTAGAGGAATTTGAATAGCCTCATTTTTGGATAAGTAATAAGTACTTGATTTCTTTCGATAATCAGCAAAGTACGACTCAACCCCAACATCAACTAATTGTTCCAATACCTCAGGAAATGTTAATAGGCCCGCATGAGATTCATGGGCACATTTTTCAATAGCTTCATTTATTTTGGAAGTCATATACTATCTTGAATTGATAACTTCAGTTATCAAGCCCAATAAATAAAAAGCCTATAAGAAATTGCTTTAATAAGTTAGCCTGACTCAAAAAAATTCGTGTGTCTAATCGCATTATGTAAATTTTTATTTAGTGTATCATAAATCAAAATATATGTTCATGTTACACTATGAATAAGGGATGAACCCCTATTCTATTTGTGTGTTTACAAACAAGAAAATATAGCCGAAAGAATTCTATTCATGGTAAAAAAGAATAGTCAAGATAGAGCTTTTTAGAAAGACTGCACATTGTTTTCTTTTAGCTACTGACTGGAGCACTAAATAATGAGTAAAGATTTTGATATAGAAATGTTAATGAATTTATGTAAACAAGATAAGTATGCAACAACTGTTGCTGGTTTTGAAGTCATAGATTACTTAGAACAAATAGAACTTCCTAAAAGATTAAAAAAACGTAAACCAACCCTAAGGACTTTATACATTTTAAAAAATGATATGATAAAGTGGGATTATATATCAGAGGATGAACGACAAGCTTTGAGGGAAGAATTAGGTATAAATAAAATTCAAAATGTTGATGAAGAGATAATTGATGTCGCCCTCATTGAATCTGCAACAGAAAACACAAAGGAATTACGCCTAGAGGCTGCGAGAAAGGAAGAACAAAAGAGTAAAAAGACAAATAAAATTTTCAAAAAAAAGCTTAAAGATGATGATGAAGACGATGAAGACGATGAAGACGATGAAGACGATGAAGACGATGAGCTTGAAGACGAAGATGAAGAAGATGAGGAAGACGATGAAGACGAAGATGATGAAGATGATTTGGATGAAAAAAGTACGGATTATACTGGTTTGTAATTTTGAATGTTGTATATTGTAAAAATAAAAATCAAGATCCTAATTTAAAAACTCCTAAGGGGCTCTTACATTCGGCTTATTCCCCTCAAATAGAAGCCCAAAGGCAGGCTCAGCAAATTGTAGACTTAGCCCAGAAAAGTTCAGTAAACCTACCCATACTTATATTAGGTTTAGGATGGGGTTATTTATTAGATGCCCTTCTTGATTTTAAGGATGCTATCCTCTCTAAGGAAAATTTATTTTTTTTAGAACCTCATATAGAAATACAAGCTATTTGGATAGAGCACAAACGTTTAGATTTCTTTCTCAAAAAAGGTGTTCATATCTATTTTTCTATAGAAGAATTACTAGTAAAAGTTTCTAATAAAAATAGTTTTTTATATTACTTTCATCCTCGATATAAAACCTATTTTCCTGAAATTATAGATAGCATAAATAAAAACCTTAATCAGAAAATACATTCAAACGACAAACTAAAGACAACTATAGATACGAGTACTATCAAATATTTTCTAGGGCAATGGCTTCGTAACTCCTTTTGTAATTATAAATTTCATACCGCATTATCATATATCATAAAAAAAAAAGAAGGGGTGCCGAATCATTTACCCATTATCTATATTGGAGCCGCACCAAACCTTGAAGAAGAATTTTTATATTTAAAAAAAATACATGCCATTATCATTTCGAGTGATACAGCCCTTGCCCCCCTGCTCTTTCATAATATAAAAATAGATCTAGTCATCAGCATTGATAGTTCTCATGCCAGTTTTTATCACCTAGTGGCTGCAAGTTATTTTCAAAAAAATAAGGCCCTTTATTTTGATATACCCGTACTTACATGGGGCCCAAGCCCTACACTTTTACATAAAATTTTTTCCAAAGTTTTGTACTACCGTTCTAGCTTTCCCCTAGACCAAATATTAGGCACAAGACAAATAGAAGGATTAGAAACCATTTCTAAAAATAAAAAAAAATCCCAAGCCCCTTCATCACTTCATTTATCACAAACACTACCACCTAAACCACCCCTTGAGCATATAGTAGAATGGAAGAATCCTACTCGCAATACCCTAGGCCTAGCTATACAGCTTACAAACATACTAGGGGGTTCAGAACTTTTTTGTTTAGGAACAAATTTTAGAACTCACAAGGGTCTCAGTCATACTTCCGGAACAGGGTATCATATTTATAGCTTAGAAAAATTACAACGAACCTATGGGCCCTATAATTATAAAGCAAGGGGCTATGAATCTAAATTAAATGAGAAAAATAGTCTCGCTATAGAAGAGGCAAAGCTTCAAGCAAAACATCTTGGAATAAAACTATCCTTTACTTTAAGAAATTTTTCAACTCATTCTCACTTTCAGAAAATCGAAAATATTGAAACCCTACTTGAGATAGAAAAAGTGCCTACAAAAAATATCCGTAATTACTTAAAACATTACAAAATACAAATAGGTGATTTTTTTGAAAAAGGCACCTTAGAAGGTCTAGCCCTATCTTCTAAAAGGATAAATAAGATACTTTCGTTATTAGATTGATCTTCTATATATTTCAACCTTATTATAATTATCTGATTTGGAACCACTTCCCGAACTCAGTTCTTGTTCTAATTCCTTTACTAACTCGGTGGCTTTTTTACTTAAATTTTTAGGTATTTTTAAATTTACAAGTACATGTTGATCACCCTTACCATAACTTCCCATAAAGGGCAAGCCCTTACCTTTTAATCTAAAGACCTGCCCACTTTCTGTGCCAGGGGGTATTTTCATTTTCACAGGTTTACCATCAATCGTAGGTATCTCTACCTCACTTCCTATTACACCCGTTGTCAAAGGTATATCTATGCGTACAATAAGATCATTACCCTGTCTTTCAAAAAAAGGATGTTGTTTGATATTCACAACAACATACAAATCTCCTGCTAGACCTGAGGCACTCATTTCTCCCTCACCAGTTACTTTTAATCTACTTCCCATTTCTACACCAGATGGGATTTTTAAATTTAAAGTTTTAGTCTTTTCAACAGTTCCCTTACCCTTACAAGCCTTACAGGGATTACGAATAATTTTCCCAACACCCTGACAACTAGGGCAAGTTGAGGTTACAGAAAAAAAGCCTTGTGTACGACGAACTTGTCCTAGACCGTTACATGTTTGACAATCGTTAGAATTAGAACCAGGTGCACTTCGAGAACCATTGCACACGTCGCATACATCTTCACGAGGAATTTGCAACTTGACTTCCTTGCCCAAAGCTGCATCTTCTAAACTTATTTCCAGATTATAGCGTAAATCAGAACCACGAGATTGACGTCCTCCCTCGCGACCTCCTCCCCATGAATTAGAGAACCCACCTCCAAAAAAATCTGAAAATATATCTCCTATATCTCCAAAGATATCTGAAAAATCACTATAGGCTTTTTGCCCACCACCCCCAGCACCTCCTAAGCCTGCACGTCCAAAATTATCATATGTAGAACGTTTTTTAGGATCAGATAAAACTTCATACGCTTCGGTAGCCTCTTTAAATTTATCTTCTGCTTCAGGATTACCTCTGTTCTTGTCAGGATGAAATTTAATAGCTAATTTTCTATATGCGGTTTTTATCTCATCTTGGGTAGCACTACGACTTACTCCAAGCACCTCATAAAAATCTCTTTCTGTAGCCATTATTGCAAATAAAACCCAAAAACTAAGTAGTATATAAATGTATACTTTCTAAACACAAGCAAAAGATGCAACCTAGTTATTCAAGAAAACAGGTTTGAAAAAAATGAATAGAAATATACATAGATTACTCTTAAGTATTTAAAGTCATGTGACTTTATTTTTTCTTATCATCATCTACAACTGTATAGTCCGCATCAACTACCTTTTCTTTAGGAGAAGAAGTATTTGAATTTTTGGGATCAGGGCCATCAGAAGGATCTCCTGTATTTCCCTGCGGTTGGGCATTTTTCATCTGTTCATAAAATTGAGCAGAAAATTGTGCACTTTGCTTAGCGATTTCATCACGTGCTGCAAGTACCCTAGCTTTGTCATTAGAAGCAATGGCCTCACGCGTTTCTTTAATAAGAGCCTCCATTTTTTGCTTGTCTGCAGATGGAATTTTATCACCCCCCTCATTCAAACTCCTTTCAAGTGAATATATATGATGATCAGCTTCATTGCGAGCTTCAGCAAGTTCTCGAACTTCTTTATCCTTCGATTGATTATCCGAAGCCTCCCTTACCATTTTCTGTATTTCATCCTCTGAAATGCCACTAGAACTTTCTACTCGAATTTTCTGTTCCTTTCCTGTCCCTATGTCCTTCGCAGAGACATGAACTATTCCATTCGCATCTATATCAAAACTTACTTCAATTTGTGGAACTCCACGTGGGGCGGGATTAATTCCAAGCAGGTCAAAGCGAGCTAAGGTTCTATTGTATTGAGCCATTTCCCTTTCACCTTGTAAAACATGTACGGAAACCGCAGTTTGATTATCTGCTGCTGTTGAGAAGATTTGCGATTTTCGAGTGGGAATGGTAGTGTTACGTTCTATCAAACGTGTCATTACTCCACCTAATGTTTCTATTCCCAAGGAGAGAGGGGTCACATCTAATAAGAGTACATCTGTTACCTCACCTGCAAGTACTCCCCCTTGGATGGCCGCCCCTAGAGCCACTACCTCATCAGGATTAACAGACTTTGAAGGCTCCTTACCAAAAATGCCCTTAACTAAATTTTGTACAGCAGGAATACGAGTAGAGCCCCCTACAAGTATAACTTCATCTATTTCCTTTGCTGTAATACCCGCATCTTTTAAAGCATTTTCACAAGGAATACGAGTCCTTTCTACAAGTTCCCGAGTCAATTGATCAAAATTTGCACGAGTTAAATTTAGATTTAGATGTCGAGGGCCACTCTGATCAGCTGTTATAAAGGGAATATTAATTTGTGCTTGGCTAGTACCAGAAAGTTCTATTTTCGCTTTCTCGGCGGCCTCTTTTAAACGTTGCAAAGCCATACGATCTTTTGAAATATCTATAGCACTCTCTTTTTTAAATTCAGCCACCATCCAGTCCATAATCACTTGATCAAAATCATCTCCACCAAGATGCGTATCCCCTCCTGTAGACTTGACTTCAAAAACCCCATCACCCAACTCAAGTACGGAAACATCAAAGGTCCCCCCCCCCAAGTCATAAACTATAATCTTTACATTCTTATTCTTACGATCTAAACCATAGGCAAGGGCGGCGGCGGTAGGCTCATTTATAATCCTTTCTACATCAAGCCCTGCGATACGGCCTGCATCCTTTGTGGCCTGTCTTTGTTCATCATTAAAGTAGGCAGGAACAGTAATAACCGCCTTAGTAACTTTATGGCCTAGGTAATCCTCAGCTGTCTGCTTCATTTTTTGTAGTATTTGAGCAGAAATTTCTTGAGGTGTAAAGGAACCATGGTCTGTTTCTACTTTCAAACCATCTCCTCCCGACCTTACCACCTTGTATGGAACCCGCGTTGCCTCTTTAGTTGTTTCAGTAAAACGCATCCCCATAAATCTTTTGATGGATCGTATAGTGTTGCCTGCGTTTGTAATAGCTTGATTCTTAGCAATTTGACCCACTAATCTTTCTTTATCTGTATACGCGACTATGGAAGGGGTAGTTCGCGCTCCTTCTGCATTTTGGATTACCACAGCTTCCCCACCCTCCATCACAGCTACACAAGAATTGGTAGTCCCCAAATCTATACCTATTATTTTTTCTTTCGACATTTTGTTACCTCTATTTTTTATTTACTCCTTTGATATAAATCTATCAAAATTAATGAGTACTTCTGTGCAAATCATTAATGACTCGCAGGTCTCCCTACCTTAACTCTTGCAGCACGTATATTGTGCCTACTACCTTCCTCATTTTGGATATAATATCCCGCCTGATATACTTCTATAACTACTTCTTTTTGAAATTCTGTTCCCGTCTCTGTAGCTATGGCTTCCATTTGTATGGGATCAAAATCTTCACCCATAGGTAAATGTTGTTTAATATTATGTTTATTTAGGGAACTAATAAAATTATCTCTAATCATAGAGACCCCTTGAACATACTTTTTCACTTCTTCATTATGGCTTTCTATACTAAGGACTTGATACAAATTATCTAGAACTGGTAATAGATCGGTGAAAAAATAAGATTTAGTATCCTCAATTTGCTTTAAACGTTCTTGGGCAACTCTCTTACGAAAATTCATAAACTCCGCCCTCTCCCGTTGCCATGAATCTCGTAACTCTGTATTTTCTTTTCTTAGTTTTTCCAGCTCTTTTGAAAACTCTGTTTCTAAATGAGATTCATTTTGTAAAGTATCAACATCATCTTCGATGAACACCTCTTCTTTCATTGAAGAATTTTCGTCTGGATTTATATTTGAGTTATTTGCTTGCATAGTTTCACTCCTGCATGTACTTATATTTATATTTTAATTGAATCATTAGTTGGTAATACGTGTAATCATATTTGAAAGTAGATGCTTTATATATATCACAAGGGTAATCACACGAGGGTAATTCATGCACACAGGCCCAATTACATAAATAGAGCCTATGTTTTCACCACCCATCTTATAAGATCCTGCAATCACAGAAATTCCTTTAATGCGAGAATTAGAGGCTCTATCATCTGTTACAAGGATTTGAATATCTGAACTAAGGGAATGTGCATCTTGCTCCATCCACTCCTTCCATGCACCCCAAGCATTACTTTGAGCTATACTTGAAATATGCTCATAGCTCTCCTTATTTAAATTTTTACTCAGAAAATCAAACCCATCTTTATAGAAATACCCCTCTTGGCTAAGAAGCTTAAAGTACCTTTCCAAAACACTATAAACAAGGGCATAATGAGATGGGAGCTCAGCCCCTGTTTGTTCCTTTTGTATTCTTAAAATTAATTCAGATAAATCCATACCGTTGTATTTTTGACTTAATTCAAAGGAAATATCTCTTAAGATACTTTGGGGAATACGCTCTTCTACAAAGGCCTTGTGTGAAAACACATCTCCTGAACGCGTAACCGCAAGCACTAGTAGTTTCGTTCCACCCATATCAATAATTTCTAAGTGCTTTAGTACAAAAGTTTGAACCTTTGGACCAAATATGAGAGTTGCATAATTTGTCACAAAACTAAGTATACGAGCAGTACAAATGAGTATATCTTCTAGTAAACCCAAATCATGCTTCAAAAACTCACTTTGAATATAGCTCTCGTCTACAGTTTGCATATAAGAACGAGTAGGAACAACCATTTGCTTTATATAGTATTGATATGCCTTTGAAGTAGGTATACGCCCCGCGCTCCTATGGGGTGAATAAAGATAACCGTAGTTTTCCAGAGCAGACATAATAGAGCGTATACTGGCAGAGCTAAGATTTATATTATGATAGCGATTCAGATATAAACTACTTATAGGAACTTCATTTTTAATATGACATTCCACCAATAAGAAAAGTATCTCTCTAGCTCGCTCATTTAAGTCCTCGTTCTTATTAATCTCTAAATGCTTCAAACTTGGTGACATAAAACTTTAGCAGTCTACTGCAATGACTGCCAAAGTCATAAAGGCAAACTTATATACAGCTGTCAACTCTTAATTTTAGTGCTTATGTGAAAACCGCAGTGTTATAAACATAGTATAAATACAATTGCTCTTGAAATCTTCTACTATAGTTTAAATATGTATTCAAATGTTCATAGAAAATTTTGATCTCCATTCAGAACTAACCCAAGTATGGCCTTGTGCCTTAACTATGGGTGCCTTTGATGGCCTTCATTTAGGACATAGGGCCTTATTAGAAAGGGTAGAAGAAAATGCAAAAAAACATAAACTAGCAAGAGTCTTACTTACTTACAAACCACATCCTGATATCCTGTTAACGGAATTTAAAAAAAACAATCAACCTGATTATACAATTCAAGAAGTAGCACCTAAAGAAATTTTTGTATTTGAAGAGAAAAAGTTGATCTTTGAAAAATTAGGATGGGAGACTATAGTTTTTTTAAATTTTACTTTGAAACTTATGCAAACGAGTCCTGAAGATTTCTTAAAAAATATTTTAATTTCAAAACTTTTAGCAAAGTACATTATCATAGGTTACAATCAAACCTTTGGTCGTAATAGAGAGGGTAACTTTGATTTTTTAGAAAAAATGAAGCTACAGTATGGATACGAAGTTGAGAAGGTAAATGCTATTACATATCATGATGAAGTCATCAGTAGTAGCTCAATACGAAAATTTTTATTAGAAGGAAACCTTGAAAGGGCAAATCATTTTCTTGGTTACAATTATTTTATTCAAGGCCTTGTCGTCCAAGGTGAGAAGCGTGGTGCACAATTAGGATTCCCAACGGCAAATCTTGATTTGCCTTCAAGTAAACTTATTCCTGGAGATGGTGTATATATAGGAAGCTGCGTATATAAAAATAAAAGCTATGGCACGCTTGTGAGTATAGGTAAAAAACCAAGCTTTCATAATACAATGCTAAGCTCTTGCGTAGAAGTGTATATCTTAGATTTTCATGGAGACTTATATGGAAAGATACTCACTATTGAATTGATAAAAAAACTAAGGGGGCAATTAAAATTTAACAACAAAGAAGAACTCATTCAACAAATGAACAAGGACAAAGAGGTAGCAATTCAGCTCATTAAGGGTTGTATTGACGATACAACCCTTGCAAACAAGTAAGGGTCCTAAAAAAATTTGCTCTAACAATTTTTTTAGAAAATAGTTAGAAAATTTTTAACGTGCGTGGCTTTCGCAAAAAACCCTATGTGCCCTACCCTGGAATATATGGTTCAAAAACAAGGAGCCGTGGTTTTATAAATGCTATAGTAATTTTAAACCCTGCTTTGGGAACTTTGCGTTTCATGTAACAATGAACCTTTACTTCTCAATAAATATGTTGACATGATGATAAAAAAAGACTAATCAGTGTTTCAATGAATGCAATACAAACTAAAACCTTAAAAGATGCTGGGTTTTCTGAAGCAGCGATTATTGTATTAGAAGAAATTACAGAAATCAAGGCTGGAGACCTTGTTACTAAAAAAGATTTAGACGTAACTAAATTAGAGCTTGAGAAACAGATTATACAAGTAAAGTTAGAGCTTGAAAAACAGATTGTACAAGTAAAATTAGAACTTCAAAAAGAAATACAACAAGTAAAATTAGAAATACAACAAGTAAAATTAGAGATAGAACAATCTAAAGTAGAACTTCTAAAAGCGATGAACAATCAAATTTGGAAAATAATTAGTGTAATGATTGTTATCTTATCTCCCTTTTATGCTATCTTAATTAAAAATATGCTATAGACGGACCAACCCTACCCCCACTTGCTTGAGGGCAAGAGGGGGTATAAGTCCAAGCATTGAGGATTTGTTTCCCTTCTTTTATAGCTTTTATCTAGTCATCATTTGGCCCATCTAGTAAGGTTGTTGTACAAGCAGGGGTGGCAAGACTCGCATCCCAAGTGTAAAGTTGTGGGTACTTATTCGCAGTCAATTTGAAACAAGCTCCAAGTCCACTAGGAAAGGTGCGGGCGGGGGGACCAACCACATCACTAGTCGCTTGCATTTCTGCCGTAGTCAATCCTGTAACACCAAGTTCATCAAAAGCAGACCTACCTATCCCTGTAGTAGTAGTATCCCAATAGCTATTAGTAGTAGTAGCTTTTGCTCGAGAGTGTAACCCCACCAAGGCTCCTATCAGGCGTGATCCGCTAGGAGCCATTGCTGAAAGCAAACCCGTAGCATAGCTATTCGAGATATTTCCATATTGGGCACCCACTAACCCGCCTACAGCATTTATACCCTCTCTGTCTAGGGCAGAAACAGAACCCGTAGCATAGCTATTCGAGATATTTCCATATTGGGCACCCACTAACCCACCTACAACATTTATACCCCCTCTGTCTAGGGCAGAAACAGAACCCGTAGCATAGCTATTACGAATGCTAGAGATAATACGAGTAGTAGTATTGTTTTCAGCTTGTTTGCCCAACAACCCCCCTGCGTAATTTTTTGCTAATACTTTTGCAGTCGAATAAGAGTTTTCAATTTTAGAAGAAGTAACATCTCCAGATACATCAATTTCATAACCTACCAAACCACCCGCAAAGATGGCATCTGCTCCAAATACCTCTCCCGAAGTATGGCAATTTGTAATTGTACCAAAATGTGTCCCCGCTAGAAGACCTAAGCCGATGCCTCCTGAAGAAATGACGCCATCGACAGAAGTGTTTGATACTACTGTGCCTAAAGAAAATCCTATCAATCCCCCTGAATAAACACCACCCCTAATCCATGCCTTATCCAAGTTTACTTGGTCTATAATAGCATTAGCGTTTGTAATAACATTAGACCCGAATGACACACCAAATAAACCAACATACTGTTCTGCACCCCTATCTATATAGAGATTTCGGATGCTATGATTGTTGCCCCTAAAAGTAGTAGAGAAGTATGGCAAAGAAGAGGGATTACATTGTTCTAATCCAACACACCCCCCACCCCCTATAGGATCCCAACCCCCTATAACTTTATCCCTACCTCTGTAAGCTGAACCCCATTTTGTATTTGCAAAGTCTATGTCGTTCATGAGCTCATAGCCCCTACAGCCTGTAGGTGGACAACCCCCAGTCAAACCAACATCACTAGCACTTGTCTTCCAACTAGTTCCTAAGGGATTATAGTGTATATTACAAAGTTCTTCAGGTGAATAAATTTCAATTAAGCCATCATCATCCACATCTACATCAGGCTTTACTGTATAACTGCAATATTTAGGCCTATTTCTACCACTTTCCTCTCTTGCCCCTATAGTTACTACTTCAGGTGAACATTGCATAGAAAGGCCATAGGTTAGAAACATCATAAACAAGCCCACCATCAAATTCATATTATTTTTATTCTGTCCTCTTAAGAAGCCTCGTTTATATTTTGAAAGCATTTTTACATAAAACATATTTTCATTCTCCTGTAACTTATAGATTTGTGCATTGTTTCATTCTAAAAAAAGATAAAACAAAGCATCCATAAATGTGGAAATTATAGCTTGCATATGTCAAGATATATTTATTTTATCATTGTGAAGAGCGCAGACATTTCATACATAAGTTTTGAATGAACACTCCAAAATTCTTGCCCATATAAAAAGCAACTTAAAGGAATAAATTACAAGGAAGCTCACTCAATTTGCTAAAAGATTTTGCATCTCTAAAATATGTTCATCAAGAAACTTCATTCCCTCCCCTTTCCATTGAAAAATCACTTCCCCCCCTTCTATAATCGAAGCCTTATCTTTTGCAACCCAGTCCTTGAGTAGGGCCACCGACTCTGTAACTTTATTTTTCCCAAATCCATAACCCTCTAGCCTTAACTCCCAAAACTTTAGTTTCCAAGGAATATTTAATCTCAAAAACATAAGGGGAAAATCAAAATACGGTTGATGCAATTCATAGCCCTTTTTTTCTGAAGAGTCTTCCTCTTTTTCATTTTCTCCCATCCATGCTTGTATGTTACGAGGATTTGCATATCTATGCACTCCATCAAAGCCATGGGCACCAGGCCCCAGTCCCATATAGGCCTCATAGTGCCAATACCGCAAATTATGTTTGCATCTATATTTATCCCCACTAGACCCTTCGTTCAAAGCAAAATTTGAAACTTCATATTGTTCATATTTGTTTGCAAGATGGGATGCTGTGAGTAATGAAGGTAGGCTCTCCCAAATTTGAAATTGTAATTCTTCTTCAGGCAAGGACATTTTTTTTTGCCTTACTGCCTGTCCATAAAAAGTGCCTTCTTCAACAGTCAAACTATAGAGGGAGAGATGCTTGGGTGTGTGGGATAAAACTCTATTCAAATCAAAAAGAAACTCTTCTTGGGTTTGCTTGGGAAAGCCATACATCAAATCTATTCCGTAGTTTTGAATAGGACCTTGGCTTAGATTACTAAGTATACTTTGGTATCTTTCTTCTGAATAATAACGATTCATATTTTTAAGATGCTGGGATTGAAAACTTTGCAGGCCTACATTTACCCTATTGACACCCACATCATAAAGATTTTGCAAATAGCTAGGCGTAATATTTTCTGGATTGCCCTCTAGGCTAATTTCAATTTGAGAACTAAAAAGAAAATAATGTCTAAGCAATTTTAAAATTTTCTCTAACCAAATGACTGGGAGTAAGGAGGGGGTCCCACCACCAAAGAAAACTGTTTCCACCTTGCTAAAATTTTTAAAACAAGAGCTATCATATAATCTTCGCCCTAGCTCCCTTTCTAAGCCCTCAAAGTACCATTTATAATCATTTTCAAAATCCTGCTGGGTTTTACTCGCCCCCTGCAAACCCACAGAATAAAAATCACAATAATGGCATTTTTGCAAGCACCAAGGATAGTGTATGTAAATTCCTAAATTCTTTCCAAAGCTAAGGTCTTCATTATACATCAAAATATTTTATCTTAAATTAGCCTAAAAAAAGCAAACTCATTTTCTATAGTTTTTTTATACTTTAGGGCTTGGGGTCTCATTCAATGAAACCTATGAAATGAATTGTATTACGGACCATCACTAGTGGCGGTGGCTACACTACTCCTAAAGTAGCTCGTATTCTATCAATAAAGTCTTCTATAGAGTTCTTAGGAAAGATTATTCCAAAAAGGCCACAACAAGGGCAATTGAATACATGTGTACCCCACAGAGCTTGATTAAATAAATCTATTTCTGTTACCTCTCCTGTTCTTACATCATTCCCTTCCTGCATGATTTGATGCATTGCATCACTATGAAAAAAATAAGATTCAGCTTTTTCTCGTTCACAAAGAAAACATTGCTGAAAACTTTGATATTGTAAGTTAGTAGTAGGCATGCTAGGTTTTCATAAGGGACCTTTACCATGAGTCAAGCGGGTATTTTATTTTATATGTGAAAACAGCCTAAAGTGGGTTACTCTTCTTTATTAAAAAAAGTGCCTTAACCAAGTTGGATAAATCTGCGGTTTCTATAATATTTTATTTTATATCATTTTACATGTAGCAAAAAAATACTAAAAAGACTTGATATTAAATTAAGAAAAAATACCTTACATTTATAATGAGATTGCCTGTCCTAGGCCTTACTACCTATAATAATATGTTTATGAAAGCAGTACCCCACCCCTATTTTGTAGGCAAAAAATTTGTCCTATTTGTAATATAGCCTAAATCTAAAACCATGTATTTCATTTCCTCCCGACTCCATATTTTTATTTTCTCCTTATGTTATGAAGGGCTTCTTCTATTTGGTCTTACCCATAGCCTCCTTGCACAGAAGGAGGCAGCAGCTTCCAAAGCTATCAATCTATTTGAAATCAACTCCTACAATGATGATTATCTTCCTCAAGTAAGTCCCGATGGACAATTTCTTTTTTTTCAGTCTAATCGTACAGGCTACTTAGAAGAAAGTAATATTTGGTATACTCATATAAAAAACTCTCAAGAAAATCCTGAGTACTCCCCACCAAAGCCTCTAACCCTTCCATTAGATTCGCCTGCCAAAGCTTTTACAGAGCATTCTTTAGAAGCCTCCCCTAAAATTCAAAAAGAAAACGCTAGTAAAAAAATAAAAATCAAAAAAAACACAGAAGCCATTCCAAAAGCATCTTTAGATTTTGAGAAAGAGGCAAGGGGGAAATTTACAATCAATACCAATGAATATGTGGGCACACCTTGTGTGTTTTTTCAAAATAATACACCTATAGAAATCTATTTTACTTCCACACAAAAAGGTAACAGTCGAAAAACTAATATCTTTTTTACTAGATTTGATTCTGCGAATCAAAATTGGACACCCCCACAACAGCTAGAAGATACAAAGAATGAATACGATGACCGCATGCCCACCCTGTCAACAGATGGGCTCATTTTAATATTTAGCTCCAATCGTTTTGGTGGCTTTGGGGGTTTTGATTTATGGATGCGCAAGAGAACAAGCCTCGATGCACAATGGGGAGAGGCTATAAACTTGGGGGCCAATCTAAATACCTCTGTCAATGAAATAAGCCCAAGTCTCTTTTTAAACGATACAAGTAGTGCAAGCAAGGGCCTATTCTTTTTTAGCTCAGACAGGAGTGGTGGTCATGGAGGTTATGATATTTATACAACTCCTATCCTTTACGAAGAAACTTCCTTCAAGTTTTTAAAAATAGAAAATATGGAATCCCCTTTTAATAGTTCTAATGATGATGAGGGGTTTAGCACTAGTTTAGATGGTGCTTGGGCCTATATTTCAAGTAACAGAAATGAGAAAGAGGCCCCTATGAAAGAAGGCATGGATTTATATAGAATTCGCCTCCCCAGCAAATACTTTAGACCCTCTTCTATCCTACTTACAGGACAAATCATTGATGCCTCTGAATATAAACGCTCGGGCCTACTTCTAGGCCTTGAAGCAACCATACATGTTTATGGCAAAAAGAAAAATTTACTAGCTACAAGTAGGGTATTTCACTCACAAAATAAAGAATTGAATAATTTCGAAATACAACTTACTTCAGGAGATAGTTATAAAGTAGTCGTGAGTATGCCCGGATACAGGTCCGAAGAATTTTATTTAAATTTAGAGGGCAATATAGCCCCAGGAAAAATAGAAAGAAAAACTTTAGGCCTCTGGAAAAGAAACGATGCCCCACCTGCCACCCCACAAGGGCTTCCAGAGGCTACGAACGCAGAAGCCGCTTGTACAGACACAGAGCTAAGCTGCTTAAAAAAGGTAGTCATCTACTTTGATAGGGATAGCAGCACTCCTAGGGAAGGTGAGGATGTAAAGATCAATCAAGTAAGGGATATAGTAGCAAAATATAAGCTCTCGCATATCACCATAGAAGGACACACAGACTCCACCAGTACCGAGGTCTATAATTATAGATTATCTCAAAGACGAGCAAGTGCAATAAAAAAGCTCTTAGAGGCAAAGGGAGTAAAAAGTTCTATGCTTTCCATTCAGGCCCTAGGTTTTAGTCGACGAGAAGTGTTGATTGAAAAAACAGATCAAGATAGGGCTCTAAATCGAAGGGTTACTTTTAAAATTTCAGGAGACAAATGAAATTCATACACTATACATATCTTATTGCATTTTCTTTTACTTTGATATTAGAGTCTGCACTTTATTCTCAAGTAAAATCAAAAACCCTCAAAAGCAAGGATGATAAAAGTAGGGTTGAGATGGGAACAAAAATAGAAAAGATAGAAGATGAAAAAGAAAATTTTATAGTCAATATCTCAAAAGCGAAAAACCTCAAGGCTGAAAATCTTTTTGATATAAATTCAAATTCTAATGATGAAGCGGTTCAAATCAGTCCTAATGGAAATTATTTACTGTTTCAATCGGATAGAAGCGGTTATTTTGAGGGTAATAATATTTGGATTTGTATTAATGGTCCATCTGGATTTTCATCCCCTCAATTATTTTCCATCCCCATACTTGCAGATGAAATAAGAACTGTAGGCAATACTTTCAAGGAAATGCAAGGAATACAAAGAAATTCAGATCGAGTAAAATTCAATCCTAATTCTAGTGCCTTTGAAGGTAGCCCACATCTCATTTATGAGCAAAATAAACCTGTAGAATTATTTTATACCTTTTCTATAACAGAGTCGAGTGATCCCACAATCAAGGAACAACTAAAAATTTATTCTGCTCGTGAGGACAAACAAAAAGGGCTATGGACTGTTCCCAGTCATATAAAAGAGCTATACAGTTATTTTGAAGAGGGTTCGGTGACTTTAGATGCCTCGGGGAAAACTATGGTTTTCAGTTCAAATAGAAAAGATGGCTATGGTGGGGGTGATCTTTGGATTTCGAAAAGAAAAAATCTAACATCTGAATGGGAGGCACCTAAGAACATAGGTGCTATCGTAAATACCTTGTACAATGAAACAACACCAAGCCTAAGCCCTAGTGGGGAAATTTTATTTTTTAGTTCAGACAGACCAGGAGGTTTAGGAGGCTATGATCTTTATATGACTTCCTATACCAACTCAGGTTGGGGTAATCCTATCAATCTTGGAGAACCTTTTAATAGTAGTTTTGACGATTTAAGCTTAAGCCTAACAGAAAATTACACGTGGGCTTATTTTGTGAGTGATAGAACGATAGATAAAAAGTTAAATCCCGCCAAAGAGCTAAGAGATATCTATAGAGTGAAACTGCCACCCTCTCAATTTAATTCAAAAGAACTTGCCCTTTCGATAAATATTTTAGATGCAAACTCAAAGGATCCCCTTCTCATTCCTGCAAATATCATAACAACAAATGGCGGACAAAAAAGAGAAGGCTCTAGTCGTATAGTTTGGAAGCAAGAAAAAGAAGAAAAAAGACCTAAAGAAAATAAATACAAAATTGCATTAACGAAGGCTCAAGAATATAAAGTCATTGTAAGTGCTCAGGGTTACAATCCCCAAGAATTTATTTTCAATACAGGAAAGTACATCCTCCCCAATACAACAAGGGGGCTAGTGGTATTGCTACAAAAGAGAGCCACAGAAGAAGAACTAAAATTCAGTTCAGAAGACTGTAAAAGTGGCTTACCCTACTGTTTGAAAAAAATACACATCTATTTTGATCAGGGAAGTATGAATTACAAAAAAGAAGAAAATGAGAAAGTAGAAACCATTGTAAAAATACTCAAGCGTCATTCTTATTTAAAATTATTAATAGAAGGCCATACAGATACCACGAACACAAGTGAATACAACTTAAAACTATCATTAGAACGAGCAAAAACAATTTATACTTCTCTGGTGCGTGCAGGTATAGCTGAAAATAGGCTGAATGTTTATGGATATGGCTTTACTCGTAAAGCAGTTCAAGAAAAAACAAAGATAGACCAAGCATTAAACAGACGTGTAGAATTTGTAATCCTTCAAGATTAAAATTCATTATAAATAATTTTGAATTGCTTTTAGAAATATCTTCTTTTACAAAAATTGAATCACAAAATACAGTGTATTTATTACACAAATTCATTTTCTTATGAAACAAGTTATTGGGTAGGACATTAATAAGCTTGAAATAGAAAAGCTATTATAGAATTTAAGTATTATGGGAAATTTAAGAAGCAAAAAAAAAGTCGTTATTGTAGGTGCGGGCTTTGGTGGATTGAAAGTAGCTCAAATTTTGGGAAAATATTCTGACTATATTGATATCACAATCATTGATAGACGTAACCATCATCTCTTTCAACCCCTTCTCTACCAAGTGGCTTTGGCTGCAATTTCACCTACAGAAATAGCCTCTCCTATAAGGGGGATCCTCTCAAAATATAAGAATGTAGAAGTCCTTATGGAAAATATAACCAAAGTAGATATCCAAAACAAGGTTATACACACAACCTTCAAAAATATAGATTATGATTACCTTGTTATGGCTTGTGGCTCTAATCATAGTTATTTTGGTAAAGACCATTTTGAAAGCTTTGCACCTGGTCTTAAATCCATAGAAGAAGCAAATGAAATTTTACGCCGTGTCCTTATGGCTTTTGAAATGGCTGAAATGATTAAAGATGAAGCCACTCGTAAAAAATTTCTCACCTTTGTTATTATTGGTGGTGGCCCCACAGGTGTAGAGTTGGCGGGTGCCATAGCGGAGATGGCAAAGTACACCTTAGCCAAAAATTTTCGCCATATAGACACTCGTCATACAAACATAGTTATGCTAGAGGCAGGAACTAGAATCTTGCAAAGCTTTCATCCAAAATCTTCAGCCCATGCACAAAAATCCTTAGAAAAATTAGGGGTTACTGTAAGGACAGGTTGCCTTGTAAATGATATTGACCATAATGGTGTCTATATCAAAGATGAGTTCATCCCCGCTCGTACAGTAATTTGGGCTGCAGGAGTTGCCCCTGCAGAAATCAATCACAGTTTGGGAGTTCCCCTTTCCCCTCGTGGCTCTGTCATCGTTGAAAAAGATTTAAGTATAAAGGATCATCCTAATTTTTTTGTAATAGGGGATCAATGCTATTTTGAACATTATGGTTCCCCACCCCTTCCAGGCCTTGCCCCCGTTGCTACTCAAATGGGGGCACACGTTGCAAAAAATATCATTAGAGAAGTTAAAAAGAAAAAGAGGTTAGACTTTCATTATTTCAACAAGGGTTCAATGGCAACAATAGGACGTGCTATGGCTGTCGCTGAATATAAAAAATTAAGGCTCACAGGTTATCCTGCATGGTTTTTATGGCTCTTCGTTCATATTTACTACCTGATAGGTTTTAAGAATAGACTTATCACAATATTACATTGGTTTATGTCATATTTAACTTATTTGAGAGGGGCTAGGGTGATTGTTTCTAGACACTGGAAGATGAACACTAGAAATGATCTAGCTAAGCGCTTCATTGAGGTGTACGAAAATCCATACCTCGATAAGTCTAAGCCTAATAAACCTAAAGAGGGTTAGTTCGCGAACTTTTTTCTATAAACACTCATTAGTACACCTGCAGCAAGCATGCAAGTTACAAGATGAGAGCCCCCAAAACTTACAAAGCTAAGGGGGAGGCCTGTAACAGGCAATAGCCCAACGCCTATGGCAATATTCAGACTCATGTTAATAAAATACATAATGGCAATCCCACCAGCAAGTAAGGCACCGAAACGATCACGAGCATCCACACTAATAAATAAGGCACGTATAATAATTCCCATCAATACAAAAATAAGAAAGAGAGAACCAATAAAGCCAGTACGCTCTGCCCATGAAGTAAAAATAAAATCTGTATATGCATAAGGTACAAGAGGATGATAACCCATAGTCATTTCTCCCTTCCATACACCACGCCCTATAAATTCACCCGAGCCTATGGCTGCCTTAGAGGCCCTAGTTTGGTAAGCAAGGTCTCGAGGAAATTTATCAGGATTCAAAAAGGCTGTAATACGAGCCACTTGGTGACTTTTATATGATAAAACAGATTGCGAAGAGCCTGCAATAATTAATGAAAGACCTACTATCCCCACGGGAATATAAAACTTTCGGAGACCTGAAAATAAACTACCCTTAGCTATACGAAATATCAAAAAACTAAGGGAAATAAAAACCAAAACAGAACCTAAAAATATCAAAACTTTTACCTTTTCTAAAAGTACAAGCAAGAGACCACCTGACTCTCGTCTTACAGTAAAGGAAGCTTCTTTGAGTGTCGACATCCAAACATCATTTTTCAAAATTCCAAGGATATACGCTGTATCTTCTTGCCCTATAGACACCTTTCGAGGCAGACTCGAATGATTAATAAAATGCCAAACCCCTGTTTTAAGTATATTCACAATTGGAACTAGTTCTGCCTTATTGATTTCCTCCAAATGCCTACTCAATGTAGGTAATAAAATAATATTATTATACTCAACATAAATAGGTATCACAAAAGAGAATAAAGCAAGAAAACTTATAGATAAAATATAATACAAATCCGCCCCCGCTAGCATCAAGGTTACAAGGAGAATAGGAAATAAAGAAACAGAGGCTCCTAAAGCAGGTTGCAATAAAATCAAAACAGCAGGAATCAGAGTCAAAATAAATGGTATCACAAGGGTAGAAAGCAAATGCATTTCTTTTTCTTTCAAGCTTAAATAGCTAGCAAGTATAAGGACTAGACTTATTTTAGAAAGTTCTGAGGGCTGATAACTAAAAAAACCAATACGTAACCAAGAACGAGCCCCATTGATTTGACTACCTATGCCAGGAATAAGAGTAATGGCTAGTAAAAATAAACTTAAAAGATAAATGGGTACAGCAAAAAAAGTTAACTGTTGGTAATTAATATTAGAGATGGTAAATAAAAATAAAAAGCCAACAAGGGCGGTAAATATTTGATACAACCATCTATTAGGTGGTGCATCTAATAGATTTTCCTGACTATATAAACAAAATATACCGCAAGCAATACTTACAATTATACACGTAAGAAGGCTTAAATCAAAACGCTGGCTAATTTTCATGTTCTTGTATCCCCTCAAATTCTTTCTTGATAGTTTCCGTACTTTCTTTTTTCCAATTAGGAAATGCTGCTTTATAAATTTCCCCGGCTATAGGAGCAGCACTTGAAGCACCCCATGTACCATATTCTACAAAGGCAACCACCACTATAGTATTATCTGCGATACCACCCCCTTCAATATAGGGTGCATAACTTGCAAACCATGCGTGGTCCTTACCTTTAAGTTTAGCCTGCGTCTGAACTGTTCCTGTCTTACCTGCTATAGGTACAGAGATACTATTTAAACGAGCGGCAGTACCATGTGTAACTACCTTACGCATGCCCGCCTGAACTGTTTCTATGTGTTCATGAGCTAGGGGAATTTCTCGAATCAAAGTAGGATTAAATTTTTTGATTATATGATTATCTATTGGATCACGTATTTCATTCACAAGATAGGGCTTAAATATTTTACCTCTATTCGCAAGACCCGCATACAAAACGGCTAGCTCTATAGGAGTTACAAGAAGATAACCTTGACCTATAGAAAGATTGATTGTATCCCCATCATACCAACGACTATTATGATTGATTTGCTTCCAACGTGAATCAGGAACGAGACCCTCACCTTCATTCTGCAAATCAACTCCTGTTTTTTTATCTAGCCCAAAAGCCTTTGCAAAATTTATAATTTGCTCTGCACCCAACTGGTTGCCTAAGTTATAGAAATAGACGTTGCAACTATAGGCAATGGCATCTATCATCTTTTTAGCACCATGGGTACTTAAACATTTGAATACAACATTGTTTGATGCCCTATTACCATGCAAGGTAAAGTAACCAGGACAATTAAACGATGTCTCAGATGTAAATTTTTGATGGACATCTATATTTTCCAAAGCAGCAAGGGCGACTAGGGGTTTAAAAGAAGAACCGGGAGGGAATTTAGCTTGTATAGCTAAGTTTACAAAACCTTGGTAATTCGTCACCTCCCTTAGATGGGCTATTCTTTGCTCTTGCGTACCACTAGATAATATATTAGGGTCAAAGGCAGGGGTAGAAACCATAGCTAAAATTTCACCCGTACTAGCTTTAAGTGCCACAGCCGCACCACGCTTGCCTGTGGCGGCAAGGGCCTTGTAAGCTGCCGCCTGCATATCCTGATCAATAGTAAGTACAAGATTATCACCCTGCTCTGTAGTATTAATCTGCTCCTCTTGATCTACTGTCCTATGTCTTACCTTCACACCATCTCGACCACGTAAACGAGCATCATACCGTGCTTCAAGGCCATCTTTCCCTATGGTCTGGTAAGACTGAGCTAATTTTTTTTTAACCTCTGTCACTGATGGCAAACCAATAAAACCTGAAATATGTGCTAAAGCTGGTCCCATGGAATAGTATCGTAAATGCTTAGTCACATATTCGCCCTTATCCTTGGGTAGGGGACTAGAAGCAAGACGTTCATGTTCCCTACGAGTCATACGATTGATTAGGGTTATGTATTTATTTTTAGAAGACATCTGCTTCCAAGTTTGAGAGGTAAGATAGCCTTCATAATCGGAATACTTACGCCCCATAATTTTACAAAAAAATCTTACATAAAGCTCTGCTTCCTCCCTAGTCCTAAATTGATCCATTCGTAAAATATAGTCTATAAAACGAAGATTTTGAACAAGGGGTTGCTCCCCAAGTCGAAGATTTCTGTCAAAAAATAAACCTCGAGGAGCTATAGTAAACTCCTGACGGCTAACAAATTTCTTAGCTAAAACCCTATTTTCATAACCTTCTAAAATTTGCAAAAAACCTAACTGCACTATAATCACACCATATACAATAAAGACCATTGCTGTAAGAAAGTACAAACGTGTTTTAAAACGTTGCTCTATTCTATAATCATAAACTGACTTTACCATAAGGCGTTACAAATATTTTTATTACAAAGTACTGTACAGAAAAATTTTATATTTTCTTAATAACGGTACAACCAACCTAATATTGTAAACCAAAAAGGTGTAATAAGGGCGGTATAGAATGCAGGACCGACTATGGGATAATTTAAATTAAAATTATCTACAAAACCATGCAAAGTCCAAGTAAAAAATCGAGCTAATAAAACTGTAAAAAAAGAAAAGACAATGGTAACTACTACTTGTTTATTTTCATAAATAGTTTTAAGTCGGGCTACAAGAAACCCCATGAGGGTATACACTAAGGCATGTATTCCAATAATGGCTATATAACCTCCGCCATCATTAGCATTCATTCCCGAATGAGGATTAAATATCCAATTCGCACTGTCTTCCAACATGCCCGCAAAAAAACCTACCCATATACCACTTAACTCACTTCTATTGAGTGCAAAATAAATTACAAAAATAAGTAAAAAATCAGGAAATACGACACCCTTACTTAAAAAATGTAGTTCTAAACTTAAAAATTGAAAGTCCTTTAAAAAATAAGAAATAATTAATCCCGTAAATATGGCTCCAAATTGTAAAAACATACTATTATTGTGTACAATATTTAACGACTCAAGTTCTCTATGCGTCTTCTAGATTGCTGATACTCCCCATCCCCTTGCTCTAGTTTTTCCTGATTTTTTTGGATTACCTTTTCTTCTTTATTCTCTTTATTTTGCGCCCTCATCTGTTGCTTAATACGCACTTTTACAGTTTGCTCCTCAAGTTCAGGATATTCAGGCTTGGGAAACTCTGTTTTAAGCTGTTCCTCCCAACGCAATTCTTGATCCCAACTATGGGACCAAGGCTCAATTTCTTTTAAAATTATACTTACATAATCTAACTCATTTATACGAACATAAGGTTTAACAGAAGCTGTTAAAAAATCATTCCGTCTCCCCCCCATTGCCGTAACCACTCCTACAGGTATGCCCGCAGGAAAAATCCCCGAAGCACCACTTGTATACACTTGTAAATTCTTAGTTAGTGGGGTTTCAGCTTGCATAACAATAGCTTGTTCTAATGAATAATTATTGTTAATATAAGTTAAAAGCACTTCATTGGCTACTTCAGAATTTCCACTTAATATAGCCCATGTGTTCGTTTTTTCTATCCTGACTCCTATTTGAAAATTTGGATGGGTTAGAGGTTCAACAACTGCCGTGGTCTCGTCTGTCACTACCACAACTCCTACAAGTCCACGTATCATATTATTTTCTTGATCGTATGTAGGTGCAATCACACCCATCAGTGGTTTTACACCATCCTTCCTACCCTTGCTAATAATAATTCTAGGACTCAGTAAGTTCATCCTAACGCCAAGAACCTCAGCTTTCAGTTCAGGAAATTGCATTGAGGGTTTAAGATTGAGAGCCTCACGTAAATACTTGTTTTGCCTTAAGAGATCATCAAACTTATCTTTTTCTAATTTGTATTTTTCAATCAATAGACGAGCTTGATTATACTTTTGTTCTAAACTACGATATTTGTCAATTTCCACAAATATCGTATCTGTAAAACGAAGACCTGAATTTAAAAAACCACTCAATCTATCAGCAAGTCTACCTAAGTTACCAAGAACATGAGAAAAAGGATTACGCTGCCAAACCATGCAGGCCAATGAGAAAGTTACACAAAACCCTAAACTAAAGGCAGTCTTATTTCGCCAGAGTATGTCCCAAAGCACTAGTAGGAATCCTCTATGAAAAAAGTAGAAAATTTATTGCCTAATGCTAGATTGAATATTTCTAAACTCATCAAGATACCTACCTGTTCCTATAACCACACAAGTTAATGGATTCTCGGCTCGTAACACAGGAACACCCGTCTCTTTACTAAGAAATTTTTCTAAACCTCTTAAAAGACAACCGCCACCTGTTAAAACAATCCCTCTCTCAACTATATCAGCAGCTAATTCAGGGGGAGTTTTCTCTAAACTTTGCTTGATGGCTTCCATAATTTGATCTAAAGGTTCCTTAAGCGACTTACGGATTTCATTAGCATCAATTTCTAAAACTCGGGGTAAGCCACTAATAGCATCACGACCTCGAAGCTCCATAGTGGCGATTTTCTTTTCAGGATAAGCACTACCTATGGCTAATTTAACATCTTCAGCCATCCTTTCTCCTATAATAAGATTGTACTGTGTTCTAAGATAACGTATAATCGACTCATCAAACTCATCTCCACCCACACGTATAGAATCTGAAATAACCATCCCACCAAGGGAAATAATAGCAATTTCAGTAGTACCCCCCCCTATATCTACTATCATTGACCCTGCGGGCTCATGTATGGGAATATTTGCACCTATAGCCGCAGCCAAAGCCTCTTCAATAAGAATGACTTCACGTGCACCTGCCTGTTCAGCAGACTCCCTTACTGCCCTTTTTTCTACCTCTGTTATTCCCGATGGGACACCTATAACCATTCTGGGGCGTACAAAGGCAGTACGTTTATGAACCTTCCGTATGAAGTAACGTATCATTTTTTCTACAGTTTCAAAGTCTGCAATTACCCCATCTTTCATTGGCCTTATTGCTACTATACTACCGGGAGTACGACCTAACATGCGCTTAGCCTCATGTCCCACAGCCATAATCTTTCCCGTTGCGGAATGAACAGCTACAACTGAAGGTTCTGAGAGGACAATACCTTGCCCATGCACATGAACAAGGGTATTGGCTGTCCCTAGGTCTATGCCCATGTCATAAGAAAACAATCTATATATTTTAGTAAAAAACATCTTCCCTGAATAATTTTAACTCGCAATTTTTGAAATATTCTCTTGAATACTTCAAAAAAAAATTACAACAATTTATGATATACTTCCTGTCTAAATATTACTTACATTAGTTAATCTAGGACAATAGTCATAGCTATAGGCCTATAAATAATGTCAATACAAACATATCTATTTAAAAATTTGTATGCAAATTAATTATATTTATTTGCATACAAAAATAAGTGCAAAAGTATTTACACGAAATTCAATATCTAAGCTCTTTAAAACTTAATTGACAATAAGTTTACTTCTTTCAATTTACACGAAATTCAATATCTAAGCTCTTTAAAACTTAATTGACAATAAGTTTACTTCTTTCAATTTACACAAAATTCAATATCTAAGCTCTTTAAAACACTACGTTTTTTTAGAAACCTTTCATAGATATATTTCTCTTTTTTATTTTTTATATTTCAAAGAATGTGAAACCTTGGAAAGACTGGTGGTAGACTTTACTTTACTATAATTCAAATCATGTTGCTTCACAATATATTCCTTAGGCTTACTCTATTATCTTTTTTGCTTTCTATTATCCCCCTAACACCTCCTATAAATGCGCAAAGCAAAAGAAGGATTAAAACTTTTGAGAGAAAAACAAGCGAGAAAGAAGAATTAAGTAAAAACTACGCCCCTTTTTACAATAGAAATGAACGTATAAAAATAAATGATCTTAGCTTTGAGAGAAGGCCTATAGTACACTCTTCGAATGAAAGTTTAGATATCGCTTTTAGTTTAGACAACATGACATCTGAAACTTTGGAGCTCTATGCCTTCGTTGTTGCTTTTTATGAATGCGATGCCCTATCAAGCAACGAATTCATAAAACAACTCCCGCAACTCAAATGGAGAAAAAGAAACTTTGCCAAAGAAATTTTTTTCGTACTTAGGGCTTCTATGAGCCCTAAAGATATACTTCCAAATGAAATATGGTCGGGGGTAGAGTCTGATGATTATATAGAACAAAAAAAAAATTTGCAAGAACTCAATAGATACAATCCTGGCGTTAATGCCTCTACAATTTTTCCCCCAATATGGAAGTATAGCTCTTATATGCAGGCTAACCCTAAAAAAGGTATACGAATGTTTCTCAAAGGTGACCCCGTTTTTACAAAAAAAGAACTAAAGGGTTCAGGGGCAGAATTTCAATATTTGAATGCTCAAAATTTACTCAGGATAAATGAAAATGGTCGCCCTGTTATGGGCCCAAGCACCCTACGCTATACCCTCTCTCATTCCCCACGTCGTATACTTTTTAGAAGCTTTCATTATTACCCAAAATCTACAGGATTTTTTAATAAAGTACTCATACAAATTTATGAAGCAAGTAAAATTATGGAACATTCAGAAACTATAGAAGAAAGCTATACCCTTTTACTTAAAAAAATAGTTCCTGTGAAATTATAAAAATACTAGGTATATGACATACTCCCTTTACACAAATTGAAAGATAAAATCTCATATAAACTTCTTAATTTTTTAAACTCTCATTCCACTGTTTCCTGCCAACCCAAGTCTTCTAAAAATTGAGAGTAATTGCCATTAAAATAAAAAGTTTTTCCACCATCAAAAACTATAAGCTTTGTTGCAATATGTTTCAGAAAGTATTCATTGTGCGTAACCATAACCACTGCCCCGCCAAAACCTTGTATGGCCTCCATTAGGGATTCACAAGATTCTATATCAAAATGATTTGTAGGCTCATCTAAGAAGAAGAAGGTTCGAGGGACTAAGCAAAATTTTTCCTAGCATAACACGACTTTTCTCACCACCTGACAGTACAGAAATTTTTTTATAGGCATTTTCATTGGGAAACATCATTTGTGTACATACTGCCCTTATCTTAGGTAACTCAATTTGAGGACCCGTGCGATTAGGATCCTTATTCAAAGTTTCAAGCTCTTCTAGAATATTTAGATTTGGATTGAGTGACGATACATTTGTTTGGCCAAAATAACTCAATTTTACTTTTTGACTTTTAACAACACTACCCGTTAAGGGCTCAAGCTCCCCCGTAATCATTTTAAGCAAGGTAGATTTACCATTCCCATTTTTTCCTATGACACACACCTTATCTTCTGCTTTAATGGTAAAACTCAAATCCATAAGTAAGGGCTTTTCTGGTAGAAAATGGAAACATAGATTTTTTGCTTCTACTACATAATTATTCGAGATAAAGGGGGTATGAGAAAATTGAAAATCTAAGTTGTGAATAGTAGAAAGACTCTCCTTCACCTCTACCTTTTCTATTTGCTTTAAGCGAGACTTTGCAGCAGCCGCCTTACTCGCCTTGGCTCCAAATTTCCTAGCCCAATCCTCTACTTCTTTACGCTTTTTTTCTTCTGCAAGTCTTGTAATCTCATAAAGCTTCTCTTCACTTTCTATCTGCTCCCTGATTTTACCTGTACTACCCCTGACTTTACGAAACTCCTGTCTATGAATGATCAAGGTATGTGTAATCACACTATCCATAAACGACCTATCATGGGTTATCAAAATCATCTCACCCTGCCACTTTTTAAGAAAACTTCCCAACCAACGTATCGCATAAATATCTAGATAGTTAGTAGGCTCGTCTAGTAAAAGCATATTGGGCTCTTGCAAGAGAACCTTAGCAAGATTAATCTTTATTTGATAGCCCCCAGAAAATTCTTTAGGATCCTTTAATAGGTCTTCCTCTGTAAAACCCAAACCCATAAGTATCTTTTCACCCTTCCAAGCCTCATGCTCCCTCTCGACTTCAAGTACAGAACAAACCTCTTCAAGTACTGTTTCGTATTTAAAATTAATATATTGGCTAAGATAGCCTAGGGTATAATGACTATCAATCTCCACTTTACCCTCGTCAGGCTTTAGTTCCCCAAGAAGTAATTTCAAAAAACTACTCTTCCCACTTCCATTTCTTCCTATTAGGCCAACCCTCTCTCCATAGCCAATAGTTACATTCACATTCTCAAAAAGAACCTTACCAGAAAATTCTACAGTTACATCTTTTACTAAAATCATTTAAAGCCAAAAAAAATTTACCCCTGTCTTTGGTAATATATAATTTTACATAGGGCACAAAAGATATTTATGAAACTCGACAAAGCTATAAAATTTGATGCCGATAATAAAGCGAAGAATTTCTATATATGACAAAGAATAAAAAATCCAACACCCCTAAAGCCTTTGTGAAAGGAAAACAAAAGATCATAGCATTCTTTATTTTACAAGCAATGAGTACTTTCTTACTGGCAACCCCCCAAGGAATGGAGCAAGCCCTAAAGCTTCCTCGTAGCCATTTTGTTCAATCCCTAAATTCTACAACTTACATAGACTGGACAGGTGGAAGAATTTACAGCACAGCTCATTTACCAGAACTTAGTAACTTTGAAAATGAGGAACAAGCAAGGATAAATTTGATACACTCTGTTTATGAAATGCCTTTGTACGATAACATCCTAGTGAAAGAAAGAATAGAAGAAGATGAAGAGCTCAATCAAAATCTAGCCTATCTAAGTACGCGTCTAGAACCGAGGGGGAAAAGCAGTTCAGAAAATCAAAGTAGGTATTTCTTATACAGTCTTTCACTCTATGGAAAGGAAGGGCTTTACGATGCCCTCGCAGGTAGTGAAAATTTTAACCAATATATGCCAACCATTGATACAGGGGCAAATGATAATGATCTGATTACGAGTATCGTTATTGAAGTAAAACATCTAACTCACTTCAAGCCCGCCCTGAGTCCACGCATCTATAGCCCTCAAGGATTACTTATCTATGGCCCAGAGTATGTACAAAAAAAATGTTTTATTCAGAGGGGTCTTGTTACATACAAAAATAATTTGAGCCAAGCACTCAATGATAGAGCGTCAGGTCCTCGCCCTATTCTTTTTGCGCCGGTACGCCTAAAAAGTTATGAAAATGGGAGCGATTTAGTCCTAACACAAAAAGATAGTATTAAAATTATGTCGAGTGCAAGTGCTCGTAAAGCTTTACAAAATTGTAAGGTTACCATAGTCCTTTCAAAATAAAAATGAACTTCCATCTCACCCTACCTTAATTCTTTTTGTTCTTATTTCATGAACTATAAAAAAATTACTGAACGTTTTTCAAAACAGAAGATTCTAGTCATAGGAGACTTTATGATAGATGAGTACATCTACGGCCATGTAGAACGTATTTCTCCCGAAGCACCCGTACCAGTAGTTTTACAAGAACGCGTGAGTATCTTTCCGGGAGGGGCTGGAAATGTCGTACGAAACCTTAGCTCTCTAGGAGCTCAAGTCTACATAGCAGGTATAGTAGGAAACGATACAGGCTCAGAGATACTTAAAGATTATTTTCTAAATTTAGGCATACCCAAAGAACACATGACTTTCCTAAAAACTCCAAACCGCCCCACAACTCGTAAAACAAGAATCATAGCAGACCGCCAACAACTCTGTCGTGTAGATCAAGAAATCAATACACCCATAAATGCAGATGAGCTTTCAGAAATACAAAACAGTATCTTAAAAATAGTGCCCGAAATGCAGGCACTTATTTTTTCAGACTATGATAAGGGCCTAATTCAACCTGAATTGATAGCCAATACAGTCAAGATGGCACAAAAAACAAATTGCTTTATTGCTGTAGATCCACAGGTAACCCACTTTGATTATTATAAAGATGTTGATGTCCTTACACCCAATCATCATGAGGCAGGTCGTTATTTAGGCTTCAAATTAAATGATGAAGAAAGCATAAATAAGGCTGGTCCTCAAATATTAAAACAACTCAACGCAAAGATGTTACTTCTAACAAGGGGTGAGAAAGGAATGACTCTTTTTGAGCAAGACAAAAAAGGATTTCGCCACTTCCCAACTCGTGCTCGTGAGGTCTTTGACGTTACAGGAGCAGGCGATACAGTTATTTCTGTTTTTACTCTAGCCATTGTAGCTGGGGCTGAAGTTGGGGAAGCTATACACCTAGCCAATACGGCTGCCGGCCTTGTGGTAAGTCATATTGGAACAGCCACAGTGAACGTGAAGGAATTATTAGAACAACTAGGGGCATAAAAAAGAGCCCGTACACAATTTCATTATTTCTGAATTAAGCTTGTCAAGTATACTTTAAGCTCCTTTCGTTGTGTAAATTATTTTTAAAACTATAAATAGATAAGGGAGTGGAAGGAAGATGAGCATTTTACGTATAAGTATATTTCAAATGGAGCTGGGGACTCCTTTTGATACTACAACTATTAAAACTTTAAATAGTCAAAAATCTAACTTTTTAATATTACCTGAATATTTCTATATAGAACAACAAACAAAAAATTTAGAAGACTTACAAAATATTTCAAATAGGGCCCTACTTTTACTTACTAAATTAAGTGAAAGCTATAGAGGTATAGTGATAGGTGGAAGTTTTATATTTGAAAAAGATAAACAAAAATTTTTAGGCATACCTGTTTTAAAGGGCGGACAAATTATAGATTGGCAAACCAAACAAAAACTCACCAAAGAGGAAAAGAAACTTGCCATACCTGGAAAAGGTGATAGTATTTTTATTCTTGATAATATTCGATTCGCTGTTTCTTTTTATGCTGACCTATCCCAAACTAAATTTTTAGAAAATTTAAAAGCACAAGATATTAGAACCCTCTTTTGTATAGGCTCCTTTACCATAGAAGACATGTCTAGAGAAACTCTGAGCAAAGAACTTCAAACTATATCTCAATCTTACAATATCAATATCATTTTGTGTTCTTCTTTTGGTAAGGCCTTTTATGCACAGAAGCCTCTCGTGGGTTGCTCTCAAGTTGTTACACCTTTTGGAGTAAGTTGGCAAGTCTCGGACGCAGAGGCAAATAAAGAAATACTAAAAACTATAGTACTCAATCATCCTGAAATTTCATTCTAGCTTTTTTATTGTTTAGGTAAAATCCTAAATGACCTTTGCTAATTTTATTTAGCTCCTTAAAGTTCAGAATTTAATATTGAAAGTTTTGAATTGTCAATATATAAGAGTACATTATGCAAAAAGAAGAAGGCCCCATCTTATTTCAAAAGATAAGCTCTACCCCATCAGAAAGTAAAAAAATCATAATAGAGCTTTACGAAAAATTTCTATCACAAACACAGAATCTTTTTTTACTTTTGCAAGGTAATTTAGGAACAGGAAAAACTTTTAGTATTCGAAGTCTTGCTGAACATTTGGGCATACCACAAACTGTCAATAGCCCTACCTTCAATCTACTTAATTCATACTATTACAAACATATAGAGCTTCATCATTATGATTTGTATAGATTAAAGAGTCTTACAGAATTTGAAAACTTAGATTTTCAAGAACGATGGTACAAGTTGCCCGAAAACAATAAGAAAATAATACATGCAATAGAATGGCCTGAGCTATTAAGCGAAGATATGTTTTCTAAAGAAGGCCTTGTCTTCACCTTGCGAATAGAATATGATTTTGTGAAAGATATGACAAGTCCATCAAGGATTTTTAACCTTTATTCAAATCGCTTATAGCAATGAACCAACCTTTTGTATCAAAGAAATGGCTTCTAACTTAGAAAATAAAGTTTTTATTTTCAGCTATCCCCATGTTGATGGGGGGAAAGAGTTACAATTTCTTTCACGCCTTGAATTTTCTTCACTAGTTCCTGTATTTTTTTTTCCTTATGACCATAAAAAAGTAAATTGGCCTCATAATGTATTTCTCTAGAAATACGCAAAAGGCGTTCTTCACTCAAGGTTATACGCAATTCTCGAAGAACTTCACGCACCCTAGGAATAACACCCTCACCCCTTACAATCACATCAATAAAAAGAGAACCCTGACGTTCTATTTTAAAGTATTTTTCTAATACGATAAAAAGTCGTAAAATCCCTACGATAAGAATACTTGCAATCAAGGCAGTAAAGATAAGCCCAAAACCTGCCGCCATTCCTATTGCCGCCATACACCACATCGTAGCAGCACTAGTCATCCCACGTACATACCCTTTATTTCTTATAATCGTACCTACACCCAAAAAACCTATCCCAGAAACTACTTGAGCTACTATACGCCCAGGATCTGCATTTAAATATCCAAATTTTTTAGCCTCCATAGCAACAAACAAGGAAACAATCATAAACAGACAAGAACCCAGGGTAATGAGCATATGTGTACGAATTCCCGCAGGCTTTGCACTATAGGCCCTTTCTACACCCACGATAACACCGCATATACACGCTATAGAAGAACGAAAAATAATCTGAAATAAGATTTGAGGCGTCTCAACATGTAATGAAAAATCCATTGCAACACTTATCGGCACTTCTCTAATGGTTTGATAGCATATCTATGTTGAAAGAACCAGAAAGCTTTGGAAGCATTCAAGAACAAATCGCTAGGGCACCCATAGAAGCAGGTTGTTACTTTTGGAAAAGAGTAGAAAGCGATAAAAAAAACGAAACCCTTCTTAATGAAGAAATATTGTATATAGGAAAGGCAAAGAACATCAAGGCTCGCCTACAAAGCTACATACGTGGTACAAACGAAAATCCACGACTTCTTCAAATGATCTGTCAAGCAACCCATGTAGAATGGATCATCACTCAAAGTGCAAAGGAAGCTCTCTTATTAGAAGCAAATCTTATAAAAACAAAGCAACCTAAGTACAATGTTCGCCTTAAAGATGACAAGCGTTATCCCTATTTATGTATTTCTCTAAGTGAAATCTTCCCGCAAATTTACATAGTACGAAAAATTAGAAATGATGGAAATCTGTATTTCGGACCCTTTAGTGACTCTAAGGCTACTCGTTCTAGTCTCAATCTAATTCACAAAATTTTTCCCATACGTAAAATACGCCAAAGCCTCCCTCTAAAAACGATGAGAAGACCCTGTATGAATTTTTTTATCAAACGTTGCCTAGCCCCTTGTCAAAATAATGTACATGTAGACGAATACAAAAAAGTTATAGATGAAATCATTTTATTTTTAGAAGGTAAAAATGAAATTTTAGAATCTCAACTCCAAGAACGTATGCAGGCATATAGCCAAAAGCAAGAGTTCGAAAAAGCAGCCATGTATAGAGATCTCATACGTTCCATAAGACACATACATGAAAACCAAGTTGTACAGGGGGAGATGGGAGACGAGGATCTTCTAGGACTATCTAGAAGGGGGGATGAAGCTCATATGGTTTTATTCGAAATTCGAGGGGGACGACTACTTAACAGAAAATCTTTCCCCCTACTCGCCTCTAGTATACTTGATGACGGAGAAATTTTTAGTAGTTTTTTAAGAGACTATTATTTGAATAAACAACACATACCCCCTCAAATTTACATCCCCCTTTCTAATGAAAATATTCGTATTTTAGAAAGTACTCTAAAAGAAAGATTACAAAGAAAGGTAGTCTTTAAAAATATTTTAAGGAGCAAAGAAAAAAATCTCCAATCTTTATATAAAATGGCAAGTCGAAATGCAGAATTTCTCTTAGCAGATAGACTTCTAGGCGAAGAATCGCAAAAGAAAAAAATACATCTCATGGCCCTTACCAAAATGCTAAAGTTAAATAGTGTTCCAAAACACATGGAATGCTATGACATCTCTCATTTTCAAGGCTATGAAACTGTGGGTTCAGGTATTGTGTTCATAGATGGGAAAGCAGATCGTAAAAATTATAGACACTACCGCATCAAAGGTCCCAAACACAATCCAAATGAAAAAGGTCTTAGTTTGATTAATGACCCCGCTGCCATTGCTGAAATTATTGGTCGTCGTATCAAACGTAGACTTGCTGAAGGGGCTCCTCTGCCTGATTTATTTTTAATTGATGGGGGCCTTACACAAGTCAATGCTGCTTACAAAATAGCTAAAGAGCTAGGACAAGGCCAACTTCTCTTTATAGGTCTTGCTAAAAAAAAAGAGGAACTGTACTTCCCCTTTAATCATAAACCTCAAGTACACGACCCCCAAAGTCCAGGTATGCTATTGCTACGAGAAATGCGTAACGAGGCACATCGTTTTGCCCTTCGATTACATAGGATGAGACGTGCAAAAAAAATGCACAAAAAGATAGTGAAATGAAATTTAAAAAATATTTTATGATTACATTCTTTAGAATATAACATTTATTCAATGAAGCTAATATCCTTAGATATGTCTTTCTTACTCGTTACCCCTAACTCCTTTAAACCATCAGCTAGGTCTAAGACATTTCCTCGACCTAACCTCAATTTGTTCATAGCTTTTTTATAGGCTTCTTGAGACTTCTCTATACCCTTCCCTATGTCAGTTAAGTCTGTTAAAAATCCATGCAGCTTGTCATAAAGTTTGGCACCCTTTTCTGCTATTTCTTGGGCATGTTCATTTTGCTCTGCCTGCTTCCAAATTTGTAAAATCAAACGCAAAGAAATCATAAGGGTAGAAGGTGATACTAACATGACTTTTTTTTCATATGCATCTCTATACAAATGGGGCTTCTCCTTTAGGGCGAGGGCGAGGGCAGATTCAAGGGGCATAAACATAAGTACAAAATCAGGAGTATTTAATCCCTTTATTTTTTCATAATTTTTTTCAGATAAGTTTTTAACATGAGCCTCAATAGAGCCTACATGTTTTTTTAAAAAATTTTCTTTGACATCTTTTTTTTCAACAGAGTTGTATTCCATAAAGTGAGTAAGTGAAACTTTTGCATCTATCACTACTTGTTTTTTATCTGGCAGATTGACTATCACATCTGGTCTATAGGATCCACCCTCTTCATTCTTATAGCTTTCTTGAGTTAAATAATGTACCCCCTGAATCAAACCTGAATTTCCTAAAAGTAATTCTAAACTCATCTCACCCCAATCCCCCTGTGCCTTATTTCCTTTTAGAGCAGTGGAAATTTGACTGGCTTCATTATAAAATTTTTCAGTGGCCTCGCTTAAACCTCGAATTTGCTCTCGCAAAGAAGAAGATTCTTTTATGTGCTTTTCCCTAGTATCTCGTGTCTCCTTATTAAAAACATCTAGTTGTTCTTTTAAAGGAGTAAGAATCGTTTTCAAATCTTCGCTTGTGGTTTTTTTAAACTCTGCTGTATTCTCTTTGAGTATACTTTCACTTAAATTTTTAAATTTATCTTCAAATAATTTTCCTATTGCGAGTCTCTCTTTGTCTTTTTCTTGTAAATCTTGCTCAAGATGTTTTATCGTCGCCCCCTGCTCTCCCTCCTTTCTAAGTAGCGTTTCATATTCTTTTTTTAGTACTTCATTATCATTTTGTAATTTTTCTATAAACAAAGCCTTATCATCTGTATGTTTTTTAATATATTTAGAAAGTCCAAGAGAAAGGCTTAGCCCTAAAAGAAATCCGAAAAAGAAAATCCCTACATTTAAAAATATATGTAATTCCATCGTTATACCCCTTAGAAAAAATCTATTCCTTTGTCTTCTTTATTTTTACACTACAATAGAAATAAAAACTAAAATGCAATCAAGAGGGAATGCTATAACATGGATGAGAATAGTATAGGGTATAAAAATGAACCTTACCCTTTCAAATAAAATAGAACACTATCTATTTCCAATTTTATGTTTATTGGCTTCCATTTTTTTATGAAGCAAATTTTACTCACTAATTAAATGATCTTTATTTTATATTTTTATTGATTTTTTCCCTAGTCTCGGGATCAGAAATATGACAGAGTAATTTATCTTTAACAATAGAGGGATTATCCCCACTTTGTATAGACATGATTCCGCTTATGATAATGGCCCTTGCCTCGCTCAATCTACCTACAATAGTTCGCACTTTAGTAACAAGGGGTAGCCAAATTAAGTTTGCAAAACCTATACCATAAAAAGTCGCAATAAAGGCAACCGCTATCCCTTCCCCTAAGGCTGTAATATTACCACTACCTAAATTCTCAAGTACATGTACAAGTCCCATCACCGTTCCTACAATCCCAAGGGTAGGAGAATAACCACCTAGGGTTTCAAAAACCTCTGCAGCAAGCTTGTCATGTTTATTCATATTGTCTGCCATTTCTTCCAATATATTTCTTACAGTTTCAGGATCAGCACCATCTATCACAAGCTGTAGACCCTTATTCGTCATCATATCAGTTATGGTATTAATATCATCCTCTAGAGAAAGAAGACCCTCACGACGAGCCTTTTCAGAGTAGTTCACAAATGAAACAACTTGTGCCTGTATATCTACTTTTGGAGGGAAAATTACATAACGGAAATAGTTGGGTAAGTTAAAAAAACCGTCTTTCAACCCAAAGCAAGTAATGGAAATCGTCATAGAACCCACTGCAATTAAAATAAACGCTGAGAAAGTCATGAAGGAACCCAAATGAGAACCCTCTAAATACATCGTGAAGATCACTGCTGTTATAGAACCTGCTAAACCTATAATTGTAGAAATATCCATTTTATTTTATTCCAAAAGTAGTATCAGGCATAATGACAATATCCACCTTATTATTTAGTGCCCTAGCCTCGGGGGTACCAAACTTAGGTAAAAAATTTCGAGGCATAATAGGTTTAGTGTCGGCGTAAGAGAGCACAGACAATCTATCTTTATTTACCCCATGGTACATTAAAAAACGCACAACATTTATAGACCTATGTGCAGCAAGCTCCCAATTGTCTTTATAATTTTCATTTGTCACTTCATTTTCTAGGGGCTCACTTAATTCATCTGTATACCCCTCGATTCTTATATTACGTCTAACTTCTTTGATAAAAGGAACGACTTTGAGTACGGTTTCCTCATGTTCTTTACTCAGTACTGCTGAACCATTTTCAAAAAATACATTACCTACAAAAGAAATTACTAACCCCCTTTCATCCTCATGCACATTGATTATATTTTGGCTTACTTCGGGACGTAGGGCATTAAACACCCTTTGGTAAAAATTTTTTTTGGGTATTCCGGGGGGTTGAAGATCTGAAATAAGACTTGAGGAACCAAATAATCTAAAAGGGAAAATACTACGAGATCCCCCCTGAAAGGCCTGTTTTAAAGAAGCAGAAACAGCTTCAAATTTTTTTTGATCTGCCTGACTCATGGCGTATAACAAAATAAAGGTACCAAAGAGAAGGGTAACCATATCTAGGTAGGTAAGCATCCATCTCCCCGTCCCAGATTCTCCACCGCCTATCTTCTCTTCTGATTTTTTTAATCTTCTTGCCACACCTAAAGTATCGACATAATATTTTATCCTTGAAATAAAAAAGAAACTTTATTTAAAGAGATACTAAATGAATAAAATAGAACAACGGCTCCAAGATTTAAATCTATACTTACCCAGCCTAGCTAAGGTACAGGCAAACTATCTTCCTGCTAAACGACATGAAAATCTCATCTATGTAAGTGGGCAACTTCCTATAAAAGAAGGGAAAATTATATTAGAAGGACAAATGAATAAAAATAGAGATCTAAAAGAGGCACAGGATGCAATGGCCTGTTGTTTTTTGAATGGTCTAGCTGCGGCTATCTATACTTTAGAAAAGGAAAATATAAAACTTTCATTGAAAGGTGTTTTACGCTTGGGTGCCTTTGTATCTTCTACTAGCGATTTTTATGAACAACATCTAGTTGCTAATGGGGCCTCAGACCTTGCCGAAAAGATATTTGGTCTATCAGGTCTTCACGCTCGTTCAGCCCTAGGCGTTTGTTCCCTACCCAAAAATGCCACTGTTGAATTAGAAATTTTATTTGAACTAGCATGACTAAAATAGCACCACCCACCCACCTTAGAAATTTAGAAAAAGGACTATACTCTGTTTCTTTTTTACAACTCCTAGTACAAGGCTTCTTGTTGAACTTTTTTTATATTTTAGGTCAAATTATAAAAAAAATCCTCTATACCCTAGGGTTTCTAACACCCCTTCAATTTTTATATGTTCTCTCAAGCTTCCTATTAGTTTTAATGAGTCTCCTACCATGGTTTAGCTACCATATAGATTTTTATACCTCTGCACAATTCCTAAGCTCCACCACACGAGGAATATTTTTTCTCTTTTCTCTAAACAATATCTTGGCTCTGTTTTACAACTTTCGCTTTAAACAAGTTTATGCTGTTTTCATAATGCTCTTGAATCTTGGCCTCTATATCTATGGCTTTTTCGCCCCTAACTTGATACACCTTCGTTTACAAAATACTCCATATGAGCATACCCTCGCTATATGGCTTTATGGCGTTTTTTTGATCATTTCTATTGTAACTTCTATACATTCTTTAGATGAGCCTCTTATAAAAGAGGGAGCTATAAAAAAATATCTACTTTCAACTCCTAAAATATAGTATATAAAAATAAGATGGAACCAAAAAAGGAACAAGCATCTAAATCAAATAAAGATTCACTCCAATACTTGCATGAACAACTTCAAAGTGATACCTACCAATACTTAGCTATACTTCCAACTCAAGCAAGGCGCTTACTTGTCGACCCAAGGGGTTTTGATGATACCTTAGATAAATTATTTATAGAAAACCTTAGGAAGATGAGTGTTATCTATGAGGCTCTCCAGAATAGTCTAATAGGAGTTGATGAAAGAAACGATGCTACCTACCCTACCCTCCAAGAAATCACTCGCCATATTGCCATACACAAGAGAAGTGTAAGTGATAGAACACCTATCTATACAGAAGGAGAGTTACTTCAATACTTAACTGTACTGGCTAGCCAAAAAACTCCTTTTCTCCACATCCTTAGAAAAATGGAGCGCACAAAAGAAGGGGAACTAACCTTTCAAACCAAGTTTATAGCTCCTACAGATGATCGTAAAGAACGTGTTATTATAGGCTACTCTATGATACTCAATAACGCCAATGCTATTCTTAAAAATATGATGCACAAAGAGTTAGAAGAAACCTATCTTACCTCGCTAAAGCAAACTCTATCAAGCGTAGCCCCTGAGATTAGAACAGGACGCATTGATTATGAATTAAGAAAAATGTACATCACAGAACAAATGATAGGACCTGACTCTAAAAAATATTTGAATCATGTGCATACTGTAAACCAAATCATAAATCAAAAAATCTATCAGCCTCTCATCTTAAATGGTATCAAAAATAAAGTATTACTGACTTTTAATTGTAGCGATATTAGAGCCTTTGATAAAGAAAAATTAAAAAAATTTTATGATATAGTACATTTTTCAAATTCAAGTTACATAGAAAAAAGATTAAAACTACTCATTGAATTTTTTAATGAAAGTTTTTTCAGAGACTGGTGGGATAATGGAAAGGATGCCATATTCAAACATTCTAGAGAAGTAAAGGAGATAACCACAACACAGTACTATAAAGAAATGGCTCAAGTTGTCATAACTAAACTTAGTACAAATGCACAAGCAGCACCTGAACATCTTATACATCTAAGCTTAGAGGTACTTAAGCTTTTAGAATGGCTAGAGGGAAATGTAAATCAACGAGAGATAAATACTAGACTAAATTTAAGTAAAACTCTTAGTACCTATTTATTAGAAATAGGAAAAATACTTCTCCTAAAAGATAAAAAAATACAAACTCACTTTCAAGAAATCATAATTCCTGCATTAAAGGGAGAAGTGCCTAACGTTCTTGCTTGTACATATCCTTACATACCTCCGAGCAAAATAGATTATAAGTTTACCCCCTTTAGCTCTAGTAGAAATGTTTATATCCTACTTAAAGATAAAAAATGTACCTCTACCTCTATAGATATAGCAATCAACTTATTTGAGAAAAATGATGACCCTATTTTACTACGTGTACTTGAAAATCTATTTGATATACATAATCAGAAAAAAGAAGAATTAAAAAGCTATATTCCTACCTTTCATTTGGAAAGATTATTGGAAGCCATAAAAGAATCATATAAAAAAGAAATGCCTTGGTGGCAACGTGTACTCAACTCACTTATAGGTAAAGATTTAGATAAACATGAAATTCAAAGAATAAAAGAAAGTTTACTTCTTAAAGAAAAAGAAAGTCAAAAAGAAGTATTTATAAATAAGAGAAATTCTAAAAAAGATTTAACAGTAGAGGCAAATCGACAAATAGCTTTAGATGAACTCAAGCTTTTAGAAAGGGCCTGCGAGTATTTAAATAGCCAATGGAAGGTTTATAAAACCCCCACTCGTTTAGAATTGCTAAAATTTGCTGAAAGTGAATCGGAATTGATGATTAGAATTTTAAATTTTGTAAATTTAGGAGCCTCATCTACTCGCTCTATTGTGAGAATAAACATTGCCGACTCAGATGATGTTTATATTTCGAGACATTATGCCATCGAAAACAAAATTTCTTTGTTAGAATTTTTTACAAAACGTATGAAAGAAGAAGAAACTTTTAAAATAGATAACAAAATTTTCCTTTCACAAAACTTACAGAAAAAAAATTACTATCTTGGAATCCTAAACGCTCTCAAGCAAATTAATCCCTAATTTACAACCAACCCCGAACTTTAAACCAAAGAAGCAAGTCTAGACCGTTAGAAATATTCGATATACGCCCATCTTTTTCTATTATAAAGGTTGTAGGATATCCAGAAACTTTTAACAATTCATGTAATTCTTCTTTAGAATCTTGGAGTATAGGGAAGGGGATATTTTTATTTTTTTTATATGCTTTCAAAACTTCTAAAGTCTCTGAGGAAATTCCATAGAGATTAAATTCTTTCGCCTCACGACTCTCATAAATTTTTTTGATTACACCCAATTGCGTCTTACAAACAAAACACCAAGTTGAAAAAAAATAAAGTATAGTTTTTTTATTTTCTAATCTCTCGCTAAATTTTATTTTTTTTATAGGCGTACTTATATCATAAACTGTATTAATATCAAACTTCTTACTCAAAAGAAAATTTTCGTGCATTAAAGCTTCATTGCTTACATACTGTGGCCAATGCTTCCAAGCCAAAAATAAAAGTAAGAGGGTGAAAGATAAAAAGAAAAATATATTTTTTTTAAGAAAGGTATACATTACATAATCCCAAAATACTTTATTAGAAATTATTTTATTAAGATAAAATCAAAAGGGAAAAATTACTCTAAAAATCTATTTAAGAAGATAGCATAATTTTAGTCTATATTAAAAATTTTTAATACTCCCTATCTACGTTAAACTTATAAACTGCTTTAGAGTGATTGCCATGATAATCTGAAGCAACTATAGAAATATTATTTTTACCCTGTAAAAAATTTGAGAGGCCTAAATTGTACCAACGTTTGTAGTAAACTCTTTCAAATTCTTTATTTCCCAATAACCATTTTTGTCCCTTATATTCTATTTTATCAAAATGTAAGCTCTGCTTAGCTTGTTCGTTGATTTGCCATTCAATATAATCAATTCCACGATGGCTCTCTTTTTCTAAACCTGAGTCAAAAATTTCTATATAAACAGGGTAATTTTGGGTCATACGTATACTTTCCAACCTGCCTACTCCTTTATATTTTTTTTTATCCCTTATGGCACGAATTCCTTTTTTATTATTTTTATTCTCTATACTTTCTTGAGTATCCTCATCTTCTTCGCTCACCTGACGTAAATTTGTTATAACATCCTGGGTAACTATAATCAAATTTGAAATCATAGGAGGATTATTGTCTGTTATTGTAGGAAGCAAGGATAAGGGGTTTACCAGAGTACGGCCATAATCTTTTGAAATGGTAAAATGGAGATGTGCCCCACTAGAACGACCTGTATTCCCTAATTCAGCAATTCCCTCTTCATCTAAATTTATAAAGCGACCTACTCTTTTTTTTATACTATCTGTTTTTAAGTGATAGTAAGCACTCCACCAGCCACTCCCATGATCCATGATTAAAATATTACCCGTCCCCCTTTCCCTTTGCTCAAATTCATCATTCAAATCATAGCTATAAAGTATTTCAGAGCTATACATAATGCCCAAAGGAGTCCCCTCCTTGCCTACGATATCTAAACCATTATGAAAATGATCTGTCCTAGATTCTCCAAAAGTTGAACTTATACCAGGAAAATTAGGCAGATTATCTCTATTCATAGGCCACGTGAAAACAGGAGTAATAGAAACAGTTTGCTTGTTGCCTACTAAGCTACAGTTTAAATAAAAAATACTGATAAAAAGCAAAAAAAGTATCTTTAGCGTATAGTTTTTTATATAATTTTTAAAACATGAATTTATTTTTTGAATTTGACTCGACATTTATAGACTCTCTAGTCAAACTTACAAGAAAGGGAGGCCAAGTAAATATTTTCTTTTGTAATGTCAAAGAATTAAAGGCAAATAGGGATTCTAAAGACAATACAAATAGAAGAGTTCCCTGAGTTCTCTTTTGTAAAGCTGGTATTGAAATTATGCGATAAAATTTCATATATAGTATGTACAAAATTTACAAAGATATAAAAATTTTTAAAATCTTAGCTTTAAAATTATAACTTTGTAATATTTTTTATATATTAAATGTATATAAATTTTATAGATTAAATAAAAAAATTGAATTTTAGTCTTAAGGAAGAAAAATGAATTTCGTAGCACAAACACAAAAATCTGAATACTCTCATAATAAAGAAGTTATCTCAATAAAAAATCCAAACGAACCTAGTCCTGAGCTCATAGAATTATGTGCTTCAGGTGACCGTTCCGCTCTAAATACCTTTTTTGAACTTTATTCAAAAGAAATATACAATTTCCCTTTGAAGGTATTTCACCTCGATGAAGATGCCGCCTCTGATTTTTTTCTTTATGCCTATGAACGCCTATCCAATGGGGTACGTTTCCGCTCTTATCAAAAACGTTCTAGTTTCAGAACTTGGTTTTATGCTGTTTTACGCAATCTCGTGATAGATTGGATGCGAACTTTAAGGGAAATAGAATTTGTAGAAGTAAAGCAACACGCCAATCAAGAAATGAATTTTGATTTCATTGCAAATATTATAGATCCTCGTTCGATTAAAGATAAGGGAGATGACACTTTATCACAATTCACTCAAAAGTTAAAATTATTACCTATGGAAATGCGTCTTATTTTAAAATTGAGTTATATCTATTATTTGGATATAGACAATGAAGAAAGGTTGTATCTTAGTAAGCAAAAACAAGTCAGTGTAGATGAAGTGAACTCACAACTTCTAAAAATGCGTAATGAGCTATCATCTAAAGAAATCAAAAACTTACATTCCGAAGATAAGATTACTTCGCTCTATTTATCCATTACAGAACTAAAACATAAAAGAGAAAGAATTAAACAACAATTAGAACAGATGAACTCAAACTCTAGCCAAAGTACCTTATCTATAGAATTAGAAAAGCTCGAACATATTTTAGAAAAAAAACGCTTACAGCACAAGAAAATATTATCCAAGAAGAGCAAGGGACATTTTGTAGCCCGTACCCCTTATAGGCAAGTAGCAAAATTTTTAGGAATTACAGAAGGGAATGTTTCTGTACAAATGATGCGAAGTATAGAGCGCCTTCAAAATAATATAACCCTACCTTAATCTCTAAAAAAAATCTATGCTTCTTTGCTCGTTAGGGCTAGATCACTCAAAGTCATTTCCTCTACAAGTTCATCAAAACTAATCTTAGGCTCCCAATTCAAAATCTTCTTTGCTTTGCTTGCATCTCCCAATAAACTTTCGACTTCAGTAGGGCGAAAGTAACGAGGATCGATTTTTACAATTACCTTATCCCCAGACACCCCCTCTTCTTTTTCATCAGAATTCCGCCATTTTAGTGGGAGCTCTAAAATTTGTGCAGACTTCTCTATAAAATCACGCACAGTATACTGCTTACCTGTAGCGATAACAAAATCTTGAGGTGTTTCTAATTGTAACATAGACCATTGAGCACGTACATAATCTTTAGCATGGCCCCAATCTCGTTTTGAATTCAAATTACCTATGTATAAACAAGATTGTTTACCCAGTTTAATCCTTGCTAGGGCTCGAGTAATTTTACGAGTTACAAAAGTTTCTCCACGTAGCGGAGATTCATGATTAAATAATATTCCATTACAAGCAAAAATGTCATAAGCCTCTCGATAATTCACCGTAATCCAATACGCATATAATTTTGCTACCCCATATGGGCTACGAGGATAAAAGGGGGTTGTTTCTTTTTGAGGTGTCTCTTGGACAAGTCCATAAAGCTCTGATGTTGAAGCTTGATAAAATTTTGTTTTTTTTTCTAAACCCAGTATGCGTATAGCTTCTAGAATACGTAGGGCCCCAAGGGCATCGGAATTTGCAGTATATTCAGGCTCTTCAAATGACACTGCTACATGACTTTGAGCAGCTAAATTATAAATCTCATTAGGCTGAATTTTTGCTATAAGATGAGTTAAACTTGAACTATCTGTCATGTCTCCATGGTGCAGATGAAAACTTCCTGTTCTTTCATGTTCATCATGAAAGAGGTGATCTATACGAGATGTATTAAACAACGAAGTACGACGTTTAATCCCATGAACTTCATAACCTTTTTCTAATAAAAATTCAGCTAGGTAGGCACCATCTTGCCCTGTAATACCGGTTAAAAGTGCCGTTTTTTTAAGCATATAGAATGTAAGAGGTAAATTTAATCATAAGAAGAGGTTGTTTATATACATTATAAAATATAAATCAATTTTCTTAAAACTCCAATTTGTAAAATGTTCTCTAGAAAGTTTTGTTGCCTCTGTTTTTTTAATATAACGAGACTCAGTATTACCTTAAAGCTATTGTGTATAAAGCTATCCACATCTCTAAATTGTAACTTAATTGAGGCTCTAACGTTATTGTAACGAACTATAGTCGCAAATTCTTTGATAATACGCAAACCTCGCTCTAATTTACCCCAATGATTATTTGCGAGCTCTAAAACAAAAAGATTTTCGAATATCGCATTTGATGAATGTAACATTGTGTCTAATCTTTTTAATAAATATCAACGTAAATGAAAAAAGTGAACATATCCCCCACTTTTCATTCACTATCTCATTCTTATTTTTAATAAGTATCTCTTATAATGTTTTTTTGTGTAGCTCCTGTAAAGAGAGTATATCTAAGCGTCCTTGTGATAATTCTTTCAAACCTAAAATAAGTGCCTTTATACCTGCTATGGTTGTCACACACAAAATACGTCTGCGAGTAGCTTCTTGACGTATCAAGATGGCATCATCTATGGACGAAGTAGATGGCGAAGTATTAGAATCTATACCAAGGGAGGTTTCACGTTTTTTCTTTTCATGAGTATTGGAAAAAGTAGGAATATTTATGATAAAATTAATTTCACCACTTTGTATCAATTCTAAGGGGTTAGGAGAAAGTTGCGTGCTTAGTTTTTCTAGCTTTTTAACTTCAATTTGATTTTTTTCTAAAAAAGTAGCGGTGCCACTTGTGCTGTATAGCTTGTAACCCAATGCTATCAATTCACGAACGTCTTCCAATAATATCTCCTTTGCAGCATCATGAACACTAAAAAAAACTCCTCCACTTATAGGAATACGTTCACCAGTACTCAATTGAGCTTTGATATACGCTTGGCCTAAGTTTAATCCTATACCCATCACTTCACCTGTTGATTTCATTTCTGGCCCAAGTAAGATATCCGTACCAGGAAAACGAGAAAAGGGAAGAACAGCCTCTTTGACAGCTACAGTTTTTAGATATTTTGCACCTTGTTCATTTAAATTTTTCTGACTTGCATTTAACTCCTGAATACAAGTTTCTATTTTTTTCTTTTCTTCTTCGCCAAGAAACTCCTTACACATTATTTTTGTGGCTAGGCGAACGAGGGGTACACCTATAACTTTACTAACAAAGGGAATGGTACGAGATGCCCTAGGGTTTACTTCTATAACGTACAATTCATTTTCACAAAAGGCATACTGAATATTCAACAAACCCCTCACTCCTAATTCTAAGGCTAACTTCTTTGTTGCTTCTTTGATTTCCTCTATTAATTCTAAACTTAAATTTTGGGCAGGCAAAATACAGGCCGAATCACCTGAGTGTATACCTGCTTCTTCTATATGCTGCATAATCCCTGCAATAAAAACATCTACACCATCGCTCAAAGCATCTACATCTATCTCTTGGGCATTTTCTAAAAAGTGATCTATGAAAACAGGATATTCAGGACTTACTTTAATTGCCTCTTTCATAAAATGTTCTAATTCATTTTCATGATTCACAATTACCATCGCCCTACCCCCCAACACATAACTTGGTCGCAAAAGTACGGGATAAGATATACGCTCTATAAGTTTTTTTGCCTCGTCAAGGTTATGAGCAAAACCTGAAGAGGCTTGTTTTAAATTTAATTTACGCAAAATATGACTAAAACGATCTCTATCCTCTGCCCTATCAATGGCTTCAGGCTGAGTACCCATAATTTTTTGCCCTGCATACTCTAGGGCCCTAGATAAACCTAGGGGGGTTTGTCCTCCAAATGAAATGATAAGACCATCAGGCTTCTCTTTCTCACATATATGTAGTACATCTTCTATAGTTAGGGGTTCGAAATATAACTTATCTGAAATGTCATAGTCTGTAGAAACTGTTTCAGGATTAGAATTCACCATAATGGATTCAAGACCTATAGCTTGAAGGGCAAAAGAGGCATGACAACAACAATAATCAAATTCTATCCCCTGGCCTATACGATTAGGCCCCCCACCAAGTATTAAAATCTTTTTCTTTTCGTTTTGAACCTGACTTTCATCTTCCTCTTCGTAGCTTGAATATAAATATGGGGTATGAGATTCAAATTCACCCGCACAAGTATCCACCCTTTTGTAAACAGGCAGAATTTTCTCCCTATAACGAAATTGTGTAAGCGCGACTTCAGTATTTTTCATAAGGGTCTGAATTTTTTCTCGCAACTCTTTCATATCTAATTTTATATCCACCCCCACCTCATCGAGTAAAGACTCAATTTCTTTTTTATGAACAAGATAGGCTAGTTGCCTATCTGTATATCCATACTCCTTTGCCCTTTTTAATATTTCCATATTGACTTCGAATATAGAAGAGGTAGGATTTTCAGTTGTAGAGGCGAGTTCCATAAACTTTGCTGTTTGGCTTTCTATAGAATTCACAACCTTTTCTTGAGAAACTTTTGAAAGAAGATTTTTCTCTACTTCTATTTCAAAGTAAACTAGGTCTAAAAATTGAACTAAAAACCAAGGATCCACCCCACTCCATTCACTCACACGTTCTACAGAAAAAGGAGATTCAGAATCACGCACTGCACACTCCAAGGCTATTTTTATATCAAAGATGCGATAGGGATTGGGACGTGAAAGGCTATCTTGTATTCTTTTATAATAAGCTCGTTTATCCCTTTTTATTTGAATGCTTTGTTCGATTAAGGCATTCCAATTCCCATCAGCACCCAAACCAAATCTTCCTATCTCTAAAGAACGTGTGGCTTTTTGAAAGGATTCTTTAAATGTACGACCCATGCTCATACATTCCCCTACAGATCGCATCATCGTTCCTAAAGTATCATCAGAACCCGGAAACTTTTCAAACGCGAAGCGAGGCATCTTAGTCACTACATAATCTAGGGCAGGCTCAAAACTACAGGGTGTAACTTTCGTAATATCATTTTTTAATTCATCTAGTGTGTACCCTACAGCAAGCAAGGCTGCTATCTTAGCTATAGGAAAGCCTGTGGCCTTGGAAGCAAGGGCAGAAGAACGAGATACACGTGGATTCATTTCAATCACAATCATGTCACCATTCTTAGGGTTTACAGCAAACTGTATATTTGACCCCCCCGTTGCCACTCCTATCTCTCGTATAATCGAGATAGCTGCATTCCTCATAATTTGATACTGTACATCACTCAAGGTTTGTTGAGGGGCTACAGTAATAGAGTCCCCAGTATGAACACCCATAGCATCTATATTTTCTATACTACAAATCACAACAACATTGTCTGCTATGTCTCGCATTAATTCAAGCTCATACTCCTTCCAACCTATTACACTTTCTTCTATGAGCACTTCTTTTACAGGGGAAGCATCCAAACCTGAAATAACAATTTTTTCTAGCTCCTCTTCTGTGCGAGCAATACCACCACCAGTGCCACCAAGAGTAAAGGAGGGACGAATGATTAGGGGAAGACTATGAGTCTTTAAAAAATTCAAAGCATCACGTAAGTTATTGCAGAAACATGAAGCAGGAACATGAAGGCCTAGTTTCTCTATAGCTTTTTTAAATTCCTGACGACTTTCTGCCTTATGTATAGATTCTACATTGACTCCAAGTAATTCTACATTATATTTTTTTAAAATACCTTTCTCATGAAGGCTCATACATAAATTCAAAGCAGTTTGGCCACCTACAGTAGGAAGAAGGGCATCAGGCCTTTCTAAGGCTATAATCTTTTCAGCAAATTCTATAGTTAAAGGTTCTATGTAAGTGGCATCTGCAAGCTCTGGATCTGTCATAATGGTAGCAGGATTAGAATTATGTAAAATAATTCTATAACCTTCTTTACGAAGTGCTTTGCAAGCTTGCGTACCGCTATAGTCAAACTCACAGGCTTGTCCAATAATGATAGGCCCACTACCAGGTATAAGTATGCTTTTTATATCAGTACGACGTGGCATAAAATCTTAAAATCACAGAGAGGCAATACCAATATCTAAATAGTCTGGAAAATCATACTCCATCTATTTGATATAGGACAACCTAAAGTCAAAAAACTAAAAAGCTCTTAAATAGGTATCAATTTTTTAAATACTATTTCAGATGTATTTTGGCTCCGCTTTGAGCAAAAATACATCTGAACTAAATCATATATAAAATTTAAAATCATTCTATCTAAAGAAGTAGTTTTTGATACTTTCATCTTTTTCCCTAAGCCTTAACGTAGATTCTATAAATATAGATTGCTTCTTTACCTGCAAATCCCCTCCCTTCTTTTGGCTTTAAATAAAAAAAAATTCATGAAACATTTTATATCAAAAAAAAGTCCTGAATATGAAAAGTATAAAAAAAAACTCTTTGAAATCGCAAGGGCCCCACGTAAAATACATAGCTTTCCAGAAATTCTTCTCCCAAAATCTTTAGATGAACCCCTGAGAGAAAACGAGCTCTTTTCAAATGTTCATTCCTATAAAATTTTAGAGTTAGGTTGTGGATGGGGAGAATTTATGATAGAGTGGCTAAAAAAAAATCCTAAGCATGAATACATAGCCTTTGAAATAGAAAATCGTCGTATACGTTTCGCCTTACAAAATTTTATCAAAGAAAAAGTATCTTCACAAGCACATTTAAAAATTATTCCTATCAATTTTTCTTGGTTCCTAACAGAAATTTTACCCAAACATTGCTTTGATGAAATGATTATAAATTTTCCTGATCCTTGGCCCAAACGTAGGCATTGGAAACATCGGCTCATCCAAAATGAATTTTTCCTAGAACAAACTTACGAATTATTGAAAGAAAAGGGTCGCATTTCTATCAATACTGATTTTGGCCCCTATGCAAGAAAAATTTTAAAACTTTTTCGTAACTCAAAAAATTTTACAGCCCTCTACCCTTGGCCTAACTATATACGTACACATCCCCCAGAACTTCCCTACACTACTTTTGAAAAGATACACCTATCCAATCATCTTAGACCCTATTATCAAACTTGGATTAAAAACTAAGAGCTACTAAAAAAGATTTGACTCAAAACTTGAAAGGAGTAAAAAAAATATCATTCCTCACTTATAATCCTATGAAACGAGAAAGCCTTCCGAATTATCTTAGCAATATTTTTAACTATCCAATCAAACGTTTTGCCACTCGAGAAGTAAGAATAGGCAATGTTTTGCTAGGCAGCAAGCATCCCATACGTATTCAATCCATGACCACTACTGATACAATAGACACTCATGAAACAGTAAAACAATGTATGGCTCTTTTTGATCATGGTGCAGACATTGTAAGAATTACAGCCCCTGGCCCCAAAGATGCAGAGAACCTTGCAAACATCAAAACAGAATTACTAAAAAGAAATTATACAGGTCCCCTTGTAGCAGACATTCATTTTTCTCCTAAGGCAGCACTCATCGCTTGCGAACACGTAGAAAAAGTACGTATCAATCCAGGAAATTTTGTAGATAGAAAGCGTTTTCAAGTACATACCTATAGCGATGCCGAATACGAGGAAGAGCTCGAAGAGGTCAAAGTTGCTTTTTTACCCCTTGTGAAAAGAGCCAAAGAATTAAAAAGAGTTTTACGTATAGGCTCAAATCATGGCTCCCTTTCAGATAGAATCATGAATCGTTATGGTGACACTCCTTTAGGAATGGTGGAGTCGGCACTTGAATTCATACGTATTGCTCACAAAGAAAATTTTTACGATATTGTAGTATCAATGAAAAGTTCCAATCCCCAAGTTATGGTACAAGCCTATAGGCTTCTTGTGGCTTATTTCTTAAAAGAAAATATCGACTCGCCTATACATCTAGGAGTTACAGAGGCGGGGATGGGTAGGGATGGACGCATGAAATCTGCTGTAGGTATAGGTACCTTATTGCGAGATGGCATAGGTGATACCATACGAGTTTCCCTTACTGAGAATCCTATTCAAGAAATACCTGCTGCAAGAAATATATTAAAGACTTTGAAACTTTATACAAATTCTCGAGGGGAGGACAAAGTAAAAGAAGAAGAAGAAATAAAGAAAAAAAATATCAAAAAGTTTATGCAAATAAAAAATATCTTTTTAAATAAGCCTAACAGTTCTCTGAAGCATGAAAGTCTATTATCATTCTATAAAAAAAATGAGTTGCTCAATAGGGAAAAGCAATATTCGAAAATAATCAACCCTTTCACATACAATAGGCTCCCAAGTAAAGAAATCTGTATAGACTTTCATAATCAAGATAATACCTCTAAGGAAACTTGTTTTTCTTTAGGAGCAAAAGAAAAACAAAAAACTATTTTAGATTTAAATACATTCAAAGATGCTGACTCTATGGAGTTAGGCGTATTAAAAGAAAGGGGGTTAGATATGGTAGTTTATGATGCCACCACCAACCCTATATTAATTAGAACTGCCCTAGAATTAAAAATACCCACTATTTTTGACTATGGATATTTGCTAAAAAATTTTCATTCTCAATCTGAAAAAAAATTTTCGTCCATTAAGCCCATACTTTTAAACTCTTTGTACAAAAATACTTCAAAGTATGACCCTAATTTTTATGCAAGTGTCATACATTTTGATATCGATGCAACTCTTGTAAATGAACAAGGCATGCAAATGCTCTTAGAATTACATTCCACATTAAGAACTGCCAACATCTGCCTATATATAAGCCTACATATAGAAATTAAAAATAGTATAAAACTACTTACTTTCTTAATTCAAAAAAAAATTTTTTTATTGTCTCACCTGATTATAAGTATAGTCCCAAAATCACATACGCCCTTTGATAACCTCATAGATAAAACAGAGTTTGAACTTTCTTTCATGACTTCTCTATATCGTTTTCTTATTTCCTTCAATACAGAAAACATTCCCATCACACCATTCATTTTAAGATCTCGCTTTTCAAAAAATGCAGATCAAGAGACGCTAGTACAAAATTTTTCAATACATACAGGTTCCTTATTGATAGATGGGATAGGTGATGCCCTTTATCTCCAAGCACCTAATTTAGATCCTAAAGAGAATTTAGAATTACAACTAGACCTTTTACAAGCGACTCGTCTACGCCTACATAAAACAGAATATATATCTTGCCCCTCTTGCGGGAGAACTCTTTTTGATCTTGAAGAAACTACCAAACGTATACGTGAAAAAACATCTCATCTCAAAGGACTAAAAATTGCAGTAATGGGATGTATTGTGAATGGCCCGGGAGAAATGGCAGATGCAGATTTTGGCTATGTGGGTGCGGGGCCAGGAAAAGTCCATCTCTATAAAGAAAAAGAATTACTTCTACCCAATGTTCCTGCTGAATCCGCAGATGAGGCCCTAGTCGAATTGATAAAAAAACATGGGGCGTGGGTAGAGCCATAGGCATAGTATAGTATCATAGTATGGATATCGCACTTCTTTGTTCGGGGGGGGTTGACAGTGCCCTTGCAATGTATCTCTTAAAAGAGGAGGGTCATAATGTTACTGCCTACTATCTTAAAATTTGGATAGAGGATGAATGGGAGTTTTTAGTTCAAGGAGAAGGTTGTCCTTGGCAGGAAGACTTAAAGTACATAGAAAAAAACTGTGATTTTCTTGGAATCCCTTATCATGTAATTCCCTTCCAACAAGAGTACAAAACTCATATACTTTCTTACATGCTAGAACAAGTACAACTAGGTTACACCCCTAATCCTGATTTACTTTGCAATCGACACATTAAATTTGGCGTCTTTATAGATTTATTAGAAAAGAAAAAAATAGCTTATAGAAAAATTGCTACAGGCCATTACGCTAGTGTCGTACATGAAAGCAATACGTATAAACTTCTTAGTTCCATAGATTCCATAAAAGATCAAAGCTACTTTCTTTCTCGACTCACCCAAGAGCAACTAAGCAAGGCCCTCTTCCCTTTAGGGGCATTAGAGTGTACAAAAGAAGAAGTAAGGAAAAAAGCTATACAATTGAAGTTGCCTGCTGCTAAACGTCCCGACTCTCAAGGGCTCTGCTTTTTAGGTAAAATTAATTTTTCAACTTTTTTAGAACGTAACTTAGGCACAAAGCCTGGCCCCTTAATCTGTGCAGATACAGGAAAGGTTCTTGGTGAACATAAAGGCTATTGGTTTTATACTATAGGACAGAGGCAGGGGTTGGGGCTAGGAAATGGGCCTTGGTATGTAACAAAAAAAGAGGTAAACACAAATACTGTCTTTATTTCAAATCAATATTATGCCATAGATTCTGAAACAAAAAAACGAGATAGTTTAAAAATACACCAATACCACTGGATTAACCAACCCCTTAATTTAGAAGCCTCTCAAAATTTGGAAGTAAAGCTAAGACATGGTCCTAAAAAATATAAGTGTCAAGTTAAGGCCTTAGACGCTGATTCTTTTTTTGTAAGTTTAGATGGAAGGGATCAAGGTATAGCACCTGGACAATTTGCAGTTTTTTATGAAGGACGTACCTGCCTCGGTTGTGGTGTCATCATGGAATAAAGAGAATAACAATCTTAGTCTCTTTTTTCTTTTTTAAGATATTCTATGGCCTTTTCTTTATTCTTTCTACTATCAAAACCTGCTTTTATAATCCAAAGGTACCTTACATTAAAATGAATAATACCACTACCAGGATTAGGAAAATTAAAATGAAAGCGTGAGAGGTCTTGTAAAAAATGTTTCGAAGCCTGCCAAGTCTTAGGAGTCCCTCCGGGTAAGTACTTAATATTTAAGGGACTTCCTTCAGAATTTAGTTCCACATTCATAATACCTTCCAACCTTAAATCTTTGAAGTTTATTTTATTATGCTCTTCTGTAAAAAAGGCCTTCTTTTCTTCGTCTCCTTCCTTATCTTCAGTACGACGTATAACGTCTTCACGTTGAACTTGCCTTACTTCATAAAAATCTTCTGAAATAAACACTCTGAAAATCTCACTTCCCTTTTTCTCATTACTAAAAAAAGCATCCCTCTCTTCAGAAACACTTAAATCTTCACTCCCTTTATTTTTTGAAGTTTGATTTGAGTTTAAGGATCGACAACTAAGAGAGAACAAAGAAATTAGAAACAAGGAAATATATAATCTTTCAAAAAAATAAAACATAATAAAACATATTTATATGAACTTGTATTCTTGACAAAATAAATTTTAAATAGCTTAAGTTTATTGTTTATCTTATAAGATTTCTTATATAAGATAAAATTATTTTTTAAAAATAAAATTATGGTTCACAGGTCCTACATTCTCTTGTAGATTTTTAGACAAGGTACCCTCTTCTATAGTATCAGCCCTAAGACAACTACGATTAGCTATATCTATAGGGCGAAGAAGGGCCCTTTGCAAATATACGCGAGCTTTTAGAATAGCATCCTGAAGTTTAAAACCCAAGGCCATATAAGCACAAATAGCAGCACTTAAAGTACAACCTGTGCCATGTGTGCATGTAGTATGAATTTTATCAAAAATAAACCATTGAGCTTTACCATCAAAAAATACATCTCTAATTTTATTCCTCTTAGATACAACATGCAGTGGAGATGGTGCATTTCCTTCATGTAAATGCCCCCCTTTTAATAAAACCTTCACTCCATAACTTTCATAAATTTTTTTTGCAACGTATTCCATATCTGAACTTTCATAAATTTTAATATTTGTTAGCACCTCAGCTTCAGGTATATTAGGAGTTATTAAAGTTACTTTTTTTAAGATACTTTTTAACGTCTCCTCAGCTTCTTTTTTAAAAAGAGAGTGCCCCGTACTCGAAATCATAACAGGATCCATAATGATAGGTAATTCCCTTGCATGCTTTACCTTATATGCTAAAGAGTACTTATCTATCATTTGAGAAACTACTTCTATTATTTCTTTAGAATACAACATTCCTGTCTTAATGGCTTTCACATCAAAATCATTCATTATACTTTCTATTTGCCCTTGTAGGATTTCATGCTCCACACCTTGAACTGCACTTACGCCCCTAGTGTTTTGACAAGTAATAGCAGTAATAGCAGTAGTTCCAAATACACCTAAGTTTTGGAAAGTTTTAAGATCTGCTTGAATACCTGCTCCACCACCACTATCGCTTCCAGCGATGCTTAAAACTACAGGAGGATGAGCGACTTCCTTATTCATCCATTTGTTTATATGATTATAAATTGAAAGACGTTTTTTTAATTGAATAGCCATAGATTGACACAAATAAAAATTTAACTCAATGAGTCTTTTTAAAATTATAAAAAATGATCCGAAATCTCAAGCACGCCTTGGAGAGCTTTGTATAAACTCTATAAAAATCCCCACTCCCGCCTTTATGCCCGTAGGAACTCAAGCAACAATTAAAGGTTTATGGAGTTCAGAGATTCAAGAAATGGATTACAAGATCATACTCGCAAATACCTATCATCTTTCGCTTAGGCCAGGGTCTGATATCATTCATCAATTAGGTGGACTTCATACATTTATGAACTGGCCTCATATCTTATTAACCGACAGTGGTGGCTATCAAGTATATAGTCTCGCAGAACGCTTAAAATTTAGAGAAGAGGGGGTTGTGTTTCAAAGCCATATTGATGGTTCCTACCATCTTTTTACTCCTGAAAATGTGATACAACACCAAGCTCTTTTAGGCTCTAACATTAATATGGTCTTAGATGATTGTCCCCCTCATACTGCAGACTCCATACGAGTGAGGGCATCTTTAGAAAGAACAAATGATTGGGCAAGACAAGCTCTAAATTATTTTCACAAAACAAAAAATACAATACCACATCCAACACAAGAACGTTATCTTTTTGGAATTGTACAAGGAGGTATGCAAACAAGCACAAGACTTGAAGCTTTGCAGTATATAGAAAGCCTAGAGTACGAGGGTTTAGGCTTTGATGGGATAGCGATAGGTGGTCTGAGTGTCGGTGAAGAACGTAAACAAATGTATGAACTCTTAGAATTTTTATCAAAACATTTTGAAGCTAAACTTAGGCCAAGGTACCTTATGGGAGTGGGTGCCATACTTGATATTTTAGAGGCCGTAAAAAATGGGGTGGATATGTTTGATTGTGTATTACCTACTCGAAATGCACGTAATGGGCAGGCGCTAACAAGCCAAGGAGTGGTACGAATGCGAAATCAAGAACATAAAATGAGTACTGAAAGTTTAGATTCAGAATGCCCTTGTAAAGTTTGCAGAAATTATACACGAGGCTACCTACATCATCTCCTTAGAGCAAAAGAAATGTTAGGAGCCATGGCCCTTAGTTATCACAATCTCTATTTCTATTCTACATTTATGGAAGGGCTACGAAAATCTCTGGAACAAGATAGATATGAAGATTTTTACAGGCAAATGAAAGAAGTTTACAGAAAAAAAGAAATGGAAAATATAAAATAAAAATGCATTTCTAAAAAGATTTAGATAAAAGGCCTATATTTAGAACGAAAAAAGAAAATTAAAAAGGAATTAAATAATACAGTAAAAATAAACCTTTCCCTTTTTATTGAATAGGAAAAGAGATTCTAATGCTTATGGTTCTTATCATGTAAATGAGGAAGAACAATACGATCCTTATACCAGCCACATTCAGGACAAATTCTATGAGGCGAAACGTAAGTACCACAATGCTTACAACGAGAAAGATTAGGACGACCCAAGGCATGATGAGCCCTTCGAGAGCGAGTTTTTTGTTTGGAACTTCTATGTTTAGGTAAAGCCATACGCAATACTTTTAAATGGGTACTATTCTTTCAAACATTATTTACTTTTCCTGAAATGAAAGCTCAAGCGAAAAGTTATCAACAAAGATACAAAATATCAATTTTCTGACTTAATCAATACTAGCTTTTTGGAATACCCCTAAAATGCCGAAAAAACACCTAGCTCTTAAATACAAAATAGATGTTTATACATGGCCTACTATAATGTTTTTTTAGTTTAGCCTTTTTCCTTGAAAGCCTACTTCCAAATATCCTAAACTATTCAAAACAGTTGTCTTTACATCTATCTCCGTGCCTTTCAATACTTTCACTGCCTATAAGTATTTCTTTTTCACAATTTTATTATTTCCCTAACTCATAATTCATAGCTATAATTATACAAAATTTTCTTTCATCTTCTATTGGCATCATTGTATTCTTAAAAAAGGTAAAAACTTATTTACTTGCAAATAATATAACAAAGTAAAATTTAAACGTATGTCCTTTCAAAACCAAACCACAAAAAATAAAAAAACTAAACGATATCTTATCACCCTTATTTTAATTCTTCTAATAGGGCTATGCGGATTTTTATTTTTTAAGCTATGTATAAAAGAGAACCTCTCTCTAACAAAACCATCTCTTAGAGAAAATAAAAAAGAGGATACGATAGAAGGCTTAGACATTTTGAAAGATGCTGATGAAGTGAATTATTACTGTGAAAAAAGTCGTGAAAGGGATTATAAAAATCTACTTTTAAAATTCTCAAGTAAACTTGAGCTAAAAAAATATCTCGTGAAAAAAAGAGCCCTGAAATATAATTTTAAATGGCAAAATAAAAATAATTTTTTGTATCTCGATACAAAAAACTGGGATATCGAAGTAGGTGTAAAAAACGGAAGGAAAGCAGAAGATATAAGGTGGTTAAGAAGGGCCTGTAAGATAGATGAAAAAAGAAATAGTATTAGTTGTGCCGTGGTGGGTATTAAAGGTTTTATCCTAAAACTAAAATTTGATTTTATAGAGGAAGATTTTTTCAAAATTACACTCTTGGAAGAGCCTGAATCAACTGAGGCTAAGCAAAGAGTTCAGATGCTAGAGTTTTTTGGTAAAAAATCTAAACAAGATAGTCATATTTGTTTTTCATATGGGAAATCACCCTTCAGTAAGGCTCATTCCCCCACTCTCACGCCTCCTAGTAAATAAAGAATAGAACCAAGCACATAGACCATACATTCCTAAGGAGGTAGTAGATAAAGTATGAAATAAAAGGGCAAAGGCAACACTCTCATTCATGGAAAAGCCAAGTAAAATCATGCTCGAGGTGAGGGCAGCATGCAACACTCCTATTCCAGAAGGAGCAGAGGGGATAGCTAGACCCATCGCTGCAGAAAAGGTTAGGAAAGAAGCTTGCATAAAATTAAAATGTATGCTTAGCACTTTGCCTATTAGATAAAAAGAAAAGCTATGAACAAAAAACCAGCAAAAAAAGCTCATGTATACAGGTTTAGAAAGATACCTCCAATTTATAAAATTATGAAGTAAAACTATATTTGCCTTCACTTTTTTTTCAAATAAGTTTTTCAAACGTACAAATTCAAAAATTTTTTCTAAAACTCTAAGCAATTTTTGCAATTGAAGCTTAATCAATAAAAAGAAAAGTGGGGAGAAAAATAAAAATATTCCTGCGACTAAAAGTATATTCACAAATACTTTATTTTTTATTCCACCACTTGTACTATTAAAAATAAAAACCGTAAGGCTAAAAAAACCTAAAAGCATAGAGAAATACACATCTAAATACTTCTCTATCAATATACGCATGAATATATTTATATAACTTATTTCAAAATGCTTTTTGGTAAGAAAAATTTTTAGAAACTCCCCTCCTCGCAAGGGCAATACTAAATTTGACGCATTGCTAATAAGGTTAATGATAAAAGTATTTAAACTTGAAATTTTATTTTCTACAAGAAAACGATAACGCAAACCAATGAAATACTGAAGCAGAAGCCCTATTAAAAAAGAAGGGGCTATATAAACATATCTGATATTAGAAAAGATAACCCTTAATTGAGCTACATCTATACGGAGATACAAAAGATATACGCAAACAAGACTAATCGACACCCCAAGTGTAAATTTTAGTAACTTGGCCATCATGCTCTTATTAAAAATCAATGAGCAGGATGTGTGTGCAAATAATTCTCGACAAAACTCTTTATGGAATCTCCTAAAAGTTTCTCATCTCCCAAAGTCTTAGTTTCAGCTATTTTTTCTAGAATACTCGAATGATGCTTATGAAAATAATGACGCATCTTAGTTTCTAAATCTCGTACTTGTTTTACAGGCACTATGTCAAAATAACCCTTAGTCACAGAAAAAATAGAAAGGATCTCATCGACTACATCCCAAGGTTTAGATTCATCCTGCTTTAAAATTTCAAGTACCCTATAACCCCTGTCTAACTGTTTTTGAGTAGCAGGATCCAACTCTGTTCCTAATTGTGCGAAGGCCTCTAGTTCTCTAAATTGAGCCAAGTCTAATTTTAAGGTCCCCCCCACAGACTTCATCGCCTTAATTTGAGCTGCCCCTCCCACACGACTTACTGAAATACCTACATCTACAGCAGGTAACTGTCCTGAGGCAAAAAGATTGGGTTGCAAATATATTTGACCATCTGTAATTGAAATTACATTTGTAGGTATATAAGCACTCACTTCCCCATCTTGAGTTTCAATAATAGGAAGGGCTGTCAAACTCCCCGCCCCGTATTTATCACTTAACTTTACAGCCCTTTCAAGCAAACGACTATGTAAATAGAATACATCACCAGGGAAGGCCTCACGCCCAGGAGGTCTACGAAGTAACAGTGACATCTGCCTATAAGCATTTGCTTGTTTTGTAAGATCATCATAAACGCAAAGGGTAGCTTTGTTTTCAGAATACATGAAATGTTCTGCAATGGCTGTTCCTGTATAGGGCGCAAGATACTGTAGAGGGGCGGGATCGGAGGCTGCTGCAAGTACTATAATCGTATACTCCATAGCTCCATTCTTTTTCAACTTTTCTTCTATTGTGACAACACTTGAAGATTTTTGTCCTATAGCCACATAAACACAAAGCACCCCCTTACCCTTTTGGTTTAATATAGTATCTATAGCAATAGTTGTCTTACCCGTACCACGATCCCCAATAATAAGTTGTCTTTGGCCACGGCCCACAGGAATCATAGCATCTATAGCTTTGATTCCTGTTTGCATAGGCTCATGTACGGGTTTACGACGAGCGATTCCAGGAGCTGTAAATTCTACAGGACGAGTATTCTTTGTATGAATGGGACCTTTGCCATCAACAGGCCTTCCCAAAGGATCGACTATGCGACCTAACATTTCATCACCCACAGGTATTTCTAAAATTTTTCCCAAACGCTTTACTTTGAAGCCTGCTCTAAGATGCAAGTAATCCCCCAACACCACCACACCAACTGAATTTTCTTCTAGATTAAAGGCGATACCTAGTACTCCATTCTCAAATTCAACCATCTCATTAAACATTACATTCTCAAGGCCATAAACCCGAGCAATACCATCTCCGACAGAAAGTACCTCACCTACTTCTGCCATTTCAACTTTTCCTTCAAAATTAAGAATTTGCTTTTTTAAGACACTAGCTATCTCATCTGTTTTAATTTTCATAATATTTTTCTCCAAAATTTTCTTGTTGCAATAAAAACTTTTTAGCCTCCAGTAATTTATTTCTAAGGCTCATATCTAAAATCATATCTCCTGAACGTATTACCAATCCACCCAAAAGTTCAGAATCTATAACTTCTCTGATGACTACTTCTTGATTGAAATAAGCCCTCATAGCAATTTCCAACTTTTCTCTCTCAGCCTTGCTCATCACACTTTCTAACTTCTGTGCTGAAGTTATACATAAATCTCTAATCCCAAGCACTTGACAAACAGATTTATGAAAACACTTAGAAATGGAACCAAGTTCTGAAAACCTATCTCGTTTAGCGAGTAAACCAAGAAAATGTACTAAGTAAGACGAAACTTCATTTGTTAAAGCAAGCTTCAAAGAATTATATTTGTCCTGCCATGAAATTGTTGGAGAAATAAAAAAACGCCAAATATGAACATCTTTTTGTAAAATATCCACAATGAGAGCTAATTGCTCATCTATTATTTTGAGTTCTTTAGATAACGAAGCTTGTTCTCGTCCCTCATCTTGAAAAACCTGTACCAAGGTTTCAGCATAGATAGTGGCTATTTTAGTATCATTTTGCATGATACTCTCACGCCTCACTTATTTTTTTTTGCAAATCTGTGAGTGAGGTTTGCATCAAAGTTGAATAGTCTTCGGGTTTTAACCCCCGCTGGAGTATTCTCCCTGCTAAGCTTACTGCCATTTCTATAATATGTTTTTGAACATCCTCTATAGCCTTATTTTTTGAAGCCCTAATCTCACTTTTCCCCTTCTCAACAATGGAATGAGCCTCCTCCTTCGCTTCAATCAGTATTTTATTACGCAAGGCCTCAGCATCTTTTCTACTCTGTTCCAATAATTTTTGCGATTCTGCCTTTAGCCCATCTAACTGACTCAAATATGCACTTAATTTTTGCTCCGCCTCATCTCTAATCTTTTGTGCCCTATCTATATCCCCATGTATCTTAGCCGCACGAGTATCTAGGGTAAGGGATATAGGTCCCCACGCAAAGCGATGTAATATAAAAAGGACAATCCCAAAAACTATGAATGTCCAAATAGCAAGGCCCGGATTCACCTCAAGCAAGGATATCCCGCCCTCCTTAGCAATAAATTCAAATAACATATTTTATAACCTACTTTACAAGAAGTAAAAAGATTTTTTCCAACAGACTAAAATCATTTAAGGAATAGTCTCACTAAATGATTGCTAAATATTTTCACGTCTAAAGTAAAAAAATCTCTCATCTCAGGAATTTCTTACATACAGTATTTCTAAAACTACTCTCTTATTTTTTAGGAGCTTCAACATGCTCAGCATGATTGTGCTCACTATTTTTAACAAATTTATCCCACAACTCAGGAGTAATATTTTGACTTATCAAAAATAAAATTACCATTGCAAACAAAGCCACGCCCTCAATCAAAGCAGCTGAAATAATCATTGCAGTTTGGATAGAACCCGCAGCCTCGGGCTGACGACTTATTCCTTCTACTGCCTGTCCACCAATACGACCTATACCAAGACCCACACCTACTAACACAATGCCTACTGCTAGGCCTACACCAATTAAAGCTAATCCGATCATTTGATCCTCCGTTGTTTTATACTGATATTTGAATTTATTTTATAGTTTATGAATATTTATTTAACAAACTATAAAACTCTTGAAAGCTATCCAACACTCATTCTTAGGAGATTCGTAAATTTCGAACCCACCTTAAAAAAGTTAGAATAGTTCATCTCAGTATTTTTTAAGATTGTTAAAATAAAAATTGAAACAACCCACAATCAAGGCAAAAATTTTAAGAAGCTATTTGTAACAACTCATTAATTTTAACTTTAGTAATGAAAATTTTTATTAGGATGAATGCCTTTGTCCCCAATATGCAAACAATAACATAGCTTTTTGCACATAAAGCCTATTCATGGCTTGTTGAAAAATAATAGACCTAGAGTCATATACCAAATCGTCACTTATTTCATATTCAGAATGAATGGGCATATCATGTAGTACTTTAACATTTAAATTTTCAAGTAATTTAGCATTGATTTGATAGGGTAACATTTTCTCTATATTTTCTTTATTGATACTCTCAAATTCTGGATTATTAAAATATTCCATATCTACCCAAGTATCTGTATACACAAAGTTCACCTCCTTCACAACCTTTTTGAGTTCTAGAGACTCCTCAAGTAAATTGATGTTTCTTAAACGAGACTTCCCCTCTTCATCTACGATTTCAGGTTTAGCAACGGGGCACACGAGGGTTAGATGAATACCGAAAGCAGAGGCCAGTTCAACTAGACTATTGGCTACATTATTGTGTACTCCTACATAAGCTAGCCTAAGCCCCTTAAAAGTATAACCGTTGCTTTCATACATGGTTAGAAAGTCTGCCATAGCCTGACATGGATGATAGCGATTACAACAACCATTAATTACAGATGTCTTAGAAGCATTTGCAAATTCTAAAACATGTTTATGCTCTTTAAGTCGCACTAATATAAATTTTGCATATTGAGATAAACAATGAGCCTCATATTCTATCTTAGTTAAATGGAAATTAGTGTCTCCCCAATCTAAATAAATGGCGTGTCCACCCAATTCTAGTATGCTCGCCTCAAAAGAAACCCTAGTTCTTGTGGAAGTTTTTTGGAAAAGCATGACCAATTTTTCTCCTTTCAATGCCTTACTAAAACGTCTAGGGTGGGCCTTTACTTCTAAAGCCAATTTCATAATTTCTTCAATCTGCTGTTTTGAAAAATTTTTCCAAAATAAAAAGTCTTTAGGATATCCCAAGCCTTTCTTAGCATACATAGACAGGGGCCAAAGTGCTTTCAAATTAAAATGACTTTGTTTAGTGTAGTTTGACATATTTTTTCACTTGTCTCAAATATAGGCCTTTTATCACAATCAAGAAAGATGTATTCTGTAGTAGCACCTATAAAAATAAATAAAAAATCTAATCCCTTTATTGAAACGATCTTCACACTCTATGCTATCTTTACTTTTTAGAGTAAATAAAAAAATGAATTACTGCAATTTATGTAAAGGGAAATTAATACTGCACATTCCACAAGGAGATACCAAGAAAAGATACGTCTGCAAAAATTGCCATACCATTCATTACGAAAATCCTAAAATGATTGTAGGAACTATATGTGTAAAAAAAGAAAATAACCACATTCTATTGTGCAAGAGGGCTATTGAGCCTCGTAAAGGATATTGGACCTTGCCCTCAGGTTTCATGGAAAATGGGGAAAGCACGGAAGAGGGGGCCAAAAGAGAGACTGAGGAAGAAGCAAATGCGAGCATCCGAATTGATTACTTGCATACGCTTTATAGCATCCCGCACATCAATCAAGTACATCTTTTTTTTAAAGCCACACTCTTAGATGAAAAATACTATGCTGGCATTGAATCAACAGAAGTACAACTATTTTCTATAGAGGAGATTCCATGGAAGCAACTCGCCTTCCGTTCCGTAGATTTCTGTCTACAGAAATACAAAGAAGACACCCAAGCATCCCCGAACCCGCATCATTACAGGGTTACAACACACATAGGTACATTTTCTGCAAATCCATTTCAGAAATTTGTAACTCGCTTCATCACTCCTTAAAGATTACCTTCTTTACCTTTCACGTTGATTTTTTTATTAGTACCACCCCTTCTTGATGAGGTACTATCACTAGTCCCCTCACCCTTTATAGTAGAGTTTGGTGCTAGTCCACTTTGAAAAGAAGCAGGCTTAGTTCGATTATATTTTAATCTTATATTTCTATCTATCTCTTCATCGTAGACTTCATGACGTACATCCGCCAAATCACGTCTATACGCATCAGGTATGCGTAAATCATATACAGGGTTAAAATTCTTAAATTCTATATTAGGATTTTCAACCCAAATCATACTCACATCTTCTATTTGTGGATTATGAACAGGTTCATAAACCCCCTTTTCAGTTAAACCAAAGGGATTAAAAAGGGCATAATTTTCATAGGGATATTTAAGCATAAAAACATACCCCGCATTTGCCTTGGCCCTTCGACAAAGCCTCACACTGTCTAAGAATGTTTCTAAACGTTTTTTATGATCTCTCAAATCTAACTTTCTAAAATATCTAGGGTTATTTAAATCTTTTATGTCGTCTGCCTTTAACTTTACCCTTCTACTAGCAAGCTCTTTGGCTTGCCCCCTACCCTCTTTCTTGCCCCCTCCAACTTTAAGATTTTTTTCTTCTCCTAGAGTTTGAGAATCGTCAGAAACATCGTCAACATTGCTCTCTTCCACTTCCATTTCCCTAAACTGGGGTCTAATTTCTGGAACTATCCTCAGTGCATTCAAACGCGTCTTTTTAGCTTGGCCTAGTTGCATGTAGGCCCTTTGAATATTGCCTTCCATAGCATACTTATTTAAAATCCAATGACGTTCCTTAGAATTATACGCCCTTGCAACTTGAGGCACTTCGCGAGCCTTTTCAATAATATCACGTTTATGAGAACTAGGGCCATAATCTACAAAGGCATCATACAAAATTTTATCTTCGGAGTCAGCAGGTTGCTTTTTAAAAACAGAGCTTTTTATCATTTCATCTGTACGTTCTAAATAAAAAACACTTATTTTCTCTAAAAAACTTTCTATACGTAATTGTAATTTAGAGTAAAGTGCATACGCCTCATTCATTTTATCTTCAAAATATAAGGTATTTGCTTCCAAAAACATCTTATTGATCTCGTCATACAATACCTCATAATTTTCTGAAGAAAGCTCTGTGTCCTTTGAAGTTGTGCTATTCGTATTATTCAAGCTTTCTTGTTTCTTCTTGTTATTATCATTTTTTGAAGCTTCTGTTCCCGTACAAGCGGGATAGGGGGTACATCTAAAATTCAAAGCCATCGGTTTTATCTCACGTAGATAGCCTGTTATATCTAAACGTAATCCACGTGCTCTATCATAAACATTCTGTGAAAGTAGACCCTGCGTCGAAAATAAAATTAAAAAAGCAAAAATAGAACTAAAATTTTTAAAATTTGTCATAAGGTTATAGAACATAAATACATCCTCTAGTCAATTACTATCGAATATTTACAAAGCAATCCTTACTGCATTTCACTTTTTTTCCTTTGTTTTAATCTACTTTATTTTTATTGACAGCGTCTATAGGCAAAACGGTTTATAGTACACTAGTTTTAATGCCCTTTTTCCCAAATAAGAATAAAAGTATTAGAGACTTTTTTATGTCTTAGAACTTAAGTGACGCTATAATCAGGATTATTTAATGTGTGGTATTGTTTCATATGTAGGTCCTAAATCAATAGATTCTGTGCTGTTAGTAGGCCTAACTAGGCTAGAGTATAGGGGCTACGACTCTGCGGGTGTGGCCGTTATACAAAATGCAGAAATCAATGTGAGGAAATGCAAGGGGAAGATTAAAGATTTAGAGCAACTATTATTTCAACAACCTATAGAGGGTAACGTGGGTATAGGCCATACACGCTGGGCCACACATGGTGAACCTAATAGAAATAATGCACATCCCCATACAGATAGCCATGGTCGCATTGCTGTAGTGCATAATGGTATTATTGAAAATCACTATGAGTTGCGTACTGGCCTCCAAAAAAAAGGTCATATCTTTCATTCAGAAACAGACACCGAAGTCATCCCACATTTGATAGAAGAAAATCTAAAAACGGATTCTAAAATAATTTCTGTTCTTCCAAAATGCATTGCAACGCTCCAAGGTCGCTACGCCTTCACTATGATTTATGAGGGAGAACGGGATAAAATCTTTTTTGCTCGCAATGGTTCTCCATTAATATTTGGTCTAGGACGTAATGAATGTTTTTTGTCGAGTGATTTATCTGCCATTATTCCCCTAGCTAAAAGATATTATACAATTGAAAATGGTCAATGGGGTTGGATAAGCTTAAATGGAGAGTTTAAAGTTTTTGATAAGGAAAATCGTCCTGTAAACTATGAATTAAAAAAGATAGAACTCAAAGTTTCAGATATTGATAAAAATGGATATAAGCATTTTATGCTCAAAGAAATTTTTGAGCAACCTATGATAATGAAAAGAATCTTAGATGAGCGTATGAATGATACTTCAGAGATGATACACTTCAAAGAAAAAAATGAAAATATTGAAGACTTAAAAAGAGTAACTAAGTTTGTCATTATCAGTGCAGGAACCTCATGGCATGCAGCACTAACAGGTCGCATGTACTTAGAAGCACTCGGAAAAGTTGTAACTGAAGTAGATATGTCTTCAGAATTTAGGTATAGAAATCCCCTAGCCGATGGGGACACAAAAGTTATAGCCATATCTCAGAGTGGTGAAACAGCAGACACCTTAGCAAGTGTTTATGAAGCTAAGGCAAAATTTTTACGTGTCATCTCATTCGTAAATAACACAAGCTCTACAATAGCAAGAGAGTCGGATTCTTTTATAGGCATGCTAGCCGGACCAGAAATAGGAGTAGCCTCAACTAAGGCATATACAGCCCAACTCGTGCATTTACTTTTATATTCAATACATTTTGCACGAATTAGAGGTAGTACGCCAGAAACGATGTTGCAAGAATTGTGCAATGAAATTCGTAAACTCCCTATGTATCTTGAAACCATTTTAGAACAAGCTAAACAAATTGCTGATTGGGCTCCCGCCCTTAAAGACTCCAAAGATTTTGTTTTTCTCGGACGATCTTGGAATTATCCTAGCGCCCTTGAAGGTGCATTAAAATTAAAAGAAACTTCATACATTCATGCCTCAGGCTATGCAGGTGGTGAATTTAAGCATGGGCCCATAGCACTCATTTCAGAAAATATGCCAGTAGTTTGCTTGGTAAATAAAAGTGAAACGTATGAAAAAATGCTTTCTAATTTAGAAGAGGTCAAAGCACGTAAGGCGAAAATTATTTCCATTTATACTGAAGGGGATGAATTAGTTCCAAAAATTTCCGATTTTTCTTTTCCTATTCCCCCCTGCTCCCCCTTTCTTACACCCATTCTTATTGCCCTACCCTTACAACTTTTGTCTTATTATATTGCTGTAGAGCGTGGTTGTGAGCCTGACCAACCTAGAAATTTGGCTAAATCTGTGACCGTGGAATAAAAATATGGGAAAATATGTAATACTCATCAGTGATAAATTTGATGCCCATGGCATAGAACGTCTCAAAAAAGAAGTCAAGCTATTTGAAATCATTTATGAAAATGGCCATAATCGAGAACAATTTTTGCAGCATTTACCAAAGGCACATGGCCTTATTGTAAGATCAGCAACCAAAGTTGACACCTTAGCCCTAGAGGTAGCTAAAAATTTAAAAATTATAATAAGGGCGGGGGTGGGAGTTGATAATATAGACGTAGTAGCAGCTTCGCAAAAAGGTATCATTGTAGAAAATGCACCTGGTGGAAATAGTATTTCCACAGCCGAACAAGCCCTTGCCCTACTCTTTTCTTGCGCCCGTCACATCCCTAGGGCTGATGCTTCCATTAAGGCAGGCTTATGGGAAAAAAATAAATTTAAGGGTATCGAAATTACAGGTAAAACACTAGGGATAGTTGGTTTGGGGCGTATAGGAAAAGAAGTATTAAACCGTGCCCTTGGACTAAAAATGAAAGTTGTTGGTTTTGACCCTTTCATACCCCAAGAAAAGCTAGCCCATCTTCAAATAGAACTTGTAAGTAAAGAAAGGCTACTTGAAGTCTCTGATTTTATAACTGTCCATACACCACTCACGGATACAACTAAAGATTTTATAAATAAAAAGAATTTAGACATCTTAAAAAAAGGGGTCATATTAATAAATGCTGCTCGTGGCGGTATCTACAATGAAGAGGCCCTAGTCGAGGGCCTTGAAAAAAAAATCATTGCGGCAGTAGGTTTAGATGTGTTTATCGAAGAACCTCTGCCTGAAAATTCTAAATTAAGAAAATTTGAAAACTGCGTTATGACCCCTCATCTGGGAGCCTCAACCGAGGATGCAGAATATGCTGTGGCTATGGAAACTGTAGATGCTATGACAGATTATTTTAAAAATGGTGTCGCACGAAACTCTTTAAATTTCCCAACCATAGACTCTGAATCTATGGAGTTCTTAAAACCTTATTTTGAAGGGGGTATACATATAGGAAAATTTTTAGGAAACCTCGTTCAAGACATTTCCAATATACAGATTAACTACTTTGGTGAAATCACACAATTTAGAACAGAGGCAGTAACCATTGCCCTACAATACGGTGTACTTTCTGTGGCCATGGGAGACGAAGTTAATCTTGTCAATGCCTCCCTATTAGCACAGTCAAGGGGCATACAAACGCAAATAAGTCAAAATAGTGCAGCCAAGGGATTTTCTTGTTACGTTCAAATTCTTCTAAATAATACACGAGGCCAAAATATAGAGCTAAAATACACTGTGATGCAAAATCAAGCCCTAATCTTTTCTCTTTTCAACCTCGCCATCGAATTTAAACCCGAAGGTAAATTACTTGTTGTCCAGAATAAAGATACACCTGGAGTGATTGGGGTGATAGGGACATTTCTTGGTAAAAAAAATATCAATATTGCTCACTTAGAATTAAGTCGTGGGAATAAGGGCGGAGTCGCTCATTCTATCATTAGCACTGACGAGCTTCTAGATGCGGATGGTATAGAAGAAATGCGCTCCCTACCCAATATTATAGACGTACATCAAATAGAGCTTTTGTAATTTTAATTTTCTATTCTAAATCTCGTATAGGCTTCCCTAAAACCTTTACGAAACAAAACTTCATTTTCTTATAAGAATCTTGAGACCCTTGCAAAACTAGCTAATTTAGAACTTTTTTATAAAAAATCATAAAACTTCTAAGCAGTAATGAGACACTTGCCCTCTAACCCTTACAGGACAAGCGAGGACAAGTGTCTCATTACTGCTATTGCTATTAGTATTTTTTATTAACATTACAACGGTCTCATTTTATAAATTCAATATCAAATTTCATATGAAATACATTATGTCCTATCATCAATCTAGTCACACGAAAAAGATCTTCACAATAAGCTATATTCTTTAAAATATCTAAACTCAAGGGACTTAGTTGTTGCCTTGCATTTATAATCTATACAGCACGCAAGAATAGCCCTCTCGAAAAAACTTAACCTATAAAAACTTCTCTATTAGACCTATCCCCTACGCCACCTCTTTCTAAAATCAACTTACTTTTTAATACCTTATTTGTTCTATACTCTATATATAAAAACACTAGCTATTTACTAAATGAGTCATAAATGAGGGTATGCGTTTCAACTAACTACAACTCTATAGCTTTCTTAACTTGTTTTTCAAAGGACTTTCTACCCCCTGAATAATGAAAATAGCCCACACACAAGCACTCTTCCCATTCGTCAGGCCCACTCTTAGAAACATCCGCACATTTACCTGTCCTTGTATTCAAGGAACAACATCCATACAAACCCACCTCACTTATTCTATCCTTCGTTTGAGTCATAATTCTATGACTCACAAATTCTGCGTCCTGTACATTTAAAACTTGGCCTATATACTCCCCCACTACCTTTTCTAAACCTACACTCAATAGTTGCTCTTTTACTTCTTTACTACAACTACTTTGCTTCATTACGGAACTACTTTTTGCTAAGGCCTTTTCAGAAGCCTTCCCAAAAAACTTTAAATACAAATAATCTTTAGTTGTAGAATCATCACAAGATTCGATGGGACTTTGGCGTGTTTGTGAAAGGAGACCCCTAGGCTCACAAGCCCAACCCTCAAAAACCCAACGATTTGCAGCTAGGATTGAAAGATTCTGCCTAGATTTCGTATCATCACTTGCACAATATAGCAATAGAAGAAGTATAGCGGAGTTGAGGCATTGCTTGAGTTTAAACATTTTCTTTCATTGAACTAAAGAGGACTTTTGACTTTTATATCTTCTCTTTCATAAAGTCATATTTTTATTTTTGGTTTTCCATAAAAAAATATAAAAGAAAAATTCTCTTTCTCTGCCTTCTAGCCCCAAAGCATAAAAGATAGATAAAGTTATTAAATCCTTTTTGTGACTCTAAATTTCTAAAGTAACAGACGAAAGTAAACTTTAAAAATAAATTTACAATGAAATCCCATGCTTTTTAATTGAATAGGAACGATTATATCTTTTTGAATAGGTCTTTTGATGTTTACCTTTATTAAAAACTATTCTATAAAAAAAACTATACCCATTCTTTTTTCATTAAGAGACATCTATCTATTCTTTACTTGAAAGGAAAAGATAGATACTTTTGAATGAACTTCAAAAATGTTACTTCAAATAGAAAATCAATTAAACAAAACTATAACAAAGCTTTGTCGTACATTTCAAGAAAATGGTTTCGAATGCTATATGGTCGGGGGGGCTGTAAGAGATCTTCTACTTAAAAAAACTACTCATGATATAGACTTCACGACGAATGCAAAGCCCGAAGAAATTCAAAGCATTTTTCCAAGAACAGTAGCAACCGGCCTTAAGCATGGTACCGTAACCGTGCTTCTAAATGAACAAGGTTTTGAAGTAACAACGTACAGAACTGAGGGAGATTATAGCAATGCTCGTAGACCTGACCAAGTACATTTCACAAGTAATCTCCACGATGATTTAAGTAGGCGTGATTTTACAATTAATGCCCTTGCATACGATCCTCTTACAGATACATTAATTGATAATCATAAAGGGAAAGAAGATCTAGAAAATAAAATTTTAAGAACTGTAGGAGATGCGAAAACCCGTTTTTTTGAAGATGGCCTACGTCCTATACGAGCCTGTCGTTTTCGAGCCTCATTAGAATTTGAATTTGATAGCGAAACAAAAGATGCCTTATCCAATCCAGAAATTCACAAAAGAGTGGCGCTAGTGGCACGTGAACGTTTCACAGATGAATTGTTTAAAGGTTTCTGTGTACCCAAAGTTTCTCGAATGATTGAGGCCCTAGAAAAACATAATTTGCTTCCTATCTTTACCCCACCAAGCCAAGCACACATTCATACCCATCCTCAAATTCTCAAGAATTTAGATTTAATCTACCCCGCCCCTAGGGCACTCAGACTTGCCTATTGGCGTTTTAGTCTAGGGCTATACAATCACGAAGAAATCATGTTATGGAAAACAGGTCTAAGCCTTTCTAACAAAATTCTAAAAGATATTAAAAACTATATCTTTTATGTAACATTTCAAAAAGATGCAAAACGATTTTTCACTCCCACCCTTTCTTTGGAAGTTTCTTTAGAAGAAAAAACTAAGCTCCCTATTTGGGAAGAACTTTGCACAAATGATAGCTTGATGTATTCCCTACGCTGCTTTCTTTCAAATATAAAAAAAGAATACGAACAAGAAAGTAAAGATTTTATAGAAGGGGCAAGAAACTATATAGATAATTTTATTTCTCCAGAAAATCTTATTGAAAAACTCCAAGAATATTCTTTAGTGATAAAAGATTTAAAGATAGATGGTAACGATCTAAAGAAACTAGGACTTTCAGGTAAACCGCTTGGTATTTGTCTAACCCAACTCTTGGCTATAGTTTTAAAGGACCAGAGTAAAAATACACTAGACATCCTCATGCCCCTTGCACTAGAAGAGATAAGAAAGCTGAATATATAAAACAAATACCCCGCTTATTTAAAACAATCCTAAAGCCTGTTTACAGGGCATCCTAGTTGAACATACTTCCTTAATGATAAGCCCTCTCAAGTATAAGACCCTTAGTAGCTAATGAAAGGATGCCAAAAAATATTTTTACTAATAATATGAAGAACTATATAAACTTCTAATAAAATTTTGCTTACAAATCACTAAGGAGTACATCTTTAAAATAATCATGTTGGGATGGTACCATACCCCATTCTCAATTTATAAATCTTACAAGTAATTTACCTTATCTATATTAAAGCTACTGTGACTATAACCTGTAATATATGCTGTTAATTAAATCACAAAAATCTAACAATACACTACCACTCCTATTCTTACATGAATTTGAAAACAACCTAAAGTGGGCTATTCTTCTTTATTGAAAAGTTGTGCCCTAACGAGTTGGATATGTCTGCGGTTTCTATAAAATGATTTATCATTTATGCTTGACTCATTTTAATTATATATTCAGCAAACTATCTCTACTTGAATAGGAGCCATAAATGTTTCAACACATAGAAAAATTATATACTCGTAATAAAAAATTATTGAATGCCCTTGTTTTTTTGCCTGTTCTTTTCGTGATTTTTTTATCTATAGAAAAAAAACAAAGATATCTAGCCGAAAATGAAGAAGACCATTTTTATAGATACATAGGTACAAATTTTTATACAACTTGTGCGCAAGTTCAGGTTACCGAAATATTAAAGGATAAAAAAATAAACTTTGACGACATAACTATAGAAGAAGTAAAAAAAAACATCTACTTACCTTCTTATTTTACGAAAGATGCTATCGAATCAAAATCTAGAGGCCCGAAGTATGCCTATGCTCCTCATACCATACCTATAGTAAAATTTTTATGCGAAAATACTTCGCCATATAAAAATTTTTTATATAAATTTTATCTTCCATCTCTTCTTATTGCTTCCCTACTTTTAGTTTTATTACTTTGGAAAAAGATGGAGCCCCTTTCTATTATACTCACCCTTGGTTTTTTTTCGGGGGGCTTTGGGGGCCTGGATGCAAATTTATTTCTAGGGAATTTTGAAAGCCTTACCGCTCTCATCTTATTTACAGCCTTGTATATTATGAATTGGGGAATGTACAGGGCCAAAACTCAAAATCAGCTATACTATTTGATTTTGGGAAGCTTTGTTTTGGGCTACTATATGGCATTTAAATTTGTGATGATTTACTTGATTGTTGCTTTGATTTTTTTACCATTAATATTTAAAGAGAAAATTTTATGTATCTTTACGTGTCTTTTTTCTTACTTCTTCTTTCCTCTGCTTTCATATCTATTTCAAAAAGATTTATTTATAGAAATTATTTCATTTTATACTGCCTATTTTACTGGAAAACAAGCACCTCATACAGGTTTAGGGAACTCTTTGATGTCTTTGAGAAAAGAAAAGTTAGTTGAAATTTGTAGATTTGACTTAGCTAATAATACGATTTATTGCCTTATACATTTTTATTTAAATAAAATTTGGCCCTCCTTCAAAGCAAATTTAGCCCCATGGATGCCCCTAAGCCTTCTCGCCTTTGTTAGCCTTAGTGCTTATTCCACATTTAGAATTTTTATAAAATATAGTAGGATATTTGAAAGTAAAAAATTTCAACTTGTAGAATTTATAAATTTTAAAAAATTGAGAGAAAGAATAGTACAAATAAATGATTATTTAGTAAAAAATAGAGAAATAGGTCTTTACATAACTTTATTAGCCTTCTTTGTATTGTATATAGTCTTACCCCGAATCCAATATCATTATGTTTTTTCGCTTGTTGTGATTTCTACTTTTTTATTTATGCAATTAAAACTTTCTTATCAATTGCCTGTTTTCTTTTTTTGTATTCTCATCCCATACTTTTTTGATTATACGATTAGCCAAGAAAAGGTGTCTGATCTTATAAGTTGCTACACTCATATTGTGAGTGCCCTCTTTGCCTTTAGTTTTTTTATGATGGGTTTGAAAGAACTCTTTTTTTTAGATAAAAAGAGAATAAAAACTTAAAAAAATGTCGAATAGTGAGAATTATATAGATTTATCTCCCCTACTTTTACAAGCAAGGGATGTGAAAACTTCCATAACAGATTTAGAGTTTCTTTCTAAATCTGAGTATGATGTGGTAAGGGGGGAGGTAGCCTTAAATCAAAACACTCCTAATGAGATACTTAAAAATTTATCATTAGATAAAAGTCATTATATCCAAAATTGTTTAACGAGAAGAAGAAAAAAAGATGCAAATGAACCCCTTATACATCCAACAGCTATTATTTCAAAAAAGGCTAAAATAGCTTCAGATGTAAGTGTGGGTCCTTATTCCCTCATTTATGATAATGTTATCATAAATGAGGGAACTATAATAGAGTCTCATTGTGAAATAGGCCATCCCACCACTCTCTTTCATCATGATATGCCCCCACTAGTGATAAACAAGAATAGCTATATACGCTCACATAGTATTTTTTATGAGGGGTCCTCTTTGGGTGAAAATTTAGTAACAGGGCATAGAGTCACAGTAAGGGAGAAAACCAAGGCGGGAAGGAATTTTCAAATAGGTACTTTAGGTGACATTCAAGGCTCTTGTGAAATAGGTGATTTTGTAAGATTCCATAGCAATATATTCATCCCCCAATATTCTACGATTGGAGATTACGTATGGATTTTCCCCTTTGTCGTATTAACAAATGATCCTCATCCACCAAGTCATGTTCAAATGGGGGTAAGAGTTGAAAGCTATGCTGTTATAGCCACCGGGTCTGTCGTCCTTCCTGGTATCACTGTGGGAAAGGACTCCCTAGTTGGGGCCCATAGTCTTGTATCGAAAGATGTAAAACCAAATACTGTTGTCGCAGGCTCGCCTGCTAAATATATTTGCGATACAAATAAAATAAAATTAAGAGATACAGGGGAAAGTGCCTATCCATGGCGTAAGCATTTTCATCGAGGCTATCTTCCTGAAGACATTTCACGATGGCTTTCTGAATTTTCTAAGACATCACTTTAAATGAAAAAAATTTCCATAATCGTCCCTGTATACTTTAACGAAGGAAGTTTACTCGAACTTTTTAGGGAGTTAGAAAAATTAGAAGCTACTCTTTTAAAAAAGAAAATAAAATTAGAATTGATTTTTGTAGATGATGGTTCGGGTGACAATTCTTTACAAGTCTTACTAAAATTCAAAAAGAAAAGACCAAAAACCATTGTTGTAAAGTTCACTAGAAATTTTGGAGTCTTTCAAGCGATAAAGAAGGGTTATGAATTTGTAACTGGGGATGCGTTTATGTTCCTTGCTGCTGATTTACAAGACCCCCCTTCTCTTATATCTCAAATGGTTGATAAGTGGTTAGCAGGTTCTAAGTTTACTATTTGTGTACGTAAAAATAGAGGTGACCCTTTAAAAGTGAGACTGATATCCTATTTCTATTATTTGCTTCTTCGTTTCTTTATTTTATCAAATTATCCTAAAAAAGGTTTTGATTTAGCCCTTATGGATAAGATTTTTTTACCCATCATGAGAGAGAGTGCGAAGGATGTTTATATACACATCCTTGCTATATGGTTAGGATTTAGGCCTGAAATTATAGAATATGATAGGGCAAAGAGAAAAGAGGGAACATCAAGATGGACTTTTTATAAAAAGATAAACGCATTTTTTGATATTTTTCTTGGCTTTTCTGGCTTCCCTATTAGGCTCCTTTTTATTTTAGGCATGTTTGTCACTGTAAGTAGCTCTATTTATTTTATGGGTTCATTAGTTTCCCTCCCTTTTAGAGATATAAGCTTCAGGAGTATCCCCTTTCTATCTATAATCATTTTATTTTTTTGTGGGATCTTATTTCTTACACTAGGCCTATTAGGTGATTTAATTTGGCGAATCTATAATGAAGTAAATAAAAGGCCAGGTTCAGTCGTAGAAAAAATATATTAAATAGATAAGTTATCTCATCTCGTAAAAAATAAAAATACTAATAATTTTTGGCTATCAAAGGCCTATAATCTTTGAAATAAAAAATCTTTCTATTATTACAGAAACCGCAGACATTTCATAAACAGATTTTTTTCAAATGAAAAATTAAACAGGTAGCCTTTATAGGGTGTATGAAATGTCTGTGGTATGTACAAAGTCTTTCCATCACCTCCACCTTATGAAAACTTATATTTTTATTTCTGTGTCTCCATTATATATGTTTTATATGATAGCAAAGTAAAAAGGCTTGAATTTGATACAGCTAGACTATACCCTGGAAATGGGTAATGAAAAAATTTATGACAAAAAAATAATTATACAAATATCAAAGTTTTGCATTAAAAACTAAGTTGAGTATAATTACGTACTCACTATAGAAAAAATATAGCGTGATTTATTTTATAATTAAAAAATGGTTGGATTTTAAAAATTAATATATAAAATATGTCTAGTAAATTATTTAGTTCTACTCACAAAAATACCCACTACCGACCTGATATTGATGGTTTAAGAGGGATTGCAGTAATTTTAGTCGTTCTTTTTCACGCCTTCCCTAAAGTAATCCAGGGCGGTTTTATTGGAGTAGATATATTTTTTGTTATTTCAGGCTTTTTAATTTCAAACATAGTATTCAAAAGCTTAGAAAATTCTACTTTCAATTTCTATACTTTTTATGCAAGAAGGATAAGACGCATATTCCCCGCCCTCATTGTAGTTTTATTTTTTTCCATACTCTTTGGCTATTTCGTATTATTTGCAGATGAATACAGGCAATTAGGTAAACATATCCTAGGTGCCTCCATTTTTATTTCGAATTTAATTCTTTGGAAAGAACATGGGTATTTTGATAATGCCTCTGAAACCAAACCTCTTTTGCATCTCTGGTCCTTAGGAATAGAAGAGCAATACTATATACTTTTCCCTTTCTTTTTATACTTTATTTACAAAATAGGCTTACATAAAAAAATTTTACATATTCTCATCTTCTTAGTACTAGCCTCTTTTCTTTTCAATCTATATCTTATATCTAAAAGACCTATAGAGGCATTTTATAATCCCCTATGTAGATTTTGGGAGTTGCTGATGGGGGTGGGCCTCTCTTATATAAGTATAAATAAAAATAATAAAAATATACAAAGGGATATTCTTACAAATTTTTTTCTATTTCAGAAAGTATCTTTTAAGAATAAAGAAGTTCAAGGAGTACTAGCCTTGACCTTACTAGGGGGGGGGCTAGCTTTCATTACAAAACAAAGTTTGTTTCCTGGTTATTGGGCTTTACTCCCCGCCTTTGCTACAGTCCTCCTTATAGCTTCTCATAAAGAAAAAACCCTCTCTCATAAAATACTGACCCTACGCATTTTTACAGGTATAGGCTTAATCAGCTACCCCTTGTATCTTTGGCATTGGCCCCTTCTTTCTTTTGCTCAAATAATAGAATCAGGTGTTCCAAATCTAACCATACGTTCTGTTGCCTTAGGGCTAAGTTTTATTTTAGCCATCCTAACATATCTATTTATAGAAAGACCCATCCGATTCGGAGTTTTCTCTCTTCAAAATAAAACGATAATATTTCTCTGCCTATGCTTACTAGGACTAGGGCTTGGTGGAGGGATTGTTCTTCAAAATAAGGGTCTTAAAGATAGGAAAGCAAACAAATTAGTTTTAAATCATAATTTAGGCTACGAAAAAAAATATGAATACGGTGGGGAGGATTGCAATAAAATTTTAGGCATGAATTGGATTGACATGTGGTGTAATGGTGGTATATCTAAATTTAAAAATCCTAAGTTTTTATTTGTAGGAGATAGTTTTATAATCAGTAGTGGGGGTATCGTAGGACATTTAATGGAAAAATATTCCACTCACATAGAATTTTCTAGTATAGGGATGGGGCAATGCCCAGGTTTAATTATAGATAAGTTAGATGAAAAAGATATATGCCTTCAATTTGGTCGAAGGAGTCTTGATTTTATTAATAATAACCCTAGTATTTCAACAATAATTTTTACGGGAGAATGGTATAAATATTTTGGTAAATCTCTTTTGTATAGTGAACCTGCAAACAAAAAGAAATACGAAACGTACGTAAGCTCAATAGAGAAGACAATAAAATACTATCAAAAATTGGGGAAAAAGATTTATTTTATTTTATCAAATCCTATCGGGGGAAACATTCAAACTTGTTCTAAGAGAATCTTTACCTTTACTAAAGATTACAATTGCCAATTGCCCACCTTGCAAGCTATTCAATATGAAGATGGCTATAGAGAAACCCTAGTACCTATTTTAAAAAAGCTTGGGATTTCCTATATAGATCCTCTGGGGGCTTTTTGTAATGATGCAAACTGTAAATTAATAAACGAAGGTTATCTTTTATATACTGATCCCAACCATCTTTCAGAGGCAGGGGGGGCATTTTTGGCTAAATATTTTGAAAAAGAGTTTATGGAGATATTTAATTTAACTCACTAAATGACTTGTTTATAATCTTATACAATTTCATAGTTTAATTTATCCTAAAATTGAATACTCCAATACAAAAAATAAATGAAAGCTCTAGTAACTCTCATTTACTAGGCTTCTTTATTTACTAAAATAAGAAAGGTATTTTTTATTTTAGTAAATCATACATTTTTTAGTATCTTAAAATACTAAAAAATATGGTAAGGCTTGAAAATTTAATCTTTCAGCTACAACCCCTATCAAAATTCCTTTCTATATTACCCAGGGGTTAAAAAAAGTAGACTAAAATTAAATCCCTTGGCAATAAAAACTGTGAAAGGAAGGAAATAAATTTTAATACTAAATGATAGTACTAAGTATAGAAGAAGCAATATTTTAGTTTATTTTAAATTAAAATATTGATAAAATAAGGAATACTCTATTTCTTTATTGAAAAAAATTTCTCTCTATACACAAAAATAATTTATTTAAGAATAGAGAATGACTTCGTACTATATAATCTTTATTAGGCAAAGACTTCTTGAAATGAGTCTTTTTATTACATGACTTAAATTTTTATGACTCTTCCTCTTTGCATAATAGAATTTCTTGCCTCAAATATCACGCTATGATTTGTAACATATCTTTACAAATTCAAATCTATATTTTAATAATACAACATGCCTTCTCTAAATAATAAAATAGCTGTCTTAGATTTTGGTGGGCAATATGCACATCTTATCACATCACGTTTACGTAACCTTGGGGCCCTAAGTGAAATTGTAAACCCTCAAAATTTTACTTCAAAACAAGCAGAAGAAAATTTTAAAGGATTAGTTTTTTCTGGGGGGCCGAGCTCTGTGTATAAAACATCCAAGCCTCAATTCAAATCTGATCCTAATCTCTTAAAAACAAATTTACCCATTCTTGGAATATGTTATGGTCATCAGCTTTTGATTCAACAAAGCGGTGGGGTAGTTATTCCCGCAAAGAAGGCTGAATATGGGCCCGCAATTTTAAATATCAAACAGAAAATTGAAATCTTTAAAAAATTAGAATCAAAGACATCATTTCAAGTTTGGATGAGTCATGGAGATGAGGTAGAAACCCTAGCACCTAATTTTTCCATACTAGGAGAGACCAAAGATTGTCCCTTTGCAGCTGTAGCAAATTTAGAACGTAAACACTTTGGCCTACAATTTCATCCTGAAGTGCAGGGTACAGAGTTTGGCCAGGAGATCCTTTCATCGTTTATCGAGCTTTGTGGATTGAAAGACTCATGGAGTATTCAAAACTACTTAGAAGAAGAAAAAAAACGTATCCAAACCCAATATAAGAATTCAAAAATATTTTTCTTACTCTCAGGAGGCGTAGATTCTACAGTAGCCTTTGCTCTAGTTGCACACGCTCTTACGACTCCTTCTGACGAAGTCGCAAGCTCTCACCCAAATATATCTAATATAGAATCAAATGATTCAAATAAAAGTATCACAAAAATAAAAAGCATCCAAAATTTAAAAGCCCTACATATAGATACAGGTTTTATGAGAGATGGAGAGAGTGAATTAGTTTGCAAGGCAATGAAAAATCTAGGGGTAGAGGTGGAGTTAAACGATGCTTCAAATGAATTCTTTAGAGCCCTTAAAGGGATAACTAAACCTGAAGAAAAAAGAGTCATCATAGGAGAACTATTTTTAAGTATACAACAAGAGGCATCAAAGAATCTAAAATTAGATGTACTTAAAGAAGAGTGGATTTTAGGCCAGGGTACTATTTATCCTGATCATGTAGAGTCAGGTGCTAATCATGTTGCAGAAAAAATAAAAACACACCACAATAGAGTTTCAGGCATACAAGCATTGATTGCAGAAGGGAGGGTAATTGAACCCCTTGCTTTTTTATATAAAGATGAAGTACGTAGCTTGGGAAATCTTTTAAATTTACCGCAAGAACTTGTAGATAGACATCCCTTTCCTGGACCTGGTCTTGCAGTACGTTGTTTATGTACTCAAGAAAAATCCAAGATGCTATCAGAAGAAATAGAGTTTATAAGAATCAAAGATACTTTAAAAAAAGATTTATACAATGAACTCCAAAAATATGATACTTTTAACTTTGATATTTTACCTATACAATCTGTTGGGGTTCAAGGTGATAAGAGAAGCTATAAACATTGTCTAGCCCTAACTTCAAAGACTCCTGTTTTTTCGAATTGGAATACACTTAAAAGTATTTCTAGTCACATAACAAATCAATTTAAGGAACTCAATAGAGTGATACTTAATTTAGATACTTTAGAAAGTACCTCTAAACCTAAAAATTTGTACTTAAAATACAACGCTTATTTGACTCCAGACCGTATCTCTATTTTGCGTAGGGCAGATAAAATTGTACATGATTTCCTAATCGAAAAAAACTATTATAAGATGATATGGCAAGCTCCTGTAGTTTTACTTCCCCTTTCATCCTCACTCGACAACAACAAAACATCCGAAGAAGCTCTCGTACTTAGGCCTATTTGCTCTAGTGACGCGATGACGGCTGAAGTTTTTGAAATGCCCTTTACTGACTTAATGGAACTAAACTCTCGTCTGAAAAAAATAAAAGAGATTATTTCAGTATTTTACGATCTAACAAGTAAACCCCCCGGCACCATTGAATGGGAGTAATTTAAAATAGCGATCTTTCTAATAATTATTCTAGAGCCTGTTGTAATCTTACTAAATTTTTAATGATTTTTTCAAAAGCAAGGTCTCTACCTATTTTTTCCTCAAATTTTATAATTCGATTTTTTGAAGGTTCAGGAAAACATAATTCAATCGTATTCTCATCTCCTTTTTTGATAGAGCTACAATGATCTAAATTTACAATCTCCTCTTGGCCTAAAATAATCCACATAGCTTCTTACTCAATTTTTTAAGAAAAAATTTGACTATTATTTTTCAAGAAACTCTCGCATATAATCTGCAAGACATTCACAAGCTTCTATAGGTAGAGCATTATAAGTAGATGCTCTAAGCCCTCCAACTAGACGATGCCCCTTTAAGCCATCTAATTTACGTTTCTTTGCACCTTCCAAAAAATCTTTTTCTAAGTCTTGGTTTTTAAAATTCCAAGTAATATTCATTAAAGATCTATCCTCTTTTGTAGCATGTCCTATATAAAAATCTGGATACAAATCAAAAAGTTCATAAATTAACCCCGCCTTCTTTTTATTCCATTCACCCATTTGTTGCAAACCGCCCCTTTCTTGTATCCAATTTAGGATAAGGGAAAAAACATAAATTTGAAAAGTGGGCGGAGTATTGTACATACTTTGATTTTTTGCAAAGGTGCTGTAACGAAATAAAGTAGGGGTATCTTCGCTTTCATTTTTATAATATTCTCTATCAATAATCACTATTGTCAACCCTGATGGGCCTGCATTTTTTTGCACCCCGGCATAAAGCATACCTATATTCGACCAATCTATGGGAGTTGATAAAAAGTCCGAAGAGGCATCAATAATTAGTTTGGGTTCTTGAAGCTTAGGGAAAGAATGAAATTGGGTACCAAAAATAGTATTATTTGAAGTCACATGAAGATAATCCAAATCAGAAGGGATAAGAAAATCTTTAGGTATATAAGAGTGATTTTTATCTTCGGAAGATGCCAGTACTTGAACTTTTTTTCTTTGTAACTGTGCTTGTTCGATAGCCTTAGTTGCCCAAACACCTGTGTTCACATATCCTACCCCCCTAGCACTATCTTTTTTATGCAAATTCATAGGGATAAGGGCGAACTGCATTGAGGCCCCTCCTGTCATATATAAAATATCAAAACGTGAAGGAATATTTGCTAATTCTCTTAAAGCTAAGAGTGAGGCTTCATAAAGCTCTTCAAAAATTTTTCCTCGATGTGACATCTCCATAATAGACATACCATGCCCCTTGTAGTCTAAGAGCTCTGCTTGAATGTTCTTTAAAACATCGAGTGGTAATGTAGATGGACCTGGAGAAAAGTTATGAATGCGAGAAAAGTTTTGTAATTTTTGTATGTGAGATTGAGAATGTGTTAGCATATGAACGAAGATTTTTAAACTGGCTTCCTTCGTCTCTAATTTTACTCTTTCAGAAGGTGAAACTATATCCGTTACACGTACTCCAAAATTTTCATCTATCACTACAACCTCACCCTTAGCTACTAATTTACCATTGACTAAAAGGTCTACAGGCTCTCCTGCTAATTTATCCAATTCTATAATAGAACCTTCTCCCAATCCTAATATTTCTTTAATAAACATTTTAGTTCGACCTAGCTCCACAGTTAAGGTCATTTGCACATCCATTAATAAGTTTAAATTTGGTTCCATTTTTTTTATCACTCCTTGTTTTAAATTAATTGTAGGGAAAGCCAATTCAAACATATTCACTTTCCCTGGCGATACTTGTACATTTTGAAGATCTTTCAAATTTAATGTTTGTCCCTCTTCCAAAGAATCCTGCATGTATTCAGGTAATTCTATTTGAGATAAAGACGAGCCTAGATTTTGCGATGTAATTTCAGAAGGAGTACTATGTAAACTTGGATCCAGACTTAATTCAGATGCAGCATCTGATAGAGAGGTAGAAGTAAAATTACTCGTATCAATTCCCCCTAGGAGCTTATCCATCTCCGATTGACTCAATTCTTTATTTTCCATTATCCTTCCTATTTTCGGTTACTTTTAAAAGTTTTTTGTATATATTTCTTATTTTTTATTTTTTATTTTTTCTATTTATCTATGAATTTTGACGAAATTCTCTTTTAAGAAGAAGAGTCAAAATTAAAGTTGATAAAATACAAATAGAAAATAATGCAAGGGCCAAATTATAATCATGTAACAATAAAGAACCTATAAAAAATAATAAGGCATAAATTAAAATGAGTGCCACAAACCAAGAAGAAATGAGTATCCATAAGCCCTCTTTTTTTTCTCCAACGATTGTAAACCAACCAGAACCCAGGGGACGCACCCTTTCATAAAAATTCTTAAGCTTTTCAACGTTTTCTTTAGGGCCCCAGTAGCAAATAACAAGATTGATAAAAATAGAAAGTGGAACCATCACGAATAAATTTTGAGGGGTAGGTAAAGGAGAGATTCCAAAGGTCTTGGGTAAAATAAAATGAAAAATAAAAATAAAAATAATGGGAATAAACATTGCTGCGATTTCTGCCCAAGCTGTAATACGCCACCAGTACCATCTAAAAATCAAAACAAAGCCCAAGCCTGCAGTACATTCTAAAAGTATATCCCAAGCTTCTTGTATAGAAGCTAGCGCATAAAAAGTAATAAGAATAGAAGCAAGGGCCAAAAAAAACTACAAGTATCCTAGAAATAAAAATATAATGTGTTTCTTTTTTATTTTTATTCATAAAACGCTTATATAGATCATTGATTAAGTAGGATGTACCCCAATTGAGGTGAGTAGCAATAGTCGACATATAAGCTCCCAAAAAGGCGGCAAAAAGTAAGCCACGCCATGGAGAGGGTAAAAGATCACGAATAATGTAAATAAAACCTATTTCTTTATCAGCCCCTTTCAATTCAGGATAGAGTACAGCCGCGACTAGTGCCACTATAATCCAAGGCCAAGAACGCAAACAATAATGTGCAAAGACAAACCAAAGTACAGCAAGGATACCTTGTTTTTCATCTTTGACAGAAAGTATACGTTGTGTGATGTATCCACCACCACCAGGTTCAGAACCTGGGTACCATACCGACCACCATACTAAAGTTATGTATGCTAGAAATGAAGATATAGAAAGTTCTGTATTCGTTTGATTAAAATTTGGCACAAAGTTAAAAAAAGAAGATGGTAAAAGTTTTTCTATTCCACCTGCCTTTACAATACGAGGGTGATTCCATGCAATCACGGCTAGGAATATACAAGCTCCCATAGCAATTAAAAATTGAAAGGTGTCTGTTAAAGCTACACTCCTTAAACCACCTAGACTTACATAAAGGGCAGTAAAAAATAAACAAAATAGAACAATCATTTTTGCATTATATTCTGGCAAAAGAGTTTCACAAATTCGAAGAAGGGCTAAATTGACCCAAGCCATGATGATCGAATTTAAAATCAAACCTGTATAAATAGATTTGAAACCTCTAAGAAAGGCTGCAGGTTTACCACTATATCGTAATTCTATAAACTCAAGATCTGTAAGCACCCCTGCACGACGCCACAACCTCGCAAAAAAAATCACTGTCATAAGGCCACCCGCTGCCATACTCCACCAAAGCCAATTTGCAGAAAGACCTTGATTACCTACTTTTCCTGCTACCCATAATGGGGTATCAGCAGAAAAAGTAGTAGCAACCATACTTGTCCCCGCAAGCCACCAACTTAAATTACGTCCTGAAAGAAAATACGAACCTAGGGTATTGATTTTCTTACTATCCCATAGACCTAAAACTATGGTAATTAAAAAATACAAAGCTACAATCCAAATATCTGCTGTATTCAAAATCATTTTATTCATATATCATACTAAAAGATTTATTTTTTAGTATGATATATCTCTTTTATTTTATTTTGTGTGACTTGTGTCATATCAGGATTTTGCTTTTGTATACCAAAATTTTTTGTATACTCTTCTATAATCTTTTCATACAATACAATTTGTTCATCGCTGTCATTTAAACAAGGAATGTACTCATAGCTCACCCCCCCTGCCTTTAAAAATAATTCCTTATTTTCTATATTTAATTCCTCTAATGTTTCAAGACAATCTACAGAAAAAGAAGGACTAATAATTTGTACCTCTTTTGAAGTTTCAGAATTTCGAGCGATGTTGAGTAAGACTTGATCTGTATAGGGTTGAAGCCATGCCTCTCTGCCAAAACGAGACTGGAATGTCACCATCGCTTGAGTACCCATTTTCAAACCTAGCGCCTCCACCACAAGTCTTGCTGTCTTTTGACACTGACAATAGTATGGGTCTCCTTTCAATAAGCTCTTATAGGGAAGACCATGAAAGGAAAAAATAAGAGTTTTATGAGACGCATCATGATGCGCTCTAAAAGAAAGTATTGAAGATACAAGTGCTTGTATGTAAAGAGGATGATCATGATAATGATTACAAAAACGAAGTTCTGGCACCCAGCGCCACTTTTGCAACTCTTTTGTTACCATTTCAAAACTAGAACCCACTGTTGGGCTTGCATATTGAGGAAACATATTTAAAATAAATATATGATTACAGTTTTTTTCTCTCAATTTTTTTAATGCTTCTCTAACCCTAGGTTGAGAACAAAGCATAGCATATTCAAAAACATAACTTTTTATATCATATTTATTTCTAAACAAGGTCTCAAGTTTTAAAGTTATTTTTTTTGTAAAAACAAATAGGGGGGAACCTTCAGAACTCCATATTTTAGCATATTTCTCTGTAGATTTACGAGAACGTATGGGCAAAATAATAAAATACAACAAGGCTAACCAAAACCATCGTGGTAACTCTACTACCCTAGGATCACTTAATAAATTTCTTAGATACCTTCTTACCCCACGAATAGAAGGATATTCTGGTGTTCCTAAATTTATAAGTAAAATGCCGACATGTTGATAGGAGTCATGTGTATAAGTTTCAATATTTTTAAGTTTCATAAAGCTATCATCTATTCTCTAAGTTTATTTTTGTACAAGTATTTCGATAAACTTATTCCAGATCATCCCAAACAAGTATATGATCTTTTTTTAAATCTTTATTGATTTTTTTTTGTATCACTTTATCCCAATCTACCACACTTATCCCTAAGGCGGGTCTCTTATATGTAAGATCAGCTTCTTGTAATTGGCTATTTTTTCTTAGATCCTTATTTATGACTATAGAACGCCTTGCTTGTACAAGTATTTTCCTCTCTATAGGATGTATAATTTTTTTATGATTCATGACACCAGAAAGCAAAGAGGTGCTTAAAGAATCTCTTGAAGATAAAAATGTTTTTTCTTTGTTTGCCTCTTGATCCCCTACCCCCATAATTCTTTGTATTTTTTTTATATTTTTCACAAATTTCTTTAAATCTCTCTTATCCATAGAATGGGCATGATCATTATTCAAAAAATTTTTATCAAAAGTAAAATGTTTTTCAATGATTTCAGCTCCTAATAAAAATGCTGTTGTTAGATTCAGCATTTCTTCATCTGCTAGGCTATGATCAGAATACCCCACTCGAAGTTCTGGAAAAAAGTTTTGTAAAATTTTAATTGTATGTAAATGCAACTCCTCTTCTTTGCAAGGATAATTCATTACACAATGTAAAAGTGAAATTTCGGTAGCACCATTTTTTTTAAGAGTATCAACCGCCAAAGCAATTTCAGAAATTTCACCCGCCCCTGTTGAGAGAATAACAGGTTTATTTTTAGAAGCAATCTTACGCAATAAGGGTATACAATTCAGATCCCCTGAAGCTATTTTATAGAAAGGAAGCTCATCCCCAAATTCTGCAAGTTCATCAATAAATTCTTCATCAAAGGGAGTAGCAAAAAAATCTAATCCTACATTTTTACAAAACTCTAACAACTCTCTATACTCGTGCATACCCCATGCATCATATTTTTTAAGATAAGCAAATTGTGCCTCAGCCTGGGATTGCATACTAGACCCAAACTTCATGCAATCTAAACTCACAAGCCTATTAGCCTTATAGCATTGAAATTTAATCGCACTGGCCCCACCTTCTTTTGCCTCTTCTATGCAAAATTTTGCCTTATCTAGAGAACCTTCATGATTTGCACCCAACTCTGCAATAATATAAGGTGAGCCTCGTTCTAAAGTCATATCTATCTACCTCAGTTCAGACCTTTTGTTTTATTTGGCTAGTATAATATCCTTCCATACTTGTAACCACCAACTGTACGACGAGCCCATGCAAGCACCTGTCCTTCCTGATTTTCTATAAAGAAATTTTGAAATACTTTATTAGGTAAATTTCCTTCAAGGGCAACTGGAGGTAACCCCACCCCTTTAAGAAGCTTAGCCTCATATTCCTTTTTTTTCAATTTTACACAAGGCCAATGAGGAAGTATTTCTCTAGGGCCAAGAATATGAATGACTTCTTTTGTATTTTTCCCTTTCTCATTTCCTATCGTCTCCTCATCTCCATACCCACCTTTGTGATTCAAAATAATTTGCAGTTCTTTTTTTTCCTCACTGAATTCCCAAACATTTTCATTCAATTTCAAACTAGCGAGCCCTATTCTCTTTAAGCTATATAAATATGATGGTATCCCTAACGAAAGTCCTAAGTCACGAGCCAAGGACCTTACATACGTTCCACCTGTTACTTTAAGTCTTAGCTCTATGATACAATTTTCAATATCATAATTTAAAATATCACATTCATATATTTTAATTTTACGAGGTCTAACCTCCACTTGCTTACCTTCCCTAGCTAAATCTGAAAGTCTCTTGCCCCTATGTTTTAGAGCTGAATAGATAGGTGGTACTTGCTCTTCTAAGAGGGGCCATGAAAGAATCGTATTCACAATCCTTTCTTTATGCTCACTCATAAAAGTGCGTACTTTTATTTCATCTATACTATCTATAATTTCACCTTCTCGATCATGTGTATCTGTAGAAATACCAAGTTTAATAGTTGAAATATATTCTTTATCAGCATGAAGAAAAAATTGTGCCAAACTTGTACTCCTTCCTACAAGTAAAAGCATAAGGCCACTAGCTGCCCTATCAAGTATACCCGTATGCCCTATAGTTTTAAAGTCTAGTCTACGCCTTAATAGACTTACAAGGGTGGTAGAGGAGATACCCTCAGGTTTATTTGCTAGTACCGCACCACAGTAATTTATTTTTTTAATCTTAGAATCTAATGTTGTATTCAATAAAGTATTCATTTATGTTTTTTTATATATATCATGCTTTCCTGCTTACCCCAAGGTTTACTAAGATCAAGTATTTTCAAGCAAACTAGCTTCATAAATTTCTTTTTGAATTTGTTCTTCACTCAATACTTTTAGAAAAATCTTAGGTGTAGAACGAAGTCGTAAATTACGACTTAACTGAGATTGAAGCAAGGGAAGATTTTCTTGAATTACAATTAAACCCTCTTTTCTAGAACGATCATCGCCAAAAAAAGATATATAGATTCTAAGCATGCTAAAGTCACTTGCAAGATCTACTTTATGCACATTTACAAAAGAAAGACGCTCATCTTTATTTTGGAGCTTCTGTAGAAGGAGGGACCATTCTCGTAGTATAGATGTTTCTAATTTTTTTTTTCGAAGGGGATTCATAAAATATTTTCAATTTGTAAAAAGCTCATTTATCTTTAAAGTATGTATCTCATCTATTCTATTGCAAGTATCCTTGAAAGTAGAGCTACTCATGCATCTGATGAGAGCTAAGAGCAAGGGGTGCGGTGCGAATGACATTTATTTTATCCATAGTCGGGGTAGGAGTATATTCAGGAATGATACTTTGAATATTTTGATTTAATTGCTCCTTGTCTAAATAAAACATATTCTCAATAAAATTAGATATTTTTGTACTAAGAATAGAGTCATTAAAATTTAAGTTTTCATTTAAAGCCACATGAATTTGGGGATGAGATGTCTTTTGTTTTATTTCATATACGTTCAGTAATTCTTCATAAAGTTTTTCCCCCGCCCTTAGGCCAATATATTCTATTAAAATATCTTTATGTGGGACAAAACCAAAAATGCGTATCATATCTTCGGCAAGCTCTTTGATATGAATAGGCTCTCCCATATCTAAGATAAAAATTTCCCCCCCCTTACCTAATACTGTCGCCTGTAGCACAAGACCTACTGCTTCCGATATACTCATAAAATAACGTGTTACATCAGGATGTGTTACTGTCACTGGCCCCCCTGCGGCTATTTGTTTTGCAAATAAGGGTACCACAGAACCCTGAGAGCCTAAAACATTCCCAAATCTCACAGCCAAAAAACATAAGCCATTCATTATTGATAACTTTTGGATATACAGTTCTGCGATGCGTTTTGTAACCCCCATTATGCTTACAGGATTTACCGCCTTATCTGTAGATAGCATTACAAAACGTTCTACACCTGAATGCCTTGCAGCCTCTGCCAGACGTACCGTACCCAAAAGATTATTCTTTAGTGCCTGTTCAATATTCAACTCCATAAGGGGTACGTGCTTATACGCTGCACAATGAAAAACAATGTGAATTTTCCTATCATGAAATATTCTTTTTAGAATAAATTCATCACCTATACTTCCTATGATTGGAAGTATCTCTATTTTAGAATACTTTGCACTGATGCGTACCTCTCTATCAATTTCATATAGGGCATTTTCTGAAATATCAAGTAGAACTATGGTAGAGGGTTTATAAATCAATATCTGACGACATAATTCACTTCCTATTGAACCACCCGCCCCTGTTATAAGCACAATCTTACCTTGAATCATATTTTCTATTTCTACACTTTCAAGCCTCACCTCTACCCTACCCAGTAAATCCTCAAGACGAAAGTTTCGAGGTTCAAATTGAGAATCATTTGAAGCTTCTGTAAAAGAATGCAAAATCTTACAATTCACTCCCAAATTCTCACAATAATGATAAATAAATCGATTTTTGGAACTATCAAGTTTTTCAGTAATAATCACTTGTTCTATTCTATAATCTTTAATGATACTTTGCAAGGCATTCAAATCATTATAAACAGGTAGGCCATTTAGATAACTTTTATTACATTTGATTTTTACATCCAGCACTGCCATAGGTTTATAGGGTAAATTTGTAGCCTTCAATTGTTGTATGAAAGAATACGATGCCTCACTTAGCCCTATAACTAATGTTCTTAATTGCTTTTTACTAGAAGCTATTTTCAACTCTCGAATCATTCGCCAACTAAAACTACGCAAACTTATAAACAAAAAAACTAATACATATTCTATAATAAGAAGGGAGGCAGGAAACCCTTCTAGGCTATTATAAAACCATGTAGAGCTTAGAGTTAAAAGGGCTGCAAGAAACGTTCCCTTTCCTATTTGCTTAATCTCATAAAAAGAAGCATATTTCCATAAGTTGTTATATATCCCTAAGATGAAAAAAGAGGCAATAGAACATATGATGTGAAGGGTTAGACTAGCCAAATCAAAGCTTACATTAGGCAATTGATATGGAAATAAATGATCAAAACGTAATGCAAACGAAAGGTAGTAAGAAAATATAAAAATAACACAATCTAGAGAAAGTATAAGACCTCTCTGAATATTAGGAAAATTCAACATAATTCTATTTCTCTACTCTTTATCGTGCAAATCAATACCCTCCATAATAGATAATATTTTCTTTATCAAAAGTTCAAGAATGCTTATATAGACACAAATGGCGAACTTTTAGCTAAATGTAATGAATTTCATACAGAAAGCCCATTTTCTTATTGTCAATTCATACCTTTATGCTTTTCAATATATACCAGACACACCTTGGAGGGGGCACCCATGCCTCCTAGAAAGTAGAAAAGGTACTCAAAGAATATAAAAGACCCCATCCTCTGAGACCTTGGCTCCTTATGCCTTTTCTGTATTTTCTTTAAAACCTGTGGACCTACGATGTGCTTGCTTAGCTTTTGAACGTAGGCTCCTTTTTACTCTTTTTTTTGTAATATTAATTCTGACTTTTCTAGTTGTTCTTATCTTTTTCATACGTACGACTCTGACTATACCGACTCCTTCTAAGCTATACTTATACGACAATCATTTTTTATTGTTTTGCTAAATCTATCTTGTCACGAAAATAAAGTGAACACAACTGACAGACATGTCTATCCCATCCTCGTCAAAAATTCCTTTAAAACCATATATAGGAACAAGAGATTTTTATCCTGAAGAATTTAGTTTTAGGAAATGGATGTTTGATGAGCAAAGAAAAATTTGTAATCTATATGGCTATCAAGAATACAGTGCCCCCCTACTTGAATCTTTAGATCTCTATCGTAGTAAATCTTCAGAAGAAATTGTAAATGAACAAGTCTACTCTTTTCGTGATCGTGGTGAGAGAGAAATTGCCATACGTCCAGAAATGACACCCACAGTCGTCCGCATGGTAGCACAAAGGCAAAGAGAGCTTAGCTATCCCCTTAGATGGTTTAGCATAGCAAATTTTATGCGTTACGAAAGACCAGGACATGGCAGACTCCGTGAGTTTTACCAACTCAACGTAGACCTTTTTGGGGTACAAGGAGTGGCGGGGCAGGTGGAACTACTTAGTTTAGCCATTGACTTATTACGTAATTATGGTGCAGACTCAAGACACTTTAAAGTATACTTTAGCGATAGACGCTTGCTCGCTTCACATCTTCAAATACAAGATGGGGAGCATCTACATAAATTATCTAGAATTATAGATAAAAAATCAAAGCTAAGTCAAATTGAATTCGATAAGGAGCTAAAAAATTTAAACTTAGATAAAAGCATGTATGATAAATTACAAGATTTCTTTAAACTTAAACTATCTGACTTACCTAGCCTCGACTTAAAAGAAATATCTGATAAGGAGAAGGATAAAGAGAAGGGAGTACTAAACAGTTTAACTGCCCTCATGAGGGGCCTTGAAGCAAAGGACAAAAGCTATTTAGATTACATAGAATTTGATCCCACTTTAATGAGGGGCTTTGATTATTACACTGATTTTATTTTTGAAATTTATGACCTCAATCCTGAAAATAATAGATCTCTTTTTGGAGGCGGGGCTTACAATAACCTAATGGATAAATTTGGGGGTCAAGCTCTCAATGCCCTTGGGTTTGGGATGGGAGACCTTACCCTGCAAAATTTTTTAGAATCCAATCATTTTATCCCATCAAAGTACTCCTATATTCAGTGCGATGTACCACCAACACCATATTTAGAAGGTATTTTTATGACTCTCATGTCTGAAGAGCTGTTAGAAGCATCCTCTATCTTATGCCATGAATTACGAAAACAAGGAGTAGAAGTAGAGCAAATGCTTGAAGTCAAAAAGCTATCTCGTCAATTAGAAATAGCACAAAAGAAAAAAAAACGTATCGTACTTATTTTAGGGTCTTCGGAAATTCAAGAACAGGAAATCACAGTAAAGCACATGGACTCCGGAAATCAAGAAAAGATAAAACAAAATGAATTGGTCAAGTATCTAAAATCTCATTCTCTCTAAGTACTCTTAAAATTTAAAAATACTCCTTACAAAACTCTGTAGCTGTCTCTTCTCGAAGCTCTACCCCACCCATTCTAAAAGAGGCATCTGGAGATGGGTCCACTACAATAATTTTTTTTCTTTGAAGAAGGCCTAATTGTAAAATACTAGCTGTTATCCCCACTGAATTTGAAGTCCCTATAAAAATATGCGTATCACAATTTCTCGCCCACTCTAAGGCCTTGTTGTACTCATAAAGTTCACTATAGGATTCATCAAAAAGTAAAACATGGGGCCTATAAGAATTTTCATCTATGCTTCTATTTTTTTTTATACAAAATCTTTTCAACAATTCATCAGACAGATTATCTTTATTCAAATTTTCCCAATCAGCTAATACAAGTTCATTACGTTGATTTGCATAAAGTTTTCTCTTGTAACATAAGTTTCCATGTATTTCTATAAGTCTTTGGGTATGATGCCCTGCTTTAATATGTAAATTATCTATATTTTGGGTGATTACTTTTATATTCTTTTTTGATAAAATTTTATGTGCAAGATTAGGTTTAGCTTCACGGCAAACAGCAAAACGTTGGTAGTACCAAATTAAAAAGCCCGCAGGATCGTTATAATATTTTTTAAAACTAGCCATCTCTATAGGATTCTCTTCCCATATCGCATCATGCACTCCCCTAAAGGGCTTGATACCCGAATCAACGGAAATCCCAGCACCACTAATAACTAAAATTTCACTCATATCTTTTTATTCTTTAAGATTAGCCATGTACTTTTCTACACCACATATCGCCGCCCTGCCCATTTGGAGAGCAGCCTCTTGTGAACTCCCACCTATATGTGGGGTGCCGACAAGATTAGGGAGGGTTAAAAATTCAAGGTCAGTAGGGGGTTCCATTTGATACACATCCAAAGCCGCTCCTGCTAGTTCACCATTCATTAAAGCTTTTTTTAATGCACCTTCATCTATCACCTCACCACGACTCGTATTTATTAAATAGGCTGTTTTTTTCATTTGCTTTATGGAAGCTTCATTGATCATTTCTTTTGTTAGCGGGCTAAGGGGCACATGCAAACTAATGAAATCACTCTCTTTAAAAATAGTTTCTTGATTTACTAACCTAAGTTCAGAAGTATAATTTAATTTTTGGTTTTCTATAAAATCTCTTTTATCTAAAATATCACATATTAAGATCTCACAAGAAAAAGGTTTCAAAAGATGCACCAACTCAGAACCTGTGTTCCCCAAACCCACTATTCCTACTTTTTTTTCAGTTAATTGCATCCCACCATCTTTAAGCCAAAGGCCTTGTCGCAAAGCCTGACTTGAAAAAAAGATTTTATGGGATAAGCCTATAAGAAAACAAAGTGCCAACTCTGCTACAGATCTCTTATTTGTTCCTTGTTGAAGATACACTTCTAAGCCTTGTTTTTCTGCAAAAGCAATATCGATATTATCATAGCCCACCCCATATTTTATAATGCTTCTAAGCTGAGGTAAGAGCTTTAGTACATCTGTACTTAATTTTTCCCTACCTACAATTACAACTTCTACCCCCTCAAGAAAAGAAATTAGTTTATCTCCTTCTAAGTTCTCTTCATTAAATTTTGCTGTAGGCACTACTTTCTGAAGTTCTCTTACAAGGGTACTTCTTTTACTAAAAGAGGGGGATGTAACTGCTAAGTTAACTTTCATAAAAATTACTTTCCAAACTGACAGAGTTAAGGCAACCCTGTATTTAAATAAAGTTTTATAGTCCCATGTCTCCAAAATTAGCAGTCATCATCCCCACCTACAATTCAGGAAAACACATAGAGCAAGCCATAAAAAGTGTACTCATGCAAACTTACAAGAATTTTGAACTCATTATAGTAGATAATGGTTCAACAGATGAGACTATAGCTATTATACAGAAACACGAAAGTAAAGATACCCGAATACAGTACTTTCAGAGAGAACATATGGGCTTGGCGGATGCAAGGAACTTCGCTTTAAAGCAAGTGAAAGCCTCACATTATATTGCAAACCTATGTGCAAATGATTATATAAACCCCCTCACCTATGAAACTCAAATTGAATATCTTGAAAAAAATGATACTATAGATGGCGTATCAGTTAATTATAATCATGTAGTCAATATACTTCTTATTAAGGCTAACCCACTTACAGCACACCCTAGCCTGCTTTTGCCTAATTTATCAAGAATACGCCATCTCTATCCTTGCATCCTTTTTCGCAAAAGAGTTTTTATGGAATTAAAGGAATATAGACCCTTTTTGCACTGTGGCGAAGATACAGATTTATTTTATCGATGTATAGAAAAATTTAAAGTAGAGGTACTACCAGATCATTTCTATTACTCTCGCCATCTCAAGCAAAATAAAATATATACTTTTTGCATGATAAGTATTGCCCAATTGTCTAGTTATGCTCGTAGATACTTAAAGAAAGATCCTATAGAAGGGGTGGAGGAGATTACTCCAAAACACTTTTATCTTTTTTTAAAAGATCCGAGATTATGGCCTAAAATTTTCCTTATTTTTTTGAATCTAATAAAAAAACCACGCCCCTATCGTTAATTTCCTATAAGCTACTAGTTACAGGCTATTTACTATACACCTCACAACTAAGGTGAAATAAAAAATTATCTTCAGCTATGCCACTCTTACAAAAAAATTAAATAAGACTAGGAAAGCTCTTATTATCCCCCAAAAGTAAAGGCATAAAGTTCCACACCCTCAGGTGCCTCGATGGTCAAAACACCTTCCTGAGTTTTATCAGACTTCACTACTTCATATAAAGTATGTTCTTTCACAAAGATTCCACCCTGTTTTACATCTTTTCCAGAAAAAGTGCCAAGCTCCTTGCCATCAAGTTTTAATTTAACTTTCTTCTCTTGATGCTTAGAACCCATAACTAAGAAAACTTTTTTAGATTGAAAATGCAATTTAAGGTAACTCGTATTTGAACCACTAACAAGATTCTCTTTTTTTACACTCCATCTCCCCCCTAAGGTCCATTGATGTAATTTTAGTTTTGGAGAAGATTTAAAATTTCCTGAGGAAGTATCTGTAAGTTCTTCTTCACTTGCATTTGCATTCATAAAATTCCTAGCCCTTGCAAAACCTAAGTAGGTTTCAGGGGTTTGAGTTTCCATAAATGAAAGGATATCGTCTTCATCAGTCACACTCTCTGTTTTTTCATTTGAGGCCTCATCCGCATCTCGAATACCCAAGAGGAATCTAATATTTTTTTCTGTAATCTCATAATGACCCTCACCAAAATGAGTGTAAACAACATTACCCTGCTTATTTATCAAGTAATGGGCAGGCCAATATCTATTTTTAAAGTTCGTCCATGTATCGAGATGATTATCTATAGCCACAGGATATTGAATACTGTGTTTTTTTATGGCAGATTTCACATTTTCTATCTTCTTTTCAAATTCAAATTCAGGAGCATGTACACCTACTATCACAAGCCCCTTAGAACGATATTTACGATCCCAAGAAGTAATGTAAGGCAAAGTACGAATGCAATTTATGCAAGAATAGGTCCAAAAATCTATAAGTACTACCTTGCCTTTCAAATCAGGCATTTTAAGTTTCTTTTCATTTGTATTGAGCCAAGCCTCTATACCTGAAAAATCAGGTGCAGGATATGCCTCCACCCCATCAATAACTTCATCTCTTTTCTTCTCATTTCCTGCTTTACTATTTGTGTTTTTTTCAATAGAAGCTGGGCTTGAATACAGAGTGGTATCCCAACCCATCCACATAACCACTACTGCCACAAGCATCAGTACACCCATAGCCTTACGTATGATACTTGTATATTGATTTAAACCTTTTATTTTAGTCATAACTTGATTCCCTAAAAGAGTGAGTATAAACATAGGCACCCCCGCACCAAAGGCAAAGGAACTCACTATAAAAAATGCCTGAAGATCATTTTCTTGACGTATAATTTGAACAAGGGCCGCCGCTAGTATAGGACCCGCACAAGGTGTCCATACCAAACCAATTAAAAATCCAAGATACATACCACTTAGATAACCACTTTTATTTCCATGTTGAGCAACAGAGCCTTGCCCCCATACAGATAGTTTTTGGGTATACTGACTAAATTTCTCCGAAAGCCTTTCTGAAAAGAGAATCAAAGCAAAGCAACCGAGTAAAATTAAAGAAGCATTCTTAAAGATAGCTAAGTCTATACCTAAAAGAAGAATTAATTTACGCGAAAAAAGGGCAAACAAAGTGAAGGATAGTACAAAGCCTAATACCATCCCTATTGACTTTCTTTTACCACCCGCCACACTAGATGAAAGAAGTAAGGGCAACACAGGTAAGATGCAAGGTGAAAGTATAAGGGCCAAACCCTCTAAAAAAGATAATCCCATCTCAAAAAAATTCATAATCAAATAAGCTCCTAAAGAAACCCAGTTTAATTTAATTTCATATAAAAACAAGAAATAAATAATAATTTTACGCCTACATTATTTATTTAACGCGGTATAAAAAATTTTACAAATACTATCTATATCTTCTATTCCCAAAGAAACTCGAACTAGATTTGGGTCTAAGCCTATTTTTTTTAACATCGAACGTCCATTTGATGTACTTACTAAATCATAATGAGCTAGATACATGTACGGGCTAAGTAAGGTAAAGGCCAAACCAAAGCTTGGTCCCTTTGGAATTTCAATCGCATCGTAAAACTCTTTTAATGAAATATTTTCTAACTCAAAGCTCAAAACCCCACCGGGACAATTTGAAGATCGAATCAGAGGTTCAATCTTTTTTTTAGAGCTCTCTTTGAAAGCCCAATGTATACGCCTTACATTTTTTTGTTTTTCTAAAAATTTTATAAACTCCATCATGTTTTCATTTATCTTTTGCATTACCCTAGGATAATTTTTTAATACGTATACCATACGCTCCATATCCCCTATAAACGGGACCTCTATGTAATGAGATATTTCTTGGTTAAGAGCCTCATACATAGGTCCTGCAGGATTTAAGGCACAGGCTCCCATAATCACATCACCTGACCAAGCATAGTACTTGGTCAAACTTAGGGACAACGCATCACAATGCTCTAAAATCTTAATATTTCCTAATCCCATCATACTTGGATCTAAAATTAAAGCTGCCCCATATTTCAAACATAGTTCTCGAACCTTCAAAATATCAGCTGTATGCAATAAGGGATTGTTAGGTATTTCTGTCATCACCGCTATCACTTCTTCCCCTCTCTCACGCATAATGCTTTCTAATTTTTTGACATCACTATCTCCACCATCTAAATCACTTTCTAAAAAAATACATTCCTCTCCTGCTCCTAAAAATTTTTTAAGATACTCGCTAGTATCAATATAAAGCCAGCCTAGTTGTATCCAAAGAGTACGTTTTTTCTTAACTTGAACCTTTCTCACAGATTGTAAGACTGCATAAAGGGCACTCATACCACTACGAGTAACATACAAGTTATCTAGTTCTTTGAGTTCTATTTCTTGACCCAGTACATTTTTTATCTTCTGCAATAGAGTCTCTTTTGATTCTTCTACCCTAGCTTCTGGAAACATAGAGACTAATAACTTTCTTTGGATGAGGTGAGTTTGGGCCTCTCTAGAAAAAAGCATACTTCCCGTATGTTGCAAAAAGTCATTTATATATGACTTATTTGTATGATCATACATTAAAGTCACAAGTTCTGTCCCTATTTTAGAAATTTCTATTTTACTTTTAGGATTTATAGCTTGAACATATTCTACCGCCTCTTTGGCCCTCGCGTGAGATGAAATTAAACGCACTCCTATAAATTCACTAATGTCCCCACCCTTCTCTATAATACCGCTTCCTTTTTGAATTTCTTCCCAAAGGGAAGCCTCAAGCATTCTAGTATATTTAGGATTTACAAAACGGGGGTACCCCCCCTGCATACTTTCAATGACTTTCTTATCTTTCTCCTCATACCCTATAATACTATCCATAGTGGGCAGGCTAGCGAAAACAGTATGTGGACTAGGGGGGAAGGCATGCCCTAGGGGTAATTTTTGCAAGGAGAGGGAAGCTAGGCCCTCAGGTGTATCTAAAATATTTTCTTTTTCTTTCAAATGAGTGAGACTATCACAACATATAGTTACAATATTAACTATACACTATTGAACTACTGATATATTTTCTTGTATTTTAGAAAGTCCAGGGTCAAGGGAATCAGGTACACGCCTATATTCTAGCTTAACAATACGAGCAAGGGGACCTGCCATTTTAGGAGCCACGCCCTCCCTCCTAACACGCACCCCACCGCCATTTCCAACTTTTATATCTAGTCGATTTTGAGCTTCAAAAGTCTGTACCTCCCCCGCAGGCACTACCTTACCTCTAAAGTATTGTCCATCCTTAGTCCATTCTACATAAGAATCTTTGACAAACTCAAGTGTAACTTGGATATTGCCTTGATTATTATTTTGCTCTTTTTTATTTAAATCTCTAGTCGCAACTTCGTCCCTAGGCTGTTCTATCTTTTCATTTTTATTTGCTATATCATCTTTTTGGGTAGGATACCCTTCACGCCCCTGTGGAAGATTGGCAGTTTCTGATGAGGGGAGCTTGGATTCTTCAGCAGTTCCCTCTTTTAATTCTTTGTTTGCTTCGCCAACACCTTCTAAAGAATTCGTTTTCTTAAGACCTAATTCATCTTTACTTTCTACTGGAATTTGAGTATCTACTGTTTCTAATTCAATACGAGCAGAAAAATTATTTAACACAGTAGGAGTAAAAACTATTTTTTTGGTCAATGCCCTTAATTCCTTAATTTCACTGCTTAAAGTATAGCCACGCCCTTCCATGACTTCAAAATTTAAATTAGACTTTCCATCTATATTTAGATGAAAGAATCCAAGGGGCTTTGTCATCCCCTCTGTCTTAACCTTATCCAAACAAAAAAGTAAGGTCAAACCATCTGTAGAAATACGTATCGCATCAGGCGGACTAGTAGATAGAGTCTCATTGCGTGGGGCACCTGCAAGAAGGGGCAAAGAACTCACTCGTAGCTCCCTTTCACCACCACAAAAAGGGGCTACAGTATCAAAATTAAAAGATTGTAATTTAAAAGATTTAATGTTTAGAAAATTATATGAAATCAAACCTAAAAAAATAAGCACAACTACCAGCAAGGCAAGTTGCATATGATTCCCACTATAATAGCTTATCACCCTAAATATATTTAGAAGGCCCCCTGAGGTAGTTAACTCTGCAATAGGGGTAAGTTTTGTGTCTATCTGCTGTTGCTTAAAAAGATGGATGAGACGATTCTTATCTAGATTTAAATAATCTGCATAACTATTCAAAAATCCTATGGTATAGGTCTCTGCAGGAAATTGACTATAGTCATCATTTTCAAGGGCAATAAGATATCTCGGACTAATTGCTGTCTCTTGCGAAACTTCTTTGATACTAAGCTTTCTAGCTTTTCTTTCTTTTTGAAGCAGGCCCCCTACCCCATTACTAAAACTCACTGGCTCTAATTCTTTTTCTCTATCTCTCAAACTCATATTATTATTCACTCACAAGGGGATTTTGCACTATAGACACATTATTACTGGGTTGGTATTGAAATAATTTTCCTTCTAAAGAAGGATTCATTTCTATTTTAGAATATTCAATAGTACTCACCTTCCCATAACCGTCATCTCCTATAGCCTTTAAGATTAAATAATCTTTAGCATCAACATACAACTTAATATTTTCATAGCCTCCTATTTTTTCCCTCTGCTCCAAGTTTAAAACAAATACCATACGTCCACCATCAAGACGAGGTTGTTCAGGGGTATCAAATCGATAATGATATTTACGAAAGAGATGCCTCACCCCTGTAAGGGGTACTGTTTTAAAAAGAGGTTGCCCATTAGATTTCTTCTTCTTCAAATCAAGTTCTTGCTTACCTACAGTATTTAAACGTTGCACATAAAACCATATGGTCTTTCCATCAGATACTATTAAATTCCCTCTAGGTTGCTCAAAATCATATCTCATTTTACCGGGTTTCTGATAATATACATTCCCTGAAAGTTGACGTGATCTATTTCCTTCTTTTATGTTAATTTTAAAATAAGCACTGTAGCCTTGAAGGTTTTCAAAGCCCTGTATAATTTTACGAGCAACATCAACATTGGAATTCCAGTTGTGTGCAGGATCTTTTTGTTTACCAGTTTCATTTCCAGAAGGAGACTCATCTATTTCTTGATTTTTTTTCTTCTGAGCATGAGCATCACTAGAAAGAAAAAGGAGCCCTAAAAAGAAAGAAAAAGTGAACTGAAAAAAATAAGTTTTATTCATAAAAGAATAGACTACAAGCAAGCTTCAAGGCCAAGCACGTCAACTTCTTTTCAAAATTTCACGTGCCTTTGCACCTAAGGTAGGACTCAAATAGCCACGGTCTTCCATTAATTCCATTATATTCGCTGCTTTATTATAGCCTATACGCAAACGCCTTTGTATATATGAAGTAGAGGTCTTACCAGACTCCAAAACTATAGCTAAGGCTTCTTGAAATAGTGACTCATCTATTTGCTCATCAGCTTCGCTCAAATTTTTCGTATCCTCTGAAAGGGTAACATATTTGGCGGGGCCAAGGCTACGCATTTGTTTCACTAGGGCCTCTATCTCTTCCTCTGTCACTAGAGGGGCTTGTATCCTAACTAGACTTGTTTGCAAAGGTGATTTATAGATAAAATCTCCACGTCCTAGTAAATTCTCTGCCCCATTTGCATCTAAAATTGTTCGACTATCTGTTCTTTGAGCCACCTGAAAGGCAATACGAGCAGGACAATTTGCCTTGATTAAAGCTGTAATCACATCTACAGAAGGTCTTTGCGTAGCCATGATAATATGTAAACCCACTGCACGAGCCTTCTGGGTTAAACGTATAATAGAATCTTCCACATCCTTAGCTGCGACCATCATCAAATCAGAAAGCTCATCAATAATCACTACGATATAAGGCATCTTAGTGGAGACCTCATCGTCTATCATTTTAGATTGTATACGCTGGTTGTAAGAACGAATATCACGGCACCTCAAAGCAGATAAAATTCTATAACGACGTTCCATCTCATCAATAAGCCAACGTAAGGCCTTTGATGCCTCATAGACATCTGTAATCACAGGCATAAGAAGGTGAGGTATACCCTCATAAAGTTTGAGTTCTACCATTTTGGGATCTATCATAACAAGTCGCACATCTAGTGGTGAGGAATGATATAGAAGCGAGGCAATCACCGTATTCAAATATACAGATTTACCTGCACCCGTTGCCCCTGCTATGAGCAAATGGGGAAGTAAGCTCAAATCCACATATTGATTAATCCCAGCAATATTTTTCCCAAGAACAATTTGCAATTCTCCTTTAGGGCTCGGGAGCAATTGAGATAGTAAGACAGGCTCACGAATACGATTAGGAATTTCTATTCCTATAGTAGATTTACCCGGTATAGGTGCAATGATACGAACTATAGGAACGGCAAGATTCATACATATCTCATTTTGCAAACTCAAGACTCTAGAAAGTTTAATACCTGGCTCTAATTTAATCTCATAAAGGGTAATAATGGGGCCCCTTTCTGTCCCCACCACCTCCGCCTGTATTCCATATTCATGCATAACTTTCTCTAAGGAGACTTTTATTTCTGTAATCTCATTTGAGATATTTAAAGGAGGTTGAAAGTTTGGCCTCTGTAAGCTAGATGTATCTATTTGGTATTGAGTGTATAAATCAGTGTCTAATTCAGGTACCTTAGAAACAAGTTCATCTTCTCTCAATTCCCTACCCTTGCTTATTTCAAATTGAGAATCTTTTGGCTCAAAATCTTTATTTTTTTTCAATTGATGAAATGGATATGTTTCATTTTCTATTTCGTCTCTTCCCTTATCTTCAATATCCTGTACTTTAAAAATGTCCCCTCCTTTGCTCAATTCTTGAGATAAATAATTACTATCAAGATCTAAGCCTAAATGCTTTTCTTTCTCTTCTTTTTCGTAACTCCTTACATCCACATGATCTTCTTGGTCTTCCAAAGCTTCATAGCTTTCAGGGCTTTCAGGTTCCAAAGCTGTAGTAGGAGTCTCCCCCCATTCATTTTCTATAAAATTTTGATTTGGATGAGAAGCAAAGTAAGTCTCCTGTTGCCTTTCTGCTTTCTGTTGGGAAACTTTTTCAAGATGGCCTTCACTTGAGTTTTTTTTCTCTAAAGTATGCAAATCAAGGATATGAATGTCGTGAGTACGTATACGAGGATTTTCAAGTAAGGTAGGAACACTAGCCTTACTTACAACTCTAGTGTAGTTTGTTTTATAATTTTTAATTTGAGGACTTACACTCCAAGCATCGTGTGATTTAAAATGAAAACGACTCCCATCAGGATCAAAATGTCCTTCAAACTTAAAACCTTCAACGACTTCTTGTTCCCCTTCATCGCTAGATTTTTCATTTCCATTCCACTGACTTAAAAGTTCATGAAGGTTACGAGTTCGTTCAGATATACGAAGGTCCCAGTCTGTTTTTACTTTATTTTCATTTTCCTTATAGGATGAGGGGGGGATTTTTTTTTCAAGGAAGGGCTCGGGCAATGGCTCGGATACTTGACTTTTCTTTTCTGTACGAACAGGAGGCGTATTTTCCACTTCTTCTAAATTCTCTACCCTCTCAATCCATGGCCTCTGTGTATCACTTTCTTTTTTAAATAAAGAACCCATATTTAAAGGTGAAGGTGTACGAGAGACTGATGTTGTAGGTAACTTAAAGTCTAAATTCCATGAGCCTTGAAACATCTCCCCATATCGTTTTATTAGATATTGTATGATTAAGCGTACTCTCATAAAAAATACAGAGATAGGCATACGTATCGCCATAACAGCACCACCCATCAAAACCCCAAAAGAAAGTATCTTAGAACCAAAAACTCCAAATAATCCCATAAAGACTACGCTCCCCTTGGCACCCACCACTCCACCTACTATTTGAGAAGGTACCCCCTCTTTCGCATATAAAATGCCACCCAATATAGAGCTACCCACCATCATAATAAAGATGGCTGTAACACGTGAAAGGGGATCTGAAAAAACACTACGACTAATAGTTAAACCACCTAAGACAAAGACATAGGGGCCTAATAAAAAAGAAGATTTGCCAAACATTAAGAATAAGAGTTCAGCAATACTATGGCCAAAACTCCCTATAAGATTGTTTTCAGATAGGGGTTCTAATCCCTTAGATAATTGCCCTTGAAATGAGCTGAGTGACAAAAAAATTAATATACCTATAATCAATAAAAAGGCACCAAATAATTCTGCAAAAGAAGATTTGGATGGAGGATTTGGAGAAGGATTAGAGACGGGATTTACTTGCGAGGTAGGAGGAGGTGAATTGGTAGTCATATACCCTTGTATCGGTTTTATTTTAAAATTATTATACCAAAATATTATGTCCTTTTGATTTTACCCAAAACAAGTACCCCAAAATATAATATAGTTTGAGTATACACCTAGGCTTAAATCTAAATATTGTAAAAATTCCATTTAATATAGCAGGAGGGCAAAATAAGTTGAACTCATCCCCTATTCCATTCTTGTATAATTCAAATACACTAGCTCAATTTTATAAAAAAAGTAACTCCTAACTTAGTTGTTTTTTGTTTTCATCTCTCTTCTTTCTATAAACTTTATTACTACTTGAATCTAATTTCAAAACCTCTGCTGAGACTAAACTCAAATGAGGGTTTTTTTGGGTACTAAAAAATATTTTTATCAACAATGATTTTTACTTCTTTCAAATCATAGATACTCCCTATCAAAAAATCACTATCACATGACATCTCCTAACCTTTTCATTCTTTAAAAATAAAAGTCATCCTCTCATTGAAAGAGATCTGGTTTTATGTTAGTCTGAGTAAAATTGAGAGACTGCCTTGGAGTGATTTTGTCTAAAACAATCGTATCATCATAATACCGATTTTTAAAGCTCCTAGCACCAAAAAGTAAAAAAAAGTTCCATTGGAAAAGGGTATCTGAATTTTTACCCCTAGATACACTCAAATTAATATCTGTAATTCCTGGGACATTGGCAACATAAGATAAAATATTTTCGATACCCAAACGTACCCCATACGCATAGCTATCATAGTTACCTCCATCATTTTTTAAAGTTACATACTCTGCAAAAAATGCCATGTTGATTTCTCGTAAAAAGAAATTGGGAAAGCGCTCAAAATAAGAGCGTGAAAGCCAAAGCAAGGGAAGGCGATATTCATAGGTATACAACGTGAAGTTATCCCATATTCTTGTGTATGGATCCAAGTTTCGAATAGGTGAATTAGGAAAGAATACAGGGTTTCGAAAACTTAATCTACTATCTGGACCAATGAATTGATAATTTTTTATACCTATGTAATTTACATGGTTAAAGGATTTTGGAAAGAAAGAGGGAATAAAAAAGTCAAATCCCGAAGACATCTCCCCATATTCTATGTTAAGGGATCTTTGACTACTTCTAGAATAAATACGACTCAAGGATCTAAGATAATACCTACCCTCTAGATTAAAGGCCCAACCTTTTTCAGGAGAAATTGACTCAACAAAGGTATGGTACTTAGCTAAAGAAAGTTTCATACTCAAACCATTCACAAAATATTCATTTGCTGCCTTGAGATCAAAGCTCTCCAAGCCATAATTAAAACTCAAATTTAGAAAACGTGAAGGGTAAGAATAATTTCCATAAATATTGCGATTTGTTAGGGTTACATCTGGTGCTGTAGATAAACGAACACGACGATAACTTAGCGATAACCCATTACTATAACGATCGTATATATAGCTAAAAGAAAGGGGGGCACCTGTAGGAATATTATACTGAAGTATTCCTACAGAAACTAAAATATTGTGCCAAAGCATAGGGTCACTTAAGCCTAAAACTAAATTAATTAAACTCCCACCACCAACGCCAACACCTAAATAGGGTTTCCAAGTTTTTTCTGTTCTATATTCCTCTTCATCTAATTTAGAATCTTCTTGAATTTTATTCTTTACTTCAAACAAGCTTTCCCTTTCATTTTGAATAGCTAATTCAACCCGCCCCCCTTTTTGAAAATAAAATACTTCTTCTTGTGCCAAATCATTATAATCTATACTCACCAAATCATAACCATTACCAAAGTAAGAAATTCCATAAAGTGCCTTAGAAGTTGGAGTGGGATAAAAAACTCCCGTCAAAAAACGAGTGCGTTTATAAGTTTTTTTACTTTTGATATGATAAGAATAAAAATTATAAAATCCACCTACATCTGAAGAAAAAAATAACTCCTTACTATCTATAGAAAACGCAGGTTGAGTGAGTATCGCTTCTTTATGCTTTGCAACAATAGAACAAGAACCTATAGTATTTTTTTTGATTTCACATAAAAGCAGGCCTGCATATGAATGCGTACCCTGACGATACATAGTCGCTAAAAATCGTCCATCAGGAGATACTGTAATAAATTGTAGGAGTCCATCATATAAAACTTGCAAATGGACTCTTTCATCTGTATACCCACTTTCATTTTTTTGTACACTCTTTAGACTTCTAAAAAAATAGTCCCTTTCAATAAAATACAAACGAGCATGATGCTTGTCATAGGCGGGATAACTGATGTAACGATCAGGAAAAATTTGACTCTGATAATAATTTTGAGTGAGATCTAGTAGCTCCGATCTATAACCTGTGTTATGATACAATAACATATCTGAACTAGATATTTTAACCTGTGTATTCCAAATGATACCCGAATTTAAAAACTGATGCTGCAACAATTCTTTTTTTTCTTCAAGTTGATTGGAGGCTATAAGTTTGTGCTTATAAATTCCCGAAATATCATTAGAAGGATTTGCAAAATATAATAATGTATCTTCTTCTTCGCTATATGTTAAAAATGTTTTAACAAAACCATCTATTGTAAGGCGAGTAAAGTGAGTTAATCCCTCCGCCTCTATTTTTTGAAATTCCAAACTAAATGTTTCAGCATCGTGTTTGATTACTTCTTTGTACAATTCAAAATAGTTAGTAGAGAAATAAGCAATGCGCTTGGATAAGTAAGGGGTGTCTCTATTCCAATATTCGCGAGGAGCGTTTGCCCCGGCTTTTTTTGCAAGCTCATCAAAAAGACGTGCTCCGTATATATATGGTACATTACCTACAGGCCATCGATGTGTTTTGTTCAGTATTTCCCCTAAGCTAGGATATGCATCTTCTAAATAAGCAGCCCTATAGGCCATCAAGCTTAGGGGATCGAATAGACGCCCATGTCCCTTTTGACTTTCTTCATACACAGCAATGCCCTCAATTAGGGCGGTGGGGTGGGCAAGATTAGGTGGGACTGCTAGTGCTATTCGCCATAACCAAAAGTCACTTTTCCAATTCCAAATTTGTAAACTTAAAGTATGTGTATATTCATGGCGAAAGAGATCCTCTAGCCACTCCTCATAGCGAACAAAGCTTCCTATACGAGGATTTTCCAAATACAAAATGATATAATTGACATAAAGAACATTTGCTATTCCTTGATATTGATCACTTGAAAAATTTAGAACTACATTAGTTTTATACTCTAACCAAAGTTTTTCATACCTACCTTCAAATTCCTTATGTATGCGTTCAAAGAGTTTGCTTGCATATATCGCATACTCTTTTTTTTTTCGAGGATAAATTACATTAAAATGCTCTGTTTTTAGGACTCTCCAATCTTCACTACCATTCGCTAGGGGAAGGGCCTTCAAGGCTTGTGGGAAGAGAAGGCTAATCATATGATAAAAAATTATCCATATGATTATTTGAGATAAATATTTTTGCTTCACAATTGTTAATTACAATTTCGCTTTTTTAAATTCAAAAAAAACTTATAAAAATATAAAAAGTATTTAATAATTAATAGTAGGATAAAGTTACTTGGGTTCCAAAATAGGGATGATCTACAACACTGCCATCCCTACGAAAGGTATCACGTGCATAAAAAACTCCTACACCCATATACCAATTCGAAGCTATAGCCCACTCAGATCCAAAACTTAGAGAATAACCCGTACCATTATAATCATAATTAGCAAGACTCTTTGGATTTTTAGGATCTACGCCAGAAATAGAAGCTCGTAAAAAACGATACTCTATACCTGTATAAAGAGGTGTTCGGGGGTAATAAAATAAAAAGCCGGGGGACCAACCCTGTAAACTATACTCTATAGTCTCATTCGTATCAGGAGTCTCTATCCCCTTAGGTAAAATCGTTTTTACATGATAGGTACGAGTACCTAAGACACTTAAAAAAAAGATAGCCTTATCAACACTCCAACCTAGTTTTGCACTGTAACTTATATTACTTAGATCACTCTTATAATCAATACGCTTGCCTAGTTCAGGAATCTCCCCATGTATCGTTTGAGCCATGGCACTATAGCCTGTGCCAAGACTCACTTGAGCAAATATCCCCTCCTTACCGATGGCTGTTTCTGTATCTGAAACATTTTGTGCCCTTAGTTCTATATATTGATACGTTACAAATAGAAGTAAAAAAAAAAAAACTTTCATTTTTTTGTACTACTCTTCAATCGCTTTTTCAGGCCAAACAATTATATCATTATGAAGCTTTTTACGAGATTCACTTTGTTCACCTTTTTTAAGATCTGTAACCCTATCTGCCTGTGCCTTATTACGTAACACATGCGGGGTCATAAATATCATAAGGTTACGCCTATTACTACTTTCTGTAGTCCTTCTAAATAAATAACCTAGTAAGGGAAGGTCTCCAAGTAATGGTACCTTATTTACAATCTTAGTCGACTCTGTGGAGATTAAACCACCTAAGACTATGGTTTGCTTATCTATGACTGTTGCATTTGTCTTAACATTTCTTTTTGAAAAAATAGGATTAGAGCCCGCAGTAGCAGCATTGCTACCTTGTATGTTTGAAATTTCGGCAAAAAAATCAAGTGTAACCTGTCCCGAAGTATTAATTTGAGGAGTAACCTTCAGAGTAATACCTGCAGGTTTGTATTCAAAATTAGAAATAATATTTGTTCCCTCTTGGCTTCCTTGGCTACGAGTAGCCACAGGTACATCAGAACCTACATAAATAGTTGCCTCTTGATTATTCAACGCAAGTACTTGAGGAGAAGAAAGTACATTAAAATTAGTGCGAGATAAATTAGCCCGTAAAATTCCTAAAAGATCCCCCCTAGCATCAATAAAACCCAGACTAAATCCATTCAAGGTATTTCTTCTAGGTTGCAAAAAATTAGGATCACTAGGTAGCCTTGTTGGATCTACAATGCGACTTTCTGGGGCTATGCCCGTATTAAATTGCACGTGACTTTCATTGCTAAAATTACGCCAATCTACCCCGAAGTCATTACTCTTATCTGAACTAATTTCTGCAATGAGCACTTCAAGCAATATCTGTGTTCTAACTACATCTAATTTTCTGATAATTTCTTCTATACCTGCCCACTCAATACTATTTGCAGTCACCATAACAGAATTTGACTCCTTATGAGATACGGCACGTATCTTAGTGGGAGCAGGTTTGGGTTTAGAAAAATCTGTTTGTAAAGGTAAGGGGGCATCTAATTTTACTAAAACATTCGCAAGACTTTCTGCAGTAATGTTACGAGCACTGTAAAAATGTACAGAGTCCTCCCCAGAAGGATTTATCGTACCTTGGGCCTTGATTTCATCAATGAGCTTTTGACCTATGGATAGGGCCCTAAGTACATTACGAGCAAAGCCTGTGAGTATTAATGAATTTGCCCTTTTATAAGGAACAATAGTAACATTACTTCCAGCTAAATTCTTGAAGATATTACTCATTTCGTCTGCATCCATAAAACGTGGGAGTGTCATCACCTTAGAAATCACCCCCGCTGAACTTTCATTCACTTCCTCATCATCTAGTAGGTTACTTTCTGTAGCCTGTTTTAACGGGACTATTTTTAATAAGTTAGGTTCTTCAATAATACCATAGCCCTTCACTTCAAGTACTTGCTTCATAAAGTCTAGGGCCTTACTTTCTGGAACTTTTTGATAGGATATAACAGTTATTTTTCCACGTATAGACTCATCTATAAGTATATTTTTTTGAATCAGAGAGGCCATCGTTTTGAGCCAATCTTGCATATCCACGTCATTAAAATTTACACTAAAGCAATTCTTGCAGGGTGGTTCTTTACGCCTACTACGCTTTTCATTTTGCTTACCGTCTTCTACAGGTTTCTCTTCTACATTTTGCGGACTAGTAGACGGTGGGACAGCAGGTGGAGGAGGCTCTTGAGATTGTACAGGCAAGGGTACGATTACAGTAAGATAAATACTTAAAAGAATAAAATTTAAGGTTCTTGAACTCTGCATAAAACGATACAATTAAGCATCGGCATTTTATCTTGTATTCTTTTAAGTTTATTTTTAACTAGAATTAAATGAGTCGATTTCCTAATCAAGGGGATATAAAATGGGTACGTGATATTACGCATTCATATTCACATAATACTGTTTGTAATTTTTGTAATGTGCTTATCCTCATCTATAGAAGCCCAAGTAGACCACCCTAATGGCTTTTTTCTACGCTATCTAGTGGGTTGGGGACAGGGTTCTATAAGAGATATTGCTCAAAATCCAGTAAGTGGAGACAACATACGCACCTCTTTGGACTTAGGTGGCTTTGTTACAGATAATTTTGCCCTTCACGTGGGCCTTGATTACGTAAATAATCCCAGTATCTATTTTGTAGGTAAATCTACCAATATCACTCGTTCAGGTAAGTACAATTATTTAAGCTCCACAGCTGGTTTTACCTACTTTACACCTGTAGGCATTTACTTTGGTGCCTCAGGAAGATTTATGATTAATAGCTACTATGAGTTAAGAGGTAGTGTTTATACACAAAATTTAGTCATAGATACCTGCGAATATGATGAATACGGCAATCGTATCGTAATAGATAGAAGTATTACCACCCCCACGCCCATAGAAAAAGGTAGCTTTTCTCGAAGCACGCCCCCCTTTGGGGTTGCGGCAATATTAGGAACAGAGGAATGGCTTGTAAATCACGGTGTGGGACTAGGTATAGCCTTTATTTACTCCATAGATTCCGCACCTCTTAGGAATAATAACTTTAACCTTATGTTTAGCCTAACATATAACAAACTCTAGTTCTATTTATTTTACAAGGGAGGTGGAATAAACACATCCACCCTAGCATAAAGGGTATCCGCATCATCACGACCCCCTATAGCATATATTTTATTATTTAAGAACACTACCCCTAGGCCATATCTACCTACAGGTATATCTGTCTTAGGTACCCATCTATTCATAGAAATATTATATTCTTCATTCTTTGTAATCAAATATCTGCAATAGCCACCTATGGCATAGAGCCTACCATCGCCTGTAGAGGTCATACCAAAGTCGTACCTATCTACACGCATGTGGCGTATGGGTAAACCTAATCTATCTGCACTCGCCCATCTGTTTGTGCTTGGATTATAGATATCTAAAAAATGTTGGGAGGAAGAGGTGTTATCTTCAGTTCTCCCTCCTGCAATATAAATATGATTATCAGAGCTAGCAAAACCTAAGCCCTTGGTTTCACGACCAGGAATATCTAAAGCATTAGTAATTGTGGGGGGAATCGTTGTCACATTAAGTATTTGATTGCTTCGTATTATACTCCCACCACTATCTTCTCCCCCTAATAAAAAAATATTTGAACCACTTATACCTACTCCAAAATCAGATTTAGGATTAGGCAGGGTAAACCAATTGGCTTGCCATGAATCAGTTGCTACATCATATCGATCTACAGTATTTAGAATAGAAGAGGAGGCCCCACGTCCACCTATGGCATAAATTTTATTCTCAAATAGCACTATCCCAAAATGAGATCTAGCTTGAGGCATATTGCTCCCAGTAATCCAAGTATTCGTGCTAGGATTATATATCTCCACTTTATTGCTAGGGCCATTTTGGTCTAGTCCACCCATAACATATATTCTATTATCAGCCACCACCACTACACCCATATTATAACGAGGTGTCGATAAATCCGAGACCCTCTCCCATGTCCCACAATTTGAGCTACAAGTATTTGCTGTCAAAGAAATATCTGTAGAGGGATTACTCGTATTACCACAATAACAAATAAAAAACAAAAGTAAAAAATGTAAGAAGAAAGAGGGCATATAGAGAGAATCAAGGGTAAGTATACTTTGTAAAGAATTTTTTGGCTTGTCCTTTACAGGGCAAGCCCTTTACAGGGCAAGCCCTTTACAGGGCAAGCTGGACAAAACGGCTTACCTAAAAATCCAGTTAAGGACATTAATACATATTTAGTTTTTTATCCACATCCTTAGCATATCCATTTATACCACCAACAAGATTCTTAATCTTAGTAAAACCCTTTGTACGCAAAAACTCTACTGCCTTTGCACTACGCCCCCCTGATTTACAGTGAACAATCCATTCTTTTTTAGAATCAAGCTCTGTATATCTATTGCTTAACTCTCCCAAAGGAATAAACACTGCTTCTTGAATTTTAGAAATATCTCTCTCATATGCCTCACGCACATCAAGTATTCCCAAATTTAAATTATGTTCTTGTTCGTACTTCATTTGAAGGGCTGTGATTTCAAATTCATTCACTTTATTTTTTTCCTCCTTATTTGGCATCCCGCAAAAAACTTGATAATCTATTAACTCACGAACGCTAGGTCTTTCACCACAAATTACGCAATCTTTATTTTTACGCAACTTAAGCTGACGAAACTTCATATGCAAAGCATCAAACATAAGCAGGCGTTCAGAGACCACATCGCCTATATCTAAAAGAACCTTGATGACTTCAGTAGCCTGTAAACAACCCACCACGCCAGGTAAAACTCCAAAAACACCACCCTCAGCACAAGAAGGTACTAGGCCTGGTGGGGGTGGTTCACTGTATAAACAACGATAACAGGGCCCATTTTTATAATTAAAAACTGATACCTGACCCTCAAAACGAAAGATAGAACCATATACATTAGGCTTCCCAGTTAGCACACATGCATCATTAACTAAATAACGTGTAGGAAAATTATCCGTACCATCTGCGACAACGTCATAGTTTTTAAAAATACCAAGGGCATTCTCAGAGAGCAAGGGTTCATTATAAAGGTCTATTTGGATGTGTTTATTGAGATCTAATAAACGTAGCTTTGCACTCTCCAATTTTGATTTGCCCACTGTAGAATACCCATGTATGATTTGCCTTTGTAAATTACTTTCTTCAACAACATCATAATCTACTATGCCTATGCGTCCCACACCTGCAGCAGCCAAATACATAGCTAGAGGTGCTCCCAAACCACCCGCCCCTATAAGTAGTACTGAACTTTCTTTTAAACGAAGCTGCCCCTCTAACCCTACCTCGGGTAAAATAATATGGCGGTCATAACGTTTCAGTTCATCGGGTGTAAGCATAACCTTTGTCATAAAAATACCTCTCCCTTAGTAGCCCCTAGTAGGGCAAGCGGGGTAAGTTCCCTTTCAGGGGGCAAGTGAAACAATTAAAACCAAATTACAAATAATTGTAAACTCAATAAAAACAAAAAAGTAAATGCAAAATAAACTAAAAATGCTAATGCTAAGAAACCCACATAAAAAATAATAGTCCTCTTGTAAAAATGGCATTGTAGATATAAATAAAGGCTAAAAAATGAAAATAATACAAAATAAGAATAGGCACCAAAGTATAACAAAGATAAAGAACAAAGCAAGCAAATCATGCCAAAAATAAAAATTTCAACTTTCAATTCCTGGCGACTTAGATGAATCCTATTTATGATGACTGAATGGGTAGCTAAAAAAACAATATAATTCAATACGCACAAAGTAAAGGCTAAACCTAAGCTCCAGTATAGATTCTTAAACTGGTAAAAACTAAAATATAAATAGAAAGGAAGGGTTAAGAGGACTAAGAATATTTCCCCTTTTCTAAAATAAAATCTCCAACTAAGCTGTATCTTCATAACTAAACTAAAAAATAAAGTCCTGACTCATGCTGGTTTTCGAGATAGAATTTTTTACCCCTAGGCGTGTAGATTAGAGTCTCATTTTTTTTTAGCTTCAATGGCTTCTTAGGCTCATATTTTGGGATGGCTATATCTGATCTAGGTTGCATTTTCATTTCAAGACCTTGAAGGGATACCATCCTAGTATCTAAAACTTTGCCTATTTTTTGGCTCTGATCTTGATTACGATGATGCAAAGATTTTAATTCTTGAATAGAACGATATTCGATAGAAGCTTGTTTGAACGCATTGCTCTGTGCATGAGTAGGAAGGGCCTGCCAAGCAATTCTGAGGTCTATGGGTTTCATTAAGATTATTTATAAACCTAACACAAGCCTAAAGACAAGTAAAAAATACTTCTCTATCTTTCTGCCCCTCATTTGAAAATGAAATCCGTTTCTAAAAATAATATCTCAAAATGCTTTATAAACTACTATATATTATTTGGATAACAAAGGGAAAACAATACTAAACTTATTTTTAATAATTCTAATAAAACATCTATATTAAATTTACTTTGACAACTGTACGTAAAAACGAAGCTTGGTATGCTTTGTAATTATGTTAAAATTTCTTAAAGAATGTCGCCAAGAATTGAATAAGGTAATTTGGCCATCTCGTGAGGAGGTAGCAAATTCTACAATCGTCGTTTTGGTTGGCGTTGTTATCATTTCAATTTTTCTATTCACTTCTGAATCTATCTTTGAGAAAATTTTTGACACTTTAGTTTCATATAAAGTTCCTGAAGAAAGAGAAGAGCATACAGAAAAGAATAAGGTTGAACAGGACCCTATTGACACTTCACATAGTACCTTTAAAGATGCTACTTCATCTTCAAAAACTGAAAGGGGGAATTAGCATGTCTTTAAAGTGGTATGTCTTACGCACCTATTCAGGCCATGAAAATAAAGTAAAGGCCAATATTGAAAAGTTAGTAAAACAAAAGGGGCTCGAGGAGTTTCTTGGACAAATCAATATCCCTACAATTAAAGTAGCTGAAATAAAAAAGGGAAAGAAAAGGGTAATAGAAAAAAAATTTATGCCCGGTTACATATTAACTCAAATGGATTTATTGAAAGAAGAGCTTCTCTTTCTTGTGATTAATTTGCCCTCTGTGGCGGGCTTTGTAGGCTCCCCCAAGCCTCAATCCCTATCTGATGAAGAAGTGGAAAACCTCATGCAAGGGGAAATCAATGAAGTAAATAGCAGTGGTGAAGAAACCCAATCTAAGGCAAGGGCCCTTTTCCAAGTAGGCGAAAGAGTAAAAATTGTGGATGGTCCCTTTGCTAATTTTACAGGTGTGGTAGATGAAATTATGCCCGAGAAAGCGAGACTACGCGTCAAAGTAGAAATTTTTGGACAAGCCACCCCTGTGGAATTAGAATATTTACAAGTTGCGTCAAACGTAGGGTAGTGCTTACCCCCAAGTTTCAATAAAATGCCCCTTGAACAAGTTTCCCTGTGGGTGTAAGTTGCGATCAAGATAAGAAGCCTTCAAGTCACTATCTCTATTTTTGATATAGTCTAAATCTTTTCTGTCTTCTGCTGAAAATCTTGGCCTTTCTTTAAAAAAAGAAGTTTTGGCCTCTATAGCTCCTACCCCTGTTACCCCTTGACTGCTATATCTTTGGATGGGATAGGCATAGACCCCAGGAATACGAGATGCATTTTGACTACCTGTTTCTATAAACATACTTATATCTTCTATGCTTGCAATAGCCTTATCGGTTGTAAATACGAAAAAGCAAAGGCTAGTCGCGAATATGAGAATAAGTAGATTTTTACATCTAAAAATCTACTTATTCTACCCCACCCTCTTTTCATAAAAAAATTTATCCTTTTTAGAAATAAGGAATAAGACATAATTTCATCATCTCATCTTATATTATTTTTTTATTAAAATCCTTCTCTCTATTTCAAAAATCTTTTCTGAAATTTTTTGTTTATTCAAATCCTTTTTATCATTTTCTTTTATGAATAAATCTGCCCCATATTTCTCTAAAGCTTCATTAGGATGAATATTCTTTACTCCTATAAATTGTATCTGCACCTCGCCTGTACCCTCAAGTTTTCCTTCCTCTCTGGCTAGCACCCTAGAAAGGGCCCCTATGGTATCACCTGAAATAGCGGGCTGTGTATGGTATCCTTCTGTATATCCTAGATCCCAAAGCATATTGTCTGTTGTATCCCTACTTGCTAAGCCACAAAGCCAAGCAAAGACCAGCCCCCCATAAACAATAGGCTCCCCACTCATTTTACCTGATAAACTTTTAGAATAAATTTTATCGTAATGAAGGGGGTGTGTATTGCCTAATCTATAAGTCCAGGCTACATGTTCATCTGTTATCGTTCGCATGTTTTTATGAACAATGATTTGCCCCTCTTTAAAATTTTGAAAATAAGTTTGAGAGCCCGTATAAGAAGAAAAGCCCACATCCTTTTGTCTTGAAGGTAAATTTAAACTCGGAAGGACAACCTCTAATTCATCGGCCCCCAATACATTTATAGTTTTAGAGATATTTTTTAGGGATGTGTCTTCTGTCTTTGCCCTACCCGAAGAAATCATAATTTTCCTTTCATATTGATTGACCACTTCATCCCTTTGATTTAAGGCCTGAGTAAGAATATGTACTATGCCCGGATTCCCTTCTCCTCGATTACGCACGGATAAAACCTTAGTTCGTGCCCTAAGGGTGTCATTAGGATATACGGGTTGTAAAAAATGAACATTATAGTAACCTAAATTTGCAAGGGCCTTTTCAGAGTTATCCTCCACCCCTAGCGAAAGGGAAAGATTAAATACCATTAAAGGTGAAACAAGCATATCTTGAAAGCCATGTTGCTTTGCATATGCCGTAGAGAGAAAAAGAGGATTCGCCTCATGGAAAGTACTTGCAAACTCTTGTGCAAAGCTACGCCCTATAGTAAAGCCACGTGGGTGATAAAAAATTTGCCCCTCTTCAAAGTCTCCCAATAAGCGCCCATATTCATGCCTAACAATAGTTTCATTGTTTACAATCGCTGGTTTTTGGGGAGCAAGTTCTTTAAAATTATACGTCTTCATAACTTATTTATAATTTACCATCGCTTTGGGATGCAAGTATTATTTATATTTAAACTAGATTAGCCTGCATTCAAGTATCTATTTTAGACAAAAAATCTTTATCTATAAATAAATAGCAATAGAAGCAAATCTGATTACTAGGCCATGAGAAATTCTACAAAATTAAATAACTAGTTCATGCTCTCTTGCTTTTTGGAATGATATAGACATATTTCAAGAATTTAAAATTCATACCCCTACTCTTATATATGCGTCTTGCTTTTTTCGGAAATCCTGAAATTTCTGCCCGCCTGCTTTGTGAACTTTTAAAACAAAAAGAAGATGAAATCGTATATGTAATTACAAATCCTCCAAAATCTAATAAAAGAAGCACAACCCCAACTCCAAGCCCTGTAGAAAAAATAATCAGGGCTCACCACATCCAAAAACACACCCTCTCCCCTCACCTCATCTATACACCTAATTTTAAAGATTCTCAGGAAATAGAAAAACTAGTCGCATACAAGATAGACGTACTGATTGTCTTTGCTTTTGGAATTATCCTTCCACAGGCGGCACTCAATTTAGCCTCCAAAGGAGCGTTAAATTTGCATGCCTCCCTTCTACCCCAATTACGCGGGGCCTCACCCATTCAAAGCTCCTTACTTGAAAATTTATCTAAAACAGGATGGAGTGTACAATACATGAACACAGAACTTGATGCAGGTGATATCATACTTCAAAATGAATTAGAAATAGAACCTAATGAAAACTGTGCAGAACTTACAGAACGCCTCTTACCCCTAGGCATTTCCTTACTCAAAGAGAGCATAGATTTAGTGCGTGAAGGGAAGGCAAAGAAAATGAGCATTCCCCAAGCTCAAATCACATCCACCCCTATTAGTTATTGTAAAAAAATAAAAAAGGAAGATGCACAAATTAATTGGTCTAGAAATACCCAAGACATCCATAATCAAATTAGAGCCTATAACCCTAAGCCCCTTGCATGGACTCTCTTAGATAATAAAAAATTACTTCTTTACCAAGCAAAAATTATACCCCAAACACAATGGGAAATAGAAAAGGCTTGGCTCTCCCCACCATATCTTAATTGGAACGAACTCCCCATGGGATATATGAATCTAGTACGCCCTAACAAGAAAGATATAGAGGAAGGTAATAGGAGGGCTACAAGGGAACTTTGGGTGAAAACAGGAGATGGTGTATTGTCCCTACTTGAAGTGCAACTTGAAAATCGTAAGCCCATGAAAAGTGAAAGCTTTATTAATGGGCTTCGTAATTTCCCTTACTCTTTAGGTAAAACGGTATAGACAAACATGTGTCTATCTTAAAAATCAAACACCCTTCATCGAATCCGAATTAGGAGTCTAGCCTCTGAGTTTGTTATATGAAATAAGCTCGCTATATTAAAAGCACGATGCGAATCATCCCTAAATTCCCTAAAATTATTTTCTAGAATAGCCTTCAAACTCCCTTGCACCTTGAGACCTTTTTTAATGAGCAAACGCGTAGCTTCATAAGAGAGCTTGAGTTTCCCAAAATACTTCTGATAGGAGCGTACAAGAAAGTTTAATTCAGGCCCAACCGTATATGAATAGGAAATAAGGCTTTGATTAATTTTCCCTATCATTTTCTTAGCACGAACTTTCCCAAAACGCTCTGTTAGAGCTATTTCTATTTTTTGTATATACGATTGCTTATTCTTCTTCTTAGCAAGATTTTGTAATTTATTTATAGAGGATTTGTCATGCTTTGCTAAAAAATATTTTGCTACCCTCTGAAAGGTTTTAGCATCTACAGAATCTGGATCCATAAGTATACTTCTTAGGACATCCTCTAATTCTTTCTTTTTCTTATCTATATTTTTACTAGTGGAGGCAGTACTCTTTTTATTATCTTTAAAACTTTTTTTAGGACTGCTTGTTGGAATATCTACGTTCTTATCATCTTGTTCCTTATCTTGCTCATCATCTTGCCTCTCAAAACCTGTATCAGAATATGTAGCACTCAAAGGGGGATTACGCTTAGCCTGTACTCGTCCTAGGGTATTTTTTACAACCGTACCTTGACTAGAAGCGGAAGGCTCTTCTCTTTTATTATACAAAAACGTCTCGTCTTGCGTAAAATAATTCTCTTGCTGCGTTGCCTTTTCTGCCACTTTTATTTTTTCTTTATTCGCAAGAATAAAGTCCAAAGCTAGGGAGAGGGTTTTCTCATTCGTATTTTTAGAAAAAACAATACGCTCACAAATAGGAAGGAATAAGCGATTGAGATTTTCATTTTTTGCATCATAGACAGCAAGCAAGGTATAATATTTTTTTTCTTCATCGCTCTTTTTGTAAAACGTATGAATATATTCATTCAGTAAGCCCTCTTCCATAACAGCAAGGGCATAAATGGCGTTGTATACAAATTCAGACGAAAGCCCCCCCCCCCCTAAAATTTCCTGTACAAAGGGTACTGCAGGGACATAAACCCTTTCACCCCAGTATTGTAAAGCGTTGGGACTTAAAAGCTCAGGCTCTTCCTTTATGCTCTCATAAATATTTTTTGCTGCATCAGGTTGATCTTCTTCTATGATTTGATTTATGGCGTCTTTACGTGTTTCCATACTTAGGGCCTTATTTTGCATCACCTCTAAGGGGTTTGGAAATTTAGGCTTCGTTGTGAAAACAGACTTTTTTCCCTTTGGCTCACCTTCAGGACTCTTAGGAACACTCATACACGTTTGAAAGAAAAGCACTAGACCTAAACAAAATGAAATTAGAAAATGAATGCACATATACTATAAAATAAAATCTTTACTCATGAGAAGAAGTATCTTATTTTTTATTTTTAAATCCTCTACTATACTCCCTCTAGGTGAAGAGGAAAAGTGTACAAAAAAATTAGAAAACACAATTTAAGCATCACCCCTCTTTTCTTCTATAATTTTTACTCGAGAAGAAATATCTTTCTCTTTACGAACATTACGAGCAGTCCCGCCTTCTCTAGATGAATAGGTATAAGAAGTTGAGTCCTCTTCCTCACCTCTTCGTAAATTATTTTTTATCATATAGATTGCTCTTAGAAAACCAAAAACACCCTTCAAAAACCATATAAAAAAGAAAATACTTATCGCATAAGAAATCAAACTCATCATACTTTAACCTTGAATCTCCCTTTCAGACATCAAGCGTTCATACTCCGCTTGTATTTGTAAATGCAGATATTCCCTCTCTATAAATTTCATTTCAGCTTTATACGCCTCCTCTATTTTGAGAAGCAAGCCCTCACACCTTTCCATTTCTTTTTTACTTAAATTTATAGTTGGTAGTTCTTTTTCTCTCGTAATAAAATTTTTAGTCTCCAAAGATACCCTTTCAGCCCCTTCCCAATTCCCTCCTTGTATTAACTCCCACTCCCTTTCAAGGAGTGCATATAAACTTTGTAGGCTTAGAAGTCATATTTTAAAAAATCTCCTAATGGATACTCTCAATAAACAATTCAAAATAAATAAGATGCTAGCATAGATCGCATTACAATAATATCTCTCTTGTAATTTGTATTTACAATATCTCAAACATCATGAGAAAAGAATCTTTCACAGAAATGATTGTGAAATATTAGAATCATCTACTTTTACTTCAATCCATTTTAAAGGCACACCACTCATCTAAAATAAGTACTCCTTACTCAAAATTTAGATGTATTTTACGATTTTGTAATTTAAGAATTAAAGTTGTAAGCTCTATAGATGTATTGCTATACTAAGTGAAAAATTATAAATATATGAGAAGTAAGTCTTCTATAGAAAATTGCAAGCTAGTTCAAAATTCCAACTATGGGAGATATACAAATAGGAATGCTTTCTGTCTTAGAATATGGCAATCTTATACCCTTTGAAATAAAAAGGGTTTATTACCTACATCATCTCGTAAAAGAAAGGAAGCGAGGAGAGCATGCTCATAAAAAGCTAGAGCAGTTTTTTGTTTGTGTATCAGGCTCTATGAAAGTGCTCTTAGATGATGGTGTCTCAAAAAAAGAATATCTCCTATCAAATCCCAATGAGGGACTTTATGTGTCCCCTATGATATGGGGGAGTTTAAGGGATTTTTCTTCAAACGCTGTATTATTAGTTCTAGCCTCTGAACTCTATGATGAAAGTGATTATTATAGAGATTACAATGAATTTATCAAAGCAACATCTACCCCTACATAGATATTAAAATGCAAGTTCCCTTTTTGGATTTAAAGAAAGCACATCATGAAATTTTTGATGAGCTCAAAAATGCCTTTGAAAAAGTAATAGAGGCGGGAAACTTTATACTTGGGGAGCAGTGTAGTCTATTTGAAAAAGAATTTTCAGAGTACATAGGCACAGAGTATGCTATAGGAGTAGGTAATGGTCTAGAAGCTATTGAACTTATTCTTAGAGGTTATGGCATAGGAGAAGGGGATGAGGTACTAGTCCCTTCAAATACATACATAGCTACTTGGCTCGCAGTCACACACGTAGGTGCAAAACCCATACCTATAGAACCCGACATTAACACTTACAATATTGATGCGAATAAAATAGAAAAACATATATCCTCAAAAACAAAGGCCATTATACCTGTGCATCTCTATGGGCACCCCGCTGAAATGAGTGCAATTATGGAACTAGCAAAGAAGCATCACTTAAAAGTGATAGAAGATAATGCACAGGCACAGGGGGCCTTATATTATAATCAAAAGACAGGTTCTTTGGGAGATGCGGCTGCCACTAGTTTATTTCCAGGTAAAAATCTTGGGGGCCTAGGAGACGCGGGTATCATTACCACAAATGATGAAACTCTAAAAAATAAAATTACACAATTGAGAAATTATGGTTCTATCAAAAAGTACTATAATGAAGAAATAGGATACAATTCTCGCCTAGATGAATTGCAAGCTGCTTTTTTGAGAGTAAAGCTAAGACATCTCGACTCTTGGAATGCGAAAAGACAAAAAATTGCAAAGACCTATCAAGAAAAACTAGACGAAACACACCTTACATTACCCTCTGTAAATCACAACTATCAAAGTGCTTGGCATCTGTTTGTAGTACGAACTTCTAAAAGAAATGGCTTACAAGAACTTTTGGCAAAAGAAGGTATCACAACTTTGATACATTACCCCCTTGCCCCACACTTACAAAGGGCTTATCAATTCTTAGGATATAAAAAAGGTGACTTTCCTATCGCCGAGACATTACAGGATGAAGTTTTAAGTTTACCTATTTTTCCTCATTTGGGCGAGGACGAGTTAAAATATGTAATTGAAACCTGTAATCAGTCAATTGGAGAAATCTTTTATGTTTAGAAAACTTAGCTATAAAAATATTTTTTGGATTCAAATAGGCTGGGTAGTATTCCTGCGTATCTACAATACCCTCATCCCTGATCCCTTCTTGGTGACAGGTGGCTTCGGTTGGGATGGGGTAGCCCATTATCGGCCCATGCTACTAGCTTGCCATCTACCAAATTTTCTAAACTCATTAGACCAATACTATATCAAAAAAATATTCCCCTTTTGTTTTATCAATAGGTTCTTGGTTTTATTTTTTGATAATATTGATGATGCCTTAGTTTTACAGGCTATGACTATTTGGAATTTTTTTGCCCAAATAGCTAGCATCATTGTTTATAGGGAAATTTCTAAATTTCATAAATTTAAGAAAGAAGTTTATTTCTTAGGTTTTGTTTTCCTTTTTGTAAATTGGTCCTTTGCTAAGGAAGTACAATATAATATTGTACTCCATACAGCTACACTATTATTTTTTAGTTTATTAATTTACTATGCCTATATTACTAATAAAATCCTATTGCTGGGATTTATAGCTTTTTTACTCACTATGACTTGGCCCCCGGCCTTATTACCTATAACTATTTTATTGCTAGTGCCTAAGAATGCTAGTCTTCTTTCATACAATAAGATTACACCACGATTTGTAACCATTACAGCCTCCTTATCCTATATTTTATTATGCCTTCTTTTGATTTATTTCTCTTCCATTAGCCCCCCGAGCTCCAGAGATTTAAACTTTAGCGACGCAAAGCTCACCCCCCTGAGTATAATCTTGAGTTGTGCCTTACTGTATCCCCTTATCTATTTTGTTTTTAAGGGAACACAAATACCTACTATAAGTGCTATAAAAAAACATTTTAGGGGAGTACCTAAAGAAAATTATTTTTTTGTTCTATTTACTATTTTGTGTCCCATGTTTCTTAGCTCTATGGCAAGCCCAACAAAAGGTTTCTCAATCTCTGATTATGTGAAAGGAGACATCTTAGGAGTAAATACTGCATATCCCCTTCTCCATTTAGTTTCACCCTTTTTTTATTATGGCTTAGTTCCTCTATTTGTATTTTTATTTTATAGACACATTATAGATTATGTTCGTAAGCAAGGTACCGGGCTTACCTTACTTTTCATCATTGGACTTCTATTCGCTTTAGAGGCAGAGTCTAGGCCGTTTATCTTTATGCTAATTTTTCTTACTATTCCCTTGTTGCTTTTTCTCAATCAATTTCAACTAGCTTCATTCTATGTTTTAGTCATTGCTTTTATAAACTTACTTATTTCTCGTTTTTATTTAAATATTTACTATATAGCTAACAATTTTTTTAAAGAAGACTTGCACAATGCAGATGGTGGTTTCCCCTTAAATGTGCACCGTATACAATTATTTATAAGTAATTATGGAAGGTGGACCTCGCCTGCTTATTATTATACCTATTTTTTTATTTTTCTGATAACTCTAGGTTTTTTATTCTATTTGAATAAAAAATATATATTGAATACAGATAGGAAATAAAATTTATCTATAATGAATCTTTTAGTTACGGGTGGCTCAGGTTTTATTGGGAGTAATTTTATTTTATCTTCAATTCAAAACTATAACAAAATTATAAACCTAGATAAACTTACATATTCTGGTAATCCTAATAATTTAAGTGAAGTATCCAAAAATCCTAAATATACATTTGTTCATGGGGATATAGGCAATCAAGACCTCGTTACAAAAATACTCAAGCAAGAAAAGATAGATGCTATACTCAATTTTGCTGCCGAGAGCCATGTGGATCGCTCTATTCATTCCCCGCTCGAATTCATACATACAAATGTTTTAGGTACAACAAACTTACTTTTAAGTAGCCTAAATTATTTTGAAAGTTTAAACGAAGAAGAAAAGAAGGAATTTCGCTTTCTACATGTTTCTACAGATGAAGTCTTTGGGTCGCTAAATGAAAATGATAAACCCTTTCATGAAAGTACCCCCTACGACCCTAAAAGTCCCTACTCTGCCTCTAAAGCATCCTCTGATCATCTTGTTCGAGCCTTTTCTCATACATACAACTTACCCATACTTATTACAAACTGTTCTAATAATTATGGCCCCTTTCAATTTCCTGAAAAACTAATTCCTCTAGCTATACAAAACGCCCTAGGGCAAAAAAAAATTCCTGTTTATGGGGATGGTTTAAATGTACGAGATTGGTTGTACGTAGAGGATCATTGCGAGGCTTTAAAAATAGTTTTAGAAAGGGGGAGAGTGGGTGAGACTTACTGTATTGGTGGAAATTCTGAAATGAAAAATATTGATGTGGTAGAAATGATATGCAACTTACTTGATAAGCACAACCCTCTCAAAGATAAAAGTTCTTACTCAAAACTCATTCATTTTATTAAAGATAGAAAGGGGCACGACAAACGCTATGCTATTAATACTTTAAAAATAAAAAAAGAATTAGATTGGCAACCTAAGCTTAGCTTTGCTCTAGGCTTAGAGCAAACAGTTAAATGGTATCTTGAGAATCAAAATGGGTAGAAAGTATAGATACTAAAGAATATCAAAATTGGATAAAAAAAAATTATTGAAATCTAAATCATTATATATTAAAATAAATAATGATTCAAAAGTTCTTACATTAATAGATTGCATTAAATTTAATTCAAAAAAATAATATATTTATGCAAAAAAAAAGAAAGGGCATCGTGCTTGCAGGTGGGAGTGGGACACGGCTTTATCCCCTCACACACTCCCTTTCTAAACAACTTCTTCCTGTTTATGATAAACCCATGATTTATTATCCTTTGAGCGTGCTTATGCTTGGGGGTATTAGAGATATTTTGATTATTTCTACTCCCAGAGATATACATCTTTTTAGTGAGCTACTTGGCGATGGTTCAAAGTGGGGAATGAATTTTGAATATGCAATACAAGAAAGGCCTGAGGGTCTAGCACAGGCCTTTCTAATTGCAGAAAATTTTTTAAATGGTTCACCCTCTTCACTCATTTTGGGTGATAACATTTTTTATGGACAGGCTATTTCTATTTTACTTGAAAAGGCACAAAAAAGAAGCAAAGGAGCAACAATATTTTCTTATCAAGTTACAGATCCAGAACGCTATGGGGTGGTAGAATTTGACTCTAACTTTAAAGCATTAAGTCTAGTAGAAAAGCCAGAGTTTCCAAAATCTAATTTTGCAGTAACAGGGTTATATTTTTATGATGAGCAAGTAGTAAATTTTGCAAAAGAATTAAAACCTTCAACAAGGGGTGAGTTAGAAATTACCGATCTCAACTCTATCTATCTATCCAAAAACATGCTACACGTAGAAATCATGGGTAGGGGTTTTGCATGGTTGGACACAGGTACTCACGAATCTTTACTTGAGGCCTCACAATTCGTTTCCATTATAGAAAGAAGGCAGGGGCTCAAAATTTCTTGTCCCGAAGAGATAGCTTGGCGAAACAAATGGATTGATAATGAAAAAATGCTAGAACTCGCAAAGATATATAAAAATACAGATTATGGAAATTATATAAGAAATTTGATTAAATACTAGCATTTAAAATTTTGAGCTATCTTATGAATATTAAAAAGGCATGAACCAAAGTTAATAAATATACAATATCTAACAAATCTCATATAAAATTTCTTGGCTTCTATACAGATATCTAAATCTTTCTAACTACTATAAATAAATTTTTCTTTTTATAGTTTCACTATACCCATACTTTTATAATCAAGTAACAATGATTCTGTTTTCTATTATCATACCCGTAAAGGCTATCAATGACTATATTAAAGAAACGGTACCTTGTATCCAGAAAATCAAACGAAAGGATTGGGAATTAATTATTTTACCCAATGAAAAAGTAAGTCAATCTGAAATTCAACAATGGCAAGATAAACGCATTCGATTTGTACATTCAGGCGCTGTAGGCCCCGCCAAAAAAAGGGATATGGGGGCAAAGGCGGCAAAAGGTTCTATCCTTGTTTTCTTAGATGACGACTCCTATCCTAATAGAGATTTTTTAGACATAGCTGAAAAATATATTAATACCTATTCAAGTGAAAAAAAAAATCAAAAAAAGAGTTCTAAATCTAATAAAATTACAGAACCTATCTCATTAGGTGTTCATACAGTGGTGGCCTTGGGAGGACCAGCAATCACCCCCCCCCATGACACTTTTTGGCAAAGGGTTTCGGGAGCAGTTTTTCTAAGTAAATTTTCAGGGGGGGCTCCAGAGCGTTACGTACCTGTTGGGAAAGCTCACTTTGTTGATGATTGGCCCACTGTAAACTTCATGGTAGAACGTAAAACTTTTTTAGAAATAGGGGGCTTTAATTCACCCTATTGGCCTGGTGAGGATACAAAATTCTGTTTGGACTTAATTCAAAAAACAGGTAAAAAGATTTTATACATCCCCGAAATGAAGGTTTGGCATCATCGCAGGGCGGGACTTCTTGCTCATTTAAAGCAAATAGGGGGCTATGGTCTGCATCGTGGATACTTTGCTAAAAAATATCCCGAAACCTCATTTAGGTTGATGTACTTCATCCCCAGCCTCTTTCTTGTTTTTTTCATTTTTACCATCATGATTATTTTTTTAAGATTTTTTATAGATCCATCTCTAAAAAAAATAATCTTTCTTGTTGAACCCTTTTTTATTATGGGCTGGTGCTTATATGGTATCAATCTCTTACTTGCTTTTAGAGATATGTGTCTATACGAGAGTAAGGGCGTGGCACTAGTTGCATTAGCTTATACATTTTTAACACAATTATGGTATGGCCTTCGGTTTATCAAAGGTTTATTGACAAAGAAACTTATAAGTAAATTACGGTAAGGCTTGCTTGAATCATCGTTATGCAAACTAAAATAAAAAACTTATTTTTGATACTTGCTTCTACTGCAGTGCTCACCCTGCTTTTATCTATTATCTATCCAAATTATGTAGGTAAAGAAATTAACCAACCTAATAGTGATATCAATTAGAGCCTAGGCTGGGACTATTATTTTGGCTGTGAGTATTCTAAGCCAAGTAGTAAAAGGGTAAATATTTATCTTGCGGAAGAAATGGAAAAGTATTATGATAATTCCAAGGACAGTGAAAACCATATAAAGAAAGTGCTTTCAAAAAGCCTATATAACGCTTTCCATTCTGGTGCAAATTTCGCCTACCCCCCCCCCATACAATCAGGGTTTTAGATTCGTACTGTGCAATAAGTAAATACAATTACTCCCAGTATCTAAAGTATATTTTTCTTCCCTTCACTGTACTTATGACTCTTATCATTGCCTTTACTAGCTTAAATCAAATTTCTTTTTTAAGTTACTTGTTAAAAACTGTCTTTTTTTTAGGTAGTTTTGGAGGGCTCTCAGGCAACTTACTTTCAGGAAATAACGAAGGCCTATTTGTATCTATTTTTATCCTAAGCCTTTTACTACTACTTCAGGGTCTTAGGCGAGATAGTTGTGTACTTTTGTATTTAGGATGCTTTCTATTTGGCTTTTATGTAAGTCTAAAGATTATCTTTTTCCCTATAATGCTAGGTCTAGTGTTTTTGCCCTTGAGTTTTAGAAAAAAAACAAATAGCCTTGTATTTTGTATTATGGGTTTACTTTTACCCCTTGTATATTCATTTATTTTTCAGAATACTTTATTATATGAATACTATTTATATATCACTAGGCAAACCAAAACAACCGGAACTACTAATATAGTCGCATCCTTTTTTGACAAGAACCAAACAATAGAAGCTTGTCGCTTTGCAACGAATAATTTGCCTTGCTTATTTCATTTTTATGCACAAAAAATATTCCCTACTTTCAAGTCTACTTTGGGATTATGGGTTTTTATAGTTTATTTTTTATTTGCTCTAGGTACTCTAACCCTTATACTCACCAAAGTTTGGAAAGTAGTACCCATCTTAAATAACAAGAATAATCAATTATCTATTAAAAGATTATATTCCTGGATTCTGGAACTAAATGAATTTATCGTTTTGAATCAAAGGTTTGGTGCCTATATCTTTATTTTAAGCCTGTATACTATTTATATTTTTCTACCTCGCATGCCTATGTATTATTTTTTGAGTCTGTCTGCAATGGGAGCTTATTTATTAGAAGATTTTAAACTTCCCAAAAAAATTATTATTTTACTTATCAGCATTTCTATTCCTTATTTTTTTGGTGTAGGTTTAAATAAAATGTATACAAGCCTTATAGGTTACTACAGTCAAATACTACCTGCTTTTATTGCCTTTATCTTTTTTATACTTAATATCGATAATCCCGAACTGTTAAAAAAAGAAAAATAAGGGCTATCCTTATATAGAGATTTTGTGTCCTGTAAAGTAGAGATGGGAGGAATGGGTTATTATACACTCATGTCCCATTGATTGAATGCTACATGATATAAACAAATAAATTCATAATAGGTTGTTAAAATAAAAACTTTATCTAACAATCTATTTTATATATCCATATAACAAATTCTATACAAACTAATTTTTTAAGCTCATTTTATTATAATAAGCCTTTAGCTTTGATGAAAGAGTTGAATGTAAGAATAAAAATTTTGTGTTAGTAAAAGTAAAGAATACATATTTAGTACAATTATAGATATTTTTCTTTATCTAATGCTTAGTTTTTAATATATAAAAAACTCATTTTGATTTTTCTTATTTTTTGCATGATGATGATTTTATAGAGTCAAGTTTAAATGCCTAAACAAATAAACAAAATTTTAAGTACGTTGTTAGAAATTTACTTATGAAAAAGATGCTTATCCCCTCACCTGACCCGTACCCCTAAAAGTATATGTAGTGGTAGTGAGGTCTCGAAGGGACATGGGACCACGCACATGCAAGCGACCTGTGGAAATACCTATTTCCGAACCAAACCCCATCTCACCCCCATCATGAAAGCGAGTGGAACAATTAATAAAGATAGAAGCTGTATCTATATTTTCTTGGAAGTACTGTATGGCTTCTTCATCATTGCTAACAATGGCTTCAGAATGGCCACTCGTATAGGTACGAATAAAATCTATGGCTTGCTGTATATCATCTACTATCTTTACAGAAAGACGTTCATCCAAATACTCTTGTGCATACTCTTGTTCTTCTTGTCCTTTAGGGATAAGCGTCACACATTTAGAACAGGCACAACTTCGTTCACAACCTAATAACTTTACTCCGGCCTCATGTAATTTCTGTAAAAAAGTACTCGCGTCGGGGAAATTCTTATGTATGAGTAAGTTTTCTATCGCATTACAAACAGAGCTTCTTTGAAGTTTGGCATTAATCGTGATTCTTAAGGCATTCTCAAAATGAGCACTTTTATCTATATAAAGAGTACACACTCCTTTATCATGTTTAATGATGGGGATATTTGTATTTTCTGTTACAAATTGGATGAGGGCCTCACCCCCACGCGGGACAACAAGATCTATAAAAGAATTTTGTTTGAGTACGGCTAATAAAAATTCCCTGTCTGGATCATTTACAAATAAAAGTATATTTTTACTTAAACCATAACCTTCTATAACTTGGCAAAATATTTCATAAAGGGCAAGATTTGTATTCAAGGCCTCCTTCCCACCACGTAAAATACCTACATTACCACTTTTTATACATAGGGCTCCTACATCAATAGTCACATTAGGACGTGATTCGTAAATTGTCAATATCACTCCTATGGGCACACGTTTTTGAATGAGTTCAATCCCATTCATCAATGTTTTCCCCAATAAGACCTCTCCTACAGGCGAGGGAAGGGCTACTATTTCTTCTAGGGTTTTGGCTAGGGCTAGAATACGTTTTTCATCTAGCATAAGTCTCTCTAATAGACTAGGGGCCAACTGAAGAGCCGAGGCATTTTTTATATCTTTTGTATTTGCCTCTAGTATCTTCTTTTGAACTTGAGGTTCCCTAATTTTTTGAGATAGAGTAAGCAATATGTCATTGCGAATCTTAGGACTCAAAATTCTACTGACACTAAAGGCATCTTTTGCTTTTTTCACTAACTCCCATGCCCTTTGATGAAAGATTTCAGAATTTTGTTTGAGTGCTTGGGTAGAATCTATATCCATAAATGAAAATTTGAATTTTGAAGGAGTACTTGATTTGTAATAAAATATGAAACTAAAATAAAGGATTTATTTACTTTATATAAGTCAAAGAATTTTTCTCGTATGATAAAAAATATTTATGATCTAGTGGTTGTAGGTGGAGGAGCCTCTGGTTTTTTTGCAAGCATACAGCTTTCTCATCTTTACAAAAAGAATTTTCCCTATGATATAAAAAAAAAACAAGCCCTTCCTAGGATTATTATTTTAGAAAAAACAGGGAAAGCTCTACAAAAGGTCCGTATTAGCGGGGGTGGGAGGTGTAACTTGAGTAATGGGATAGAGGGTATTGAAAATTTACTCTACGGCTACCCTCGTGGGGCAAGGGAATTAAAAAGTGGGTTTCTTACTTTTTCTAATCAGGATACCATGGATTGGTTTGAACAAGCAGGAATCGAATTGAAAATCGAAAATGACCTCCGAATTTTTCCAAAAAGCAATTCTTCAAAGAGCATAATCGATTTATTTATGAATGAAATCGAAATCTTTCACATAGAGCTTTCCTATCATTCCCAAGTGATAGAAATAATTAAAAAAAAAGATAATGATACTTTAAGAGATATTTTTGAAATTCAAATTCTAAAAAAAAATACCTCGAATGAAAACTTAGCTTTTTCTTTTGAGAATGCAACTGTAAATTCTAATTCTAAGCAAATGTTTGAAAAAAATGAAAATCATTTTTCATCGCATACTCTAAGCATACAAGCTAAAAACGTTTTAATTTGCACTGGAGGAAACTCCAAGATCTCTCACTATAATTTTATTGAACGATTAGGTCATACAATTATCACGCCCACCCCTTCTCTTTTTAGCTTCAACATCTCTGATCCTTTATTGTTACCTTTAATGGGTTTAGGGGTGAAAGAGGCACAGGTAAAAATATTGGAAACAAAATATCACTCTGAAGGGGCCCTCCTCATCACACACTGGGGGCTAAGTGGGCCTGCCATATTAAAGCTTTCGTCTTTTGCTTCTAAGTTCCTTTATGAAAAAAACTATATGTTTATTATTGAAGTAAATTGGCTAGCGCAGTTTTCTATCCAAGAAATTCAAGATATTTTAATGTACGCAAAAAAAGAACATGCTCCTAAAAAAATAAATATTTTTGTTCCCTTTAGGAATAAAAATACAAACGAAAGTGAAATCCCACTACGCCTCTGGGCATACTTACTAGAAAAGAGCGATATAGAATTATCTAAAAAATGGAATGACCTTAGTTCTAAGGATATTAAAAATATCCTACATATTTTAAATAAAAGTACTTACTCAATAAAAGGAAAAACAACCTATAAAGAAGAATTTGTTACTAGTGGTGGCGTAGATTTAAAAGAAGTGAACTGTAAAACTATGGAAAGTAAATTACATCCTAACCTTTACTTTGCAGGAGAGGTTTTAGATATAGATGGAATTACAGGAGGGTACAACTTTCAAAGTGCATGGACTACTGCCACCCTTGCATCACAAAATATATATAAAAATAATCCCCTTTAGACTATACAAATCTCTTCATCGCGTCCACGAATACTTGTGCGACAAGAAAATCACCTAAATGATTACTATCTGCCTCTACAAATTTTTCAAATTCTTCTATAGTACGTTTACGCAAGGTTTTTTTAATCTCTATTAAACTTTTTTGAGAGTAGTATTTTAATGTCCTCTTCATATCCTTTGTAGCCTTACTTCTAATCATTTCAGGCTCAATTAAATAGTCAACTAAACCAACTTCCTTTGCATCATCTGCCTTAAAGGCCTTACCTTCTAAGGCAATCTGCCTATGAAAATTAGGCTGTACAACATCTTTTATAATTTGAAAAAGTGGCAATGGAAAAGGCAGGCCGAGAAGGGCCTCAGGAAAACTAAAACGCCCCTTCCCTTTAATCATATAGCGATAATCAGAACAAATGGCAAGAAAGGCTCCACCCGCCATAGTATGGCCTTCAAGTATGGAAAAATGTATCTTAGGAAATGAATAAAGGGTGTGCACTAGACTAAAAAACACATGAAAGGCAGCTAGGCGTCCCTTTTTATCTTGTGCCAACATATAATTAGGATCAAGTCCATTGCTAAAATACTGAGGAAAATCTGATTGCATGATAACCCCTTGTATACTAGAGTCTAAGGCTAATATTTTATGTGCCCTCTCGATTTCTGCCATGAACTCAGGATTCAATTCATTTTTATCCCTACCATCCCGCCTCATAAGTGTTAGGTAACAAATTTCAGCCTCACATTCTATTTTTAAATGATCAAATTTTTCTTTTATTATTTGTGACATATTTCCCCTCGTTTAACTACTAAAACACACTATCCCTATACTCTACATGGTGTAAAGGTATATTATCCTATGCTGCATCTGAATTTTTACTTTACAAATACCGAACTTGTGATAGGGTCATGGCTATCAATCCTAATCCCATAACTAGACATAAAACTATTCTTTGATATGAATATGTCTAAAATAGACATTTGAATCAAAATTTTCAATGAATAAGGGTTAAAATAAAAATATTTTTCTATAAATGAAATGAAAAAGTTTAGAAATTCTATAACATTCAAAATTGCTTTTGCCTATGTGGCCCTAGCCTTAATAAATATCATCTTTTTCTCTGTTATGATATTAGAAAATCAAACAGATTTGATACTAGATAGTTTCAAGCATCAAGCAGACAGTCTAGCTAAAAGTACATCTACCCAAATTCAAAACTTACATGTTGATATAGAGCATCTCTCAGATGAATATTTCCTAAGCTTACAAGAAATTCTAAAAATCTATAATCTAAATTGGTACAAACTTTATGATAGTGACGCTAAACTTCTTAAAAGTTTCTCCCCTATTTCTAATGAAACGAAAAATGAAAAACAAGAAAGTGACCGTCAAAAAGAAGAAAATAAAGAAGAAATCAATATAGAAAACCAAAAAAAATTGAAAGAAAAGATACAACAACTCCAATCTTCAAATGCACTTTTTCAAACTCGTTATCTTATAGAATTACACAAAGAAAATTTTAGCGTAGATCTTTTTATACCCATAAAAACGAATAAGGAGGCATTAAAAAATAAACACAACTATTTACTAGCCTCTCTCAATTTAAAAAGCATGCAGGAACGACTTCAATTACTCTACATGCAAGTTTTAGGAGCTGTGATCTGGGGAATTATTTTCCATACCCTTTTTGGTTTTTTTCTAATTCAAATCATATTTAAACGTATCAATCATCTAGTTTCAACAAGTGATAAAATAAGTAAGGGTGATTTATCCTCTCGAGTGCAATGGAAGATGGATTTAGAAAATCAAGATGAGCTGGATGTTTTAGGAGTGGCCTTTAACGCAATGGCCACAAACGTTCAAGATAAGATTTTAACAATCTCAAAACAGGTAACTGTAATTGAAGGCCTCAACAAGCAAATTCAACAAGAACTAAAAATAGGCAAGGATGTTCAAACACTTCTCATTACGACAGATGAACAACTCATAAAAGAATATTCCCCTCAAATATATTCTCGTCCCTTACGTGAAGTGAGCGGGGATATGATTCATTATTTTAAATTAAAAAGTGGCGAGAGGGGTATATTTTTTGCAGATGCCTCAGGTCATGGTGTTCCTGCCGCCATAGTGACCGCCATAACCTATTTAACCTTTGAAGATATTATAAGCAAAGACATACAAAAAGAAGAAATCATGAACCAACTGAATGCCGCTTTAAATCAACGTTTACAACAAAATTTTTACCTAACTGCAGTTTTGATTCTTTTTGACAAAACAGGTGCTTGGATAACCAATTCTGGTCATAATACGTTTTTTATTGTACCCAAAGATAAAAAATGTATTCATATAGATTCTACTGGGCTTCCCTTAGGAATACTTGCTGATTCAACATACGAAATGCAACATTTCCCCCTCTCTTCCAAAGATAAGATATTTATATATAGTGATGGTTTTGTAGAAACTTTAGATAACGAAGGAAATGAATTTGGTATGGAAAGACTCCAAGCTCATTTAGAGAGTAATACAAGTTTAAATAGCAAGGACTTGGCCCTTTCTATAAACGAGGATTACAATAACTTTGCCAAGATTTTTAAAGATGATGTGAGCTACTTAATTTTAGAAGCACCTTAAAAATAAGTTTATGTTCAGACGCACTGCTTCCATTAGTTTTATTTTATTGTTTTTAATTGTCCTACTCTGGGGGTCTACTCAATCCATAGTAAGTTCAAAATTACTAGAATTGCAAGTACACATAGAAAAAGATTTCATTCAAAACTTTGAGCTATCCTCACAACTCCTTGAAATACAATTTAATAACTTGGCGGGAGAAGAAGGTAATATCTATAATGAGATTAACCAACAAGTACTTGCATCTAGCATACTCAATGAAATAGACTCAGAGGTAATTGAAGTCACCTGGCTCAATACTGCGGGTATAGGTATTATAAATTCCATACGTTTACTCTCCCTAAAACCTCTACTAGTGATATGGAAGGAGATGCGACTTGTATCCCTTCTCAAATATGCCTTCTATTTAGAAAGGAATAGGCGATTGAATGACGCTATAAAACAGTACGAACTCATTATTAAAACAAGTAATGATAAAAACTCCTCCACAAGAGCTTTTGCCCTACTCCATCAAAGTTATTGCTATGCTGTGATAGGAAAGTTAAAAATTGCTAAAACCAACCTAATAGAAATACAAAAAAAGTTTAAAGGTACACAACATCATCGTACTGCCTTAATTTTATATAGATTAATTACTCAAAAAGAAATATTCACAAAACAAATTAAAATGAAGTACAACACTCCAAAGGAACTCGCTAAGGCCCTTTTTGAGACAGGTGATATGAAAGAGGCAAAGTCTATTTATGATACGATGAAATTTATCAATGAGCCCATGGATCAATACCGCTATGCCCGTACAAAAGAAGAAGTGGGGCAAGTGAATAAGGCGATTGTGGATTATAAGAGAGTCATTACAAAAAACACATACACGAAAGCTGCAAAGCTAGCAAATCAAAGATTACTGCTCATAGGTGGCTTTTATGGTGGTGGAAAAAAGACTAGGGAATTTGCCGAAAAAAAAGCCAATATTTTAGGAAATCAAAAAGTAGCTAATGATATAAGTCAAGTAGTTCGTCGTTTACCAACAAATGCTGTAGCTAGGGAAAGTAAAATCATTCAAAAAACACAACAAGAAATAGAAGAGGAATTAAAGAAAACTGCTAACAAGCAATCTGTAGATCAAATAAACAAACTTAGCGAAAATCAAAAAGAAGAAACTCAAATAAAAGCTTTAGCTAATCTAAAAGTAGAAGAAGATACTCCAAATGAAGAGGATATAGAAATATCAGATCATTCACAACTTCCAAGCAAACCTCAAGTCGAAGCTAAACAAGGTGATCTCTTTCTAACAACTTCGGATCAAGAAAAAATTAAAGAAGGGGGTATTAAAGTTTTAGAGAAAAGGGCACTCCTTAAAAACAAGAAGAAACAAACATACATACTCAATACTAAAAACATCATTCAAATAGCCTTTTCTAAAATTAAAGAAAAATATGAAACACGTCCTAAACTCATAGAAGCAGAAAAAGAAATTAAAGAAGAACAAAAAATCGCACAAAAAATTCAAAATCAAAGAAATCAAGAGGCAATAAAAGAAAGACAACAGCAACAAGAACAAGAAAGAAAAAGAATAGAGGAAATTAAAAAAGAACGTAACCTAGAAAAACAAGCAAAGGCAAAGCAAATAGAAGAAGGAAATAAAAAAAAGAAAGAAGAACAAAAAATCGCACAAGAAATTCAAAATCAAAAAAATCAAGAGGCAATAAAAGAAAGACAACAGCAACAAGAACAAGAAAGAAAAAGAATAGAAGAAATTAAAAAAGAACGTAACCTAGAAAAACAAGCAAAGGCAAAGCAAATAGAAGAAGAAAATAAAAAAAAGAAAGAAGAACAAAAAATCGCACAAGAAATTCAAAATCAAAAAAATCAAGAGGCAATAAAAGAAAGACAACAGCAACAAGAACAAGAAAGAAAAAGAATAGAGGAAATTAAAAAAGAACGTAACCTAGAAAAACAAGCAAAGGCAAAGCAAATAGAAGAAGAAAATAAAAAAAAGAAAGAAGAACAAAAAATCGCACAAGAAATTCAAAATCAAAAAAATCAAAAGGCAATAAAAGAAAGACAACAGCAACAAGAACAAGAAAGAAAAAGAATAGAGGAAATTAAAAAAGAACGTAACCTAGAAAAACAAGCAAAGGCAAAGCAAATAGAAGAAAGGCGGGAATCTGAACCTGAAGTACAACAAAGCTCTAAAAAGGCTGCACTTATCCTAAGAAAAGTAAAATCTATTGAGACCAAAGAGGAGAAGGAACGACAAAAAAAAGAAGCTATGATGATAGCTAAATATAATCAGCCTGATCAAAGTTTAGAAACAAAGCAAAATGGGAACGATCATGTTACAACTACCGCAGTCATTGCACAAAAAAAAGAAGAAGAAAAGCGCTTAGCTGAAGAAAGAAAAAAACAAAAAGAAGCAAATGCAATAGAGGCAATACGCAAAGAAGAAAATCGAAAAAAAGAGGAACAAGAAAAAAGAGAAAAAAGAAAACAAGAAAAACTTGCAGAGGCCGCAATCATTGCACAGAAAAAAGAAGAGGAAAGACGCCTATCTGAAGAAAGAAAAAAACAAAAAGAAGCAAATGCAATAGAGGCAATACGCAAAGAAGAAAATCGAAAAAAAGAGGAACAAGAAAAAAGAGAAAAAAGAAAACAAGAAAAACTTGCAGAGGCCGCAATCATTGCACAAAAAAAAGAAGAGGAAAGACGCCTATCTGAAGAAAGAAAAAAACAAAAAGAAGCAAATGCAATAGAGGCAATACGCAAAGAAGAAAATCGAAAAAAAGAGGAACAAGAAAAAAGAGAAAAAAGAAAACAAGAAAAACTTGCAGAGGCCGCAATCATTGCACAAAAAAAAGAAGAGGAAAGACGCCTATCTGAAGAAAGAAAAAAACAAAAAGAAGCAAATGCAATAGAGGCAATACGCAAAGAAGAAAATCGAAAAAAAGAGGAACAAGAAAAAAGAGAAAAAAGAAAACAAGAAAAACTTGCAGAGGCCGCAATCATTGCACAAAAAAAAGAAGAAGAAAGGCGCTTAGTTGAAGGAGGAAATAAAACTCAAATCGATAAAATAAAAAATTCAAACTCTTATAGCGTAGAGAATAAACAATTTGAATATCAAAAAAACATTATTCGTATATTCTTTGATAAGAAAAGAGAAGAGGAAATAAAATTTGTAGAAAATATTAGCATCATCGCAGAAAAAATTATTGAACAAAAAGAAATTGCTATACAAATTGCAAAAGAAAAAAAAATAAATGAAGAAGAAGCATATTCTTTAGCCCAAAAGAAAAGAGAAATAGCAGAGCAAACTATAAAAAATAGACGAAGTGGGGGTGGATTAGAGGTCATTACCTTTAGTGATGCAAAAACCAAAGAAGAGATAGAAGAAGATAGGGCAAAAAAAGTTGAAAGCTTTAATGGCTTACTTGGCATGGTGAAGGCTAATCAAGAAAAGAAAAAAATCTTAGAAAAATTACATACTTCACCCCAAAAAATAGACCAATTTGGAATCTTTATTCTGAATCCTGGTGAAATTCATAAAATTGAAATAGAAAAAAATCCCTCACCTTATTTAATTGTAACCTTGAATGAAGACAGGAAAATATGGGCAAAAGACATCAATCAAGTACGTGAATTTTTTAGACTAAAAACAAATGAAACAGGTTTTTTGATTCGAAAAGAACGATTACTAAATGCAAAAATTGTACTCGTGAAAAAAGGAAACATCATAAATTCAAATCAGCCAACCATACTCATCTTTACTAAGAAAGGAAAATTTCATACAGCCCGCTCTATTCATTTTAATTCGAAGGAACAAAGTATTTTTTTAGACGATGGCAAAATACTTCCTTTTACAGACCTAGACAAAATAACTAGCTTTGATTTATTACAATAGAAATTTAATTTATTTATTTTCTCATGAATTCTATAAAAAAATATATATCAATTTTTATGGTACTCCTTTACTTTTTTATAGTACCATCTACTCAAAGAGAACAAAATGCGTTATGGTCTCAATCTCAAGAAAATAAAAAAAAGATAACCCCAATGACTGATGATCTTCTTATATTAAAAAATGGGAGAAGTGTGTTAGGAACGTTTATCGCAGGTACAAGTCAAGAAATAAGCTTCAAAAGTGGCACTCAAATTCGAAAGTACCAAATTTCTGACGTAGAGGGGGTGGTGGGAGGAATTTTAGAAATACCTGCATCGCAGGGTCTCTTACCCGGCATCCCACAATATAGAAGGGGACAATATGCAAAGGCTATTGTACTTTCTATTTTCACTATTTCTTCTTTAGCCGCGACTACTTATTGGGGGCTAGAGTGGCTAAATTACCAATCAAAATTATTTCAACCAAGGTTAAGTAGACAAACCATCAATAATATACAAGAGCTTCAAAAACAAACATCCACATTCTTTATAACGGGTGCTATCGTTTTTGGAGTTATCTTTGTATTAAATATATTTGATTGGAAATATTGGGGAAATAACTATAGATCTATGTTGGCCAATTCAATGGAAGAAGATGTGAAAAAAAGAAATAACGAATTTAAGATTATCTTTTCAGCAGATCAGCAGGTCAATAATAGGGACTTTGTTTTGAATGAAAGAAAAGATTTTGGCTATCGTTTGGGAATTGATATAAACTTTTAACCATTTAGATAAAATCATTGATTTCTAAAGCTAAAACTTGCTTCCTTATTCAAATTAAAATGAAAGTACTGTGTATTCTTTCTGATTTGTGTTAATAAAATAGAACAATCAATATCATTTTTTTCACTTAGAGATTTAAAGACTTAGCTCACATCCATTGTATTACTTTTTTATTGATTTATCCATAAACATTTTTTTTAATAAAATTATAATTATGAGCTTCCTATATGCAGTTAATTAAAATTGATTTTAGTTATTTATCTAAATTTATCAAAGAGCATTCTCTCTTTCAATTCATGGCTCATGATCAAAATTTATTTCAAGAACTCTTAAATGATATAAAAGTTTTCAAAGTTTTTAAAAATGAATTCTTATATCAAGTCGATACAAAATCAGAGTTTGTGTATGTCGTTCATAGTGGTGAAATACAAATCAATAAATTCATTAATGATAAAAATACAATAAAGATAATCAGTTTTCTAAGAAATACTGAAATATTTGGCGAAGTGAGTTGCTTAAATGATGATAACCATAATGCAAATGCAATGGCTACCCTTGATAGCACAATTATCTGCATACCTTGTACACTATTTAAAAAAATACTAGATACACATCCTGTCATGAGTCACTATATGCTTAAGCTTATAGCGAATCGTCTAAAACAAAATTATACCCAGGATACAAAAAGAGAAGAGGCAAAGCTATATACGCTTTTCTATCCCGAATGGAGTGAAAGGGGAAGCACTCTTTCTTTAAGGATGGCTAAAGCTCTAAAAAAAGAAAGTGAAGAGTCTGTGCTCTTTATTTCCATCAATGAAAATTCTGTATTAGATACAAACAAACACGCAATAACTTTTAAAACCTTGTTAGAAAGTGAAACCAAGAATCATATACCTATTTTAAATAACTCTACACACCCCTTGGGTTTCAGTGTTCTAAGATGTGAAGATCTTTTTACTGAAAATTTAAATATAGATAAAATAGCCCTCGAAATTCCAGTTTTCTTATCTCGTTTGAGGCAAGTGTTTACTCGCATACTGATTAATGTCGGAAATCAATATAAACATCCAATTATACACTCATTTCTTACTCAATGCGATTCTTTTATCTTTGTACGAAATGCAAATGGTCCCTTAAAAAAAAATGAAAACTGGGATCATCTCATTCATTTTGGTAATCAAAAAATAAATAACTTTTATGAAAAGGTGATTACAATTTCTGATTATTGCAGAGCCTTAAGTTCGAAGAAATTAAACTTTATAGATACAAATCCCCTACTCTATAAAAATCACTTTCAATTAAACGCCTTACAAGTAACACCCATATTAGAAAATCAGGAACGACAATTTAATAAATCTATAAATCGTATTGCTCGAAAACTTTGTGACACATCTAGAGGCATAGCTTTTGGGGGGGGAGGAGCACGGGCACTAGCCCAATTAGGAGTAATAGAAGTGTTGGAAAAAGAGGGGCTTGATTTTGACGCAGTTTCAGGCGTTTCTATGGGGGCTATGTTGGGAGCAGGATACGCTATGGGAAAGAGCTTTCAAGATATTTACAATTTATTAAAAAGGCAACTACCTAACAAAGAGTCAATTTTGGATAAAACATTGCCTATCGTGAGTTTCTTTAGAGGGAATAAATTAGAAAAGACAATCATTAAAATCTTTTCTGAAATCATGTTTGAAGATTTAGAGTTACCATTTTATTGCACTAGCGCTGATCTTGTTTCAAGCAAAAAAATTGTTTTTGAGAAAGGATATCTCGCTTCGGCACTTAGGGCCTCTGTAAGCATTCCTGGGGTCTTCCCACCCTTACGATACAAAAATTTTAAGTTAGTAGATGGTGGATTAATCAATAATATTCCTGGTGATATTTTACGTTTGAGGGGATGCAAAAAAATAATAGGAATCAATGTAAGCGGTAGGTTTGAAGAAAGGCTATGGAGTGAAAATTCTGCTGTGAATAAATTCGATACAACTTTATATAAAAAAGTAAAAAGCTATTTTAATGTACCCCCTATTCTCAATATTGTCACTCGTTCTTTAGAATTAAGCTCTAAGGCCTTAGATACATATGCGGAGCAACATATAGATTTTATTATAAAACCAGAAGTTTATAAATTTGGAGTTTTTGATTTTGATAAAATAGATAGACTCATTGAAATAGGTAGGGAAAGGGCTCTGAAAGATATTGAACATATCAAAAATATCTTACTTGTAAAAAATAAAGCATAACCTCCATCAATCTCCCCCATTCATTTTTCTAAAACTCTTAGAAGTGTTTAGAAATTTTCTATATTTTTATTCAATATAGAAATAAAGGGTCTCTTAGGGAGAAGGTGGAGGAGGTGTAGTCTTTGGAAAAAATTCATCTCTATTTAGCATGTTGACTATATGCTTGTACTCAACAGAGTCTTTCCCATATTTCAATTCAGCAGCCCTTAGCTGATGTGTATTTTTTTTATAGCGAAACCTTGAGACTTGTTCCTCATTACCAAGACTAGACTTACTTGCCTGAGTTTCTTGAAAAGAATAGGATTGAGCTAAATACTTATGTGCGGCATACTCTTTTTCATTATCATTTATCTGAATATACAATTCTAATACAGGTATACATTGAGGTAAATTTCCTAAATCATACTGGTGCATCACCCAATTTCGATAAAGTGCAGAGAGTAACTTCTTAAAAGTTGGTGTCTCCCTAACTTGTTTATTTATAATTTCATCTGTGTGTTGTATAGCACGAGTTATATACGTCACAGCCTGTAGCTTCGCTACACGATGCAACATTCTAATCCGTCTCTCTTCGCGTGCCCTTCTATCTACCACTTGCCAATACCACTTCTCATTCAATCTAGTATAATCTTCACTCTCTTTACGTATCACTTCTTCCTTCTCCCTCATTCTAATGATTGTATTAATACCCGCCTGATACGCAGCTAGGGCCTGACGATACTTATTGTTTGCAAAGCTTGGGGAAAGCTCATAGAGGGATGCAAAGGATTTGTCATAATTATAATAATCCGCATTTTTCCATAATTCGTCTGTTTGAGCATTACGTTCTTTCAAAGCTCGCATTTCAGGAGAAAGTTTATTTACGTCTTCCTCTTCTGAAAGCAACTCACCCGGCATGGCTTCAAAAGAAAGGGGGGATGGCTGAAGTTTTTCCTTTCCTTCTATTTGTTGTTGTTGCTGTTGCGAATGTTCTTCGGGAGGAGTTAAGGTCTCATTTTCAGTGACATTTTGACCTATTAAAGGAAAAATAAATAAATAATACAAAAAAATAAATAAAAAATAATTCTTTTTCATCTGATATAAAGGGTAAAATTTAATCTCTAATTATTGTTGATACGTAACCCTTGACATGTATCGGGCTGAATCAAAGTATACTCAAGCTAAATATGTCCCCTCCTTCTAGCTCGTCCATACCACACTCATCTCCTAATTCACCCTCAATCATAGAAGATCTAATGCTAGGTCTCAAAGCGAAAAGTAGTCTATCTAAGGACTGCCAAGTATGCCTAGGCTTTGGAATCATTTATAATATCAATAACTATTCTAGAACCAAAAGTGGCTTTGAAATCTGTAAATGTATCCCCAAATTTTGTGAAATAATAAAAGATGAAAAATCGCCCCTTAGAAATATACAAGCTTGCCAAGAACCTTTTGAACGTTTTTTGAATTTAGAAAGGGGCTTCATCCCCTGTGAATGCAAAGACTTACGTTTCAAGTTAAATAAGCTGATACAATTAGAAAGACATTCACAAATACCTATAAAATATGCGGGCTGTTTTTTGAATGATGTAGAAAGTGAACCCTATAAAATACATCAAAAAAATGATACGATTGACCCCATTAATGAGGCCTATTTTACCATCTATGATTACAGTATAGAACATAAGAACCCTGTGGGTCTTTATCTTTGGGGAGAAACGGGCTGTGGTAAAACTTTAATTTCATGTGCCATCCTAAATGAGATGATACGTTTTCATCTAGTTCCTGTACTCTATGCTAAATTTAGCCGCGATATTTTAGCTAAAATACGCTCCACTTTTACTCCTGGTTCTATAAATTATGGTGAGGGTATCAATATCGAAAAAAATTTAGGAAGCATTCCTATACTTGTTATAGATGATTTTGAAATTTATAAAGAAACTGATTGGGTTCATTCCATCCTTTATGATTTGATAGATTCGCGTTATGAAAAAAATCTACTTACCATCATCACTTCAAATAAGCCCATGAGCTATTGGAAGGATATGGGAAACGGGCGAATCTATAGTCGCTTGAATGAAATGTGCAAATCCATAGAGGTCTCAGCACCCGACTATCGTATTCTAAAAAGTCAAAATCCTAATTTATAGCCATTCACAATTACCTAGAATTACTTAAAGCATCACTTCCCCCACACTCATATCTTTTTTACCGATGCTAATTCATAAAAGATAAACAAAAAAGAGAACCTTAGAAAATCTATAAAATGCCTTAAGGTTTTATTATATTATCCAGAAAAAAAAGAAATAATGGACCAAGGTTCTCTTAGAAGGAAAAGGTAACTAAAAATTAATAATAGAACGGAAAGTGCCTACGTCAGAAATTCTTAGGTACATCTATGCTACGTTTCTTTTATCTTTTTTTATTATTAAAAACAAACACACAACTAAACTCATCTTATAGATTTTATAGCTTATGGCTTTGTTTTTTGTTTCTATTCTTAGACCTAGGTTGTGCAAAATTCCCTGACATATCATTCAATCTATCAGATACGCCTAAATTAGAACTCAAAAACATCAATATTATTACAAACAACTCCCAAGCAACTATACGCTGGGACACAAACTCTCATTTTACTTTTAATGTTTATCGTTCTTTATCTTCAGGATTTTCGCCCTCTCCCGAAAACCTACTTGCTTCTGATATAGAAGCTAATGCATCATACACAGATACAGATGTACTCAATGGCATACGTTATTTTTATAGAATAAGTAGTTTTAATAATCAACAAGAAATTATCTACTCCCCTGAAATCTCTATTTTGATGCCTCCAAGCGAACCTGTACTGGAGCACCCCAATATTACCCATACCTCAGTACGTCTCGACTGGGCTTACGTCACAGGTGCAGATCTATATTATATTTATCGCTCCACTTCAAACCCCATACAGATGACTCATGATAATGTATTAGCTTATATAAATACGAATCACTACATAGACACCTCTATCTCCCCTGGAACAAGGTACTACTACACCCTTCTCTCTTGGAATTCATCTACCCACTCTACTTCAAATGGATACTCTACATTAACTTCAGAAACCTTCAATATTCTTACCTACACACATCCACCTACTCCGTTGAGCCTTAGCTCCGACAATACCCTCGTCTCATTCAATTGGAATACTTCTACAGGTGCTGTAAGTTATAATTTGTACAAGCACAACACACCCTCACTTGAAATGGATAGTGCGAGTAAATTAAATAGCACTCCTATTACAGGCACAAGTTATACCGAAAACAACTTAGAAAATGGAACACACTACTACTATCTACTCACATCCCTCAATGAAGGGGATATGGAATCTCTACCTACTCAAGAAAATATACTTACAGTACCCTCATCACCTACTACAATCTATTCTACCATGTCTCATTCTTCGATAGAATTAACATGGAACACAAGCCCTGGGGCAACACTGTATTATATTTATCGTTCAGAATCATTACCCGTACAAACAATAGGCAATCCATATACCTTCAGTACAAGCACATCCAACTATACAGATCCCTTTACCGTACCTAATACAAGATATTATTATACCCTTCTTGCATGGAATAGTGCGAGTCATTCATCTTCAAATGGATATTCCACCCTAGGGTCTAGAACTCTAGAAATATTAACATACCCCGCCATGACCGGCCTATCCCATACAGTATCTCCTGGAACTGATCCCTCGCAAACAAATATAAACTTAAGTTGGTTTCCAGCATATAACGGAGCAACAGAATATATACTCTATAGGTCTACATCTCCAGTAGTGCTAACGACTCCAAATAATATCATAAACAATATAAGTATTATAGGTACCTCGTATACGGACACCCTTCCTAATGATGGCCAAACGTACTATTATGTCATAACAAACAGAAATACTAGTGGGGAATCACAACCTTCATATCCTTCATCTGTCACACTCCCCTCCGCTGCTCCTGTACTCCTTGTTCCAAGTTTAGCTAATAATAATTCCAATCATGTATCCTTAAACTGGAGTAGCCCTATCACCTCCATTACTTATAGGATTTTGATAAGTACCTCTCCAACCTTTAGTACAAGTACTAATATAGATATAAATACCACTACAAGAACTTTCACAAACCTGAATGAAAATACTACTTATTACTTTAAAGTTTATGCAAGCAATAGCATTCTAAATTCAGATTTTTCCAATATACAAAGCATTACACTTCCTTATCTTGCACCTACGATAACTTCTATCAGCAGTATCACAGGTAACGCCAGTTCAGGATTATCTCAATTATATATAAATTTTCAAACGATAAGTCCAAATTCTGTTTTACGTAATCGTTACTTTGTCTACAGAGATATACAAGAAAATTTTATTCCAGGAGCAAGTAATCTTATAGGCTCTGTTACAAGCCCCCCCTACATAGACACCACTTTACCTATGGATGGAAGACGCTATACCTATAAAATTATAGGAAATATGAATAGCTTCTCCACTACTCCCTCAGAACCTTCAACTGTATTGAGCCTCCCACCTATTCCAATAGTAAGCATTTCTTCAAATACCCTTTCATGGGCAAGTTCCTTTTCTGCTATATCCTATAAAATTTACAAAGGGAGAACTCCGACTTTCATCCCATCAAATGAGATAAATTTTTTGACCAGTATTACTGATAATCTAGGCACACCTTTCTATGTGGATAATAATTACTATATTAACAAAAATGATACCTTTTACTATAAAGTCATAGCTGTAAATTCGGCAGGAAATTCAATCCCCTCAAATACAGTTGTATTTAATTATATATTTCCCTTTTTAAGTTCAAGTATTTATTGGGCCTCTGCAAACAATACAACTCCTTTACCTTTGACAATACATACATCTCTCCCTTGGACAGTGCAATACAACACTCTCTCTTGGGTCACCCTTAGTCAAATCAATGGCACAAACTCAAGTACAATTAACATTAATCTTAGTCTCAATCATTTAATCTTACCTCGTGCGGCTAAAATTCCTATACTATCAAATAACTTTGTAATGTGGCTTACGATAAATCAATACCCCCTATACAATAGTTCTGATACCTCTGGCCCCTCTGAAATTTTTCAACTTCCATATAATATAAGCACTGTGTGGTTCACCCTGTATGCAGGAGATGGTGGCAATGGAGCAGATGGCGTGTCTAACACTTGTGGCGGGAGCGGGGACACTGGTTCACAGGGGAGTCCGGGAGATAGAACCATATGCAAAATAAATGTATCTCCAAATACAAATTTATCTTACTTCATAGGCAATCGTGGCATCAATGCCATAAATACTCATGGTGCTTCAGAAGCCCTTTACGGTGGCAGTGCGGGTTTTGACGCTGAAACACCTATTTCAATATCAAATATAGGTTGTCCAGGATACAACATCACAACTCCAAGCATAGGAGGTGGTGGTGGTTCTGGAGGAGGACATACTTCAATAACTTATAACAACACTTTTTTTCACGTAACAGGCGGAAAAGGAGGGGGAGGAGGAAATGGTCAAGGCATAGGATTTAAGGATGGCGGCGCAGGTGGAGAAACACCCTCACTAATAAATACATTAGTCTGTGAAAGTCAAAGTGTTCCACCTTCAAGAACAGGAAATAACAATAGAGGTCTAATCATTGTGCGCTATTAGAACACTATAACAATATGAAATTTATATTTCCCTATTCTAACTTGCACAAAATTCCCTTGCGAGTCATTGCAATATTCTTGCTTTGCAACTCGTCAAATTGTGCACAATTTCCAAATATTGCTTTTAGCTTTTTGAATGGGGGCAAATTCCTCCTTTCCTCTAATGAGCTTAGCCTTATCATTGTACATACTGTAGCCTCTATAAGCTGGAACAGTATAACTCTGCCGATTCATACAATGTTTATCGTTCTACTCAGACAGCTTGCTTGTTTTTTGGGGAAGATTACCCTATTAAATACAAATGGACTACAGTTTTATCCATATCATGGCTAAAACCATGAATGTAAGGGCTTGTACACCATGAATAAAAATCAAATAGGGAAATTTTTACTTGATTTTTACCGAAACTATACTATAATGGATGTCTATATTTTTTAGGATTCTCAAATGGAACACTATAAATCTACAAACAATATGAAATCTACACCTATCTATTCTAACTTGCAGAAAATTCTCTTTCGAATAGTTGTAATATTCTTGCTTTACAGCTCCTCAAATTGTGCACAATTTCCCAATATTGATTTTGGCTTTTTGAATGGGGCTGAACTCCTCCTTTCCCCTAATGAGGTTACCATTATCACTGCAAATACTGTAGCCTCTATAAGCTGGAATAGTATAAACTCCGCCACTTCATACAATGTTTATCGCTCCACTGAAACAGGTTTCTTGGCCTCTCCCAGTACCTTACTTGTTTCTAGCATTAGTAGTTTTACATATATGGATGCAACCCTCATCAATGGAAAAGAATATTTTTACAAAATTAGTTCTCTTAGAAATAATGAAGAATCGCCTCTATCTAATGAGTATACCATTACTATAGTTCCCTCACCTACCGTTTTTTATAGTGCAACCCTTTCTGGAAACGTAGTACATTTGATTTGGGGAAGTACCTATGGCGTAAGCCAATACAAAATACTTCGTTCTCCCCCATTGAACTTTCCCTTCTCAAATAATGACACCCCAAAGTATACAACCACAGATCTTTCTTACTTAGATGAGGATCTGATTAGTGGTACAAGCTATCGCTATGCTATAATAACAAACAACAAGGGAGGAAACTCTATCGCTTCATCCAATGATATACGCTTTGACACTCCCGCCAATGCACCAACTAGTTTTACCGCCTCTTCGAATAACACGACAATTTCATTAAACTGGAATGCCCCCCCAGCCACCGCAAGCTATAATATATACAGAAACACATCCCCTATTGCAGAAATCCATATTGCAAATAAAATAAACGCAAACCCCATAGTCGCCACAAACTATACTGATTCCCCGCTATTAAATGGGACAAAATACTACTATCTCCTTACGGCTATCAGCACAGGGGGCTTAGAATCTTTTCCTACTCAACAAACTTTACTCACTGTTCCAAATGCCCCCACAAACTTCATTCCTACTATAAATTCTACTTCGGTAAACTTCACTTGGAATGCAAGTACGGGGGCAGATCGATATTATCTCTATAGATCTAGTGCCTTACCTATAAATACTGCTGGGGCTGAATTAGCCTTTACAAACAATACAAATACTTACACCGACTCTACAATCAATACAAATACAAGATACTACTACACGCTCCGAGCTTGGAATACCGCCGCCTCCTCTTCTTCAAATGGCTTTTCCATACTTACCTCAAGTAGCCTAAGTGTGCTCACGCTCCCAGGCACACCCACAAATTTAACTATAACAGCAGCAGGCACAACTGCAAACCTAACTTGGACAGCACCAAGTAACGGAGCCACAGACTATGCTATCTATAGGTCTACATCCAATATTGTACTTGCGAATGCAGCAAATAAAATCAATACTGTAAGTGTTCTAGGAACTAGTTATACAGATACAGGTCTATCCAATGGCCTTATTTATTATTACGTTATAACTTCTAATAATGCCACGGGTGAATCCCCACCTACTGCCCCTGTAAACGTTAATATAGTTCCCGCAGCCCCAACAAATTTTACTGGAGATAGGTTATCAGCATCATCTACTAACTACCGGTGGACTCTTTCCACAGGTGCCACAAGTTATGAAGTTTACAAAAGCACTACCTCTCCTGTAGGCATTATGGGAGGAAACCTAAACGCAATAACAACCTTTGATACCGTCAGTTCAAATGATGATGGGCTACTACTTCCTGGACAAGAGTATTTTGCTGTGGTCATTGCCAAATCCGCAGCTGGAGACTCTGCTCCCTCTAGTGAAGTACGCTCGATTCGTCCCACCCTACCCCCTACAAACCTTCAAATTGTGGCTACTCAAAATATAGCTATGACGCAAATGGCTCTAACTTGGACAAGCCCTGCGAACGCTATAATACATGGATATCAAATCAATAGGGAACCAGGTGGGGTTGTTGCTTATTCAAAATCAACATCCTATACTGACAATGTCCTATCTAATGGTGCAACCTATACATACACAATATGGGGCACTAGCTATGGCTTACCTTCATCTAACAGTATTAGCCTTTCTCTACGCTCCTTACCCCAAGCACCTACCATTACTATTACCAGTACCAGTGGTGCATTACTCTCATTTAGTAATCTATCCCATGCTATTACTTCATATGAGATTTACAGGGATACTGTAACAAATTTTATACCCTCCGATAGCAATAGAATAGCTACAAGTCTCTCTGCCTCTTATACAGATACAAGCATACCTATACATATACACCAAACTTATTACTATAAGGTTATAGCAAGAAATGCAACGGGAGCATCCCTACCCTCAGCTCAAGCAACTTATGTGTACATTCCATTAAATTTAAGTACCTCCCTTCTCTGGGCCTCTGCAAGCTCCCCCCCTCAACTTTCCTTTATTCTAAATACATCCTCCCCTTGGAGTATACAACACAACACCCTTGCTTGGCTTACCCTTAGCAGAACAAGTGGGGCAAGCGGAGGAAGCATTGCAATACGCGTTTCCCCTAGTAGCCTAGTCTTACCTCGCTCAGGAAAAATACCCTTTATTTCAAATTCCATTGTAAGATGGCTTACCATCAATCAATTGCCCATCAGTAACTTTACAAGTACCCCAGGCCCTTCTGAGACCTTTCAAATTCCCGAAGGGATAAGCACAATTTGGGTTACCATATATGGCGGTAGTGGAGGTCGAGGAGCAAATGGAGCGCCGGATACATGCGGTGAGGCAGGAAATGCAGGTACCGCTGGAAGCAATCCTACTGGGCGGAGCTTTACAATGAATGTAGATTCAAATACAAACATAAGTTATTTTATAGGAAACAGTGGCTTGGCTGCTACAGGAACTGTAGCAGCCTCAAGTAGTACACATGGTGGACCCCAAGGAAGTGCAGATAGGCTTGATCCAGCTAGTCCTGCTGTATCAACCGTTGGCTTTCTTTGCGGCGGTGGTCAGGGGGTCGTCCAAACCCCAGCAACTCGTGGTGGCGGAGGAGGCAGTTCGGGAGGAGGTAGCTCTTTCTCTTATGGAACCCAAGTGTTACGAACCTCAGGCGGAAATGGTGGAAATGGTGGAAATGGTCTTGGGATGTTTGATACTGGGCAACGATATATAGGTGGAACGGGAGGTACTGCTACCCCAGCAGTAAATACAAGTTGGTCTGCCGGCTTTGCCAATGAAGCAGCTAGCGCTGTAAACTCAAGGGGCTCTATCCTTGTACGCTATCAATAAAATAGTTGTTTATAGGGTTATACGTTTCGAAGGCGAGCCTAAGCAAATAGTAACGGCAGTAATATCCACAGCGTTATAAGACACCACGTTTCGGAGGTGAGCCTAAGCCCTATAAGGACTCTAAGGATTACAAGCGACACAAGTAAAATATAAGGGGTGAGTTAATCCTCCTAAGAATTAAATATAAATTAGGCCATTTTAGCCATATTTATTAGAACATCTGACTTTTTGTATTCTTGTCTATAGGTGCTATTATACACTTTCTTTAATCAATATAAATGATTATTGTAAGACTTTGAGCCAAAGGATATTCCTCTTTACTATTCTCCTACTGACTAATCTACCAACATCATTCTCAACTATTACAAACTCTAAGTTTAACAAAAGAAATATACAATCTCTAAAATTTTTGACTCAAAATCTGTAAAAAATAACCCTTGTAATAAACAAAAAACCAATAGCAATTCACTATAAAAAAGCTACTTAGAATATCATCTACGCTCTAGCCTTAGAATAGCTATGAAATACCTCTTATGTTTTTTTCTTGCAAAAAGTATAGCATACACAACTCTAAGTTACAAAGTTAGGAGACATAATCCAAGTTCACTATACATATAAAAATAGTATTTTGATTTAGAGGGAGAGCAAGCAAAAATGGAATTTTTACTAATAGGAGCAAGTCTCCTCACTTCAATTACCTTTTCACTCATTTTACAGAGGGCAAACAAATCTAGCCTACAACTTTCTCGTCTCAAAAAAAGTATAGATTTACACGAACATCAAATTCAAGAAATCACAATAGAGCAAACTCAAAAGATTAAAGATGCATTTTTGGATTATGAAATGCTACTAGGCCAAGGGCAACAACTTTACAAACAACTCAATCAACAAATAGAAGGGCATACTCAAACCATAGAGGAACTAAATCATAAAAAAAATCTTACCGAAAAACTTTCACTACACATTGACGAAATGATGCAAGCCACAGAGAAAGTTAAAGATAGAATGGGTGTACTTGATGCAGGAATTCAAAAATTAGACCAAACAGAAAAAAAAATTTATCTCTTACAAAACAATCTAGGTAAGCTTCAAAATGAACTAGCCTTAAAACACGAACAATCCAATTTACAATTAAATGAAATCACAGAATCTTTAATCAAGCAAGGTGAAGAAAATGCACAAAAAATATCAGATGTGACTCGCTTTACTTTTACGCAAATCAAAGAGGAACAAAAAGATTTTCAACAAACACTTGATACTTACAAAACTAAAATTGAAGCTCTAAATCAAATTTTAGAAAATTTACCACAACGCTTAGAAGAAAATTTAGAAGGAGAACTCTCTAAATTAGGCGAAAGGAGCCAAAATCAAGAAAAGAAAATACTAGAACGATATGAGTATCTCGAAAAACATTTAGAAGGACTAGGAACAAAAAGCATAGCACAACTACAAAAAGAAATAGAGAGCATCTACCAAGAAATTAAAGATAAGGGTGAAGATGAAATTCTAAAAAAAGATATATTCATGAAGGAGATGAATGCACTACTAGAGGAAATTAAAAATCAAGCTGAATTGTTTCAAGACCAGTATGTAGACGCAGAGAATAAATTTGTTAGCGACACCGAACAAGCACAAACACTTTTGCAAAATAAAATAGAGGGCCTCATAGAAAACTGGACAGAACAAATAGAAGAGCAACAACATTATAGCGAAACTGTAATCAAAGAATTGAAAGAAAAGATTATAGAATTAGAACAAACAAAATTTGAAAGCATCGAAAAAAACACTAGGGACTACAAAAAAGAAATAGAAGTCATTGTAAACGAAGGCAAACAAGAAATAGAAAGCCTAGTCGAAGGAAGCAAAAATGAAATCAAAGACAATCTAAATGAGAATGTAAATCATATCGTTTTAAGTTTACAAGATAGCAGAAAGGAACTAGATGACCTAGTCACTCAACTTAAAAAAGAGCTAGCAGAAATAGGTGTGAATAACATCGAAGAACTACAGCAAAATGAAAATGAAGTACGCCAAAATTTACAAATCTTAATAGATGAGGCTCAAAAAGTGAGCATGGGGCTTAGCCAAAATTTTGAAGATATAGCAAGGGCAAATACAATATGCCTAGAAGAAAATTTAAGCCTCACTAAAAATGAACTAAAAAATTTCAAAGAAGGACTACTCTCATCTCTTAAAGAAAAACATGCCTTACTTGAAAAACGTAGCCATGAACTTCTAGCAGAACAAGCCAACGTATACAACGAATTAAAGCAAATTACAAGCCTAGCAGAACAAAATCTCAAAGAAGAACTACGCAAAAGCTTAGATATAGACGCAAGTATCTCGAATTTTGAAACAATCACTAGTGCAAAACTAAGTCATCTTAATGAGCAAGCAGAAATATCCATCATGGATTTTACGGATAAGGCAAAGGAGTACTACAATCAAATCAAAGCGTTAAAAGAAACTACACTCCAAGACTTTCAAGAACATAAAGAGGAAGCTAGAAGCACACATCAAAGTATTTTAGAGCAAGTTGGATTATTGCAAAAAAAACAAAATTCTGTTCAAGAGAATCTAGAAAGTATTTCTACACAGCTCATTGAAGAAGTAAATCATATTGTTCAATCGCAACAAAATGAATTTGAGAAAAATGCGAAAAATTATCTTAGCCAACAAGAAGACCTATTTGAGAAAGTTCAAATTTTAACTAAAGACATAGAGAAAGATTTAAAACATGAATATCCTAAAAAATTAAAAAAAGAAATTCAAGAGGAATTAGAGCTAACTCTTATAAAAATACAAGAGGGGATACAAGAAGAATTATTCAAAGATAAGGATACCCTAGTCTCCTTGATAGAAAATGAAAGCAAGGACGCCATTCAAAATTTACAAACCCAAAGGCAGAGTGTGGAGAGTAAAATAAAAGAAAATCTACAAGTGATAGAAGAGCAATTCGAAAAGAAAGCTAGAGCACTAATACAAACAAGTGAAACTTCTTTATCTGATTTAAGGAAAGAAGTTGATTCAAATTACAAGCTGAACATAGAAGAAAAAAATAAGGCCTTTCAAGAATTGCGTGATTACAGTCAAGATCTACTGAATCATGCAATGAATAAGTTAAAATATTTAGAGGCAGAAACAGAAAATTTTGAAATTTTACACAGCCAAGCAAAAGATAAAAAAGAAAAAATTGTTCATGAGTTCATTCAAGAACTCGAAAGGCACACGAAAGATATAAAGGGTCTAGCCATCATTGATCTTCAAAAGAAAACCCAAGAATTAAAACAAGAATGGGAGCAAAGCTTCATTCAAACTCAAAAACAAAAAGAACAACTCTTTAAAGAAATAGATAATTATTGTCGTGCTGTCATGAACGATGCTCAGCTCAAAATGGGAGAAATACATAACGATTTACAAAGTCTTTTATCTCATTCTGAATTTCAGAAAAATCATTTGTTCCAAAACTTCCATGACTATGCGACAACAATAACATCAGAAGCTCAAGGAAAACTCAATCTCATCTTAGAAGACGTTCAGGATAGTTTTGAAAAAAAGAATAAAGAAAAGCAAGCTTTAATAAAAGAAATAGAAGAAAGCTATAACAGTATGCTCATTCATGCTGAAAGCAAGGTCGATTTATATTTTGATGAAATTAGATCAGAATTACAAGACGGTGGGGCTAAAAAAGAAAAATTACTTCAAGAGCTTAAGGAGTTTCAAAATGAATTATTAGAAAGTACAAAAAGAAAATTTGAAGAACTAAATAAAGAAGTACAAAATAATTTTTCCGATGCAACGAAACAACAAGAACTCTTCAATAAAGAAATAGTCCTTGTAAAAAACAAAGTTATAGAAGAAAGCCAAATAGAACTAGACGATATGCAAAAGCATTTCTTACATAGTTTTGATACTTGGAAAAAACAAAAAGAAATATTATTTCAAGAATTAGATTCTTATAGCAAGCTTTTAGTAAAAGAATGCCATTTACAAATGGAAGGAGTAAAAAAAGAAATTAAGGAATTTATCACAATGGGACAGGCACATAAAGAGTCCGTCATAGATGAATTACAGAATTTTTCTAATACCCTAGGCAAACAAACAAAAGACAAATTAGAAGCATATAAAACTGAACTCATCCAAACTTTTGAAAAAATTAGTGATGATAAGGGTGGGTTATTTCATGAATTAAATGCTTATTGCAGAGACCTAAGCAAAAAAGCCTTAGAGGAAGTGAATCAAAACTGGAACCAAACCAAAAAAGAAATGGAAAGTTCCTTTTCACGTGCATTAGAAAATAATGAAACGGGTATAGAGAAAAGTTTAGAAAAAACTAAGGCCATACAAAAACAACGACTAGCAGAACTAGACGAATATAGTATTACTTTAATTCAAGACTCTCAAGAACGTCTGCTTGAATTAAAGGGAGAATGGGATGAGATATTTAAAAAGGGGCAATCGCATAAAAAAGATTTAGAAACCACAATAGAAGAAATTCAAAATAAAAAAACAAACTACAACAAAGAAGCCGATAAAAAATTTGCAGAACTAAACAACCTAAGCCAAAAACTTTTAGAAGATGTAGAAATAAAAATAGCGAATAAATATGAAAGTTTTGAGGTCCATTTTGAAAATTGGAATACACAAAAAAATGTTTTAATAAAAGATTTCGAAACTCTTGCTTTAAAATTAAAACAAGAATTAAGTAATGAAAGTCGTTACATAAAAGAAAATATAGACGCTAGCGTAAAAGCACGCATTCATTTTGAAGAAGGAATGGAAGAATCTCTAAGTGATTACAGTCAGACTCTTACAGACAAGCAAAATGATGTAATGAGAACACTCTCTCATTTCTTAGAAAAGGAAATGAAAGAGAAAGTAGACCCATTAAAGGAAGATTTATTCAACATACTTTCTCAAATAGATAATCGCAAAAAAGAAGTACTAAAGGAGCTTGAAAAATATAATGTAAAAATAGAAGCCCTATCTCAAAATGTAGACAATATTATAGGACGTGCAGAAGAAAATTTAGAAGAAAGTATAAATGAAAAATTAAATTCTTTGAAAAAAATAGAAAAATTAGAGTCAAATTTGAAAACAGACACAATAGAAAAGTATGTCCTTCAACTAGATGAAACTCTAGAAATTTTGAACCAAAAAATACAATTAGCAAAAGAAGAAAACAATAGAGTCGAAGTGTATGTTGAGCAATTAGAAATATTTAAACTCGAAAAGGAAAATATCTTCCAAGAAATAGAACAAATCGTAAAACAAAAAGAGCTATTGAGTACTGCAGAAAGACAACTACACTTTTTAGAAAGTAAATTCCCTGTCTTTGAAAATATCAATTCCATGATTGCTTCTTTAGAGAGTAAAATTCAAAATTTACAATACTTTAAAACACAATTTGATGGGTACTTCAATGAATTAGAATTCAATAAAGAATATCTAAGGGAAACTGTGGGAAAGATAGAACACTCCCAAACCCTAACTCAAGACATTCTAAATAAGGTAGAAGTAGCCAAGAGAAACACAGAGGAAGGGGAAAAGAAAACTCAGAAATTATTTGATAAAATAGAAAACACTGAAAAAATACAAGTGCATTTGAATGATCGTTTACAACAATTTGAAATTAGGGCAGATTCTATTAAAGATAAGCATGAAAAGGTAGATACAAAAGTAGCAACTATAGAAGGACGTTTTGAACAAATGGATGGTTTACTTTTAGACTTAGAAAAAAAACAAAAACAAATTACAAACATGAATGAACGCTTGGAGCATATACAAGACTCAAGCGTAAAAACTGTTGATGAACTTAGCTCCATCCTATCTGAAGCTGATGAAAAAATGGACAAACTCTCTGTTTTTTACCAAATGATAGACAATCTCATAGAAGAAAAATTACAAAAGAGCCTATACCCTACTAATCTCTTAGAGAAAAATGATACGACATCTCTTTTTAATAAAAAGAAAAAAACTGTTAAAACCTTATTACCTGATCATAAAAGAGATGGTATCATGAGTTTATATCTAAACCATAAATGGGAGGCTGAAGAAATAGCTCTTAGGTTAAAAATAGACATAGCCATGGTAAAGGCAGTTATACATAACCACATAGAGTTATCTAGTAGCACCCCTAAATCTTGATTTTACAGCATTTCAATAGGTAAGCAGTGCTACTTAGGGATATGACCCTTAGTTTGCCTTATGTGAATTTAAGTCTTAGCTTGTCGCCTCTTTCACCACAACCAAACAACGATTTGTATTTGTTCCTCTAAAATTATTTGATACAGACCAACAATGAGAAAGTTTAGTAAATTCTTGTTTATTGATATAAACACCCTCTGCCTTTAAAACTCCCCCATCTACTAGCAATGGCAAACATTCTAACATTCTTTCTTCAAGAAATAAGTTTGTATTTTTAGGCCCCACAGCAACCTCACCTACTTCAATAACAGCACGAGAACCTACTTTGAGAACTCGTCCCATTTCCACCATTACTTCTCTCATAAAGGTACACCATTCATCTAAAAGTGGGGTAACCATTAAAGGAGCCTCCTTTAATTCTGAGGAAATATTTAAAAACCAAGCACGCATCCAGTTATCTGTCTGATAATCTACTTTATCTAAAAATGGAGGTGACGTTACAATTAAATCTACACTTCCGCTATGTACTTCTTTTAGATTACGAGCATCATTTTGAATATAAAGATTTTTTTTAGAAACCTGATGATAAAATTCAGGAAGGGGATGAGATAAATCCTGTTTCATTTTGCGAATAATTCTTTCTTGAATAGGTCGATATTCTGGTTTTTGCCCAAGTTTTAAATTGTTTTTAATTTGTGCGATAGGTAATATAGAAATTTGAGGAAAGGAGTACACCGATAAAAAACCATCCGAGTGTCCATGCAAACGAGAAAGGGCAGTCAGTACTATATAATCTAAATCTGGATCTGATTTTTTTTTCGAAAGAAAAATATTTTTTAAATTCGCTATCTCATTTAAAGTTTTAGGATGAAAAAATGGTAAAAGTTGTTTTTTTTCAATAGGATTTAAAACTATTTTCTTACTAAGGTCTAAGCTTAGAACTTTTTTTTCTAATGTTTCAAAGCTAGAAATTTGTCTACGAGCCTTGGCTAAAAAAATTGAAACAGGGCTCAAATCATTATGTATACCCCTATAACCTTGAAGATTTGCTTGGATAATTGTAGTCCCCCTGCCACCAAAGGGATCGAGAACAACTTGCCCTATCTTGTCCCGTAAGGGATCGTTTTTTGATATACGATTCTTGGGTTTTAGATATTTAGAAATAAAATAATGAGGAAGTTCTGGTTTAAAGGAGGCCCTATAGCTAATGGCATAATGGATACGATGCATCTGCCTCTGCTTGGCAGTCCACAATTCTCCTAACCAGATAGGATATTCAAAATTATTATTTGTAACTCTTTTTTTACTAAGACTAAGGCTTGACATAAAATCATTTTCGGCCTTAATCCACTTTTATACTTGCTAAATTACTTTATTCTTTTTTGTTTCGTATATTAAATGTTGCTAAATAAGAAAATTTCAAGAAAAGACTTTCTGTCTATTTTCTCAAAAACTCTGATTTTTTATTTCTTACCTATAAATTTATTAAAGGGACAAAAACAGCATAAAGAAACAAGAAAAATACAACTTACAAAAATTATGAAAACAAATACTGAATGGAAAAAAACTCTAAGCCCAGAAGAATTTCATATTCTTAGAGAAGCAGGTACAGAGGCACCTTTTACAAGCCCATTACTCAATGAACATAGTGAAGGTGTATTTTCTTGTGCAGGATGTGGGCAAGAACTCTTCTTATCTAAACATAAATTTGATTCAGGTACGGGCTGGCCTAGCTTCTATCAAGCCATACCCCAAAGCCTAGAGACAAAAACAGATCATGATATAGGGTACCCTCGTACTGAATATCATTGTGCTAGGTGCGGTGGGCATCACGGACATTTATTTAATGATGGCCCTAAGCCCACGGGCTTACGTTATTGTAGTAATGGGGCAGTATTAAAATTTATAAGAAAAAAAAATGTGTAGCCTATAAGCCCTTCTTCCTCTCCTGCACAGCTTTATCACAATACATGAGTATTAGATAGCTTTTTCTTTTATAAGGCATAGCCTGTGTGGCTATGTTTTATAAGTAAACTTTTCCATGAAGCGAACAGGCTTATTGTATAGAAATATTATAAGTATATATTTCCCCACCCCTATCAAGATCTACTGAAACCTTATTGGCTGTTTGCAAAGAAAGCCACATGCTAATCATTCTATCTTGGCTTTCCAGTTCTTGATTATTATATTTTTTAATGATATCTCCCGATCTTGCACCCATGGAATACAAAAAGTGGTCTTCTGGTACTTTAAGTAATTTCCAGCCGGTAATTTTAGTGCCTTCAATATTCGGAGCAAATTTTAAACGAAAAAGTTCCGCCTGATTTTTAATCAACTGCTTAAAACGATCTCTATTTAAAGTTATATTTTGTACCTTGCTACCAGTTGAACCAGCCTTAGGAGTTATAGAAGTATTTAATGAGGGACCTGCTTTTTCACCAAGAACCAAGGTTGCCCTTTTCTTATCTTCTCCTTCAAAAGTTACAGAATTTCTATTTATAGCTACTATCTTACCGCCCTTAAGAGTATCTCCTAGTCCGTAAATATCTGCCTTTTTACCTTCTTCCAAAATTGTGGCTCTAGCAATCCGAGGTGAACCCGCCAAAACCCCAACCAAAGTCAAACCTTGTAAATCAAATTGTTCTTTAGGTGTATTATTTACAACAACGGGAGAGCCCCTAAATAAATTATCTGTAGCTAGGGCCTCTACTTGGATTTTATCAAGAACTTCAGTTTCTACGACTTTCTTTGTTTGAAAATTATTAGCTATTGCACCTTGTTCATTAACTAAATGAGCTGTATTTGTAAAAAAGAGTACCCCTTTACTTAAAAGATAAGCTAAGGATAAGCTAAACAAGAATGTTACTATCAAAATAATTTGTAAAATATTTTGACTTAATTTGATTAGATACGTATTCACAGTTTTAATATCTTATTTACGACTCAGGGTAAAGCTAGGCCTTCTATAACTAAGAAACTTTACAGGATTCATAGGAATTTTCAAACGCCTTACTTCAAAATGTAAATGAGGGCCTGTTACCTTACCTGTTCTTCCCACGGTTCCTATAAGTTGCCCTTGTTTAACGATTTCTCCTTTAACCACATTATTTTTTTGATTATGAGCATATACGGTAATAAGATTATCTTTATGTAAAATAAAAATACAGTTTCCATAAGCACCTACACGCTTAGAACGTATCACCACCCCACTTTGACTAGCTTGAAAGGGTGTTCCTACAACATTTGCTATATCTATACCCTTATGAAAGGCTATTCTACGACGTAATTTAGGATCGTGTCTTTTGCCATAACCTGAAGTAATACGACCATGAACAGGCCATTGAAAAAATTTATCACTCGTTTCTTTCTTGTCTGGATCCAAATCCCTTTTCATATAAAGCCCTTCCTGATCAGCCTTTTCCTGATTTGAGTTTTCCTCTTTTTCTGTTACTTCACTTTCATCTTCTTTAATTTCTTTACGAGACAACCCTTTCTTTTTATTATCTTGATGAACTCCACTATCACGTTTAGGAGTAGCAGAAGAAACTTTTACTCTTAACCTTTGCCCCTGAATTAATTTTGCCTGTTTATTGAGATGATTTATTTCTAATAACTTTTCTGAAGTCGTATTATACTTTCTTGAAATTCCATAAAGAGTATCCCCGCTTTCAACTATATAAAAATCATATCCTTTTTTAGGGAGTTTATTCTCTCCTGCTTCTACTATGCTTGGAATCACCAAAGAATCTCCAACATACAAGGGACCACGTTCAAGATTAGGATTAGCTTCTAAAACTTCTTTGGGAGGAACTTTATACTTTTTTGCGATACTCCAAAGACTTTCACTTCTTTGAACAATATGAATTTTTGCCCCATTGACTAAATCATCTTTCTTACTTTTATTAAAAAGCCTAAATCCCTTACCTACTGTTATTCCTTCACGTTTTTCTCGGGCTAGTTCCTTAAAAAAAGTATCAAGCTCCTTATCCACATCTTCCCCTTCTATGGTATCAAGGTGTCCCTTATCTTCTAAAATTAAGGTATTTTCTTTTTTGTTTTTATCAATGGAGCCAGAAAAAATAGGCCCATCCTCACCAGTATCCAAACCCATGGCTTCAGACTTTGGCTTATCTTGAGCTTTTTGGTAGTACAGGAGTTCCTCATTTTGTGGCACAGGCACAAGAGAGCTAGAAAAAAAATAGAAGCAACACCCGAATAACAAATATATTAAAAAACGCCTAGACTGTACCCTTAATTTACTTAGCTTATACCACCGTCCTATCTCATTTGTATCAAAACTAAATTTACTAAATAAACGAAACCACATTTGAACAGACCTCTGTACACCTAAGTATCGGCAAAAATATCCTTATGCAAAAAAGTTACTTCCTATTCATTATCAACACTTTTCGTCAATATTCTTATATGTATAAAGATATTCTAAATATCAAAGATATCTTGTAATCATGTATCCCCACAGGCTTCATCCTATAAGAGTAGTTACTTCTAAAAAAGATAGCAAAAATCGCTAAAATTCCACTTTATAGAAACTAGTTATACATTTTATATAAAAAGAACTATACCTTTAGGAAATGGAACATTCTAAAAAAATTTACTTGTGCACTGAAAGGTAAAGCAACTTCTCTTTGTTGTCCGAATTTTTGCTTTATTCAATTTAGCTTATTTCATTTTTTATAAAATAAGATGAGCTATTTAATAATAGAATACGATTATGATATTCTTAGAAATTAAAAAAGAGGCCTAAAAGATATTTATATCTTATTTTTCTCTTATAATCTTTTTCAGAGCCTCTTCTAAGTTTTGTGAAGAATAGGGAGGAATAGGACTAGGAGTATCTTGTTTATTTAAAGTTTCAGATGTAGACGGTCCAAAACGATGTATGTAATAATAAATTAATTTCCCACCCGCCTGCTCCTTAGGTTCTGCGAATGGGTAGGCACGAACTTTAATCCAATCATCATTTTGCTCTAGCACTATTCTAAGCTCCGTACCCTTCGTATAAACTATGGCCCCTTCATCCTCAGCATCGGCATATTCTGATTTTATATCTTTGATAGCAATATAGGCTTTACCTTCGACTCTTTTATTAAAACTTTTTACATAATCCTTGTTTAGCAAGCTAGTCGCACAAGAAATTAAAAAAGAAAGGTAACAAAAAAAGATATATTTTTTATTTTGCACTATCATTTCCTATACACCAAAATAACCCTATCTCCTTTCTCGTCATCACAATAAAAAAGAAATAACTTGCATCCAAAATATAAATTTAAATAAAAATATTAATGCTTCTTATATTTTTTAACCTATGTCATAAGAAGAAAATTCTATTCTTAATTTCATTTCTAAATATGCTTCAAAATAATGTTTTATTTATCTAAAAACATATGCTATAAATTAAAAAATACTTAGCTTCTACCTTATTGATATATAAATCAAAATTTCCTTCAGGATATAAAATTGCCACTTAAAACTTTCTAAATAAGCTTTCATTTGGTATTCACATATAATTTCAAAACAAACTTATTTTCAAGTGATATCATTTTTTTTATACATAGAGAATACAAGCTTACATGCAAGGATAAATAAAATAGAAGAAAGACTCACGAAATAAATATAAGCTACTCCTAAAGTAGAAAAATGGAGCTTTGTTAGAATGCTGATGCCGAGTAACAATGCTATGGCATACATTATCTTTAAAAAAGAAAAATTTTCCTTTGCTATATAAAAATTCATAATTAGCATTAAAAAAGAAGAAAAAAATATATAGAAAGAATAGAACTTAAAATCCCAAAATGAGTTGGACTCATATGCCTAACTAAAAGTAAATTTATGAAAACTTGAATGACTACACCCAAATTCCCTACCATAACTATAGCTAAATGATTAAAAATACGACGTATCAACATTTTTAAAAGTTATCTATACATAAATTAAGGTAAAGATATCCCTTTGCTTCTGCCTAGTGAGCCCCTAAAGGGGACGACGAGTAACCAATTAATCATACCCCCAGAAAGCGGAGACAAGCCCCCTTCTGATGGCGGGGACAAAACTCCCTCTGATGGCGGGGACAAGCCCCCTTCGGATGGCGGGGACAAAACTCCCTCTGACGGCGGGGACAAGCCCCCTTCGGATGGCGGGGACAAAACTCCCTCTGACGGCGGGGACAAGCCCCCTTCTGATGGCGGGGACAAAACTCCCTCTGACGGCGGGGACAAGCCCCCTTCGGATGGCGGGGACAAAACTCCCTCTGATGGCGGGGACAAAACTCCCTCTGACGGGGCGGGGACAAAACTCCCTCTGACGGCGGAGACAAGCCCCCTTCTGATGGCGGGGACAAAACTCCCTCTGATGGCGGGGACAAAACTCCCTCTGATGGCGGGGACAAGCCCCCTTCGGATGGCGGGGACAAAACTCCCTCTGATGGCGGGGACAAAACTCCCTCTGACGGGGCGGGGACAAGCCCCCGGGAACAAACCCCCTTCGGATGGCGGGAAATCGGAAAATATGAGCCTTGAGCCCCTGTGTAGTTAGGGTTCGTTTGAAAATTCATTCATTCAAAATCTAAAATAAAACCAAGTCTTTGAAAAATAATTATCTCATTTTCATATTCACACAAAAAATTTGTTTAAATAAATTTACTTGCACCAAAGTAGCCTTTCTTTTTCATCTATCCCTATCAAATGCTTCACAAAAAAAAAAATCTCCTCTCTTGCTTTGTATCCTTCTTGTTATTTTTTAGTCTAAATGCCATTCAAGCTGAAAATAATCCTATAGTCAAAAGCCTAGGCCCCGAGACTGAACCCTCTCTTTATTTACTTACTGTGGAGAGAGGTTACGGATTGGAATATATGTGGGCATGGTGGGGACATTCAGCCCTACTTCTAAGGGATACTCAAAAAAATTTAGATCTAGTTTTTGATTTTGGGATCTTTGATGGGGATGCAGATTTTTTATTTAAATATCTAAAAGGCATGCCTGTTTTTCAGTTGGGGATAGACACTTTAGGACAAACCATACGTCGCTATGAAAATCAAAACAGAACTCTTTACGCACAAAAAATAATAGGAAACCAAAATCAAATTTCAGAACTTTATCAAAAACTACTTATCTTTTCTTTGCCGCAAAATCGCTATTACCACTATCATCATTTTGATAAAAATTGTACCACCATTATACGTGATCTTCTTGATGAAAATATTTTCAATAGAGAGCTATCCAACAAATACACTTCCAGAATAAGTACAGAAACAAAATTATCTAAGGCAGTTAGACCTGCTTTAGAATCCCCCCTTATATATACTCTTTTTAATGCGATGGCAGGAATTAAAATAATAAAAAACAAAAGTATTTGGTTAGATGATTATTTACCAAACGATCTTAAAAAAATGTTGGGAGCAGAACCTGAAGAAAAAGTAGGTAAAGTTTTTATACTTTATAAGGCAAAACAAAGACAAACGGATATGGATGCCCTTTTCCAATCCTGGTTACTTTTTATGTTAATAGGAAGTCTTTTATTTTATCTACTTTATGTATTCCCCATCACCACTACTAAAATAAAATATTCCAAAATCCTTGGTTTACTTGGCTGGTTCCTTTATATGTTTACAATGGGATTTTTAGGACTATTGGCATGGTTTATCTATTTTTATACTTCTGAAGATGCCTTTGGCTATAAAACCCTTGGTTATATAGCTACCTTCCATTTGATACAACCCTTTACCCTTCTCCTTATCATTCTTCGTATTTTTAAATTCCATACTAGAAAGCCTAAGACATGGTCACACATTCATGCCCTATTTTTATTTATAGGTTTCTTGGGGATGATGGTCGCCCTATTTATATCAATACAAGAATTTTTGATTTGTTTGGTTCTTGCAGGAGCTCTATTTAGTCTCTACCGTCAGACATTAAAGCATAGCTAATTTCATCGTATATTACGATAAAAGATAAGTAAATTAAAAGAGAATATTCCTTCTCATGCCTTTCAGCCTTATTCTTTATTTTTGCATATTTTACGTTATGTTTTTTCTGTATCTGAAAGGGAGAAATCTTATAAGTTTCCATCAAATCTTACCACATAAAAAAAGATTTAGCAATACAAAAAACTACAAAGCTACTTATCATAGAAAAAACATTGGCGTACTCCATCGCCCCATCCCGCATGCGTCTTATCTCCGTTAGAATAAAAAAGTGTGTCGTAGACGCGCATTTGGTACGAAACTTGCGGCTCGTAAAGAGACTTTTTTATAATACACGCGCATTTGGTACGGAATTTGCGACTCGTAAAGAGGCTTTTTTATAATACACGCGCATCTGGTACGAAACTTGCGGCTCGTAAAGATGCTTTTTTATAATAGACGCGTATCTGGTACGGAATTTGCGGCTACAGAATTACTTGTCATAGAAAAACATTGGCGTACTCCATCGCCCTATCTCGCATGCGTCTTATCTCCGTTAGAATAAAAAAGTGTGCCGTAGACGCGCATTTGGTACGGAATTTGCGGCTCGTAAAGAGACTTTTTATAATAGACACGCATCTGGTACGAAACTTGCGGCTCGCAAAGAGACTTTTTTATAATACACGCGCATCTGGTACGAAACTTGCGGCTCGTAAAGATGCTTTTTTATAATAGACGCGTATCTGGTACGGAATTTGCGGCTACAGAATTACTTGTCATAGAAAAACATTGGCGTACTCCATCGCCCTATCTCGCATGCGTCTTATCTCCGTTAGAATAAAAAAGTGTGCCGTAGACGCGCATTTGGTACGGAATTTGCGACTCGTAAAGAGGCTTTTTTATAATACACGCGCATCTGGTACGAAACTTGCGGCTCGTAAAGATGCTTTTTTATAATAGACGCGTATCTGGTACGGAATTTGCGGCTACAGAATTACTTGTCATAGAAAAACATTGGCGTACTCCATCGCCCTATCTCGCATGCGTCTTATCTCCGTTAGAATAAAAAAGTGTGCCGTAGACGCGCATTTGGTACGGAATTTGCGGCTCGTAAAGAGACTTTTTATAATAGACACGCATCTGGTACGAAACTTGCGGCTCGCAAAGAGACTTTTTTGCAAAAAAGATGGTGTAGGGGGGAATCTACTTCTATATAAATAGGCAAAAGATTTAGCAATACAAGGAATTACAAAGTTACCTTTATGGGAAAAATAGCTTGGTATAATGCCAAAATCCACTACTCCAGCATCAAGTACACAGGAGCCCCATTATTAAAACCATTTCCTATGATAATAAACTTTTTTTGGTTCAAAGAATAAATGCTGTCAGAAATATACGTATTGGAAAACTCTTTCTCTAATTTCCAAGTTTCTCCATTATCTTGAGAACGCAAAAGTACACCCCCTGTTTCTTGTGAACCACCAATGGCTATCATCCCTACATTATTTATAGACATAGAAACATTATCCCCACTATCTCTATTATTAAAATTTTTACTGGTGAGAGTTGGTATGTTTTCTGGGCTATTTATCGCATCTCTACCAACAACCTTTGTAAAAACAAATTTAGGATTACTATACACCAAGAGCCAAGTTTTCGCATCATCTTTTGACTTGTAGATGCCCCCTTGTAAATCAAGGGCATAGAAGGCCCCATTTACAAAATGTACTTGGTGTAAAAATCCTAAGTTCTTATTTGTTACCTCGTTCCAGTTTTTACCATCAGCACTTCTTATAATCAAACCCTTATAGTTTTTTATATCACTAAAGTCTATAGTTGGAGAGGTGGGAATAGAGCTACCTACAGCTACAAGGGTATCATTTCCAAAGGCAAGGGAGTAGAAACGAATGAGAAAGGGTTGGAGAGTATTAGAATAATTTTTCCAATTGTAATGCCATTCCATACTATCTTGAATAACATCTGCAAATATAAAATAATTCTTATATTCATTTTTAAGTAAATTGTCATTAGTTGTTTGTAAGGCCATAAAACATTTTCCATTTTTACAAATAAGATTACTAACTCCTATATTCCCACCCAAAATCTTAATAGTACTCCAAGGGAATTGAGTATTTGGGATATGTATGGGAATCCTACCTTCTTTAAATTTTGTTCTAAGTATATAAAAACTATTATTCTTTTTATTCAATACGAGTACATCAAAATAATCATCATTTTGAGTTATAGAATTAAGCTTAGAAATTTCTAGTTCGGGAGGTAACTTTTGCTCTATAAATTCTTTGCCTTGGTCTATGCTGACAAGTATTATAGGAAGCCCCTTTCTTAAGGCCAACATTACAATATATTTTCCTGACTCGACAAGATAACTATTTGTATTCTTACTTTCTGTCTTGGATGCCTCAAAAGAGGTAGTTTTTTTTTCGGATACAGGAAAGAAGAAATAAAAAAAACAAATCCCTAATACTATAGAAAATATTAAAAAGAATAAAATTTTTGAAGCATTGTAAGCATTTTTCATTATATATTTTATCTATGTGGAAAATTTAAGTAAAGATCATAAGGGGAACTTGTCTGTAAACTTTTAGATAAAATAGTGGTGGAGACATTTGTACGCCACTGCCAATCTATAGGAAAGGCATTTGCTTTGAATAAAGTTGAAGTTCTTATTGCTCCAAAGGGATAATCCTTTACCAAGGCCTCATAAAGAATTTCATTATTTGATGGTTTCACAATACGAAAAAACATGGGGATTTCATTTTGGGGATTTAGGGTGTATATAGTCCGTACTTCATTTTCAGGAACAACAAGCTCTAGACTCTTAACTATGGTTGTTAAGTTTTCATCTAGCTCATAGCTAATGACCTTATAATCACCACCACTAAAATTAGAATTTTTTACCAAAAAATTTGGATTATTAAAAATGCGCAGGTTTCGAGGTTCTTTCAACCATCTTAAACTTTCATTATACAAGCCAATATTAACAAGATAAAAAAAAGTTTTTGTCTTGGTTCCTTCGCCTGATTTGGTTTTTGGTTCACCCCCAGATTCTACAAACCAATCACGAGAAACATTAATACGATCTAAAGAATTACGTAAACAAAGTGGCCTATTTATATCCTTAATAGGGATATCAGTACAATTACGAAAGTATCCTTTCGCAATCAAAGAAGAATGATTTAGGGTAAAAAATTTATATTCTAAAAGATAATTCAAAGAATCATATAAATCAAAATTAGAAAAACTTAAATCTGTCTTCTTATTTGCTTCAATGGGAAAACTACCCAAATTTGATTTATGTATCAAAGGATAGAATATACCATCCCCACCTAAAGATTGGCTACTAATGAGGGTAAGCTCTAAAATAGAAGACTCGTAATCTATCACTTGAATTTGAAGTGTCGTTTGATTTACAAGTAATGTGCTTGGTTCGGGAAAACATCCAATAAAACAATAAATTAGAATGAGGTACAAAAGTATTCTATAAATCCAATTTTTTTTCATATACTGTATTTTAAATCTCTCTGCTATTTGTAATATTCATAGAGTTATGGCGGGAAGACTGTATAAAACTCGTGAGAGGCATCTGTCTGTAAACTTTTAGATAAAATAGTGGTGGAGACATTTGTACGCCACTGCCAATCTATAGGATTTGTAGCAGATGAATTTCTATTAGATAAGGATGGTGTTCTTATTATACCAAAGGGATAATCCTTTACCAAGGCCTCATAAAGAATTTCATTATTTGATGGATTCACAATACGAAAAGACATAGGAATTTCATTTTGGGGATCTAGGGTGTATATAGTTCTTACTTCATCTTTAGGAACGACAAGCTCTAGACTCTTAACTATGGTTGTTAAGTTATCATCTAGCTCATAGCTAATGACCTTGTAATCTCCGCCACTAAAATTGGAATGATTACTAAAGAAACTTGGATTATTAAAAATGCGTAGGCTCTGAGGTTCTCTCGACCATCTTAAACTTTCATTCTCCAAAACAAGGATAGAAGTCTTAAACAAAGTTCTTTCTTTATCAGGATCATCAGCATTTTCTGGGTCATTGAAAACACTTTTTGCAAACCAATCACGAGAAACATTAATATGATCTAAAGAATTACGTGGACAATAAGAAGCTCTATCTTCATTACCACAATTACGAAAGTAGCCCTTTGCAATCAATGAAGAATGATTTAGGGTAAAAATCTTATATTCTATAAGAGAACTCTGGGAATAATCTATATCAAAATTACGAAACTTTAAAGTTGCTTTCTTATTTCCTTCGATGCGAAAGTTATTTCCTTCGATGCGAAAGTTATTTCCTTCGATGCGAAAGTTATTTCCTTCGCTGGGCAAGTTACCTAAACTTAATTTAGATACAAAGGGATACAATTTATTATCTGCACCTAAGGAATGACTCTTTATCAAAGTAAGTTCTAAAATTGAGGCCTCGGGTTCGGTGACCTCAACTTGAAGCAGTAATTTTATCTTATCAAGTCTAGGGCTACAATCAGTACACCCTTCAAAAAAAGAACAAGTTAAAATGAGGTACGAGAATATTCTATAAATCCAAATCTTTTTCATAATAAAAAATCCTTATCTATAAGTTACAAAAGGGATTACTTGTACATAAATTTTTACGTACTATATTGCAAGTTTCATGCAACCCTCTATAGCTTATGGTATTGTTTTCACTTGTGCACACTCCCCTTGCCCTATCCCTACAAACGTCCTCACTTTTAATGGAGCAGTCGGCACGTTCACAACGAAGCGTCCAAGTAGAGATAGAACATTGAACAGGTAAAAGCTGGCAGGCATAACGCTCCCCAGCACAAACAGCTAACTCTTTTTTTACGCAAGTATCTTCGGGTAATTTAATTTCAAGTTTTCTTAGAATATGATCATAGAAAAGTTCCAAGGCATCACAAACATAACCTACTCCAAAATCAAATTCTCCCGCTTTACAATGTTGTTGGTTATTTTCATAAATTGTACGCAATCGAATTTTATCAATATCGCTCAATCCCGCTGTAGGAACATCATCGCTAATAACACGCCCTATTCCTATAGCACGGTTGTTCACAGTGGCACTTCTAACAAAGCCTAAATTTAGCTCAGGGCTTATCTTGGGATACATGACTAATTTTGGCTTATAATTGTTTTCATAATTAGAATGGGCATGCGTTGGAGACGCAGTAGCAAAATCCCACACTGCTTTGGCATTTTCATCTCTGCATTCAGAATTATTATTAGCATAGCTACATGCATCATAGTGCATGATAGAATTGTAGTCATATTTAATATCAAAATATCTAGAACTAAAGAGGAAAAAAACCGGACTAAGGAAATTAAGGTTAATATATGCAGCAAAACCTTCTTTCTTATTCAAATTTCCTTCATTTATACCTATAAATTCATCCCTATGATTTCTTTGTTGTTCATGGGTGAGCCCTAGGGCATGGCCTATTTCATGAACTACTGTACCCAATGTAGCCGTCTTCTGGTCAATCAAAATAGGATGAAGAAAGGGTATTTGCCCTATGGGCGATGAAGAATAAGAAAATGGACTGTCAAGAAACTCGATATGCGTTAAATCATCAATCCCATTCAGGGGCAACCAACAGGTTCCGGGCTTTTTCTCAGTAAATTTAATATTAATCTCACTTTCATTTAGCATATTAATGGCGGTTTTAATTTTGGTGCTATATTCTTGCGTTATACCCTTATTTATTCCATAGAGTATGTTGGCGTTAGGCCATTTTCTACCAATTCCAGGAGTAGTAAAAGGAAATAAAGGTATTGAACTACTACCCGTTACTTGACTTGACTCAACTCTGGGGGTACAAGCTAGCCTAGCAGGAGCCTCTAACAATGGAGTAACCATATCATCAACTTCTACAAGTTGAGCTGTATGTAAGTACCCATCTCGTTCCTCGTTTATAGTGACCTTATCTGTACTTCTTCTCAAGAGATACCCATCTTTATCATAAATGTCTAGATTTGGATCTATTTCGGCGGTAAAGGTATTTTGACTTCTATTGTATTGAAGAGGTACATAAATTTTATTTTTGGGTAAGGGCTTTCCTTCATCATTTGCATTAACACGCCATTTTACATAGTCAGGATATTCTAAATCCTTCTCGGGATTTGAAGGCGATTTTGCAACCACAAAGATTTGTCTACACTTCCTATTAAAGACTGGTTCGGGGAAAAGTTCAGTAAAAGATTTTTCTTTTACAGGTTGGAAAGGGACAAATTTTGGATCGACATCCACATAATGAATACTTCCCACTAGCACATCTCCCAAACTAACTGCCTTATCTCCAATAGCAGTATAAGGAAAATCAGTTTCACCTATCTTGATTTTACTTTCTATCGCCCTCGGCTGCACCCTCCAACTCACTTGGGCATTACGCATTTTCGGCCCATATCTTCCTCCCCAAGGCTCAGCCCCTACCCCACCATGCTCAAATTCCACATAAAAGACTTGGGAGCCTTGGGGAATTTTGAAAGAAAGCTCTGCTTTTTTCCAATCATCATTCCAATCACAGGGGCCACTCAAGCGTACAGGGCCTACTGTCTTTTCTTCTATCAATTTCACATATTCCGTATAGAGACGCACGGTCAAATAGTACTCTTCATATCGAGGTCTTTGAAGGCTATCCCTACCCTCTGTACAATAGGTGCGAGAATACTCCTCACTTGCAGTAAGGGTGAGGTCTAAGCCATTTCTAACAGCCTCTTCAAATTCATTTTTACTAGGAACGGGTACTTTATTTCTTTCCCTTAAATACACCCACCTCTTCTTTTTATTCCAAAAATAAGAGGTTTTGAAGCCCCCCCTTGCATCAACAGCCCAACCCTCAGCCGCATTATAAAAAAGATTCCAACCTTTCAGGCCGTCTCGCCCATTTGGATTTTCAAGTAAGTTGTCTGACTGCCCATGCCACCAAGTATAATTTCCCTGCGTAACTTTATTCGCATAACCAATACCGGGGGTCTCAAGATTTTGAGACCAAATAGGCTGTGACATAATAAAAAAAGTCGCTATTAGGGCTTGGTACTTGGTACTTGGTACTTGGTACTTGGTACTTGGTGTTTCATACTATTAATTAATTGTTAATATACTCTTATTTAACTTTTTAATTTGTCAATACAAATAAAATGCTTTTATATCATGAAGATGGTGTAGATAAAAAAAGCCATTTAATTCCACTAGTGCAACAAAGCCCTTGGTTGCTTTGACTCTGCGTATAACAAAGAAGATGCAAGCAAAAAATCTTTTTTTCGCCTTGCCCCGCAAGGGGAAAAAGTGTGCCGTAGACGCGTATCTGGTACGGAATTTGCGGCTCGTAAAGAGACTTTTTTATAATACACGCGCATTTGGTACGAAACTTGCGGCTACAGAATTACTTGTCATAGAAAAAACATTGGCGTACTCCATCGCCCCATCCCGCATGCGTCTTATCTCCGTTAGAATAAAAAAGTGTGTCGTACACGCGCATCTGGTACGAAACTTGCGGCTCGTAAAGAGACTTTTTTATAATACACGCGCATTTGGTACGGAATTTGCGACTCGTAAAGAGACTTTTTATAATACACGCGCATTTGGTACGGAATTTGTGGCTCGCAAAGAGACTTTTTTATAATACACGTGCATCTGGTACGGAATTGTGCGACTTATAGAGAGACGTTTTTATAATAGACGCGCATTTGGTACGAAACTTGCGGCTCGCAAAGAGACTTTTTTATAATACACGCGCATCTGGTACGAAACTTGCGGCTCGCAAATAGACGCGCAGAGACTTTTTTTATAATACACGTGCATCTGGTACGGAATTTGCGGCTCGAAACTTGCGGCTCGCAAAGAGACTTTTTTGTAATACACGCGCATTTGGTACGGAACTTGCGGCTCGTGATGCTTTTTTACAATAGACGCGTATCTGGTACGGAATTTGCGGCTCATAGAGAAAAACATTGGCGTACTCCATCGCCCTATCCCGCATGCGTCTTATCTCCGTTAGAATAAAAAAGTGTGCCGTAGACGCGCATTTGGTACGGAATTTGCGGCTCGTAAAGATGCTTTTTTGCAAAGAAAGATGGTGTATAATACACGGCATCTGGTACGGAATCTACGGCTCTAAAGATATAATAGACGCGCATACGGAATTTGCGGCTCGTAAAGATTCTTTTTTGAATTCTGGTAGGAATTTGCGGCTTGAGTAGGAATACAAAGAAGGAGGTAAACAGATATTACAAAGTTACCTTTATGGAAAAAATAGCTTTGTATAATGCCAAAATCCACTACTCCAGCATCAAGTACACAGGAGCCCCATTATTAAAACCATTTCCTATGATAATAAACTTGTTTTGGTTCAAAGAATAAATGCTGTCAGAAATATACGTATTGGGAAACTCCTTCTCTAATTTCCAAGTCTCCCCATTATCTTGAGAACGCAAAAGTACACCCCCTGTTTCTTGTGAACCACCAATGGCTATCATCCCTACATTATTTATAGACATAGAAACATTATCCCCACTATCTCTATTATTAAAATTTTTACTGGTGAGAGTTGGTATGTTTTCTGGGCTATTTGTCGCATCTCTACCAACAACCTTTGTAAAAACAAATTTAGGATTACTATACACCAAGAGCCAAGTTTTCCCATCATCTTTTGACTTGTAGATGCCCCCTTGTAAATCAAGGGCATAGAAGGCCCCATTTACAAAATGTACTTGGTGTAAAAATCCTAAGTTCTTATTTGTTACCTCGTTCCAGTTCTTACCATCAGCACTTCTTACAATCAAACCCTTATAGTTTTTTATATCACTAAAGTCTATAGTTGGAGAGGTGGGAATAGAGCTACCTACAGCTACAAGGGTATCATTTCCAAAGGCAAGGGAGTAGAAACGAATGAGAAAGGGTTGGAGAGTATTAGAATAATTTTTCCAATTGTAATGCCATTCCATACTATCTTGAGCAGTATCTGCATATATAAAATAATTCTTATATTCATTTTTAAGTAATTCAGGAGTTTCTAAATGCCAAGAAAGAAAATACAAGCCTTTTGCAAAAATTAAATTTGAAACATCGTTTATACTTCCAAGTAAATTTATTGATTCCCAAACATATTTATCCTCAGGATATTTTATACGATATCGACCATTAGCAATCTTTGTCCTAAGAATGTAATATTTCTTTTTTACTACTGAGTAGGCCAAAAGAATTATGTGCCCATCTTGGATTATAATATTTCTTATTTCACTTATTTCTTTATTGTAATCTTTATAATCTTCATGAAACTCATTTTGTTTTATCCAAGTTTTACCTTGATCTAAAGACATAAAAACCACAGGCAAGCCATCTCTCAATGAGACCATGACTAATAAATTCCAATCTTTATAAGTAACCCCCCTTAAAAATAAATTAGAGTTTTTACTAAAACTATACGGGGGCGTATAGTTCTTGCTTTCTCTTTTTTGTATTCCTTGATTTTTACTATTTACCCCTTTTTCACTACTATATTTATTAATATAAAAAAAAATAAAAATGAAAAGGATTGAGAGCAAAAAAAATAAAATTAAAGATACTTTTATTTTTTTAGACATTCTCTTTTAGTACAGTATTGCAAAAGTTATGAGCACCCTCTGAATGAATCTTTTCCCTAAGCTCGGTACAAGAATCTTTGGCGTAAATCTATTTGTATATCTCACTAAAGTGACTTCCACTCAATTAAATATAGAAAAATAGTTTATGGAATGAGAATCTGAGGAGTAGTCATCCAATACAGCTTGGGGTATACCCAAATCCTTTGCCTTGTCAAAAGTCTCCCATGGTAAATCTAGAACCCTCACACCATCTAAAAATTTATAGTGCCCACGTGTATTATAGTCATAAATATATTCATTATCCCAAACCCATTTTCGATTCGTCGATAAAACTTTATTTGAAAGAACTCGACCATTCACTACACTTTTATCAAGAATATCACCCCTTTGATTTCGAATTTCATACTGAATGGGATAGCTAAAAGAAGTGGTTGTGCTGTATATGTTCTTTAGTTCCCCAGATTGAATCACATTTACTTGAGGAACAAAACCAGGCAAGGGCACACCATAAAAATCAACGGGATAGGCAGTGACTTCAATGGTTTTCGTTCTAGACAGTGTAGCCACTGAAATATTGTTGTATAGAAAAAAACTTTTTGTAACACTTTCTTGATCCAATCTAGCCTGATTAATCGTAGCCACATAGTGGTAAGTATCAGAATATTGATCTTCCTTCCAAAATGTAAAAGGGTCTTCTAAACCCCTATCAGACGAAGAAATAGGTATATAACCAAATATTTTAGAAGGCAAAGGGGAGGTTATTTCAAAATAATTATAATAATTACGATTTTCCGTAACACCCGCAGCTAATTTGGCATCAGCAGAAGAATTTAAAAAATCATCAAAGCCATCTTCTCTATAATACCATCTTATCAATTTTCCTATGCGAAGAAGGCTATGTGCCCTAAGGGTAAACATAGTAGATAGGGAAGAATGCAAGGTGGTGCCTGTAAGGGTGTTCCAGTTACTTTGAAAGTTCGTAAGGGTTATATTTAGCTCTTGATTTGTATTGTTATATAGATAATATATTTCCACATCGGCGCCATAAGAATTATCACTACAAGCACAGGGTCTTCTATTGCAACCAGCACCACTTAGGTAGAAAGTAATTAAAACAGGAACAAAAACAAAATAAATATAATTTTTATACATAGTCCTCACTTTATTTTACAGGCCTCATTGGGTATGCAAACATCTTTTAGTACAGTATTGCAAAAGTTATGAGCACCCTCTGAATGAATCTTTTCCCTAAGCTCGGTACAAGAATCTTTGGCGTAAATCTATTTATATATCTCATTAAAGTGACTTCCACTCAATTAAATATAGAAAAATAGTTTATGGAATGAGAATCTGAGGAGTAGTCATCCAATACAGCTTGGGGTATACCCAAATCCTTTGCCTTGTCAAAAGTCTCCCATGGTAAATCTAGAACCCTCACACCATCTAAAAATTTATACCTCCTTCTTGTATAATATTCATCAATATATTCATTATCCCAAACCCATTCTCCATTCCATAAAACTTTATTTGAAAGAACTCGACCACTCACTACACTTTTATCAAGAATATCACCCCTTTGATTTCGAATTTCATACTGAATGGGATAGCTAAAAGAAGTGGTTGTGCTGTATATGTTCTTTAATTCCCCAGATTGAATCACATTTACTTGAGGAACAAAACCAGGCAAGGGTATACCATAAAAATCAACGGGATAGGCAGTGACTTCAATGGTTTTCGTCCCACGCAGTGTAGCCACTGAAATATTGTTGTATAGAAAAAAACTTTTTGTAACACTTTCTTGATCCAATCTAGCCTGATTAATTGTAGCCACATAGTGGTAACTATAACCGAATACATAAAATTCATCTCCCTCGTTGACTTCTTCATTCTTTCCTCCCTTCCAAAGTGTAAAAGAGATTTTTTCTAAACCCATAGTCAAAGAAATAGGTATATAACCAAATACTTTAGAAGGCAAAGGGGAGGTTATTTCAAAATAATTATAATGATTATGATTTTTCGTACCACCCACAGCTAATTTGGGAACAGCAAAAGAATTTAAAAAATCACGACGGGTATTTAGTCCATAATAACCCCGGCTTATCAATCTTGCTATAGGAAGAAGGCTATGTGCCCTAAGGGTAAACATAGTAGATAGGGAAGAATGCAAGGTGGTGCCTGTAAGGGTGTTCCAGTTACTTTGAAAGTTTGTAAGGGTTATATTTAGCTCTTGATTTGTATTGTTATATAGATAATATGTTTCCACATCGGCGCCATAAGGAACATCATCACAAGCACAGGGTCTTCTATTGCAACCAGCACCACTTAGATAGAAAGTAATTAGAACAGGAACAAAAACAAAATAAATATAATTTTTATACATAGTCCTCACTTTATTTTACAGGCCTCATTGGGTATGCAAACATCTTTTAGTACAGTATTGCAAAAGTTATGAGCACCCTCTGAATGAATCTTTTCCCTAAGCTCGGTACAAGAATCTTTGGCGTAGTTATTACAGTTTTCAGGCGTAAACTGTCCACAGTCAACAGGATCACACTCCCAAACTTGGCGATTCCAAGATATATAAAGTCTACAATTCTGCCAAGGATACTGTAGACAGGTATTTTTTCGCCAAGTACAGTCAAGCACATGACCCGCCTCACATAATAGATTTGGAATGAACTCTATACTTTTCCAGATATGTGCAATAGCTTTGACTATCTCATTGCAGAGCCAATTTAATCCTATCGAAATTTCACCAGGGCCACATTGTCCCTTATTACTCTCATAGATATCTCTTATGAATTTGCTATCTAATTCTGTTAGGCCTCCTCTTTGCCCCATATCTCCAAAAACACTCTTGGAGGTAGAGGCGGGATTCTTAGGGTACATGACTAATTGAGAAAGATCTTTCAATACATCGGAGTTGGACCAATCTATGGTATTCCAATTAACTTTAGATGTAGATGTAGATGTAGATGTAGATGTAGATGTAGATGTAGGATCTGGATCTGGATCTGGATCTTTAAATCTCTTCAATGCATTAGCACACGACTTAGCATCCTTGGCAAGGCCACAATGGGAATAATGCATAAGAGAAAAGGTATCATACGTTTTCTTAAAATATCCTATCCAAAATCTTGTAGTATAATTAACGCGATCTAAAGTATTTATCCTCTCAGATTGAGATGGATCAGACATTAAATGAGAATTTAAGACTACGTGATCATCCCTATCAGGCCTTGCTTGTTCGTGTATAACTCCAAGGGCATGCCCTATCTCGTGCATAGTCTTACCTATGAAGATATCTTTGGTGTAATTTTCACCCCCTAATACTGGTTTATACTCATCTTTTTTATCCTTGTCTAAAGTCACTTCACTAATTGTAATAGGGTGATGATCTTGAAAGGAAACACGACCAATTGTTGAAGAACCAAATTTTCTCGCATCATTGTTCTCTGTAAATCGCATATAGAACATATCTTTTAAGCTAGTAGGGATATAACAAGATCCTGTCTTTTCGTATAGGGTTATATTTGTATTACTATTGTTAAATTTATTTACAGCGTCTCTAATTAAAGCCCTCGTAGTTTCATCTAAACTGCCATCAAAGAAATAAATCAATTGATTTGTAGGCCATTTCCCACCGATGATCCAACTTGATAGATCCTGAGCTGGGTTCAAGGCACCCCTAACCCCACTACTACCATTAGTATTAGGAGTAAAGTTGCAATCTATCTTTTGTTTGCTACTCTCATATGTAGCTCGCACTATCTCACCCTTGTAATTATAGACATCTACATTTGCTGGGGCCTCTTCAGGAGAAGAAATAGGAACGTACATACTATCACCAGTAATACTCATGTCTTCGTCGTTAGGGGCACTTCTATATTTGAATTGGAGATCATTATTTTTCTTTGGAACAACTATAATATTACAATCCTTATTAAAATAATAATCAGGATAGTATTCATATTTATTTTTAGGATCCCTTTGCCTAGGAAAGGGATTAAGTACAGGGAGCCCATTATTATTATATTCTATATTACCTATCAATATATCATCTTGAAAAGCCTTATCTCCCACGGCCGTAAAGGAGAGATTTACCCCGCCACTTGTTTGGGAAGTAACTATCGCCCTCGGCTGCACCCTCCAACTCACTTGGGCATTACGCATTTTCGGCCCATATCTTCCTCCCCAAGGCTCAGCCCCTACCCCACCATGCTCAAATTCCACATAAAAAACTTGGGAGCCTTGGGGAATTTTGAAAGAAAGCTCTGCTTTTTTCCAATCATCATTCCAATCACAGGGACCACTCAAGCGTACAGGGCCTACTGTCTTTTCTTCTATCAATTTCACATATTCCGTATAGAGACGCACGGTCAAATAGTACTCTTCATATCGAGGTCTTTGAAGGCTATCCCTACCCTCTGTACAATAGGTGCGAGAATACTCCTCACTTGCAGTAAGGGTGAGGTCTAAGCCATTTCTAACAGCCTCTTCAAATTCATTTTTACTAGGAACTGCTACTCTTATTTCTTTCCCTTAAATACACCCACCTCTTCTTTTTATTCCAAAAATAAGAGGTTTTGAAGCCCCCCTTTGCATCAACAGCCCAACCCTCAGCCGCATTATAAAAAAGATTCCAACCTTTCAGGCCGTCTCGCCCATTTGGATTTTCAAGTAAGTTGCCTGACTGCCCATGCATCATCTTCATCATAAAATTAAATTAAGGTAATGATACGAGAAGCCACCAAGTATAATTTCCCTGCGTAACTTTATTCGCATAACCAATACCGGGGGTCTCAAGATTTTGAGACCAAATAGGCTGTGACATAATAAAAAAAGTCGCTATTAGGGCTTGATACTTGATACTTGATACTTGATACTTGATACTTGATACTTGATACTTGTGTTTCATACTATTAAGTAATTGTTAATATACTCTTATTTAACTTTTTAATTTGTCAATACAAATAAAGTGCTTTTATATCATGAAGATGGTGTAGATAAAAAAATCCATTTAATTCCACTAGTGCAACAAAGCCCTTGGTTGCTTTGACTCTGCGTATAACAAAGAAGATGCAAGCAAAAAATCTTTTTTTCGCCTTGCCCGCAAGGAGAAAAAGTGTGCCGTCGGCATCTTTTGGGTACGGAATTTGCGGCTTGCGATAAGCGGGAAAAAAATATCTTATCATATACCAGGCTTTAGTAGTACAAGAAACTACAAAACTATTATGATTAGAAAAAGATATTTAGGTCTCTCCAGCCCGCCATGAGACACCTTGCCTGCTCCGTTATTTTGTAATCCCCCGCATGAGCCTCATTTTTATAAGGGTAATACAGCATTAAAGTAGATTAATTTTATAGTATTACTCTCTAGCGAGGACAAGTGTCTCATTGGCACGATAACTCCTTCGCCCACTTTAGATAAATAAAATCTTACTAGTACAATTTTTTAACAACTAAAAAGCTTTTCTATTAGTAGTAAAAAATATTTGCGTACTCCATCGCTTTTAGATGAATTTCAAAATGCTTGTCCTGCTAAGGGTCTCATTTTCAAGCACGAGGGAGCAACGTGCAATGCACAAAACCAGTAATAAAAAAGTGATACGGGTCTCTAAAATTAACGTTTAGAAAATTGAGTGCCCCTACGTGCCTTACGCAAGCCATATTTCTTGCGTTCTACCATACGGGAATCACGACGCAAATAACCTGCTTTTTTAAGGGCAGAACGCATGGTAGGATTTTGCTTCTGTATGGCACGGGCTATGCCCATCCTACAAGCCTCTGCTTGACCATTCAAGCCTCCACCACTCACACGTATAAAAAAATCATAGTTTTTTTCTGCCTTAACCAAATTTTGAGAAGCAAATAAGGCCCTTTGTAGGGTAAGGGTAGGGAAATAAACTTTAGCATCTCTATCATTAATAAGAATCTTACCATCACCGCTTTGTAATTTAACACGTGCTATAGCAGTTTTACGTCTTCCGACGGTGAACAAAGCTTTTTTAGTACTCATTTAAAATTCGGCTCCCAAACTTGCAATTTTTGAGCATGATGAGGATGTACATCATCAGCATAAACACGTAAATTCCCTAAAATTTTACGACCCAAAGGTCCATGAGGGAGCATACGCTTTACAGCAAGCTTTAAAGCCTCTGTAGGCTTTTTTGCCATCATCTCATCAAAGCGTAACATTTTCATATTACCCACATAACCAGAATGCTTATAATAAATTTTATTTTTAGCCTTATTTCCACTTACAACTACGCTCTTCGCATTCACGACAACAATATTATCACCAATGTCCTGATGAGGTGAAAAATCAACCCTATGCTTACCTCTCAATCTAAAGGCGATACGAGACGCTAAACGACCTAAATTATGCCCCTTAGCATCTAAAAGCAACCACTGCTTTTGAATATTTTCATTTGTAGTATACGGGGTAAAGTGCTTTGAAGATTGAACAGACATTTTTTATAGATTTATTAGAATTGAAAGGGCTAAGTCTTAACTTATTTAGTATTGACCAAACCCATGAAATTTAAGGTCTAGTTTTTTGGAAACTTTTTTTTTATGTTTAAAAAATCCTATTTTATTACAGCAACTGGTACTGACATAGGAAAGACCTGTACTGCTGCCCTACTTTTACATAAATATCCTCAATTTCATTATTGGAAGCCTGTGCAAACAGGCAAAGATATAGATCGTATTCATATTATAGACCTTCTCAAAAGGAATACTAAAAAACAAAATTACAAATCTAATGAGCTCACTAAAAACATAGAGGAAAGATTTAAAAATGAAAGTTATTTTTTTGAAGCACCCTTGAGTCCAAACCAAGCAGCACAAAAAGAACAAACACATATCTCGATAAATAAATTGCTCAATGATTTTAAAACATATAGCCAAGGAGGCTCCCCCTTATTGCTTGAAGGGGCGGGAGGGCTAATGGTGCCATTATTTTCTAAATACACATGGGTAGATTTTCTTAAGGATACTGGATTATCTGTAATACTTGTGAGTAGCACACGATTAGGTACAATCAACCATACCTTACTTAGTCTTTTTGCCCTTCAAAAAAATCTAATTCCTATTTCAGGCCTCGTTTTTTGTGGGCCAGAAAATCCTGAAAATATAAAAACGATTCTAGAATGGGGGGAGTTTCCTGTCCTTTCTTACTTTGACTTTCATCAGCTTGAAGATATGGATAACATAACTTGCCTTGATCTTCTATAAATGAGAAAAGGAGGGAAGGATTGACAAAATATGCTATACTTAACTTTTGTATAGTTATGAGTTTTACTACACAAATTTCCTTATCAGCATCGAGTACTTTTACCCTGAAAAATACATCAGAAAAAACTATAGGCTCAAAAAAAGAAAAAGAAGCGCGTAAGCAATTCCTTCCTATGACGACGTTTGAAGAAGAGCGGTTTATACAAAATCCTGAACGAGCTAATTTTGATACTTTGCTCACAGCCCTTTTAGGAAAGTCTTCATCAAAAGAAGTAAACACACTCTTAAAGACCATGGCCCAAAATGAGAAGGGACTACTCTACTTAGATCCTAAATGTATGGCAAATATCAAGGGCCTAACTAGAACAAAACTTCTTTGCCTACTCGCAGCCAATGAACTAGGTAGACGACAACACACTTACAAATGGTACAAAAATCAAGGGGTAAATCTCTTTCATCTTGCAAAACATTTAAAGAGCAAATTGATAGGCTTAGACAAAGAACACTTTTATTTATATAGTTTTAATCGGAGTTTAGGATTTATCCACGAACATCTCATGTCGAGCGGTGGGGGGGATGCTGTACAAGTTTACTTTCGCGATATAGTAAAAACACTGCTAAACGATCGTGCATCTAAAACAATTATAGCTCATAACCATCCTGACCAAACAGCAAAGCCAAGCCTTCCTGACCTTCAATGTATGCATCGCTTAAAGAAAGTTTTACAAGAAATGGATATAGAATTAATAGATCAATACATCGTAGGTTTGGATGGGGTTTATTCATGTAAAATGGCAAATTTTATAGAATAAAGTACCATGGATAAAAGAGGGTCACAAAGAGTATTCCTCATCTAAGGACACAAGAAATGAACTCTCTTGTCGCAAGAAAACTTATGAAAAAAATTTATAGGACAAGCTACAAAAGAAACTTGAGTAAAAGTTAGCTTGTCGTCCTTCCTTACCCTATCTTTTTTAATTTTAATATGTCAAAAGTATCTCCTTCTAAAAAAATAAATGCTCAAAAAAATAAAAAACAAGGAAAAAATGATGAAAATCTAGAATTAATACTCCCTCCCCATAAAGAAAATCAAAAAAAAGAAAAAAGCAAGTCAAAGCAAGATTCCATCTTTCTTATTATTGATTCTCATGCACTCATCTACAGAGCATACTACGCCCTTCAAAATCAAAATCTCACTCATCCCATTACAGGCCAACCCACCTTTGCTATACATGGCTTTTTTAGAATGTTTCTTCGCCTCCTTATAGACATCCAACCTGCTCACTGTGCCCTAGTTTGGGATCATCCTAGTCCTAATTTTCGTTATACAATTTATAAAGATTATAAGGCAACTCGTAAACCTATGCCTGATGATTTACGTACACAAATAGAAGAAGTACGAAACCTTACCCTTGAATGTGGTTTTTACAATATTGATCTCTCGGGCTATGAAGCAGATGATATTATAGGAACGCTATCTAAGCACTATGGCACAAATCAAAAAAATGAAGTACTTATACTCAGTAATGATAAGGATTGTTTTCAACTCATAGATGAAAATGTAAATATGCTACGAACAAATAAAGGTACAAGTGATTTTATTAGGGTAGATGCAGCTTGGGTAGAAGGTGAGCTAGGAGTGAACCCCAAACAAATCATTGATTATATGGCCCTTATAGGTGACTCCTCTGACAACGTTCCTGGGGTAGTGGGGGTAGGCCCTAAATCAGCCGTGAATCTCATACAGAATTATAAGAATCTAGAAGGTGTCTATAAAAATATAGAAAAAATAAATCCTAAGGGTTTACAAACTAAATTGAAAGAGAATTACGACAAGGCCCTACTCAGTAAAGAATTAGTTACGATAAAAACAGATATCCAAGAAATACTCACATTACCAAAGGAAACCTTTCATATACCTGATATTTATAGTGAAATGGTAATGGGAATATTTCGTGACCAAGGTTACAATCAAATTTACAATGAACTCAATAAGGCCTCAAAAAATCAGGCTAAAAAAATTACAACTAGCCAAGCAGATAATACAAACCCTGAATCAAAATCCCTTCTCAAAATAATAGATCATGAAATCAACTATCAACTCATTCAAAGCAATGTTGAATTAGAAAATTGTCTGAAAGAAATAGAAGCTACTTTTAATAAAAATTCCAAAGAGAAATTGAAAGAAAAATTCCTCGTTCTAGATACAGAAAGCACAGGAACAGATGCGATGCAGGCACAAATTGTAGGCCTCTCTTTATGTGCACAAAGTAAAAAAGCCTATTACATCCCCCTATTAGAACATCAAAATCCTCTGAGACCCAAAGAAATGGATTTAGAAAAGGCTAAACAAACTCTTAGGAAATTTCTTGAAGATCCCACCCTCAAAATCATAGGTCAAAATATAAAGTACGATTACTTATTGCTCTATAACTTTGGAATAATACCACCAGTTCCCTATTTTGATACAATGATTGCCTCATATTTATGTAACCCTATAGTGCGAAGACATAACATGGATGATATGGCAATGGATCTCCTAGGTTATGAAACTATCACTTATAACGAACTCGTTGGCAAAGGTGCAAAACAAAAAAATATGATCGAATTAGAACCTGCCTTAATTCGAGACTATGCCTGTGAAGATGCAGACATCACATATAGATTGTATTTGATTCTAAAAGATAAATTAGAGGATAAAAAATTATCTGAAGTGTTTTATAAAATCGAGATGCCCTTACTTTGGGTTATAGAAGCAATAGAAAGGGTAGGTGTACTTATTGATAAAAACTATTTTATAAAACTAGCCAAGGAATTCAACAAGCGTCTTGAAAAATTAGAAAGAAATATTTATGATATGATAGGCTATGAGTTTAATATACACTCCACAAGGGAATTGCAAAAAGTCTTGTATGAAGAATTAAAATTACCCCAAGGTCGTAAAATTAAAACAGGCTATTCAACAGACCAAGAGGCTCTTGAATTTCTTAAAGGTAAACATATTGTTGTAGACTCCTTACTGGAACATCGTAAATATTCTAAGTTAAATTCTACATACATAGAAGCCCTACCTTTACTCATAAATCCAAAGACAGGTCGCTTACATACGTCACTCAATCAAACCATTGCTGCTACAGGTCGTCTTTCTTCAATAAATCCTAATTTGCAGAATATCCCCATACGTGAAGAGAGTGGCAGGGCCATACGTAGGGGGTTTATTGCCCCACCTTTACATAAATTCATATCCCTAGACTATTCACAAGTGGAGCTACGCATTATGGCTCACTTTTCAGAGGACCCTTTGTTGATTGAAGCACTCACAAATCCTACTGTGGATATACATAGAAGCACTGCCTCTGCGTTATTTCAGGTAACCCCCGACGATGTCACTAATGATATGAGATCCTTTGCTAAAACTGTAAATTTTTCTATTATCTATGGGGTAACCAAGTACGGCCTTGCCAACAGCTTAAAAATAGATCAAAAAACAGCTACCCTTTATATAGAACGTTTCTTTGAAAAATATCCCAAAGTTCGCACATACATGGATCATGTAATCGCATATGCCCGAGAACATGGTTACGTACAAACCTTGAGTGGACGCATACGTCAAATACCAGAAATCAATTCAAGTAATCATTTTAGACGTGAGGGTGCTGAACGAAGTGCTATCAATTCTCCCATTCAAGGCACAAGTGCTGATATTATAAAAATCGCAATGATTGAAATCGCAAAGGAAATGAAGCAACAAAATTTAAAAAGTGAGATGATACTGCAAGTGCACGATGAACTGCTCTTTCATGCCCTCCTTGAAGAAAAAGATTTTTTAATTAGCTTAGCAAAAAATAAAATGGAAAACGCAGTAAAGCTTAAAGTACCCCTTTTAGTAAATTGTGGTGAAGGAGATAATTGGGATGAGGCACATTGAAATCTCTCCGAGGGTAAAACCCATATCAAAAATTCTTTTTTATAGTAAAATATAAAGTTATCTCCTGTATTTATCTGTGTTATACAAAAGATCACGTCGTACAGCCTCATACCCTGTCCATCGAATAAATTCCTGAGCTTGCTCTTCATTTTTCATACCAAAACTTTTTAATACATTTTCTTCTAATACAACAGAAGAAATATCATCCGCCCCTGCTTCAAGTGCTAAGGATCCCACACTTGCCCCTAGTACCATCAGTGAAGTTTCAATATGAGGAATATTATCTAAAAAGATACGACAAAGTCCTAAGACCTTTATAAATTCTTTTGTGTTTACTTTTCTTACATGAAAGAGTTTGGTTTGTTGTTGAAAGGTCCATGGAATGAAAGAAAGAAAACCATTCGTGCGATCTTGAAGATCTCGAACAAGTTGCAAATGCTCTATGACTTCTTCCTGCGTCTCCTCGGAGCCAAACACTATATTTGCACTACCTTTTAAACCCACATTGTGACATGTTTCCATAGCCCTCACCCATTCACTAGAACTTGCCTTTTTAGGAGATAAAATTTTTCTAACCCTTTCATTCAATATCTCCGCCCCCGCTCCTGGAACAGAATCTAAACCTGCCTCTTTCAATCTCTCAAGTACTCTTTCTAGAGGGAGGCCTGTTTTTTTTTCCATACCTAAAAGCTCTACAGGTGAAAACGCCCTTATGTGTATATTTGCTCCCAATTCTTTCTTAACTTTACGTAAAACTTCTATATAATAATCAAAAGAAATATTTTCATCCACCCCACCCTGTAAGAACATTTGATCTGCTCCTTGCTTTATTGCTCCTCTCATTTTTTCTATAATTTCATCAGAGGTCAGCCTCTTACCACGAGGAGAGTCATAACTCTCATAAAAACTACAAAAGCTACAATCAACATTACAAAACGTAGTATAATTCACCATTTGGAAGATGGTATATGTAATTTCTTTAGGAGGATTTTTACGCCGACGTATCTCCCTTGCCACTGCCTGTATTTTTAAAAAATCTCCTTCTTTATATAAAAGCAAGGCATCAGAAAAAGTAATACGCTCTCCAGAAAGAACCCCTTCTAAAATTTTATCTGTTGGATGATTTGAAAAAAAATTCATTATAATTTACGTTTTTTACTTTTTTCGTACAGGTAGATATGCAACATAAAAAAAAGAATACTCACAATACCTATATAAGTATGCACTTGGGCTGAAATAAATTGTAAATTCTCATTAGGACTGTAGTACAAAAAAGGTACACTGAAACAAAGAAAAGTTATAAACATAAACAAAGCTAAGCCACTTTTATATCTACTTACGCCCTTTAACCCCGGAACGATATGCTTCTCTATAAGAAAACCAAAAACAACTAAAAAAATTAGGCCTAAAATTGCATGTAAATGAAGTATGGGCTTTTGAAGGAAATGCTTGTTAGGCCCAAATTGTGTCTCAACACGAACAAACAAATCAAAAGCAAAATACAATAAACCAGAAAGATATAGGGAAAGGCAAAGCAAGAAAAAGAAAATTTTAAACAAGAAACCAAATTTCATTATTTACAAGGTACCAGAACTTTCATTAGATTTTCTTAATATCCAAACAAGTCAGCTTATAAGAATAGAATAGGAAGAAAATCTTAGAAAATTATTTTTATATCTTTTTTTATATCTTAAAGATATCAATCCTTGGCCCCATATTCTTTCAAAAGGGCAGCAATATCTTTGTAATCATTGTATTTTGCATAATGATAGGGAGTATAACCATCTTTATCCTTCAAATTAGGATCAGCCTTACTCTGTAGAAGTACCCTTGCAATCTCTAACCAACCTTTTATAGCAGCATAATGCAAAGGGGTACGGTTCAATTCGTCTTTCACTTCAATCTTAGCACCTTTCTCTATGAGCAATTTAACAATTTTTGCACCAATAGTAGGACTACCACTAGTTCGATTCGCAAGTTTTTGAATAAGAGTTTCCCCATCTTTAGTTTTCAAATTAGGGTTAGGAATCACTTTAAGATCAAAGGCATCCAAAGCTTTGTCATAATCTGATTCATCGACGGCCTCAAGCAGCATAATCTCTGCCTTGTTATATTTAGGTACATTTACGGGAGGCTCTATCGACACCTCTGCTTTCTCATTAGAACTAGACGAAGGTCTTTTTCTAACTTTATTTTTTTTTGCATCATTTTCAAGAGGGGGTTCACTAGGCATTTTATTCTCTGTACTATCAGAGCTCTCTAGAGGCTCATCTTGCTTATAAGTTTCTACTTTTTTTTTCCCCTGTGAGTGAGGCTTAGAAAATAAAGAATGTAAAATCAAAAAAAACACTAAAAAAACTTGTATCACTTTCATAAATTTAAATCTCCTTCTATCCATATCTCATACAAAATAATAAAATTTCATCATCAACTTATCTGTATAGTGGGCGAGTGATGGGGCTTGAACCCACGACAACCAGAACCACAATCTGGGGCTCTACCAACTGAGCTACACCCGCCAAGTTTTCATTAACAATGTATAGGAAAGAACATAAGCCTATACAACAAGTCAAGTTTTTTATACCTTAAAATTAAAGTATTCTAAGATATTTAAAATATGTATATACCCTTCTTTTATCTATAGAAACTGGATAAGCTATTCATATTTTATTTCATCACAATGAAACGAAAATAATAAATATCTTTGTATTTTTAATTTTATAACTATCATTTAGAATTTTCTTATTTTGAAAACTTTATTGTTTCATTCTTGAAATAAAGATGAAGACTAAAATATTTTGTAAGTAAAAATATGCTAGCACATATATTTTTATAAATACCCTCAATCTTTTAGATAAAGTTTTTATATTTAAAAATATTGTTCAAAATTTATATGTTTATATGCTTATACGCTATAAAATAAAAAGGTAACCTAGGTATGACTAACTTAGATATCTTACCGCATTATTTACTTTTATGAATACCTTGCTTTTCTTAATATCTTTGGGTTATTTTCGAAGTATTTCATTTATGTCTAACATTCTTGTAATAAGAATTTCTATGCTTTTGGCAAAAAATCTAAGCTTATGGAAATAGATTTAGATTTAAATTTTTTATTAGAAGCATATCAACAGGGTTACTTTCCCATGGCCCAAAATGCTAATGACCAAAAAGTAACTTGGTTAGCACCCAAACAACGTTGCTTCATACCTATTACAACTTTAAGCATAAATCAAAGTGTAAAACGCGCTCTAAAAAAAGTAACTTTTACTCTGAAATATGATACAGACACTTCTAAAATTATTGAATTGTGTAGCCTAAAACGACCCGAAAGACCAGAAACATGGATTAACTCTTCTATAAAAAAAGCATTTATCGAATTAGCAAAAAGAAAACAAGCCCATAGTATTTCTGTTTATGATGAAAATAAAGAAATAGTGGGGGGGATTTATGGTTTGCGTCTAGGGCGTATTTTTTGTGCAGAGTCCATGGTATCACTAAAATCAAATGCAAGTAAATTGGCTCTCATCGCTTTGAAAGCTCGTTTATTTTTTGCAGGCTTTGAACTTTTAGACGTACAATTTTTTAATGAACATCTAGCACAATTCAGACCCTACTTTCTTTCATTCCAAACTTACAAACAAAAATTACAAAAATTAGGTCCCATACTCTCTCAAAATAATATTTCCTTCATGAAGCATTATGAAGAAGGGGAGCTAAAAAAATATTTATTAAGATTTTAAAAAGTAGACCTTTAATTTAGGATGCCCTTTCTTTATTCTAAATTATATTTTTCAACTTATAACATTTGTTGCGTTATTTAAAAATCATAACTATAAAATAGACTTTCTTACAAGGTTAGTTTGGTTTTAAGATAAGATGATATTTTGAATTTTCTACAACCTTATTACGACTAAAGTATAAGGAACGGTATTTATTATTTATATAATCCTTAATTTGATCATCATAATGTTTACTCATAAAATTACCACTTGCACCACTAGGTAAGGAAAAAAGAGAACTATCAGGGTCCTCAAGGCTTAGAATCAAACGTTCTGAAGCAGCTTGATTTACGGTAAAGTATTCATGTTCTGAAATATCTAATAAATCAAAACCCATAGGATTGAGGGTTAATATTCCGCCATCAACAGGATAAGGGCCTCTATTAAAAAGTTTATTGAAAAATGATTTCCTACTAGAAAGAGGATGTTTGTAAACAATTTTATGCAGTTCTCCCCACTTCCATTTTTTAATATTAGAACCAAATTTATTTTTAAGAAATTTTATACTTTCTTGAAAGCTTTCAAGAAGCCATTTTTTTTGTGTATACCCTACATCTTTTTTTCCTTTATCATTACCATTTTTGTTTTCCTTATCTTTAAATAAAAAATTATTTTCATCTGCGAGAGCCAAACGAAGGGCCCTAAGTGGCATAATCCAATCTCTCTTAAATAATTCTAATTCTTCCTTGCTCATCCATCTAAGAAAAAGATTCTTAAAGGCCTTTGACCAAAGAGAATAAAAAATAGAAGCGGCGGGGACATCATCAGCACTAGAGGCTCCGTCCCATTTCAAAAGTATGTCATAACTCACCCTTTCTATTTTTGTAAGTTTTTCTTTATCTAAACTTTTCAATGCAGACTTCCATTCGTTAATAAAAAAGTTTTTTGTATCCTTTTGCATTCTAGCAAAATCTTCTATATCCAACTTTTCTTTTTCTTCTAATAGTTCTTGTATACGTTCCTTCCTAAAAGAAGCTTCGTAAAATTGATTACTGATAAAAGGTTCTTTCTCTGAAAGTCTTTCGTTTGCACTTGCCACCCAGCCTTGAATGGGATTTTTTAGAGATAAGGATTTCATATTCAGGCATTTACCCCATTCACCACTCGTTTTGGAACCGTCTTGTATTTCAAAACTTGTATAGTCTTTACGTAAGGGTATACAAGCAGCAGGCGTGTAGCCTATATTTCCTGCTTTATCTGCATAAACCCAATTTTGGCCAGGAGTTTTAAAGTAAATCGCTGCTTTCTCTATATCTTCTATAGTGCTTGCCCTATTTAAATAAAAAAGTGCCAAATCTTCTTCCTGATATTTATGCAAAGTCCATTGCATACTTATGGGCTTATCTAAAACATTTTTTTTATGTAATCGTTTTGATGTTGTTTCATCGATTTGAAATAATTCATTTATAATAGGTCCATGTCTAGTCAATTGGATTTGATAATTTTCCGTTGCTCCTCCTTTTACTGGGATTTTATACTCTATCGTTTTAATTTTTTCGAAATGATCGCCTACCTTATATGAGTCAGCTAACTCATCACTAAACTTTTCTTCATAAAAGTCACAATCATCAGGGGCAATATTTGTAAAGGCCCACATAACTTTTGTATTAGAACCTGCAAGGGCAAAAGGAGCACCAGGCAAAAAAACACCACTCAAATGAAGTTCGGGAGACACTAAATGTGCCACATACCAAATACCAGGTTGTGAAACAGATAAATGCATGTCACTTGCCAGCAAAGGAAAACCGGTTTTTGACTTAGAAGCTCCTACGAGCCAACTATTAGAACCACCCCTAGTGGCTACTTGTAAAAGAGAACGTGCTTTTTGATCCACTAGCATCAGTTCTTTAAAAATTTCAGATTTTATACTATTCGTTACATCATGAGTAAGAACGATTTTATTTTCTTGTTTTAACTTTTTAGTAAAATTCACATTTGTAGGACAAAGTGCTTCTGAAACGTCTTCACTTATTTTTGATTTTACATAAAAACAAAAAAGTTTTATATTAAAAGAAGGATCTAAACTCCATGCCAAAAAATATAATAAGCCAAAGGAGTCTTGAGATGACCAAAGCTCGGGCTTATAATTCAATGCTTTAAACTCTATAGGTAAAACTCCAGTTGATAAGTATCCATTAATTCCCTTAGCTATATTTTCATAAATATTTTTGAGCTCTGGTTTTAAATTTTCATGATGTTCCTTAAAGTTTTTCCCACCTTGAATGGTTAAAAATAATTTATCAATACTCAAAGCCTCTTTGCCTAAAATTTCTGATAACTTCCCCGACACTGCCCTACGTATAAGATCCATTTGAAACATACGATCTTGTGCCATAGTATATCCTAAGGCAATATAAAGATCTGATTCATTTTCAGCATAGATGTGAGGAATACCATAACTATCCCTATAAACTTCTACACTCCTTTTTAAATGAGCTAGCGCCTTTTCACCTGAATACTCTGGTAAAGTACTTTTTAACCAGACATACACACTGGTCACAAAAAATACAATGACACTGAATACCCCTAAAAATATTTTTTGAGAAGTTTTACTTTTCTTATAATAGACCATGTTACATTCCTCAATTCTTCAAAGACTTAGGTCAAGTAGTTTAGAAACATATTCATGATTCGAGTGTATTTTTTTCAAAAAAAATTATCTATCATAACAACTTTTTTATAGAGTTTTTATTCTTCGATTAAAAACTCTAGTGCTTGTATACGAAGCACTTCTTCTTTTTTTTCTTTGAAAATGCCAAGAAAACGAATTACTTTTTTTGTACTAAGATAAGCTATAATCTTTTTTTTTTTAGCAGGGGAAGCGAAATAATAAAGGCTAAGTTTTATATTTGATTTAGAATTGGGTTCTAGTTCCAATTCTAATCCCTCACTATTTGGTTTAATGGCCCTAAGACTTGCTGTCCAAAATATTTGAGCTTCATTGTAAAGATGAGGAGCCTGACTTAGCTCTTCTATAGAAATGTTATCTTTAAAATTTTTTAATTGAAGTATGGGTATGGCCTCGCGTAGTAATTTTGCTCTTTCAATAAATTCAAAGCTTGCATTAGAGTTTTCTATTTGAGAAAGTAAAACTCGTCCCTGATTCACTTGTAAATTTTCAATGAGGTTTCTTGCCCTTTCAAAATGCAAAACAACTTGCTTGCTATCTTTAAATATAAATATAGGCCTTTCTTTTTCGTATCTTTCAAGTGGAACCACACTACCACTTTGTGGTGAAGGAATCAAGGGTACTTTTGGAGTTAAAAATATATACGAGTACTTGAAACCTAAAAAACCAAAGACATTTAAAAACAACAAGGAAACCAAAACCTTCCTATTGAAAAAAAAAATTTTGAAAACATTTATATAACCTTTCGTATCATCACTATTGCTCCTAGACTCGTGGTTAAAATTTTGAAAAACATGAATAGGAACATAATAATGAAAATTCTCTGAGTGATTAATTTCACTTAAAACTTCTTTTTCATGACGTTTTAATCTTTCAATAAGTTGATCAGCTAGGATTTCAGAAGGATCAATTTGCAAAATAGAGGTCCAAGAAAGTAAGGCCTCATCAACTTTTTTTCTATGCAATTCTATATAAGCTTTTAAATAAAAATAAAGGGCATCTTTGCGACTCGTCTCCCCATATCCCTCCACCCACTCTTCAGATTGGTGAATATGTCCAAGAGCAAAGAGTGCACAAGACCCTAAGTAAAGTATTTGTCTGGGTGTTTTACGCCTATATTTTTTTTTAATGATTTGGCAATTTTGAAAACTCGCCTCATACATTTCTTCTTCCAATTGCTTAGAAATAAGATCTATTTTTATTTGCATTTTGTAAGTTTTTGAAAGGCCCTGGGAATAAAGGTAAGATAAAGAGGATAATAATTTTTGAAACATATATACTTTAGGACATTTATAAAATTACGTAATGCATAGATGTATATTCGCAGTACCTAATTTTTTCATAAAAATAAATTTCCTCTCATTCTTGTAATTCAAGCGATACAAGTAAAGAGTAAAATCGAAGAAGAATTTCAACCAAATCGTTTTTTTTGTTCAAGCCAAGCTAACTGAAATTCATCAAAACTTACCTTTTGTTTCCAAAGGGCTTGCCCTATATCCTTTAATAAAACAAAATTTATTTGCGTCCCACTGAGTCCCTTTTTGTCAAAACGCATTTGTTGAAAAACTTTTTTTGCAACAAAGCCAGCAGTATCACAAGGTAATTGTAATTTTGTCATCATATCAAACATTTTTTCTAAAACTTTTTTATCAAATTTATACCTCATATGACTTAGAAAAAGGGCTGTCACCAAACCACGAGAAACTGCCTCACCATGCTTAAATTTTTTATAAGATCCCATATCTTCAAGGGCATGGGCGGTTGTATGACCTAAGTTTAAGATGGCCCTTAGTCCTTCCTCACGTTCGTCTTTTTCCACTACCCGAACCTTAATTTTTATAGCCTCTAAAAAAATATTTTTTAATAATTCAGGATTTTTTTTAAGTAAAAGAATAGGAGTAGTGCTTTTTTTTTCTGCAAGTACTATAACGCTTTGTAAATGCTTCATGAGCTTTGTATTCATCGATAAAAGGCTATGCTTCCAAATTTCTGCTAGACCACAAACCCACTCTCTATCGTTCAAACTTTCTAAAAAAGAAAGATTCACATATACCATCTTAGGTTGATAAAAAGCACCCACCATATTTTTTCCTAGGCCTACATTCACTCCAACTTTTCCACCTACACTAGAATCAACAATAGAAAGTAAAGTAGTAGGAATTTGTATAAAAGACACCCCGCGAAGAATGGTTGCGGCCAGAAACCCTCCTAGATCACCGATAACACCACCACCTAAATTTAGAATATAAGAATCTCTTTGTATGCCATTCTTAAGTAATTGTTTATAGTAACTTTCTAAATTAGAAAAATTTTTATTTTTCTCTCCGCTTTTTATATAAATAATTTTTTTGTCTTTCCTAGCTTCAGGAAAAATATCTAAATTTTGTAAAATAAAAGAATCTACTAGTCTTTGAGGCAATAGGCTATCCACTATAAGAAATACCTTTTTTTTAGAACCGTCTCCTAATATACCTTTATTGATTTTAAGTCTTTGCCAATGCCCTAGATCATTTTCAATATAGATAGGGTATTTCTTATTTTCAGAAGCATGGACCCAAAGCGTAGACTTTACACTCATATGACCAAACGCCCTTTCTTTTTTAGTATCAAGAGTGCCTTAGAAGCCGCTTCTTGTTCTGCACTTTTTAAAGTAGTACCCACACCACGAGCATACTCGTTCACACCTATCAACACCCTTACAGTATAACTTTTTTTATGAGGAGGCCCTACTTTATTGACTTCCTCATACTTGGGTAAAATATGCAAATGTTTTTGAGTATACTCTTGTAAACTTGACTTTGAATCCTTGCTTGCTTTTGGATTTTGTAACTTTTCTAGCTCTTTCTTGTACCATTCTATAATTTTTTTTTGAGCATACAGAAAGCCTAAATCTAAGTATAAAGCTGCAAACACAGCCTCAAGGGCATCGGAAAGTATGGATTTTTTATTCTCTCCTCCTATCTTTAGTTCCCCCTTACTTAGTTTCAAAACACTCCCTATTCCTAAATCCACAGCAATGCGTCCTAAAGTCGCTTCACTCACAAGAATAGATTTAAGTTGGGCCATCTCTCCTTCTGTGTAATTCAAATCTCTCTCATAAAGACTATGATTAATGACTAAAGCTAAAACAGAGTCACCCAGAAATTCCAATCTTTGATTATCTGATACATGCGTGGAAGAGAATTGCTTATAGTTTTCATTTGCATAAGAAGAATGCGTCAATGCCTCAATATACAAATGTAAATTTTTAAAGGGAATACTATGAGCCCTAAGAAATTTTTCTACTACTTCCATATTTATATAGAATCTTCTAAATTGAGATTCATAGTAAAGTCAAAATATTTGTTTGAGAAAAAACGGAAGCTGTAAGGGTAAGAAGTGCAAATCATAAGAACAATTTATGTGGTTGCAGCACATACAACCACATAAAAAAATTAGCAAGTTACATGTTCACGCGAAAGAATTTAAGCGCACACAAGTTCCCTGCTTTTTATATCAAATTTTGATATTATGGTCATCGATGTATTTCATTACATCGCCCACAGTTTGAATTTTCTCAGCATCTTCATCTGAAATTTCAATGCCATACTCTTCTTCTAACGCCATAACTAACTCTACAGTGTCTAGAGAGTCTGCACCTAAATCTTCAACAAAGCTTGCCTCGGGGGTAACTTCTGATTCATCAACCCCTAAGTGTTCTGTGATAATCGATTTTACTTTTTCAAAATCCGCCATTTTTATATCTCCTTCGTTCATATCAACTAGGAACAAGCATAACCAGTCCCTACTTTATGAACATTTTTTAAGAGTGTTACTAAAAATAACCCTTTAATAACAAAGTGTTTCTATAAGAACCTAAAAACACCTGCTCAAGACTCCAAAACGTTATTTTTGGTCAAGTAAAACTAAAATATTCTTAATTTAATTCGTAAAAAATTATAACCCCTTTTTTATTTTTAGCAAAAAATTCATCTGTGTGCCTTTGTCATAATGTATCATTATCTCTCATCTTCTAAAAAAGATTTTGCTCCTTCGTCCTTCTCTTTTAATAGAGGACCTACGCCATAATACGTGTATGCTTGATAGATACTCGAAATAACAAGGCCTATGCCAAAAAATAATAAGGCCATTTTTATGTATGATTGGGTATAGATGTCTCTTTGATTCCAAAATTTTTTAGGAATCTTAAATAATGACATGAGAATAAAATAAAATCCTGTCAAAAAATATAAAATATATAAAAACATAAAGAAGTCTACCCTAAAGCAAGCTTGTTACCGTATGTAAAGCCTATTTAAACCCCAAGTTTTCATACCATTCAGAAATGTAAAACTTTCTTAGGCCCATCTTTTTTTGCTACATTTACTTATTCAAAAATAGTAAAGATTTACTTCTATAAGCTTGGCACGACACACATTCATATTTATAGAAATGAAGTAACCAAAGGATAAACAACTATCTTTTTCCTGCACTCGTTGTTTTCACTTCAATGTTCATATCTACTTTTACTTTAGAAAGTACTTTGACCGTAATATCATGGGGAATCTCCTCATGTGCTAAGACATGAAAATTTCTTTTGGGTAAGATTCTTTCAAGTATATGAAAGAGGCCTGCTCTGATAGCGGAAGAAGTTAAAAAAATGATTGTGTGTCCTTCTGATGTTTGCTTTTGAAATTCACTTAATAATCCTTCTCTTAGATTTGCATGGAAATCAGGATGCAATGCTACCACAAAACCCTCAATGGGATCACGATGCAAACCCTCACGTATTTTTCTCTCAGTATTGGTATCTATCGAGATGCAATACAATTCTTTTTTATCTTCAATGAGGTCTTCGATAATTTGTCGACGAAGATGTATGCGAACAGCCTCACTTAATAAAAAAGGATCACCCTGAGTACGATCTGTATGATCGGCTATCGTTTCTAAAATGCGATTCATGTTTCTTATCGATACTCCCTCTCTTAGTAAATATTGCAAAATGGCTTGTATTTTATTTAAATTCATCTTCTTTTCATTCAAGACCTCATCTACTATCAATGGATCGTCTTGACGTATGCTATCTAAAATACTTTTAATCTCCCTACGTCCCATGATATCCGAACTATTTTGCTGAATGATATTTGATAGATGAGTGGCAATTACAGTTGAGCAATCTACAACATCATAACCACTATTTTCTGCATCTGACTTTAAATCCGAATCAATCCAATATGAGGTTAAGTTGTAAGTTGGTTCTTTAAAAGATTCTCCCTCCCATACCTTAGTCACACGACCCGTATCTATAGCCATAAGCCTTTCAGGTTCAAGGGTAGCTTTACCTAGTTGTGCACCCTGCAAACGAATAAGATACTCGTTCGGTTGTAAGTTCATATTGTCTCGTACTCTTACAGGCGGCACTATCAAGCCACTTTCTAAGGCAAAACGCTTACGTAAGCGTGAAATTTGCTCTAGTAAAGTTCCGCCTGTAGTTTTATCCACTAGGGGAACAAGATTATACCCTATTTCCACTTCCAAGGTTTCCGTACGTAAATGTTGTAAATATGATTCTGGTGATCCCTCAGTAGGAAGGTCTCTCCCCTGCTCTACCCCTGACCCCACATCTTTTTTTAGTTCTTTTTCTAATGTACGAGCTAAATAAAAAACTATGCCTGAAATTCCTATCATCACAAAAAATGGGAAACCGGGGATAAGACCCGCTACCCCTAGGATAGCACTCGCAATATAAAGCACACGAGGGTTAGAAAAAAGTTCCTTACGTAAATCCTCAGGTAATGTTTTATCTCCTACTGAACGTGAAACAATAATACCTGTCGCAGAAGTAATCAGTAAGGCAGGAATGGCTGTCACTAAGCCATCTCCTATAGTCAATCGAGTATACAAGGTCAAAGCAGATAGAAAACTTTCTCCTCGTATACTTGTCCCAATAATGAGACCACCTACAATGTTAATCCCTATCATCACCAAACCAAAACGTACATCTCCTTGTACGAATTTAGAGGCACCATCCATAGCCCCGTAAAAACCCATTTCTGTTTGTAAACGCTCTCGCCTACTTCTGGCTTCCTTTTCAGTAATATAACCTGCTGCAAGATCAGAGTCGATGGCCAATTGTTTACCCGGCATCGAATCTAGTGTAAAACGAGCTGCTACCTCAGACACCCGAGTAGCTCCCTTTGTAATCACCATCACCTGAACTAAGGTTAAAATTAAAAATATAATAATCCCTGTAATATATGAACCAAGGTCCTTACCCCCACCCACAACTAGGGTACCAAAAACTTCAATAATATTCGAAGGTATATTCCCCCCTTTCGTTAATATCATACGAGTAGTAGAAATATTTAAAGCAAGCCTATAAATTGTTGTTAGCAAAAGAAGGGTGGGGAAAACCGAAAAATCAGCAGGGTTCTTAGAACCTAAAGCTGTCATAATTACAAGTATGGCAGCAAAAAATGAAAATGTAATTAATATATCTAAAACAAATCCGGGAATAGGTATGATAATGAGTACTAAAACCAGTACTAGACCCATACCCAACATCATATCACTATTTTGTATGTACTTTCTAACTGTAGCTAACATAATTTTTTTCTTTTTTATCTATTCGCATTCGATTTAAATTTATCTAATTTAGCAAATACTAAACTCACCACTTTGTACAAGGTCTCTGGAATCTCTCGCCCCAAATCTACATCAGCATAAAGGGCACGTGCAAGGGGGGGATTTTCTACGATAGGAACTTTATTTTCACGTGCTACATTGCGTATAAGAAAGGCTAAGTGATCTACCCCTTTCGAAATGACCCTAGGGGCCTGACTTGTATTTAGGTCATAAAGTAACCCCACAGCGTAATGACTTGGATTTGTAATCACTACATCGGCTTTGGCTGTGTCTTCTAACATAGACCTATTTTTTCTAAGTTCATATGTACGATCCCTTTGACGACGACGCACAAGGGGGTCTCCCTCTTCCTCACGTCTCTCCCTCTTGGCCTCGGAAAGTGTGATTTTCATATTTTCTATATACTCGTGCCTTTGGTATAAAAAGTCAGGTACAGCAATAAGGGCTAATATCACCCCCGCAACCGCTAGTAACTTAAAAGAAACTTTCACAAAGAGAAATATTGCTTGTTGTAAATCCATACTAGTAGACTTCAACATTTGAGTGTAATCATTTTTGATAATAATATACGAAGATAGAGCAATAAAAAATACCTGAATCAATATTTTTAATAATTGAAAAAAAGCCCTTTGTGTAGGTAGAACTCGTTTGAAATCAGGTTTAATTTTTGAAAAATTAAAACCCAAGGGATGCAAAGTAAATAAAAAGCCTGTTTGTGCAATATTAGAAACTATTCCTACAATCATAGCCACGGCAAGTAAGGGGCTTACAATTTTTATAATATTGATACAAGTTTTATAGAATAAATGTTTTAAATTTTCAATCTGTATTAGCTCTCCAACGTGAGCGTAATCAATGCTTAAAAAATCAATAAATACATTTTTAGAAAGCCCAAACATACTCACACCGAGTACAAAAAGCACACAAACACAACTTAAAAGTATAGAAGCCGAAACTATTTCTTGAGAACGAGGTACATTCCCCCTTTGACGCTCCTCCCTTTTACGCCTCTCACTTGGTAATTCAGTACGCCCCTCGTCCGCAGCTGCAAAACGTTGCAAGTCTATAGAAAGTCCTTTCCCAATCAAAGGATTGTCATTGTATGTCATAGGATTCAACATTGCTATACTTGCTTGGTATAACCCAAAAGATGCCACGAAAGTACAAGTATAATTTTTATAAATTTATTTTTTATACCAAAGAGCATCTTTAATAAAGTTTTATGAAATTGATGCAAAAGAATACTTGAAGTCTATTCTCAAATAGGCATCACTCTTTCTTTTATAGAGATAGACCTATCTATTATTTAAAGACATCCATTTTAAAATGCCCTTCATCCGTACATATCGTTAATCAAAATTCTATATCTCCACATTTCATTCTTTTCGTTCATTCTCGAACTCAAATCTTTGGGAAGTATTCTAAATGTTTTTTTAAATTTTAAAAATTTCACAATACTTTTTCCTTTCATAAATCAGAAAAAAGCTAAAAGATGATCTATATAAATAAAAACATTAACTAGATTTTTTATCTTGTCAGAAAAGATAGCTTCTTACTCATGGGAGGAGATATGAAAACAAACACATTATCCAATAAAAAATTTTCAAAACTTTCTCTATCTCTGTTTCTCTTACTCTTTTGTACCCCAGCGTTATTTGCAAAAACAAAGTATCGTATACACCCAGTACATAGTAATGTAACTTGGATGGGGAGTAAACCTACAGGAACACACAAGGGCAACGTAGAGATAAAGAGTGGAAACATTGAAAGGGATGGAGATAATTTTGAAGGTGAAATCATAATAGACTTAAATACCATAACAAATACTGATCTAAAAAGTAAATCACAGAACGATGACTTAGTGGGACATTTAAAGAGTGAGGATTTCTTTGATGTAAGTAAATTTCCTGAAGCAAGTCTAAAGATAACAAAAACAAATAAACAAACTGGGAAAGTATTTCAAGTTACAGGAACTGTAACAATCAAAGACGTAAGTGAAAAGATAAGTTTCCCAGTAAATGTTGTCTTTTCTAAGGGTGAATTAAAGGCAGATGGGAAATTGAAATTAGATCGTACTAAATTTGGTATCAAATATAAGTCTAAAAAGTTTTTTGCTGCCTTAAAAGATAAGTTCATTAATGATGAAATAGTTTTAGATTTCCAGATTAGGGCTGTAGAAACAAAATAATTATTTAATAAAGGATGAAAGATGGTATAGTTACTAATAAATATTATACTTTCATAAATGAAACCAAGTATAGCCGTTTCAAAAATAAATAGTGTCCTCGATAAGATTACGCTACAAAAAAATTTAGATCTTGCCATCCTAAAAAAAGTAAGACTTTTTGTGGTAAAAAGTGGGGGGAAAAGATTACGCCCCCTTTTCCATGTCTACATGGCTAAGCTTCAAGGTTACAAGGGTGAACTATGTGTAGACATAGGGGCCATAGGTGAGTTAATTCATGCTGCCTCCCTCCTTCACGATGATGTAGTGGACGAGGCGAAGTTTCGAAGAACCCAGCCTACTTTAAACGTTATATACGACAATAAAACAAGTATACTTGCAGGTGATTACTTATTGGCAAGTGCCCTCCAGCATTTGAGCACCTTAAACATAGGTATCATTCTCTTGCCTCTATTCACTCGTGTAATACATTTTCTAGCTATAGGCGAACTCAGGCAAAAACAAGAAGAAGGAAATTTAAACTTACAGTTTAAAACATATGAAAAAATAATTTTAGGGAAAACCGCCTCTCTCTTTGGTTGCATGAGTGAAAGTTCCTATATGTTGGTTCATAATTCTAATCAATCAAGTATTCAAAAAAAATATAGGGAATTTGGAGAGGGGCTAGGGAGAATATTCCAATTACGAGATGATTATTTAGATTATTTTCATATAGGAAAAGGTCTAGGCAAAGAATCGTGCATGGATTTTAAAAAGGGACTAGTCACTTGGCCTCTCATCGCTTTATTGAAAAAAATACCCCAAAAAGAAAAAAAACAGATTAAACAATTTTTTGAGAGCAGTCAAGAAAGAGAATCTAAAGAAAGCATTCAACATATTATGTATCTTTATGAGGCCTACAAAGTAAGAGTCACCCTAAAAGATTATCTCAATTTAGAAATAAAAAAATTAAGGCTTTTTATACTCAAGCACCCAAAGTCTATCTACCAAGATTTTTTAATTAACGAGTTAGACACTTTGTTCATAGAATAATATATCCAAATTACAATTGCATTCTAGAGATAATAAATGAATTTAATAGAAGAAGGAAGCAAGCTTAGTTTAGATTTTAATAAACTCACTAATCCTATTTTTAATAAAAAAGGATTAGTGCCTGTAATTGTTCAAGACTATGAAAGCCTAGAAGTTCTCTTACTCGCATATTGTACATCTGAAACACTCAAACAAAGCCTAACTGAAAAAAAAGTTATATTTTGGAGCACAAGTAGAGATGCTATTTGGATTAAGGGAGCCACCTCAGGGGATTATTTAAATTTAGTCGAGGCAAGGGTAAACTGTGAGCAGAACTCTCTTCTATTTTTAGTACGTTCTGTAACAGGTCAAGCTTGCCATACATTTGCATCATCTCATTCCATAAACCAAGCATCAAAAGAAAAGCAAACAAAAGATATAACCCCCACTACCTCACCTTTACTTCATGAAGCAAGACGCCGTAGTTGTTATTATAGAAAAGTACTCGATACAGAAAAACTTAGTTTCCTATAAATAATAATTTTACTTAGATAACATCATGCAATATAGAACAGGTTTAGGAATAGATTTTCACCGTTTGATTCAAGATTCTACAAGGCCTTTATTGCTAGGTGGAATAGAAATACCAGGCGAATTAGCATTAGAAGGACATTCAGATGCAGATGTAGTATTACATGCCTTAAGCGATGCTATTTTAGGAGCACTAGGCGAAGAAGATATAGGTGAATTTTTTTCAAATTTAGATCCTAAAAATAAAAATATAGACTCAAAGAAAATTCTTAGCCTAGCCCTCTCTAAAATGAAAAACAAAAACTATCATTTTTCTAATGTGGATATAACAATCATAGGCGAAAAACCAAGAATAAGCCCCCATAAGATTAGAATTAAAGAGGGCCTCATTAATTTACTTGACCTTAGCTATAATCATATCAGCATCAAAGCTAAGACCACAGAAAAAATGGGGGCCCTAGGAAGAGGTGAGGGCTTGGCTTGTATGGTCAATGTTATGCTTTGTTCAAATTAAATTTTGTTTATTTATTATGTATAAAAAATATAAATACTTTAATCCTTATTTTTTACTTACCCTTTTCATTCTTTTTTTAGGTTTAACTTTTTTTCTAAGTAGCCTCGTATTCCTCATCTGCCTTACCCTCTTTATTTTAATTTTATCCTACCCTCTTTTTTTAAAGTTTACTGATTATTTATATAAGGTAACTGATATTTCAGATGAATGTGTTTTTGCTAAAACTAAAGATAATTGGAATTTAGCCCTACACATCCATCGCACTCAAAATCCTGTCAAAGAGGCCTATCCTGTCGTTATTGCACATGGCATTATGACAAATAAGTATAGTGTAGACTTGGACTACTCTCATAGCCTCGCCTATTATTTAAAATTGAAAGGTTATACTGTCTTTGCTATCAATTTAAGAGGCTCTGGTCTCTCTTATCATAATTCTAAAAATAGAACTGAGGACTTTAATTTTGATGATATCATCGAAAATGATATCCCTGCAATCATTCAAAATGTTTGCAGTATAACAGGTGCAAAAAAAATAAACTGGATAGGTCATAGCATGGGGGCTATGATTATGCAATGTTACCTTGCGCGAGGTCTATCTGAAGTGGATAAGGTGGCGAGTTTTACTTCTATAGCGGGTCCTGGTACATTAAACCATCTTAGAGATAATGTACCCCTAAATTTTTTTACACGGTATCAGAAAAGACTAATGAAGTTTATAGATTTACGACTTGGCGTCAAACTACTAGCTCCCTTGGGCGGTAGGGTTTCCACCTCCTTTGACCAGCTCTTTTATATTAAAGAAAATATTACTGGTTTGGTCTTGAGACGCTTTATGTGTAACGCTTCTGAAAATATTGCACCCGGACTGGCTAATCAATTTAGCGAGTGGATAACTACAGGTAAAGAGACTACAAAAAATGGACAATTTAATTATCCTGCAAACTATTTCCGTATTCAATTGCCCGCCTTATTTCTCTCTGCAATTCGTGACGGCATTGCCGTACCCTCTTCTATACATTTTGTCTATGAAGAAGCAGAATCTAAGCATAAAAAATACGTGCTCTTTTCCAAATCAAATGGGCATAGCATAGATTACTGTCACCTTTCTTTAGTTTTAGGAGAAAGGGCAAAACAAGATGTTTATCCTGTAATTTTAGATTGGTTAGAAAAACATGGAAAAAATAAAGAATTTACTATGTCCCCTAGTCGCTTTACTATTCTAAAAAAATTTAGCCTTAAAAATATCGTGAATATCTTTGAAAGAAAAGAAAACTGACTTTTACTTCGTACTCTATAGGTATCTCGCCTTCCACCATAAGAGTAATTTTTATAGTTCATACAAAAGGTTTTGGCCCTTTATCTTTGATGCTACTACCCCATCCCTGTACTAAAATACAAATGATTTAATTTTTTTCGTCTTGAACCTTCCATTTACGAGCTTGAAAAAGATATTTCAATGCCTTATCTGTATCACCTTTAAATAAATGTAAGAGACTAAGATCTACCATATCTTTCAAATTACTTCTTAGGTCTTCAGATAAATCCATACTACCCTCTATGCCATTTTTTTCTGCCGAAAGATCATGACCTATTTTACCTTGTGCCAATCGTTTTTTTAATCTCCAAACTCTGGCATTAATTTTATCATCAATGTTATCAAAACTTTGTTTGTACTCTATATCTGCTTCATTTTTTAATTCTGAAATATATTCATTAAACTTCTTAAATTTAGGAGCAGTATGGATTAAGTTTGAATATTCATGGTATGCTTCTTCTGCATGATTTAATTGTAAGAATAGAGAGGCCCTAAGTTGCTTTGCAAACAAATCATCAGGTGTTTGACTCAAATATTTTTCTATAGCAAATAAAGCACCTTCTAAATGACCCTGCTCACTTAAAGAAACAGAAAAACCAAGCATCGCCATTCTATTGCCGGGACTCAACTTTAAAGCATTTTGATAGTAAATGGCAGCTTTATCATATTTTCGATTTTTTTGATACACATAACCTAAAAGCAAATGTCCCTTTACCAAATTCTTATCCATATGAAGACATTCTTTTAAATAATGGCGACTCTCTTCAAAATTTCCCAATTTAAAACTTTCACTTCCCAAATTAAAACATGTAATCGCAGTTTTTTCGATTTTATATGCCCTTAAAAAAAACTCCATTGCTTTCTTAGGTTCTTTCAAATTAGAATAAATCACACCAAGTAAAAATAGGGCAGGTTTGAAAAAAGCATCTTCAGATAAAGCTTTTTTTAAAAACCTTAACGCCTCTGCTAATTTTTGATTTTTTTGAGAGATAAGGGCTTTTTCGTAATATTCTTTTGCTTGATTCATTTCTTTTAATTTTTGTACTCCATACTCATATCTAGAAAATGAGTTTGATGAGTTAATGCACCCATACTAATGCCTATTTTTCGTGATAGTTTCATCTTATCAAAAGTATGAAGTCTCTCTTGATCCCAATTTCCTGAAAGTTCTATCGTTGGTATATTCTTTCCTTGGCTTACATATTTTTTTTCAAAAACCTTAAGGAATTCAAGGGCTTTAAAGATTTCTATATTGTTCATGTTGTCTAGTAAAATATAATCGGGTTCAAATTCTAAAGCCTCCTCAAATTCTATAAGATTTTCTACTTCCACCTCTACTTTTAATCCCAAATAATTTTTTTCTTTTATAGTTTTAAGGACCTCTTTCACCCCACCTTTACTTGCTATATGATTATCTTTGATTAAAATCATATCTGATAGGTTAATACGATGATTTACGCCACCTCCTACATAAACTGCATACTTGGCAAGATATCTATAACCAGGTATTGTTTTACGAGTGTCTAGTATGTACACATGAGGACCTGCTATTTCCACTAGCTCATTGACTCGGGTACTAATTCCGCTCAAGTATTGCAAAAAATTAAGTACCACTCTTTCCAAACGAAAAAGAATTTGAAGGGGACCTTTGAAAGTTACAATTTTTTCTCTTGGGATGAGACTCTGTCCCTCTTCACAATGCAACACAAAATTCAAGGGTTGAAAAAAAGAATTTTTATTATAATTCGTATGATTTAACTTAAAATCTATATCCAAAATATACGTAATGATATCTAAACCAGATAAAATCCCTGTTGAGTTTGAAAAAATACTTGCTTCACCTTGTTCTTGGAGGTCAAATAAAAAAGATGAAGTCATATCTCCCTTAGGAGCATCTTCTGTAATCGCTAGTTCAATTAATTTTTGACAATGTTCAAGTTCTATTTTTGAAATAGGAGTAGTATAATGAAAATTATAATTCATTTACCTTATACCTATGCTTGAGCCCTAATGAAAAATTAAAGTACGGACTTACTTTATCTTTTTCATATTTTCATATTCTATCCAAAACTTTCTGTTTGGTTCTACACCTACTAAATCAGAACTATAAATGGGTTTCAATCTTTCTAAATAATACATATCCACCTTACCCCTATTTTTAATCGCTAATTCACCCCTATGCGTACATAAAAAATAATCTTTAATTTTATTATACAGATCAGAAGAGATATTGATTTTTCCTGCTTCTGAGGTGGCTTCCATTCTACTTGCGACATTGACTGTATCTCCCCAAACATCATATGCAAATTTTTGTTTACCTATCACACCCGCCACTACAGGACCTGTATGTATACCTATTCTTAAATCCCAAATATCTAAATCTTTACGAGCATAATTCATTTTTTTATCACTAACAAATTTTCTTATTTCTAGTGCAGCAAGAACTGCATCTATAAAGTGAGTATTATTTTTTTGGGGAAGCCCCCCCACTGCCATATAAGAGTCTCCGATAATTTTTATTTTTTCTAAAGAATTCTTTAGTGCGAAACTATCAAAAAAAACAAAATACTCATCTAGAGTCTCAACTAATTCCTGAGGTGTCATATTTTCAGAAAATTTTGTAAAACCTACAAAATCAGTAAATAATGTTGTCGCTGATTCATAGTATGTAGGTTTAACATATTCATTCATTTTTAACTCTTCAGCAATCACTTCAGGTAAAATATTTAAAAGTAAACGTTCGGATTTATCTTTTTCCTCATTAAAATGTGTTCGCAAGATTAAAACCAAGACTCCATTAAAAATTTGCATAAATAAAAATGTTGGTGTCACATTAATAAAATGCTCTTGAGTATTTGAATAATATTTAATCCATTCAGGATATTGAAATTCTAAACAAAAAAGGAGTAAAGTAACCCCCAGACAAACTAGAGAAGATAGCCAAATGATTAGATTAGAAGGCGAGAGAATAACAACCAAAAGCATAAGGGTAATAAGATAATAGTGAGCCCCACCTTGAGTACCCGCATCAAAAATAAAATTTGTAATTAAAAAAGAAATTGTTACAAGTAAAAATGGCCAATATAAATGGCGGTAATAATTTTGGAGGCGAGCCATTAAATAAAAAACAAGGTAACAAACACCACTTACCAAGTGTATAATGAAAAGTATGTTTTCATTGCTTACTATAAAGAGTCCCTGAAAACCCTTTTCAAGATTCAAATAATTAAAAGAACCGAAAAGATTTGCTAAACCATTTATAAGGGTTAAAGAATTAAAGAGTCTATTTTCAAGGGAAAATTGATTAGGTCTTCCTGCCACTCTATAGATAATTTTATTTAGTATTTTAGACAAAATTGAACCACTCCGTATCTTTATATTCGACAAAAACTATTATAAAAAAAAGGAAGCTTATTTTTTATTCTTTGCAGTATAAGCTAAAAATAAATATATATGTCTTTATAAGCTATGAAGTTTTTTTATCCCCTTTTGTTAAAATCTATAATATTTTTATTAGGTATCTATAGCATTGCCTGCCATTCCATTCAAATTCAACCGCAAACCAATTTTGAAGACAAAAGACACATAGGACACTGGTCTGGGAATGATGTAAGCGGAAGGCATGGTGAGCTTTTTCTCTTCCCTAATGGCTTTGCTGCGTTTGTAGCTGGGGGCCAAGGCTTTGGAGGGCCTACAATGAATAAAACTGGAGGCTTGTTGTATCAAATAAATTATACGAAAAATCCTATACATTTAGATCTAGTAAATGTCAATAGGGAGTTTGAGGAGCAACGTCGCATTAAAATCATTATAGAATTTAAAAACTCAAAAGAAATGAAAGCTTGCACCTTTATGAACTCAGAAAGGCCTAAGTCCTTTGATGAAGCAAAAAATTGCTTTCGCATTAATTTAGCTAGAGTAAACTAGAGTCGTGAATTACATTCAAAAACGTCTCACTTGGGTCGTTGTATTTTTCGCATTTTGTCTACTTACAGTCGCTTTACGTAGTTATTGCCTAAGCTTCAGGCCAAAAATTCAGCAAAATAAGACACCTATATTAAGAGGTTCTATCCTTGATAGGCACGGTTTTACTTTAGCACGTAGTGAGGAGGCAAGCACCATCTCTGTCGCTACTCATGAAATTTACGATTCTGAACAAACGGCTGAACTTTTATCGAAACAATTAGATATGAGTGCTAGAGATATCTTACAATTATTTTATGAAAATAAAGATAAAAGATATTTTTATCTAAAAAGACAAGTAGATAACTTCAAAGCAGATCAAATCATCGATATGCATCTACCTGGAATTTATAGAGAACGTGAATACCGTCGATTTTATCCGGGAAAAAGTTTAGCTAGTAATGTTTTAGGATTTGTAGGGCAAGATCAAAATTTAGCACTCGCAGGAATTGAAAGAAGCTTTAATAACGTACTCCTTCAAACTAATCTCAAAAACAAAATAGGCATGGGTTACAATTTACAACTCACCCTTGATTCCTTTTTTCAATATAACTTAGAACAAGAATTAGGTAAGGCCTTTGCAAAATCTTCCTCAAAAAGGGGGGCGGGGATATTAATGGATATAGAAACTGGTGCCATACTTGCAATGGCAAGCTATCCAAACTTTGATCCAAATTTTTATTATAAAAGTACCCCTATAGAAAGGAGTAATTGGAATATACGCTTGAATTACGAGCCAGGTTCCACAATGAAAATCTTTATGGCAGCCATTCTTCTGCAAGAAGAAGTTATACAGACAAATCAAAAATTTTTATGTGATGGAGAACTACATTTTTTTAATACAGTGGTACGTTGCAGAGCTCAAAATTCACTACGTGGTTTTGTAAAACATGGTTACGTCGACTTGTATGATATAATCGAAAAATCTTGTAATGTTGGCATTATTAAAGCCATGCAAAAAGTAAAACCCGAAAGGCTTTTTTATTATTTACAAAAGCTCGGCTTCGGACAACTCACAGAAATACTACCTTCAGGTTCAGGTGAGACAAATGGTTACTTCCCACCACTAAATACTTGGGTCGCCTCTACCCCATTTTATATGCCTATAGGGCAAGGTTTTAGCGTAACCCCTATCCAGCTCCTTACTGCAGGAGCATCCCTTGCAAATAATGGGAAATTACTACGTCCCTTTTTAGCATGGCGTATACGTTCACCTGAAGACAACATTACCCTAAATGAACAAAGAATCATCAGCAAGCCTAATCCTTTTGAAAAAAGTATTAATATTAAAGTTCAACAAATGATGCAAAGGGTAGTTTCTAGGGGGACTGGAGTCGCAGCTAGAATTGATCACATTGGTGCCATAGGGAAAACAGGTACAGGTGAAAAGTCTAGTGCCAAAGGTTATCTAGATAAATATGTTGTTTCCTTTTTGGGATTTTTCCCAGAAAAAAAACCTAAATATGGCGTTTTAATACTATTTGATGAACCTATCTACAGTTACAATGGCTCCTTAGTTGCAAGTGGTTCCAATTTAGCTGCCCCCGTGTTCGGAAACTTTGTTAAAAAAATATTACCCTATATCTCCTCTAAATCAACTGCTGTTAGACCTGAAAATCTTCCTGAAAAAACAATTCACCACTGGAACGTTCGAAAAGACATACTCTATGATTTTAGAAGCCTCGCTGCTCGGGATGCCCTAGAAATACTTAATGACTATTACAATTTAAAAGTGGAGTTACACGGAGATGGATATGTCTATAAACAAGATCCCTTACCGGGAACAAAAACTGAAGGCTTAGATACAATAAAACTATATTTGAGTGAATTACAATAATATAGATAAAAAATTAAAATTATTCTTCTATTTTATATTTTTTTTCTTCTTCAGGATTATCCTTGCTTGCCTTCGACAAAAGCTCCTTATCAAGTATAATACCTACCTTTTTACGAACCTCATCAATATTTTTAGGGCATTCAGGATCATCCGTCCTACCTAAAACAGCATAAATAATTTGAGCATCTTCCTTACCCTTCACACGTATTGAAGGCATCTTTTCAACTTTAAATATACCATTAACTTTTTGATATGTATCAGAAGTAATAAGGATATCTGTTCCAAAAGGCTTATTCAAAGCCTCAACCCTAGAAGCAAGATTTACAGCATCTCCAATAACGGTATAGTCCAATCGACTCTCCGAACCTATTTGACCTGAAATCACTGGCCCTGTATTGATTCCACAACCCATCATGGCAATAGGACGCTTGCCTTCCCCACTTTTATTGAATTTAATAAGGGCTGTTCGCATCATGAGGGCAGCATTAATAGCATTTTCTGATTCATTTCCGTGTTGCCCAATGGCACCCCAATGCGCCATAATCGCATCACCTATATATTTATCGACAACACCATATGTTTTTTCTACACAATGAACCATCTCTGTAAAGTAACTATTTAAGAATTTCACAACCTGTTCAGGCTTCATTTTTTCTGACATAGCAGTAAAGCCCCTCAAGTCAGAGAAAAAGATAGCAGCTATTTTTTTCTCCCCACCTAACTTAACATCACCTTTCAAAACCTGCTCCGCTATCTCCTTATTCACAAAACGACCAAACGCGTCCTTAATCTTCTCCCTCTCCCCTAAACCCCTAGCCATTCTTTCAAAAGAAGCTGTCAAACTCCCAACTTCATCTCTAAACACAGGTTTAATATCTATTTCAAACCGTCCCGACTCTATTTCAGTAGCTGCCCTCACAAGGGATAAAATAGGGACACTAAGCGTTTTTGCAAAAAAATAGGTAAATATTAATGCCGTTAATAAAACTAATACAAGAATTAAAAAATTTCTAATCTGTAACTTTCTTACAGGTTGAAATACCACTTCTTCTGAAATATAAGCGATAACACCTAAATTTCCTTTATCTAATTGATAAAAGGAACCTAAGTTTTTTTTATTATCCGTATCATTATAGCTTAACTGGCCCGAACGAACAGAGCTTTTAAACATTGAATTTACTATAGGAATTTTACTTACGTTCAAGCGAGATAAAAGTAAATTTATATTTTGATGGGCAATAATATTACCCAAGCCATCCACCATAAAAGTCACAACTATACTTTCTGCATTAAAAATCTTTATAAGTTTTTCAGGATTGATATAAATAACTATAATATTTCCTCCCTCCTCACGAAAACAAAGGCCTAACATGGCTATTTTATCCTTAGAGGAGTTGAAAATGACAAGCTCACCACTTGAAGCTCTTTTGATAGCATCTCGATTTTGAACATGTATTTTATTGATTTCAGTTGAAGTTAAATTATTTTTTTCATAAAAACTTTTTCTCTGGTAAGACATCTTAAATTTTATTGCCTGTTTCTGACCTAAATCTTCTGGTTTGAGTAAACCTAAAAAAATAAAATCCTTACTCTTATTAAAAAGCTCTTCTGCTACGACACTATTCTTCTGATTTGCCAACTTAGCAATTGAAACCCCATGATTTTTTATACTTTCCAATTCTGTTTCAACTTGCCTTCCTATGCCTTGTGCCACACCTAAATTGTACTCTTGAATACGAAGGGCTGATTCCTTACCGAAATAATAAGAAGCTAGGATGGACATACTGCCCAGAGAAAAAACGACCAAGATTACAATAATAGCCGTTAGCTTAAATCGTATTGTAAACTTTGATGTTTTAAAATCAACCTGCTGAACATTTTGTGGGGTATTTTTTTGTGCTTTCATCTTCTTTGAATTTTTACTAGTTTTAACACTCATACATAACTTTATTTTGGAAAAGACCTTTAATAAAAAACTTTCTGCTATATTTTAAGAATATTTATATAATTATACCATTAACTATAAAGATAAGTTTTATTCTAATTTTCGAGAAACAAATTTACAAAATGTTTTCATTATTCGTAAGTCAATAAAAATAGAATACTAAGCCCTACTACAATTAAAAAAGTAAGTAACTATCTTTATATAAATCATATTTTTTTATGCCCCCAGATTACTGCAAATCTCCCTAATCGCAAAGATACTTTTCGATACCTCCTCGTCGCCTCCAAAAGCTTTAATCTCTCGCATTTCAAGATTTTTACGAATCTGTATTTCTATTACACCTGCACTAAAAAAGTTTTTCCCTAAAGTGATGCGTAGAGGATAACCTATTAATTCTGCATCTGAAAATTTTACACCTGGGCGTAATTTTCTATCGTCCCATAAAACATCAAAGCCTTCTCTTAAAAGAACATTGTAAAATTCAGCTACTTGCCCCTCTTCTTTTTCGTCCTTAGTTATACTCACAAGTAATATTTCAAAAGGAGCCACTGCCAAGGGCCAAATGATACCCTTCTCATCATGATTTTGCTCAATAATGGTTGCCAAAGTTCTATTGATCCCAATACCATAACAACCCATTGTTGGAGTAAACGTTTTCCCATGTTCATCTAAAATTTTAGTTCCAAAAGCTTGGGTATACTTCAAACCTAATTTAAAGATATGTCCCACTTCTATACCCCTAACTTCTTTTAAATAAACAAGCTCAAATTTCTCATCTTCTAAGTGTTTCCCTATAGGCACCAAGTCACCCGCCCTTGCCAAAGCTAAGTCCACAGTTTCTATTTCATCCCCACTATCACTCATAAAATCATAGGATTGATAATGGTAATCTTTTTCATTTGCACCTGTAATCCAAGTTTCACGCGTAAGCACAGATCTATCCAAAAGTACCCTAACCTTATTTCTTTCTTTATTAATAGAAAGCCCCTCATCGTTTTTTAGATGTTTGGATTTATTATTTTCTTTAGTCTTCTTAATTTCAAATTTATTTTTATCTAAATTTTCAGGGCCTATAAAGCCCGCTATAAACCCAAAGCTCTCAATCTCATTTATAGAGGCTACATGAAACTCTGCCCCTAAACCAAGCTGACTCAAATGGTTCGCCAGCTTAACCTCATTTACCTCCCTATCTCCACGTATAAAAACTAAAACTCCCCCTTCCTCAATAATATAAAAAACTGCTTTTAAAATCATATCCGAATTGCACTTAAAAAATTGAGCTACTTCATCTATAGTTTTAGAATTAGGTGTATGTACTTTTTTCTTTTTGAAAGAAGATTTTAATGTTTCTTTTTTTGAAGAGGGGACATCCAATTCAGGGTAGAGCACGGGTGTTTTTTCCCTATTTGAACTATAGGTATAATCTTCAGACAATAGCAACACATCCTCACCTATTTCAGAACAAACCATAAATTCCTCTGAACCTAAACCACCCATCGCCCCACTATCTGCCTGAACAGCTATAGTTTCTAAACCTACCCTCTTAAATATGCGTCTATAACATTGACGCATATTTTGATATGTACTTTCTAAGCATTCATCATTTACATGAAAGGAGTAAGCATCTTTCATAACAAACTCTCTCGCACGTATCATACCAAAACGAGGTCTTATTTCATCTCTAAATTTGGGATGAATTTGATACATATTTAAAGGAAGCTCTTTATATGATTTTATTAATTGCGTCATAAGCTCCGTAAAAGATTCCTCATGCGTTGGGCCAAGGGCATGCCAATTTGAATGCCTATCCTGAACTCGAAAAAGCTCCTTACCCATAGCTTGCCAACGTAACGATTTTTGCCAAAGCTCAGAGTTAGTTAGAATGGGCACTTGAAATTCCACGGCACCACTTTTATTCATTTCTTCACGAACAATGCTTTCTATCTTTCGCATCACTCTTAAACCAAGAGGTAAAAATGAATATAATCCTGAAGCCTGTTTAAAAACAAGGCCTGCACGAAGCATTAGGCGATGGCTACTTATTTGTGCATCTGCTGGATCTTCTCGAAGGGTATTTATAAAAATTTGTGTGGCTCGCATATACAGTAAAGAATGTTAAAAAATTAAATTCCATTATTTAGACAAGTAAACTATACTCACTAAGATGAATATAGTTTACTTATAAATATAAAAAGAATTACAAAAAAGCTTGTCAAAATATCAATACTCCAAGAGCCTACAGAATAAAATAAATATAGCATATGTCCATTACTATTACCATCCCCACCCCGTTGCGACCCTTTGTAAATAATCAAGATGAAATCAAGATGGAATTAGAAAGTGCAAGTGTAGAAAAGCTTCTTAAATCCTTAACCTCTACAAACCAAAATTTAGAAAAACATCTTTTTAATAGCGATGGTTCCCTTCGTAACTTTGTTAATGTTTACGTAAATGAAGAGGATATAAGATACTTACAGGGAAGTGCCACAAATGTAAAATCAGGCGATATCGTCTCTATCGTTCCGTCTATAGCAGGTGGTTAACTAGCTCCCTCATCTACAATAACCACCTATTTTTTCTATTTTCATAAGCTAATTTTTGCCTTTGTTGCCCTACCCTAAATAGCAATATAGGCAGTATCCTGCCATATTGTCTCTTTGTTATTTTTATATTCTATTTCATAGCTATTTCTATACACTATATTTCTGGTACACTCTATGCTATATTATAGATGTAGGCGATAAAGGCCTACATGGAGGATAAAAATATGACAATGTTAACACCTTTTAGAAGCGGAAGCTATCTAGAAAAGTTTTTTGATGATTGGGATGATAGGGCAAGTGTCCATACACCTGACATCCAAATCAAAAAAAATGACAAAGAATATCAAGTAAGGGCAAAGCTACCTGGAGCCAAAAAAAATGACATCCATGTTGAGGTAGAAAACGGTTACTTAAAGATTTCTGGAAAGTACGAAAAAAAAGAAGATCAGGACTTTGAAAATGTCCATTCAGAATTTCGTTCCTATACAGAATTTCACCGTTCTTTAGCCCTGGACTTAGGACGCTTTGAAATCGATAAGGTAAACGCAAAATTTGAAGATGGGGTTTTAGAGGTCACCCTCCCCCTAAAAGAAATTGCGAAAGCCAAACAAATTAGCATTAAAGGCTAATACCATATACCCCACCTTTAAAGATCAAATCTCTCTTAAAGGTGGGGTATCTATTTTTAATCCATAAATTTTCAGCTTTTAATATTTCATGAGCATAGATGAAATTAAAATAATTTTGTAAGGATATACCTTTTCATTTACAAAACAATAATCGCAGCCATAAATTTTTTAGCTTTTTCTGGATCTGTTAAATAATAGTAGCCTCTCTCAATCAATGGACTATTAAAATCTCCTCTATCTTCACTATCATTACGACTGAAACAAAGTGGATACTCCTTAGATAGTTTTTGCGAATATTCTAAAAAATTTTTACAATGGTTATCTTTAACATTTTTTGCCGTGAATATCCTATAAACAAAAGTCCTACCTTTTTTTACATATTTTGAAAACTGAAGAGCGAGCCTACCCATGGTATAACGAGGATTAATCTCTACTATAGGTCTAAGGACAATTTTATTTTTTATAGAGTCCCAATACACAAAGGCATCTATGCCTACGGGGCCTATATAATTTTCAGAAATTAATTTTTGTGATACAAAAACACTAGCTAGCCTTAAAGTTTCCATAATGTATTTATATTTTTTTTGTATTTCAAAATTTCTCTCTTCAAAAAAATTCTCTTGTTTACCACACAGCACAAAGGGATGTTTACTATATTTTAAATTCAAGAACCCACCTACCATATTCCCTACATAACGTCCTTGCGAAGTACAAAGAATTCGAGTGATGCCATAATTTTTAGTTTTAGAATTAGGTAATATTTCAAACTGTACGGAAATATCTACTAATCGTTCATGATATGGTTCTATCACAATGCTCCCCTGATTTTTGAGTGTACCTTCAATCCACTGGTATTGAAAATTATTTCTTATCTCTATACTTGTATCATTTTTAGAAGTATTAATTTTCAATACACCACGTCCTGCTAATCCCAAAGGGGCCTTCGCACAAACATCTATATATCCATATCTTTCATAATAATACTGAATTGCTTGGTTTACCTCTTGCATACTAAGACATATAGTGCCCACTTCACCAACTTCATTTAACTCTAAATCATTCGAAGACTTTATAACATTATCTTTGATACATTTTTCCAAACAAGTTACACCAAAATTTTTTTTATATATATCAAAGATTCCAAATTCATCTTTTTTTTGATAAAGATTTTTTATATAAGAATAGCTTGGCCCACATACATTATGTATATAATCATGAAATAAAACCAAAATAGAAGGCGAAAATCCCCAAGGTCGTATTTCACTTATTTTACGATTTTTAAGACCCTGCTCTATTTTTTCTTTTTTAAGAGTTTCGATTTTATTAATATTAAGACGCTCTAAATGTTTTATAAAACTCTCGCTTGGTTCACTATTTTGTATCACTAAATCTTCAGGGCTGGCTAAAAAGAAAAGTAAGGCATCTAAATCACTTTCAAGTTCTCGTATATTTCCTTTGTCTGTATTAAAATTTTTATCCATAAGCTCTTCTTCGCAGTACGGATAAAAATAAAAAACTCTCGGAGGCCTCCCTTTAGAATAACGATAATTTTTTAATTCATTAATATACTCTATAGAAAGGCCAGAAGCTAAACGTACTTTAGAATGAAATATCTTCCCCCTAGCACGTATAGGTTTTAATGAGTCCCCTAATTCTTCAGTATAGGTTTTCCAATTTAATGGCTTTTTCTGCGGATGTAATAGCTCAAAATACTCCACCCCTGTATGCACATGCTTGATCTCATCTGAAAGTACTTCTTTAAATATATTACAAAAAGAATGATCTTCTAATTTTTTAAAAATTTTAATATAAGCCAACATGTAATCCAAATTCGCCTGTTCAAAAGTAAGGGACATTTTAGTAATAAAGTCTAAGGGGCTTTTCATCTTGTGAAGATGTGACCAAAAAAAACCATTCACCTTTAACTCACCAAAGCCAAGGCCTAACTCTTCCATCTTATTTTTATAAAGACTAAAATGCCTCACCTCATCAAGAAGATTAGAAAATAGCTCCCTTCTAAAATCGATAGGAGCTTGAGGGAAACGTAGTAAACATAGAGACATTAACTCTGAAGCTAACAATTCATGATTCGCAAAAAAATGTAATAGCGTAGCCTTATTAGAGTTTATTTCCCAAATTTTAGAAACTTGAATAGGGAAACTATTTTTAGAAGATTTTCCGCTTTGACTAAAATCTATTTTAGCTTCACGACTAGGATAATCAGAAAGTAGAGATACTTCGGAAGCTTTCAAAGAAGAAACATACCCTTCCCCTATCTCATTTTCAATATTATGTAATAAAGATGCGTCTAATAAGCCCTTAAATTTCTCTTCAATAGTTGGACTAAAGAAAATTTGCTTTGCTACATCAATAATTTTCAAATTATTTTTTACGCTATAACTTGGAAAATGATACTACAAACTAGACTTATCCTATCTATACTAAAAAATAAAGGGTACAAGCCTTAAACTCCACAAATTTTTTTTGAAAAAATCCCTTCGTACATTCTCCACAAAGAAGTACACAAAATATAGTAAAATTACCAACCTTTTTTATTATCTTTTCTAAAACGAGAAAACCACTTTGATCGATCTGATTTTGAATCCTTATTATCATTTTTATCGTTCTTATCTTGCTTAGACGACTTAGTATCTTTCGACGACTTAGTATCTTTTGACGACTTAGTATCTTTTGACGATTTGGTATCCTTCGAAGTGCTTTCTTGGGACTTTTTGGCTTCTTTTTTCTTAGTATCGCTAGAAGATTTTTCTTTTTTTACATCATAGTCTGGTTCGGAAATTTCAATTTTTTCACGACGCTCAACTAATTCAATAATGCTCATCTGAGAGGCATCTGATCTACGCTCGTTTAAATGAATAATTCGTAAATAACCACCTTTACGATTTTCATATCTCACAGCTATATCATCTATCAGCTTACCCGCTATTTTCCCATCCTGTAAAAAAGTTAATAAATTACGTCTATTATGTAAAGAACTTGCAGGACTTTCAGCCATCTTTGCTTTTCGTGCAAGAGTAATCAGTGGCTCTGCATATTCACGTAAAACTTTTGCCTTTGCTCTAGTGGTAATAATTCGCTCATGTTTAAAAAGGCTAGTTGCCATATTGCGTAACATCGCCTTACGATGTGAATACGTTCTATTTAACTTATTTACAGAATTACGTTTCAACATACTATAACAACTCCAATATTCAAAGAAGATTCTACCAATTATGTACGCTGAGCAAAAAAATCACGCATCCCAAACTCAAGATTATAGCTATGTAATTTTTGCTTAATCTCATCTACACAAACAGGTGAATAGTGTCTAGATTTTTTAAGCTCATCCTCATTACGCCTAATCAATTCAGCCACAAACTCTATCTCTAAACTCTTAAGAAGAGAAAGAGAACGCACAGAAAACTCCATGTCCTCTAAATTCATCCCCAAAGTTTGTTTTAAAGTTTCCTCTATCTCGCCTACATCACTTTCATCCTCTTCAGGTTCTTCTTCAAAATTTATGAAAATAGAAAGGTGTTCCTTGATAATTTTCGAAGCTTGAGCAAGTGCATCTTCAGGGGAAATAGAGCCATCCGTCCATATCTCTATTTCTAATTTTTCATAATCTGTCCTCTGACCTACCCTAGTCTCGGAGACATGGAAGTTGACTCTACGTACAGGAGAAAAAAGAGCATCTACAGGAATGGTTCCCAATTCATCAATATTCTTTTTTAGAATCTCAGCTGGGACATAACCACGCCCCCTTTCAAACTGTATCTCCATTTTTAGTTTGGCTTTATCGTTTAGATTGGCAATAACTATCTCGGGATTTAATATCTGTATGGATGAGTCTACAGACAAATCAGACCCTCTCAAAACTCCAGGTCCTGTTTTTTCTATTCGTATTACCTTAGGATCATCCTTATTTTCTGCTTCATAGTGTGCTTGAACCTGCTTTAGATTGAGAATAACACGTACCACATCCTCTACCACGCCTTCTATCAAAGAAAACTCATGGTTCACCCCCTCAATTCGCAATGCTGTAATAGCAGTACCTGGTATAGAAGACATGAGAGCCCTTCTAAGAGAATTACCTATTGTTGTACCAAAACCACGTTCAAACGGTTCTGCCACAAATTTGGCATAATTTTTTTCGCTAGCTTCTGTACTGAACTCGACCTGTTTTGGTCTCTTCATACCTCTTAGTAAAAATCTAGTTGACAATTTAAATTCCTCCGCTTCTCAACTTATCCTTTATTATATTCTTCTCTTTTTGGATGGGCGACATCCATTATGTGGGAGGGGCGTAAGGTCTCGTATACGTTTTACAGCAATACCCTCATTGACAAATGCTCTAATTGCAGATTCACGGCCTATTCCAGGACCCCTTACTAAAACTTCTACTTCCTTCAACCCCCTCTCCTTAACTCGTAAGGCCACATCACGACCAGCAACCTGAGCCGCATATGGAGTAGACTTTCTTGAACCCTTAAATTTCATCATTCCTGAAGAACACCAAGCTATCGTATTCCCTTCTGTATCCGTAACTGTAATCACTGTATTATTAAAGGTGGCCTGGATATGAAGTATACCACGTGTAACCGATTGCTTTTCTTTTTTACGAGTTGCCATGTTTCTATATTATCCTATTTACCAGGTGCTTTTTTCTTATTAGCAATGGTCTTACGCTTTCCCTTGCGAGTACGAGAGTTTGTTCGAGTTCTTTGTCCCCTTACAGGCAAACTCATTTTATGCCTTAAACCACGATAAGCTTGTATATCAACTAAACGTTTTACATTCAATTGCAAACGAGTACGCAAATCTCCTTCAATTTGGAACTCATCATCTATTACTTTTTTTAGTACAACAATTTGTTTTTCTTCTAAAGCTTTAACTCTAGTATCCTCAGAGATGCCTGCTTTTTTTAAGATCTTTTGAGCCGAGACCCTACCTATACCATAAATGTAAGTAAGCCCTACTACGACTCTCTTTTCATTTGGAATTTCTACACCAGCGACCCTTGCCATATAAGTTTACCCTTGCCTCTGTTTATGTCTAGGATTTTTACTGCAGATGACTCGAACTACACCAGCTCGCCTAATCACCCTACAATCTGTACAAATTTTTTTAACTGAAGCCCTTACTTTCATACTCTATTTTTTACGAAAAATTATACGTCCACGTGTCAAATCATACGGAGAAAGCTCGACAACAACTTTATCACCTGGCAAGATACGTATGTAATGCATGCGCATCTTGCCAGATATATGTGCAAGCACCTTATGGCCATTATCCAATTCAACTCGAAACATTGCATTGGGCAAAGGCTCCATGACCTTACCTTCCATTTCAATCGCTTCTTGCTTAGCCACGCTTATCTCTTTCTTCTCTGCTTGTGAGAGCACTCTTTTTTAGTAGCATATTTTGGTCAATATCTTAAACTCAAATTTTTATAGAACCTTACAAAAAATCTTAGAAAAATAGATAAATTACGAAACTAATTAAAAGGAAAAACTTGTTATGAAAAATTACATAGAAGCTATAAGGATAGTTCTGTTAAGGTTTTATTATGTCAAAGTACAAAAAATAGACTCATCTATTTATAGCTTCTCCAAATAGCTCAAATAATTTAAGCCTAACTTAGGATATTGTAATTCTGTTTGTATCAACTGTAATCTATTTTGAGTACAAAATTCTTGACTTATATTGATTATAGTTTTAGGTTTTGTGCCTTTTAATAAAAAAAGAACTCTATTTGTTCCTATTATGAAAATTTTTTCTTTATCTCCTATATGTCTTTGTAGTTTTATAGAATATTCTGAAAGTACCTGTCTCCAATTTGGAATAAGACCCGAGCTCAAACTAGATTGTAATTCAAAAAATAACAAAAAGAAATGCTCCTTTCCCTTGCTTGCCAGTACTTGCATTGCGTTTAGTATTTGATTCGTAAGAGGACTCATTTTCTTTTGAGGGGCATCCTTGTACCATTTATTGTATCTATATTCAGAAAGGGGATTATAGCAATCTTGAAGAAGGTGAAAGACTATGCTTTCTTTCAAATTACTGGGCATCCTTATGATTTTTTCAGAAAATCTATTGCTACGTTTATAAAAAAACATCAAATAAATTGTCTCTTTGGAAAGTTCAAATTTCTGTATAATTATACGTTTGTATATTTCGAGAAATTCTGGGAGGAATTTTTTATTTGCTATTTGAGAATCTACCTCATCTAAATCCCAATCTTGAATTAATTTTTCCGAGAGAAATAAAGTATCATTAGGCACAAAGCATATGCCCTTTGTAAAAGTAGAGCTTCTACCCATATTATGTTCTAATAAAACTTTAAATATTTTATCATAATCATTTTGGAAAAGTAAACCCAAACCATCAACAGGCACCTTTGTCTGAGCTTCTATAAATTTTATGATATATGTAAATAATAGTTCAAAATCAGTAGATAAGAGTGTAGGTTGCTTATACAACACACTAAGATAGTTAAGTACTTCTGACGTATATCCAATAGGATTTTCTATTATAGGGTATTCTAAAAAAAATCTTTCTTTTCCCTTACTATCTTTTAGATTAGATTTTTCAAATATTGCATTCGATTTCTGCTTACTATAAGCAAGAGGAAGAGAGGTAATGGTGGCATTTGTAGGATTAGGAAGTGGTGATCCTATTATTTTTTGTGTATCCCTATTTACTGCTATTTGATTTATCTTAAATGCTTTTTTATCTCCTTGCTCAACTTTACTATATGAATTAACTTGCGAAGCTTCTAACACACTATCCCCTTGATTAGAAAAATTGTCTTGAGAGGATGCTTGGGAAGCTTCTTGCGAAGTTTCTAACACGCTATCCCCTTGATTAGAAAAATTGTCTTGAGAGAATGCTTGGGAAGATTCTTGCAAAGTTTCTAACACGCTATCCCCTTGATTAGAAAAATTGTCTTGAGAGAATGCTTGGGAAGATTCTTGCAAAGTTTCTAACACGCTATCCCCTTGATTAGAAAAATTGTCTTGAGAGAATGCTTGGGAAGATTCTTGCGAAGTTTCTAACACGCTATCCCCTTGATTAGAAAAATTATCTTGAGAGGATGCTTGGGAAGCTTCTTGCAAAGTTTCTAACACGCTATCCCCTTGATTAGAAAAATTGTCTTGAGAGAATGCTTTAGAAAATTCTTGCGAAGTTTCTAACACTCTATCCCCTTGATTAGAAAAATTATCTTGAGAGGATGCTTGGGAAGCTTCTTGCAAAGTTTCTAACACGCTATCCCCTTGATTAGAAAAATTGTCTTGAGAGAATGCTTGGGGAGATTCTTGCGAAGTTTCTAACACGCTATCCCCTTGATTAGAAAAATTGTCTTGAGAGGATGCTTGGGAAGCTTCTTGCAAAGTTTCTAACACGCTATCCCCTTGATTAGAAAAATTGTCTTGAGAGAATGCTTTAGAAAATTCTTGCGAAGTTTCTAACACTCTATCCCCTTGATTAGAAAAATTATCTTGAGAGGATGCTTGGGAAGCTTCTTGCAAAGTTTCTAACACGCTATCCCCTTGATTAGAAAAATTGTCTTGAGAGAATGCTTTAGAAAATTCTTGCGAAGTTTCTAACACTCTATCCCCTTGATTAGAAAAATTATCTTGAGAGGATGCTTGGGAAGCTTCTTGCGAAGTTTCTAACACGCTATCCCCTTGATTAGAAAAATTGTCTTGAGAGAATGCTTGGGAAGATTCTTGCAAAGTTTCTAACACGCTATCCCCTTGATTAGAAAAATTATCTTGAGAGAATGCTTGGGAAGATTCTTGCGAAGCTTCTAACACGCTATCCCCTTGATTAGAAAAATTGTCTTGAGAGAATGCTTGGGAAGATTCTTGCAAAGTTTCTAACACGCTATCCCCTTGATTAGAAAAATTATCTTGAGAGGATGCTTGGGAAGCTTCTTGCGAAGTTTCTAACACGCTATCCCCTTGATTAGAAAAATTATCTTGAGAGGATGCTTGGGAAGCTTCTTGCGAAGTTTCTAACACGCTATCCCCTTGATTAGAAAAATTGTCTTGAGAGAATGCTTGGGAAGATTCTTGCAAAGTTTCTAACACGCTATCCCCTTGATTAGAAAAATTATCTTGAGAGAATGCTTGGGAAGATTCTTGCGAAGCTTCTAACACGCTATCCCCTTGATTAGAAAAATTGTCTTGAGAGAATGCTTGGGAAGATTCTTGCGAAGCTTCTAACACGCTATCCCCTTGATTAGAAAAATTATCTTGAGAGAATGCTTGGGAAGATTCTTGCGAAGCTTCTAACACGCTATCCCCTTGATTAGAAAAATTATCTTGAGAGAATGCTTGGGAAGATTCTTGCGAAGCTTCTAACACGCTATCCCCTTGATTAGAAAAATTGTCTTGAGAGGATGCTTGGGAAGATTCTTGCAAAGTTTCTAACACGCTATCCCCTTGATTAGAAAAATTGTCTTGAGAGGATGCTTGGGAAGATTCTTGCGAAGTTTCTAACACGCTATCCCCTTGATTAGAAAAAATTTCATGAAAGTCAGAATGCTCTCGTGTATCTAACTTTATTTTATTTTTAATTTCTTTTAATTCATTTATTTCTAGATTTTGACTTTCTACACAGGGCAAAGACGGCGGAAGATTTATTTTCTCATTAACTAACTTCAAGCTATCTTGAACATTCTCATCAAAATTCCGAGAACTAAAGTTTTCTTGTAGCTCCCTAATAAAACTTTTAGGCAAATTGAGTTTTTCTTTCTCTAAATCTATTGCTAATTCTTGAAAGCTTCGTGTTGCCTTCTCAAGTATAACTTCTCCTCCTTCTATTTCTTTATCTTCTTGAATTTCTTTATATAAAACCTGAGCCTCTTGCTTTTCTTCATCCCTCAATTCATCTAAAATTTGAATTTGGGATAAAACCTCATCTCTTTTAATGTTTTTATTTTCTTCAAAAATTATATTTTCTTGAAATTTTCTTTCTTCTTTTTCTGTAAAAGTCTCAATCTCGTCTTGCACACTTTTAGGTAAGTGTATTTTATCCAATTGCTCTATATGGGTATTTAATGTCACATTTGGGAACTCACATTCTTCTGCTTCTATCTCGGGTATAACATAAGAAATTTCTTTTTGGATTTTTTGAGTATCTAAACTTTCATTTTTAGACAGATGAGAATAAGATGAAAGATTTTCTAGCTCTAGCCTAAGCTCATCATAATCCTTACTTGCACCACCCACTTCGAATGGGTGATCGTATTCATCTAATTTAAAATCAATCTCTGCACCCTCTGCTTGAGGCTCGCTCCTATAGGGTACCTGCTTTCTTTCTTTTTGAATGTAATTTTCAATCTTAGGCTCTAACTTACTTTCTAATTTTGTGTGCAACAATTCTGCATCAATATTCGGATAGTTGTGAAGATGTGTTTTTATTCTTACCCCTTCAGAAATTTTTATTTGTTTGAGAGTTTGAAATTCTGAATTTGAGCCTAAAATTATTTTTTGAACCTTTTTTTTAAGTAGCCTTGGCTTTTTCCTTGAAGAATAAAGTAAGTGTTTTCTAATAATCTTATGGCTAGGTTGGTATGCAATGGGAATACGCATCCAAAGCTCATTCTTATCCATTTTATCCATGAAACCGAAACCTAAAGTCATATATTTATTTATCGATGGGCTTGGCTTAGGGGCTCAGGATGAAGAGACTAACCCCTTTACTCGTTACGCACGTTCCTACTTATCGGTTTTAGGAGGGGTAAAATCAAAAAGTGAATTACCTATAAATTGGATTTGTGTGCCCACAGATGCTCATTTAGGCGTACCAGGTTTACCTCAATCAGCTACAGGACAAACAAGTCTTTGGACAGGTATAAATGCTCCTAAAATCATGGGGTTTCATAAAACAGGTTTTCCTGGCCCTACACTCATTAAAATTATAAACGAACACTCTATTATAAAAATTTTTAAAGAACATAGTTTGCAAGCAACCCTATTAAATGCATACTCCCCCCTTTATCTTGAATACATAAAAAAAAAGCCACGTTTTAAAAGTGTATCTTCCTATCTGCAACTTTCAAGCGGACAAGAGCTTCTTACTATTGAAAAACTAAAAGAGAAAAAAGCTATTTATATGGATTATACAAATGAGTTTTTTTTAAAGTACTTTCACACACAAGGAAATGAAGATAAAGAAAACTTACAAATCCAAGATGCCTTTTCTCAAGGCCTTAGACTTATAGAAATTGCCCAAGACTATGATCTCGTTATACATGAATTTTTTTTAACTGATAAAGCGGGACATAAAAAAGACTGGGAATTAGCTAAATGGTGTATCCATACTTTAGAACAAGTCATAGATGGAATCGTCAAAGGAATGAATCCAGAAAATGAACTGCTACTTATAACCTCAGATCATGGAAATTTAGAAGACCTAAGTACAAATACACATACAAATAATCTAGTGCCTACCTTTGCCTACGGTTATAAATCTCATCTTGTGAACAAAAAAATTCGTAGCCTTATGGATATAGTTCCCTTTATTTATGAGGTAGTGGGGATACTATAAGTGTTTTAATTTTATCTCCTTATGCTCTAGTTTCATAGAAAAACAAGGCAATCAATGAAATGCCAATCGTATTTCTTTTTTTTATAGATAGAAGGGGGAATTAAATTTTATTTTTTAATATAACCTTCTCTTCTGACACTTTCACTTTACTTTTGTCTACAACATCTCCAATGACTACCCCCCTTGCTTTAATTTCAGGATAGACTCTTTGCAAATTTTTGTTTATAGAAGAAAGAATGTACCCCACCTTTTCAGGCGAAGCAAAAACCACCATACCCATACCCATATTAAAAGTTGAAAACATTTGCTCTGTCGACACAGGGCCCTCAGTTTGAATTTTTTGAAAGACTTCAGGTAGAAGCCAAGCTTGCATCTCTATCTGTGCAATTAAATTTTCTGGTAACACTCTAGGAATATTTTCAAAAAAACCACCACCTGTTATATGCACTAGGCCCTTAATAGAACTAGGTTCATTTTGTAAAACCTCCCTAAGTATGGGTTCATATATAATTGTTGGTTTAGATAAAATATCTCTAAAAATAAATTCCTGCTCTTTGGAAGTTTCAGGTAAATATAAAGAATCTCTAAGAAATATTTTACGTATTAACGAAAAACCATTTGAATGAGGGCCAGAAGAAGGAATGCCTATAATACTATCACCCTCTTTTATGTTCTTTCCATCTATAAGCATATTTGCTTCCACCACACCTACTGCAAAACCAGCTAGATCATATTCTTTTTCTTTCATAGTACCAGGATGTTCTGCCGTTTCACCGCCAACTAAAGGACAACCTGCAAGCTCACATCCTCTCAAAATTGATTCGATAATATGTTTTAGTCTTGAGGGCACTAGTTTTCCGCAAGCGATATAATCTAAGAATTGGATTGTTTGCCCACCACTGCAAAGGATATCATTAGCACACATAGCGACAAGGTCTATTCCCACGCTTTCATGATAATCAAAAAGCTGTGCAAGAAGAAGTTTTGTCCCCACCCCGTCTGTGGCTGTAAGCAAAAGAGGGCGTTGGTATTCTTTAACAAAAGACAAATCCATCAATGCTGCAAAATTCATATTGCTTGAGATGACTTTTTTAGAAAAAAAAGTTTCTGTATTTGCTTCCCTTATTTTTTTTAATTTTAAAATTTCATGTACAAATGTTTGACCGGCTTGGGTATCCACACCTGCTTTTTCGTAAGTTAATTCTGACATAGACTATACCTACTTTTTGACTCTGAATACTCAAGCCAAATAGATTTTTTATGCCCTAAGGACTTTAAAATATTTGATAAAAATACAAGCACAAACATTAGTCCAAGAAAAGAGAAAAATCTTCCTCACTTGCCCAGCCTGTTTTTATTTATCAAAATATCTATTGAAACATCTGCTAAAAAAACGATTTTATTTTTTAGATAAAAGAACTGTTTTCATCTTTATATTTTTTTGAACTCTAATAAATATAGCCAAAAAACAAAGACTCCTATACATCGCAATAGACAAGCGAATGAAAATAAATTTAACGTACCCCTATCTCATTTAATTTGTATAAAAAATAAAATTTGTAGGTATGCTTAATTTGAATTGTGCTTCATTTATGAAATTAAAAAGAAAAATAAAATATGTGTTTTTATTTATCCTTATCATAAAATGCAATAATCCTTTTAGAGTGATTGAAGAGGGGCCTAAAGAAACTCAAGATGCTCCTAAAAATCAATCCCTTTATATAAAAAATTTTCGCCATACCTTTATTAATTCTAAATCTATGAAAGTATGGGAACTCAGGGGGGAGCATACGTACATCTACCAAAGTGACACAAAGGGGATACCTAATATTATTAAAGAAGCACATACCCTTGCTTATAATTTTGAATTTGAGCAATTTGCTTCAGAAACAAACAAAAATTCTATTTTAAAAGCTACACGAGGAGAGTATCGTCCTGAAATAAATTTAATCACATTAGAAGGAAAGGTAAGTTATAGAGAAGAAAATGAAAAGGAAGTCACAGGTGAAAAAATGCAATATGATATTCAAAATAAAATTCTCACTAGCGAAAAAGAAGTTTTATTAAAAGATCTAAGCAGGCAATCTAAGGGGCAAACTCTATGCAAGGGTGGTATCTTTATAGATATTATGAAGAACAAACAAGTTTGCAAACTACCTGTTATACAAGCTTTGATACGTTAAACTATAGACAATGATTATACTTCTTCAACTCTAAAGGCTAAGCACTCGTGAGATTACTTCATACACCTTTTTTAATTCATTTTCTTTTATAGAATAAGGTGGAGTAAGATAAATAACATTCCCTAAGGGGCGTATCAGTACACCAAATTTTAGAGCTTTTTGCATACATCGCCACCCCCATTCAGATATATATTTTAGCTGCATATCTAATTCCAAAACTCCTATAGAACCAACATAACGTATTTCTTTTATTCTTAGTTTATCTTTTTTTTTCTCTTTCATAAGATTTTCTAGATTTTCCTTGTGCCAACTTTCTATTTTTTTTATTTTTTCTAAACTCCTTTCGCTTTCAAAAAGCTCTAGGCTCGCAAGGGCACAAACACAACCCAAGGGATTGGCTGTCATACTATGACCATGAAAAAATGTATGATCACGCTTCTCACTATAAAATCCTTGATAAATTTCTTCTGTGGCAAGGGTGGCGGAAAAGGGGAGATAACCATTACTCAAACCCTTACTTAAAGCTACAAGATCAGGAAGGACATGTGTTTTTTGATATGCGAAATAGCTTCCTATACGACCGCTACCTGTGAACACTTCATCTAGGATAAGAAAAATATTTTCATTCTTACATAGTTCATTTAATTTCTCTAAAAGTATTTTAGGATAAAAATTAAATCCGCTTGATGCTGCCTGAACTAGAGGTTCAAGAACTAGCGCAAAAATTTTACCCTTACGCTTTTTGATTATCCTTTCAAAGGCTTGGATGACATGAGTAACCCTTTTTAATGAGAGGGCTTCGTCATAGAGCTCCTCAAAGGGACAGTAGGGGCGAGGTAATTGATGGCAGTGAAAGAGAAGAGGTTCAAAGGCTTCATGAAAAATCCCTCGTGCTCCTAAAGACATTGCACCTATAGTATCACCATGATACCCGCCCCCTAGGCTCACAATTTCTTTTTTTTTTGTATGACCTTTATTTACAAAATATTGAAAGGCCATCTTTAGGGCTATCTCTATAGCTGTACTCCCATTATCAGAAAAAAAAACCCTAGGCATACGACCATAAGTAGCATTTGCCAGCTTTTGACTTAGCTCAATCGCAGGTTCATGAACGAGGCCTGCATAAATACAATGCTCTAAAAGGCCTATTTGTTTGATTAATTTCCTATTGATATAAGGATGATTATGTCCGTGTACATTCACCCACCAAGAGCCTATGGCATCTATTATTTTTCTATTTTTATTATCATAAAGATAAATACCCTTTGCCTTTTTTATCAAAATAGGTTTGGGGGCAAGGCGCATTTGAGTGTAGGGCTGCCAAACATGATTTAAATAATTTTGATACTGTAAGGAGTTCAATTTAGTACTAAATTAATCTTTCTTTTTAATTAGCTTGCCTAGGGTTTCAGAATTAGGGGCTAAACTTTTTGCTGCTGCAACATTTTCTTTTTTAATATTAGTATAAATTTCAGATCTTAAAATATTCAAATGATTAGGTGCTTCTATGCCTATTTTTACTTGATCCCCCATAATATCCACGAGCACCACTTCTATATCATCTCCTATCATGATGCGTTCATTAATTTTACGAGTTAGTACTAACATGCTATATTACTTCTATTTGATTCTTCATTCTGCTTCAAGCAATTGCTCCAAAACAGAAACCCTAACTTCATGACTATCTTCTAAAGAAATAATTTGCCTCCCTATCTTTTTTTGAGTATGAATGAGTATGGGACCTTGTAAATTTGCTGTCATCGCATTTGGATCATTTCTAGGAATCGTAATAATAACATACACCTTACATTCTGATACAGAACTCACTCCAAGGGCCTCTAGATCACTCTGAGCGACAATGGGAGTGTAAATATTTTTTTTACAAAAGATTTCTGGTTCCAAAAGCACAAAGGCTAGATCCTCTTTTTCTACAGATTGTAACCAGATAAAAGGAGCATCCTTACTCCCATGTATTAAAGCAAATTCCTTGTATAGATGAAAACCGTAAAGCCCTTCCGGGAAATGGATGAAATGCTCTGAACTTACCTCAGTAAGCCCTAGTGTTTTAGTCGGGAGTAGAGACATAGAATAAAAACATCAAAGAAATCATTGTATAAAATCCAACAATTGAGGACGAATAATACGTGACCCTACATTCAAAGCATAACTATGCACAGATTCTAGCCATTTTAAATTCATAATGGCCTCAGGCATATCTACACCCTCATTTTGAGAAAGCAACTCTGTCATATACGTTTTATCCCATGTAACCCTTTGCTCATGTTGTTCTAATCGATTCACACGTGCTCCCACTTGCGCCCTATGTCGAAGTAAATTACTAAGACCCTCATCGATATTTCCAAGATCACGTCCGCCTATCTCTAGTTGATCACCTGATTGCAAATCATTGCGTAATTTGATTAGAGTATCAAAAATACTTAAGCCTGAAACTTGAGAATCCTCTGCATAATGATTGGGTATAGCTAAGGGATCCTTTGAAAGTAAACCCACATCTTTAAGAAGGGTACCCGACCCCACATCTTCTAACCATATTTGATGCGGAGATGTTGTTGTTATAGAAATAAAATCTTGCCCCACCTTGCTTGCCTTAACTTCTATATTTGCCTTATTTATTTTTTCTATAACATCATCAATCGTATCTCCTATACTGACTTGTATTTCATTTCCATCTATACGAAAGTTCTGTTCTGAATTTGACACATATCCTGCATTATCTACTGCACCTGTGACAGTCATATTTGTGGCCCATAAAGCTTGAAGGCCTGGTAGATTTACATCTATGTACTGACTTCTTTCCACTTCTCGAAATTGTTTACCTATGTTGCCCAGATAACGAACGTCTGTTATCTCGTTTTCAGTATTTCCTCCAAAGCCTTGTGTAGTTGTTTCAACTATTTGGAAGGGGGGAGCGTCGGTATTATGTCCCCCAAATAGATATAAACCCGTGCTATCTCTAGCGTTTCCTATATCTATCAATGAACGAAGATGTTGATCTATTTCTGTAGCAATGGCGTTTTTAAGTTCAAAATAATTATCACCTTGATAAATTCCATTTGAGGCCTGCACTGCTAACACTCGTACCCTTTGTAAAATATCTGTTACACTAGACAACTCGCCATCCACAAGATTCAGACGAGCCCTACCCTCACCAATATTCATTTCAAATTGGTCTAATTCTTCAATGCGTGTACGAAAATACATTTGATTTGTAGCAGCTGAAGGGTCATCGCTTGGATTTTGTATTTTTTTAGATGTGGATAATTGATTTTCTATTTTATTTAAATCCATTTGATGGCGATTTAGATTATGCACCATTCTATCATTTTTTATAATATCTGTAATACGACTTAGCATAGCTCCCTCCAATGGCTACATCGGCAATTTTGAATAGGAAAAATGAAAAAATTTAGATTTAGAGATAAAAAATTCACTCAAATCTTAGATTTGACAAATAAAAGAAGAGGAGGGACTAGAGGATCAGCCTACGAAATAAAAACGAAATGAAAATGAATGCTCTACAACCCTTGCAAAAATGCTTTCGTATTTTTTCTTTATTTTTACTATTTCAAAACTTCTCTTGTTACAAAATAAATCAAACTTTTGGGATAGATGCTACTTTCCAAAGAATGGACTCAGCACAATGGGGATACGAAGGGAAAAATTGGGAAAAACTTTTTGATAGTTGCAATTCAGAAAAAAATGCAAGATCTCAATCCCCCATTGACATCCCCACAAAAAATTTAAACACAAGCTATTCAGACCTAAAAATAAATTATAGTCTTACAAAATTTTATTTCATACATAAGGGGCTGACTGTTGAGGCTTGGCATGAAAAGAAAAATGATATGGTATTTTATAAAGGTGAAATCTATCATTTAGAAAATCTTCACTTTCATACCCCAAGTGAACATAAAATAGATGGTAAGGACTTCCCCCTAGAACTTCATTTTGTAAATAAAAATAAAAAGGGAGACATTCTAGAATTAAGCGTCTTCGCACAAATAAATAAAGAGAACAAAGAAAATGAAAATATCTCTAAATTAGTAAATTCCCTACCCGAAGCAAGGGATTACTCCTCACAAATTTCCGAACTCGACATCAATCAAATGATACCTATAAATACCAAGCATTTTGAATATACAGGTTCGATTACTGCCCCCCCTTGCACAGAAGGGATTCAATGGCTTGTTATGGAAAATCCTATTGAAATTACAAAAAGCTCTCTAGAACTTTTCAAAAAAATTTTAGGTACAAATGCAAGGCCTGTGCAAGAAATATTTGCAAGAAAGGTGGTAAGGGTGGGTAACGTGGGTAGGGCGGGGCTATAAGTCCTAAGTTCTGCAACCCCTTTGAATTTCCCTACGATTACCCTCTCTGACATACGATATAAATATAGCTAACGCGTACTCCCAATAAGCTTATTCTCATGAAAGCTTTGTTATATATGATAATCGTATATAGGGTTTCGCGTTATTTCTTTTTCATATCTCTTTTTTATATTTAAGAATAACACTAAAAGATATAAGCTATGAATAAATAAATTACAAAATCTATTTATATAAACCGCGGAGATGCGAGGATAGAGATACGAAATAAGCTCCTTGATATTTAGTATAAATATCAAGGAGCCATATTCTAAAAATTCTCTTATGTTTACCTAGTAGAGTTAAGCCCACCTAGCAAGGTTGTTGTACAAGCAGGTGTAGCAAGACTCGCATCCCAAGTGTAAAGTTGAGGGTACTTATTCGCAGTCAATCTGAAGCAAGACGCAAGCCCGCTAGGGAAACTTAGGGCAGGAGGGCCCGTTACAGCGGCTATCGCTTGCATCTCTGTCGTTGTGAGACCTGTCACACCTGAAGCCGAGACTACATTCCCAACCCCTACAGAGTACCCTGTGGTGGTGGTATTCCAATAGCTATCTGTAATAGTGCCACCTGTATTTCTCTGTCCTAACAGACCGCCTACATTAGCACTTACAATACCCGTAACCATACCTATAGCATAGCTTCTTGCGATACTACTACTGTTCACATTTTGCTTTCCCACAAGGGAACCCACTCTATCATAGCCTACAACATTCCCTGTAGAATAGCTGTTACTAATACTACCATTATTTTCATACCCCACTAGACCGCCTACATTGAAACCTTCACTGGTAACACTATTAAGTGTAGAAACTGTAACCATACCTGTAGCATAGCTGTTCGTAATACTAGAAGCCTCTACTTGACCCCCCACCAAACCTCCTATATTAAAGAGGCTACCCCAGACATTTCCTGTAGCATAGCTATTTAAGATACGAGAACCTCCTTCTTGCGCCCCCACCAAGCCTCCAATCACCCTACCAAATCCTGACACATTTCCTGTAGTATAGCTGTTCGTAATATTAGAAGCTTCTCGTTGCTGCCCCACCAAACCACCAACTATGTTAGCAGATCCTGCTACATTTCCTCTAGCATAGCTATTTAAGATATTAGAACCTCCTTGTTGCGCCCCCACCAAGCCTCCAATTAAGCTACCAAATCCTGACACATTTCCTGTAGCGTAGCTATTACTAATTGTAGCAACAGCTACTCCCATTAAACCTCCTACACCATCTCCATCAGAAGTAAATACATTTCCTGTAGCATAACTACTCTCTACTAAGGCACGGTTCCCATAACCCACTAGACCACCCGTTTGTCCTACCCCTCTTACTATACCTGTAGCATAACTATGCAAAACTTTACCATTACTGACCCCCCACCCCACTAAGCCACCTATATTTAGGTAACTCCCCGTAACTAGGCCTGTAGCATGGCTATTTATGATTTCAGTATCATCCGCTTGCAACCCCACCAAACCACCTATACTCCCATTTCCTGAAACATTCCCAGTGGCGTAACTATTGGAGATTTGAGCAGGAGGAAACCTAGGAGGAGAGCTGAAATTACTTTTTTCTAATTCCCCTACTAAACCTCCTATATTTCTCCAACCCGTAACATTACCTGTAGCATAGCTATTACGAACACGACTTACACCAGTACTATATCCTATTAAACCACCTATTTTTTTTGATACCTCTTCTGGTGTATCAGAACCCAAAGTAGGACCGCTGACTTTCCCTGTAGCAGAGCTATACTCTGTAATGGAAACTGAGTTGTTGCCGGCCTATCAAACCCCCTATATTTGTTAGTAGGCCTGAAACGCTTCCAGTTGCAGAGCTATACATTACAGTAGTGGCAATCCCCCCCCCCACCAAACCTCCCACATTAAGGCTTCCTGAAACATACCCACTAGCAGAGGCAAAGGAAATACTACCATGAGTAAGCTCCCCTATCAGGCCTCCTATAGCAGCACCACTACCATTTGATGACCAAAAAACATTTGCTTCAGAAGAGCTATTCAAAATAAAAATAATTTTTGGGGCTATACTCACTAAGACGACGTCAGTTCCAGCGCCTATCAATCCACCCAAGCTATTATTACCCGTAACATTACCGGAAGTATGGCTATTGCTAATAATACCAAGGGCCTCACCCGCTAAACCACCTACCTTAGATGAACCCCTCACTGCAATCCCTTCTATAGTCACTTGATTTAACAAGGCTGAACTTTGAATAGAAGCAAATAAACCTATGTTATCAGTAGAAGGCCTATTTATATAGAGATTTCGGATAACAAAGCCCTTACCATCAAAGGTGGCAGAAAAATTATTTATAGGCTCCCAACCCTCATTTACTTTATCTGCACCTGTATATGCACTACCCCATTTTGTGTTTGAGAAAGTCTATGTCTGCCGCTAGCTCATAGCCACGACAAATGCCATTAGGACAACCTATGCTTACACCTGAGTCCTCATTACTGATTTTCCATGTTACGATGGGCCCCATGCTATACCTTATATTATAGAGTTGCTCCGCAGAAATAATTTCTACTAGCCCATTTCCGTCCGTATCAGTACCCCCACTAATTAAACTATTACCCCCCCCCCACCACTGCCACCACTACCTCCGCCACGTGACGCACATTGCATCCCTATACCTGCAAGTATAAATACACAGGCGAGTAACCTGATTTTTAATCTCATAAAATTATCCTTCATAAATTGTCCTCTTTTTTAAGATATTTTATTCTCAATAAATTATATTTAAGAATAAATCATTTAACTATAAACTATAAATATATTCAAGCTCTTTTTATATAAAAAATAGGGGTATGTAAGCAAAATAGACTGACTTCAGTTTGAGACCGTTGCAAGGCTAATAAAAAACACTACTATTAATAGCGGCAATGAGACACTTGTCCTCGCTTGTCCGCGTAAGGGTTAGAGGGTGATACTGCACAATAATTGATTATGGTATATTTTAGCTCTGCATTATGTCTCATTATGACGTATTGTAGGGTAAGTCATTTTGTTAAAAAATCAAGAATTTCGCTAGTTTTACAAGGGTCTCATTGTTGCTTAGAAGTTTTGTGATTTTTTATAAAAAAGTTCTAAATTAGCTAGTTTTGTAACGGTCTCAAAATAACTGCTCGGGTGAGGCAAAGTTCTTTAATGCTTCTGTGAAAAATTGTATTTCTGCGACGTTACCCCAAAGATTCATAGTTATGTATTTTTCTAGCGAACTTAAGCACGTAAAAATCATTCGCCTACTTATGATAAAAACCCACTAGCTACATGTGTGCCATTAAAATCAAAATAATAGCAAGGATAGCGGGTAAGGCTTGAATAAAAAATATTTTCTTAGTGATTGTGAGGGCGCCAAAAATACCCGCAACAACTACACAAACAAGAAAAAATAAGGATACATACATTCTCCATTCTATATTCTCTATAAAATAAGTCCAAATCAAACCCGCAGCTAAAAACCCATTGTATAAACCTTGATTGGCTGCCATAGGTTTGGTAGGTGCAAATAATGTTTTGGAAAAGGTATTAAATATTTTTGGGCCCTTACTTTCCCATGCAAACATCTCAAACCAAAGAATATACAAATGCAAAAAAGCAATCAGTCCAATTAAAATTCCAATAACAACATTCATTATTTTTGTTTCTCCTCGCTATCCATTTATTTCAAATATCTCCACCGTCTCTTTACATGTTACAAAAAACTAAGTCTATTCGTTTAGCTTATCAGTAAAAATTTCTTGCAAGACCCTTATCTCCCCTCAATGCAAAGGTACATCGGCACATGCTTACGTCAAACAATAAAATCATATCATACGACCAGAATGCCTTTATGAATAAAAATACATAGATGTCTAAAAAATAAAAAACTATTCTCAAGCTCTTATTTTAATCGTACATTTTAAATCAAAAAAATATTTGAATCAAAAGAAAAAGTTTGTAATTTTTTTAATTTTTTATATAAATTAATAGTATACTTTTAAATAAGCATAAGAACTGTATATGCAATATGTTTAATAAAGTGATAGCCCCATCTTCGCCCTCAAATGTATGGGTAAAAAAGTGGAAACTACGATTCAAAAACTTTTTCATTTTATCCAAACAAATCCTTCTGGAGCCTGAAAGTTTACTCCCCATATCTCCATCTGAGGTTTCTATCTTAGAAAAAAGCATAGATAATCAAAAGCAAATCTCTAATCATCAATGCCTTTTTATTCTAGGTTTTGCTATGCTAAGTTTTGCAACAGGAAACGAAATTTTATCTAAACAACATTCCAAAACCTTTTTTTTTAATATTTTACTTTATACTTTTTTCTTATTAGTATTTTATTCGCAATTAGGTAGATTATTTGTAAGTTACTTCTGCTTTAATTTACAAGAAAAATTTCAAATCAATCAACTCTACTCCATAAAAACGAAACAAATTTGGGAGCTTTCTTTTTATCCCTTTATTTTTTGGACGCCCATCTGTCTTCTTGCAAAGGTTTTTTTTATCGCTTCAGATTTCTTTTTTCTCTTTTTGTTTTTTTCTTTTCTATGGATAACATTTTGGTGCATAAATATTTTCATTCGTAGCTTACAAGGCTTCTCTCAATTGAGCTTCAAAAAAATATTTCACATTTTTTATAAGAGTCTATTTTTTTTACTATTTCTCCCCTCATTCTGCTTATTATTTTCTATGCTTCATTTTTTAAAATTTTTAATGTTTAAGTGAACTAGCTTTCAATAAAGCTTATATACCTCATTACAAAATTAATCATGAAGAGCTAAATAGTTAGCCTCCCCACTAAACCCTAAAAAATTCTGGGTGTTGTCTTTCAATTCTAATCTATAACCTAAATCCTTAGGTTCTCATTCATCTTCTTATACTTCATGTGTGAAGAAAATTCTAAAATTTGATACATAGGACTTCCTTAGCTTGAATAAAAAATAAAAGTAGCCCTACTCCCTCACCTACAAGACGAAGATTAAAAATCATCACTAGCTTGTCTCTACAGTCGCAAAAGCATATCCAAGGACAATTGCTCAATAAAGCCTTTATATTCTTACATACTCAATCGTCTTGCCAACTCCACCACTCCTATCCTCTATCATAATTGCATAAGTCCTATCTATATTATAGGAGATTTTTTCTTTTTTAAAAATCTAGCTTTCTTCTTCGTATCTAATAAGTTTCTTAATTTTACCGGGTTGTGCCCAATTCATGGTTCCTTCCATCTTCAAAGATAAAAGATAATTTTCTATTTGTTTGCAAGACAATGCCCCTTGTACCCTTTTGGCTTCAGCTAATGTCTGAACTGGAATAAATGCCTGCAAGGATTGGTTTGCCTGCCAGTTTCCTTTAAATATTGTAGGATTAAAACTTGTCTTTCCGTAGGCCTCCCAAACTATTTTGTAAGGAAAAAAACTGTAAGCACCCACCCCCAACATCGCCCACCAATACCCACGGCTAAGCATTGTATTGAGCATGACCCCTTTTCTTTTTTGCAATACTTTTTTATTTCTTTGAAGATAGGTCCTAAGTTCAGGATACATTTGAATTTGCTCCCATTCCAAAGGCTTACCATTATTATTGTATGGTAAAAAAACCCACTTTGATGGGGGGCTTGCCTTGCCTTTGAACTCCTTTGATGTAATGAGAGGTGCGATAAATTTCTTGGGGAGAAGAATATTGGCTTTACTCTTATTAGAAACACAAACTAAATCATCACTTACTTCTTCTAAAGTATCAAAAAAATAAACATCATTTGCACCACATGTATTGATACCTTGCCTTGGGCTTGATTCTTTTTTTAGGATGAGAGGTACAATATTCTCAAAGTCCTCCTCTATACTTTTTGAAACAATGTTTTTTGAAATAATACTTAGTGGATCTGTTTCGTGAAAGATAGGTTTGGCATTGTATCGAATCCAAGAGCCCTTTTCATTTCGGAAATAGGCAATGGGGAAAGATGTCTTTTTATCTCTAAAGAAATGGCTCAAACCATAGCGTGTAGCCACCCCAGCAAACACATCTTCCTTATGAAAATCGAAAATAGATTCAACGCTATACTTCACTTCAGCTATACTATACGTCCTAAAGTTTCTATTTGCCCCATCATTTAAGAAGAGTGAAAGTGGCATAAATACAATGGCTTCACCATTTTGCTTCAAAAAGTCTTTCAGTGCGATTTGAATAATAAGTGCTGCAATGTCTATTCTGCTTCCCCCTAGTAAAAGGTTTTGATTTTTTCCAATCAAATCAAATTTGAAAAAATAGCTTTTAATCTGCTCTTTATAGCTTGCTGGTAAGTCTACAAAGTTTTGCCAAGGGGGATTGCCAAAAACAATGTCATATTTTTGGGGCCTTAGTTGCAAAAAATCTTCGTTTGTAAAGTTGGCAGACATATCCAAGCCATACCTTTCTCTAAACTTACATAGTGCTTTGTTAAAATTAGAGGTATTCAATTCATTTCCAAAAAGTCTTTTAGTCGGGAGATGAGCTATTGTATAACCTTTGCCTAAGCCATAAGTAAGCAATGCTTCAAGTAGATTCCCCTCGCCCATGGTTGGGTCAAACACTGTAGCCCCCTTCATCCATTTTGAAAAGATATCAAATTTATGAATGGCAAATTCTCCCCATTTCAATGGAGTGAAGACATTACCCATTTGCAAATCCTTATCTGAACAATCGAAAGTTTTTATATCCATCATATTTAAATGGTTCAGTAGAGAGGCAAGGATAGAAATATATAGGGGTGTTTATTTATTTTCCTGAATCCAATTGTATCAATTGTTTTCATGAATTTCTGTAACTTCAAAAGATTCATTTATCTTACATTCAATATTTTGAATTTGAAATTTATAGTTTTTTTCATCTACTATCGTTGAAATGTTTTGAATATCATTTGTAAAACACTCAGCATATTCCCTTGCTTTTCTTTTATCTTTGGCTTTAATGTTTATTATATAAGATTTAGTTAGCAATACTTCATATGTTTTCATTATGCCACAAATCTTTATTTGATTTTAGAATAAACTATTTTATCTTTACTCTTACCATAACTTCATTTGCCCCCTTTCTTTTTATCTAATTTCACAACCCCTTCTTGTTTTAACATCTCATCTCGCAAGAGTGTCGCCCTTTCAAAATCTAAATTTTGGGCGGCTAGGAGCATCATTTCCTTCAGTTTGCCTATCTTATCTTTTTTTGAAAGTTTACCCATCCTTTCTATTTCATGTTCTATTTTACTTAGCTCACGTTCTTCTTTTTCATTTGCATAGTCTCGCTCAATGATATCAAAAATTTCCTTTTTAATAGTTTTGGGGGTGATGTGATGCTTTTGATTGTACTCGAGCTGTATCTTTCTTCGTCTCAAAGTTTCGTCTATGGCACTTTGCATCGAGTCCGTCACCCTATCTGCATACAAAATGGCATTCCCATTTTCATTACGGGCTGCACGACCTATAGTTTGAATTAAAGATCGAGCATTTCTTAAAAAACCCTCTTTGTCTGCATCTAAAATAGTCACAAGTGAAACTTCAGGCATATCCAAACCCTCCCGCAACAAATTCACCCCCACCAAAACATCATAAACACCCTTTCTCAAATCACGTATAATTTCCACCCTTTCTATAGTTTGTATTTCAGAATGTATGTACGCCACCTTAATCCCCATTTCTAGAAAATAATCCGTGAGGTCCTCTGCCATTTTTTTTGTGAGGGTGGTTACCAAAACTCTTTCATCTTTATCCTTGCATTTTTTAATTTCAGACAATATATCCTCAATTTGATTTTGTGTAGGACGCACTTCCACAGGCGGGTCTATAAGGCCTGTGGGCCTAATGATTTGCTCCACCACCACCTCTGCTTGATTGAGTTCATAATCACTAGGAGTGGCACTCACATACAAAACATTTTTTGCAATCTCTTCAAATTCTACAAACTTCAATGGTCTATTATCTAAGGCGGAGGGTAAACGAAAGCCATAATCAACCAAGGACATTTTTCTTGAACGATCTCCCTCATACATACCACGTATTTGGGGAATAGAAACATGACTCTCATCTATAAGTATGGCAAAGTCATCCATGAAGTAATCCAAGAGACAGGCGGGTGGATCCCCCTCCTGCCGACCTGTAAGATGACGTGAATAATTTTCAATCCCATTACAATAACCCATTTCCTTCAACATCTCTATATCATACCGTGTACGCTGTTCTATACGTTCTGCCTCTAGCGGCTTATTATGATCTTTAAAAAATTGTATTCTTTCTTCAAGTTCTTGCTTAATCTTTTTGACTGCTTCTTTGAGACGAGGTGGGGACGTTATAAAGTGACGCGCGGGGTAAATGGCAATGCGATCCATCTCTTGTATTTTATTTCCTGTAAGAGGGTCAAATAAAGAAATGGCCTCTATCTCATCACCAAACCAATTGATTCTTATTCCTTCTTTACGATAGGCAGGAAATATTTCTAAGGCATCCCCCCTAACCCTAAAATGACCACGTGCTATTTCTAAATCATTGCGAGTGTACTGGATATGTAAAAACTTACGCATTAAAGTAGTTCTGTCTAATTCTATACCCTTATCTAAAATAATTAAGTTTTCCCTATATTCTTCAGGAGAGCCTAAACCATAGATACAAGAAATAGAAGAAACAATGATTACATCCTTACGTTCAAGAAGGGCAGAAGTGGCACGTAAACGAAGTCTATCGATTTCTTCATTTACAGAAGAGTCCTTTTCTATATACGTATCACTGGTGGGTACATAGGCTTCGGGTTGATAGTAATTGTAATATGAAACAAAATATTCTACAGCATTATTAGGAAAAAATTCCCTAAATTCACGATACAATTGTGCCGCTAGAGTCTTATTATGTGTTAAAACTAAAGTAGGCTTATTTATCCCTTCGATGAAGGCAGCCATGGTATATGTTTTTCCTGAACCTGTTACCCCTAAAAGACAAAGTTTTTTTTTACCCCCTGTGTTGTACTCTTCTATAAGCTTTTTAATGGCTTGAGGTTGATCACCCGCAGGCTCATAGTTCGCCATAAGTTTAAATGGTTTTGTGTGCATATGATTGTTACCCTCAATCGACATTGTAAATCTTTTGTGCCTCGCCCTATGCTCCTATCAAATCACAAAATTTATATACTTAGGGAGAATGACAAACAAATCTTTCTAATCTAAGGCACAACTATCATTTTTTACCCTTTTGAACAAGAAAAGGATTCTATAAAAAAGCTTAGAATAGAAGAAGCACATTCCAAGCTAACCCAAAAAATACAATCCTTACAAGCACCTATGAATTTTTTATATAAAATAGTGACAGGTTTATACTCTAAAAATTTTTGTTTACTAGGTTCATTTTAGTTTTATTAGAATAAATCCTAAAAAAAATTCTGTACTTAGATACTCGCTATTATTTTTTGGGATACTTTATGGTTTATTTAGGATGAAAAACACAAATAAGTTTATTGTTAAGGGTGGTAATCCCATCAATGGTACTATAGCTGTACAAGGAAATAAAAATGAGGCTCTAGCAGTTCTTCCCGCTAGCCTTCTTACAAAAGAAAAAATAACCTTCCATAATGTCCCACCTATAGAGGATGTTCGTTTGATGCAAGATATACTTCAAATGATAGGGGCAAAGGTGCAAATTAAAAATTCTATAACAACGGAATTAGAAATAGAAGCAAAAAATAATATAGAATCAAGATTGCCCATTGAACTTTGTGCAAAGTTACGAGGGGCTGTAACTTTAGCTGGGCCCCTTCTTGTACGTAACCATCTTGTATTTTTGCCAAGGCCCGGTGGGGATCGTATAGGAAGGAGGCGTTTAGACACTCACTTCTTATCCCTATCTGCCCTTGGGGCAAAACTAAAGGTTTACAATGATGGCTTTGAACTGACTTGTAAGGAGCTAAGGGGGGCGGATATTTTATTAGATGAAGCTTCTGTAACAGCTACAGAGAACGCACTCTGTGTTGCTGTTTTATCTGAGGGAAAAACAATTATACGTAATGCTGCAAGCGAACCCCATGTACAAAATTTATGTCATTTATTAGTGGCAATGGGTGCAAAGATAAAAGGTATATCTTCAAATGTCCTAGAGATAGAGGGCGTGGAAACCCTATCCAACCCAAATATCGTTCATTCCATATCCCCCGATTATCTGGAAGCAGGGAGTTTCATAGTTCTTGCAGCCCTAACCAAGGGTGAGTTGCGTATCCAAAATGTACATCATCAAGATATGCGTCAGATTCTAAATACTTTTTCTCGATTAGGAATACATGCTTTTTATGAAGGGAAAGACATACTAGTCCCTAGAGAGCAAAAACTCACTATACAAAATGATGTAGGTGATGCCATACCCCACATCGATAGTGCTCCTTGGCCAGGATTTCCAGCTGACATGACCTCAGTTGCCATAGTTGCGGCCACACAAGCTAAGGGTACTGTGCTTATACATGAAAAACTTTTTGAGTCTCGTTTATTTTTTACAGATCGCTTAATAGGTATGGGGGCTCGTATTGTTCTTTGTGATCCACATCGTGCCCTTATCATGGGACCATCCCCACTTATTGCCACTGAACTCGCTAGCCCCGACATTAGAGCAGGCATGGCTCTTTTAATTGCCTCTCTTTGTGCAGAAGGTACATCCAGTATACAAAATATTATACAAATTGATAGAGGATTTGCGAATATAGATGAACGCTTGTCTAAAGTAGGGGCAGATATCATTCGCAAATAATTACATCAATCAATAAAATTCTAATTTTTAAGTCTCATATGATACCAACACTAACACTCATATTAAAAAGAAACCCTATACATTTGAGTTTATTATTTATCTTCATCCTACTAGGCTATGATACACCCATTGCCGCTAGCCCACCTGAGGTGTCTAGGCTTCTTCAAGCAAATAGATGGAAGGGTATAGAGTACAAGTACACAAAGAATGCTCCGACTTCCCCCCTAGAGCATTATGCCTATGCCTTATCTTTATTGGAAAATAGAAGGGGGGTATTTGTTAGCAAAAATCTTCCCTTCTACATCAAAGCCTTTCAACATTTCATGAAAGGTTTAAATATCAATTGCTCAAATGCAAACAGTATACATGATTTAGAAAAATGTCTAAGGGGAGCTTCTCCTGAATCATATGGTTCTTATAAGCATCCTATCCCACTTATCATCATACATGAGGCCGCACGTTTTGCAAACAATTTAGACATGTCCTCTCTAAGTGGATTATTCGCGACCCTCGCAAGTCTAAAAAACTTTGACTCTTATACAGAAAGTATTTTTCAAAAAAGACTAGAACAACTCACTCGCCAGAAAAATATCCAAGAGAGTTCACACCTAGCGAAACGTACAGACTTACAAAACTTTAAAAGCCCTTATACAAATTTTATGCGAGCTCGTGCCCTAGTCCTGAATCATGAAAAAGATCAGGCCCTACACTATTACATCAAAGCTGCACAGGAAACAAATGAAACTTGGATACTAAAAGGGATATGGAGTGATGTAAAGGCATATTTTCCTGAAAGTTTAAATAGCTCAAATAAAAATCATAGGTGGCTAGTGGCCATGAATCTAGGTATGAGCAAAGATGAGCTCAAATCTTTTAAAAGAACCTATTCTAGTTCCGAAATTATCGACACCGCCACTAACGAAAGTGCAATCAGTGATGGTTATTTTTTATTAAAAACTGAACAAGAAAATGGGTTAATAAAAATGGCTGAACATTTTCAAAATGTGTACAGTAGAAATACAAAGTACATAGAAGACTGGGGTAACTCTTTACTTGAAAATCAAAAATACCAAACTGTTTTAGAACTCTTAAAACCCTATAGATACACTATGAATGAGGTTTCTTCTCTTTGGGGCCTAAGTCTCAAGGCCTTACGTGGCAAAAAAAGAAATAAAGATAGTATCTATTTTAATGAGGTTTTGAATTATTTAAAAAAATACCCATGGCATACTTCCATTCAAGATTTACTTATGGAGGCCCTAGTAGGGAATGAAACAGGGAAAATAAATTGGGCTGAAGATAAACATTGGACAAGGGCTGCTGAAGAACTCCCAAAATTTAATACCTCGGGTCGTTTTTTTCATTGGTTGCGGGTGTACTACAGAACAAAAAATAAAATAAAAGAGCTAGCAGAATTAGAAAACAATTTTTATGTATATGCACCCGGTTCTTTTTATATTGAAGAAATATGGAACTCGCAATCCACTCCTACTCGTCATGAATATGAACTAGAATGGTCTAAAGTAAATAGTAGAAAAGATTATCTAGCTTGGATAACCAAATATGGGGGTGTGCAAATGGCTACGAGCTTTTTAGCTTCTAAGAATATCGAAAAATATTTTGATCCCAAAAGTAAAGATCTTTGGGCAGAAATTGAAAGATCTAGCCTCATCGATAATGAGCTTGTAAAAATTCTTTTTCTTGTGGGCGAATGGAATACAGCACAACAATTGTATAGGGAATTAAAAGGTTTAGTGGGAGGGAAAAATAATACTCAAGCAGAAAAAAGAAAATTTTTAAAAGAAATGGTTATGATGGGGAAATGGTCAGGGCTATTGAATGTTCAAATCTATTATCTACGCCAACTACTTTGGGAATCTGGGATACCCCTAGATCCATATAGTTTACCTCCTGCCATAGCAAGGCATTTATATCCTAGGCCTTATTTGAGCTTAGTAGAGAAACATTCAAAAACATATGGTACGCAAATGAATATGAACTATGCCCTAATGCACCAAGAGAGTTTATTTCAAGAAGGTGTGGTGAGCCGATCAGGGGCCCAAGGGCTCATGCAAATTATGCCCGCCACAAGTAGGGAAATAGCTAAGCAAATTTATAAGGAAAAAAATTACGATATTCATAATCCTGAAGTAAATATACAATTTGGGATTTACTTCTTCTCAAAGCTTTACAAGCAATATGAAAAAAATTTTCGCTGGTCTGTGATTGCATATAATGGCGGGCCTGGGAATTTACGAAAATGGAAGCGACTATATTACAACGAGGATTTTTTTCAATTTCTTGAAGCCCTTCCCAATGCAGAGTCACGCAATTATTGCCGTATCACCTCGGAAAACCTCATGCGATATAATGTCATATATCAAATATATAAAAAATAAAATACTTCTAATCTCATTGATATGAGCGTTAAGGAAATATGCTTATACATTCATATTTTAAAAAGCCTTTAGTTATATTTTCTATACATTCCAAAAATTCCTATAGCTTTGAATGTGGTTTTAGTAAAAAATCTAACCTCTATTTTTATTTACGAATATTAATATTTGTTTGACTTCTTACTACTAGTCTTTTTTACCCTAGGTAGTATATGAACGAAATGAAATTAAAAATTTCTAAAAAAAATGAAGTCAACATCGTCCGTATTGAAGGTGCGATTAGGGCAGGAGACGAATTTCATATAGCTGAAAAAATAGAGAAGTGCATTGCCCCTGGTGTTGCCCCTAAGTTTATCATTGATATGGAAAAGGTGCCTTTCTTAAATTCCGCTGCCCTTGGAGTCTTCTTGAGCGTATACAAGCATGTTGAAGGCTTAAATGGACGCATTGTTTTTACGGGCCTAAGTAGTGAAGTAGAAAAGCTCTTAGAAATCACACGTCTATCTTCTGTCTTTGAAGTTTTTAGAAATGTAGGAGAAGCGATGGAAAGCTTCACCTATTAGAAAGTTAGCCCTTTTTTATCCCTCTTGGCTTTGTGAAAAAAAATCCATTTTTAGTTATAGCCCACAGGGGCTGGAGTGCAATGTATCCTGAAAATACCCTCCTTGCCTTTGAAAGGGCAATAGAGGTAGGGAGTCATATGCTCGAATTGGATGTAGCCCTTACTAGAGACAAGCAAGTAGTCATTATCCATGATGAAACTTTAGAGCGTACAACAAACGGTAAGGGTCTAGTCAGTAGTGCAGACTTTCATGAAATAAGAAAATTAGATGCTGGTTCTTGGTTTCATCCTGCTTTGAATCAAATCAAAGTTCCAAGCCTCGAGGAGATTTTAGCCTTACTAAGTAAAAAAAAAGAAGCCCTACTCAATATTGAAATCAAAGCCGAATATTGGTCTCCTAAAAAAGGAAACACAAATATTGAAAACCTGGTTCTAAGGGCAGTAGAAAAATATAAGCTCACCTCAAGGGTATGTATTTCTTCCTTTCACTGGGGTTATCTGGCACGCATTAGGGAGCTAGCCCCTCAATTAAAATTATCCCTTTTACATAGCCCCTCTGAGCTCATACCTTCCAACGAAAAAGAATATAAGTCGAATTTGAGCGACTTAGAACTAGATAGCATTCAAAAACGTTACAAGCCTTTTTCAATCAATCCTGAAGCAGGTGAACTCAGTCAAAATTTTATTCATCGTTGTCACAGTAAAAATATTAAAGTTGTACCTTACACTATAAATTCCTACAATGATTTTAGTATCTATTTCAGCATGGGGGTAGACGGTATGTTTACAAATCATCCCGATCGTTTACTTGACTTCACTCAAGAGAAATCTTCATTTCATTCTTAACAAGATCATACTTTAAAAATGGGTCCATAGAGACGAGGGATAGGCTCTCTTCTTGATGACTTGTATAATATAAGCAAATTTGAGCATTAGGCCTTTGTTTTTCGTAGTTTTGAATATAACTAAGTGCCTTTTTATTATGGTATCGTTTAGGATATCCCCCATTTAGTAATAGGGGAAAGGCATTAGCATTGCCTATGTAAATAAAATGAAATTGCGAAAAGATAGATAAATCTATCAAAAAATGTTCAAGCGTATAATAAAAATTTGAAAAATGAATATGTAATTTATTTTTGAGAATACTCCCTTCTTTGTACAAAAGTGTCCATCTAAACATATAATCAATCTCATGAAGGTTGCGTTCAATATAAGAAAATATTTCAAAAATAAGTTTTAGATTAGAGTCATGAGTAAGACCATTTATATATTCATACAATGCACGATATTCTGCAAAGAGACTATCATCGTGATGATTGATTTGAACTATCACTTCCGAATATTTTTCTTTTAAAACAGATTTTGAAATTACAATAATGAGACGAATTGTATCCTCAAAAAGCTGAATGAGCAAAATAAAATTTGTACTTAACTCTAATTCACTCTCTTTATTGATTTGCTGATGCAAATATGTATAGGGACGCACAAGGAGTAAGGGATAATGATTGAGGATGTCATTTCCTGTATCATGAAAAACTTTCAAACGATTCTTTAAATTTTTTCTATCTTTAAGTATATGGACTCTAGGGTCACCCATAAGTGTATAATTAGCCCAAGAGATATCATTTTTTGAAGACTTTAGCTTCATTTTCTTACATGTGTTAAAAAGTGCCTCACCTATAGTCATGCCCTTAAAAAGAAAGTTATAAAACAAAATTGTAAAATCGCTAGATTTTTGCGAGTCAACAACATCCCAATGAGTACCTAAATACGAACAAAGACCTGTATCCATAAAGGCATAGGGTAAACTGAAAGATGTTTCTAAAATGTTTTTTTTTATTTCATTCTTAGCTCGTGGGGGCTGTAGATTTTGAGTACTTTTACATGAATTAGAAAAAACGAGAAAGGGCACAATCTGCAATTTTTGAATTTCTCGTGCATATACTACTTTATTATGACTCAATAACCAACCGCCCTGCTGGAGTTCTTGATCAAAATATGTATGGCCAACATGGTGTATAATATCGCAATATTGAATCGCCTTTAATAATTCTATTTTATTCAAAGACTTTCCTGCAAGAATGTTTACCTCTAAATTTATTTTATATTCATTCGATGTCAGTTCCTTATACAATTTTTCTCCTTCAAGAGAGGCCCAGTCTAAATCTCCTGTGGGATTAGATATAATAAGCATTTTTATTTTATCTTTATAGAGAGGTGGGGGTTTTAAGAAAGAATTGTAGGTGTTTTTTGAAATGGAAAATTTTTCACATAAAAAATGATCTTTATTGTAAAGCAATTCCCATGGGATATGCTTGATAGAGGAAGTCACTTGAAAGAACAAATAGGCAAAACCATAGTGCCGCAATAGTTCTTGCAATTCTATAGGGAAAAATTGTGTGAAAAATAGTGAACCTATCTTTTTTAATTCTTCATACAAATTAAAAGAAGAGGATTTTTCAATCTGGGCAAGGGTATTTGTGGCTTCTGCGATTTTATTGATTTCATTTAGATATTCAATAATAAGATCATCATCTACAAGGCTTTCTAATTGTAAGAAATAATTAAAATTATTACCCTCCATCAAGCTAAAGTAATTTTTATTTTCTATACGATTAATAACTATATATATAAAATCCATTCAAAAAGATACTTTTCCCTTTATCTAGTTAAAAAAACAAATTAACGAATTATAAATTTAAGAAATAGGCAAGTTGAATACCCTTAAGTAGTAATAAATAAAAGTCAAGGAAAAGAAAGGAGAAGAATTATATTTATTTCTAAAAAATTATGCTAAAAAATATATTTTTGTATAAGCCTCTTGTGCTTTTATTTTATAGCTTATTATCTGGCTTATATTTTTTCTAAAGAAATATATTTATGTAAAGAAGCCTAAAATATTTTGAAAGAGAGTATGAACACACAGTACAAATACATAGTCAAAGGGAAGGTGCAGGGAGTTGGATATAGAGCCTATATAATGAATAAGGCTCGACAACTTCAATTACATGGTTATGTAAAAAACTTGCATAATGGTGATGTTGAATGTGTGATAAAGGGGGAGGTGGCGCTCTTGAAAAGCTTTGAAAAAATTATACTTAAGGGGCCTGCTTTTAGCAAAGTAGAAGGCTTTGAACGTTTTGAAGATCAACAATACATCGAGGAAGGCTTTGATATCATATACTAGTATTCCACCACCTCAACCACCTTTTTATTACAACATTAGACATTCCAAAATCTAACACTATAGAGTGATAGAAAAAATACTTTAGGTGTCTATAGAATGAGGATGTGGCTGAAGAGGGATGGGGGATTAAGATTTTTCAACGAAGGGCTGGGAGCATAAAAAGAGTCAATCTAAGGAGCTTGAAGACTCACTTCTGAAATCTCATCCACAGATACTCCATTTAAAAATTTTTCTATATGAATTTGTGGGTTGCTTTTATCTGTAAAAAATAATTGTATTCTATCATGACGCCCTTGCCTCTCGGAAATATTTCTATTTAGGCCTTGGGTATTTAGAAGGGCAAAAACATGACTTGCACTTTCTTCTGAAGAATCAATGAGCTGAAGGCTTGGAAAGATTTTTTGTATGGTTTTTTTGAGTAAGGGGTAATGAGTGCAACCCAACACTACCGTATTTATACCCTTTGATAGAAATACTTCAAAGTACTTCCTAATGACAAGTTCAGAAACCTCATTATCAAGCCATGCTTCTTCCACTAGAGGAACGAGAATAGGGCAAGCTTGTGCCAAAACTTCAAGATTTGGATTGATTTGATGAAGTCGTTTTGTGTACTCCCCAGATTTTATTGTCGAAACTGTACCCACTACTCCTGCTTTATTAGAGCTTAGTTTTTTAATCAAGGCATCCACCCCCGGTTGTATCACCCCCACCACAGGTAAATAGGGATATTTTTCTTTTATTAAATTTTCGGCAAAGGCGGTAGATGTATTACAAGCAATTACAAGTAACTTTATTTTTTTTTTGACTAAAAAATCTACTATCTCTAGACTATAGCGTTGAATGATGTGTGCCGAACGTCCCCCATAAGGAACGCGAGCTGTGTCACCCAAATAAATAAAGTCTTCTTTGGGTAAGATTTTTGCAAGGGCTGAAAGTACAGTTAGCCCACCCACCCCAGAATCAAAAACACCTATGGGGTTATTCCTGTCTAAAATATAAGGTTGTTGCAAGGTTAGACTCGTGAAGGATTGATTTTTATTGGACTTTTTTAACTCTTACTAGGAGCCGTACCAAGGCCAAAGACATTGTGTACTGCATGCAAGGCCTCCAAACCTTCTTTAGGACTGAGTACCACAGAAACTTTTATTTCAGAAGTGCTAATCATTTCTATATTTGCATTAATGTCTGCAAGGGCCTTGAACATGGAGGCTGCAACCCCTGAATGCGATTGCATCCCTATCCCCACTGCAGAAACTATGGCTATTTCTTCAGTGACCTCAACCTTTCCTGTATTCACTTTCTGGGTAAATTCAAGGGCTGTAGCCTTAGCCTCTGAAAGTTGATTGCGTAAAACTGTGTACGAAATTGTATTTCGCCCCCCCTTCCCCCTACTTTGCACTATAAGATTCACATTTATATTTTTTTGAGACATGAGACCAAACAATTGAGCCGCAAGGCCTGGAATATCATCTAGATCAAAAATTGTAATCCTTGCCTCATCACTTTTTAGAGACACACCTCGCACTAAGGCCTTTTCAAGTATTTGTTCTTCACTTACCACATAGCTACCCTCATTATTATTAAAACTAGAACGCACATGCAATTTCACTTTATACTTGGAAGCCAATTCCACACTACGACTATGTAGTACGCCCGCTCCAAGGCGTGCCATTTCTAGCATCTCTTCATATGAAATTTGATGTATGCGTTTTGCTGTCGATACTTTATTTGGATCTGTTGTGTACACCCCGTCGACATCGGTATAAATCTCACACACATCTGCATGTAAGGCAACAGCCACAGCCACAGCAGTCGTATCACTCCCACCCCTACCCAATGTAAAAATTTCGTTGCCCTCATTGATTCCTTGAAAGCCCGCGATCAGGCAAACCTTCCTTTGACTCAAATGTTTTTTAATACTTTCACTATCTACAGAGGCAATGCGTGCCTCTGTGTGCGAACCCACAACTCGTATTCCTGCCTGTAAACCTGTAAGTGAAACAGCAGGAACACCCTTCGCGGCTAGGGCAATGGACATTAACGCTATGGAAACTTGCTCACCTGTAGAAAGAAGCATATCCATTTCCCGAGATTGAGTATAGGGTTGTGGATGAATGTCTAGGGCCATTTGAAGCAGATGATCTGTTGTGTGACCCATAGCTGAAAGTATAATCACAAGATCATGGCCTTCCATATAGCTTCGCTTGATTCTATCTGCTACATTAGAGATACGAACGGTATCCCCCACAGAGGTACCACCAAATTTTTGAACAAGTAAGGGCATGAGAGATAAAGAAGCCTTACCTCAAAATAAGGACCTAATACTAAGAAGCCTGAGAAGTCTTTTCAATTTTGTTAAGAAATATAGCACTTCTACTCTTGTAACGAGCAGCACGGCGAGGATGTATCAATCGAGTACGAGCAGCCCTATCTAAATAAACGTAAAATTGACGGAGGGCCTCCCTAGCCCCTTCTAATTCTCCCCCATTTCCGAGGGCACGTATAGTTTTTGCGAGATTGCGTAAGCGAGTTTTTTGAGGGATATTACGAGCACGATGCCTTGCAATACGTCGTGTATCCTTTTTTGAAGATTTTAAATTTGCCATTGTCTCGCATGTACTTGTTTAGGGGGATTTTTGTCAAGATTTGTATGAGGGCAAGAGTAAAATTAATGAATGTAATGAGAAAAAAGCTCAAACCCCTTTCCTAGTTGCAAATTGGAAGGAGGTAAGTATACTTTTTTAAACAGCTATTGATATTATGATTTAGTTCAGTTGACATAGCAATGAATTTCAAACGCCTTGACCATGGAGGGATGTCCGAGCGGTTTAAGGAGCCGGTCTTGAAAACCGTTGTACCGAAAGGTACCGTGGAAGGAGGTAAGTATACTTTTTTAAACAGCTATTGATATTATGATTTAGTTCAGTTGACATAGCAATGAATTTCAAACGCCTTGACCATGGAGGGATGTCCGAGCGGTTTAAGGAGCCGGTCTTGAAAACCGTTGTACCGAAAGGTACCGTGGGTTCGAATCCCACTCCCTCCGCATTTACGGGAGAGGTGCCCGAGAGGCCGAAGGGAGCAGTTTGCTAAACTGTCGTACGTGAAAACGTACCGAGGGTTCGAATCCCTCCCTCTCCGATATTATTTCGCTTGATGATGTAATTCAGTCAAACTATGGCAAATAATCAGCAAATATTAGAACTGCAAAAAACTTTTAGTATAAATTTCATTTATGCACAAAGAGTTTTTACACTTGCCAATAAACAAAATTTACTAGCTGATGCCTCTCGTATTATTCAAGAAAAACCCAAACCTTTTGTTAAATGGGTGGGTGGGAAAAGACAACTTCTCAGACAGTTTCATTCACTGAATCTTTATCCACCAGAAAATTTTGACTCAAGGACTGGAAGGTATTTTGAGCCCTTTGTGGGCGGTGGGGCGGTATTTTTTGATCTACTTCCTGAAAGAGCCTTTTTATCTGATTTAAATAATGAGCTTGTTATCACCTACAATGTGATCAAGTATGATGTAGAAAGTCTAATAAAATCACTTAAAAAACATACATTAGACAAAGAATATTTTCTAAAAATACGAGCAAAAAATCTAAAAAAACTTTCGGATTTAACTATCGCTTCTCGTTTTATCTATCTAAACAGAACTTGTTTCAATGGCTTGTATCGCGTAAACAGTAGGGGCGAATTTAATGTCCCCTTTGGTAAGTACACGAATCCCCTTATTTGCGATGAAGAAAATCTTAGAAAAGTAGCTAAAGCACTGCAACATATTGAGATCAAAAAACAAGATTATAAGAAAGTGTTAAAAAACGCCAAGAAGGGAGATTTTGTTTACTTTGATCCACCCTATTATCCAGTAAGTAAAACTTGAAGGTTCAATTACTATGCAAAAGACAAGTTTAACGATAACAAACAAATTCATTTAAAAGAATTTTGTTGAAAATTGAATGCACTAAATCATACTTGAATCTTAAGTAATTCAGACGTGAAAGGGAAAAACGAAAATAATAATTTCTTTGACGAATTGTATTCTGACTTCAACATTCAACGAGTAGATGCGAGAAAAAGTTTTTATTTGGGTGTTCCCCTATCGGGTCGGGCTTTCTGTTCCAATCTTTTTGTTCGCTCCTCACAAAAAAGATTTCCACTGCAATCCCTAACGCAACAAGTAGCATAAATGAATTTAGCTTTCAACACAGATTTAAGAAAAGGCTATAAAGGGAAATCTCAAATCGCAAGAGTTCTAAGTGAAAATTGGGTTAAAGAAAATTCTTATTGTCCTTGTTGTGGTGATTTGCCATTAAATGAGTTTGAAAATAATAGACCTGTTGCAGATTTTTATTGTAAAAAATGCAATGAAGAATTTGAATTAAAAAGCAAAAGTAAAAAGTTTTCAAATACTATTAATGATGGTGCTTACTCTACTATGATAGAAAGAATTAATTCTGATAATAGCCCAAATTTCTTCTTCCTAACCTATACAGAACAATGGACAGTTAATGATTTTTTCATAATTCCAAAACAGTTTTTCACAACAGAAATGATTATTAAGCGTCGACCTTTACGAGAAACCACAAAAAGATTAGGTTGGGTTGGTTGTAACGTTGATATTTCAAAAATTGCAGATGCTGGAAAAATATTTTTGATTAAAAATGCTCAAACTATTAACCAAGAATTTGTAAAAGAAACTTTCAATAAAGTATTATTTTTAAGAACAAAAAGTAAAGATGCAAAAGGTTGGATTTTAGATGTTATGAATTGTGTTGATTTGATTAAAAAAGAAACATTTACTCTTGATGACATCTACAAATTCGAGCAAAAGCTACAAATTAAATACCCAAACAATAACTTTATCAAAGACAAAATTAGACAACAATTACAGCTTTTGCGTGATAAAGAAATTATTAAATTTGTTGGTCGTGGAAATTATAAAAAATTAAATTATGGAAACATTTAAAATTGAAATTCAAGAGCTACTTGCTCGTGTTGTAGAAGTACAAGCGAGCAATATTGAAGAGGCTTTTTCAAAGGTAAATGACCAATATGAAAAAGCTGAAATAGTATTAGACTACAACGACTTTGCAGAAGTTAACTTTACTGATATTAATAGCCAAAGCAAGCAAAATGAAATAAATATGCTTATCAAAGAAATTATTGATTATCTGTATAAAGATGAACAAAAGCGTTTTGAAGAGTCAAATAAACTTCAAAATCATATTTTCCAAAAATTAAAACGATTAAAATTATTAATTGTTTGATATGGTTTTTGCCGACCCTCCATATTTTTTATCAAACAATGGACTTTCAATTCAAAGCGGAAAATGGAAAAAGTTGCAAAAGAATTATTTAGGGTACTCAAAAAAGGAAAATATTGTGCAATTTTAATGGGAGATACACGCAGAAAAACAATGTACCAACCTCTTGCATTTAAAGTCATGGAAAGATTTTTAAAAGTTGGCTTTGCTCTAAAAGAAGATATAATAAAAAGACAGTTTAATTGTAAGGCGACAGGTTTTTGGGTTAGAAAATCAAAAGAGTCTAATTTTCTACTGATTATGCACGAACATCTTTTTATTTTTCAGAAGTGAAATTTTAATATTTCCAAATCCCTCGTAAGATTGAACTCAATCCAAGCTAGGTATAACAAATCCTATAAAGTTTACTATCATAGGGAACAAAACACTATTAAATTACGATGAGCCTCGTATCTTAAACTGATTTCTTAGTCCTAAGAAAAATAAAAATGTCAAAAGAGTATTCCATAGTTTAAGTGCAATAATGAAAAAATGTATGAGTAATTCCAATGACCCAAAAGAAAGTATAACTGAATGAGTAATATAATCATAGTCATAATAAGGGAAGGGGGAAACAAGTATGAAAAAAAATTTAATCCTTTTAGAAACGCACATAAAATAAGAACACAAGAATAGAAAGGCAATAGATAATACGACACTACATAGCCACCAATAAAAAGGACGTACAAAGGATCTTCCATAATTGGAAAGACATTTATAGAAGATAGAAAGAATAAAATAGCTGAAATTATCAGTATTTTTCTTATTCTTAAATAAAGGTTTGAAAGCTAAAAATTTTTTAACTCGCTCCATCTTTGCCTTGGGAAATAAGATATTATCAACCATCTTCATCACTCTTAACTTCCTCTTTTTTCTTATCTTGTAAGACAACCTAGTAGCCTCTAGCTCCTCACCATAAAACTCTATCTCACTTTTGTGATCATTGCTCGCAATCGCCAACTCTTTGAGTGCTTTAAATCTATATTGTAGTTCTAAATATAGCTTTAGTCTTTCTGTTTCATTTTTATTTATCTTTTTTACTATAGTTAATTCTTCGATATTTGGAATGATGGCTGTATCAAATCTAAAATTACTATTCCTATAAGAAACAAATCTAAAATCAGGGACAAAGGCAAATACGACCTTATCAAACACCCCCGAATATTTAAAAAAACAATTATTAAAAATAACATCATGATAAAAATTACAATCATGAAATAAAACTCTACCTTCAAAGTTAGCTGCTTCAAAATAAGTTAACTTAGTAGTTCTATCAGTATTTGGAGACTTTAAGGGATATAAACAGGATTTTTTTATACCAAAAATAGCACCTTTAAATCTAGAAAATTTACTAAATTTGACCTGCGAAAAATTAACTCCCTTGATAAACTTTGGTTGGTGAAAATCTACCTGACTGTTAAACTCTGCTTCTACAAAACTTACCTGACTGTTAAACTCTACTTTTGAAAAATGAGCGTATCCATTAAATTCTGCTTCTTCAAAATTAGCGAAATCAAACTTATTATTCCAAAAGCTAACTTTCTTCTTAAATTTGGCTTTAGAAAATTGTACATTACCCCAACAATGTGTTTGGTGAAACCGTGCATTACCCCAACAATGTGTTTGGTGAAACCGTGCATCACCCCAAAATTCGGCTTCATAAAACATTGCCAGACCTTTAAAATTCACATCTATAAAAAAACAGCAATCCTTAAACTTCACTCTATGGAAAAATGTCGAATTCTGAAACTCTGTGTTCTCAAAGTTTACCTGAGCCTCAAACTTTACATCCGTAAAATTAGTGATATTTTTAAATTCTGCACTGTTAAATATTGCCTTCCCCCTAAACTCCGCATACTGAAAAGATGCTCCTTGCTCAAATTTGACGCTACCAAAACACGCTATATTGCTAAACTTGATATAATGGAAATAAGCTATATCTCTAAACTCTGCTTGATTAAAATTTGCATCTTCGTTAAACTCGGCATGCTGAAAATTTGCCTTTTTTCTAAACTCCGTTGCCCCAAAATTCGCTTCCCCTTGAAACTTGGCGTAGCAAAAACTCGTCTCTCCCTCAAATCTTGTGAAAAAAAAATTTACAGCAGGAAAGACAACCTTATCGTAAAAGAATTTATTAAAGGTATACCCTGAAAAATCAAAGTCACCTCGTTCTATCTGCCTACGAATTTTTTCATTAAATAAATTTTCATCAAAATATTCACAATGTTCATTTTTCCACTTATCATGCAATTTTTGTTTTTCAAATTCATCTAATATATAAAATTTACTATAATCATTAGGATAATAAATATTCACAAATTGAAAAAAACCCATGCCCCCTTCTTTTCTTATAAAATATTGTGCGGATGTAGAGATAGTATCTGAGTTTGTCATAAAACTATAATTTTATTTTTTGCCCGTATATTTTTATTATGTCCCATCTTAAAATCAAGAATAAGAATTAAAAAATAGAATCTTTCTTTTAGAAAACAAAAAGTGGTTACATATTATGAAAATTTTCAAGAGTTGAAAGTCCTTTATAGCTTCACCTCCACTACATAAATTTATATGTTTTTTAAAAAATGCTAGGGGTTCTTTTCTAAAAAAACTTAACTCAATAGTTTTAGTCAAAAAGGTATACACAATAAATGACAAAAATAAATTTGATGTCTCTTTTACACTATCAGAATAGCTATGGATAAATATTTTAGATGTAAAAGTGGGTTTGTTCTCTAAAAGCCCTTTTGAAAATTGCGAGAAAGCAAAAAATACCAAAGAGTCTCAAGAAAGGGCATTAAAATAAAGGGACTTCGTCGCCCTCGTAAGATTGAACTCAATCCAAGCTAGGTATAACAAGTCCTATAAAGCCTACTATCTATCTCTATTTAGACTCTCTAAAATTTCTCGTACCTCAGAATCCCTTTTGTCTGTTTTAGAATCTAAGTACAAATCATAATAAGGGCCCAACTGCCCTTGTAGGATTTTTTTCAAATTGAGTTTCAATTCATTTTCTTTGGGAATCTTAGCATTCAATTCTTTGTATCTATGCCCATAAAATAAAATAGCAACACGAACTAATTCGGTAGTCTTTGTCTCCCTTTCTAAAAGCTCTTTTAAAAAAATATCGCATTTCTTTTTTGCAAAATCATATTTTTTTCTCTCGCTTGCATCATCTTGCAAAGCGTGATAACGCATCTTAGAATAATAGGCACGAGCGAGGTGTAGGCCAAGCTCATCGCTCATATAAGAAAAATTTATATCCTGATTATAGGACTTACGTTTAGCTAAAGAGGCTTGCTTCTTTTCTAAATCAAGGGCAGGCACAGAAAGTTCAATGATTTTATCTATATACTTTACAATATTCTTCTCACGAGAGGCCTGAGTTTGTAAAATACGAAAGCTATAGTACAAGGCCTCCATATAGGTATCGTAAAATTCTAATTCCTCTAGGGCATCACTAAAATATTTGGCATGCAATTCTGCTTCTTTAAAATTTTCTAAGGCTGCCTTAGGTGGGGTAGTGGCAGAAGTTCGATTTTTTTTATGACCTTCTAACTCTTGTAAAAAATAATTTCTCCCCAAACCCGCAAAGGCCTCTGGATAATTTTCGTTCAAAGCCAAGGCACTTTTATAAGCACTCTGCGACTTATCCCAAAGTCTTTGCTCTAAATACGAATCTCCCTGTCTTCTATAAGAGAGGGCTTGTTCATATTTTTCATTCACTAAAGTCCGTACTACAAAACGTCCCTCACGTACACGCAATAAATTCCCTATGACACCTAGTGCATAGTCATCTCCCGAACTATCCTTTAGTTTCGATACCACTTGCACCTCTCCTATAATATTCACAGATTTTTTTTTCGCCTCCTCCACTCCTGTATCTACTATATATAAGGTTTGGCCTAAGTGTATTTCATAAGGTCGCATAGAAGAAGAGCTAGCATTTTTGATAAGAAGTACAATTGCATGTTCCTTACGTACATCATATTCAGATGTTTGAGTAGGTAGTATTTTACTCTTGGACTTTGATTGAAGTATCCCGACCACAATCATTTTTTCTGGGAGCTTAGTATTAAAATTTTTGAACGCATACACAAAATGGCTCTCTTGAGCCATAAGGGATGTTGTGAAGGCAAGGAGGAATATCTTTTGAGCAAGTATAGCAAAAAATATAGGAGAAAAGAAAATGGAGGGGAGACTTTGAATTAAACTTCGCTTCATGAATATTTCTACACTTCCTCTTTATGAAATACTTTTATAGGGATACTTTTTTTAGAGACAAAATTTTGTTAGAGACATCGCTAGTGAGGCCTACGAGGAGTACCCTCTATTTTTAGCAAGCGAGGTTTGAGTGACTGCCTTTCTCTGCCAAAACATATCCCCAAGCCCTCGTACATGCTTACTTCTAAAAGGTCTACATGCCTTTGCTTGATAGCAAGGGTGCTATCCATATATTCTATTTCCCCTCCTCTAAAAGAAACAACTGTCGCTCCAAAAATTCCTGCCTGTATCAAATGAATTGCTGCCGCCCCCACTTCCAAACCAAAACTAATGTCTATCACATTACTTGCTCCACAACGAACTAAATGTCCAGGGCGAATTTCACGCACTTCAGGAACTTTATATATTCCTTCAATAAATTGTCCTGTTTCTTGCATAAAGGTTTTTATAGATTCATCTTTCTTGATACGAGCCTCTAGCTCCTTAACCACATATTTTCCTGCGCCTATGAGTGGTTTATGGCCAAAAGAATCTAGAGGGCCATCTTTATCAACAATCTCTGAGCCTGTAGCATCTTTCATCCCCTCTGCTACTAAAACTAAAACCATACCCATAAAATTATCACTTCTTTTAATTCTAGCTTTAAGCAAATCAATACAATGCTTATAAACCAAGTCAAAGTTCACTTGTATCTCAGGCAAAAGAATTACATCCGCATCTGCCCCTATCCCCCCTCTAAAAGCAGTATGGCCTGCATAGCGTCCAAAAACTTCCATTACAATAATTCTATTGTGTGTTTCTCCCGTTGTACGTAAATCCCGAGCAAATTGAGCAATACGATTGATTGTACTATCCCCACCTACACTATATGACATAAGATCAAGATCCATAGTTTTAGGTGTATGCACACAAGGTAATCCCTGAGAGCTCAAATCAACAGCTACACTGCCCGTATCATCTCCACCTGCTATCACTAGGGCATCTAACTTAAATTTTTCAAGACCCTGACGAATACGATTGTACTTGTTTTTATCTTCTATTTTTGAAATTTTTACACGAGAGTTTCCTGCCTCACTCCCCGCCATATAAACTGGAAAGCCTTCAAGTCGTTTTGCATCTAAGAGAAGCAGAGATTTAAAATCTATTAAGTTATAAAGGCCTGCATATCCATTGGGAATCAAATAAGGTTCTATGCCTAAGGATAGGGCTTGATTTGCTGCCCCTTTAATGATAGCATTTAAACCTGCACAGTCACCGCCTGAAGTAAGTATACCTATCTTTTTTATAGTCATATGGTCTCAATCTTAGTCTTGCGAGGACTAGGCAACTAAAATACAAAACATCTCTTAGCCTTTTGTATCAAATTATTTTCTATAAAATAAAATGAAAACACTTAATCATGTTTTTTTTCAAGTTCAATAGAATTCAAATTTTTCCTATTCCTAAAAACAGGAAGAAGTACAAGAGCAACAATACAAACAACAAGGATAGACCAAAAAAAAGATATGTATGAAATTAAATTTTTTTCTTCTAATTGAGAAAGAAAAAACCATTGTTCACTTTTTATGTACTGGCTTAGAATGGCAGCGTCAGTGCTTTGAGCTCCACCAGTAAAATCAAAGAGATCAAAAAAAGAATACCAAATAAAAACTGTGCCAAGGCTAAGAAGCAAGTACTTCGAGGCGCCCTTGCCTATAAGACTAGCTAAAAATATCACCACACTCCAACCCATACCCACCTTATAGGCAAGATTAGACTCTAAAGTAAATAACTGTGTCATGTATCCCAAACAACAAGCTAGAATCATAGCTGTTGTACGTGAGTAGCTTTCTTGAAGTCCCCTTCTTAGAATCAAGGCTCCCAGAAACGCACTTCCAAGGTAGCCCGCTGAAATAATAAAAAATATAAACGGCTTAAAATGTAAATTTTTTACGACTGTTTCCCCACCCTCATTTGCATCCACTTGTATAACTTTAATCATTCCACCTGCAACGAGTGAGAGTATGCCATGACAACTTTCATGCAAAAAAACACATAAATACTTTATAGGCAAAAAAAATGAATGCTCCCAAAAAAGAGTCGCAAATAGAGAAAAGCAAACTACATAGAGTAAAGAAAGCATAAGTTTTTAAAAGCAAAATTATACAAAATTATACAAAATAAAATCCAAAAAAATTCTTAAACAAAATATTTATGACCTTATCAATCCTAAATATTTTTTATAGAATAAAAAAATAACTGTTATAGACTAAATAACAATGCGGGCGGACTATCAAAAATAATGGGTTCACGTTTTTCCTTGGTTTTAAAAGCTATTTGTATATTCGCCCTTGCGATTTCATCACTTATGCCACTTTTTTGTGCATTCTCTATAGCCTTCCAGTAGTAAAGAAGGGCTTGTTTCTCTAAATCAATATGTGTGCTATCCCCCTTATCAAAATTTTCTGCCTCTCGCTCATAGACTGCACCTATATTATTATACACTTGCGCCACTAGTGCCTGTCTTTCTGAAATACGAAGTGCATATTTACCTTGTCTTTTTATAAGCTTAGAGTCGCCTTCTAAATCTGAAGCAAGTTTCGTATAGTGTCCTAGGGCACTTTGATTTTGGTTCATGAAATAATATGCATTGCCTTTGGCAAGACTCAAGGCGGGATCACTATTTTGAATTTTTGCATCTACTTCTTCCCAACGATTTAGGGCTTCTGCAAAATTTCCATTCATGTAATCTATCCAACCCGTAGCATACAAAAGCTGTGCATACTCCTTAGAATTCTGCATCTTTAACTCTAAGGCCTTTTGAAAATAATCATAAGCGAGATCTAGTCTTTGCCTACGTTCTGTCATGTCATTTGTTTCTATTTTTTGAGTAGCAATAGGATGCAAGTTGCTCGCCACCACCCCTATTTTATCTTTTTCATTTAGACCCGCATAACGTAGATAAACCACGAGACCTGCATTGTAATAAATTTTTCCAAGATCGCCATGCAATAAAGTTTCATCTTCAGGACGACGCCCCGCATATTTTATAAATTTTCCATACACTTCAAGCGCCTTGCTAAAGTACTCTGCTGCCTTATCAAAGTCCTTGCTTTCTTTGTAATTTTCACCAAGGGCACTAATGGCTAAATAATGTAAGGGATCATTGTAATGGGCCTCTTGGAAATTTTTTACGGCACGCAATCTCTCCCCCATCTTTTGCATAAAAAGGCCCCTTTGATAAAATCCCTCTGCATATTCTGAACCCTTTATTTTTTCTCCATCTTGTATTTCTTCTTTGCTATATGCAATCTCAAGCAAGCGTTTAGCTGTATCTAAAAGATCTAAATTCGTTGCTGTGTCGATAGGATTGACTTGATATTTGATTCTTACATCGTCTGTATCTAAATGAGTATAGAAGCCTGCGAGTTTAACAAGTAAGTACATAGGAAACTTTGTCTCCATACCCTTTCTTTGTAATTCCCTATGCTTCGCTAGAACCACTCTAGGATCCGAATCTACACGAAACATTTCTATGTATGTATTTAAAAGATGAGCATGACCCTGTACCTCTAGGGGATACAACTCTATTACTTTTAAATATTGATTCATCGCCCTAGAGTACGCCTTTTGATTGTAGTATAAATCCCCTATACCCAATAAAGCATCTATATCCCTTGGTTTATCCATAAGGCTAAGTATGCTATTATAATAATCCATAGCAAGAAGGTCATTTTTATACTGTACATAATCACCTTCTATAAAATCATTTGCAGAATTTGAATGAAAACGAGCAAGGGCTAAGATATTTTTTTTATCTAAAGTTTTATCTCGTAGGCGATCCACCATAAACGCCCCCGCAACCACTACTTTACGTATGAGGCCTGTTTGATCTGAAAATAAAGTCCCCACTCCCTTATCCCCCTCCCAAGCTCTTTGAGGTACATTTTTAATCAAAGGTATTTGTTTCCAATTTTTAAAGTTTAGATACGGAGGTTGCGATCTACCAAATAATTTTTCAAACGCCTCGGAATAAAAACGTGCCCTCATATAAGCTAACCCATAACGACGCAACATATCACTCTCAAGTTCATTTTTATTTTCTTTGAGAGCCCTTTGAAAATAATTTTCAGCCCTAGTTCTTAAATTTTCACGTTCAGCAGGAAGAAAGCTCTGCTCTGCTTTTTTCAATTCCTTCAAACCCTCTTCATATAATTTTTGTACCCCAAAATAATGTCTAAGGCTAGCATAGCCAAAAAAGAAAATAAGGCTAGCAAAACTCAGTCCTGAAATTCCAAGGATAAAACGAGTACGCCTTTTTCGACGGGCTATATCCTCGGGGCTTAGCCCATCAGCATAAAGAATATCAACATCTCCCCCTAGATCCTGACTGTTCTCTCTTATAAAACTAAGAACTCGATTTGCCGCGGCCCTCGACACGAGTAACTCTAAGAGTTTATTGATTTCTTTAGAGCCAAGTTTCTCATTTACCACAGAACCTATAACAAGTTTTCTAACTTCAGGATTGTAATTGCCAAGGGCCTCTCGAATACCAGCAAGCTCTTGATCACTAAGCTGATAATTATCTTCTTGCTTATTTTCTGTATACCCACCACCACCTCCTAGAATATCTTTACTATCTATATTATTTCCTTCCATACCCAGTGTAGGTACATTTATATCTATGCTAGGGCTATCAAAGATAGACGAATTTGAGAAATCGATATTAGGTGATGGTAAGTTAAAGTCATTTGTAGCTTCAGTAGAAAAATCTTCTTTTCCTACAGGCATTGAAGTGCCTATTGTAGGAGCATCATACCCAGGAGTTATTAAGTCCCCAAAATGCATTAAATTTGACTGGCTATCAGCTTCTTGCTTATTAATATCATCGCTTAAAGAATTTTTATCTCCCTGACTTAGCTCTAGGGCCTCAAGCCCCACACCTGAGTCGCCCGGTAAATTAAAATCATCTAAAGATACATCATCTGCCCCCAAAGCCGTATTACCCCTAATCTCTGGTTCAGAAAATTTTTCTGTGGGAGCCTTAACCCCGCCGCCCCCCCCTAAGCCCGGAGAAAATTCTTGTGGTAAGTTCGTAATATCAGAAAGTTCTGATTCCTTGTCCCCTAACAAGCCTCCTAAATCCGAAGGCATATCCTTTGATAACCCTGATAACTCTTGAGCAAAATTAGAGGTGTCACTAATATCAGAAAAATCTGATTCACTAGCTCCTAAATCCGAAGGCATATCCTTTGATAACCCTGATAACCCTTGAGCAAAATTAGAGGTATCACTAATATCAGAAAAATCTGATTCGCTAGCTCCTAAATCCGAAGGCATATCCTTTGATAACCCTGATAACCCTTGAGCAAAATTAGAGGTATCACTAATATCAGAAAAATCTGATTCGCTAGCTCCTAAATCCGAAGGCATATCCTTTGATAACCCTGATAACCCTTGAGCAAAATTAGAGGTATCACTAATATCAGAAAAATCTGATTCACTAGCTCCTAAATCCGAAGGCATATCCTTTGATAACCCTGATAACCCTTGAGCAAAATTAGAGACATCACTAATATCAGAAAGATCTAATCTCTCGCCCTCTGTGGTATCTGAAACATCGCCCTTATTCATTTGGGCAACATTATCTTCTTGATTATTAGAATGAATAGCTTGGGTATTTTCTTCAGTAAAGTCGCCAAAACCTAAACTTGCTAACTCCTCATTTGATATTCTTTTTGATGTTTCTTGAATTGCACCACTGGGAGCAGTTGCCTCATTCTCTATAACTTGAAAGTCATCTGTGCCAAACAAGGGGTCATCTGCTTCCATTATAGGTGTTTGAGAGGCCTCACTAGAAACTTCATTAGAAGTTTTGCTAGAAATATTTTCTATAAGGGGGGTTGAAGATAGATTTGAAATTTGACTGGCTTGGTTAAACTCGCTGAGGTCTCTTTGAAACTCTACCAACATAGGGGAGTACGTCTCAGGTAAAATCAGGTTATCAAGTATCTCCCGAACTTGAGTATGCTCTTCTGGTAATAAATCTAATCTCTCAGACATAAATTCGTCTTTAGGTTATCTCATTAAGTATCGACACTTCCTACAATACACTATGCCTAAACTTCTTACTAAGTTCCTATACTCAGAAAATTATTTATATCCGAAACATAATTTTTTATCTGCCCTTACCCTTGTCTTTGGATACGAACTCCTTACTAAAGATAAAAGAATAAACAGAAATTCATTCCTTTATAGAGTGATTTCAAAGAATATGAAAGTCTATGGGGTATCCAGATGGCGAAGAATTAAAATAAATTTCAAAGCTCCTTCATTATTGGCCCAAAGATTTTTTGGGCTAACTTTTCGTTTAGAAAGCTTTTTCTTCAAAGGATTTTTATGTTTATTACTTAGCCTTTTAGAAACTCTGGGACTTTGGGTCATACCTACCCCATTATACTCACAAAATAAAATTTATGAAAATCCTGCTTATCGTAATTTTAAAAATTTGAATTTAGACAAGAAATATGAAACTGAAATAAAAGATGAGCTAAGTACAGACTACTCTTCAGAGCTCGAATCTTCTGAAGATGAAACAAACGAAGGAAGGGAAGAAAGGGGTGGAATATTCAATTACAATCAACTTATGCAGTTAGATAAGGCTCAGGCTCCTCGTCTTATCAAATCATATGTTTTTAAAACAGGCTCTTTACGTACAGGGATATTATTCACATATCAAAGCAAGGGGAGTAAACAAGTATACCTTATAGGTAATTTTACCAAATGGGATAAGAAACTCTTGCAACGTAGCAAAGGAGGTATCTTTTTTCTATTTTGGCCCATAGAAGCTAAAAACCATAGTCGCATCTATCAATATAAATTTGAGGACCATGGCATTTGGGTGCATGATCCATTAAATCCCAATCTATTGGAAGATGGGGCTAGCTCCTATCTATCCTTATTTCAAATAGAAGAAGACCTACTGGAACCTCAAGCAACTGTTAGCATTCAACGTAAACATCCAAGCCCCGCCTCTGCCCTAGTTGAATTTTCTATTTATTTGCCTAAAAGTAAAAAGGTCTCCCTTGTTGGCTCGTTTAATAATTGGAATCCCAAACATGATGTGCTAAAGGCTGAAAGAAACGGCACTTTTAGAGCAAAACTATATCTTCCTCGAGGAGATTATGTTTATAAATATATAGTAGATGGCAAATGGCTCCTAGATACTTACAACAAAGATACACGATTTTCAAAAGAAATCCAAGAATTATGTTCTTATATTTCCGTACCCTAAAACTTCATAAAAAAATCTAACTTAAAGAAATTATTTTAACTCTACATAGGGTAAGGGGTCCACTGGTCTACCATAACCATACAAAACAGTTAAATGTAAATGTGCCCCAGTTGTACGACCTGTATGACCTACATAAGCAATAATTTGCCCCTTTTCAACATATTGCCCCTCCTGTACCGCTAGGTTTTGACAATGAGCATAAAGAGAACTATAACCTAAACCATGATGTATGTGTACAAATTTTCCATAACCACTATATGAATCTCTTATAGCCCTCACCACTATTCCTGACGCAATAGAAACGATAGGAGTGCCCTCAGCAGAGGCGAAGTCTACGCCTGTATGAAATTCTACGCCTGTTCCTGTGGGGTTTTGTCTATTCCCATATTTAGAAGTCACATGCCCTACACCACCTAAGAGACCCCATCCACGAGGCGTAAGATTATAAATCGACATTCTATGGTAAATAGGCTCAAGCACATATGGCATTTCTTGATTCACAATATATTTCATACGCTCTTTATTTTCTGAAAGAATTTCAAGAGGATAACGAGACCTATGTTTCTCTTTTTTGAATAAAAAATGATTTGAAACCTCATACATCGTAGTGCCTTGATTATTTTCTTCTAATCGCTTTATTAGATCATAATTTTTTTCCGTAGAAAAATGGTCATGGAATCTTTCAATTTGTTTTTGTACAGTTTCGATATATCCTTTTTTTTGAATACTCAAACCCATAAATGTTTGCAATAAACGTTGACGGGAAATAATTTCAGAAGACTGTTTTTCATCTTTGGTCAATGTGGTTTGAAGCCAAAGAAAAGTATTTACTAGCGGTGGGGTAAGTAAAAAAAGGATAACAAAAACAATAAGGAAGTAATTGATTCTTAGCTTTCGGATAGGAGCAGTTGCATTTTCAGGAAATAGAAGTATGGAAATCCCCCCCCACCCCCAACCGCTTGTTTTTTTTACTTTCTTTTTATGTCTAAATAAAAAAAATCTAAACCTATCTTTTAGAGAATTCAAGGAATTCATCGCCTCATTTATTTTAAACTTGTCAGCCATTGTGCTTATTCATTCATAACTTGTCTATGGAAAAACATTACGGTTTTGTAACATATAAAAGGAGCATCCCAAACTATGAAAGTCCCAAAGAACGTGTCTCCCATTATCGTGAATTTGAAAAAGCTCTTCCCAAAGAAGAGGCTGAAATCCAAGCTAAGCGATGTATGGACTGTGGGGTCCCCTTCTGCCAAGGGGATACAGGCTGCCCTGTTGATAATCTTATCCCAGAATTTAATGATTTTATTTTTAAGGGTTTATGGAAAGAGGCCTTAGCATGTTTACATTCCACAAATAATTTTCCAGAATTTACTGGACGCTTATGCCCCGCCCCATGCGAGTCAGCTTGTGTATTAGGGATTATAGACGAACCAGTATCTATAAAAGGCTTGGAAAGAAGTATCATCGATTATGGTTTTGAGCAAGGCTGGATTCAGCCCCTACCCCCCAAAGAAAAAACAGGGAAAAAAATAGCTATTATAGGCTCTGGCCCAGCAGGATTAAGCTGTGCCCAACAATTAGGACGAATGGGTCATAGTGTTACAGTATACGAAAGAGAAAATCTTCTAGGAGGGCTTTTACGCTATGGTATACCTGATTTCAAAATGGAAAAATTTCATATTGATAGACGTATAGAGCAGATGAAAGCAGAGGGGGTAAACTTCAAAGTCAATACTTGCATAGGGGAAGAACTAGCGTTTAATGAATTAGAAAATAAAAATGATGCTATTGTAATTGCAGTAGGGGCAGAAGAACCTATAAACCTAGACATAAAAGGGAGTGAATTAAAAGGTGTACACTTTGCTATGGATTATTTAGTACAAGCCAATAAATTCGTAGCAGGTTCCCTTACACGCACAGAACTCATTGATGCTAGGGATAAGCATGTGATTGTCATTGGTGGGGGGGATACTGGATCAGACTGCATAGGGGTTGCAAATCGTCAAGGAGCTAAAAATATTATAAACTTTAGACGTTCAGAAAAACCGCCCCTCACAAGGCCTGAGCATCAACCCTGGCCTCTTTATCCTGATTTGTATTATGTTTCAACAAGTCATGAAGAAGGTGTAGATAGGCGCTTTATGATACGACCCATTGAATTGATAGGAGACAGTAAGGGACAAGTAAAACAGATTAAAATTTGCCACACTCAAAAAGTAAACACCTCCTTTCAAGATGTCCCTAATAGTGAAGAATTATGGGGGGCGGATCTTGTTCTCATTGCTACAGGATATAAGGGACCTAAAAAAAATAATTTACTCAAGGAATTAATTACAAAGGGCCTCAACTTAGACAAGCAAGGAAATATAGAGGCAAAGTTTGGTAATAAAGGTGATGTATATAAAACAAATATAAAAAAAGTATATACTTGTGGCGATGCTAGAAGAGGACAATCTTTGATTGTATGGGCTATTTCAGAAGGACGTAAATGTGCAGAAAAGATAGACAGAGATTTAACGCAATAAAGAATACACTATCATGGAAGAAAAATTAGACATACTTATTCCTGAATGGAAGTACGAAAATGAAAGACTAAGGCGAGATTTTAAGTTTAAAGATTTTATTCATACCTTTGCCTTTATGAGTGCTATTGCTTTAAAGGCCGAAAAATTAGACCATCATCCAAATTGGAAAAATGCCTATAATATACTTGAAATAGAACTTTATACTCATTCTGAAGGCAAGGTGACTTCTAAGGATGTAGAACTGGCACAATATATAGATGCTCTCTATTTATCTTAATGTCATATAAAAATAAAATTTTAAGCTTACTTTACTCCTTCTATTCACATCATATATTTAGAAAATATATTTTAGTTGTTATTGACTACATTCTACGTATAGAAACAAATCATTTAAAACTCATATGCTCCTTAAATCGTACTCTCTTTTTATAGGTTATAGAGAAATCAAGGGAGTGATGAAGAAAAAAAATGGAAAATTTATACTCAACTTGGAAGGAATAGGGGAAATGTATCCTTATGATTACATACGACATGGTTTTAGAGTCATGCAAGCCAACAAAACAGAAATAGAGGCACTAGTGGAGGGTGGATATGAAAGTAAGCGTCTGCTTTTACGTTTTGGATATGATTAGATATTTTAGTTAGCGTGTATCATAGTGTCCTTTGACGTTTTGGATACAGCTAGTTCTCTTAGCTTATACTATTTTATCGTAACCTTCAAGCTCTAATTTTCTTGCAATTTCTACACCACCACTTTTTACTATACGACCCCCTTTGAATACATGCACATGGTCTATAGTAAGATAGTCTAGTAGTCGCTGATAATGTGTAATGAAGATAAATGAACGCTTAGAATTCCTTTGCTCTTCTATCTGAGAAGCAATCAGACGTAAGGCATCTATATCTAGCCCCGAGTCAATCTCATCTAAAATAGCTAATTTAGGCTCTAGTAATTTCATTTGCAAAATTTCATTTCTCTTTTTTTCTCCGCCTGAAAATCCATCGTTAAGAAAACGTCCCAAAAACTTTGGTTCCATTTCTAATCCTTTCATCGCCTCCAAAACATTGTTTCTAAATTCTTTTAATGGCACTTCTTTATTTTTCTTTTCATTAACATGTATTGCATCCCCTTTCTGGCTAGCTGAAGCAATATATTCTTGCTTTAAGGCTAGGGCCCTTCTTAAAAAATTAAAAATACTTACACCTGGTATAGCTGTGGGATATTGAAAAGAAACGAAAAGTCCATGGCGAGCACGTTGTTCTGTAGGCCAATTTAGAATAGATTCCCCATCGAGAAGAATATCCCCTTTTGTAATGATATAATTAGGATGCCCCAGTACCACATTAGACAAAGTACTTTTACCTGAACCATTAGGACCCATGATTACATGGCTTTCCCCCATCTTTACACACAAATTGATTCCCATGAGTATAGGCTTTTCTGCTTGGTTGGAAGATTTTTCTTCTTTAATACTAGCGTGGAGATTTTTTATTTCAAATAGAGGTTGTGATGACATTTTATTAGGCGCCTGTACCATTAGGCATTGCAATAGCTCGTCCATCTTCTAAGATCATTTTAATTAATCTACTCATTTCAACCGAATATTCAACATCTAAATTTCTGACCACACCCTCACAAAAACCATTGACTATTAATAATTTTGCATCATCATGATCTAAACCCCTAGCCTGAAGATAAAAAAGCATATCTTCTTCAATCTTTGACACTGTGGCCTCATAATTTAAAGCCCTATTATCCCCAATAACATCATTGTAGGGATAGGCATGAGTTTGAGAACGATTGTCCATCATAAGGCCATCACATTTAATGTGGCTGTACGCATTTTTTGCACTTTTTGAAAATTTAACAAGACCACGATAGGAATTAATACCCCCATCCAAGGCCAATCCCTTAGCTAGAATATTACTACGAGTATCATTACCTATATGTATTATCCTTGCCCCTGTATCTTGTATCTGATCCTTACCTGCAAAGGCTAGGGAAAGTATGTCGCCCGTGGAACGATCTCCTTTTAAAATAATCCCTGGATACTTAATGGTTTGAGCTCCTATATTCACATCCGTCCATGTAATATGTGCATCTTCCTCACAAAGCCCCCTTTTTACCGTCCAATTGTACATATTTTTTTTCCAATTTTGAATGGTAGTATAATGAATACGCGATTTTTTTTGGGCAATCAATTCCACAACAGCAGTATGAAAATTCGTTCCTGAATCCTGTACTGAACTACAACCCTCACTATAAACAATTTCTGCTCCTTCTTCTGCTATCAATAATGTTCGTTCATATTGGCCTGAGGCAAGGGCAGTTACTTTAAAGTAAGCTTGTAAGGGCATGGGAGTTTTCACTCCTTTAGGTACATAAGCAAAAGAACCGCCACTAAACACCGCACTATTAAGGGCAGAAAATTTATTATCTCCCGCGGGCACAACAGTCCCTAAATATTTACGAACAATTTCAGGATAATTTTTGATAGCAGTATCTATATCACAAAAGAGTATCCCAAGCTCCTCTAATTCTACTTTTAGATTTGCATAGACTGTTTCAGAATCATTCATGGCTTCAAGACCTGCAAGATGCCTTCGTTCATGTTCGGGTATACCCAAACGTTCAAAGCTTCTCAGTACTTCGGGGTCAACTTCATCCCAAGATTTCTTTTTTTTATGACTTACACCTACATAATGCGTATAGTCTTCTAAATTGATATGAAAATCTTCTAGAAACCCCCATGTTGGCATTTCTTTATTTTGATATATTTCAAAGGCCCTAAGCCTAAATTCTAGCACCCACGAAGGCTCATTTTTTATATGAGAAATAGATTCTACTACTTTTTTTGTTAAACCCTTGGGGAAACTTTCGGGTGAATAAAAAGAAGTTGTGTCGGTAGAAACAAGTTTATGTTTCACGCCACCAGGAAAAGACATATGTATCTTATGTATTAAGATAACAATAATAGGTCAAGGTAAATTTTCTTCCTACCAAAAGCATTCTACAGTTTTTCTAAGAAAATGTATTTTTCATATCCCATATAAATTTTATCTTTATAGAGACAACTATGAAAAAAATAGAAAAGGGAAATTGTATTCTAAATTTTTCACATTCTTTCGTAAAATATTAGTTTACGATACAATACTAAAGTGCACCCTTGTTTTTTCAAAGGCTAATAAGGAATGAAAAATAAAATTTTTGAATTTATCAGAGGCAATCCTAAAAGTCCTACAGGAAACCTTCTTCTCTTTGCTTTTACTAAGGGCTTTACCCCCCTTACTCCATCATCTGATGAAGTAAACAATGAGATTATCATATGTAACGTTATGGTAAGTTTTTTAGAGCAAGGAAAGGGACAATATCCTGTAATTGCCTTTCCACCCACTACCCTTCCAAAAATAAATGATATTCGTTTGTTATTAAAGTTAAATCAAAACTACGATGTATTTCAATTACAAAATTTCATTCTCCCTCCCGAACAAGATGTAAAGGCATATCTCCGTTTTAGGATTAGACAATTCAATCAGGCAGTTTCTGAATATATAAACATGTGTAGGGATTACATAGAGACGACAGCATCCAGTGTTGAGTTTATAAGTACCTCTTCTACATCTTTGAATGACATTATGGAAACAAATGAATTTTTATCAGCCCTTTCTTTAGAATATACTCCCACCTTCGAGGAAGGTTTTTTTCATCCCGAGATATTACAAAAAAATCAATTTTCTCCAAGCGACTCGCGACTAGAGGAGATACGTTGTTTGAAATATTTAGAAAAATGCGTAGCCCTTCATAAGAAAGAGGCAAATAATTATTCGTATCTCTATCTTCAAAAAATTATTTCCTTCATAGAAATCAAATACCAAAATTATGATGTCAAAAATTTAGCTAGGGCAATAGAATTAGAACGTCTCCAATACTTTCCTCAAAAACCAAGTCTTAACTCAAAAATGGTGAGTAGCTTAAAACTAAAAATGCATCAAAATGAAATGGAAAAGAATGAACTCCATAGCGAAAAATTTCCTACAAGAAAAAAACAAAAGAATTTATATACAAATAATCTAACAGAGAAATTTGCGTTTGTACCAGGGGTGAAATATTCAAGCCTTTCTGGTCTTTATTTATTAAAATTTAGAGCTATCCAAGCTGAAAATTATGAACAAGCTGCACGTATACAATTACGCATTCAAAAGATAGAAGAAAAGGTTATCTTAAAGGAGCATTAAAATGGCAAAAAAAAAGAATTCGTTTTTACCCGAAGTAACAGAAGATGGAGTCATTTACACTGTTATAGGATTTGGTGCAAATTTTGTAGGAACACTGGAATTTAGTCGTCCCCTCCAAATCAATGGAAACTTTGAAGGAGAAATTAAAAGCAATGGTATCCTACTCATAAGCGAAACAGCTACTGTAAAGGCTACGATTAAAGCAAATACTGTAATACTAGGTGGACATGTAATAGGCAACATTGAGGCAAAAAACAGGGTAGAAATGTTACCGAACGGAAAATTAACAGGAAATGTTCGTACACCGAAACTACAAATAGCAGACGGTGTCATTTTTGACGGCAATTGCGAAATGGTTTTTCCTGATGGTTCAACTAGTTAGAACCATATCCCTAAAGTTTCTGCTTTTTTTTTGTATTTCTTGTAAAGCCATCCCTCTTTAATACTAAGCTCAGCAAGGGCTAAACGGTGTGAAAGAAAATTTGCAACATAACTCCCGTGTAAAAGTTTTTCCAAGCTATAATTATCTTCTACAAAATCGATAGCCTTTTTTTTCAATTCAGTTGAGCGCTTCACTACAGAGTCAACTAAAGACTCCAAAGCCACAGCCTTATTTATAGTTTTTTTTGTCATTTTCCATCTATAAAACTTAAAACTTCTAAGTAAAACAATTTTTTAAAATTTTTTCTATAAATATATTATTGAAGTAAAATAATTCAACTGTAAAAGAAATATCTCTTATCGTATCAAGTATTTTGAATTTATTCTAATTTTATTTTTTATAGATAAACTTTATACTATTTTTTATATTAAGGTAATCTAAAATTAAAGCATCCTAAGTATTTTTCTCAAATTCTATAAATATACTTCTATATAGATTAGAATCCAAGGATTTTTTAAGTGGAATATGATTGAAAGATTTGAAACGACAAAGAAAAATTTTAGAATTATCCACACCTAAATTACTTCATTGTATTTCTTTTCAAATTTATTAGGTTCTTCATTCTCTCGTAAAGGATTTGATGGTTTTATATTTTTTGATTTTCTTTGTGACTCCATGGAGTTTGGATCACGATTAAAAAGATTTTCCATTCTTTTTTGCATTTTTTTATGAAATTCTTCTATTGAGTCCCCATTGTCCTCTTCAACAAAATGTTTAGGTTTACCATGAGCATCTTTTTCATTTGAAAAAAACTCTCTTTTAAAGTGCCATTGAAACTTGGGAGAATGGGGACTATCATTTTCATTATTGAATTGAAAACCATCAGGTTTTTCTTTTTGGGAGTGTCTTTTTTTATTAAAAAACTCAAAGTTTTCTTTTTTTTCAGGAATAAATTTTTTTTTGATTTTATCAAAAATATCATCATCTTCTTCTTTTTGAAAATTATGTTTCAAACCTTCAAAACTAAACATTTTTTTAAAGTTTGAAAGTTTATTTGTAATACTGATAGTCCAAATCAGTACTATAATAAGGGCTAATCCATTAAGGCTCGCACCCGCCACAGCTATTCCTCTATTTTTTGTTTGTTGCTTAGAAATGAGTATGGCTATGCCACCCAAGACCACTCCAAGTAGGGCGGGAACGACTATAGTATAATTTAAAAAAGGTACAAGAGAAAAAGTTACAGAAAAAATTCCAATAATAATAGAAGCAAAACCCATATATTATTTTACAAAGAACGAATCAGAGTAGCTATTTTTTGTGGTGACTCCTCTTTTTTAATAAAGGAACGCAAACGAGTTTGATAATCAAGCAAAAAAATTTGAGTGTTATGCTCTTCAAAGTTCTGTCTTTCTTCTTTATCGATAAAAAAAGAAGCAAACATATTTGAAATTTTTTTTATCTCTTCTTTTGCACCTGTAAGACCAGTAACTCGCATAGAATACTTAGACAAAAATTTCTTTAGAATGATGGGAGTATCATATTCGGGATCAATCGTAACAAAAAATATTTGTATTGATGAAGCTCGTATTCCTAAAATTTTATTTAATTTCTCTAATCGTTCCATAGTCTTAGGACACACTTCAGGACAACGAGTAAAGCCGAAATAAACCAATTTTATTTTATTACTTTTAAAATCGGCTAATTCAAACGCATGATTCTCCTGTGTTTTTAATTGAAAATTTTCTTCGGTATTTAAAGGGAAAACAGGTAGGGGTTTACTACATCCCAAAAAAAATCCCAAAAGAAATCCCAAAAGAAATCCTAAGAAACAAAAAGAAACAAAAGGTCTAAAAACAAAGCTATAAAAATTATTTTTTCTTAAAATCATATACATAAAAAATATTTAAATACTGCATCCTCTTGCATATCTATAAATAGAAATATTACATGCCAAGCACTTTAAGTTTATTAATAAGAAATATTGATAATAAAAAATTATTTTTACTAACTTATTCATGAATTTAGCATAGAAATATAGACAAGAATAACGGGTAAAAAGAAAAAATATGTGAATCGTCTCTAATCATACATCTTGAGTGAAAATTATACTTTTAATATTTTTCAAATAAAAGAGAAACAAACAAGATATTAAAATAAAAATTTGATGCAAAGTATATAAGATTTTTTTTACTCAAATGATAGAGCTTCTATAAAAAACAAATAGGCTTCTATTTATAGGTATCCACCATTGAATAAAATACACTAAACTTGGATTAAACCCCCATCAATAGAAAAGAATCTCATCGCCTAAATATAAGCCACTCAAACTTTAAATAAAAAGATGAGAAATATACAAAAAGCCGTTCACTATAAACAATCTTTCAAAATTCACTGGTTCTTTATTTTATTACGATTGTATTTTATCTCGAATACATAGGAACAGTACAAGGCTATAGATAAAAAGTTTTCGTATACAAGTTGATTTTAAAACATCTAAAAAATTTCATCTAACAAAATACCCATATGTTTTTTATTATTAAAGATTTAAAATTACGTAATCCATACTTAAGCCTAGCTATGGAAGAAGCAATTTTAGAAACCATGTTTTCTAAAAATTTCTTTGATGTAGGTTTACGCTTCTGGCGATCTAAAACAGCTATCGTTCTTGGTAGAACTTGCAATTATAAACTGAACCTAAAAAAATTTCAAGACTATGAAATAACCTTGGGCCATAAAATATATAAAAATAAAAACATTGCAGAAATTAAAGATGAACAAAAAAAAATAAGCTCTTCTTTAACTCCTATTGCCCCACCTATCCCTCTTTTGCGTCGCCTGTCAGGAGGTGGGACAGTTGTCCTTTCACCTCATATTTTAAATTATAGCATTTATATGAATCTAAAAACCTACCCAAATTTTTATAATATCAAATATTCTTACGAGGTACTTCTAGGTGTTGTATGTAAAGCTTTAGAACAACAAGGCTTCGATAGTAGCATTCTTGGTCATTCGGACTTAGCATTGAAAAAGAAAGGAGAGCATGAGAAAAAAATTTCTGGGAATGCACAATTTCGTAAAAAACAAATTTTAGTTCTTCACGGTACCCTTATCCTTTCTCCTGAAGCCATTCCTCTAATCGAAGAAAATCTTTCTCACCCTCCCAAAGAACCTAATTACAGAAACCATAGGCCCCATACTTCATTTCTCTGTGCCTTAGATAAAAATTTTGACACTGACATCTTTTGTGAGAATCTTAAAACTCAATTACAAAAACTCTTACAATTGCATGTTAAAAATATAAGCCCTGAGGATATGAAAAGAATACGCTCAGGTGCTCGCTCTCTTGCCCTAAATTTTTACAAAAAACCCCTTTGGACTCTTGAAGCCAAAATAGAATAATAGAATCGATTCAAAAATCTTATTATTATTTTTTTTCTAACTACTTAGATTTTAATTTTTCAAATCTTTCGTATTGAAAAGATTATCCTTTATTTCTATAATTAGAATGATACAAGCAAAGATACTGAATTCAAATTCAAACGATAAAAATGTAACTTTTTGAAAAGAAAGGGGTAAGAAAAAAATACCAGGATTTATATGAAAAGAAAAGAACACAGGGTCAAAATAAAATGACCCTGTGTCTAATAGAAATAATGTACTATTATTTTTTTGCCTTTGAATCAACTTTTGCATTCGCTGGTGCGGGTGCATTAGCATTATCCTTAGGAGCATTTGGATCCACTGCGGGAGCCTCAATTTCTACTTCAATAGTAGAAGATGCTTCTGGTCCATAAGACTGATGAACGCCATCACCAAGTTGCAAAGTTAACCTATGCTTACCTGCAGGCAATTCTATCATAGCAGATACTTGACCTGCCCCAAAATGCAAACTTTCAGCATCTGCAGGAATCACTACCCCTTTAGGAATAGGATCTTTATCAATAAGAAGATGGTGATGACCCTCCCCTTTTTTGATAGCCCCCGCAGGAACTACCTTAAAATTTTCAACTCCCATATCAATCTTCACAGGGGATTGAATTTTATCTCCATTTTTAAGATTCATAAACATTACTTTAGGGGGCAATTGTTTACAAAGTGTAAACGCCACTAAAGAAAATGTTACTAAACCCAATGTAAGTAATTTTTTTTTCATAGTTACCTCTAGTTTTTAACAATTTTTTATTTTCGCTGTATAAATCTTCAAAGGAGAAAATTTACAACTCAAGCTCCATGCCTCTATTACTATTCACTTCTTGTAAAGTATTAATCATAGATTCTAATTTTAAGTTTTCGTAGACTTTTCCTTCTCGTAGACGTACATTAAATTGTGAACTCTCCATCTCTTGATCACCTATAACCAAAATACAATTTACCTGCTCCAACTGTGCCCTCCTTACTTTTTTAGGAATAGATTCGACTGTATCATCTATCTCTGCCCTAAGTCCAGCAGTCAAAAAATGTTCTACTATTTTTTGAGCATACTCAATGTGCCTATCTGCCACTGTTAAACAACGTATTTGATTCGGTGAAAGCCAAAAGGGAAAACGCCCACTAAAGTGTTCTATTAATATTCCTATAAAGCGTTCCACAGAACCAAAAATTGCCCTATGTAAAATAATAGGCCTTTCTTTTTTACCTTCAGAGCTGTCGTAGGACAAATCAAAACGTTCAGGCATTGACATATCCAATTGTATAGTACCACATTGCCAAGTCCTCCCTATAGCATCCCTAATATGAAAATCTATCTTAGGACCATAAAAGGCACCATCACCTGGATTGATTCTATATTTCTCATGGCTATCTTTTTGATATATCTCTTGATAGGTTTCTAGGGCATCCTTTAATCCCGCCTCTGCCATTGCCCACTGATCATCACTGCCTATTGACTTTTCAGGACGAGTGGAGAGCTCCAAATGATACTTTAAACCAAAGGTACTATACACCTCCCCCGCCATTTTCAAAATACTTAAAATTTCTTCTTTGATATCTGTATTGCGTATAAGAATATGAGCATCGTCTTGATGAAAGGAACGTACTCTAAATAGGCCCGAAAGGGCCCCACTTAATTCATGCCTATGTACATGACCAAACTCCGCTAAACGCAGAGGCAATTGTCTATAAGAATAATGTCCCTTCTTAAAATACAAGCAACACCCGGGGCAATTCATGGGTTTAATTGCAAATTGCTTTTCATCTATAGTAGATGTATAAATATTCTCCCTATAATTTTCCCAATGCCCCGAACGTTCCCAAAGCTCTAAATTAAGCATAAGTGGGGTTTTAATTTCTTCATATTTATATTTCTTATAAAGCTCACGCATAAATCCAATTAATTCATTCCAAATGATCATACCTTTGGGATGGAAAAAAGGCATGCCAGGACCTTCCTCGTGAAAGGAAAATAAATTTAGCTTTTGACCTAAAACACGATGGTCTCTCTTCTGTGCTTCTTCAATCCTGTGTAAATATTCTTTGAGCATATTTTTTTCAGGAAAAGAGATTCCGTAAATTCGTGTAAGTTGCTCATTTTTTGAGTCACCTCGCCAATAGGCCCCAGATGTTTTGAGTACCTTAAAGCCTTGAATTAAAGAAAAATTAGGAATATGAGGACCACTACAAAGGTCTATGAAATCTCCCTGCTTATAGGCACTAAGGGTTTCTTCTTTTCCTTGCATGATTTCTAATTTAAAAGGATTGTTTTCAAAATGTTTACGCGCCTCAGCTTCATTTTCATATTCAATGCGTATAGGTGAAAGATGTTCTTTAATAATTTTTATGGCTTCTTCCTCTATTCTTTTAAGATCATCTTCCTCTAAAACAAGATTTCCAAAATCATAAAAAAAACCCTCCTCAATAGCAGGTCCTATAGAAGGCTTGGCCTTTGGAAAAATACGACTCACGGCTTGTGCCAAAAGATGAGCGGAGGAATGCCAAAAAATTTTTTTACCCTCAGGGCTATCAAAAGTAAGGATTTCTATTTTATCATTATCTTTCAAAGAAGTCGATAAATCCTTCAGTTCATTATTAATTTTGAGAGCGAGGGCAGGACTTCCATTCAATTCTTTTTTAATTTTTTTAGCAAGGTCTGTACCTTTCAAAGAAGCTTCTGAAAAAGAGATCTCTGAATTTGTATTAATACTTTTTATTTTCAACATGATACAGGTATATAGATTTTGTGGGAAAATCTGCAAAGTATTTTTTTAGCTAAACAAGTTTTAAGAAAAGAATTCAACTGAAACAAGGTAAAAAATTTGGGTATCAACATTCTTGTATCCATCCCATATGCTCTCTCCTATATAGATAACTAAACTTAGATACACAATAAGATTGACAGCAAAGCCTTAGGGTCGATTCTGGATGTAATGAACGGTAAAACAGCAAAATTACTTAGGCGCTTTTCCATGTTAAATGGCATCAGTGAAAATATTCTTAAACGTGAATGGTATTCCTTAAATAGTCGCCAACGCTTTGAAAAAAGAAAGGAAATTGTTAGCAAGCTACAAGCTAAAAAATAAGGTCCCCTTTGTCTTCTCAGATAACTTGCGTCTCTCCCATTAATGGCGAGTTGCTTGCCACTCGTACATGCCTCACTCTTAGAGAGTTAGAGGATAAAATTGTCTTAGCCAAAATTGCGCAGAAAGAATGGAAAACACGGCCCCTCTCTCAAAGAATGAAGGTTCTAGAAAATTTCCTCGAAAATATGAGGTCACAAAATTCTGATATCACCATTGAACTTGCACAGCAAATGGGTAGGCCCATACGCTATGGTGGTGAATTTAGATCCTTTGAAGAAAGAATGTTATTTCTTCTTAAACATGGTAAAGAATTTTTAGAACAACAAAACGCCCCAAACCCTATAGAAGGGTTTAAACGTTATACCTCTCGCGAACCCCTAGGTTTAGTTTTTGTTATCGCACCTTGGAATTATCCCTACCTCACTGCAAATAATGCCATCACCACCGCTTTGCTCGCAGGGAATGCTGTACTCTTTAAAGCTGCAAGTCAAACCCTTCTAACAGGTGAAAGATTTCAAAATGCCATAGATAGGGCCCTTGAGCAAGTAGATATGCCAAGGGGGTTATTTACAAATTTATATCTGGATCATCATGTGACCTTAGAACTCATCAAAGAACGTAAAATTGACTTTGTGAACTTTACAGGTTCTGTTCAAGTTGGTAAGGATATAGAAAGGGCAAATGCAGGAAATTTTACGAGACTAGGCCTCGAACTAGGTGGCAAGGATCCTGCCCTAGTTTGGGAAGATGCAGATTTAAAAGAAAGTGTTGTCAATCTAGTTGATGGGGCCTTCTATAATTCAGGCCAATCGTGTTGTGGTATAGAAAGAATTTATGTACACGAAAAACTTTACGATGCCTTTGTAGAAAGTTTTGTTACAGAAGTTTTAAAGTACAAGTTAGGAGATCCTTTAAATCATGAAGTCACTTTAGGCCCTATGGCTCATAAACGTTTTGCTGATCATGTACGCTCTCAAAATAAAGATGCAAATCAAAAAGGGGCAAGGGCCCTTATTGATGCCAAACACTTTCCCGAAGACACCCACACTACCGCTTATCTTGCCCCTCAAGTTTTTATAAATGTAAATCATAACATGCAAATTATGACAGAAGAAAGCTTTGGCCCTGTTGTAGGAATTATGAAGATTAAAAATGAAATAGAGGCTCTTAATTATATGAATGATAGCTCCTATGGGCTTACAGCTTCTATTTGGTCCAAAGATTTAGAATTTGCAGAAAGATTGGGAAGGGATATAGAAACAGGAACCATTTTTCTGAACCGTTGCGACTATGTGGATGCAGGCTTAGGTTGGTTTGGAGTCAAGGATACAGGCTTGGGTCAAGCCCTTGGTAAGTTTGGCTTTGAACATCTCACTCGTCCTAAGAATTTTCATTTACGAAAAAGTTGATTCTTATATAGAATCATATACAGTCACTTGGTTTTTTACTCACAAACGATAGAAATAAACTTTGTATCGTTTGCTTTCCATTCAGTTTAAACAAATGTGCATCATACCATGAAAGTAGTACATACAAAACAAGAGCTTTCTATTGCACTAACAGAACTTGCCACTAGAGACTTAGCTCTAGTTCCCACCATGGGTTTTTTACATGAGGGACATCTCGAACTCATAAAGAAAGCGAATGCAGTAAGTGATTCAAAATGTATTGTCAGTATTTTTGTAAATGCCTCTCAATTTAATGATCCCAATGATTTTAAAAACTACCCAAGAGATATAGAAAGAGATTTGAGCCTTTGCGAGAAAGAAAAAGTTGCCCTAGTTTTTGCCCCTAGTCATGAAGAAATGTACCCCAAGCCCCTACAAATAAAACTTAGCCTTCCTAGTCTAAGTCAAAACCTTTGTGGACGTACCCGCCCTGGGCATTTTGAGGGTGTACTATCTATAGTCCTTCGTCTTTTACATCTTTGTAATCCGAAATGGGCTCTTTTTGGTAAAAAAGATTATCAACAATATTTTCTAATAAATAAAATGGTAGAAGAATTGGATGTGCCCACTAAAATTATAGGGGTAGAAACGTTGCGAGACGAAAATGGCTTAGCCCTTTCTTCTCGTAACGTACGTTTAAGCATGGAAGCAAGAAAACATGCCCTCCTTATACCCAGGGCCCTTAAATTAGCAAATCAAGCCCTTCGAGAAAATTCGCCCTCACTCTATGACCTTATAGAAATTACAAAAGATGTCATACTCTCTGGTTCCTTAAATCAAATTGACTATATAGAATTAGTGGATGCTGAAACCTTAGAAGTCCCCCTCGAGATAAAAAAAGGTAGTGGGAAAAATTACCTTCTTGCTGTTGGCGTTTTTTGTGATGGGGTGCGTCTTATAGATAATCTTGAAATTAAAATATAAGCCATGCCTCACTTTGATCGTATCATTTTTGGGGGTAGCTTTGACCCACCCCATATGGGGCATCTTGCATTAATGGAGTATGTGCTCAAAAAAGAATACTGCCTCCACTTAGATATAGTCCCTGCCCTGCAATCTCCTTTAAAAGACGAGGTCCCCTTGGCTTCAAGTGAAGACCGTATTGCAATGCTCGAAATGATGAAAGAAGAATTAGTTAGGCATAGAAATATAGATGTAAATCGCATATCCATACAAGCTATCGAACTTAATAGAAAAGGGCCTAGCTATACGATAGAAACCCTACAGCAACTTGAAAATACATACCCCCACCAAAGCCTAGCCCTTCTCGTAGGCTCCGATATACTTGAGAATATTCACTTGTGGTATAAGGTTGAAAGTTTACTAGAACAATATACTTTTTTAGTTTATAAGCGTTTCTCAAATAAAGAGACAACGACAGACACAGAAAACATCAAACAATTAAAAAATAAATATAAAATTAAAAAACTAGAGCTCTTACAAGATACTCCCTTGCTTCCTTATTCCAGCACTGAAGTACGTAAATATATCAGTGAAAATAAAAAGCCTTTACTATTAGCTTGTATTTGGGAATACATTCAAGGGAAGAGATTATATAGCTATACTCCGAAAGAAAAATGAAGCCAAAAGCCTATACCATAAAATTAGGCTTCTCATCTAAATACTATTCATAATAAATCAAAAATCAATCTAAAACAATACGAATATTTTTAGATTGTTCTAAAAATAAGATTAAATAAAGGCAAAAAAAAGAGGGTAAGGGTGTACATAGCTCAAAAAAGCTAAAAGGAAAATAAAGGAAATAAAAAAAGTGAGCTACAATAGAAAGGTCTGCAACTCTTAACTCGATTCTTACATTCCCCAGAGAATGAGAAAATACAAAAGTTTTCTATAAACTCACTCATTAACAAAATTATATAAAGAACAGGATGACTTAAGAAATTAGTAAATTAACTTTTTTATAGTTTACTTTATGATGACCTAATAGGAGGCAAGTGCATTCGGATAGATGTGCCCTCTTAGCTCAGTTGGCAGAGCGCATCCATGGTAAGGATGAGGTCACCAGTTCAACCCTGGTAGAGGGCTGATTGCTTATTGATAAAGGCTGGTAGTACAATGGTCAGTATAAGGGTCTCCAAAACCTTTGATGGGAGTTCGATTCTCCCCCGGCCTGCCAAAGCAAAGCTCTTATTAAGAACTACTATGATAAAAATTTTTAGAAATAAAAATTACATTAGCCAAAATAGAAATTTACTTTAATAAACAACTTCTATCCACCCTGCTCTCTCAAAGTAGCTGACCATAAATCACAAAATATTTGAAAACTGAGAGCTATACCCCTAAACCCTTTACAAAAATATTACATTCATGAGAAAGGATAAGTCTATAATTTTTTACTTCCTTAGCCCTATATAAAAAAATTCTTATATAGGCTCGGCATTACGTATAGCCTCTTCTATTAGTTTCAGCTGTGTAGAAATACGAACATCCACTGCCCCTATGTCAGTTTCTATAATACAACCACCTCTCTCAATTCTGGAGTCTTCGTATATATTTACATTTCTTAGAGATTCCATCATTTTAATGAGCTCATCTTTATGGGCAGCCGTAAGTTCAATATCTGAAAAATTAACTCGTATATCTATACTATCTTGATCCTTGATCCTCTTTAAGGCATCGCGTATATTATTTAAAACTATGCTCTTTCTTTCTATAATTTCATCTTTTATGATTTTCCGAGCAATCATAAGCACTAAGTCTATCATTTGTTTCTCTGAATCACTAACCAACTTTTCCCGAATTTCAACAGCACGACTTATAATAGTACCTAGTCTATTCACTAGACGTTGCACCTCTGCCTCACCTTCCTTATAGCCTACCTCACGCCCAGAGTCATAGCCCTTTTGATACGCTTGATGCTCTATTTCACTTGTCCGCATTTCTGTTTCTTTAAGCATTCTCTCAACTTCTAGCCTGCCCCTATCTTGCATTTGTTCAACTTCTAGCTTACCCTTATCTATTTCTTTTTTCGCCTTCTCTTTTGCTTCTTGCAAAATTTCAAAGGCTATAGCATCACTTTCTTCTTTGAGCTTTTTAGTCTTTGCTTGAAACTCTTCAAGCTCCTCATTTAAAAGTTTGCTTTTTTCAAGCCTATAAGCCTCTAACTCGCTATTTATTTTCTCCTTCTCTATTGAAATATGCTCCTCATTATAAATTCTTTGTGCCTCTGTAACATCAATGCCATCTTGATCCATATTAGGTAAATGTTGCTCTTTATGATAAGTAAGATAAAGGTCGGGAAGGCTGACTTCCACCTTACTCCTAGTGGAATTGATTTGTGAGGATTTGAAAATTAGTTTTTCAGAAAGCTTCATACTATAATAAAAAAATATCGGTAGTTATATGGAAATCGCATACAAATTATCCTAGGGATAAAACATGTCGAAATAACTAAATACAGCAGATTTTAGCTTAAATATGGATTAAGGGAAATAAAGGTGAGCTGCAGTAGGAAGGTCTGCAGCTCGTGAAATTGTCATAGTTTTATATTCATTATTTGTCAATAAAAATATTATAATAATTTATAAAAAATATACTAAAAATAAATTTTTTCTTAAAAAAGGCTGTTTTTGAAATATATAGGCAAATGAATCGTGAGACCCTTACTCAAAACTATTAGGCTAGTCGTTTTTTTATAGTAGTACGGACAGTCATATAAATAAGTTTTCTTCAAACAAATGCTTTTGAACTAAGAAAAAATCAAAATTAAGCTAGGTGTATTTTATACAAGGCAAATAGATTAAAAATTTTTGCTATAAATATCTTTTATTATCTTCTATTAAACATTCTAAAGCTTTAGTTTTAGAATACACATAGAGCCGTACCTATCTAAGTATTTCTAAACATCAGCTTGACAGTAAAGAGACATAACAAGCTCATAGTACCACAAAATTTTCAATGATTACAAGTAATGAATCAAATCATAATGGGAAGCATTTACCTAAAGCTGGGGAAGAGGAAGCAAGTAACCAAACCAACCCAAATAGCCCTGAATTTTTCGTAGTATGGAGGAATGCGACAGGTAGCCTTGAACGTGGCCCCCTTCAGGTTCTTTGGGATCTCATTGAGTCCTACCAAATTGATATTTTAGATGTCTCTCTTGAAAGACTGACTGTGGATTTTCTAGAATTTTTAAGACAATGCAAGGAACTAACCCTAGAAGTAGCGGCCTCTTTTATGCATACTGCAGCAAGACTTTTATATTATAAAAGTAAATCCCTCCTACCAGATCAAGACTTTGAAAAAGAGGAACAAGATCAAGGTCGTTTGCCACCTGAACTAGTAAAACAACTTTTAGAATATCGTAAGTATCAAATGGCAGCCCTGCAATTGCAAGAATATGCAGAGACTTCTATGTCTATGTTTTCTAAATCTAATGTCACCTCTATAATAGAAGAAAATCCTAAGATACCAACAGAAGAAGAACTTAACCCAAGTTATTTGGACTTACATCTCAATGATATAATCATTATTTATTCAAAATTATTGCAACGCATCGCCAAAGAACAAAAAAAAATAGATGAGAAATTAGCTTATCAAACAGAAGAATATAGTGTTCAAGACAAATGTATTTATCTTGAAGAATTATTAGAAAATGCAGAATCATTTAGCTTTAATGAACTTTTTGAAGACCCAAACCAAATCAAGCTTTCTGAACTCGTAGCCACCTTTCTCGCATTACTAGAACTTACTCGTAGGCATAAAATCATCATACGTCAAAAGGGTATCTTTGGTGAGATACGTATCTTTAAAAAGGAAAGCCTTACAAAGATAACAAGTTTTTAAAAATCATGTTATTTAGTTTTTTAAATAAATATTATGTTACTTTTGTAAAATTTGTACAAAAAAATTTATTTGCTCTTAGGGAAAATCTTAAAATCAAAGAAGATGAACTAGAAGCGATTGAAAGCGAAACTCAACAAATTACAGAAAGAGAAAATGCACTACAAAATAAAATAGATAAAAATGAAACCGAGACAGGCCCAGAACAAGCTAAGCAAGCTAAGCCCGTACAAATTACAGAAAGAGAAAATGCACTACAAAATAAAATAGATAAAAATGAAACCGAGACGGCAGGCCTAGAACAAGCTAAGCAAGCTAAGCCCGTGCAAATTATAGAAAGAGAAAATGCACTACAAAATAAAATAGATAAAAATGAAACCGAGACAGGCCCAGAACAAGCTAAGCAAGCTAAGCCCGTACAAATTATAGAAAGAGAAAATGCACTACAAAATAAAATAGATAAAAATGAAACCGAGACAGGCCCAGAACAAGCTAAGCAAACTAAGCCCATACAAATTATAGAAAGAGAAAATGCACTACAAAATAAAATAGATAAAAATGAAACCGAGACGGCAGGCCTAGAACAAGCTAAGCAAGCTAAGCCCGTGCAAATTATAGAAAGAGAAAATGCACTACAAAATAAAATAGATAAAAATGAAACCGAGACAGGCCCAGAACAAGCTAAGCAAGCTAAGCCCGTGCAAATTATAGAAAGAGAAAATGCACTACAAAATAAAATAGATAAAAATGAAACCGAGACAGGCCCAGAACAAGCTAAGCAAACTAAGCAAGTTCAGCCCGTGCAAATTATAGAAAGAGAAAATGCACTACAAAATAGAATAGATAAAAATGAAACCGAGACGGCAGGCCTAGAACTAAGCAAGCTAAGCAAGCTAAGCCCGTGCAAATTATAGAAAGAGAAAATGCACTACAAAATAAAATAGATAAAAATGAAACCGAGACGGCAGGCCTAGAACAAGCTAAGCAAACTAAGCAAGCTAAGCCCGTACAAATTACAGAAAGAGAAAATGCACTACAAAATAAAATAGATAAAAATGAAACCGAGACAGGCCCAGAACAAGCTAAGCAAGCTAAGCCCGTGCAAATTATAGAAAGAGAAAATGCACTACAAAATAAAATAGATAAAAATGAAACCGAGACAGGCCCAGAACAAGCTAAGCAAGCTAAGCCCGTACAAATTACAGAAAGAGAAAATGCACTACAAAATAAAATAGATAAAAATGAAACCGAGACGGCAGGCCTAGAACAAGCTAAGCAAGCTAAGCCCGTGCAAATTATAGAAAGAGAAAATGCACTACAAAATAAAATAGATAAAAATGAAACCGAGACAGGCCCAGAACAAGCTAAGCAAACTAAGCCCATACAAATTATAGAAAGAGAAAATGCACTACAAAATAAAATAGATAAAAATGAAACCGAGACAGGCCCAGAACAAGCTAAGCAAGCTAAGCCCGTGCAAATTATAGAAAGAGAAAATGCACTACAAAATAAAATAGATAAAAATGAAACCGAGACAGCAGGCCTAGAACAAGCTAAGCCCGTACAAATTACAGAAAGGGAAAATGCACTACAAAATAAAATAGATAAAAATGAAACCGAGACGGCAGGCCTAGAACAAGCTAAGCAAACTAAGCAAGCTAAGCCCGTACAAATTACAGAAAGAGAAAATGCACTACAAAATAGAATAGATAAAAAGGAAACCGAGACGGCAGGCCTAGAACAAGCTAAGCAAGCTAAGCCCGTGCAAATTACAGAAAGAGAAAATGCACTACAAAATAAAATAGATAAAAATGAAACCGAGACAGGCCCAGAACAAGCTAAGCAAGCTAAGCCCGTGCAAATTATAGAAAGAGAAAATGCACTACAAAATAAAATAGATAAAAATGAAACCGAGACAACAGGCCTAGAACAAGCTAAGCCCGTACAAATTACAGAAAGGGAAAATGCACTACAAAATAAAATAGATAAAAATGAAACCGAGACGGCAGGCCTAGAACAAGCTAAGCAAACTAAGCAAGCTAAGCCCGTACAAATTACAGAAAGAGAAAATGCACTACAAAATAGAATAGATAAAAAGGAAATGGGGCATGTGCTTACATCCTCGCATCATTCTTTTACAAAATTAAAGGAAACAGAGGCATCAAAAAATAATGAGGTACAAGGTAAAAATATGAACACAAAAGAGAATAAGAAAGTAGACAACAGCAATCAAGTTTTTAAAATAAAAGAGAGAGAAGATATCATGAACGCTCAAAAAGAAACAAATATAAATTCAAAGACATCTCAAGAACCCGAACTCATTACCCTTGCTATTAAGGATTTACAAGGAGCTAAAGATGCAGGTCTACCTCCTCATAGACAATTAGATAATGAAGAGAAAAAAAATTACAAGGGATTACTTGAATCATATTTATTCTTATCAAATGAACCATTGAGTATTACTGTTTTAGCACAGAGAGCAAAGCTTGCACGTAGTAATGTAAGGGAACTTATTGACGATTTAGAAAGCGAGTATGAAGCTCGTGATGGGGGGATTGTCTTAAAGGAAATAGCAAGCGGTTACCAACTCATGACGGCAGAAAAATATGGTGAGGCGCTCAAGGAGTATATCACCATAAATACTGTAAAAAAAGAAAACCTCTCTCGAGCTACTCTTGAGACCTTGGCAATTATTTCATATAAGCAACCTGTCACCCTTCCTGAAATTGATGAGGTGCGAGGCTCTTCAAGTCGTACTATGTTGACAACGCTCCTACAATATAAATTAATTAAAAGCCAAGGACACAGGCCTGTACCTGGTCGACCTACTTTGTATGTTACAACACGTGACTTTTTAGAATACTTTGCCCTAGGTTCCTTAAACGATCTTCCCTCTCTTCGAGAAGTAAAAGAACTACAATTTGATCAAATAAAATAGATCTACCCGTATTTCACTATTCTCTATGAAAGATCACTTATCAGAATTACGAAAGAAAATAGATCATATTGACATATCGATTTTGGAAATGATCTGTAAAAGGGCAGAGTTAGTTAGTCAAGTGGGTGAAAAAAAAAAAAAAGAAGGTTCAAACATTTATAGACCTGAAAGAGAAAATGAAATTTATCAAAATATAAAAAAATTTATAGAACAAAGAGCTTCTAAACTCTCTTTCGATGCACTACAAAGTATTTATCGAGAAATCATGACCGCTTCTATTAATTTAGAAGGTGCTCCATCTATTGCTTACTTAGGTCCAGAAGCATCTTACTCTCATGCCGCTATCATTCAGCACTTTGGTAAACAAATACATTGCCTACCTGTATCGAATATTCCTGAAATTTTTAATGCTGTAGAATTCAAAAATGAAGCTGATTATGGTATTGTTCCAGTAGAGAATAGTTCTGAAGGAAGTATTAGCGTTACCTTAGAAAGTTTACTAAACTCTAATCTTAATATTTACACTGAAACATATCTAAATATACACCATAATTTGCTTTATTATAAGGATGTACCCATAGATAAAATCAAACAAAAAGTAAAAAAACTCTATACCTTGCGAATTGTTCATGACCAATGTAAAGAATGGTTAGCAAAAAATCTTGACCTAAGTAAGGTTGAAGTGATAGAAACTCCAAGCTCTGCTGCTGCTGCAAAGATGGTAGCGGAGAGAAAAGATGGCTTGGCCATTGCTTCTGATGTTGCTGCATCTCATTATAAGTTAAAAATTATCAAAGCTTGTATTGAAGACAATACCTTCAATACAACTCGCTTCCTTCTCTTATCGAAAAAAAAATGTGGATTTGCTGGTATTGCAAATAAAACATCTATTGTATTCACTCTTAAAGACAAACCAGGGGCTCTATCAAAAATACTTAATTTTTTTGCAAAAAAAAATGTAAATTTAACTAAGATAGAATCTAAATCTATGCGTCGTAAAATAGGAGAGTACTACTTTTTTATAGATTTTTTAGGCCATATTCAAGATAAGAAAATTTCCCTTATTCTAGAAGAGGTAGAAAAAAATTGTTCTTACTTAAAGATATTTGGTTCTTATCCGTATAATAATATAAATTCAAAAGGACTTGTTTGACAGAAAATAAAAAAAAATAAATTATTTTTCTATTTAATTTAGAAATTTCTCAAACTCAAACCTATTTTTTTATAGTATACCCTTACAAAAAGGGTTATGATACATATGAAAATAATCGTTTCCTATAAGAGTAGGTTTTAAGCAACATGACGTATTATGCTTAAAAATATTTTTATTACTACCCCTATTTATTACGTTAATGATGAACCACATATTGGCCATGCTTACACTACAACTTTAGCTGATGTTCTCTGTAGATATTATAAACTTTTAGGATACGATACATATTTTTTAACAGGAACTGATGAACATGGTTTGAAAGTCAAGCAAGCAGCTCTTAAAAGAAATGTAACTCCCATAGAACATGTAAATTACTATCATTTACGCTTTATAAATCTTTGGGAAAAACTTGGAATAAAATACAATCAATTTATTCGTACAACAAATTCTAAACATATAGAGTTTGTACAAAAAAAATTACAGGAACTTTTTGATAAGGGGGAAATTTATACAAAAACCTATTCAGGTTGGTACTCCGTGGGAGAAGAACGTTTTTTTAATGATGAAGAAATAGTGGATGGTAAAGATCCTATTAATCATAAACCCTTAGAATGGTTAGAAGAAAAAAATTATTTCTTTAAAATGAGTGCCTATCAAACAACTCTTGTACAATATATAAATGAACATGCAGATTTCATTCTACCTGAACATAGAAAAAATGAGGTACTAGGATTTTTAGAAAAACCTCTTACTGATCTTTGTATCAGTAGGCCTAAGGCACGTTTAGATTGGGGGATTACTCTTCCCTTCGATTCTAACTTTACCACCTATGTTTGGTTTGATGCCTTATTAAATTATGTATCTGCTGTTGATCAACTCACTTTTAAAGATAAAACAAGTATATGGCCTGCCCACTACCACCTTGTTGGAAAGGATATACTCACTACACATGCAGTATATTGGCCTTGCATGCTCTTTGCACTTGGATTGCCCCTACCGAAACATATTCTAGCTCATGGCTGGTGGTTAAGTACAGAAGAAAAAAAAATGAGTAAAAGTACAGGAAATGCTGTTAATCCATTATTTTTTTTAGAAAAGTATGGCTCTGATTGCTTACGTTATTTTTTAATACGACATATGAATTTAGGACAAGATGCTAACTTCAGCCAAGAGCTTTTTTTTCAAAAAATAAATAGTGAACTTGCCAATGATTTAGGGAATACTCTTTCTCGTGTACATAAATTACTAGAAAGCCACTTTGAGACAAAGATACCGACACCAGGAAATGAAAGTAAAGCTGAAGAAGAATTAAGAGTTTTTATTTTAGAGATAGTTCAGAATGCAAATAATCTCTTATCGCAACTTAAGTTGTCTGTACTTTTAGAAGCCTTCGCCGAAACATTACGTAAATTAAATCAATACATTGATACTCAAGCACCTTGGAAAATTGCTAAAGAATTAAATGTAAATCATATTGATACACAAAACGAAATTAGGAAACGTCTTGGCACAATACTTTATACTTGTTGTGAAGCTTTAAGAATCATTTTAGTTTTACTGCATCCTGTAATGCCTGAAAAAACTCGTGAAGGATTAAAGATGCTTGGTTTAGAAATTGAAAATGAACTTACAATCAAAGATTTATCATGGGGTCAACTTGAAAAGGGAAGGGCCCTAGGAGCTAAGGTAAACTTATTTCCTAGAATTGAAATATAAAAACACGTCAGAAAGAAATAAAGAAAATTAGGGCACAAGAGTATTTGTTATCACACGTATAGGAGTACTAATATTTTTTGCTTCCATGGCATCCATAGCTTCCCATATACTTTCTTCGAATATAGATTTAGTAGTGGTGTTATTTTCTTTTTTTTCTAATGATTTGTAAAATTCTTTTGTAAAAAGGGCTTGGGATATTTTCAAAGGGGCTTGTAAAAAAAGAAGAAACGAGGAGCTTGAGCTTTTTGATATATTATCAAACATCTCTTCTATATTTTTATCCTCTTCTTCGAAGGAGATCTGGGAAAAATTTTTCTCTTGGAGTAGGCTAAAGTTTGATGTAATATAAACATGTCGAACGTTATTAGGTAAATTTTTGAGCAGAGCAAAGTTATCGCTATAAATAGGTTCCCATAGATGCAAGATTTGATAAGAAGTATTCTCTAAAGTTTTTTCATTAGGATGGTTAAGCCTATATTTTTCTAAAGCAAATTTTTCCATTTCATAAATAGATTGGATTTCAGGCTTAAAGCTTTCAATACTACTTTCTATAAATTTTGAACTCAGCCTCTGTCCTTGTTGGCTTACTTGAACAGTTTGATTCGTATGCTTTATGTCTTTTATCTCTTTTATCTCTTCTAAGGGCCTAAGAAGCGTATAAAAATTAGAAAGATAATATATCTTAGGAGAATTATATAGGAATTTTTTATTGAGCAAACTTTCATCTCTGTCCCTTGAGCGATGTGTAGTATCTATCATCTTAATCTTATTATAATTATAAATGTACGTTGGTATAGGAGAATAAAAATGAAGATTAGGCAAATAGAGATAAACTGTATTGTATCTTTCAGTGTGTAATGCAGAAATAAATTTTGAATAAAAATCACTCAGCTCACTTTGAATTCTAAAATTTTCTTCAAATTTTCCTATAGACTTTTTATATTCTAGTATAGCCCCTTCAACTTTTTTTATTTCATTTGCATCACTCATGTAAAGTGTAAGGTGTATAGAGTTTTTATCTATATCAAATTGAAACATACGATTTCTATAATGAAAGAGGCCTGCTAGTATTTGCTCATTGTTCACTTTAGAAAGTGTACTGGTTGTTGAAGAATTTATTTTTTTTTGCAACATGGAAATAAAATCATTAGGGAGCTTCTGTTGATAAACAAGAGCATTTTTTTTCAGATAAAGTTCTAGGAAATCCCGTACATTATTATTCTCATATGCTAATTCCATTTCTAATAAAAACATAAGCATAGGATGCGAAGCGCTATATTTTTTTATTATTTTTTCAACATCAACACCACTTGCTGAAAAAAAAGATTTTATTTTATCAACATCTGATTTTATTTCTTTGTAAAAAATATTTTTAAGTACATGTGTCAGAAAAACCACTTTCTCTCTTTCATCTTTATTAAAAATTTTTATACTTTTTTTAAAGTCTTCTTCAGGAATTCGATTTAAAAAATTTTGGAAAAAATATAATGAATGAGAATATTCTTCTAATAATAAAAATTTATGAGAAAGTGATAATGCCATCCAAGTGCTATATTCTTCAGAAATATTTTGAGCTATATTCTCTATAAAAAATTTTATCTCTTCAATTTGTTTTTGAGATATATTCTTTGTAATATTAAAATAAAGAAAATTAAAAGTTTCCTCTTCTTTTGACAGAAGAGTCACAAGGTGATTGTTCACTAGTTTAGAATGTCTTTTTCTTACTTCTTCTATTGAAAAAGGTTGAGGCATATCTGTAGAATTCTTTTTTTTCAAAAGAGAAAAAAAAGAATTTTGATTTGTAAAAAAACTTGAAGTCTGTATATAAGATAAGAATTCTTTATTTTTTTTCTTATCTGTTTTTTCAAAAAAATCTGGTGTATTTTTTTGCCAACTTTCATATAAAGTAAAAGCAATGTGGTGGTAATGATGTTTTATGAGATTTTCAAAAAGTTCTAGGTCGGGTTTGGATTTCAGAACTTCTATATACGGTTCTATACGTTTGTCTAAATCATGTACAAATTTTACTTGCTTTAAATCAAATTTTAATTTTATTAATGCTAACTTTTTCTCAAGACTATAGTCATTTTTGATACTTTTTATATAAAATGTATCAGCAAGTTGATATTCTTTTTTTTCAGACAATACATCAAAAATATCTGCATAAAAAGAATAGAATAAATCAGAATTTTTTTCTTGGTTTACTATTTCTATAATTGTATCTATTTCAGGAGAATTTAGTTTACTTGAGTTTTCAAATAAAATATATTTATTTAGTTCTATGATACAATACAATATTTTTTTTTCGCTCGTCATTGTTCCATCATAAAGGTTTAGGCTCAAGGCACAGGCTCGCTCTAATTTATTCTTAGCATCATAATAATCTTTTTCTAATTTTAGTGTCTTTGCGTTAGAATAATGTGCATAGTATACGCTTTCTTCTTCCTCTTTAAGCTGATTCGTATTTTTAAAACTATAACCAGGATAACCAAAATAGATAGCAGGGGACTTTGCTAAACTTTCAATTTTCTCTATATCGATTTCATCACTATATGAATTTTCTTTATATACTAATAAACTTAAGACTTCATTAGCTCTAAGTACTTCATATAAAAGTCCTATATTAGAATACTTTAGTATTTCATTTTTTTTCAATTGTAAGAAACAAAGACTAGGATTTATTTTTTTATATAAGATTTTATTTAAAGTCTCATTATTAAAAGTAATCTCTTTTACATCAATATTTAGGATATTATTTTTAGATTTATATTTTTTATAGAAATCGTCTATGGTGTTAGGTTTCGTATCTACTTCTTTTGTATAAACTTGACTTGCTTGCCAAATCAACTCCAAACCTAAATTTTTTATTTCTAGTATTGACTTAGATAAAGATCTATTTAGTATCTTATAGGCAGATGATTTTTTATCATTTTTATCATAAGATAAATCATTTAGAATTTCGGAATCCCATATGTGAGATAAAGCTTCATTATGATGAGATACTTTTAATTTAGGATTTGAATTTTGTAATAGAGGGAAAATATTATATTTTGAACTTCCCTGCCTAATCTTTGAGTAACTACTAGAATAGCCTATAAAGTCATCATCCAAACGTGTGCTAAAAACAGGAAGGGGCAAATCTTTTATTATATTGGATTGTGAATATTTTTTATATACTTCTTTAAAATAATAAGGTAATCTATCACTAAAAGTTTCTGTGTCTGTAATTAGAAAAAAATCTTGTATTTTAGTATGTTCTATTTTAGGATTTCCTATACATCCCAATATAAAATGATTATATTTAGGATATTTTTCTATCTCAAAATCCTTGTTGGGATTATTTAAATCTTTATTCCATAAATCCCACTCTTCTACAGGAAGAATAATTTTATAGAAGGCTCTTGAACGAGATTGAAAATTCCAACAATAGACATTTGTCTTTGATTTATAAATTCGTAATAAAAGTTGACCATCCTCAAGCTTAGGTTGAGTATTTAACACATTAAAGTGACTAGGTGCTAAAAAAATTTTATGTGTTGGATTTTCTTGGCTATATGTATTTTTTAATTTGCTATAGTTTCTTTCTTTTAATTTTTTTATTTCAGAAGAATCATTTATAGGAGATTTTTTCTTAGAAGAATTTGTAAGAGATAATTCATTTTGAATCAGATAAAGTCGTTCATTTCTAATAGAATTATATAATTCTTTATTAAAAATTTTTACATCCTTAAAACCAAGAGGATGCTTAAAGTATTGTTCTTCTAGATAAAGCCTCCAATTATATTCTAAAAGTTTTAGTGCCACCCCTTCATTATTAATTTCAACATTGTAATCAACTAAAATAGAAAGTATTTCAGGTATAAATCTTTCCCAATGTTGATAAAGATATGAAAATTTTACATATATCTTTTGTCCTAGGCTTGCATGTTCAAAGGCTTGTTTTTTAAATTCTACATCTTTAAAGTTATTATATAATTCAAAATTGATTTCATACAATAAAAAATGTGCAAGCATTTCCTCCGTAACGAGATTTCTTGCTTCTAAAGTTTCTTCTATGGCTTTTTCTAAAATTTGACGTGCCTTATGTAGATAACCTTGGTCTTTATAAATACGTCCTAAATTTAAATAAGTATGTACTAAAAGAGGTGTTTTCTCATCATGAAAATTTATTTTCTGTATTACATTTATACAAGAAAGTAAATTTTCTTCTATTTTTTTATTTAAGAAATTAATTTTTGAAAGATTTTGATTTTTGTCTTTAAGGGCTTGTACATAAATATAAGAAATCCCAACATTTAAAACTTCAATGGGTAATAAATCTATCTTCGCTTGCTCTTCAAGTAAGAAGCCATCCCTTTCCTCATTAAAACGAAAACCTGAAAATTCAGTCTTTCTTTTTTTAATAAAATTATTTTTTAGTAATTTACGATATTTTTTATAAAAATTCTCAAGCCCATCTAAACTCTTCTCACAAATTGAAAATATTTCCTCTTTATTTCTTATATTTTTTAGACTTTCTAAATAATATAATTTACTTTGCAACATGTTGATTGTGTTATTTAGATAACTGTAGGTGTTTTCAAAATTAAAGGCAAAATCACTTGCCTCTTGAAAAATAGAAGATGCAAACAAATAATTTCCTTTTTCAAATTCTCTGTAAGCATATTGATTAAAATTATTTATGTAACCTTCTTTTCCATGTTGTACATCCAAATCAAAATTTTTATAAACATCTCGTTGAGTTTGTAATAAATAATATGCTTCTTTTAAATTTCCTTCAAGTAAACTATTTTGAAATTGAATGCTTAAAGAAAGTTCATAACTACGCACAGGTTCAAAACCATATGGATTTCTGCCTGGACCAATTACAGAAAAATCTTCCCCAAAATTAACAAAACACCCTACTACTCGAAGACAAGGGTTTTGTATCTTATAACGTGAGGAAGGTCTTACAAGATTTCTTCTTTCTGTAATTATTTTTTCAGATTTTTTTGCATTTATATTTGAAGCATTGAAATTTCCTTCAGCTTGATAAGCTAAAGAAAGAAAATTTAGCACATGTGAACGCTTTAACCCACCAGATATAGGAGGGCCCTCTTCATTTAAATGATAATCTGCTTTTTCATAATATACAATTGCTTGTTTTGATTCTTCTGCCAACCAACTAGCAAGCCCCATTAAAGCATTTATCATTGCTAAACGTACCCGTGATTTTTCTAATTCATTCGTCCAATACTCTATTTGTCTTTTACGAGGTACAATTTCATTATTTAAGTTTTCAAGTTTTTGTTTTATTTCTAAATGATCTTTTCTATAATATAAATAAGCTTCGTTAATATAAGGGATTGCTCCTTTGTAATCATAATCGTTCATTAAAGCACGGCCATAATTAAAATAAAATAATTTTTCTTGAGTCGTGTTCTCAAAAATATAAATATTATATTGTTTAGAAAAAGATAAAACTTTTCTATAACTTTCAATCGCGTCTGAAAAATTTAATAAAATAAATTGATGATTCCCAAAATTGAGATACAAACGACATAGTGCTTTAGGATTATCATTTTGCAATTCTAATCTATTGATATTTTTTTTCAGAAGCTCTATATTGATTTCATGATAATTTTCAGGGAAATATTCGTCATAAATATCTTTATAAAAACTTGTTGCTTTTTCGTAACTCTGAGGACCATCAAAAGCAAAATAAAAATAAGGTGTGGTGTAGGCGATCTTAACTTTTTTAGTTTCTTCGATATATTGATATAGCCAAATGAGCAATAAGTGACTTTCTATTTGATAGGGTTCAAAAGCTATGATTGTTTTTAGATTGAATTCAACGTGTTTGAAATCATTCAAAATTTCTTTTTTTTTATTTTGTAAAAAATTGCTCCCAAAATAAAGATTAGGGATAGTTTTTTGAGTATATAATTTCTCTCTTAAAATATTCTTATGAATAAGTAAATAAGCTTGAGCATATAAATATTCCATTCTTATTCTTGGGTTTTCAGAAAGCATCTTTAGTTTATAAGTATTATCTAAAATATCAAAATATTTAGAATTAAAAACATCTCTATCCCCTAATAAAAGATTAGAAATAGAATTTAAAATCTCAAAATTAATTAATTTATCACTCACTTCTAGAATTAAATCTACAGCATGACGTTGAGAGTATAAACTTGTATTCAAAATGTGTTTAGGTTGAAACGCTATTCTATCATTCAATGAAAGAAGAGTATTTTGTTGAATCATTGCAAATACGTTTTGCAAAACGAGAAGTTCATTAAAACTATAAGTTAAGTCTATAGTAAGAACTTTTTGAATATGAAGATTTGGTGTTTTTACTTTAAATACATCCCATTCTTGACAAAAATTATTTTTTATCTTATTAAATTCCTTATTATTTTCTACTTCAATTAATTTTTCTTTAATTTTTTCTACAGTATCTCTTTGAAAATCATTGTCACATATAGCCTCCACCATCCTATATTCAGAATTGCTTAAATAAATAAGCTCTGATTTTACTTCTTTTTTTACTTTGGAAACAATATAGGCAAAAAGACTTTGATTTTTTCTATCGTTCTTTTCTTTAAATTCATTTAAAATATCTCCAGTATGCTTTACTTTTTCTTGAAATTGTTGGAGTATATTATCTATAGCAAGCTTATTCTTAAAAATTAAATTTGAGTAATACTGGTAAAGATTCTGATAGATTTTTTTTTCTTTTACAACTTCAAATAAACTATAATCCAAATCTTCAAGGTTATTTTGTTTTTCAAAATATCCAAGAATTTCTTTTAGATATACAAAAGAAGATGACAGCTCACTGGTATTATCTAAATTTTCGCGTATTGAAATATAGCATAAATACTTATAGGTATGCCAAAAATTAAGCTCCTCAATTTGTGTGATACGATTACCCTGATAAGCATCTAAAATTTTATTTTCAGAAAAGCGAATCAAACGTTTTAATATAGGCAAAGAAAGATCAAATTGCTTTCTCGAATTCAGTTTTAATACATAACAAAGATCTAATATTTTTAATAAAATTTCATTCCCTTGTCCCGCATGTATGTTTTCAAAATCTTTATATGTAAAGAATTGATCTTTTGAAACTTGGGAAGTAATTAAAAATAAAAATTTTTTAATTTCGACTATATTTTCTTTTTCAAAAAAGATTTTTAATTGATATTGGTTTAAAAGTTTTTGATAACTTAATGCTATAGGACTTTTTTTATTGATTAAAGAAAAATTATATTTCAAATATTCTAAGTAGAGTTCTGCATTTTCATAAAAGAGTGGATAATTTTTCCATATACTTTCGTATAATTCAAGCACAACTTGGGGATTATTTTTTATTTGAAAAAGTTTCGCTTTCTCAAATAAAAAATACGCACTCAATTGATAACGTTCTTCAGCTGAAATATTGATTTGTCGTGGATATTCATTTGATTGTAATTGCTTCAATATTTGATTGAGAATGATTTCTTTTTTATTTATATTTTTATCTAGACTATCACGATAATAAAAATATTCAAAAAATATATTTGTATCTAAATAATTTTTTAATGTACGAAAGAAATCTTCATTTTTATTTTTTGATTTTGAAGATACATATTCATGGCTCAAGTCTCTAAAGGCTTGGGCCTCATATTTTATTTTTATGTAATGATTACTTCTAGGTAAATATGTCTTTAAGAAATTTTCAAGGGCTAAGATATAACGATGTGTATTTTCCCCTTTATATTTTTGGATGAATTCATATTGTTCCTGAATTTTCTTGTAAATGGGTACTATACCTGTTTCAGGAATATAAAAAATATTAATATTTTTATTTATATTTGCAGTATAAAAAATACCATCCAATATATTAGCTGTATTTGAGTTAGCCTTTTTTGAAAAAAAATTTTGGAGGCTATCATTATCTTTCACATTTATTTTTCTTGTACTAATACTATAGAGGCTTACATCTCCTTCGAGAAGTTGTCTCTCTTCAAACAACTTACCATTTTCTAATTTTGCCTTGATTATCTCTCCTACATCTTTCTCATCCATGTTACCATCATTATTGCTATCTTCTAGTATGCGAATATAAGCGAGATGATTGCTATCTCCTATAAAAATAGGACTTAACAAAATAGATTTTTTTTGAGGAGAAGAATAGATTATTTTATTTATTGAATTATTTTTATGACAATCGATTATATACAAATCGTGTTCATCATTTTTTACGCCTCTATATAAAAATACAATTTCACTTTCATCAGGACTAAAACTTGCACCAACACCACCATTTGTAGTTATTTTTTTTAGACTTCTTATTTCTAGTTTATTTAACTCCAAAAGCCATACATTAAATATACCAGGATGACAACGATCACTTGAGTATAGAATTTTATCTCCAACATAATTTAAATAAGGATCTTTTTCACTTGCTGGCCCATGACATTCTTTAGATAAATTAGCTTCTGCCCAATTTCTAATTTTTAAAGATAGATTTATAGAATCATCCCAATGATTTTTAATTTTGAAGCCCTTATAGTAAGATTGAATAAGATTTTGGGAATTGATTTCTGAAATCATTAAATCCCCTTCTATGCCATTTGTTTCACTTATATACACAAGTAAGCTAGCATCTCCATTAATACTAGGTTTATATTGTTCACTTGGATGTGAAATAATTGGAAAAGAATAAGATGTATTTAAATCTCGCAACCATATGTCTCCTGACCCTTCTTTATTTGAAGTATATGCCATAAAGTGATTTGCACTAACACTAGGATGCAAGATACTTCCTTCTTCATTGATGATAGAAAAATGATTATTAAAATTATTTTTTAGAAAATTTTGAATTGCAAAATTATAATTGATTTTATTAGCTTCAGGAATTTTTAAGGTGGTGCAAAAACATAAAAACCAAAAACATAAAAACAAGGAAACGATACATATAAAAATTCTATATTTTATTGTACGCATAATTTTTACTAAATAAAAGATGTAAAGGTGGGGCAATTCTCTTTTTTAGGTTCTAATATATATATCTACATTATCTAAAAATGAATTATATAACATGCTCCCACTTCCCCTCTTCTGTGAAAAACCATTCATCTTTTCTTTTTTTGGCCTCTAAATAAAAAGAATGTATAAATATTTTTGCTTCTTCTACTTTATTTGTATTTCTTAGATATTCGTAAATCCAAAATCTTGCTCGATTGACTTCTTGTGCTGTTTTGATAGCTATATTTCTTTCTATGTACTCTTTCTTAAAATTTAGTGAGTAAGGAATTTCTATTAAATAACCCTTATAACCTTCGCCTATGATATGTAGGCGAAGGTACTCCTTAATATTTTCTTGATAGTATTCTATAACTCCCATCTCTATTTGATAACGTCTCTCTGTTTTCAAATGGCTATCTTCTACAGTAGAAAAAGAGGTGGGGGGTGGATCAAATGATGTTTTTGAGGAGGCAAGTAACCAACCGTTTGTTTCTATTTGTATTTCTTCTCCTATCAATTGACGTTCAACAGCTGTCTGCGACGAAGTGAAGGTAATAGGTGGCAATTCAAAGGCAATGCAAGAACCACGTCGCACAATTTTTTCTGTTGAGTTTGCTATAGGCTGAAAGACAGAACAAAAAAAATAATTTGAACAAATAAAAATAAAAAGATAACCTTGAATACATGAGATTGTAAATTTTTTCATAGTATACACATGTAATAAGTAGGGTACTAAAAAAAGAAATACCTCTTACTGAATTTGAAACCTAAAAGGAGCTTTTTTAGAAAAATACATACTATACACCAATTTCTAATTTTAGGATAATTCTATAAAGTAAAAATAAAAACCATACCCCCGAATCTTCTATATTAAAGTATTTCTATTATGTTCAAAAAAATTCATAAAGTACCAAAGCATTAAATATTACTCATTAGAATGAAACTGACTTTCTATCTTGAGCACATTTGCAGGAACAGTTCTTACCTTTCCCCATACACTTTTTTCTTGATAATCAAAATGAAAGTAACCTAAAACACAAAGTCCTTGTAAAATAAGGGGGAGCCAGAGCACATCATCATCCCACATTTTTTCATAAGGAATCTCTCTATAAAAAAACCATTTTGGCTTCATTTCTTCTGATTCGCAAATTTCACCTATATAACTTTGTGTACGAAAAATAAAACTTTCTGTAACTTCACCACCATCAAAGCTAAAAAACAACTTCCCACATAGTTCCATTTTATCTGCTTCTATACAAGCTTCTTCTTTTAATTCCCTTCGTGCAGCAGATAGTACATCTTCATCTTTATTTACTTTCCCGCCAAAACCATTCCAAAGTCCTTTACCCAGACCTCTTTTTTTATATCCCAATAGGAGCTGCTTTTCTGCCTTAGCACCATTTTGCCTTATCATATCTTTGCTAACAAGACAAAGGGTTACAAGTTTTACTTTCTTCATGAAAACAAGTGAGTGGAGACGGCGGGAATCGAACCCGCGTCCTACAGTGCGCCACAAAAATTACTACATGCTTAGGTATGGAAAGTAAGTGTAAACCTGCCCCATACCAAAACTAGTTCACACTTTACAAACTGAAAACATTTGCCTTAGAGCAGTTTGTACCCCTAAGGCTAAAATCCTCAAATTTTGGCATTCATATTAGACCCTGAGGATGAGATCTAAAAGAACGCTGACTGAAAATTAAGCAGCCAGTGCGTACTCGTTGTTAGCAAGTTTAATATGAGTTTTTGAAGAGCTACTCAACTCTGCATGCAACCAGTGTAACGAATCACAGCAGTCGAAACCAATACGTCCCCTTATCTTACAAAGAGAAGAGTTCCCTAATTACGTAAAGTAAAAATTACTTTGAAATATTTAATTTGTAGAAATCTATCAGTTCAAAAATTATTTTTTAATAATGTATAAACAACGATCTAAAAAATATTAAGTATACAAAAAATTCCGACAAAGCAAGGGGTTATTCTTCGTTAAAAAATTTATTTTTTTCTTCTACGTGAAGAACGTCTCTGAGATGCACCACCACTAGTAGGCACATTGAGTAACTCTGTTTTTTTGGCAGAATCTTTTGTACTTTCACCAAAACTATTATATTGATTATGTTTTTCTTTACCAACAGTACGTTTTACATTCGTAAGGGTTGAAGTACTGATATCTGTTTCTATTTGTATTCTAAATAAAAATTCTGTTACCTGCTCTTTAATCGCATCCACCATTTCATCAAAAAGTTCAAATCCTTTTATCTTAAATTCTACAAGGGGATTACGTTCTGCATAACCAGAAGCCCAAACACCTTCTCGTAGCTGATCCATTTGATGCAAATGTTCTTTCCAACGAGCATCTATAACATCCAAAGCAATACGCCTTTCTATAATATTAAAATTCTCTTCCCCCACCTCAACTATTTTATTCTTATAAAATTCATGTGCCGCATTTTGTATGTAATGAAACATATACAGATGGGGGTTTTTATCTTTTTCAAGATTTTTAATTTGAAATTCAAGCTCTAAAAGCAAATTATTCTTCAACCATTCATTCAAATCAAAAAAATTCCAATTCGTTACATCACGCCCTTCACAATAAATAAGTATTTTTTCTTCAAGTACCTCATCTATCCATCCAAGAAGCCTTTCTCTTACATTTTCATTTGCAAGCAAACGATTTCGTTCATTATAGACAAATTCTCGTTGCTTATTCATCACTTCATCATATTCCAACAAATGTTTGCGTACATCAAAGTTATGGCTCTCAACTCTTTTTTGGGCACGAGCGATGGCACGATCCACCATACTCGCCTCTAGTTCTTGCCCCTCCTCCATTCCTAGAGTATTCATAATATTTTTAATCCTTTCCCCTCCAAAAATTCGCATGAGATGATCCTCAAGACTCAAATAAAAACGCGAGGAGCCGGGGTCTCCTTGACGACCTGAACGTCCACGCAACTGATTATCAATACGACGAGATTCATGACGCTCAGAACCAAGAATGTGTAATCCTCCTGCAGACTTTACTTTTTCATGCTCTGCTATCCATATTTGCGATCTATCTAACACATCCTTCAAGGCCTGCTTTGTTTTTGTACCAAGTCCAGCTTGCCTGGCTTCAAATTCCTGACTCGCCTGAACATACTGCTTTTTAAGTAAAAGTTCTTTAATTATTTTTACATCTTTATCCGTTTCTTCAAGGCTTTCTATTTCCTGTATAAAAACAGGTGCCCCACCCAAGACTATATCTGTACCGCGTCCTGCCATATTTGTAGCTACAGTAACAACACTGGGCTTCCCTGCGTTGGCTATAATCTCTGCTTCTCGGGCATGATGTCGAGCATTTAGAACATTGTGTGCTATCCCCTCACGCTTTAACAAAGCTGAAAGAAGTTCAGATTTTTCTATGGAAACTGTACCTACTAATGTAGGTTGCCCTTTCTTAACACATTCCTTTATTTCTTTAATTACGGCATGAAACTTTTCTTTTTCAGTACAATAAATACGATCAGGATAATCTATTCTTTGAATAGGTACATTTGTAGGAACTATATTTACCTCAAGTTTGTAGATTTTCATAAACTCTTCGGCTTCAGTATCTGCTGTACCCGTCATCCCCGATAATTTCTTATACATTCTAAAAAAGTTTTGGTAGGTTACACTAGCGAGAGTTTGGCTCTCCTCTTTAATTTCTACTTTTTCCTTGGCTTCAATGGCTTGATGTAAACCATCACTATAACGACGACCTGGCATAGTTCGGCCTGTATGTTCATCTACAATAACAACTTGCCCCTCCTGTACCACATAATCTACCTCATCTTTAAATATTAAATGAGCTCTTAGAGCTTGATTAATATGCGCTACCAAATTTGTATTTTCTATAGCATAAAGATTTTCTATCTGTAAAATTTCTTCGATTTTATGTACTCCTTTTTCTGTTAAAAAAACACTACGAGACTTTTCATCTACGTCGTAAAAATAGCCACGTATCACATGAGGCTCTTCTTTACCTGGTTGTACAACTATGGGTTCAGGTTCAGGGGCAGTTTTTTGAGCTTCAATCAAACGACGAACAGCACGGTCTATTTCCTTGTACTCACCTGTGTTCTCTTCTGTAGGGCCAGAAATAATAAGAGGTGTACGAGCCTCATCAATAAGTATAGAATCCACTTCGTCAACTATTGCATAAAAAAATCCTCTTTGAACTTTTAAGTTAATGTTAGTAAGCATATTATCACGAAGATAATCAAAACCAAATTCACTATTTGTTCCATATGTGACATCAGCTTGATACGCTAGCTGCCTCTCTTCTGCATCCATATCATGTTGTATAATCCCCACGCTCACCCCTAGAGCATTGTAAACAGGTCGCATCCATTCTGCATCTCTCTTTGCTAGATAGTCATTCACGGTTATGACATGTACCCCTTGCCCATTCAAAGAATTTAGATATACGGCTGCTGTTGCTGTGAGCGTCTTCCCTTCCCCTGTTCGCATTTCTGCAATTTTTCCTTCATGTAAAATCATAGCCCCAAGTAATTGTACATCAAAATGCCTCATCCCTAAGGTACGCCAAGCCGCCTCTCTGACTGTTGCAAACACCTCGGGAAGAATCTCTTCAGGCATTTTTTCTTTAGCAAGGGCTTCTTTAAATTTTTGAGTTTGATTTTTTAATTCTTCATCAGTCAGAAGGCGTATGTTATCTTCTAGTTCACTGATTTGAGATACAATTTTACTATGAGCCTTAATAACTCTTTCATTTCTTGAACCAAATATAATTTGTAATATTTTTTGTATCATAATCGTAAATTTCAGCAAACTAAAATATAAAATAAATCAAAACTAAACACAAACGAATTCTCAAGTAGTTGTATCACCATCTTCATCAGTTAGGGCACCCAATTCTTTTAATTTACTACTAATTTTTTCTCTTAGATCCCTTGAAAATTGAATAATCAAACTAGGCTTTGCTGAAGAAGAACGCCCATGTCCATATAACCTAGCGAGGTTGCGTCTAGCATTTTCGTAAATAGTTACTATCTTTTCCTTTTCTGAAGTTAATTTCTCAGCATATTTAAAACTAAGATAACTATTGATATAAACAACTCCTTCAAAGCCCCAATTCTTATCAACATCTGGCCCTAATAAATTCAGAAACTGTGCTTGAGGTTCGCTTCCTGTACTTAATATTTCTATTGTAGGTATATAAAAGCTAGCAGACTTCACAAATAAAAGCTCACTCAAATTTTGAAAACCAAAATTGGGAAATTTTTTTTCAATATCACCAAAAAGCCAAGCTGCTCTCAAACTTATAAGTGCTTTTTTAGGAGTAGGAGCAATACGGACGCTACGATAATGATAACAATCGAGTGCCAAAAGATAGGAAGCAGCCCCAAGGGCTAAATTTCTACGATTGGTAAAATTTATAACACCTAAAATTTTTTCAATCTTACTCCGACGATTTTGACTTTGCTTGATTAGACTTTGTTTTTCTACCTCATCTAAATCCATAAAATCACTTGAGTAGGAAGAATACAAACAATTATGGCAAACCATCAATGTATAAGCCAATGGATGGATACTACCAAATTTTTTATTTTCTTTGTAAACCCGTCTAAGCTCAGGTGTAATTTCTTCTGAAATCAATCGCCCTCGACCGGTATGCAAATGTTCATAATGGAATTCTGTTCCACAAAGAGGGCACTTAGTACCTTTTTTTTCTAAAAAAGAAATGAGATTTTTTTGTTTCTCTAATTGGGCTGCATCTACTATTTCAGTCATTTTTTTAATTGAATTTACTCTGTAGGATATCCATAAATTGAGAGAGTAAGCGTAAACCCCAGCCTGTCGCCCCTCTGCCTTGAGAACCACTTCCTTTTTCACGCCATGATGTACCTGCTATATCTATATGTGCCCAAGGTATAGTTTCCGGAACAAAATGAGCAAGAAATCGCATAGCAGAAATCGTTCCTGCTGCCCGACCAGCAACATTTCTTTGATCAGCTATATCAGATTTCAAACCAGCACCATACACACTCCAATGAGGTAAACGCCAAATCTTATCTAGTGACTTCAAAGAAGCCTCATGTAAAAAAGAATAAAGATCATTAGAGGCTGTCATGACACCAGCAGCCTCATGCCCAAGTGCTATCACACAGGCCCCAGTAAGGGTAGCAAAATCTAACATACACAAGGGGTCATAGTTTTTTACTGCATACGCAAGTAAATCCCCTAGAACAAGACGCCCCTCCGCATCTGTATTTTGTATTTCTACAGTACTACCATCATAGGCAACATACACATCACCAGGTTTGATAGCATTTCCATCAGGCATATTTTCAGCTATACCTAAAATTGAAACGATGGGTATATTTAATTTTTGAGAAGCAGCAAAGGCTATTGCATGTAAAACCAAGGCTGAACCACACATATCATATTTCATTTCATGCATTTCACCTGCAGGTTTCAAAGAAACTCCACCTGTATCAAAAGTAATTCCCTTACCCACTAAAACAATGGGCCTAGCCTTTTGTGTATCATTTTTTAAATTTTCAGGAGTATATTCAAGAAGTAACATTCTAGGAGGAATCACAGACCCCCTACCCACACTAATAATCCCCCCACACCCCATTTTCTCAAGTTCTTCCTCTTGAAAGACTTTAATTTGTAATTTAAATTCTTTGGCAATATGCCTAGCATACTCTTCAAAAGTTTTAGGAGTTAAATAATTGCCTGGTAAACTTGCTATCCCACGAAAACCATGCATAAGCTCTGATAAACACTGGCCTCGTTGCAAAATACTTTGATCTATATTTGTAGGTTCTATGATTTCTACTTCTATTTGCTTTTCTTCTGCATTATTTGTATTTTCAGATTTTTTTTGAGTAGAGATAAGTCTTTTAGACTTTAGTATATCCATACTCTCTGCCCCTATGTTCATACACACTATTAACTGATGCAATAAATCTCTTAGTTCTAACTTTGCAATATAATCATAGTTAGAACCCGACCCTTGTGAATACTTATCCTTTTTTTGATTTTCAAGGGTGTTTTGAGAAGATTTCTTCTCCTCAGATTTTTTTTCGGTAAAATTTAATTCTAGATTTTTATTAAATTCTCTTTCTTTGCTTAAGTGTTCCGTTAGAGCTTTTTGAAATGTTGCACCCAGATGAATCCTAAGAAAAAAGTTTTTGACCTTAAAAAATTGCGCACCTAAATTCCTAAATGTTTCGCAAGCCTTTTCAGGATGCCAAGTTTCTAACTCTCCCATCCCTAAAAATATTAAATCATGTTCTATCAAATATAAAACGCTACCCGCATCAGGGCTGTAGGCTTCTAATAATTTTTGTTTTTTAAATATTTCTCCTACAAAAGGAGGGTAACTTTTTTCAAAATCTACCCCTTCCCAATCTTCTTTGAAAAGGGCATAAGCGGAGATTGCTCCAAGTTCCGAAGAATTATTAACAATTTGAGATTTAAAGATAAAACGCTGTTTAGGTATTGCAAAGTTCATGTAAATCCTGAATTATTTTTTCTACATGACCCTTCACTCTTACATTTTTGTAAACTTTAATAATTTCTAAGTCTTTATTCAAAATAAAAGTGGAACGGATTACCCCTTGTGTTACCTTGCCGTACATTTTTTTTTCGCCAAAAACTCCAAAATTTTTTGCAAGCTCATTTTTTTCATCTACAACAAGGAGAAAATTTAATTTTTGTTTTAGAATAAAATTCTTATGACTATCTATACTATCCTTAGAAACCCCTAAAACATTATAACCAAGTTTATTAATTTTAGACAAGGTATCTCTAAATTCACATGCCTCAATTGTACAACCTGGAGTGTTATCTTTTGGATAAAAATACAGCACCAGTCCCTCGTCATAACAAAATTCCCCTAGCTTTTTTACAGAGCCATCCGAAATCAAGAGGGGGTAATTTTTAACTTGGGTCCCCTCTTTTAATTCCTTGCCCATAAAAGCACAATTTCTTAATCTATTTCCCCTTCATCAGTATCAAAATCATCATCTGCATCGTCTGCATCTAAAGAAATATCATCATCATCATCATCATTATTATCATTATCAATTTCTTTTTTTAAGTGGCCTATACCAAAAATTCCTTTTGAAGTATTCAAAGCAAAAAACCAAGACTTCTTACTTCTTAACATTGAATCTGGTTTACTTTTATTTTCTTCTTTAACATTTTCTTCTTCCTTTTCAGGACTTTCCTTAGCCCCTTCTTGTGGAATTTCCTGCGAAGTAGCATCTTCCTCTTTATTGCTATCATTCTTTTCAGGAGTACTACTATCTTGATTTGGACTAATAGTAGCTTCCGCATCTGTTTTAGTAGCCCCTTCATTAGAGTTTTCAGAACCCTCACTTTCTCCTTGAGTATTGCTACCCTCATCAACTTTACTTTCAGAAGGAGCCACAGGCTCGCTCTCAATTGTATTTACTTCAGAACCTTCAGCTTTACTTTTATTTTGATAAAGGGCATCCTCGGGTATTTTACCAATTTCACCTTTTTGCGGAGGTATCAAAAGAACTTGGCGTGGATATATCCTTCCAGGATTTTTTATTCTTTTCTGATTTGCTGCATGTATACGACCCCAAAGTAAACCATTTCCGTAAATTTGAGGATTTGAAGCTATACACCAAAGGCAATCTGCAGGTTTACGATCACGAACAGTATAACGTTTCCAACCATTCCCTATATCCTCAATAAGTCCATTTCCATCTGAAGTAACAATAGTTTTCTTTCCCTTAGCAAATAAATCTGATTGCTCTGACACCACAGCAATCAAACGCAATGCCGCTTCAGACTCTCTTATAGAATCTTTATAGTTTGCTTCATCTAAAAATTTAGAAGAGGCAGAAACAGCCTCCTTTGCTGCAAGAAGTTGATTCTTAATATTCTCTTCTACCTTACTTTGCGTAGACTGCTTATCACCATCTTGCAAGTTTTGGTTTTCTGTGGCTACTTCATCCCCAACCCCAGCATATTTCTTATCTAATTTTTCTACGCCAGCCTTTGCTTTTTCTAAAAGCTCCTTGGCATACCTAGCCTCTACAGTAGCTAAAAGAGCTGTAAGTTCTACCCTTAACTCTTGAACCTTAGAAGTTGTATTCGTGTAATCATTTTTTTTGTAAAATTTTTCAGCCTCAGCATACAAAGTTTGGGATTTTTTTAATTCATTAGGAGTTGCTCCGTATTTTTTAGCACGCTCTATATCGGCTTTACTAGCTTTCAAAAGCTCACCTAATTGAAGGGCACTTGCTACCATTATCTTATTGATTCTATCACCTTCATTTAGAGCATCCTTATATGATAAAAATGCGAAATGAAACAATTCTAAAGCTTGTCTGGAAGCTATAAACTTCTCTTCTTCGCCTGCATCTTTAGATGATGCAATTTTATCCTCACCCTTATTTCTATAATCATCTCCTTTTGTAGCATATTCTTCTATAGAATTTTTATCAGAGCTTTTATCAGTTTCTTCTTCTGTAGTCTTTTTAGCAGGAGCTGATGCTTCAAATTTATCCTGTATAGTATCAATATCTTTAGATAACTCATCAAGCTTCTTGGGTAATAAATTTTTACGAATTTCTATGCTATGTTTAATTGAAGAAACGATCTTTTCCCTTGCTTCGCTTTCTTTTCCATTTGCATATAATTCATGAGAGTCTAATAAATCTTTCTTAGCTATTTGAAACTCCTCACCCGCACTAGTAGCTAGACCCTCCTCCTCGATTAGGGCAATTTGTAGGCGTGCCTCACTCAAATCATCATTAAAAGTCCTTTGAGGGCAATACAGCATTACCGAAAGTGACAAAGTAAGCACAATCAAAAGTGATACTCTTGATTTAAAAATTAAATTCATTTTATTTTTCATAAAAATTTTACTCCTTTAGTTCTATTGCATTGATTATATACTATTAATTTAATAATCAATCTCTATTTCTATCCTTCAAATCCTTACAAATATTTATTTAATTGCATGCAAGGAGTTTTCTAAAGCATCGTCTATTTGGAAAAAAGACGTTAGCCTTGTAAGTTCAAAAACTTTGCGAACAGAACCTGCTACGTTACAAATTCGCATTTGTCCCTGGGATTTTTTTAGACTTGAAAAGCTAGATATAAGTGCACCGATTCCTGAAGAATCGACATACGACACCCTATCCATGTCAATAATGACTTGTACTTTCTTATCATTTATCAATTTTTGTATAGCCTCTTTTAACTCGGGGGCATTATACAAATCAAGCTCTCCGCTAATTGATAAGACAACGATATTACCTTCATTTTTAAGCTGAATTTCCATAATACATACCTCAATGAATAGATAACAAACAAAGTCTAAACAAATACCACATAGGACAGAACTATGTCACACGACGCTATCATGATTTAATTAACAAGTATTTTTTATTTTTAGATTTTTTGACAATAAGGATATTTTTCTTTGCTATTTTGAATGATTTGGATTTGATTCTTTATTTATTTTGAAAAAAACCTACGGATGCGAAAGTATAAATGTAAGGAGATAAACGATTCCACTTGTCAAATACAATCTAAAAATATTCTTTAGAAATAAGAATCGCTCTATCTTTTTATCTCGTTAAGCAACTTATTAATTTTTTCTTTAGGTATTCTTGCTCCATGTACTTGCACTACCGCTGCCCCCATTTTGTTACCTAAGGTGCCCGCTTTAATTACATCATCTTTATCTTTCTCTTGACTCAGGATATAGAGGGCACCCCCAGCAAAAGCATCACCAGCCCCATTAGAATCTATAGCCTTAACTTTCTCTCCATGTACATGTCGATATTCTTTATTCTCCACTATCCAACAACCATCATCAGAATGGGTTACAAAGGCCCTAGGTACTAGTTCTGCTAAATGAGCTAAGTTTTTTTCAATCAGTTTTTTAGAATCTATAGGAGTCTCTAAAAGACTGTTCATTTCTTGCATATTACAAAAGGTTACATCTGCATACAAACGAGAAAATTCAAGGCAATGTTCTCGAAAGTTTTCTGTGATAAATGTATCTGAAAAGCTAAGGGCTATCTTTATATTTTTTTTCTTTGCAAATTCTGCTACCGCAAAGCAAGCTTCTCGATTTTTAGAATCGGCAAGTAAGTACCCTTCACAATAAAAGTAAACAGAACGTTCTACAAGATCAAAATCTATATCACTTTGTGAAAGTTGAGTAGAGACTCCAAGATGAGTACTCATCGTGCGTTGAGTGTCGGGAGTGGTAAGAACGATACAGGTGGCAGTAGGACCTTCTTCATAAGGAGCAACTTGGGCTCCTATAGTAATTCCATTGTCTCTAAATTCCTTAGCAAAAAAAAAGCCATTGGGATCATTTGAAAATTTTCCTGTATAGCTTACTTTAGCCCCACACAACATCAATGTCCAAATTGTATTCGAAGCTGAGCCCCCAGCTCGTAATTCTAAATTATGATTTTGCAAAAGAGCAAGAATTTCACCTTGTTTTTTAGTATCTGTCAATGTCATTGAACCATGTGACAAACCTGTTTCATGTAAAAAATCTTCTGATACAAAAGCGATGATATCAACAATGGCATTCCCTAAACCAAAAACATTATATTTTAGAGTATTCATAAATATTTTACTATTTTATTCTATAAGAAATATAAATTATAGCCCATCTCAAACACTCACCTCATTAAAAATTGTTCCACAAAATTTATCGTAAACACTAGTTATAGCGTTTACGCCAAATTTTTTTACGATCCTCAAAATTAAGGTTTTTGAGTGCTTCTATTTTTTTAAAAAAACAATTCCAATCTTGCTTACATATTCTATATGTATACTTAAAATAATTTCCACCCGAATGGTAATGAGTATAGGAGATAAGATCTACATTATTGAGTTTATCTTCAGGGGTCTTGCTCAACTCCTTACGATAGCCTTGTTTCACTAATTCTTTTTCCATAGATGAGAAAAGAAGATTTCTCTTTTGATTTTTTTTTTCATTAGAGATTTTTGAAAGATAGAGTGTTTGTAAAAGATAAGTGTAACGAGCATAAATCTTATACTCTCCTGATTTTTTCTTTAAATTACGAATCATTGCATCGATAGTAGCTTTACCAAATTTTTCTTTGAAATAATTTAGGGCCCCTTGAAAGCCCACATAAGAAGCTAGGGACTCATTAAACGAAGCATCGTCCACAAACCAAATTGTTGCATGAGTACATTCATGTAAAAGCAACACCGCTAAAAACCAATCATTGTATGCAAGTTGGGGTGAAACTAAGGGATCATCAAACCAACCCAGGGTTGAATACGCCGCCACTTCATTGATACGTACATCCCAACCTTGAGAACGCAATTCATTTGCTTTTTTTACAGCTTGGTCGTAATTAAAATATCCTATATAAGGCACCTCACCCACTATAGGAAATTTCCAAGACTTAGTTTTTAGAGCAAATCTTTCCGATGCAATAATATTCCATGAAAGAACCTTACGGTCTAATTGACTAAAATATTTATAGGTTTTATTGACCTTAAGAGACACTTTATTTTCTGCATAGTCCCTTACATTTTCAATAAATTCTAATTTTTTTCTCGTGTTCTCGGGTGTATTAGGATTTTCTAAAATTTTTGATATAGATTTTCTTCTTACAAGTATATCCAATTGTCCCCATGCTACATGCACAATATAACAGTTTTGCAATAATAGAAAGCTAGAGAGTAAGACTATTTTTAAAAATTTAGAAAGAAAAATCTTCATTTAAATGGTCGAAGCTCACTTATACTTTTTATGCTTAGAGTATTTGTGTCAGTGATTTTTTTTCCCGAATTTACTTGGAAGCTATCTTCATAAAGATTTTTGAGTTGTACATTTTCATTCCTCGTTTCTATTTCAAAACCTGCATCTTGAATCATGGCATACGTTTCTTCTATACTAGAACCTTTTACATTTAAGTATCCACTAACAAATAAGGAATTAATAATCCCTAAAGCCTCTCTTTGTCTATCTTTAAGATAGTACTCACGGCCTGCTGCGACCCTAAGCTCTGCTCGAGGATTTGTCAAACGAAGCAAGCATAATATTCTTAAACAATACTCAGGACTTAATTCATTTTGTAAAACTACGGCGTGCCCGTCTACAGGAAGAAAAAAATTTACAGGTATCGACACAACCCCTTTTTCATTAAGGCTAAGGGCTATGCGAACAATATCTTTTGTACTTTCTCCAAGGCCAGCAATAAAACCACTACACAAAGGAACGCCCGCCCTTTGCATATTTTCAAGAGTTTTTATCCTGTCTTGATAGGTGTGTGTTGTACAAAAACTAGAGTAATGCTCTTCTGTGCTATTGAGATTGTGATTGTAACGGTCTAGACCAACATCTGCCAAAATTTTAGCATCTTCTTCATTTGTCACTAGACCAGCTGAAAGACAAACCTGAATGGGATAGGTATTTTTAATTTCACGTATCAGCTTTGCATAACGCTCTAACGCAAAACGACTCGGGCCTCGCCCTGCACTTACAAGGCAATACCTATAAGCTCCCGACACCCATGCTTTTTCGGCCTCTTTAAGTATCTCGGTATCACTTTTCTCGGGATAACTATGAATCAAAGAAAAAACATCATTCAAATGTCCTTTTTCTTGAGATGCTTGTGTTTTAGGGACACTTCTCTGGGCACAATAAGAACAATCCTCAGGACAAAAGCCATTACGTATATTGTTTATAATGTGTACTTGGATACGATTACCAAAATTTTTTTTTCTAACATTCCTTGCAAGGGTAAGATACTCATGAAAATAATTTTCATTTTCTAATATATCTATAGCTAGGCCTTCATCTTTAACTGCTTCTTCGTTTTCTACTATTTTTGTTAGGGTTGTAAGTACTGTATTCATGGTTGCTTTTTATCTTTTAAGAAGGATTCACAGAGTTATTCCCAGAAATGTTCGGCAGAATTTTTTGAAGAGTAATCCTTATCTGCATAACGAACTTCACTGATATAAATCCTTGAGTCTAACTCTTCTTTTCTTCTAACATGGTTATTTTTACTATTTTCAAAATTTGTACTACTTTCATAATAACTAGTGACTTCTATTTTTACAAGAACTACACTTAGCCTTTCTTGGGTAAAATTTTTAAAGTAATCTATAGAACTAAGGTCTATTTTTAGAGGGCCTGGCCTATCGGGGAAAAAAAATTTTTTTGAAAAAATACGAGTTTCTTCTATATTGACAAGATCTAGCACAGCTACATCTAGCTTTCTAAGAATGAAGGAAATTTTAGCTTCACGTATACGTTTTTTTTTTTGGAAAATGCTAAGAGAACAATGGGTACAGTAACCATTATAGATTTCAAGCAATAGGGGCTGACGAGGTAGGGGTTTGATAGGTGAAGGGAAATGGGTGAGTGCCATTTCTATAGTGGCACTTGATTTTACATCATACTTCCCATCTTCAATGAGTGGTAAGCCAGAGGCTGTGTCGAAGTCTTTATCAAAAAATTTAGATGCTCCTTGAAAAAATTCTTTTTCTTCTTGACTTATGCTTTTGATAATTTCAATCCTTCGACCATTTTTAAGCATACGAGTACGTAAATCTACTCTAAAGTAGGTTGCTTGTACAACAGAGATCATGACCATAAAAGTACAAACGAGTAAGGGAATACTATTTTCTTTTAAAAAAAATTGCATAGGCATATTCTATTTATGATGGAGTATATCTCTTTTTGAGATCATGAACTACTTAATTCTAGGAGCCAGCTATACAGGTTGCTATGCTAGTGTCAACTTTAGCAAGGATAACCATTTTTATTTTTTAAGTCGAAAAAGTTCTAGTGAACTCATACAAAATAATCTTAGACCCTTTGATTTGAATACAAGCCTTAGGGATCCATCAAAAAGTATTGATGCTATCATTGATACCATTCCTCCTATTTTACTGCAGGAGAATCTTCAAAGAGGCCTTGTTTCTTTAGCATATCAAAAAACAGTAGAGAGCGTGATAGAAAATAACAAAAAACCATATCCTGTCAGTTATATCTATTTAAGTGCTACTTCTGTTTTTCCTTCTTGCGAAAAAAAAAATACGTCCCTCTCTTCACAAACAGAGATTCCTGTTTTTAATGAACTTTCCTGTGTTGCACCAGATACCCAAAGGGGGGAAAATAGATATCTTGCAGAAAAGAAAATTCTAGAAGTCTATCCTCATGCTAAAATTTTACGTTCTACTGGAATTTATGGCCCAGGACGTTCTATTGTGCATCAATTTTGGAACGGAAATTTTGGAAGGGCCCTACTAGGTAATCTTTATACATCTCGCATACACGTCCATGACCTAGTGCGTATAGCTCTAGCCCTCGCCACAAGAGAAAGGCACAACACTAGCAATGAAAAAATTCCCTATATAGTTCATGGAGTGGATCAAGAAACCGTACCTTATTCTGAAGTATTTCTTTTTCTTAAAAATGTCTTAAAAATAAAAGTTCCTAATGATTTTGATTTTGATGAAGCACCAAGGGGACGCATAATCAAGAGCTTGTATGCCCTAGAGCTTCTTAAAGGGAAGTATACTTATCCATCCTATAAAGAAGGCTTTCTAGGACAAAACTAGTAATTGAGATATCTCATAGGATTGATTTGTACACATATGAAATGATGAAAATGAGACTTTAGATAGGTTTAAATAAAACTCGTTACAAAAAAGCCCTTTAGCGAGACCGTTGCAAAACACGGATGCTTTCTCCTCGTGTTTTTAGGGGGACTTTGGCAACAAAGTCCCCCTATAACCCCCTAATTGCCGACATGGCCAAAACATCCTTGTTTTGGGCATGTCGGAGTATTTCGCTCCATCCATGGAGCGATGGAGTACGCAGATATTTTTTACTAATATCAGGGCTTTCTCCTCGTGTTTTTAGGGGGACTTTGGCAACAAAGTCCCCCTATAACCCCCTAATTGCCGACATGGCCAAAACATCCATGTTTTGGGCATGTCGGAGTATTTCGCTCCATCCATGGAGCGATGGAGTACGCAGATATTTTTTACTAATATCAGGGCTTTCTCCTCGCCGTCGCGAGAATTTTAGATAAATAAATTCTTACTAATATCAGGGCTTTCTCCTCGGCTGCGAGAACAGAGCCACATTTAGATAAATAAATTCTTACTAATATCAGGGCTTTCTCCTCGCCGCTAGAACCCCCATTTAGATAAATAAATTCTTACTAATATCAGGGCTTTCTCCTCGCCGACAGAATGAGCCACTTTAGATAAATAAATTCTTACTAATATCAGGGCTTTCTCCTCGCCGGCGAGAACGAGCCCACTTTAGATAAATAAATTCTTACTAATATCAGGGCTTTCTCCTCGCCGCTGCGAGAACAGAGCCACATTTAGATAAATAAATTCTTACTAATATCAGGGCTTTCTCCTCGCCGAGGCGGGAAGTGAGCCCACTTTAGATAAATAAATTCTTACTAATATCAGGGCTTTCTCCTCGCCGTCGCGAGAATAGAGCCCACTTTAGATAAATAAATTCTTACTAATATCAGGGCTTTCTCCTCGCCGCTGCGAGAACAGAGCCACATTTAGATAAATAAATTCTTACTAATATCAGGGCTTTCTCCTCGCCGTCGCGAGAATAGAGCCCACTTTAGATAAATAAATTCTTACTAATATCAGGGCTTTCTCCTCGCCGTCGCGAGAATAGAGCCCACTTTAGATAAATAAATTCTTACTAATATCAGGGCTTTCTCCTCGCCGCTGCGAGAACAGAGCCACATTTAGATAAATAAATTCTTACTAATATCAGGGCTTTCTCCTCGCCGTCGCGAGAACAGAGCCCACTTTAGATAAATAAATTCTTACTAATATCAGGGCTTTCTCCTCGCCGTCGCGAGAATAGAGCCCACTTTAGATAAATAAATTCTTACTAATATCAGGGCTTTCTCCTCGCCGCTGCGAGAATAGAGCCACATTTAGATAAATAAATTCTTACTAATATCAGGGCTTTCTCCTCGCCGTCGCGAGAATAGAGCCCACTTTAGATAAATAAATTCTTACTAATATCAGGGCTTTCTCCTCGCCGCTGCGAGAATAGAGCCACATTTAGATAAATAAATTCTTACTAATATCAGGGCTTTCTCCTCGCCGTCGCGAGAATAGAGCCCACTTTAGATAAATAAATTCTTACTATTGCAATTTATTTAAAAACTAAAAAGCTTTTTTATATAGTAAAAAATATCTGCCTACTCCATCGCTTTAAATGAGCTTGTCTCGCTTGTCCGCGTAAGGGGGTGATAGTGGAGCCTTTCCCCGCTTGCCCTGCAAAGGGCGAAGCGGGGAAAGGCTAAACGCCATCGTATGTGTACAAGATGGTTCTAATGTAACAAAGTCCCCCTGTTAGCCTATGTATCTACTCTATTTCTTTTAGTTTTATTGAGGATAGGTTATATAATACCCATATTCGTATGGATAATATATGCTTTTAACCTGCGTTGTAGTTAGCCTTTGCTTCCAGTTTAGTTTTGTAAGATTATCTTCTACCTCCAAGGGATAACCACGTATAACACTATCCAATAAAAGAGCATTGTTTGTTGTGTTAAAAATTTTACAATAAATAGGTCCCATGTAATCTTCACGAGTTTGATAAATACTAGCAGTAGACCAAGAAGAAATGGTAGTGGGGATAATGCGATAAGTAGACCAAGAAAGGGTGGCAAAACGAGTAGTAAAGTTAAAATCCCTTTCTGTCAATTCCACGCGTATGGAATCATTCGAGTGATTTTCTAAAAAAATTTTCCTTGGGATGCTTAGACTATTTTGTAAAAGGGTAGTGGGGTTAATGCTAGCTAAATAACTGCTTACATCACAAGTATCGCTCTCACAATTGTAACCTTCAAGAGCTTCTCCCCTTTTAATATGTGCCTCACTCTGCTCAGTGAATTTAATACTATTACTAGTATTATAGCGATATATATTATCCTTATAGCGATATTGAATAAAATTTAAAGCATAATCGATAAAGAGAAAATTAAGATAAGTTGGGAATTCGGACGAAAGCCTATGAATGTCTTTATAAGAAGATTGTGAACTAGGAGCTTCTATAACTTCGAGAGGATAGGCAGATGGAATAGAATCGTATCTGGGAATAGGGATTACAGTTCTAGGATAAAAAACAAAGCCATAACTTAATAAAGTCGCATGGGAAATGTCATAGATTTTATATTTGCTAAATGCAGGGGAGTTATATGAGCTATAAAATCTTGATGGATTTTCAGTCTTATAGCTTTTATGCTCAGTAGTCAGTAAATCGTAATGCTTGCTTATATCAAAAACTTGTCCCCCTATCAACTTGAAAGTACTCACACCAAGATTTGTAAAAATATTTATAGGGTTACTGTAACCTGTTCTACCATAACCATAATCATAACCTTCATCTACAGCATAATTTTCATAAATACAACCTGGAGCCTCACAAAACATCTTATAGTTAGCATGTACATCATAAGAAGGGGAGTAAGGTTCCTCACAGGTATTAGTGTAATAACAACGCTGTCTACCATAACACGTACACTGAGTATAGAAAGTTAAGATAAAAAGGGCTAAGATAAATCGAATTTTAATTTTATAAGAGAAAAGCAAGGTACCCTCCTAATTTGGACACATCTTATTATTATCACTTGGTGGCTTCAAGCAAACAAATTCAAAATGAAATTCTGCACAGGTGCTATAGCCATTAATTTCATGCGATAACAACTCATCTCCTGAAGCTTCATGTGACTTACGTCTGCAATCATCATCTGAATCGCAAGATGGACAAAAGAGTATACATGCCCAGCAAGCACGTTGGGCTATCGCACAAGCTGCTTCAACCGTTTTATAGGAGGCAAGGTTTTTAATAGGTCCCCATTCTTGATATACTCCTTCATTCCCCTTTACGATGTGACTACAGTATTGGTTATTTGTCATTACAGGAACCATACCCATAGGACAACATTGCCATCTACCATCCCTTTTAGCCTCTTGCCCAGGTTTACATGTGGTACTTTGAATTTCATCTGTATTATAAATTCTTGAGAGATAATTTACATCGCCTTCCGATAACGACATTTTAGTTTGACGCGACATTATTTTTAAGGTGAGAGGAGTTAAGTGTGGGGGCTTGGGATACATAACCAAATCATTTAGTAAAGATAAAGACAGCTCTGAATCATAATTTAAAACAGCCATACCCATTAAAGTGTTAAAAGATGCTACGCATTGAGCACCGTTTGAAGAGAGGGCACAAGGATCATAGTGCATGATTGAATTAAAATCATATTCCTTTGTAAAGTAATCAGGTATAATGAAATCTTCAAAGAATTTACGAGTTGCAGACGAGGAATATAATGAATGCTGTGATAGGTCACCTTCGGAAATATTGTGGAAATTGATACCAATATAGTCGTCCCTATTAGGCCTTTTCTGTTCATGTACTAATCCCAAGGTATGCCCTACTTCATGAATAAAAAAACCTGTATTTAAGGCCACCTCTATGTTTCCCACGTAAACGACCTTATCCAATTCTCTTTCATAGACGGGAAGGCTCCCGCAAGTTTTATGCACTTTAGTTTTGCAATCCGTGAGTAAGTAGCCCGTAATGGCACATCCCAGAATCAGAAGATTATAACAAGTAACATTTGTAATTGTATAATCTATTACTTTAGCCCCTATATCAGTACTTTTCTTATAGTACTGCTTACCTACACTAGACACATAACCTTGTTTTTTTTGGCTCATCGAACTAGTAAATCTTAAATAATTTTGGTCTGTAACACTGCAAGAGGGATCTACTTTGTAAAAGGTAAGTCCTGTTCTTGCTTGAAAAGCATTATAATTATTCATAGCGTTTTTAATACTATCACGATGAGCTTCTACACTACTTCCAATTTTATAGAAAATTGTATTTAGGGGCCATCTAATTCCAGAAAAAGTTCTCATGAATTCTGAAATAGAATTAAAGCGTACACCTGGAACAAAGCCTAAATTTATTGGGGAAGACTGCTCATTTACACCTAAAAATCCAAGCACGCTTTGTAGCATTGTTTTATGCACTCCTTGAGTACCCGACGCACGATTACAATTTACAGTCAATGCATCTCCACCTGTATTTTTAGCTCTTACAAGATCTCCTGCATAATTGTAAACTGAAAGATAAGGCAAGGCCTCATTAGGATTCGTAATAGGATAACCTTTTTCATCTATTATCACATTGCAATTTGCATGAAAATAATACTTAGGATAAAAGTCAGTAGGTTTTCTAGGATCCGGGACAAAGGGAAAGGGTTTGAGTAGGGCATTTCCTTTTGAGTCATATTCTACATTCCCAATCACAAGATCATCGTCAACTGCCTGGTCCCCAATAGCTGTATAAGGAAAATCAGTTTCACCTATCTTAATTTTACTTTCTATCGCCCTCGGCTGCACCCTCCAACTCACTTGGGCATTACGCATTTTCGCTCCATATCTTCCTCCCCAAGGCTCAGCCCCTACCCCACCATGCTCAAATTCCACATAAAAAACTTGGGAGCCTTGGGGAATTTTGAAAGAGAGCTCTGCTTTTTTCCAATCATCATTCCAATCACAGGGACCACTCAAGCGTACAGGGCCTACTGTCTTTTCTTCTATCAATTTCACATATTCCGTATAGAGACGCACGGTCAAATAGTACTCTTCATATCGAGGTCTTTGAAGGCTATCCCTACCCTCTGTACAATAGGTGCGGGAATACTCCTCACTTGCAGTAAGGGTGAGGTCTAAGCCATTTCTAACAGCCTCTTCAAATTCATTTTTACTAGGAACGGGTACTTTATTTCTTTCCCTTAAATACACCCACCTCTTCTTTTTATTCCAAAAATAAGAGGTTTTGAAGCCCCCCCTTGCATCAACAGCCCAACCCTCAGCCGTATTATAAAAAAGATTCCAACCTTTCAGGCCGTCTCGCCCATTTGGATTTTCAAGTAAGTTGTCTGACTGCCCATGCCACCAAGTATAATTTCCCTGCGTAACTTTATTCGCATAACCAATACCGGGGGTCTCAAGATTTTGAGACCAAATAGGCTGTGACATAATAAAAAAAGTCGCTATTAGGGCTTGATACTTGATACTTGATACTTGATACTTGATACTTGATACTTGATACTTGATACTTGATACTTGATACTTGATACTTGATACTTGATACTTGATACTTGGTGTTTCATACTATTAATTAATTGTTAATATACTCTTATTTAACCTTTTAATTTGTCAATACAAATAAAGTGCTTTTATATCATGAAGATGGTGTAGATAAAAAAAGCCATTTAATTCCACTAGTGCAACAAAGCCCTTGGTTGCTTTGACTCTGCGTATAACAAAGAAGATGCAAGCAAAAAATCTTTTTTTCTCCTTGCCCCGCAAGGAGAAAAAGTGTGCCGTCGGCATCTTTTGGGTACGGAATTTGCGGCTTGTAGAGTTGCTTATTATAGAAAAATATTTTAGAAATATAAATATGGTGTAGGCTAAAAATCTTAGTTAGCTATAAAAAATGTATAAACAAAAAAACTATTAAATCAAATACATATAATTTTTTTAAAATTTGCCAAAGAAAGTCCTATATTTTTATTATCAATCAGATGGCTCGTCAATTTGATATACCTGTAATTTATCGTTCCCAAATTATTTCAAAAATTAAATTAGAACGTAAATTAAAAGATAAATACAAGAAAGATTTTTCTCCTAGTATCTTAGATCTTGGAGAAATTATAATTAAAATTTCAAGACACTTTGGTTTTTGTTACGGCGTAGAAAATGCCATCCATTTTTTAAAAAGCTTGTCTCGCTTATCCTCGTTAGGGGGTGATAGTGGAGCCTTTCCCCGCTTGCCCTGCAAAGGGCGAAGCGGGGAAAGGCTAAACGCCATCGTATGTGTACAAGATGGCTCTAATGTAAAAAAATCCCCTGTTAGCCTATGTATCTACTCTATTTCTTTTGCTTTTATTGAGGATAGGTTATATAATACCCATATTCGTATGGATAATATATGCTTTTAACCTGCGTTGTAGTTAGCCTTTGCTTCCAGTTTAGTTTTGTAAGATTATCTTCTACCTCCAAGGGATAACCACGTATAACACTATCCAATAAAAGAGCATTGTTTGTTGTGTTAAAAATTTTACAATAAATAGGTCCCATGTAATCTTCACGAGTTTGATAAATACTAACAGTAGACCAAGAAGAAATGGTAGTGGGGATAATGCGATAAGTAGACCAAGAAAGGGTGGCGAAACGAGTAGTAAAGTTAAAATCCCTTTCTGTCAATTCCACGCGTATGGAATCATTCGAGTGATTTTCTAAAAAAATTTTCCTTGGGATGCTTAGACTATTTTGTAAAAGGGTAGTGGGGTTAATGCTAGCTAAATAACTGCTTACATCACAAGTATCGCTCTCACAATTATAACCTTCAAGAGCTTCTCCCTTTTTAATATGTGCCTCACTCTGCTCAGTGAATTTAATACTATTACTAGTATTATAGCGATATATATTATCCTTATAGCGATATTGAATAAAATTTAAAGCATAATCGATAAAGAGAAAATTAAGATAAGTTGGGGATACGGGCGAAAGCCTATGAATGTCTTTATAAGAAGATTGTGAACTAGGAGCTTCTATAACTTCGAGAGGATAGGCAGATGGAATAGAATCGTATCTGGGAATAGGGATTACAGTTCTAGGATAAAAAACAAAGCCATAACTTAATAAAGTCGCATGGGAAATGTCATAGATTTTATATTTGCTAAATGCAGGGGAGTTATATGAGCTATAAAATCTTGATGGATTTTCAGTCTTATAGCTTTCATGCTCAGTATTCAGTAAATCGTAATGCTTCCTTATATCAAAAACTTGTCCCCCTATCAACTTGAAAGTACTCACACCAAGATTTGTAAAAATATTCCGAGGGTTACTGTAACTTGAATAACCTTCACCTACAGCATAATTTTCATAAATACAACCTGAAGCCTCACAAAACATCTTATAGTTGGAAAAAACACTATTTATTGGCACGTATTTTATTTGTTCACAATTAGTAGAGCCCGTACCATAATTATAGCTGTCACACACGCTACTGGCACTACAACTACACTTGTAAGATAAAGTCAAAAATACTAAGCTAATAAGAAAGCGTATTATAATTTTTAAGATGATGTACATATATATTAGAAAGCCTATACTGCCTATTATTCCTTACAGTATAAACTTTTCATATTTTCCTTATACTCATATTGTATATTAAGATTTGTGCAAGCAGCAGAAGTATCAACGAAGTACTCCCCATATTTTTTCAGAGCCCTATCCGCACAAGCATCTTGACTTTTTTCTGAACAATCTTTACAAGTACAATTAAAAACACAAAGCTTCAGACATGGCTGTCTTTCTATCTCACATGCGAATCTTTCTCCTGCACAAACTGATAGCTCTGCCTTATAAAGCTCTACTCTTTGATTATCCGTTAGTATCCAACGTTCATTTTCCTTAGTAGTAATGGGATTACTACATTGTATACCTTTAATTATCATGGTCGTCTCCCCATTTTTCCATGAAGCAGGCAAGGAGCTATTATATCTCTTTATATCGTACAAAGAGCCTACAAAAGATAAATCTGATGAAGATAATATAGGATTACGTTCCCCCATAACAGCTAAATCTACAACAGTAGTTTCAATACTTTTGGGATACATGGTAAGTTGGCTTAGATGACTTGTAAGATTTTCATTTCTCCAAACGACTTGCCCCCAATTATTTTTTATCTGGCTCAAGGTAAAATCACATTGTTTCTCCATGTTCGAATAATGACATGGGCCATAGTGCATAACGGAGGCGAAACCATAAGGTCTATTAAAGTAATTAGGCGAGTAATGTCTTTTATAAAAATCTGAAGAATTATTTTGTAATTTAGCATATTGGCTAACTCCTACATCAAGAATACTTTGTTCATTTACAATAAGATATGTATCCCTGTCGGGTCTATTTTGCTCATGTATTAAACCTATAGTATGCCCGATTTCATGGGCAACAATAGCAGGAGTTGCTGCATATCTACCTATTCTAATGGTATTTGTTCTTGAAAAATTTCCCGACAAAACTCCATACTCACTATAAATAAAAGGGTATCTTGTAAGAGAGAAAGAATAACCAGAATAATACTTAGAAGATAGCTGTTTACCAATATATGCACATGATGCCATACCCGGACTTGAAGCTGGACAATCATCTTTTTGGTCAAAATAAATATAATCACTTACAGGAACGAGTGTTAACAAAGGTGGTACTTGTAAATTACCATTATGATATTCACTACATGCCTTTTCTAATTTATGAAACCTTAACCCTGTTGTATGAGAATGTGTATTCCAGATATCAACACCTGTATCTATATCTGATTTATATTTAGAATTATTTATTATAGGATCGTATACATAAAAAACATCATTAGAAGGCCAAAGACCTCCCAGTAGACTACTCATAAACTCCTCCCCATTCATAGCAGAAGAGTTTTGCACTCCCTTTACTGAAGTAAAAAAGGAAGTTATTTTTGAGAGTAAACTTACATCATGCTTATTCTCCCCTCTGATATCTGTCAGATGAGGACAATTAATACTTTTAGGTGAGCCTCCTGTTAGTTTTTCTTTAAGTAATTTACCTGTATAATCATATATAGCTTTGTGTGAGGGTGTCTCTTCAAGAGAGGTTAGGGGAGCATTTGTTTCCCCATTTATAGCTATACTACAATCACTATAATAAAAAAAATCTTCATAGTAAGTTTTTATATCACGAGCATTTTTCTGTTTTGGCTTGGAAAGAAAGACAGGATTCCCATTTTGATCATAATCTACAAATCCCACCATCACATCTCCTTGAAAGGCTCTATAACCTAAGGCAGTGTAATTAAATTTTTCTATAACACCATTAAAGTTTAAAGATACCACCCCATCTATCGCCCTTGGCTGCACCCTCCAACTCACTTGGGCATTACGCATTTTCGGCCCATATCTTCCTCCCCAAGGCTCAGCCCCCACCCCTCCATGCTCAAATTCCACATAAAAGACTTGGGAGCCTTGGGGAATTTTGAAAGAAAGCTCTGCTTTTTTCCAATCATCATTCCAATCACAGGGACCACTCAAGCGTACAGGGCCTACTGTCTTTTCTTCTATCAATTTCACATATTCCGTATAGAGACGCACGGTCAAATAGTACTCTTCATATCGAGGTCTTTGAAGGCTATCCCTACCCTCTGTACAATAGGTGCGGGAATACTCCTCACTTGCAGTAAGGGTGAGGTCTAAGCCATTTCTAACAGCCTCTTCAAATTCATTTTTACTAGGAACGGGTACTTTATTTCTTTCCTTTAAATACACCCACCTCTTCTTCTTATTCCAAAAATAAGAGGTTTTGAAGCCCCCCTTTGCATCAACAGCCCAACCCTCAGCCGCATTATAAAAAAGATTCCAACCTTTCAGGCCGTCTCGCCCATTTGGATTTTCAAGTAAGTTGTCTGACTGCCCATGCCACCAAGTATAATTTCCCTGCGTAACTTTATTCGCATAACCAATACCGGGGGTCTCAAGATTTTGAGACCAAATAGGCTGTGACATAATAAAAAAAGTCGCTATTAGGGCTTGGTACTTGATACTTGATACTTGATACTTGATACTTGATACTTGATACTTGGTGTTTCATACTATTAAGTAATTGTTAATATACTCTTATTTAACTTTTTAATTTGTCAATACAAATAAAGTGCTTTTATATCATGAAGATGGTGTAGATAAAAAAATCCATTTAATTCCACTAGTGCAACAAAGCCCTTGGTTGCTTTGACTCTGCGTATAACAAAGAAGATGCAAGCAAAAAATCTTTTTTTCTCCTTGCCCCGCAAGGAGAAAAAGTGTGCCGTCGGCATCTTTTGGGTACCGAATTTGCGGCTTGTAGAGTTGCTTATTATAGAAAAATATTTTAGAAATATAAATATGGTGTAGGCTAAAAACCTTAGTTAGCTATAAAAAATGTATAAACAAAAAAACTATTAAATCAAATACATATAATTTTTTTAAAATTTGCCAAAGAAAGTCCTATATTTTTATTATCAATCAGATGGCGCGTCAATTTGATATACCTGTAATTTATCGTTCCCAAATTATTTCAAAAATTAAATTAGAACGTAAATTAAAAGATAAATACAAGAAAGATTTTTCTCCTAGTATCTTAGATCTTGGAGAAATTATAATTAAAATTTCAAGACACTTTGGTTTTTGTTACGGCGTAGAAAATGCCATCGATATTGCTTATAAAGCCTTAGAGGATGCAAAAAATAATTCTCATAAAAAAATTTATCTTTTAAGTGAAATGATACATAATCCCACAGTCAATGAAGATTTGAAACGAAGGGGAATGAACTTTTTACGAAAAACTGATGGGACACAACTTATCCCTCTATCAGAAGTTAAAAAAAATGATATCGTCATCATACCTGCCTTTGGCACAACATTAGAAATTATAAGCGAACTCAAACAACTTGGTATTGAAATACATGAATACAATACCACCTGTCCCTTTGTTGAAAGAGTTTGGAATAAGGCGGAGGAGTTGGGGAAACAAGGCTATACGATTATCATTCATGGCCATGACCAACACGAGGAAACTCGTGCAACATTTTCTCATTCTGCTTGTCGCACTCCTACCCTAACAATTAGAAATAAAGAAGAAGCCTATGTACTTTGTGAATACATAAAAAATAAAAATGATATATTTTATGATACATTTAAAGGACGTTATTCAAAAGACTTCAACATCAATAAAGATCTTCAAAAAATTGCCATAGTCAATCAAACTACCATGCTTGCCTCTGAAACCAAAGAAATAGGTTCTTTGTTAAAACAAGCAATCTTATCTACCCTACCCATTATCTCAAAAAAAGATGGCAGTGAGGATAATCATGACGATACAAAAAAATATTTTGCTGATACTCGTGATACCCTTTGCTACGCAACTTCTGAAAATCAAGAAGCTACAAAGGCCCTTCTATCTCATAAAGATGATGTAGAACTCTCTGCAAAAGTGGCTATCGTGGTAGGTGGATACAATTCCTCAAACACCTCTCATATAGTAGAACTTTTAGAAGAAAAAATAAAAACTTTTTATATAAAAGATGCTTCGGAAATTTTAGATAACAATACAATCAGACACTTTGATTTACACACAAATTCAATTCAATTGAGTTCAAATTGGCTACCTCAAATAACAAAACCTATCTTTCTCATTACAGCAGGGGCAAGTTGCCCTGATACACAAGTGGATGAAGTTATAAGACGCATTGCTAGCTTTTATCTACTCCCTGAAACTTTAGAAAATATTTTACAAAATTTATATCCAAATTAAAATTTTTTCTTAATCATTTTTCCTAATAAAAAATCTCAAATAAAAATACTTTTATTCCCTCTATGAAGCATCATAAAACACTACCACTCTATGCTATCCAAGGTTTTACTCATCATTCTCTACTCAAAAAATAATTCAGATGGAAAGTATTATCCCTGTCTCATTGTATTAAGTAGAGTTTCATCCCTATCTAATCGTAGTAAAAAAAGCAACAAAGCTCGTACAGCTATACCTGTGGCCTTACCATCTGACGTCATATCCCCCCCTGCTATATCTAAATGAAGTAGAGGTTGAGTTTTTTTTACCCCACTCATAATAAATGCACAAGCTGTTTGTGCCCCTCTATATTTATTATGAGAATCATTGATCAAGTCTGCACTATCTAGTTTACTTTTAATACTTTCATAATCCTCAAGTTCTACACTTAAAGTTTCTATAGGATCTCCTGCCTCTCTAGAAATTTCTTGAAATACATCTTGCCATTTTGTATGATTTGCCATCAAGGCTATACGAGGCCCTACAGCCCTTGAAGCTGAACCTGTAAGAGTGGCTATAGTGATAATTAAATCAGGTTCTAATTTTTCAGCCATACTCACAGCATCAATAAGTGTAAGTCTTCCTTCTGCGTCAGTATGCTTAATTTCTATTTTCTTTCCACACGTACTAGAAATAATAGAATCAGGAACAAAGGCGTTTGCATCAACCATATTAGGTGTAGCGGCGAGGAAAGCATGTACATCTAAATGATTCAGAGTAAAATGTTTGGCTAAAGTTTCAAAGACAGAAAGCACACTAGCCCCACCTGTCATATCTGCCTTCATGGTATTCATATAAGAATCAGGCTTAAGCTGATAGCCTCCTGTATCAAAAAGTACACTCTTGCCTACTAAACATATATTAAATTTTTTTCTTTCATGACTAGAGTGGGATGTGTTATAATGCAAATGTAGCCATTGAGGAGGATCACTTTTTAGAGAACCTCGAGCAACAGTATAAAAACTAGGCATCTCTTTTTTAATCCATTCTATATCATTTTGAATTTGAACCTTTATTTGCGAAAAACGACTAAGAAAGCGAGAGGTCTCTGCTAAAGTTTCACAATTTTTAATATTCGGAGGCGAGTTGACTAAATCCATAGCAAGATTTCTTGAATAAGAAATAGCACAAAGTTCAAATAGTTTTTCTTGAGTAAAAAGCTCAGGGTAGTCGCCTACGAGGGAACCTGTAAAAACCACCTCTTTGATTTCAGGGCCAGACTTTAGTGCCTCTTTAGAGCGATAGGAAAATAAAAATAAGCTCCCTAAAATAGCTAGTGCCAAGGCCTCTGTATCTTTTTTCGTTATCTTTTGATTTAGGCAAACAAGAATAGTATTGAGTTTTTTAAGCTTTATATTTTTTTGAAGTACTTTCACTAAACCTTGCTCAAGTAAATACGTTACTGAACCTTCTTTTGATTCAAAAATATCTCCAAGACCAAAAAGAAGGATACGCTTTTGGTTTATATCTATATGCCTTAAATAAAGATCACTACAAAATTCAGACTGAAAATCTTCCTCTTGAATAATTTCTAGAACCGTTTTTAGTGTACTCGCACTCAAAGCTTGTAATAAAGTCTCAAAAGAATCCTCTTTTTTAATATGGGGAACAAGAAGAAGATCACTCTTAAAAGAATTCAAGAGCGATGTAGATGTAGAAAAGTTTGAAGATACCTTAGGGATAGAAGTAAGCATTCACAAGTTTTTATATTGAAAGGGGCGATGTCGATTTTTTTTTATACGGCTTTAAATTTTTTCATTTATTTCTATGTATGAAAACTTGAATTGCAAATCATAGACCCATCTTTAATTTCATGAGAGATATACCACCTTTTTTTACATGCTTCTATTTGTAATAAAAACAAACGAGTAAAAGCTCCTCTTAATAAAAATTTTTATGACTAAAGAAAATTTTTTTAACCATGCTACTCAAACGCCTTTATTTCTTTTTATTTGCATATGGAGAAAAGGGGCTAGCATTATTTAAACTTTTCTTTTTAATCGCATCGACCAAAGGCACAAGAAGAAAGTCATTTTCTTTTAAAGCATCTGTTCCTAAAGTTTCTAAAAGCTCTACATTCACCCCATCCTTTAATCCCGTTTGAATATATTTTTTACTTGGAGGAAGTTTAACTCTTGAGCCTGTAGACCTATCATGAGGGTCTCGAACTAGAACATAAAGTCTTTCTCCTTCATTTTTCAAAGCTTTATTGGGAATTAAAAGGATATTTTCTTTATGAGTGACATCAAAATTTACATTCGTTGTCATCCCACTCCTCATAAAGTCAGGTGTTTTTAAGGGTAGAACATCTACAATATAAGTAGTAACATTATTTATCGTTTTAGCATCAAAGGCAATTTGTAACACCCTACCCTCAAACTCTTTATCAGGATAAGCATCTAAAATAATTTTTGCTCTTTGATGTAAACGTATTTGAGCCACGTCTGTTTCGTCAACTTGAGCCTTTACCACAAGACGATCTGAGAGCACAAGGATGGGTTCACTCGTTGTAAAACTTTGCCCTGGTTCAACTTGCCTATAAATTACAGTACCATGAATAGGAGAAGTGATGGGGGCAACTTTATATAAATCCTCCCATTTTTTTATCTCTTCTGGCCCTTGAAGACGAGCCGCATCAATGAGAGCCGCCCTCTCTGAAGAACTTACAAGAACTAGATTCTGCCCCTTTCTTATCTTTTGACCCTCCTCCACCAAAACTTTTTCTGCCCGCCCTGCAATGGGTGATTTGATTTCTAACCTATTATTTGGATTTACTGTACCTGTTGCCAGTATACTGATTTGAATATTTCCTCTTTTGATAGGTACCTCCTCATAAAGAAGGTTATTCTTATTCCCTTTTTTAAAATATAAAAATAATGATGGTAGTAAAATCAAAATTAAGATGGGGATGATAATTTTTTTATTCAGTCTAAAGGTCATAATTAGGTTTTGTTTTTTAAAATAATATTTTTCTGACGTCAATCCTTTCTTAACTATCTTTTTAATTTTGTATATTCGTATGCCCAAGGGCCTGTTGCCAAAGAGCCTCTTTTACAACAAGGTTGAGTTTAGCTTGAAGATAGGCTTGAGTTTTAGTTACAAAACTATCATTGATGAGATCCCATTGAGTGTAATTTAAAAATCCATTTAAATATTCTGCCTTTGAAATTTTTGCTCGTAAAACCTCTGCATCATAAAAGGCCTTTGCTACTTGAAGTTGCTCTTGGGCCCAAGAAAATTCAAAGTACTTTGTCAGTAAATCAAGCTCTGTAGATAACATAATAGCCCTACTCTTCGCCTCGGCAACAGTTAAATTTGATTTACTACTTGATAAAGTGTAAATAGAACTTAAGCCACTAAAAATAGGAATGTTTATACCCGCACCTATGCTCCAATTATCCTGACGCAATTCTAAATTTTGATCTACCCTACCATATGTCCCAGTAAGAGAAACGCTAGGCATGAAGCCGGCCTTTGCAAGCTCAATTTGAGCTTCAGCTAATTTTATATTTGCAAGAGAATTTTCATAAGTAGGGCTAAGAAGGGCAAGGGCTCTGAAATTAGGTTGAGATAAACTAGTCTTCAATTTTCTTGCTTCCGGCAAGATGTCAATAGGCACCTCGCCACGAACATATAGGGAAGAAGGTTCTTGCTCCCGACCTAGCACTTGAGCCAATTGCTTAGAAGCTTTAAAAAGCGTGTCCTTTGCTTGATTGTGATAATATCCCGCTTGCTTTAAATACGCCTCCGCCACCACTACAGCTCCTTTGTTCTCAAAACCACTTTCAAAACGTAAACGCACTATGCGTAAATTTTCATTTCTTAATTTCAAAAATTCTTCAGCAATTTTTATATTTTCTTGAGCATACAGCATACTTTGAAATGCTACTTTTAAATTGTACTCCACAGTTGCTTTAGTCATCCTAAGAGCTATTTTAGAAAGTTCTATATTTGCCTTCGCTTGAGATATACCCCCAAAGCTAGAGTAATTAAAAAGTTGCTGACTAGCAGATATTTGAGCAGAGTATCTTTTTTGTTGAGTGACATTTACACTATCACCAAATGGAAAAGTGCTTCTATTCTCATTATAGTTAATATTTGCATTAATCTGTGGTGCGAGAAAACTATAGGCTACTTTTAATTGTGCTTCTTGGGCATTCACATTAGCCTTCGCCGAGATAATATCTAGATTACCCTTTGCCACCTCTTGTAAGGCCTGCTTCCAATCTAGTGTCTCGCTAAGAAGGGAGGTAGTTGCAAATAAGAATAAGGAAATACTTTTTTTCATAGAATATTTTTTGTATTTATTAATAAAGCTACTTATTAAAGCTATGAAAATAAAAAAGCCATGTCTACATGGGTAAACCTTATTTTTTAAAAGATAGTTTCACATATTTAGTGGCACAGAAATGAACTCACAAGTCGATCAATATCTCATTGAAGGTTGCATGCGTTGCAAATATGGGGGGACATCCAAATGCAAGGTAAACGATTGGAGAAAAGAATTAGAGCTACTTAGGCAAATTGTTTTGGAAACAGACCTCAAAGAAGAGATTAAATGGGGCGTGCCTGTATACACTCAAAATGGGAGAAACATAGTCACTGTAAATGCTCTAAAGGAATCTGCAAACCTTGGATTTTTTAAAGGTGTCTTATTGAAGGATAAAGAAAAAATCCTTAAACAACAAGGCAATGTACAATCAGCTAGAATTATAAGATTCACTGAGACCAAGGAAATTATAAAATTAAAAGATACCTTGAAGTCGTACATTTTGGAAGCTATTGAAATAGAAGGAAGTGGGAAGAAAATAGAATTTAAGAAAAATCCTGAACCCGTACCAGACGAGCTCAAACAAGCATTTAAAAATGAACCTGAATTTGCAAAGGCCTTTTACGCCCTAACCCCAGGACGACAAAGAGGTTATATCATTTATTTTTCACAACCCAAGCAATCACAAACAAGGCTAGGAAGGATAGAAAAACTTAAGTCCCAGATATACAAAGGAATAGGCTTCCACGATACGTATCATTTAAAAATACAATAAATTTTCTAACTCTGCCCTGTTCAGAGATCAAGATTGTCGCAAAGAAAGTATTGTGAAATAACAAATGGCAGAATTGTACAACATATCAGAATGGGAGGAAAAACTAGGAGTAGATGCAGTGGGTACTCGTAATAAAAAAATATATATAGAACCTAATAGCAATAATGATGATGATGATGATTTAAATTTTTACTATTTCAAAGAATCTTATAATAAAGGGAACAGGGATTATAAATATGAATTTTGGTCAGAAATCATAGCCTCTGAAGAAAGAAAATTCACTCTAGGGTCTTTCATGAGCAAAAAAGTGCTCCACTTAAACTTGTTGTAAAAGCGATTGAGAAAAACGGTTCTATAAAAAAAATTTTTGTAAGGGTTTCTGCCTAAGGATACTCCGTAAGCGTTACAACACAAGCTATAATAAAGATAACTCATGAAGCATACTCTGGAATAAAAATCCTAGGTGGCATCAATGAACGCTATACTTGCCATCAAACCAAAATATACGAAACATGCTATCAATGAGAAAAAGCAGTTTGAATTTAGAAAGAAGCATTACCGAAGTCAGTAAAATCTATATTCATTTATAGTTCAGCGCCTGAAAAACATATGATTGCATACTTTGAGCTTTTGAAAATTTTCGCAAGTACTCTAAAAAATTGCTTATACCCTTTCAACTTCTAATTTATAAATCTTGAAAAAACCATTGTCCTATATAAAAAATAAAAATAATTTTTATCTCAAATATATCATTAAAAAGAAGCATAAACCAAAATTCAAAATAAAAACCTAATTCCTTCATGGCTATGAGATAGCGACACTTAGAAACAAAATTTAAACTTTACAAACTTCATAGACTTTTCTATACTCCTATCTTTGCTCAAAGTCATACTCCAAAATCAAAAAATATAGGTACGCATGATAAGTGATCAATTTGAACTCATAAAAAAGGAATTTTTAAAAAATGCTCCTATCTTTGAAAAGAATGGGCTAGGCCTCAATGAAACCCAAGAATTGCTCAGCGACTACTTGAAACTCTTAAAAAGCTCTCCTGAACTACCCGTATTAAAAGTCTTTCAAAACGAATCAAGCCTTGAAGAAAATGGCGTATATACACCTAGGGTTCCCGAATTTGGCGAGTTTATGCTCAAATTTTTAAAACCTGTACTAAGAAACTTTAAGTTAGAGGGCTTAGAAAATTTCACAAATATTATCCCCCTAATCAATAAGTACCCTTTGGTCGTCATTTCAAATCACACAAGTCATCTAGATACTATAGTCATCTACTATCTATTAGCAACCGCTAGTCTCGAAACTAAGAAATTAGCAGACTCTCTAGTTGTGATTGCCAGTCGACTTGCCCTTGAAACCCTATTCATACGACTTGGGACTCTCTCCGTAGATACTTTACTTATATGCTCACATAGAGATATGGAAAAATATCCTGAAATGAATAAACTCATGAACAAGATTAATATTCGTTCTTTTAGATACGCCCAAGAACTTCAAAAAAAATTCCGAACTATCGCGATTTATCCCGAGGGTACAAGAAGCAGGACAGGACAACTTGCTCGTTTTATAGACTCTTCTTACCATTTTATGGCAAATAAAATTGTCATTCCTATTTCCCTGGAAGGAGTTGGCTCCTTACTCCCTACCGACTCTCTGGTATTTAATGATGCCCATGGCAAGGTATCTATTTCTAAACCTATCTTCTGTGGTTCTTGGGAAGATTCCCCAATGAAATCTTTAAACCTACCATCAAATATAGACACAATAAAAGTACCTAACAATATTGAGAACACTCGTCGTTTTTGGATAGATGAAATGGCCAAAAGAGTTGCTCAAAATCTTCCCCCAGACTTACAAGGATACTACAAACTATAATGTTATTTCAAAAATCAGAGCGAGTTACACAAAAAGTAATAGAAGCTGGAACGCCTATCCTCGAGAATAAGGCAAGTGTTGCACATCTAGTGCAAATACACCAAGGGCACGTTTACGTATACAATCCTAAACTAGAACCTAAACGCAAGGTACTTTTATATGCCCTTGTAGACGAAAAGCATAAGGGTTCTATTCCAGGAGTACTTAGCCTCATTGAGGCCAAGCCTTTGAATTTTACTTACACAGCCTCAACCCGTGCAACTTTAAGTGCCTTCCCCCTTCCTGAACCTATAGGAGCCGCTTTTCAAAAAATCACTCAAACAAAAATAGATACTGCCCTTATGTCCCTCAAATCACTGTATATAGAGGTGGTGTCGAGTTATCAAGCCATACAAACATTGATACAATATAGAATACAATTACAAAGATATTTAGATAATACAAGTACCCTTCTCAAAAAGAGAATATCCTTCTCTCTCCAAGGGAAAAATGAAATAGCAAAAAACGTTTTAGAAAAAATTAAAAGTTTTGAAAATGCAACAAATTTGATTCCCGACGTATGTAATCCTTCTTGGTTACAAGAAGATCATTTTACGAAACTAGGCTTTAAATATACATTTGACTCAAAATTTAATCTTCCCTTATTTCAAAAATCTCGTGAAGCCCTAAGTCTATCGCAAGACATTCTATCTCAAAAAATTAAAGCTGAACCTGCATTCCTTACTAAAGTAGGACAAGATTTGGCGGGCCTTCTAAAACAAAATGTAAATGAAATCATATTCTTACAAGACGAGATAGAACAAATTATAGATCTTATGTTTTCCTCCTCTGCTTCTCTTTTAAAAAGTTGGAAAGAATATAGAGAGCTAGCCAATAAAAAAAATGAGTTTCTCAAAGAATACAATGAAATCACTGTATTCTTTTATAGGATGGCTCAATATATTTTTAATTTTTATCAAAATTCCTTAAAGGAAACGCATCCCATGAAATCAGAAGTTTTAGAAAAAATTCCTACTCTTGGATTAAACAATAAAGTAGTTTCCACACCCGCTCCGAATTCCTCGCCCCAAACTCCAAGGCCCTCGTCTCAAGGTTCCTATCAAGCCTCTGTAGATTACGGTTCTTCTTATATGTCTCTGAAAGATGCCCCAAGTAAAATAATGATGGCAGTGGGGGTTTCTGATGAAGAAAAGAAATTATTCTTAGAAAGCCTTGCAAAATTAAAAGCAAATAATAACCCCCTCGATCCTAGTGTAGAATTTCGTAAACTCAGAAGAAATATCGTTACGCTATACTGGAAAATTTGGAATCAAGCCCTTCAGCTTTACAAAAAAAATAATGGAAAGGTCCCCAGAGAAGTGTCTTTGCTGTTGAACTTTGGATTTATAGATAGAGATTTCATCGATGACTCTCATGCAAACTTCATCATAGATAAAAGCATAGAAAATACTTCTACAAAATACCCCATCGTCAATATCATAGATTGGTTAGAAAAAATTTCATCCCGAGAAGAAGCCCCCTCTATAGATGAACTAGGACAAAGTTATTTTGAAAAAATGAAGTTGGAACATAAGGCCAATTGGAAAAAGGAAGACGAGATACCCAAGAACATTGATACAAATGAATACAGGGTTACATATGAAATCAATGGTTTTCTAGAATTAAATAATCGATTAACTACGGGTGCACCTACTAATTATTTACCTTTTATGAATCGCTATCAACTACTTATGCCCATAGAAAGAACTTTTGTAAGTAAAAAAATACTAGATGAAAAAATAAGTCAAATACTTGAAATTGATTATACAGCCTTTCATCGTGAAATTGTTTTCAATGATGAAAAAATAGGAATACTCAAAGAATTTATTCAAAAGCAAGTCATACCCTATTTTATCATCATCCCTTCTATAGGTACAAAGGCAATGATGTGGCAGGAATTATCAGGTAGAAATAAAACTTCACATGGTCGTATCGTTATCCCCATCTTTGCTACAGGAGATTTGTACACTATGCTTGCTTTAGCCATAGCAGCTTTTAGGTGGGAACTTACAAAATCTGTTATGGGTTCTGATTGGAACAATATGAGTCTTTCTTCTATCACAGCTGACTATACTGATTATGTTCAATTTTACAAGAAGAACAAAGATCTCTCTATAGAAATTAAAGATAAACTATCCTCGGAATTTAAACGCTTCAGAACTGATAGAGATCGTTTCTCTAATGATTATCTAAATTGGTTACAGTATGAGAGTAAGGGGGCTTTAAAGTTAAATAAAGTTGTAAGAAATATTTTCTACAAACATGTGCCCTTTAAAAAAGAACTCAGAGATCATCTTTCAAAGCAACCTGCTTTTACGGAAATACATAATCGCTTTAAAAATATTCGCACCATAAAGTACAATCAATTAGAAGCACGTTATCGTAAATTTGGAGATTATATCATTTCTGACCTAAAAGAAAATTTAGAATTTTATAAAGTATAAAACTTTATTCGTTATAATTTCATTTCATAGTAAAGATTTGAAGATATATAATTTTTAGGATATGAGTAAAGATATACCTTATGAACTTAGAGAATATTTTTTTGAAATCCCTGAAGAATTAATAGCTAAATTCCCAAAATCTATACGAGACAAGGCCCGATTGTTGGTTTGGGAAAAATCCTTCATATCAGATCATTATTTTTATGAGTTGGAACAATTTTTAAGAGCCGGAGACCTTTTAATTTTAAATTCAACTAAGGTTTCTAAAAAACGTGTTTTCTTAAAACGTGGCAGTGGAGGGAGACATGAGGTACTCTTTCTAAACCCTGAAAATGAAGCAGAAGGAGTTTGGAAATGTTTAATAAAAAATAGAAGCAAACTTAAAGTAGGGGAAGTTCTAGATGTATTCAAAAGAACAGAAAAAAATGATTCAAAAGATGCTTCTTTAAATCAATTCTATTCATTTATGTACATGGGAAAGGATTATAATAAAAACAGTCCTAATCAAGATAAAAAATTTGAAACAGACTTCAGCTTTTTGAAAACCCCATTTCTAAATATCCAAGAAAGTGAGGATTTTTTTGAAGCATATGGAGAAATGCCTATCCCACCCTACTTAAAAAGAGAAAGTAATCCTCTAATAGATAATGAGTACTATCAAACTACATATGCAAATAAAAATACTCTTTTGCATTCTATTGCTGCACCGACAGCAGGCCTTCATTTTACAGAAAACTTACTCAACTCCCTTAAAAAAAATGGTGTCTACATTGAAACTCTAGAATTGCAATTAGGGTATGGAACCTTTGCGCCCATTAAAAAAGAAAATCTTGATAGTAAAACCTTACATACAGAAACATATAATATCACAACTTCCCTTGCAGAAATTTTAAATAGGTACAAACAAGAAAAATTAGGGCGTATCATTGCAGTAGGCACCAGTACTTTAAGGGCCCTTGAAAGTAATTATACTTCAAATTATTTTACACCTATTCATAAAAAAAAAGATGTCTTCCAAGAAGGTAGCTTTCAAACGAATCTATTCCTAAGGCCACCTGATAAAATATATAGTGTAGATGGTCTCATTACAAATTTTCACTTACCATGTTCTTCCTTACAGTTACTAGTTTCTTGTTTAAGAGATAAGGAAGGACTTTTGGAATGCTACAAGCATGCCATTGAAAACAAATATTATTTTTATAGCTATGGGGACGCTATGCTTATCATCTAGAGATTTATGGATTAGCCTTAATTTCTAGATAGGCATCCATACGTTTATGAATCATAATTAGAATAGGTGTAGATAAAAATGACACAAAAAACTTGTACGTATAATTGAGAATAACTATAGAAAAAATTTTCGGGATAGATATCCCTAGAGAAAAATAAAGATATATAAAATTCACAATGAGCGTATCTATAAGTTGAGAGACAAGGGTAGAGCCTGTAGCACGAAGAGCAATATTTTTTTGACCTGTTTTATTTTTGATCATTTGAAATATATAAGCATCCAATAATTGCCCTATGACAAAGGCAAGCAATGAGGCATAGATAATACTCATACTTTGGCCTAAAATACTTTGGTAGGCAAGTTGCATATTGGGTACCCCCGCATTGATTTGAGATCCAATCCAAAAATCAGCTGGAGGTAAAAGTATAGATATGTAATAAAAGAAAAAGGAAAGGGCAACCAAAATCACGGTAAGATAGGTAAGAAATTTTACACTACGCATACCAAAATATTCATTAATCAAATCAGTTAAAATAAAAATGAAAGGCCATGGGAGAACTCCGACAGTAAGAGTCATATCAAGCTTTTCGCCCAAAAGGTTTATTTCCAAGGGCTGAAAGCCAAAGGTACGTTCTAATGAAAAAAGTTTTACCCCTATCAGCTCTGCTGTGATTGTAAACATCACAAACAGGCCCGACATAATGATAAAAAGTTTAGTTTTTTTATTACTTAAAAATTCCATTTAGAATAAATTCAAAAAAAAATTACTACTCTCCTAAACTATATGAAAAATCGATTTAAAGTGATAAGCGTATCTTTTAGTTGAGTGTAAAAAGGGCTCATATCAATAAAAGTTTTTATTATACCTATACCTTCTCATCATGATCAAGAAACATACCTGCTGCAATCGTCGAAAAAGTAGCACTATCAATTAAAATAAAAGAACCTGTGTGCTTATTTTTATTATAGAAGTCATAATAAATTTTTTTTTGAGTTTTCAAACGTACCCTTCCAAATTCATTTAAGTTTAATTGAAAAGGCGATGCCTCTAGTTTGAGAGTTTGTATATCTACTTTATTGATTAGAGAAAGAATAGAAACGTTTATTTGTTGTGCCCCATGCCTTATAAGATACGTACCCTTTTCCTTCAAAGGTTCGCTATCCATCCAACAAAGTTCTACCTCAAATTCATTTGAGCTTATAAGATCATGTTGGGAATTATTTTTTACAATAAAATCCCCTCTATTAATATCTAGTTCATCTTCAAGGGTGATGGTAATAGAGCTATTTTCAAAAGCCTCCTCAATTTCTTTCTCGCCTACTGAAATGCTTTTAATGCGACTCCTTTGCCCACTAGGAATCACCTTTATTTCTGTACCCTTTTTTAACCTACCTCCCCACAGTACACCTGTATAACCCCTATAATCATGAAATTCTTTGGTATGAGGCCTTAATCCCCCTTGCACTAAAAAACGAAAATTCTCAAGGGCTTCATTTTCTTTTTCATTTATAAGTTCTACATGATCCAAAGTAGCAAGTAATGGCTTCCCCTTATACCACTTCATTTTCGCAGACGGCATCACTACATTATCTCCTTCAAGGGCACTCAAGGGAACAAAATAAATATCTTTTTTCTTGGCTAAGAAACTCCATTCGTCGTTTAATTTTTCTGAAAACTCAAAAAACTCTTTTTGTATCTCTAAAAAGCGAGCTTCTGAATAGTCGATTAAATCCATTTTATTGATAGCAAGGATGAGATGAGAAAGACCTAATAAATGTGTAATATATATATGGCGTCTCGTCTGTTCAATGATTCCTTTTCTAGCATCTACAAGAATGATTGCTAAATCAGCAGTACTAGCTGCAGTAACCATATTTCGGGTGTACTGAAAATGTCCAGGCGTATCAGCTATAATATATTTTCTTTTAGGAGTGAAAAAATATTTGTACGCCACATCTATAGTTATTCCTTGTTCACGCTCTGATTTCAAGCCATCGGTAAGTAAAGATAAATCCAACTTGGAATTACCTCGCCTACGACTACTCTCTTGTATGGCTTCAAGTAAATCTGTCTGAAGGGCATTACTATCATAAAGCATACGGCCAATAAGGGTACTTTTCCCATCATCAACACTACCGCAAGTTATAAATCGTAAAAGTTCCATTTTAGAAATAACCACTCCGCTTACGATCTTCTAAGGCACTTTCAGATCTCTTATCATCTAAGCGAGCACCTCTTTCCGTGATTTTAGAAGATTGTATTTCTGCAAGTACCTCATCGAGAGTTTTAGCTTGAGACTCTACTGCCGCCGTACACGTCATATCTCCTACTGTTCTAAATCGCACTGTGCGTTTTTGAATCTCTTCTTCAGGTCCTATATTGGAAAAAGGTGAAACAGGAAAAATTTGCTTTTGTCGCAGTACCGTTTCACGCTCATGCGAGAAATAAATAGAGGGTATGGGTATATTTTCACGTATAATATAATTCCAAACATCTAGTTCTGTCCAATTACTTAGAGGAAAGATTCTCACATTTTCTCCTTTATGAATATTTCCATTGTATAAGCTCCATAATTCAGGTCTTTGTAATCTTGGATCCCAATGTCCAAATTCATCACGTACAGAAAAAATCCTTTCCTTCGAACGTGCCTTCTCTTCATCGCGCCTAGCACCACCAATACAAGCATCCAACTCTAATTCACTAATCGCATCAAGCAAAGTTACCGTTTGCAAGGCATTACGACTCGCAAATTTACCTTTTTCTTCTTTTACTCTTCCCTTATCGATGGAATCCTGCACGTAACGTACTATCAATCTAAAATCATATTTTTTCACTAGCTCATCTCTAAATGATATAGTTTCAGGAAAATTATGACCTGTATCTACATGTAAGAGGGGAAAGGGGATAGGTGAGGGATAAAAAGCTTTACGTGCTAAGAATAAAACAGTTAAAGAATCTTTACCACCAGAAAATAAAAGGGCAGGGTTTTCAAAAAGTGCCTGCACTTCACGTAAAATATAAATAGATTCGGCCTCTAAAAAATCTAGGTACTCAATTCCTTTGTGCATAAATCAATTAACAAACTCTATTTTCATATAAACGTGACAAGTGTTATTTCATAGCGATTATGTAATACAAAAATAATCATTAGAAAATAAGTACATTTTAGAAAAATTCTTTATAGCAAAGAGAGTTGCTTCAGATAGAATAGGGAGAAAGGATTTTGAAATCAATTATAAAAAAGAAAAATATACGTACTATATCTATCCGCATGAAAAATAAAGAAACATTCAAATCAATTTTAAAAAATATAAATTATGGGTAAAATCAATTAGAAGTTTATGTTATCAATATTTAATTATTTAGAAGGATTTAATTACTACAATATTAGGATTATCTATAGAGAATACTACTTCGTCGTTTGAAATATCTCACCTTTTTATGTATTATTCCAATTGTAATACATACATATTCAACTCATATTTTTTAAAAACTTCTCAAGCTTTTCATAGATACCACCAAAACTTCCATTTGATAATGCTAGTATGACATCTCCTTGACTTGAATTTTTAAACTTTTTTTGAAACACTCTAAAAAGTGCTTCTGGCTCCTTACCATAATAGGCCCTTTCATTTTTTGTATTTTTTTTAAGACTACCTAATTTTGAAAGTATATCTTTTTTTACTTTTGAATTTTTACTTAAACTTTTAACTTTACTATCTTTATGATTCAAACATTTTACTATTTCTTTTACATTTAATCTCTCAGAAAAAGGAACTTTATTTCTATTAAAAACTTCACAAAGATATATAACATCGGCCTTGCTCAAATATGTTTGATACTCTCTTTGAAAAATATTACGATGACTACTAGCACTACGTGGTTCAAAGAGTACATGTAACTTTCTTTTAGGGTACATTTCCTTTACACTTTCTATAATCGCCTTTAGGGCACCAGGATGATGGGCAAAATCTTCAATAAAACTTACTCCCCCACTACCTTTTACTTTCTTTGTACGAGGTAGGTGTAATTGTAAATTTTTAGGAGGGATATCTAAACGTAACTGTTGTCTACGCATTACACCTCTAAAACTTTCAAGAGCCCTTTCTATAGTTTTTAAATCAATACCGAGATAGATGCCCATCAAACTTACAGACAAAGCATTCATTCTATTGTGTCGCCCCATAAGAGTAAAATTCTTTAAAGATAAAATAAAACTAAGATCATATTTTTTGCCATGTATTTCAAAAAAAATGGGTGGGGATTTTCTTTTTAAGGGGCTCCCTACTCTCACTAAATCCTGCGATCTATAAGATAAAACAGGAGAAAACATATATTCTTTCAAAAGTTCGGATACTCCTAAATTCCCCTGATTGGCTATAAGTAAACCCTTATTTGGTATGAGCCTAAAAAGATTTAAAAAAGCCCTCTTGTAACTATCATAATCTTTATAGATATCTAAATGATCAAATTCAAGGGCCTGTATGATTACATAACGTGGCTTATAATGCAAAAACTTAGGAGCCTTATCAAAAAAAGAAGTGTCATATTCATCTCCTTCGATAACAAAATATTTGCCCTCACTAACACTAAATCCATCTAGACCGTCTTGACTTACTCCTCCTGCAAAAAATCCATGTTCAATATTGGCAACTTTTAAGAGATGTGTCATTAAAAAACTGGTAGTTGTTTTCCCATGCGTCCCCACAATAACTATACATTCTTTATTTTTTAAAAAATATTCTTTCAAAGCCTGTGGCATACTCATATAGTTTGTATGATTTTGATTTAATAATGCCTCCACTTCAACATTTCCTCTAGAGATAACATTACCCACAATACATAGATCTTTATCTTGAATATTTTTTTCTGAAAATACTTCTACAGGGATACCCCATTCTTTTAACTTATCTGACATGGGTGGGTAAAGTTTGTTATCTGAACCTGTAACAAAATGGCCTTGGCTTTTAAACATAGCAGCCAAATTCCCCATAGCAACACCACCTATACCTATTAAATGTATACGCATAACTACCTATTTTATTTTCATTTTTTTATACGTATCACCTTATGTGTATCTCTTAGTGTACTCATGATTTTTATAACATTTAAAAAGTAGGTAGGGTATCTATTAAATTGATTACAAGCCCTATACCCAAAAAAATAAGTAACAATAAAACAAAGCTAGAAAGCCAATATATAAACGCTCTAGCACGAGTGATTTGATAATTACTGCTTGTTAATTCTAAACTATAGTAAATTGCCCAAAGCTCACAAAAGAATAAGAAAAAATAACCCAAAATTTTGTGAAAAGAAAAGAAAATTCCTAAGGAGACTACTGGCATATGCAAGAGAAGAGATATATGAGGATAACAGACTCTCAATCCAAGAAGGCTCATTTTTGGATATCTATACTCTAGTATTTTATCATACATCATAGCATAAAATACAAAGAATATGATTAAAATTGTTGGAAAAAGATATTGATGCAAAGAAAACCTTGAAATATCAAATGATATTTCAAATGGCTCGTTTTGAATTTGTAAATAATTTAAGGGGGATAATACACAAATCAACGCACCCATTAAAAATAAGGGCAAATGAAAGAAAAAAAGCAAATTTAGTGCTCTCGTTTCTAAAAGGGGCGATGCAGTATTATCTTTAGAATTTGAAAGATAAGAAACAAGCTTCCTAGGATCTTTAGAAATATAACACAAGAGATATAAGGACCTCCTGAGAAAAGAAACATGAGGCCCGCCTAAAGCTTGCGCTAGAACATCATACCCTTCAGTTAAATTTTTAGGGTTTTTATAACCTGAATTTTGGGACAAAGCATCACACCAATTTTTTTACAGCCTCAAAAGCTTTACCGTAGTTGGGTTCATTTGAAATATCTGGCACTAATTCTGAATATTTCAAAATATTATTTTTATCTACAACAAAGACTGCCCTTGTAGAAAGACCTTGCAAAACACCATCTTGTATATGAACTCCAAAGTTTTTTGAGAAATTCATATCTCGAAATTGTGAACCTACACGAACATGCTCTAAACCTTCAGAAGTACAAAATCTTTTCATAGCAAAAGGTAAATCACCTGAAACAACTATCGTAACAACATCCTTTTCACCACCAAGTTTAGTGTTAAATTCACGTGTTTGTTTCGCACATACAGGAGTATCCAAACTAGGTACTGAAAGTATAACTTTAATTTTATTTTCAAAATTACTTAAAGATATCTCAGAAAGGTCTTCTGTTACCAATTTGAAATCTGGCACAGGCTTATCCAACTCTGGAAATTTACCTGCCAAATGAACTGCATTACCTTTTAATTTTACTTGATTCATAATTACCTCACATTTATATATTAATTTTTCAAACAGTATTCCCTTTGATACACTTATTTATAAATATTTTATTATAAATAATCAATATCCCTTAGCTGCATCCTTGCCATTCATGATAGATTTAATTTCAGCCATAGCAATGGTTGGCAACAAACGAACAAAGAGTAAAAAAAGTGTAAAAAAGAGACCAAAGGAACCTATCATAGTTAGAAAATCATGAGAAGTCATAACATACATATCCCAACTAGAAGGTAAAAAATCTCTATGCAGAGAAGTAACAACAATAACATAACGCTCAAACCACATCCCTATATTGACAAAAATAGAAATTACCCAAAGGGCCTTCACGTTCGTACGTATTTTCTTAAACCAGAATAATTGAGGAGAAATAACATTGCAAGAAAACATAATCCAATAGGACCACCAGTAGGGCCCAAAAGCACGATTTATAAATGTAAATATCTCAAACTCTGAACCTGTATACCAAGCAATAAAAAATTCCGTAGTATATGCAAGACCGACTAAAGAACCTGTCAAAGTCACTACCTTAGCCATATTTTCTAAATGCTTAATAGTGATGTATTCCTTTAACTGAAACATTTCTCGCATTATAATCAATAGAGTTAGAACCATGCCAAAGCCAGAAAAAATAGCACCCGCTACAAAGTAAGGTGGGAAAATTGTAGTATGCCAACCTGGAATAACAGAAGTAGCAAAGTCAAACGATACTATACTATGAACCGACAAAACCAAAGGTGCTGACAAACCTGCCAATATCATAGCTGTCGCCTCATAATGCGACCAGGCCCTAGCACTACCCACCCATCCTAGAGAAAGTACCGAATAGAAAGTCTTTCGAATTTTCTGCACTACATTCGATGCTTGAATACGATCTCGTATAGAGGCGATGTCGGGAATTAAGCCCATATACCAAAAAACAAGTGATATCGTAAGATATGTAGAAATAGCAAAAAGATCCCAGAGTAAGGGTGAACGGAAATTTGGCCAAAGGGTACCACGACCATTAGGCAAAGGTAACATCCATAATGCAGAAAACCAAGGTCTACCAGTATGTATGACGGGAAATATACCCGCCGCAGCCACAGCAAAGATGGTCATAGCCTCTGCAGAACGATTAATTCCTGTACGCCACTGCTGGCGAAAAATATATAAAATAGCAGAAATAAGCGTACCCGCATGTCCTATTCCTATCCAAAAAACAAAGGTTATAATATAGCTTCCCCAACCTACAGGAATATTTATACCCAATATACCTAAACCCTTAGCAAAAAGATAAGTGAGCTCAACAACTAATATACTCAAACAAAAAAGGGATGCCCCAAAGGCTATCCACCACAACTTTGTAGGAAATCTTTCTAGGGGTTGTGCTACATTATCTGTAACATCTTTATATAACTTTCCCCCCTCTACAAAAACTGGATTTATGTAATCTTTATTCTCTTTTTCGGTGTACATAAGTATATAGCCTCTATATTACAATTAAAGTGAAATTAGCCATTCAACCATCTCTTCAACTATCTTTTTACAATTTTCTTTCAAATTATTTTTTAAAGAGGGGTGGCCTCTTTCTCAGATTTCTTTAATGCTTCTTCAGGCTCCATGTTACGTACCTTAGCTAAGTAAGTAACTGAAGGTTTCACATTAAGAAAATCTAAAACTTGGTACGATCTATCATCTTCCCTATGCTTTGCTACCTCACTTTTAGGGTCTACAATATTCCCAAAAGTAATTGCATGTGTAGGACAAACTTCTTGGCAAGCAGTCTTCACAACCCCATCTTTTATATTTTTTAAGCCCGCGACATGAGCATCTTGACGTGCACTAGAAATACGCTGTACACAAAAGGTACATTTTTCCATAACTCCACGAGAGCGCACAGTCACATCAGGATTTAAAGCTAAATGTTGCTCACCTTTACTTTCTCTCTTTGCACCTTCCCAATAATACCAGTTTTCATACCAATTGAAGCGTCTTACTTTATAGGGGCAGTTATTGGAACAATAACGAGTACCTATACAACGATTATAAGTCATCGTATTTAACCCCTCACTATTATGAGTTGTAGCAGCAACAGGACATACATTCTCACAAGGTGCGTTATCACAATGTTGACATAACATAGGTTGGTGCCCAACGGTAGGATTTTCCTCATCTCCATCAAAGTACCTATCTACTCGTATCCAGTGCATTTCACGACCCACTTCAACTTGACTTTTCCCAACCATAGGTATGTTATTTTCAGTATTGCAAGAGGTCACACAAGCACCACAACCAGTACATGAATTCAAATCCACAACCATATGCCACTTTGTATCTTTATATTCCCATTCCTTAATCAATTCTTGTTTTTTAGGATATTCTACGCCTTCAGGTTTAAGTTCAAACTTACCTGTTTTTAACTCTTTAAAAGTAACCTCACGTAATATAGGTCTATTATGTTGACTAGAACTACCATATGGCAACTCTAACAAATTTTTAGGGGTGAAAAATGCCTTTTGCTCCTTATCAAATTTATGCTGATATATAGATTGGGTTGTAGCTAATTTATAAAAATTTTTGGTGTCTTTTAGTTCTACCAAGGTCGCTGAAAAAACAAAAGAATCAGAACCACTATGAATAAAAGTATTCGCATTCTTCCCTACCCCATTGGCGATTTTTCCAGCAGAGTTACGGCCATACCCTAATGCAATGATTGCCGTTTGAGGATGCAAACCAGGCTGAAGATGTACAGGTAATTCTAAGCTTCTATCTGACTTTGCAGACTGTACACGAACAAGGCTACCTTGTTTTAGTCCTAGGCTTCGTGCTGTATTTGGCAATATGCTCACGTAATTATCCCAAACAACTTTAGTTACTGGATCAGGTAATTCTTGCCTATATGCATTATTTGCCAAACTACCATCACGAACTTGTAAATTATAGCATAAACCTAAATATAATTTATTTTCACTTGCCTTAGACCATAAATCCTCTCTAAAACGAGGTAAGCTATCTATCGTGGTATTATTAAATTTTCTACTAGGAGCCACAGAAGAGGTGTATATAGATTTTTCAGAATAATAACCTTGCTTCAAGATTTCATTCCATTTTTTCTTAAAACTAGTTGTTCCTAAGCTTTTATTCCATCTTGAAATTAAAAATTCATAGAAGGTCTTGCTTCCCTCCAAGTCCCCATCCGCCAATTGGAACAAGCGATCTTCAAAAGAAAGAGTACTGTGCAAAGGACGTATTATAGGTTGTTGAATAGAACTTATGTTCTCAAAAATTTTAGAATCTCCCCAAGCTTCTAAATAATGTGATGTAGGTAAAATCGCATTCGCAAAACGACTTGTTTCATCTATACGATCATTAAGGGAAAGGATATATTTAGGGCCCTTAAGAAGCGCTTCCCTAACTTGTAAATGATTTGGCAAATGATAAACGATATTTGCATTAGAAAAAATCAATGTTTCAATTTTTCCAGAAGCTAATTCAGACACCAAGGCCTGTATTTCTTTATCTTTCGCTCCAAGGGGCAACAAAACTTCATTTTTGTAGTCTATGGTCTTTCCATCATTTTCCAAAATACTATTGAGAAGGTTAATAGCAATCTGAGCATGACTATCTGAACCCGTGGCACCTAAAGGTGAGCCACCAAGCACCATACTACGACCTCGAAGCTCCCAAAGCTCACGAGCTAGTCTTGAGATAATACGTTCATATTGTCCTTTTTTATATAAACCATCCTTATGTTTAAAGACACTGGTAATGTTACCCGGAAGATAGTCTTTCAAAAATGAACTTACTTTCTTATCATTTGCATATGAACTTTTTTTCATATCTACAACGATTTGTGCTGCGAGAGTAAGGGCTATAATAGCTTGATCACCTGGACGTATTCCGAAACGTTCTTCTGCATTTGAACCTGTCACACTAAACGTAGATTCAAAAACGACTAACTTATTTATTTTACGGTCTTTCTTTTTCATCTCCCTAAACTGAGCATAGTCATGAGTATAATTAACAGAAAGAGGCATAGTACCCATGAAATCCCCATCTATTGATAAAATTAATTCTGCCCTATCAAAACGGTAAAATGGGACCAAGGACTTACCAAAACTTAATTCTTGCCCCTTAGCTATCTGACGAAGGGTGGGGTCAGCCTGAAATTCAATGTGACTGCCATTAGGATATTTTTTCAAGAAGCTTTGAATCAAGGAACGAGTAGAGGGACTAGATATGGCCCCAGTTAAGAGAACATACCTCCCTTTTTTCAATTTAGATTGAGCAATGGGCACAATAAGCTCTTCTTTTTTAAAAGTACGCTTTCCCGTCTTTGAATCAATAACAGCTGCTCGTCTCAAACGATCAGGATCATACAAATCCATCAGTGAAGCGACCTCAAAAGCACTTATCCCACCTCTATTTATAGGATGCTCAGAATTACCCGCAATTTTTATGGGACGACCATCACGAGTCTTAACGATAACCCCATTACCATCGGGGGTAACAGTGGAATAATAAGTAGGGATACCAGGCTGTTGCTCAGGGGCATTGATTACAGCAGGAACAATCTGCTCTGTCGGCCTTCTACATGCTGCAGATGCCATAAAAGTAGTCGCCCCCATTAACTTTAGGAAGTCACGACGAGTATACTGCGGAGCCTCAGGATCTTCGGGGTGCGGTAAGGAAGTAGAATACTTCGGATAAGGGTGATCGCTTATTTGGGAAGTTTCATGTTCGTGTGCATGAGGCAAATCTGTATGAGTAGAACTTTCAAACCCTTCTTGTTGTTGATTTTCAATATTGTCCATATAATTTTCTCTATACTCTTCTTAATGACTATTTTTTAACCCTTACTCAAATTTCTTTATAAAAACACATCTCTATCAATAATGGCAAGTGCTACATTCAGTTAAATGCACGGTGACATTATCACCTGGAGGTTCTGCTTGAAGCCTCTGGGAATATTCACGATGACAATTAACGCACCAACCCATATTAAAACCAGAATGTACCCGAACTTTATCCATCGTATCAATAGGCCCATGACAAGTTTCACAACTCACCCCCTTAGCGATATGAGGTTTATGGCTAAATTTAACATGATCGGGTAAGTCGTGCACTTTATTCCAACGCAAGGGTAAACCCTGCTCAAAGCTACTTTTAAGAAATTGTATACTAGGGCTGTCGGGAGCTACTTCTTGATGACAACGCATACAAGTCGCTGTATCAGGAACAGAAGCATGTGCAGAACGTTCCACCGTAGCATGACAAAATTGACACTCTATTTTATTTTCTCCTGCATGGATTTTATGACTAAAGGGAATAGGCTGATCAGGTGCATAACCCATATATTTAGGAGGGACTACCCATATCCAATAGATAAGGGCCACGCCTAAAAAAGGTGTAAGTAATTTTAAACCATGCTTTTTTAATATTCTGAGAAATACCATTCTATTTTGCCAGCTAAAAGTTAGTAGGTCGGTTGTCAATATTTTTGACTATATTTATTATAGAAACCGTACTCAAATAACACCAAACAATATTCTCAATTGAACTACCCCTACTTTTCATTTTTAAAGAGCTTTGTTGGTATCATACATTTGAAATAGGCCTTCTGCAAATTTCCAGATATTGGCTTGTAGTTTTCTCAAGACCCCAAAACAAGGCATCTGAAATAAAGGCATGCCCTATAGAGACTTCTATCAAGCCTGGTATTTTTTTTAAAAAGAAACCTAGGTTTTGTAAATTTAAATCATGACCCGCATTTATACCCAAGCCTAAGCTCTGAGCAAATAAACTAGCCTCTATATATTTTTCTATCACTTTCTCTTTCTCACTTGTCCCAAAGGCGCGGGCATAGTCTTCCGTATAAAGTTCAATACGATCGATATCTAGATCTTGTACCCTTTTTATATTTTCTATCTTAGGATCCATAAATAGAGAAATACGAAGTTTTATTTTTTTAAGCTCTTTAATTACTTTTTTTAATTTTTCAAAATCTTCTTTTTTTTCCCAACCATGGTCAGAGGTTGATTGTGTTAGTGTGTCGGGAACTAGGGTACATTGATGAGGCTGAACTTTTCGGATTAGTTCCATATAAGGTTCTATAAAAGGATTCCCCTCTATATTGTATTCTATCTCTTTATTGGGAACAAATATAGTTTTTGTATCTAAATTTCCATCCATCAAAGAAAGGGGGCTATTTATTTTTTGAATCAAATCTGCAAGAACAAATACATCTTGAAAACGTATATGCCTCTCATCAGGGCGAGGATGTATTGTGATACCATCAGCACCACTATAAATGCAAACTTTAGTAGCCCTAAGTAAATCAGGAATATCTAAACGCCTAGAATTACGAAGCAGGGCAACTTTATTTAAATTAACACTAAGCTTTACCACTAAGCATTAACCTATCTTTCGTAAAAACAATATCTCCATTCTCAAAGGAATGCTTTCTATTTCTTAGCTACCGTGGCTGCTTCTTTAATCAACCAAGCTGCAATTTCATTCCTTTGTATCTGACTTGTACCCTCATAAATTTGTAAAATCTTTGCATCACGAAAGTACTTTTCGACAGGGTACTCTTTGGTATAACCATAACCACCAAAAATTTGAACAGCATCTGTTGTAATAGAAACTGCTGCATCAGAAGCATAACACTTAGCCATAGCAGAGTACTTCGCCATATCCTTAGCACCCGACATAACCTTATGTAGAGATTTATATGTGAGCAATCGACCTGCCTCTATTTTCATAGCCATATCTGCTAGCATATGCTGTATCGCTTGAAAAGAAGCTATCTTTACTTTAAATTGTTCACGTTGACGTGCATATTGTATAGCACAATCATACGCACCTTGGGCTGTGCCCACACTACAAGCAGCCACCGCAGGCCTTGATGAGTTCAAAGTTTGAAAGGCATGAATAAAACCTATATTTTCAACTTCACCTATCAAATTTTCTGCAGGGACCTCACAATCTTCAAAAATAAGCTGACGAGTTTCAGAACAACGTATACCTAATTTATCTTCTTTCTTCCCAAAGGAAAAACCAGGTGTACCCTTCTCTACCACTATGCAAGAAATTCCACGCGTACCCCTAGCTTTATTTGTCATGCAAAAAACAGTGTAAATATCTGCCTGGCCTGCATTTGAAATCCATTGCTTGGTACCATTAATTATATATTTATTACCTTTTTTAACAGCGGTTGTGCTCATATTAGGAACATCTGAACCCGCATTAGGTTCAGTTAATCCAAAGGCAGCAATCTTATCGCCTGCGGCAAGGGGCTCTAACCATTTCTTTTTTTGAGCTTCTGTACCACCCCATTCAATAGGAAGGGCTCCTAATTTACTAGCAAAAAAAGCAGTAGCAATGCCCAAGCATCCACGTGAAATTTCTTCGGATAATATAATCATAGCCCTTGGCCCTATCCCAAGCCCTCCATATTTTTCTTCATACATGCCACCAAAGAGACCTGCCTCTTTGAATTTATTAAGAACTTTCCTAGGGTATTCACTTTTTTCATCTAATTCCATGCGAACTGGAGTCACTTCTTTCTGTACAACGTCTCTGACTAGCTCCTGCAACTGTAATTCTTCTTCTGTAAATATAATTAAATCTGATGCTAACATGAATCTACCTCAACTCATTTGATATCAGCTATATAAAATTCAAGCATCGAGCCTGCAATTAAAATTTCGTATCATTAAAATCATACTTTTAGCTAAGGGTAATTTATATAGATAAATCTTCCGTAACGACAATGGCACTTTTTCAAATTCATCACATATCGTATCATCGCACACTACAGCATCTTATTTTTAAAAATAAAATTTTTAGTTATATCCTAGCCCTAATTTTAAATAAATCCTTGGAGACAAAAAAGCATTCAAAGCCCACTAGTTACTCTCGATTCTCTTACTACTTATTATATATGCACAAGATAACTCAAATAGAAACAAGGTTTTCTACGAATGCGTCACGTTAGATTTCGTTAATGATTATTGATTGAAACATGTAGCTTAAAAATTTTTTATGAAATTATGAGAATGTATTTAATAAAAGATGAATTAAAGGTTTGCAAAAACTTAACCATCCTTCTTATAATCTCTAGCTTACTAACAATGGTCTTAGGCCCCCTTGTACGAGCAGAGGGAGCGGGCCTAGCTTGCCCTGATTGGCCACTTTGTCATGGGAAAGTTGTTCCTGTGATGGATTATCAAATTTTCTTAGAGTGGCTCCATAGGTTAGTTGCGGGCATAGTGAGCCTAATTTACTTAATTTGGATAGCCCTTGTTTTTCTTTATCCTAATTTAAAAAAACTATTATTAAAAACATCTCTCATCTCTCTATCTTTATTAATACTCCAAATCGTTCTAGGCGGATTAACCATTACAAAGCAACTAGATGTGTACGTTGTAAAATCACATTTACTAAATGCCCTTTTATTTTTAAGTGTGTTAGTTTATAGTTTGCATGCCCTATTGCATAATCAAGTAAATGTAATAAAAAAAACTAAGGCTAGGGTTACAAAAAAATCTAAAAATTTGACTCTTTCAATAAAAGAAAAAAAAAGTATTTCGCTAAAAAAATACATGCGAAAAGAAACATGGTTTCATATCTTTAAGATTCAGTCCCCTATGTCAAAATTCCAACTTCCTATATCTACTCATCTATGGTGGGTTTTGTGCTTAACTCTACTTATCTTTCTGCAAATTTTTATGGGGGCAAGGGTAAGCGTAAATCAAGCAGGGATGGTTTGTAATGAATTTCCTGCTTGCTACCAAGAGGCAGTCATTGACAAAAACGGAAACATGATTTTTGAGAGTCAATATTTCCCACCCATGGAAGGTAGTATTGAAAAACATATGAGCCATCGCTTTATGGGGTATCTCTTGTTTCTATTTTCATTTTCATTAGCTACATACTCTTCATATAAAAAGTGGTCTCAAAAATTGATTCGTATGCTTTGGATTATCTTCGCTCTAATTTCTTTTCAAATTTTTATTGGGGCAATGAATGTAATCTTTCATATACCTGCAATCATTACTGTTTTCCATAGTTTTATAGCCTATACAATTTATTTACATGCCTATTGGCTTTTATTGGAGACAAGAATTGCTTCTACTATCCAAAGCTAAATTTTATTTTCAACTTTTAAAATCAGGTCTAGCAAACTCTATACTTGTAACAGTTGTTCCTGGGCTTCTAGTAGGTTCGTCTTTACCTTCTTGGGATCTAGTCATCTTTGTCTTTCTCGGAACTTGGCTTTGTGCTTGCTCCTCCTTTGTTTACAATCAAATCATAGAAAAAGAAAGCGATGCCTTCATGAGACGTACGCAAAATAGGCCCTTAGTCAAAAAAAACATATCGGTGACTGGGGCTTCAATATTCGGTTCTACCCTACTTGGGCTGGGTTTAATCATATTAAGTAATGGGGCAAATCCCCTTTCTGCAATCATAGCTCTTTTTTCTTTTATTTATTATGTTTTTATTTACACTGTTTTTAAAAAAAGAACTCATTGGAATACAATTTTAGGAGGTGTGTCGGGATCTGTAGGCCCATTAATTGGAGAAGCGGCGGTAAGTGGACGCTTAAGTGAATATAGCCTTATAATGTTTGTCTTACTTTTTTTATGGCAACCTGCACATTTTTGGTGCCTCTCAATTTATTATAAAGAAGATTATGCTCGTGCAAAAATACCTGTACTCCCTGTCATCAGAGGTGATTTAGTTACCATTCAGCAAGCACTACTTTATCAGATATCTATATGTGTTTTTATGGTCATTGTAGTAGTAAAACCTATCTCCTTGCTTGGGCCTATATTTTTAATACCCTCCATACTCTGGGGAGGATTTGTTACTTTTGCCATGTGGAGACTCAAAAATAATATCTCTTCAAAAGAGATATTAAGCAAAACTTCTTTTTTTACCCCGCTAAAAGTTTTTTTTATGACCATTTTACATATGCTCATCTGGCATCTGGCCATGAGCGTAGATCTATACGTTCGATTATGGAATATCTAAAAAGTATTCAGGCACATTGAAACATGAAATGGCAATTGATTCATAAAAATGAATACCAAGAATGGAACAAAATAGACTCTTGTCTACTAGGGGATCCAGTCAAACCAAGTCATTTCTGTGTCCTTGCATTTGAAGATGAAAAGAATGAAATGAAAATGATTACGCACTTACCAAAGACACGTATACAAAAAAATTCCAAGAATCTCTCAAGCAACTTCCCCATCGCTATTTTTTCTATAGAAGAATTAAAAGAAAAAGAAATATGGACATGGATTATTTCCTTATTACAGCCATATAAACTTGAGTTAGCTTTGTTTTGGTCAAAGCATCTAAAAGGTCTGGGGATTGAATCAGACGTTTTTTTTGAGGGCCTTCAGTTAAAAGATCAATTTCAAACCCGTAGTGAATGGGAAGAGCTTTCACAATTACATCCCAATTGTCTGGAGCTTACATTTCAATTTGATCCTACTTTAAAAATTTTAAGACTATGGAATAGATTTTCAGAAAGAGAAAAAAAATATTGGATGGATCTATGGAAAGACTTCCCTTTTAGTAAAAATATAGTCCATGAAATCATTGCTCTTTTTTACGAACTCACATCCGAAAAACGAATGGAAGCTTTCCAAATGATTTCAAATTACAAATCAAAATATCTACAAGACATATGGAATACCTCATCTAAAAAAATTGAAAACAAGGCCTCGCAGAATGAAAAACAAGATGATAAAAAAGAAATATTAGCTTCAAAAATATACCATCGCACTCCTCGAGAAATTCGAGATATGATTTTTGGTCTTCGTAATCCTCATATACAATTAAGGAAAAGAGAACTATTAAAAAAAAAGAAAGTAATAGAAAATTCTATCTTTCATTTGGCTGAAGTACAAATTCCTGATGATATGGAATACGATAGCATAAACTTGACTTTAGATATTAAGAATAAAGATGACGCTCTAACGCTTTCAAAGCAATTAGGAAGCGAATCTTTCTTAAAAGCAATAGAAACATTTTTTACCTAGTTGCCTTTGTAGCTTCTAGAGATTCTAGAGTACGTGAAAGTTCACTCATCAATGTCCCAAAGTCTACCCAGTTTCCTTTTGCGACTGCTGCTTGAGCCTTTTGCATTTGATTCCGAGCCTGCCTTATTAATTGTTCTGTAGATATATTTTTTTTTGCATTCAAAGAATCTATAAGTGGATTTGAAATTCCTCCTACTGTTATATCTTTTCTTTGCATTGCAAGCTGCACTAGCGCAGATTGCAGGTTATCTGCCATCACCACGCCAATATCATCTGCCACTACAACCCTTCTTAGCTCTGGAAATGGTGTGTTTGTACTTTGCAAATAAATAGGTTTAATGTACAACAAGGAATTATCTATAGGTACGACCAGCATATCACCACGAAGCACTTGAGAATCTTGTTGATTCCAAAGACGCAAATCTCTACTAATCTCAGGATCTTGATCTATGCGAGATTCAATCTGCAGTGGCCCATAAATTTGTCGAGAATTAGGAAAATCAAAAAGAAAGAGTTTACCAAAAGTTTTGCTATTGGCACGATAATCATTACGCACTGCCATCCATGCGATCATATTTTCTTTTTTACTTGGGATATAAGGTAACATGAGTACAAATTCTTCTTTTTTTTCACCAGGTAACTTTGTTATAATATAATAAGGTCGTATTTGTTGATGGGCTGTACCATAAATTTGATTTGGAATCTGCCAACGATCTTCAAGGTTATAAAGCGAAAGGGCATCACGCATATGATAATCCCCATAGATAGAAGCTTGTATTAAAAAAAGATTTTCAGGATAACGAATATGAGCCAGTAAGGAACTAGGCATTTCAGAAAGGGGTCGTATTAACTTAGGAAAAGTTTTCGCCCACGCCACTGCAATAGGGTCCTTAGTATCTACTAAGTAATAATTTACCGTACCATCATAAGCATCAATGGTTACTTTAATGGAATTTCGTACATAATTAGCATTTCTAAAGTTATCTAATAGATTATCTTCTGCACTACTTTTTGCAACACGTAAATAATGCCCATCAAAATGTACACTATAAGGAAAGCGTTCTGAACTAGTATACGCATCTATAATCCAAACTAAACGACCTTCTGAATTTATAACGATATAAGGATCATTATCATAAACAAAATACGGAGCAAGATTGCGAACCATAGAAATAATATTTCTACGATAAAGTATTTTTGTTTCACTATGAATATATTTAGAAACAATAAACTTCCATGGTTCAAATTCAAGCGCCAAGAGTAGAAAACGAAAACCACTACCCAACTTGACGCCACCTTTACCACTATATACTGTTTCTGAAAATTTTTGCTCTAAGGGGTAATCAATTTCTTTTAACCCTGTATTCACCAAAACATAATCATTTGTCATTTGTCCATAATAGATTTCAGGTCGTTTGATTTCAGGTAAACCTGGAATCATGGTGCGAGGTGGAAAGTCTTTAATCCACAGTACGGGTTGTCCATCTTTGGTAGCTTCATTTGCAGGAATCATAGATAGGCCATAACCATGAGTATATTGCAAGTGACGAGACTCCCAAGTTCGTGCTCGAGTCGGTAAATTATCTTTATTCATTTCTCTTACCGACAACATCACTTGTTTTAACTTTTCATTTATCTCATATCTATCTACATCGACATCTAAAAATTCATAGTACTGACGTAACTCTTGAAGTTGCTTTAATGTAGGACGAAGCGTACGATAGTCCCAAAGACGTATCGTATCTAGGAGTTCTTTATTTTTACTCATTTTAGACAAAGTAAAGGACTCATTAGCAGGATATTGAATGCGTTCAACTTGATCTAAATTGTATGCAGCAAGTGTGTACTTCATGCTATGTTCGAGATAAGGTTTTTGTGCAACATATTCATTCGGATTAACTTTTATCAATTTCACTATATTCGGATATACTCCTAAAAATAAAGCATACATCCCCACCCACGCTCCAAAAGCAATAGCAGGAAGTTTCCAGTTTCTTATAAAACCAAATGCAATGATAGCAAGGGCAAAAATAATTCCCAAATATGCGGAGATAATATACGTGTAACTACGTGCATTTATATCTACATAATCTGCACCTGCAAAACGGTCAGAGCCACCATCGTAAATCATAGAATAACGTGAAAGATACGTACTCAAGCTGAATAGTATTACGATAGAGGCGACAAGAAAACAAATATGAGGCAGGGCTATATTTAAAACATTTTTTATATTTTGTGTACGCGTATGAATGCTCAAATGGTAAAAGTGAAGACAATAGAGGCAAAGGCTTATGACAAGACTTATTATACTTGTAAATTTAAAATAGGTAATCATGTGTTGGTAAAGATTAAGATCAAACATATAAAAGCTTGCATCTTTATTATAAATAGGATCTTTAAGTCCATATTGTGGTACTCTAAGAAATATATTTATGACATCCCATATATTATAGAGTAAGGGGCCATTAATAGCAACACTTACAAAAAAAGTAAGCCCCATTAAAACAAAATGATTTTGAGAATTTGCTTTTGGATTTAAATTACGCGTGCGCCAAAAAGCAAAAGCATAATGCATTGCATATACACATAACGCCACTATTACCCCTATTATATAACTCTTCGCCTGCATACTCATCAGTTGCCACCAAATATAGGCATGTCCCTGACTTCCATACCATAGATAATCAATATAATAATAGCGACCAAAGCGGAAGAATAAAAAGACAACAAGGACGATAAGGGCAAGTAGGGAAAGGGTAATTTTTCGTATCATACTACAACAACTAAATGCTATAAAGTCATGTCACCATTTATTTCAAGATTCTGAATTTATGATACTCGTTGTAAAAAATAGTGCTTTTAATAAGCTCTTTATAATTTTCACCATTCATTTCATAGCAATAGGACTCTCTTTCGTGTCCTTGTCTATTTATCATTTCCACCACTTATTTAAGATTTCAGAGATCTTGAATACAAAATACGGTGAATTCAGAGTACCCATCACCCATGTAGAATAAATTGTACTTTAATGCTTATAGACTAGTGCTCGTGTCGTCTTTTTAATTCATCAATAATATCTTGAAACTCAATTCCTTCATGAACGCAAAGCAAAATAAGATGAAAAAGTAAGTCTGCACTTTCATAAATAAGCTCTTGCTTATTATTTTTTGCAGCTATGATAACCTCACCCGCCTCTTCACCTATTTTTTTTAAAATACGATCCCTTCCCTCTTGAAATAACTTTGAAGTATATGAAGTGCTATGCGAGGAATTGGTTTTTCTTTGTTTAAGAAAGTCCTCAAGAATTTGTAAAAAATCCACTTGTATTTTATTATACTATATGGAGACTATCGGGATCGAACCGATGACCTTCTGAATGCAAATCAGATGCTCTCCCAGCTGAGCTAAGTCCCCGTATAATATCAAGAGAATTATTTTAATTTTATAGGCAAGCTATATTTTATTTACTTTTTTTATAAAAGTAAAAATTATTTGTACTTTACAGTTGGGAGTACATTTAGGCCTAATATAGTAAGATTTTACAAATGTTCTTCAAAAATAAAAACGAGAATATAGATCACATAAAAAATTTTTTCAAGCTTAGAGACGGAACTCAAAGCTATTACTATGCCTTCATAAAAGACCATAGTTTTAAGAATAATTTAATTCTCCATCATGGACTTGGTGAACATTCAGAACGCTATACTCATCTTATTGCAAAATTACTAACTCTAAAATTAAATTTTTTTACTTTTGATGCACGAGGTCATGGAAAGACAAAAACACGTATAGGGAAAATTAAAAATATAGCTCAATTAGAGGATGACCTAAATGATTTTCTATCTATGCTTGAAATAAAATATAGAGTAAGTAGACCCTTAGTTTATGCCCATTCGATGGGAGGCTTAGTACTCCTTTCTTTTCTAACTAAAATTAGCAATCAATCACGAATATCAGGTGTTGCAGTAAATGCACCTGCACTCATAGCAAAGTTAGACCTCAGTCAAAAAATAAAACAAAAAATAGGTAAATGGATTGGCTTATTTTTACCTAATCTCATACTTTCCACAGGACTTAAGACTAAATTTATAACCCGTTGCCCTGAAGAATTGGAAAAATATAAAAATGATTCTTTTGTTCATAATAAAATTTCCATTGGTTTTGCAAATAGCCTTTTGGAAACAGGGGGTATTGTTCTTAAAAATGCTGATGTTATAAAAACACCTATTTTAATCACCCATGGTAAAGAGGATGGACTAGTCGACTACAAAGGCTCTGAAGAATTATTTAAAAAAATTTCATTTGAAGATAAACAATTAATTATTTATCCTAACTTATATCATGAAACACATAATGAACTCAGACCTGAAAGGGATAAGGTTCTTGAAAATTTACATACTTGGTTAAAAAAACACCTATCAAAATGATTCTCTTAACACAAAAACAACTCAAAGAAATACAAAATCACGGAGAAATGGCATATCCTGAAGAATGTTGTGGGGCAATGTTAGGAATAAGAAATGAGAAAAGTGAAAAGATTACAAAGGAAATAATCAGAATCGAGAATAATTGGATAGATACACCTAACTCGTCTATAGAGACAAGGCATCGCCGTTTCGCTATTACTTCAGAGGATTACAAATTTCTCGAAGCAGAAGCAAAAAGAAAATCTTTGACCCTACTTGGATTTTATCATACCCACCCCGACCATCCCGCTGAACCAAGTGGAACCGACCTTCAGTATGCGTGGCCATTTTTTAGTTATATTATACAAGCCATAGACAAAGGAAAATATAGCGTGATCAATTCTTTTGAACTAGATATGGATAAAAATATATTCTCTAAAGAAGAATTACAAATCATCGACTAGAAAAAATCTCTACACAAGCCTTAGCCTTTATTCCAAACTATAAAAAGAGCTATAAAATATTATACAAAAAGATAAATTTCAAAAGGGTATCAGGGGGCTACAAAGTACAAGTAAATAGAAAATAGTCAAGCTACCCTTGGCATAAAAATCTACCGATAATCAAAAAGTGAAATTTTCTTTTGCTTCAATACTTTTTGCTTTATTTACAATCCCTTTCACGAATCTACACCCAAACGAACAGCTAACACAAGCCGTACTTTTAGAAAAATATCAACTCATAGATTATATACTTAGCCATGGCACGAATGTTGATGATACAGATAAAGATCAACTCCGCCCTCTTCATTATGCCATACACAAAAATAATCTCAAGATATGTGAATTGCTCTTAAAATACAAACCCGACATTAATCTTTTTGAAAAAAATGGAGAAACGTATCTTAACCTTGCTATACAACATGCTCAAAAACCTATTATAGACTTACTGATTCAAAATGGGGCAGATGTAAATCTTAAAGCACAAAATGCCATCGGTCAAACTCCTCTACATGTTGCTGTGAGCATGGCACGTACAGCAATCGTAAAATTACTTCTTGAGAAGAAGGCAAATCCTAACGCGAAGACACAGAGCCTTTATACTCCTATAGCATTTGCGGCAAAAAATAATTATTATGATATTGTAGAACTTTTAATACAAAAAGGGGCTATTGTAAATATTCTCAATAAGGACTATGTGAGCCCACTTTATCTTGCTGCAAAGAAAGGCTACCAAGCAAGTAGTGAGATGCTAATACAAGCAGGGGCAAATGTAAATGAAAAAACTAAACTTGGTTTTACGCCTTTACATATTGCCACAAATAACGGACATCATGAGTACGTTGAATTTTTAATTTCTAAAGGAGCCGAGGTAAATACAAACAACTTTTATGGGGTGACCCCCCTTCACTCCGCCTCTGAAAAAGGGCATCTTAAGATTGTAGAATTACTCATAAACAATGGGGCTGATATTGACGCCCTAGATAATAATGCAAAACGACCTATAGACTATGCTCGTAAAAATGACCAAAAAGAAGTAGAGGATATGCTTTATGTTTTACTTAAAAGAAAACATCGTAATGATGATACATTTTATATAGGTAAAGATAAGGATGAAGATTGGTTCAAAAAAGAAAATATTCTGGAAAAATAAAATTTTTCTTTTGTCAAATAAAAAGTAAAATGTCTCTATCTCAAAGTCTCTTTCACGACCATAGCTTTCATATTATACCCTACTTAATAGCTATTAAACCCAAATGCTTCGAATAACGCTTACCTAAAAATTTACTTATCTTAGATAAACTTATCGCGAGTTGTTTATTTATTAACACCCTCTGTATTGACTTCATCCCTTTCAATGGTCTTAGCCATGTTTCCATACGATACCATAATCTGTCATACATGGCTATTTCCTCAAACTGTCTAAATGGTGAACTACATACAGCCTCACATAATTTAGGGTAATCTTTATACGATAAATAATCAGTAAAAATACCATACCCCCCATATTTCAAAATTTGGTATACATTACCCACCACTATTTTATGAAATTCAAAATTATCCGCAAACCATCCTCGCAAGCCATCGGACACAAGAACAACATCAAAAATATTTTCTTTGAATGGTAACTTCATGCTATCACTTACAGAAAAGTAATATAAATTCTTTTTAGTGGCAGAATGACTCTCGCAAAGCTTCTTAGCTTTTTCAACGGCTGTATAAGAAATATCGTTTGCAATTATAAATTCTGCATAGGGGTATAATTTTGATGTGATATGACCAAGACTACAACTCAAGTCAAGTATCCTAAGTTTTTTATTTAGATGCTCACTTATACGCTTACAACAATTTACAATGTATTCATGTCTTAAAATTTCAGCAGCTCGTTTACTATAATCCCAAGGTTCTTCTGTATTTTGATACATGATTTCATTTTCTAATTTATGAGAGGAGGAACCATCTAAAAAAATATTTATCCCATTATTAATCTTAATATCAACAATATTCTTTTTATTTATTAGGCTTAAAAAAAAAGGGTTACTTCTATCTTGCTTTTTTTTTATTTTATTGATTTTAGAATTTGTATTTTTTAAGATTTTTGTTTGCAATTTTTTCTTTTTGCTAATCACAGTTATTTTTTTCTTTGCTTTCATTTTACCGTTTCCTAAATGTTATTTTTGATTTTTTTAAGGCTATAAAAAAGTTTAGACAAAATAGCTACTATTTGCTTGTCAATTCAATCTTCAATTTCTAGCCTCCCTCTTTCCTAGCCACTCGTTTGTATTCATCTATAATTTTTAGAATAAGATATTATCAATTTTTGGAATATAAAAATGCTTGCCTTGATAAATAATTTTTAGTTACTAGAGTGGGAATGGCTATTGAAAAAGAAAAAATTATAGAAGCATTAAATTATCGTTATGCTGTAAAAAAATTTGACCCCGCAAGAAAGATACCTGAAAAAGATTGGAATGTTTTAGAAGAAAGTTTACGTCTTGCCCCCTCATCCTATGGTCTTCAAGCTTGGAAGTTTGTGATTGTTCAAAACCCTGAAGTACGCAAAAGATTAAAACCTCACAGTTGGGACCAAAGTCAAGTAGAGGATGCGTCCCACCTCGTTGTAATTACATATAAAAAAAAGATAGAAGAAAGGGATATAGAATATTATATAGATTTCATCGCGAAGGAACGAAATAAAGATGTAAGTACCTTGCAAGATTTTAAAAAAGGAATGATTGATGATGTAGTATATGGACCTCGCTCAAAGGATATTTTTATTTGGACTCAACGTCAAACCTATATAGCTATGGGCTTTCTTTTAGAAACTGCGGCCTTGCTTGGGATAGATGCTTGTCCAATGGAAGGCATTGATACAAACTTTTATGATGAGGAATTGAAATTAGAAAAAATAGGTTATGCCACTATTGCCGCTGTCGCTTTAGGATACAGGGCGACTGATGACAATTACCAAGAATTAAAAAAGGTGCGCTTCCCAAGTACGGAAGTATTTATAAGGATCTAGACACAAAAAATTCAAAAGAGTAATTTTATTTTATAGTTCTATTTTTTGAATGGAGCTATTATAAGAATTTTCTACTTATGTCTCAAGAGTAGAATACACACCTAATCAAAAGTTTAATTTTCCCTTTGTAAGTTCTAAAATTTCACAAAATGAGGCACTATGTAACTTGACAAGGGTTTAGAAATCCAAAGCATGCTAGACTATAATGAATCAACAAATACATAACCCAAATAAGTTTGAAATATTTTTATGTGCTTTTCTAATTTTGCTTTTGAGTTCATGTGCAAAAAACACTGTAAAAACCGAAGAAAACGTTATCATCAATGCAAGCTATACAAGTGAGAGTAAAAGAATAGCGATTCACTTTAAAATTCCAAAAAATTTACATGCGTACTTAGATAAAGGGAAAGACGGACAGCTAATCCCCATTAGCTTTGATTGGCAACCCTTACAAGAAACTAAGGCCATCTCTACCGCCCCTGTATTGATACAAGCTCCGCAAGGTGAATTAAATCAAAAAGAAGAAGCAAGGGTATTGCGAGATGAGGGTATCTATATTTTTGAATTGAAAGAAAGTTTACATGAAAGCACTTTATTCAATACTCTAAAATTTAGAGTGCGCACACAAATTTGTAATGAAGTTGCAGGTATTTGTTACAAACCTAGCTGGACAAATGTTTTCTTAAAATAAAACATCTTAACCGTAAAAAATTTATCCCGTAAAGAGTTTTTATTATTTTTATCATTTTGTATGAAATGAGACCGTTGCCCTCTTGCGAGGATAAACAAAACTAGCTAAATCAGTCTATTTTTTCTGAAATTAATTTATACTACAAGATACAATGTGACCCCGCCTCCGCACGGGGTTTGCCCACCGAAGGTGGGTCCCCTGTAGGGATAAATACGGTTCTAAAACTCAATATCCGCATTACCCTTCTCTTTGCTCAGGGCAAGTTGTCACATTGCGTCTATTACTAACTCGTTTAATTATATGCCTTGCAACAATCTTAAAATAGACCTAGCCTTTTTTCATACACTTCATACAAAGGAGTGTAATATTTCTAACATTTTCTTAATTGCGTCTAAACGCTTTATAGGATTAAGAGAAGGACAATAATAATATTATCATTGTCCTCCTAATAGTTGCTTTAACGTACACGTGCCCGCCGCAGACGAGGAATAAAGCTGTGGATACTGACCCTCAACAAATTTAAAACAATTACCTAAGTTTGAGATGTTTGATCCTTCACTAGCAGTTTTCATGTTTGACGTGGATAAGCCAGTTCCAAATCCAAGGTCTGTAGAACTTGTTCCAGTAGTACTTGAATCCCAATAGTTTTTCATTGAATTAGACGTATCTGACGATGACCCTATTGCTCCCAAACCTAAAATTCCTCCTTTAAAACCAACATTCGACGTAATCAGACCTGTGGCATAAGTGTTTCTAATTTCAGGACTACCACTTCGGTACCCTACTAAAGCACCCGCAGATACACCTTCATTGAAACTAGTAATTAAAGAAGAGAGCGTGACTGAACCCCTAGCATAGCAATTTATAATATTAGCTTGCTGATGTCCCACCAAACCTCCTATAGAACCAGCAGGTAAACTAGTAGTTAAAGAAACAGTACCTGTAGCATAACTATTTCTAATAACTCCTATAGAAATACCTACTAACCCCCCTACCTTAAATTTATTCGTGCCCGACACAGAGCCCGTAGCATAGCTATTTTGAATTAAAGCATTTTGAGTACCCACCAAACCTCCTATAGCATCACCACCATCACCTGTAGCCGACACAGTACCTGTAGCAGAGCTCTGTCGAATAATAATATTTTGAGACCCCACTAAGCCTCCTACATTAGAACCTGTAGCCGATACAGCACCTGTAGCATAGCTGTCACGTAGATTGGCGGTAAGAGTACCAATATTAGTACGACCACATAGACCACCCACATCATGCCTGCCCGACACAGAACCTGTAGCATAGCTACCTACTATATGACCACCCTCCAACTGGTCACCAATTAAACCACCCACCTGATCTGTTCCCGAGACAGAGCCAGTAGCATAGCTATTCGATGAAATGGTAATGGGAGTTGAAATACTAGCTCCACTACTAACTCCGATTAAACCACCTACTCCATTCAGGCCAGAAATCACACCCGTAGCATAAGAATTCGTAATAGTACTAGAAACCGCATAGCCTACCAAGCCTCCCACGCGACTAGAGTTCGATGCTGATACTGCTCCTGTAGCATGACTATTACTGATAATGCCACTATCTGCAATTTCTCCTATTAGTCCTCCTATACCATTTCCACTCCCATTCCCAGTGACTGTGCCAGTAGCACGGCTGTTTTGTATACTACCCGACAAATTCAAGAGACCAACCAAACCGCCCACCTGGCTCGTGCCTGACACAGAGCCCGTAGCATAGCTATTCAATGAAATTAAAGTCGAACGACCAAATCCCACCAAACCGCCCACCTGAGTCGAACCAGAGACAGATCCGGTGGCATAACTAGTTCTAATGCTTTTCGCTCCAACGTGATATCCAACCAAACCACCGACCTGAGCCCCACCAGAGACAGAACCTGTAGCATAAGAGTTCGTAATCTCAATAGAATTTCCATAGCCTACCAAGCCACCCACGGATAGAAGGTTCGGTGCTGATACTGCTCCTGTAGCATAGCTATTATTGATAACACTATCATTTTCAGAAAATCCTAATAATCCTCCTATAAAATCCCCTGAGAGTGCCAAGCTAGTGACGTCTCCAGTAGCATAGCTATCCTGAATAGTGACATTATTTGTATACCCCGCTAAGCCCCCTGTAAGAATACTACCCGATATAGTACCTTTAGCATAGGAATCTGTAATGTGTCCATTTACTTTCCTTCCTACTAAGCCCCCTACGTTACTCTGACCTGTCACAGAAGCTACAGCATGGCTGTTCACGATATGAATATTAACATCGTCTGCACCTTGCTGAACTCCCACCAAACCCCCTACCCTTAGGATACCCAACACCGAAACAGTAGACCAACTAGAAAAAATAGTTCTATTAGTAGCTCCCAATAAACCACCAACATTTTCAGAACCAGAAACAAAGCCAGTAGCACGAATCTTGTTAATATTGGAGCCAACTTCTGAAGTGGCAAATTGCCCCACTAAAGCACCCACAAAATTTCCACCGAATACAGCAACATCATGTAGAAATAACTCTACTATACGCTCTGATGAAGCTAGAGCAAAAAGACCTACTCCATTTTGAGTGGGTCTTTTGATATATAAGTTTTTTATGACATGCCCATTCCCCTCAAAAATACCAGCAAAGGGAAGATTGCCAGCAGCTTGTTCGCAATCATTATCCAATCCGCAAGTTCCTATAGGTACCCAACCATCCGCCACCTTATCTGCTCCTGCATACGCACTCCCCCATCTTGTATTCCCAAGGTCTATATCCGCAACTAACTCATATCCGCGACAACCCAAAGCAGGACAGCCTATAGTTAAACCCACGTCACCATCGCTAGTTTTTCTACTCGTCCCACTTAGATTATAGCGTATATAGTTTAGTTGTTCTGCAGTATAAATTTCAATCAAGCCGTCGCCATCTACATCAAGTGTGAATAGACTAAAAGTTATCCCGTCTGACCAAGAACTACAACTGCTACTATCTACACTACCACAGGCCCTCACTCTATATGTATGATTTCCAATCGTCAGACCATTTAAGACTACAGAATTTAGGTTATTACTATTCTGAACAGTCGTTCCATTATTCCTAGTGTACTCATAATGATTTACTTGTGGCACAGCATCCCAAGAAAGGGTAGGGGTTGGAGAGTACACCAATGAATCTATAAAATCTGAAATACTTATATTTGTAGGTGGAGTATTCTTTATACTGACAGCCAAGGTACCAATGGAATTTGTACAAGAATTCGGATCTGTGGAAGTACAAGTTATTTCGTAATCATAGTCAGTTTGAGTACGGCTTACTGCTGGAACCGCCTTGGTAATGGGATGAGAGTTTTGGCTCGATGCAAGGGTATAAGTATTTAAGACTACACCACCTGCATTTTTTTCTTTTACGATATAATTTTGAACATTAGGCTGGGCAGTCCATCTTATTAAAAATTGATTGTAATTGTAAATAGGATATCGACCACTTGTATCTGGTTCTATGTCCGTGCCTTTAGAAGAAACCTTTATAACGGATGGGATACTAGCAAGGAGAGTACTCCAGTTTCCACATGCCCCATAAACATTACAACTACGTACGCTAAATTTGTATGAAAGTCCAGGAATAGGATTTGGATATGTGTACGTTAATTTATCACGAGAAAGACTCTCAAACCAAAACACTTGGTTACTATGCTCTCCAGAAACAAGCAGCTGATATCTTTCTACATCCCCTACATTACCCCATTGCAAATTCATGGAATCTGCTGAAGAAGAAGAAACTAGAAAAGAAGTCGGGGGGGCAGTATTTACTAAAGGAGCATCAGGAATAGCTAGTGTCTCCCCACAAGAATATTGATTTTTATTTATCTTAGGCAAGGTTCTAAGGCAATCATATTGAAGCAAGGGGGATTGTCTACCTGCTTCAACAATATAATTATTAGTGAAGTTAAAATTTCTCTCTATAGAAAAATCAGAGTAATTACCAAGACTTACACACGATTCCCTTAAATTCTCAACTAAAACGCCAACAGAATTACCAATACAAGAAAGATAGTTGGAATAAAAATAATTTCTATTTGTCAAACTCCCACTATTCACCCCTATTAATCCACCAAGAGTGTTTTTTTGAAAAGAAGCGTGTAAAACACTAAAACTATAGGTATCAGAAATACTGCCTTCGTTATCTCCCACTAGACCACCCACAGCAAGGATAGGTACGCCCGTCCTAACAATGGGTAAAACAACACTACGACTAAAACTATAACGAATAGTTGCACTATTTAAACTTAGTTCACTTACAACTACTTTATTTTTACCGACTAGGCCACCTAAATTTTTTATACCCCTAACCACATTAAAGCTATAGGAGTTTAAAATTCTTGTATCCTCTGAAAGACCGACAAGCCCCCCTACATTCTCATCGCCACCCACTTGACTTAAACTTATATTCCCATCCCAACTTACATAACTATTTGTAATACTAGTGTTCCTAGCTAACCCCACTAAACCTCCTACGGCCCTATTACCAGCAACTTGAATATTTTGAACATGAACGTTTATTAAATTAGCATCTTTAGTTACACCAAAAAGACCAATATTATCCGCCCCTGTTACAAAAAGATTTTTTATGACTACCCCATTCCCATCAAAATTACCACTAAAGGGTGTCTCTTCATTTCCTATAGGTGAAAAAAAATTTGTATGCAAAGGTATCTTATCTATTTGCGTAAAATCAAGAAGGGTTTCCTTAAAGCCTATCAATTTAAAGCTATAAGCACCCATCAAAAAATCCTTGTATGATTTACCTTTTAGTTGAAGAAGCTTTTCATCGGGCTTAGAAAAACCAACACCATGACCCATCAAAAATCTAAGGCCATTTTTATACCCTATTCTATAGGGGTCAGACATACTCCCCGTTCCACACAAAAAAATCTTATATTCGGGGACTTTTGCAATCTCACCTGTCGGAGCCCTTATATCGTCTGTGTACCCATCAGAATATTGATCAAAATTAGCACGAGTACACTCTTCGTAAATCAAGCTAGAAAGTACTGTTAAGCTTCCACCATCACTTATAGAAAGGCTAACATTTTGAATACACGCTTGTAAGCTTATGAAAGCCAATATTAACCCTATTTTTAACCTATTTATAGAATATTTACTACACATTCCTATTATTCCTATCATATTTTTTCAGCTCCTAAAGTGTCCCATAAAGGGAAAGAGCATAACCTGAATAATATTAGAATTTTATCAAGGCTTTTTTAAAGAGTTAAAAGTTTTAGCAATAAAATGATTGCATATGGGGCCTCATAATCTCTATGCAAAGCCCTATTCGCTTTTATACTGTCTATGTAAATTTTTAATAAATATCTATGAGATATCTATTAAGAGACATCTATTAAATTTTTTATCATCTAGTCTCATTAGGGCCACTCAAAAGATTGTTTGTACATGCTCCATTCTCTATAGTGTAAAGTTTTGGATATTTATTCATAATCAAGCTGAAACAAGGACCTAATAATAAGGGGCCACTGTGAGTAGAAATAGACTGCATCGCCATGGTAGATAGCCCAATAGCTCCAGAAATGGTACCCGTCTGCAAGGTTGTTTCGCTATCCCAATAACTATTTTCCAAATTAGTATCAATATTTGTAGCCCCTACTAAGCCACCAACACTCACGCCACCAGCCGATAGCATATTCACTCGACCTGTAGCATAGCTATTTTTAATATCCCCGGTGACTTGCCAACCTACCAAACCACCAACCTGCGACGAACCCGACACCGAACCTAAGGCATAGGAGTGAGTAAAACTAGGACCAGTGCCTTCCTGCTTACCTACTAAGCCTCCTATAGCAGTAGCCCCCGATGTGGGGCCATTGGCATAGCTATTTTCGATAAGACCGGAACTTGTACCCACTAGGCCACCTATATTATTATTTCCCATAGTCGAACCACTAGCATAGCTATTTAGAATACTACCAGAATTTTGATACCCCACCAAGCCTCCCAAAGAATCATGCCCACTAACAGCATTTAGACTAGCCCAACTTTTTTCAATAATAGAAGCCCCTTTCAATTCGCCGACCAAGCCACCTAGCCTATTAAGACCCGTAAGCCTTAAGCCATTAGCATAACTATTCTGAATACGAGCATTACTCACACCCACCAAACCTCCTATATCATTTTGAGTCCCTAACACCAAGGCAGTAATTGCCGAACTATCTGTAATGTTACCATTTTGATACCCCACCAAGCCTCCTACAGTATTATGACCCCACACATTACCAGTAACATGGCTATTTGTAATCATGCCAGAATTTTGATAACCTAACAAACCACCTACATTATCCCTACCTAAAATAAAAATTTTATCCACAAAGATTCGAGACACTCGGGCATTTGAACTTAGAGTATCTAAATTTGATACAAGGCCAAATAAACCAACTCCATTCTGAGTAGGGCGATTGATATAGATATTTTTTACCCTAAAACCATTCCCTTCAAAAGTAGCAACGAAGGGAAGATTATCAACATGTTGTTCACAATTATTATCTACACCACAACTTCCTAAAGGTTCCCAACCCCCTATCACCTTATCGCTTCCTATATATGCACTTCCCCACCTTGTATTTGCAAAATCTATATCGGATACCAATTCGTAGCCATGACAACCCAAAGCAGGGCAACCAAAAGAAGATCCTTCAGCATCAAGACTTTCCTTAAAGCTAGTACCCCTCAAGTTGTACCTTATCTTATTCAAATCTTCTGATGTTGAAATTTCGATTAAACCATCGCTATCCAAATCGACTAAAAGCATAACTATTTCTTTAGGAGTTGCTATAACCCTATTCTCCTCGCAAAGATATTTTTCTTTAAATATCTTAGGTAAAGACACAGAACAATTATATTTCAACAAAGGAAGTTGTGACAATTGAGTCGCCCATACAAAGCTATCACCTAGAAAATTAAAATTTCCTCTTAAAGAAAAATCAGAATAAGTGCCGAGGTGCGTGCAATTTGTTGCTAAATCTCCATGTCCAGTACAAGAAAGATAATTTGAATAAAAATAGTTCGCTCCTGTTAAAAGTCCACTTCCCATATTACTTCCGATTACACCTCCTACCCGACTTAGAAGGGGATTGGCAAAATAAGGTCTCAAAGTCGTAAAACTATATGTATCTGAAATCCGGCCCCCCTCATTGACTCCTACTAGGCCACCTATCGCAATATTCATCAGCTCTGGATTAAAAATACCAAAAATTAAGCTACGTGTAAAGCTAGCAGAAATAGTTGAATGATTTAAGCTTAAGTCACTTGCCCTTCTAACCCTCCCCACTAAGCCACCCATATTTTGGATGCCTTTAACTATATTAAAACTATAAGAATTTACAATACTTGTATTGTCTGCAAAACCAACAAGGCCACCCACATCTTGTTCGCCAATGACTTCACTTGATTGTATTTCCCCCTCCCAACTTACATAACTATTCATGACTTGAGTGTTTCTTGCTAAGCCTACTAATCCACCTACAGCACCCCTTCCCGAAACTTGAATATTTTTGAGATGAATATTTTTTAGAGTAGCATCTTGGGTTACACCAAAAAAACCAACATTGTCTGCACCGCTTATGGAAAGATTTTTTATAACTATTCCATTTCCATCAAAACTTCCACGAAAAGGAATGCTTTCACTCCCTATAGGAGAAAATACATTTTGAATTACAAAAGTTGCATCTGTTTGAGCAAAATCCATCAGGGTATCATCAAAGCCTATTAATTTAAAGTGATACCCCCCTCCCCAGAAATCTACGTATGATTTGTCTTTGATTCGAGTTAAGTATTCACTGCTTTTAGTAAAAGACACGACCCCCTTACCCATCAAAAAACGTAGGCCATTTTGATAGGCTATCCTATAAGGGTCAGTAGAACTCCCTGTCCCACATAAAAAAACTTTGTATTGAGGTATCCTTCCAATATCGCCTATTTCTAGTCTAATATCTTCTGTACTTGAATCAGAGTATTGATCAAAGCCCGCCTCAAGGCATTCCTCATAAATTAAGTTAGAAAGTAGCGTTAACCCCCCACTACCATTTATATTCACACTACTATTTTGAATGCATGCTTGTAAGCTTAGTAAAATAAATATAACATATAACTTTCTCATATCAATTTAGATGCTACATTCGTAACTTTTTATTTTATCAAAATATATCTCTACTCATCCTATCTCATATTACAGATATACTTATAAGAAACTATTTGTGCCATGCAACAAGGTCGTTGAACATGTTCCATTTACAATTGTAAAAACCTGTGGGTACCTATTAGCACCAGAAAATCTAAAACAAGATCCTAATCCACTGGGGTAATCCCCACTAGTGCCTTGCATTTGCATCGTAGTCAAACCATCCGTGGCACCACTACCAAATGAGCCTCCCCCTCCAACTGAAGAAGATTGTCCTGTCGTTTGCTTATCCCAGTACGTGTTTGAAACCGAACCAGAAACAGCATTCCATCCTATAATACCACCCACATAACTACTTCCAACTATAGAACCTGTGGCATAGCTATTCCTGATAATAGAATTACCGTAAACTCCCACTAAGCCTCCTATAAAAGTATTTCCTCTAATAGAACTATTAGAATAGCTATTGAGAATTTGAGCATTCAATTGATTCCCCACTAAGCCTCCTATGCTAGCACTACCCGATATAGAACCACTAGTATAGCTATTTGAAATTACACCACCTTGTTGAACACCCACCAAGCCTCCTATATTTTCATTGTGAGGACTCCCTAAGAAACCCATCGTAACATAACTATTTGTAATTACACCAGCTTTTTGATAACCCACTATTCCTCCTATAAAACCATTTCCCTTAGTCAAAACTCTATCCAATGCTACTTGATTTAAAGAGGCTGAAGTTGAAATCATAGCAAAGAGGCCTACACCCCTTCTAGAAATATGATTTATGTATAAATTTCGTATAACAAATCCATTACCTTCGAAGGTGGCGACAAAGGGCTCATCTGTTGCATAATTACATATATTATCTACACCACAATTTCCTATAGGTTCCCAGCCTTCAATCACATGACCACCCTCTATACCTATAGTTGCAGTACCCCATTTTGTATTTAAAAAATCTATATTGCTATTAAGCTCATAGCCCCTACACACATGATTAGGGCAACCTATACTCAAGCCTGTATCACTAGCATTCGTCTTCCAACTAGTTCCTTCTAAATTATATCTTATAGCATTGAGTTGCTCGGGTGTAGAAATTTCTATTAACCCATTAGCATCTATATCCACATTACGAGAAAAAATAGGCCTAAGCACTAAGGGGTAATTTGGCATAGTCGCAATCGAAGGTAATGCTCCTGAAGTAGACCAACCTATCTGCCCATGTTGTAACTTAGCACAGCCGGTATTTGGTAAACTCAAATTCTGTCCCACCACTGCCTCTGAAATAGTAGGAAGCTCTCCAGAAAAAGTACCACCATCACAATTATAGGTTATAGGATAGTACCAGAGAGCATAGAGAGTTGTATTAGAAGCAAAGCCTACAGTTTCTCCTGCCGTGTACCAAGAACGTCCCACCCCAACTGTACCTTCAGGATTCAATCCCCAAGCCCAAAATCCATCATTAGGAAAAGATAGGGCAAGGCTTGGTCTATTCGCAGACGTAACAGATGCAAGAATGACTGTAGTACCTGCGAGATAAGACGTGGCGTCAATGATAGTGCCAGAACCACCATTCAAATTATATCTAACTCCATATGCAGAACCCCAAACTGCATAAAAATTTATACGTGAAATGGGAGTATCTACATAGTCTAAAGTATAATTTCTACCTGCTACAAGCCAATCTGTACCTGTAGCCTCCCTCGAAGTAGACCAACCTAAGAACACATGATCTGGCCTACTCGCACCCTCTGCTCCTGGTACAGTCACAGTATCTCCTGCTTGGATGATCCTATCCTCGGGTGCTACTCCCGTACCTTGATTCAGATCAAAAGAGATGACTATATCTGACACACAACGTGGACCCACTAAAGAATAACCCACATTACAAGAAGTACAAGCATCTAAATCACCCTCTCCATTAACACAACTAGGTCGAGATTCAGTAGTACTAGCATTATTACCTTTATTGCATGTAAAAAAAAAGAAAGAAATTAAAAATGTCATTGATAATATGAAACTACTTCTTTTGCAAAAATTTTCAGAAAAAGTAAAATTACAATATCGTATTTTTACTAGTTTCATCTCATTGAATTTTGTAAGTAGAATGAAATAGAATATTCTTGAAAATATTTTCTTAATACGCATTTTTTACCCTCTCTTGTATCATACGATAAAGTAAAATATTACTAACTTAGCATAAGACGTTGATTTTATTCATTTTAATAAATAAAAATCTATTAAAGTTTTCTTAAGCTGAAGGGTGTATGAATGACTCAAAAAAATGTTTATTTTTCCCTAAAGCGATGAAGATTCTCTAGTGACTAGTATAGAAGACAATGAAACATAAAAAATAAAATGTAAGAAAAAGCTTAGCTTCCGATTTCTATTTCTTCTTCCCAAGCATGGAAGCTTATTTTAGTTCCAAAAATGTATTGTTTGAATGATCCACCACCATCATTGATATTTTATTATACAACTTGAACTAGGAAGTCATTGTACTAGTTGTTCAAGGGGTATTATTTCATGCTTGATTCATATTTTAAAATATAAAGTAAAAGCAGGGTTGAGTTATTAAAGAGACAATTTTTTAAAAAGTTTACTATATGTACAAAAGTCAGATAAGATATTGTTCTATAACATATTTTTTATGATTTATCTTTTAAAAAAGGTCTATCAAAAATTACCAAAAGAAAGCTACTTCAAACTAGTAAAAATACAAAGACACACAATAAAAATAGAAAAAACAATATGACTTTTAAGGTTGATAGGCCTTGCGTACTGCTTCTGCAACGGCATAGGCCGCACTTCTCTCAAAAGGACTAGGTACAACCTTATCAGGAGTGACTTCGGTAACCGTACGTGCAAGGGCTCGAGCTGCTTCAAGCTTCATTTTATTTGTAATACGCTTTGCTCTTACATCAAGGGCTCCTCTAAAAATGCCGGGGAAGGCAAGAACATTATTGATTTGATTTGGGAAATCACTACGCCCTGTCCCCACTACTGCCGCTCCGTATTCTTTTGCCTTATCAGGCATAATTTCAGGCACAGGATTGGCTAGCGCAAAAATAATAGGATCCTTAGCCATAGTCCTAATATGTTGTTCAGTAAGTAAGTTTGCTTGGCTTACACCTATAAAAACATTAGCCCCCTTCATCGCATCCAAAAGGTTACCCTCAATATTATTTTTATTCGTAAAAGTAAGTAGGTTTTTTTTAACTTCATTTAAATCTTTTCTATTTTTATGTATCACACCTTGGGTATCGCATAAAATTATATCTTTTACAGCTACACAATCACTCTCTTGGTCTTGGCAACTTAGTAGTTTAGCAATGGCTATACCCGCAGCACCTGCACCATTAATCACAACCCTAAGATCAAAAAAATTCTTTCCTACTACTTTGCTCGCATTAAGCAAGGCAGCAAGTAAGACTACCGCAGTACCATGCTGGTCATCATGAAAAACAGGTATGCCTAAATCTTGAAGACGATCCTCTATTTCAAAACAACGAGGCGATGCAATATCTTCTAAATTGATACCCCCAAACACTGGGGCTAAATATCGTATAGCTTTAATGATTTCTTCTGTATCTTGAGTGTCTAGGCATATGGGCCATGAGTCTATTTCCGCAAATTCTCTAAATAGAACAGCCTTCCCCTCCATCACTGGCAAGGCCGCATATGGGCCTATATTCCCAAGCCCTAACACAGCGGAACCGTCAGTAACTACAGCTACAGTATTACTTCTCATTGTGTAGCGCCAAACTTCTTCTTGATTTTTCGCTATGCGTCTACAAGGTTCAGCTACCCCTGGGGTGTATGCCACCGACAAGGAATGCACATCATTTATATGAACCTTAGAATAAACACCCAACTTGCCTTTTAGTTCTTCATGAACGATAAGAGACCTTTCATAAATATTTTCATTCATCTTTCTCAAGATTCAAATACAGATCTATTTGTAAAACTATTTTTTATAAGCTATACTCAAGAGGTTGTAAAATAACCTTTTTCTATAATTTTTTCGGGATTTTTTATGAAGCTCCATTTTTTTAGCTTCATTAACTAATGGATTTACTTCAGCCATGTGGCTCATCATTAGAACTCCGTAAGTGTCCTTTCCCTATAATAGAATATATGCCTTTGAGTTATATTTGCTTCTGTACAATGCAAAGCAACTCAATGTTGCCTATCAGAATTGCCTCTATTTAGGTTTTTTAATTGGAACATTTAGCATAATACTAACGTTAGCATTTATTGTTTTAAAGTTATTTTTTGGGTCAAGCTTTCCTATAGGAATTACACCCATTACAGTTAATTTAAATTTAAGATAATCTAAAAAATTATTAGTAAGTTTTTTAAATATAGAAACAGACTTCATAAACAGCCCGACCTACATACCCATAACCTATATCAATAATTTTTAATATAATATATTAAAAATTATTGATTACTCAAAATATTCCAACGAGATTCCAACATTTCGATTCTTTTATCATCTTCTGAAGTTATCATTGAATAATAATCTTTTTTATTTAATAACCATAGTAACTCAAAATGTACAGCTTGGAGCAAACCATCTTGTATGTCTTTTATATTAATTGCATCTGAACTAAAAATAATTTTTCTAGTTTCAAATCTGGTTAAGCATACACTTAAAATTTCCTTTAAACAATTTAACGAATCAATAGATACAGCACCACCAACAATTAGATCTAATTTTTTATTTTTACAGACATTAGCTACTTTTACACAATAATCTGTTACCTCTTTTTCATTAATTTTGTCTCTATTTAATTTTAATGAACCTACAAAATCAACCCTTCCGAACACTAATCCTTTTATTTCGTTGTTATGACTTGCTAATGTAGTCAAATCTTCTAGTTGCTTAAATGATGAAATAGTTTCTAAGTTAAACAAAAAATCTACATCATTTTGTTCTTCTTTTAAAAATATTTTATTTTTTGCATCAATGTATTTACTTAAAGCATAAGAAGTTTCAACCATGGGAGCAATAATATAATCAACTCCAATTTGCTTACAATCCATTAAATCTCTAACTGCTTCACATCCTCCAATTTTTAACCCTAATTTTAAATCTGCTTTTCGAGTAATCTCCATCAACCTTAATAATTCTTCTTGCCTAGTTCCTTCTGCTTCGAATTCAGCTTTAACACCTTTAACACCATATTTTTCTTTTAAAAGAATAAGTGTACTCAACATTTTTTTTTCTTTTAAATTCATATAATTCTCTCGATGTGTAAAAAATTTATTTAACTAACTCATGAAATTTTATATAGAGGGAGGCATATGGGCCATATGCCCAAGCCCTAACACAGCGGAACCATCAGTAACTACAGCTACAGTAGTGTAGCACCAAACTATTTTTCGCTATGCGTCTACAAGGCTCTACTAGCTACTCCTGTGGGTGGTATACCACCGACAAAGAATGTACATCATTTATATGAACCTTAGAATAAACACCCAACTTGCCTTTTAGTTCTTCATGAACGATAAGAGACCTTTCATAAATATTTTCATTCATATTTCTCAAGATTCAAATACAACGCTATTTGTAAAACTATTTTTTATAAGCTATACTCAAGAGGTTGTAAAATAACCTTTTTCTATAATTTTTTCGGGATTTTTTATGAAGATATAAAATTAAAAAAACCACTAATATTTAAACTCACTAGTTTAAATGTAATATAAAAATATTTCTAATTATTTAATTTAAGTACATTCCAATGTATGGTATTAGAAAGTGCTTCATCAATAGTAAATTGCTCAAAATTACCTATTTCTTTTTTTAATAATTCAACATTGGGAACAGAAAATGAATTTAAATTATTAAACTCATGAGAAAATCTATTTATGATTTCTAATTTTGGATTAAATATTAATTTAATTTTTTCAGCTAACTGTCTTAGTGATATAGGATTTGAACTTCCTAAATTATATGATAAATTGTTTTTCCCTTTAACTAAAAGTTTTAGTAAAGCAAACGCTAAATCACTTCCATACATATAACTTCTTACTGTTTTTTCATTTCCTAATATTTTAATTGGGCCACCATTGATGGCATCTCTAATAAAATTGTTTATGGCCCAAGGTTTATCTAATTTTTGATAAGGACCAATAAAAGAGAAAGGTCTAACAACTATAATGGGTAAACTATATAATTTTGAATATATAGCACAAATAACTTCAGAAATACGTTTTACTTCTTTATACACAGAATAAAAATTAATATTTTCCAGTGTACCCATCTTATCTTCACTAATATACTCATTATTGGTGTCTCCATATACATAATTTGAACTCAAATGTATTATTTTGTTTATTTTATTTAATCTAGTACATTTTTCAAAAATACTTTTTGTCCCATTGTAAAATACATCTATCGTTGATAAGGGATTATTAATATGTTCAATGCGATCTGGACTTCCCGCTGCATGTATTAAATAATTTATTTCTTCCGGAAGAGGATTTAACTGTCTCACATCTTCTTCGATAAGAATTATAGAATGATTTGAAGCTAAATGAGGTACTTCATTTTTAAATTTTTCGAAATCTCGTGCTAAAAGATATAATTTAATATTAAATTTAAATTCTGTATTTAAATAAATAATTACTTCACCTAACCATTTTCCTATAAAGCCAGTCCCACCAGTAACAAATATTGATTTATTTTTTAATTCATTTATTATTGAAACATCTGTAACCGATTTTTGACAATTTGAATTTATTATTTTTAAAATCTGCTCGCTCATTTTTTATGAATTAATTAAAACTTTTTTTGTTTTATTCTTTGAAAGCTCAACGACTACTTCTAAAATCAAATCTTCTTGCCCTGCCACCACCTTTCTTTTCCCTAATTCAAAATACACATCACGAGAATCTACATTATATTCTTTAGAAATACGTTTTACATGTTTTGCAAATCCTGAGAATACTCCTGCAAGTCCACTCACTATACTATCAGTACTTATTATTGGTACATGGTTAATAATTTCTTTTTCGGCTAAATCTGCAGCGTCTAAAACTTTATATAAATTAATACCTGTATCGTATCCTAATTTTTCTAGTACTGCTATTAATACTTCTAAGCATGTATTACCAGCCCCGGCTCCAAAACCTTTAATGCTTGCGTCGAGTATCGTTGCCCCAGCTTCTATTGCTGCTATAGAATTCGCTATAGCCATTCCCAAATTATTGTGACCATGAAACCCTATGGGTATATATAAATTTTCTACTAAAGCTTTTATTCTTTCAGTTACATCTTTAGGTAAATAGTTTCCTGATGAATCCATAATTATGATACCTTCTGCTCCATATAATTCCATTTTTTGAGCTTCCTCTACCAATTGATTTACTTCAGCCATGTGACTCATCATTAGAACGCCGTAGGTATCCTTTCCCTTTTCTCTAGAATAGGATATATGCCTTTGAGTAATATCTGCCTCTGTGCAATGCGAAGCTACCCTCACTACATCTACGCCAATTTTTATTGCAGTTTCCAAATCTTTCTTAATCGTCGCAAACCCTGGTATGCAATGTATGCCTAATTTGGATTTTTTTAAATTCTCTCTAGCAGTCTCTAAAAGTATTATATCAGATTCAAGTGCAAGGCCAACTTGTAAAGAAGAAGCTCCTATTCCATTTCCATGTCCTACTTCAACAATAGGAATTCCAGCCTCCTCAGCGACAATGGAATACCTCTCAATTTGTTTAGCTGTCAATTGATGTGCTACTGCATGATTTCCATCTCTTAAAGTTGGGTCACTAATTGTAATTTTATTCATAATATTTATTTTGTACCGTTTTTTGAATATTCTTCTGCAACAGCTATTGCTGCACAATTTATTATATCTAAATTCCCTGCATATTTAGGCAAAAAATCTCCAAGTCCTATTGTTTTAACCATAATGACAATACGTCCATTTTCAAAAACAGGAGGTACTATTATGTTATAGCCAGGTACATAACTTTTTATTTGTTCAACCATTTTATTTAATTCTAAATTTAAAATATCTAAATCTGCTTCTTTTGTTTTAGCAAAAATAGTTGTTTGCATATTTATACATGGTTGAGCTGGATTTAAGTTCAAAATTGCTTTGGCATTTGATGTACCGGAGAATTCTTTTATACCTTGTTCTGTTGTATCTATATATTCATCAAGATTAAGACGGGTTGCAGGACCTGCACTTCTAGATGCGATACTTGATACAACTTCTATGTAATCAATATTTTTTTGAGTTTTTCCTATAATGTATACTATAGGAATTGATGCTTGCCCCCCACAAGTAACCATATTAACGTTTTTATACTTTACAACTTCCGATAAATTAACAGCGGGTATACAAAATTTTCCTACTTTAGCAGGTGTTAAGTCTATTACAATTTTTCCTAACTTTTCTAAAATTTTGGAATGATTTAATGCATCTTTAGCTGAAGTACAATCAAATACTATATCACATAAGTCAGGTTCATTTATTATAGCTTGAATACTTTTGTCTGAAACTTTGATTCCTAGCTCTAAAGCTTTTGCCATACCTAAAGATGAAAGTGAACGACCAATAAATAAAGAACAAGTTAAAAATTTTGAACGTTTTACTTTTACAAGTAAATCTGTTCCTATGTTACCACTACCTAATATTGCAACTTTCATTTTATATAACTATAGTTAATATAGTTTTTACAAATTTATTGATTTTTGATGTATATTTATAAGACTTAATAACTTAAATTTTATTTATAAATTTAGCTCTTTCTTCCTTATCCATAAAAGGGAACATATCATCTAAAGGTTTAGATTCCAAACTACCATCTTCTAACTTAATAGAAGATAACATAGGAATGATTTCTTGAAAAGGAGGAGTAAAAATTTCACATATAATAGGACCTTTATAATTTATAGCTTCTGAAATAATGTTTTCTAATTCATCTAATTTTGCAGTTGAAATATACTTCAATTCAAAAGCCTCGGCAATTTTAGAAGTTTTAGGTATAAATACCCCTGTTTCGAAACTTGTACCAACTAGACGTCCATTAAAAAAATTATTCTGAGTATTCCTAATACTTACATAACCATCATTATTAATTATAAATAATTTAATATTTAAATTAAATCTTTTAAAAACAGATAGCTCATGTAAATTAGTTTGCAATGATCCATCCCCGGTAACACATATAATCATTTTATTGCTTTTTGCAATTGATGAACCTGTAGCGGCGGGTAATGCAAAACCCATTGCACCTAATGAACCAGAATTTATAAATCTTTGATTCTTTTTAATTCTAAATGCCTGCCCCATAACATAAAAAGATGAACCTGAATCTGTCACTAAAATACAATCTTCTGGTAAAAATTTTTCTAACTGTTCAAAGAATTGGTAAAAATTTATTTTATTTAAATATGTTTTATGTTTTTCTAAATACACCGGTAGTTCTTTTTTCCAATTTTGAGAAACTGAAATCCAGTTTTTAATATCTATTTTTAATTTATTTTTTTTGGAAAATAATAATAGAAGTTTTAGAAATACATTTATATCGCAAATTATATTTTTGTTTACCCCAACTTTTTGTCGTAAATGAACGTTTTTATCTGGATCAATCAAAATTTTAAAAGCATTTGGCGCAAATTTATCTAATTCATAACCAGTAGAAGTGACATGTAAACTACAACCAATAGAAATGAGTAGGTCAGCGCTTTGAACAGCAAAATTACCAGCTCTATCTCCTTTAACTCCTAAATGACCAATAAACATTTTATTTTCATATTCTAAAACATCTTTTCCAAAATTTGATACAACAACAGGTATATTATATTTTTCAATGAATTCACGAAATAAATTTACAGATTTTGAAGCTCGAATTCCATACCCTGCAACAATTAATGGTTTTTTATATCTTTCCAAACATTTTACAACATATTTAGTGTTTTTAATAATCTTTCTGTTTTTAAAATATAAACATCTTTTTTGTTTGTTAAAACTTTTTAATTTATCTTTAAAAATTTTTTTACCTTGTATATCAATTGGAATATCTAAAAAAACAGGACCTGGACGTCCTTCAAAAGCATAATACAAAGCTTTATCTAAGTGAAATTTTATATCTTCAGCTTTATCTACAAAGGCTGAATACTTTGTAAAAGGTTTTACAGCAGATATAATATCAACTTCAAAAGTGCCAAATTGTCTTAATTTTTTAATTTTACTACCTCTTATAGTTTGACTCAACTTACTTTGACCTGTCACAAACAAAACAGGTGTAGAATCTTGAAAAGCACCGACTACAGCAGTTAATGTGTTTGTTCCTCCAGGTCCACTAGTCGCAAAACAAACACCTATCTTTCCAGAAACTCGTGCGTAGGCATCTGCAGCAATACCACTTGCTTGTTCATGATGGTTACATATATATGTTATTTTTTTATTATTATTTATTGCATCTAATAAATGCATCATCCCACCACCAGCTAACAGGAATATCTTATCAACTCCTTGTTCTTCTAAATATTCAATTATATAATCAGCTACCCTTTTATCATTTACCATTTCAAATCTTCTCTTATTTTTTTAAAGTTTTCAGATATCATAGAACTATCAACGCCGACTACTAAAAATGTTGCGCCTAATTTTATATAATAATTCGCATTGAACTTATTACACATTAAACCAGCAATTTTATTAGCTTTAGTTATCTTTTTAATTCCTGTTTCAATAAAGTTCAAAAGTTCTGGATCATCGTATTTACCATGTTTTCCCAATGCTATCGACATGTCATAGATACCTAAATAAACTATATCTAAATTTTCTAAACTTAATATATTATCTAGTTCATGCCAAGCTTGATTATTTTCAATTATTACTCCGGCAAGGAATTTTGTATTTAAATTATATGGAGACGAAGCACCATATCCATGATTACGTGTAAAAGGATTATAACCTCGTATTCCAATAGGAGGGAAATTTAAAATTTCTATAGCCTTTTGAGCATCTTCTACAGATTTTATTTGAGGAATTAATAATCCTACTGCTCCCGAATCTAATACCTTTTGAGCCAAACCAATATCGATTATAGGTAATCTGACAAACGCAATACATTTTGTAAGCTCGCAAGCTCTAATAGAATTTTGTATGGTACTTATGTCATGTGTTCCATGTTCCATATCCAAAATTTGAAAATCATAACCTGATAAACCTATTATTTCATTAATGGAAGGTTCGTTAATTATATTCCAAACACCAAAAATAGGTTTTCCCTTGTTATTTATTATTTTATTCATTTCTAAAATATTTGTTTAATTTTATATTTCTAACCCATAAATTACATTTTTTGGATCAAAAACTCTAGCTTGAAATTTAGTTACTTTTTCTACCATGTGAGTGCTATCATAACCTTGAACTCCCCACATTCTCACATTTTTATGAAGTTCATTATATTTAGAATTTTCATTTCCCGAAATATTTAAACCCGACATTGAATCTACCCAAGCACTTACAACACCTGTCACCCCGTTTGTAGAACCACCGCCTGTAGTTAGTAAAACTACAGCTAGTTGTGAAGTAATTCGATAATATGTTTGCATTGCCATACATGCAGCTTGTTCATGATGCACACATATAATTTCAGTAAAACCTTTGTGATAAATAGAATCAAATAAATGAGCATTACCTGCACCAATAATACCAAAAGCATGTTTTATATTTTTTTTCTTCTAAAAAATTTGCTATTAAATCGCTAATTTTATATTGAGTGCTTGGTGTGTTTGACATTTTTTAATAACCTATAGTAATGATAGAGCCTTAATATTTAAAATTTCAATACTCATTTTAATTTAATTTACAAAACTCCAAAGTTTTTTCTACTGCTTTTCCCAAATTATATTTTAAATCTATATTTAATTCTTTTTTTGCTTTTTCTATACTTGGTATATATCTATCAATTTTATTATTTTGAACTTCAGGTTTTATTAATTCTAATTTATATTTTTCACTAAGAAATTTTGCTAAATCCAAAATAGACCAAGCCTCATCTGAACCAACATTATAAGTTGGACAACTATTATTAGCAGAAAACATAATTTTCATTAACCAATATACTAAATCATCTGCATACATGTAACTTCTATAAACATTGTTTTGAGCTTTTACAACTATCTCTTTTTTTTCTAATATATTTTTTATAAAGTTACCTATTGCAAAATGTAGATCAAAAGGCAACCACACTCCAACAAAAGAAAAACAACGTGCAATACTTACCTTAATATTTTTCGTAGAGCCTAGTTTTAAAATTGCTTCTTCTGAATCTCGTTTCGCCTGTGCGTAATCTCTTTTAAAAATTTCAAGAGATTCTACGGGCACTAAATTTTCATCTTCTTTAATATGACTTAGCTCAGGATTTTGAGCTCCATAAATCGCTCCAGAACTTATATAAATTACTTTACAATTAGCGCAATATTTTGGAACTAACTTACAAAAATTTAAAGTGCTATTTATAATATTTTCTCTTTCTAAATTAGAGGCGTTAATATAATTTTGAGCATTGGAAGAAGAAGCTGCATGTATTATAAAATCTACACTTGGTAATTCTTTTACTGCACTTATATCTTCTGATAAAAACTTAACTTTTGTATTAATATTTGTTAATAATTTTTGATATTCTATAGGAAAATTATTAGCATTCCTAGACATTATATAAATTAACTCTATACCAAATTCTTCTAAGTTACCGCGATTAAAAAAATCTATAATCGATTTGCCAAAAAAACCTGTACCACCTATAACTAAAAGAGAAGACATGAAATTAAAAAAAACTCTAATTATTTGAATTTACTCAATAAGTAAGTGCCTCATCAATTGTAAATTGTATATTGTATATTTGGGGAGTTTAACATTTTTTTATTGATAGATAGCCTTTAATCTATATTCATAGCTCAAGTAGACTAATATTTCATAACAACTTATTAGTAAATTAGTTTTTACATCAATTGACAGTTTTATAGAGAATAAATCTATATATTCTTTAAAATTTATAATTCATATAAATAAAATTATACAAATGAAAAAAACTAAAATAAGTATTTTATCACCCACTTTTAATGAAGAAGATAATGTAATCGAACTTTACGAAAGAATAAAAAAGGCTTTATATAAAACAAATAAGTATGATTATGAAATGATTTTTATAGATAATGCCTCCACTGATAATACTGCTAAAATATTAAAAGAACTAAATAAAAAAGATAAACGTATAAAAATTATAATTAACGCAAGAAATTTTGGACATATACGATCCCCATATTGGGGGCTATTGCAAACTACAGGTGCCGCAACAATTTATTTAGCTTCTGATTTACAAGATCCCCCAGAACTCATCCCTAATTTTATTAAGGCATGGGAAGAAGGTTTTGAAATATTACTTGCAACTAAACCAAGTAGTAAGACTAATTTTATTTTTCATTTTTTTAGAAAACTTTATTATCGCTTTATAGACTTCATTTCAGATGCCCCACAAATAAAAAATACTACAGGTTTTGGATTATATGATAAAAAAGTTTTAGATGTAATACGTAAAATTAACGATCCTTATCCCTATCTAAGAGGCTTAATTTGCGAATTTGGATTTAAAACAAAAACTTTTGATTTTGAACAACCGTGCAGGACTAGAGGAATAACTAAAAATAATTTTTATTCTTTATATGACATTGCTATGCTTGGTATAATAAGCAACTCAATGTTGCCTATAAGAATTGCCTCTATTTTAGGTTTTTTAATTGGAACATTTAGCATAATACTTGCATTAGCATTTATTGTTTTAAAATTATTTTTTTGGTCAAGGTTTCCTGTAGGGATTACACCCATTACGGTTGGAATGTTTTTTATGTTTGGACTTGTTTTATTTTTTATTGGATTACTTGGTGAATATATAGGTTCTATACATACTTATTTGAAAAAAAGACCTGTAGTAATTGAAAGAGAGCGAATTGGGTTTTAGCAGCATTCTTAAAATGAAAAATAATCTAAAATTTATAACTTATTTTGTATTTATTTAAGGATAAAAATATCAAAGTTTATCTATATTAAAAACTTTATAAATTATTCTATAATGAATTTTATTAAGTTTTTTGAAAATAATTAACTAAATTTTAATATTTCACTTTTATGCTTTATAGGATCTAAGAAAAAAAGTTAGTAGGTTCAGTACTTTCTAGAATCTCATTAATTTTTACTAATTTCCTATCTTTAATAAAATAACATTCATAATTTATTTCACTTAACATTTTAATTATTCCGTTTGAATGATAATTAAACTTAGTAGAATGTTTTCTAAGCATTTCAGATAAAATTATAGGTTTAAATTTTTCAAGACTTTTTAAGCCTCCTTTAAAAACAAATAATTCAGCTCCTTCAACATCACACTTTATTAAATCAATATTTGATATATTATTATTTTTTACAAAATCATCTATTGTAACACATTTAATTGCAATTTACTCTGCTTCAATATTATCTAAAATTTTTGCAACTGAAGCTGCACCTTTTAGATTAGGTGTATAGTAGAATGTTTTAGCTTCATTTGTATCAAAAAATGTAATATTATTTAAATAAATATTGTTAAAACCATTTAATAAAGTATTTTTTCTAATTGTAAGTATATCTCAGGCATAGGTTCAAATGCATATATTTTAGAAGTAGGAAACATAGAGGCAAAATGATTTGTAAACCATCCAATATTTGCTCCAATATCAAAAATGGTACTTTCTTTTTGAGCTAAAGCAAAAAGTATTTCAGAAATATCTATCTCATAATCTCCAAAATTAAAAGTTTCAAAAAAGGAGTTTCTTTTATCTTGAAAGTCCGAATAAAATTTTACACCTCCATTTCGATACCCCATTTCACGAGTTGTAAAAATTACATCATTAGCTAAAATTTCTATTTTTTCTATACCAGTTCTTAGATAAATCTTCAGAAAATTCTTTCAAAATTAAATTATAATTTTTATACATTAAATCTATAAACTCAGTTTTTGATATTTTATTACATAAATAATTATTTTTTATTTCTTTTAATTGCATTTAAATTAATACCTAAAAATAAGGTACCACACCAATATTCTTTGAGCTTACTTAAAATGGATATAATCTTTTATGACAAATAATAAAATTGTAATAGAAGATATTAATGAAATAATTGACACAAATTTAAAATGGGGTTATTTTAAAAACAAAACTATTTTAATTTCAGGAGCAAATGGTTTTTTACCATCTTATTTGGTTGAAATATTTCTTAGTTTAAATAGCAAAAACAAAAATTTAGATATTAAAGTCATAGCACTTGTTAGAAATAAAAAACATGCTATAGAAAGATTCGAAAATTACTTAAATGATGCAAATTTCGAAATATTACACCAAGACGTTACTGAAAAAATTATTTACAAAGATAAAATTGATGTTATAATACATGCTGCAAGCCAAGCTAGCCCTAAATTTTATGGTGTTGACCCAATTGGCACTTTAAAAGCAAATATTTTAGGTACAATTAATTTATTAGATTTAGCATTAGAAAATAATATTTTATCATTTTTATTTTTTAGTAGTGGTGAAGTGTATGGTGAAATTGAAGAAGCAAAAATCCCAACTAAAGAAATAGATTTTGGTTATTTAAATCCAAATTTAGTACGTTCATGTTATGCCGAAAGTAAAAGAATGGGAGAAAATATTTGTGTTAGTTACCATCACCAGCACAGTATTCCCGTTAAAATAGTTAGACCCTTTCACACTTATGGACCAAATATGAAACTAGATGATGGAAGGGTATTTGCAGATTTTGTTTCTAATATTGTTAGAAATGAAAATATAAAAATGCAAAGCGATGGGAAAGCTAAAAGAGCATTTTGTTATATTAAAGATGCAAGTATAGGTTTTTTAAAAGTCTTAATAGAGGGTAGCAATGGAGAGGTATATAATGTTGGTAATCCAATGCAAGAGATTTCAATTTTGGAATTAGCAGAAGTCTTAATTAAACTTTATCCCGAAAAGAATTTAAAGATAGAAAAATTATTAACTAAAAATGATAATAACTATTTAAAAAGCAATATTTCTAGAAATTCTCCAAACATTGATAAAATTAAAAAATTAGGCTGGATGCCTAAAACCACAGTAGAAGAGGGATTTTGGAGAACAATAGAAAGTTTTAAATAAATAAATTTAACAAATTTAAAATCCTATTCTTTCTTTTTCTATAACTAAAGGTCTGTTTCTTGTAGAATTATAAATATAACCTATATATTCTCCAAGTATTCCCAAGCTAAATAATAAAATACCAAATAGAAAAAAAACACCTATTATGAGGGTTGGTATTCCTAATGAATATCTATCCCAATATAACAATTTCAATATAATATAAAGAAAACCAAATAAACAACTTATACTTCCAATTACAAAGCCTGCAATTGAAGTAATTCGAATTGGCAATAATGAATTACTTATAATTCCCATCATAGCATAATCAAAAAGCGAATACAAATTCATTTTTGAAACTCCCTTTGCTCTTCGAGGTTGAACGAAACTTATAGTTTTTATTGGATAACCCAACTCGCAAACTAGTCCTCTTAAATAAGGATAAGGATCATTAATTTTTCTTAACAAATCAATAATAATCTTATCATATATTCCAAAACCTGTTGCATTTTTTATATTTTTTACATTAGAAATAAAGTTTATAAAAATATAATAAATTCTTCGAATCAAATTAAAAATAAAATTAGTCTTACTAGTTGGTTTAGTAGCTAATACTATTTTATAACCATTTTCCCAATATTTAATAAAATCTAAGATCATTTCAGGTGGATCTTGTAAATCTGCCGCTAAATAAATCGTTGCAGCTCCTGTAGTTTGCAGTAACCCCCAATATGGAGAACATATATGGCCAAAATTTCTTGTATTGACTATAATTTTTATTCGTTTGTCTTTTTTATTTAGTTCTTTTAATATTTTAACTGTATTATCGGTGGAGGCATTATCTATAAAGATGTGTTCAAAATTATATTTAGGTAACTTTTCAAAATTTTTTTTCATTCGCTTATATAATTCTTCTACATTTTCCTCTTCATTGAAAGTAGGCGTTAATATACTTATTTTAATTTTAGACATAATGTAATTTTTAATTATTTAGATTAAGGACATTTCAATTTATAGTGACAGAAAGTGTTTCAAAAATGGTGTATTATTCAAAATTTCCTATTCTTTTTTTATCACACATTTTCTAAACTAAAGGACTAAGATAAGTATAATTGTAATTTGTAAAGTATAAATGAACATATCATCTTAACAAAATGTAGCTCTATACATATAGCAACTCCACTTTTAATGAAAAGTTAAATATTAGACCTTTCATACTATAAATACAAAAAACATTTAAAAAGTTAAATCAATATACCATACAATACTTTTTATTGATGATGGTCGTATAGATAATACAAATAATAAAATTTTATAAAATCAAATTAAAAATAAAAATATGAAACGAGAAGTAACAAAAGTAAAATAAAGGCCTTAGCAAAAGGTTGGTATGTATTTAAATTGAATAGAAATATTAGATGACAAAGTTGTACAGAAAAGAAAATATACATTAATTCTTAAATTATGAAAATAGCTATCTCTTACCCACCCATTGTAAATGAATACGGTCAAAAAGCAATGGTCTCACAAAATAGAAATGTACAATATTTCAGCAAGCCTACCTATCTTTTACCTGTAACACATGGCCAAGCTGCAACCGTCCTACGAGATATAGGACATGAGGTTTATTGGGATGATGGAAATGCACAATTGAAAAATTATAAACAATGGTTTAATGATCTAGTTGCTTGGGAACCTGAGATGATAGTATTTGAAAGCACCACTCCTGTAATGAAGTTTTACTGGCAGACTATAAATGAACTAAAGGCTGTTTTACCTAAATCAATAGTGGTCATGTCGGGGTATCACTCTATGCGTAAGCCTGAAGAAACTTTAGAAGCCTCCGCAACAGATGTGGTATTACGTAGCAATCATATAGATTTCGCCCTACTTAGATTTACCAAGTACATATCTGAAAACAGTACGAATTGGCGAAGCACCTGTCCTATAGAAGGTTTTAGTATACGTACAGAAAATGGTAAAATACATTCTACTGGAAATTTTATACAAGTAGAGCCTATGGATAAGTCAGCCATCGTTGATAGGGATTTAGTGCGATGGAAAGATTATGCCTATGAAAATGGGAACTTTTTACAAACCCCAGGAACCTATGCGTCTAGCGTAATACGAGACTGCATGTTTGGGAAATGTACTTTTTGTAGATACAATGGACCAGAGCTAACATTTTCGATGATGTCCGTAAAGAAAAGCTTAGATGAATACCAAAACCTTATAGAAACTTATGGGGTAAAAGAAATTTTTGATGATTCAGGAGTTTGGTATAGAGGCAAAGAAGCTCGAGAATTTGCTCAAGGCATTATAGATAGAGGCTTACATAAGAAGAATTGTTATTTTGGTATCAATACTCGCTTTGAATATCTTGATGAAGAAACCATTCAACTTATGGGTAAGGCAAATTTTAGATTTGTTTTACTAGGTTATGAGGCTGCTGACGATGAGACCCTACAAAGGTTACATAAGGGCTATCAACTCCAACATGTAGATAATTGCCTGAAATGGCTAACAAAATACGGACTACATCCTCATCTTACGATAATGGTGGGTTATTATTGGCAGACTAAAGAGCAATTAGATAAAACAGTATCTGAAGTTCGTAGACTTATGCTAAGTGGCTTGGCTCGCACCTTACAAGTCACACTCTGCACCCCCCTAGATTATACACCTTACCATCAAGAGTGCATCCAAAATGAGGTACTACTTACAAAAGACTATAACGACCATGATATGAGTAAATTAATTGTAAAAACACCCATTCCTCATGATGAATACTACAAAGCTGTTAGAAAAATGTACTCTCTAGCTTTTCATCCCCTTTTTATACTTAGGCAAATACGTTTTATGCTTAGCTTTCGTAAACGAGATTGGCAATTCTTATTTACATATGGAATAAGGGCTATGCGTCGAGTACGTCAGCATATCTTTAATTTAACAAGAAATCAAGGAAACTAGCTACCCTCCAACACTCATTTTATCCCTAAGTCAAAGAGAGAACTAAATATCTGTTGCTATATTGAATATACTTCCACTAAAATGAAGGCTGGCCATTTTCATCGTTTGATGAAAAATGATATTTCATATATTGTTAATTAAAAATATAGCCTCACTAGGCCCATATATTTCTTCTTTTAAAATTTTACCCGCAAATGTATTCCGAATAAAATCTAAGCTACAGTGGGAATGTGGGTTATTAATATAAATAAAATAAGGGATCCCATATTTCATTATAGTCTCTATTCTTGGGTGAGCAAGTACAGTGGGATCTATTTGAAAAGAGCCAGGACAAAAAACAGGATACGCAAGTAACTTTCCATTTGCATAATAATTCAGCATACCTGAATCCCAATAATCTGCAAAACCTAAGAAGACATTATTTTCCTTCGTAAAGTTTTGGATCTTAATATTTTTATCAAAAAGCTCATCTGTTTTAGACAAAAAACTTATGCTATTCATTAGAATATAGGAATAATAACATATCAAAATTATGATAACTCCAAAAACAATCCTTTTTAACTTTCCCAACATCCCCTCAACACCTACAACAAATAAGAGCAAAGCATATGGCACTAGCATTAAATACCTATATTTACTATCATCCTCCCTTGCTCCTATAGTATAAAAAATTCCAATATTTACGATAATCATAAAAAAAGAAAACAATGTAAAAATGGATGAAATTTCTAAGTTTTTCAATGACTGTAAGAATTTTTCTTTTTTCACATAAAGTTGCCCTAGAATTAAGAAAAAAAGAAAATAGAAACAACCCGTTACTAAAGAATTTCTGGGACCTGAAGCAAGACATATAAAGTTATCTAATAGCTGCGTAAAATCTTGATGCATCTTAGGGATGTCATGAAAAAATGCTTTTTTTAGATTAATGTATATAGGCAATTCTCTAGGTATTATATTTATTTTTGTTATGAGATATAAACCTAATTTGAGACTGAGAAAAAGAACACAGATATAAATAAATATAGATAATAGATTCTGTTTATAATTTTTAATTTTTTTAGAGGCTAGGCCCCCTAATACAAAGTACGTAGGGAAAATAGTAGCATAAATCATTAAAACATAACCATCGCTAATAACTTGTAAAATGATAAAAAGTGTAAGTAAGATAAAAGAGATTTTATTTTTCTTTACTTCATCTTTCAAAAAATAATGTAAAATCACCCAAGAGCAAAGCATCGCCAAGGGAAGTTCCATATTACGAGTATTGGGATTAGCTTGATTATGTATCAAACCTCCGTGCATACAAAAAAGAAGGCTCACTCCCACCCCCAAAGCTAAATTCCTATGAGCAAAAAACTGAAAATAATGAAACAAAAAGAGCATGATGGTTAAGAAAGTAGCCTCTGTAAAAAGCAAGACAATGGGACTATTATCAGATAAGAGGTGTAAGAAAAAATAAAAAGGGTACTTTAGTACAAATGAATCCTGACCACAGGTAACAATAATTTCTTTATATCTTAGCCAAGCCTCAACAATAAGCTGTTGATGTGTTCCGTCACTATGCTGTAAACAACCTGATTTGTATGATAAAAATAAAACAAACATCATGAAGGGCCAAGAAATAGCTGTAGCTATCCCTACCAACTTCCAATGCCTAGGTTCATTTAATTTTAATATGTCTTTCATTGGCGTCTCCACTATATCTCTCACTTACACATTTGCTCATTAAAAAAATGTTTCAGTGTAGATATTTCCACCATGAACCCCTTTATCTCGCAGTATCTGTATACAATCAGTAATCATTTGCCTATTCCCACAAAGATAGTAGAAGGCCTCTAAATCCACTTTTTCTTGTAATAAAAAATTTGTAACCCGTTTTGCCTTTTGAGCAGGCGATGAGGGGATAGAAATGCAAGGGATATAAGAGTTTTCAAGATACGCTTGAGCATCATACATCTCTTCTTCATATCGTATACCATGTAAGATCTTATATTTTAGATTAGGATAAGTACGTACAAAAGAATGAAAGGGGGCAATACCTGTGCCCGAGGCTATGAATACATAACGTGATGCGGGTATTTTTTTTTCATCTAAACAAAATTCTCCATAGGGTCCACCTATTTCTATTTCATCTCCTTTTTTTAATTTACCTAAGGCTGTACTTACAATCCCACCTTGTGTCTCTCTAATTAAAAAATCTAAGTACTCTTCATTTGCACCTGAGTAAATAGAATACTCACGATTGACAGAAAGCCCCGACATCCCCACACTAAAACATTGTCCCGCTTTAACATTTTTTTTTGGTTTTTGAGTACGAAGTTTAAAAGTATATTTACTTAAACGTACATTCTCTATAATGGTAAATGATGTTTTCATACTAAAAATTAAAAAAGCCCTCGTCCGATGGCATAATATTCATACCCTAAACTTTTAAGATACTTAGGGTTATAGATATTTCTACCATCAAAAATAATAGGTGTGGCCATTAACTTAAACATTTTAATAAAATCAGGGCTTCTAAAATGCCTCCATTCGGTAACAAGGACTAGGGCATTCACATTCTTCAGAGCTTCAAACTCACTAGAAGCAAAACTTACATTTTCTATACCCTCACCTAAATCTTTCTTTAAAATTTTCTGAGCCTCATGGTTTGCAACAGGATCAAAGGCTTGAATTTTCGCCCCTCGTTTCACTAACTCACAAATGAGAACACGACTAGGGGCATCGCGCATATCATCTGTTTCTGGTTTAAAGGCAAGGCCCCAAATAGCAAAAATTTTTCCTGTTAAATCAGGACCATATTTTTGAACTATTTTTTTACCTAATATTTTTTTTTGCTCCTCATTCACTCTCTCTACAGCTCGTATAATTTGCAAAGAAAAATTGTCTACAGGTGCAGTACCATCTACTTCTTGATTTGCGTTTAAGCTTCTATGGCTACCCTCATTTCTGCGAACGTCTTTGTTGACTTGAAGTTTTTTAGATGTTTCAGCGATTTGTATCAATGCACGTAAGTCCTTAGGGAAGCAACTTCCCCCATAACCACAACCCGCATATAAAAAAGAAAAGCCTATACGAGTATCCGAACCTATACCCTGACGTACATTTTCGATATCTGCACCTACACTCTCTGCCACATAAGCAAGCTCATTCATAAAAGATATTCTAGTGGCAAGCATGGCATTGGCAGCGTACTTTGTCAACTCTGCACTTTTTACATCCATTAAAAGAATACGCTCATGGCTATAAACAAAGGGTTTATATAGCTCTTTTATCTTTTCTAAAGCAACACTATCGTCTGCCCCTATCACAACTCTGTCTGGCCTCATAAAGTCATTAATAGCCACACCTTCTTTCAAAAATTCAGGATTACTCACAATAGAAAAATTTATTTTTACATTTCTTTTAGCAAGCTCGTCCTCTAAAATCGCCTTTATCTTATCTCCAGTACCTACAGGTACCGTACTCTTGCTCACTATAACTTTATTCTCAAGCATATACTTCCCTATATCTCGAGCAACATCAAAAACATAACTTAAATTTGCTGACCCATCTTCATCTTGAGGCGTCCCCACTGCTATAAATAAAATCTCTGCATATTCTATGGCCTCTTTTATTTTAGTAGTAAAATAGATGCGTTCCTGTTGCACGTTCTTATTCAGCATCTCTTTAAGACCGGGTTCATAAATAGGAACCTCGCCCTTTTGCAAAAGTCCAATTTTAACAGGATCGATGTCCATACTACAAACATGATTACCCATTTCCGCAAAGCAAGCAGATGTAACAAGGCCAACATATCCTGATCCGATAACAGTAAGTTTCATAATAACATAAAATTAAAAAATTTTAGACCAAGGCTTATTTTCTATTCAAGAAAGACTATAATTTTTTATTTTACGTATATTGAAGGATGAAGAAAGATTATAGTAAAAATTCAAGAAAATATAGGAGTACCCTTAATGGCTTTCTATTTCAAGATCTTAGGTTTTCATTTTATCTTTTATATATTTGAGTAAATCTATTTTATTTTGGTGTATCATTTCCCTTAGTTCACGAGGTATATTTTGATTTTCCACTACTTCAAAACAATCAATAGCAACACGTATTTTATTCTTGTAAGCAAAATTTTGAGCCCTAACCAAAATAGGCTTATACTTTTGATATGCACTTCCTATCAATTTACTATTCCATGGGATACGATTGAAATCAAAACTAAAGACTAAATCAGAATTATTTTGCGTTGAACTAAAATTGTTGACGTAAGTTTTATTTGTGTATTTTGAAATATCCTCTGAAGCTTCTTTTTTGAATTCTTTTTCCCTTAGGGTACTATTTTTTACTTTAGCATCCTCAATACCTTGAATTTGATAATCCTTTGTTAGATTTTCTAATCCTTCCTGCTCCAAGCTTTTTTCAAAACCTGAATTTTCAGAAATAAACTTTTCTTGAGAATATGTATGTCTTGCCTTAATAAATTTTTCTTTTTTAATAAAATTAAAAAAAGAGGGAGAGTTTATTTTCTTCATTTTATGAAATCCAAATCAAATTAAAAAAAGTCTATAAATAAAATGATGATCCCATCGGTCATATAATTTAATATAGAATATGAGCAAGGTCTAAAACAGTATCGTAGCTGTAGATTTTGTTATTGAGATAAGAACTATACTTATTTTTATGAATACCTATCCATGTTTTTTTGCCATGAACTAAAATATATTTCATATATCAACAAATGCTTAAACTTATAGAAAACTATCTAAGCCAGTATTCGGAGCTCTTAGACTCTTTTGATAAAACAAACAATAATTTAGATGAGTGGGGGATGGTACCCAAATATGGTTTTTCTTTTTTTATAAGTTCATATTTTTTAAAAAAGAAAAGTAACCTTTGCGTTCTTTGCCCTTCAAATTCGCAAGCTCTCCAATATTCTTTAGAAAGCAGTGTCTTTCTAGACGAAAAGCAAATTCTCTTTTTCCCTGGTTTTGAAAATCTACCCTATAGTGAAGGAGGAATACTAAGTGAACATATTATGGATAGGGTTCGAGGCCTAGATCGCATTTTAAGTAGCAGTAGTCCTCTTATAGTTTTTACTTCCTGTGATGCATTGATACGTAAACTCCCAGAACCCAAAAGACTGTATGCCAATTCCATTTCCCTCAAAATAAATCAACACTACCCCCTTTCAAAACTTCAGATAGATTTATATAAATTAGGTTATACAAGAACAGAACGAGTAGAGGCACCTGGGGATTTTTGCACTAAAGGCTCCTTATTAGATTTCTATCCTGTAAATATCAATCACGCCATTCGATTGGATTACTTTGATGACACGATAGAAAAAATAAAATATTTTGATGTTGAGACACAAAAAAGTATCGAGCTTCCCCCATCTGATAAAAATCTTTCTCAAGAAAATTTAACCATACTAGGAACAAGCGAAATTGTATTTGATACAAAAGAAACACAAAGTTTTATAAAAAAAATAAGAGATGAATCTAAGAAATATGATACCTTACCTCCATGGCTTGATTTGTATGATAAATCTAAGAACGTCAATGATACAGCTCAAATAGGCCTCTCTCTCTTTCATTGCCAAGGACTTGAATTTTACTTCAGCTTAGTATCCAAGACTGCAAGCTTACTTGATTACTTCCAAGAGAAGCCTATACTTTTTTCTTACTCTTCTATGGATGTGAAAGAAGCTTTTTTACGTATACGTCGTGAATTTCAGACTCTATATGAAAAAAACAGTACAGAGCAATTTTGCCTGCACCCTAAAGATTTATTACATGAGAATCCTGTATTGAAACAAGGTACCCAAAATTACATTGAATTATCGCAGATGGCAAATCAAGAACTAGGTATAGATGATACCAGTATGATAAGAAGGGGGGAGTTCTCTGCAAGCAATTCTACTTACACACCTATTTCAGGCGAAGAAAGTATAGAAAACAAAAAAAAGTTAAATGCAGATTCCGATATAAGCAATAAAAAAAATAACGAGGATAAAGATAGGCCCCATCAATTAAAACCTCTTGCTCATCAGAGTCATGAATACATAAAGATAAGTGAACTACGTAAAAGAATTTATGAGAGAATAAACGAGGGTGCTGTCGTGGTACTAACATCCAATCAAGAAAATCAGTTACGTCGATTGGCAAGTTTCATGCAAATTTCAAATTCTGAGAAAGAAAATTTTACAATTAAAAATTTGCTTCATTTACGCGAATTAAAATTTAAATCTGAAAAAAAAGCTTTGTTTCTTCTACCCTCAGCATTTCAAGAAGGTTTTTCTATTCCTTCACTTTCCTTTACTATTATAACAGATAATGAGTTATTTGGAAAATCTTATCAAAAAAAGCTTAGGGCCAAGAGAACAGGTTCCGCTCCCATAGAATCATTTTTAGATTTAAAAACAGGTGCCTTTGTTGTACATTTAATTCATGGAATAGGGAAATTTTTAGGCTTAGAAAAAGTAAGGGCACTAGGACGAGATAGGGATTTTTTAGTTTTAGAATATGCAGATCAAGATAAGCTATATGTACCCTTAGACCAAATCTCTATGATACAGCAATATGTTGCTCCAACAGAGAAGCCAAGATTGGACTCTCTCGGTAAGGCCTCTTTCAAAAAAGTTAAAGAAAAGGTACAAGAACGAGTTCAAGAACTAGCAAAAGACTTACTACGCATTCAAGCTTTACGCTCTAGTCGTAAAGGATACAAGTACCCACCTGATACAGCTTGGCAACAAGAGTTTGAGGCCTTATTCCCCTATACTGAAACACCAGATCAATTATCCACCATAGAGGCTGTGAAGCAAGATATGGAGTCTGAACAAGCTATGGATAGATTGATTTGTGCGGATGTAGGTTTTGGAAAAACAGAAATCGCTATACGTGCAATATTCAAGGCGGTGCTTTCAGGTAAACAAGTTGCTTTCATCGCTCCTACGACTATCCTTGCGTGGCAACATTTTCAAAATTTAAAAAAACGTTACGAAAACTATCCTATTTCTGTAGATTGGGTATCTCGATTTAGGACTGGGGGGGAAATAAAAAAAATTAAAAATAAGCTACTCGTCTCTGAACTAGATGTAGTCGTTGGAACCCACGCCCTACTCTCAGAAAATATGCAGTTTAAAAACTTAGGTCTACTCGTTATTGATGAAGAACAACGCTTCGGAGTAAGCCATAAAGAGGCCATCAAACGCTTGCGTTCCCTTGTAGATGTAATCACCCTTACAGCGACTCCTATCCCTCGTACCCTTCATATGGCGTTAGTGGGGATACGAGAATTATCTATTATGGAAACACCTCCTCAAGAAAGGCTACCTGTACAAACTTACGTTCAAGAAGATCGTGACTCTATTATACAGGAGGCTCTCATTCGTGAAAAAAAACGTGGGGGACAAAGCTTTTTTTTACACAATCGTATCGCAACAATAGAAAGCACAACTCTACGCCTGCAAAACCTAGTGCCTGAATTAAATATTGGAGTTTTGCATGGGCAAATGCAAGACGAGGAAATAGAGGATGTACTTATGCGTTTTCAAGAAGGAGTTTTTGATATTTTAGTTACAACAAGTATTATAGAAAATGGAATCGATATCCCCAACGTAAATACATTGATAGTAGACAGGGCTGACCTTTTTGGATTATCACAATTATATCAAATACGTGGTCGCGTTGGACGTTCAGACAGGCAAGCATACGCATATTTTTTATACACACCTGGCCATTCATTAAATGAAGATGCACAAAAGCGTCTCCATACTATATTAGAATATCAGGAACTAGGTAGTGGTTTTAAAATAGCAATGCGAGATTTGGAAATACGAGGTGCGGGTAATGTATTAGGAGTAGAGCAATCAGGACATATTGTAGACGTAGGTTATGAACTATATCTAAAGTTACTAAACGAAGCCATCCAAGAATTACGGGGAGAAAAGATAGAACAAATCCAAAATTGCACAGTGCAACTTCAAAATGATTTTTATATACCAGAAACATATATTCTGGATGTACGTCAGCGTATAGAATTTTATAAGCGCTTTGAAGCTGCTCGCCATGAGATAGATTTAGATGACCTAAGCCAAGAAATGAAAGATCGTTTCGGGGAGCCCGATTCAGTAACAAAAATTTTTATTCAAACAGAAAGGACTAGATGTTTAGCCCAGCAACTAGGTTTTGTCTCGGTTGTAAGAACCTCTGAACGCAAACTTGAATTCAAAATAGGTGAGAGCATTAAAATAAAGCCACAACATCTTATCTCTTGCCTTCAAAGCGAAAGGAATCTAAGCATAAGGCAAGGCGTTCCAGACGTTCTATACTACACTCTAAAAAAGCCTGAAAACCTTTACGAAGAATTAGTTAAAATTTTTACCCTTTTAGGAAGCAAATCAAGCAAAAATTAAGATTTACCAGAACGAGTAAAGGCTTTAAGGACAAATCGTAAAACTTTTTTGTAGGGTTTTGGCAAAAGAGAAAATTCAATACCCACTTCCCTTGCCTCAACATCCATAGTTTGAGCTATGACCCCAATAAATTTAGGTGATTTATTGTAGAGTATCCATTCGGCGTTAACCCCATATCTTCCCTGTGTAGCTAAGGCTATAATTTTTCTTATTTTACTTTTTTTCTTAAAATACATGCTTATAGACGCCACAGAAATACCTAAAGTTTCGCTCATTTCTTTCCGACTAACCCCTAAATCTTCCATAACCTTTCTCAGTCTTTCTTCGGGTGTGTTCATGATTAAATCTTAATAAGACTATATATAAATTCGCTTTATTCAAGTAAATAAAATAAATAACGAAATTATTTAAGCTGAAGTATCTATTTTGAATAGACGTAGTAAAAATACAAAACCTAGTAGAATTACATAATTTTAAGGCCTTTAAATATTTATTTTTCGTGAATAGAAAAAAACCTTAGAGACTCTTATTATTTTTACTCAAGGCTAATTAAAAATTAGTAAGTCATAAAATACGTGATACAACTCAGCTCTTAATTTTACTCATCATTATTTATTCTAGGTGCGTATACGTGAAACAAGTAAACATGCTTAAAGATTGTGATAAATATATAAATATAAAAATTATAATTTATATATTTATCTATGATTATATAAATAAATTATATAAATAACAAAGCTTTTTTATAATATTACAAGAGTAAGGATCCTATTTCTTAAGCAAGCACTTACAAAAAAATCATGAAATAAATTACTTCTTTGTTAGCAATTGTACAGTTATCTAAATCTTGTTTTTCTTCGGGTTCTACATAATATGAAAAGAATGCTTAATTCACTCTATGGAACCGGTTACAAGTTTTTTACCTTATACAAGTAAGATTGAATTAGTTAGAATTGACAGAATGTATGAGTATAAAAATCTGACCTTCCTTTGTGTCCGTGCTGATATGAACCGTTTTGATAAAAAAAGAGAAACTTTACGAAGACGTAAATTACGCGTCTTTCATTCTATACGCTCAAAAACTGCTAGATATAGACTTATCTTTGTGCGTTCTAATCAATATATCAGTAGTCAAATTATTGATGATGTCTCTTCCAAAACTTTGTGTAGTGCCTCAACTAACGAGAAGTCGTTTGCAGATAGCAAAGCACTTAAGAATAAAGAGGCTGCAAAAAGTTTAGGAGTGCTAATAGCCAAACGTGCAGTGGAAAAGGGAATAAAAAAGGTAGTCTTAGATCGTAGAGGTAGGTTGTACCATGGTCGCATTGTTGAGTTTAGTGAAGGAGCTCGTTCACAAGGTTTAGAGTTTTAATTTTGGAGTAAAAAATCATAAATGTCTGTGGAAAATAATAATAAGAATCTTAATGGTCTAGGTGGAAACACATCAGGCTTAAACATTGAGGAAGGGATAGACCAAGAAGCTTCCGAGAAAGTAGTTTGTATTAATAGAGTTTCTAAAGTTGTAAAAGGTGGTCGTCGTTTTTCTTTTAATGCTTTAGCTGTAGTTGGAGATAGGATAAATTCTGTTTCTATAGGTTTAGGAAAAGCAAATGAGGTACCCGATGCTGTTCGGAAATCTATAGACTCTGCTCGTAAAAGACTTCGTAAAGTAAATGTATTAAAAAATGGCGTATTACCTCATGAAGTAATAGGAAGATTTAAGTCTTCTAAGGTTTTGCTAATGCCCGCAACGCCCGGAACAGGTTTAATAGCTGATGAGGCTGTTCGCTCTGTACTTGAACAAATAGGCGTACGTAATGTTTTAACTAAGGTTATGGGTTCTAAGAATAACTTAAACGTGGTTAGAGCTACTCTAGATGCTCTTTTGAAATTAGAAACCCCTGTTCAAGTGGCTAGGAAAAGGGGTATCCCTTTGAGCCAAATCTTTGATTCTTCTCGTTGTTTTAGAAATGAATCAAAAGTCAAAATAGTTTCTGATACTCCGGTATAAATAAATGAGTCAAAATTTTTCGCAAAAATCTTCTAAGATTAAAATTTCCTTAAAACGTAGCCCCCTTGGGTGTTTGCCTGCACATAGGAAAACGGTCCAAGCCCTTGGACTTAAAAATATACGTCAAGAAAGGCAAGTCCCTTCTAATCCTGCTGTGCTCGGCATGATAAAAAAAGTAGAATATTTATTGAACGTAGAAAGCGTTTAAATTATTTAGATTATTCCTATTTCATATTTTCACATTTCCTATGAACAATAAAAAAACAAAAGTAGAACCTTCCACAGAGAAAACAGCTCAAAGAAGCCTCATAGCAAGCTTACACAAAGAAAAGAAGCGTAGCAAGCTGGTAAGAGAGAATGCACGTGAAGTTATTCATCCCCCTATTCCTAATCAAAAGAAAAGAAAACGCATAGGACGAGGCCATGCCACAGGTCATGGTAAAACTTCGGGTCGAGGTCATAAGGGGCAAAGGGCTCGTGTAGGTTATTCCTACCGTTCTGGATTTGAAGGGGGGCAAACCCCTCTTTTTAGACGCTTACCTAAGCGTGGATTTCATAATCCATTTAAAATCAAGTATCAATTAGTTAATTTGGTGGATTTACAAAAAGTTTCGTCAGGTGCCGATGTAGACCCCGCCTTCCTTCAAGAAAAAGGACTTATTTCAAGGCAAGCTAGGCCTGTAAAAATTTTAGGTAAGGGTGAACTGAAGTTAAAATTAAACGTTCTTGCAGATGCCTTTTCTGAGAGTGCTAAACTAAGTATAGAAAAGCAAGGTGGTAAATGTGAAGTTCGCTCTCAAGCCCCCACTGTTAAATTAAAAAGCAAGATAGAAAAGGCCCTCGCTTCTAAAAAGGCAGGTTTAGAAAAAAGAAAGGAAATAAGGAAATACAATATTCGTCGTTTCCAATAAAGGTGTTTTTTATATGCGTGCAGTTTTAAATATATTTCGTATACCTGAACTTCGTTATAGGGTGTTATTCACCATAGGTGTTTTATTATTATACAGATTTGGTATTTTTATAACTATACCCGGTGTAAATCCTGTAGCAGTAGCCTATTCTCGCCCACCTGGTCAATCCTTCTTAGATGTAGTTAATGTGTTCGCAGGCGGGGCATTATTTAAACTTTCTATTTTTTCTTTGGGTATCATGCCCTATATTTCTGCTTCCATTATCATGAACCTTTTAACTATAGTTTTCCCTGCCCTAACAAGGTTACAAAGGGAGGGGGAAGAAGGGCGAAAAAAGATTAATCAATACACTCGTTATGGAACTATAATACTTTGTGCGACACAATCTTACTTTATACTTGCTAATGCACTGAATTCTACTAATAGATTTAATGAGCCCTTAGTTTCTGGTAGTATATCACATTTTTGGTTTATTTTAATAGGACTTTTCACCATTACCACAGGCACAATGCTCCTCATGTGGTTGGGGGATCAAATTACCGAGAGGGGTATAGGCAATGGTGTTTCCTTACTCATTTTTTCAGGGATTATTGCTCAATTACCTGTTATGCTTTGGAAGATGATACATGACGACAGTATAGATGTCTTTCCAATTATCATTCTTGTTTTGTTATTTTTTGTTCTAATAGCCTTCACTATTATTTTATCTACAGGTGTGCGTAAGGTGCCCTTGCAATATGGAAAAAAAATGGTGGGACGTAAAATGGTTCAAGCTCAGAGCCAAACTTTACCCTTCAAACTAAACTCTGCCAATGTCATGCCTATTATTTTTGCTTCTTCATTACTTTTGTTTCCCCAAACCTTAGCGGGATTTTTAGGAGGCAGTGCAGGTAGTTGGCCCGGTTGGAGAATTATGCAAGAATGGCTAAATCCCTTTGCCCCAATTTGGTATAAACAGTTACCTTATTTTTTTGTATATACCTTACTTATAATCTTTTTTGCTTACTTTTATACTGCGATACAAATTAACCCTGAAGAATTGTCTGAAAACTTAAAAAGGTATGGTGGATTTATACCAGGTATACGGCCAGGTTCTCATACTAAACAGTATATAGAAGGCGTTCTCAATCGTATAACTCTCCCTGGAGCCATTTTTTTAGCAGGTCTGGCCCTTGCCCCATACTTTATCATAAATTTTTTACAATTAGAGAATAATCAAAATATACATGGCCTTGCCTATACTTTTGGTGGTACTTCTCTTTTGATTATAGTTGGGGTAGCTCTGGATACACTAAAGCAAATTGAGTCGCAACTCATTATGAGAAAATATGATGGCTTTATGAAAAAAACTCGTATAAAGGGTCGCACTTAATTATAGATTATTCACTATTGAAAATAGTGAATAAAGGCCCTGACTTTTTTCTAATCCCGCAATATTCTATAAGGATAATGTTTACTTGTAATATCTTCTAAGCCTACTTTCTGCCAATCTAAATCAGATATCTCTTTAGTTTTTCTACCTAAAAAGTAAGAGTTAGCATACATTTTTCCTATTCCCCTAAACCGATACCCACTTCTTGCAAATTTTGAGTATCGCCCAACAACAGGATTATTCATTCCCGCCTCTATTGTCTCAATACCAATAGGATTAAATAAAGCTTCTAAACCTATATCTGTAAAATGAAAAAAATGCCAAGGTCTTTCATGTGAAGAATAAGAAAAAACTGTCTGAATAAAAATAATACCACCAATCTTTAGCATCTTTACCATTTGAACATTTTGCCATGCCATGGCAAAATGTTCAAATGATTTCCTTTAACTTCATAGAAAACAATGAAAAGGCTAAGCTCGGAAAATAATAACAGAAAGCCTGGCTTAATGTAGATATACAAAAAAACAATTTTTTAGGTTTATATTTTATCGAAGCAGTAAGATCATTTCCCATAGTCTCTGACTCCACTTCCATACGTAAACATTTCAGACCTGCTAGACCTCGAGATTTATACCCCATTCCCTTCATGTCTTTCAAATCCCAGCCCGAAAGATGTGCTTGAAAGGGATTACCATCCAATGCCTTTTGTGCCACAAATCCATTAGGTGAGTTGATAATCGTTTTTTTTAAAGAAAGACCTTCGGCAATTTGAATGAGTTTTGCTCCTTCTTCTTTTTCTAAATGTTCAACTACATCTATCATAATAACAGCATCAAACCTTGCATCAGGATTTTTTTTAACAAATTCTTGGAGTGTCCCATGAAAAAAATCATCATGAGTATTATTTTTTTGAGCTTTTTCTAAATAAGGTTTGTGTAATTCTATTCCAGTTGATTTTATATTATATTTCTTACAAATCAAAGTAGTAGGAGATTTGGGGCCACACCCTATATCCAATACTGTCTGACAAGTTTTTAACTCTTTTTCTAATTCATACACTAGAGTCCTTAAAAAAATATTAATAAATCTATTTTGATATAGTGCCCATGTTATTTTTTCAAAATTCATACAACTTTTAGCTTTCTCCTTAAGTTACACGCATCTTTTTGTGTAACACAACTTACAAAAGCTTTTAATCAAATGGATTACAAGCTTTTTTTCAGTCGATGCATAACGTTTCATTAAAATTACAAGATTCAAATTTTCACAAAGATACAACTCGCTAAAGTTGAAAGTAAGGATAGCGACATCTCTTTTGCCATAAGCTAGGAAAATAAAAAAATACGAGTACTATCGTTTTAAAGGAGTGTCTATTTTTGAGGGAAAAGTCATTAAAAAAATGGTTTTTTATAGCATCATCCATTCTTCCCTTATTATCTATATCAAATACATACAGGTCTAATCTTACAAGAAGAATCACTTGCGGGCGTTTAAATTAGAATGAATTCAATAAGAAATAGAGTCGGAGTAACAAAATACTTATACTAAAAACTCTTGCATATCTTTTGGAAGTTCTATTTTTATTTCATGAAACATATTTGTTATTGGATGATAAAAGTGTAGCTCACCCGCATGTAAGGCACAACGATTAAGACCAAGTTTCATTAAATCTGATAGTTCTTCTTGATTGTTGATAAACTTAATATACAAATTTGAATCAAAGCCATAAATCCTATCTCCTACAAGGGGAAAACCAAGGCTACAAAGAGAGGCCCTTATCTGATGGGTGCGACCCGTATGTAAAATAGCTCGTACCAAACTTATGGCTCTTGTAGTATTCATATCAAAAGAATCTTTTTTTATAAAATTTTTTTCTAGAAAAAAATCCGTATGACAATATTCTATTTTATTAAAATAAAGTTGAGTGTTAAAAATCGAATGTGAGCCCTGGATGTTTTGGCTTTGTTTTTTTATAAGTTCTTGAATTTCTTTTTCTTGGGCTATCCATAAGGGAGAATGTATAGTTTTATCTTCTTTAGAAAGCAAAGTATCTTCTCTAAGTAAACGAAAACTTCGTTTTTTTTGCACTTTAGAGTTTAAATCAGGATACAAAAAACCTTTTGCAAAAATACTCGGCGGAAAGTCACCTTCTACTAAAACAAAATAGATTTTTTTTATCTTATTATCCTGAAAACTTTTTTGAAGTAACTTTGCTATGTGGGGATTTTTAGCAATCAAAAGTAGTCCACTGGTTTCTCTATCAAGGCGATGCACTAAGTGAAACGAATCAGCTTCAGGCCTTTCTTTTTTTAACAATGTAAGCAAAGTATTTTCCCTAAAACTACCTGTGGGATGTACAACTAAATTAGCCTGTTTATTTAAAATGAGTAGATGTTCATCTTCAAAAACTATATGAATGTTTTTATTCTTTATGCTATTTAACGAGGTCTCTAGTTCAGGCACAAAAGGAATTTTATAATAAATCGTATCTAGGTTCTTAACTTTGTATGAAGTATTTGTATTTTTATTTTTATCATTCACCCAAACATAACCTTGTATAATACGTTCTTGCCAGCTTGTTCTACTCCATTGAGGATAACGTCGGTAGAGAATTTGATCCAAGCGAAGCCCTTGTTCTTTATTTTCGATAAGAAATGATTTGGTAAGCCATTCTTGTTGCTTAGGTTCCATCATTTTGCAATTTCCAATGTACGACCTCATTTGATAACATAGGAATGATTTCTTCTTGGGAGTTTTCTTGAGAATTTATTCTATACGCTTCGGGTACAAAAAAATCTTCCTTCACTAAAGTAATTTTTTCTTTATTAGAACTCAAACCATAAAAGGCGGGGCCATTCAAACTAGAAAATTTTTCTAAGTGATGAAGTGCCTCATTCTCTTCAAATATTTGAGTGTAAAGTTCAAGAGCTATGGGGGAGTTGTAAATACCCGCACATCCACAAGAATTTTCTTTTTTATTTCTCATATGTGGAGCACTATCTGTTCCCAAAAAAAATTTTAATGAACCGCTTGTTGCCGCATTGACTAAGGCAAGGCGATCTTTTTCTTTTTTTAATAATGGTAAGCAATAATGATGAGGCCGTATACCATTTTGAAAAAGTGCATTTCTATTCCAAAAAAGATGATGTGGGGTTATTGTTCCTGCAATATTAGGACCAGAGTTTTTTACAAAATCTACAGCAAAAGAGGTACTAAGATGTTCTATAACTATTTTTAATTGAGGGAAATTTGTTACAAGAGAATGAAGATAGCATTCTATAAATACCCTTTCCTTATCAAATACATCAATCGTACTATCTGTAACTTCAGCGTGTATCAACAGAGGTAAGCTTTGTCTTTCCATTTCTTCAAAAATAGGATAGTAAGACTTTAAATCCCGAACCCCCATTTCTGAATTCGTAGTGGCACCAGCGGGATAAAGCTTTATTCCATAAATCATTTCACTATGCTTTGCATTGATAATTTCTTTTCGGGTTACATTTTCATTCAAGTACAAAGTCATCAATGGTTGGAATGAAGCTAGTGAAGAATATTGAGGATATTTCAAAATAATTTTTTCTAGAGCGAGGAGGATACGTTGTTTGTATGCCTTGGCTTTCTCTGTAGTGGTAATGGGTGGGCTAAGATTGGGCATTATGATAGCCCTACAAAATCTCTGGATTGTTGGTAAAAGTAAATGCTCAAGATACTCTCCATCTCGTAAATGAAGATGCCAATCATCGGGCTTTGTAATTGTGATTTGCATAAGATTGATATTCAGCGTCTATTCTTGTATTAAAAACTAAATTCTTTTTGGGAACAAAATTTTTCTAAAAAAGCAACGATGCTTATGATATATCGAACTCAAAAAGATGAATGAAAATTAACCCTAAAGAAGAAATATCGCACTAAAAATAAATTATCCTCATAAAAGGTATATTTTCTCTCTTACAAAGTTTAAAGATTTGTACATCAATACCAATAAAGACAAATATCTTACTAACAGATGTTTGTCTTAAATATCCTTTTTCAGAGATTCAACAAGGGTATCTATATTCAATCCCGGATTCAACTTACTGTAATAAAATACTTCTAAACTATCTTGCAAAGATGGTACTTCAAGGACACGTTTATCCTTAGTAGATACAACTATATGAGCCCCTTGTTTATTTATGACTTGATGCAAAGCAATAAAACAACACTCATTTTCATAGATTTCGATAACTCTTTTTGGATATTCTTCAGCTGAGGACGAGGAACTTGGGCTGACCCAACTTGGTTTTTGAAAATGATAAAGTTTTCGTAATCTTTCTTTATATTTTTTAATTTCAGGTGCAGAAGAGTTTTGTATAATACGTGCCAAGATAAGGCGCTTGTGGTTGTGCTCTTTTTTGTTGCTTTTGAAGGCTTTCGCTTTATATAAATGATTGTCCACTATTTTGCTATCAGCATAGAGCACTAGCTGTATAGGAGAGTTAAGATTCTTTATTGCTTCTTGGTTCTTCTTTATAGAAGGGGGCGCAGAGGATAAAAGCGAGTTTAAGAGTTCTAGATCTTTTTGGTTTTTATCCTTTGTATATGTTAAAGTAATCTTATTGTCTTCGATAGTTTCTGTTACCCAAGATTTTTTTTCCAAACGTTTTACACTTATATCTAATTCTTCACCAAATACAAGGTCTTGAAGCTCTACAGGATTTTTAAGGGGATGGGACTGCTCACAAGATACAAAGAAAACATGTATAAAAAAAATAAATATGAAATGTTTCCTCAAAAAATAACAAAGCATGTGGCATCTAAATTTTAAAAGAGTGGCTATGCAATACAAAAAAAGATTGCCTCCTGTGCACCTATAAACGACATAATCTATCTATTGTTTCCAAAAGTTACTATAGCATAAAACAACATGAGAAATGAAGAACTATGAAATATAATAAAATTAGAGGACGGACAATAGCTGAATGTATGATGAAGTTGCGTAGTGCTTATGGAGCGGACGCAATTATATTAGAAACTCGAGAGGTTCAGGAAGGTGGTCTTTTAGGCTCGGGATTGTTTAGTAGAAAAACATATGAAATAGAATACATGCTTCCTGAAAGACAGTTGGAAGCAGGAGAGAAACATTTTGCAAATAAACCCTCTTCTCTAAATAAAAATCTAAACCTTATTTCATCAAATCGAAGGGGACAAGAAGAACAAGATACATACGAGTCAACAAAGCAAATCTCTTCTATAGCTAAAAGATTCTCTCAAACCCCATTACTGCATACAAATCCTCTTTCCCTCTCTAAACCGATTTCTAATTCAAGAACAGGTTTAGGAGAACAGTTAGAAACCCTATCTTCTCCTCAAAGTATTTCTCAAGGCATTTCTCAGGGACAAAAAATTATAGAAGATAAGGATTTATACAAAGGAGAGAACACTCATTTTCTGCGTATACAGGAAAAGCTCAAGGTAGCACAAATGAGCCCTCAATTCGCTAGCTCTTTTATAAAACAATTAGAAGAAGGTTTATCCCCTAAAGAAAAAGAAGACTATAAAAAAATAGAGCAACACACCTTAAAAGTCATCTCTCAAAAGATACAAGTAGTCCCAAGTAAAGCACCCGTAAGAGGTGATACTAGAGCTTTTATGCTAATAGGGCCCACAGGTTCTGGTAAAACAACTACTCTAGCCAAGCTGGCTGCTCGCTTCCATCTCATGGAAAAAAGAAGTGTAAGTTTATATAGTTTAGATCATTATCGTTTAGCAGCCACCGAACAACTTAAAACATATGCAAATGTAATGGGTTTAGATTTTAAATCCCCCCTAAATAAGGCTGAATTTGTGGAGTATTTACATAGAGATGGCTCAGAAATCATCCTTATAGACACATCGGGCATTAGTTGGGGAGACGAGAAGAGACTTGAAGAATTAAGGTCTTATATCCTAGCCTGTTCAAATGAAATACACTTAGAATGTAATTTAGTTTTAGCTACAAATACAAATCCCCTTCTCCTAGAAAAAATATTACTAGCATATGACAAGGTAGGCTTTGATAAACTTTTATTAACAAAGATTGATGAAGCTAAAGAATTTATTGGTGCATATTTAGAGATAGCCGATAAGTTCAAGAGACCTTTTTCTTTTGTTACAAATGGTCAAGAGGTCCCATCGGACATACATGAAGCGAATGCAAGGCAATTAGCTTCAATGGTACTTGGTTACCAAACGGTCGAAGGGATATAAAAATGACTTTTGCAATAAGGAAGAAAGTTTTTTATCTTAGAAACTATGAATATGTTAGAACAAACTTTACCTTTGAAAAATAATAAAATTAGGAGAATTACTACTCTTTCGAGCTTTAATGAAAATTATATGCCTGATATATCTAACCCCCTAGGCACCCAAACGCGCATTATAGCTGTCACTTCAGGAAAAGGTGGCGTTGGTAAATCTACAATTTGCGTCAATTTGGGAATTAGTCTTTCAAAAATGGGACTCAAAGTCTTACTCTTAGATGGAGATTTAGGGTTGGCAAATGTAAATGTACTTATGGGCATCATCCCCGATTTTAGCATTTATGATGTAATACGAGGCAAAAAAAAGTTAAGAGATGTTGTGATTTCTACTAGCTTTGGTTTAGATATTATTGCTGGGGCAAACGGCATTTCACAACTAGCAGATATCAATCAAGAACAAAGAGATTTTTTCATAGAGCAATTTGAAGATCTTAGAAATTATGATATTGTATTGCTTGATACAGGTGCCGGGATAGGGGCAAATGTAGTGGGACTTGCTTTAGCAAGTGACGAAGTGCTTGTGATCACTACTCCTGAACCTACTGCTATCACCGACGCATATGCAATGATTAAAAGTATCGTCATACACGATCCCAAAAAATCTATACGCCTAATTGTCAACAGAGCTCCTTCTGCCATAGAAGCAAAAAGAGTCTCAGATCGTTTGAGTAGCATCATTTTAAGATTCTTAAATACAAATATAGAAACAATAGGTTTCGTTTATGAAGAAGACTTAGTTCAAAAAAGTGTACGTTCACAAAGGCCCCTCGTAGGTATCTATCCAAGCAGTAAAAGTTCTAACTGCATATTCAACATAGGTGCTCAACTCGCGAATCGAAAGCCAACAATTGAAAGATCAGGTGGTATAGGCACTTTTTTTGAAAAATTTCAAAATATTATCGGAGCAAAAAATAAAGATTTAAAACCTACCTAAGGGAGCCTACTCTCAGATGATATTGTATGACATATATTCAAAAATTTATAATTTTTTTTGCTACATCAGGTTTTTTTTTAGCCTTTGCTTCTAATCTCATAGCAAGGCATACTGCCTTGCCTTTTATTCTAAATCTTTCTCTGTGTAGCTTGTGTAGTGCTATCTTAGGTTATGGGGTATATAAAGTTTTTGAAACACAGGTACCAGAAATATTAACATTTTTACAAAATCTTAGTTTTACTTCAAAACATACAGAAACAACGAATACTAGCCCCTCTATAGTTCCCAGCTTAGATAAGGCATTGAATCATCATCAAGAATTACAAACTAGTACCACAGTGAATGAAACTGAAGAGCAAAAAATACTTCAAGAAGAGAGTATGCCTCAAGACGTAAACGATGTGGGGGCATTATTTGCATCCCAAACTCAGTTGCATGAAAAAAACGACATAACCTCTGAGTTAAACTTAAAAAAAAAGAATGAAAATTATGGTCGACACATAGTAGTTGGTAATGTGAAAATCCAAAATGAGCCTCAGCTAATGGCTGAAGCTATTCGTTCACTTATACACAAGGATGAAGATAAGAATTTAATGGCTTCATAGGGAGAGAATCAAATGAGCACAGGCACTAAAAGAAAGACTTCGCGTATTTATGAAAAATACAAAGGAGAGAATGAACAAAATTTATGGCGACGCTATAGGAGTGAACATAGCCTTGAGATTAGAGAATTCTTTGTAGAGCAATACTCTGCTTTGGTGAAATATGTTGCTGGGAAAGTGGCCATAGGTATGCCACAAAATGTTGAATTTGATGATTTAGTGAGCTATGGATCTTTTGGCCTTTTAGACGCTATTGAGAAATTTGATCCCGAGAGAGATATCAAGTTTAAAACATATGCTATGACACGTATACGTGGTGCAATCTTTGATGAACTTCGTAGCATTGATTGGATCCCTAGGTCCATTAGACAAAAAGCAAAGCAAGTAGAAGAAACTATCAGTATGCTTGAGAATAAAATGGGGCATACTGTAGATGATGAAGATATCGCAAAGGAAATGAACCTCTCGGTAGATGAACTTCATACCCTTCTTACAAAAATTTCTGGGACTAGCATGATATCTTTAAATGATATCTGGTATTTAGGAGAAGATAGCGGAGAAATATCTTTCATGGAGACTCTTGAGTCTTCTTCGAATCTAAATCCTGATACTCTCATTGAGAAAGAAGAAATTAAAAGCATAATTGTAGAGTCCATACAGAATCTACCTGAAAAAGAGAAAAAAGTTGTAGTGTTATATTATTATGAAGATCTTACCCTAAAAGAAATAGGTGAAGTACTTGATGTTACTGAAAGTCGTATTTCTCAATTGCATACAAAGGCTATCATGCGTTTGAGGGGTAAATTGATGAGCATGAAACATGCTCTTAAAAAATAATTGTTTATAGCTTTTTTTATAGTTTTTGTAAAACTTCTTATTCCCTTTTATATTTTTCCTTATACTAAAAGTAAAGGGGGCTGTATGGTGCTATGACCCTTATTATTTTGGAGACTATACTTCATGGTGTATATATTTCTTATTTGTTTATTGTTTCAAATTTTACTGACCGCCCCCTGCATACGCTTCTTATTTAAAATATTTTTTTCAAAATACGCTACTCTACATTTTAGAGGATTTGGAATTTTCCCTTTTTTCATTTTTTATTTTTGGGAATTTCGTTTTTTATTTCATGGAGATAAAAAACTTGATAGGGTTTACTTTCATTCTAAATATATCAGATTTCGATTATCCATATGGAAACTTCTTCAATGCAGGATTCTTCTCCTAAATTCTAAGTTAGTAACACCCAATTTACATTATCATAATCGTAGTCCTGAAGAAGCACAACATAAGGCTCTTCCCAAGGCAAAGCAAATCGTTATAAAAAATCTAAATATTGATGAAGGTGTTGTTTTTATAGAGGATCAAAGAAAATGGCCTGTGTATCGTTTTGCATTGAATGACCTTAACGTAACTAATTTGAATGTAGACTTTGCAAATCCTACTCTTATGCTCTTTCAAACAGAAATTGGGAAGGCACGATTAGCAGGAGGTCAAATCAATATCAGTAATCCATATATTTTTTCTCAAAAAGTTGACTCGGAGATACTTAAAGATAGTTGGGATTATATAAAAAAGGGAAATATACAATTATGGGGTATAGATTGGAAAGAATTTATAAATCTCAAATCCATCTTACCTCTTACCGGACTTCACTTGGGTCTGAGTGCACAGTTTTTTTTATATCAAGATAATAGTAAGATTCCGTACATAGAGGCAAGAGGGGTATTAGGTAGCACAAACAAAGAAATTGCAAACTTGGATATGCTTGAGGATGAAGATGTCGCAGGCTTTAGCTTTCATTTCAATACTTTAACAAAAGATCTTGAAGGTACCATGAATATGGGAATACAAAAGCTTATAGAGCTTATGGTAAGAAATGCGGCAAAGAGATTTTTTAAAATTGACTTATTACGTAGTGGCTTAGGTCTTTTTAACTTAACAAAAGATACAAATAAATAATTTTTTCAACAAACAAAAGGCTATATTCAAATTTGTGTTAGAGCTATCGTCTCTAAGCTTTATTAAAAACATTCAACTCCTAATATTAATAACACTAAGAGCAAACAATATTTACAAGCTTATCAGGAATTGTAAGTATACGTTGTACTTTTTTCCCTTCAATAAATTTTTGTACATTTGTATCCTCAAGTGCTAGTTTTTCTAATGTTTCCTTAGATAAACCTACACCTAACTTTTTTTTAGAGCGAACCTTACTATTTACCTGAAATACCACTTCTACTATCTTTTTCAAAGTTTTACTTTCTTCATATTTAGGCCAACTTTCATAAGTTAGCGAATTTATATTTCCAAGAAGAAACCAAAGTTCTTCAGCTATATGTGGGGCAAAGGGGGCAAGTAAAAGTAAAAATTGCCTAGCCGCTAAGCCTCCTATTTGCTTGCTTTGAGAAACCTCATTTACATAAATCATTAAACTTGAGATGGCAGTATTAAAAGAAAAAATTTCTATATCCTCTGTTACTTTTTTAATTGTTGAATGAAGTAAAAAATCTAACTCTTCTTTCCTTGCCTCACTACTTGCTTCTTCTATAAGCTTAGAATCAATGTTGTAAGGATGAGTAGTTTCAGTCGTTTTATGATTAGGACTATCCTGCTTGCTCACCACATCAAAATTTGTATATAATCGCCATACCTTTAACAAAAATCGACTTACACCTTCTATACCCCTCGCTGACCAAGGTTTAGATTTTTCGAGAGGTCCCAAAAACATTTCATAAAGACGTAAGGTATCTGCCCCATACTCTAACACGACCTGATCAGGGTTCACCACGTTTCCCCTTGATTTAGACATTTTTTGTCCGTCCTCTCCTAAAATAAGCCCTTGGTGTATTAATTTTTTGAAAGGTTCTATTGTGCTAACAAGCCCAATGTCATAAAGAAATTTATGCCAAAAACGTGCATAAAGTAAATGTAAAACAGCATGTTCTGCACCCCCTATATATAAATCAACACCTCCTCCTTGCATCCAATATTTTTCAGCTTCTGGGTCTACTAAACTAGTGGTATAGTTGGGACTTAAGAATCTTAAATAATACCAACAACTTCCCGCCCATTGGGGCATAGTATTTGTTTCACGTTGTAATCTAAGGCCTGTAGAAAGATTATCATGCTCCACCCATGAAGATGCTCGTGCCAAAGGGGATTCCCCACTAGAAGAAGGTTGATAGTCTGCTATTTGAGGCAACATGAGAGGTAAGGCATCTTCAGATTCAGTATGGTAATTTCCCTCTTTGTCATGGCTTATGGGTATGGGCTCACCCCAATAGCGTTGACGAGAAAAAAGCCAATCACGTAATTTATAAATAATTTGATTACTTCCTAATTTCCTTTCTTCTATTTCTTTTGAAATTCTAAGAACGGCTTCTTCTTGTTTTAGTCCGTCTAAAAAGTCTGAGGCAAAAAGAATTCCATCATCGCTCATAATTTTTTTTATAGGTAACTTGAATACATTTGCAAATTCTAAATCTCGTTCATCATGAGCTGGAACAGCCATCACTGCCCCAGTACCATACCCCATTAAAATATAATCTGCTATCCAAACGGGTATTTTTTCTTGGGTAAATGGATGCTTAACGTATCCTCCGGTAAATACCCCTGTCTTTTTTTTATCTTTATTTTGAATCATTCTTTCTACTTCACTAATACGAGAAGCTTTTTTAACATACTCATCTACCTCTTCTTTTTTTTCTGATGACGTTATGATAGAGACTAGGGGATGTTCCGGTGCTAAAACTATATACGTGACCCCAAAAATTGTATCTGGACGAGTCGTGAAGATAGTGATTTCCTTAGCTTTATTTTTCAGAGGGAGTGGGGATATTTGAAAATGGATAAAAGAACCTTTAGATTCACCTATCCAATTTTTTTGCAAAAGAAGGGTTCCAAGAGGCCAATCCACAAACTGCAAGTCCTCTATAAGGCGTTTTGCATAGAGTGTAATACGCAACAACCATTGTCGCATTAATTTACGCTCTACGGTGTACCCTTTACTTGTCCATTCTTCTACCTCTTCATTTGCAAGTATACTCCCCAATTCAGGGCAATAATTCACAGGAGCATCTTTTAGATAGGCAAGTCTTTTAGAATTGATATATGTGTTTTTTAATTTTTCATCTTTAGAAATATGCGAGGGAATTTTTAATTCACTAATAGGTAGGGCCTTATCTTCCTTCTCATCATAATATGAATTAAACATTTTTAAGAAAATCCATTGTGTCCACTTATAGTAATTAGGATCTGTAGTATTAATTTCTCGCCCCCAATCATATGAAAAGCCAAGGGACTTAAGTTGCCTACGAAAGGTTTCAATATTTTTTTTAGTGGTGATAGCAGGAGGGATACCTGAAACAGAAGCATAGCGTTCAGCAGGGAGCCCAAAGGCATCCCAGCCCATCGGATGCAATACATTGTAACCACACATACGCTTATATCTTGCTATAATATCAGTTGCTGTGTAACCTTCAGGATGCCCCACGTGTAAACCTGCCCCTGATGGATAGGGAAACATATCAAGTACATAATACTTAGGTTTATTCTTTGCCTGGGAAGTATCTGGGGTAGCAAAGCTATTATTTTTTTCCCAGTAATCTTGCCATTTTTTTTCTATTTCTAAAAAGGGATAAGACATAAATATCTCGTTTCTCTCAAAAATTTAACTGGCTATATAGTAAAGTTAGCTTTCTTTCACTATTCATTCACTGATTGTTAGCAAATAGATATGGCTATCTTACTCATGCAAATTTCGAGGCAAGATATTTTTACTCCAATATTCTATAAGGCATATTTTAATGTACCTTATTTTTGTTCCTCAATCATAACGTATACGAGGATCAATATAGGCATATAATATATCTGAAAAAAGTCTACCTAACATACTAAAAAAGCTAGCTAAAATAATAATACCCAAGACCGTATTATAATCCCTATCCAGCATAGAATTATAAACAAGTAATCCCATCCCATCTATATTAAAAACTTTTTCTATCAACAATGCACTTGTAAAAATTAGAGTAAATATTTCACTTGATCGAGTAGCAAGGGGGATAAGGGCGTTTTGCAAAGCATGCTTTCTAAGAGCTTGTTTGTAGCTAAGACCCTTAGATAGAGCAGTAAGCATATAGTTTTTCCCTGCCTCCTCTAAAAGTGAATTTTTAACTAACATAGTTAAGAAAGCAAATTCACTTGCAATATAAGCTAGTAAAGGTAAGGCAAGGTGAGATAAAAAATCAAAGGCCTTTTCTATCAAAGACAAATCTTCAAAATCATCCGACACCACCCCAGAGATAGGGAAGATATCAAGAAAGCTCCCCCCACCAAAAAAAATAATCAAAAGTAAACCTAAAACATAGCCAGGAATAACATATCCTGTAAAAATAAAAATAGAGCTTAGGGCGTCAAAAAGAGTACCATGCTTATATGCTTTTTGTAAACCCAAGGGGATACAAATAGAATAAGAGATAAGAAAGGCTGTTAAACCTATAAACAAAGAAATGGGTATACGTCGAATGACAAGATTCCAAACAGACTCTTGATAAATAAATGATTCTCCTAAATCACCTTGTAGTAAATGATAGAGCCAAATAAAATAGCGTACTATGACAGGTTTGTCATAACCAAAATTTTTCTTTAAAGTATCTATTTCTGTTTTTGTAATTTCTTGAATGTTAATTGCACCTGTATTATTTGTTGAAGCACGTATACGAGCAATGTAGCTTTCTATAGGTCCTCCAGGTAAAAACTGTGTTAGCGTAAAAATAATAATACTAATTCCCAGCAGGGTGGGAAGCATAAGTAACAATCTTCGAATAATATAAGCTTTCAAGTTAATTGTTTCAAAGACTTATTTGATAAGAAGTTTTTCAAATGACTTTTCTTTCCAAATAACAAAATCTATAAAAATGTGATGTATATTAATAAAAATCCAAAAGAGAAATGGGTAAAGGGCTAAGCCAAATATACCCTGATCATAATTAAACAAATACATAAAAGAAAGAGGGGCCAACCAAAACCCCAAAAGCCCTAAGAGTATCCCCATAGAAATAAAAGAATATAGTTGCTTAAGAAATAAATTTACAGTAAGAAGGATAACTATACATGTAAATATAGCGTCTTGATAAATAATAACATTCACCCATTTTTGAGAAATAGGTTTTAGTATCATGAGCAAGGATAAGAAAATAGGTATAGCGTACCAATGCTTTACAAAAAATAATTGAATCAAGTTTTGAGAATAATTTGAAGCCTTGTTTGAAGAGGTAGTAGAAATAGATTTTTGAGTATATTCTGAAGTCCAAACAAGAAGCAAATATTGTAGGGCATGAAAAATGGGAATAAAGTAAAAGGCATCTTTATGAAAAAAAGTAGTAAATCCCACCCAGAGATAAAGTGCACAAAAATAAGAAAGAATACCATTCCACGGTAAAAAACTTTGAAACTCCCAATCCTTTACAAGTAATAGGGCTAGAGTTAAAACACTTGTGAGTAGAAACAATAAGCCGGACGCATGAATGATTTCAGCAGGTAGGGCAAGTGTATAGTAATCAATCCCCCAAAAATCATTCCGTATAATCTGAGTATTTGCATGTATCCAACCATAAAACCAAGCCACATAGGCATTGCATTTGAGAACATTTTTTTCCCAAACTGTAAAAAAAATTTTTTTCAACTTTGAAGAGAGTAAGAGTATATGAAAGCCTTGATGTATATAGTGCCAACCCAGTAAGAAGTACATGACATTCACCGCAACTCCCAAAAGAGTCCTTGAATTCAAAACGATTGCTACACTCAAAAAAATAAAAAGCACTAGTGGGAGAAAAACGCCCACAGCAAGGTAGTATCTTTTCCATGAGAAGAACTTTGTATCGCCACCATCAATTTTATAAATTTTTTCTCTAAAGTTGCGATAAAAGAGCTGATAAGAATGTGCGAAATGAGGTTGGTTGATTACAAACGCTATCAATATGGCTATGGCGGGGGCCCTCTCGAAACCCTTGCTCAAACTAAATAAAAATAAAAAAATAATCGAGGCCCCACCTAGGGCCAGAAAATCTATAAGAGGGGAAACAAGGCTATGTTGATTTGGAACTTCTCTATTGAGGGTGTACTCAATCAAATTCATTTGCTCTATTTTAGATAAGAATGAAGAAATTCTTCCATGCTTACCTTCTATCTTTGTTTGAGGTTTCAATTTAGGCATCTTTCTGAGCTTCCTTTTTCGAACAGTAACCTTTTTCCTTGAGAGAACGACAATTGGCATACATGTTTAATGAATGGTCTTTTAAGTCAAACCCTAAATCAGAAGCTATTCGTATTTGAGCATCTTCAATACTTTGATCATTAAATTCTGTTATGTGACCACATTCTAAACAAATAAGATGGTCATGGTGTTCTTCATTTCTAATATGTTCATAAATTTTAGCATTCTTACCAAAATCGTGCTCAGTAAGTAAACCAGCTGACACCATAACCGAAACAATACGATAGATAGTAGCTCTAGAAATGGCACTTGATTTATGGTGTAAGGAATGAGCAAGATGATCTACAGTAAAATGAGAATCCATTCCAAAAATTTTTCGGGCTACTTCTACTCTTTGATTTGTTATTTTCAAACCTTGCTCTTTTAAATATTTTGAAAACTCATCTATACGTTGTAAAATATCATTTTCCATAAATATTTCAATTCTTCACAACAAGCATACTTAAGACAAGAAGTTTTCTATCCTTGATGCCAAGTAAGTCTATGGCAAAGAAATTCGAATTCACTATAAAGTACTTGTTTATTAAAAAAATAAGGTCGTAGTGGCAAAATTTATTAGAAGGAAAATAATTCTCAAAAAGTGAATAAAAAAATTTTAGTTGTATTTTACCTCTCTTTTACTTCATTCAATTTTAACTCTATGTATTATTTTCATAAAAAATTTAATCATGTAAGATATATACCCTATTAATAAAAAATAATTTTCGTTCATTTATTTCCTAATAAAAATCGTCTCAAGAATATGAGTGCCTTATACTTTCATACTAATTACCATAGGGGTTATATGTTTTGTTATATCCATTTATAGTATTGTTTCTATCATAAGAGTACTTGATCATAAATCGAAAAATCGTTTTTATTGGCAAATCGCTATAGCTTTTATTTGTCTTTTTACTTTAGGATACATTGGTAGTTTAATTTTACTTTATTTACATCTTTTTGAATCTTTGTCATCTCTTATAGGGCTTATATTTTTTGGAGGGGCCTTTTTTGTTACCCTAGTTACTCGTATAGGCAAAAATACCTTAGTAGATATGGAGATGGAGGTACAAGATCGTACACAAAAACTCAACATAGCAAAAGAAGAAGCCATTCAATCCAATCAAGCGAAATCAAATTTTATTTCTACGATGAATCATGAAATACGCACTCCCCTCACAGCCATTACCTCTGTGACTGATATTTTAAAAGAGCTAGAATTTAACGAAGATATTAAACACTACATAGAAATTTTAGAACGAGCTTCCAATAATTTACTTTATCAAATTAATTCTATTTTAGATTTTTCAAAGATAGAAGCAAATTATATTGAGTTAGAAGAAATTCCTTTTTGCCTCAATGAATCTTTAGAAAATGTTTACAAGATAATGCAAGGTCGTTGCTTGGGAAAAGAAGTTCAAATTCAAAAAAATATTAACCTCCCCCCACAAGTTAGTGTTTATGCAGATCCAACTCGTTTAGAACAAATTTTAATTAATTTACTTGGAAATGCACTAAAATTCACCTTACAAGGGAGCGTGTCCCTTAATGTTGCTCTCATTTCAGAAAATGATTTGAGTTATGAAATTTTATTTGAAGTTACAGATACAGGAATAGGGATACCTGAAAATAAAATAGATAACATTTTTGAAAGCTTCACACAAGCAGATACAAGTATAACTCGACGTTTCGGGGGCACGGGTCTAGGTCTAACCATTACTAAAAAGTTTATAGAAATGATGGGGGGCAAGATTCAATGCAAAAGCACCTTAGGTGTAGGAAGTATTTTTTATTTTACATTGCATATAAAAAAAGATATAAATAAAAAAATCAATACGAACAAGGGGATTAAAAAAATTGATACCAATCATTCATCTCTTAAAAATATAAAAATCCTACTCGTTGAAGATAATCAAGATAATAGGTTTCTATTTTCTATCTTTCTAAAAGAAGCTAACCTTACATTGGATTGTGCAGAAAATGGAGCTATTGCTGTTAAAAAAATATGCGAGGAAGGATTAAAATATGATCTCATCTTTATGGACATACAAATGCCAGTGATGGATGGTTTCACTGCTATGAAACATATACGTAGTTGGGAAAAAGAAAATAAGCAAGATAAGGCTCCTGTAAACATTATCGCTCTAACAGCAAGTAGTACCAAAGAGGATGTTATGAAAAGTTATGAATGCGGATGCACTGAATATCTATCCAAGCCTATACGTAAAGAAATTCTATTAGACGCTGTAAAAAGATACTCTGAATTAAGCCTATGCTAAATCTCTCATGAATATAAAATCTAAATAAAATAACTTTACTTTCAAAATAAAGATTTGACATAAGTAAGATTTTGTAAAGTTTGAAGGGATGAAGAGACCACAAACTCTATACGATAAAATATGGGAAAAACACCTTATCCCCACTACTACAAATGAAATATGCTTTGTTTATATAGATAGACACTTCGTACATGAAGTAACATCTCCCCAAGCCTTTGAAGGACTAAGGATACACAAACGAAAACTTCGTCAACCTGAGCTAACTTTTGCGACTATGGATCATAATATCTCAACTCAGGTTCGTGATTTAGAAAGCCTCGAAGAAATTTCTAAAATTCAAATCCTTACCCTTACAAAAAATTGTAAGGATTTTGGTGTAAAGCTTTATGATTTAAAGAGCTCTAATAATGGTATAGTACATGTTATAGGCCCCGAATTAGGCCTCACTTTACCAGGCATGACCATCGTTTGTGGAGACTCTCATACAAGTACACACGGAGCTTTTGGTGCCCTAGCCTTCGGTATAGGAACTAGTGAAGTAGAACATGTAATGGCAACACAGACTCTTGTGCAAAAAAAATCAAAAAACATGAAAGTACATGTTAAAGGAAAGGTAGGTAAGGGTGTTACAGCTAAGGATATCATTCTTGCACTCATTGGGAAAATAGGTACAAATGGTGGCTCAGGGTACGTGATAGAATACATGGGTGAAGCCATTCAGCATCTTTCTATGGAGGGTAGAATGACTGTATGCAATATGAGTATAGAAGCAGGGGCAAAGGCGGGTCTCATAGCCCCCGACGATACTACTTTTGACTACTTAAAAGGGAAAAAATTCGCACCCAAGAACGAAGAGTGGGAACGAGCTATGAAAGAAAATTGGTCTCAACTCAAAACAGATGAGGGTGCACAATTTGATAAAATCATTGAAGTTGAAGGTGATAAAATAGAACCACAAGTAACATGGGGTACAAATCCTTCGCAAGTAGCCTCTATCAAAGGACGTATTCCTTCTCCTAAAGATATAAAAGATCAAAATGAAAAAGAAACACTCATACGTTCATTGGAGTACATGGATTTACAACCAAACACACCTATAGAAAGTATAAACATTGACAGAGTCTTTATTGGTTCTTGTACAAATGGGCGTATTGAAGACTTACGAAGCGCTGCAAGTGTATTAAAAAATAAAAAAGTAGCGAAGTCGGTAAAGGCAATGGTCGTTCCTGGTTCAGCTGAAGTACGAAGAATGGCAGAAGAAGAAGGGCTTGATAAAATTTTTAAAGACGCAGGTTTTGAATGGCGATTGCCGGGTTGTTCTATGTGCTTAGCTATGAATGATGATGTACTCTCCCCAGGTGAGCGTTGTGCCTCTACTTCAAATCGTAATTTTGAAGGAAGGCAAGGGCGAGGGGGGCGGACTCACTTAGTAGGCCCAGCAATGGCGGCGGCGGCGGCTGTAGCAGGACATTTTGTAGATGTGAGGGAGATGAAATAATGCAAGCTTTTTTAGAACATACAGGACTAGTAGCTATTTTGAATCGTGCAGATGTTGATACGGATCAAATTGTGCCTAAGCAATTCTTAAAGAAAATAGAACGTACTGGTTTTGGGAAACATCTTTTTCATGATTGGCGTTATTTAGATAATGAGGCTTGGGAGCCTAAAAAACCCAATCCCAAATTTGAATTAAATAAAAAATGCTATGAAGGAGCAAGTATTTTGATAGCAGGCGAAAATTTTGGCTGTGGCTCAAGCAGAGAGCATGCCCCATGGGCCTTGGCAGATTATGGTTTTAAAGTAATCCTTGCCCCTTCTTTCGCAGATATTTTTTACAACAATTGTTTAAAAAACGGTTTATTAGTCATAGCCTTAGAAACAAAACATTTACAAAATATAAGTCAATGGGTAAATGAAAATGAAGGTGCTTCCATTACAGTAAATTTAGAAAAACAAGAAATTTATACACAAAACACTACCTATAATTTTGAAATCGATTCTATCGCAAAAAAAAGTTTAATTGAAGGTTTAGATGAAATTGGCCTCACTCTAAAAAATTTAGGTGAGATAGAAGCATTTGAGAAAAAACATTTTAGTGAGTATAAATACTATATTCCAAAAATCAATACTTTATAAAGCTACCCTCTATTTTTCACTCCACCTAAATCTCAAAAAATGAAAACCTCGCCACAAATACAAATTAATAAGGACCCCTTTCTTTATCCTATAAAAAATAGGATGATTTATATGAATCATTGTGGTACCTCCCCTCTTTATATAGGAGCCTTACAAGCAGGTTACGAATATGAACAAGCCCACAGCGAGTTAGGCTGGGGAGTTACACAAGAATACCCCGATCTAGTAGACAAACTACATGCTGCCGTTGCCAAATTTTTGAAAACAAGTAGTGAAAACATTTCTCTAGTTCATAATACTGCCGAGGGTCTGAGCCTAATCGCTGAAAGCTATCCCTTTCAAGAAGGTGATGAAATTATTTCTTACAAATGTGAATACCCATCAAATTATTATCCTTGGCTTTTACAAGAAAGGCGAGGAGTAAAACTTATACTCCTTGAAAATACAGACCTAAGCCTTGATAAAAATTGTGATGATGGGGCTTGTGCTTTTTCTCTTGAAGAACTCGAATCTAAAATCTCAAAACGCACTCGCGTCATAGCTCTAAGTCATGTTCAATTTACAAGTGGCTTTGCTTGTGACTTACATGCCCTTGGGAAAATTTGCAAGGCACACAACATTGATCTTATTATAGATGCAGCACAGAGCATGGGTTCTTTAGCTCTATTTCCTGAAATGGATTCTATTTCCGCCATCGCCACATCTACATGGAAATGGCTTTTAGGACCTATAGGAAGTGGCTTACTTTACACTAGCCCTGCCTTAAGAGAAAAATTGAGTTATACTATGGCGGGGGCAGATTTGATGAAACAAGGAGATGATTATTTAAACCACAAATGGGCACCCTATACAGATGCTAGACGCTTTGAATATAGTACTCTCAATTATAGGGCTGCTGCTCAATTACTTTCTTGCTTTGAAGAAATTTTTAATCATTATGGTATAGAAATGATACAAAAAGAGATACTTGAGCTGCAAGACTTACTTCTTCGGAATATCAATTTAAGAAAATATAAACCTATTCTATTCCCTGCAAAAAACCGTTCTGGAATACTTAGCTTTAAACTAGATAAAGGTAACGACCCCTCAGAAATAACAACAAAGGCTTTTACACAAAAAAGATTAAGGCTTTCTACTCGCGGGGGTTATTTGAGGACAGGAATACATTATTCAAATAGCAAAGAAGAAATTCTAGAAGCAGCTGAAATTCTAAATACACTGGCTTAAAAATCATTAGACCTATAAATGTGTCAAAATTCAATGAATATATGTCTAAATTATTCCCACACAAAAAATTGGGAAAAAACATTTTAAATCGTTCTTCTTTATTTCATAAAAATGTATGCGAAGCTAGAATTCTTTACATCTCTAATACTATTTTATGATTAGTTATCCTATCATTTTTCTTTCTATCCCCATAGGTTTTTGGATTGCTCTGGATCTAGTTCCAGTCAATGAGATGAATTGGGAAATGCGATCTCTCATACATGCCTTAGGTTATTCTCTAAGCTATCTACCCTTTATTATAGGAATTTTTTTTCAAAAAAAGAAACCACAGATAACTGCTTATATTTATTTGAGTGCCAATGTTCTTCGACTACTAGGCTTTTTATTTTTATTTGGTCTTACTCGTATTTTTTATCCAAATCAAAGCATTAACTCACTTATCATTTATTCTGTAAGCATAGGTAGTTTTTTATTATTTCAAATTATAGCGACCTTGAAACGAAAGCGTATGGGGTCTTGATTATACTCACAAAGAATGATTTAAATATGAAATCTCAAAGCCCCTCCTATAAATCATGTATAATGAGAAAATATTTTTAAAACCTCATACCTTATAACAATTTTTCTAAAATACTTTTTGCTGCTTGAGTAATGGGTGTTCCCGGGCCAAAAATACAAGATACTCCTTCTTGATATAAAAAGTCATAATCAATCTGAGGAATAACGCCCCCCACAACAACCATGATATCTTTCCTATTTAATTCAGATAACTCTTTTATCAATAATGGGATAAGGGTTTTATGACCTGCGGCCAAACTAGATACTCCCAAAATATGAACATCATTTTCTATTGCCTGCATGGCCACTTCCTTGGGTGTTTGAAAAAGTGGAGCAATATCAACATCAAAGCCCATGTCTGCAAAGCTAGCGGCTATCACGCGTGCTCCCCTATCATGACCATCTTGTCCCATCTTTGCCACCATAATACGTGGTCTACGTCCTTTTTTTTCATAAAAAATATCTGTGAGTTTCAGAATATTATTAAAGTCTTCATTTTCTTGCATCACACTTGCATACACTCCACTAATCATCCTACTATTTGCTTGGTATCTGCCAAAAACTTTCTCCATAGCAAACGAAATTTCACCTAAGGTAGCCCTTTTTTTAGCAGCTTCTACAGCCAATTCTAAAAGATTGCCTTTTTTTGTTTCTGCACATAAAGTAATAGCAGATAAAGCTTGTTCTACTTCCCAAGTGTTTCTTTCACGTTTCAATGTCTTTAAACGTTCAATCTGAGAAAGACGAACAGCTGTATTATCTATTTCACGTACATTAAGTTTTTCCTCTTCGGAAGAAATAAAATTATTTACTCCCACAATAATATCCTGCTTAGAATCTATTCGAGCTTGCTTAAGTGCCGCCACCTCTTCTATACGCATCTTAGGCAAACCCTGTTCTATAGCTTGAGTCATGCCACCCATTTCTTCTATCTCTTGGATTAAACTCCAAGCTCTCTTTGTTATGGCATCAGTTAAACTTTCAATATAATATGAACCACCCCATGGATCAATGGCACGAGTAATCCCCGTCTCCAATTGCAAATACAATTGAGTATTGCGAGCAATACGAGCACTAAAATCTGTTGGCAGGGCTATGGCTTCATCCAGGGCATTCGTGTGTAAAGATTGTGTATGCCCCAAGGCTGCCGCTAGAGCCTCAGTACAAGTTCGTATTACATTATTATAAGGACTCTGTTCTGTAAGACTCCATCCTGAAGTTTGACAATGTGTACGTAACATTTGAGAACGGGGATCCTTCGAGCCAAAATTTCTGATAATCTTTGCCCAAAGCATACGAGCTGATCTCATCTTAGCAATTTCCATGAAATAATTCATGCCTATACCCCAAAAAAAGGAAAGGCGAGGAGCAAATTCATCAATAGACAAGCCTGCAGCCATACCCGTACGTATATATTCCATTCCATCAGCAAGGGTATACGCTAATTCTATATCATTACTCGCTCCTGCTTCTTGCATATGATACCCTGAAATACTTATAGAATTAAATCTAGGCATATTTTTTGCAGTATATTGAAAAATATCTCCAATAATTCTCATAGAGGGGGAAGGTGGGTAAATATAAGTATTACGCACCATAAATTCTTTAAGTATATCATTCTGAATGGTTCCACTTAGTTGTGCAAGGCTTACACCCTGCTCTAAACCTGCTAAAATAAAAAAAGAAAGGACTGGAATAACTGCCCCATTCATTGTCATTGAAACGGATACATCACCTAAAGGAATTTTATTAAATAGAATCTGCATATCTAGAATAGAGTCTATCGCAACCCCAGCTTTCCCTACATCACCCACCACCCTTTCATGATCAGAATCATAACCTCTATGCGTAGCTAAATCAAAGGCAACAGACAAACCTTTTTGTCCTGCTGCTAAATTTTTTCTATAAAAAGCATTAGAGTCTTCAGCTGTAGAAAAGCCAGCATACTGGCGTATAGTCCAAGGTTGATTCACATACATCGTAGAATAGGGGCCACGTAAAAATGGGGGTAGGCCTGCAGCGAAATCAAGATGCTTCATTCCCTCTATATCTTTTGCATTATATCTAGTTTTAATATCTATCCCCTCAGGAGTTTTCCAAACTTCTTCGGAAGTGGGAGAGGCTACTCCTGTTTTTAAACGCTTTTGAACATCCTCTATTTTTGAAGCAGGAGTATAATAATTGATACTTGAAAAATCTTTACGTGACTTCATCATAGATTCATAAGGGGAAAGTAGAATCCAGAAAACATCTCCCTATCCACAAGACGTTTTATTATACACAAAAAACTAACCCAAAAAAAGAATAAATAACAATTGAACTCAATATCTGTAAGTATCGTGTTTGAAGGGGCCATCTATGCTAACATCTATGTACTTAGCCTGTTTAGGAGTAAGTTTAGTTAATTCTGCCCCCACCTTTTTGAGATGAAGTTTTGCAACTTTTTCGTCAAGATGCTTAGGCAATAAATATACGCCTATTTCATGTTTATTATTGTACAATTCAATTTGAGCTAATACTTGATTTGTAAAGCTAGCTGACATAACAAAACTAGGATGCCCTGTTGCACAACCTAGATTCACTAGACGCCCTTCAGCTAATAAAATTATACTTTTCCCATTAGAAAAAGTAAATTTATCCACTTGTGGTTTTACTTCTTTGTGCACTATGCCCTTAACTTCTTTGAGGCGAGAAACTTGTATCTCTGTATCAAAATGCCCTATATTACAAATGATGGCACAATCCTTCATTTTTTGCATATCTTCTAAAGTAATAATATCTATATTACCCGTTGCTGTGACAAAAATGTCTGCCTTATCTGCCCATTTTTCCATGGTACTCACTTCATAGCCCTCCATCGCAGCCTGCAAAGCACAAATAGGATCGATTTCGGTTATGACTACCCTACAGCCAAAGCCTTTTAAGCTTTGTGCACTTCCCTTTCCAACATCCCCATAACCACAGATTACAGCTACTTTCCCCGCCATCATTATATCTGTAGCTCTTTTTATACCATCCGCTAAAGATTCACGACAGCCATAAAGATTATCAAATTTACTTTTTGTCACAGAATCATTTACATTCATAGCAGGAAGTTTTAATTCCCCTTTTTGTAACATTTTTCTTAGATGATGTACGCCTGTAGTTGTTTCTTCTGTAATTCCCTTTATCTTAGGAAGTAATTCAGGACGTTTAGTATGCACCCAATGTGTTAAATCTCCACCATCATCTAGAATCATATTAGGACCATCTTCAAATCCTAGAGTTTGATCTTGTGCCCACCAGTAGTCTTCTTCACTCATACCCTTCCATGCAAAAATAGGTATACCTTCCACAGCTAGTGCAGCAGCAGCATGGTCTTGAGTGCTAAAAATATTGCAAGTAGCCCAACGAACCTTTGCCCCTAATTCAATTAAAGTCTCTATCAAAACTGCAGTTTGTATGGTCATATGAAGGGACCCAGAAATACGAGCTCCTTCTAAAGGTTTAGAATTTTTATATTCCTCACGCAAAGCCATAAGACCAGGCATCTCTTTTTCAGCTAGTATAATCTCTTCTCGACCCCAAGCAGATAAATTTGTGTCTTTAACTTTATATGGTAGATTTTGTAATAAGGTAGCACTATGTTTCATATTTCTATACTTTTATTTAAAGAATAAACGTCAATTGAAAAAGGATTCAGCACTATAAACTATCATACCTTACAACAATTTTAAGTCTATTTTATAAAACTTTCATGAATCATCTAAAGACAAAAAATAAATTAATAAATAAAAGATAAGAAAATCATTCATCACATTTATACAAATAGATTTCTGTTAGAAAAAATATCTATATTACACTTCACTTCGAGAAAATTAATTCTACTTCCTTTATCATCAAATAGCATCTCATTGTCGTATAATTTTAATTTTTTTAAACACATCTAAAAAATAGCTTCATTTTAAAACGATATAAAACAATTCATACAATATGGGTACAAAAATATTTTCTAAGATTGTTATTCTAAAACAAATTTTAAAAAATACTTTTATTTTAAAATACCAAAGAAACAATCCACATAATATGAATATGACTATATTTTCGAAAATTATTAATAAAGAGATACCTGCAGATATTGTATACGAAGACAACTTGTGCCTTGCATTTAAAGACATAAATCCTCAAGCCCCTGTTCATATCCTCCTCATCCCTCGCAAACCCATACCACAACTTTCACAACAAGAAGAAAGAGACAAAGAATTGCTAGGACATCTTATGGCGGTGGCACCTAAAATTGCCGAACAGCAGGGTGTAGGTGGGAAATATAGACTCGTAATCAATGATGGGGCAGAAGTAGGCCAAACAGTATTTCATCTACACCTGCATATATTAGGTGGCCGTAAATTTAAATGGCCCCCAGGCTGATTGCTTTAGGCTAATCGCTTTATTAATTACTTACAAAAGTTAAGGCCACACCTTTTTTCCCGGCACGACCTGTACGGCCAATACGATGAGTATAATCCTCATAATTCGCGGGGAGGTCAAAATTAATCACATGGGTAACATTAGGAATATCTAATCCTCTCGCCGCTATGTCTGTTGCTATAAAGGCTTGAATTTTATGCTCTTTAAACTGACGCAATGCTTTTTGACGTGCTCCTTGAGTTTTATCTCCATGTATGGAAGCAACTTTGAAACCCATTTCAAAAAGACTATTTTCGATATTTTTTACACCATGCTTAGTTCTTCCAAAAATAATAACTTTGCTAAAATCTTTCTGTGATAATAGCTCTTGCAGTTTTTTCATCTTTTGCTTTGTGTCGCTTATGCGGATTACATCCTGTTCTACATTTTGAGATGTCTCTCCCGTAAGCACAGAAATTGTGACAGGATTTTTTTGGAATCTTTGGATAATATTTTTAATTTCCGTGGGAAGGGTTGCAGAAAAAAGTAACACTTGTCTTTCTTCAGGCAATTGAGATAAGAGATAAGTAATATCTGAAATAAATCCCATATCAAACATTCTGTCCGCTTCATCAAGAACCACATTGTGACAAGTTTGTAATTTTAATTCCTTCTGCCTAATCAAGTCCTTAAGACGACCAGGTGTTCCTATGACAATATTAGGATTTCTACGTAATTCTCCTATCTGACTTCTGATATTTGCACCACCAATGCAAAGGGCTGAATACATATTTAATCCTTTAGAAAAAGAAACAAAATCTTGATGTACCTGCAAGGCCAACTCTCGAGTAGGGACCATTACAAGTAATTTTTGTTGCTTATTATTATATATCTTATCAATCATCGGTAAGAGGAAGGCAGCTGTTTTTCCTGTACCTGTATTCGCTAAACCTATAATATCTTTACCTTGGATACAAACGGGTATGGCCTGATCTTGAATAGCAGTAGGAGTGGTGAACCCCTTTTGAGTAATATTATCCTTTAATTTTTGATGAAGGGGGAGTTCAGCAAAAGAATGCTTGGGAACATAGACCTTTGCTTCCACAAGCTTTGCCTTACTTATTAGTTTTGAAATATCAATATTTGAATTTAAAAAACGATTTCGTTTAGGAGAAGAATTAAAACTTTTACCCCTTGGATTCTTTAATGAAAATTTTCGATTAGGGCTCGAGGAGCCTCGTCCAGAATCAGAAGATCTAGAATACGCACCACCCCTCTCTGAATTATATGAGGAACCTCGTCCAGAATCAGAAGATCTAGAATACGCACCACCCCTCTCTGAATTATATGAGGAACCTCGTCCAGAATCAGAAGATCTAGAATATGCTCCATCCCTCTCTGAAGTATAAGAAGAACCTCGTCCAGAATCAGAAGGTCTAGAATACACGCCACCCCTCTCTGAATTATATGAGGAGCCTCGTCCAGAATCAGAAGATCTAGAATATGCTCCACCCCTCTCTGAAGTATACGAGGAGCCTCGTCCAGAATCAGAAGCTCTAGAATAAGCACCACCCCTCTCTGAATTATACGAGGAGCCTCGACCAGAGTCAGGTCTTGTCCCACCACCTCTAGGGAATCTGGCAGAGTTTCGAGAATTTTCCCGAGAACTATCTTTCTTTTTTCTACTCTGAAATTTACTTTTTGAATTATTTTGCATCGAAGCGACTCTTCTAGCCATAACTTCTCATCTTACTAGAGTGCATACACAAATAATTTTACACTTAGGAATACACAAGTCATCATTAAAGTAAAATCTCAAGAATAAAAATGTAAAGTTTAAAGCTATAATACAATGGCTTCAAAATATCTTTGTTAAAAAGATGAAACTATTGTACGCATCAAATATATCATCTTTTCTTATGTAATATTTCTGCACTTTAATCATTATCTCAACTTCTAATTTATGCCAAGCCTTTAAGAAGATATTCCTTGTGTCTGTTTTTTCAATTTTTTCTTTAGTATACGGAATATAAAATCCATTCGTCTCTAGGAAATAACTAGCGCTAGAATTACCTTTGCTAATAAAATCACTAGCCTTTATTATCAATGGTTTTCCTCGCATAATTTCAATATTTAAATTATCAACCTTTGCAATTCTATCATCTTTTGCAGATAAGCGTTTAATATTAATATTTAGATTACCCTCTTTGAAAATACTGACTTCTTTCAAATCAAGTATGTCTTTGAGGTAAAGTAAACGTATCTTTTCTGTTCCTTCTGGAAGACTTATTACTTTTACAGAATTTTGATAGAACATTAAATGAGAAGTACCCAATTGTAAGGGCTCCCATTTATGATTACGAAATACTAGAACATTCAACTCAACAATTCTACGCGCAAGGCGAAACTCCTCAGCTGTTAAGGCCTGGTTATATTTTTCGTAATCTTCATGAAACTTAAACACACCCCAATTTTTCTTTCTCAATTTTGAGAGGTTTTCAATATTCGCAGAGCCTTGAATTTTAATAAACTTGCCTGAAACTCTAGCCTCTTCTACTTTAAAGTAACCTCTATTAGGAAGCTGTTGCAATTTGACTTTTTGGGCACTATTTATATCGAGACCCACAAATTTTCCATCTTGTGTTCTGTAAATTTCATCCTTAGCACGAGTAGAAATAGCTTGCAAGAGGGTCAAACTATCGATAAAAGTATGGTCAAAGTAATCCTCTAGCTCCATTTCTTTTATAATAAGCTCACTTTGAGGCGTCAGTTTAGTAGTAATTTTATCATATCCTGTACCCTTAGAGATGGGTAGTATATGATTAGAGATAATATTCTCTTGATAAATTAATTTAGAATCAGTACTTTCTTTAACAAATAACTGAGGACAACTATTATCCGGACAATCATCTGTTTTAGTTATTCTACAACTTGCTGATGAAAAGTTTTTTATTACCCCATTATCGCATGTAAAAGAAGCAGTGCCTGTATTATAGCTCTGACCACAAGCAGTTGGTCTTGATCCTGAACTAGGAATCGTAAATGTCTCTCCATCATAGCGATCCACAGTATTCTCAGATATTCCAGAGCAATAACATGGGATAATTCTTGTACAATTATCATCACACTTCCAATACTTTACTGTTTGATAATTACCATAATAGTTACCCTGGTACGCTGATACATATACTGATTTTTTAGCTATATACCTACACTTAAAAGTCTCAATACAGTTAGAATCATTTTGCCTCCAATATGGGGTTTGAGAGATTGTTGACCAAGGTACGTGAAATTGTCCCAATTCACCCGAAGAACGAACTGTCTTATCGTTATCAGGAAAGACATAAATGTAAGAACTATCACACGAATTGACGTGATAACTATAAACTTGAGAAGGTAAGGTGTAGGGTGTCTTCGGAGAAAGAGGGTTATTACTCAAATCCGAAGTAACATACTTCCGGCTGCTCGAAGCAAAACAACTCTTTTTAACGTTAGGAGTAGTTGCTGTAAGAATTAAATTTTCATCACAAGTATAACTCGAAGTACAAGACTGTACTATGCCTGCCGCTTTTGTACCGTTTGCCAAGTCTACCCTTACAATAGGAACTCTATAATTAGAATTACCAGCAACCACATTACCATTAGCATCCCTATCTATGGTCCCATCAGCCTTACCTACTACATAACCTTCTCGTGAAACAGTTTCTCCTGGGAAAATGGCATTAGATACACCGTCTCTTTCACCACATTCACCTACAGGCTTAGGAGAGCACATCACTTTAGACCAAACCAGTATATCTTGAGACGTAACATCAGTGGATGTCGAAGTAGGAGCTGAGCTAGGGGGAATAGGGACCACATAGGGCAGTAAATATCGTTCTCCACCAAACATCCATTTAGTACCCACGCTCCAAGAAAAATTAAAAAGACTATATTTTGTATCTGCTTGTACTAAACTCAATAATCCTCTCATATCCACAGAACCTTTTTTTATACAAAAAGAATTACTATTCCCACAACCACCAGAAGATACATTAGGACCACCCCAATAATAATTATTCCCTGTTGCCACGGTAAATTGATTCGGGTACAGTAAAGAACCCACTACTCCTCCACCAGAATTAGAACTTAAGCCTTTTAAATAAGCTACCGCTATGGTACCGCTAATATCACCTGAATACACTTCCCCCACTATTCCACCCGCAGTTTTCCAACCTATTAACGTTCTAAAAGCAACATAACTTGATCGAATTGTAGAGTTACCTGCCATAGCACCAACAAGACCACCCTGTGTAATTTGGAGAAATTATTTTATCACCCGATGCAAATGATCTCTCTATACTAGAGTTACTCAACCAACCCACAAGCCCACCTATATGAGAGGCGTTGCCTTGACTAGAGACATATTCATTTACCATGCCAAGATTTTGAACTCGCCCACCCTTTATATACCCAAAAAGACCTACATGTTTACGTGAAGACCAAATATTAAGATTTTTAATCACATAACCCGCACCATCAAAGTTTCCAGTAAAGGGTTGCGTCTCATCTCCAATGGGTGGAAAACCAGAAGCAGTACATAAACCCTTAGTAACATTACTTGCCCATGTAAGGGTTGATCTTAGGGTATTCCAAGAGATCCAAGTATTGAGATAAATCACTCGAAGTAAGGGACACATCATCTACACAACTTAAAGCACCATCTTCAATATTTTGTGCTAGCCTATAATTTAAAGACAAGCTAATTGGGGCCTTCTTTGCAATATTTCTTAGCTGAGAATAATTATAGATATAAATAGGTGAAGACAAAGAAAGTCCGTTGTTAGCATTATTGGGGTCGCTTAGATTATTTGGGTTTGAAGAAATGTACTTAACAAATACCTTTATTTCATTTGTTGGAGTAAAGCATTTACCTACACCATTGCCCACATTTGTACGAGCACAAGCCCTTACTTTATAAAAATAATTTCCATCTTGGGACCCTATGCTATTGGGTACATAAAGAATAGGATATACAACATCATTACCTGACTTCACTAAGCTTGACGCATTGATAGCATCAAGGGTAGTCCAATGACTACAAGTATTATCAATGGAATAACATCTCTCAATTCTATAATATCTTGCCCCCCTGATTAAGTTCCAATACAAGCTATACGTACCTGAATAGGTAGTATTATGAGATAGGGATGTCCAAGGGCCTGTAGACGAATAAGCTCCTACCCTTAAATTTTTAGCACTTGCATTTAAATTATAAAGCTTAAGTTTATACGCAATATCCCAAGGTAGTAGAGGGATAGAGTCGCCACAATTAGAAAGGACACAGCCACTCAAAGAATAGGCATAAGCATTGATTGGAGAACCATGAATAGAAATAGAAGTTCCTGGGCCTGCAAAAAGACTTTGCCATTTTAAAATTCCATAATGTATCACAGCATCTTTCTCTATAAAATCTGTAGATGAGGCTGAACTCCAATATAAACGATACGCTGAAAACCCTGCTGTGGGTTCCCATTCCAATGGGAGGGTTGCAGACTCGCTATCAGTATAAACTTCTCCTATACCATTAATATCATACGTACTAGGAGATGATGAAATCTTTAAGCCACTTGCAACTCCTACAGGTAAAATAGTAAGGGCTATAGAGGCACTAGGCGTTTTAGAACAACCTACAAAAGTACATAAATACACAGTATATCTTCTTAGTGAGTTAGGTTTACCACAAGCCCCACCCGTCAAATCAACAGGATAAACGTTTGCACTACTAAAAAATGTCTCATCCCCTAAAGGACAAGAAGGATCATTATCTACATTAATTTTATATTTATATCCATAATCAGATTGAAAATTACTTGGACTAGCCCAAGTTAAATTAAAAACGCCACTGTAACTAGAATATAAGGCCCCACGTAGAGTCTCTACCCCAGTAGTAGACACAATGCCATTAGCATCATATAAAACTCCCTCTCCTGTCACACGAAGTCCTGTAATAACAGGCAAGTTTATATCGATAGAAACAGAAGTCTCCTCGCTATTCTGACAAATTGAATTATCTCCCAAGTCACCGTAATGAGGAGGGCAAGCTTTTACACTGTAGATATAACTACTATCTCCCAGATGAGAAAGATTTACTCTAAGTCGAGCTGATGATGGATTTACATTCAAGACTTGCAGATGGGGATATAAGGAGTTTTCATAGGTATTTGTAGTATAATAGCTAGATATCCCATTGTATGGAATATCATTTATTTTGATGAGTTTACTATAATAAGAATTAGAACTTAACCATATAAGCCATGTTTTAGATTGATTCTGTTTATGACTTTCTGTTACTAAATATTTTGAAATGCCCTCTTGCTTACTCCAAGAGAGGGAGTAAGTTTCACCCATCATCGCTTCAGAAACTAATCCTTCTATTCCCCCTATGGTACTTATTTTTAAATCAGTAATGGAAGGTAAGGCTATTTTATAGGTAGCCTCACTACGAGGTGACCACGCACTACAATTTTTATTTCCATCCCAATTTGAATAGGTCACACAAGACCTGCCTCTAAAATAATACGGAAGGCCAGGAAGAAGACTAGGAGTCCAAATTAAGGGTACATCTAAGAAGCTCGTATTCTCATTCGTAAACAAAGGTTCCTCTGACCAATGGGACCCACTAAAGACACCTAATTCATAACTTTCTATGCCCTCTTGTGAAGAGTCATGAATACCAGATACTGTAATTGTTCTGTCTAAAGTTTCAAAAATCAAATCTGTAGACGAAGGGGCCCACTCAGCACTTGTGGTAAGTTCAGAAGGTGCTGAAAGAGGGATAAAATTCAGAGTCTCTTTTGTGACACGATCCCATGCCTCGCAAGTATTCGTCCTACACGAACGCACCTGATAACTTACAGCTAAAGCATTAGCGGAATAGATAGGTCTTCCACTTTCAAGGGATAGCCAACAAACCCCACTACTGCAACTATTTATTTTATAGATAGTGCTCCAAGAGCTAGTAATTCTCGAAGAAGACACAACAGGAGAAGAGTTTACTTCTAATACTTCATATCTATTAGCCTGTGGCACTCCATTCCACTTTATATAGTACGTACGACCACCCTGCCCTATATGTAAACGGCTATTTAAACTAGCGAAGGTTTTCCATGAAGCTTGACTTACTCTCGCCTCAAGCCAAGGCCTCACTTCGCCTACTCGGGCTATGGTCTCCCAAGAAAATTTTGTAAGATAACCACAAAAGCTAGACGCGAGGGAACAAGGCCTTACTTCATATTTATATACACCTGGTACACCACTCAAAATAGAATAACTGCTTGAATCGTTACCCGTCCTTCCTATAAAATTTCCTGATTCATAGATTTCAAATTGCAAAGGGTGCCCTAAATCATTTCTTAAATGATTCTTAGTCCAGACTAAATCATAATTCCCATTTTGAACATTGCCTAAAAAAGAACTCGTAGCAAATGGATTATCTTTATTACTTTCTAATGGAACAGCAACTACCCTACTCTTAGCATCTCCTTGAAAAGAAGCATAGTACCAATTTCCATAATTAGTAGCCCTTACCATGATAGAAAAACTCATACCCCCCTTTAAGGATAGATTCAAAGTCCTTACACCACTTGCACCACCTATAACAGAGAGTAAAGAACAAGTAGAACTCTCTCTCCAATCAAGGGTTGAAATCCTTTGAATGCGTTTCCAAGTAGAATCAGCGGTATTATATTCAAAAATGCAATTCTGTACGACATTCGAAATATTTGGCTGTAAAAAAGAGGCATTAACGGGTTGATTTGTACTCCAAAAAATAATACCTACTTGATAGTAGCTTGCATTAAGAGAATTCCATTTTATACTAATATTTCCATTACTATAAAAAGCAGTGCCCCAATTTAGAGGATAATACACGGGGTCATTTTGTATACTAGACCAGCCAAGAAGTTTCTCTCCCGTTATAATCGCTCCTGGATTTCCATAACCACTTATCTTAAGTGAGGGGTAAAAAGAAACAGGAGGCGAACAAGAATAACCTGAAGCAAGGGTATAACATGAGCTAAGCTGAATTTGATAGGTGCCCCCTTCCAATCCTGCTACAGGTAGACTTTTTTGAATTTCACCCTCCTTAGTATAAATAGGCGGATAAGAAGAAGAAACAGAAGAACCTATTCCAGTATGGAAGATATCTAATTTGTAAAAAAGAGACGGATCTATTTCTACATGGCTACCACCAAACCAACTAAGGCCTATATTTTCTGCATCAAAATCAGTAACACAGGTGCCAGTACAAGGTAGTGTTGGCCATGAGAGATTAGATGCTTCACTACCAGAAACACTCCAATATTTTAGATTTGTAGCATTAATGTTAGGAGGAGTAGGATTCAAATTTGACCCACAAGAAAGTTTATCCTCTATATTTTTTAAGCAAGGGTATACACTCTTTTGTCCCATATTCCCCCATATCTCAGGATTAAATTGTAACGAATAAACATTTTCTTTATTCTCTCGCCCCGAAGAATCAAGATAGAGTTGTTCAAATAAATAATCTTGTAAAAAATCGGTTGAAAGAGGATAAACATTATATTTTTGCTCTGCGTCCACAGAACACTTACGCCCGCTCATAGCTATGTTTTCAGTTTCACCTCGATTATAGTAAAGGGCGAGAAGATTAGAATTCCTTAAGTTATTAGTACTATTACACGCACCTATCAGGCCAAAATTAACCCCATTTGCAACTACATAGCCTCGACTCAATTCTGCTAAATTACTATTTAAAAAGCCAACAAAGCCTCCTGATAGTATTTCATTATCAAAGTTTACATTTGAAAATACTGCATAAAAGTTACTTACTTTACTTGGAAGAGAAGTATCCTCTATACTTCCTACAAGACCCCCTATATGATTTTGACCTGCCATAGAAACATCATTTACATAAACATTTGAAATTTTTGTTCCGTCAATTTTACCCACAAGCCCACCTACATTCACACCACCACCTATGTTACTTAGTCTTACATACGCTTCACTAATATTCCCACCTTCTTCTATACCCCCAATCAAGCCACCTACATAATCTCCCGAACCCAACACTGCACCAGATTCAAAGCCTACTCGCTCAAGGGAGGTAGGGAAAACATTCCCCTCAACAACCTTACCTATAAAACCACCCACATAACTTTTACCCGATACTTTGGCACCCTTCAAAATTATATTTTTTATACGAACACCTTTAGCCCTTCCTATAAACCCAGCTTCTAAATTTGTATTGATACAAAGATTACTAATAATAGCAGGGGTGCAAGTAGAACCTAAGCCTACACATTTCCCCTCAAAAGAACCTCTAAATCTTTGGTCTAAAATACTATTACTACTTCCTATAGGAATCCAGTTCCTAAACGAAGGATCACGACTATTCTTACAAGTATCTGAAGCATCAATATTGGATGATATGATATAGGTACCAGTCAACCATTGCTCTCTATAAACATAATCTCCATTATTCACATTACTACAATGACTCACCTTATATAAATCACTAAAATTATTAATTTCAAAAACTTCAGTATTTTTAACACAATCTACCTGTATCGCATTTCCAAAGCTTGGCCCCACTGTCCCTGTTTTATTATTATAAGGTAGGCAATTATTATTAGCGTCTAATGTAGGATCCCCATCACATGCCTTTGCACCAGTAATACAACCCATTCCCATAGTAAGGGCTAGGGTAAAAAAAGATAAGATAAGAAAATAACGCAATCCTAGCTCTCTTAAAAATAATTTGTTAGGGTTTCTTCTTTTATTCATATTTGTCCTCAAAATCTAATTTGCACAAGGGTTATCCACATTTATTAAACAAGGGTAAGAACTCATTACATTAAGGCTCCCCCAATTAATAGTCCATAAATTATTTACGTCACCCCCAAGAATTTCAGAGGAGTATCTTCCGGGTACGGAACCAAAAAAATTTATTGCCCAATTTCGAGTAAATTCGATAGGAAAGCCATTCTCTCCCAAGCTTATAGGATACACCCCATATCCAGAAAGAGCAGGTGCTTCTAAAGTCGACACAGTAAAAGTAACAACCCCAGACACCGTGGCATACACAGTAGAAACAAGCAAGGTAGTACTCTTTTCATTATTTATGCCACAAGTACTTCCAAAAGCAAAGGAACTAGCATTATTATAGTATACCTTATCAAAAGAAGGCGTAGAAGAAGCACTATCCACGCTATTTTGACAGCCACCTATCAAACCCGCATTTCTTATACTTACAGAAGCAGAGTCTTGCACACGAGTCAATACAAAGCCATTAGTAATTCCATAGTTGACTATACTCGTGTCAAGCTCCCCTACAATACCTCCTAAAGAAAGAGCATTACCAGAAGTGATGTTTTTAAAAAAAGTATAAAAGTGAGATATAATACTCCCATCTGAAGTATCTTCAAAGCTACCTATCAAACCACCTACTTTATCCTGACCTGAAATACCATCTCCAATACTATACACATTATCAAATCTTGCACCTCTTTGAGCCCTACCAACAAGACCACCCACGTAACCCTCACCTTCTAAAGTTTTTATTTTGGAAGTACTCTTACTTATACTACCCGAAACCATCGCACCCACCAAGCCTCCCACATAGTTTACTCCTGAAATAGAAGCCGATTTTATATAACTCATATCCACCAGTTTAACACTTGCATCAGGTGCCTCTAGGCTACCCGCCAATCCACCTACATAGTTCCCTGTAGCCCAGATTACAGCGTTAGACACCCCTACATTACGAAGAGAGATAGGAGAAGAGTCCCTTCCATCCAAACCCCTACCTATAAAACCACCTACATAATTTACACCAGTAATATTGAGATTACTCAAGAGAATATCAGAAATTTCTACTTGAGGACCTGCCACACCTACTAGACCCACTTCATCTAAACCATGAATACATAAATTTGAAATTATACACGTTCCATTCTCACCTCGACAATCATGATTGGTAGCTCGAGAAATTCTACCTACAAACCTTAGATCTAACTTAGAATTACCTAAGGGCATATAGGGCATATATCCTTGGTCTTCGGGGTTTTTACAACTAGCACTAGCGTCTATATCCAAGTTGATTTGATAGCTTCCTGAAAGCCAATAGCCCCTATCAGCAACAGCACTTGCCCAGTAGGTACAATAACTAGCCCTATAAAGATCATTATAATTAGAAATATACACTAAATTGCTATTAGAGAATTGCCTGCGACAAATCGTATCTTCTACAAGTGGTTGAGGAGCCTTCCCTTCATCAAAGGGTCTACAGTTATTATTTGCATCCAAAGAAGTCTCTCCATCGCAATTTTTTGCACCTGAATAACCGCAATACATAACAAAAAAAGAAAGCGATATCGAGAAAAATAAAAAATTTCTTTCTAATTTACACATCAAAAAATTTTCTGCTATGTTTACCTGTAACTTTATAAATTTATTTATTTATATCTTCACGGGCCGACATAAACATACGCAAGGCTGATATCATATAAGGAGTATTGCAAAAGTCAACATTTTTTACAGTGTTTTTTAGGTTTTTTAAGTTTTTTATATATGCCTTACCAATCGACCCTTATTCAAAAAAAGGAAACGCTTCACTAGTTTCTGCTTAGAAAAAAAATCGGGATTGTGGCTACTTATGAGACATATTCTATTTTTATCTTTTAGAATTTGCAAAGATTTACTCAGAAAGGTTAGACCTTCTTTGTCTAAAGCATTTTGAGGCTCATCTAAAAAAAATATAGATGCCTCACTTTGGAAACAACGAACCAATCCCAACTTTTGCTTTTGACCTCTCGAAAGTGTAGAGACCCTTCTTTTTCTTAAAGATAAAAGATTCGCGTCCTCTAAGAAAGCATCTCTTTGGCGAATATAGTTTTTTGGTTTTTTATGAGCACTAAGAAGACTAATTTCATAGAAAAAATCTAAATTCTCCTCCACACTCATATTAAAAAAAAGACCAGGCTCATGCCCAAGATAAGCACATCCCATCAAAAATTTTTGACGCAAGTTTTGAGTGTTCAAAAGACAATTCTCATATAGCACCCCACCCTCATATTCAGCAAAGGGACTTGTCAGAGTTTCAAATAAAGTAGATTTCCCCGCCCCATTAGGACCTACTAAACAAACAACTTCACCCCTATAAAAAGTTACACTAAGATTATGCAAGATTCTCTGAAAACAAAGAGAAGAAGTTACGGGGTTATAATATTCTATATCCCTACTAAATTTTCTAAGTTCAAGCATAAGGTCATTAAACTAAAGTTAAAATGCCTTTTTTGTTTTATAGCTCTGAATCTCATATAGAAGATCAGTAATCCAAGCTAACCACAATTCCGTTTGTAAGGAATATATTTTTAATGGTGTCTCTAGTTCATTAAAATCAAAATTCAAATCTTGCTCTACTGAAAGTCTCTCTTTCAAATTATTTAGAAAGTTACTACTATATGGTAATATCTCCCCCCAAAGAATAGTCAATTCCTCAAAGTTAGAACTAAATATTTTTACATTTTGGTACATGAACATAAAAGAGTGGTTCTTATTATCAATATACCACTTACCCTTTTCATCCAAACGATTGCAAATCATCCAAAGTTTTTGATATAAAATTTTTAATATTTGAGCCTTATATTTTTCATTTGTTTTTTTAGAATCATCAATAAACTTTTTTACAACTTGTATTTTAACTTGATCCCAGTTTTCACTTTCTAAATTTTCCTTCCACCATGGATTTATCTTGCCTTCTTCTACTAAGGACTTTAAACTCTTGATAGCAAAGTCCCAAATTTCGACCTGCCGAGTCCTTTCATTTTCATCCAACCAACCATCATGGACAATATCTAAAATAAGTCTCTCTTCATTGGCAGGGGCATCTCGAGCTATAGATAAATCTGTAATTTGAAAAGTGATACTCCCATTCGGTTGATTAATTTCCCAATTTTCAGGTCGCCAACTATATCGTAACAAACGATCTTTTTCATTTTGAATCAATTTCATTTTCACATACTTATTTTTTTCTTGGGATATCTTAGAATGGGACATCGCAACATGGGGGGCCCACCACTTACGTAAATCATTTTGAGAATGCAGAATCTTGTACAATTTTTTAGGTATAGTTTTTAATTCTATAGTATATTCAATAGCAGTTATTTCTTTTTTTGTTTTGATTTTTGGCTTCATTTTAATATTTTTTTTCAATATTCATTACAAACTACCAATGTAAGAGTATAGCAAAGAAATAGGAAATTACTTTTTATTGTAAAATCTATTTTTCTTTTTTAACAAACTAAAATTAACAATTACCCATCTAAGATATTTTTAATCCGTACACATCATTATCTATAAAATTTGATATACAAGACAAACAAAATAAAGGAGTTCATCTTAGTTTTCATTTATAACCTAAAAATGTATAAAAACCCACAATTCCCAACAATCACCTTGATAAATATTCTTATTTATTCTATTATTTTTTTCTTACACTTAAATTGTAAGACTATACCACAAGAAGAAAAACCACCCGCATTAGGTATCTGGCAATTAAAGGATTATAATGTTAGTCCCGAATGGACAGATAACGATAGAAAAATACCCTTCTTGCTTGCATCCTTACCCACAATTATACCTAAGAAGTATGTTTTAGAACAAATCCCCCTACCCGGAAATCAGGGTAATCAAGCAAGTGGTACTGCTTTCGCCTTAGGTTATTTTGGGACTACATATATTCACTTAAAGAATCCAAAAACAAAACGAGGCTATCAATGTGCTCCCGCTTTCATTTATAATACCATCAGTAAAGGAGAAGACAAGGGGATAGGAATGCTCGAAGCGTTAAAATTACTTAAAGAACAGGGTTGCCCTGAAGAAGAATATATGCCTTACAATCAATATGACTCAGCTACCCAACCAGGCGGACGAGCTAGAGAAAATGCAACATTATATAAAATTAAAGATTTCGGTAGGGTTGAATACACAGATCTAGATCAGGTGAAGGCACATCTCCTTCAAGAAAAACCTGTATTTGTTATTTTAACTATTTCTGATAATTTTATAGATTTAAAAAATGATATTTGGGAGTATCCCGAGGGTAATGTTCGAGGTAAACATACTGTAGCTTTGTATGGATATGATGATTTGAGAAGGAGCTTTTTATTTGTAAATTCAGCGGGTCAGAAATGGGGGAAAAATGGCTACTCTTCCATTCCATATCCATGGTTTGTGAGGCTCGCAAAACAAGCATATATAATGTGGTGACCCAAACACACTACCCTAAAATTTCAGACGCATTAGAAATGGCCATTTTAATAAATAAAGCAATATTACCTATACAAACTTACGTTACTTTCCTTAGAATATAAAAGATAAAAAATATCTTCTTCCTTATAGGAATTGCTATCAATGTTTATCAAAGGAGGAGATTTATCTAAAAGATCCATCTTATTGGTACAAAGGGCTCTAAGTAAATTAACACCGCCTTCGACTAGTATTTCATTCAAGCCTAGTCGTGCCAAATTAGCTCTTACTTCTCTCGAAAAGGTGGGATGATTTAAGTTTGGAACAAAACATATATGTTGGATTTGAGGATAATAATTTTGCCAAAGAGTGGCATTATTATTTTCTAAAAAATAATATGATTTTTTTTGAGTTACTTTTTCTAACTTATCTTGAATATCGAAAAAATCATGTAAATCATCTTGAAAGTGGCCTAATACAAAAATTCGATGTGGTTGGAAGTTGCTTTTTATAATATCTTTATGAGTAAATTTAGAGATGAGTGCTACAGGTTCTTGACTATACATTTCTGAATTTTCAAAATTCATAGTCTTTGTTAGATGTTCAATCAATAAGGGAGCATGACCTAGGAACAAATCTGCTAGGGGACTGGAAGAAACAAGTAGGTCCTGTCCTAAATCAAAAATTCTTGAGTTCTTTAGTAGCTCTAAAAAAAAGTCAGGTACACTATAATGCGTATGATTTATTTTTTTATTTAATACACGCAAATGCAATGCATCAATAATTTGGGGGGCATCTTCAAAATATTTAATTTTGTACTCATACAAAGGATTTAGCAATTCTTCTCTTACATTTAACAAGGGCTTATCGCTCACTATAGTCCCCATACCCACCATTACAGCGTCAACTTTAGCCCTAAGTAAGTGCGTAAACGCCGTAGCTAGGGGGCCACTAATTTTCAATTTTCTATTTTGAGAACCCACAATACCTTCAAGTGTACAAGCTAATTTAAAATGGAAACGAGGAGTACCTCTAGAAACACGATTTAGAAAGCCTTTTTGAATTTCAAAGAGAGACTTATATAGAGTTGGAAGGTTTTGAAACTGTGCATTACGAGAAAACATAGATAAAAGTACCTCATTACATTTTTTATATCAAATAAAAAAATACATCCCATCTGTAAAAAGATAAAATATTGATTTATAAAGATGAGATAGGGTTAATAAAGTTTGCTTTCAAACCCGCATCTCGCAAAATTTTTATACCTGAAATTTCTAAAAAAGGATCTCGAATCCAACTGAGCACGCTTTCAATTTGTCCTATCTCTAAAATACGAGAAGTGCAGGGGGGGGTATGACCAAAATGAGAACAAGGTTCAAGGCTTGTATAAAGATGAAGCCTAGCTTTCTCCCATATTGGTTCATGTTTACATAAATGTAAGTACTTATCTATACAAACAATTTCAGCATGTCGACCACCTTTCATTTCAGTTGCCCCTGTAAAGAATATTTGCATTGTCTTTGTTTTTGCCAATAAAACCGCACCCACTGGTGGGTTAGGAGACGTTCGTCCCATACACTTTAGAGATTCAAATAATAAAGCATCTCTTATTTGAGCAGTAGCTGTTGTCATTTTTTGATTGCTCAAAATAAGTTAAAACTGAAAATCGTTGTCATCGTGTACATGTGTTTCTCTGCATATGAAAGAAGAAAAAATAAAAAATAATTTTCCTATACGTATCTATGCACATCGTGGTGCTAATCGCTTGTTTCCTGAAAACACAGCTTATGCCTTTGAGAAGGCCATAGAACAAGGAGCCACTCATATTGAAACAGACGTGAGGTGTACTAAAGATAAAAAAATTATAGTTTTTCATGATAGTAACACACAAAGGGTATTAGGAGGCGATAAAGAAATATCTGATTTAAATTTAAAAGAATTACAAAAACAAAATCTCTCGACAAGGTTTATGGAAAACAATAAAGGCATTACTTCAATTCCTGCTACGTATATTCTAACCTTAGAAGAGTTGCTTGAGAGATTTCCTAAAACTCATTTTAATATAGATATTAAAGATAAAGATGCTAGAATAGTAAAGCAAGTTATTGAAATTTTACAAACCAAAAATGATTACAAAAGAGTACTTTTAACAAGTTTTCATTCGGCCAATTTTAAGAATATTTTGAAATATCGATATAAAGGCGAAGTTGGAGTTTCGATAAAAGAATTAATATTATTAAGAAGCTTACCGTCTATATTTTTTAAATTTGTACGTATTAAAGGTTGTGCCCTCCAAATCCCAAGAAAGTACAATATTTTTCGATTAGATTACTCTTATCTCATTCATCGTTGTCATGCTATGGGTATAAGGGTAGACTTTTGGGTTGTTAATGATGCAAAAGAGGCAGACCTTTTATTAAAAAAAGGTGCCGATGGGTTGATGACGGATGATATCTCTAAAATTAAAGATACTGTTTTTGAATATTCAAAAACTCATAATAAGAGTATTGATTTTACCAACTAAAAAATGACATAGTGATTTGATTACTCATCTACCCTCCATTCTTTAAAATAAATATTCAAAGATATCATAATATAAACATGAAAAAACTATATTTTATCTTTCATTTTGTTTTTATATTAAATACAGGATGTGCAAGCTCCATAAAGTTTTTATACAATAAAGCAGATACCCTAGCTTTTTATTTTGTAGATAGTTACTTTGACCTAAATTATGAACAAAAAGATTTTGTAAAAAAGAAACTGAAGGAATTACACAACTGGCATCGTAAAGAGCAATTACCTCTTTATGTTAAAACAATAAGAAAGCTACGAACTTCTTTTGTACTTTTAGAAAAGAGTAATAATCAAAATTCTCTAAATTCAAAATATGTTCTCCAACTAGCTTGGGAAGATATAAAACAATATCAAGATTATTTATTTGCTAAAATGTACCCAGATGGAGTAACTTTTTTACTCAGCTTAGAAGATTCACAAATAGAATATCTTGAAAAGAAAATAGGCAAACGCAATGAAAAGATAAAAGATAAACTTAAGGAGGGTATAGAAGCCTTTCATGAAAAACGTAATAAACGCCTTATAGAACAAACTGAAAAATGGGTAGGCTCCTTAGAAGAATATCAAATTCTCAAATTGACACCCACTATGAAGTCTATCTACTTAATTGAAAATGAACGAATACGGTTTGGTGAAGAACGTAAGACACAAATACTTCTAGCTTTGAAAGAAAGAAAAGATAAACCTAATGCTTTGGATTTTTTAATAAAAAATTGGTGCTTACACTATACCCATTCCCTACCTAAGTATTTTTTAAATGCTACTGAAAATTACGCATCCAGTTTCATAAATTTTGTATCTGCTGTGTGGGATGAGACTAATGATAAACAAAAAAAATATTTTATAGATAAGTTAGGCTATTATGAAGATATCTTATTATCTTTATGCGAAAGGGAATTAGTAATTTAAGCAATAGATATTTGTTTAACTTTAAAAATAAGTTCACTATAGTTCCTAAAAGTATTCATTTCAAAGTTGCCCACTAAGTCAAAATTATAATTAGCCAAAATTGAATTTTCAAACTCATTCTCGATAAGTGATTTACTTGTAAGAGGCTTTGTATATTGATTTTCAGATTTGTTTTTTTTATTTGAGTATAAAAGTTGATTAAAAAATTCACCTTTACGCCATGCTATAAATTTTAGATTCGGATGAGCATCCTTCACCTGAAAGCTAGCATGCGTCCCCTTACTTAAGAAATGAAGATTTTTAATTTGAATACCTCGAATAGAAAAAATAGGTTCTGGATTACCTGACCCAAATGGTTCCAGATGCTCCAAATCATCTAAAAGTTTATAGTTTAAATCTGCTGTAGCTATTGGTATGGAAGCGATAGCAGGTTTAACTTGCGATTTTAATAACTCTCTCAAATTTTCTTCATCTATGTTTAATAGAGCTTGCTCAAATTTTTCTATATTATCGAATGTTATGCTAAAACCTGCAGCTTCTGCATGACCACCAAATTGTATAAAAAGATATGAAAACTTATCTAGGATATTTAACACATTGACTCCATCCCAAGAGCGAAAAGAACCACGTGCAAATTTTTCATCGTGGTTGATATAAACAACTGGCTTCTTATACTCTTCAGTAAGTCGTGTAGCAATAATCCCCGACACTCCTTTCTCTAAATCAGGGTGGTAACAGAAAAGAATAGGTTTATCGAGAAGAAACAAATTTTTAGAGAAATGATTTTTTAATAATAACTCATTTCGAAGAGTTAATCTTTTTCTTTTTTGATTTAAGGCGACTAGTTTTTGAGCCAAAACAGAAGCTTGAGCGTTTGTACCAGAAGTTAAAAGTTGCAATGCTAATTGAGTATTCCCCATCCTACCCGCTGCATTCACAGTAGGCCCGATAGACCAAGATAAATCTTTACTTAAAATTCTCTCTTCATTCAAGCCAAGGGCACGAATAAGGGCAGAAAAACCATAATTATAATCTCTAGTACCTCTTTTTAATTTTGATAAGACTTGTCCTATACCAATACGCACAAGACTTCGATTTTCATCTACAAGAGGTACCATATCTGTAATCAAACCTAGGGCGGGAAGGTCAGAGTATTTTATTATAAAACTTTCAAGGCGAGGACGTTTTTTTATTATTTTGGACAAGAGTATACGCCCTGCCTGATTTAGATGATCTTGAAAGTAATTCCACTCACCCATTTCCCAGTTAAAGCTTTCATTTGCTATGTTAATATTTCCTTCATTATTTATCATTTCACCTTGAGCATCAAAAATGAAATACTTAAAATCTAAAGGGTTTAGATAGGTGTATTTATTTTTTTTATCTGTATACGTTGTATGAATCCAGTTTTTTAGAGAGTTCATCGTCTCAAATTCACCCACATAATGGCCTAAACGAAATACTCTTATTTTAGTGTCAAAAACAGGAAAACAGTATAAGCGTTTCCATTCTTGCAAATGAGAAAGGGCATAACCTAAAAGAAATTTAAATACCAACCCTACTGTAGCAATTTTACCTTCATGATGGTAAGAATGGCATTCTAAATTACGTTGTGGATTAATAAAAGCACATCCCATAAAATTAGGACTTTTATCTAATATAAGATGATGATCTAAAACTATAACTTTTTTATTTTCTACAAGCAACCTTTCTATTTCCCTACCATTTGAGGTGCCCATATCTAATAAGAAAATAAGTTTTGCATTTGTAGCAAGGGCTCTTTCAAATACTCCACCACTTAAACCATAATCATCTCCTAAATCTGAAACAATTACTTCTAATTTCCCTTCTATCTTTTCTTGAAATCTATCTATTAAAAAATTGTTCAAAAGGGCTGTAGAGCACACCCCATCCACATCCTTATCGCCAATAATCATTATACTAGAATCATTTTCTATAGCTTCATTTAGAAAAGTTATAGCAAGTTCAAGATCAGGCAAATCTAGGGGAGACCGTAACCCACAAAAGTCTTCTTCAAAAAGAAAAGGATCACTAATTAATTTTTCATAATCATGATTTTTAGAAAAAGAAGAAAGGTTTTCTGATATTATTTTTTCCCAAAGATGATTTGAGTATAGCTTCCCGCCTAAGAAAGAAGCATGAAAAGTAAAGCCCTGCTTCAATTTATTTTCCCATATGTTTCCAACCAATCAAGAAAGAGTGGAAAAACTTCTTCTTTTACTTTTCTACCATTTAATACAGAAACATGATCATGATCTACAGAACAACAGTTTTCTTTACTCACTATGAGTAATTTTTTATGTTCGCTTTGAATCTTTTCTAAAGCAAACATCTGATTTTCTGTTGTTGCAATTTCGTCATTTACGCCTGCCAATAAAAAAATAGGCACACGAATATTTTTAAGCCCTAAACGATAATCAAGTTTACCGTCACTTGATGTTTCTTTCCCCCCATCAAGCCAATTATAATACTGCTTTGCTAAACCTGCAGCAATATGCTCAAAGCCATTGTACACAAGTTTTTTAGTCGTTGATTTATCCATATTATCGATAGAAAAAATAAAATCTTTTACAGGGCCAGGTACAAAATAATCAAAGGGGACCATAAGCCTAGTAAAAAATTGCAAATTAAAAACAGAAATAAAGAGACCATAAAATTTTAAAGAACGTTTTCTAAAATGATTTTCAGGAAAATGATCCAAACGACCAGGCACCCCCACAAAGATTATATTAGAAATAAAATCATTTTTTTGGGGGTCGACACTAAGATAGCCCTGCATAATAGACCCCCCCATACTATGTCCTATCCAACTTACTTTATTTTTTTTTGTAAAATTGCAAACCTTGCTTATGATTGCTTCAACATCTTTTGAAACAATATCATCAAAATTAAAGTCCACTTTTTTACCACTTTTATGGTACGAAGAACCCACACCTCGCAAGTCTACAACAAAAACATGAAACCCCTTAGTTTTGAGATAGTAGGCAATACTGTGCTCCTCATCTAAATCCACTGTGTATTTATTAGCCATCAATCCATGAGCAAGGACTACAGGGTATACATCTTCTCTTGGAGCATAAGGTTTATGATAATGTAAAGCAAGATTCCAATTATCTGAAGTTTCTACATACATAGTCTCATCTGCAAGATTTGGGACTATGTATTCTTTATTTATATGCCTATAATAATGGTAGGTTGCTACAATAACTAAGATGCATACAAGCCAAAACGATATGACCAATAAGGCAAATAGTAATGGTAAGAATGTAATTAGAAATAAAGTAAAGGTACAATATAAAAAAGTTTTAAAACTATTTTTCCTTTTCATAAATAAATTTATATTCTCTAACAGTAATAAACATCGAATAAAAAACGATGTATTTTCACAATACTATAAAATTTTTAAATCTAAAATATTGTGTCCTTAAAATCATTTTTGTAGCAAAAAAATCAAAATAAATTTAAGAATAAGCTTCACCTTATTCTTAAATTTAGCTTACAAAAAAGTAAATAAAGTTTATACATATAATTTTAAAAATTAAAGATAAATTAGAGGATCCCACTTTGATAATAATATATCAAAAAAAGGCAAGAGATGCAACATAAATTGCTCTCAATGGAGTAATCCCCAAAATGCAATATTAGAAATTTATAGGATAAATAAAAAGTAAGTTCAAGAATACACGAAAATCTTAATTTTATAGAACAAAATTAGAGGCTTCAGCTTTTGAGGAATAAATTTTTATCCTTATCTTCATACAATGAAACACAATTTCTACCCTTCGCTTTGCAAATATAAAGGGCACTATCCGCAAGTTTAATAAAATCTTCTGCATTTTTAATATATCTATCATGGAAGGGGAAGGTTGTGTACCCTATAGAAATTGTAATTTTGGCTTTTTTATTCTCTATAGGTATATCGCGTGTTTCAATATTTTTACGTATCATCTCCCCTATTTCAAAAGCATCCTCAACATCTCGACCTGGTAACAGTATGCAAAATTCCTCACCTCCATAACGCCCCGCCATATCTAAAGGATTTGCTATATTAGCTATAGTTTCATGTATAATTTTAGCAAGGGCGACAAGGGCTAAATCACCACCTTGGTGACCATATGTATCATTTACTTTTTTAAATAAATCAATATCAGACATTAATAAACTTAAGGGATTTCCAGTCCTTTTGGAACGATTATATTCCTCCTCTAAGCGAGCCATAAAATAATCCTTCATGTAAAGTCCTGTCATCGCATCAACAGTGGCCATTTCATGTAAGCGAGCATTTTCTATAGCGATAGCTGCTTGATTCGCTAGTACTTGAAAGATACGTAAATCATTTGTAGTAAAGGGCTTTTCATCTACCCTATTTAACACTTGTATGGTTCCTATAGAACGTTCCTTAACCATCAGAGGAACACACATCATACTTTTTGTAATAAAACTAGATTTTTGATCTGCTTTACGATAAAAACGAGCATCTTTAGTACAATCTTCAACCAATACGGGCTGTCTATTTAAAGCAACCCAACCTGAAATACCTTCGCCAAGCTTTAAGCGAACACCTAAAAGTGCCTCTGATTCATGTCCTTTGATAATATGAAAAAATAACTCCTGTTTTTCTTCATCTAATCGCATAATACTAGAAGCTTGTGCTTTACAAACTTCTTTAGCCTTATCTAAAAGAGTATTTAATATAATATCTAAGCGTAAGGTAGCTGAAAGGATAGCATTAATCTCTAAAACACCGTAAAGACGAATATTCTCTTGGAATAGTTCTTCGTATGTAGGAAGGGTACTATGAACAGTTGTAGGCATATTTACGACACAGGAGGTTGTTAACTTCTAGAAACGAGCAAAGCTATTTTCAAGAAGATTTTCCTATCACAAAAGCCATATTCGTTGTTGCACTACCACCTATATTCAAACATAAACCATTCTTAGCATTATCTACCTGATAGCCACCGGCAGTCCCTAATACCTGCTTAGTTAAATCTAAGACCATACGCACTCCCGAAGCACCCACTGGATGACCTGCCCCTATTAAACCTCCAGAGGGATTAATAGGTTTTTTCCCGCCTAATTCTATACTCCCATCTTCTATTGCTTCAAATTCCCTACCAGGTTCCGTCAAACCAAAAGCAGAAATTGCAGCATACTCACTTGAAGTAAAGCAGTCATGCGTTTCAAAAACATCCATCTTATCCATTCCCATTCCTGCCCTATTGTAAGTATCTAAGACAGTTTGGCGTGTCCAAGGTAGAATATAAGTTTGGCCTTCAGACTCTTTAGCTTTGAGTTCAAAGCGCAAAGGAGCGACTCTGTGTCCCCAACCTTTAATGACTGCAAAATCTGAAACTTTCTTACCTCTCTTTTTTGCATATTCTACTGCATAATTAGGGCTCGATAAGGCTAAGAAAACAGCACCATCTGTTACCTGCGAACAATCAGAAATACATAAACGACCACCGACAGCAGCATTATACTCATTACCTCTTTCTGTAGCATGTTCTTTATTCATAAACCAAGAACGAGTCTGTGCATTAGGATTCAATTTGGCATTTTGATAATTGATTCTAGATATCTCTGCTAAACTTTGCATAATTCTTTGTGCTTCAACTTTAGGATTTCTTTCTATAATCAAATCTGCAAGTTTCCCAAAAAGTTTTGGGAAAGGGAAGGACACCCCCTTAGCCTCTAATTCATAATAAGCTGCCGTTCCCAAAAAATCCCCGCCCTTCATAGCATTTACTGTTTTCATTACTTCTATCCCTACAACTATTGCCAAATCATAGTCACCCGCCTCTAAATGAGCTCTAGCACTATTTAAAGCAACAGAGCCTGACGCACAAGCAGCTTCATATCGTGCACCAGGAACTCCATAAAAACTTGGATGAACCTCCGTAAGAAAGGTTCCTAGATGGCCTTGATTTGCATATTGCTCAGCATCAAAGTTTCCAACAAAAACTGCGATTCGATTTTCCTTATTTAGACGAACAATTTCATCATACTCTAACTCTATCTCTTGAAGTCCATCTTCTACAACTTCCCTCATCATCGCCAAAAATGTCTTGCCTTCCTTTGTCCAATTACGAGAGAAGTCTGTTTGCACCCCGCCTAAGATTACAGGTTTATTTTTCATATTTTTAACTAGGCATCCAATATTTAGAATATTACGACCGAATTTAATTGATAAGGCACCAGAATTTGAAAACTATAAAGATATGTAAAGCCATTATGTAGTTGTATGTATAAGAATTCACTCAAATATGATAAATAAAGATAAAATTAAAAGAAGCATTAAAAAGAATATAGCTTTAATAGGCGCTCGTGGGATAGGGAAAAGCAGTCTTTCAAAATTACTCGCCTTTGAAACACATTTAAATCTCTTTAGCGTGGACGACTTAGTGCGATACGAAAATCAAGGCAAGAGTATAGAGCAACTGGTCAATGAAAGAGGATGGGCTTATTTCAGACAGGCAGAATATCAAGTATTAGAGAAATTAAAGCATCTCCCTACAATAATAATTGATTGCGGGGGGGGGATACTTATAGATACTCAACTTACTTCAAACTCAAAACAAATAGAAATCTTCTCAACTAAAAAAGCAAATATTCTTAAAAAATATTGCCATATTATTTATTTAAAGGCCTCTATCCCCACGCTTTTACTAAAAAATGTTTCTAATCAACAAAGGCCCACCCTTACAGATGATTATGAAAAAATTTTAGAAACAAGATTAAAATATTATAAAAACATAGCAAATTTTACCATAGATATGGATAAAAACGACTCCTTACAGGCTCTAAAATTAATTCTTAAAAAATATTTCTAAAAAATTAAATATTTTACCTTTACAATATTAGACTATATTAAAGACACTGTATAATACATATGATGGGTACGCCCATTCGTATATATGAAAATTTATATAATGAAATATTAAAAAACGCATGCCTAATAATAACAGTAATAGCAAAAGTAAAAAAGTTAGCTCTTCATCCTCTCCTTTAGTTTCAACTACCCCCCCGGAAATGGCCCCCACTCCTGATACTGTATCAGAAGAAATCAAAGAAGTTGCTACTACTCCTAAAGTCTTTCGGAGCAAGTTTAACCCTAGTGAATCTGGGGAAGTAGCTTTTGAAGGTAATCATGATAAAGGTCGCTATAAAGCTAGGCCTAGAAGAGATTTAGAAACAGATACTGATGGCAAGGATAAGATAGAAAAGGGTGGTGACCTGTCTAAAAACCCTCAAATGGGTACTGGAGGACGTTATCCTAATAAATATCCAAGAAGAAGTTTGGACACAAGAAAAATTTCTATAGACTTTAAAAAACCCGACACACTAGAACGATTTATTTCAAAAACTGGCAAAATACTCCCTCGTAGGGTTACTGGAGCAAGTGCCTTAGTTCAAAGGAAGATATCTCGGGAAATAAAAATAGCTAGACACATAGGTCTGTTGCCTTACTCGCATAGATAAGTGACGGACCCACATACTATCTTCTAACTTGAAGAGCTTTTTTTCTACGTCTCTATCTCTTTCTTATTTTTGATTCAAAAAGATTCACAACGCTATAACCACCCACAGGTATAAGTTATACCTGTATTAAATAAAAGAAACAAGGTTAATCTTTAAGATAAAGGTTAGGAAAGCCCTCTAATTTGAAGAACCAGCAGATTTAATTATAACTTTTTCCCCACTAGAGGCAATTTTAGGTGTATCAAGCATGCTGATGAAACAGAATATCAATCCAATTATAGATTTCTAAAGTATAGCCACGCATAGGTTACACCTTTATTAATAAAGCAAGGCTAATCTTTAGAATAAAGGTTAGTAAGAAGCCCTCTAATTTGAAGAACCAGCAGATTTAATTATAACTTTTTTACTACTAGAACCAATTATAGGTGCACCAACCATGCCCATGGAAAAGGGATCAATCCAATTATCTATTTCCAAGTGATGAGAGGCACGTTTTTTATGAAGACCATTTAGTTCTCTAAGAGCCTTAGCAAGCTCTACTTTAGAAGATGCAGAATTATTAAGAGTTTCCAAAATTTTTGCTATTTTGTCACCATCCACTGTTCCTTTTGCATATTTATAGAGGTCACTATCAGTATTATACGTAAGAAGGCCAGAATCGAGTTTAAGTGCATGGTAGTACAAATCCTCACAATTTTCTTCCCCTGCACCACATGCTGAATTATCTACATACCTGTTCTCAGAAGGATTTTGTGTAGTCCAATCGATCACAAGCTTCAATCCAAAACTCATACCAATATAGATACCATTTTCAAAAGAGGTGTCGTTATAGTTATCAATCCATTTTTGGTTAAACTTAATTACAAAGTCCTGATAGCTTTTAGCTACTCTTTTCCCCATAGCAAGAAAATCTATCTCAGCATTACCATAGTCTATGTTTTTCATATTACTCACTACATTCCCTTGTGTAGAAGTAATAGAAAGTATTCCACCATCTGTATCCATTGTTGCATAAGTTTTAGCCTTACCATCACTTAAATTCTTTATATCACCTTGGGCAGAAATCGTAAGGCTATCCCTTGCAAAAATTTTCTGTCCATCATTTGTAAAATTACCTTTTTTAGAAATTAAAGTCAGATGATTAAAATTATTATTCTCAACAGATGCATCCAATACAAAATGTTTTTTTAAGTCTGAGGCAAGTAAATTATCATCCACAGAATAACTGAGACTATTAGAGAAATTTATTTTTGTTGCATCCCCTTTCAACCAATTTACATGACTTGCATCTATCAATACGTCTACCAACTTACCAGAATTTGCAGAATTAGAACTAATTATATCACCCGTAAAAACACTACCCTTTGCTTTCAAATAAAGGCTATCGCTAGGGGCATATACAGCATTTCCATTTGTTGTTCTATTGCCATATATTACATCTCCATTAATAGATTGTGCTAATAAGTTTTTGATACGTATATTAGAAACTTGTGCCCCTGTAAAAAGAGCATCTGTAGTCAAAGAAAGATCTTGCCTAACAGATAAAGTATCAATATCAAGAGACTTGAAGCTTCCATTGATTTGATTAGCATCAAAGCTCAAAGAACCTGTATTGGATGCTTCTAATCCTTGTATATTTATCGTACTAGTAGGGCCCATTGCCAAGAAAGAGACATCAGAAACATTTGTTATATTCACATCTTGTGCGTTAATTGAAGCACTGCGATAACTACCCCTTGCTTTAATTGCTACGTCTTCTTTTAATTTTTTAAAGTCACCCAACTGAGTTTGTATTAACTCATAATTTTTATCTGTAGTATCAATATAGCTGGCATAGTTTACAAGTTGATTTTCGTACATTGCAAGGCGAGAAGACATGCTCTGACCACCAGCATCTATTACGTCCATCAAGTCACTGCTAATATTGGATAATTCTTTGGTCAAGCTACCAAAGCTAGTAATCATAGCAGTATTTTTTTGTACATTATCATTAATATATGTTTTAAGTTCCTGGTTGCTTCCATTGGAAGAGAGGGTATCTAAATAACTTTTTAAAGCTCTTTGGATAGTTCCATCACGATCTTGAGCAAGAGCAGCAATCAAGGTGTTTTTATCTTCGGTAAAACTTGTGGTCGTTCCACCTACTTGAAAAAGTGTTCTACCATTAACCTTAAGGGCAAGTCTATTATTAGTTCCCCCTATAGAGGCAATACCCGCATCAATACTTTTCAAGAAAGTAGCAAAATTTGTTACTAACTGCCCCGTAAAAGCACTTGTTAAGTTTTGAAGCAGACCATTGGCTCGAGTAGTAGTTGGAGTAGTTGGAGTAGTTGGAGTAGCACCCGTACCAGTATCAGCATTAAGATACTCTGCAATCAATGAATCATCAACGGTTGTATCAACGGGTGAATCTTTTTGAGTTAAAAGATAATAATCTCCACCTATATCTAATAATTTTTGAAACGATTTTTGAATAGTATCTTTATTTAGCAAGTGTTGAGAATTATTCCACACACCACCCGCTTTAATAGAAATATGACCATAATCATCTATACCCCCACCTATAATATTACTTCCTGAAATATCTACCCCACTAGTTGCGTTACCATCGATATTTGAAGCTATTATATTTTGAAATTTAGCTCCCAAAGTATTATTCTCTAAATTTATAGTTTTCCCCGCAATAACTGAAAGAGATCCTGACTCGCCATCAATAGAACCAAGGGTTAAATTATTCATATGGATAGAAGCATTTATAGCTTCTATCCCTACAGAGAAACCAAGAACAGAACCACCAGAACCTTGGATATCTCCATTATCAGATACAATAGAAACAGTCCTTAAGTTAGGATTAAGATAGATATTTCCTATCGCTTCATTTTTCTCCTCATTACTCATAGAAGAATAATTTGTAATATTTTTATTGTAAAAATCTTGTTCCGAAACATAACCAAAACTCATAACTAATTGTGGTAATGTTGCAGAGGCTATAATATTACTATTTTCTCTCTGAATATCACTACCTGCACGAATATTCACAGTATCAAATTCCATTGAGCTTCCTTTAATATTTAAATTATTCTCCGCATTTATACTTAAATTTGTAAGCCTTCTATTTGAATGAGCACTCCCTAAAGAATCGTCCAAAACACTATTTTCCAAATTAATATCTTTAGCCTTAAAAACAGTACTCCCATTGGAAGAAATCATAGCCCCTATTGCACTTATAGAATCTGCATATCCGTAAGTAAGACTTCCAGTAGAACTTCTTTGAGTCGCCCCTACTACAACTATTCCATTTTCCCCTATAAAAGAAGATTTTCTATTATTGGTAATCGAATCTAAGGAACCATAAATAGAATCTAAAACAATATCACCACTAGCACTTTGTAAAACAACACCCCCTTTTATACCAGTATTTAAGCGAGTATTAGAAATATCTATACCCAATCGAGCATTAAGTACAATAGATTTACTAACACCTACTTCACCAAGCTTTGCATTTTTACCTATAATTTTACCTGCAAGAGAAGACAAAGAAATATCTTCCCCTGTAATAGAATCAAAAGTAATATTTTTAAAAGCAGTTAAATCGACACTCCTACCCCCATCCATTCCACCCAAAAAGGTTATCGCGCCTCTTTTTGAATTGTAATCGATTATATCAGCACTTTGATTTGCCACAATATTGATATCTTGTAAAGCAGTTACACTAAGAAAACGAGAACTTGAAAAATCATCGTCGTCTGACGCTATTGATTGACTATTTGCACCAATCGCCAAGGCTTTAATATCAATTTTCCCTAAATTGGCACTCAAAGAAACACCATCACCTAATAAATTACCACGTGGCAGTAACGTAGAGGAAGAATCAGCGATATTTCCATAAGTTGAAGTAATACTTAAACCCGCCCCTATTAAATCTCCTAAAATATTACCAGTAGAATCTATCGAATAACCATAATTATTATTAGCATCTAGGGTTATACCACCTATTCTAGCTATCATATCTCTATTCGCCAATGCTATAATATTTCCCGAACCTATACCCTTTATATCGTTTACAGCAACAATAGACACCAAGCCTCCTTTGATAGAACTATTAACAAGGTTAATCTCATTAGAAGAATTAAGCGAGACACTGGAAGCTAAAGTTGTTTCAATTCTTCCATCCCTATTAGATATTCCAAAAGCATTTAACGAAATATTACCTAGAGACTCAAAAAGTACTCCATCTGCGTTTATAGAACCCATTAAATTATACCCTGTGGCGTTCCCATTTGTATCAAAAACGTAATCACCAGCAGTAATATTTAGCCCACCTCTCCCAGATTCTACACTTGCATTTCTATCTATATTGTTACTTTTCAGAAACGACACGTTACCAGAAATGGATTGAAGATTAACTTGAGAGCCTTTCAATATGGAGCTTCCAAGTTGTAAGTCATTCATTGAACGCAAAGAAAGTAGAGCTGTATTGGCATCACCTATTTCAGCTTTCATAGCATTTATCCCTAAACCTGCAGACTCTAAGTTTATTTGACTAGATTTAATAATAGAATGATGCACATCTAGGGCTCCATTAGAAAAAATATTTACATAACGAGAAGAAGAATTATTTGTATTAATAGTACTAGTATCAAGAACGACTTGTCCAAGAAGGGCACTTACGGATATTCCATCACCACCAAGGTTAGCCTGACTTCCATATAAGTTTCCGTTTGAGGAAGTTAACTTCAAAGCTGGCCCAACTATATCTACTATACCTCTTTTACCATGCACAGTGCCATATAATCTATCATAAATATGATTTAGCTGTACCTTATTCGCAAGGGCTTGAAGGTTTGAACGAGAGAAAAGTAAGTCATTGTTCGAATAAACATCGATCATCCCCGCCGTGAAATTTGCGCCTGTTATATCTACACCACCCTGACCCGATGAATTTATACTTAACACATTAGAACTTAAAAGGTTTACATTTGCATTCTGAGCGGAGAGACCCCCATTCGTAACATTAAAGCTAACATCTCCCGAGGAGTTTATAATGGCATTATTAAGCTGAACTGCAACATTGTTAGGGGAAATCATTGAACTCCCTCGCGAAGAAAAAAGTTCCATACCCCCATCTCCCAATACAATATCTGAAGAAAGTAATTTGACATCAGAATTTACAGCTATTAAAGACAAGATCTTTGACTTTATACTAGAACCTGAAAACGAAATCTCACTAGAAATATTATTATCCTCACCTTTTGCACTAATAAAAAGTTTATCTGTATATTCACTACCTATTATAGAATCAACACCTCGTATCGAAGATTTTGCAGATTGAATGGAAATATTACGCCCATGCAAAGTTCCAGAAGTGATGTCTATACCGTTACTAGATACCAAGTTCACAGATCGAACAAAATTTCTTCCTATGGAAGTTCCACCTACATTAATCCTACCTACACCATCTCCAGAGGCAAAAGTATACAAATCTATTCCATCCCCAAGCAAAGAACTATTTCTTGACCCAGAGTTGATATTACCCTTGTTTGATATTAAAACCAAACCTGCATCAACAATATCATTTCCATTTGAATCATAACCATGATTCAATAAACTAACACCCCCATAGATACTCGCCAACTCTTTACGATTAGCTACAGCCTCTATAAGAGAAGCATTATAATTTAAGTCATTCTCGGCACTTAAATTAACCGCACCGCCCTTCACCACTGCATCACCTAAGGTTATACTACCCTTTGAAGACATTGAGAGCATTGAACCCGAACCTGCCCTAAAGACAACCGATTTATTCCCACTTTGAACTGCACTTATATTACCAATACTATTTAGAGACAAACCACCAAGGGAAATAAAACTTACACCATCAGCAGAAATTCCGCCATTATGACTGATTATCCTGTCGCCACTTGAATTAAGTTGATATTCTTTACCAGTAGAGTTTAACTGATAAGCACCCGATGCAATAAATGCCCCATCAAAACCAACATTTATATTTGCTTTATTTAGCACAACATCCCCTAACCCAGTAACTGAAAACTGATCTCCTCGCACTCGTGTTTGAGATAAATCAACAGATTTATTTATTCCATTAAGGGTATCTACACCACCCGCATAGATACCTATAGCTTTCAATCCCGCCACACCCAAAACAGCATTTTGTGCATTTATGAATCCTGAGGTTGAATTTATACTCAACGCATCATTGTCTCCAGAACCACGAGCAAGGAGTTCAGAATTAGTTACATCTATTTTACCCGACTTTGTAGAAAGAAAGATTCCCAAAGAAGATACACGTGACCTTGCTAAAGAAAGGCTTCCACTATCTTGCGATAATATATTAACCAAACGAGTATTACTATCCCCTATCTCAGAAGCTTCTAAGTTAACATTACCTGAACTACTTAAAACTATCTCACTAGCTAAAACCTTTGATCCAACTCCTGAAATTCCACCCGTGCCAGAATATATTAAGAAAGGGAAATTCCCTCCTGCTTTTTTTAATTGATTTGGGCTACCAACAGCGCTAAGAAAAGAGTTATCAATTGAAACATTTCCAGAAGCTCGTATCTCTATAGAACCCCCCACCACATCTGCTTCATTGATGTTCATTACCCCCTTGCCTATTCTTACATCCCCACTCCTTGCAATCAAGTTTACAGATGCCGTTTCGTCAGAAATCAAACGACCTGTAGAAGTTATTGAACCACCCGAAAAAAGTATTAAACCATTTTCACCACCACTGCCAGTAGAAATTATAGAACCAGCATTTACAATATTTCTTTGGGCATTTAACTGAACAGCAAGTCCAGTCATTGAACTATTTACATTATTTTGCACAATATCAGATAAAGATTGTACAATCAAATTACCCTCAGATTTTACTCTAGCCGAAAATGAAGTACTTCCATTCGTAAAATCTCCCTCGGAGCTTAAAGAAAGAACACTCGCTCCATAAATAGAACCAAAATTAGAAAGATTACTCCGAGAACCCCCTAAAACTTTTATTTCTGCTCTGCCTTTATTTGAAGTTATAGAACCATCATTTAGAACAGAACCTATATTTTTTACAGAACCATCCGTATTTAATTTTCCAGAAACAATGTCTAAATAAAGATCTCCATTAATAGTACCTGTGCTTTGATTATGTATGCTTCTATTTGAAGCAAGTTGCAAATAATCAGATGTTATAGAACCAGAATTATTTAGAGCAGATGCCTTTAGAACCACAGAACCTCGATTACCTATAATCGACGCACGGTTTATTAAAAGATTAGCTACATTGACATCCAAATAAGAAATAGAATTAAGTGTTCCTTCATTGGTAAAATTATTTGCAGTTACACTTAGTAAAATATCTGCCTTAATTGTGCCTTCATTTCTTAAAGTTCCATTTGCAGTATTCAAGTTTATGATAGCGGCACCCATTTTACTATCTCTACCTAATTCTACATCACCAGAAGTGGAAGAAATCTCTATTACGCCGTTAGACAACCCCATGGCATTCACATAATTACTAGTTTGCTTCACTGAAAACATATCATTGATTTCAGCCTGAGTATAAGAAACTAAATCAGACGGCATCAACGCCATCACATTCAAATCAGTAGAAGTAGTAGGCATTATCGAACTATTGCTTGAATATTTTTCAAGTAAGATATCCAAAACTTTTACATTTTGCACCAAAATACTACCTTGATTTTGAAATAAATTCCGAGAAGTCAAAGCTACACGATTATTGGCTAGCAGTAGGCCTTTATTTGTAATGGTAGAATCAGAAACAGCATTAATAGAGACGCCCGCCTTTACCCCCATGCCATGCTCAATAAGCATATCCCCTCCCGAAGTTAAAAACAAATTTCTGCCTGCACCTAATAAACCTGAATTTAAGTGCAAATCATCGTTAGAAGTTATACTCATATCTCTAGAACTTTTTAGTGTGGTATTTAGAACTTCTCCAGAGTTACCTACATTTATATTATGGCCCGTGACAACCAAGCCAAGCCCTCCAAAAACATCACCTCTTACATTTACAGTTTTTTCAGAAACTATAGAGACCCCACTCCAACCCTCAATCAAAGAGGATTCTTTATTTTCTATATTGCCACTTGATTTAATCGTAACATACCCAAAACCACCAGATAATAGTCCTTGATTCAAAACATCACTAGAAGAATTTAATTCCAACCAATTATTTGAACTAAAGCCACCGCCAGACAAATTCTGTATACTTCCTCCATTAGTAGAAGTCGCAACAATTACGTTACTTGCGATAACATTACCACCATTAGCATTTATTATATCTTTATTTGAAGAAAGTTGATCTTCCTTATCTAATCCTGAACTCAAATATACGCTAGATGCTATTAAATTACTACCGTTATTCAAAATACCCAAACCTGCTTCCAAAGTCAAAACACCACCCGCGACAATTTTACCCGAGCCTATACTTGTATTTCCTTGAGCATCTAAGAGAAAAGTCCCATCTGTATTCTTTGCAACTCCATTTAAAATTTCAATATCCTTCTTTGCACTCGTTACAGTAACATTGCCTCTAGCTTGAACATTTCCCCTGATTACCATACGACCATCGGAAGTCATAACAAGGTTACCCGAATTGGCATTCATATTACCAGCGACACGAACAATAGCGTCTTGCTTTGTGTTAGTTACATTAATCGCATTTACATCCATACTCCCTTTCTCGGTAACATCTAACGCATAACCCATATCAACTTCAGACGAAGACTGCTTAGTTTTTAAAGCATCCCGAGTAGAATAGTACACGTCATTTTTACCCAAAACCATCCCCACTTCACTATCCCCTTGCAACTTAGCATCTACGATGACTTGTTCACTAACAAAATCAACATTATCTACTCCTATTGTCCCCATGCCAGCACCTGTTATACTAATACTTCCGCCATCAACTTCTAGAGATTTCAGACCTCCCATACTATCCATCTTAGCCCTACCCGTAGAGAGAGTAACTCGAGAAGCATTCGAATAGCTACAACCATCACAATTGATACCAAATGGATTCGCTAATATATACTCTGCCTTTTGGCCAAATATTTCGGTTCGACCATTCAATTGAGAGGCATTTGTACCTGTGACTTCATTCAATATAATTTTAGCAGACTTTCCTTGAAGATAGGTATTAGCCCCCACTTTACCCGCTATAGCAGATCTACCCCCAACAGTACTATTATTAATGATAGCCCCTTTTTGACCTACATTGAAATCTTGAAAAGTTGTTCTTGAAACACCAGCACTACTTGCCTTTGATACATTAACAATAGCTGTACCTCCGGCAGAATTAGTAACACTAGCACGCCCCATAGAGCTTCTATCTAAAACAATGTTAGATTGCTGTGGCACAGGGGCAGTTCTCATCGGTTGAGCGACAAGGGAAGGCACATTTAATAAACAAAAGTATTGAAGACATAAAATCAGAGAAATTATACGGTAAAATAAGGCATAAGAAGAGATATTTCTGAGTGACTGATTCTTGCTTTGCAAACGTCTCCCCTGCCTATTCATCGTATCATTCTGAATATCTCTAATGATAACAGATAAAGGAGCAACCACTTGCAATGTTTTGGACAGAAAAAGAGAAAAATAATCTTTTATCTTGTAATTCATAAATACCTCACTTAAAAAATATGCTCCCTTATCTCAAAAATTTAATACGTAATAATAAAAAAATAAACCGAGCACGATCATTGTATTTGATAAACTCTTATTAGTCAATAAAAATTTACAAAAACATAGTTCAATATAGTGCATTAAGATACCATAAGCTATACAAGCATCCCTAACGAAAATCTAACTATATAAAGGTAAGTATCATGGAAGTTCTTACTATATAATACAAACATAAGGAGCTAAGGAATCTTTCTCAATACTTTTACTTGAGATATTTCGACAGTTCATCTCCATCTAGGATACTATCAATACTCATATTTTTACTATCTTTACTTTTATTCAACTTACGACTTTGAGTAAAATTACCCTTTGTATTTCCATTTTTATCATAATTTTGAATATTCAAATCTAAACCACCATTCAACCCCCAATTTAAGTTTTTAAATCCTGCTCCCAATAAAGACGCATCCCTATCGATGGCCACACGCGCATTAGGCTCAATAGAAGAATTGACACTTAAGTCCAGCCCTAATTTCGAAAAATCACCTAATTGGCTTTTATTTTTAACTTGTACAGAAGCATCTAAACCCACACTCACATTTTCTAACCCTATATCAAAATTTTTAGCTTTTGTATCTCCATTATAGCCAAATCCTATATTAGAATTAGACTTTATGTTCATCGAAACAAAAGCACCTATTCCTAATTGCGAGCCAACAGAAGAATTTTTTTCTACATTAGCTATAGCATCAAGAGATAAACCAAAATTTCTAGAATTAAATTCTAAATTTTTCAATTCAAAAGCATTTGCTTTTTTCCTAAAATCAATACTAGAAGAAATATCATTCGCGTGTAACATTAAATCTATGCCTGTATTTTTTACGTTCAATGTGGAATTTGTCATATTTGTGTTATAATTCCCGACACCTTGAACTCCCACGCCTAGACTCTTTAAATTTAAATCCGCAACCACCTGATTTATACCCGTTTCATCTTGAGTTATTCCAATACCCGCCTGCCCTTTAGTATTTACTCTAAACGATCCAGAACCTGCAAGTTTAGTAGCAGCATCTTTAGTAGAATTTTGATTATACAATAAAGAAAATGAAGTAACGGCTTCTAAATTTTCAATACTTGCATCTATATAAGTTTTATTTGATACCTTATTATTTGAATAATTTAATTTACCAGAAAAATCTAAGTTTATTCCTAATGATGCAGACATATCTGAGGTAAACTGATCCATTAAAATTTCTGGAACCCGAGTGTACTTACTGCTTAACATATTCGTTACTTTCGATACAGTATCGTTTATTAGGGATTTTTTAATTTGAGAGAGGCCAGTGTTAATATTCAATTTATTAGCATCTAATGCTATAATGGTAGAATCTTGACTTGAGTTTAAGTCTAAAGAATTTATATTAAAATTCGTTTTTAGATTAATGGTATTATACACAGAAGAACTTAAATCAATTGAACTACCATCAGAATTCACGAAGTTCAATTCATAGTTTTTAGACGTCTTAAATTCAGAAGCGTCAACAATTAAACCTTTAGCATTTATTAGAGAAGAAGTTGTATCAGAACTATAATTAAAGGTATCTATATTTAAATTTTGTAAATTCATAGCTAAACCATCACCCGAAGAGAGAATAAGAGTACTTCCATTTTTGTTTCTTTTAGATAAATCAAGAGCATGTAAATTTAAATTTACACTATCCACATTCAAACCTAACAGGTTTACAGCTCCAGAATTAAAATTCATAGCATCTAAACTAGATTTACCTATAACTAAGTCTAAACCCTGACTTGATACTAAAAGATTACTTCCATCTTTGTTATACTGAGAAATATTAGTCGCAGACACTTGAATAGCCGTAGCATCAAAAGATAGTTTTTCCAAATTTTGAAATCTAAGATTCGTTAAAGAAACCTTAGCTCCTTGATTAAAAATATTTGTATCAGATACATCGGATTTAGAAGTATAACCTACACTCGCAAGACTAATATCACCTTTACCTACACCAAAACTAGCTAAGCCTAAACCATTTGCAGAAGAAGATGTTAAACCTTGGGCTGTAATATTTTCTAAGCCTAAATCTAAGCCCTTCAAGCCAGTAAGAGATTTACCATCTCCCAAGCCTATAGCATCTACACTCGCAAGACTAATATCACCTTTACCTACACCAAAACTAGCTAAGCCTAAGCCATTCGCAGAAGAGGATGTTAAACCTTGGGCTGTAATGTTTTCTAAACCTAAATCTAAGCCCTTCAAGCCAGTAAGAGACTTACCATCTCCCAAGCCTATAGCATCTACACTCGCAAGGCTAATATCACCTTTACCTACACCAAAACTAGCTAAGCCTAAGCTATTTGCAGAAGAGGATGTTAAACCTTGAGCCGTAATGTTTTCTAAACCTAAATCTAAACCCTTCAAGCCAGTAAGAGACTTACCATCTCCCAAGCCTATAGCATCTACACTCGCAAGGCTAATATCACCTTTACTTACACCAAAACTAGCTAAGCCTAAGCCATTCGCAGAAGAGGATGTTAAACCTTGGGCTGTAATACCTTCTAAACCTAAATCTAAACCTTTCAAGCCAGTAAGAGACTTACCATCTCCCAAGCCTATAGCATCTACACTCGCAAGGCTAATATCACCTTTACCTACACCAAAACTAGCTAAGCCTAAGCCATTTGCAGAAGAGGATGTTAAACCTTGGGCTGTAATACCTTCTAAACCTAAATCTAAGCCTTTCAAGCCAGTAAGAGACTTACCATCTCCCAAGCCTATAGCATCTACACTCGCAAGGCTAATATCACCTTTACTTACACCAAAACTAGCTAAGCCTAAGCCGTTCGCAGAAGAGGATGTTAAACCTTGGGCTGTAATACCTTCTAAACCTAAATCTAAACCTTTCAAGCCAGTAAGAGACTTACCATCTCCCAAGCCTATAGCATCTACACTCGCAAGGCTAATATCACCTTTACCTACACCAAAACTAGCTAAGCCTAAGCCATTCGCAGAAGAGGATGTTAAACCTTGAGCCGTAATGTTTTCTAAACCTAAATCTAAACCTTTCAAGCCAGTAAGAGACTTACCATCTCCCAAGCCTATAGCATCTACACTCGCAAGGCTAATATCACCTTTACCTACACCAAAACTAGCTAAGCCTAAGCCATTTGCAGAAGAGGATGTTAAACCTTGGGCTGTAATATTTTCTAAACCTAAATCTAAGCCCTTCAAGCCAGTAAGAGACTTACCATCTCCCAAGCCTATAGCATCTACACTCGCAAGGCTAATATCACCTTTACTTACACCAAAACTAGCTAAGCCTAAGCCATTTGCAGAAGAGGATGTTAAACCTTGAGCCGTAATACCTTCTAAACCTAAATCTAAACCTTTCAAGCCAGTAAGAGACTTACCATCTCCCAAGCCTATAGCATCTACACTCGCAAGGCTAATATCACCTTTACTTACACCAAAACTAGCTAAGCCTAAGCCATTCGCAGAAGAGGATGTTAAACCTTGGGCTGTAATGTTTTCTAAACCTAAATCTAAACCTTTCAAGCCAGTAAGAGACTTACCATCTCCCAAGCCTATAGCATCTACACTCGCAAGGCTAATATCACCTTTACTTACACCAAAACTAGCTAAGCCTAAGCCATTTGCAGAAGAGGATGTTAAACCTTGGGCTGTAATGTTTTCTAAACCTAAATCTAAACCTTTCAAGCCAGTAAGAGACTTACCATCTCCCAAGCCTATAGCATCTACACTCGCAAGGCTAATATCACCTTTACCTACACCAAAACTAGCTAAGCCTAAGCCATTTGCAGAAGAGGATGTTAAACCTTGGGCTGTAATGTTTTCTAAACCTAAATCTAAGCCCTTCAAGCCAGTAAGAGACTTACCATCTCCCAAGCCTATAGCATCTACACTCGCAAGGCTAATATCACCTTTACCTACACCAAAACTAGCTAAGCCTAAGCCATTCGCAGAAGAGGATGTTAAACCTTGAGCCGTAATGTTTTCTAAACCTAAATCTAAGCCCTTCAAGCCAGTAAGAGACTTACCATCTCCCAAGCCTATAGCATCTACACTCGCAAGGCTAATATCACCTTTACCTACACCAAAACTAGCTAAGCCTAAGCCATTCGCAGAAGAGGATGTTAAACCTTGGGCTGTAATACCTTCTAAACCTAAATCTAAGCCCTTCAAGCCAGTAAGAGACTTACCATCTCCCAAGCCTATAGCATCTACACTCGCAAGGCTAATATCACCTTTACTTACACCAAAACTAGCTAAGCCTAAGCCATTCGCAGAAGAGGATGTTAAACCTTGGGCTGTAATACCTTCTAAACCTAAATCTAAACCTTTCAAGCCAGTAAGAGACTTACCATCTCCCAAGCCTATAGCATCTACACTCGCAAGACTAATATCACCTTTACCTACACCAAAACTAGCTAAGCCTAAGCCATTCGCAGAAGAGGATGTTAAACCTTGGGCTGTAATGTTTTCTAAACCTAAATCTAAGCCCTTCAAGCCAGTAAGAGACTTACCATCTCCCAAGCCTATAGCATCTACACTCGCAAGGCTAATATCACCTTTACCTACACCAAAACTAGCTAAGCCTAAGCCATTCGCAGAAGAGGATGTTAAACCTTGGGCTGTAATATTTTCTAAACCTAAATCTAAGCCCTTCAAGCCAGTAAGATATTTACCATCTCCCAAGCCTATAGCATCTACACTCGCAAGGCTAATATCACCTTTACCTACACCAAAACTAGCTAAGCCTAAGCCATTCGCAGAAGAGGATGTTAAACCTTGAGCCGTAATACCTTCTAAACCTAAATCTAAACCTTTCAAGCCAGTAAGAGACTTACCATCTCCCAAGCCTATAGCATCTACACTCGCAAGACTAATATCACCTTTACTTACACCAAAACTAGCTAAGCTTAAGCCATTCGTAGAAGAGGATGTTAAACCTTGGGCTGTAATGTTTTCTAAACCTAAATCTAAGCCCTTCAAGCCAGTAAGAGACTTACCATCTCCCAAGCCTATAGCATCTATACTCGCAAGGCTAATATCACCTTTACTTACACCAAAACTAGCTAAGCCTAAACCATTTGCAGAAGAAGATGTTAAACCTTGGGCTGTAATGTTTTCTAAACCTAAATCTAAGCCTTTCAAGCCAGTAAGAGACTTACCATCTCCCAAGCCTATAGCATCTACACTCGCAAGGCTAATATCACCTTTACCTACACCAAAACTAGCTAAGCCTAAGCCATTCGCAGAAGAGGATGTTAAACCTTGGGCTGTAATACCTTCTAAACCTAAATCTAAGCCCTTCAAGCCAGTAAGAGACTTACCATCTCCCAAGCCTATAGCATCTACACTCGCAAGACTAATATCACCTTTACCTACACCAAAACTAGCTAAGCCTAAGCCATTCGCAGAAGAGGATGTTAAACCTTGGGCTGTAATACCTTCTAAACCTAAATCTAAGCCCTTCAAGCCAGTAAGAGACTTACCATCTCCCAAGCCTATAGCATCTACACTCGCAAGGCTAATATCACCTTTACCTACACCAAAACTAGCTAAGCCTAAGCCATTCGCAGAAGAGGATGTTAAACCTTGGGCTGTAATATTTTCTAAACCTAAATCTAAGCCCTTCAAGCCAGTAAGATATTTACCATCTCCCAAGCCTATAGCATCTACACTCGCAAGGCTAATATCACCTTTACCTACACCAAAACTAGCTAATCCTAAGCCATTCGCAGAAGAGGATGTTAAACCTTGAGCCGTAATACCTTCTAAACCTAAATCTAAACCTTTCAAGCCAGTAAGAGACTTACCATCTCCCAAGCCTATAGCATCTACACTCGCAAGACTAATATCACCTTTACTTACACCAAAACTAGCTAAGCTTAAGCCATTCGTAGAAGAGGATGTTAAACCTTGGGCTGTAATGTTTTCTAAACCTAAATCTAAGCCCTTCAAGCCAGTAAGAGACTTACCATCTCCCAAGCCTATAGCATCTACACTCGCAAGGCTAATATTGCCACTATATATACTAAAATTACCTAATTCCGAATAGGAAGTCGAAGAAGAGGATGTTATACCTTGGGCCGTAATACCTTTTAAGCCTAAATCTAAGCCCTTCAAGCCAGTAAGAGACTTACCATCTCCCAAGCCTATAGCATCTATACTCGCAAGACTAATATCACCTTTACCTACACCAAAACTAGCTAAGCCTAAACCATTCGCAGAAGAGGATGTTATATTTCTAGCAGTAACATCTATTAAATTTAATTTTAAGTCTTTCAAGCCATCAATAGATTTATCTGCCCCTAATTCAATAGAATCTACGCTAGCAAGGTCAAGGCTACCACTATCCACTCTAAGGCTAGCTAAATTAAAGTCATTTGAATATGACCTCATATTTTTCATAGCAAGTTGATTCAAATTTATATTTAAATCGTTTATACCATTAAAATTCTTATCTGAAAAGACTAATCCATCAATTTGTTTAGCGGAAAGATTTAAAGAAGAGAAAGTAAGATCATCTATCATATTTCCTTGCATGTTTTGAATTTTTAATCCTTCTCCCTTCAAAGAAATTGTATCCGCCCCTTTTATACCAATAGTAGGTAAATCAATAACAGAATTAGCGATATTATTCTTTTTAGTCTTTTCTCCATTCAAATTTTTAAATTCTACTGATATATCTTTTATATCAATATTACTTAACTGATTCTTAGTTTTAGTATAATTCACACCGCCTATACTAGCTAAAATCCCATCTGTAGAAAAGTCAGTGTGAGTAACCATGCCAGTATTATCTACACTATAAGCATTATAGATTGTTTTACCAGATGAAAGATTAAGTTTCGAAACACTTACAATCAAAGTAGATGCTATATCTGTTAAATTAGACTTTATGGATATAGGTTCTGTAGCATTTAGATTAAAGTGATTTAAAACAAGAGTTGAGCTTGAATCCAGAACCGTACCAATATATTTACTATTGGCATAGGTAACAGAGTCGCTACTTAGAGATAATCCTTGCACTTTAAAGTCTACTGTATTTAGCAAAGATAAATTTGGATTTCTGTATAAAGAAGATAAATCTTTATTTTTTCCTATAAAATCAAGGCTATATCTCTTTGTAACTTTTTTTGCAAAATCATTATTATCGTATACAGAAGGGATACGTTCCTGAAAAATATTTGCGACGTTAAGATCAAGAGAGGTTGTTAGACTAAGATTTTTAGCTGATACGCTAGAACGTGTAAAATTATTTAAAGTAGAATAACTGTCCCTAATAAAAGTAAAACTTTGTTCTTTACTATTATCCTTTTTTGCCAGAGAAATTTCAGGTAAAGAAAGCTTAAAATCAGAATTAAAATTATTTTTCGAATACGATAAGCTTGCCCCTTTCTTGGCGAAATCAATCATAAAATTATTTGCTTTAAGGGTAACCGTATTAGTCTCTCCTGCAAGACTAGTTGATTTATATCCTTCTATATTAAAAGCATCGGCACTAAGTTGTAACTTAGAAAAATCAAAATCTAAATCAAAACCAGAGGACCCAAATTTTACATCGAAAATAGAGTTGGCTTCAAGTTTAGCATTTGCTATATTTACTACAGGGGTATCAGAAAATAAAGGAGGACTCTCATTACTAGCACTATCTATTTGGAAAGTTAAATTTGAATTTCCGCCTAAAAGCCAACCCGACCCTTTACCAACAACACCAGAATCTAAAGTTCCAGAAAGCTTACTGAGACTATCTATACTGCCTGTTAAAGTCATCGAACCTTTTGCATTTATAGTATCCGTACCACTACGCATACTAGCTAACTTTACTATATTTATTTGATTTAAGCTTTCTGTTGGAATATTAGAGCCAGTTAAATCTTTCCATGTAGTTGGATCTATATTTGAAGATATGCCTGTAGTTAATTTTTGATACTTTGAAGTCGCATTCCAAGTACCTTTTAAGTCAAATTCCACTCCAAGATTATCTATATCAAATCCAGTATCCCCAATCTTGATTTTAGATTTTGAAGTCGTATCATATTTATTAAATGCACTCATTACATCATATGGGCCTGAGTCCTGCTTAGAAATACTAACCAAAGTTGGACTTATGGAATAACCTATACTAGTTTTGACTACATCGCGAGAATTATTAGGCAACAAGGCATCAATTAAGCTTTTTATTCCATCTTTGGAAATATCAGCAGCAAGATTTAAATCTGTAGAAGTAGCAGTGAATATATTTTTAGTATTTTGAGCATCTCGTATATTTATCGCATCATAGGATATACCATTCATAACATTTTTTGTGCCAACAATAGTCGCAACTTCATCTTCACTTGCACCTTTCTTTATCCAATAAGCATTATCATTAGCATTAGATATTTTTGTAGCACTCCAAGAAGTAGTAGTCTCAGAAGTCAAATTACCAGATCCTGAAATATCCAAATTTACTTCGCCAAAAAGATCCCCCAACGTAGAGCCCTTAGAAAGTTTACTAGTAATGATATTTTGAATGCCTCCAAGATTTAAAATATGTGAAGGGAAAAGACGAGTACCCCCCTTAACCACTTGAGTTAGAGCAAAAGAGGCAATACCATTTGTTATTTTTTCAAACACTAAACTTCTAACAGGAGCATAATTAAAAATTTTCTTCCAGCTTAGGCTTGTGTCTAGATCAAGTTTCCCTGTAAGTATAAGACTACTATTCGAGCTTTGGATCTGAGCAGCTAAGTTTTGAATACCACCAAGACCACTATCCTGCCTAACTTTACCGCTCCCTTGGGTATTTAAATCTGAACCTACATTTGTAATTCCATTTAAAGCAATCTGTTCCACTTCACCATTTTTGGAAGTAAGGACTACACCGTTAACTTTATTCACACTTTTAGTAGAAGTAATAGAGCCATACAAATCTCCATTCACATTTATTTTTATATCCCCAAACATGTCCGTAGTAGTACCCAAAATACCAAAAGTCAAAAATCCTAATCTAGCCGCTGATCCTAGCTGAGTACCAAAATTATTATTACAATCAGGCAAATTTGCTCTAGCCTTCTTAATAGTACTCATAATACCGGAGCTACTTGCAGTACCACTTCCACCAAACTTACTTGAAATTTTTCCAGCAATTTTTCCACCAGCCTTCATTGCTAGGCCCATGCCTACCTGTAAACCAACACCTACAAGTAAACCTCCAATAAGTTTCCCAGAAGACAAATCTATATCTATATGCTCCCAACCTTCTCCGTCATCCCCAGTACCCATTTTTTTCTCGAGTGTAGTGATTTCATCATTTAGGGCATACGCTTTGATCTTACCATTATTTGCTAACTGAATTACGCCATCATCGCCACTTATATTTACTCCAGCAAGTTCGAGATCTCCTTTTTGTACATTCAAGACGGTTTTACCACCTCCTGAAATCATTTCCTTATCATCAAAAATTGTTTTTTTCGTAGAAGACGTAGTCGAAGTTTTCTTCATGTCTAATAAATTCTTTGCCCCTGCAGCATTAGCTATAAGGAAACCTCCAAGAGCTCCTATCATCAATCCATTAGAAAAATCTGCCGTTGGATCGGAGGCTTTATCCTTAAAATCTCCAATCGCAGAAATTCCCCCTACAATAAGCCCAGAGACAACAGCAGTAGCAATAGCCGCAGCCATATCTTTTCCAAGCTTGATGACTTGTTCACTTTTATCTATCGATACTTCTTCTGTACTAGCTGTACGGTATAGTTTCATACCTGTGCCAGCGAATAACTCTCTATCATCAGTAGAATACATATCTGTATCCCCCAGACTTAAAAATCCACCTGCCTTAATTATGATTTTCCCATCATCAGCAACTAATTTAGAACTTATGACATTTTCTTGCGTCTTCTTTTCGGTTAGAGATTGGGAATAAGACACAACATTATCATAACCCACATTACCTTTACAAACATTACCAGTACATGAAGTTCCATTTTCAATTATACGAGTTTCTTGGGCACCTAACATTGTTATATTTCCCATAGCTTGTAAGTTGAAGTCGCCACGATTAACGGTAAGATTTGAACCTATCAAAATTAAAATCACCGCCCACTTGAAAATTATTGTTACCTAATTTTAAATCACTAGCAACGGAGATTACACTATAACTCTGCTTAGAAAGAGCTTCTGTTTTAGAACCAGCCATTGAAGAAAACATAGAGAAAATAGCACCCAAAGGATTAGTTCCACCACCACCCCAATCCTCAGCAAGTACATGAGTATTCGTCTCAACAGAAGTTCTATAATTACTAACATTTTCTATAAGAACACTACCACCTACCTTAGCATCAGTTTTTCCAAAAACGTCAAATGATACACCTTCAAAATGAAGGGTATCATTTAATTCTAATGCCACATCCCCAGTTACATTAATATTAGACTTCTGATACGTTATATCTAATATTTCTAATTGCTTTCTTTGGAGATTGTAGTTTTTAGCAAAGGCTGTTCCATAAGATGTAAGGGCGGTTGCTCCAGAAGAAGCCATTCTAGCTACCATTACAGTAGTACCAGCACCAGAAATAGCACCTAAGGAAGAAAAAACCAAATTTATTCCAACATCTAAAAGTATTCCCCCGACTGCATCGAGTATATTTTCTTCTGTTAGGTAATACTTTTGAGAATACTCTGTTCTACTCAGTTGATCTGCAACCGCCGAAACATTCCAATCATTCGCTACAACCTTGATATTGTTAAAACGAGCATCCACCCCGATCCAATTGACAGCATTACTAACATTTATGTCTGTATCTCTTCGAACATCTAAAGAACTTAGAGAATTAATAAGATGCTCACTTGATGTAGCCTCATGAGCGGCCTTAACAAGAACATCTCCCGCTCCTTGACCATAGGCAACAAGGGTGGACACAGCTGTCGAAATCCCCGCCATAACACCCATCGCGACGGCAAAAAGACCACCACCTGCACCTCCCGTAACAGCAGTTATTGTACCTAAAGCGGCGGCGATTACAATTTGACTAATACCACCCATTTTAAAGGTGGTTGACATAGAAGAATCATGCCAATTGTTATTCCACCCCGCAGCAGCAAGCATATTGAAATTAGAAGCCCCTACACCATATTGATTTATATAATTTCCATTTTCATCTTTTACTAAATTTTCTTTACCTATTATAAAGTCTTTAGAAGCATATAAATCTACACCCCTAAATGTTATATTATTACTATTAGTTATAGTAAAACTACCTTCAAAGTTCATGATAGCCTTGGTAACAACTCCTAAGTCTTGTCCGGCATTAAGAGACTTTTTTGTTTGCATACTACCAAAAGTTGACCATTCATTCTCTTGCCCCGAAACCGCATCCCAATCTTCTTTATGAGAATACATATCCGTTATATTTGAGACATTCAAATCTCCCCCAATATCAAAAATTGTATCCCCTTTTATATTAAAATTACTCCCTTCAAAAATGGCATTCGCACGCGTTTTTACTTTCAAATCCCCTCCTACACTTATATTAGAAACAAGCGTTAAAGCTAAATCATCCCTATAGGAACCAGAAGCATTATCTTTATTATAGCCAAACCATTGCGTCACCACATGAGATTCTTCTCCTTGACTTACCTTAGTTGCGGTCGAATTAACTGTTTTTTGATCTTCCCAAAAACGCAACTCCCCGCCTACATCTATAGTTGCATCGCCACCAACACTTATATCTGCATTTTTAAAATTTACGTCCTTTCCGGCACTAAGGGCAAATGCTCCTTTTGCTCCCACTATCGCTTTTTTGTAGCCCATTTTCTCGAGAAGGACATTTACTTGCGTTTGAATGTATTCAATATCAAGGCTACTTCCTGTATACCCTGCAAGCATCAATTTGCCTAAATCTTTATTGGCATCATCAATCTTAGCTCGCAATGTCTTTTCGTCACCTTTACCACTAGCAAGCTCTTCCCTTAATTTTGTTATTGCGAGCACATCAGCCACATAAGCCTTAGCTCGCAATAAATCTACTTGAGCCTTCGCAAGTTGGCAACCCAAATTATCTAAACTACAATCACTTGCTTTTAGCTGATAAGAATCTGTTGATAGCCCACTATACCCCCACGTACTAAGAATTACACTAGCAGATGAACCTTCCACATTAATATTTCCAAGTGCATTAAGAGAAAAGTTCGCACCCCCATACAAGGAACTAGCCCCAGAGATATCGATATCTTTCCCAGAAGACAAAGAGGCATTTTCTCCAAAAGCATAATACTTGCCCCCACTAGTTGTTATATCAGAATCTTTGGAACCAAGATGCAAGTTTCCAATGGCTTGATCACCCGCCTGTGATATCAACTGTTCTTTGGTACTAACTTCTTTTACATTCCATCTTACGGCACTATTAGAAGTGCAACCAAGACCGCCACCAGTGCAACCAGCAAAAAGGGTATCTAAGTCTAAAGCTCCTTTTACAGAAATACTTTGAGAAAGGGCACTCAAAGTATAATTTTTGTCTCTACCATTACGCACTAAATCAACTAGTGTTTTAGAGCTTTCATAATCTTTAAGCCCATATATATTAGCCCCATCCAACTTAAAGCTATTAATCCCAACAATGGAGTTTGTATAAATATTTCCTGAAGCAGTATAACTAACATCTATAGTCGTAGAGTAATCCAAAAAGCCATCTCTATTATATACAGCACCTTCTCTAGACACTGCGCTAAATTTAGAGACTCTTATATTACTACTATTTCCCAAATCATTTGAATCAAAGGTGTCACCTTGGAGTACAGATAATTCACCTGTAACAGAAGCACCAGAAATTGAAACTTTTTTACCCGCATCCAGAGTATTTCTTCCTGAAAGAATTACCCCCGCCCCCACTTCTACAAAAGAATTTCTATACAAAGACCTAGCATAACTATCCTCAAAAGTTGAAGCTCCACTTACAGCAACCCCTGTTGCTCCTTGAAGATATACTCCTCTTAATTGACTGTTCGTTAAGCTTACATTATCCTGTTCGGAAATGAGCTGAAATTTATTATCTCCAAAATCAGAACTAACTTCAATAGCGACATTTCCAGTAATTTGACCTGTTTTTGAAACTATTCTTCCAAGAGCAGACGAGGTAAATAGAGTATTATTAAATGAAACATCCCCCAGAGCATTGACTTGTATAGTTTCGAGAGCGACATCATTCGCATTCTTATCATTAAGAGCTATACCTAATAAATTACGGGCAGTTTCACCCACAGCAGTACTCACTATTCCAGCATTATTAAAAGCTATACCCCCAAATTTAGAAGAAAAAGAAACTACACCACCACTGAAATTACCATCATATGTATTATTGCCAAAAGAAGAGTTGAAAACTAATCGCGAAGAAGAATCACTTTCAATTTCCGTTAAACCTTTTTTACGAGCACTACTAGTCAATATTTCATTGAATGCACTAAGGGTAATTTCTCCACCTCTAATACGAGAGCCACTTATATCCAAAAGACTACCAGAAGAAGCAATACTTATATTTTTGCCTGACACCCCCGTCACATCAGTATTGAGCAAAGAAACTATACCCCTCGAAAGAATGTCTACACCACCTCCAGTTATTACAGCATTATCTATAATTGAACCCATCCTTGAATAAAGTTTTAACTGACCAGAAGTATCTGTTTCTAAAATTGAACCATTCAAAGAAAGCAGACTACTTGCTTGAATACTTTGGCTACCGGCAACCAATCTTGCATTCTCAAGTAACGCAAAATTAGTACTTACATTAATAGAGCCCGCCGCAGATGCTTTCATGCGAACAGCATAGCCGTCTAAAATTCCACCAACACTAGCTTGTAAAGACTCTGCAGATGTCAACTGAGCTTGAGATAAACTTAGATTCTCACCTACACTTATAGAAAGGGTATTTAATTGCCCACTATAGTCTGAACTTAAACCCAATAATCTTTTTGCAAAAAGTCCTGTAGCCGTTGCTTCAATATTAGCCTGACCAAGTGAAATACTTTTATTTGAATCAAGACTAACAATACCAGCAGATAATACAGTATCTTCACCATTTAAATCTATACCACCCCTTTTAGAGGAAATTCGTATGTCTTTTTGATCTAAAGACAATATACTCGCTCCTTGGGCACGGACATCCTTATTTGCAACTATACTGATACCACCTAAATGAGTTAAACTAAGGCCATCTAAATTGATTGTTCCATAAATAGAAGTAAACTGTAAATTATTAGAGTCTTTAGAAGTTAATTTTAAACCGACTGCTGAAAAATCAGATCCCGAACTCTGCGTAAAAGAAACTGTAGAAATATTTGCATTATTTAACCTTGTGCTTTGACCAGAATTTAAAAGTAACCCACCTGAATTGCTAATGTTCATTCCCGCCCCTACTATATTCCCCCTTCGAGCCACAATTGACAAGTCGCCAGAAACATGATTTACTATAGTAGAATTTGAAGTGTCTATATTCTGAAAGGCATTTAAAGATAGACTCCCTGCATCAAGTTGATTAAACAACCCCCCCACCGCCATTAGATTATTACCAGCCTGAAAAGCAACATCACTTGACGATGTTAAGGCAAGGTTATTGATATTTAAATTTCTACCTGCATTTACAGATACTGCACTTCCAGCATCACTCAAAGCAAAATCAGGGCGAATATTTTTAGCTTCTGATCGAGTAGAGAGACTTGTGAGCACAGCACCATCTGCATTGACATCATTCATCGCAACAACTTGCAAGACTCCTGTCGTCATTATAGCCCTCATAAGATTTACATCTTGAAGCTTTGATTGCACAAAAATTCCACTTTCTGAACCAACATTCAGAATTGAATCTATCGCATTAACATCCTGCATTGCCGTTAGCGAAACATCTCCTCCACCGCTTAAAACAGATTGGGAGAGATCTACTTCACCCCTTAAACTATTAAAAATTATATTTTGATTTTTGGAAGAAGTTATACTTGTATTTATCGCAGATACATTTTGACCCGCATTTTGAACAAAAGCACCACCATAAATTGTAGACCCATCCAAGTTTGCCGAAGCACCAGAAACGATATCCACGCCACCACGCAAGCCTGTGGAGAGTTTTACGTTTCTTGCTTGAAAGTCAAGACCTGAAGTAAAGGTCTGATAATCTGAAATTATATTAGCACCATCCAAATCAACAGAAGAAAATGCTTTCAAATCTAAAGATTGATTACTGGAAGAATTAAGATTATTCGCATTTAAATTTGCATTTGTATTTATATCAATAGAAGATTTAGACTCAAGGTAAGCAGAAGTTAAATACAAATCTCCACCTGATTTCAGAGAGAGATTATTATTTCTATTTTTAAGTAAACCTGAGTCCTTACCTACTACAGACAAAGCAGATAAATGACTATCATTTAACACTAGCGATTTAGCAGCTTTTATACCAATAGATCCTGCGACAAAGTTAGAGGCAGTTAAATCAATCCCACCCTCAGAAGAAACCACATTCAAAGCTTTATTCTCTGCAACAGAAACTTTCAAGCCCAAACCAGATATATCCAAACCTGCAAATAATTCAACATCACCACCACTCACAAGAGAACTTTTAGATAATTCCAAACCAGAATTTGCGGAATTTAACTTCAAACCTAGAAATGAACGAGAACGAATCGTAGAATCACTGGCAACAATTCCACCCACACCCTTAAGTAAAAAACCGCTAGCATCCAATGCACTAGAAATGAGAGATAAGGAAGCTCCCGCATCAAATTCTATCATTTTATCTGAAGTCATTACAACTTTAGAGTAATTAGCTACAACACTTCCTCCCGCGTCGAAACTACCCACGTCAGAACGAACATCCGATCCAGAAATCTCAATATCTCCGAATCGAGTTGAGACATCGAAACTTCCTTCAGGACCCAACATCTTTAAGTTCAGATTATTAGCCTGAACCCCAGTCCCTGCACTTACATTAAGAGATCCCACTTCCAAGAAAGAAGAATTTAAACTCAAACCCAGACCCGCATAAATATCAACTTTACTAGAGCTACCGCCCTCTAAACGTAGCCCATCAAGATTGACTCTTCCCTTTGAGGCACTAAACACCGCATCCCCAGCCTCTAATGCAACATTCGCATTTGTCGCTATAATATTACCTGTTTTTGAAATTATTTCAACATCACCACCGCTACTCAACACAGCTTCATTCAAAGTCAAATCTCGTGAGGCAACTACATTTATTTGATTTCGAGCATACAAGGAAGATTGAGACAGGTTAACAAACCCATTCGCGTCAATAAATAGTTCCCCTGAAGACGCTTTTATATCCGCACCCCTTGCATTCAAGTCACGAGAAACATGAATATAAATATTCCCCGCGAATAAATCGGAAGACTTTCCATTAGACGCAACTCCAAAATCGGCATTACCGTCTACACTAATCTTTAAATTACCCGCCTGTGAACCCTTAAATACGCTTCCCTTAGCAGACAAGTTACCACCTGCTTCTAAAGCAATATTAGAGGCTTGAATAAAAGCATTATCCAAAAGCGAGTTGCTTCCTGAAGTCAATACGACACCAAAATTCCCATTAGAAACTATCTGTCCACTATTTGCAAATATCGATTTCCCAGAAACAAGGCTAACATCACCACCTCTAATATTTATATTTTGTAAACTTAGGTTACCCCCTGCATTAAATCGAGTATCATTAGTAGATGCGACACTAAGGCCTTGGGCAGAAATATTAGAATTTGCGGAAATATCTATCGTATCTGCTGTTATATCTGAAGAATTTAAAGCAATACTCTTCGCAGAAAACACTCGTAATGTGTCGCCCACAGAAACAGAAACATCTGCTAATTCAACATCACCACGATTAGCTTGAATACTCAAATCTCCTTTCTTCACGATAAAACTACTTCCTAAGCCAGAATGAATATAAGATCCGGCTTCGACATTGACGTCTCCTTGATTAAGAGTTAGATTGCCTCCAAAAGAAATTCCCTGCCCCGCAACAAATGCCATCTCACCAACACCATCACTCCATTGCCTTATATTTGAACCACTACTAGTTTCTAAATTCCCTTTAGTCACAATGGATAGGTTATCAACAGAAATTGCTCCCCTACCTAAAGAAAAACTTGAGTCTACATTGATGTTTGCTACTTTAGCTTGTATCAAACTTCCAGTATCATTATTAAAATCTTCTTTCGAATAAACAGAAAGCTCCTCACTATATGAGCCCCCAATTACACCACCCTCATTCAAAATACCACCATTAGAGTTTTTTAAAGAAATTTTTCTACCTAGAAGATATCCATTTTGATTGTTTAAATCAGCATTTGAATAAAAGGCCTCACCCACCATAATATGCAAATCATCTCTTCCTTCAATGCGCCCTCTATTCGTAAAGCCTCTACCTGAACTTAGAGCGACCACCCTCCCATTGATAATACCCCCAGTTAAATTTAAGAAATCTTCACCTGAGTTCGCCTGTATAGTATCAGCTTGAATCTTAGCAGCTTGATTAGATATTGAACCTGAAGCCCTTACTTCTAAATTTGAAACTGCACTTACACTACCTTGTAATGACAAATTCCCCGCCGAATATATAGAAAGATCCTCAAAGGCTTCTAATAAAGAAGTTTGACCCATAACTTCCATTGATGACCCTGATCTAAAATTGAGTTTATCCCCTGTAACATGAGCTCTATCAAGGGTAATATCCTCACCCGATAAGAGTGAAATATTACTACCACGCAAAACACTTTGAACACCATTAAAGCCCAAAGCCGTACTTATAGAAATCTGGGCATCTGTATCATTGGCAACAATAAGCCCGTGAGTATCACTAATCCCACCTCTTAGAGACTTCATCTCTATGCCTGCATCTGCGACTATAGAAGAGTTTTTATTAAAAATATCGTCATTAGCTACTAAAACAATGTTTTTTTGAGCGGTGAGAAGACCAGAATCTGTATTGGTGATTCCGCCATTTAAAGCCTCCAAGGTAAGATTCGAGCCTGAAATCAAACTACCCCCTTTATTCGCGATACTCTGACCTGCTTGAATATAAATACCCTGGCCATTAACAATGCTCCCCTCTGAAAAATTAACATCCCCAGCAGTACTTAATAAAGAAACTTGCCCATTAGATGCCTTAACTTGTGTCTGTGCCCCTATATTTATCCCACCATCTGACTTTACGAATACCCCATCCTTACCATCAACAACACCAAAAATATTAATATCTAAACCTACTAATTTACCTGTTGCCTTATCTACCTTTAACTCACTCGCTTCTAATACTACTCTATCCGCTTGAATAGAACCTGTTATCTCTTTATTGAGACTTGGTCCCTTCATATTGATTCCATAGCGAACAAAATCACCTTCCCCAGTTAGCCTATTCTCAAGCTTACCTTTCCAATAAGAATACTGATTCGCACCGGTAAGTATACCCACCTCCTTACCACTAACCAAACCATAAATATCAGCATCACGACTTACAATTCGGAGATAACTCGCGTCACTTGCATCTACACCGCTAGTATCAATTGTAACATTACCCTTAGTAACATTGAAATGATCAATGCGCCCATAAGCGTCCGATACGACCTGGCCTGTCGTCAAAGTAACACCACCTGTATTAACAAAACCGCAACCATCACAAACAATGCCAAAGGCATTAGATAAAATATATTCCGCCCTAGCCCCAAAAATCTCAGTCTTTCCTTGTAATAATGAACTTCCCTTACCCGTTACTTCATTAACAATTATACTAGCTGTTTTTCCATCAGTAAAATTGGAATTCCCAGATAACTTTCCCGCCAACTGAGAAGTACCTCGAGTTGCACTATTATTGATAACCACTCCTCGCTTATTCACATTAAAGTTTTTAAAATAATTTCGAGAGACCCCAGCCCCACTCACCTTATCTATATCTACTATCTTGTACATCATTGGAAGAATTATATACATCCGTAGAACCACCAAATTCATGATCTACTGTTATCCCACTAGTCCCTTGAGGAGCGGAATCAGCCCTTTGGACTTGGGGAGGTTGCCGCGAATCTGGCCCCCTCTGCTCAGGAGCTTGCATCCTCGTTCCAAACTGGGCACTATCATTTGCGACACGATTTTGAGAATGTTGTAATTCCTGTTGTAAACGCGTAGCGTTTTGAAATTGTGAGCCCTGTTGTGATTGAGCATTAGGGGTAGGGGTACCCGAATTGAGAGGCTGAGCTGAGACATACGAAACATCTAGCAAAAAGAAAAGATATTGTATATTTAATAGAAATGCAAGGGCTCTCTGAAAGGAAGTAAAGGGCCTTATCTTACGATATTTTTTCATCTTTCTCTCTGTTATATAGCTATTAGGACGGTGAGATTTCATTAAATTCTGCGGTTTTGCAAAAAAACGACCTGTCAAAAAGGAAGTAAGCTGTCCTTTAAGCAAGCCAAGATACATAAAAAAAATTTTAGATAACGTCATAGGTTTTGTAAAGGTTATATAGACCTCACCTTTGGGATTGTATTTTCAAGATGATAAAATGTCAATCAAAAGTTATTTTAGATAGGGTTTCTATGAACTTTTAGCTATAAATAAGGCCTAAGGCCATCCCTTTTTACCTTTTGTTGCTTTCTATTTCTTGACTGCTTTCAACTGTTATTCGACCACTTATGCATTCTTCGTGACCTGATAAGCTATACAAAAACACTATTGTTAAGATTTATCTTCTATATGACAGATAAGGAAAGATATACGTAGCTTTATGGAGACTCATAAGCTATTTTAACTTCTTTTTTACTATGAGAAATGTTCACTAAATATAGAAATAAAATCCTTCAAGCTTCAAACACAATAAATGGTTCACCCTTTGATTCAAATAAAATTAATTTTTATTTATTTTCAAGAATTTCGTAATCAAACTTTTATCATAAATAAGACCTGTTTTAAAAAGGTTAACGCATATAGACTCAATAGACGCATAGAGAGTCTTTTCTATATTGAAATCTGCTTAGATATGCTATACAATTTAAAATTTATAGATAGGTTTTTTATCTCTAAACCATCTATAAAAACTTATTTTTTCCTATGCACTTGAGTTTTATTTTCAATTGTAGCATTTAGGCAAATTACGTTGGCAAAAAAGAAAAAGATGGGTAGAATAATAGCACTAACAAACCAAAAAGGGGGTGTAGGTAAAACAACTACGGCTATCAACTTGAGTGCATACTTAGCGTTATCGGGAAAGGAGGTTTTACTCATAGACATTGACCCTCAAGGGAATGCTTCTTCAGGTTTAGGAATCGATGTACATCATTTAAGAAAAACTGTTTATGAAATATTATTGGGTGAATATTCTTGCCCAGAAGTTATCATACCAACACGCTATACTTCTCTATCTCTGATTCCTGCGAATGTAAATTTATCAGGTATAGAAGTGGACATGCTTGAAATTAAAGACAGAGATTTTATGTTAAAAAAGAGCCTTGATAAAATTAGAGATCGTTATGATTTCATTATTATTGATTGCCCTCCAAATCTAGGAATACTTACTTTAAATGCCTTGTGTGCAGCAAAAGAAACAATTGTGACACTACAAACAGAATACTATGCTCTTGAAGGCCTTACTCAATTAATGAAAGTAGTACAATTAGTTCAACAGTCATTAAACCCTGAATTGATTTTAAAAGGTATACTACTAACGATGTATGACCAAAGGACTGCCCTTGCCCATCAAGTCGTGAATGATGTAAGAAAGCATTTTGGAGATAAAGTATATAAGACTATCATTCCAAGGAATGTAAAACTCTCAGAGGCCCCATCTCACGGACAATACATTGGAGAATATGCCTCTGATTCAACTGGGGCAGAGGCATATCTAGAATTAAGCAAAGAAATTTTATCTGAAAGTTAAAGTACTTTATCATTTTTAGGAAAAGAATATAAAAATTATCAAAAAAAGTAATTTAGTTTATAAGGACACTATACTACAAAGTAAACATTGTGCAAACGTATGAGTGATGAGATAACTAAGCCTACAGATAAAAAACCCTTGGGTCGAGGGCTATCCAATCTTTTTCAAGGTTTAAATACCTTAGACCCTAATCATATAAATATAAGTGAAAATCCTAACTATAAGGAGCTACCCATAGAACAAGTTTTTCCAAACCCTAATCAACCTCGTAAATTATTTGAGGAAAAAGAAATGTCAGATCTCTTAGAAACAATACAAGAAGTAGGATTAATCGAACCTATAGTCGTACGTTTCATAAAAGAAAAAGAATATCAAATCATCGCAGGCGAAAGAAGATATCGAGCTGCCATAAAAGCGGGGTTCAAAAAAATTCCGTCTATAATCAAACAAGCCAATGAGATACAGGCCCTAGAGTTAGGCATCATAGAAAATATTCAGCGACAAGAATTAAATCCTATAGAGGAGGCGAGGGCCTATCTTCTCTGGATGGAAAGTACTCAAGAAAAAATGGAAGTTCTTGCTCGCAAAGTAGGCAAGGATAGGAGTACAATAAAAAATCTTATACGATTATTAAAACTACCCGAAGAAATTCAAATACTCATAGAAAAAAAAGTACTAACTGTAGGGCAAGCACGCCCCTTGCTTAGTATAGGAGACCCTCAACTCATAAAAAAAATTGCAAAGAAAATAATAAATGAAAATTGGAATTCACGACGCGTTGAAGATGAAGTAGGTAAAATGACTGAAACAAAAAAAGTTAGTTATTCTACTGAAAAAGACAAAGATGCAAACAGCCTTACTCTAGAAAAAAAATTACGAGCTAGATTTAGTGCAAAGGTAACAGTGAATCACAAAAAGAATGGTAGCGGAAACATTACATTACATTATGGAAACCTAAATGATCTAGACCGTCTTCTTGAGAGCATGGGGCTCTAAACAAACTTTGCAAAAAAACAAAAGTTAAACTTATAATAAATCAAAGCTTATTACAAATAAATATCTTACTTTATTCGCATAAAATGGTTTTCTCTAAAATATTTTTTACGCATAATATTTTTTAGCTGACATAGAGAACTATTTTCTATCTACATAGGATTTATCATGTTACCCCAAAATGTATTTCAAAAATCTCAAAATTATCTTTTAGATTTAACGAAACGTTTTCATGTATACTTTGTCCGGGGCGAGGGGCCATACTTGTATGATGAACAAAAGAAAAAATATTTAGATTTCTTATGTGGGGTTGCTGTAACTTCATTAGGCCATGCTCATCCTGAAATAGCAGAAGTCATATGTAAGCAGGCCACAACTTTACTTCATGTTTCAAATTGGTTTTATAACAAAGAACAAGCAGAACTAGCAGAGAAATTAGTACAACTCTCCTTCCCTGCTCATACATTCTTTTTTAATTCTGGTACTGAGGCTAATGAGGCTGCCTTTAAACTATGTCGTAGCTATGGGCAGAAAGAAAAAAATGGTGCTATAGAAATTTTGTCACTTGAAAATAGCTTTCATGGTCGAACTACAGCTTCGATTTGTTTGACAGGTCAAAAAAAAATACATAGTGGCTTTGGGCCTCTGCTTCCAGGCCATTCCTATATCCCAGCTAATGATAGAAATGCTCTCAAAAAAGTCTTTCAAGAAAAATCCTCAGAACTTTGTGGTTTTTTTTTGGAACTCATACAGGGAGAAAGTGGAATCCGCCCTCTCGACCTAGAGTATGTAGCCGAAGCAAGGGAGCTTTGTGAGAAACATAATGTACTCCTCGTTATAGATGAGGTTCAAACGGGCATAGGACGTACAGGAACTTTTTTTTGTTACGAACAATATGGAATTACTCCCGACATCGTCACACTCGCTAAGGCTTTGGGGAATGGCTTACCTTTAAGTGCTATCTTAGTTAAAAATAAATTTTCTCAATTTCTAAGTCGTGGACAACATGGCACAACAATGGGTGGAAATCTTTTTTGTACTCGTGTAGGTCTAGAAGTCATACGTATTATTGAACGCGATAAAATTTTAGATAATGTTTTAAATATCTCTACTTATATTTTTAAAACATTAAATGAACTCAAAAATAAGTATCCCCTACTGGCAAATATACGAGGCAAGGGTTTACATATAGGCATCTCAATTAAAATGGATGCGGGGGACTTTGTTCAAGAGTGCTTAAATAAAGGATTACTTTTAAATGCTACAAATCATGAAGATATACGCATCATGCCCCCTTTAAATATTACTATAGAGCAGGCTAAGGAGGGTTTAAGCATAATAGAAGAAACGCTAGCTTTCTTTACTCTACAACAGTAGAAATTTATTAGGTTTCTCCTCAACATCCTAAAGAGGCAAACTTTAGACCTCGTTTATCTCTATTCAAATATTTCGTAGTAAATTTTGGAATTTATTTTTAAAATCTCAATAAATATAAATTTTAAAACATGGGCTCTTTCAAATTTATAAAAATTAAAATTGACCCACACTTTGTTTAAATTTTGTTAAGATTCGCATATAAATACAAACATGCAAATCTTACTTACCATAGCTAAAAATTGAAAAAAGAAATACAGTGGGATATCGCTAATGTCCATTATGAGACAAAGGCAGACGAAAAAGAAATCAAATATTTGTTAGATGAAAATTTTGGAACGAATAGGCTTCTACGAACTATTAACGTAATGCGTTGCAAATCCCAAGCTGATTATAGATATTCTATTTTGTATCGTAAGGATAATAAGCAATTGATAGGCATAGTTAGGGTTTTTCTTTGTAAAACTGAAAATGGGGTTATCCATCCTTTTATTGGGCCTATTACTATTTCAAAAGAATTTCAAAATTTAGGACTTGGTAGCTTTATGATAAATAGAGTTTTATCTTCTTTAGATCAGGAAACATATCCCATTTACTTTTTAGTCGGGACTTTAAAATATTATTCTCGCTTTCATTTTAGCAAAGAAGGAGCAGACTATTTTCAATTAAGTGGCTCAGTATTGCCTAATGAACTTTTAGTAAGATGGAATTTGTATGGAGGTTTACTTTCCTATACCCAAGAGGCAGACAAAATAATACAAAAAAAAGTTTCCGAAATAACTCAAAAAGATAAAGATAACTTTCTTAAAGCATGCTGTGGTGCCATCACCTTCTTATAAAAATTTATATTTTTTACCAAAAAAACTTATACGCTTGGCTTATGCACCTATCTTTCATGCATCCCATCTTTCTAAAGAAGAAAAGAAGGGTTTGACTATAGTCTTATTGAAATACAAACGGTTAGTGTGTCTGATTTGAATAAACCTATAAAAAATGAAAATCCCCTAAAAATTGGAATATGCCAATTAGGTGAACTAGAAGAACGTTTAAAGGCTTTTAGGTTAATGAATCAAACAGCCGTTCGCAAACGATATGTGCTTTCTCGCGAAATAGTAGATACACCCTCAAATGTCCCTGTCCTCAAAAAAAGTGTAGAAATTGATGTCCCCACGGTCAAATTATTAAGACGTTATTTCCCAATAGATAGGGAAATGAAAATTTTTCAACCTGATGAAGGTATCGTCATCCTTTCCGATATGTCTGATCCTAATGGCATAGCTCTTTCTATGGATTTGGTTACACAAATCTTAAATATCGATGGTGGAGCATATGAAGGGTTCATAGAAAGGGTGGATTCCTTTGGAGAATTTTTACAACTATTAAAAAAAGTTCTCTTCCCTCGTCTTGTTATTATAGGCTATCTTTCACCTAGTCGATTAGAAATGGAAAAAATTAATTTTGTACGTTCACGACACATGGATCAATATTTACGCATGATTGAAATTACCCATAGTGTATATAAAAAAGAACCTTATTTTCCACGAGTGAGACAAATACACCTTGATCCTGATGATCCCTATGCTTGGGGTCGTTTGATTATAGAAATTATTCGTGAATACATTCGACCCTATTTTTCAGAATCCATAAGGAGTGACTGACGAGAAAGATTAGCTTCTATTCAATATAAGAATTTTATTTTTTACTATTCTTTTTATTCAATACGAGATTCTGAGCGAGGGTCAAAGGCAGAGCGCACACCCTCACCTACCAGTGTTGTTAAAAGAAGTGTCGTAAAAACGACTGAGGTAGTAATGATCGTTAAGTGAGGAAATTCTTGTATCACATCCAAACCCTGTTTTAGTAGTTCTCCCCATGAGGGTGTTGGTGGTTGCAAGCCAAAGCCAAGAAAATCTAAGGCGGTGAGAGTGCTAATCCCCGCCAACAAAGAAAATGGTAAAATAGTTACAAGGGGAGTTAGGCTATTCGGCAAGATATGTTTAAATAAAATTTTAAAATGGCTCAATCCAAGGGCTTGAGCTGCTTGTACATAATACATATTTTTTGCCTTCATAAATTCAGCTCGCATATAATAAGAAAGACCTATCCATTCAAAAAGTGAAATAATGAAAATAAGAAGGGCAAAGGTGCGTCCATATAAAGAACCTAATAAAATGACTACATATAAAAAAGGTAGGGCTGACCAAATTTCTATACAACGTTGCACTATAATATCTACTATACCCCCAATATAAGCTTGAATTGCCCCTATTATGACCCCAAATAAGGTCATTATAATTACTATAAATAGAGAAAAAAGCATGCTAATTCTAAAACCATAAAGGAGTCTTGATAGAAGATCCCTACCTATACGATCCGTTCCTAGCCAATGTTCTGAACTTGGTAAATGAGGTGGGGGTGTTTTTTGATGCAAATACGATTCAAAGGGACCAGATTTATATATAGGATAAAGAACAAAATCCGGGTAAAAAATATTTTTAACATCAACATCTACGATTTTATTTTGCAAACTCTGATTTTCTGTCCCACTATTGTATTCCTCTTTTGAAAGCAACTTTCTGTAATCTACTTCAGAGTCTTGGGGTTGCCCAAATTCTTTCCCTGAATAAAAAAAGAGGAAGGGGAAGTACCACCTATTTCCATAATGCAAGATAAGAGGTTTATTATTTGCTACAACTTCACTGATTAAAGAAATAAAAAAAACAAAGGTTAAAATTACAAGAGAGTAATAGGCCCTTTTAATTTTTTTAAATTTCTTTATACGTTCTTTTGTGATATCAGAAAACATATTTGGCTATAAGGGTAATACCTGCTCAATATTAAGTGTAAGATAGATTTGGACCTAACCATTTTTCTATTTCTTCAACACTTTTATTTTTTCTTTTTGCATAATCAATAACTTGATCTTTAGAAATGAGGCCTAAAGCAAAATACTTTGCGTTTTCATTCGCAAAATAAATCCCCGACACAGAAGCTGCAGGTTGCATAGCCATACTTTCTGTTAAGTTCATATCGATTTCTTGCTTTGCATTTAAAAAAGAAAAAATTGTTTCTTTTTCTGTATGATCTGGCTGAGACGGATAACCGGGAGCAGGTCTTATACCTTCATATTTTTCTTGTAGCAAATCTTTGAGAGACAGTGCTTCATTTTTTGAATAGCCCCAATATTGACGACGAACATCTAAATGTAAATATTCTGCAAAGGCCTCTGCAAGGCGATCCGCTAATGCTTTGACCATCAAACTATTATAATCATCATGCTTCTTTTCAAAATACAAACAAAGCTCCTGTACACCTATACCTGTAGTCAAAGCAAAGACACCTATGTAGTCATGAATAGGTGCATCTTTGAAAATTGGAGCAATGTAATCACTAAGGGCCCTATTCGGCTCACCTTCTCTTTTTTCTGCCTGTTGCCGTAAAGTATGTAAAGTAAGTATGGTTTCGCCTCCTTCATTGAACACAAGTATGTCATCTCCACTGGAATTCGCTTGACGCAAATCAAAAATAGCATTGGCCTGAAGCCAATTTTTTTTTATAATTTCTTCTAATAGCACATTCGCATCTTGGTAAATCTTTTTTGCTTCATTTCCATATTTAGCATCATCTAAAATGTCAGGAAACTTCCCCTTCATTTCCCAACTGATAAAAAAAGGTGACCAATCGATATACGAAACCAACTTTTCTATAGGAAAATTTTTAAGAACAGTGCACCCCAACTTTTCAGGCCTTAGAATTTTTTGCTTTTTCCAATCTAATTTTAGAGAATTTTCTCTAGCCCTTTCTATACTCAAAAAGTTTTTCATCTGAGTACGGTTTTTATACTTTAAACGTACATCTTCATATTCAATATTAAGTGCTTTCATAAATTTTTCTCTATCTTCCTCTTTGAGAAAAGACTGTGCCACAGACACACTTCGAGAAGCATCTAAAACATGAACACAGGGGCCGTCATAATTAGGGGAGATTTTAACCGCTGTATGTAATTTAGAAGTTGTTGCACCACCTATAAGCAAAGGAGTACTTAAATTCAATCGTTGCATCTCTTTGGCAAAAAAAACCATCTCATCAAGGGATGGGGTAATCAATCCTGAAAGTCCTATTATGTTTACATTCTCTTCTTTAGCTACATCGATAATTTTTTGTGCAGGCACCATAACACCTAAATCTATAATTTCAAAATTATTACAAGCCAACACCACCCCCACTATATTTTTACCTATATCATGTACGTCCCCTTTAACTGTAGCTAAAAGTATTTTAGGCTTATTCTTATGGCTCACCAAATTTTCTTTATTTTTTTCTTTTTCTTTTTGTATATAAGGCTCTAAATATGCTACGGCTTTTTTCATTACACGTGCACTCTTAACCACTTGGGGTAGAAACATTTGCCCTGTCCCAAAAAGATCTCCAACCACATTCATTCCTTCCATCAAAGGCCCCTCAATGATTTCTACAGGATTCTTATAGTATTGTCTCGCCTCTTCAACATCTTCATCTATAAAATCGCTAATTCCTTTCACTAGAGCATGCTTTAATCGCTCTTGCAAACTTGCCGTACGCCATTCATTTTTTTCTTTTTGAAAACCATCCGATTTTTCATCTTTATATTTTTCGGCAAGGGCAATTAACACTTCTGTTGCATTAGAATTACGATTCAGAATCACATCTTCAACCCTTTCACGGAGTTCAGCATCTATCTCGCTATAGATAGCAAGTTGACCTGCGTTGACTATACCCATATCTAGACCTGCCTTAATAGCATGATAAAGGAAAACAGAGTGCATAGCTTCCCTAACCTTCTCATTGCCCCTAAAGGAAAAAGAAATATTGCTTACACCACCACTAGTTTTACAAAAAGGCATATTTTTTTTAATCCAACGTACTGCTTCTATAAAATCGACTGCATAATTATTGTGTTCAGACAAGCCTGTAGCAACTGTTAAAATATTAGGATCAAAAATAATATCTGAAGCTGGAAATTTTATTTTTTCTGTAAGTAGCTTATAACTTCTTTCACAAATAGCTATACGTTTTTCAAATGTATCTGCTTGACCTTCTTCATCAAACGCCATTACCACCACTGCAGCCCCATATTGACGAATCAATCTTGCTTGTAGTAAAAATTTTTCCTCGCCTTCTTTTAAGCTAATGGAATTGACAACTGCCTTCCCTTGAACATTTTTCAGACCATTTTCTAGAACTTCAAACTTTGAAGAATCTATCATTATGGGAACACGAGATATATCAGGTTCACTTGCTATCAAACGTAAGAAATGTTGCATTACATCAGATGAATTTAACATTCCCTCATCCATATTGACATCAATAATTTGTGCTCCATTTTGGACTTGATCACGTGCAATCAATAAAGCTTCTTCATATTTCTCTTCTTTAATGAGTCGTTCAAATTTTTTAGAGCCTGTAACATTTGTACGTTCACCTATGTTTACAAAATTTTCTCCTGAACGCACAAGTAAGGGCTCAAGCCCACTTAAGCCTAACATCATATGTGTCTCAGGATTCACCTCTTCAGCCTTATGGCTCCTAGGTTTTATTTTTTCTACGGCCTTCGCCATAGCTTTTATATGTTTAGGTTCTGTTCCACAACAACCACCTACAATATTGACTAAACCTTCCTTCGCATAATTTCCTATTTGCTCTGCCATATACTCTGGGCTTTCATCATAATTTCCTAATTCATTGGGTAAACCCGCATTGGGATAAAGAGAAATAGAGCATTTTGCAATTTGAGATAATTCAAGTATAAAGGGACGCATTTGAGCAGAACCTAGGGCACAATTTAATCCTACAGCTACAAGATTAGGGGCATGACTAATTGAAAGCCAAAAGGCTGCGGGAGTTTGCCCCGATAGGGTTCGACCACTTTGATCGACTATAGTACCCGACACAATCACTGGAAAATCTTTCTTTTTTGTATCAAAAATATTTTTTATAGCAAAGATAGCTGCCTTACAATTCAGAGTATCAAAAACTGTTTCGATAAGAAGCAAATCTACTTCACTCTCCATTAGGGCAAGTGCCTGCTCTTCATAACAAGTCACAAGTTGATCAAAATATAATGCTCTATAAGCAGGATCATTAACGTTCGGTGAAAGGCTTAGAGTCTTATTTGTAGGTCCAATTGCACCCGCTACAAAACGAGGTTTGTCTTTAGTTTCATATTCTTTACAAGCCTCTCTAGCTAGGGCAACGGCTTCTATATTTAACTTACGCACATCTTTTTGCATTTGATAATCTTCTTGAGAGACTGCGTTCGCATTAAAGGTATTTGTTTCTATGATATCTGCACCTGCTTCTAAGAAAGCAGAATGTATTTCTCTTATAATCTTAGGTTGGGTGAGGACAAGTAGCTCGTTATTCCCTTTAAGTAAAAACTCTTTGGGATGGTTTTTATATAATTCACCACGATAGTCTGCTTCTTCTAATTTATGTTTTTGAATCATGGTGCCCATAGCACCATCAATGACAAGTATGCGTTCTTTTAAGACGGATAAAAATTTTTCTTTTTTTGATTCCATTTTGGATTAGCTATAAGGCTTAAGAATTATACTTTATACCTTTTGGCAAGCTATACTCATTGAGCACGAATAGAGTTTTTAAAGTATGTAATGAGTATAAGTTTTTAAAGGCCTAGATAAGAGCTCCTCTACAAGTAATATAAGACAAAAAATTTGATTCATTTTATTTTTAAGTAAAGTGTAGATTTCCTATTATAGTGTTTCAAATGAAGCATTTCCATCACTAGCATTATGAAAATATATTCAACTCAAATTTATTAAAATTTTGTTTTGACTTGAAATAGCTATTTATACCTTTTAGGTAAATGAAATTTCTACAAAAATACACAGGCACAAGCATAGGCAGAAAATTATTAGTCGCTCTTTCTTCTATAGGGCTTATACTTTTTCTTATCATTCACCTTAGTGGTAACTTACTTATTTTCGCAGGACCTGAAGCCTTTAACACATATGCCCATACCCTACATTCATTTCCAAAACTTCTTTGGATGGCAAGAATTTCTATTCTGATTATTTTTATCACTCACTGGGGTATTGGCTTATATCTTAGAATGGAAAACAAACGTGCTCGACCTAATCAGTATCGTTATCAAAATACAATTCAAGCTTCTGTGGCTTCTCGCACCATGGCTCTCACGGGCCTCATCATGTTATCTTATATTGTGTACCATATTCTACACTTTACCCTAGGAAAGGTACATTCCCAATACTTTAACACGAAAGACGAATTACTAAGGCATGATGTTTATTCAATGGTTGTCTTTAGTTTTCAACAACCCCTTATAGTCGTGACGTATTTAATTTCACTTTTTTTAACTATGGTGCATCTTAGCCACGGCATACCTAGCTTATTTCAAACTGTAGGTTTGTTAAATTCAAACTATCATAGGCTTATAAACATATTGGGTAAGGCCTTTGCTATTTTACTATTTTCAGGATATGCATCCATCCCTATTTCTGTCTTTATAGGTTTTATTCATAAAACATAAGTTAAAAAAAACAAGATGGTATCCAAAGAAAAACCAAAGAACTTAAGCAGTAATGTTCAAGATAGATTATTGGATGTTGCATTAAGAAAATCTGTAGGGATTAATATAATATTTAAAAATAAAAACCGCGTCTTAGGAAATGTAAAAACCTTCGACTCCTATACTATTTTGCTGGTAGATGATAAAGGTCAAAATTTAATCTTTAAACAATCAATTGCCTCCATAAATCTTGCAAGAAATTTTAAAAAGCCACCCTATAACAACTCCTTTAGAACTTCACTTCTCATGAAGCAAATAAAAAAAAATGGTAGTGGTGGGAACTCGCAAGAGAAAGAGTAATCGTAAAGAACTTTTAGCCCAGATGGTGGAATTGGTAGACACGCTACTTTGAGGTGGTAGTGCCCGTAAGGGCATGGGGGTTCAAGTCCCCCTTTGGGCATAAAGTACGCGAAGTAAAGCGGAACGAGAAGCAGGATTCCTCTTTACTTCTTCCTCACTAGGTCGTAAAGGCTTGGGTGTTACTATAACAAATTTAGCAGCATTTGTATTTTTTTTATTTATTTTTGTACCTATATCGCGGAAAGTATTTTTAACAATACGATCTTCTAAAGAGTGAAAAGAAATAATTTCTGCTACCCCGCCCTTGTTTAAGATATACGGAAGTTCTTTTAAGAGAGCTGATAAATTCTCAAGTTCAGAATTAGTTGCTATTCGTAGAGCTTGAAATGTTTGGGTGGCGGGATGTATGGATTTTATTCTTCTGTCTTTATTAAAATTACCCTTTACTCGCATAATACAATTGGATAATTCCTGTGCACTTTTAAAAGGTCTCTTTTGTACTATTTCACGTGCAATACGTTTACTAAAGACCTCTTCTCCATATTCTTTTAATATTTTTTCAAGCTCTTTTTCCGAATAAAAGTTTACTAGCTCTTCGGTGCTAGGCCCTGATGTTGTATCAAAGCGCATATCAAGAGATAAATCTTTAAAAGAAAATCCCCTCTCCGCCATCTTTAATTGAAACATAGATGTTCCAAGATCAAGTAATAAAAAATCAGCTTTAATATTTTGATATTTCATAATACTAGGTAAGTTCTTATAACTTGTATGTGCTAAAACTATTTTTACTCCTGGCTCAAAAAGAGTAAACCCTGACCTTTCTTTTTTCTTTATATTATCTTCTACATCTTTTTCTATAAGACATTGCTCCCATTCCTCAATCGAAATATTTTTAACTTGTATGCGAAAATTAGTCTCTCCTTCTAAACGAGACCTCGCTCGTTCCAGCATTTGAGCATCTCGGTCTATACCAAGTAAACGAGCCTTAGGAAAAATTTTTAGTAGGGCAAGGCTATGCCCTGCATCTCCAAGAGTTCCATCAACGATTAAAATATCAGAATTTTTATCTAAATACTTTTCTGCAAAGAAAGAGACTTCGTGTATAAGCACGGGAATATGGTAGCTCACTTCAGTACCAAATCATCAAAGGCTATAATCAAGACTAATACGCAAGGCGGGGAAGGTGCGATTTTTAATTGTGTAGCCTGATGGTACTGACGCACCTGCTATACCATCAGATAATAGCGATATATACTCCATATCAATAAAAAATTTTATCGATTCAAAGAATTCCTTACTATAGTACAATAAACCACCAAAACCCGCGTTTAGAAAACCACCCGCAAAACCTATTCCTTGCTTTTTCTGATTATCAAGATAATAAGCAACATTCAAAGCAGGTACAACAGAAAAACCAATATTATCACCGCTTGAAGTTTCTGCTCTTATATCTGAGACAAGTTCACGCCCCCTTTTTGCAGAATCAGAGATTGTGGAATAGTATACTAAAAAATTAATGTTAATCAACCATCTATCTAAATTAGCATCTGCCCCTATAGAGTTAATAAAAGTATTCTGCTTAATGTCTAATTTACCCCCATTATCTTTCAAAACCCAATCTATGAACAATTGAGTTTTATTAAAAAGGTCAGTCTTATTTTGCTTTCCTAGTGCTTGGTCATTATACTCTCCAAGTCTCCAACGAGGGAGGTCTCCTGTAATTTGAGCATAAGAAAAATCATTTTTTAAAATCCATTTCCCTATCGAATGGGCAAGTTCAAAGCCAAATACATTTATCCTTTGTAATTCAGGAGCTCTATTAGTTGCATACACTGTTTTATTCTCTTCTGTTTCTGCAAGGAGGCGTGCATTATCTTTAGTACCAAATTGATAAAAACCATTGTACCAAGTAAGGCCTATAGTCGTTTTATCTATATAAAACAAAGTTCGGGCAGCATAACGAAATAAATCTTTTCCTGTAGGAAGATAAAATTTTTCCCTTCTTTCTCTTGGTGGGCGTGAGGCACTTAGTGGCTCGCCAGTAATAAGATTTAGAAATACAGGATCTATTCCTGTATCCGAGAAAAGATAGAATTGAAGCTCCATCCATTTTTGTGGATAGGCACTAAGTAATGCCATAGTTTGGGGATTACGGTTATCTGCCTTGGTTAGACCTGTTCCGGGTGAACCTAAGCGTAAAGGTAGGTAGATATCGATAGGAGATATAAAATCTGATTGCCCCCACACAACCACATGATTCCCTAAAAGAAGCTGAGTCTTATCACCAAACTTTAAAACTACATTTGCCTCTCGCCATAAAACATTATTTTCAGTAATCGCAAAATTATAAGGTGTTGGTAGAATCGCTTTATTTGTACATTGTTTTTGTATTTCACCCAATAGACCCACGTTAGTAGAAGGTCTATCTAGAAAAGTTTGGCATATGCTATCAACACCTATTTTTGAATAATCTGGGAAGGGCCCCCTTGGATGCGTTGGATCTCGTCTTGCTTCTAATTCAATATCCACTGCTAAATTTATTATTTTACTATCATCATTGCTAGAAGAAGTCAAAGAAGGGACTACATGATATAAGAAATCCCTTCTGTATACAAGGGCCTCTATATTAAAGTCTATCCATTTTGTATCTTGCTTCCATGTTAGGTCTGCATAAGTAAAACTTCTATAACTTTGCCCATCTAAAATTTTTGCATAGGAAGTTCCAAAATTTAGTTTAAAGTGCTTATCCCAATAATTGCTTGTTTGTTTTTCCGAACCATTTTCTTCTATTTCCTGAGAAAGTAGAATCGTGTTGAGCAAAAATACATATAGTATAAAAAAAAAATAACATTTAAGGAGAGGTCTAGTAAATAAAAAAATACTCATAAATAATAGTCTGACATATACTTAAATGCGTTACGCATTTTAAGAAATTTTATCAAAGACTATAATCAAGGGTGAGACGTAAAGCAGGAAAAGCTGGATTATTCAATTTGTAACCTGGTACCTGAGCAAGGCCACCAGCAAATAATAATAAATATTCGGCATTCACAGAAAACTTTAATGATTCATAAACTTCCTTAGCATAGTATCCTATAAACCCCAAACCTGTATTTAAAAAACCTCCTGCTATTCCCACTCCCTCTTTTTTCTGATTATCAAGATAGTAAGCTATATTAAAGGAAGGTACGGCGGAAATATCACTACTACCAAAAGGATTACCGCCTTCTGGTGGTGGGGAGGCATCTATCGCAAGTTTACGACCTACATTCCCATTGGGTGTTCGGGATGTATAAAAAACTAAAAGACTAAGATTAAATAACCATCTATCTAAATTCGAGTCGACTCCTATAGAATTAATAAAATTATTCTGAACAATTCCTAACCTACCTTGATTACTTTGAAGTACCCAATTGATATAACTTTGACGGTTATTAAACAAATTATCTTTTGCTAAAAAACCTAGGGCCTGATTATTAAATGCCGTAAGATCAAAACTAGAAAAGTCACTATAAAGCTGCGTGTATGAAAAATCATCTTTTAGAATCCATTTCCCTATGGTATGGGCAAGCTCAAAGCCATACACATTTATCCTTTCTAATTCTGGTTGGCCCCTAAGTTTGTACACGACTTGATCATACTTAGTATCTTGGATAAGTTGGGAATTTGCTCGTGGTGCAAATTGAAAAAAGCCTTGATACCAAGTAAAGCCTATAGTTGTTTTATCTAGATAGAATAAGGCACGACCTGCATAACGAAAGAGATCTTTTCCACTAGGAATATATGTTCTTTCATAACTGTAATATTCAGAATTTTGATCTGCATTTCTTGTGATAAGGTTATTTAGGAATATAGGGTCTATCCCTGTGTCAGGAAAAAGGTAAAGTTGGAACTCCATCCATTTCAATGGGAAAACACTCAGAAGGGCCATAGTTTGAGGATTTCGATTATCCGCCTTAGTTAGACCTGTTCCAGATGAGCCTAAACGTAAGGGTAGCCAAAAATCAACGGAAGATAAAAAATCTAATTGCCCCCACACAACCACATGATTACCTAAAAGAAGCTGAACCTTATCCCCAAATTTTAAAATTACATTTGCCTCACGCCATAGAACTTGATTTTCAACAATTCCCAAAGCAAAAGAAGGGGTATTGCTCACATTTGATTTATTTGAGCATAGTCTTCGTAGATTTGTTTCGATATCATTAACATTAGGACGGCTAAATGTTGCAAAGGGATTAAATGGAGAGCTAGGATATTTATTACATATGTCAATAGCACTTGGATTTGCAGCAGGATTGGGAGCATCGGGCTTGGTAGCAGTCCCTGCCGTATATTTATCGTACTCTGTTTTATATGCAAGCTCTGCATTCAAAGCCTGTATACTAAGATCATTTGTACCATCATTTTTAGCGTCATAAACTAGATAGTATTGAAAATCCCTTCTATATGCAAGGGCCTCTACATTAAAATCTATCCACTTTGTTTCTTGCTTCCATGTTAAACCTGCATAGGTAAAATTTCTGTAACTTTGCCCGTCTAAGACTTTCGCATATGAGGTTCCAAAGTTTAGTTTAAAGTGCTTATCCCAATAATTACTCGTTTTTTTTTCCGAACTACTTTCTTCTACAATTTCCTGGGAGAATAAAAAATTATTAAATGTAAAAAGAGATAGAATGCAATACAATAAGAACGTTAAAATAAATTTCATAGTAATGGTATAGTTGGTAGAGTATCTTGTATAATAGCCTATTATAGAAAATACTCTACCAAGGAATTAAGACACTTGCAATAATTAAAGTAAAAATCTTTATTATTTCCGAAATTTCATAGGCTTTTCCAATACAATCAGTCTTTCTATGAAATTGTAAACAAATTGAGTAATACTCGAAAGGCCTTCAAAATTAATCTCTTTTACGGTATCATTTTGTGTATGATATTGAGGATGTGTATCAGTAGTTACAAAAAGAACAGAAATATTTTTCTGAAAAAAAGAAGTATGATCACTAGGGCCTGTTCCTCCGCCAAGCCAATGAGCTTTTATTCCCTTTAATAAATCTACTGAATTGAAACTTTCCTGAAGCAACTGCCTGTATGGAGGAAATCCCGACTCTGCCCCTTGAATAAGTAAACCCTTTTCCTTCCTAAGGCGACCCACCATATCCAAGTTTATCATAGCATGCACTTTAAGACGATTAAAATTTTTTGCATTTACAAAGGCTTGGGAACCTAAAAGACCTCTCTCCTCAGCATCGAAATGCATAAATAAAACATTATTATATTTCACAAAATTAGAATCTATAATCTTAGCACCATACTTACAACTTAAACTTCTTGCAAGCTCTAATACAGCAGCTGTACCTGAGGCATTATCATCTGCACCAAAATGAATGAGACCTGCTTTACCCATGCTCGCAAAATCTCCCTTACCTATATGGTCAAAATGAGCACCCACTGCCACTATTTTTTGTTCTTTCCCCCATGGCCAAAGCAAAGCTGCTACATTTCTTCCCTTTGCTTTTTTGAGAGTAAACTGTGTTTGCAAAGTTACTTCTCCCATTTTTACCCCTCTATAATTTGAAGGGGCACTACCAACACTAGCTGATAGTATTTTAGTATAAAAATCTTTATTAACTGCAGTAAAGAAAAAATTAGGCTCCACATAAATGGCAGGTGGCCCCTCAATAAAATTTACAGGAAAGTCTTGCACCTTTGGAGCATCAGCACCTTTGACTCCACCTATAAAGATAATTCCCTTTGCACCCAAATTCTTTAAATGATTATATTTTACTATAAAAGGAATATGTGGACGATATTGTATATCTTCTTTCCCCTTAGGGCCAAAACGCTTACATACAACTATATGATCTTTGATTTTACTTTCTATACTTGTCAAATCATCCCAAAGCTTAGGTGCCTTGATGCAATAACCACCGAAAACAATGTCGCCTTGCACATTTTTAGGTCTAGCTAGTGGCAATGGGGTTACTAGTATTTTCTTTTTTACATACACTTCAGATTTTTTATTTTTATATTTATCTACTTCATCACTCCATTCTATAAAATTTTTTTCAAACTCTATATTGATGCCTGTATTGAATTCAAACTCGTCTATAAAATTTTGATTAAAGGCAGGGACTAAGTTAGAATTTTTATAATAATTTTCGATATAACGTGCGGCTTTATAGGAATAAACAGTACCCGAAGCACGACCGAGATATTCAGCACTACTTAGGGTATAAAGATGCTTTTTCAAAATGCTTTCTTGTATTCCTAAATTCTCTGAAGCACAACTAGCATAAGAATCATCCCTTTCATCAAATGGATTGCACGAAAAAAATATATATAGTAGACTCAAAGAAAGAAAGGTTATTCTTAAAAAGAACATAAGAGAGTACGACTTTAAATAAAGTATTTTTATATTATCAATTATATTCTTTAGCAGATTCTCTTGTTCTAAGAGTTTCTTTAATAGAACTTTGGATTTCATCTCTTCAGGGTACATCATTAAATTATTTTTCAGGAGGGACAATATTGTAAGAAATACTTTCTTACAATATTTTTTTTTTAGAAATTATACTTAGCATAAGCAATAACATAAAAAAAGAAATTAAAATGTACAAAGTCTTAGGCCCGAGGGACCAATAAAAAAAAGAAGCACAGAGAGGGGCAAGGGCCCGAGCAAGACTTCCAAAAGAACGAAAAACTCCCAGTACCATACCTTGTTCTTGTTCATTTGTTCGCAAACTAGCTAAGGCAGGTAAACTTGCATACACCAAAGATGAACCCATAGTTATTGGGAATATACAAACTATAGACAACCAAAAATAAGGCACACTAAAACCAAAACCCAAAGTAGATAAAGGGATTAAGGCAAGACCTATCAAAAGAATTTTTTGAGGCTCAAATTTTTTGCTTAACTGACGTGCGATTCCTCCTTGAGAAAAAATATAGCATACACCAAGATAAACAAAGACATAAGCTATTTGTTTGGGTGTTAAACCGTACTCTGTGCTATAAAAAAAACTAAAACTAAATTCAAACGAAGAAAATAAAAAAACATAAAATGCATTCCAATAAATAATGCTTTTTAATTTTGAATCTTTTATATTTCTAAGCGAGCTAAAGGGGTCTCTAATCCAATAAGACTTCTTTTGTTTTACATGATTCAATACTCGAGTCTCTTTAAACAATAAAAAATTACAGCTTATACTTAATATAGAAAGTAAAAAAGCTATAAAGGCTGGCCCAGTAAAGGGATGGCTCTTTGTCAGAAATCCTAAATTTAAATTTAATGAAAGTCCACCTATCGCAGGCCCCAATAAAAAACCCAAGCCAAAGGCTACTCCAAGCAAGCCCATAGCTGAAGTTCTTTTTTCGGGTGGGTGCATGTCTGCCATAGCTGCCGACGCCACCCCTAAATTACCCCCCATAAAACCTGCCAAGGCCCTAGAAAAACAAAAAACAATAAGAGAACCTGACATAAACCAAAGTGCATATGAAAGTCCAGTACCTATTGAGCTTATCAAAAGAATAGTTTTTCGACCTAGCCGATCTGAAAGCTTCCCCCAAACAGGAGAGCTCAAAAACTGCAAAAACGAATACAAGGCTGTTAGTCCACCTCCCACCAACACCATTATATTTAAATTAGGGATCCCCTTGTTTAATAAAAAGAAATCTACATGCTTAATAAAATCGATAAGCCATTTATCTTGTGAGTAAAGAGAGACATGTTGAGAACTAAAATAATACTGAAGAAGGCTTGGCACAAGTGGAAAGATCAATGTAAAGCCTGATAAATCTAGAAATAAAATCAAAAGCAAACAAAAGACATTCCTATAGTGAGTTTTTTTAGATAATTCCATTTTTATTTTTTTATTTTTACCTCTTGTTTGCTATGAGGTTCTTTTTTATCTTCTATTCCCTTCGCTTTACTTTTCTTAGTTCGCAAAACTTGGTCTTTAGTCTTCAAAAGTTTACGCCTTTGAATTGTATCTTTTAAAAGTTTAGAATAAGTATTGAGCTCCTCTTTTTGAGAAATATCAACATGAAAACCTTGAATCAAAGCCTGAGGATCCCTACCTATATTTACCATGGTATAAACATAGTCTTTATAATCTTCAAACTTTAAGGAAGTAGAATGGGTGAATAGTCTTTTCTGTAAAGCTAGAGCCTTTGCATATTCACTCACACGTTGATTTGCTTTAATAAGCATACGAAGTATGTCAATATTACTCAAATCTGCCTTATATAAAATTTCTACAAGTCTTAATGTCTCCTTATCTTTATTGAGCTTCATTGCCACTTCAAGATAATCCAAATAAAAAATATCCCCCTCTTGACCAAATTCCTCTGCAAGGGTGAAAGAGCTAAGGGCTTTTAGAAGCTCTCCATTTTTATGATACAAAATACCCTGAAGATAATAGGCACTAGCAGAATTAGGTTTATTCTCTATTGCAAGGGCAACATACAGTCGAGCAGGTTCATAACGTTTTAATTTGTACAAACTAAAAGAATAATTGTACATATAATCAGGATCAAATTTATCTATATGAACAGCCATTTCAAAACAATCAAGGGCCTGTTCGTTTCTCTCACTTTCGCTCAGTATCACACCTTTTAGATTCCAAGCCCTTGCAAACTCGTTTCGTATTTGTATTGCTGAGTCGATGTATGAAAGTGCCAATGCGTTTTTACCCAACCTTTGAGCTTCAAGGGCCCTAAAATAGAAGCTTTCATCTGAATTCGGGTAATCCTTAGTTATTTTTTTTAAAGCAACATTAAATAGATTTACACTATTAGTCTTTTTATACCATAAAAGTTGTGCTACAAGATGATACAGCTCTATATCTCTTAAAAATTTTTTTTCTGTTTGATTAGTAAAATTCTGCCCAACACCCTCCTCGTCTGTTTTTTTATCATTATCTTCTTCTTTTAAGAAAGTAGGCTTGTTTTCAACCTCTGCTTTTTGTTTATCGTTTTCAGAAGTTGTATTTTTTTTAACACCTTTATCAATAATGGGGATTTCTTTTTCTATACTTTCTTGATTTTCTTGATTTTCAATCCCCTCATTGTTTTCACGACTCAATTCCTTATCAATATTTTTTTTATCTTCTATCTCTATCTTTTTAGAAGAATGAATAGGCCCTTCAGCATCTGTCTGCTTTGGAGGTTCTGTACTCTTTTCTCGATATTCAGGTACTTCAGGTTCAATTTCTTCAAGCGTTACTTTCTGCTTAAGCTTATTCCGTCCTTGTTTATTCCTAGAATTCTTATTCTGATTCCAATATGTTTGATTCCACCATTGAGGCTCTCCCTGTAGTGCTTGAAGCATTAAAAAAAATGAAACCCCAGTGAATAAAATAAAGAAATTACGCATGTAATCCTTTTTAGCTCCTTTTCCTTATCTTTTCTATAAATATCAGCATAATGCCTCTAAAACCATTTTTGTTAGTCAGAATACCTCTGTACAACTATTCTGTTTGAACATTCAAATAATTGTATAGTGATTTAAATAATCTTTGAATAAATTTTAAGCCTACGCCTTCATTTTAGATATAATTCAGTCGAAACTTTAGTCCAAAGTATGAATATTAAAACAAATAATAAGGCTACTATAAGCCAGTCAAAATACGCAGTTCTTTTATTGATTTTTATGTCTGTATTTCCACAGCTTACAAATTCCTTGCATGCGGCAGAGGAAGAAAAGATAGAATATAAATCGACTGTTTACGCAAATGCGTCTTTGCTCATAGGTCAGGCGAATCAAAAACGTACTGTAGATGGTAGTAACTTAAGGTATAATGGCCTAGCATATAGGGCGGGATTTCAATTAGGAGGAACTGTAACCTCCTTCCTTGCTATACATGGGGGTTTTGATTTAACAAGCGGTTACAAAATGGCTTTATCAGATAATAGTAATATATCCGATACCCTCAACTATACTTGTTTAGTTGCGGGGCTTACTTTCTTGCTTCCTAAAGACGTACATATTTCTTTACTCTTTCGTCCTCTTATAGCAGGTCCTTCTGTTGCAGTTCAAAATACTACTGATGATACTAGGTATGACATCGCAAATATAAAATCGCAAAATATCGGTTATGGCCTTGTTTTTACTAAAGAGTTTAACGTCACAAATAAAGGTTATTTGGGGTTTTTAATAAGTGTGAGCAATGACTCCTTACGCTATCAACGTACTCTATTTTCTGAGAGCAATCCAACAGGGGTTGTCTCTGATATCACAAGCGAAGTGCTTCTCTACGGGACCGGGATAAGCATGAGCATTTACTAAAACAGGGTCATAAGTACTAATTAGAAATAACATTTAACCCCGTCGACAAAGCCTACAAGAGTTTATTACTTGTAAGGAAAAAGCTAGCATTCGAACGAATGCTAGGCAAATCATTGCTATGATATACTCCAATACCTTGGCTTACTTACTGCTTATGTATTATCATGAAAAGATTGTATAAAAAAAATGCGTATAGGTATAGTTCCCTTTCTTAATGCTCGTCCCTTAGATTTTGGTTTTAGAAACCCTTTGCACTTTGAGAAAAAATGGGAACAGATATACGGTGAGATAGAAATTTTTGAAGATTTACCCTCTAGATTAAGTGACTCTTTGCAACAAGGAAAATTAGATGTAGCGTTAATTAGTTCCATCGAATGCTTTCGCCACAAAGAGACATTAGACTATTGTAAGCAAGTCGGTGTTTGCTGCAAAGGTAAGGTAATTTCCGTTTTGTATGTCTGCCCCAAAGGTATGAAGCGCGAAGCATCAATAGAGGTCATCTATACCGACAGAGCCTCTCGCACTTCAATAGCTCTATGGCAATGCCTATATTTGCAATCTCACTCACATTTACCTGAACAAAAAACAATTGAAGCTAAAAAGATACCTACGTATATTAAAGACTATACTGCGGGCTTATTGATTGGAGATGCCGCCCTTGAATTCTCTTTGAGCGAAGAAGCAAAGCTCTTTGAAGTCTATGACATAGGTGAGTGGTGGGAAAGTAGCCAAGGGGGGCTACCCTTTGTCTACGCCCTATGGGCCTTCCCAAAAGATAAACCTATAGACGATAATTTTTTTTTGAGCTCACTAGAGTATGGTATAAAAAATATAGACGAGATTATAAATTTTTCTAAATATCCCATAGCTCGAAGCTATTTACAAAAACATATCTACTACAAACTAGGTACAAAGGAAAAACAGGCTATAGAAAACTTCTTACTTATATTTGAAAGATATCAACTAAAATAATTCAGATAAAACTCTTTTTAATGTACATTGCTCTTACTGGTTTGACTTCCATCTATCAATGAGTGGTAATGAGTGGTACAAAATAAAGGCAAAGGTTTAAAATTTACTCTTTACGTAAAACATCAAAAATTATCCCATGATATATGAAAAATTTATTAATAATGTCCATGTCTATTTTGGCACTAACGTGGACTTTACATTCAAGCCAAGTTTTCGCAGGTCCTCAGGACATTTTGATAAATTCTGACTTAAAAAATAATTCTGAAATTTTTGATGTTTCAGGACGACAAGGATGGAATTTTGATCAAGTAATAAAGTTTGGAGACTATTCCTCGTCTCCTGTACAAAGAGGTTTTCCTGAAGGTAAGGTGGTTTTTAGTAAACTTACTGGTAAGATTAGTACTGCAAAGGAAAAATTAAACTACACTCAAAATGCACCTAGTGGTAAAAGTGCTATTGTTGTTTGTGCAACTGATCTAGATAAAAATGCGTTAAACGATTTCAAAAATTTAGCTAAAATGAGATTGGGTTCAGATGAGACCTTTGCTGGAAGTATCGTTATAGAAGACAAGAAAGATGATACTAAAAAAGCAAATGCTAAGAATGCCAGTAAAAATGTTTGGAACTTTCTTGTTACAAATCCAGATGAGAGCTTAAGTCAAGAAGGTGAACCAATCACTGGATATATTAAAAGTGAAAGTGGAACTATGATAGACATTCGTGCAGTTAAAAAAATGGAACAGCAATTTGCGGGAATGCCTAACATTTCTAACTACGGTTTTCAGTTTTATTTAAATAAAAAAGCCATCGCTGCTATCGCCACACTCAATAGTGGTAAAGTATATTTTCTTAAAGGTATTTCTGACGACCAAAAGCTAATCGTTGCGAGCATGGCAACTGGCCTTCTTCTTCGAAGTAGTATGAGAAAAGTAACAAAGGAACAAGAGAGCAAGGTAGACGAAAACAAACAAAATAAACCTTTCTTTTTTGGCAAATAAGAGTCTCTATCATTTCCTTTCATAACCTCGTGCCCCCTTTTAATTAAAAAAGAGGGGGCATCGTAGTGATTGAATATGTACAACAGTAAGAGGCTTTATAGTATACTCTTAAAAAATCAAAAAATGCCCATGAGGGCCTTTGCCTCATCTGAAGCCATTTCTTTAGGATTCCATGGTGGCTTAAACACCACATTCACCTCTACATCAGGAATAAAATGCGTCGTTGCTGCATGTACTTGAGCTTTAATCTCTGGGCCAAAGGGACAAGCCATAGAAGTAAAAGTCATAGTGATTTTTGCTTGCTTACTAGAAATAATATCAATGTTATAAATTAGCCCCAATGCTATTACGCTTAAGCCTATCTCTGGATCTATGACACCATCTAATTTATGCCATATCTCTTGACGTAGTAAATCTAAATCTTCTTCTTGCATTTTTATTTTTATTAATCTCTTATAGGTAGTGACAGAAGAGACAAAGGATCAACTAAAACTTTATTAATAATCAAAAAAATATGAAGATGTGCCCCCGTTACCATACCTGTTGACCCTGATTTCCCTAAAATATCTCCTGCTTTAATATATCGTCCTTCATTGACTAGGCGTTTTGACAAATGCATATACCCTGTAAAAATTCCCTGCCCGTGGTCTATTAAAATAAAATTTCCTTCATAGTACATTTGTCTTGAAATGACAACTTTTCCCTCCGCCATAGAATAGATACTCTCTCCTAATCTTGCACGAAGATCAAGCCCACCATGGTGACGCACAAGAGGCTCTAGTTGCATCATTTTACCGTCTTTCAATTTATAGCGTTGCACATGTCTAGTACTCCAAAATGAAGATGTAATGTAATGATAGTCTCTAGGGTGTGCGAGATTGCTAGATAAGTAAAGATTTGGTGTAAAATGGCTAAGGGCTGCTGTTTTAATTTTTTTAAAAAATTTTATTTGTTTAAATAGTTGTGACTGAATGGCTTTAGGTTTTAAAGTATCCGACCCTGTAATTTTTATTTTCTCGTAATTCACAGGAAAATCTGTCTTTGATATTTCAAATTTATGATAAAACTGAGAATCGATTGCAGGATGAGTAAGGTTAGCTTCTGTTTTTAGACGCACCTTAAATTCATGTACTCCATTTTTTGCTTCTGTAGACACGCCGACCAATGCTTTATAGCCCCATTTTTTTTTTGTAACATGAAGAAGACTCTCATTCAAATAGATACTAGGGAGACCTATAAAATTTGTCCCTATATTAGGATGAAGTTCTATGTATATCGTTTCTCCTTGAGAAAAATTTCGGGCATAAGCTATGAGTTTATACGCATTTGTTTTAAAAGTTTTCATTTCTGGTTTTGGTAAGTAAAAATCCTTAGCTAAGAAAACTCGAGTAGGACCATTTTGAACAAATCTATAATCTTTTAGCATGGCAATTCCAGGGGTAGCATGTAGATACTTGCATATGACTACTAGATTCAAGAATGCAATCGTAATGATTCGCTTTAGCATTTTACAATATCATCCATTAATAGAAGAAACAAAACCCTCACATTCACTTATACAATTTTTTTGCCGACAAAAAAAGAATATAAAAAGCAAAAAAAATTATTCCCTATGAGATTTCCAAAGCTTCTTGAAGCCATTAACGAAGACAATGTTTGTTTTTATACCAATGAATATCTTTTAGATATGTAAAAAATCTCAATAAAATACATTGATACAATTTCTCTCTTAGCTTTATGAAAAACTAAAATCTATCTTCAGTATATCCTTTTATTAAAAATTAAAATTTTCTTCTTGAGTAGAGGTCGTGGGGATATTTTTTTTCATGTTTTGAAAATTTTTATTATCCAATACTGCAATCACGCTAGAGACAATAGTCCCCAAACTTAAAGATATCAAAAAATCACCACCGCTTGCCTGAAGTGTTTGTTTCTGAGATATTTTATATAAGGTTATACCACCAAGACTATATAAAACCGTCAATGGCAACGAAAGAAAAAAGATGATAGCAAAACGACGAGGATTTGTTTCAGTATATTCTAAAGTACCAAAATCTTCTCTAAAGCTAGCCATTTGAAATTGTTCACGCAGAGCCCTTTCCATTAAAATATTTTCTCTGTACATTTTATTTTTAGGGTTGAGATCGTATTCATAAAGTTCTTGCCATTCTCTTTCCAAATAACGTCTTTTAAAACTATTAGAGTCTTTATATACGGCATAAAATAGAGCATCTTGGGAGTATGAGCCCTCGTTTATTTCTTCTTTGATAGCGTTCGTATAGCCTAATCGCGTCAATTTAGGAGCTGGGGAAAGCAAGTCTTGGAATGTTTGTTTAGGTGCAATGGTGGGAATAGGGTAAGAAGGATTCGATGGATTGGGAACAGTTTGAGAGTCAAGTTCTCTAAAACAAAACAGTAAAATAAACACATGAAATAAGATTCTAAGGTCTCTCATTTACTCTTATAGTTTAAGTATTTAACACTTATATTTTATTCAAGTTAAAATAAACACATAAAAATATGTTCACCGTATAAAATAAGCTTATCTCACACAATGCCGTCTTTTGTTTGTTACATACCTGTCTTTTAGCACAAATTAGATATGAATACAATATTTAACACTTGTAAAATAAATTAGAAACTATAGAATGACCTGTCACCAGTCTCTTCTTTAGATAAAATGAGTGCTTTTAAATTAGAAAACTATAATCATCTTAGAGGCTTGATAAATTTAGAAGCTTTCACTAAAAAATTATTTTTTATAATAGGTGCAAGGTTTGAAAACCGTAAAAGAGATGAAAAAAGTAAAAATTACCCCTTTTCTTTATTCTATTTAAGTATCAATTTAGATAAACTTGGGCTTATTGATTCTAATTTAAATAAAAGTATTTTAGAAAAAATTGCTTCAAGGGTTTCTAATTCAATAAGAGACTTAGATAGCTTTACTTTTTTTGGAAAAAATAACTTTGGATTACTTTTGCATGGCACTCAAAATGAAAAATCTATTCTTGAATTTTATCATAGATTAAAAAATATAATCGAAGAGCCATTAGAAATTAATGAAATCGTATATACTATCCATTCCAATATGGGGATTGTAATCCCAACAAAACAATATGAAAGTGCTGAAAATTTCATTGCCTTAGGCAAAAAAGCCTTACGACATGCACAAGAAAAGAACTTAGATTTTTATGTTTTAATAGACGATGATGTAAATCTAAAAAACAATACAGCTTCTCACTACACAAATTTATTGCAAGAGTCTCTTCTGGGTAAAACATTTACTCTACACTTTCAACCTATTATAAATTTAAACGATCATTCTATAACCTCATGTGAAGCACTCCTACGTATGAAACATGATACAAACTTTACGCCTTTTGAATTAATTAAAGTTGCTGAAAAATCGGGTCAAATATCTCAAATAGGTCGCTTCGTCCTTAAAGAGGCGTGTATTTTTTCTAAAAAATTAGAGGAAAATGGAATAGACGATTGTGAAATTAAAATAAATATTTCTCCATACGAATTGCACCAAGCCAATTTCTTCTCAGATATACAAAATATTATTAGTGAAATGAATATTAACCAAGGCAGGATAGGCATTGAACTCACTGAAAATGTTTTCATTAATTATGACCAAAATCTAAAAAAAAATCTCACGAATTTACGAGATATGGGAATAAAAATATCTTTGGATGATTTTGGCACAGGTTACTCTAATTTATCGAATCTAAAAAAATTACCCCTTGATGCTGTCAAAATAGATCGCTCCTTTCTAACGGAAGCAATTACTTCGGAAAAAGATGCTGCCTTTGCAGCTTCTATTATAGTGTTAGGTCATACCCTATCTCTAAAAGTAATCGCCGAAGGGGTAGAAAGTGACGAACAAATTAAATTTCTGAAAAATTTTGAATGTGATTATGGACAAGGCTTTGCTTTTAGTCCCGCCTTAAATGCCCAAGAGTTTCAAGATTATTATATAAAAGCTAGAAAGGGTGTGGGAAATGCAACCCACGTATAAAAACCGCATGAATCAAATTTAAAAAACTTAGGGAGAAAGTCTATATTGTTCCCAATCCTTAGAATCGCTTTTTTTTCTGGAATAAGAGATTCTGTCATGTAATCTATTTTCTCCCGCCTGCCAAAATTCAAAATAATGAGGTTTCAAAATATACCCCCCCCAATGTTCAGGCCTTTGCAAATTTTTACCCACATGTAATTTTTCATACATTTCAAAAGATTTTTGCAATTCTTCCCTAGAAGAAATCTTAGCACTTTGATTTGAAATAATTGCCCCTATTTTACTTAGACGAGGCCGTGAAACAAAATAAGAATTTGATACCTCAAGGGAGACTTTAGTTATCTTTCCTTCTATGCGTATTTGCCTATGAAGTATATTCCAATAAAAGAGCATGCAAGCCTTTGTATTACTATAAAGTTCTTTACCCTTGCGACTATTGTAATTTGTATAAAAAATAAAGCCATCACAAACAGAACCATATTCCTTAAGTAAAACTATACGCGAACTTGGTTGCATAGACTGCCCCACTGTGCTAAGAACCACAGCATTAGGGTCTATGGCTATGCTTTCCATAGCCACTTCGAACCAATTTGCAAATAATAAATATGGGTCTTTTAAGAGATTAGGTGAGTTTAAATTCATACCTCTTACATTCACTCCTAACGCTAATAAATAATATCACACTCGATACAAACCAACTCAGTTAGTCCTAAAAAGATGAAGAACAAATAAAGAATACAGCGTCAAGTCTATTCTAAAGGAATAGCATTAATGCTATTATGATGATTATCCTTTTGAGGGAGATGAGTGGATTTTACAAAAAATTGCTGAGGTGAGGCTTGGGAAGCTCTCTGCCTTGTGTAACGTACATGTAAAGGTATAGACTTTTTATTTTTCACTTCTTTCACTATAATAGTAGGCTTATTAGGTATGGGACGATAGGGATGTTTTTTATGATAGATGACTTCAGGGCCCACGCCTTGATAAATAATTTGCGTAGGATTAGGTACGGGTATCTCAATATTTTGAATAGCAAAGTCTCGAGTATCTTTCCCATCAACTTTCCAAATACTTAACTTCCAAAGTACAATAAACATAAAAACCAGTATCCCTAGTAAATAGCCGTAATGAATAGAATAAAATTCTATAGGATCTATCATAGCACTTGTTCTCAAAGGAGCAGCTATAATATGCAAGGAGCCAATGGGTCTATGTAGTTTTTCATTATAGCTAATGCTACTAATGAGATATTCCACTGGGATCCTACTTGGAACTATAATATTAATAAATGAGGTAAGAGGGGGAAGCTTTTTTGCAAAAATAAGTATATATTTTGTGATCAAAGAATTTTGGTAACCTAAGACTGTACTCGTGTAAGGCTTGGAACGACCATAAACTAATACATTTTGATACATGGGTAATTGGTACTTACGTTCTTCTATTTTAGACATGCGTACAGCTCGACTATGAGCAAGAAGACGACCCTTTGTATTTAGTAAAAATATTTCTTTAATACGCATTCCTTTATGGGCTACTTTAGGATTTATACTTAAATCTCGTAAAAAACGTGATACATTTACACTGTATTCACTACTCATATGTTCTTGAGTAACAACACCCTGTATCACATTCAACACATTGGCAGTATTTTCTATAAGGGTTTTATTTTGATAATGATTATAAGATAACCAAAAACCAAGGAGTAAGACAAAAAACAAACAGGCCGCAAAAAAAGTAAGTACCGTTTGCCCTAGGAAAGAATAACGATGAACAAAATACACAGTTAATTTTCGGCAAAGGGGGGCATGAATCGCAAGAAGGAGTATAAAAAAAGCCCCCTTTTAGATATATAACCTAAAAGGGGGTTTTTTTCAGATTAGCCAAGAAGAGTTAGTTTTACAAGAAACTAACAATCGTAGTATAAAACGAACTCATAAGGATGAGGACGCTTATTTACAATTTCTTCTACTTCAGCTCTTTTGTAATCAATATAATTTGAGATAAAATCTTCATCAAAGACCTTTCCCTGCTTCAAGAAGCTATTATTTGCTTCAAGGCTGTCTAAAACTTTAGTAAGATTTGGGGGTACTGCCTTTAGTTTCTTTTTTTGCTCCTCTGAAGCTGTATACAAATCAAAATCAGCAGGTTCACCTGGATTTGTTTTTTTAAGCACTCCATCTATTCCTGCCATAATCATAGCTGCAAAGGCAAGATAAGGGCAACAAGAGGCATCAGGTGTCCTAAATTCAATGCGTCTTGATTTTTCTCCCGTAACTGCTATAGGTATACGTATGGAAGCAGAACGGTTACGAGCAGAGTACACCAAATTAACAGGAGCCTCATAGCCTGGAACCAATCGCTTATAGCTATTCGTGGTTGGATTAGAAAAGGCAAGCACAGAAGGTGCATTTTCAAGTATACCACCTATAAAATGAAGGGCCATATCTGATAAATGCCCATAACCATTTCCCGCAAAGAGGTTTTTGTTATTTTTCCATAAAGATATATGAGTATGCATACCTGTTCCATTATCACCAAAAATTGGCTTCGGCATAAAGGTCACAGAATACCCATGTTTACGTGCTACCTCTTTCAAAACATACTTGTATTTAATCATATTATCTGCCATCTTTAGAGCTTCATCTACCCTAAGATTAATCTCTCCCTGGCCAGAACTAGCTACTTCATGATGGTGTTTTTCTGTTTTTACACCAACAGCCTCCAGTACATGTAAAGTTTCGCCACGTAAGTCTTGAAAAATATCTGTAGGTGGGGTTGGGAAATAACCACCCTTTGTACGCATTTTATGTCCGAGATTAGGGCCTCCATCCCTTTCCATCTCCTGGCCCATATTCCAACGAGCATTAGGAGAATCTAAATGATAACTAGCATGTTGAGTAGAAGCATCAAATCGTACATCGCTAAAAATAAAAAACTCAGCCTCTGGGCCTAGATAAATTGTGTCAGCTAGTCCGGTAGATTTTACATATTCAATAGCCCTTTTTAACACACTACGAGGGTCACGATTGTAGACTGAGCTGGATACAGGCTCATAAATATCTGAAAAAATAACAAGGGTTTTATGCTTAAAGAATGGATCAATAAAAGCTGTACTTGCATCAAGACGAGTTAGCATGTCCGACTCATCTATAGCTTTCCAACCACGAATAGAAGAGCCATCTATCCCAACTCCAAAGGTAAAGGCCTCCTCATCTACAGCGTGCAAGGGCATGGTGTAGTGATGGGTTAAACCCAATATGTCTGTAAAACGAATATCAATAAACTCAACTTTCTCTTTTTCTGCCCATTTAAGCAATTCTTTAGGTTCTTTAGGTAAACTCATATATTCACTCCTTTATTATCTCTCCGCCTAGGATTAAAGTAAAAGGGAAGAATATGTATTCATATCTTACCTTTTATTTCAGGCATTGAAAAATTATAGCCTTATACTTTAATTCTGATACAATCAAAAAAAATATAATAACTACTTAACTCATACTGTAGCAAGATTCATGCCAAAAGCCCCGTTTTTACAATTAAATTAATTGAAAAATGAAAATCTTTGATTCAGGCTATATTCAATAATTTTTTATATACTTTTTTAAGAAAACTAATATTTTTTATTTATTTTGAAAATATAATTTTCCATACAAAGTAACTCTAATCAAGCTTTGAAGCATGTTATTTTTACAAATCATTTATTTTATCTCAAACTCCCCTCTTCTCCCCTAACAGAATTTACCTCTAAAATAGTGTCATTATTTTTAACACTCATTGTATCCGAGTTTTGAGATTCAGAGGTGTTTGCATCTTGGAGGCCTTCTTCAGATGGTTGTATAAAATATAAATCTTTTTTATCTCGAAGTGTTTGGGCATATTCAACCCATACCTTAGACGCACTAGCGCCACTTCCTACTATAGGTGCACCCTCATCTTGACCAAACCAAATTACAGTTACCTCATCAGGGACTATACCTACAAACCATATATCACGCACTCCATATATATTTTTAAAACGCTTTCGAAGTGAAGGTTGCATTTGCACTGTCCCTGTTTTCCCTGCTATAGAAAAAGGTAGAAAAGAAGTATTCTTATTTTTCATTTTACCTACATAACTAACAGTTCCAGAAAAGTCTGAATCAAAAATATGACTCATTAGCTCAAGAGCCCCCGCGGTCGCTTCTTGGCTAAAATATGGACCACGTTTTTCATGTTTAGGCGAGGCCCACAATGTCTTATTAGTTTGCATATCCTCTATCCTTAGGATGAGTGAGGGAGTTGTTACATAGCCATAATTTGCAATTGCTGTATACAACTCTGCAAGCTCCAAAAGGGTAAGCTCTGCAGAGCCAAGAGCAATGCTTAAATTAGAGGGGATACGTTTATTTAATTCAAAGCTGTTCATTTCTATGACTTCTGCTATACGAGAACGAAATTTCTCTACCCCAAGTTGTTTTAAAGTATTTGTAGCAACAGAATTTACCGACATTGCCACTGCTTGAGCTAAAGGCATCTCGCCTAAGTATTTTCTATTCCAATTCCTAGGTTTGTATCCTACCCCAGAAGGTGCATCTATAACGGAAGAATGGATATTCAGTATATTTTCATCTAATGCAGTCGCGTATAAAAAACCTTTAATGGAGGAACCGGGTTGTCGTAGCATGTTCCAAATTCTTTGAGAAGAATTATTTTCATTTAGATTAAAGGCCCCAACTATAGATAAAATTGCCCCAGTACTCGCTTCTATACTTATAAAAGCACCGTTCAAGCGCTCTACTAAAGAACGCAAATAATCAGGATCCGCCTTACTATTCCTTTTGAACATGCTCTTTCTAAAATTTTCTGTATATTTACGCATAATCTGCAACGCAGCTTGTTGACGTTTGAGATTGATAGTTGTAAAAATCTTTAAGTCCCCCCTAAGTATAACTTCCTCGGGGATCACCTTATAAATAAAATTTTTTACAAAATCGTTGGCTGTGGGGGCCATATTGTTTTTAAAATCACGACTTGCCCCATATAAAGCAATACGACCTGTCTCACTAGACTCTGGACTTACCCCATACTTTTTCTGAAATTGGCGCAAAGAAAGCTCCTTCTCTTTATGAGTAATTTGCTTATTCTTTACAAGATATTCCATAACTAGTCTTTGTTTTTTCTGAGAAAGATATATGTTATTTAAAGGCGAGTAAAGGGTAGGCTTAGGAAAAATACCCACTATCATCGCTGCCTCTGCCACATCTAAGGCCTCAGGTGGTTTATTAAAATAAAACCAAGATGCCTCCTCTGCCCCATTTCTGCCGGCCCCCATATAAATTTTATCAAGATAGAGGCATAGTATCTCTTCTTTGTTTAATTTATCCTCCATTTGAAGGGCAATAAGTGTTTCATAAAGTTTACGATAGAGACTTCTCTTTCTCCCAGTAAAAAGAGTGCGAGCAAGTTGCTGAGTAATGGTACCTCCCCCTTCCTTAAGACTTAAGGCAAGAAGATCATGCCATATCGCACGTGCTATACTTCGTATAGACACACCCCTATGCTTATAAAAAGCTTGATCCTCTATGGCCACAGTGGCCACTTTTAACCATTTTAATGCCTTACAGCGTTTGACGTTCATGCTCGAACCTCGTACGGGTATAAAATTTCCTATTAACTCATTACGATCTGAATAAATTTTTATAGATGCTCGTTCCTCTTGATAGCCCTCGTCGTTTACCCAATCTTTATATCTATAAATTTTTTTTACAATTTCATCTCTATTAAGCAAATAAGTAAGAATAACAGTAGATACATATATAAAAAATATAATGAGCACAAACAACCCACTCATTTTAATATATCTTAACCATCTTTTCCCAGAATCAAATCTTTTGTAAGGATTATTGTAATAAATATGTATACTCATTTGAATCAAAAACTAAGACTCTGTTATCTTAGCTCCTTTGCTACAATTTATTTTTAATAAGAAATAGAGTATTCTATTTTTATAGTGGTTTTTTTAATAAATAGCATATCATTTAAAAAATAGCCACACCTAATCATAAATTTATGTCCTTATTGTAGAATTAATAGTTGTAAAGAATATAAGACTACAATGTTTTCAAGAATATGCGTATCGCTATTATAGGTGGGACAGGCTACATAGCCTCTCATATCGTTCATGATTTAATTGAAGCTAAGCACGAAATTCTTGTTATAGATAACTTATTAACTGGAAACGAAAAAAATATATTACAAAACTCTTCAAATTATAAATTTATAAAGTCTGATTTTTCAAGTCAAGAGGCTCTAAACTCTCTTTTAGAATTTCAGGCTGATGTAGTATTTCATTTTGCAGCACTCAAGGCAGCAGGTTTATCAATGCTTGAACCTCAAAAATATAGTGAACAAAATTTACGCAAAACCTTTCTTTTGATTGAAAGGCTTGCAAGTACACAACCTTCGCCCTGCTTTATATTCAGTTCGAGTGCTGCCGTCTATGGGGAACCCGAATACTTACCCATAGATGAAAATCACCCCCTAAGACCTATTAACTACTATGGCTTCACAAAAAAAGCAATAGAAGAAAATTTACTCTGGTTTTGCAAATTAACGAAAATGAATTGTGCTATCCTACGTTATTTTAATGCGGCGGGATATGATCTAAGAGGAAGGATTCAAGGTGTAGAAAAGCAGCCCAATAATCTCATACCTATAATTATGGAAGTTGCGATGGGGAAAAGAAAGGAATTAGAAGTATTTGGGGATGATTATGCTACGCAAGATGGAACCTGCATACGAGATTATATACATGTAAACGATTTAAGTAAGGCACATATATTATCAATGGAATACATAAAAAAAGAAAACAAAAACTTAATCATTAATTTAGGAACAGGAAAGGGATATACAGTCATGGAAGTCATAAGGGCCTGTGAAAAAGTTTTTGGTTTTAAATTAAATATAAAATTTGCAAATAAGAGAAAGGGGGATAGTCCCTGCCTAGTTGCAAGTGCACAACTAGCTATGGATACTCTAAATTGGTCAGCCATCCACTCAGATATAGAAAATATAGCAATGACGACATGGAAGATGTATCAAAAGAACTTCTAAAAAATTTGAACCAAACATAGCCTCTGATTATTTAAACATGAAAGTTGCAATTCAAGAAAATATAAAAAGAAAGGGTTTGACTAAAGTAGTCATTTCATAGTTTCCTGTATGAAAACATATAGGAAATTATGAAATGACAGAGCGTGAAATTATAAATTTATTTTATCCCGAAACATCTAAAAATTCTTTGCGGTCTGAATTTTTAGATGATTGTGCTTTGCTACCAGGATCCAAAAATAAAATCGTTACCACTGACTCCATAGTAGAAAATGTTCACTTCAAATTAGATTGGTCATCACCTGAAGATCTTGCGATAAAACTTTTTCATGTAAACTTATCAGATATCATATCCAGTGGGGGTAAACCCGAGTGGTGTTTACTCTCTCTTGGAATTACTAAAGAAAAAGCAAGTGAACCTAATTTTGAGACATTCTTAAAACGTTTCGCAACAACTTTTGTACGAGAGTGTTGGCAGTATGAGTGTCCTCTTATTGGTGGTGATACTGTTCGAACCAATCAAGTTATTTTAGGTTTAACTATGGGTGGTTATGTAGAGAGATATATAGCAAGAAATGGCGCTATAGATGGGGACACTTTATATGTAACTGGGGATTTAGGATTATCCTTGGCGGGGTTAAGGCAGTTAGAAGGGAAAATAAAGCTAGGTGAAGAAGCAGAAATCATGAGTATAGAAAAGTATCTACAACCCCATGCCCGTGCTCATTGGGGGCAAATACTATCAAATAAGAACGAAGTGCATGCTATGATTGATGTAAGTGACGGACTTTTAAACGATGCGATACATTTAGCTACCGCAAACTCTCTTATTTTAAATATACAAGTTGATAAAATTCCCCTTGCGCCTGTTTTAGAAGGCTCAATAAATCAAATCGACGCTCTTTTGAGTGGTGAGGAATTAGAGTTACTTTTCTTGGGAGAGGAAGGTCTAGAATTTGATTTCCCATGCACCCCCATTGGTAAGGCTAAAAAAGTTAAGGAAAATGAAAGTGGTGTACGTTTGTTTGTCAAAGATAAGGATATCCCTTTCCCACTTGGTCGCTTCGAGCATTTTTAGCAAATTAAAAAATAGCAGAGTGCTCTCTCTAATATCATAATCCTTTTTCCCACTATTATCTCTTACTGCACAGCTTAATTTCTAGCATACCTCCTTTTCTATACAAACAAATTAAATACGTTTATTTATAAACTTGACGTTCATTTTTTGTTTTTAATTGATGCGTTTGAAGGTTCAACTTTCAATATTGTAGTAATTACGGTAGCGTTTTTTTGAGACTGTATGAAAGGAGTGTTAGTTTATGGCTGAAGTATTTAAATTTAATCAAAATGGATGTGTAGAAGATAAACAAATTTGGGAGCGATGTGGTAAGCGCGGGCAAAGGGCCTTTGAATTGGCTTCTTTACATTTGCCTGTAGTCCCTGGTTTTGTTATCGACTCGCACACAAGTTCACAACTTGAAAAAGTGAATGTCATTGATCTAGTTACTCCCATGATAAGAGAGATAGAAAATGAAATAGGTCGTAAATTTGCTTCCGATAACAACCCCTTATTGTTGAAGATTATTTGTAGCTCAAACTTATCCCTACCTATATACCCAACTGTTTTTAATGTGGGCCTTTCTCCTGTAACAATAAAATCTTTCGCTCAAATGATGGGAGGGGACGAAAGCATTGCTTGGTTTGAGTACTGCTATTTATTAAAAACAGCTGGAACTAAACTTTATGATATTCCTGAAGAAACTTTCATTGAAATTGAAAAAAAATGTAATATCTCAACAGGGGGTCTTGAAGCTCATAAAAAATGTGCGGAAGAGATGCGTAAATTAGTCAATTCGGACATGGTACCAGATGAGCCCTTTAAACAACTTGAGGTGCTTATTAAAGTAGCTGCGAAACATTATTACGATCCCGATTTGGACTTAGATGATAATGTATCCATTATGGTCCAAGCTATGGTTTTTGGGAATATGAGTGAAAATGATTTGGTAGGCGTGTTTCATACCCGCAATATTATTACAGGCGAGGCACAGCTTTCAGGCTACTATCAAAAGAAGGCCTATACCCTTAAAGAGAGGGAAAATGAAATTAATACCCTCCCTGCTACATATTTAGGAGAGCTTCAAAAGCTAGCTAAATTATTGGAGAGCCGTTTTCATGAACTTAGACAAGTTAAATTCATAATTGAGAAAGGCAAATTATGGCTAATCAATCAAACAAGTGAAGACAAAAAGTCTACACAATCACATATACGAACCCTTTTAGACCTCTATAGGGATGGCTTTGTTAAGGGTGATTGGCTTATAAAGCAGATTCCCCCTGGTCAATTAGCTTCCCTTTTGCATCCCATTGTGGATATGGAATCTGTAAAAAGTATACCTAGTGTATCTGGTGGAATGACAGGTTCACCTGGTGCAGCTATAGGTCGTGTATTCTTTTCTGCAGACAAAGTTATGGAAGTATACCGAGAGGCCTTACAACGTAGCGAAGATACCCGTATCATATTATGTGTACAATCTTCTTTTGCAGAGGATGTTAAGGCTATAGAAGTAGGGCAAGGGGTTATAGCAGTGGATGGGGGATACTCTTCTCATGCTCCTGTAGTTGCTCGCTCTATGGGTAAAATAGCCTTGTTAAATAAGAAAATTGTTATCACAGGAAATCAATTTACTTTAGATGGCATTACTGTAAAAGAAGGTGATTATATCACTCTTGATGTCCCTATATACAAAGAACCTACTATTTATTTAGGTAAGGGACAACTTATTAATCCTGATGTTGAGAAAAATGGACTTGTTGAGTTTGTGAAAATTTCAAAGGAATATATTACGCCTAATTTTGTTGTACGTGCAAATGCAGATTTAGGCAGAGACGCAAAGGTAGCTAAAAAGCTTGGAGCATTTGGTATAGGACTTTGTCGTACTGAACACATGTTTTTTGCACAAGACCGTATCATGCGTTTCAGAGAGATGATTTTGGCAAATACTACTGAAGAACGTATTCTTTGCCTTAAAGATTTACAACCTTTCCAAACACAAGATTTCTATGAGCTTTTTGAAACAATGGCACCTAATCCTGTGACTATACGCCTTTTAGATGCGCCTCTCCATGAATTTTTACCTCATACTCCTAATGTATTTGATGACTACTGCTTGTATCTTAAAAAGAAAGGAATGGAACCCAATCGTGCTCTAATAGAAGAAAGGATTAGTCGGTTAAATGAATTTAATCCTATGTTAGGACATCGTGGTTGTCGAGTTGCTATCACATATCCAGAAATTTATGAGATGCAGGTTCGAGCTATTCTTGAAGCCGCTGTTAAATTAAAAAAGAAAGGTGTCGAGATACAACCTGAAATCATGATCCCTATAGTCATGGATCCTAACGAATTAAATATGATTCGTAATGGGAAGAAAATAGAAGGTAAGTTTATTCAAGGTATAGTTGGAATAGCAGATGATGTTTTTAAGAAAGAAGAGGCACGTGTGCACTATAAAATAGGTACTATGGTGGAATTACCCGCGGCTGCCTTATTATCAGATGAGTTAGCACGTTATGCAGAGTTTTTTAGTTACGGAACAAATGATTTAACCCAAACTACAAATGGCTTATCTAGGGATGATGCAAACTCCTTCTTCCCTGCATACACTGAATATGATTTATTACCTAATAATCCTTTTCAGGTCCTTGGAAAGGCTGTAAAAGAACTCATAGGTATTAGTGCCACTAGAGGTCGCTTGACCAGACCAGATATAAAGCTTGGTTTGTGCGGTGAGCATGGTGCCGACCCAGTAAATATACAATTTTGTATTGATGCAGGCCTACAGTATGTGTCTTGCTCTCCCTATAGTGTCCCTATAGCTATACTTGCTGTGGCGCAGTCCAATATTAATGCAGGGATAGGGGTTAAGTAGAGTAGTAAAATATTTATGCGGATGTGGTGTAATGGTAGCACAGCAGCCTTCCAAGCTTCTTGAGAGGGTTCGAGTCCCTTCATCCGCTCCATTTATTTTTTAAGGTAATCATCTGAAAGATAAGTTTTCTCAAGGCCTTTTTGTCCCTGATGTAGGTGACGTAAGTTCCATGGAATTAGTTAGATGGAACGTTTCAGAAGGAGAAATCGTAGAAACAGGCACAGAACTCTGTGAACTAGTCAGCGATAAGGTAGCTTTTCAAATGGAAGCTCCTTTCAAAGGACGCATAGACCGAATAGAAAAAGAAGCGGGCTCTATAGTTAAAACAGGGGATGCGTTATTATTTATCTCACCTTATACACTGGCAAAAGAATAGACAACAAAGTCTTAATAAAAATTATATATTCAAGGATTTTAAAATATAATAAGATATAACATTATTTTATTCTCAGTATACCAAACTTTACTACAAATAAAATAATGTTCGACATGTCATACTAATGTGATGAATAGAAACAAATATTTGGATATTTTAGTAATATTCGCCTAAAATATTTATTACTGGAATAGCGGGTTTTTTGGGTTCACATCTTGCAGATAAACTATTGGAGGTTATCTTGATAATGTACCTAAAAAGGCTACCTTTCATAAAATAGATTGTTGTGAAGTAGTAAAAGAATTTAAAAGTAATAAAAATTGTTTCGCTATTTGCAGGGCCTACTATTGGTTTTCTGATGATTCTAAAAAAGCTGTTCGAGTTCAAGAAGGTATAGAAAAGCACCAAAAAGAAACATGCATAATCAATCTTAAATCAAAACCTAGAGACTTAGAAATACTATTGAATGCCTCGGGCCAATTATCCGGTCTAGCATTTAAAAACTTTAAAAATATTGAGAATTTGATTTCTGATGAAGTTTTCACTGGTCATGTTGAATTAATGGTAGATGCCCTTCAAAAGGGAGATGTCCATTTCCTTGCTGGCTTTCCCCTTGCTGTTAGAATAGCCTATAGCCAAACTCGAAGTCAGAGTAGAATTTATGAGAAAAGTCCTATCTTATCTTGGATAGGAATAGTAAATAACTTACTTAAAGAAGATATACAAAAGAGAAACATTTTAATTCAAGAATGGATTTGTAAAAATCCTATAGGCTTACTTCAAATAAGGGCCTATGGTAGTTTTAAGTGGTATCTAAAAGAAGTGTTTATTATGCTAAAATGGAGACCCCAAAATTTAATCAACATAGAATTTTGGGGTGTGGTATTTCTATGCTCTTGTCTCCCCGCGAAGTTTCTAGGAAAATTTGTAGATTTTGTAAAATATAAAATAAATAGTTTATTATGTAGAAACATTGCTTTAGACTAGGAATTTTATTTCATTTAGATAAAGTTTAAAAACCTAGTTTAGATTCTCAGTAATAATAATTACAGGTTTTTTAGCTCAACTTTCAAAATTTTAGTTGAGATACTTATTTCAAATGATGGCTCAATTGATAACACTAAAGAAGTCCTTAAATTTACCCTTAAAAAAGTAAGTTTTAAATACACGAACCTAAGACAAAAATTACTATTTTTTATTGCAATGGTATTTCCAAGTAAATTACTTCTCTACTTGGTTTTCATACTAAGAAAGATATTGAGATGAAAAGAGTTTAGAAATATTTAAATAAGTATCTGGGCTAAAGTATAAATCCCTATGAAGTAAAGCGAGACTATGAAACTAACTTTTTGTACGCATTCGCGTCAAGAAGCTCATTTAACTCATTTGTATTGGCTATTTTTATTTCAAACATCCAAGCCATATAACTATCTTGATTTATAGTTTCAGTTTTAGATTTAAGTTCCACATTGATTGCAGTCACTACCCCACTCAAAGGTGCATACAAATCCTCTACCGCTTTGACTGATTCTACAACACCTATACTGGCCCCCTTTGTAATTGTACTGCCCACCTCACATTTCAAATCTAAATACACTATATCCCCAAGAGAGTTTTGAGCATAATCAGTGATACCAACCCTGTATGTTTGTTCGGAATTTTTTTTTACCCATTCATGTTCTTTCGTATATTTTAATTCTTCAAGTACCTTAGACATGCTACCATAAATGATATTTTATTTGTAAAGTAAAGCAAAATGAATTTAGTGTCTTAAGTTTATAAAAGCCATGCCTTGAGAGCATAGCTTTTATCTATTCTATCAATTTATTTTTTCATAGCTTATAAAATTGTAGCCTAGATGCTCATACATAGCACCAAGCAAAAAAACCTATTCAATCAAAGCAAATCATCCATTTTAGAAAGAAGGGCTGAGGCTTGATATAAGTACCGTGAAATAGTAGATTTATTTACTTTTAACAGTCTAGCCACGTGTGTCATTTCTTTTAGTTTCAAACGCTTATCTAACATGTTTTTTATTCTATGCTTTTTATGAAGCAACTTTTCTCTTTGTTCATTTGTAGTTGAGCGAAGAAGAAGTGATTGCAAGTGAGAACTACGATCTCGATACTTATGTAAAAGACTTGAATGTTTATCTTTACGCACCCTTCTTTCTGATAAAAATTCAGAGAGAGTACTTGGTTTAATCAATAAATCCATTAGTAAATATTTGAGTTCATCTACTAATAAATCTATACCAAGATAAAGTTTAATAACTGTTCGATATTTTATATCTAGCTTAGCTATGGGATTGTAAAGCTCCTCATTTAGATAATTATCACAACTCTCCTCATGATGATTTGTGGCAAGATAAGAGCCTGGGTGTTGCAAATTGTAGTACTCTAATAACAAATCTTGCTCTAGTCGCCTCCTCTTATGGTAACGTAAAAAATTTTTTAACAAATTTTTACTATAAGTAATCAAGAACGGATAAAAGGGCACCCCCACCGACTTTTCAAATACTTCAAAGCATTTAGGGATTCGCTCATAAAAATAAAGACAAAAGTCACTCACTACATCAACATCATTAACCAAAGGAAAAACTTGCTGATAAATCAGAGGCCAAATCTCCTCTGCCACCTTAGAGACGCTTTGCGTCTCTTTATATAGAGCAGGAAGGTGCTCTATACTTTCTTTATTTTTGTTATTATATTTTTTTATAGAATATAAGTTTGAATACATGAGCCAAATAAAATATTTTTACTACAAGCTTCAATTCATTTACTAAAAAATGTCTTTAAAAAATAAATTTTTTTAATTTTTTAAAGACATAACATTTAAATTTTAAAAAATTTTTGTTTTTTATTTTATTTTTGCAACAAATAGAAAGTAAAAAACAACTCTTTAATAAGTTTTGTGTTTTCTATTTGTATTTAGAGTTTCACTTTTTTAAAATTGCAGATTTGCAAGAAAAGTTCATTGAAGAGCCACAATTCAAAAAATAGTTACAAAATTTTAATGATAGAGATGGGGCTTAGAAAGTTTTTAATTTTTTAGAGTGATTGAGTTTAGTCTAGCTGAGTCAAGACCTCTACTCCATTTTCTGTGACAAGACAAGTATGTTCAAATTGAGCTGAAAGAGAGCCATCTTCTGTCGTAACAGTCCAACCATCTTTTTTATCTATGCGAACTTTATACGAGCCCAAGTTCACCATAGGTTCTACTGTAAATATCATACCAGGTCTCATGATATCGCAAAGCTTTCTCTGAGAATAATGTGGAATAATAGGATCTTCATGAAAGATTCTTCCTATTCCATGTCCTGTAAAGTCTTGTACTATACCATATCCCATTGGAGCTAAAAATTTCTCAATAGCATCACCTATATCACTAATTCTTTTCTTAGGAGCTATTTGTTCTATTCCCTTCCACATTGCCTTTTCTGTATCTTGAACTAGGTGTATAACTTTTGTTGCAACCTTTCCTACTACATAAGTACGTGAAGTATCCCCATGAAATCCTCTATAGATAGGCGTTACATCTATATTCACTATATCGCCATCTTTAAGAATATGATCTTTATTGGGTATACCATGGCAAACAACATGATTTACCGAAGTACAAATGCTTTTAGGAAAACCTCTATAATTCAAAGGAGCTGAAATCGCTTTACGGGAGCGAGTAAATGTCTCTGCAAAGTCGTTCAATTCTTGAGTACTTACGCCCGCCATCACCCTTTTCCCAGTTTCGTACAAAAGTTCTGCAGCAAGCTTGCCTGCATCTCGCATTCCTTCTATCTCTATTTTACTCTTAATATAAATCATTCAAAAACATCTAAAAAACACTTTATTTTTTTAACCACCTTTATTTATTGGACTCAAATCCTTGAACCAATAAGGATACGTTTTTAATGAACGATTATCACCCTACAAAAATCTATACATTTATACAGGTAGCTATTCAAGACTTAAATTTTACTTACTTAAGTCGCTTTCTTATTCGCAAGGCTTATATTGCCTGAACTTATGATATAATCTTTCTGTTTTTAATACATATATCGTATCGTAAAATATCCTTGTACAATCTAATCAATACACCCTTATATAGGTTCATAAAAAAAATCTACTGCACCCCAAATGCACATACAATACTTTAACTATATTTTTAGTTTTTTTAACATCTTAATTTATGTATAATTTATTTATAGATATATTCATTATATTATTTTTAATTTTACTTAATGGTTTTTTTACAGGTTCGGAAATTGCTATTATTTCTATTAAACAAGTAAATCTAAATGAATTAAGTAAAAAAAGTAAAAAAGGAAAATTGCTTTCTGACTTGAAAAAAGATCCTGACAGGTTTTTTGCCACCATACAAATAGCTATAACTTTACTTTCGACCCTAACCTCGGTCTATGGGGGTAGTAGACTTATCCAGTACCTGAACCCTTACTTGATGAGCTTAGATTTAAAAATTAATCCTAAATACATTGAAGAAATAGCCCTTATCATTTTAGTTTTTATTCTTTCTTATGTGACTCTTATTTTTGGTGAACTTATACCTAAATCTTTAGGGGTGAAATATGCAAATCGTTATGCCCTAGCTGTAGCTTATCCTCTTTATTTTTTTTCTAAAATATTTTCTAGTTTCACCTATATCTTAACTTTTTCTAGTAATTTTATTTTAGGATTAATGCGTAAAGGACAACATACAAGTTTTTCTGAGTCGCACTTGCATGAAGAAGAAATAAAAGAAATACTCAAGGAAGGGGTAAGCATAGGAGCTATAGAACATAACGAACAAGAAATTATATCAAATATATTTAAAATTAACGATACGTCTGCTCGAGAAGTCATGACGCCAAGGGTAAATCTATTAGCTATATCTCTAGAGAGTCCTATTAGCGAAATAGAAGAAACAATTTTTAATTCAAGTCACAGTCGCTTGCCTGTTTATAAAGATAACCCTGACAATATACTAGGCATTCTTTATGTAAAAGATTTTTATAGAGCACATATAAATAATCAAATACCTGATATTGAAGAACTTATTAAACCTGTTTTCCATGTTCCTGAAAGCATGAAAATAGATAAAATTCTTAAAGAAATGCAAAAAAAGAAAACACATCTTGCCATCGTAGTAGATGAATATGGGGGTACCTCAGGTATTATCACTATGGAAAATATTTTTGAAGAAATAGTCGGAGATATACAAGATGTAAATGAAGAACACGAAGAAGAATCTATAGTTAAACTTCCAACAGGAAGTTTCTTAATTTCAGGACTTTGTTCTATCGCTGAATTTAATGAATATTTCAACGAATCAAAAATACCCGAATCAGAAGGCTATAATAGCATAGCGGGTTTTATCATAGAAGCCCTTAGCAGGTTTCCTGAAGTAGGTGAAATTATAAGTTATGAAAATTTTGACTTTGAACTCTTACGACGTGTCAATCAAAAGCTAGTTCAATTTCGTTTTTCCATACGTAAATAAGGCTCCCTTATTTCAAAGACTCTCTAATCTTTTTTAGGGAGTTAATCTGATATACCATGACGACAACAAGCATCCCATTCATCTATTTATTTACAAGGGCTATATTTAAGTTAAAGCTAGCGGGTACATTGAGTACACAGCAAGGTATATCAATGATTAAAAATGAACACTCCTTTTAATCGAAATTAGATAAAGTTAGATAAAAAATTAAAAGTTGCAAGTATTCAATTTCTGCATACATTAACTTGTAACTTGTTTTATTTTATTACATAAAAATATTGCAATAACAGACATACTAACTGAGAAAAATCCTACCCATTCATAGTTTATTATCTTTCCATGTTCCTCACGTATAATCAAACCAGAAATAATTGCTGCAAAGGAACTACCAAACTGCATAAAAGAAGAATTGATGCCCATAAAGCTACCCCTATTGATAGGAGCTACCGAGGCTGTTACCATTGCCATGGCCGGCCCCATTCTACCCCCGACAAAAATAAACATAAGAACTATAAAAAACAATGCAACATAAGGAGGTAAAAAGGGTGCATTTGTAATAAAAAGAATAGGAATTAAAGAAGAAAGTGCACATATTTTAAAAACTTTAGGTTTACCAATTTTATCTGAAAGTCTGCCTAAAAAAGGAGTTGTGAATATGGAAAATGCACCACCTAAAAAGTACATTAAATTTACATGATCATTAGAAAAAGAAACATTCCTAACCATATAAGGCGTCAGAAAAGATATCATAGAAAATTGGCCAAGGACCAGAATAAACATAAACAATAAAGCCAGACGCTGATTTTGTATTCCAAAGGCATTTTTAAGTACCTGAATCATATTAGGATGCTTTCCTTTAGATTGCAAGTGTGTAGTCATAGAGGGAATGAAACGAAAAATTGGGATTAAGATAAAAATTGAAAGAATCGCTAAAAAATAAAAAGGCATATGCCAACTTAACTTTTGCGACAAATAAAATCCCATTGGAACCCCCACTACCGAAGCAACTGAAAAAGCTGCCATCACTAAACCCATAGCCTTACCCCTTCTTTCATGAGGAATGATATCCGCCACAATGGAATTTACAATGGTATTAAACATCCCTCCGAAAACACCTGTCAATGAACGGGCAAGTATTAGATAAAAATAAGTAGGGGCAAGGGCACATGAAAAATTTCCTATGATAAATCCAAAGAGCACAAATAAAATCACTTTTTTTCTATCATATCTATCTATCCAAAAGGCAGAAAAAAAACTCGCAAGGCCAGCAGAAAAAGTATACATTGCCACTAATTTACTAAACTCTGATGGGGTAATCATAAAAACCCGCATAAGCATGTCGCCCAAAGGCATAATAATCATAAAATCTACAATATGAACAAATTGAGCACCAGCAAGGCTAAGTAAAATGAGTAATTCTTTATGACTATTTTTCATGATTATTTTTTTAAAATGAATATCTATTTTCGTTAGCCTGTTTTATTTTTTCTTAAAGACACAAGTTTATTCCATAGTTCAAGCTATAAAAGAGATTTTCTTCTAAAGCATTAGTTTGTTTTTGAACTCAATTTTTATATTGAAATTCTATTTTCTTATATAGAATCCATAAGACCATCGCATTTTTATAGCCCGCACACCCTTGGCACATAATTTAAATCGAATGCTTCATGAGTAGTCTTTTATTTTGAAATCACTACCCCTTCTATTTTTGATTTCTTAACAGGGCCTGTTAAACGAGAGTCTATACTAGTTTTTCTGTCATCTGCTAATAAAAAATATTCATCGTTGCCAAGAATGTATTCTTTTGTAAAAAAGCGTTTGGTACTATCTGCTTCTATTTTTTCAAATTTATTTTTTTCAAAAGAATACAATTGCCCTGCTTGAATTTGGGAAGGAAGTTCCAAAATCGCATCATTAATATAAACTCTCCCTTGTTTCACCACCACCCTTTCATTAGGCAAGGCTACTATTCTTCGAAGAACAGGGTAATGATTTGCGAGTTTCAAATAGACTATACCATCACGATGAAGCTTTTTTTTAGCATTAAAAATACGCCAAACTGTAACCCTATCCCCTTGTTTAAGTTGAGGACTAAGATCTTGATTGAATATAGTTAATGGGAAAACAATAAAAGTATGAACTAAAAAACGTACTCCCAAGGCAAAAAAGAAACTAATGAGAAGAAAAAAAAAGATTTTACTCAAACTAGTAAAAAAGCTAGCATTATACTTATGAGATTGCATGATAAAGAAACTATATGAATCAGACAGATTTCATTTTTTACTTATGGTTTTCTTATTTATATTTTTCTAAAAAAATCAAGATTCTAAATTCTTGCGATGATAATTCACAACACGAGTAAAATCATTGATATTTGGAATAATAATGTGATCATGATAAAGCTCTATTTTATTACGTTTTGCAAAAGAATCAATAATTTTTTGAACTTCAATGAGTGGGAGGCCACACCAAGAAGCCACATCATCAACACTTACATTAAAGACCATCTTCTGAACCTTACCATAACCTGGATCCTTTTCAGAAAGCATAACAAAAACATCACTCACCTTTAATTCAGGGTCACTCAAAAGAAGGATTTGCAATCTACGCTTTGCATCATAAATCCTTTTGCTAAAGCTAAAAAGTAAACGGAGGGCCAATTGTGGCTGTCCTTGCAACATGATGTCAAAATTAGATTTATTAAACTTTAGAACTTGTACTTTTTCTATAGCTATAGCAGAAGCACTCCTAGGCTCCGCCTCTAGCATAGCCATCTCTCCAAAAAAATTGCCCTTTTCAATTATATCTAAAATTTTCTGCGTATTCCCCACATTCTTAGAAATTTTCACTTTACCTTCTAACAAAAAATAGCAATCCTCTCCATTTTCTTGTTCGCAAAATATAATCTGTCCCTGCTCATAAGAAACACCAAATTTACCAAATAATGCATCTAACATAAACTATGCCTCCCCACTACTAACACGCAAGAAACTTTTACGAGCCTCTGCGTTAATTGCATCATAAGGTTGCATGGTTGCAACTTTATGATACAATATTTTAGCTTGATTTTTATCTCCCATCATCTCCTGGATAAGTCCCATTTGATAGACACAATTTCTTATATATCGTCCTGTTGGATAGGTCTTGATGTATTTTGTAAAACAAGCTATCGCTTCTTCATTCTTTTTCATACGAAAAAACGACACCCCTAACTCATATTCAATAATTTCTGCAAATTCTTTTTCTTTTTCTAATTTGGCTGTAGGGATAAGCTTGAGGCATTCATTAAGAGAAGATATAGCGTTGATGTAATCACCTGAACTAAAAAAAGCGTGCCCCTTTTGATAAAGTTGAATGATTTTCGATTCTGAAAGTTTTTCTTTCTCTTGCATCTCAGCTAAAGTATTCTTTGACTTAGCTTCTCCTTTTGCGTCTTTTGTGTTATCCTCTTCAGCAGAAAGAGGCCCTATGTTGACAGGATACGTTTTTCCTTCTTGCAAAAATCCCAAAAGATCTTTGGCCCTTAAAAAGTTCTTACCATTAGGATATGTTTCTAAATAACGATTAAAGACATATTTAGCATGTTCCAAATCATGATGCCTATAAAAAGACTCACCAACAACCATAAGCTCAAATGCCGGATTCTTCTCTTTCCCTATTTTTAGAACTGAACGAAGACGAACATGTAAATCACGTAACTCTTTAGAGAAAAGTTGCATCATTTTAAGAATGAGGCGGGTATTGCTTATCATGTACTTTTCAAATTCTTCTATAGTAAATATAACAACTGTTGCTTGCTCTACTGCCTGTGCCGTTTCTTCGTGAGGGTAATGCCCCAAAACAGACTTTACCCCAAAAAATTCTCCAACCTTAACTTGTTCGTGTACCTCCCCCTTTTGCCCCACTGGATTAGAAATTAAAACCAAGCTTCCTTTTTGAAGAACGAAAATTTCGTCTCCCATATCGTCTTGGAAGTAAACAATGGAACCTGGGTTATATGTACGTGTACTAGGCATTTAGAATTTAGATAAAAAATGAAATGATTCTATTCAAAGGTATCGGATATTTGCATAGGTGAAAATTATGCAGTAATGGGTAAAAATTCCAATACGTGTCCATTTGCATCTAATTTTTTTTTCAAATCAGATAGGGAACTAAAGCCATTTTCTTTAGAATGTTTTTTTATAATTCGTGCACTCCCCTTCAGATAAAAGGTTTCATAATCGGTTTTTGAAGCTCTAAAAAAATTCTTCATCTCTTCTGTGGCTATGGCATAAATAGCCTCACCACCCCTTACAAGCAAGCATATATGCTCCATTTTTAGTGCCTGAAGTGAGAGCCAAGGATCATCTGGAAATTGTCCTCGTATAACCATAAAATCAGCTAAGGAGCCTGAAGCAAAGGGGTTATGTTTATCACTTAACTTCAAGGCCTTATAGGCATTGCTTGTTAGCATTTGCAAAATATTTTGTGGAGCTAATTCCACTCCATATTTTTTAGAATAACTTTCACTAGCTGTTTTTATATTACTCAATAAATTAAAGGAACCATTCATCCCTGTGTCACTTCCCAAACATACATTAATTTTGCGTTCTAAGGCCTCTTTTATAGGAGGGGTTTTCGAATAGATATGTATACTACTTGCGGGACACCATACAAGGCTAGCGCCCGCCCTTGCTATTTTATCTAAATCCTTCAAACCAAGACTTAGCCCATGTACCAAAACAGTGTGTTCACTTAAAGCATTTTCTTCTTCAAGAAAATCAACTGAATTTAGGCTCGCCTCATCAAATCCATTTCCTACTTGGAGAATAAAGGGCTTATTCTTTTTTTGAGATAGCTCATGTTCCTTTCTAATCCCTTCACCCCATTTTAGGGAGTAGCTTGTTGCTGAATGGGCTAGGCAAAAATCAGTTACTAATTCGGGCAAAAGTTGATTTTCAAACTTCGAGTGAATAAAATGAGGGATATGATCTAAGACACTAGTCACCCCACTCATCGCATTACGATACGAGCCCAATTGATAGAGTTCAATCGCATCTAAAAGCATACGTTTACGAAAAAGCATGGAAGCCTTTATCTCATTATCCCAAGCCAACCAATTATTATAGGGGTGATTCGCACCTTTAAATACGGTATAACTTGCTAACAAAGAGTCATAAGAATTTACAAAGCCAGGTAAAACGAATAAACCATGAACATTTAAAGCAGGGAGGCTATCAAATCTTGGCTCTTTGGCCAAGATTTGAATGTCATGAAAGGCATTATCAACAATGCCTAGAGTTTTATTCTTTTCTATACCTTTATCAGTAAGTAGGGTAGCATTGGAAACAATCCATCTCATATACCCATAAAAAACCGATCTTATTTATTAGAAGGCGTTGTGATTATAACTTCCATTGTCATAGGATTCGTGGGGTTATCTGCAGCATCACGAGGCTCAGCAACTATTTTATCCACTACTTCCATACCACTAGTCACCTTTCCAAAAATGGAATATTGATTATCTAAAGAGGGGGCAGAGGCTACCATGATAAAAAATTGAGAACCCGCACTATTGGGATCTGCACTACGAGCAGCTGAAAGTATGCCTCGTTCATGCTTATGGTCTGAAAACTCTGCAGGGATATTATAGCCCGGGCCACCACGTCCGTGCATTTCTCTTTTTGTAGCATCCTTACTAAGAGGGTCACCTCCCTGAATCATGAAACCAGGGATAACTCGATGAAAAGTTGTTCCATTATAGAACCCACTTTTAGCTAAATTCACAAAACTTTCCACATGCTTGGGAGCTAGACTTTTATTTAACTCTACATGTATCTCCCCATGAGGAGTTTTAATAAGGGCTGTTTCTATCTCATCTTTTTTAAACATAAGCTTAATTTTATTACACTGTACACTTGGCAATGAAAAGATAAGGGCCAAGAGTAAGGGAAGAGAAGCGAAAAAAATTTGATTTTTTTTTGAGAAGTTTTTTTGAGATTTCATGCTTATAGATTCGTATAGGCTCTTTTTAAGTAAAGTAAAAAATATCGTCTGTATGAATGGTAAAAAGGCCCAAAATATCTTTCAAACAATTATCTTAAAATCTACCTAGTGCTTATATTAAATTGTGTAAGATGCCATATAGACCAAAAAGAAATGAACCCTTAATAGAGAGAAAATAAGAATCATAAATACTACAAATGTAGCTTTATCAAAAGCCCTTTCTTATAATCATTTCAATGTTATCTATCTAAACAACAAATCCTTTAAACGTGGGGCATGAAATTTTGTCAAAAAGGAACTATGATTAGCAGGAATTATTACTGGGTCACTGCCTGGTGTTGCACCTGCTATACTAGAAATAGTTATCCAATCAACTTGAGCCCCTTTGCTCTTTAAAAAATCAATTTCGTTGCTTTGTAAACGGCCAACAGCAACATCATTTTCAGCATAAGAATAAATTAGATTAGTTAAAGATATAGGCCTTAGAAGTTCTGTAAAACGATTTATTCCGACTCCCGCTTGAAGTCGTCCCTGTGCTGCTTCCAAACCAACTATTTCCGGGCTACCAGAACCTGCATCAACCTTCACAGGAAGGTTGCCATCAGAAAATTGATAATAGTCTCCGTCTCTAAATCCTTGCCATACTATAGCTGGCATATCCAAACGTCCCGCCATAACAAGATATTTTTTAATATTGAGATCACTACAGAGCATAAAGGCGGGAACTATAAAAGAACCAAATGAATGGCTTACTATATATACTTCTTTACCTAATCCAATAAAATGCTTTGCAACCCTATAAAGCATTTCAACAGAAACTTGATTTTCTTGTATTGCCCTTTCAAAGCTGAGATTTAATCCTAGTTCATTTAGTATCCTAGGATTAAATGTATTTGCTTGATGAACATATACTTGTTGGTCTGTTATCCCTAAGCGTTCAAAGTAAGGTGGGGGATTAAATCTAAATCCGCCCTCAAAGAGCTTGTCAATGAACAACATATCAACAGGCCCTCCGATGCTGTACAAAACTACTTTGTTTGAAGGCGAAGAAGCTATAGAAGATACAAATAGGGTTGTTACGTCATCAGGAATCTTGGTAATCTCTTGTTCTGTTAAACTAGGATTAGAGCCAGGACTTGAGCAAGCTCTCGTACCTTGATTCGCGACAACATCTTGCGTTTTTGAATTACTACCACAAGATATAAAAAGTATGTATATAAATGAAAAACAAATAATTTTACTTAGCCTAATCAAAAAGTTCATATCCCATCCTCAAATGCTTAGTTTAAATATCAAGTTTAATATCAATAAATAACCATCTCTTCCTCTCGTTTATGCAGAGATTTTCTGCATAAACGAGAGGAGTAAACACCTTATTGTTTTGTGAGGGCAAGGGCCTCTCGTAAATTTATTTTCTTTTCGTAAATAGCACGGCCACTTATGGCCCCAACAACATTAGATGCCCTATTTCTTAAAAGCACTTGAATATCTTCCAAGCTAGATAAGCCACCCGACACAATAAAATTTAAATGAGTATTTTCTTTATGCAAAGAATATACATCTCCCTGGCCTTGTAAGGTTCCATCACGACTGATATCTGTGAAAATAACTGTTTTTACTCCCATCTCTTCCAATATTTTTAGGTACATGTCTACTTTTGTCCCATCATCTACTTCCCAACCTGAAGTTTTCACATAACCCTCTAAGGCATCCACTCCCACCACTATTTTTTCCTGTCCAAATTTTTTTAGTGCTTGTTGTAAAAAATCAGGATTCTTTACAGCCGCTGTACCTAAAACACAACGTTCTATATTCAAAGACAAACATTCTTCTATAGCTTTCATACTCCTAATCCCACCTCCTAACTGAAGCCTTAGCCTAGGGTACATTTTTTTTATACTTATGAGTTCTTCCCAAATAGAGCTATTTACCTCCCTGGTCCCGCTCCTCGCAGCATTGAGATCAACAATATGAAGCCATTCACTCCCTGCTTCTGCAAATTCCAAAATTTGTTCTCTTACACTTTCATTGTAAATAGTGACTTGGTCATACTTCCCTTGATAGAGTCTTACAACTTTTTTATCTAAAATATCAATAGCAGGATAAAAATAAAAGGGGGTGGGTGTTTGCATAAAATTTTTATTTAGGGAAGTGAACTCAATTTTGCTCTAAGCCCTCTACCCAATTTTGTATTAATTTTAATCCCACATTTCCTGACTTTTCAGGATGAAATTGAGAGGCCAGTATATTTTCTTTTTTAACGAGGGCAGGAAATCTTTCACCTGCATATTCACAATACGCCAAAATATTTTCTTCTGGAACTTTTAGAGCTCTGTAAGAATGGATAAAGTACATATAATTTTTATTGAGATGCTTATCGTGAGAAATAAGTTGATTCCAACCCATATGAGGTATACGGAATTGTTTTTCGTCACTGGCGTCACTTAAAATCCTATCTTCATTTTCTTTTGTATGAGAAGCAAAATCTCTTATGTAACCTTCTATATACCCTAGGCCAGGATGAAGGGTTGTCGTAAGTTTCGTTTCAAATTTCTTGAAGTCATGAACCTTTGTATCATCTTCAAGATGAGTATTTTTTAGAGGAAAGTTTTCATTAGAGTTTTGAAATAAAATTTGAAAGCCTATACATATACCTAGTAGTGCTCCCTTAGATTGCAAATACATATCTAGTTGATGCCTTGTTTTATCGGAAATATTCGCCATCGCTGCTGGAAAGGCACCATCTCCGGGCAATACTATGCCTATAGCTGAAAGAATATCATTTTTATCTTTACCATAACGCACTTCGGGATAGTACAATTTCAATGCTTTAATTATGGAATGTATATTGCCCATGCCATAATCCAGTACTAGTATGGGAGGGATCTTCATTATGAATTAAAAGCCTCAGTCATTTCATTTTGAAATCCTGCATTTTTAAAATGAAATGAGGAAATCATTTTTTTCAATTCTTGTGTAGGCACCCCACCCTCATCTTTAGCATGGATGAAAATACGAATAGCACTTTTGATAGAAATAAGACCCTCATTCAAAGCAAGAAGGGCCATAGAAGGACCCTGATCACAAACTTGCGGTAGTAGAACACCAAAGCCTTTGAGTGCTTCGATATCAAGATGGGGGTGTATTTCTGCCCGTAAAAAAATAGGCCTAAATACACCCAATAAAATATTTTGGATGTGAGCCAAGGTTTTACTGTGATCTGCATTATTAATCCAAAAAAAGCACACGGGATTGACCCTACCATGCAATTGAATGGCTTCACGACTCAACTTATAGATTTTTTCTATCAAAGCCTTTGTAAATATTTCCTTACCCATAACTCTAAATTCATTTAAGCATTCTTTCAATTTCTCTTTTTTAATTAAATCCAAAAGTAAAATTTGATAAAAAGTAAAAACAATAAAATCAAACTCATAGTTGTCTCCTATAAGAATTTCCCTAGAAGAAGTCACTTGCATCAAGCGATTACGTAAAAGCATTTCTAGCTTATACCCTATATTGCCAAAAAAAGCTTGAAAGGAAGTACTTAGATATTTTGTAAAAGTCTCAAAGGTATGACGCAAATTAAAATCATGAAAAAGCTTTTGTGGATTCATTATATAATGCTTTACCTTATCTGAAATATCATTTACAACTTGCGTATAGTGTTTTAGATAAATCCCATCTACATTAAGACCATAAAAATGAAAAAGGGCAGCAAGACTCCGTCTAAAAAAATGGGGGGACGCGGAAAGAAAAAAAAGAGGTCTCGATAGCGGGGCATCATTTTGCAAAGAAAGTAAAAGTTCTTTCATACCAGAGATTAATTTCTTTTCTTTTACGCTTTGAACGATTGTAGACATCAGCCCCTCTTTATCTTCTATATCGGTGTCCAAAAAGGTATGATCCAAATCTGAAATAATAAGATATTCTCCTTCTTGATTGGTGCCTATATTAGATTCTATAATTTTTAGTTTTCCATAGCCTAGAATGCTATCTTTCTCTAAAGGGCTACCTTCTTCTTTGAAAATATACCTAAAATCTTTCAAGTTTTGACGCACTGAATCTACAGAGAGTAAAGTAAATCGAAGTGTATACGTACCCATAGGAATGGAAGAGGGAAGCATATATGCAAAGGTACCATTATCACGACTCAGAATAGTATCACTTTTATATAAAATAGGATAGCTTGAAACTTTTGGAGAATTTTCAAAAAAGGCCTTGGCAAAGGTGTCGGGATGAACGTCCAATATTTCTAAAAACAAATGTGCTTTTTTCACAGCGGGTGCATACATGTCTTCTATAGGCCTTGCCCCTTCTATTAAGAGGGTATCTATTCGTTTGTCTTTATGTTTTATATAGAAATGTTGATTGAGATGAAAAAAAGAACCATTTGTTTTTGAATTTATTTTATCTTTATCATTTGGCACATAAAGATCAACAACCTGACCACAAACTTGTACCCTACCCGCCTGCCCATAGGCCCCCTCAAATAATATACAACGCTTTCTGTTTAATAGATAATATTGTTTAGAAAAGAATACTTCATTAAAAAAAATTTTTAATAATGATTTCGGGGACGATTCTTTTAAGTAGCCATCTGCTTCTTGGGCATTCTTTACGTTCATTACTTGAGAAGATAGAGCTAGCAACTAGGATGCAAGAACTTTTTTGTAAATTTTTTAGATCCTTCGCGGGCGAGGTGGGGGTATTTTTATTGGGGATTACCTGCACACTTCATAGAAGGATTTTTTATTAGAACCATCTTGTACACATATATAAAATTTATTAAGCATATAGGCACATAGAACAAAACTTTTTTCTGAATAAATAATATCCTACAAACGCTAATCGCTACAGAAATAAAGAAACGGAGTATGTAAAAATTTTCTTGCAACATTAAGGTTTGATAGTTTACACCGCCATCAACTTAAAAAAATCCCTCCGTTAGAGCTCCTACATTAGACTATTCCTACCCCCATATAAATATCAAAGTATCATTCAAGAAAAATCACTCAATACGACAAGGTATAAAAAATTCTCTAACGATGCTCTCGTAAGGGTAGGCTTACCCAAAAGGGCACTCTAAAAAATAAAGCATGACAAGATAAATACTATATTATGATATGCTGGCATGAATTCTCCTTCATTAAAAGATATTTTTTTATTGCAACAGTCCTCTTTTTTGATGGAAAGCTACCCCTCTGCCAAAAAAAGAAAAACTCATATCAAGCTCATCAAAGACACAATCATAAACAACAAAGAAAAAATTTCAGAGGCCCTTAGCCTAGACTTTGGCTATAGGTCACAAGATGAAACCTTATTTTGTGAGATCTTTGGGGTAGGACATAGTGCAAGACACATAATAAAAAATTTATCCAAATGGATGAAAAAGGAGAAAAGAAAGGTACATATCCTCTACACACCCGCCAAAAATTACATTATGTATCAGCCATTAGGGGTAGTAGGGATAATAGTACCATGGAATTATCCCCTAGTGACCGGCATTATCCCTCTCATGGAGGCGATAGCGGCAGGAAACAGAGTTATGATTAAGATGCCTGAGCATACGCCCCACCTCAATTCTCTTTTGAAAGAACTCTTTAAAAACAAGGTGTCCCAAGAATGGATTGCATTTATTGAAGGAGATGCCCAACTCGCAGCAGAATTTTGCAACCTAAAGTTTAATCATATCTTTTTTACAGGCTCCTCTGAAACAGGAAAAAAGGTGATGCAAAGTGCCTCTCAAAATCTTACGTCTGTAACTTTAGAATTAGGAGGAAAATCTCCAACCATACTTTCAAAAAGTGCTAAGCTGTCCAAAGCCATACATGCCATCTCTTTTGGGAAAGTTGTCAATGCCGGCCAAACTTGCATAGCACCTGATCATATTTTCTGCCACATAAAACACAAAGAAAAATTCCTTAATGAATTTAAAAAAAGAATTAAGAAATTTTATCCTGATTTATTGATGAACAAAGACTATACTTCTATTATTAGCGAACAACAACTTCAAAGATTAGACGACTACATAAGCGATGCAAAAAGCAAGGGGGCTGAAATACATATACTCTTAAATGAAGAAACAAATAAAAAACAAAAAAAATTCCCTCTCACTTTAATTATGAATGCTAAACCTGATATGCTCATCGCAAAGCACGAAATATTTGGCCCCATCTTACCCATTTATTTTTATGAAAAAACTTCAGACGTGATAGACATCATTAAAAAGGGAGAACGACCTCTATCCATGTATTACTTTGGTTCATGTAAAAAAGAACAAGAGCTACTGAATAAAGAAATCCATGCTGGTAGCATCTGCATCAATGATACCCTAATGCAAATTATGCAAGATAGCTTACCCTTTGGCGGGATTGGATATTCAGGGATGGGAAAGGCTCATGGCTTTGAAGGTTTTAAGACCTTTTCTCATGCAAAGGCAATACATAAAAAATTTTTTATTAGCACAAGCTCACTCCTCTCGCCCCCTTATCCAAACTTTATACTCAAGTTATTGTACAAATTTTTTATTTAAAACTTTAGTACGCACATTTTGACATTTTTATATTGAATCCTTAAAGTTTTATAGGTAAAATAACACTATTTCTTTTGCGTTATAGTACTAAAATATTTCTGAAAAAAATTAGTCTCTTAAAAGACAGTTTCACTTGACTATAGATAGCCTAAGACATTAATCAACAATACTTTGCTGCCTTAGCTTAGCAGGTAGAGCGACTGACTTGTAATCAGTAGGTCGTGGGTTCGATTCCTACAGGCAGCACAATTCAAGGGTAGGTGCCCGAGTGGCTAAAGGGACCAGACTGTAAATCTGGCGGCGTTGCCTACGAAGGTTCGAATCCTTCCCTGCCCAAGATTTATATTCTTGTTACGAGTATTTCTATAAATAAAATTCAAAAACATGACAAACTCCAATAATATAGATATGGATGTTTCTGTTTTAGTTCGCCTGTATGAAAATCAAAGTTTACGTTTTGGGATTTTTCCTGAAACGATTAAAGATTTTTACAAGGATTCAAATTTAGAAAACGTACATTTTGAAGTCATACCCTCTCGTATGAGCGAACAAGGTACTTTAGTGTGCCAACGTAACGAACTACGTTTTATTTATGATGCTGTAACAGGAAACTTTAAATTTGTAATCAAAAAAGAGGAAATACTCAAAGGTTTACTTCAAACAGGGCAGTTTGGAGAAGCACTCTTTTATTTAGAGCTAAAAGAAAACGATAGCATAAATGGATTTGGGAGTACACTAGAGCAACCTATCTACAAAAATACAGAGCTTTATTTACACTGGGATGGAACTTTTTCTAATCCCTCTCAAGAAAAATCGCAAAAAAAATATCCTAAATCTACCTTCTCTTTTTTCTTGATTTCCCGAGAAGATACTTGCATCGGTATTTATTACAATAGCCCCTTAGCCCTCAAGGCCTCCATCATAAAACAGCAAACTGAAACTAAGAATAGGGGTGTTTATATTACGCCCCTAGCACAATCTGAGCCAATCCATCAAGATTTTTTTATATTCATGGGCACTCTTCCTGAAATCTATTCCCAATTTTTTTCACTCACCGGACAACCCTTTATGCCACCTATTTGGGCTTTCGGGATTCATACATCAAATTCTATCATAAATGATGCTGAAAAGTTTATGAAGTACTCGGCAAAGTATAAAAAAGAAAATATCCCCTTAGATGCTATTTATATAAATGAAAGCTATATGGATGCCAATAAGGTGTTTCAATGGTCTAAAGATAAATATCCTCATACTAAAAACTTTCTTAAATATTTAAGTGAGGAAAATGTACATGCTATTTGCGACGTACAGCCAAAAATCTTAGTGAACCATCATTTTGAAATATATCAAAAAACTCTAGAACAAAATTATTTTTGCAAATATCAGCAAGACACACCTTATTACCTACACGACGACAAAAAAAAATATGTAATCCCAGATTTTACAAATGAAACTGTACAGCTATGGTGGGCCGAGCTATACTCCAAATTATTTGAGAATGGTATTTCTGGAATTGTAAATAAAAACCTTTCCACCAACAACCATTCAAAAAAAGAAAATGACCCCTATTATGAAGTCAACCATATTCTACGTAGAAGCAGTGGGGGTTCAGAAATCTATGATTTATTTTCTATGACCTTTGCAAAGGCTTCATTTCTTTCTTTCTCCAAAAATCATAATAAACAAAAACCCATAGTTCTCACTCATAAAGGCGGTGTAGGAATCCAAAAATACGCTATCCTTGTTTTAAGCGGAAAAGATGGACTCACACTTTCTTTTTCCTCATGGAAAAACTTAAAAACTAGTTTCTATAAAGCTTTAAACTTAAGTATGAGCGGGATTTCCTTTTTTGGGTTAGATATAGGAGTTTTTAAGAAATATAATCTTTTAACACTTAGGTGTATATTCACAAAAAAATCTGAAATGTTTTTAAGAGCTATTGAATTTGCTAGTCTCTTACCTCTTTTCAGAATTTGCAATCATTCAAAATTTCAAGCCTTAGAAGCTTGGAGCTTTGGTTCAAAAACACTATCTTTAGTTCGCAAACATTTTCAAAGACGTTTTAGTTTACTGCCTTATTTTTATACCCTAGCGTATCAATGTCAAAAATTTGGAAATTTATGGATGAGACCTCTCCATTATGATTACCCAAACATAAATAAAGATCTAGTAGAAGATCAATTTATGATAGGCCCTAATTTATTAGCAGCCCCACTCTTACATCCAAATTTAAAATCTAGAAAAGTTTTTTTGCCCGAAGGAAATTGGTATGAATTTGAAAGCTCAACAATATATCAAGGTGCCACCATACATCATTTTACCGTAAACATAGGGTACTATCCGCTTTTTATCAAAGCAGGAAGTATTTTACCATTTTGTTACCCTAAAAAGAATGCAAAAGATAGTTATTCAGAAATACTCATATTAGAAATTTTCCCTGAAAAAGAAATGCAGGGTTTTGTTTACATCGATGATGGTATTTCTAAAAACTCAAATTCTCAATATGTTACCATCAATGGGAAAATGAACACAAGCAATGTTTTAAGCATAGAAATAGAAGGGATAGACACAGAAAACTTTACTTTATTTAAAAAAATAGAGTTTCGCCTGCCTCTAAAATATATATTTTTACAAGTAGAAGCCGAGAGACTAGAGGCCAAAAATTTAGACCTAGCCCTAACAGAAAATAGACAGTATAGTGTAAGTACGTTTACAGTACCCTTTGAAGCAGGTAAATTTTTATTCAGGACAAACTAAGATTTTGAAATAAAATTTTATACAAATAAACTCTACGTTTTAGTAAACATAAGGTTTATGAAAAAAATTTAGCCTTCTTAGCCCCTACTCTGAAGTTTTGATTTTATAAAATTTGAATTCCCTAAGCGACTAAAAACAAAATCAACTGTATGTGCAGTGAGCACCCCAATCAAGGCTCCAAAAACCACATCTGAAGGATAATGATTTAAAGTAATTATTCTCTGGGAAGCTATAAGAAAAGAAAGCAATAGAAAAAATACACCTTGATTCAATTTAGGAAAGATGATATAAAAAGCATACAATACCGCAAAAATTGTAGCCGTATGTCCTGACGGAAAAGAAGCGAAATCCCTATTTGTTTTTAAGAAATAGACTAGTGGCTTAAACATATTTTCTTCATAGCCCAAATTTACTGTATAGGGACGAGCACGCCCCACTAAACCTTTCAAAATATAAACCACTGCTTGAGCCAAAAATAAAGAAAAGAATATTTTTACACTTGGAAAAAATATTCTCTTGGTCCAAGTTACCCTAGTCACACCCCAAGATAAGCCACTAGCTAAGGTGGTGATTAAAAGTAAGGGCAACCAAAGAGAAGGCTTAGCCAAAACATCAAATAGAGAAAGAAACCATATTTCCCCTTCACGCCAAATTTTAAAAATATTATCTTCATTCATGAAGCCTAAGACAAGTAAATCAAAGAAAAAATATGAAACAACACCTATAAAACTAAAAAACAAAACTATAGATAAGAACTCGCGAAAAAAAGTCTTATATGATTTAGGATGCAAACTTGGGGTTAGATTTTTTGAGGTCCAAAATAACTTTTTAATCATGATCTCTAGGTTGAGAGTTTTTTCTTATGTGCGTCAAGTAAAATACTTTACTAAAATGTACGTGTGAGTACACGCTGAACTTTATTTTCTACAAATCATAATAGAGAACTATATATGTCTGAATATTCCTTTGATGTAACTTGTAAAATCAACAAAACAGAACTAGGCAATGCTGTAGATGCTGCCAAAAAAGAAATCTTGAATCGCTTTGATTTTAAAGGAGCTCATGTAAAAATAGAATTAGAAAAAGAAAGCATTATGCTTGAAAGCTCTGATGATATGAAGATTAAACAAATCATTGATGTCCTTCAAAGTAAATTTGTTAAAAGGGAGCTAAACTTGAAGGCTTTTATTTTTGGAGAAACAGAAAAGAATGTTAATGGCATTGTTAAGTCTCAAGGGAAAATTCAAAATGGTTTAACTCAAGAGCAATGCAAACAAATCACAAAACTTATCAAAGATTCAAAATTAAAAGTACAAGCTCGAATTCAAGAAGATACCATTAGAGTCAGCGGGAAGAGTAAAGACGACCTCCAAATAGCCATGCAAAAAATTAAAAGTGAAAACTTTAATTTTGCCCTTGCCTTTGAAAATTTTAGATAGCGTTAAATGTGAACCCACTCTCTTTATCAAATAGATTTGAAAATAACTTAAAAAATATCACTGAGGCTAAGCTTAGCCTAGCTAAAGACAACTTCAGAGATCTCCTTTCAGAAGATTCTACAAATATTGAATTCCAAGCAGGTTTTTTTTGTGTGGGGTGGTGGCTCAATAGGGAGGCAAATAAGAATTTAATTTCTATGGGTCGTTTACGAGCTACTTGGATCATGAAAGAGTGGAAGGAACTCACCGACATCGCAACGAATAGGGCATATGTAAACACTCAATCATTTCAGATTTTAATGTTTTATGTTTTGAAAGAAGCAATAGAAAATTATAGACTGGCGTTTATTGAGGATGGACCCACCTCGACCGATCCCAATATGTTAAAAGAGCTAGGCATGTGCTTATTGCAAATTGATGATATAGAAAATGCAATAGAAATTTTAGCCTATACAAAAACTAAACTTCCCAATGATAGACAACTTCTCTTTCTCTTAGCACAATTGTATTGTTACACGGGAGAAAAAGAAAATATCACAAAAGGTTTAAGCATCTATCGAGACGCATTTATACATGATTTTCATAATGATTTTGAAGCCAATACATGGGAGGCAGAAATAACAAATGAAGTACACTATACTCTCTTAAAAATTTACAAAAATGAACATCAAAAAATGAAATATTGGTTTCCTTCTTATCTTATGGCCCAAGCCCTACCCTATAAATTAAAACCCTTGAAAGATGCTGAAATAGAAAAAATTGTTGCTGAAACAAAGCGACTAATAATAGAAAAAGAAAAAGTTCTTCTGAAATTTAAAGATAAGCTTCAAGCACTTTTATGCTTTTATTTACTAGTACTGATTTTGCAATTTTATGATCCTGAAATAGACCCCTTTGTTTATCAAAAATATGAAAAAGAATTGTATCTACTATCCCCACATCTATATGAATTTTATCTTGGTAAGCGAGAAGGTACCACACATATAAAGACTTAAACTTTGAGGCCTTCAAACATTTCCTTTTCATTAGTATTTAGGAAACAGAGTTTTTCTTTTTATAGTTTTAAAATTTTATTTTCTAAACGTACTTTAGTTTGAAGATTCTTTTTTTTACCTAAAGCTTTGGCATGTCCTATTGTAAAAATTCTCAAAGCTTCTTCAAAGCTATTCTTTGCCTTATCCCTCTCATTCATTGCTAAATAGGTATCCCCAAGGTGCTCTAAAATTTCTATACCTTCCTCGGCAAGATAAGGAGAAGGGGTACGAGAATTATCTTTTTGAGATATTGTACTCTTAACAATACTAGCTTCATGTTTACTTAGATTCAAAGCAAATTCTAAGTGATAGATAGCTTTATCAAAATCCTTCAGTTTATAGTAAATAAATCCAAGTGTGTCCTGAAAGGCAGAATAGATAGCTTGTATTTCTAAAAGACTCAATTGTAAAGCAAGGGCTTCATCTAAATCTTTACTCCCTAATGCCATACTATATGCTTTTAAATTTTTGTATAAGGACTTATAGCTTTCAAAATTTTTTAGTTCTTCTAAATCTTCTAAGGCTTGGTCAATTTGTTTCAGCTTTAATTTTACGATTGCCCTATAATAATAATCTTCAGGATTTTTTTCTATTTTAATGACACGATCAAGGGAGGCCAAGGCTAAGTTCCAATTTTCATTTGCAATATAAATGCTCGCTTGAAGGGAATAGATTTTTGCTGGAAGATAGCCTTTTGGTATGAGTTTTTTTATCGCTTCAAGGGCCCTAGTGGGGTTGATTTTAGCTATCAATGCAATATAATTGAAGATGGATTCTTTTGCATCGTTTGATTTTTTATCATCGATAAGTTTTACATCCATTGCTTGCTTTAAATATAAGGTAGCCCTAGCGTATTGGTGATGATGTCGGTAATTAGAGCTTACCAAAATCAATATTTGCTTATACTGTTCAGAGTTAATGAGTGTTGGTTTTTTTTTGGCTAGGGCAAGAATCTTATCAAGGGCCTCAATTCCATCGTAAAAACGATTCAGCTGTAGTGCTAATTGGGAGCTAATGATAAGATGTTGTATATATATTTGAGTATATGCTTGGTTTTTGTTACTCATTTTTTCATACGCACGAGTGAGACCTACCCATAAGATATAAGAGCTTGAATCATATTTAGATAGTTCTTTTATTTTCTTAGATAAATATAAAATCTCTTCTTGATTTAAATCAAAAGTCACTTTTATCAAAAAACTTTCTGCAGTTGAAATTTCACTTATATAATTAGAAAAAACATATAGACTTGGATTCTTAAAATAGCTATATAATTGCAAAAGTAAACTTTCTACCCTCCGACTTATAGATTGATACTGTTTTTCTGTACCCACCATAAAGGTTTCTGGAGTTGCTTCCAATAAAATTTCCAATTCTTCTAGGGCTTCTTCATACTTACCATTTTGGAAATATACATAGTCTGCTAGTATGTAACGTGCATATGAGTTTTCTTTATTTAAGCTTACATATTCTTTCAAATATCGTTCTGAACCCTTGTAATCTTTTTTCGCAAAATGAATTTGAACTAAACGCCATAAACATATATTTTTATATTTATGAGTGTTCTTATTTGTATTTTCAATATAAAATAAAGTCTGTAAAAAATGAGTGTGTGCAAGTTGAAATTGAGAGGTTTCCAAATAGAGTTCGGCAAGATGATAATGTATACTGGGATTATGGCTAAGTTTATATTTAAATTCTTCTAAAAAAGACAGGGCCTCACTTTTTCTATTCAAAACTTTCATGACTTCAACTTGGATAATGATATAGTCAACTTCATGAGCATTTTGTTCACGAGCTTTTTGAATTTCAGTAAGGGCTGAAAGGTTATCTTTCAATTGAATCAAAGTGAGGGCATACATACTTCGTGCATATGCACCATCATGAGACTTAAAGTAGTCTTCAAAAAAATTTTTTGCTAACACATAATCTTTTTTCAAATAAGCTTGGAAGGCTGAATTCAGAGAGGCTTCTGAAATGGGATTATTTTTTTCAGGTAAATACTCAAGTGAATGATTTTGGGCAAGAATGGCTTCATGATTATCACTTAGCTGTAAATCCCCTATGCCTATGTTAGGGGGTGGAGTTTCGGCTTGAATAGGATTCTGATAACAGAAAAGGAATAAGAGGAGACAAAAAAGAAAAGAAAAGAATATAAAATTATTTTTTTTCACTTAAGCTACTCCAAAAAAAACTTCTATGCTAGTCTTTCTTCAAATTCAAATACCTAGGCCCCGCTTGCAAATCATCATCATAAAAGACACCCCTAAGTAAAGTATCCCACAAGGGTTACTCTATTTTAGAAGATAGGGACATACAGAAATTTAAAGTAAAAATAGATTTTGAATCGCGACAAGTAAAGAGACAACACAAAAGAAAAAACTAACCTTTCTTTTTACTTAAAGAAGCCTTTTTTTGACGCTCTCGACGTTCTTTTGCTTGTCTATGTTTACGTTTTACATTTTTTGCTTTAGAAGTAGGCATATATACCCTTGACCCTTACCATATTTCATGCTTTGAAGTAAAGTCTTTTGTAGCCTCACTTAAATATTTTTCTATTAATATTATTAGAATGATTAGTTTTTAAGAGAAGGTAAGTCTTTTCTTTTTAGTTTAAGGCTTCAAATACCGTACAAGTAAAAAGAATACAAAAGTTGAATATAAGCAAATAAGATAAAGGAGAAAAATCCAAAACTCACACCCAAGGGCTTTTTAATGAAAATAACGCATCTGCTCTCTTTTTTACAAAAAGAAATTTCTAGGCTTGTTTCTCAAAAATAAAATTATTTTTGAGAATATGCTTTAATAAATCGCCTAGCTTGCGATAAATTCTCTATTCATCTTTGCAATAAAATCAACACTAATCCCTTTAGGGCAAGCAGCCTCGCATTCAAATTGATTTGTACAACTTCCAAAACCTTCTTTATCCATTTGCGTCACCATTTTTTGAACACGTTCTTTTTTTTCTACCTGACCTTGGGGTAGTAAGGCTAAATGTGAAACCTTAGCTGCAACAAACAACATGGCGGAGGCATTCTTACAAGCGGCAACACAGGCCCCACAACCTATGCACTCTGCTGCATCCATTGCCAAATCTGCTTCTTTTTTACCTACCAAAATAGCATTCGCGTCAGGAGCATTTCCTGTATTTACAGAAACAAAGCCACCGGACTGTATAATCCTATCAAAGGCAGAGCGATCTACTACTAAGTCTTTAATTATAGGAAAGCCCCTGGATCTCCAAGGTTCTATTGTGATAGTATCCCCATTCTTAAATTTTCTCATGTGTAGTTGGCAAGTGGTGGTGGATTTTTCAGGGCCATGGGGTATACCATTAATCACTAAACTACAAGAGCCACAAATACCTTCACGACAATCGTGATCAAAGGCCACGGGCTCTTCTCCTTGAGATAATAACTGTTCATTTAGAACATCTAGCATCTCTAAAAAGGAAGCATGTTCACTCAGATTGTCTAATTTATATTTTACAAGTTTTCCTTTGGATTTATGATTAGCCTGTCGCCATATTTTCAATTTAAGTTTCATACGAATGAATACAAACTCCTATAGATTATCTTTATTATGCAACTAATAAAGAATTGAATATGTAATAATTTTTAATATAATCATTTATTTTTTAGATACTTATAAATTTTTTTAGTTTGCTTGTAATAAAAGCGTATATTGAAACAATATTATTTTAGCTAAACTAAATACAAATAATGTCTTGAAGGTCTATAACCCTAACAAATATTTACAATTGATAGTAAAAGACTTTAAAAGTGAAAGATATTTATTCTAATATTATTCCTATTGGCATTAATAAATTTCTTTATTAAGTTTGCTATACCCTTAATCAAAAAATAAGCTTTTTGCTTTAGAAACATGTTATTTAGGAGATAATCAAACCCTTGCTCTCTAATAATAAAAAATTTGTTCTCTTATTTTTATTGATATTTTTTGGCTTAAGAAATTGGCTTTTTGCCCAAACTATCAATAAAGGTGCCCTAAGCTCTGTAGGTCTTGGATTAAATTATTCTAACTTTTTGACAAAACGTGGGGTAATCTTTTATCCCGAACAGCAGATTTTCCCTTTGATAGGACTATTTCTTTGGGATGATAGGATTGAACTCTCCCCTGAGGCCCTTACTGTCACCCCCTATATTTATAAGAGTATCATTCGGCTTCGAAGCGGATTTCTTAGATTAAGTGACGGGGGCATCTTTCCTGTAAATGATGCCCTAAGAGGACGTTTGCCCAATAGACCTCTGTCCACGGAGGTCTTCACTCGCCTAGAAGTTCTTTTACCAAACTACTTTCAATACAGAACAGAAATAGATTTACGCATAGCTCACAGCATACAAGGTCATATTGGAAATTTTGTAGAATTAGCCTCTAAGACAAAGCTTTTTGATTTTGAACTTAGGGACCTCCCCCTTATCGAAGTAGATTTTGTTGCCTCGGTAGGAACTGGAGATCTTGCATATAATAAATATTATTATGGCCCAGATGCCCAAGCAGGGGGTGGTTACTATGATGTAGGTATTACTGCTACCCTGCCACATAATATAGACCGCTACTATCCTGGCTTTCAATTCAGACGCTTTGAAACTATAGGTAACAATCGTTATGGAGAATACGTACGAGATGGAAAAAACTCGGGCTGGTATTTCACTTTTTCTGTAGGTATAGAATTATTAAATACAATTAGAACAAAAAAATTATTTTGAGAACTTTTTATTTTTTTTGATTTTTTCTTTTCTTTAAACTGCGAGTGTATTTAGATAGCCCAATGGGAACAGAAAGAAAAAACGGAAGAGTACGAATAGAAAAAGACAGCATGGGCGAAGTAGAGGTTGAGGAAAGTCGTTACTGGGGGGCACAAACAGAACGTTCACTCAATAATTTTAGAATAGGAACAGACCATTTCCCTAGAGAGATCATACGAGCTTTAGGTATATTAAAAAAAGCAGCTGCCCTTTCCAATTTTGAATTAGGGAGTCTTTCCAAGGAGCTATGTAACAAAATTATAGAAGCCGCAGATGAAGTCATAGAAGGAAGGCTAGATGCCCATTTTCCTTTAGTCGTATGGCAAACAGGGAGTGGCACTCAAACAAATATGAATGCCAATGAGGTGATTTCAAACAGGGCCATTGAGTTAAGTGGAGGTGTAATGGGTTCCAAGGTACCCATTCATCCTAATGATCATGTAAATCAATCTCAAAGCTCAAATGACACCTTCCCCACTGCCATGCACATTGCTGCAGCAGAGCAAACTGTGCATTTGCTTCTACCCGCCCTAGTTCGATTGCAAAAAACATTTGAACAAAAAACAGAAAGCTTCAAAAGTATTATTAAAATAGGACGAACGCATCTCATGGATGCTACTCCGCTCACCCTAGGCCAAGAATTTTCAGGATATTACACTCAATTAAAGTATGGTATAGAACGCATACAAACTTCTTTAGAGGGAGTTTATAAATTAGCCATAGGTGGTACTGCTGTCGGAACAGGCTTGAATACACATCCTAATTTTGCTACACTTGCCGCTAAAAAAATTTCTGAAATTACAAAACTTCCTTTTGTAACTGCTCCAAATAAATTTGAGGCCCTTGCCTCCCATGGTGCACTGGTATACTTTCATGGGGCGTTGAAGGCCTTAGCTTGTGACCTCATGAAGATAGCCAATGATATACGGTGGCTTGCTAGTGGCCCTAGAAGTGGACTAGGGGAAATACATATTCCTGATAATGAACCTGGCTCTTCTATCATGCCTGGAAAAGTTAATCCTACTCAAAATGAGGCCATGACCATGGTTTGTGCTCAAGTGATTGGGAATGATGTGGCCATAAGTATGGGTGGGGCGTCGGGAAATTTTGAATTAAATGTTTACAAACCTTTAATTATACATAATGTACTTCATTCGATACGCCTTCTTGGAGATGCCTCAAATAGCTTCAATGATCATTGTGTAATGGGCATAGAGCCAAACCTAAAGACAATTGAAAAACATTTAAAAAATTCTCTTATGCTTGTTACCGCACTCAATTCTCACATAGGTTATGACAATGCTGCACGTATTGCTAAGCATGCCCATACAAAAGAAATTACCTTAAAAGAAGCAGCCCTCGAATTAAAAATTTTAAATGAAAATGATTTTGATAAGTTTGTAAACCCTAAAGAGATGCTTGGCCCAAAATAGAATATTCTATTTTCAGAAATCTCTACCCTCCTATAAGTTCAAGACTATCTTATGACTTCATATCAAAGTAATAAGAAGCAACCCCCTTTTAATGACTTTAGCATTGAAATTAACTCACTTCAAATAGCAGTACGAGCATGGGGGGATGCTAAAGGTAAGCCCATTCTCGCCTTACACGGTTGGCTAGATAATTTTTCAAGCTTTGATTTACTTATTCCAAAATTGTTAGAAAAACGTAGTGATCTTTATATCATAGCCATAGATTTCCCTGGGCATGGCCACTCTCAACATTACAAAGATTCGGATTCAGGTTTTTTTTTCTTAAACTTCATAACCCTCATAAAGGATGTTATAAAGGCCTTTCACTGGGACAAAGTCTCCATACTGGGACATTCTATGGGTGGTGCTGTAGGGATTATGTTTGCCGCCATTATTCCAGAATTGATAACGCATATCATTTGCATTGATACACTTGGCTTTTTTTCTGAACCTGCTTCAAAGGTACTAGTGAACTTTCGCAAACATATAGAAAATAGAGAAAATTTTTTAGATACAAAGAAGCCTCCCTTGTATCTAAATCCAAATGTCATTATACGAGCAAGGGCTATAAAAAACAAAATCAGTAGAGAAAATGCAGAACGTATCATTATGCGAAATTTATTAGAGACACCAAAAGGACATACTTGGCGTACAGATAAATATTTAACTCTAGAGCCTCCTGTTTTTTTTACGGAAGAACAAATGCTATTTTTCATGAAAGCCATCAAACAACCTTGCCTACTTTTAATGGCACAGGAAAATAGTTTTCCTGCATATTATGAAACGATAAAAAATCGTGCCACATATGTAGAGAATTTAGAAGCTGTATGGGATGTTCCCGGTGGCCATCATTGCCACCTAGAAAAACCTGAAATTGTAAGTGATACTATATTAAAATGGTTAAAAAAATATTTAGAATAAAAAATGAATCATGAAAATAAAAAAATAATCGTTATCGGAGCAGGGCCTGGTGGGTATGTATCAGCCTTTTTAGCTGCGGATAAGGGGGCAGATGTTACTCTTATAGAAAAGAGAAAGAATCCTGGTGGGGTCTGCTTGTATGAGGGTTGCATCCCATCAAAGGCATATCTAAATGCATCGCATTTCATTCAAAAGATAGAAGCTGCTAAAATAATGGGTTTACACTATGAAAAATTGAACTTAAATCTTTCTGAATTACGAAAGTGGAAAGAAGGTGTAGTTGAAAAGCTTTCAGGAGGCTTAGGACAACTTTCTCAAAAAAGAAAGATTAAAACAATTCAAGGCATGGCCTCCTTTCTAAGCTCAAATGAAGTTTCTGTTAGCAACGAACATGGCGAATTACAAAATATCAATTTTGATTATGCTATCATCGCCTGTGGTTCCTTACCCAATAAGATAAGTCATTTCCCTGATTCGGAATTGATTATGGATTCAAGCTCAGCTTTGAAAATGGAAGACATCCCTCAAAAACTTTTAGTTTTAGGTGGGGGGTATATAGGACTTGAGTTGGGGAGTGTTTATGCCAATTTAGGAAGTCAAGTAGATGTGGTGGAGATGACATCCGATCTTTTATTTGGGACAGATAGAGATCTTGTAAAACCTTTGCAAAAAAAACTTGAAAAACTTTTTCATCGCATCTATTTTCAAACAAAGATTCAGTCTCTCAAAATAGAACAAAAAAAAGTAGAAGTCATTCTTGAAAATGAAAAAGGTGAATTCACGAAAGAAGTTTTTGATAAGGTACTAGTTTCTATAGGTCGTCGACCCAATCTCGAAAACCTAAATTTAGAAAAAATTGGAGTGCTTCTAAATGAAAAAGGCTTTATAGAGGTGAACTTAAGGCGACAAACAAATATCCCACACATTTACGCTATAGGAGATGTGACAGGGCAACCTATGCTTGCTCACAAAGCTAGCCATGAGGGTAAGGTGGCAGTGGAGGCAATTTTGGGGAGTAAGGGAGCTGCCTTTAGTCCCCAAGCCATACCCGCTGTCGTGTTTACAGAACCAGAAATCGCCTACTGTGGGATTATGGAAAATGAAGCCAAGGCGAGAAATTTAAAATACAAGGTAGCTTCTTTCCCTTGGAGTGCTTCGGGGCGTGCCCTTACTTTAGATGCCACAGATGGGCTTACTAAAATTGTCATGGAAGAAGAAACAAATCGCATTCTTGGAGTTGGTCTAGTGGGGGTAGGGGTAGGAGAGATGATTTCTGAAGCAGTTCTTGCCATTGAGATGGGAGCAACTGCAAATGATATTGCAATGAGTATTCATCCCCATCCTACCCTTTCAGAAGGACTGATGGAATGCTCTGAAATCTTTTTTGGGACTTCGACCCATGTTTACACAAAACCAAAGAATACAGAAGAAAGGCCACCTTCATAGAATGTGAGTTTCCCCAGCGCACTTCAGAGGCAAGTCTCCGTTAGGAGGCAAGGCGACCAAAGATTTTTTCATATGTAGATTCTAAAATTAAAAATATATCCTTAGCTCACCACATTTTTGCTTTAAAAGCTCCTGTTTATCGGGGCGTGCTCAATTTCCCACTTTGAAGAAAATGCTTACTGCCCCCTGTGGGAAAAACTGGCACCCTAAAGTTTTTATTACCCCAAAAAACGCCTACACCATTACTCCTAACCCTTAATACGAAACTCATTGCGTATTCCTATACCAAAGAGAAATAGAAATATTGTGCTAAAAATTTTTGATATGGTTAATAAGATGCCTACTGTTAAGAAGAAACAAATATCCCCCTTAAATACACCTTTGGATACATCTTCATTAAAGTAAGGAAAAGGTGTAATTGAAGTAATCCAAAATTTATTAACTATACCAAGACTATAATTAGTATGTTTCAATAAGAAATTGTAATCATTACTAATATGTAAAAATAATCCCACCACTACCGCCATTCCAATCCACCATATAAGAGGTCGCCAAAAGGATCTTCCATAATCTGAAAACCATTTGTATGGACCAATTAGAGAAAATCGCGATGCAACTCTCTTCCCTAATTTTTTAAAAAAACTAATTATTAACTTTATTACTACTTTATTTTTCTTTTCATGCCTTAGTCTTCTCCATAGCTTATGGGATGAAATATGTGGAAGCTTCTTCTTTCTTACTTTTTTCTTATATTTAATTTTTTCCTTGGAAGCCATCCTTCTTGCATCCATTTCCTCACCGAAAAAATATAACTCGCTTTTGTGATCATTTCCAGCTATAGCTAGTTCTTTAAGTGCTTTAAATCGATGTTCCATTTTGGATAGAGGGAGGGTTTGAGTATTTTGCTCTGTTTGTTTTTTAATTATATTTTTTACTGTATCTATTTTGACTGTATCAAAACGGAAGTTACTATTCTTATAACTTACAAACCTAAAATCAGGAAGATCCGAAAATTCAACGTTATCAAAATTTGCAGAAAGTGCAAATTGTACGTTATTGAAGTTTGCCTCTTCAAAAAATTTTGTTTGCATAAAATCTACTCGCCTCATGAAATCTGCGTTTTCAAAACTTATAAAACTTCGAAAGCATGCGTCACTAAAAAATACAGCTTTTTGAAATTCTACAGAATTGAATAATGCTAGTTTTACAAAATTTGCATGTTCGAATGTTACAAGTTCATTAAATTTTGCTCCCGCAAAGTTCGCTTCCTCTTTAAAAAAAACTTTTTTAAAAAATGCAGCTTCTTGAAAATTTGCACTTCTGAATGTTGCTCCTAGTCTAAATTCTGCTAAAGAGAAAATTGCAGCTTTTTGAAAATGTATACCACGAAAATTCTCGGTTGCCGTGAATATCGCCCCCCAAAAGTTTAATTTATGATTGAACATATCAATGGGCCATTCAAACGAAGGAATAATACAACCAGAAAAATCACAATTTGCGAAAAGAGGCCGTAACTTTGCATTAAATTCATCTTTATTTACATATTCTGCATTTCCTTTTTCCACCCATTTGTTCCGTAAAGACTCTAGTAGATGTGGATCTGTAGATAAAATAATTGTTGAATCTAATATATTACAAAATTCCTGAAACCCCATCCCTCCTTCCTTAAGTATAAGATAAGGCTTTTCTTTTGTTGGCTCTGTTGACATGCTCACCCCAACCCGGGCAGTCCTTTCACGATATTCATAGTCTCTAAGCTTGTAAGTGGATTATGAACTAATGTTTCCATATTTCAAACATGGTGATGTTTATAATATAATGGGTCAAGCTAACTTTGCAAATTATAACTCTTATATCTAATTTTGTTTGTTTAGCACGTCTTGAGCTATTATCTAAAATAACATCAAAGCCATTTCCATTTTCATCAACGATAGGAAGAGAGAAGGTGTCGGTGAGACATATACCCTTAAACGGAATTAGATAAATTCGGATGAATTACACAAATATTTTTTCTAACTAAATAAACTTTTTACCTACCTCATCTTTGCATTCCTAAAAGTATTTTTATATAGAAAAATTCATATATCCCAGCCGTCCCTGTGGGGCTTGTCCCTACCCAAAAAACGTCGACAGAACAATTTTTGCAACGAAGAAGCTATCATACACTATTGGGATTTGTGCCACATTCTTCGCCGAAAAAAATATCTTTCTATAATAGAAAACTTTGGGCTTACGTACTACATGGCTCCCGATATTCTCGTTAGGGATATATAGTTTAAAAATGTTGTATTCTTATAGAAGATAACTCGAGTGCAAAAAAGTAGACCTAACATAGTACTTGACTAACTTTCATAGGCAAACCTAAGTAAGGTACATGTCTCCTACACACATACGCATTCGAGGTGCACGCGAACACAATCTTAAAAATATAGATGTGGATATCCCACGCGATAAACTCGTAATTATTACAGGTGTTTCAGGCTCTGGGAAATCATCCTTGGCCTTTGACACCATTTATGCAGAAGGGCAAAGACGTTATGTAGAATCTCTTTCTTCCTACGCACGTCAATTTTTAGGCATGATGGAAAAGCCCGACGTGGATTTAATCGAAGGCCTCTCCCCCGCCATCTCCATAGAACAAAAAGCTACAAATAGAAATCCTCGTTCCACTGTAGGCACAGTAACAGAAATATATGATTACTTACGTTTACTCTATGCGCGTGTTGGACAACCTCATTGTCATCAATGTCACCGTCTTGTAAGTGCCTTTAGCATAGATCAAATTGTGGAGAGGGCCTTAGAGTTAGGAGAGGGGGCACGCTTGCAAATCATCGCCCCCCTCATTCAAAATCAAAAAGGAAGCCATACTGATTTGCTAGAAAAAATGAAAAAAGAAGGCTTTGGTCGTATGCGTATCAACAAAGAAATATACGATTTACACGAAGACCAAGTAAAGCTAGATAAAAATAAAAAACATACCTTAGAACTTATCATTGATCGCATTACAGTAAAAAAAGAAAGCCGTTCACGCATAACAGATTCTATAGAATTAGCATTGAAATATGGCAATGGTGTCGTCGTTCTCTTTGATGGAACAACAAATCATTCATACACTCAAAATCTATATTGCAATCATTGCAATCTTTCTCTGCCCGAATTAAGCCCACGGGCCTTTTCTTTCAACTCCCCCATAGGCGCTTGTCCTAGTTGTGATGGCCTAGGAGTACACATAGAATTTGATGAGAATACAATGATCCCCGACACCACTAAAAGTCTAGTGAATGGGGCCATTCTTCTATGGGGGGCATCGGGGAGTTATTGGTACATGCAAACCTTTCATCAATTACGTAAGCATTTCAATATAGCCATTGATAAACCATGGAATAAATTGAGCTCTCGTGACAAAAAAATAGTTTTATATGGCTCAAAGACTAAGGACTTCACATGGGAAGGGATCATCCCTAATTTAGATCGTCGCTTCAAAGAATCAAGTTCAGATGATACTCGAGCAAATCTACAAGCATATATGATAGAAAAAACTTGTACCTCTTGCAAGGGCATGCGTTTGCGTCCAGAATCTCTAGGTGTACGCTTTCATTCTAAAAATATTATAGAAATATGTAAGCTTAGCGTCGAGGCTCTAGCCCTTTGGTTTGAAGGAATTAAAATCTCTAAGCATGATATGGAAATTGTACACCAAGTACTTAAAGAAATAAAAATGAGAGTTACTTTTTTAAATAATGTGGGGGTGGGATACTTGAGTCTAGAAAGAAAGGCTGCTACTTTATCAGGAGGGGAGGCCCAACGCATACGCCTAGCTACACAAATAGGTTCTGCCCTTATGGGTGTTTTATATGTTTTAGATGAACCCTCCATAGGCCTGCATCAACGTGACAATGATAGACTACTCGAAACCCTAAAAAATATGAGAGATCTGGGAAACACAGTGCTTGTTGTAGAGCATGATGAAGATACTATGCGTCTAGCAGATTACATTATTGATATAGGTCCAAGGGCGGGGATACACGGAGGTAAAATAATAGCAACGGGGACGCCCGAACAAATTCAAAAAAATCCTGAAAGCCTAACGGGTCTATATTTAAGTGGTAAAAAATATATCCCCATCAAAAAAGAACGTCGCAAAGGGAATGGAAAAAAAATCAGCATAAAAGGAGCTTCGGAAAATAATCTCAAAAATATTTCTGTAGATTTTTCTTTGGGAAAACTCATCTGCGTAACAGGGGTTTCAGGCTCAGGAAAATCTACTTTAGTGAATGATATTTTATATACGAGTCTATCGAAAAGCATAAATAAACAGGTGAGTCTTAAAGCAGGTGCCCATGAAAAAATAGAGGGTGTTAAAAATATAGATAGGGTAATTCTCATAGACCAAGAACCCATAGGTCGCACTCCTCGCTCTAATCCCGCCACCTATACAGGAATCTTTACTCCCATACGCGAACTTTTCAGCAACTTACCTGAAGCAAAATTGCGAGGCTATAAACCTGGTCGCTTTAGTTTCAATGTGGCGGGGGGGAGATGTGAAACTTGCGAGGGTGCGGGTACGATTAAAATAGAAATGCACTTTCTCCCTGATGTATATGTGACTTGCGATGTTTGTAAAGGAAAACGTTTTAACAAAGAAACCCTAGAAGTACAATACAAGAGCCGAAGTATTTTTGATGTTTTAGATATGACTGTGGAGCAAGCCTTTCATTTTTTTGAAAACATAGATAGCATAAAAAAGAAACTTCAAACTTTGTGTGATGTGGGGCTAGACTATATAAAATTAGGCCAAGCCGCCACTACCCTTTCTGGCGGAGAAGCACAACGCATAAAACTTTCTAGTGAGCTTTCTCGTCGAAGCACAGATGCAAGTCTGTATATTTTAGACGAACCCACTACAGGTCTACATTTTGAAGACATAGCTCGCTTGCTAAAAGTTTTACACAATCTAGTCGATCGTGGAAATAGCATGGTAGTTATAGAACATAATCTAGATGTAATTAAAACAGCAGATTACATTATTGACTTGGGACCTGAAGGAGGCGACAAAGGGGGGGAGGTGATTGTGATGGGAACCCCTGAAGAAGTTGTGAAAAATAAACTAAGCTATACTGGGAAATTCCTAAAGCCCATACTTGAAAAAAGCAAATTTGAATAAAGGGTAAAAAAGCAATGAAAGGTTTTAGGTTTTGGTTATTGTCGTTTTGACTTTTTTGTCCGCTTGAATAGGTATACAAAATAGCTAGACCTAAGTCTTTAGCTATCTTTCTTAATCATAATAATTTCTTGATAAATTCCAGATCCTCCTTCGTTGTAATTTTAATATTATAGGGATGGGCAGGAACCATAACCCCATTGATATGATGTGCTTCTGCCCACGTCAACAGATCTGTAAAACTCATATCTATTTTTTTGTCTATGAGCATCTCTATCAAAGATGTAATTCTGAGGGCTTGGGGGGTTTTTACAATATATAAATTTTCTCTGTCAGGAAGCTCGTACACCTCTTTCAAAAGAGACTTCTTTTGATGTACTTTTTTGGGAGCCTTCTTAATAGTGGCCGTGGGGATACTCCCTCGCCTCACAAAGGGCAGTACTTTACCCATACCTTCATTTTCTGGTTGCGATAAGACAAGATTATCCCCACGAGTACGTGCTATTGTTTCTCTTAGAGCTAGACCAAGGCTAGCCACTTGCACCTTACTGTTTTTAAAGACATTGTACAAGGCATCCAATTCATTTTTATGAATGAGGGGGCGTGCCGCATCGTGTATAAAAACTAAATCTTTTGCATTTGCCATATCCAAGATAGCCGAAAAACCTTTGACACAGGATTCATGCCTTGTTGCCCCCCCTTCAACTATGGTAATTTTATTTTTATATTGGGGGAGATATTTATTAATGATTTTTTTGCAATTGCTGATTTCTTTTTTATGAATTGCAAGACACAAATGCTTGCAAAATTTAAATTTCAAAAGAGATTCAAGGGAATACACAAGGAGGGGCTTGTTGTTTAAAAGATAAAATTGCTTAGGCTTCTTTTTATCAAAACGAGTACCCAAACCACTTGCAAGGACTAGCGTATAAATATTTTTTTTCATTAGTAAAATACGAGAGTTTGATTTTTTAATTTTTTCTAATTTTTTTACGCCTAGGATGGCATAAGTTTTTACTTGAATTAAGGGATAAACATCTTTTTATCTTTGAAAGAAAATACAAAGCAAGGTTTATCCAAAAAAGTTACCTTTTTATTTTTTTATGTAAAGTCTTTTGGACTTTATAGACTTAATAAACTCACTTTTTATTATAGAAACATTCTTATAGAAACAAAATTAAAAATTCTACTTTAGATTTTCAAACCTCATTTTTTTCATTTTGAATAAAAAATTTGTTTTTTTATTCAAAATATCGTCTTATTCTACATGAATAATTTATTAGTGATTGAAGATGATTTTGCGACACAGACTCGCCTTGTGAGCATATTTAGAAGAAAGGGCTATGATGTTCGAGGGGCAAGTAGCTTATTTGATGGTTTTGAAATGTTTAAAGAAAAACGACCCGATTGCATCCTTCTAGACTTACATTTTCCCGACGGACATGGCCTTGAAGATTTTTACACTCGCATTTTGAGATACCAAGAAAAATATTCTGAATACCCAGTACCGCTAATTATATTAACAGCAAGCGATGCACAAGAAGATATAGGACAATTGATTCGTAGTGGTATTTACGCCATACATTCTAAAAATGATCCCATCGATATGGTGGAAGCTAGTATTCAAAACGAAATAAACGCGTATAAAAAACAAAATCTTAGACTAATACAAGGAACAAAAAATCAAGACTTGAATGAGACTGAAGACGAGGTAAATGAGGCCTTTCAAGCTCAAAGACAATTGTTTGAGGTCTTTGATTTATCCAATAGAAGAAAAAAATAAGCCCTGCCCTAACTAAAACCCTTCATCCTATTACAAATAATAATGTTTAGTAGGATGAAGGCGAATATTGAATTCATAGACAAGTGGGGTACCTGTGGGGATATTTAATTCACTTATTTTTTCATCAGATATTTCATCTATATGCTTTATTAGAGCACGTAAGCTATTTCCATGGGCAACAATGATGACCTTTCTCCCCATCAAGATTTGATTTGTGACTTCATCATTCCAAAAGGCTACAACCCTATCTACCGTATCCTTCAAACTTTCAGTTAGGGGAATGCGACTAGGCTTGAGTTGGGAAAACTTTTGATTTTGAGCCAAGGCCCTTTCTTCAGTAGCATCAAGGGCGGGAGGGCGTGTGTCGTAGCTTCGTCTCCAAATATGCACTTGTTCTTCGCCAAATTTTTTGATTGTTTCTGCCTTATTTAAACCTTGCAGGGCACCATAATGCCTTTCATTAAATTGCCAAGCTTTAATAACAGGGATAGTGTCTTTATCTATATCCATACTTCCCAAGGCTAGCTCTAGAGTGTCATTTGCCCTTTGCAAAAGGGAGGTGTAGGCAAAATTAAAACGAAAACCATTTTTTTTCAGACGCTCCCCTGCGCTCTTTGCTTCTTGTATGCCCTTCTTGCTTAGGGGAACATCTTCCCAACCCGTAAATCTATTTTCCTGATTCCAAAGGCTTTCGCCATGTCTTAGCAATACAATTTGAAACATATCGTTTGTGTCCCCTTCTCGCTATCATATTTGGATACATACAGAATTGCTTGCAAGCAAATTCTAAAGGAATCACTATGGCCCAGTATACAAAATGTTAGAAAAAATTATAGAAAAATACAAGAATCTTCCACCCGAGGCCATCATTAAGCAAGATATTTTACGCCTAGGCTTGCATTTTGATGTAGCCTCTCTTGAAAAAAGTGAAGCCTATAAAGAACAAAGCTATAAAACAAAAGATTATTTTATTTTCACCTTTGATCACATTCCCCTAGAAAAACAAAATGAAAGCATTCGCTTTAAATTGCCCGAAGAAATAAAAATCACAGGGGGGCCCCTAGGTCTAAAAGATACTGTTGTGTCTGTACGCCATGATCATCATTCGCCCTATATCATAGCCTATAAAAATGAAGGCTTTGCCCTTTATTATGAAAAAGAATTTTTGGCGAATGTTATTTTCCCACCCCTACCTTCTTTTTATTCTCATACAACAAAAAATGGAAAAAGGCCGGGGGAGATAGCCCCTGTTATAGAATGGGGGTATTTGATTTACTTAACTGTATTTAGAAATTGCCAGTACTTTGGAAAAGATGAGGAGTGTGCCTTTTGCGATATCAATCATAATTATCGTCAACAAAGGGGGCAAGGTAGGCCCTATACGGGCGTGAAATCCCTAGAGGAAATTTTAGAGGCCTTGGAGTGGATAGATAAAGAAGATAGCACAGCACAAGCCTACACCATCACAGGAGGCTCCATTACTCAAAATTTACGAAATCAAAATGAAACAGATTTTTATTATAGCTATGCCGAGGGTATAGAAAAAAAATTTCCCAAACGTTGGATAGGAAAGATTGTTACCCAAGCTTGGCCCAAGGAAAAATTACTACCCTTCTTTGATGCAGGCATACAAATTTATCATCCTAATTATGAGGTTTGGGATCCCAATCTCTTTGCCGTCCTTTGCAAGGGCAAGAATAGCTTTATAGGGCGAGAGCTTTGGATCAAAAGAATTTTGGAGGCAGCCGATGTCTTCGGGCCTGAGGGGGTGATCCCTAATTTTGTAGGGGGGGTGGAGATGAGCAAGCCCTATGGATTTACAAAAATAACCGACGCTATACAATCCACTGCCGAGGGCCTAGATTTTTTTATGAGCCATGGTATAGTACCTCGCTTTACAACTTGGTGCCCCGAGCCCTTCACCACTTTAAGTGAGCTAGCCCAAGAGCGAGGCGAGGCCTTGGAGGGGGCACCTTTGGAGTACTTTTTAGAGCTACTCAGCATTTGGAAGCAACTATTTGAAAAATATAAGTTACCTATCCCACGAGGCTACGGGCCCGCGGGGCAAGGCAAGGCTGTCTTTTCCGTGAGTGCCTTTATGGACGTGATAGGCTATTGAGCTCTTCAAACTTTTTAGTATCCTCCTGTGCCTCCCTCTCTAACTCCTCTGCCCGAGCTACATTGCCCCTCTCTATCTCTATCTTTGCTAATGCCTTTTTTACAAGCCCGCGATTAAAATAGGCCTCTGCATAATTTGGATTTAACTCTATCGCCTTATTGAAATCTTCTATCGCCTCATCGTATTTATTATATACCTCAAATTTTGGGTTTAATTCTATCGCCTTGGTGTGGTCTTCTATCGCCTCATTTGTTTACCCAAGCAAATTCCCACGATTAGAATAGGCCTCTACAAGTTTTGGATTTAATTTTATCGCTTCATTGAAATCTTCTATAGCCTCATCGTATTTACCCAAAGCTACCTTGGCAACCCCGCGATTATTATATGCCTTTGCATAATTTGGATTTAATTCTATCGCCTTGGTGTAGTCTTCTATAGCCTCATTATGTTTATTCAAAGCTAAGATTTGGCAGTCCCGCGATTATTATATGCCTCTGCAAAATTTGGATTTAATTCTATAGCCTTAGTGTAGTCTTCTATAGCCTCATCGTATTTACCCAAATCTCCCTTGGCAAGCCCGCGATTATTATATGCCTTTGCAAATTTGGATTTAACTCTATAGCCTTATTGAAATCTCCTATAGCCTCATTATGTTTACCCAAAGCTACTTTTACAATTCCCGCGATTAGAATAGGCCTCTGCATCATTTGGGTTTAATTCTATAGCCTTAGTGTAGTCTTCTATAGCCTCATCGTATTTACCCAAGCTTCTTTTACAATTCCCACGATTAAAATAGGCCTCTACAAGTTTGGCAGTCCCGGATTATTATATGCCTCTGCATTAATTTTATCGCTTCATTGAAATCTTCTATAGCCTCATCGCATTTACCCAAATATCCCTTGGCAACCCCGCGACTAAAATAGGCCAGTGCAAGCTTTGGATTTAATTCTATAGCCTTAGTGTAGTCTTCTATAGCCTCATTATGTTTACCCAAATATCCCTTGGCAAGCCCGCGATTATTATATACCTCTGGAAATTTTGGGTGGTTTAATTCTATCGCCTTGGTGTGGTCTTCTATAGCCTCATCGTATTTACCCAAGCTTGTTTTACAATTCCCGCGATTATTATATACCTCTGCAAATTTTGGATTTAATTCTATAGCCTTAGTGTAGTCTTCTATGGCCTCATTATGTTTATTCAAATGATATTTAGCAGTCCCGCGATTAGAATAGGCCTCTGCATTTTGGATTTAATTTTATCGCTTCATTGAAATCTTCTATAGCCTCATCGTATTTATTCAAATATCCCTTGGCAAGCCCGCGATTATTATATGCCTCTGCAAAATTTGAATTTAATTCTATCGCCTTGGTGTAGTCTTCTATAGCCTTTTCGTATTCACCTTGTTGGAAAAGGGTATCGGCTTGCTTGAAATAATAATCAAAGTCTTTGTTTGTAACAATCCATTTGGCACGTCCATGAAAATCAGGAAATAACATATTCCCGTCTATGCCGAATAGTTTTTCTAAATCTTTTTTTATTTTACTTTTATCATTTTTTTCGATATAAAAAAAGGCCTCACCCTTTGTTATATTTTTCCCAAAGATTACCACAGCTTGTTGGGCTATAATACGAGGATTATTGGCGGTGGGTAATTTCCAAAACCATGGTAAAGGGCTAGAACTTTCATTCAGTAATTGTGAGGGTGGGCCTACCCCCCCACTAGAGCTAGGCTCCTTTTGCGAAGAATCATTATCTTTTTGTGAACTAGCCTCATCCTCAAAAAAAGTTTTTATCTCATTCTTAATATGACCCGTCCCTACTTTCCTAAAGTTACTTAGGCCTATATTATTTACCACAACTAGGCCATTTTTTTCTTCATCAAGGCAGGCAAAATAAAGGGCAACTAGGGGATTCAGGCTATAATCAATAAAGCAGGTGCGAGGTTCTATATGCTGAACCTCAGCTAGCAATTCTAAATCTTTTTTATCTTCTTTATTATGCCCCGACATAGTAAGCTCGTTTATCAAATCTTCTTGCATGGATACGAGTTTTTTATCATCGCCATATTTAGCAGTTTTTGCATTCCATAAGCATTTAGGTTTATTTTCAAAATTATCTTCTATATTTTCAAATTCCCAATTGATACCTATACCACGATAGGCAAATTTATCTAGATTGGATAATTTATGAATTTCGTCTATACCATTCAAATATTCGAGAACAGATGTAATGCGTTTAACTTCTATATCTGACATAATAAAAATTGAATGAAATCCCTTGGCCTTGCTTGCAAGTATTTATTTTTGAGACATAATTCCTAGTTTAACGCCGTTCAAAAAATCTTTGTCTAGGTGGTAAAAATGATAATAGTGGCGATGACATACCCCCGCAACCCTACCCTTAAAAAACACCCCTTCGCCTAAGCCTTGCTTTTTTTATTTTTTCTTTTTGCCTCTTGCTGTATAGCTACAAAGCCAGTAGGCATCCCTCATCCTCAAATTCCATTCTAAAGATATTTTATCTGCAACAAAACTAGAACGAAAGACCTCTTTCTTATCATTGGCCTTATGTATATTCAAAGACCTTGGGGCACCCTAGCTTGGAGCATCCTAGAAGTTTGCAAAGAAGCTTATAAAAGAGCTTACAGGAAAATATTTTTCTACTTTCTTATCTTTCTTATCTTTCACAAGTCCCCCTTCAGTTATTTGCTAGCACAAGTAGACGCATCCAAGTTTGAGGCCTTGGAAAGGGTGCTCAAGCAAAATCAGCAAATAGAGAATGAAACAATCAAAAAACAAAAAAACCTTAGTCCCGCACCACCATCAAAACTAGATGACCCCCTTTCAAAAGAAACTCAAGATAAAGAGGAGTCTCAAAAAAATTTACATAAAGAGATTCGAGAAAATCTACAGAGAGGCCAAAAATGTATTTTTGTAAAAAAAATTAAGGTGGGGGGTGATTTAAAAAATGAAAATGAAACAGCAAAAATTTTAGCACCTTTTGAAAATCGTTGCCTAAGTAAAAATGAAATAGACCTTGTTATCAAAACCCTAACATCCTTCTATATCTCCCAAGGCCTCATAGCCCATCGTGTGTACATCCCTCCCCAAAAATTAGAAAAAGAGATTTTACAGCTAGTCGTCATAAAGGGCATCATAGAAGACATCGTCTCTAAAGATACAAATACAGACACCCCACTCCTAACTCAAAGTGAAATCTTTATGGCCTTCCCCTTCCTCAAAGAAAGAGAATTAAATTTACGTACCCTAGAGCAGGGTCTAGAACAAATCAACAGACTCTCCACAAATGAGGCACGCCTCTATCTTGAAGCAGGAAAGTCCCTAGGAAAAACTAAGGTGGTGGTGGGAAATAAGAGAAGCAAATTTGTAGAATTTCAATTTTCATTAAATAATTTTTCTTCTGGGGATTTGGGTTATCTCATGTACAACATAGGGATAGGCTTTCAAAGCCTTCTTACCCTAGGTGAGCTCATAAACCTTTCATTCCAAAAAAATTTCTTAGACTCCTCTAAAGGAAACTACAATCAATCTACGAGTATACACTTCACCCTACCCTTTGGCATTTTAACTGCTAGTCTTTTACTGAATAAAAACGAGGGGGAGCAGATCATTCAAGGAAAATATCTAAATTTTTCTAATTTGAGTTTTTCCTATTACCAAGACCTTGGCTTGGATATTTTATTATTTAGAAATACTGTATCCAAAATTTCTATAGGGCTCAATCAAATTCTAAGAACAAGCAGTCAATACATAGCAGGCGAACTCTTAAAAACCAGTAGTCGCTCTATACAAAATACAAATATAAGTTTAAATACCTCTCAAACTCTTGGGAAGACAAATCTATTTTTTTCTCTAAGGCATAGTAGAGGAAAGGTTAGCCCCATAGAAAATGAGGTTCTCAAAAACCTAGATCCCACTCAAACAAATTACAATAAAACAAATTTGAATCTACATCTCAAAACACCCTTTCAAATATCAAATCAAAGCTTTCAATGGGTAAACGCGTATGAATATCAATACACAGACTCTACCCTGTATTCAAGTGAGCAATGGTTTCTAGGAGGTTTTAGCAATGTAAGGGGTATTAAAAATCAAGTTTTAAGTGGGGATAAGGGGTTTAGTGCAAGAAGTGAGATACATTGTTTACTCCCCACTATGAACATGTTTGAGAGTAGAGATCTACAAGAAGCCCATTCTTTTTTTTTGGGGTACGATATGGGTACTGTAATATCTAATTCTACAAGTGGTGCTAGGGGACAAATGGAAGGACTAGCCATGGGGTTCAATAGTCAAAGTAAGTATGCGCAATTCAATATCACCTTAGCAAAGAGTATACGCACTCCAAGGGAACTAGCTCATGAATCGTACATCTGGTTTCAGTTATCTATAAATTTTTGACTGTGCTTTATAAAAGCTAAAAAGAAATTAGCCTTTATCTATGCAAAATGAAGAATCAAAACAAGGATTAAATTGGAATAGTAAAATCATTACTAAAGGGGATTCACGTGCCCCCAATAGGGCCATGCTTCGTGCGGTTGGAATGAAAGATCAAGATTTTTCCAAACCCATAGTCGCCCTTTCAAATTCTCATAGCACCATAACACCTTGCAATTCAGGTTTAAATCAATTAGTAGAGGCAACCGTTCAAGGAGTAGGGGAAGCAGGCGGATTCGCACAAACTTTTGGCACCATTACCATTTCTGATGGAATTTCTATGGGAACAGAGGGAATGAAGTTCTCGTTGGTTAGCCGAGAGACCATAGCAGATAGTATAGAAAATGTCTGTCGAGGTCAACATATGGACGCCCTCATTGCCTTTGGAGGTTGTGATAAAAATTTACCCGGTGCCTTAATCGCTATGTGTCGCCTCAATATACCCTCTATTTTTATTTATGGGGGTACAATTAAAGGCGGGCATTACCAAGGTAGAAGCCTAAATCTTGTTTCTGTATTTGAAGCTGTGGGAGAATTGAATGCAGGAAAAATTACACGAGAAGAATTTGAAGAGATAGAAAAAAAAGCATGCCCTACTACTGGGAGTTGTGGGGGTATGTACACAGCGAATACTATGTCTGCGGCCATAGAGGCCTTAGGAATGAGTTTACCTAAGACCTCCACTATGGCAAACCCTGACATGGAAATTAAAGAAAGTGCAAAAAAGGCAGGAGCCGCTGTCATCCAATTGCTCAAAAAAAATATTCTCCCCCTTGATATTATAACTCGTAAATCTTTTGAAAATGCCATTAGCGTTGTAATGGCTGTGGGGGGGTCTACAAATGCTGTCTTGCATTTGCTCGCGGCCGCCCATGCTGCAAAAATTCCCCTAAGCATTGATGACTTTGAAGAAATAGCCAAACGCATCCCACACATTCTAAATATGAAACCCTCTGGTGAGTATCTCACTGTAGACTTACATCAAATAGGAGGTATCCCTAAGGTCATGAAAATACTACTAGAGGCAGGATTATTACATGGGGATTGCATGACCGTTACAGGCATGACAATTTCTGAAAATTTATCTAATATCAATTCAGAAATTCCCCCTAATCAAAATCTACTTTTTCCCTTGTCTAAACCATTGTACAAACGTGGGCATATTGTCATACTCAAGGGGAACCTAGCTCCGGGTGGGGGCGTCGCAAAAATTTCTGGTGTTAAAAAACCTGCCATGACAGGTGAGGCTCGAGTCTTTAATTCAGAAGAGGAATGTTCTAAGGCTATTCTAGAAAACAAAATCAAGGAAGGAGACATTCTTGTCATACGCTATGAGGGACCCAAAGGGGGGCCTGGTATGCGTGAAATGCTTGCCCCCACCTCCCTATTAATAGGAAAGGGTCTAGGAGATAGCGTAGGTCTAATTACAGATGGTCGTTTTTCAGGAGGCACCTATGGAATGGTAGTGGGTCATATTTCCCCAGAAGCTGCTGTGGGGGGGCCCATAGCCCTAGTGCATGAGGGCGACCTAATTACTATTGATGCCTACTCTAACACCCTGCAAGTTCATGTTTCCATAGAAGAACTACAAAGCCGAAGTCTAGAGTGGCAAAAAGCTCCTAAAAGGCCCTTACGTTATACACAGGGTGTGATGGCAAAGTATGCTTGCCTAGTTGGCTCTGCTCAATTTGGAGCTGTGACTGATAGCTTAGAAAATATAGACCCCAGTAGTTTTTTTGACCCAGAATGGCACAAGCATCTAGTAGGATTTACAAGTGCCAAAGAGATGAAACCAAAATAGCAATGGGAGGGCGTCATCAAAACAAGTAAAATTTCTAAAGAAAATCTTTCTCAAAAAAGAACTAGGTTAACATGTCATCCAATGAACTTTTTCTTTTTGAGTCTGAATTAAATAAACATATCAATCTAGAAACCTCTCGTCGCTTTGATATAAAAAAGTTAGAAGAAAGCCAAGAGAGATTAAAAAAGGCCCTCACCCTTCTTGCTCCTAAAAAAAAAAATCAGCCCAAGAAAATAAGCGTTATAGGTTCAAATGGGAAGGGTTCGACTTCTTTTTACTTAAGTCTATTTGCTGATCTTAAAAAATGCTTAGGGAAGGTTGGCCTCTACACCTCTCCTCATCTTAGCTCTATTTTAGAACGTATTCGTATTCGCAATTGCAAAGAAGGGGATGAAATAATTTCCAAAGAGCATATCAAGAGCCTAGGAGAGAAACAAGCCCTTGAAAATCTTTTCATGCTCAAAAAAGAACTTGGGGCTATAAGTGAATCTTTTACGTACTTTGAAATTCTTACCCTTCTTGCCTTTTATGTTTTCCAACAAGAACAGTGTGGCTTACAAATTTTTGAGGCAGGGATTGGTGGGAGATGGGATGCAACTAAGGTTATAGAAGCTCAAATTGTTGTGCTTAGTCTAATAGAGCTTGAGCATACCCTTATTTTGGGTTCGGACTATCAAAGTATTCTTAAAGAAAAGCTAGGTATACTCAATCAAGAAACGAAATTTTTATTTTGTTTGGAACAAAAAAATGTAAGCAAAAATGAAATTGAAGAAATCGCACGAAGTCTTTCTCCAAGAATAGAAATTTTTTTTTATAAACATTCATCAAGGCCTTTTAAAAAAGAAAATTATCTTCATCAAAATGCCCATTATGCAAAATTTATTTTAGAAACACTAGACCTAGACGCAAGCCCCAAAGAATTAGAAATTCTTCCAAATATTCCAGGTCGCCTTGAAAAATCTTTTTTGAATGTCCCCTTTGGAAATCACACAAAGCAAATTCCTTGCTTTTTTGACACTGCCCATAATCCACCCGCCCTAGAGAGGGTACTCAAAGATTTAGGCACAGAGGCTAGCCTTATTTTTTTTGCCCTCATGCGAGATAGGGAACTTGCGCCTTGCTTTGAGATTTTTTATAAGAACAATATTCGTTCCATACTTATTTTACAAGGCGGGGAATGGGCAAGTTTAGATATGGTGGCAGTGGAGATAAAAGATAAAATAAAAGAATTGTGTATTGAAACATGTACCGTACACAATAATGAAAACGAGACCCTAGGCTTACCTACCAGCATAAGTTACATGACACAAAAAGAAAAGCTAAGGGAACCACCAAAAATAGAAAAAATACATCTTCCCATAAATCAGCCGCAAAAGCTAGCCTGCATAGAAGAAATACAAAAAAAATTACATTCTATGATTTTAGAAAAGAAACATGACAAAATTTTATTTTTAGGAACACATAGAACCTATACTATTTTTGAAAGTCTCACTTCACCTTTAGCGTAACATATAAACAAGAAGTCACTAACACTTTTTTATGATACATCTTTCTATCCTCAAAGATTTTTCTTAGGGTTAGAGGTGAGATTTTGCAAAGTGAGAGATCCTTTACAAACGTTAATGAATAGTGTTTTTTTATCGCCACAACCACCAAAAAGATGGTAATATTTTGCGAGGATTAGCCTAGCTCTTTTTTAAGCCCACAAACCTTAGTGCACAACCTAGACCTATATGATACAAACCTTCATTTAATTCTATTTCTTTTTCTTCCAACTGTAGTATATTGTAATTGGTAAAGTAGGTTTTTATTTCATCTATTGAAAATAGCATCTCGCTATCTTTGGGGCCACCAACTTTTTCATTTTTTGTATTATATTCTAAATGCTTTTTACTAAAAGCTTCAAAAATTATCACACCACCTTTTTTCAAAAATTTATCGAAAGTTTTATAATAAATAGATTTTAGTTCGGGTGAAAAATGAGCATAAATTAAAGCTATAACATCAAAACTTTCTTTCTCAAAAGTTAAGCTATTTAAGTTGCCCAATTTATAATTTATGCTAACATTATTTTTTTGAGCCAGAGCCTCGGCCTTCTTTTTACCCTCTTTACTAATATCAAAGGAGGTAGTTTCCCAACCAAGCTTCGCTGCAAAAACAGAATTTCGCCCCTCACCGTCCGCTGGAAAAAGTATTGAACCAGCCTTAAATTTTACTAACTCAGATTTCAGAAATTCATTTGGTTCTTCGCCATAAGCATACTCTTTAGAGCTATATCTCTCGTCCCATCTCGCAGTAAAACTATCTTCTATATTGTTACTCATTCTCATCCTCCACTATTTTTATTTCTTCTTCTGTTAAATCATAAAGTTGGTAAACCGTTGCTGTTCAAAACGAGTTACTAGACCCTTAACTTCACTTAATCCCCTTTCTTTGTCTGTCATTTTCTTTCTTTTTTTACACCATACATGAATGAGTTATAAAACATTTAATGCCAGTATTTTTAAATCATCATGCCCTAATCTAGCTTTTTTATTTTAGTATACACTTAGCCCGTACAACACAAAAACAACGCACGTTACCGCATTTTCCTTTTTTGATACGTCAAAGTCGCATCCGTCCTTTTTTCAAGCTTGTTCATCTTAATATAACCTTTATCATAACTCAACGTAGCAGAACCAAATGTATCTCCTATGCTTTGCCTCGCGTTGACTATATTGATAACAACCCCCGGAAAAATTTGTTTTTCTGCATGAATCTTAGCGTCTATAGAATCCTGTGCTTGTTGTTGGGCTTGTTTCTCTGCTAGGTCCTGTATAATTTTTTTTGCCTCTATACATTTTGCTTCTATGCTTCTAAGTTCATCTATGTTCTTTTGCAACTCTTCGTTCAATTCATTATTAAAGTTTTTACCCTCAGCTTTCTTGCGAAATTCCAAAGAGGCAACAATATCTTTTATATGCTGTACTTTAGCAGGACTTTCTTTCAAATATTTTTTCGCATTTTCTACTCGAGCAAGCAAGAAGGGTTCTGTCCCCACTGTCACCTCTGTAGCAGTAAAGGCCACAGAGCCAATAATACGTGCTCGTATCTCTTTTAATGCCCTAAGCACTCCACCCACCACTTGAGCCCTTCGACCTGTACAAATAATAGACTCCCCCGCCCCTAAATGAGAACGAAGGATTGATTCGGCGACAAAAATATTATGAGACGCATACAAATTTGAATCTTGAACATACTTTGCATAAATATTTCCAAAAGTTGATGTGACTTTTGAACTAGTGACTCCAGAGGGCAAAACAATATCTCCCTCTGCCTCAAGTAGACCCTTTGTTACACTTCCATGCACTTCTATATTACTTGAAGCCTTCACTTCAAAACCACTCAAAACAGAGCCATGCACATAAACAGAGCCTATAAAATTAATATTGCCTGTTTTCGGACCCACATCCCCCATAATTCTAAAAATAGGCTCTACATTAATTACACCACGCACCAATGCAGCTTGGCCATTTACTTGTGCTATAAGCTCGGTTCCATCTATGGAAAGTATCGTACCCTTGCCCGCTTTCAAGCTTACATCGTTTCCATCACGACCAGGAAGCACTTGATTGTATAAGTCATAGCCCATCTCGCCTTTTTGTGCTGGAATTTTTTTCGCAAGCACTTGCCCTATAACAACATTTTCTATTGTATTTAATTGCTTAAAATCTACACGACCACTAGAATCTTCTTCTAGGGCAACAAACTCTTTCTTCACCTTTGTTTTATATTCTATTTTCGCATCCGCTCCTATGCGTGGGGCAAGGCCCTCTGCAATAAGAATAGGTTTATTGTAATCATCCTTATTTAAGGCTTCTACCACTTCTTTTTCTTTAAACCCCACAACTATTTTGTAACTTTTTAAAATGGCGACAATGTCATTGACTTGTATATGCAAGCCACCGCTACGAGGTGCACTTATATAAATATAGGCCTTCATCTTATCATTGCTAATTTCAATTTTATACGATGCGTCATTTTGCATTTGGTGCTTGAGTTCAGCAATTTTTACAGGAATACCCTTAGCCTCACGAATAGCCCTTTCTATAATTGCTTCATTATACCCCTCTGCACCTGCTATACGTATAAGCCTCATGACCTCTTCTTGTTTTACTAAATGTCCACTCCCAAGGGCAGGAAATACTGTAAGAAAAACTCCATGCTTGTAGTTACGAACAATTGCATAGCTATCCTTATTCTTAGGTACAATATACCGATCTAAGTCCTTATCCAAAAGTTTACTTCCAAAACCTAACTTCTCAGAAAACTCACTTAGCTCTGAAAATCTTTGATCTTCAGGCAACAAACGAACTCTTAATCGATAAGGGATTGTTTTAAATAGGGTTACCTTCGCCTTTTGTAAAACTTCATAATCTAGAGCCATTAAAGTTGTATTCCAATGTGCTGCCACTGTCTCCAAGCAGGAGGCTATGCTCAACCCCACTACTTCTATACTGTCTTTAATTTTGACAGGAGTTTGCTCTTCTAGATTAAGAAGGTATTTTTTTAATTTTTCCACTGTGCTATATTATGATAGAGTTAGTTGTATTCGTAAATCATAATTTTATTTTTATATGACACAAAAAAATCTAATAATAAATCTTTTTCAATACAACAAAGATAAGTCGAATAATTTTGATTTGTATATTAAGTGAAAGTCTTATTTTATAGCCCAAAGTGATTCAATCTCATTTAGAAGCCTTGTATACATGGTACAATAAAAATAAAAGAGTACTACCCTTTAGAGGAGAACTCGACCCCTATAAAATTTGGATTTCTGAAAGTATGTTGCAACAAACTAGGGTGGCAACTATGCTTCCCGCCTACAATCGCTTTATTTCCTCCTTTCCTAATCCAAAAAAGCTGTCAAGGGCAAAGGAAAATGATATACTCATGAAATGGCAGGGCCTAGGATATTACAATAGGGCTCGAAATATACACAAGGGTGCAAAAGTTATAGTTAATGTTCATGGGGGCAAGCTACCTCAAAACAAGGAAGAACTTTTAGCGATACCGGGGATAGGCCCCTATACAGCTGCTGCCATTCTAAGCCTTGCCTTTGAAAAAAGGGTAGCTGTACTAGATGGAAATGTAAAGAGAGTTTTACAGAGGTTTTTATACTTAAAAAAAGAATACAAGAATGAGGAACTTAGCCATCTTGCACAGACCTTACTTGAATCTTCTCCCGACATTGCCCCTAGTATACACAATCAAGCTATGATGGAATTAGGGGCGCTTGTTTGTTTACCCAAAACTCCTAGGTGTGAAATTTGCCCTATTCAGCATCTATGCAAGGTTTACACAAGCGGGGGTGTGGAAGCTGCTAAAAAAATCAGCCTTCCAAAAATCAAAAAGTTCTTTTTTGTAAAAATGAAGATAAACCTTGTCCTTTCTAAAGATAAAAAACATTTTCTTTTAATTAAGGATGCAAATAGAATGTTTTTAAAAAATCAGTGGTTTTTCCCCTACTCACATTCAAAAAGCACAACAATTCAAAGAAATTCAAAATTAGAATCTAATAGGGTAAAAATCAAAATAAGCTATCCTTTTCCATCTCTCGCTAGAGTAATTCCTCTGGCCCCAAAAATCAAACACCATATCACAAAATACAAAATTGAGGCCGAAATTTATCTTATAGAAATAAATGCAAATCCTCCCACCCTCCCTCAAAGTAAAAATTTAGAATGGCAATGGGTGCGTATAGAAAAGGCAAAAGAAGAAATGCCAAGCTCTTTAGCTTTGAAAGTTTTAAAAATCTTTATGGAATTTATTTCTTATTCATAGTTTCAATTGTGTATTTTTTATCCGACCTTCTTTTTTCAATAAATCATAAGTAAAATTATAGTTATACATGTATTCCTTGGGGCTACCCTTCTTTATTGAAAAGTTGTGCCCTAATGAGTTGTGGTTAGGGGGTCTTTTTTATATTAGAGCCATCTTGTACGCATACAAGATGGCGTTTAGATAGAGCCATCTTGTACGCATACAAGATGCCCCGCTTCGCGGGGAAAGTCTCCCTATACAACACACTAAAAAATCCTCGTCCTTTTACCCTCCCCCCGTATTTATGAGGCTTGTCTCGTAGAGGCTTGTGTCCTTACTTTACTTGACTTTAGCCTTGGCTAATTTTGAATAGAAAGGACACAAATATAGTGAATCAAATTTGGAGAAAAAAATATGTTTAACACAACAAAAAATAGTAAAAACCTTAGTATGCTAAGTATAGCTTTCATGCTCTGCATGGCTAGCCTATTCATAGATTGCGGTAAAGGTGGTGGTGAAACTAGTACTTCTACTTCTGCTTCTACCTCTGCTCCTGCTCCCACAACCTGCCAAAATGGCTCGGGTGCTGTGGGTGCTTGCGTTTCTTGCGATGCGGGCTTTAGGTTAGAAGTAGGGCTTTGTAATCCTATCCCGGGTGCCCCTTGTGCGGATGGCTCTGGTTCAGCAGGTGCTTGTGTCTCTTGCAATACAGGCTTTGTTTTGGCAGGGGGCTCTTGTTTTGCCCAAGTCAATGTTAGCTTTGATTTGAATGGTGGTACAGGTGGTGTCGCCCCCGCTCCGTTGCCTCTAAGGGCAGGGGAATCAGTTACTGTGCCCGGCATAGGAGATGCAACACTAGATGGTTTTACTTTCATAGGTTGGTCAACTTTACGTACTAATGCGGGTACTGATTTTGTGAGGGCAGGTAATACGTACATCATTCCCGCTGTAAGGGTTCCCTCAGGCACTCTCACCCTCTATGCAACTTGGGGCGAAGCTTATACAGTTACGTACAGCTTAAATGGTGGTGTCGGTTCTGCTCCTAGTCCTAGTGTGGGAGTGGCAGGGGCTGAAGTTACGCTTCGTTCCCTCACCCTATCAGGATTAAATAATAATAGACCTGCCAATGCCTCTGCAAGCCCTACTGATGGCTTTTTCGGCTGGGGTGTAAATGCTGATGGTACGGGGATTACTTGGTATACTGCAAATCAAAGTGTACTCTTTGCTTCCAACACCACCCTCTATGCCCTTTGGTACTATTCTATAAATTATGATTGTGGCGAAGGGACAGCAACAACTCCCGCAAACTTTCCTATACGTACTACTGCAAGAACAGGGGAGGTTTTGACTAATTTACCACTCACAGGTTGTAGCCGCATTCTTACAAGTACGCCACGTGCTATTATAGGTTGGTCTACTGCGGGAAATGCACCTTATATTACCACTATGCCTAATGGACCCATAACCCTTAGGGCAGTGTATGGAAATATTGTAGATTTAGATGGCGATGGCTTGATAGAGATTTCCACAGCAGAACAATTGAATAACATGAGATACAACCTTGCAGGAACTAACTGGAAGACAAGTGCTGATGACGCTGGTTCAGCTGTAGGTTGCCCTCCCAGTCGTTGTAGGGGCTATGAACTAACCACAAACATAGACTTTGCGACTACGAAATGGGGCACTAGTTCTGCATATGCAGGAGATGATAGGGTCACGGCAGGCTGGGAGCCCATAGGGAATTGTGGTTCAAATGAAGCTTGTAATGATGCAACGGACACCCCTTTTATGGCTACTTTCGAAGGTAGGGGTTTTGAGATACGTAATCTTTATATAAATAGGCCCTCTAATACTAATGAAACAGGCCTTTTTGGTGCCCTTTCAGTGGGTACACTCAATCAAGTGGCCTTGGTATCTGTGGCTGTAAGAGGTAAGTCTTACACAGGAGGCTTGGTGGGGTTTCAAAATGGTGCCACTACTAATAATAGCTATGTTAGAGGGATTGTAATAGCTAACAATAGCAACACAGGAGGCTTGGTGGGGTTTCAAAATGGTGGAACTGTTGGTAGTAGCTATTTTATAGGGACTATAATGGGTTCTGCTAACTTTACAGGAGGCTTGGTGGGGCATCAAAATACTGGTGTTATCAATAACAGCTATGCCACAGGAGCTGTTACGAGTAGCGGTATCGACACAGGAGGACTGGTGGGGAATCAACAATATGGCGGCACTGTCAATAACAGCTATACTGCAGTAACTGTGACGGGTAGTAGTAATTTCACAGGAGGTCTGGTGGGGAATCAAAATACTGGTGTTATCAATAACAGCTATGCCACAGGAGCTGTGACAGGTAGCGTCGACACAGGAGGCCTGGTGGGGAATCAAAATACTGGTGTTATCAACAACAGCTATGCCACAGGAGCTGTGACAGGTAGCGGTATCGACACAGGAGGTCTGGCGGGGTTTCAAAATTCTGGCACTATCAATAACAGCTATGCCACAGGAGCTGTGACAGGTAGCGGTAATTTCACAGGAGGTCTAGTGGGGAATCAAAATACTGGCACTATCAATAACAGCTATGCCACAGGAGCTGTGACGGGTCCTACTTACGTAGGAGGCTTGGTGGGACAACAAAATCTCGGTAGCACAGTTAGCAACAGCTATGCTACAGGTATAGTGTCGGCGACTGATGCTACTTCCATTAAGGGAGGCTTGGTGGGGTTTCAAAATGGTAATAACACCGTCAACGGTAGTTATTGGAATACAACGACAACAGGTCAAATGTTCTCTTATGGTGGTACTGGAGCTCAAGGTCTCTCTACTGAGAATATGCAATTGGCAACGGTGGGGGCAACTATTAGAGGGCTTGGTACTTGCTTTAACTTTCTTGGTAATAACAGATACCCTCAACTTTATACTTGGGATACGAGTCTTGCTACACCTGCTTGTACAACGACTCCTCTCTTTGGACCTAATGGTAATTAGGTAATAGTTGTTAGAGTAGAAAAGAGCCTTTTTTTTATAGAAGAAAGAAGGCGTGTCTAAGCCTCGGGCGGGGGGAAACCTAGCTCGAGGCTTTTTCTTTTATAAAGCATAGCCTGTGAGGCTATGCTTTATAAGTAAACTTGGGGTGGGTTCTATTGAAATTTCTTTATCTAAAGTGGTTTTGTAGGGAGACTTTCTAAACGCCATCTTGTATGCGTACAAGATGGCTCTAATATAAAAAAGTCTCCCTATACAAAAGCTTTGTTCTCGCCCACCTCTTGCCCGCGACAAGTGAGCCTATTTTAAATAAAGAAATTCTTATTCATACAAAAGCTTTGTCCTCGCCCGCCGTCTTGCCCGCGACAAGTAAGCCTAGTTTAGATAAAGAAAATCTTGCTACTACAAAAGCCCCCTCCTCGCCGCGGCGGGCGAGCAATCAGCCCACTTTAGATAAAGAAAACGCCACTAGCACAATTCTTTAAAAAACTAAAAGCTGTTCTATTACAAAAAAATGTCTGCGTACTCCATCGCTTTAAATGAGCTTGAAAATGACACCCTTACAGGGTAAGCATTTTCAAGCGGGAGGGAGCCTCTACGAGACAAGCAAGCCTCGAGGCATTCCATTTCCTTCCATTCTTTAAAGAAGGAAATGGAAAACATCCCGACATGCCCAAAACACAGAGGTTTTGGGCATGTCGGGAATTAGGGGGTCATAGGGAGACTTTCTAAACGCCATCTTGTATGCGTCAAGATGGCTCTAATATAAAAAAAGACCCCTATAAAATCTTCTTTACTTCCCCCCCCCCCCGTATTTTTATGGGAGTTATGTCCTTATTTACTTAGTTTTAGCTAGGCTTTATAGGTACACAAATATAGTGAATCAAATTTGGAGAAAAAAATATGTTTAATACAACAAAAAACAGTAAAAACCTAGGCCTAGCTTTCATGCTCTGCATAGCTAGCCTTCTCGTAGACTGCAGTAGCGGAGGAGGAAGTAGTGGAGGAGGCGGAACTGGCCCTGGATCCGCGACCTGCCGAAATGGTCTAGGTGCTGTGGGTGCCTGTGAATCTTGCGATGAGGGCTTTAGGTTAGAAGTAGGGCTTTGTAATCCTATCCCAGGTGCCCCTTGTGCCGATGGCTCTGGTTCAGCAGGTGCTTGTACTTCTTGCAATACAGGCTTTGTTTTGGCAGGGGGCTCTTGTTTTGCCCAAGTCAATGTTAGCTTTGATTTGAATGGTGGTACAGGTGGTGTCGCCCCCGCTCCGTTGCCTCTAAGGGTAGGGTCATCTGTTACTGTGCCTAGCTTGCCAGCGGGTGTAACAAATGGGACCTTAGTTTTCATAGGCTGGTCTACTTTAAGTACTAATGCGGGTGCTAATTTTGTTAGAGCAGGTAATACTTACATCATTCCCGCTGTAAGAGTTCCCTCAGCCACCCTCACCCTCTATGCAACTTGGGGACAAGCTTATACAGTTACATACAATTTGAACGGTGGTGCTGGCTCTGCTCCTAATCCTAGTGCGGGAGTGGCAGGAGCTGAGGTTACCCTTCGTGCCCTTACCCTTACAGGTTCAAATAATAATAATAGACCTGCGAATGCCTCTGCAAGCCCTAATAATGGCTTCTTTGGCTGGGGTGTGGACGCTAATGGTACGGGGATTACTTGGTATACTGCAAATCAAAGTGTACTTTTTGCTTCCACCACCACCCTCTATGCCCTTTGGTACTATGATATAACTTACAATTGTGGCGAGGGAACGGCTTCAGGAAGCTTTCCTACTCGAACTACTGTAAGAACAGGAGAAGTTTTAACTAACTTGCCTCTCACAGGCTGTAGCCCTAATCTTACAGATGGAAGTACCTTTGTAGGTTGGTCAACAACGGGAAATACACCATACATCACCACTATGCCCAATGGACCCATAACCCTTAGGGCTGTTTATGTAGTAGATTTGGATGGCGATGGCTTGATAGAAATTTCCACAGCAGAGCAATTGAATAACATGAGATATAACCTAGCAGGAACTAGCTGGAAGACAAGTGCTGATGACGCTGGTTCAGCTGTAGGTTGCCCTCCCAGTCGTTGTAGGGGCTATGAGCTAACTGCTGATATAGACCTTGGAGATACAAGATGGGGCACTAGCTCCGCTTTTGTTGGTACTAGGGTCACGGCAGGCTGGGAGCCCATAGGGAATTGTGGTGCAAATGAAGTTTGTAATGATGCAACGGACACCCCTTTTACGGCTACTTTCGAAGGTAGGGGTTTTGTGATACGCAATCTTTATATAAATAGGCCCTCTAATCCTAATGAAACGGGACTTTTTGGGGCAATCTCTAATGCCAGCGTCAATCAAGCGGCTCTAGTGAATGCAGTTGTATGGGGTTCAAGCCATACTGCTAGCTTAGTTGGGTTCCAAAGTAGTGGCACTATCAGCCACAGCTATGCCACAGGGTCTGTGATGGGCAGGGACAATAGTGTAGGAGGCTTGGTCGGGTATCAAAATAGTGGCACTATCAGCAACAGCTATGTCACAGGTGTTGTGTTGGGTAATAATTCCACGGGTGGCTTAGTGGGGTGGAAAGGAGGTGGCAGTATTAGCAACAGCTATGCCACAGGTGCTGTGACGGCTAGCGATTCTGTTGTAGGTGGCTTGGTGGGATTGCAAGGTGGCGGCAGTGTTGACAACAGTTATGCCACAGGTTCCGTGACGGGTAGCGGTTCTGATATAGGTGGCTTGGTGGGGACGCAACGAGATAGCAGTATCAGCAATAGCTATGCCACAGGTACTGTGTTGGGTAATACTTACACGGGTGGCTTGGTAGGGGTGCAAGAAGGTGCCAGTATCAGCAACAGCTATGCCACAGGTGTTGTGATGGGTAATAATCACACGGGTGGCTTAGTGGGGTGGAAAGGAGGTGGCAGTATTAGCAACAGTTATGCCACAGGTGCTGTGACGGGTAGCGATTCTGTTCTAGGTGGCTTGGTGGGATTGCAAGATGGTGGTAGTATTAGCAACAGTTATGCCACAGGTGCTGTGACGGGTAGCGGTTCTGATGTAGGAGGCTTGATGGGATCACAAGTTAGTGGCAGTATCGGCAACAGTTATTGGGATACAACAACAACAGGGCAATCCACTTCTGCTGGTTCTGGCACAACAGTGTTAGGTCTAACAACTAGCCAAATTCAAGAGACTAGTGGCACTTACCCTAGCTTGCTTGGGTCTTGCTTTAGGTTGACTACAGGCAAATATCCACAACTCTACACTTCGAGTTCAGGTGCTTGCACAACAACCCTACTTTTCGGGCCAAACGCAACAAGGTAATAATCCTCTAAAGAGAACTGTGCCTCGAGGCATTCCATTTCCTTCCATTTTTTAAGAAGCTTGTCTCGCTTCTTTAGTGTAAAACTTAAAATAAGAAGCGAGGAAGGAAATGGAAAACACCTCGACATGCCCTGCCGATTTTTTGAAAATACCTATAGGTATCGGCACAAGCAAACATGGAAGTTTTGGCCACGGCGACAGTTTTCCCTAACGGGACAAGCCCCCTAACGGGACAAGCCCTCTTATTCTTACGCGGACAAGCGAGGGCAAGGAGGGTTATAGGGAGACTTTCCCCGCCAAGCGGGGCATCTTGTACGCATACAAGATGGCTCTAATACAAAAAAGACCCCTACATATTCCATTTTTAGTTTGACAAATACACAGAGGTGACGATGGTGGAGTGTAGAGGTGGTGGTGTCGTGATTTGAGTTTGTAGATTTAATAGAAAAACATGGGGTGCGCATGTGAGAACGAGGGCTCAAATACTTTCTTAATTAAATTATGTTTTCTATGTTACTAGGTGTCTATGTGACTATGTGGTTAAAACCCTTGTATTCTTTACTAAAACTTTGCGTTTAAAGTTCCATTCTTAATATCAAAATAAACGAATCATTACCGTATTTCGCGATTTACAAAAATAATTATATGCAACTTTTAGCGATAAAGAGACACTATTAATTAAGTTATTAAAATCTTTATAAAACATGATTATTGCAAATCCTATATATGATGTCGTTTTCAAACGAATGATGGAAAATGAACGCGTTGCCAAGTTTTTTATCGAAACCCTTTTGGAAGAAGAAATAGCATCTCTTGAATTTAAACCTCAAGAACTTACTTATGAATCAAAAGAATCAAAAGAAGCAAGATTTGCAATTTTTAGGCTGGATTTTATAGTTACCATTAAAACAGAAAAAGGGGAGTATAAAAAAATACTCATAGAAATTCAAAAAGCAAACAGTAAATTTGATATAATGCGTTTTAGAAATTATTTGGCAAGTCAATATAGCAAAGAAGATGTTATTAATAATAAAAAAACTACCTTACCCATAACCACTATTTATATTTTGGGCTTTAAACTTCCTGAGATAGATGCCGCTTGTATAAAAGTAGAAAGAAATTATAAAGATTTAGTAAATAAGAAGATAATTGATACAAAATCCGAATTTGTTGAGAAATTAACACACGATAGTTTTATAGTTCAAGTTGATAGAATCACCGACCGTTATCAAACAAGATTGGATAAATTATTGAGTGTGTTTGAACAAAGAAATTTTGCAGGCGATGAGAAAATAACTAAAAGTTTTTCACATCCAACAGACATAGAAGAAGTTAGAATCATAACAGATATTTTGCATTATGTAGGAACAGAACCCAAAGAACGTAAAGAATTAGAAATAGAGCAAGAAGCATGGCGTACTTTAAATGTGCAAAGAGAAGATTTAATTGAAAAGTTAGAAGAGAAAGATAAAATTTTACAAGCTAATGCAAAAGTAATAGAAGAGAATGCAAAAGTATTAGAAGAGAAAGATAAAGAAAATGCTAAATTACAAAAACAATTGGAAGAATTAAAAAGAAAATTGAATGAAAATAAATAAATTCTTTCACTGATTTTACTTTTAATGAATACAAAACTAAATCTGAATAAGATGAGAGCTGTCTTCTTGCCTCCTGTACCAACGAGGCTTTTATTGTGATAGAGGCAATGAGACATTTATCCTCATTTATGAGGATAATACGGTCGTATAATTTATAATATTGCATTCTTCCCAATATTACCTTTCGCTTTGCTCAAGACGAGTGTCCCATTGCCGCTATAACCGTACTAGCCATATTGAGATAAAGAAACTCTTAGTATTACAAAAGCTATGTCCTCGCCGGCGACAAGTGAGCCTAGTTTAGATAAAGAAATTTTTGATAATACTCCATCGCTCCATGGAGGGAGCGATGCCTCGAGGCATTCCATTTCCTTCCATTCTTTAAAGAAGGAAATGGAAAACATCCCGACATGCCCAAAACACGGAGGTTTTGGTCATGTCGGCAATTAGGGGGTCATAGGGAGACTTTCTAAACGCCATCTTGTATGCGTACAAGATGGCTCTAATATAAAAAAGCCCCCCTAAACACACTATTACTCCATCGCCTACATCCCCGCCGTGTCCGCCGATTTTTTGAAAGTACCTATAGGTATCGGCACAAGCACCACTCATGGCACAAGCAAAACACCCTATGTGTCCTTGTCCCCTTTGGGGGTATGTGGTTCAAAAAATTGTACTAACAAGATTGTTTTACCTAAATCAGCCTCATTCCTCGCTGCTCCACCTCGAGCGGATTTCGCGCACGAGGAGAAGGCCTTTGTGTTAGCATTTACCGCCTTCCCATAAAAAAAGTGTCTTGTCGGTATCGTTTTGGTACGAAATTTACGGCTATCAAGTATCAAGCCCTCGTATAAAATTATTTAAAAAAGATTTGCCAAAAATTAGGGCTATGGACTAGCTCTCACAGTCCTAATTTTAATAAGGGCTTAGTTCTTAATTTTTGGAAGAGGCTATTTTTTTGTAAACTGAACTTGAATACAGATAAAGCTGTATTTTAAAGGGCTCTAAAATAGTATTTTAGAAAACAATCAAATTCTTATCTAAAAATTATCTACTTAAGTAAATAGTTTTTTAATTTATGGAGAATCAGATTATGTTTAAAATAAAAAATAAAATACGAGGGGCATCATCGCTCTTTTTTGGGTTTTTAACTTTTAGTTTTATAGTTCTTGGAGTGCAATGTAGCAGTGGTAAAGGTGGGGACACTGGTGGAAGTGTTGCCACTCCTCCCCCTGCTCCCGTAGCAACTTCCTGTCAAAATGGGCAAGGGGTAGCGGGTGCCTGTGAATCTTGCAATACGGGCTTTAATTTATCAGCGGGGGCTTGTAATCCTATACCGGGTGCCCCTTGTCAAAATGGGCAAGGAGTCGCGGGTGCCTGTGTTTCTTGCGATACGGGCTTTGCCATATCAGCAGGAAGTTGCCTTGTCCAAGTAACAGTTTCCTTTGATTTGAACGGGGGTACAGGAACAAGTATAGTAGCTCGGACAATAACAGCTGGGCAAACAATTACTGTGCCTAGTCTAGAAGGTGCGACTAGGGCTGGTTTTGTGTTCTTAGGTTGGTCTACTTTACGCAGTGATGTAGGAGCTAACTTTCTAAGAGCAAACGACACATACACTATTCCAAGCGATGCGAGGACAGATGCATCTAGGATAACTTTATATGCTACGTGGGGAGTAGCCTATACCCTTACATACAACTTAAATGGTGGGGGGGGTACTAGCGTAGATGACTCTATGTCCTATCCCGCAGGCACCACTACCATAATACAATCAATTAGAGCAACAACAACTAGGCCCGTAAACGCCTCGACTTCTCCCACTGATGGCTTCTTTGGCTGGGGAGTGGATGCTAATGGCACAGGGATTACATATACTGCTAATCAAACCCAAAGCTTTGCTTCCAATACAACTCTCTATGCCCTTTGGTACTATCCTATAAGCTATGATTGTAATGGTGGGGTTGCATCAGGGACCTTGCCGAGTTTAACCCAAGAAAGAACGGGGGCAAACTTGAGCGATTTGCCGTCCACAGGTTGTAATCGAGAGGGCTATAATTTCGTAGGTTGGTCTATTTCTGGAAACAATCCTCGCATAAATAACATGCCTAATAGCCCTATCGCCCTTAAGGCAATTTGGGTGTACCGAATCATGTATAACTTGAATGGTGGTGGTGGCACTACTGTAGAGGATTCTATGTCTTATTCCGTAGGTGCTACAGCCATAGTACAATCCATTAGGGCAACAACAACTAGGCCCGCAAACGCCTCGACTTCCCCCACTGATGGCTTTTTTGGCTGGGGAGTGGATGCTAATGGCACAGGGATTACATATACTGCTAATCAAACTCAAAGCTTTGCTTCCAATACAACTCTCTATGCCCTTTGGTACTATCCTATAAGCTATGATTGTAATGGTGGGGGTGCATCGGGAATTTTGCCGAGTCTAACTAAAGAAAGAACGGGCGCAAACTTGAGTCCTTTACCATCCACAGGTTGCAATCGAGAGGGCTTTATTTTATCAGGTTGGTCGCTTACTGGGAACTTATCAAGTATAACGACCATTCCTATGCCCAATAACCCTATTACACTTAAAGCAGTCTGGACCTATCAAATTACATACAACTTGAATGGTGGTGGTGGAGCTACTGTAGAGGACTCTATGCTCTATTCAACAAGCACCACAGCCACAATACAATCCATTCGGGCAACAACAAATAGGCCCGCAAACGCCTCGACTTCTCCTACTGATGGCTTTTTTGGCTGGGGGGTGAATGCTAATGGCACTGGGGCTACATATACTGCTAATCAAACACAAGGCTTTACTTCCAACACCACCCTCTATGCCCTTTGGTACTATCCTATAAGTTATGATTGCAATGGCGGGGTTGCATCAGGGGTCTTACCAAACCTAACGAAAGAAAGAACGGGGGCAAACTTGAGTACTTTAGTCACCACAGGTTGTACTCGAGATGACCATGATTTAGTAGGCTGGTCTATTTCTGGAAACAACCCTCGCATAAATAACATGCCTAATAATCCCATCGCCCTTAAGGCAATTTGGCGTCAACATCCCCTTGTAGATTCAGATCATGATGGGTTAATAGAAATTTCTACACCTGAACAATTGAATCATATAAGATACAATTTAGAAGGAACTAGTTATAGGACCGTAGCTGGTGCTACAAGAGGAACACCCGCAGGTTGCCCAAATAGGATTTGTCGTGGCTATGAGCTAAGTGCAAATATAGATCTTGGAAGCACGAGATGGGGTAGTGCTTACGTAGGTGCAAATAAAGTGGCAGAGGGCTGGGAACCTATAGGAAATTGTGGTGCTGATGAGGATTGTGCTGAGACTAGTGATAACACACCTTTTGTGGCGACCTTTTATGGAAATGGCTTTATTATACAAAATCTGTATATAAATCGCCCCAGTATAAACGGAGTTGGCTTTTTTGCCTCTATCTCTTCAGCTTCTTTACATCAAGTCGCCTTAGATAAAGTTTGGATTTTAGGAAATGCTGGTGTAGGAGGCTTGGTAGGATACCAAGAAAACAGCAATATCACAAATAGTTATGTGGGCCAAAAGGCAGCCTCTGGGACCAGTCAAAGTAGGCAAGGGGCTTCAGGCACTCATTCACCAACTCCTAGCACAGACCCAATTATTGTTCCAAAAAATTATATCTCTGGTTCGAGTAAGGTAGGCGGTATAACAGGATGGCAAGTAAACGGAGATATCTCAAATTGCTATAGCACCTCAACTATAGAAGGTAAAATAGAATTTGGAAGTGATTATAGTGATGAGATGGGGGGTTTAGTAGGTCATATAGAAGGGGGCAAAATTGCAAGTAGTTATGTCTCAGGTTCAGTTTTGGGAAATACAAATACAGGGGGCTTGGTTGGCAAACAAGTGAATGCGACTATCACAGATAGCTATACCCTAGGTGACGTTAGAGCAGATGGAGGTAATGCGGGGGGCCTAGTGGGGTCACAACAAGAAGCTTCTAGTATTATAAATAGCTATGCTACAGGAGCTATTTCAGGAAGCGGTTCGATAGGTGGCCTAGTGGGGACACAAGAATCTTCAGCTTCTAGTATTATAAACTGTTATACTAGTGGTAACGTTTCAGGAAGTGGAGATAATGTAGGGGGATTAGTGGGATTAAAAAGCGACGGTTCCATCTTAAATAGCTATGCCACAGGCGCCATTTCGGGGGCCTATCACACAGGGGGCTTAGTAGGCAGACAAGATATAGGTAGTATCGAAAACTCTTATGCTACTGGTACTATTCAAGGTGGGGGGGATTCAATAGGAGGTCTAATAGGGGGGGTATACGGTGGTACAATATCTAATAGTTACTCTACTGCTTTGGTAATGGGGAGTGAAAGCAATAGCATAGGTGGCTTTATTGGAGCTCAATCTGCTGGTACTATCAGTAACTCTTATTCTACAGGCAATGTTAGTGGAAACGAAAATGTTGGTGGCTTCATAGGGATGCAAAATACGGGTACCATTACAAATAGCTATGCTACAGGCTCTGTATCTGGGGGGGCTAGTTCTTCTGGTAATAGGGGGGGCTTCATGGGTTACCAAGAAGATGGGGCTACTCTTACAGGAAATTATTGGGACACAACCTCAACTGGGCAATCTACGGGAATTGGAAATGTTGCCTCACCCTCAATGACGGACTTGTTAGGTCTAACCACAGCAGCAATGAAAGCGACTACTGGCACACACCCTAGTAGCCTTGGGTCTTGTTTCAAATTAACTACAGGCAAGTACCCAAAGCTCTATACTCTGGTAGACTCTTTATGTGAAGCGAACACATTATTACCTGGGCAAGATTGATTCAAATTTTTTTTTGCCAAGAAAGGGCTTAGTCTTTCTTGGCAAAAAAATCTCAATCATGACTCTTCATTTGAGCAAAGGTAATACACTTAGATTTTAATAAAAATCATTACTATTAAAACCTAAGTCAGAATGAATAGACTTAGGTTTTTGTAATAATACCAATGAGAAGAAAACTTTTATCGTTCTAAAAACACCTGTCCTTAAATCATAAATAAAGATATAAGGTTTAAAAAAGGATTAATAAAAAATTTCTCTATAATATAAGGTCTCTAAAGATAAATCTACATGTCCTAAAAACTTCTAAAAAAATTTTAGTTTACTTAGGGTGGCTAGGGAGTTTATTCTTTATATCCTAACAATGCTAGAGAAAAATTTTATTTTATTAGTAGTGCTTTCTTGTTTCTTCTTTTCTTGCAATAATACATTTTTCTACTATCCCTCTCCTTCTACATATGTACTCCCCGAAAAATTAGAACTAAAATATGATGAAAACTTTCTATCAGGTGTAGATAAAAATGCCATTCATACTTGGCTTCTAGAACCAATCCAAAAAGGGCCTATCAAAGCGACCATCATCCATTTTCACGGCAATGCTCAAAATATGAGCATACAATATTTAACAATGATTTGGCTTTTACATTATCACTTTGAGGTCTTTACTTTTGATTATCGAGGTTATGGTAAATCTGAAGGGAAAGTAGATACAGAAAAAATCATTGCTGATTCAAAGCTTATGATACAATACATCCAAGAGCGAAATAGGAGAAAAAAAATTCCTATTATTGTATGGGGACAAAGTCTAGGAGGAGTTTTAGCAGCTCGTTCTTTGGGTGAATTGAGTGACCGCAGGGGGATCAAAGCCCTTGTGATAGAAAGTAGTTTTCATTCTTGGAAAGAAATAGCAGAAGTGGTGGGGAGTAAGGCATGTTATACTATAGGTGGAATAGGTAAGGGGCTTACCAAAGATAATTATGCTTCAACTCAATACCTGCCTAAATTTTCCCCACTACCTATACTCGTCATACATGGGACTAGTGATAATGTTATCCCCTATTCACAAGGGGTAAGTATTTTTAATTTAAGCAAGGAACCTAAAACCCTAATTACCTTACTTGGAGCAGGTCATTTAGATTGGCAAAATGAAAGGATTTTTTTTCAGGACAGGAATAAAATTCAGCATTTGTTAACTAAATGGGTTAGTACCCCAGTAAGTAAGGAAAAACCTTCAAAGTAAGAACTCTATTTTAAGTAAAGATTGAAGTGTAAAAAATACCCGCACCTTTCTATTTGTAACTCTCGCTTTTCTATAAGAAAATAATCTTAGAAGTATTACTTTTTTTTATATAATAAAAAGAGTGGGCATACATTCACATTCTTACCCCTGCTTGATTTCACTAAAATGGATTAAAATTTTTATCTATTGTTTTTTTTACAGGCTTAGGTCGCCCTTCTTTATCCAAAAAACTTTTGATTACACTTAATTTTTCCTCAAGACGGTTAAGATGACGTTCTATTTGTCTTTTATAATCTAGCTCATTACGAACAATAGCATAACGTTCACTCTCTATACCACCTAGATCTAAAGTAAAAGAATATTGACTAGCCTCCTGTGCATACTTCACAGCCTCGTCCCAAAAAGGAAGGGCTTGCATATAATAGCTCCGAGCGATTAAAAAAGATGTTTCAAGCTCGTCGGCAAAGTCCATATCGTGGTCTAATAAGTACACTACATCATACTGCGAGGCAAGACGCATAAAAGAACGCATGATAAGTTGATTTATATGCATGAAAAAAAGTAATCTATATTTATGAAACTCATCTTCATTTTCTATCTTACATAAGGAGCGAGAGGGATGGCGGAATTTATGAGACATAGCCTCATACAAATAGTAAATATTACGCTTGATATGATGTTCTGTATAGGCATTGGGTAAGCCATAGAGCTCGTAAAAATCTTCGAGATGTTTAGGAACATATTTATATTTTTGAAAGGGAATCCAATCTGAAAATTTTACCCATGTACCACTTCTATCATAATAGTAATTCAAACGTAAATTGCCTGTAGGCTGTTGGGGGTAATATGGATCAGGTAAAATACGTTTAGCATCTTCACTCCAAATTTGAGTACAAACAAAAAGAATAAGACATAATCCTAAACATGTACTAAGGGAAGATAAGATTTTTTTCATAAAAAATTTTGAAACTTTAGGGGTTGTACATTTTGGAACATTTCAAAGAATCTATAATAAAATCGGGTTTTAATTCATTTTAATATAGATAAAAATAGTGACGACTAATACTATCTTTTTTTATAGTGGCGTTCTATTTTCATAGGTTATTATTGCCTTTTATATTCTTTTTACATCCATTCATTCAAAGTAAAGACAAGTGAAATTCTTAAAAGCTGTACATCTACAATTCATTTTAGTCTTACTCGTAGGGCTAATCTTGGGCATTCTACCTAGCCTTTTTTCAGAACCTCAAAGTTATTTCGGGAAGAAGATTTCCAAAATAGAATTTTATGGCCTTAAGAATTTAGTAACCGATGAATTGTACGAAGTTATGGAAAGTCGTTTAGAAAAGCCTCTGAACGAAGTGAGTACCAACAATGATCTAAGAAAGTTCTTTAGTTTGGGATATTTTTCTAATGTTATCATACGCGTTAAGTTACTTCAAGACAACACTGTAAAACTTATTTTTCAAGTAGAAGAATTACCTCAAATACAAGAGATAAACTATGTGGGTCTCATAAAATTAAGTACCCAGGATTTTATTAAAAAAATAGACCTAGTAGAAAAAAGTTTTTTTTCATTACAAAAAGTTAAAAACACAACTCAGGCCATTAAAGCTGCCCTCATTGAACAAGGATATACCTTTGCAGAGGTTTGGTACAAAACTTCTCAAATATCTAAAGGCAATAAAATAAGCGTTTCTTTTATTATAGATGAGGGCGAGTTACTTCCTATATCCAAAATCAATATAATAGGGACAAGGCGTATAGACGCTGATCAAGTTTTAGGAATACTCCAACAAAAAGAAAGTGGTATCATTGCAGACGTTGGCTTTCAAGTAAGTAAATTTGAAGAAGATAAACTTGTTATTCTCTCCTTTGCAAAATCTCAAGGCTTACTAGGGGCTGAACTAGATCCTGAAGCTACAGGCTATGAAATACGATGGAAAGACCCAAAAAATCCAGAGAAGGGAAGGGTTGTAGTGGTGACTTACAAAATTTTAGAAGGAGATATAAAATATTTTGGAGGTTACTCTATAGAACATGACCCTAATCGTATAAACAAAGAATTAAATCCCGTAGAAAGGGAAAAGAAAGAAGCAAAAGATATTACTCCTATCTATTCACCTGAAAGTCTTTTGGAAAATTTAACTTTAAATTACGGAAATATAGGTGACTACTTTGATGAAAATAAATACTTTCAAGATAGGGGGAACATACAAGAAGCCTATGCACGTCAAGGATATGTTTTTGCCCAAATCCAACCTCAAAATATAGAATTTAATCTAGATGAAGAAACACTTACAAAATATGAAGCTTGCCAAAAAAAAAATGATGGGAGCAAGTGTAGTGAGGATGCAAAACACCTAGACCTAGTTCACCTACGTAAATGGTTAAATGAAAATCCGAGCGAGAAAGGTCGTCCCCTACGCCATGTTCACTTTAAAATTAGTGAAAACAATCTAGCATACATAGAAAACATTATTATTAAAGGTAACGAGAAAACCTTAGACTATGTAATTAAAAGAAATATAGTACTAAAAGAAGGACAACTTTTTAATTCAAATCTAGTACAAATTAGTCGTCAAAGATTGCTCAATACCCAATTTTTCAAAGAAGTAAATCTTCAAATGAGACCAGGCTCAGATCAGAATAAAATGATTGTTGTCTTCGAGTTCAAAGAACAACCCACGGGAAATATACAAGTAGGTGGTACCTATAGCGTTCTTACAGGCTTTGCACTAAATATAAAATTAGGGGATAGTAACTACAACGGGACAGGACAAACTCTTACAGGAGGAGTCGACTATGGTCCTAACAGGCGTAGCTTAAATATTTCTTGGAATGAACCTTGGTTTTATGATAGATGTGATAAAATAAAAGGCTCCTTTTGGAAGAATAAACAAAAAGACATAGATAAAGCTCATAGTCTAGATGAGATAATTTCTATAGCTCAATCCTTAGAAAGTGATAATGAAGTTTATAAAATTAGAATCTTGAAAGTAATAAATAAAAATAAAAGCTCACATCCAAGTCTAGCCCTAGATTCAATAAAGCAAAAAATACGTGACCTACTTGCAGAAAAAGTTTTGCCTGAAGAGGATTGCTTTAGAAGCTATCCAACTCCTTGGGCACTTGGAATATCATTTTTTGTAGATTCTTTTACACAACCTGTCACTTCCATAGAAATAGGAAATCAAGTTACTTATACTGATGCACAAATTCAAACCAATAGGGTAGGTTTAGGATTTAGCACTTCCCATCCCATCAATCATTATTGGAGCAATTATCATAGTTACAATCCAAACTTTTCCTCAATTAGCCAGTCTACTTCCCTTGCCCCTGATGTTTATTTTTTACGAGAACAGATAGGCTTACAATTTCAATCAAGTTTACGTAATGGCTTACTCTACAATTCAATAGATAATAATTTTAATCCTACCGAAGGTTTTAGGCAACGCATTGAATTAGAGATAGTGGGGGGGCTTATAGCAGGTTCGGATCACTACAATAGAGCCATTGTTTCTAGTACTTATTATTTCTCTTGGTTTGATTTTTCTTTTGGAGGGAAATTACCCAATAAAGAATTAAAATTATGGAAAGTTGTACAAGAATTTACATTCAGTGCCACCTTTACCCAAGAGACAAGACCCGTCTATAATACCCAAGACAGTACAATAAATCCTTATTATGAAAATTATGATAAGTTGTATTTAGGTGGGCCAGGTTCACGTGAGTATGGTCGTTTGAGAGGCTATGATTATAGTGACTTAAACTATCCACAAGATTGGCGCTTGGGGTCACACCATATGATTATCTACGGAACAGAAATACGCATACCCTTTGAACCACGTTACTTATGGTTTGTTACTTTCTTTGATGCAGGTAGCCTTTTTAACCAAGTTAGGAATTTTACAGGAGATCAAAAAGCACGCTACGAAAATTATAACATAAGGGGAAATACTGAATGTGCAAACGCAAATAGCCCTATACCTAATAAAAGCTGTATAGAATGGAATGACCCTAATCGCACTGTTCTCTCTTCACAGAATCTAGCACTAGATCGATTTTTATATTCTTGGGGATTTGGTTTACGTATACAAATACCTGTTTTACCCCTACGCCTCTACTTAGCACAAAAAATTTATTATGCAGGTGGCTTTCAATTTCGACCCCTACCCAATGATTCTGGTTTTAATTTAGCTTTTGCCATAGGAGATTACAATTTTTAATGAAACAAAAAAAAATTACTCAAGAAAAAGCATTGTTACGATTATTAACATATTTGTTTAACTATAAACTAAAGTTTTTTATAGGCCTTACATTACTTCTTCTCACAACACTAAGCAATTTAGTCACTTTAGGAAGTCTAACTCCCATTTTTAATTTGATAGGTGTTGAAAATAAAATAACTCTTTTCCCTATTTCAAGCGATGAGGAACTTTTACTAAGCAAACATCAATTTGAAACAAGTGAAAATACAATTCTCAATAGCTTTCAATTAAAAATGATTATTCTTAAAAAAAGAGTAAACATCTTTCTAGAAAAATATAGTAATAAAGAAGTTATTTTACTGATTACCTCACTCATTGTTCCTCTTTACTTTTTAAAATTAATATTTTTAACCCTTAGCATTTATTTCCTAGGTACAGCAAGTCTTGCTACAATAAAGGACATACGAAAAGCAGTGTATGAAAAATTATTAAAAGTAAATCTATTTTATCTACATAAAGAAAAAACGGGTGCCCTCATGAGTAAGGTCATAAACGACACCGAAGCCATTTCTAAAATTTTATCCATGCAATTAAACGATACCTTGATAGATTTTTTTTACATCATAACTCATTTAGGTTTTTTATTTTGGATTTCTTGGAAGATGACAATTATACTTTTTTTACTAATCCCTTTCATGGGCCTTCCCATTAATAAAATAGCTCGGCAAATAAGAAAAACCAGCTCCGAACAACAAAAACGTTTGAGTGATATAATGGCTCATCTTCAAGAATTTATATCAGGGATTCGAGTGATTAGAATATTTGGCATAGAAAAATTAGAGCTTAAAAAATTTCATACAATAAACCAAAGATTATACAAAAATACTTTTTTAACACACTACTATCATCAAATTTCTCCTTTAGTAAGTGAATTTTTAATTACATTTTTAATCTTATCTTTTTTGATTTGGGGAAGCTATGAAATGACACATAACCAACTTTCTCGTGGTTTATTTCTCACATTTTTTTTTCTAGCATTTTTTATTGCAAAACCATTAAAACGAATTTCGATTACTGTAAACTCCCTAATGACTCTTTCATCTCTTGCGTCTAGGGTTTTTGAAGTGTTTCATGAAAACGACAGCGTAAACAATAATAATTATGTAACTTCTAAATCTTTACTCTCATTCAAAAAAAGCATTGAATTTAATAATGTTGTTTTTTCCTATCCTGAAAGTCCTAAACCTATACTAGATCATATTTCCTTTAAAGTAAACTACGGGGAAAAAATTGCAATCGTGGGGCATTCTGGCTCTGGTAAGAGCACCCTTATTGATTTACTAATGCGGTTGTATGCACCCCAAGAAGGTCAAATACTACTAGATGATACAGATGTACAAAATATTTCTTTAGAACATCTACGTAAACAAATTTCAGTTGTGAGTCAGGACGTTTTTTTATTTCATGCAAGCATCTCTGAAAATATTGCTTGGTCTTTAAAAAACGAAACTATAGATAAAAAAAAGATTGAGAAGGTGGCAAAAAATGCAAAGGCTCATAATTTTATCATGAATTTAGAAATGGGTTATGATACTATAGTTGGAGAAAGGGGGGTTATGCTTTCTGGTGGCGAAAGACAACGAATTGCTATAGCAAGAACTTTATTTCTCAATCCCCCCATTTTAATTCTAGATGAGGCCACATCAAGTTTAGATAATGAAAGTGAAGCTTTAATACAACAAGAGTTTGAGAAACTATCCGAAGGACGTACCGTTATCATTATAGCTCATCGCCTCTCCTCTATTCAAAATTGTAATCGTATTTTAGTCATGGATAAGGGGCAAATTATTGAGGAGGGAACAAATGAAACATTACTAGAAAAAAAAGGGGCTTACTATAATTTATATACAAGGCAAATAAAAATATAAGAAGGGTGCTAAAATAACATGCCCTCCGCAATAACTCTCCGTATAAAAATCTCATAATTTAGGAATGCTATGACATGTCTTATTTTAGATAGAAAATATATAGATTTTAATTTGACGCATCTGTATCTTTAGAAGCAGTGTCATATTCACTTTTATATGAAAAATGAGCAAGAACTTGCAAAACATGCAAACGATATAAGAAAACTAATCATCAAAATGGTTCATGCCGCGACTTGTGGACATCCCGGAGGCCCGCTTGGCCTAGCAGATATTTTTTCTGTTTTATATTTTGATATATTAAATCTTCGCCCCCACGAGCCTGATTGGTCAGAACGAGATCGTCTTATTTTATCTAATGGTCATGTTTCTGCTGTACGTTATGCAAGTATGAAACTTGCAGGTTTTTTCAAAAATTTAGATGTTCTTACTTTTAGAAAACTAGGTTCCCCATTTCAAGGACATCCCTCAACAAAATACTTACCTGAATTAGAAAACTCTGGTGGCTCTCTAGGCCAAGGACTTTCTGTAGCAGTAGGCCTTGCTATGGCTAGCAAAGTTTTACAAAAAAAATATCAAGTCTATGCTTGTATATCTGATGGTGAATGTGGCGAAGGGATGACATGGGAGGCTGCCACTAGCGCCTCTCATCATAAAGCTCCTCTGATTGCTTTTTTAGACAATAATGGTATACAAATAGATGGGAAAACAAAAGATGTTTGCGACCTTAGAGACTTAGGATTAAAGTTTAAATCCTTTGGTTGGAATATCTTAGAAGCCAATGGGCATAATATTGCAGAAATAAGAAGCTCCTTTCAAAAAGCAAAAACCAAAGTGCATGAAGGGCCACAATTAATTGTTTTTAATACGATATTAGGAAAGGGTGTCTCGTTCATGGAAAATGATTATAAATGGCATGGTGTTGCCCCTAATCAAGAGCAAACAGAGAAAGCTTTGAAGGAACTTGAGGCACTTGTGTAGGTATTTGTGTGTAAAATAAATTTTATCTTTCTTAAATGAAAATTTTATTTCGAGTATTTTAACTTAAAAGTAAAAGTTTTACCTTCTCCAAATCATAAAACTCTTTTATTATCAAAAATGAGTTTAGATGATGAATACCTTTCGGTTATTTTTTTACTTCTTAAATCTTTCAACCACTATTGCGTAGACTTGAAGCTATCCCATTGATAGTAAGATGTATACAATTTTTTATATAAGCTTCATTTACACCTGAACGGTGGCGTTTAAGTAATTCTACTTGAAAATGATTGAGTGGATCAAGATAGGTAAAGCGATTTTTTATTGAACGAGCAAGGGTGGGGTTATCAGTGAGTAAAGTTGTTTTATTTGTAATTTCAAAAAGAGAAGCTACACTAAGATGCCATTCTTTTGATATTCTTTCAAATATTTTTTTTGCCGAGGCTTGATCTTTAACTAGAGTTATGTAACGCGAAGCTAGAGGGATATCTGATTTAGCAAGAACCATATCCATATTAGAAAGCAAAGTTTGAAAGAAGGGTGAAACTTTATAAAATTTCTTTAGTTTTTCCATTCCACTTGCACCCTGTTTCGTTTTAAAATCTTCTACTGCACTGCCAAAGCCATACCAACCCGGCAACATCACTCTAGATTGAGACCATGAAAATACCCAAGGGATAGCCCTTAATTGTCGTATATCTCGTTTCGCATCAGGATTACGAGAAGATGGACGACTCCCTATATTGAGTTCACTAATTTCAATAATGGGGGTCGATTCAAAAAAATAGTCTGTAAAGTTTGGAGTTTCGTACACTAATTCATGATATATTTTTTGAGCTTCAAAAGAAAGGGCATTCATTGTAGAAATAAATTCCTCAGAATCTTGTAGTTGCTTTACTTCATTTTGAGGCACAAGAGAAGCTTCCAAAGTTGCAGCAATTAGAGTTTCTAAATTACGCCTACCATTTTCACTATTAGCATATTTACTTGCGACCACTTCACCTTGTTCTGTTAATCGAAATTGTCCTTGTATACTTCCCGGAGCCTGTGATAAAATAGCTTGGTAGCTTGGTCCCCCTCCCCTACCCACTGACCCACCTCTACCATGAAAGAGGCGGAGGGTAATTTTTTTTTCTTCAAATAATTTCACAAGGGCATCTTGACATTTATACAAATTCCAAGTTGAGGCAAAAAAACCTCCATCCTTATTGCTATCAGAGTAACCTAACATAATTTCTTGAGTATTTTCAAGTTGCTGAATAATTTTTTGAACTTGCGGTATTTTAAACCAAGACTGCATAATAGAGGGTGCATTCTGAAGGTCTTTTATAAATTCAAAAAGGGGAATAATATATAAATCACAACGACACTCCTTGACATCATACAATAGTGCTTCCTTAAGAAGGACTAAAACTTCTAGAAAATCAGAGAGTGTTTGACAGTTAGAAATAATATAATTCGGACAAGCTATTTTACCAAAAGATTTTTGCAGTTCAAAACATGCTTGTAATACTTCTCTTTCTTTTAAAAATAAATCTGAATAGGATTGTTTGGCATCAAATAAGAGTCTTTCTTTTTGAATTTCTGAAAGTAATATTTCAACTTTAGTAGTTTCATCTAAATTTTTATAATCATCTACCACATTTGCCACTTTAAAAAGTTCAGATAGCACTTGAGCGTGCACTTGAGAATTTTGACGGAGATCTATAGGTACCATATGAAACCCAAAGATTTTTACCGTATAGATAAGTGGCTCTAGCCATGTTGCAGCCAAGAGAGAAGAACCATTTTGCGACAAAGAGGTATGGACTGTTTCTAAATCCAATAAAAAATCTTCAGAGGATTTGTAAGGGTGAACAAGTTTTTCTTCATTGATATTATTTTCTATAAACGAATGTGATAAAGAAAAGTCTGAATTTGCGATATTTGTATTTTTTTCTCGCACATCTAGATTATGATTATCCTTACCTTTACTAAAAAACATATCTGTTTTCTTTAATCTTGCATAAATTCCAATTAGGGCTCTACGATATGGCTCTATAGTTCTGTGTTCTGATACGTCCGGGGAGGTGTCGCAAAGTTTTTGTAAATCGTCACTTACCTTTACATGCATGCCAGAAAGAGAAAGTTCAAGTCCTAGCTTTTGTAATTCATAAAAGTAATATTCAAAAACTAATTGCCTTGCTCTCGAAAAAGCATATTTCAGAGTGTTAGCGTCGACAAATGGGTTCCCATCCCTATCGCCACCAATCCAAGAATTGATTTTAAAGAATGGTCTGATTCTGATAGAAGTTTTTCCCTCTTTTGCAAGCAGGCTATTTAACTTATTTTCAATAAAACAATAAAGTTGAGGCAATTCTTTTAAAAAAGTATATCTGAAATACGAAAGCCCATTTTCTATTTCATCCTTAACTTTAAGACGAGAGGTACGTAAAATCGAAGTTTGCCATAGGGTAAGTATTTTAGCCCTTAACAAAGTCTCCATATGCTTTTCCTCTTCAGGTGTATTATTCTTTTCTCCTTTTTTAAGTAATATATCAGCTATACATAGTTCTGTTTCTAAAATACTACGCCTTTGTATTTCCGTCGGATGTGCTGTTAAAACAGCAGAGATATTTGCCTTTTGAAAATATTCTATCAAAGTTTCTGTAGAAAGAGAACTATTAGCATGAAAAATTTTTTCTAAGGCCCTTTCTATACTTCCTTCTTGGGCGGGCGAATGTTGGATAAGATGCACACGTCTCCTGCGAATGTGATGCACATCTTCAGCAATATTTGTAAAATGAGAATAATAGGTTAAAGAACGAACTACATATAAAGTTTGTTCACTATTTAAACCGTTTAAAATGCCTTCTAGCTTTTTTTGAGCCTCTACATCATCATGATTTCTAAATTGTATTGTTAGATTTTTTATACTTTCAACTAATTCAAAGATTTCTTTTCCCTGACAAAATTTAATGGTGTCTCCAAGAATTTCATCTAATAATAATATATCTTGATTCAGAGCATAGTCCTTAACTTCATCTTCTCCATGAATAGCGTATAATAATTTATGTTGCATGAATTTAATATTTGTTTAATATTTTATAGAGTAGAAGGATGGGCACAAATCATAATCATACTTAGTTTTTCCTATTATTATTTCCTTATATTTTTCATTCTTCATTTGCATGTGAAAACTTTTCTTTCATCACTTAAGCTATTTAATAAACACTATCTTATATTTAAAACCATAAAAAAATATAATAACAATTACTTAGCTATTTATGCTTTAGCTTACTAGGTAACCTTATACCGCCTTAGAAAAAACTTGAGATACTTTTTGATTACCATGTCGAGCTCGCATACGAGCATCAAGGGCCATACAAGCATTTCTTAAAAATGGACGACCTTTTTCTGTTATTCGTAGTTTATCCTCATTCAATTCTACTAATTCATCCTTAAACATTTCTTCTAAATACGTTTTTACATCTCTCCTATATTCCTCTAGCTTAAGTTGCACTTCACCCTTAGTCATAAATTCTAAAATCAATTCTCTTTGTTGCTTATCTTCATTTGTTAGGCAATGACCTCGAAAAGAGGGGATATTCAAGTTTTCTAAAGCCTTTGTATACGCTTCAATTTCTTTAAAATTTTGATGAAAGCTATCGGGTGTTTCTGAAATTGCACTCACACCAAGGCCAAGTAAAAAATCTGTACGACCATGTGTATAACCCATAAAATTTCGGTGGAGATGTTTATTTTTCAAAGAAAGGGCTAGACTCTCATTAGGGAGGGCAAAATGATCCATACCCACCTCTAGATAACCTGCTTCAAGAAGAGTATCACGAGAGTAGTCATAAAGTTCTCTTTTCTCTTGAGGTTTAGGTAAATCAGAATCTTTGAATAACTTTTGGGAAGGTTTAAGCCAAGGAATGATCGCTAGGCTATACAAAGCAATGCGATCGGGCTTTAGTATGATTGTTTGTTCTATAGTTTTTTTAATTTTCTCTAAATTTTGATTAGGTAATCCATAAATTAAATCAAAATTAACCGAAGTAAAATCAAGTACACGTGCTAAATCTACTATTTCTTTTGTTTGCTCAAAACTTTGAAAACGGTTAATTAACTTTTGGACCTCTATATTAAAATCTTGAACACCTAAACTGATGCGATTAAAATTATGTTTTTTTAAGACTTCAAGATGTCCTAAGGTGCAATGTCGAGGATCTATCTCCATAGAACCTATAGGTTTACTTGAATTTTGAATCAAACTTAGTATCTTATTTAAGAGGGCATCAAGATTAGAAGGAGATAAAAAATTAGGTGTCCCCCCGCCTAGATGTATTTCAAACAATTGGCTAGTGGCTAAGGTGGGGACTTTTTTTAGATAAAGCTGCCACTCCTTTTCTACAAGAGCAATATACCCTTCTTCTGTTTTATGATTTTTTGTTATAATGGTATTGCAACCACAATAAGAACAACGATTTTCACAAAAAGGAATATGGATATATAAGGACCATAAGGGATTTTTTTCTATGGCTCTTTTTATATCTTCTATCCAATTTACAGGCGAAGGTTTTTCTTCCCAATAAGGTACAGTAGGATAAGAAGTATAACGAGGTGCTGGGACATCATATTTTTCATATAGTTTAAGTTGAGTTAATGGAGTGTTCATTTTCTTCTTGCAAAATACCAAAGCAGTATTATAAAAATCATTGTTACAATTCCACCTATTCTTATAAAAGCCCAAGCATGTGGGGTATACTTTCCTTCAAAGGTATCATAATGAAAACAATAAAGAATAAATTTTTCTAAAGGACTACCTATTTTCCCCTCGCCGGCCTCTAGTAAAGCTAGTCTAAATTCACGGGCTACAAAATTTATACCGTATAAGTACCGTGTAATTTTCCCATCAGGAGAGATAAGAATCATTGTAGCAGCATGAGCAATATCATCGCTATCTTTAGGATTTATTGTATAACGAAATCCAAGTGTCTTCATAAAATTAGAAATCTCTGAATTTTTAAGTCTTAAAAAGCTCCAACGTTGCTGATCTACTTTTACATTTTTAAAGCTATTTCGAATTTCTTCACCTTTATGAAAAGCAGCGTGAGAGTTATCTTTAGGATTAATGCTAAGGGAAATAATTTTGTAATCTTTTTTAATACTAAATGAAATCAATTCTAACTCATCTACAACTTTCTGTACACCATGAAAAACAAAAGAACATAAGCGAGTACAACTATAATATGATGGAATAATAATTACAGGATGACGACCATCTAAAATATTTCTAAGTGTAATTTCTTCGTCATTTTCATTCAAAAAAGAAATATCTAACGGAAGATAGGTATCAAGTTTTTCATCTACACCTACATTAGGTGGAGGAGTCGATGAGGGCTTTGTAAATTTATCACCCTCCCTTGCTTCGAGAAAATATGAACTATTCAAAAATATAAAAATAGATAGAGAGAAGATGCTAAATCTTATTTTTTTCATATTTATATTTGATACTTTACAATACCTATACAGAAACTACAATACAAAAAATCTTATAGAATTTAATTTGAATACTATAGGTACCTCAAAGAATACTAAAACTTATTCTATTTTCTTTGTTTTTTCCTAAGGTTTTTCAAAAAAGTAAATAGTATAATATAATCAGATTACTTTCTTCTCTCCTTCTCTATAAAAGAAATGAATTTTTTATCTATCAAAATCAGGTGCCAATAAAGGGATAAAAACTTTACCTTCTTTCTTTTTTGCTTCTAGTCCTTCCAAGTTTTTCCTAGTGCGAGTAATTTGTTCCGAAGAGCCTATACGTAAAATTTGCTTATAAAGCTCTTCAACTTTAGACCAACTCCTTTCAGAAACATAAAGCAAAGCAAGACGTTCTAAAGTTCTTGGGTGATTGAGGCTACGAAGTTTTGAAGCTTTGATATCTCTTTCTCTTTTTTTATTCACGAGTGTTTTATCTTTCAATAAAAAGTATTCTTTTTGTTTCCTTTCATCATTTATTTGGTACAATTCTTTTTTTAAAACACGTTCCTGTTCTAGCAAGCTTTGAACTTCTCTTTCTAAGAGAGAAAGTTCATTTTCCAATTGAGAAAAAATACTTATATTTTTTTCCAATGAAAGTTTTTCATTTTTTTTATCTAATTTTAAATTATAAATACGTGCAATTTTTTGCAAAACTTCATAAAGAAGCTCTTTTTGATTCACGAAAATATCGTCCGCCCTTTCTTTTTCAACTTTTTCAACAAGGGAACGCCATTCTTGAAAAAGTTCTAGTGCCCTATTGTATTTTCCTGTTTTTTTAAAGTGTAAATCAGCAAGGGCAAGAAGGGCTCGACCCCTTAGCTTTACATCTTTTTCTAATTTTAAATAATTTTCATAGGCAATAGAGGCTTGAATGTCATTCTTTTCTTGGATATACAAACCTGCTAAACGTAAATAGCTATTACGTAGCTCATCTTCTGCATTTGCATTTTTTTCTATTGCATGAATATATTTTCCATAATAATAAATTGCATTTCGAGTTGCCCCTGCCTTGCGATATTCATTTGATAATTCTTTAATATACAATACTTCAAAGGGATTTATTTTATGTGCTAGTTCTAATGCAATCGTATACGCTTCATTTACAAATTCTGTATTCTCATAATTTATAGAAGATTCATGATTCGCACCCTGCACAAGGGTAGCTCGTTTCATGTGAGCTAGGGTAATCCTATTTTCTAACTCTATTATTTTAATAATTTGCGCCATTTCGAATACAATTTTAGCAGAAGAGACCCTATAATTTTCAACATAGTCTTTATATTCATTCAAACGCACTTTTTCAAGAATACTCATACTCTCATTTAATACTTTTTCTTTTTCATTTTGCTCCCTTTCTTCTCTTTCTACTAGTTCGATATTTTCAGGAGCATTTTCAAAACGCACTATCGCCGCTTTATCTTGAGCTTTCTTATAGTTTTTTTGAGCTTCTAAAAATTTTTGATATTCATTTGTAAATTTTTGAGCTGCTTGAATGATTCCTTGATTTTCCTCTTCTTGTAAACGTTCAGAATCACAAAAAGTATTTTGCATCCATTCATATTGAGGCAAATATCTTGTAACAGGGATTTTTTTTTGAATAATAGAGTTGGTGGAGGGGGTATCTATTTCAGAAAAAAAAGGTTCTATAACAGTGTAACGAAGAGAATTCTTATATTCTTGCAAAGCTTTATTATTATCTCTTTTGAAGTTTTTAGAATGACTGTAAGCACGAGCCAGTACAAGGTGTAGACGTTGTAAGTACGGACGTTGCCCTTGAAAAAAAGGTTTTTCTTTTGTAACTTGAAGAGATTGGCTCAAGAGTCGTAAGGTATTTTTATCATAAAAACGATAATCATAGTTTGTATTTTGACGTTCATACAAAATACTTTTATTAGTTACAAATTGTTCGTAATACTTTTGTAATTCTTCTGTCGCTCCTTTAATAATTTCTTCAAAATTTGGATTTGTACCTTGAACTTGATTCGCTTCTGCAATTTTTTTTTCTAAATTTTGCAATCGAATACGATCTATTAAGGCAGAAGGTTCTTTTTTGAATGTATCTAAACGGTTTTGATTTTGAGCATAAATAGCGTGAAGCAACAAGAAGCAAGAAAATATACAAATTTTATAAGATATCCTATAAAAATAAGGAAAAGAAAAAGAGGGATACTTAAATTTCATGTTTTATTTTAAATGCACTACAATTTAGTAAAATAATACAATTCAATTTTAAAGTAACACTACTTAGAAATTCAAATGAAAGACATACAAAAAAAACATGAATATGAAAAAACCTCTAAATTAGCTTAGAAATTCTTTTAAGAATAAAATAATCTTTAAGTTAATTTTATTTCCATAAGAACACAACGAAGCATAAGAATGAAAAACTTAAAATTATTTTTATAAGTCTTTTTCTAAAATTTTCCAAATATTTTCTGCTAGAATATTTGCACCTTTTGAATTAGGATGTATACCATCGGGTTGATTCAATTCTCGTTTCGTGACAACATTTTTTAGAGGGAAGGGGATGAGATGTATTTTTTCTTTTTTAGCAATCGAAGAAAAAATTTTTAGATATCGAAGGGAATAGGAAGTTCCCATGTTTTGAAAAGTTCTCATTTCCCATAAATATATTTTTATAGAAGGATTGTAATTTCGAACTTTAGAAATAATAGCTCTTAAGTTTTTTTCTATCTCTTTAAGGGGATGTCTACGCATTGCATCATTAGAACCTAAGCCTAAGATAAAATGACTGATTTTTCTATCTTTTGCAAAACCCAATCTATCCTTTCTAACCCACCTGCAGTTGTATCACCCGAACGACCTGCATTGATGACTTCATAATTATATTTCTTATAGCTAGTGCGTATTTTCTTTGCAATGAGTGCAGGGGGTGCCTCATCTATCTCAAGACCATAACCTGCAGTAAGGCTATCCCCAAAAAAAACAATAAGTGGAATTTCTTTTTTTATAGGGGCCTTGTCCATTCTTACCTCTGTAGATGCCTCTTTAACTTTTTTTAGCTCTTGAGAGCAAAAAAAAGATAAGAATATAAGTAAAATAACTGGTTTAAAACTCAAACGTACTTTAATCATAAAAAGCAGAAATATTTTTTGCATAAAAAAAGAAGCAATGATTTTAAGATTAGTAGTACAAGCTTCTTAGACTCAAATGACGAACAATAAATCTTAAAAATGTACGACGCTTAGCTTTTGAAATAGTGATGCTGGTTATTGTATCAAGTTTTTTATTTCTTCAAGCTTTTCTTCTTGAGTACTATAAAGCATTCTAAATCTAAGCATAGTATACAATTCAGCGAATTCTTTTATTATAGGTAATTTTTCTGAAAATTCTATGGTTGTTAGATAGTGTGGCTTGAGTAAATACCCCTCATTAGCAAGAAAACACAATAAACGCATTTGTAAAGCCCCTAATTTTTTTTCACCACCTCGACGACATAAATACCAAAAGTAGAGACCACGTCCATATCTAAACCCATACATGCCTAAAATAAAAGAGGCACAAATCATTGCTATAAGCTTAAGCATAAACTTCCAAGGAAAAACAAAAGTAGGTTCTTTGAGCTGAGATTTTTCATCAATAAGAGGGATCACCACATCCATATCATTTGGATCTTTTCCTTTTGGTGGTGGGAGAGCATATGATGTAGTTTCAAAATCTACCCAACCATAATTCGGCAACCAATATTGCACCCAAGAGTGGTGGTGAGAAGTTGTTACAAGATAAAGCTCTTCTAAAGGAAATTTTTTAAGCAAAGACATTTTTTCTCTTAAATGATATAAGGCACTTTTATGAGTAGGTGTTTGCAAATCTTTAGATGCAAGGTACCCCACCACCACCCTAGATGGAACCCCCATCAATCGGGCAAGTATTGCGGCTGTTTGAGAAAACACTGTGCAATCTCCTTTTTTTTCAAAATTCAAAAATTTATTAAGTATATCTAGGGTAATATTTTCTTCAAACCCTAATTCATAACGATGTTTTGCATAACCTCTTAAAATAATTTCTATTTTTTCAAAATATGAATTAGGACTTGCTGACTTTTTAAATCTACTTTTAGAAGTTTCAAAGATATTACGAGCTATGGATAAGTGTTTTTTAAAATCTCGTAGATATTTTTTAGGGAGGGCACTTGTATCTAAATACTTTGCCATTTTTTGTATCTCTACATCGTTTAGTTCGCGAACAAGGTACCAATCATTAGGCTGCGAAGTACTAATACGTGCTTGGGCATGATAAGATAAATCAAAGGGGTGGGTGGCTGTATTTTGAACAGTGGGTTGTATTCGATAGGGACGATATGGGAGCACCCTATCTTTAATAGTAGTTAAAAAATATAAGGGTACGATTTCTCGTTTATCATCTTTAGAAGGAATTTTATCTTGCCAAGTGTCAATCAAATGTTCAGAAGTTAGTTTATTGAGAGGCTCAAGGCTATAATCAGAAGCAGAAAAACCATCCTCATCAAGCCATCCCCAATAACCCTCCGCCGCATAAATAGGTTGCACCTTAGAAGCCACAACCATAACAGAATTTTGCTTACCCCCACTACCTTCTTTTCCTTTGTTTCCCTGCTTGCCTCCGCCTTGACCACTATCACTTTTTTTATCACCAGAATTTTTATATGAGTCCCACATATCAGAAGGAACTCCTTCTAAGCGAGGACCGGATTTACCCTTCCCAGAAGATTGTTTACTCAAATCTGATGGTGGGGATTCAACATCTTTATTCGGCTCAGCAAAATCTTCAGAAGGGCTTTCCTGTTCTTCTTCTTTTGTATTATCTTTAGATTTTTTTTCCTTTGGGCCTTTATTACCATTCTTAGGTTTTTGTTCATCTTTTCCACCTTTACCACCTTTTTTTCTTTTTTTATCCAACTCTTGGTTTTCTTTTTCTTCAGGCAAAGTTTGCTTAGGCTTTATGCCTTTTTCTTTTTGATTACTATCTCCTTGCAATTCAGAAGGATATTTTTCTTCCCTTTCTCCAAGTGGCTTACCGTTTCTATTATGTTCTTCTTCAGGGTTTCCACCACCAAAAGCGCCATCTCCCTCTTCTTCTATGTTTTTAGGTTCAGGAGGGGGGTCCTCATTAAATTCATTAAAAGAAATTTGATGTTTTACAAAATCACTTGGCAAAACAAAGGACAGGAATAAAAATAATGGTAAGACTATACAACTAAAGGCTAAAAGTTCATTACGCTTTTTTTGAAAGCTCCTATCTGGGAAAGCTGCAAGATATACAATAGCTATATGAAAAAGAAAAGAAAGTATAAGTAAAAGCAAGAGGATTTTCGGAAATATAGGGTACTCCTGACTTATCTCAGGAGTAGAACGTGTAAAATTTAAAAATTTAAAGTATATATAAGAAAAAAAGAAAATTTCCCCACTCACTAAAAGAGAAGACTTCCCTGAAAAAAAAACAAATCGAGTGAATAAAAAAGAAAAAGCTCCCAGAGTAAAGTACATCAAAAGGGCATTTGCATCTAAGCCTGAAAATCCTATCGCTAATAAAGTTGTACAAATAAGGGCATAGAGAAAACTTTGGAAAATCTTTTTATTTTTAGTGCGACGGTGGTGGAGAAAGTACGAGAGCACCATATTTATAGGGACAACCACAAACCAAGCCACAAAACTCACAGAGTCATAGGGAACTGCTACTGAAGGTCTTAGCCAAAGAGGCACTGTAATGACTATAAAATATAAAAAAATACGTGAGAAAAAAAGTACAGTTAACATATTAAAAAATTGACGTCTCTATGATCATTTGTCTATGAAAAACTCCTGTTTTTAAAGGCTGTAAAGCAAGCTTGGGAAGCTTTTTAGGCTCCCTTCTATAAATCCATTCCCTAGGAATAGGAAAGCTAAAATCTATTTTTTCAAGCTCAAATAAACGTACACGAGAAAAAGGAGTTTTTTTATTTGCTTGAATAGCCTTACGAGAAACCACTTGGAATATATTTGTCTTCATTAAATTCTGTGAGAGACTTTGTTTCAAATCTCTCAATGTAGGGTCGAACATAGTCGTAAAAATAAATTTTTCAAGAACGGAAGGCGACTTGTCTACCCAGCTTTTTTTTGAAACATATTGTAGACCACCCAAAATACTAGCAAAATTTTCTATATCTTGTTCTGTATTTAATACAAATTCTGTTTGAGCAGTTTGCACAAAAAACTTATATCGCGATTCGGAACGACGTAGATGTACGATAAATGAATACAACCAAGATTTTAGAATATTGAGATGCAATAAACTCTTATAAGAATCATTTAAAGTCATAGAAATATTTCTAAACTCTATGCAAATAAGAGGACTTTGTTCAGGTGACTGTGGGGCTATACGAGTCACTAGATCTCCTATGCGCAAAGAGCTCTTCCAATTTATATCTTTAATACGGTCACCTGGAATGTACTCACGCATATAGTACTTTTCTTCTTCAGATTGCCTTTGTCGCTTTTGACTTTCTAAGGTGTTTGCACTAAAGCGAGGCAGAAAGATTTTTTCTTCCAGTAAGGGAACCCTTATTGGGAAGCTTCGTCTTTGCTCCTTTCCTATGCGAGTACGAGTTAGCCCCAGAATATCTTTTAGAACTATTTCATTTTTAATTTCAAGCGTACCACTAAGTGGTAAATAAAATTGCAAATGAACCTCGCCCGCCGCACTTGAAGAAGCTTCCATAAAATAATATAAACTTGCTGCCCTACCTACTATTAACTTAGCAAACAAAACAGCATGATAACGAAAAAAATAGGGTGGTGTCGAGGCATTGATTTTAATTTGTAAATGAGCATCCTCACTTCGAGAGACAAGTTTAAGACCAGAATCCCAAGTTATTTCAACCTCACTTTGACGGAGATACCAAAATCGCGTAAAAAGGATAAGGGCTGTTTGGCTACTAAGAACGAATATAGAAATAAGCAAGGCGTATAAATTAGAAGTACTGAAAGAATATCCTAAGAGGGCCAGAGAAAAAATTAAAGTTAATGTGCCTAGGAAAGTTAGGGGGTAATAAAAAAAAATAATAGAAATATAAAATTTAAATTTAGTTAAGTCAAGCCAGTACCATTTTTTAAAATCTGTAGCCAGCGTCATAAATTTATTTTACTTCTATTAAACTTTAATTTCTTTTTGTAAGGCCTTAATCGTATCAATACTTGTTGCGGAGGGATCTTCTAATTCTAAACGATGAGCAAAGACTGGTACAAGTAGTTCCTTAATTAAATCTATGCTTGTGTAATTTAATCCCCTTACTAGAGCTAGGGCCCTAGCTATCCTAGACATTTTTATTGCAGAACGAGGACTCAAACCTGTTATCACACCCGGAAAGCTTCTTGAACGGCGGACAAAGGCTACAATATATTTCATGACATCAGAATGTATGCTAACCGCATCAACAAGCTTTTGCCATGCCAAAAGTTCACCCACCTCTGCCACTGCCTCAAAATTATCCCATGAGTTTTCTTGACCATGTTTTTCAAGAATACTTAACTCTTCCGCCTCAGAAGGATAACCCATAGAAAGTTGAATCATAAAACGATCTAATTGTGGGGCAGGTAAAGGAAAAAGATGTTGTCCTCGTAAATTCATCGTAGCGATAATAAAAAATGGATTAGGTAAAAGGTAGGTTTCCCCTTCTATGCTTACTTTTTGTTCTTCCATCGCTTGAAAAAAAGAACCCTGTGTTTTAGGAGTAAGTAAATTGATTTCATCACATAAAACAAAATGAGAAAAGATGGGACCTGGATTAAAATGATAATGAGAACCTTTCATATCAAAACGATTAAAGCCTAAAATATCTTGGGGTAAAAGGTCGACCGTGCATTGTATACGATTAAAGTTTTTTACAGAAACGCCGTCGGGAGTGGCTCTTGCCTTTTTCCACTCTATGGAAGCAGCAAGGGAACGAGCAAGGGAGGTCTTCCCCACCCCATGGGAGTCCGCAAGAATAACATGACCCCCTGCTATTTTAGAAGCAAGGATATAATCAATTTTATTTGGATCTAAAGAGATGATACTAAGTATATTTTTTTTAACTTTAGCTATCCCATCTTTTGCTACTTTAAAGTAACTTTGGTCTATATTTTTTAGTTTTGTTGCTTGAGCCATTATTATCCTCAATCACATAAGAAATGATAAACCAGCATCAAGTTTACAAGCTTTAGAGTAAACCTAGATTTTAGTTTATTTATCTTGTATAAAAACATGCACACATGCTTGCCTTATCTAACAATAAAGGGGATACAAAGTCCAAAACCGTACGTCACGAAAACATTACAAGATGTGAGACCCAAAATCAAGGTTATTGATTTTGGGTCTACTTATAGCCTACTCGCCTTAGAAGCAGAGTAAATAGTAATTTTTACAATATAGCAATCTCAACGATTAAATACATTAGGCCCAAAGAGAGGGCTAGTTGTACAAGTACCACCTAATAAACTATAAAGTTGTGGATATCTATTCTCAGTTAATTTAAAGCAAGTAAAACCATTATTCAAGCCACTAACTAAAGAAGATGCAGTTCCTCCTGCAACTGTTTGTACTGTTAAAGTAGTGAGACCCCTTGTTGCACTTGCACTAGTGCCTATTCCCGAAGAAGTAATATCCCAATAGGTATTCGCCACAGTACCCGCCTCTGCCTGAACTCCTATAAAGCCACCTACTGTATCAGCTGAGCCTGTTCCGACAGGGCCTCGTGCATAAGATTTTGTAACAGTGCCACCACGTTGCCAACCCACTAAACCTCCCAAACCACCGCCTCGAGCTGAAACGCTAATATTTGCATAGGTATTTGTAATTTCAGCACTATCTTGCCGCCCTACCAATCCACCCACATATCTATTTCCGGAAGCGGAACCTCCGGTTGTATAACTATTAGAAATACCACCATTACTTTGCCAACCCACTAAACCACCTATGTAATTGCGACCAAAGAATGAACCACTAACATAAGAATTTGAAATAGTACCAGATTTCTCGCCTACCAAGCCACCTATTCCATCACGCCCCGACACCGAGGATATAGAAAATGAACCTGTAATATGAGAGTTAGCTTGTTGTAAACCAGCTAACCCTCCTACGAAGTCACCTGTTCCTGAAACAAAAGCACTAGAGTAAGAGTTTATAATACTACCAGAATTTTGCGTTCCCACTAAACCGCCTACACGAGATTTACCAGAAATAGAACCTACAACGTGGACATTCATGATTCTACCACCATCATAGTATCCCACTAGACCTCCCACATCATTCTCACCCGAAATTAGAACATTAGCTAAGTTAAGTTGTGCTATAGAAGTCGAGCTCACAGTAAAACCAAAAAGACCCGCCCTACTTAAACTAGATGAGTTTATATAAAGATTACTCACAGTAAATCCTCGGCCTTCTAAAGTTGCCACGAAAGGCATTGCAGTACAACCCTCACTTACAGCACAAAGTCCTATAGGTAGCCAACCGTTTACCACCGCATCTTCACCTACATATCCATTACTCCACCTTGTATTGGCGAGGTCTATATCCGCAACTAGCTCATATCCATGACAAACATTAGCAGGGCAACCTATAGCAGATCCTGCATCAGCCTCGCTTGTTTTCCAACTAGTTCCCGCTAGGTTGTATCTAATGGTATTTAATTGTTCTGCTGTGGATATTTCTATTAAACCGTTTGAATCTCTATCTACAGCATAAACTGCTCTTAGAGTAAGGGGAGAATTAGGCATAGTCGTAGCCAAAGGTAGATTTCCTGTGACTGACCAACCAACTAGCGGAGGGAAATTACTTTCTAAAGCACAACCTCTAACAGGCAAGGTTCTTAGATCATACCCCATAGGCAGGTTCATTGCTTCAGGAGGTGTGCCTGTTCCATTATTACAATCAAAGGTAACGGGATAGTACCAAAGGGCATTAAGGGTTGTAGTAGCACCAACAAAAACCCTACTCTCCCCGGCCCTATACGTAGTACCTACACCATTAGCATCCACGCCCCAACCAAAAAATCCACCATTAGGAGATTCCGAGGCATCACTTGGTTTAGTAATCCCTGTAGGCGATTGGAGAACAACTGGATTACCCGCCGGAACGGGATATGTAGTCGTGTCAGTCAATTCTCCGCTACCACCATTGACATTATATGTAATTGTATACTCTGAACCCCAAGTAGCATAAATAGTTAGGGTCGCAACTCGTATATCAGTAGGTATGGGATACAGACTGTTGGCGGGATAGAATCCGGTTCCTACAGGAGATGCTAAAGTAGACCAACCTAAAAATGTAAAACCTTCTCGAGTGATATCAAATTGAGCAGGGGTAACTATGGACCCACCTATGACTCCTTTTAAAACTTGTGGAGCAGTACCAGTACCAGAATTGAGTTCGAATACAAAAGATGCTTGGGGTTCACACCGTCCATTCAATAAACCATAACTTGGATAACAAGAGGTACAAGCATTTCTACCCCCCTCCCCATTTTCACAAGAAAATCCTAAAGAGAAACTCCCATTATCCTGAGAAGAAGTCCCCCCACTCTTTGTACATTGTACAAAAAAAACAAAAATCAAAATAAACACACTATACAATATTTTATCTACATTTAACATCTTTATATCTCCATAAAAATAGACCCTCAAATAAAAAACATATAAGATTAAAATCTAAAAATCTATTTAATCTTCTTCAAGATCAATAACATAGCCTATTTTGTCTACTTTTTTAGCATGTATTTAACTTTATTTTTCACAGGACACATTAAATATAAACATAAGATTTCATCTCAATTGCGTAATATTCCGAATATTCTCTTCAATAGTTACTAAAATAAAGCCTTTAATCCTTACTTACATAAAAATACAAAAGCGAACCTATACTCAGGCATAAAACAGATGGAATAATAAGTAAGATATAATATTCAAAATTTAATTTCCTAAATGAAGCTAAATTTCGGGTTAACTCCAAAAATCTTAGCCCAAAAAGTAAAAGAGGTAAGGCTGTGGGTAGAAGTAAAATAGGTAAAAAATTATTTTTTAATGAGGCAGAATATGTAGCACGTTGAAAAAGTGTATACAAGGCAGATAGCCCAAGACTGCAAAAAATCATAGTGATAAACAAGAAGTATAAATGTACTTCCCCATAGTCGTGCCCTCCTTTGAGAAATAAGTAATACATAGGTACACAATATATGATAAAAAGCAATTGATTCTGAAATTGTATTAAAACCTTTGCAAAATACACCCCCATAAAATCAATGCGACTCATATTTAGAATACGTTGGGCCCCTGCCTCACTTTCTGCTTGCATACTTGGACTTTGATAGAGGGTGGCAGAGAAAAATAAAGTGGCAAGAAGAACCCCATCAAAATTTGCAACTTCCTTAAAAACATCTGCTCTCAATGAATAACTATAAATAGCAGCTAGGACAGTAGCAAAGAGGAATAAAAATAATAAACCTTGGGGAGACCTATATTCTGTTTTTATATCCTTTTTATATACCAAATAAAGGCTAGGCCAAAAACCTAACAAAGAATTTTTCTTAAAGGGTTCCATAAAATAAAACAATACGATAAAAATGAAGCATGCCCTACTCTTTATTTACTTTTTGACTCTTTTTATTTTTATAGCTTTCAAAACGCATAGGAAACACCTCAAAACAAATGACTTTCATAATACTTCTTATGAACAAGAAGTATTATATATAGAAGCCATTACAAACAATAGCTTGAAAACAAAAATACATCCCCATGACTATGTCTATCTAAAAGAAGCCCCTAGCTACCTTCTTGATTTGCTTGTCTTTCAAGAAGACCAAAACTTCTATTTTCATCGTGGCTATAGTTTACCAGACATGTTTATTACTCTACGAGATTTTCTTTTTCGTGGTCATCGCTTACGTGGTGCCTCTACTATAACTCAACAATTGGCACGCACTTTATTCCTAGGCAGAGAGGTAAACTTAAAGAGAAAAATTTTAGAAATTAAATACAGTCGACTTTTAGAAAAGAATATGGACAAACAAAAAATTTTAGAATGGTATATCAATCATGTATTCTGGGGATTAGGGATACATGGAATTAAAGCCGCAAGTAAACGTTATTTTCATACAGAACCAAAGAACATTAGCTTAGAGCAATCTTATTTTTTAGTCAGTCTTTTGCCTAATCCTTCAAGTTGTTCTTCTTATATAAATTGTCACAATAAAGGTGTACAAAGACGAATAAATAGACTTAAAAAATATTATGAACTCTCACAAAAATACAACTCTTTTGAAAACTAAGACACAAGTACGTCAATTTGATATATCGAATTTCCCTAAAGAGGGAAAGGTTTGCATAGAGGCCTCAGCAGGCACAGGAAAAACATTTACAATAACACGAATCGTCCTGTGCTTGATCCTTGATGGTCTACCTCTTTCTAAAATTTTGACTCTAAGTTATACCAACGCCACCACTCAAGAATTACGCGAACGCATACGGACAACTCTAGAAAACGCTTTTAGATTACTAAAAAAACAGCTTCATCCTATTCATACTAATGAGAAAGAAATGGAAAATAGTAATGGAAATTATACATCTAAAAAAGAAAAAGAAGAAATCGATGCAAATAAAGATCATGACATCATTCAAATACTAGAACGTTATAAAGGAAATGGCTATGATAAAATACAAGGATACCTAGAGCTTGCTTTAGAAAAAATAGATAGCATTCATATATATACAATACATTCTTTTTGCAATAAGATCTTAGTAGAAAATTATTTTAGAAGCTCACTTCATCTCACAAAAGATTTAAATAATCATGATACGCTTCTACGACATGAAGTTGTTTCTGATTTTTGGAGTACTATTGTACTACAAGCTCCCATAATCCTTTTGTCATTTTTAAAAAAATCAAAATTTGAACTCTCGGAATGGCAGGAGCTTTTTGCAAAATCAAACTTTACTGAATATGATGAGACTATTCTATACACCTTTCAAAATAAAGACGAACACACACTTGGAAAAATTTATAATATAATCGATAGGCTTTATAAAGTAAAAAATGAACCATCAAATGATAAAGATATAAAAGAGTATCTAAACATCAATCATGAAATAGAAGAATTAGTAAAAGAATGTGAAGAAAAATATTTTAAACTAAAAAGTATTTTCAAAAATGATAGTACAGATACATTTCCTGAAAAAAGAAATGTAAAAACAAAAATTTCAAATAAAAAATCAATTCATGAAAACGGGCAAGAGGTAGAGACGCACTCAAAAATAGAAACAGCTATAGAAGGGCACTTCATCTCCATAGGCACCCTCCTTGTCCCCAAAAAACAAAAAAAAACCAGTCTCGCCTTCGTTAGAGAGCTTAAAAATTATTTCTTACTTGATACAGACACGCTACCTCTACTAGACTTTGAAATAGAAAAAAAATTGAGTGCTTACTATGAAATAGAACACAACCACTATGATGATGGTGTAGCTCATTGGCTTGATTTTCGTAAAAACTATGTTTATCTTATAGAGGTGTTGAGGGCGACTACTTACTACCTTTTTCTATCCTTAAAAAAAAGATTTTTTATACTTTTAGATGCTAAAAAAATTCAATCTCAAATTTATACCTATAATGATCTTATTTTTAAAACACATCAATTACTCTATTCCACTGTCAAGGAAGGAGATGATTGGCTCAAAGAGCTAAGAAGGAAATATAGGGTTTTGATTATAGATGAATTTCAAGATACAGATAAACTCCAATGTGAAATTTTTGACCCCATATTTTCATCTTCTGAACATGCCCTTTATATGATAGGCGACCCTAAGCAATCTATTTATTCTTTTAAGGGTAGCGACTTGTACACCTATTTTAGGATGAAAAAAGAAAGCGAGACCTTACTTGCTTTAAATAAAAATTATAGATCTAATTTTGAATTAGTACAAATCATAAATATCTTCTTTCAAAATTCAAAAACAAACCCTTTTTTACATCCTGAACTTTTGTATCAAGAAAATATAAGCGAAAGAAAACCTAATGAAAAAGAATTACTTTTTTCAAATGAAGAGAGTACAAACCTTATATCAAATCCATATAAAAATCTAGCCTCAATCTCCTTTAGTCTACTAAAGATAGAACAAGAAGAAAGTATAAATAAAAAACAAGCGCGGGAATTAGTTACAAATTTTCTTATAAGTGAAATTCAAAAACTTTTAGATAAAGGCGAGAGAGGTGAGGCTTTATATAAAAATAGAAATCTAAAGGCAAGCGATATAGCTATTCTAGTGCGTACCAAAACTGAAGGTCAAATTGTATATGATAAATTTAAGAGTGTGGGTATACCAGCATACTTAAATACAGAACAAAGTATTTTTGAAACATCTACTTTTATAGACTTTGAAATTATACTACATGCAATTATAAATTCAAACAAACATGACGCTACTCATTGGATATCCAGAGCCCTTTGTACATCTCTTTGGGGTGCGAATGCAGAATATTTAATAAAATTAAAAGACAATGAGAATTTATTGAACTCTTATCTACTCCTATTTCAAAACTATTTTGAAAAGTGGCAGAGTAGGGGTTTTAACTTTATGTTTGAATCTTTATTTTATGAACCCTGCATCGATTTTGAAAGCTTACAAGTCCGCATATTAAGCAATATAGATGGGGAAAGAAATTATACAAATATTTTACAAATTTCTGAATTGCTTCAAGATGCTTTTAAGAATAGAAGGAATGATACAAAAACTATTTTAGCATATTTGAAAGAAGTAAGGAATGTGGCATCCATTCATCCAAATGAAGAAGAAAAAATAAGGTTACGACGAGAGAATGATAAGGATACTATAAATATAATCACCATACATTCAAGTAAGGGATTAGAATTTCCTATAGTTTTTTGTCCATTTTTATGGAGCGAAAACAACAGTAAAAAAGAACAGGACCTAACTTACTATGATGAGAGCAAAGAAAGATACTTTATTTTAACTACTTACATAAAAGATTTATTTTCTAGAAAATTTTATCATCACAAAATGAGTGGCACAGGGAGAAAAAAAGAACAGGAACAGAAGGCTTTTATAGAAAAAATATCGAAGGAAGCTAAAAAACAAAAATATGAAGAGGATATGCGGCTTTTATATGTAAGTCTAACTAGGGCCAAAGAAAAAATTTATATCTACTGGCCTCCGTACAAAGAAAGTATCAACACTCCCGCTTTCAATATTTTTTCAAATACAGCCTTTCAACTTGATACACAAAATGAACAACAAAAAGAAAAAGAAAAAAACTCTCCTTATTTAGAAGCCATAAACTTACATTTAAGCCATCTATCAAAAAAATATCCTGAAAGCTTATATTTTGAAACTATTGAGATAGACAGCCTTGAATTTGAAAACATCCTCCCCACCTCATCCTTTATTCGAGAAAAGGATAACAATGAAAAGGAGCTTTTATTACCTATTGCCTATAATTCTATTCATTCCTTCCAAAAAATAAAAAGTTATAGTAAGTTAAAAAGGGAGGAAGAGGAAAGAGAAATTCAAATTCAAAAAATCATAAAGGATAAAGAACTAAAAACAAACATAGATAAAACTGAAAATATAGTTATTAAAAATATTCGAGATTTTCCTAAGGGGGCACATACAGGCTTATTCTTTCATGAGTTGCTAGAAAATTTAGATTATCCAAAAGCAAAACTAGACCTAGACTATTTAAAAAAAGAAATAGAGAGATATCTCAAAAAATATAATTTTAACATAGAAATATGGAAGAATCTTCTATATGAGTTTATAAGAGAACTTTTGGATTATCCCCTGATTGCTCAAGAAGACTTTAGTTTAAATCTCCTATCAAAAGAAAATAAAATAACAGAGCTACGTTTTTATTACAATTTAAATAAAAGCTCATTACAATTTGAATCCTTGCCTGTAAAAAAACAAGATGAAACAGTAACATTAAACAATAAATTTAAAAACTACTTTCAAGAAGGGAGTAATAAAAAATACATTATGAATGGTGCTATAGATTTAATTTTTGAATTTAAGAATCGTTTTTATATATTGGATTGGAAATCTAATTTTCTAGGAGAAGAAGTTGATGACTATAGTCCTGAAAAATTAAAAGAGAATATTTCTGAACAAGCTTATGATTTACAATTTTATATTTATTTAGACGCCTTAGATCGTTACTTACAACTTCGCTTATCTAATTATGATTTTGAAAAACATATAGGTGGCATTATCTATGTCTATCTACGAGGAATTGAACATAGGTCTCCACAAGATACAAGTAACGGAATTTATTTTGAAAGACCTACACAAAACAACTTACTTGATTTCAGAAAAAATTATTTAAAAAATTATAATCTTCATGTACTATAACTTTTTCGACTATCATTTAGCACAAAGTCTAGCACGCTTTGAAGGTTTCAAGTATCTTCCTGAACAAAAAAAATACTTAATGCTACTTGTTCGTTTATTATCTTATCAAGTCAGACAAGGAGATACTAGCCTAAATCTTGAAAGTATCGCCTCTACCCCATTTGAACTTTGGCCAAAACATTTAGGAACCAATGACCTTTCTATAAAATGGTCTAAAAAAATTCCAGAAAAAATATTAGAACAGATACTTCCCTTTGAACAAGAAATAGAAATACTCAAAGACGCTTCTCATTTCGAGTTTTTTCTAAAAGAATCAAAGCTAGTAACTAAAAATCCAAAAAAATATCTTTGTCCCTTAGTTTACCTACATCCCCACCTGTACTTCTATCGTTACTATAATTATGAATATGAGGCGATGGAAGTTTTACTTCGCTATGCAAAAAACATATCCAAGAAACCATTTTTAATATCAAAAGAAAACGACGCTCAAAAAAAAGCTATAGAGTTAAGTATAGAAAATTCTTTGTTTGTAATGTGTGGGGGGCCAGGGACAGGAAAGACAAGCACTCTTACTAAAATGATTGCCCTCCAACTAAAAAGAAATCCAAACTTAAAAATTGCCATTTGTGCCCCCACAGGAAAGGCTGTCTCTCGTTTACAACAAGTTTTTCAAGAAACTTCAAGCCAGAATCAGAATGAAACGCTTACCTTTTGTACTATACATCGTTTATTAGCCTACACTCATAAAAACAATAATTATCGCCATCATCACGACAATCTTCTGGATTACAATCTTATTGTTGTAGATGAAGTATCCATGATAGATATTTCTCTTTTTTCAAGCTTACTTAGAGCTCTAAAACCTGAAACCTCTCTCTTACTTGTAGGTGATCCTGATCAGTTGCACTCGGTAGAGGCAGGCTGTGTACTAAAAGAAATAAATAAAATTTCAAAATATCTAGGGAATGCCTTTGTGCGTTTAGAAAAAAATTATAGATACAAAGATGTTCCCAAACTTGGGGAGTTGAATGAAGAAATTCGCAAAGGAAATACAAAAAATATCTTAGAAATTTTACAAAATAAAAATCTTTCTGAAATTAAATATTACGCTCTCGAACCTGTTTCCTATGAAAAAAACATGACGAAATATACTCCTGAGTTTATAGAAGTACTTGAACCTATTATATGTAGGGTATATGAAAAAATATACAATCCAAAATTATCTGAAAATGAAACCATAGACAAAATCATTTCTTCATTATATAATTTTGCACTACTCACCCCCTTACGTCACGGCCTTCAAGGTGTACAGGGACTCAATAAACTTGTAACAAGCATTCTAGAGAAATTCATTTCAAATCATGATAACTTTGAAATGAATTTTGAAAAAAATGCTAGCACTAGATACTATCCCATAGTTATAAGAGAAAATCATTATAAAAATAATCTTTACAATGGTGATTTGGGACTTGTGAAAACAGTTAAAAATCAAGACTCAACTGCATTCTTCTATAGAATTGAAAAAACAAATGAGATGCAAGATTCCTCTAACCAAGATTCAAAAAATTCTCTTAGAGAAATTCCTGTAAATTTGTTACCTCAACATGAACTTGCTTGGGCCCTGACAGTACACGCAAGTCAAGGAAGCGAATTTGATGAGATTGTCCTGATTCTGCCTACAGAAGAAAATTCCTTAGTTACACTAGAATTAATCTACACAGCTATTACTAGGGCACGAAAAAAAATAACTATCATAGGGCCAATAAGTACCTTGACGAAGGGCTTGAACTCAAGAACAAAACGTATAAGCACTCTATCAAAGCTATTTGAAGAGGCATATCTATCTCTCAAGCAATAAGAATGAAAAGAACAATCACCTACATCATTTTCACTATACTCATCTTCCAAAATACAGTAAGCTCTGAAGCGAAAGAAGAAAAGGAAGAAAAAACAAATAACCCCACAAATAAAAAAAATGAACTCATTCCAAAATCATGGAAACAAAAACTTGAACAGAGGTACCCCTCGGTAAAAAATTATAAAAACACCATACATTACAAAGCACGCTTTGGAAACTTGCAAGCTATAAAAGAATTTATTGAGGGGGGTGGGGATATAAACTTACGAGATTCTATAGGGGCTACAATGCTACACTATGCTGCACAATTCAATTATTCTGATTGTGTTATCTATCTTTTGAAAGCGGGAGCTAAAATTGATGCAAAAGATAATTTCAATAGAACTCCCCTACACCTAGCCTCTAGCTTCAATAATTACAAGATAGTTAAAATTTTAATTCCCTCTTTAAAAAAATTTGGTCTAACTCTCGACCCTTTAGATATTGATGGGGCAACACCCTTACTCTCTGCAACAGTATATGGTAATCTAAAAGTTATTCGCTTATTAGTAGAGGCAGGGGCAAACACAAATCATAAAAATGAATTTGACACTACTCCTTTATTGATTGCAACCATGAGAAAATATACAGAAATTGTGAAGTACTTACTCGATCACGAAGCCGACCCAAACCTAAAGCAAAGAATACAACCTATAGACTATGCCGAGAGGCTAGACTACAGTGAAATCATAGCCCTTCTAAAAAAGGCCGGAGCCAAATAAATATCCCCTTTGGATAGATACCTCTTGGAGAACAAGAGGTATCTAGATTAAATACAAGTTCTATGCCTAACAAACTTAAACACAAGGCCTATTAATAAAAGCTTTCTTGAAATAAAAAACTTATTTAAAGATTAGCATTGCTCCCACCTAGCAAGGTACTTGTACAAGTACCACTTACCTTAGTATAAAGCTGAGGATATTTATTTGTAGTCAATTTAAAACAACCCCCAAGTGAGCTAGGATGGGTACCACTAGATGCTTTCATCTGTGTTGAGGTTAGCCCAGTTGCCCCAGTCCCATCTGAAGTACTCCTTTTCGTTGAAGTTGTATCCCAATAACTGTTCATAATAACAGGAATAATTTGAGCACTGTCATTACGTTGTCGAAATCCCGCAAAGCCTCCTACAGATGTATCATCATTACCATATGTAAGTATGATTTCACCTACAGCATAACTGTTACGAATAATAGTACTAGCACTGCCTGCTTGACCCCCCACAAAACCACCTACACCTATCTGGTCATCTTCTCCTCTTACCGTACCCCATGCATAACTATTTTCGATAATGACATCATTATCACCACCTGCCTGCTGACCCACAAAACCACCTATTCCTCTAAGGTACAAGGGATTATCTAAAGCTGTATTATTTGAAACAGATACATTTCCCGTTGCATAGCTATTGCTAATAGTGCCCGAGGCTTGTTGTCCTATAAAGCCTCCAAATATTTCCCTAGCTCTAACTGAACCGCTAGAATAACAATTGATAATATTAGCATTAGAACCTTGTATACCTCCCAATAGCCCACCTGCATATCCATAAGCTAACACGTTTCCTGTTGCATAACTATTCGAAATATCACCAACATTGTTAAAAACTCCTCCCAAGAGCCCACCTACAAATGTATACCCTGACACATTTCCTGTAGCATGGCTATTGTTGATAGTCCCAGCAACTTTGAATCCAACCAAGCCACCCGAGGGTCTAATTTCTAATGTATTTGTATAGCTACCCGTTGCCCAAACATTTCCCGTAGCATAGCTATTATCAATAGCCCCACCATTTTGATAACCCACCAAACCACCTACATATGAAGGCCCCAAAACTATGCCACTAGCATAACTTTGAATAATACTAGGATGATTACTATCCATAGAGCCTATGAAACCGACTAAGCCACCTATTGATGGGACGTCCATTCCTTCATTAGCACTAGTTAAAGTTGACCAAACAATACTTGCTGAATTACTATTACTGATAGAGGCATTACTATATAAAAAACCTACCATACCACCCATGTTACGAAGACCCATAACTCGTCCTGAAGTATGACTATGAGTGATAGTGCCAGCGTCTTGATAACCCACTAAGCCCCCGACGTTAATAGAAGCTACAATATTTCCCGTAACATGACCACTATAACTAATATTTACGCTGAATCCTTGCCCTATTAAACCACCTACAAATTCATTTCCTGATATTGAACCAGTTGTAGTGCTGTAGGAAATAGTAGCAACATTTGAGTATCCGGCTAAACCTCCTACAATATTTCTTCCTGATACTGAACCAGTAGAAATATTATATGTAGAGTTACTCCCATTATATTGTAATCCGACTAAACCTCCTACATAATCCCTTCCTGATATTGAACCAGTAGAAATATTATATGAAGAGTTACTCCCATCATATTGCCAACCTACCAAGCCACCTATGTTATCATTACCCGAAACAGAGCTACCCGCAACATTACGCATTAGAGTACCATCTTGAAAACCTACTAAACCACCTACACTATTATGGCCAGCAATAGAACCAGATGTAGTGCTATATGATATTGTAGTTCCTCTATTTTGCTCTCCTACCAAACCACCTATTTTATCATTTCCAGAAACCGTACCTCTAACAGTGCTATAGGATATAGTACCAGCATATTGCCATCCTACTAAACCACCTATGGCATCGCCTCCCCTTATGTTTATGTTTGTTACGATACTATTGGTAAGATTACTACCTCTTTGTTCTAAACCCACCAAGCCACCTATATTATCTTTTCCAAAAATATAAACTCGATCTAAGGTAACTTGATTTATACTAGATGAACTTATGGTGCCAAATAGTCCAAGTTGATACTGACCTGCTCTATTTATATACAAATTTCTTATAGTAAAACCCCTACCCTCAAAAGTAGCTGTAAACGGATTATTTGCCCCACTAGTACAGCCAGCTACACTACAATTTCCTATAGGTTCCCAGCCCTCTGCCACTTTATCTACACCGACATAAGCACTACCCCATCTCGTGCTTCCAAGATCTATATTTGCACTTAACTCATAGCCACGACAAATCCTATTTGGGCAACCGGCAGGTGTTCCTCCTGTAGCACCAGCTACGGTCCTATAACTAGTTCCTTCTAAATTGTATCTTATATGATTCAATTGTTCAGGTGTAGAAATTTCTATTAACCCATCATGATCTGAATCTACAAGGGGATGTTGACGCCAAATTGCCTTAAGGGCGATGGGATTATTAGGCATGCTAGTTATGGGAGGGTTGTTTCCAGAAACAGACCAACCTAGGAAATCATGGTCTCCTCGAGTACAACCTGTGGCGACTAAAGAAGTCAAATTCGCCCCCATTCTTTGCCTAGTTAAATTAGGCAAGACTCCCGATGCAACTCCACCATTACAATCATAGCTTATAGGGTAGTACCAAAGAGCATAGAGGGTTGTATTGGAAGCGAAAATTTGAGTTTGCTTAGCAGTATATGTAGTTCCTGTACCATTAGCATCCACTCCCCAACCAAAAAAACCATCAGTGGGAGAAGTAGAGACGTTAGCAGGCCTAGTTGTTGTTGCTCGAATGGATTGTATTGTGACTGTAGCACCTACGGAATAAGACATAGAATCCTCTACAGTAGTGCCCCCGCCGCCATTCAAGTTGTAGGTGACTCGATACGTCCAAATTGCTCTAAGGGCAAGAGAATTATTAGGCATATTATCTATGCGAGGGTTGCTTCCAGAAGCAGACCAACCTACGAAATTATATCCATCTCGATTGCAACCTGTGGTCGGTAAAGCGCTCAAGTTTGCGCCCGTTCTTTCTTTAGTTAGATTCGGCAAAACTCCCGATGCAACCCCACCATTACAATCATAGCTTATAGGATAGTACCAAAGGGCATAGAGAGTTGTATTGGAAGCAAAAACTCGAACTTGATTAGCAGTATATGTAATCCCTGTGCCATTAGCATCCACTCCCCAGCCAAAAAAGCCATCAGTAGGAGAAGTCGAGGCGTTTGCGGGTCTAGTTGTTGTTGCCCTAATGGATTGTACTATGGCTGTAGCACCTACGGAATAAGACATAGAATCCTCTACAGTAGTGCCGCCACCACCATTCAAATTATACATGATTCGGTACACCCAAATTGCCTTAAGGGCGATAGGGCTATTAGGCATGTTATTTATGCGAGGATTGTTTCCAGAAATAGACCAACCTACGAAATTATAGCCCTCTCGATTACAACCTGTGGACGGTAAAGCGCTCAAGTTTGCCCCCGTTCTTTCTTGGGTTAAATTCGGCAAGGTCCCTGATGCAACCCCACCATTACAATCATAGCTTATAGGATAGTACCAAAGGGCATAGAGAGTTGTATTGGAAGCAAAGCTTTGAGTTTGATTAGCAGTATATGTAATCCCTGTGCCATTAGCATCCACTCCCCAGCCAAAGAAGCCATCAGTGGGACTTGCAGAGGCATTAGCAGGTCTATTATTATTACTTGGCCCTACTAGAGTAGGAGAGCGAAGCGTAACTTCAGCTCCTGCAAGGGCAACACTAGCATTAGGAGCAGAGCCCACACCGCCATTCAAGTTGTACCTAACTGTATAAGCTTCGCCCCAAGTGGCATAGAGGGTGAGAGTGGTCTCAGGAGCTCTTACAAATGGGATCGTGTACGTTGCACCCGCTCTCACAAAACTTGCACCCACATTAGTACGTAAAGTAGACCAGCCTATGAAAACTAAGGTCCCATTTGTTACACCCGCTGGCAAGCTAGGCACAGTAACAGATGACCCTACCCTTAGAGGCAACGGAGCGGGGGCGACACCACCTGTACCCCCATTCAAATCAAAGCTAACATTGACTTGGGCAAAACAAGAACCCACTGCCAAAACAAAGCCTGTATTGCAAGAAGTACAAGCTCCAGCTGAACCTTCACCATCGGCACAAGGGGCACCCGGGATAGGATTACAAGCCCCGCCTGATAAATTAAAGCCCGTATCGCAAGAAACACAGGCACCTGCTGAACCTACACCATTTACACAAGGAGCACCCGGGATAGGATTACAAGCCCCGCCTGATAAATTAAAGCCCGTATTGCAAGATTCACAGGCACCTGCTGAACCTACACCATTTACACAAGGGGCACCCGGGATAGGATTACAAGCTCCCGCTGATAAATTAAAGCCTGTATTGCAAGATTCACAGGCACCCGCGATCCCTTGCCCATTCTGACAGGGAGTTGCTACAGGAGCAGGGGGAGGAGTGGCAACACTTCCACCAGTGTCCCCACCTTTACCACTACTACATTGCACTCCAAGAACTATAAAACTAAAAATTAAAAACCCAAAAAAGAAGGATGATGCCCCTCGTATTTTATTTTTTATTTTAAACATAATCTGATTCTCCATAAATTAAAAAACTATTTACTTAAGTAGATAATTTTTAGATAAGAATTTGATTGTTTTCTAAAATACTATCTTAGAGCCCTTTAAAATACAGCTTTATCTGTATTCAAGTTCCGTTTACAAAAAATAGCCTCTTCCAAAAATTAAGAACTAAGCCCTTATTAAAATTAGGACTGTGACAGCTAGTCCATAGCCCTAATTTTTGGCAAATCTTTTTTAAATAATTTTATACGAGGGCTTGATACTTGATAGCCGCAAATTTCGTGCCTCAAATATACGTCGACAATACACTTTTTTTATGGGAGGGCGGTAAACCAAACGCGGGGTGTGCGTCCTCGATGTTAGCGAAGCTAACATCGAGGACGCAGGAGCTTACAAAAGAAAGCAAGCCGCCCCTACCCCCGTCCTCTTATTCTAGGACGGAGGTAACATAACCTTACTTCCAAGTAGCAAATTCAAATATACCATGCTCTAATATAAAAAACCTCCCTACAAAACCACGATATAGTATCGAAGCAAGCCTCAATCGCATTTTTTATATAATCGTGATTTTAAGACTATACTCATTTTACAGGTAGATACTACACTCGATAGGTTAAATAAAAAATTTATCTACTAAGGTAGGCTTTTTCTGTTTTGCTTGACGAGAGTCAGTTCGATATTTACAATGGAGATGATGATTTTCATCTGAAAAATAGTTAGTTTGAGGAGAAAAAGTATGATAACAAAAATAAACGTAAAACAAATTAGGCCTATAATGACTCTTTCGTTATTATCGGCTTTTATAGGATTAAACGCTTACTGTTCAAGTGTTGCGGATGATTTAGTATACAAACCAGGTGGAAAAGGGTTTGAATATAAGGTGGTGACTGTTTCTGAAGGCGATTTTAATAAATGGGCCAAAGAAAACAAAGAAAAAATCAACAAAACTATCGATGCTTTAGAAGAGGGCTCGGTTTTATTGATAGTGGGTCACACTGACAGTTCTGGACCTCGTACCGCTGTCGGAAACAGAAAGGGTAATGTATGGTATTCAACCAACAGAGCTAAGGCTATCTACAATGCCATGCTAAGACAAGGTATTAAACCAAGTAAGCTAGCCTTTAAAGGTATTGCTGATGATGAGCTTGCAAATAGCTCAGACCCTAAAGATCAAATCAACAGAAGGGTAACATTTAAAGTCGTTTCTAAATAATGAAAAGCTTTAGTTGATTTCTCAAAAAGAGATTAACTAAAGCAAGTGTTTTGTGTCTTTAAGCCAAGGCATTATATAAAAAATGTTAGTATTCCGGGGGTTAAATATAATTGTATAGGAAGTGTTGCTTGTACTCCTTAATGTAAGACTATCCTTAGATTAGGTATTTTGAAAAAAAATCCCCACTACCCTATGTTGCCCCGGCAATCAGCCTCACAACTTTCCCCTCTATCTAGAATTATTGCCATAGTAGAAACTAAGCCATTAACCTCAAAAGAGTATGACCTCCTTCGTAGCCTTAAAATTAGTTTTATAGAAATTCGATTTGATACATTTCCTTCGTTAAAAGAAGGAATCAAATTTGCTGAAGAGGCCTCTCATCAAGGCTTTTATTTATTAGCTACAAATAGAGATGCCTATAAACGTGAGAGCTTGACTGCCTCCTCTTTGCCTCCTCGCTTTAATTTGCTTCAAGAAATTTTTACTCTCATTCATGTCGTAGATATCGAGTTTGAAGATCCTCTTTCTGAAGATTTTGCATCTTTCACAAAAGAATGCAATCACAAATACAAACGAGAGGTTAAAACTTTACTTTCTACACATAATTTTGATACCACACCTAATACACATACCATACAAAATGTAGTAAACTTTTCACAAAAAATTCAAGCTCATTATCTAAAACTTGCATACCTTTGCTTGGGACAGAAAGATTTACTTCGTCTAACTAAATTTGCCCTTGAATATCAAAATGATTTTATACAATTACAAGAAAATTCATCAAGTGCACATAAATTGAATAAAGCAGAATTAATTTGGATAGCTATGGGCGAATGGGGTAAAATAACAAGATGCTCCTCTTTACTTTATGGCTCACCCTTTAGTTACGCATACATGAGAACTACCAACGCACCAGGACAATTATCTATTTTTGAATTAAATGAGCTTTTGTCAAATTTTTACCCTAACCATATATGATTCCTCCTATACGATTAGAAAATCAATTTCAAAATAGAAAAAAGAAAATAGGGACAAAGAATTTCCAAGGCACCTCTACAAGTACAAACTCTCATTTTGATTTGGAAGCCACCCAAAATGAAAATGAAATCAAACCCTCGTCTTTCCAAAACATGATGGATGAAGTGTTACCACCTCAAAAAGAAGGTAACATAGATCTCAATAAACTTTGGAAAGAATTACCTGACACTGAACGTAACCTTATACAAAACTACTCTCAAGAAAACTTACAGAAATATAAAAGTATAATTGTACAAATTGCAAAGCTCACCTTAAGTAAAAATGTAAAAGTAGAGATGATGAAAAGAAACAGAAGCAATCAAGATCAAGTTGTACAATCTGTTATTAAAGTTATCGATGAACGTTTGCAAAAGATGGTTACCCTTATGCACTCGCCTCAAAATTCAGCCTTTACTATTTTAAGAAGTATAGAAGAGATACGTGGTTTGCTGATTAATTTATCAAGTTAAACAAAACCTTATTTCACTTGTTAAAACTCAATAACTGAAATGAAAAATCTGATACCAGAATTTATCGCTGAAAACTATAAGCTAAAGAATTACCATGGTCTTTCAAATGGAGTGGCTTTATTTCTAGATGTTGTGGGGTTTACTGCCATGACAGAGCAGCTTATGCGAAGCGAGGGCAAGGGTCTAGAGCCTCTTTCTATCATTATAAATAATCTTTTTACTGCCCTCATCGCCTCTGTTTACAATAATCATGGTTTTGTTTTTCAATTTGCTGGGGATAGTTTTTCTGCCATCTTTCTCAATGAACATGATAACAACGCTGCCACTAATGCAGCCAAAGCTTGCTTAGATATACAAGAGGTTTTTAAAATACAAGCCCTACATAGAACTCGTCTAGGTTATTTTACTTTGAGTGCTAAGGTAGGCATTGCTAGCGGGGATATTGAATGGGGTATCTTAGGAGACAAGGAAAATAAAACTTTTTATTTCAAAGGCTCAGCCATAACAAAAAGTATTCTGGCAGAACAAAATGCGAATCCAGGTGAAATTATTTGCGAAGCAAGTTACATAAATCTTAATGTTCCTAATTTAAAAACCAAAAAGTTATCAACTGACTTTTTGCTAATAGAAAATAACGACAATTTAAATATTTCTAGTCTTATCACCACAAACGAAATGCGACCTTACAAAATGGAGGAAGAGGTTGTCTCTCGTTTTATCCCTAAAATAGTTTATTCTAGAGATTATGAAGGGGAATTTCGAAACGCAGTTTGTGTATTTATCTCTATTAGAGAAGAACTCGATAACAAAAAAAGAAATGAAATTATTGTTTACATTATGAATCGTACTTATGATGTAAATGGCTATTTTAATAGTTTAGATTTTGGTGATAAGGGATGTACTATTTTAATAGTCTTTGGGGCCCCCTTTACTCAAGAATATGATAGAATAAAAGCCTCTCAATTTTGCTTAGAATTACTAAAAACTTACAACGAAGACATACGCATCGCTATTAATTATGGCACTGTCTATGCAGGCTTTATAGGTTCGGATTTTCGTTCTATTTATACAGTCCTAGGTAACGTGGTCAATCAATGCGCTCGCCTAATGATGGCAGTACCCTTGGGAAAAATTTTTATTTTAGAAAGCATGTATAAATATCTAAGTACTTTAAACGAGTATGAAATACTTTTTATAGGTGAGCAAACCTTCAAAGGTGTACCCCAAGCACTACCTGTGTACGAATTAGTATGTCAAAAAATACGTAGCTCAATTCAAGAAAAAACCAGTACTCTTTTTGGAAGGACAAATGAGCTTTTAGAAATCAAAAATTTAATACAAAATTACTTAAAAGACAAACAAGGGGCACTAGTGTATTTTTATGGCGGGGCGGGGTGTGGTAAAACAAGATTATTGCAAGAGATTTACAATCAAAATAAGGATAAGGTTCAATTTGATTTTATATATGCAGAACCAATCTTTCAAAAAAGCTTTGGTCCTTTTATTATTTATCTAAAAGATTTTTTTTCTATTAATCAAATCACAGAACACACTGAAAGAAGTTTTCTAAATGAAATACAAGATTTTATGAAAGCTTATGGAAAAGAACCAAATGAAAAAAAAGAAATAGTCATAAAAAATTTTGAACGCCTTCTACCATATCTAGCTATACTTTTAGATATTCAATTAAATGAGGAAAAGTATGGTAATGTAACTTTAGATTCATATGAAGAAAAAGTCATTGAAGTATTAGTTTATTTTTTTATAATAAAGGCATGGGCTAAATCATACATTCTTATTATTGAAGACATACATTTCCTTGATACAGAGTCGCAACACTTCTTGGAAAAATTAATACAAAACGCAAATGAAAACAATCTTCTATTATTTTTATCAAGTCGCTATACCGACAAAGGCGATGTTTACAAAATAGAAATGCAAGATAACGCATTGCATTCTAAATTAGAAGTACGAAGTCATACTTTAGATCAATTAGAATTAGAAGCTGTAAAACTCTTTATAGAAGAAAAATTAGGTGCTAGTTGTTCTCAAACATTATTCGATTTTATCGTCAATCGCACAGCATGCAATGCGTTTTATATAGTTCAATTTTGTCATTACTTGAAATCCGATGATCTTTTGATTGTAAAAGATGGGAAACTTGATGTCAAAAATAACGCTATCAACATACCTGAGGGTATCAATACTATACTCATTTCTCGTTTAGATAGACTTTCAACAAATCTTCGCAAAGTCTTACTCTATGCAGCAATTTTAGGGTATACATTTAACATTAGGGTACTAAAGGAAATCATCGACGACAAAAATGCAAATAAAGACTTTCAAAATGTTTTACTTGAAGGCATCTCTGAACAGTTATGGATGAAACAATCAGATGAAGTCTATCGTTTTGGCAATGAAATGTTACGCTTAGTTGCATACAATATACAGCTCAACGAAAAAATTAAAAAACATCATGCTAAAATAGCAAAGACCCTTATTAAATTTTACGCTTCTTATCAAAATCATGATGAAGAAATCGCATACCATTTTGAAAAGGCAAATTATATAGACTCAGCAAGGGAGTATTATTACAATGCAGCATCCTTTGCCACAGAGCATTATCACTTAAACAGAGCCCTTATTTTTTATGATAAGCTTTTAACTCTTTCAAGGCATGAAAATGAAAGGGAAGCTCTTTATGAGAAGAAAATTGAATTCTTAGAACTCACAGGTAAAATAGAAAAAGCTATTGAATTAGTAAGCACTTGGAATCAAGAAGCAATAAAAGATTCTCAAATCTATAAAATATATAATACCAATATACAGCTGGGGGAATTATATCAAAAGAGTGGGGATAATGATAAAGCCATAGAAGTTTTATCTAAAACATTGAAAGATGTTGAAGGAGTAAAGGATAATCAAAACCAAATTGAAAAGGAAAATCAACAAACTATTATGAAAAGGGCCCTTCGTAGTCTTGGTCGAGCATATTGGTACAAAGGGATGTATTCAGTTGCACTTGAAAGTTTAAACAGAAGTTTGATAGATGGCGATAGGGATAAAAAAAGTCTAGCACTGACTTTATACTATATGGGTGTTGTATATAGAGATACAGGGCATTTTGACAAGGCACTCAAATGTTACCATGAGTCCTATGATGTATTTTCTGCCATTGGAGACAGATTTTACTTCACCTATACTTTACATGATCTGGGTATTTTAAGTTTATTTCAAGGGGAGACAAGACGTGCCAGAAATTACTTTGAACAAACAGAAAAAATTTGCTATCGTACAGGGTATAGATTAGGACTCGCCATAGTGAAAATGTATTTGGGCATCATTGAGAGAAGAAGGGGCAACGTAGATATTTCTATAGAAGAATTAAATACAGCACTGAAAATAGCTCAAGAACTAAAAGATACTTATACGCAAGCCATGATTCTTCTACAATTAGGGTTATCCTATTTTCAAAAAGATGAAACAGAAATGCACATTAATTTTTTAAAGAAATCTTTTTTTCTTATGCAAAATTGTAAGGCACGAGGGTGCTATGGTTATATATTTTCTCATATGGCTTACATTTACACCACTAAAGGAAAATTTTTAATGGCCTTACGTTCTATTCTAAACCAGTTTCAAAATATAAAATTCTTAAATGGGATAGATTGTGAGTATGGTCTAGCACATCTATCAATGGCAAAACTACTTTCAGAAAAAAATAATTTTAAAGATGAAATAAATTCTAATAACCCTGACGCTCACAAAGAAAAAGAAAATCTACTAGAACAAATACAACTACTCTCTAAACTTACGCTAGAGCCTATCCCTTTTTTTGAAGAAGCACTCACTATTTCTCAAAAAAATAATTATGTATACACCGCCTCCCTTGTTATGTATGAATATTCTAACTACTTAAGAAAGTCTGGCCTCGACCATGAAAAGGCTGTATTTTTATTTAAAAATGCAGAAGAAATATCTATAAAATCTAATTTTGATTACATGGTAAAAAAGTTTTCTCAATGAACTTAATCTAATGTTGTGTACTCGTATTATTCCTTGCCTTGATATTAAAGATGCTAGAGTCGTAAAGGGCATACAATTTGTTCAATTAAAAGATGCTGGGGACCCCCTAGAGGTTGCAGTAAAATATGCAAACGAAGGAGCAGATGAGCTTTGCTTTCTCGACATCACAGCTAGCGTTCAAAAAAGAAAAATCATTTCTGAACTCGTCTCTCGTATTGCAGATGAAATTTTTATCCCCTTTACTGTAGGCGGAGGAATAACTAGCATAGAAGATATTGAAGCAATTTTACATGCAGGAGCAGATAAGATTTCTTTAAATACTGCTGCTTTTCAAAAGCCCGAACTTATCCTAAACGCAGCTCGCATTTACGGAAGCCAGTGCATTGTGTGTGCCATAGATGTACGAAAAAATAGTGTAAGTAAAAATACAAATTACACACAAGAAAATTCTACAGAAAAAAAAATGTACGAAGTTTTTTTACACGGAGGGCGTACACCAACAGGAGTAGATGCTATAGAATGGGCTAAAAAAATTACAGAATTAGGTGCAGGTGAAATACTACTGACAAGTATGGATAGGGATGGGACAGGATTAGGTTATGACATTGATTTATTAAAAAAAGTACGTGAGAATGTAAGAGTTCCTGTCATCGCATCGGGTGGGGTGGGGAATATAGATCACATGATAGAGGCTGTGAAAGTAGCAAAAGCTGATGCCCTACTTGCAGCATCTATTTTCCATTTTGGCACTCATAGCATAAAAGAAGTAAAAAACAAAATGGCAACAGCGGGACTTAGCGTTCGCCTATAGATATTATTTCCTATTCGTAAAGACTTATTAGACCATTTTTAAAATAATTTCCTAAAGAAAAGCTTACATTATAAACTCTAAATGAAGTTTTCTATGAAATAGGAATTACAAAAGAATTTTTATTACTACTCTCACCCCTAAAACTATTCCGCATGATTGAAAATTTGAATTTCTTATACCCATTCAACTAACAAAAACAATACATAATTTTTTAGAAAAAGAAACATATTATTCAATCTTGATTACTCAAAAATGAATGAAACAATCGTTTCTATAAGTGCGGTTCATTAATCATATAGGATTTATATCACAGAAAATAAAGGTACTCTTTCTCCAATCTAAGTGCGAGCATAAGAATTAAAAGCATAATGTACCTTTAATCATCAACAATTTTGAGATTAGAAAACTTAAAGAATATTTGCAACTCAATGCACATGAATCCTTATGTTTTGCTTCTAGTGAACCATGATAAACTTTACATGAAAGCCAGTAATTCTCTAGCAACAACCTGAAAGAAAAAAATTAGTAGCAAATAATAAACTAAAGAACAGCTCTTTTATTAGCTAGCCTTTAGCGCCCACCAATATCGACATATTTCCTGAAGGATGTTTATTTTCTCGCATAATCATATGGGCAAGACCCGTATCCCCCCACTGAAATGTACGAGAAAGACAAGGATCTACTTTTTTATCTATAACCAATTGATTAAAATCTCTACAGTTCTCATCATTAGCAAAATGAGAGCCTTGAAAACGCTTCTGACGCATCCATAAATAACGTAAATCCACTGCTGCATGATAACCTGTTGTTCCCGCACAAATAACGACCATACCCCCAGTCTCACAAATAAAAATAGAGGTTGGAATGGTACTCTCCCCTGGATGCTCAAAAACAATTTGTGGATTTCTACCCTTGCCCACAATGTCCCAAATGGCTTTTCCGAAAAGGCGAGCTTGTTTTGTCCACTCTGTAAAAACTTCAGTTTTATTTATACTTGTGTCAAAATCACCCCAATGTTTAAAATGGTTTCTATTGATTACCCCCACTGCACCCAATTTTTTACAATACTCTATTTTGTCATCTGAACTTACAACCGCCACAGCTTGCCCCCCCGCCGCCTTAACGATTTGAATAGCCATGGCTCCAAGTCCACCCGCACCGCCCCAAATTAAGACTACATCATCTTTTTTTACATTATTCGGTTTCCAATGATGTAACATGCGATAGGCCGTCGCACCTACCAACATATAGGCTGCTGCTTCCTGCCAATTTAAGTGCTTAGGCTTAGGAAGACATTGATGCTCCTGCACCTTTGTAAATTGAGCAAAAGACCCCCAATTTGTTTCGTAGCCCCAAATCAATTGAGACGGGGCAAACATTGGATCATTACCCTGAAGCACCCAAGGATCTTTAGCATCCCACATCCCACAATGTAATACAACTTCATCACCCACTTTTAATTTTTTTACATTTGAACCAACTTTATAAACTATACCTGAAGCATCAGAGCCTCCAATATGAAAGGTCTCATTCGCAGGAGCTCCTTTTTTAATACGCGTTGAAATTACATCAACGGGATACCCTAAAGCAGCCCAAACATTATTATAATTTACACCAGCAGACATCACTGCGACTAGGACTTCATCTGAAGCTATTTCAGGGGTATCTATCACTTCTTCTTGAAAGGCTTTGTCAGGCTCACCATAACGCTCAGGGCGTATGACTTGAGCGTACATTTTTTTAGGGACAGTTCCAAGTGGGGGCAAGGTGCCTATGGGTACCAGGTCTATATTTGTATTCATAAATTTTAGCACTAAAGAAGAAATAGAAATATTCATGCAAGTAGAAATTTTTAAAAGTATGTAATTCAAAATTTATACTTGATGGATATCATCTATTTCGATAAGATAGACAGGTGTTATTTGTATTCATTCATGAGTACAAATAACAAGGTAAAAAGGAATGAGATTTTTAAAAGCATTTAGTTATACCATTTTTTTTGTTCTACTTTTAGTAGGAATACTCAACTCTTTAACAGTAGATTTAAGGGCACAAACAATTACTACTTGCTCAAACTGCGGGGAAAAAGAAAGTACTTACACCTCTGTGTTGCAAAATGCTGCTGGCATCCTTGGACAGGGAGGGCTATATTCAAATCAAGTTATCTCCAATATAGCGGCTATACCTCTAAATGGAGACCTAAGTTTAAATTATTTTACTCTAGGCTTTCAACAAAACCATGCTTATGCAGACATCATAGGGGGACCTGATTTTGAACTTTCTGGCTTAAATGTAGCCGCCCAAAATATGCTTTTTTTAGGGTTGAGTATAGGAAATCTAATAAAGCTCTCGGGGTCTAATTTTAACTTAGAGGGCCTTGACGTATATTTCGGGAAGGGGTTTACGACTATAGGCCTTAATAATATTTTAAAGATAGATAAAACCTCATCAAAAACCAACTCGACTTATTTTGGGATCCGATATCAGCTTGTTGATGCTAAAGGTGCATCTTTACTAAGTAAATGGCAAGGTCTTAATATACAATTAGGGTATTTAGACTCAAGTTTAGACGTAGAGGTGGTAGACGTAGACTCCTCACCAACAGAAAGAACCCCTAATATAGAATGGATGGCTAGAAATCAGCTGGATTATTCAGGAAATACAAAATCAATTATTGTTCAACTTGATACATCTGTTCGACTAGTTTATTTTTTAAATCTAAATCTCGGTTTGGGAGCAGCTTTTAGCTCTGGTAGTAATTCTGTAGTATTCACAAGAACAACTCCTGAATTTGAATGCGGTTGTGAATCCATAGCTAAAGTAGAATTTAAAAGCATCTTTGAACAACAACAAAACTATTATTTAAAATTAGGTATGGAGTGGAGTGCACCCTACTTTCATATAGGTATCGAAACTACACAATATATACGAGAAAATTTTATAAACAAGGCAAACCAAGTCTATAGCTATGCCATTAACTCTCGCATTGATATATAGATATTTTTTTAACCTGCTTCACCTCGCACACCAGTCCAAGGAATACAACTATAAATATATTTTATTATCATATAATATAATATGCCGATGAGAGAGGGGAGAAGAAACAATAATTAGGAACCCTAAATAATATGCCATCACCTCCAGTTATGGATCTTGGGACAGGAATGAATACCCAAGAAACAATACGCAAACTCATTGAATACGAACGACAACCCCTCTACCGCCTTGAGCGTGAGAACAATGAAACCTCTGCTCAGATTGCCATATGGGAAAAATTAAGAGGATACGCCAGGGACTTAGCAGAGAGAAGCAGAGAGCTAAGCTCTATAGCAGGCTCATTTTCAAAACGTATTTTTACTTCAAGCGATCCAGATAGTGTAAGCGGAGTGGCCCTAGCGGGTGCCAAGGTTATCAAACGCAAGATTCAAGTAGAGCAATTAGCCTCACAACATGAACTTCATTCCGATCCCCTTGAGTTAAACAAAAAAATTGGGAAAGGTGAATTTACTGTAAGGCAAGGGAAAAATGAAAAAAAACTTAATTTTAATGGGGGCTCACCCATAGACTTCAAAGATTTTATTACAGAAGAATTAAAGGAATTTGCAGATGTAAGTGTAACAGATGCAGGAGAAAATAAAATTGTACTTCGATTAGAGTCTCGAAAAAGTGGCAAAGAAGGTGAACTAGAATTTAAAGATCCTAAAGGTGTATTAGGAAATGCAGGTATTATTACAAAGCATCGCAAACAAATTCCTATAGAGTTCAATTCTACAGATTTAACTTCTGGCCATGAAAGTCCTAAATTACAATTCATAGTTTTAGATGAAGGTAAAAAAATACGTTTCGCTGAAGGTAGTTTGCGTTTAGATTTAAAAGAATTTGTAAAATCAAGAAAAGAAGCTTTACTACATCTAAATATACGTGCTCGCAAAGGCCCAGCACCCCTTGAAATATTGGCACCCCAACAAACAGAAACTGTGGTGATGGGACCTGAAATAGAAGTACAAGTAGGAAATGTTGAATTAAAAGGGCCCAATCTTGAAAGAGCAAGGGAAGTACCTGTGGGGGTGAATACTTTAAAAGAGCTTCCTATACGCACAGAAATAGCCTTACTCTTTGAAGTTGAAGGGAAATTGCAAAAAAGTACTTACATAAATAGTTTACAAGAGGGCGATGAGAAAAGTTGGACTATTCCTTTGAAGCGTATTCCCGAAGGAGCAATGATTAGAGCTCTAGCGATGAAAACAAATGGGGAAAGTGAAATCTCTTCCGTACAATTTGAATCCCCTCAAGAAATGAGGCCTGTGCATGAAACCCAACCTGCAAAAGATGCTAGTCTTAAACTAGATGGGGTACGCATACTCAGGTCTAGGAATACTGAATTAAAAGATATAGTGCCAGGAACAGAACTCACTCTTAAAAAAGTTACAAATAGAAATGTAGATATTTCTATAAAGACAGATGAGGAACAAGTCCTAAAAGATATTAGAGAATGGGTTAAAGCATACAACGCACTCCATACCTTTATACGTGACAATTCAACTGTTGCAAATAATGGTCTTGCTTCTCCAAGAAGTTTAGAAAAAAATAATGGTGGCGGAGAAAAAAGTGGGATTTTTGCAGGAAGTATCACTACCCTGCAATTGAGAAGTCAATGTAATACCATTATTTCTATAGCTTATCCCACAGAAGGGAAGGGATTTAGAGTTTTACCAGAGATAGGAATTAGCACAGGGAAGTTAGGCTCTAAGTGGAATGACATACAAAATGGTTTGCTTGAAATAGAAGATAAAAAACTTCAGAGCGCTTTAAGCGAAAATCCAGAAGGACTACAAAATCTTTTTGCTTCTAACTTTAAAACAAAGAAAAAAACAGATAATGGGGTAGCATTCAAAATGGAAGAAACCATCAAGCCATATGCACAAATGAATCAAGGTATCATTTCTGTGCAAATTGATCTTTTAAAAAACAAAATTGCAATGAATAAAGATTCCATTTCTAAACGCCAAGTGATAATAGAGAAGAAACAAGAAACGTTAAGAAGCAAGTTTGGTCGCATGGAGCAATCGGTAAAACGCAATCGGAGTACGAGTGATTATCTAAAACGTGCCTATAGCCAGCAAGGTCAACAAGGGTCTGAATAAGAGCACAATAGCTAACCACTATACATCTAAGAAAAGACATACCCTTTTTATTTTTGAAGAAGTCTAAAAATAAAATAAGGCTAGTAGCCAATAAAAGTTCTATGGGTGAAGTAAATTGAATACGCTATAAAATGTCTATCAAACTAAACATCTCGCATAGCTTCTATTTCAGAAACTTCTTTGGGGATACCTGCAGTCAGTACTATATTGGAATTACCTGATATATAAATATCATCTTCTATGCGTATGCCTATACCCGAAAACTCAGGATTCAGATCAAGCTTCACTACATCCTTAGCACTAAAGTAAAGACCGGGTTCAACTGTAAGAAGCATTCCTGCCTTTAAAGAGACAGGAAGGTTATTTTCGTAGTAAACTCCTACATCATGTACATCCATACCAAGCCAATGAGAGGTTTGGTGCATAAAAAAACGTTTGTAAGGAATATCTTTCAAGCGAGACAAATCTCGAGACTTTACCACCTCTTGTTCCACATGCTTTGCCTCTTCATAATGTTCAGCTAAATTCCCCCTCAACACCTTTAAATCTAATAAACCTTGAATCAATACTAGAACAGCTTGATCATGTATTTCACTTAAATTTGACTTAGCTACAGCTGTTTCTATGGCTTTTTTTTGGGCGGCTAAAACAATTTCATAAATTTCCTTTTGAAGAGAAGTAAACTTTTTCCCGACAGGAAAACATCTAGTAACATCGGTTGCCAAGTACTCTAGTTCTGCTCCTGCATCTACCAAAATCAAGTCACCTTTTTGAAGAGTGCAATTATTCTTTATATAATGCAAAATACAACTGTTCCCACCACTAGCGACAATAGAGGGATAAGCAGGTTTTGCATTTGATTTTGAAAATTCATACTCTAAAGAAGCAGCTAACTCATATTCGTGCATTCCTACGCGAGCTTCTCGCATAACTCTTTCATGACCTTTTTGAGTAATGGAAGCACAATTTTCTAGTATCTGAAGTTCATCTTTATTTTTGATCATTCTTTGTTTATGCAAAAGAAAATCAGAATTTATAATTTGTTGAGGCACCTTTATATTTTTACGATTTTTTTGAATTAACTCACGCAAAGTTTTAAAGATTATTTGATCGAAGTTAGCATCACACCCAAAGTGATAGTAAAGAATAGAATGATCCAAAAACAATGTTTGCAAATCCTTATGAAAATCCCTTCTATCTTTAGCCTCTGCGATTCCTAGAATCACACTGCTTTCCTTTACACCTAGGCGTGGTCCATCCCATATCTCCTTTTCGGAGTTTTTTTCATGCACATAGATTCTATCAAAATCCTGAGTCAAAACAAGTATAGCATCTTCTTCATTGAAGCCTGTAAGATAGTAAAAATCTGAATTTTGACGAAAGGGGTAATGTACGTCATCATTACGTACAAGCAAATTAGAACCTAGAAATAAGGCGACCCCCCCCTTCGCCATTCTCTTTCTAAAGTCATCACGACGTGCTTTATGTATTTTATTCTCCATGGTAGGTATTTTTTATCTATTCGTTTATTATGAAGCCTTATTTGTTTCCTTTATTTTTTGATCCAAGGAACATCATCTTGTTTATTTAAGAAGTTTGAATATCGAGCACACATAAAAAGATAATCAGATAAACGATTAATGTATTTATAACTCTCCCCTTTCATTATAGCCTTACCTTCTTCGTCTTTATTTTCGTATTGAATAAGAGTGGTGGTCATTTTCCTTTCAAGATCTCGACAAATCGTGCGTGCAATATGTAATGTTGAACTAGAAAGGCTACCACCCGGAAGGATAAAATGATTCATAGGACCTACTTGAAGTTCCATAAAATCCATTTCTTTTTCTAATACATTTACCTCTTCATCTGTAATTTTACCTGATAAACAATGCTCATCTTCATAAGCCGCAAGTTCAGAACCTAATTCAAAAAGTTGATGCTGAAGGGGGAGTAGTTTAGCTCCTAGGGCCTCTATTCCTTCCATTTTAAGTTGAGCTATGGCAAGACCTATATAGCTATTTAATTTATCTACACAACCATATAATTCCACTCTATAATGATTCTTAGGTACTTTGGAACCATTTGCTAAATAGGTTTTACCTGTATCACCACTTTTTGTGTATATGGGCATAATTAAATAAATATACGAAAGGTTTTTTTATACTTCAAGAAGAGCACTTAAAGGAAAATTAAAATATCATGTGATTGAAATCATTTCAAGATAAATCCCTTACTATCACAGTGCAACTACTATGTAATTAGAATCCTTGCTTTAAGATTACTCCTTTTTTAGAGCTTCCAAAAAGAGAACTGTTTTATTCCACGACTCTTTGTCTGCATTCTTATTGTACTGTATTCCTGAACTCTCATTCGCCTGCCAGCGAGTAAATCCATGGACGGCACCAGGGTAAGAAAAAAATTCATAGTCTACCTTATTTTGCTCTAATCTTTCTTTAAATTTCTCTATGGTCTCTTTGGGAATAAATGTATCTGCCTCTCCATGATGAATCATAATTTTTGTTTGATTGGCCCTTACATTTTTCGCCTCTTGCTGCAAAGGCACACGTATCATACCATGGAAACTAATCAGACCCCTAAGAGGAGTTCCAGTGTAGGCAAGACGCAAGGCTACCCCACCTCCAAAACAATACCCTACCACTACTATTTTATTTATATTTACAATTCTATTTTTTTTCAAAAAATCTAAAGAAGTCTGTACACGTTCATTCATAAGTATGGGATTTTTTTCATAAATGTTCATCAACTTAGCAGCCTCATCATGATTTTTAGCACGCTTCCCCTTTCCATACATATCCATCGCAAAAACGACATATCCTAAACTTGCATACATATCTGCTCGTTTTTTTATATACTCCCCAAGTCCAGTCCACTCATGAATCAGTAATATTCCAGGAAGGGAATTTGGAGCCATGGTCTGGGCACCTACAGGCATGGACAAATACCCCTCTAAAGTAACATCTTTGTCTTTGTAATCAACTAGTCTTGAAGTCGTTTGAACAGAGATAGATTTCTCAGAATATAAATTAGAATTTAAAGAAACAATACAAAGAAAGGCTATAGCAACCACAAACGAGGAAGTAAAACTACTTTTCATTCTAAATGGAAATATAGAAAGAATCAAAACAAAACGCCGAAGTTTAGTAAAAAGAATACTTTTTTTTATAATATATTTTAAGAAACTTTGAGACATTGACTTCATATTTTACTCCTTATTTCCCCTAGTCATAGCGGGTTTTCATACCCCTTCTATAAACAGACATATACACCCGTATTAAAGGAATATGTCAAGAATGAAATATTACTTTGTTGTATACCGCAAACCTTTCATACACCCTATGCAGGTTTTACTAAATACTTTCTGTTGAATAATCATTTGGTGGCTATACATATCCTGTTGATAGTTTTAGCATTATTTTTGTTTCATTTCTTCAAAAACCAACCTAGGAACAGGCTTATTAACTATCAGTAATTAAAAAAACTTGTGTATGAAATGTCTGTGGTTTTTATAGTGCCCGAAAATTTTTCGCTTGACAAATATATGGTAGTTGTCGGAGAAATTAGCGATAATGGTGGGGAATGTTATATCCGGCTTTGTGAGATAAGCTACCCGAAGATTTTTAGACTAATCTTTTATATTGCAAGTATAAAAGATTAGCTTGAAATTAATTTATTTAGAACCCATCATCTTTTTTATTAGTTTTTTTGCCTTTAACATATTCCAAAAGTTCACTATTAGTTTTTTGATAATCTTCTAACCAATGTTGAGCGTAATCATTAGAATAACCTTCCGCGTTTCTAATTGCTATAGTTTGACCATTAGGATAACTACAGCTAATAGGTGCAAAATGAGTTTTATATTTTTTATCTTTAATTTTTACAGAAAATTTATACCTACAATCTACTGATAGATGATAGTAAGGAAAACTAAATGAACCATTCCATGCAATAATACCCTGACTCTTATTGCTATATTGTAAAACTTCCTTAGGAGAATTATACACATCAGCAACATAAATCATAACCCTATCAAATATTTCTGATTTATTTTGACTTACATCAAATACAGATTCATTCTTTTTATTAAAATCTTCAAAAGGCATTATTGAAGCACAGTTTATAAAAATTTTAATAATTAGTATAAACAAAATATGTTTTAGTTTTATACACCCAAAACTAAGGTGTTTATTTTTTTTAATCATGTAGATAAGTGTAATATATTGGTGTGACAAAATTGCGAGTATAAAAGATCAGCTTGAAATTAATTTATTTAGAACCCATCATCTTTTTTTGACTTTTTATATCTTTAGCATATTTCAAATGCTCCCTATGTTCCTTTTTTTATTCTCTCTTTGATTTTCACGTACTGTATATTTGTTTGTAAACTCTACACCATTATCAGTTTGTATTTATAGTCGAGCGGGTGAAGTGAAACTTGCACTACAATAAGTTTCGGTGTAGAAAAAATTGATAGATAGTACAAAAAACGTTTTTGTACTATCAGCGGTGTTACTTGCACTCAACTTGAATTACATTTTAGAAACAAATTTTTTAATAAATGGTGTGTAACCCTCTTTCGAGCCTTCTAAAACTTCTGCACCTATAAAATAAACTGAACCATTGTGATATGTTAAATCTACATCAACACTATTTTTTTGTGAATAATATAAAGTCCAAGTTTCTCCTTTATCAGTAGATTTAATTATGTAAATGTATGGATTTGCACCAATTGTACTCCCAAAAGCATAGTAAATATTTTTATCTGTATCAAAAGCAAACTTTTTAAAACTAATATTATTTTCATTATGTTCATATACTTTTTTCCAAGCTAAGTAATTAGCGTCACTCGATTTAAAAACACGACCAGCAATATCCGTTAAAAAAGTAAATCTATCTATAGACTTAATTTCAACGAGAGGTTTATCTAAAATGCTAACTGAAAGGGTATTCCATTCTGTTCCATTTGAACTTTGGTACATTAAAGCTTTAGCATTATTAAAATAATAGTCATTAATAGCTTGAGCATCTTTATCATTATTCCACACTCCAGTAAGTAATTTATCTTGTATGTTGTTGCGAATGCTTGCAGGTATTTGGTAACCTACCGCAACGAAAGAATATGAATTATGTGCAAGAGATGTAAAAAACCGATTTGGATTCGTTGATATCATATCAGATTCTGTTTCAGTATAATAATAATTTGAACTAAAATTTGGTTTAGTCGTTACATTATTAAATTCATTTACTTCATTTTTACTAACTCTAAAAAAACTATTTTGAGATCTTAAAACTTGACTCGAGGAATGTTGTGTAGACAAAATAGTTTGATTATTTTTAGAATCAAAGGCCATCCCTCCAAAGCCACTTATATCATTTGTGGGACTGTATAAAAGGCTGTCCCATAAATATTCGTTATTGGGATAAGCAACATTTGTACTCGTTCTAAAAATATAATTTAAAGTTACATCTGTAGCCCCCCTTTTCCCCCTTCGAGTGGCCCCTATAAAAAGTTTGTTATTAGCTGCGAAGGCAAAGTTAAAAGTGGTTGTAGTGGAGGTTAGATTTAGGGAAGCATTTTTAGGAAAAGAAAACTTATTTTGCGTTTGCCAAGTTGTACCATTGTCCAAAGAGGTGAGTACTTGAAGTTCTTTTTCTTTTTCAGTTATAAAACCATTTTCATTATAGTATTCTGATACACCTTTCACACCCCTAATTAATAAATCATTCGCCGAAATTATAAATTTTTGATTATATAATTTGTCAGAAGGCGAATCATTTTTCACATCGAGTTTCACTATATCTGGATTTTTCTGAGGGTTGGGCTTACAATACATAACCTGAATTGTAAAAAATAGAATTAATGAAAAATTTTTTAAAGTTTTTTTTATCATATTTATAGATTTAATTTCCTCTATATTCTGCTTTACCTTTGTGCCTTTATCATAAATTTCTATTTTATAGGGACCAGTATATGCCAACTTAGAATCAAAGATAGTATCTACACCACCATTATCAATATCTTTCTCCCAAGAAGCATAAAATTCATGTGGGTAAGTTGAAATAGTACTAATATCACGCATACGACTTGGAACTTCTGATTTTTTATACCACTCTAATTTTGTACGTATACGCATACCCTCTTCAAAGGGCTGTTTTGAATCTTTGTATTTGAGTATTTCTTCTTCGTCAAAAAGAGGATATCGCACTTTATCTTCAAAAAGCTTTACCTTTGTGCCTTTATCATAAATTTCTATTTTATAGGGACCAGTATATGCCAACTTAGAATCAAAGATAGTATCTACACCACCATTATCAATATCTTTCTCCCAAGAAGCTGATGTTTGCCAAAAAATTTTTTGAAATTCATTAAGACTTTGAAATTCATTAAGAATTTTATCATTATTATAAAGTCTGCCGTATGAACTACTGTACCATGAAGGATAAGGGCTTCTATAATAATATTCCTCCCCATACATTGGCACAACTTTATACACCCTTACTTTAATGTTTTTACTTGAATTATTCCACAAACGAAAATTTCTAAGCTCAGAGGCAAAGAGAGGGATCTTAGCCCTAGAAAAAGTGGCAGTATAGAGATGCCCAGAATCATAATATATAGCTTCATAGCCAAAGTCGTGATATCCACCCTCACTACTAATTTTTTTATAATCAAAACTTTGTCTTGAATCCCAAAAAGTATCCTTTGTGACTTGCATGGCCCTGCCATGATTTGTAAAACTTATATGTAATTCTGCGTATTTTACCGTTTGCCATACATCCATTATTTCTAAAGTAATATTATTTATACCGCCACTATACAATACGTTCGTAGGTTTTTCATTTTCTAGTTCATAAGAAAAATTTATACGATTATTTACCGATAGACTTGAGGCCTTAAGTGATTGGCCTTCAATAACTTGTATGTTATATGGATAGAGTGTATTCGTATTAAATTGTTTTACTCGTATAAGTATATCTTCTGAATCGTTGTTCAAAAAGTTAAAGTAAATAGTTTCGGTATAAAATTCTTCAAAATCACCAGGTCCACAACTTAAAAAACTACATTGACTCCCTTTAAGAAAAAGTAAACATATAGAAACCATTATATAAAATCTTAATCTTTTCATTTTCTTATCCTCACTGTTTACAAAATATATTTTGAATACAAAGTCTAAGTTTGGGAAGGGCATGGCGACAGGTATAGCCAAGCCCTTTACCAATAAAAGTTTCGCCTTGCCATGCTTTGGCATTTTCGTAAGCAGAGTCCCAACAAGCCTTTTCACTACGAATATAAACTACAACTAAATAAACTAAAATTAAATTAAACCAATGATAAAAATGTTTTTGTTAAAATAATAAAAATAATAAGAATAAATTTAGCTCGCAACAAAATTCAATATTTCAAAACCTATTTTATAAATGAAAATAATTGACGCTCTTACTCCAGATGAAAAAAATTCAGACATTCCAGCATATAAATATCAACTTGAATTAACAAAGAAGTTAGATGACTTACATTCAGATTTTAATCACGAAATTCTTAATGAAATAGTATTATGGAAAGTGAATCGTTATGTGAAATTTGAAGAAGAAACGATTCACTTGCTCAACAAAACAAATCCAAAAAGTGAAAAATTAGATGAAAAATTAACGAATGACATTCTTAACAATTTATTGAGGGAGGAGCAAAAAGGTATACAACTTGCGATGGCCTCAACTATTTTACGTTTTAGAAATCCAAAAATTTATCAAATTCTTGATCAAAGAGTTTACAGGTTTATATACGGAAAAGTGTTCAAAAAAGAAAGTAAGATAGACTCGCAAATCAAAATGTATCTTAAATACTTAAATGATTTAAAAGAAGTTTGTGAGAAACATCAAATAGACTTTAAGGAAGCAGACAGAATATTGTATTCTATGGACAAACTTCATAACAAGGACATTGCACTGAAAAATTACTAAATCATTCATAATACTAAAAAGTTTTTTTATACTAGTACCGCAATATTTTAGAACATAACAAGGAGAAAATCCATTTTATACTAAATGAACAAGAATATATTATTTCACTTAAACTTGAATAAGACAAAACAATAAAATCCGAACAGCTAATAGACCCTATATAAATAAGCTACAAATTAAAGTAGAAAAAAAGGTAGATTACGATATAGTAAAATGAGAGCTAATGAATAAATATTTTTTTACAAAATAGCTAAATTTAAATATTGTTTGAATGTAAAATAATAATATGAACATAGAAATTGAAAAATATAATAATAAACAAGTTTCTGAAGACAAAGAAATTTGTGACATGCTTGCTAAAATCATTGATAACGAACTTAGCAAATCAGAAAATAAAATTTGGCATTCACATCCTGTTTGGTTTTTAGACGGAAATCCTATAGTTGGTTATAGCAAAGAGAAAAAAGGAATACGACTCATGTTTTGGAGTGGTGCAAGTTTTGATGAACAAGGGTTGGGAGTGCTTGGTGGAAAATTTAAAGACGCTTCTATTTTTTACAAATCCGTTTCAGAAATTAACAAAAAAGACTTAAAACGTTGGCTTGATAAATCTGAAAATATACAATGGGATTACAAAAACATTGTGAAACGAAAAGGTAAGTTAGAAAAATTAAAATAGAAATTTAAAATCCAACTATTACCCCTGTATCTACTGCAAATTATTACCCCCCATCTCTCAAATTTTTAGGTACACTTTTTGCTTTATAAAACTCTCCGTCTAGTATTAGGAGGGGTTGGTACCAAAGCCCTTATATCATAGCAATATTTGCACCTTCGCTATCATGGTTGGGTTATAATGATACCGACCGATTTTGTACATTATTAAAAAACCTATGTATGAAATGTCTACGGTTTCTGTATGATTAAAGAAGTTACTTATTGACAAATAAATAATGAGTTCATTACAGATTCATAACATACGTTTTAGAATCATAGTTTGTTCTAAATGTAAAAAGAAGTTAAATTTTTTGAATAAGAAATAGAATTTTTTTCGTTAAAATAAAAAAGTTTATGAATAGAAATGTAAAAGTTGGTTTGGTGGGTACTGGTCACATGGGACAATACCATCTGAATATAGCTTCTTCTATAAGTGATTATGACTTCAAAGGCATTTATGATAATGACGAAGTGAAGGCAAAAGAAGTTGCTGATAGAATGGGTGTGCACTCCTTCTCAAGTTACGAAGATTTATTGAATGAAGTAGATGCTGTCATTCTTGCTGTGCCAACTATCGCACACTACGAAAAATCATACGTCGCCCTAGAAGCAAATAAGCACGTTTTAGTAGAAAAACCTATGACAGAGACTGTCAAACAAGCACAAGCTCTCGTCGCTCTCGCAGAGAAAAAAAATCTAATTTTACAAGTAGGTCATGTAGAACGTTTTAATGGGGCTGTTTTAGAGCTCAATAAAATTATAGAAAAACCTTATTTAATCGAAACACATAGAGTCGCCCCCTATAATGGTCGCATTCAAGATGTGGGGGTGGTGTTGGATTTGATGATACACGACATAGACATAGTCCTTAATTTAGTCAAAGAAGAGGTAGTGGCGTTACATGCAGGAGGACATCCATGGATTTCAACAACCGAGGATATAGCTGTAGCCACTATAAAGTTCACATCGGGTTGTGTTGCAAATTTTCTTGCAAGTCGTGTCACTCAATCTAAGGTTCGCCAACTTAAAATCACTCAAGAAAATGCTTATATTGTTTTAGATTTTGCAAGTCAAGATATAGATATACATAGACGTGCATCAAGTGCTTACCTAATGACACGTGAAGAACTCCGATACAAACAAGAAGCATTTGTGGAAAGAATAGAGGTACATCGCGATAATCCTCTCAAGCAAGAACACCAACACTTTATCGCCTGCATCAGAAAGGAAACAACCCCACTAGTAAGTGGCTATGAGGAGCTAAAGACTTTAAAGATAGCAAATGATATTTTAGATTTAATCAAAAATAGTTCATGATAGTACAATGAATTATCTTTATCAAAAACTTCTTAAACCCCTACTCTTTCAAATAGATCCTGAATTAGCACATGAAAGCTTAGGTTTTTTTCTAGAAAAAGGAGAACTCATTTTCGGTTCCTCACTTTCTCATGTTTTAAAGCTTCTTTTTACACACACCTCTTCTCGTTTATTAAATACAATTCAAGATAAAACGTTCCAACTAAATTTTTCTGGACCAGTAGGCCTTGCAGCAGGCTTTGATAAATCTGGTTCTTTATACCCCGCCCTTTCTCACTTTGGATTTAATTTTATAGAATGTGGAACCTTTACCCCCTTGCCCCAAGAAGGCAACCCCAAGCCAAGATTATTTCGCTTTCCCGAACACTCTGCCCTAGTGAATAGAATGGGTTTTAATAACCCAGGTATAGAGGAAGCTCAAAAAACTTTTAGCAAACAAAATAAGAGTATTACACGAGGTATAAACATTGGTAAAGGTAAACATACCCCCATAGAAACTTCATTTCAAGATTACGAATTATGCGCACAAAAACTTGCCCCTTATGGTGATTATCTTGCAATCAACATCAGCTCACCTAACACCCCAGATTTGAGAAAGATTCAGAAAGAACCAAGGATACTTGAAGACATTTTATTTAGACTTAAAAAGTATTCCAAACCTATATTTGTTAAATTAGCACCTGACCTAGAATTTAATGAAATCGACTCTATCATGCAAATCATTTTAAAAGCGGAAGTGATGGGAGTTATCCTAACAAACACAACTATCGATAAAAGCATCCTAGAAAAAAGTCACCCCCACTCCAAAGAACTAGAGGGGGGGCTTTCGGGAAAGCCTTTACGTTCCAAGGCAAATGAAATAATAAAACATAGTTTTTTGAATTATGGAGATAAAATTAAAATTATAGGAGTGGGGGGGATTCTATCGGGAGAAGATGCCTTAGAAAAAATATTACTAGGAGCTAGCCTTATACAAGTTTATACAGGTTTTATTTATCAAGGCCCCACATTAGCCCTTCAAATCAATAAGACCATAGATTATTTTCTAAAAAAAGAAAACAAAAATATAAATGAAGTTATTGGTATAAAAGCTCGTGCTACATAGAACTTTTATATAAAAATTTTAATCCAAAGTATGAGTGAAAATTTTCTTTATGGCCGTCGACCTGTTTATCAATTTCTAGAAAGTCTAGAGAATATAGAAAAAAATACTTCTTCTCAAAGTACATTCACAAATGAATATTTTGAAATGGAAAGCATCACAGGGATACTAGCCTCACATTCCCTTCCCAATGATTTGAAAAATTTATTAGAACTCAGATGCAAAGGAGTACATTTAAAATATCTCCCTCGCAAAGAATTAGACAATTTATATCCAAAGTTTAATCATCAAGGTATCGTCATTACCTTCCACTCTAAAAGCAAAAACACTAGCACTAAGACAAGGGAGAATTGGAAGGAAGTCGTCACTCAAAATAAGGGCTTACTCATTCTACTAGATGGCCTTCAAGATGTGCAAAATGTTGGGAGTATAATAAGGAGTGCAGAGGCCTTAGGTGTAAAGGCTTTATTTCTAACAGGCAAGGGAGTAAAATTAGAGCATGTTTTATCTAAGGTGGCGACGGGGGCAAATTTTCATCTACCTATTTTTGAAATATCAAACTTGCATCAGCTTACTTTAAACTTAAGAAAAATGGGGTTTTGGATTTGCGCCTCTGCTTCAGAAAGCGATTATCTTAAAACAAATCATAAAAAAGACAATACAATAAAACAACCTCTTTTTTTACCACATACAAGTATAGAGAAATTGCCAAATCCTTCAGATTTGGCTCTGATTATTGGGAGTGAGGGGGAAGGAATACGACCCCTGCTTCTATCAGAAAGCGATTTTTTGATTTCTATACCTATGCAAGGTAAAACACAATCCCTCAATGCAGGAGTAGCAGCGGGTATACTCATAGATAGAATTATCAACAGAAATTAAGCGCCCCCAAAAAAGTGGAGGGGTTTTTAAGGAACTTTTTTTAATTTTAACCAACCTAATTGTCACAAAAAAACTTTTTACAAGTTTGATTTAATTGTGATAGAGGCAAAATTTTTTCTAAATTTGGTTTAGTTGCAATCCTCACGCCTGCACAATGTCACACTTGTCCTCGCACCCGCATTGAAACATAATATATGGATATAATCTATTATATGTAATTTTTTCCCAGTATTACCTTTCGCTTTGCTCAAGACAAGTGTCTCATCACCGCGACGAGAACAGAGACTACTTTAGATAAAGAAATTCTTACTAGTATCAGGGCTTCCTCCTCGTCCGCGACGAGAACAGAGGCTACTTTAGATAAAGAAATTTTCGCTATTACAAAGGCTCTGTAGCCCGCGAGCAGGCGAGGTGTGAGAATGCTTTAGATAAAGAAAATTTTATTAGTACAAAAGTCCCCTCCTCGTCGCGAAAAAACACTCCTCGCCGTAGAAATCATGCCACAAATCGCGACGAGGTACCAGCCTACTTTAAATAAAAAAAGTTTTACTAGTACAAAAGCCCACTCCTCGCCCGCCGAAAATCTCTGTTGTCGCAAAAATCACGGGCAAGACGGCGGGCGCGGTGCGAGAATGCTTTAGATAAAGAAAATTTTATTAATATCAGGGCTTGTTCCTCGCCCGCGACGAGAACAGAGACTACTTTAGATAAAGAAATTTTCGCTATTACAAAGGCTCTGTAGCCCGCGAGCGGGCGAGGTGCAAACTAGTTTAGATAAAAAAATTTTTACTGATACGAAGGCGGGCTCCTAAAAATAAATCGGGGTGCGCATCCGAGAATGTTAGCGAAGCTAACATCGAGGACGCAGGGGCTTAAAGCACAGGCAAGTTGCCCCTACCCCCGCCCCGAAGGCGGTGGGTAAAGTACGATAAGCAAAGAGGTCACTTGAAATAAAAAAATCTTACTCATACAAAAGCTTTCTCCTCGCCCGCGACAAGTGAGCTAGTTTAGATAAAAAATTTTGGCTATTACAAACTCCACTATTGCAACAAAGCTTTTACACTACAAAAAAATATTTGCGTACTCCATCGCTTTAAATGAGCTTGAAAATGACACCCTTACAGGGTAAGCATTTTCAAGCGGGAGGGAGCCTCTACGAGACAAGCGATGCCTCGAGGCATTCCATTTCCTTCCATTCTTTAAAGAAGGAAATGGAAAACATTCCGATATGCCATGCCGATTTTTTGAAAATACCTATAGGTATCGGCACAAGCAAACACGGAGGTTTTGGCCACTCGGGCAGTTTCCCCCTAAAGGGGACCAAGGGGGGTCATAGGGGGGCTTTCCCCCTAAAAATAAAACATGATAAATTAACTATTGGAACACATTTGTGTATTGAGTAAAATTTTCAAATGAAAAATTACGGGAGAGGTGGACGAATTCTTCACGTACATGACGAATCCTATACCCCGCCACAAATCTCACCTTGTAGCATTAGGTCCAAAAAGAAGCTCTGTTGTACAAACATCTCCTCTAAGAGTGTAAATTTTTGGATATTGATTTACATTCAATTGAAAACAAGAACCAAGTAGACTCGGATAGATACCAGTAGTGGCTTGCATTCGTATTGTAGTCAATCCAAACTCTATTGCTAGACCAGCAGAAGTAGCCAATCCTGTCGCAGTTGTATCCCAATAACTATTCGCAATAAGACTAATGTCACTATGATCGCCTACCAAACCTCCAACATCAGCAGTTCCCGACACTGCCCCTGATGCGTAAGTATTTGATATCCTGCCAAAAGAATCACCTACCAAGCCTCCTACCTTAGTACTCCCAGAAACAGAGCCTGTAGCATAGGAGCTAATAATCCGACTATTAGCAACTTCTAAACCCACTAGACCTCCTGCTTGAGTGCCTCCCGACACATTACCTGTAGCGTAACTATTTATAATACTACCTCCCCCCATCCTTCCCACCAAGCCACCTACACGAGGAAGAGTTGCCATCACAGAACCTGAAGCATAACTGTTTACAATAATAACATCAGCTTCTTGTCTTCCCACTAAACCTCCTACATTCTGTCTTCCCGACACAGAACCCGAAGAGTAACTATTCGCGACACTAGCCCACTGCTCTTGCTGACCCACTAAACCACCTACATCATCAGCTGTCGACACAACAGCTCCTGTAGCATAACTATTCATGATACTCGCCCTTTCTAATTGCTGACCCACCAAACCACCTGTATCAACGTCTGTTGAGTTAATAGAACCAGTAGCATAACTATTCACGATACTCGAATCGCTTCCTTGAAAGCCTACTAGGCCACCAATCATACCTGACCCTGTTACAGAGCCTGTAGCATAGCTATTCACTATACGTGCCCTTTCTAATTGGCGACCCACCAAACCACCTGCCTGCACATTTATTGAATTAATAGGGCCCGTAGCAAAACTATTCACTATACTCGCCTCCTCTTCTTGAAATCCAACTAGTCCCCCAATGAAAGATCCGCCTTCTACGGAGCCCATAGCAGAGCTATTTGCAATACGCCCAGAAGGCCCTTGCTGACCCACCAGGCCCCCTACCGATATATTTCCTCCACTGACTGAACCTCTTGCATGGCTATTTATAATCATTGCAGGAGCTCGTTGTGCTCCTACTAAACCACCTATACTACCTGCGTTAGAACTTGTTACAGAAACCGCGGCATAACTATCTATAATATTAGAAGAACCAGATTGTCGTCCCACTAAGCCACCTATAACTGCACCACCCATCAACGCTCCGGTGACAGAACTATTCGTGATACTTCCAGAAGCCAAATGTCCCACCAAGCCACCTGTGTATCGTCCACCATGAATCACAAAATTGAATAGTAAAACCTGATTCATAGAAGCTGAATTTGAGATGCTTCCAAAAAGACCTGTTTCGTTGGAAGCAGTAGGACGATTTATATATAAATTCAATATCCGAAAACCATTGCCTTCGAATATAGCTACAAAGGGTTGATCTCCTGCATCAGTACAAAGCTCATTTGTACCACAGCTCCCTATGGGCTCCCAGCCTACAGTGACCCTATCAGCTCCTGTATAGGCAGTACTTGTTCCCCATTTTGTAGTAGCAAAGTCTATACTAGTGACTAGCTCATATCCACGACAAACGCCATTAGGGCAACCTATGCTTGTACCCACATCATCGTAACTTGTTTTCCATGTTACTTCTGCTACAGTATTATATCTGATATTATATAATTGTTCCGCAGAAATGATTTCTATTAGCCCATTACCATTTCTATCCTCCGCACCCAAGGTAATCACACAAACCCCATAAACCAAAAGGTAACCCTCCGCACAAGATGTACAAAAACCTAGATTTCCGTTTCCATTTGGGCAAGGATCAGGGGGGTCTATATTGAATTTAGTACATTCTATAAACGAACTAAAGATTACAAAAATTATTAATCTCAATAATTTCATTTTAAAGATGTTCCTAAATACTGACTTTAATAGTTTCGGCACCCTATATGTATGATTTTATCCCTAAATATATATGTATAGATTAAATTATATTTATATAAGGTGGAGAAAAACGTCTATTTTGACGACAAGCTCCCAAAATTCACTTTGATAACATTCAGAAAATTTTGTGTGTTGACACAGAACTCCAAAAAAATCCTTAGAGAAGGTATTATTATCCAAGTATAACTATCCAATTTGAACGCTCAAAATTCACATTTATTCAAGTCTCATATCCAAGATAAGGCCTTAAAAAGACTTAAAATAATGCCTCCCCCTTCTTCTATGGAAGAAGCATGGCGTAAAACGCGTCTTGAGGGACGCTTATCAATAGATTCTAAAGAACAAATTTTTACAACTTCAAGCTCTACAAATCCCCCTTCCCATACCCATATCAATATAAAACAAGGGGATAGTGCAGTAACAAAAAAAATTCAATTAGACACGATTACAAATGAAGAGATAGAAAACCAATTAAACTCTAAAGAAAGAGAAGGAATAGAAAATCACTACAAAAGGATTATAGAAAAACCAAAAAATTTTTTTGAGCTTCAAAACCTCGCCTTATATAATAAGGGCTTGTTTTTAAGCATCTCTTCAGATAAAAATTCAAAGGTGAATAACGATAGCTATATCATCATAGAACATAACGCAGGAAATGGCCCTAATCTTATACATCATTTTTATGTGCATGTCGCAAGCCAAAGCCATGTTTCTTTAGTAGAGATTTTTCAGGCTAATCATAGTGAATTTCAATACTGGAACACCACTACCACTTTTTTTTTAGAAGAGGGCTCAAGCCTACGTTACATTTCCCTCAAAAACTATAACAAACATCTGCATCACTTTCAGCATTTTCATTTTATTCAGAAAAAAGATTCAAGATTACACTATGCTTCTTCGCAAAAAAATGGAGCTGTTGGTAAAGATTTTATAGATACTTATTTACAAGGAGATAATACAGAATTTCGATTCAAAGGGGCATTTTTCGGAGAAGGAGAGAGTTTCCAAGATCAGGAAATATGTGCCCATCATGAAAGCAATCATAGTCAAAGTTCTATATTATATAAAGCAATAGTAAAAAATAATGCACATAGCGTTTTTGATGGAAATTTAACAATAGACCCAGGCCTAAAAAACATACATTCCGTGCAAAAAAACAACAATCTTATATTAGATAAAACAGCTCGAGCAGAATCCATTCCTCGATTAAAGATTGGTGCTGAGAGTATTTCTTGTGAACATGGGGCAACAGTGGGCTTCTTAGATCAAAATATTATTTTTTATTTACTGTCTAGAGGATTTAACCTTATAGAAGCAAAAAAAATTTTAACAGAAGCCTTTATAAATGAAATCATCATGGATTTTGACTTTCTTACAGAAAATGAAAAAGAAAATTTTTTTTCAAATTTCTATGTGGCATAAAAAGTATTCTATGAAAAATGAAATAAGAGATGGTGTATGCGAAAAGTAAACTTGATAAAAAATATTTATATCAGTGAGGACTGCAAGGAAAGTAAAATAGTACAAAACATTTTAGAGCGTAAATCTCCTAGCGTGAAAATTGAATTTATAAAAGAAGCTCAGGAAATTCTTCAAACTTTTAGAAAACATGGTGATTTAAACAATCGAGAAAATTTGCTCGTGTACTCACATCGCGGTAATTTTCTTTCTGTTTGCCCCGGCACAGATGGTATGGTCTGTTGCCAATATTTTATTATTAACTTAGGGCAAGGTTGCTTATTTGATTGTCATTATTGTTATTTGCAAGGCTTTGTAAACAATCCTCTCTTAACAATTTTTGGGAATACAGATAAACTCTTTCAAGACTTGGATACAAGAACCTTAAATAAAAATACACATTTCAGAATAGGAACAGGCGAGTACGCTGACTCTTTAGGTTTGGAAGAGCTAACAGGTCAAGCAGCTATCATGGTTGATTATTTTTCCCGTCATCCTAATGCAACTTTAGAACTAAAAACAAAGTCATCTAACATTAGTGGCTTACTTGAACTTGATCATCGAGGTCATACTGTAGTAGCTTGGTCTTTAAATCCAATGTCAATCATCCAAAGCATTGAGGAGGGAACAGCTAGCCTAGAGGAAAGGCTAAAGGCCGCTAAAGAAGTGGCAGAGGTGGGTTACAAACTAGCCTTTCATCTAGACCCCATCATCTACATGGATGACTGGGAAAATGAATATCACAATCTAATAGATATGATTTTTGACTATGTAAACCCTGATAAAGTTTCTTGGATATCTATAGGTAGTTTTCGTTATACTTCTGGTTTGAAAGAAGTCATTCAAGCTCGCTTTCCTGATGACACTCTAACACGAAATGGAGAAATGTTACGTGGCACGGATGGGAAATTTCGTTATTATAAAGATATTCGTTTTAATATGTTTAAATCTATAAAAAATAAAATAGAGTCAATAAATCCAAAACTTTTTATGTATCTTTGCATGGAAAATAAACAAAGTTGGCAAAATGTATTTGGCTTTGTCCCCTCTGCCCCTAAAATTTTAGACCATTTATTTGAACAAAGACGCGAGTATGTAGAGAGTGTAACAAAAAAATGATTTGTTTACGATTATTATTTTTCCCTATACGGTTTTTAGTATATCTTTTGTACAAATTCTCAAACCTTTTTTCAAAACAAAAGATACTTCACCACTTTGTTCCTAATGAATTTTCCAATCAACCTAATAGGGGTATGCTAAACTTGCTTTTCTCATCAAAAGAGATACCCTTTATAGAGTACATTCATTTTCTAGAAATTTTAACAAAAGAAAAAATTATACAAGAAGTAATTTTAGATATACCTGATATGCAAGCTCCATGGCATCAAGTGGAAGAAATTGGAAAATTATTAAAAAAAATTAGGGCCTCGGGGAAAAAAATATTTGCGTACTGTAATCATGGCAATCTTAAATCTATTTTTTTATTAGCGTGTGCAGACAGACGTTTTGCTGATCCCAATGCCAACTTTGTTGTCCTTTTTCCCGCACATGACTCTTATTTCATCAAAGAAGCTTTAAGTCTATTAGGCATCGAAGTAGAAACTCAACATGTAGGAAAATATAAGAGTGGTGGCTTTGAGATGTTTACACGCACAAATTTTAGCGAAGAACATAAAAAAAGCATGACCCATCTTATTTCCTCTATGCGTAAAATCATTCAAGACTCTTTAGAAGAAACTCCTCATCTATCTAAAAACAAGATTCAAGCCTTGCAAAAGCTCTTATTTGAGCAATCCTTAGTTCAGGCTCAAGATCTTTTTGAAATTAATTTTTTTGAAAAACTCTTTGAAGTTGAGCATTTACTTCACTATTCTATACACAAAAAAATAAAATCAAAAAAAGTAAATTCTACGAATATCTATACCTCTAATTACAAAAATAATAAAAAAGGAAAAATAAAAAATGAGCTTATAGAAGAAGAAAAAATAAATGGTAAAATTTGTGATCAAGCTACCGTCTTATCAAGATATAAAAAAAATAATTTCCCTCTCCTTCGCTTTAAGACTCCCGCCTCCCTTGCATTCGTGACAATGGAAGGGAGCATACAAATGGGGAGTAAAAATATCCCTCATTCGCCTAAAAAGATTCTAGCTATCCCCTACTGTGACCTTTTTGAAAAGTTAGCTAGTGGACCAGAAGAAATGATAATTCTTTATATCAATAGCCCAGGTGGTTCAGCAGATGCCTCTGAAAATCTTTATCAAAAAATTCAAACTCTCTCTCAAAGCAAGCCTGTGATTGCAATCTTAGGATCAGTGGCAGCGTCGGGTGGTTACTACATCGCCTGTGCTGCAAACCGTATTTATGCCTCATCTTTATCGCTGACAGGCTCTATAGGTGTGATACGTATACGTCCTGAAGTTTCCAAGTTGTATCAAAAAATAGGGGTACGCAAATTAAGTTTATTTCAAGACCCCACAAGGGATGTTTTTTCCGAAGTTGCTAAGTTAAAAAAACCCACCCTTAAAATGCTAGACAAGCAATTAAAATCTACTTATAAACTTTTTTTAGAAAGGGTAGCAGAAGGAAGAAAACTAAATATAAAGGATGTTGAAAAAATGGCTCAAGGAAGGGTTTTTACAGGAAAAGAGTTTCAAGAAACAAAAATGATAGATGGAATTTGTAATGTAAACGATGCCATTTTACTTTATAAACAAGAATATAAAAAACTCACCGGTAAAAATACTCTAAAAGACTTTCATATCAATTATTATCCTAATCCAAAACCTAGTTTTAGTACTTTGCTATCAAATCTTTCTATTCGCTCCTTTCAAAATATGGCCTTAAATCATGTATATAATCGCTTGGATGACATAAATGAACTCATTGAGCTTCATTCAAATAAACCTTTATTTTACTGCAAGGAAAGCATTGATATAAAACATCTATAACAATTTTAATTTTGTTTTTTTGAATGACAGTAACAATGAAAGTGTCAAGGATGTTGCAATGAGAAAAATAATATCTCCTATAATCTCGTCCCCTAAGGTAAGCCCTTTCCCAATTGACGCGGAGAAAAAAAATAAAATTATAAGTAAGGGTTTTGAAATATCTAAAGTTCTAGAAGAAAAAAAGGCTGAGAATATCATTATTTTAGATCTTCAAAAAGTTCAAAGTTATATAGATTTGTTTATCATTGCCTCCGCAAACTCTATCCCACATTTAGTTGCTTTATCTAATGAAATGTACAAGAGCTTTGGTAAAGAAATATACGGAACCTCGCAAAAACCCTCTAACGAAGAAAGTTATAGTGGATGGGTAGTCATAGATATGATTGATATTCTTATTCATTTATTCATTGAGGATCAACGTAAATTTTATAACCTTGAAAGACTTTGGGGGGATGCAGAGATTTTATATTCAAATTCTACAAGCTCTAATTTAAATTAAAATAACTTGAAACAATTCCAAAAAAATGTGAAAAATAAAATGGATTTAGAAATTAAAAAAAAACAATTACAAACAATTCTTTCAAAGATAGATCACCCAACTTACAAAAAAGATTTAATTTCTTTAGGGATGTTTTCCCTTATAGAAAGACATCCCAAAGATCCCGAACGAATTCGCATAGTCATGAAGACACCCGATGCGGATAAAAGGGTTCAGATACAAATTGAGGCAAATATACGATCAGCCTTTAAAAAAGAAAACTTCTTAGATAAAGTCATTATCTCTTTTGAGGTAGATGAAACTCTAAAACCTGAACCACCTAGTAATCGTATTCCAAATATAAAAAAACTCATCGCTGTAGGGTCTGGGAAGGGTGGTGTAGGGAAGTCTACCGTTTCAGCAAACTTAGCTGTATCCCTATCAAAGATGGGTTACAAAACAGGCTTGATAGATGCTGATATTTATGGCCCCTCTTTAGGACGAATGTTTGGTATTAACGAACGCCTAGCTTTAAGTGGTGATGGGCAAACTCAAATCAATCCTCATGAAGTACACGGAATTAAACTTATCTCTTTTTCTTTTTTACTCAATCCTGACCAAGCGGTAGTATGGAGAGGTCCTATGCTTGGGAAAGCTATAGAACAATTCTTATTTCAAGTTTACTGGGGCGAATTAGATTTTCTGATTATTGATCTACCACCAGGGACAGGTGATGTCCAAATGTCCATGGCCCAACTCACTCAAGTGGATGGAGCTATTATTGTCACCACCCCTCAAAATGTAGCCCTTCAAGATGCTAGACGTTCTGCATATATGTTTCTTGGCGTAAAAGTTCCCATACTTGGCATAATAGAGAATATGAGCTCTTACACTTGCTCGGCTTGTGGGCACGTTTCACATGTCTTTTCAAAAAATGGGGCAAGTAATTTATCTGTAGATTTAAAAATTCCAGTTTTAGGCCATCTCCCCTTACAAGAAGATATTATGCTTGCTGCCGATGAGGGCACTCCTATTGTTTTAAAAAATAAAGATGGGGTGGTGGCAAAGGCCTATCAAGATATTATTAAAGAATTGCTTACAATTATAAAGCTATAAACTCCTAAGAAATTAAGGTTTGTCATTTTCTTTAAAGTAATCTATATTAAAAAATGGTTTCACAAAATTCATTCTATTAAACCATAAAACTAATATGAGCTTATATTCAAAAAAACTATGAGCCTAGTAATTAAAAATATAGAAAAAAAATATAAAATGGGGGATACTCTAGTGTACGCTCTCAAAGGAGTAAGTCTTACCATAGAAGAAGGTGAATTTGTGGCTATCATGGGCCCTTCTGGCTCGGGTAAATCTAGTTTAATGAATATTCTGGGTTTATTAGATGTGCCTGATACAGGTAGTTTTGTACTAGATGGTCGTGAGGTTTCTAAATTAAATGAAGATGAGCTTGCCCTTGCACGACGCGAAAAAATTGGTTTCATCTTTCAACAATTTAATTTAATCCAACGTATACAAGCTTGGGAAAATGTCTCCCTACCACTACTTTACACTCAACATAGTTTGAATTTTGAAGAAGGGAAAAAATATCTTGAGAAAGTAGGATTAGGAACAAGATGCCATCATAGGTCGAATCAACTTTCAGGTGGACAACAACAAAGAGTCGCTATTGCAAGGGCGCTCATTAATAAACCTAAAATCATACTAGCTGATGAACCAACAGGAAATTTAGACTCTACAAGTGAAAAAGAAATATTATCATTACTCCGAAACCTTAACGAACAAGGACTAACTATTGTTATCGTTACTCATGAGGACGAGATAGGGGAAAGGGCAGATAGGATTATACGTTTCAGAGATGGGCAACTCATCTCTGACATAAGAAAAAAAAAGCTTCGGAAAGATATACGGTCCCAAAAATCAAAAGCTACACTATTTGAATCGAATCAGAAAAGTCAAAGATCTCTTTTCTTAAATTTTTGGGGTTACTTAGGCCTTGGGTTAAAAACTTTAGCGAATAATAAAATTCGTAGCGGACTTTCTATGCTAGGTATATTGATAGGTGTAGGAGCGGTGGTGGCCATGATGGCTCTCGGAAGAGGGGCGGAAGCTGCTATAACAAAGCAAATGGCTTCCTTAGGCTCAAATTTACTTATACTTAGATCAAGTCCCAAAAAAATAGGGGGAGTAGCAACAGACAGTACTGCCAACGATAGTCTTACACTTCGAGATGTAGAAATTCTTAAAAATAAACAAGAAGGCATACATCATCTTATGCCTATTGTAAATGGACGAGGGCAAGTAGCATTTGAAAATAATAATTGGAGCACTCCTATTTGGGGAGTCACTTCTATGTACCCCATTATACATGATGCGCAACCTGAACTTGGTCGCTTTATGACTGAAGAAGAAAATATTAGAAGGGAACGCGTAGCAATCATTGGATTAACAGTAGTTAAAAAATTATTTGGAGATAATTTTAGTAATCCTATTGGAAAAATGATAAAACTCAATAAGCTACCTTTTACCATAATAGGAATATTACCTGAAAAAGGAGCCAACGCCTTTAGGGATCAAGATGATATAGTCCTTATCCCTATACATACAGCTATGAAAAGAGTCTTTGGGAGAACAGGAATAGACTCATTAGAAATGGAAGTCATTCAAGCAAAGGATACTGAACGTATACAAGATGAATTATTGCAACTCATGTTAACAGAACACAAAGTTCCCCTTTCTCAAAAAGATGATGCTTACCAAATTCGCAATATGGCTGATATTCAAAAAGCACTAACCGCAAGTTCCAAAATCATGTCTCTCTTACTTTCCATCATAGCGGCTATTTCTCTTTTGGTAGGAGGTATAGGCATTATGAACATTATGTTAGTCTCTGTTACAGAAAGAACAAAGGAAATTGGGACTCGTAAGGCATTAGGAGCTCGTCGTAGTGACATACTCTTTCAGTTTTTAGCCGAGGCTCTTGTGATTAGTACAGTAGGAGGTTGCTTAGGTATTTTTCTTGGATGGCTTACATCTTTTATCGTTTCTCTTTTAAGTAGTTGGCCAACTTCTGTCTCCCTTACTTCTATACTGATTTCTTTTTTATTTTCAGCAGGGGTGGGGGTAGTTTTTGGCGTCTACCCCGCTCGAAAAGCTTCCAAATTAAACCCTATCCAAGCTCTTAGATATGAATAATCCAAGAAATTTCTTTAGGCTACTTTAACTTCAATATGATTTAGATACTCTAATAATTCTTGAATATTCCTTTCCAATACAGTAGCTTGTCTATCTTTTGCTGCAAGTTCTATAAATTTTCCACATTCTGAAACAAAGTGAAATCCGTAACTCCCGCCCGAACCTTTAAGGTTATGTCCCAAACGTCTGCAGGTATCAAAGTCTTTGACTTTTAAAGCCATAGTAAGATTCTCGCTGGTTTTCTGAAGACTACTCAAGTAGTTGGGTATTAACTCTTCTATTTCAGGATCCACTTCAATTAAAATTTTATTCGCCATATCTTTACTCCTTTAAATTCTTATTACAAAGTTATAAACGAATAAAAGAATTATACTTATATTAAAATTTGATAAATACTATTTTGCTATGTCTAAATTTAATTCTAATTCTATTTATTTTATAGGGATACTAGGTTCAGGTATGTTACCCCTAGCTCTTTGGGCTCAAAAAAAAGGGTTTTTAGTGGCAGGTTCTGACAAAAACATAAAATCAAAAAAAATAAACTTTCTTAAAGAAAACAATATTTCTTTTAATCCTAGTTATAATGATTTAAGCGAATATCAAACGATTGTTTATAGCAGTGCCATTTCTGAAACACATCATGAACTAGTAAGGGCTAGGGAACTGAATAAAATAAAAAAACATAAACTCTTACACCGCATGGATTTTCTTGTAGAATGTATGAAAGAGGAACAACAAAGTATAGCGATTGCAGGCACTCATGGTAAAAGTTCAAGTACTGCAATGCTAGCTTGGCTTTTAATTCAATTTGACAAAAACCCATCCCTTATTATGGGAGCAAGACCTCTTTACATAGAAGAAGGATTTAAGGTCGGTATGGGGGAGGTGGGGGTTTATGAAAGCGATGAGTCAGATGGTTCTTTTTTGAAAAGTAACTCTAAAATACGTCTAGTACTTAATATCGATGAAGATCATATCGACTACTATAAAAGTTTTAATGAATTAACAAAAGCCTTTCAAAGATTTATTTTAGATGGAGAACTTGTGGTTACAAATGCAAATGATGTCAATTTACATACAATTGCTATAAATACTTTTACAAATAAAAATAAGAAAATAAAAATAATTGGCTTTCAAACCTTTGAAAATGAAATAGAATTTAATAAACAAGATCATACTATCAAAAATATAAATTATGATAAGCTTTATCTTGCTTATTTTAAAGATCTTACAGACAAACTTTATGTACTTGATACCCATATAGCTCTAAATGAAAATTCAAGAAGAACATTTGAAAAAATAGGATTGATACAACTTAGATTACCAGGACGACACTTCGCTGAAAATTCACTAGGAGTGCTTGCCCTATTAGATATGGCAGTAAGAGAAGGTTATATAAAAATCAAAGATTATAGTATTCAAAAAGCTATTGAACACCTAAATACTTTTCCTGGCTTAGAACGTAGGCTTGAATACATAGGAAAATACAATGATGTTTATCTTTATGATGATTATGGACATCATCCCACAGAAATTCAAGCCGTTCTCTTAGCACTAAAAGAACGACTTTCACCTAAAGCACAACTTCGTGTTATTTTTCAACCTCATCGCTATACTCGTACACAAGCCCTTTACCAAGAGTTTGCGAAAACTCTTGGTATCGCAGATCAAATTTATTTAATGAATATTTATCCTGCAGGTGAAAAAAAAATAAAAGGTGTAGATTCACATTTAATTTACGATAGCTTGAAAATGATTCTAAAAAATAAATTCAATGAAGAACGGATAAAAATAGAAAGCAGTTTCAAAACGAATGCAATAGAACAAAGCTTAAAAGAAAAATTATTTATTAAAAACTGTATTCAGGAAAGTCATCCGAATGATATAGTACTTGGTTTAGGTGCAGGCAGTATTTCTCAAATCTTACGAGAAAGTTTCACTGAACTAGAAAAATAGAAACTCACTCCAAGCACCTTTTCTATAAAATCAATTCAAATATTTTTCTAAATTTCCTAAAACTCCCTTTCCTATATTCCATCGTAACTTTTGGTAAGGCAATTCCTTATGAAAAAAATTTTCATACCCCATCAGCAAAGAAAAAACTATATAAAAAAAACTAAATAGATTATGAAAAAAATATATAATATAATATAGATAAATATGTAAATACTCGGGGAGGATATCTACGAATCTATAAAAAAAATAAAAGAGCAATATAGAAAAGAAAAAAAGCAAAAAATAACCACAAGATACCTCCGCCACATCTTTAACTTTTTTTTCTCTTTCAATGTACCTTGCAGGCCACCATTGAATAAGGAGAGGTAAAGAATACATAAGAGTCTTTACATGTAAAGGTATCTTAAACCAAGCCGATTGTATTTGATTATATATCTTAGGCATTACTAACCCCTAAGCAAGAAACTTTAGAATATTTCATTTTTTAAATAATCAGATTTTTAAAGACAATTTCTCTAAAAGTAAGAAAGGTAAAAGAAGTAAAAAAAATAAAGATAAAAATTATCTAATTCCTAAACTTCAAAGATAGCCAAATAGAAAGGAACGAAAATCTATTTGTTTTTTAATTTATCCAAAAATTCTTTCATCTTACTTGAGATTTCCTTGAGATAAGGGATTTCCCACATTTCCATATTATATGCTTTATAAGCACCAAATACGCTAGCCCAAAGATAGAGCAAAAGAAAAACAATCCAAACAGTTCTTATTATAGGATTAAAAATTGCATGAGTGCCAAAAAGAAAGCTAGTGATAGGAAATTTTTCAAGTACCCAAACACAAAAATAAACAACCATTAATGTTATGTTAAGCCACATAGATTGCTCACCATGAAACTTACTCATTTTATTTTCTTTACGAAAATAACACGCGTAAATCCATCCAAAAATAGGAATGTAAGCATATGCTTCTGCTAGGTTGCCAGTATTTTGAATTTGACTCATAAACTTATCTTGAATATTTTTTAGTTTTTGTTTCATTACGAAATTACCTCATTAAGAAATAGAATATTAGAACATCCTCGAGAGCGAAGGGACTAGTCCTAATAAAATAGAGAAAGTTTCTATAGCAAGTAAAAAACAAATTATATTTTCTGACAAAATGAATATCGCCCTTTATAAACCTGAGATACCCCCAAACACAGGAAACATAGGTCGGCTTTGTTTTTGCACAGAGACAAAATTACATATCATCGGTAAACCTGCCTTCTCAATCGATGAAAGTGCAGTAAAACGAGCGGGACTTGATTATTGGAAACAACTAGATTTACACTTACATGAAGATTGGTCAGAGTTTTATGAAAAACACGAAAATAAAAAACGTATATTTTTATTCACTCGTTTTGCAGAAAATTGTTACACAGATATAAATTTTTCTGAACATGATACCTTTGTTTTTGGTGGGGAAAGCCAAGGGCTTCCGAAAGAAGTATTAGCCTCTGTAGCAAAAAATTATCCCAAGAATCTTTTACGCATTCCTGTAAGCAAAAATTGTCGCTCACTCAATCTTGGTAATGCTGCTTCAATCGTTTTATATGAAGCTTTGAGACAACAAAACTTCATACACTTATCAAAAAAAATCTCTAATAAGATAGACGAAACTTATGAGAAGAATACATTTGACTAAATTTATTTTCTAAAATAACGTTAAAACCAGTATTATGAAAAAAGTTAAACATAAAAAAACTTACTACAATGATATAGCCCTTCGATTAGTTCAAAAATTATTCAATTTGGAATTTTTACACTATGGTTATTTTGAAAAGGGATTAAAAGTAAATTTAGAAAATCTACCCAAAGCTCAACTTGCTTTTACAAAAAAAGTAATACGAGAGTTCCCTAAAAACGTAAAGAACGTTCTTGATATAGGTTGCGGGGCGGGTGGTGGTGCACTAGAAATGATAAAGAAAAACATGACCATTACTTGTGTTGATCCTGATCCTTTTATGGTTCAAACTACATTAAAAAAGACTAAGTATAGAGTTAATGGGAAAGTAGGTCTGTATGAAAATTTAGAAGATTTACCTAAGAACCATTTTGATTTAATTATGATGTGTGAATCCTGTCAGTATATAAATCCAGATACCGCTTGGCCTAAACATGCAAGCTTAGTCAAAGAAAAAGGATATGTTATGGCCGTAGACTTTTTTAAGATACGAAAGCTAGATCATATTTATCTCTCACGTTCTGGGCATGAGTTAGAAAGATTTATAAAAATAGCGACTATGAATAAATTTAAGCTTATTAAAAAAATTAATATCACTAAACAAACTGCACCCACAATGGATTTATATCAAAGCATTATTCTAGAAAAGGTTTTTCCTGTCTTTGAGGCTGTCTTTTGTTTTTTAGAACGCTCTTTTCCTTTACTCTATAAGATAGGAAATTTTTTACTTAAAAAGAAAATTAGCTATTTACACTTAAAATATTCAAACCAAGACAGCAAGGTATTCACGAAATATAAGCAATATTACATTCTTCTTTTTCAAAAAAATTAATCTTTCTCAATGAATGTGTAAAAAAGCTTCTTTGATTTTCTTTATTTCGGCCTCACTATAAAGATAAATGATTTGCCTCAATGAATCTTGCCTAAGATCATAGTAAGCACGTCTAATGTCTCTCTTAAAGTTAGTAAAGTCCATAGGTACTATATTTATTAGAGGGTTACGCTCTAATTTAATACCCACCACACCATGCCGTCTTAGTCCTGGGGCAGTGTTCAAATAGCCTAATTCTTCTATTTCCGATAATTCAAATTGCTGTAATTTTCCTATTTCATCTTGAACAGCAATAAGAACAAAGTCTCCCTTACTAAAAATAGGTTGATTATCGCATAAATTGGATGCTGTATAATTTATAAACTCAGAAAAAAACTTTGAAGGATAATTAAATAAACTTTGATTAATCAATATACGTATTGCTTCTTTAGCACTATAAGCCTTCCGCCATGGTACATGATTTGTTAAAGAAGAGAAAGCTGAAGCAATAGACAAAATGCTTGCGTCTTCATTTAGAGAAGAGGCGGAGTTAGTGATATGTTCAATTTGTGTCTCAATGTCGTGAACTACATTTTTATGAGGAGTATTATCTTTATATCTTGATGCTGTTTCCTTTAGCTTAGTTATTAAAACATTCTTTTGCAGATATGAGTTATTCCCCACATGTTCTTTAAAAGGATGATGATGGGTAAGTATATTATATTTTATTTTTTCATTGATTTCCTCATTAGGAGCCAACATCATATACGATAAAAGTGGATGTAATGAAATGTAATCAAAATCTTTTGCAGTTAAGGGAAAGTGAGAGGGTAAATTCATCTTAGTATATGAAAGATCGCAAAAAAATGCACTTAGCATCACATCCGTAATTTGCTTGTTATTATTTGCTTTATCAAGTCTCTCATGGTTGAGGCTTCGAGTTTTTATCACCATAGCAACAATTGCTCTTTTTATCATGATATCAACAAGGTAGTTATCCGCAGAGCTTTTGAAAAATTCAAGAACGTTTACTACCCCATTCATCATATAAGATGTGCTACCAAATTCTGTGACTATACGATCTAAAGTTTTTGAAACTTCAAGAAATTTATCATCTATAAATGACTTTTCTCTCACATGAGCTACCATCGCTTGAGATAATATCTTAAGAACATCAATCTGTTCAGAAAATATTAGTTTTGAAGAATTTAGATTAAGACTATCATGTCTTTCTTCATTATCTAATAGCTTATCTTCTTCCGCCTCTAGATAATAGATTTCACTTAAGGCAATAAACCTCAATATTCGAGCCATCTCTACTGCGGTAGCCTCCTCTTTTTTATAGATGAGGATCTGTCCATCTTTACTATAAAAATCAACAGGGATACGTTTCGTCCTTTCAAAGAATGCAATAGACTCAGGGCTAAAATCAAAGGGTTTTAATTTATCTTTCATTTTTTATATTATTTTTTAGAATAATTCACATCAAAATAAAGAATATCTTTTGGTATATTAGGGAAACTCAATTATAAGTTAATTTGCTATGGTATTCTGATAAAAAAATCAAAAGTAACATATAAGGCTAGTATAAATCGTCAATATCAATCATCACTACTTTTATCATAAAAGATATTCATACAAGATTTTTGGGTAAACCAATTTTTCAGAATACTTCTATTTTCTAATAGAGAAAACAATAGTATCTCAAACAACATCAAAAAGATAACAAAAAATAATCTAAACTATCTTGCTAGTATCCTATTGATTTTATAATGAAATAAATTTATTTTTAGAAATCAAGAAGATTTTATAGATGGGATAAATAATTTAACTGCCCGTTCATCAATACCTTTTTTTATTTTAGAGTATTTCAGTAGCAAATAAAACGGATAAAAAGAATACTAATGCAGACAAACGACATTTAAATTTAAAAGTTAAATGTCTCCATTAAAATTTTCTTTTATAAAAATCAAAAATCTAAATAAGACCCTTTTTATTTTTCAAACGTACACTTATTTCTATTTCTGTTTCCTTAACAAAATTTCTCATCATTTCTGTTACAGCTAAACGTTTTAATAATTTCTTTCTCTTTTTAATTTCATTCTTAATTTCTTTATCTGAACCCTTAGTTTTATCTTTATCGATAAAGGCATAAATTTGCTTTTGAATAATTTTCATCCGAGCAAAATCTTTACGGTAATGTACGCGTGCAATTTCCCAAACATGCTCACCTTTAGTAACATTTGTTTGGCGTAAATCAGGCAAACTTAAAACATCTCCAGGGAAAACTAAATCTAAGTTACTCTCAACTTGCTCTGGTTTTAATTTTTTCACCTTAATTCCATTTTTCCCTATCAGAAATGAATTATTTTTTGCGAGTTCTTTTACATACTGAGAGACTTCATGATTGGGCACATCTATATCTTTTTCACCCGGGACATAAACCTCCTTTTGCATACTACCAGGGCGCACAAGAGAAGCCGCAAAAACTTCCTCTGAACTATCACCCCACTTACTTATACCCCCAAAATGAAGAAAAGAAAGACCTTGGGAAATTCCAAATACTATAAATAACAATATCAAGGTAAAAGCTAAAATCTTTAAAATGCCTCCACCACTCAAACGGTCCTTAGTGAATTGAACAATATCCGAAACGCTTGTTTTAGCTACTTTCTTCTTATTTGAAACTATACTTTGAACTGGATTACCTAACCCTAAAGACATTATAAAATCAAACAATCGAGTCCTTTCAGAAAGTATACGAAGACGATCTTCATAAACCTTAATCATCATATCTAAAATAGATTTGTAAGCTTTTTGATCCTCACCCGCGTAACGTTCTAGGGCCTTAGAGGAACTACGTAAAAGTGCAGGATAATATTTAGGATTAGCCTCTAAAAAATCAATAGATGGGGGTAACTCACACTCCAAAACTTGAGGTGCAATATGTTTCGTAAAAAGATAAACCTTATTTCCACCAACTAATACAATATGAAACTCTACAGGTGCCTCCTCAAGGCTTAACCAAGTCTTATATGTAGTTTGAAAAGGGTGGTATTTTAATTTCAAAATACGAAATTGAAGCCTTTGTTTTTTATTATAGAATTGAAAATTAGGTAAATTTTCAATAAATCTAAATAAATTATAAACGTTATTTCTAAAAATAAAATCTTTCAATGATATTTTTAATGTCCCAAGTTCTTTTAGAAATTGGCTTATCTTACCTGCGTCCATCTCTTGCCCAAAATGTGACAACAGATACTTACGAAAAAGATCAAAGCCCATGCAACCATGCAAGGCAATTAGAACGGATTGTGAAAGCTCTCGTGCATCAAGTCCTTCATGAAAAATATACTCTCTAGTAGCGACTAGAGGATATCTATAATCTGACAGCCTCAAGCGTTCAAAGGAAAATTTAGAAATCGCACCCGGTATTTGTAATGAAAGGTGGGCAAAAGTATTCTTTAATTCTCTGCTATGATTAACAACTTGTATTTCTATATCATGTGGCGGACGAATAACATTAAAAACTCTCTTACTTTTTGTTTCCCCAAATGGGAAAATAATTTGGCTAATTTGATCGTTACCTTCTTTTAAGAGCCAACTAAAAGCAGCATGTGAATGAGTTTTCGAAGCATAGAAAGAATGTTCCTTAGACAAGGGAACGTTCACACCATCAGCCATGAGATGTAAATGGGCATTAGGATATAAGTGCTTATACTGATTTAAGATATCTTCATTAAACAAGTACAAACCCATCTCCTCTTTTCTTGTGTGCTTATTTTTGATAGCTTCTGTAAATCCAGGAGTTTGACCGTTATAGGATAAAAATATTTTAGCTTTAGCAGGATTAATCTTTTCACGAAAAAGTGCCTGATGGTAATTTAAGCTAGGATTTAGAAGGACACCTGACCCTTTCAAATTCCAATAAATAGACGGTAGATTTGGAGTTTCGGAATACTGTGCTCCCAACCAAATAAAACTTCTGCTATCTTTTCGAGCTAAACGACATGGATATCTGGAAAGTACATCCGTAATCATCGTGTATTCACGATCATAGTGTATTTGTCCTTTTTGAATATTTTTATAGTCAAATACCCTAGCACGTTCTACAAGAATGGTAAAGTTACCTTCCTCTAATTTATTTACAATTACATGATCTTTAGTTGGTAAAGTTGGTGGACCAAAAGGCTGTATTTCAATAGGAACATTAGGTTGAACTTTTTTGAAAAAAGAAGACTTTGTATTTTTTTGAAATTTATGCTCAGCAAATTTATAGATACTCCTTATATGCTCATCTAAACCTATGTAGGAAAATTTATCATTACCTAATTGCGTATTCGCACGAACCCACTCCATCTCTTGCCCTACATTGATAGGATCTTTCTCTGGAATAATTACATGTTTGATTAGCCCCATAATTGCATCTGGGCCTACGTCACCACTACCTATACGAATAAATGGAGTATTATCATCAGCGTGTAAACCAACATAAATCAGAAAGGTGTCCCGATCTAATTGAAAAACTCTTTCTGAAGAGGAAATATGTTTAATATCCATTTATACTTACCTTATTATCTATACTTATTGCCTATACTCAAACTTATGATTCCCAACTTCAAATTTATCACCAGGGGCTATAAGATTTTTAAATCTCTGAGCATCAAATTTAAACTTGGGTAAATCCTTCTGATTTGGCTTCAAGCACATCACACCATTATATAATTTAGCACTAATAGTTAAATTCACCTTACTTCCAAAATCTCTAATTTTTAAATCAGCACCTCTCTGGCGACCAATATGAAAAGAATGTCTATTTAATCTATCCAAAGTGTAGCTCTTACGAAGAGCCGGGCCTACATCAACATGATAAAAAGAAAGTGTCCCCTTAGTGTGATGGCGTGTTAAAAACCAGAAAATACAAGCGATAACACCACCAACAAATAAGGCAAGTCCAAGTATGCCTAAACCTATAAATACCATCTCCTTAAAATTAATATCTTCTCTTACTTCATCCAAACCAGCGGTTCCAGTCCCATCAATTTTCTTAACATTTGAACTCATACTTTCTAAATTTTCGAGAAGTTTTTTATCATGTAACTTTCCTAAACTTACATAATAAACATAAGGTTGCTTCCATTTTCCCTTTTTCTTAATTTTATCTAATCTTATGGCTTCCCTTTTCTTCAATGGAGATGGATCATCCAAACCATCTGTCATCACCACTACCATTAATTGTCTATCTTTTGCCTGCAACTTTTCAGCTTGAACAGAAAGTTTATTCAACATTTCTACCATATCTGTCCAAATACCTTTTGCAGGAAGGGCGACTATTTTTTTCAACACTCTATCGCGATCAACAGATGTATTAATTTCATAAATACCGTGTTCCTTAACCTTGGCATCAAAACTCATAAGTGTAACAGTATCACCATATCGTATATCTTTGACAAATTTCTTCATGTTATCCTTGAGCTTTTGCATGACATTGTCACCCATAACCATTGATTTAGAGGTATCAACTACAAGAACATAATCCCTAGGGCCAGAACAAGCCATCCCCAAGACGACAAAAACTATACACAACATCCAAATCTTCTTCATATTAGTTTCACTGTTTTTTACTTTGTTTTTAAAAATTTTTTTCATGCTTACCTCTACCATAAAAACAATAATTACTTAAATTATACTTTTATCTCCTTATCGTCGACCTAAACTAGGGCTAAATAAATACGGTTAAATTGATTTTTTAGATATATATACATAAAATTATAAAGGCTCTTTGAACATTCTAATTGAAAGGAGAGTATCTTATATTCAAGTCAAGTTATAACAAATTTAGGGATGAAACCTTATTGAAAAAAATATAGTAAATAGTGATACAAATAGCCTATACAACGTTTAATAAAAATTATATACATACCCTAACACTCAGGGTAATCTCTACCCTCCTTAACATAATTTCTAAAAATGATAGGGTTTCTATCTTTTTGGTCTAGGTATTCCATTAACATCACATAAAACCACATTAAAGTGTCCTTTCCTGACTGAATACCTCTGTATATACCACCATTTTCCCAATCCTTTATAATAAATCCCTTATCTAGTACACAAATCATGTCTACCTGCTGGCTCAATATGATTTCTTTGCGTTCTATTAACTTTTCAAGCTCCTTTTTGATTTGTAACAAGCTTGAGCTACTGTGGTAAACAAAGAGTATTGAGTAAATAGGTATGATGACTTTTGCCTCATCAGTTTCTTGGGAAGTATATAAAGACTTGATAGCTCTAGTTAAACTTACATGATGATTAAGTGTACTCGCATTAAATTCTACATCTATAGACATAAAGGCATATAAATCCTCAGTCAAAATATAGCCCCCAGTCATTTCAAGATAACTTTCACACCATCTCTTATACAAGACAAGATCACAGTTTTTTTTTAATATTTGCTTTTGGTTACGTACACCACCTGAGGATAAAAAACAAGATTCAGGCAAATGTTTTTGAATAAACTGATAAAACCCTTCAAAGACTCGTAAATCCTTTTCTTCAGAGGAGGAAGGCTTTTTACTACTGTATTTAGCTAAGGCCTTTTCAAGGGACTTTTGAAGGTTTTGGGCTTCTCCAATAAAATGATTGGTAAACATAAGCCTTATTAGAAAACCCCATACTGCAATATTAACCTATACATAAAATTTAAAATATAAACATCAACAAATATACTTCCGACAAAAACGTTTAGTAAAATCTAAGCAATAAAAACACTAAACAAAGCCGACAGCACTTAAATTAAAAAAGTTGTAATACTTTATTTACATCATGCTTCATAAAAGTTTCATACCTCTTAGAAGCTCCTTCATAAAGATATTTCTGTAAACGACTTACATTTTTAATTACAGGGCCTGAGACCTGAAAAAATATCAACCCACCATGCTTTACCTTACCCCATTTAAACAAAGAGTTTAAATCTTGAATCAACTCACCTTCATGATAAACTATTACCTTACAACCTGCATGTTTTAAGTGATAAGATTCTATTATATTTTTCCACGCTTCCACGTTACCATTATGAAAAAGCTCATTTGAAACCTGTATAGAATATCTTGGGGTTAACTGCATTTTTCCTGTAACAGGAGCAGGTGCAGGTGCAGGTGCAGGTGCAGGTGCAGGTGCTGGAGTAACAGGTGCGGGAGCATTTGGAACAATAGGTCGTGCTTGGGACTGTGGAGGCACTACAGCAACAGGAGGCGCTACAGCAACAGGAGGCGCTACATTTGAAGCGAGTATAAAATCTGCATCACTAGGTCTACTCCCTTCCAACAACTGAAAGAAAGCATCAATTGCTTTTTTAGGCTTTGTAGTTTTATCTTCTGCTGATAGGGCACCCTGCCTACTCAAACGAGCATAAACTACTAAAAACTCATTTTGTTTTAACTCTTGTAAAGCACTCCAATGTTCTGAATTGGAGGGATTGACAATACAAACTCCAATATGTGGGTGATGGTATATACAAGTTAGTTCTACAGCATTCCAACGTTTTACCGTGCTAGCTATATTTGAAAATTGCTCCGCAGTATTCAAATTAGACTGAAGATTATAACATCTAAATTGAGCCTGCAATTTCTCACGTAAGATAACAGATACTATAGGAAGAATTTGCTCTTTGCTAATCTGATTAGCGTTAGAAAGCTCATTAATTAAATCTCCCAAATTAGAGCCTGCCTCAAGTTTTTCGATGATTACCGTTACATTAATTAAATGCCTTAAAACTTTATTAAAGTTTGCCTTATGTCCTAGATTTACAAACGAAGAATTATTCTGATTTTCCATACTTAACCATAAAAATGTGAAAGCTAAAAAAAAACAACAAAAAACCCGCAGGTAACATAACCCGCGGGTTTTCTAAAATAAGGTAACCCAAAAAGAGCAACCTATAATTATATAAAAGCTATTTTACAGCAAATATATATCTTAAAGTTCTTTCAAACCCATTTCTCTAAGTTTGGCATCATATGAACTAGGAGTTACATCAGTAGATCCTTGAACGCCACCAAATCCACCCGAAGGGGCTGAAGGATTAGGGGTTCCATATGCTCCTGCCGCACCTGCAGAACCGAAGTCATCATTGCCCGACTCATATGGGCTACCATGAGCTACAACAGTTTGCTCTTCTGCACCTTCAAATTTTTGGTCTATATCTGCCCTTACAGTAGAACGACGACGTTTGAAGCTTGCGAAAGCAGCATCTGCAAAACCCTTAGATACACCCGAAAGAAACTCATTCAAAACGTTAGCCATTTGTTTCATGATATATTGCTTACGTTTTGTAGTTGTAATGTCCAAATCTAACAAGACACCAGGTTGCAATTGATGAGGATTGATTTCATAAGAAAATTTATAGAAATCTTTTTCTAGGGCATTCAAGCGCTCATCGACAACAACTCTTTCAAGAGGATTTTGATAACCATACATCTCATTAAGCTTTTTCTTCAAATAAGAAAGCTTATCGATAGTATTCTTTACCTCTACAGTGTAGGTTCTATTATTTTTCTCAACGAAAGTATTTGGTGCATCTCTGAATTGTAGAGTTGTGAAGTTTAGTTCATCTTCATCATTCATCAATTCCGTTCTCTCTTTTACCCAACCACGTGGCATGATACGAGAAGCCAAATCTTCAAAGTCTACAACTTTTTTAAAGAAAACAAACTTACGTTTACGTCTCTCATAAAGAGTATGAACTACACCCCAAACAGCCTCCATCTCACGAATAAACGCAGCTATTCTGTTATCATAAGATCTTTTTAAATCCCTAATCTGACTTTGATCAAAGTATACTAAACGTATAGCATAACGTTCATCAGGTAGATTTGCTTCTTCTTGATCTTCATACTCTCTTATTTGAGCCTCACGTGCATTCTTTTTATTATCACAATACTGATAACCGAGCTTTGAGGTATCCAAAATAGAAGTCAGAGTGTTCACTGCAGTGTTAAAACCACGGTTACGAATATTCTCTGAGTCAATAATAGACTTAATTTGTTCCCTTAAATTTAAAGGATCATAGTCTTCTTGATCTATCTCCGCTCTCAAGCCCTCAATACGATCCATAAACTTTTTAGCTAGGATAGTATAGCGTTTTGAATTAGGCTCAGAGACATTATCATCAGTATACTTTTCTGTGAGCTTAATTTTTTCAAACATAACCTCATTATTTGCGAGCTCTGAACGTCCAGAATCCACTAACTCTTCTTTGAGTCTTTCAATTTCACGATCAATAATCTCAGCTATATGATTAGACATTTGCTCTTTCAACAAATGTTCTACTGTTACTTGATAATGAAAAATTGGACTAATTAATTCAGAGTCTAAAATGTTAATAGATAACTTAATATCAGAAACTGTTTTAGGTCTGGATCTATTATCCTTAAAAGCACACTTAACTATAGAGTAGGCATTCTCACCCCTTACAAAAGCTCCAACATCGATTTTCTGACGTAAAATAGCATTTGTTTCTACCTCTAAGTCGTATACTCCCCTTTGGATATGGCCTTGTAAGTGTCCATACATGTTAACCACAGACTTTTCTATCTCACCTGTATTGAACTTATCACTACCACCTACTTTATCTAATATATCCACTATATCTTTAGGAGTATAGCGAGCTAAAGATTTTAGCTCTTCTTTATCAACAAAATCCCTCACCTTCTTAACCATCTCGTCTTCAACTGTAACCGTGTAACGGTTAAACATATTGACATAAGCTTGGTTAACATAGTTAAAGATTTTATCCTCTAAACCAGCCATGATGTCTACGCTTTTCAAAACCTCTGGTGGCAACTTTGCTTGCGTATATTGAGTAATGTAACGAGAGGTTTCATCTATAATCCTCTTCGCTTCGCCTCTTTTATTACGCCCTTCCCATACTAATGACGTACGCGACGCAACGGCACTAGGTATGACTGGGTCTACTTTATTTGGACTTTTTGGAAACTGTCCCATAATTTATTCCTCCGTTTATACAAAAGTTCTTTCTACATGATGCCAAGTACTCTTTTAGATTTGTACTTCGACCTAAACACACCTACCTTAATTCAGGAAAAATCCTAAAGCAAAGTCTTTATGCAAACTCAAGAAAGCCTTCTCCATGTAAATTCAAAAAGCCTATAAAACCAAAATAACTCCTGGTCTTCAAGTATGAATTCACACTACTGATTTTCGATAGTATTCATGCTTTACTTTACTAAATCAAGATATTTATTTAACTCACGTCAAAATTTTTTAAGATCCTTGTCATTTAAGATACTTTCAACATCTTCCTCAGAATCATTACTTTTATTATCAGAATCATCCCTTCCCAAACCCTTAGAACTCGAGGATTGAGAGGTATTAGGATTTGTTCCTGGTAAAAAATACTCCCAGATACGTTCACTGCAATGAGGTCCTGCTAAAACACCTGTATCTTCACATATTTCTATGCGTTTTAGTTGAGAGTTTTCAAATTCAAAGGATTTTGGAGGAAGACGCTTAAGCGCATGAAACATATAACGACCCCAAACAGGGGCAGCGACTCCCCCTCCTGTACTACTTGACCCTAGAGAAATAGGTTTATCGTAACCTATATAAACAGCTGTAACTAATTCAGGAGTAAAACCTACAAACCATGTATCTGTGCTTCTATTTGTCGTTCCTGTTTTCCCTACCACGTCTCGTCCAGGTATACGAGCAGCTGTACCAGTTCCATGCTCAACCACATCCCTCAACATAGACACCATTAGCTCCGCTACGTTTGGATCTATAATCTGACGAGGTTTCTTATCCTTTTGGGTTTTATCATAGTCAAATATGACTTTATTATTAATATCTACTATACGTTTTATGATGTGCGAGTTTACTTCTTGCCCATGAGAAGCAAAGACGGCATAGGCCCTTGCCATTTGTAAAGGTGAAAGACCATAGCTTCCCAAAGCAACAGTTGATTCTATAGGTAGCTTTTTTGGAGGATTACTTATATCTAATTGTAAAAGCTTCTCAATAGTGCCATTAATCATTTCCGCACCCGCCCTACGATACACTTGAATAGTAACAGAATTTTTAGAAAGGGTTAATGCACGACGCAAACGTAAGTTACCTTCATAAGAACCCGAATAGTTTTCTGGCGAATATTCACTTAAATCTGTGTTTATAAAATGTAAAGGGGTATCATCAAAAATACTTGCAGCTGTGATTTTATTTTCATTATCTTTGTCTAAGGATGCTTCAAAGGCAGAGGCAATCACTAGGGGCTTGAAGGCACTACCCGGTTGTCGACGTATATTATCGAAACGAAGCTGCTGATTACGAGGCGAAAAACCAGAACCTCCAACAACTGAAGTGATTTCTCCTGTGAAAGGTCTGATGCTAACCAACCCCCCCTCTACCCCTTGCTGAGGAGAAAAATGCTCTCCATACAGTAGATGATAATCAAAGGTATCTGAAACATTTGAATCCATACCGAATAAAGCCATCATAGACAACTCATCGCGCCATTCATGATCAAAGGCTAAGCTAAAATCCCTTTGAGTTTTATTCATTCTAACTTTAAAAGGGGGTAAATCAAAAAAATCAAAGGTAAACGTTTTTATATCATCAAACTCACTGTCAAAAATATTGTAAAACTTAAATGGAGACTTTCTATGAAGTGTTGTTAATTCTTTTAGGTACGGGATCATCTGATTTTCAGCAGCAAGCTGATAGGGTACCACAATACTTGTATAGATTTTCAAACCCATTGTAGATAAAACATCATCCGAACGTAACTCTAAGGGAAGCTGACTTCTGACATAAGCGGTGGCGTAGGGATGGGAATCTAGGCGTTGCTGAAAGGCGGAGTCATTTGGTGATCTATTTAGAACCCCATAAAAATCTTTTTTTAGATTATCAAACTCTATCCTGGCCTGCCTTACGTCAATGACACCATTCTCCACCATGCTTTGGAGAGTAACCTTTACTTTCCCCATAGACACATTTGGATTCACTATGGGGCTAAATTCACGTGGACGAGTTGTTAAGGAAGCAAGCACTGCAACCTCACCCCAACTTAATTCGTAAACACTTTTGTTAAAATAGAAACGAGACGCAGCCTCTACCCCATTCGTTCCATGACCTAGCGGAACCATATTTAAATAATCTTCAATAATTTGGGTTTTAGTATTAAATAATTCCAACAAGAAGGCCAAAGTCGCTTCACGAACCTTACGTATCAAACTACGTTCCCTACTAAGAAAACGCATACGGGCAACCTGTTGCGTAATGGTAGAGGCACCTTGCTTGACTTTACCATAAAGCAAATTCGTCCATATGGCTCGCATAATTCCTTGAAAATCCACCCCAAAATGCGAATAAAATCTCGTGTCCTCAGAAGAAAGGAAAGTTTTAACAACCCTCGAATCTGAAGATATCGCTAAAATTTCTTTTTGAGCAGAATTATTTTCGCTGCTTAAAATTTCTTTTTCATTCGCACGAACTTCCTTTGGGAGGTTCGAATTTTTTGAATTAATAATTTTGATAGGACGACGTGCTTGCCTATAAAACTCTGCAATTAAAACCTCTTTACCACTTTCATCAACACCATACACTTCAGATGGCCTATCATAACTGGGAGTAAAGGCGATAAGATAATAATCAAAAACTCTAAAACCTAATACAATGATATTCAGAAAGACAAGAGCGAAAATCAATATCACGACTCTTTGCAGGGCTTGAATATCTTTCTCTCCAAGAATTTTTGACAGCCAAAGATGAAAGCCATAGAAAAGAACACGAGAAAAAAACCCTGCGGGTCTAGAAGCCTTAAAAAAATTATCCTCAACTGAACCTTCATTCGTTTGGATATTTATAAAAATATTTTTTTTAAGCGGTGGGGTAGGCATAAAACACGTACCTACCAGCAAAGAGATTTACTCTCTTTATTGCAAACAAAAAACAGTTTTTGAACCCAAGAACTCAAAGTAGGAGACAAGTATGAGAAATAAAATTATTTTTGTAATACTCTATAGCTTACAGAAATATTTAGGAACAAAATGAGAAAATAATCATTTTTTAATATAGGCATTCGAAAATCATTCTATAGGAATCATATCTTTACCACTAAAAACTATTCATTTGTTTTAAGAGATAATCAAATAGATAATGATAGACATGAGCAATGATGCAAACAAAATAAAATTTATTAAAGGGGAGGGAAAGAGAATTCATGTTTTATATCGTAAGCACACCTATAGGAAACTTGGAAGACATTACCTTACGAGCAATAGAAGTTTTACGAAAGGTGGATTTTATATTATGCGAGGACACTCGCGTTACGAGCAGACTTTTACAAAAATATGAAATTCGCAATTCACTCAAATCTTACAGGCAAAATCAAAGACACCAAGACCTTGCATGGTTAGAAGAACAGCTTGCACAAAATAAAAATATCGCCTTTGTGAGTGATGCAGGAACTCCGGGAATATCGGATCCTTGTGCAGATCTAGTTCGCTTGATAAGAGAAAAAAATCTTACCAATATTACTGTTGTTCCCGGTCCTTCTGCCTTAGCTACAGCCCTAGCCCTTTCAGGCTGGAAAAGCAATCCCACTCTATTTACTGGTTTTTTAAGCATTAAAGCAGGGGCACGGCAACGTTACTTAAAGAGTTTAGAAAACTTTGAAGGGATGATTATTTTATATGAGTCTGTTCATCGTATTAAAAAACTTATCTTAGAAATAAAAAATATATTACCCAATCGACACATTTTAATTTGCCGTGAATTAACAAAAATGTATGAAGAAGTTATTTTAATACATTCAAAGGATCCCTATTTTGAAACAAAGTTAGAAAAATTAAAATTAAAAGGAGAATTTACATTAGTACTTTCACCTTATGGTTTTCAAGTGAAAGAACAAGAAGCCTTTGAAAATTCAATCAAGTTTACAAAAGATGAAAAAGGATAAGGCCTATCCGCTTTTACATGCTTCTTCTTGAAGTAAAAATTTAATCATAAGCCATACTCGTTGCCCTTCTTCAATATAGCTTTTTTCTTTTTACAAACTCATCTTATTCAAAGGCCTTTCTGAACAGATAGGAAAGAAGATATAAAAATAAAATCATGCAAGCGACTTAAAGACTTAGAATTTTTTACAACTTCTACACAAAAAAACTAATCTAACATATTAGAGATTTGTTAAATTAAGATATATAAAGAATGAATACTATATGAATATCCTGAAGATTGTTTTTAATAAACGTCTATTGCTATATAACTCATTATGGAAACAAAAGGAAAAAAGAATACAGGACATGAACCTATGTGGTTACGTCAAAATCAAAAAACTCTTCGCTTTAGGGCGGGCCTAGCTCAACTGGCTGTAGTTTGCGTTCATTTAAGGAATATTAATGGAGAATTACTTACTCCTCATTTTTGCCAGTTTATTAAAAATAGTGTAGGCTCTTTAAATAGATTTCAAGAAGCTATACAAGCTGAACTTAAAAAGCAATCTCTATCTAAAATAAGCTTACAAAATAAAAGAAATGTCGACACCTACTCCACTACATCCTCAAGGCAATTAATACATCAAAGATATGCCCCTCTGCGCACTCGACTCTTAGGAAGTGTTCATATTTTTTGTGAAACCTTTCTAAACGAACTACATCAGTTGAATTATGAGCATCTCTCAGAAAGCACATATAAAATATTAGGGGAAGTCATTGACTTTTTTACAAATTTCAAAAATGAAATCAATAAAGAACAAGAGGCACAAAATATAAACAAGAGCAATACTCGAATCTCACGTGAAGCATCTTAAATGAGACACTTAAAAAATATTATAGATTCTTACTCTACAGGTAGTTTTATTTTTTTTATTACTTCCATAACCTCCTCGACGCTGTCTACGATTTCAATTAAATTTAAATCTTCTTTTGAAATTAATCCTGTTTCGCTCATAAATTTAAAATTGATTAGGCTATTCCAAAATACTTTTCCATAAAGAATAACTTTAATTTCATGAGCAATTGCTTTTGTCTGAACTAAAGTAAGGGTTTCAAAAAGCTCATCTAGGGTACCAAAACCACCAGGAAAAACGACCAAGGCCCTTGCATAAAATAAAAACCAATATTTACGCATAAAAAAATAATGAAATATAAATCCTAGATTTTTACTAATATAACTGTTCGCGTACTGCTCATGTGGTAACTGTATATTCAACCCTATACTTTTACCTCCCGCCTCTTTTGCACCTCTATTGGCCGCCTCCATGATACCACCACCACCACCAGTTATCACGCATACATTACGGTTATATTTTTCCTTAATTGTTTTTGCCCACTTCGTAACAGAAAAAGATAGATCTAGGGCAGATTTAAAATATTTACTATAGGCATTTAAATTAGATTTATCATTAAGGGGAGGCTTACTTAAATCTGTCTTTAGTGCTATGCTTTTATCAGGATAGATGCGAGCAGAGCCAAAAAATACTATCGTATCTTGAATATTTTCTTTTTTGAAAATTGTTGCGGGATATAAATATTCACCCAGAATACGCAAGGGTCTAGCATCTGCACTGGTTATAAAACCTTTATTTTCATAGTAATGCAAGGGATAAGACTTATTGCTTTTTTTTTCTGCATCTCGCACCATAGCCTTGGCTTCTTTTTTTCTCTTAAACATTTTATTTTATGCTTATAAAAAACTAGGCTTGTCCCCTTCGCCACATCATTCTCTTCTGCATGCGAATAAAGATTGGCATGAATGATTTTAAAACAAAGAGAAAGGTACTCACCCTACTATTAAAATTGATGAAAACCTGAAAACTGCCTTAACTCTAAACTCTATGCGAGAGTTTTATTTAAGAATAACGCGCATTACCGAATCAGCAATTTCGTTTAATTGATTTGAATTTAACTGCTCATACTCATTTGCGTTAAGCCTTTCACGAACTTCACGTATTTTCTCACTACGCTCTACATCCACATGACTCAAAACCATAGATTTAGTACGGTTAGTTTCAGCTAACTTAAGGGCTTCTTTGGAAATGTCAATTTTATCCTTTATAGATTTTTTTTCTATAGGTCTATCTTCATAGTCGCTCTTAGAGCCACTAACTGATTTATTTTTATTCGGAGGACGAATACCACCAATTATATCTATTTCCATACTTAAACTCCAAGTCAAATAATTTGCAACCTTAACCCATTCAAATAGTTTACAAAACTATAACTATACATTATGTCGGCAAGCTTTACTATATAACTAAAGCATTTTTTTTACTTAGCAAAAATAATATTCATAAATGGGCCTAAAACTTCTAAGGTAGCACCATAAACAATATGTATTCTAGCCTAATTTGAGCCTAGATAGAGTTCAAAGCTCAGAAAGTTTTTGAGGTTATTTGTGCTTTTGCGTAAGCTAAGGTACATATTTTCTCGAGTGTTTACTATGAGCCAACGCCTTTCCTTTATGGGGCCAGAAATTTCACACTTCAAAAATAATTTACCTACCTTAAAGTCATTTATACATCTAAGGGCGGCTTCACGAGATATAGGTAATACATGATTTGAGGAAAATTTAAGTTGTTTTTCACATTCTTCAAGGGCTCTATAAAAGCTTAAAACTCCATTATAGAACCAAGCCATTTGAGACTTTCCTAAATCATTAGGAAAAAATTCATCTAGATAATTCTTTTTTCTTATCAAAAAAGGGTTTATCTTATCTTTTGGGCTATCAGGAAAAATAATTTCATTGGAGTATAAATAATTTTTAACAGACAAACAACGATAAAACCAAAGTGTACGACTTCTCTCGGAGGGTAGGCTAGGTAACTCTAGATTCAACCAATGACACCAGTCTTTTTTTTCACGAGGGCTTAGCTGTAAAAGAAGTAAACCTAAAAAATTTTTATTTTTAAAAAAGGTGTCTTGAAGGAGAAATTCAAAACTATCTACATTCACCTTGCAAATTTTTGGTGAGGGCCAAATTGTGTATGGATTTGCTTCTAATAGACATCTTTCTTCATTGTCCAAGTCCTCTACTTCTAAAACCCCCCAAGAGCTAAGTAGCTTACAAAACACTTTTAACTGACTTTTTATTTTAAGCCAAATAAAAGGGCTTCCCATACTTTTAAAAGAATTTCGTATATAGAGCCTTAGTTGCTGGTCTCTTTTTTCAAAGGGTAGGATAACACCTAGTATCTTTTGTAAACGCAGAAACTCTTCTTCAGGCAATTTTGAATAGGGGTCAAGAACCATAGAAGACATCGTATTGATTTAGGGTGTAAACATAGGTCTTCTAAAAAGAAGGCAAAGAAAGCCTAATTCTTTTTAACCCCATACAAGGAAAGCTAAACTTATGTCTCTAATTTTGTTACCTTTAGAAAACAAAAAATGAGGCTCAAGCCTTAGTCTTACTCTATGGCCTACTTGCCTTTCTTTTTGAAATTTTCATTTTCAAGTGATTGTTTTTATTTTGTCTGCTTCAAGTGAAAAAATAATTTCTGTTTAGTATAAAATATGGATTTTCAATTCTCCATTTTACAAGCTTCTATATAAAATGATTACATTCCACTTGACGTAATGAGTAAAAATTTTCAAGAGTCTTATTATGACTACTAGCTTAACACATCCAAGTAAGGCCCTATTTGCGGGTGAAAAAGAATTTCCGGTTATCCCTTGTTGCGAACATTTCGCAGGCAATGAAAAGATGATTCTAAAGGCCCTTGCACTCCAAGAAGAGAAGGGGCCTGTATTTGATGTAACCCAAGACTGTGAAGATGGGGCTCCTCAAGGCCAAGAAAAGGAACATGCAGAATTAATCGTTAGGCTCACCAATTCAGAAAATAATAAACACAAGATGGCAGGGGCTCGTATTCATGACTATACAAATCCATTTTGGAAACAAGATGTAGAAATTTTAGTTAAGGGTGCGGGAGATAAATTATCTTACATCACCATCCCTAAACCCACTGCCGCCTATCAAGTAAAGGAAATGATACATTATATTCAGGATATCGCCCAAAAGTCAGGGTTAAAAAGAATCATCCCCATTCACGTCTTAATAGAAACACATGGAGCCCTTAGTGAGGTAGGGCAAATTGCAAGCTTGGATTGGATGCAAGTCTTAGACTTTGGTTTGATGGATTTTATTTCAGGTCACTTTGGAGCCATTCCCCTTTCGAATATGAAAAGCCCTGGTCAATTTGATCATGAGTTACTTAGACGTGCAAAGGCAACAGTTGTCGCCACCGCAATTGGAAACGGTATAGTTCCAGCACACAATGTTACGCTTGATTTAAAAAATTATGAGCAAACAAAATCTGATGCCTCGAGAGCACGTAATGAATTTGGTTTTATGCGGATGTGGTCTATTTATCCTACTCAAATCGATGCTATAGTTGATGCTATGCGTCCTGATCATTCCGAAGTGGCAAAGGGGGTGCAAGTTTTACTTAAAGCCCAAGATGCAAGCTGGGGACCTATACAACATGATGGAGAACTTCACGACCGAGCAACCTACCGTGGTTTTTGGACTCTAGTACAAAGGGCCAAGGCTACAGGTTTAGATATAGGTAAAGATGCCCAATCTCGCTGGTTTAGTTAATTTTAAGGTTTAGCCTTTGTATAGGGAGACTTCCCTTGCCCTTGCAAGAGGGTAATTGTCGCCGTGGTCAAAACTTCCATGTTTTGCTTGTGCCATGAGTGGTGCTTGTGCCGATACCTATAGGTACTTTCAAAAAATCGGCAGGACACGTCGGGGATGTTTTCCATTTCCTTCCATTTTTTAAAAAGCTTGTCTCGTAGAGGCTCCCTCCCGCTTGAAAATACTTACCCTGTAAGGGTGTCATTTTCAAGCTCATTTAAAGCGATGGAGTATGATTTAGGGGGACTTTCTAATTGCCGACATGCCCAAAACCTCCGTGTTTTGGGCATGTCGGGATGTTTTCCATTTCCTTCTTTAAAGAATGGAAGGAAATGGAATGCCTCGAGGCATCGCTCCCTCCATGGAGCGATGGAGTACGCAGATATTTTTTACTATATAAAAAAGCTTTTAGTTTTTTAAAGAATTGTGCTAGTGGAGTTTTCTTTATCTAAACTAGGCTCACTTGTCGCGGGCGAGGATAGAGCTTTTGTAGTAGCAAGATTTTCTTTTATCTAAATGCGGCTCATTTCCCGCCGCGACGAGGACAAAGCTTTTGTATGAATAAGAATTTCTTTATTTAAAATAGGCTCACTTGTCGCGGGCAAGACGGCGGGCGAGGATAGAGCTTTTATAGTAGCAAGATTTTCTTTATCTAAACTAGGCTCACTTGTCGCGGGCAAGACGGCGGGCGAGGAGATAGCCTTTGTAGTAGCAAGATTTTCTTTTATCTAAACTAGGCTCACTTGTCGCGGACAAGACGGCGGGCGAGGATAGAGCTTTTATAGTAGCAAGATTTTCTTTATCTAAACTAGGCTCACTTCCCGCCGCGGCGAGGACAAAGCTTTTGTATGAATAAGAATTTCTTTATCTAAATGTAGCTCATTCGTCGCGGGCAAGACGGCGGGCGAGGAGATAGCCTTTGTAGTAGCAAGATTTTCTTTTATCTAAACTAGGCTCACTTGTCGCGGGCAAGACGGCGGGTGCGAGAACAGAGGCGGATTTAGATAAAGAAATTTTTACTGATACGAAGGCTCTGTAGCCCGCGAGCGGGCAAGACGGCGGGCGAGGAGATAGCCTTTGTAGTAGCAAGATTTTCTTTTATCTAAACTAGGCTCACTTGTCGCGGGCAAGACGGCGGGCGAGGAGATAGCCTTTGTAGTAGCAAGATTTTCTTTGTCTAAACTAGGCTCACTTGTCGCGGGCAAGACGGCGGGCGAGGATAGAGCTTTTATAGTAGCAAGATTTTCTTTATCTAAACTAGGCTCATTTCCCGCCGCGACGAGGACAAAGCTTTTGTATGAATAAGAATTTCTTTATTTAAAATAGGCTCACTTGTCGCGGGCAAGACGGCGGGCGAGGAGATAGCCTTTGTAGTAGCAAGATTTTCTTTTATCTAAATGCGGCTCACTTCCCGCCACGGCGAGGATAGAGCTTTTGTATGAGTAAGATTTTCTTTATCTAAATGTAGCTCATTCGTCGCGGGCAAGACGGCGGGCGAGGAGATAGCCTTTGTAGTAGCAAGAATTTCTTTATCTAAACTAGGCTCACTTGTCGCGGGCAAGACGGCGGGCGAGGATAAAGCTTTTGTAGTAGCAAGATTTTCTTTGTCTAAACTAGGCTCACTTGTCGCGGGCAAGACGGCGGGCGAGGATAGAGCTTTTATAGTAGCAAGATTTTCTTTATCTAAACTAGGCTCACTTCCCGCCGCGGCGAGGACAAAGCTTTTGTATGAATAAACTTTTTTTTATCTAAATACGGCTCACTTGTCGCGGGCAAGACGGCGGGCGAGGAGATAGCCTTTGTAGTAGCAAGATTTTCTTTTATCTAAACTAGGCTCACTTGTCGCGGGCAAGACGGCGGGCGAGGAGATAGCCTTTGTACTAGCAAGATTTTCTTTTATCTAAATGCGGCTCACTTCCCGCCACGGCGAGGATAGAGCTTTTGTATGAGTAAGATTTTCTTTATCTAAATGTAGCTCATTCGTCGCGGGCAAGACGGCGGGCGAGGAGATAGCCTTTGTAGTAGCAAGATTTTCTTTTATCTAAATGCGGCTCACTTGTCGCGGGCAAGACGGCGGGCGAGGAGATAGCCTTTGTAGTAGCAAGATTTTCTTTTATCTAAATGCGGCTCACTTGTCGCGGGCAAGACGGCGGGCGAGGAGATAGCCTTTGTATGAATAAGAATTTCTTTATCTAAATATGGCTAGTACGGTTATAGTGGCAATGAGACACTTGTCTTGAGCAAAGCAAAAGGTAATACTGGCAAAGAATAGAATATAATCTACTTTAAGCCCGTATTACCCTCTCGAGGACCACCTTCGGCCCTTTGCAGGGCAAGCCCCGCCTTGCGGGGCAAGCGGGGCAAGCAAGTCTGTCGCATTTGCTGGATTACACCGAACACGGGTAAGGTGGCTTAGCGTTTCATCGCCTCTATTGCCACCCCACCAAGCCACCTACCCCTACGGGGCAAGCCCCGCCTTGCGGGGCAAGCAGGGCAAGCTACTCACCACTCTCACTACTATTATAAGCAAAAAACCCCCGTGCTAGGAAACTAGTGCGGGGGTTTGTCTCGTCAGAGGCTTTCATAATTCTAAGCCCTATAAGAAAATAAAAAACGTTATCTCTTACTTAAAAATTATTCAAATAACATTTTCTTTACTACCATAATAATCCTAATCTAATCCTGCCCCGGCAACCTATAGGTAGCACTACAAGTTCCACCTGCGGCAACTGGTAAAGGAGCATAGCAAAGCTTAGGAAACCCACCAGCAACTACATAAAAAGCACTAGTAGAAAGAATGATTGCCCCAGCTGTATTTGTATTACTTTGCAATAGAGTAGTGGAGAGAGCTGAAACTCCATTTGCAGTGCTTGTAAGGGTTGACGTTGCAACACTACCTATACCTAAACGAGCAGCCTCACTACGAGCTGTACTAACAACCGTTTGTGCACTCAAGCTATTCCAATAGCTAGTGGTTATACTACCTTGCGATAATCCCACTAAGCCACCAGTAGTTGAATTACCACCAGTCACATCTCCAGTAGCATAGCTATTGTTGATAGTTCCATTCATATTTTGGAGCCCCACCAAGCCTCCTATGTTATTGAAATCCCCCATTACATTTCCTATTGAATAGCTATAATTTATAGTGCCACCAAATTGTGTCCCTACTAATCCACCCACACCAGAACCACCTGAACCATCTATCCTAATTGCTGTAACAGCCCCTGTGGCATAACTATTAGTGATAGTAGTATTAGTATTTTGATATCCCACTAAGCCTCCTGTGTTATTGCCACCATCACTCGTTATATTCCCTGTGGCATAGCTATTGCTGATAGTACCGCCAAATAGATTCCCAACTAAGCCTCCTATGCTATTACCCATGTTTAGATTTCTCACAGCTCCTGTGGCATAGCTGTTTATAATATTACCGGAATCTTGCTGCCCCACCAAGCCACCAACGATACTAGGCCCAGTCACATTACTTGCGGCAAAGCTGTTGCTTATGGTACCAGAAGATAGTAAGCCCACTAAACCACCTACTCTTGTCTCGTCTCTACTCCTCACAACTCCTGTGGTATAGCTGTTGCTGATAGAGCCAGAATTTTGATATCCCACCAAGGCTCCTGTGTAAGAACGACCATACACAGCTACCCCTACTAGTGTTACATGATTGAGTGTGGCTCCTGAGATAGCTCCAAAAAGGCCCGTTTCAGTAGCATTAGAAGGTCTATTTATGTAAAGATTGCGTATAACATAACCTCTACCCTCAAATATCGCTGCAAAGGGCATATCTGTTGCATCAGTACAATCTGAATCTGCACTACAAATCCCTATAGGTTCCCAGCCACTTGTCACTCTGTCGGATCCAGTATAGGCAGAGCTAGTCCCCCATTTGGTATTTCCAAGATCTATATCAGCAGTTAGCTCATAGCCCCTGCAACCTGTGGCAGGGCAACCTATAACTGAACCAGCGTCATCAGCACTTGTTTTCCAGCTAGTGCCTGCTAGGTTGTATCTCATGTCATTCAATCTATCTGCAGAAGTAATCTCTATCAAGCCATCGCCATCGCCATCGCTATAAACTGCGTAAACAGCCCTAAGAGTTATGGGTCCATTGGGCATAGTGATAATGTACGGTGTATTTCCTGTTGTTGACCAGCCAGCAAAGGTGCGACCATCCGCAAGATTAGGACTACAGCCTGTGAGAGCTAAGTTAGTTAAAACCTCCCCTGTTCTTGCAGTAGTACGTATAGGAAAGTTTGCGGGAGTTGTTGCTGTTCCCTCGCCACAATGATAACTTATAGAATAGTACCAAAGGGCAAAAAGGGTAGTGTTGGAAGCAAAGAGTTGGCTTGTTTCTGCATTGTACGTTTGCCCCAAGCCATCAGGATTTACTCCCCAGCCAAAAAAGCCATTATTAGGGCTTGCAGAGGCATTAGCAGGTCTATTATTATTATTTGAACCTGTAAGGGTAAGGGCACGAAGGGTAACTTCAGCCCCTGCCACTCCCGAACTAGCATTAGGAGCAGAGCCCATACCGCCATTCAAGTTGTATGTAACTGTATAAGCTTGTCCCCAAGTGGCATAGAGGGTGAGGGTTTGACTAGGAATGCTTATTCTTGGAATGGTGTACGTGGCACCCGTCCTTACAAAATTAGCACCCACATCAGTACGTAAGGTTGACCAACCTATGAAGGTAAAGCCCGCACGAGTTGCACCTTCTAGGTTAGGTACAGTAATCTCTTGACCTGCTGTCACAGTTTGTTGGGCAGGAAGAGTACCTGCACCCTCATTCAAATGAAAGGTAACAGTCACTTGGACAGCTACGCAAGCTCCGCTAGATAAATTAAAGCCCGCATCGCAAGATTCACAGGCACCCACAGCACCCGAGCCATTTTGGCAAGTTGTGGGAGCAGGAGTTCCGCCTCCGCCTCCTCCACCGCTACCGCAATCTACGAGAAGGCTAGCTATGCAGAGCATGAAAGCTATACTTAGCATACTAAGGTTTTTACTATTTTTTGTTGTGTTAAACATATTTTCTCCAAAATTTATTCGCACTATATTTGTGTACCTATAAAGCCTAGCCAAAACCAAGCAAATAAGAACATAACTCCCATAAATACGGTGGGGGTGAAAGTAAAGAAGATTTTTTAGGGGGTCTTTGATTGAACCACATAGGACACATAGGACAAATAGGTATATGGTTTTACTTTAAATGAGCTTTGTCTTCCCCTAAAAAAGTGGAGGATGAAAGTGAAGCAAGCATCGCAATGAGACTATTACAACTAACGGGGGGCAAGGCAGGTTATCGTCATAATGAGACATAATATATTATATGGCTATATTATCCTCTAGCGAGGACAAGTGTCGTATTGTGGGGATTACAGCTAAATTAAACTTAGAAAAAATTTTGCGTCTATTACAATTAACTAACAGGCAGACTTTTTTATATTAGAGCCATCCTGTACGCATACAAGATGCCCCGCTTCGCGGGGAAAGTCTCCTACAAACGCGGGGTGCGCATCCGAGAATGTTAGCAAAGCTAACATCGAGGACGCAGGGGCGTACAACACGATGGTGTGCCCCTACCCCTTGCTTATAGCAAGGGGTAAACAATAATAACAAGGGGGGAGGATAAAAAATTACTTGAATATTTATTCTTTTTATTCCGTTATGGTAGAATATGAAAAGAATAACCTTACTATTTATCGCGTTCGTCTTGGTGTTTGTCTTACAATGTGGTCCCTCTAAAAAGGATAAAGCCCTCTTAGAGCAGGCTAAAACTATCTTTTCGATAATGCCTAAAGAAATTCCCGAGGCTACTAAAGATACCCCTGAACTAGTGGCTCTAGGAGAGTCTCTCTATAGTGAAAAGGCTCTTTCTATAAACGATCAACAATCTTGTGCTAGTTGCCATGTTCTTGATAATAATCGTCATGGTGTTGATAATCTCCCTACCTCGCCCGGTGCCCTAGGCAAGAATGGGGATAGAAACTCACCCAGCGTACTCAATGCCGCCTATCATTTTGCACAGTTTTGGGATGGGAGAGCTCCAAATCTCAAAGAACAAGCAAAGGGCCCTATTCTAAATCCAGGGGAAATGGCTATGCCCTCTGAAAAGGCTGTTGTTTCCAAAATAAGTGCAATGCCAAAATATAAAGAACTTTTTCAAAAGGCCTATCCCCAAGATAAAAACTCTGTAACCTATGATAATCTAGCTGGGGCCATTGCTGCATTTGAAAGGACTTTAAGAACCTATGACCGTCTTGATGACTTTTTAGCAGGGGATTTCAAAGCCTTAAACAAAGAAGAAAAAAAAGGCTTAGAAGTTTTTGTTCAAACGGGGTGTGCTTCATGTCACGCAGGTAGCTTAGTGGGGGGACAAATGTACCGTAAAATGGGAATGGTGAACCCCTATTCTAATACTAAGGACTTGGGTCGCTATAATGTCACAAAAGACGAGGCGGATAAATTTGTTTTTAAAGTTCCTTCTTTGAGAAATGTAAAAAACACAGCCCCTTATTTTCATGATGGCTCTGCTAAAACACTAGAAGAGGCAGTCACTCAAATGGCTTGGTTACAATTGGGTGTAAAACTAGATGCTGAAAAGGTAAATTCAATCGTTAGCTTTTTGGGAAGTTTATCTGATAAAAAAAGAACTCCATCTCAAGCAAAATAAAATCCTAGTAATCAAAAACAGCTATTCTTTTTGATTACTAGGAGCGTTTCTTACACACTATAACGCCCTAGTAATCAAATAAACTTTATTCTTAAAAACAAGTACATACTTGTAAGCTCTTTATAAACATGTATTCAAACTAAGTTCCTGTATATTGTGAAACTATATCGATTCCAAACTACTCAAAAGTTGCCCATCAATAAAAAAAAGGCCTGGGATTTCTTTTCAGATCCAAAAAATCTAAAAAGCATTACCCCCGAGTATATGAGTTTTGATATTCTTTTAGGTGCAGAAAAAAAAATGTTTTCAGGTCAAATCATTCAATATATTGTAACACCCCTTTTAGGTATAAAAATGAAATGGGTTACAGAAATTACTCATGTAGTAGAGGGTGAGTATTTTGTAGATGAGCAACGCTTTGGGCCCTACTCTTTTTGGCATCATAAACATTTCATTAGAGAAATTAAGGGTGGTATAGAGATGGAAGATACTATTGATTATAAAGTACCCTTAGGGTTTTTGGGAAGTATCGTACATCCTTTTTTAGTGAGACCTAAACTAGAAGAAATTTTTACTTACAGAAGAAAAAAATTAGTAGGGCTTTTTGGTGAATTCAAATAGTGATAGTTTTTTGGTTTAGAAGGGATTTACGCATAGAAGATAATACAGCCCTTTTTCATGCCTTCCAAGAGAAAGATCTTATACTACCTATATTCATATTTGATAAAACAATTTTATCACCCCTACCTAAAGAAGACGCTCGAGTTAGCTTCATTCATCAAAAACTACAGCATATCCAAAATCAGCTCAAAGTAAAGGGAAAAAGTCTAGCTATTTTTTATGCTCACCCCTTAGATGTGTTTCAAGAGCTTATAAAAACAAATTCTATTCAAGCCGTTTATTGTAATCGAGATTATGAACCCTCCGCAAGAAAACGAGATAAAACTATCAATGAGCTTTTAATGGCAAAAAATATTGCCTTCAAAACTTGTAAGGATCAAGTTGTTTTTGAAAAATCAGAAATCGTAAAAGAAGACGGAGGACCCTATGTTGTTTATACACCTTATTCCAAAAAATGGAAAGCTGTCTATAGACTTCAAACCCATCACCCCCACCCTTCAGAAAAATATATTGATAAAATTGTAAATCATAAGTACCCCTTTCTATCTCTTTCAGATATAGGCTTTACCCCAACAAAAATTTCATTACCAAACTTTAATATCTCTAAACAGCTAGTAGAGAATTATGAACAAAATCGCAATTTCCCCGCACTTGTTGCTACCTCACTTTTGGGTATTCATTTACGTTTTGGAAGTGTGAGTATTCGAAATATAGTTCATTATGCAGCAACTTTTAAAAATGAAATCTTCTTAAATGAGTTAATTTGGCGGGAGTTTTTTATGCAAATTCTTTGGCATTATCCGCATACCATAGAAAAAAGTTTTAAACCAAAGTATGATTTCATTCAATGGGAAAACAACAAAGAATTTTTTCAAAAGTGGTGCAAAGGGGAAACAGGTTATCCTATTGTTGATGCAGGCATGCGAGAGTTGAATGCAACAGGCCATATGCACAATAGAGTACGAATGGTTGTGGCAAGTTTTCTTTGCAAGCATCTACTCATAGATTGGAAGTGGGGTGAGGCTTATTTTGCATTAAAGTTACTAGATTATGAACAGGCAAGCAATGTGGGGAATTGGCAATGGGTTGCAGGAAGTGGGGTTGACGCAGCCCCATATTTTCGAATCTTTAATCCCATCGAACAAATGAAAAAATTTGATAAAGATTATACTTATATAAAAAAATGGATTCCAGAATGGCAAACAGGGGCCTACCCCATACCTATCATAGAACATAAAATGGCTAGAGAACGTTGCATAGCAGTCTATAAGAAAGCAGTAGGCTAAAATAAGCAAAGATATTCAAAATGAAATACACATATCTATACTTACTAATATTCCCCTTCTAATATTTTCTTTATTTCTCTAATTCTTGTATCTTTATACAAATACAGCCTAATCTCCTTTTTATTAAATTAAAAAGATATTGAGACCAAGTCTCAATATCTTTTTAATTGACCCCATGGGACGATATTGAGACTTGGTCTCAATATCGTAAAAGAACAAAATCCTTTTATGATAAAAGCATAAAATGGAGTAAAATAAAAATGAGCATTAGAAAAAAACTTACTGCTTTCTCGATAAAATCCCTGAGCTCCTTAAGGTTTTTAAGATCCTTAGGATTCTTAGGATTGCTATTTGGAGGTTTTGTAGCACTTCCACAAAAGACAAGGGCTCAAGAAACAGAGAAAGTCATAGAGTTAAATCCAGTAAACATTGTAGGACAAAGGTCAAAGTCTATCCCAGGTTCAAATACCTATATTGATAATGAAAAGTTAAGACAACTCAATCAAACAAATATCAATAATGTACTCAAAACGGTACCCGGTGTAACTGTAAGGGATGAGGAAGGTTTTGGCCTAAGACCTAATATTTCTTTGAGAGGAACAAAGGTAGACAGAAGTGCGAGAATTACCCTGATGGAAGATGGAATTTTAATAGCGCCCGCTCCTTATGCAGACCCCTCCGCTTATTATTTTCCCACTTTCTCTAGAATGGAGGGTGTAGAGATTCTAAAAGGCAGTAGTCAAATAAAATATGGCCCCTATACAATAGGTGGGGCTATAAATCTTTTGTCTACTTCCATACCTGAAAGCTTTAAAGGACATGCCCTACTCTCTTATGGAAGTTTTGGAACAAATCAAGAAAGAATTTGGGTTGGGGATAGTCATGAGAATTTTGATTACGTGTTTGAAGCGAATAGATTTGCAAGCGATGGGTTTAAAAAATTAGATAATGGGGATAGCACTGGTTTTGACAGAAGGGATATTATGGGTAAATTTCGCTGGCACACAGATGTAAGTTCTAAAGTAGGACAATCTATAACATTAAAACTTGTAAAAAGTACAGAGGATGGGGATGAAGCATATTTAGGTCTCACGTATGAAGACTATAAAAATAATCCCATTAGGCGATACGCTGGCACCCAAAAAGATAATCTCGATCTACGTCATAATCATATTACATTAAATTATACCCTTGTACCTACAAAAGGGCTTTCTATTAGGACAACGGGATATTATTCTGATACATTTAGAGATTGGGGAAGAATCAACACTGCGGGTGGAAAGGGCCTGAACAATATTCTAAATGACCCTACTGAAAATCAAGTAGCCTATCAGATATTAACAGGTCAAATGGATGGGGATATTGATTATCAAAATGCAGCTAGAAGCTATTTTTCAAAAGGAATACAATCTACTTTAGAATATGTAGGTAAAACAGAAAATACAAATCATAAATTTGAATTGGGTGTACGCTATCATATAGATCAAGCAGATCGATATGCCACACGCTCCACTTATGCAATAAAGACAGGAAGAATGACCTTAAAGACACCGGGTTTAAAAGGGAATCAGGAAAATCAACTTAGAAATGCAAATGCTTTGGCAGTACATTCAAGTTATGACCTTTCTTTTAAAGGGGTGACCCTAAGCCCAGGAGTTCGATATGAAAAGATACGCTTACGATTAGAAAATTTTGGGAACAATAATCTAGAAAGGTCTGGCTCACGGTCAGAAAGCAATGAGCTAACAGTAATTTTGCCTGGCATGGGTATCAATTATGAGATAGATAAAAGTATGAATGTTTTTATAGGAGTTCACAAGGGCTTCTCGCCTCCTGGCCCACCCTCTGTAACCTTATCAGCAGAGTCTCAAGCCAAGGCAGAAACTTCTATAAATTATGAACTTGGCTATCGTTATGAAGACTATGGACTAAATACTCAAGTGGTTGGATTTTACAATGACTTTGACAATATACTGGGTTCAGACACTATGTCTAGTGGTGGCGTTGGTAGTGGCGACATGTACAATGCAGGAAAAGCAAAAATCTTGGGTCTAGAGTTTAGCCTAACCTATGATTTACTTCATAAAAGAACGAGTAATCCAGATTTAAAGCTACCCTTTGGCATGAGCTATACATATACAGATGCAACCTTTCAAGAAACGTTTACTAATGCCGGTGGAGATTGGGGCAGTGGGGTAATCAATAAAGGAGACCTCATCCCCTTTATTACACCTCATGTATGGAGTGGGATTTTTGGAATTGAAAATAAAATTTTCAATATAGGCCTAATTGCTCGTTACATAGGTCCAACAAAAACAAAGCCAGGCGGTAGGACTGACATTAAATACCCAAATCAAGAAACAAAATATAGCGATATAAATGCGATAGAGGCCTATTGGATTTTAGATGTATCAATCAATTGGAAATTCAGTAAAAACTTTACTATATTTTCTACTGTAAATAATATAACAAATAATAAAGCCATCGTAGCAAGTTTGCCACAGGGATACAGACCTAATATACCATTAAGCTTTAACTTAGGACTTAAGGCAGATTTCTAAAATTTTTAGAACCCATATCCAAACAAAGCCCTCTTTGAATAGAAGAGGGCTTTTAATATCCTTGAAATTCAGAAGCTCTGATTCTAAAATAACAACTCTGGATGCGTGAGTATTTTTATTAAAATTTATAAAAAAACAGAAAAAAGATTAAAGGCATATATTTAACTTAAATTTATTTTGCTTTATTCCTAAGGGTTTTTTTAGGGTTTAGTTAAATAAAACTTGTGCAAATTTCTGAGAATACAAATAAAAAGGTACTGACTATTGGAGGTAGAAAAAGCTTACTTTCAAGATTGCAAATTTCTTTGCTTTGTGCCTCTATCAAAAAAAATAATCCAAGCATAGAATTTGATTTTTATCTGAAAGCTGCCCAAGCTGATGAAGAACTTCAAACCCCTCTTTGGAAGCTTCCTGTCAAGGGAGCCTTCACCTCGGAATTTACAAAACTTTTAGAAGAAAGAAAGATGGACATCGTTGTTCATTCCTACAAAGACCTAGCCCTATCACCTCAAATTACAAATGAATGCGAGCTTACTTCTAGCACTAAAATTTATCCAATTCTAAAGAGAGGAGATCAAAGAGATTTGCTTTTATTTAAAAAAAACGACATCCAAACTCCACCTTCTAAAATTCTTATCTATACATCTTCTCTTAGACGCATGACGCTGACTTCAAAAATACTTCCTGAACTTTTACCTCAACAACTTCAAAATGTACCTATAGAATTTGAATCCATAAGAGGAAACATTCCCACTCGTCTTTTAAAGTTAGAAAAGGGCTCTGCCCAAGGCATACTTATTTCTAAAATAGCCTTAGACAGATTGCTTCTCCCCCCAGAAGAACTTTTTTTTCATTCAAGGCTCTTGGATAAAAAAGAATTAGAAAAAGAGCAAGATGCGATACGAAAGGTTCTCAAAAATTTTGAATTCATGATTTTACCCTTATCTCTTTCTCCAAACGCTCCCGCCCAAGGTACCCTTGCTGTTGAAATACATAAAGCTGATACCAACACTTTTTCTTTTTTACAGCCATTAATAGATTCCATAACAACTCACACAACTTTAAGAGAAAGAAAGGAATTAGCAAAACATGGGGGTGGGTGTCATCAACGCATAGGAGTTGCTTGCATCCAAACAAAGGATTTTTTGATACAATACAAAAAGGGCCTCGTTGAAGAAATTGAGAAAAATGAGACTAGGGAAGCCAATTTTGAATTAAATGAACGTATTATAGAAAATTTCCCCAATAAAGCTTCTTTAGCACCTACACAATGGGCATCCAATGAAAAGAATATCCCATGCAAAGAAACACATAACCTTCTCAATATCACGCGCAATCCACAGACTCATTTACAATCAACCCCACCACAATTTGTTTTTGTAAGTCGCAATGAGGCTTGGCCTGAAATTTGGGATTCTAGGAAAAGTGTACTTTGGGCAGCGGGGGTTAAAACAATGAAAAAATTAGCAAAGAGAGGGATTTGGGTCCATGGTTGTGCAGATGGGCTAGGTGAAAATCAAGAAATAGGTATTGATATTTTAATGAAGCAAAAAATCACTTTTACTAAACTTACCCATCAACTTACATTGGAACATTCTATTTATCCTGTTTTAGTTACATATCAAATTCAACCCCCTGCTTCCATACCTGATCTTTCTTCCTATAATTCGTTTTTTTGGAGGAGTAGCTCTCAATTTGAATGGTTTACTAATGCCTATCCTAAACTTCTTGAAGCTAGGCACGCATGCGGACCTGGTCAGAGTGCAATTTATATTGAGAAAAAATTAAAGAAAGCTCCCGAAATATTTTTAGATTACAAACATTGGCTCGATAATCAATAAGATGGGTAATTTTTATACAAAGGCACTCAAAATTCATGATTTTTTCACAAACTTACCCCTTGATAGGGAGCATTTTTTGCCTCGTATTCTTTATTCTATTATTGCCCTATTTTTACTTTATATCATTCGTTTAACTTTTTTATATCTCTTTAGCCTACGTGTTAAAAATACGCAAGCCAAGCGAACATGGCAATTGACTAGTTTTTATATCTCTTCATTCCTATATTTTTTATTTTTAATTATAATTTGGTTTTCTTCCCTTGCTAATTTATTAACTATTCTTTCTATTCTAGGTACAGGCTTAATCGTTGTTTCTAAAGAAGTTATACTCAATATCTCAGGTTGGTTTTATATTGTAATTCGTAAACCTTTTGACCTAGGAAATAGAGTTATTATTAATAATTATATAGGCGATATTTTAGAAATACGCCTTCTAGATTTTGTTTTAATAGAAGTTCAAAACTCTTCGGAAGGGGGGCAAAGTACAGGTAAAATTTTACATATACCTAATGCCTTGATTTTTACTCATCCCCTATCAAATGCAAGTAAAGAGTTTTCATTTAACTGGAACGAAATAAAAATTCCTTTGACTGCAGATAGCAATTGGAAACAAGCCTTAGAAGTAGTTGAAGCTACCGCGAACAAAATTATACAAGAAATAGATATTACGGATTATCGCATACGAGAAGCCGAAAATCGTTATGCTATTCGTTTTTCACAATTACAACATACAACATATATTGATTTTCAAAATGGTAAAATCATTTTATATCTTCGACATCTTTCGGAGCCAAGAAATATTAGAAATACTGTAGATAAGGTTTGGCGAGAACTACTCACAGAATTTGCAAAAAATAAAGATATAAAACTATCACAGGAACATTGATTATTACATTTGCTCTATGTAATGAAAAATAGTTTTAGACTTGGATGAAATTTTAGTTTTTTGTGCAAGAAGGTTTAGGCCTAAGATTTTTTTCTTTAAAATTTCTTTATTGTTAAGATAAAAGTTGCATTCCCTATTACGTTTAAACTTGTTTCAAAAGTACCCCTTTCATCACTAAGAAAACTTGTATATAGAGAATGAGCAACATTGATAGTTATATTTTTTGCCTTTATTCCAAGAATTTTTCCCTTAGGTTGAAAAGATAAAGTTTCTTGAGAATTTCTTTCTTGAGAACTCTTTTTTTGACGTTTGATTGCCAGATAATATTTTTTATTAGCCACTAGATTAAAAAATAAAAACGAATCCGGTCTGCTTTTTTTTCCGGGTTTTTGAGAAGAAGCATATTCAAAGCTAACTTCATCACAATATGAAGTTGACTGAAGGTTGATTTGGAAATGATTCTCTTTACTAGCATCTCCCACCTGCCAATTTTTCTTTGGGATAAAACAGTTTTTTATTTTATTTTTACCTTGTGGGGATGAAAGGATAGAGGATAAAAATAAAATAAAATATAAAAAGATACTCATTTGTTGATTAAAATACTTCATAAAGACAATCTTTTTTAAAAATAAAAATATTGAGGTGTTTGAATAAAATTATAAAAAGTATTTTTACTGACATGTTTGATACAGAAATAAAAATTTAAACATTGACTATCGAATAAGCTTTACTTGCAATAAGCCCTTATTCTTAAGTACAATAATAACAAACTCAACTCATGGAATGTGTAAAATAAATGTCAGCTAATAAAACAATACAGGATCTTGTCTTAAATCAATTACGAAAAGAAAAAATAGAACTTATGGTATATCTAAACAATGGTGTTCCTCTTAAAGGACGTATCACAAGTTTTGATAACTTTACTTTTATTATGGTGAATGAGGGTAAGCAAACTTTAGTGTACAAACATTCTGTTTCTACTATAGTTTTCCCCAAAGAAGTAAATATCCTAAACTTAGAACCTAATGCTGAAAATATAAATACTTAAAAGTTTATATCTATACTGTCATTGTTGATAAACTCTAAACTTTCTTTATGGTTTCCTTCCTGAAAAAAATAAGCATCCTCGCCTCTCTTGGGCTTGTTGTTGTTTTGGCACGGGTTGGCTTTGTCACTTCCGCCTTACGTGAAGTTGTACTTATTGAAGATCGTTTTCAAGGCTTAAATCAAGAAAAAGTTATACGACCCGCAAGTTATTCTTTTTTACCCCTTCGCATCATTCCAGGTCGCATACAATTGCATCGTGTGGAATTGTATCCTCATAACCTAGAATTCACCTATAAAAAACCTCTCGAACAAAGTGAAATCTTGGGCTTAGATGAGTCTTTTTATGTAAGAATAAAGCTCTATCTCTTATTTAGATTAGATCAATCAAAAATTGTGGAACTATTTAAAAAACTTCCCGAGTACAATTGGCAAAAGTTAGACGCATATTTGATTTTACGTATTCGAAATGCCATTGAAGTCAAGTTGAGAAATTTGTATGCTAGTGATAAAGACCTAGACGCTCTTAAAGCAAATCTTTTAGAATGGGTACAACCTGATGTTTTACAAAAAGAACTAAATAAAGAGTTTTTGAACGATGGCATTATTTTCCAATCTATTATCATAAATGAAATTTATGTTCCTGAACCTAATCGTTATCGTTCTATGGTAAATTTAGGTATCGATCTAATAAAAAAGAAATTAGACCGTGTAAACATCGTAGAAGAAGCCAAGGCACAAAAGAAAGCTAGGGAAATTTACAACTCTACTGACTATGAACGTTGGGAACGTATTGCTAAACTACTTAACGAATACCCTTCTCTTAGAAGCTTCTTAGCCATTGATAGATTAAGTGATAAGGTGCAAGTTATGGTTGTTCCATATAATTCTTGGTTTGGAAATAATCAAGATACCAACTCCTTTCCTCCCAAATCCTTTTATGATTCTTCAGAGGCAAGGACAGAAAAATCTATGATGGATTTTTTTCCTTTTTTAAAGGATGCAAAAGAAATGAAAGGGAAAGAAGATTTTACTTCGTCTATATCCCCTGCACCCAATGCACCTTCTTCTAGTCTTAATAAAAAAAATACATTTACAGACCTAAGCCCCCCCTAAATTTTTTTTCTTATGTATTCTAAAAAGAAAATGGGTAAAAAGAGTTTTCAGAAAAAAATTCAAATTAAAACTCCCTCTAAAAAAAAAGAAGTACTCGTTATCATTCTAGCGGGTGGAGTAGGAGAACGTTTTTGGCCTCGTTCAGGAAAGAAGCATCCTAAGCAACTCCATAAAATACATTCTTCAAAAACTCTATTAGAAGAAACCTTACTGAGAGCACGTGCGATAACAAAAAACAACCATATCTTCATCGCTTGCAATTCTCATCTTTCAAAAATAATACTAAAAACCCATAAGAGTATTCGCCCTGAAAATTTTATACTTGAACCAGAGGGTCGCAACACTGCCCCTATCATTGCCCTTGTTGCCCTTATTCTAGAAAAAAAATATCCTCATGCTATTCATGTTATTCTTTCTGCAGATCATTATATATCTTCTTTATCTAGTTTCATAAAAAACATAAAAAAAGCCATCGAAAGTGCAACTTCTGATCAACTTATAACTTTAGGAATTACTCCTACACGCCCTGAAACTCAATATGGTTACATAGAAATTAAAGACATAATACATTCTAATGGAGCACCTCTATCACCTCAAAAAATTCTTTCTTTTAAAGAAAAACCAGATTTCATTACCGCAAAGGAATATTTTCAAAATGGCCATTTTCTTTGGAATAGTGGTATTTTTATTTGGAAGGGCAAAACTATTTTAGAAGAATTTGAAAAACATGCCCCCAATATTCTTATCCCATTAAAACAAATGTTAGAGAAAAAAACTCTAAAAACACATTTTCATAAACTACCTAAAACCCCTATAGATATTGCAATCTTAGAAAATTCAAAACGTATCATGGTTGTTCCTGCAAATTTTCAATGGGATGACCTAGGGAGCTGGAACTCACTTGAACGTGTGCTTCCAAAAGATAAGAATGGAAACATATTTTTTGCTCCTCTCTCACAATCTAGCCATTTTATAGAATTAGAAGCTAGGGAAAATATTATCGCCTCTCAAAGGGGTCTGGTTGCCCTATTAGGGGTAGAGGATATGGTTGTTGTGCAAGAAGGGGAAATTTTATTTATAGCTCACCGTAAAGCCCTTGATAAAATTAAAGTACTACTAGCTTCAATTAAAGCAAATCCCTCTTTACAAAAATACGTCAATTAATTTCACTTGCAAGTCTATATAAATATAATATGCCTTCTGGAAAGAAAAGAAAAAGAAGAAAAATACGTACCCATAAACGTAAAAAAAAGCGTAAAGCTGATCGCCATAAGAAGAAGTTACGCTGATTAATTTCATTAGGGGTTTTGTGTTTACATGTCCCTTGACAAATGATATTATATGTATGTTTCTCCAAGTGCAATAGATCGGTCTAATTCGAGAATTATTACCCCGTCTCAATCCCTTGCAGATTCTTTCTTACCCGTTTGGGCTCAAACTATAAGTACGAGCTCTAATTGGATTGAGGAGCTAAAATCATATTTAGATTTGAACTACCTACAAGTATCAGAGTACAGCCCGCTTCAGAGGGTTGTATTTGATTTTATCTTACTTGCCTCAAAAGAGCAGCCTAGACAAACTCAAGACTTCATTCGTTTGTTTAATATCCTGAATGGGGGTGGCATCCTTGTACTTGAAATTGATTCTGTAATTTGGAATATTTCTTCGATAAAAAAACTTTGTGAAAGTTTAGGTGCCTTACTTATCTATTTTGGTATCTTTAAAGGCTTAAAGGATAAACATAAACTCCTTGTTCTTCAAAAAAAATTTTATAAATCAGACAAAAAAAAAATAAGTATTATTGTGCCTATAGAAACCCCCACACGTGACTATCCACGTGTCCTTGAATGGTTGAAGTTTTTTCATGAAGCTGAGATATTGCCCTATGTAGAGCTTGTTCTTGTTTTTGATGGTTTACATGATGCCCTACCACTTTGGCCTGAATTGAAGGGCTTAGATATAGAGCAAGGCTTTCAAATGCTAAGACATCATCGAAAATTTGGATTAAGCTATTGCCTTCAAACAGCTTTATTATTTGCTCGAGGAAACTATATTTTATGGGACAATCACCCTATTCATTGTTATGAATTTTTCAGTATATTAAACCTTCTTCCCTTAAAAAAAGTAGAGCATCCCCTAGTGATTTTAGCTCATGGAGTCAAAAAAGATATGTCTATAGAAGATTTTACAAAAAAAAATAACCTAATCTCTTTTTTCTTATGTAATCAAAATGCTACTAAAATCTTGTGTGAAAAGAATGGGGCAAAGGAAATTCTTAAAGAAATACATGAGCCTATTATGAACATTTATAAATTTTTCAAGAAATCAGAGGCTCAAATTATTTTTACACATTTAAATGAAATAAACTAAAAAAGTTTTTTCTATTCGACAACCATCATTAAATATTTTATTTAATTTTTATAAAAATCACATGGAATAAACGATGAAGAGAAATTATAAACCGAAGCCTTAATTTGCACAAAATGAAACCAACAAAAGAGACCACTTTGAAATTAAACTTTCTATCTAAAATAACTAGCTTTTGCTTTTATCTCTTCCTTTTGATTTTATTGATAAGTTTTTCTTTTTTAAATTGTGATAAAGAAAAAAAAATAAACTTTAGCCCTGAAAAATATACAAATGCAAATAAATCTAATTTGCGAAGTGACCCATTAAACATTGCACCTATAGTTGAAATACTAGACAGAAATACACCTGTAAGTATCATTTCAAAGAGCAATGAGAGAGTGAAGCTGGGAGCTTTTAATGAATATTGGTATAAAGTTACCTTATCAAACGGGGTCAAAGGTTGGCTGTATGGCAGTGCTCTTTCAAATTATATGACCTTAAAAAAGACAGACAATAAGCTCTCTGAAGAAAAACAAAAAGAAAATCGCATGAATAGGAGTAATGAACAAAATAAACTTTATGAACAACAAGTTTTATTAAATCAGCGATTACTTACAGGAACTCTAGGGGGTGCTAAAAATTTAGAAATCTCCTCTCTCAAGTCAAAGCTTACCTTAAAAGTAAATTCTATAAAAGATACATCCAAAGAGAACCCTAACTTAGAGACAGAAAATATTCCAGAATAAACTATGAAGAGGATTTTGAAAATTTAGAAATAATTTATTTTACATAAGTTTAAAATCAAACAACTTTTTTCATGTCTATAACCGAAAATTCGCCACAAAAATACATCCTATAAAAAATCATTACTTAAAAAACCTTCTTTCACAGAATAAATGAAATATAAACATTATAACTTATTTGATTTTTAAAAAATGGAAATTCGTTTAAATAAATATCTTTCTATGGCTGGTCTCGGTTCTCGTCGTAAAGTCGAAGGGGAGTATATTTTAGCTAATCGTGTTTTCATCAATAATGTACTAATTAAAAATTTAAGTTACAAAGTACGTCCTCAAGATGAAATTAAAGTTGATGGAAAAAAAATAGAAGTACAAAAGAAATTTGAATACTATATTTTAAATAAGCCTAAGGGCTATGTTGTTTCACATAAAAGTCAAAAGGGACAAAAAACAATTTACAATTTACTCGAGCCTAGCATGCGTAAAATTAATTATGCAGGTCGCCTAGACAAAGAAAGCCATGGCTTGATTATTTTAAGTAATGACGGCGACTTTATTCATCGTTTAACACATGCAAGTTTTGGTACCCTTAAACGTTATAGGGTTTCCTTAGATTTCATACCTTCAAATTTAGCTCGAACTTTTGAAAAGGAGGGGGTAGTATCAGAAGGTTGCTTACTACATGTTTCTAAAGTAAAAATATTGTCATACGAAAATAAACAAGTTGAAATCACTCTTATGGAAGGTCAAAAACGACATATACGAAGAATGTTTGAAGGTTTAGGAATAAAAGTTTTAGACCTATATCGCTTTGCTATAGGTAAGATGAATTTAGATCAGATCCATTTAGCTGAAGGAAAGTTTTTACGAGTAGAGGCTAGTGATTTCTAGCCCTTAAAAATAATTTTCTTTTATAGCTTATTCTTTACTAGCGTGTCTTTTTTATTTTCGCCTTACTTTTTTCTGAAATGTTTTATTTTTAGGCTTGTTTGGCTTCTTGGGATTATGGGGCTTACGACTTTGCGTTTTCGAAAGAAAAGAAAGATACATTTTTTTCTGATCCCACCAACTATAAAATAAAAAGCTAGAGAATAAAAATAAGCTTAAAAAAATCACAATAACTAAATTGTGCAAACGCTTTTGTGCAAGTGCTGTAGCTTGCATATTTTCTAGATGACTTAGAATTAAATACACCCTGTCTAAATCGGGATTATTTTTTCGTAAAAGACTTCTCACTTGGCTAAGAACACTAGTCGCTGTGTCGACATCTAAATTTTTTATATCCTCTAGGCTTTTAGTTATTGGTTTTTCTAAGATAGATTTAGCTATTTTTTGAACTTTTATAGAATCGTCTTCTTCACGACCCCCATTTCTATCACTTTTTTCCTCACACCATATTACTTTAGAAGAAAAATTCAAACAATTAAGATAAGGACTTCCAAAAAATAAAATTATATAAAATGAAATAGAACTAATTTTGATAGAAGGGTAATAAGTTTTCATAATTCTACAGTCAAATAAAGCTAATACTTTATTTCAATTCAATTATAGTCAACCCTGCTCGTTCTTATATGCTCCCATCCTCTTTTCATTTTTTCATGACGAATAGTTATCAATAATATCATCCAAAATAATAAGTGGTAGGCTAGCACAGAAATCCAAAATCCTTGGGAGATAAGGGGTGACATTTTTCCCAAAACAGAAGAAGGGTGTGTATCTGGCTCCATCCAGCGTATGGCAAACCATGTCATTATCGAAGCAAAGGCAGCAAGTATGGCTATCAATGAGGACATAATTTTATAATGTGCCATCTCTCTACCTTGATTTCTTATTAAAAAATAAGAACTTAGGATGAGGACTAGGATAAAAAAAGAAATTAATCTTGAATCTTTCCAATTCCAATATGTTCCCCATTCCGTACTTGCCCAAAGGGGACCAGAAAATAATACCGCAAGTGCAAATAAATAAGAAACTCGTACAGAGGCTAGGGACCAGCAATCATAAATATCTTTTCTTGTAATTAGATATAGGACACTATTAAAAGAAGCGATACAGGGGGCATATAGGGCCACCCATGCGATGGGAACATGCCAGTAAAAAATGCGATGAGCAACGCCTTGTGAGGGTATAGTGGGGGGGATATATAATGTAAACAAACTTGTTGGCACAAGAATAAAGGAAGCGATAAAGGCAAAGGCTATAAAAAAATAACGTGAAAAAAAATGTAACATATGAAAAATACTATAGATAATTTGAGATATTCCCTATCATATTTTTATATAGATTAGTTGATTGTATATTTTTTTGGGGAATTAAAAAATAAAATCTAGGCCTACGATGTTTTGAAGGCATCTATAAAATCAGATAAGACGACCACAAGCAGATTTGTGTATAGCTCTTCTTTTCATGTCAAGAAGTAATATACTCTTTTAAGAAAGTATCTCATTTATTGCTAAACTTTATTCTTAGCTAAAGAAACTTGGTAAAAAATTTGAATTTTTTGAAACAACATTTCACTTGCTAATGACAACAAGAAAGGAATATAAGAACATATATGAAACAAAAATCGACTATTTTTATGTTTGTCTTCATATCTTACTTTTATTGCTTTTGTCGCCCGCAAGTTCAAAGTAACTTTGAAGTGGGGCAATGGAAGGGATATGATGAAAACTTTACAGTAGTAGATTTTCAAACTCTAAATAAAAAACTGATTCTATTAAATTTTTATAGCCCCATTTGTAAACCTTGCATAGATGAATTGCCCGCCTTGAACCTCTTGAAGCAAAGAATAAAGAATAAAAATGACGTAGTCCTTTATCTTGCCCTTGTTCCAAAATTAGAAGCAAATGGTATAAATTTAGAGTCGTCAAATGAAAATAAAAGTTTAACCCTTCCCTCAATTCATGCTCAAATTAAAGAACGATTTGAGTTGGATAAAAAGAAGTATAACATAAAAATACCAATGTTAATGATGTATCAAGATTTTAAAATAGGCAAGGGGGAATTAATAAGTGCCACCCCAGAAACTTTATTTTTAAAAACGACCCCTTTACGTTTAGATTATAATTTTGTAGGTGCTATTACAAACCTCAAAAAAGAAAGAGAAATATTAAATGATTCTAGATTTAATTTTATCTCTTCAAAAATAGAAGAGTATTAAAAGAAGCTATCTTACGGGCTGAATTGAATTTTTTGATATAAAAATAAATTTTATGAAAATAGTTTTTAATATCCCTAACACTCTTACCCTTCTAAGAATAGCCTTTGCACCTATTTTTATTTTTTTTCTACTTCAAAATGAACTTTTATACCAAGTACTTGCATTTATTTTATTTCTTCTAGCCTCTTTAACAGACTTTATTGATGGTTACTATGCTCGTAAGCACAATCAACAAACAGAGTTTGGTGCGTTTTTAGATCCCCTAGCTGATAAAGCCCTTGTTTTTGGTGCATTAATTACATTTCTATCACTCACAGAGCAGATACAAACTTGGATGGTTTTATGTATTGTAAGTCGAGATATGCTAATTACAATTTTACGTTATCTTGCCATACGCAAAGGTCAGACTCTAATTACATCAGGCTTTGGGAAATTTAAGACAGCCTTTCAGATGATTAGTATTATAATTGTTATTTTGAGTATGATTTTAATTTCTTATGAAGAGCGTGATACTATCAACTTCGTTTACAAAGAATCCAAGGAGTTTTACGGTCTAGGATCAATGATGGTGGCCTTAGATAACTTTCAATTGTTTCTAAAAGATCCTAGCAAAGATATTTTCTATAATATTGCAAGTTTTTTGCCATACTTTTTTATGCTATTTACGACTATGCTTACTTTAGTCTCTGGCCTACGCTATCTATTTTCAAATTATAGGCTACTTTACCCATTCCACTCACAGAAAAAATCAAATTAACGCAGATTGAATATTAAGCACTGTAAATAGTTGCCCCGACTCAAGCTGTGCCTTCTCATTTAGTTTTTTACCCAATAAAACACGCGCTAAGGGAGATTCGTATGAAATAATATTTTGATTTGGATCAGCATCCCATGGGCCTAAAATAATGTACTCTTTTTTCTCATTATTTTCAGAAGCTTGAATAAGCACGCGTGCACCTATAGAAACTACATCACTACGAACATCCGAGGGGCGAATCATTTGAACTCTTTGTAATTCCTTACTTATTTTGGAAATCTCTGCTTGGAGCTGTGATTGCTTTTCCATTGCAGCTTTGTATTCGGAATTTTCGCGTAAGTCTCCTTTTTCCTGCGCCTCTCCTATATCACGAGAATTTGCAGGCATTTCTATATGTATAAGATGATCTAGATACTGACGACGTTTTTCTAAAGCTTGACTAGAGCTTAGTATGGTATTTCCAGTAGGCAATAAGCCATCTTCCTTTGGAATATTTTTTTCGTCTTCTTGTTCAAGATTTACCCCTTGATTCACTTCTTTGAAAAAGGCACGCATGTTTTCTTTATGTGCTTCGGGTATATAGGGTACGTCTTGAAAAATTGCATAAAGACGTTTCACATAGTCTGGTTTTGCTTGTTGGATAATGCTATAGAATGTTTTATCTTTCTTTAGGGAATCAACTGTGAGATTTTTTGTACCACAGATAATGTCTAAGGCCATATTTTTTAAACGAACAGAGTTTTTTTCAATTTGATTTAATGGCTTAAGCAAGCGAAATACCTGTAACATAACATCATCAATGGGAAGCTTTACCCAATTGTATTCAGCCCAAGAAGCAGTTAGAATATTGCGTGCCATCCAAAGAAAAATCTCTGGGTGCTCTCTGTACTTTTTATTTAAATCAGATACAAATGATTCTAAAATATCCTCACGCCCTAGGCGCATAAGTTCAGAAATAATAGTCTTATGCACTTTTATAGGTAACTCAAAAAGAATATTTTTTAAAATTTCAGGATAATCTTTTCGTTCCTTTATGATAAGGGTTACTAAATCTTTTTTAAAATCAAGGGAAGAGGTATGCAAGGAGCAATTTTGTATTTCTTCGGGAGATTTTTCTAGAATAAGTTGTTTAATATTTTTTTCCCGCAACTCCTTACCCTGAATTTTTATTTCAGTATTTGCTAAACTTTCTTCTGCATAATTTAGAAAAAAGTGGCTATGCAAACGTTTTAGCGGATCTTTATTCTTCTCATTTTCTTTGTAATACTGTATGGTCAGCATAGTCGCACCCTCAGTATCAGCATCTTTCAAAGCAGTAAGGGCTATTTCTATTTTCTTGGACCAGTCTGTCTCACTTTGAAAATTTAGAGAAAGTTCTTCCGTGAGTGTCATAGGTATGTCACGTAAAAGAAGCTCATCTTTTTTATTAGGATTAAAGCCATAACGAGGATCTTTTTTAATCTGATTTCTAGCCTTTGTCCACCACTTCGTCCATTCTTCGGGCTTAAGTAAGCGACCCACGACCTCATTTTTTATTTCTAACATGGTCATTTTATTATTAAATGAAGAGAGCAAAGATTCTATAAAAAGGGCTGTGTCTTCCTTAAAGATTTCTTCGATTTCTTTAGGATTTTCATAATGCCTTGCCCATATATGATTTGCTTGGAGGGGTTGAAGACTATGGATGGCCATCTGTACAGACATGCTTTGATTTGTATTATTAGAAAAATCAATTAGGAGTTGCTCACTATCTATTTTAGTAATTCTTCCTACACCACGCGTACGATGATATACATAGTTACCAAGATCAAAAACTATATTTCTTTCAAAGTTAGCTATACAAGGTTCAACAGCTCTTTTATGATTTGTAAGATCAGAAATTTTTAAAAACTCATTAAGCAAGGTATGTTTTTCATACTTAGAACGGTACGCACGCACAAGATCAGAGCGACTACGAGTAGAATGAGGTTCATAATATAATACTTTTTTTAAGATATGAATGACAGTGTCCCAATTTTCTTCAGAACGAAAAGGCTCAATCAAATAAGATAGATGCGAGGCTATCCAAACTTTTTGTCTATCACCCACTAAAATACGCTCTATTCGTTCAAAAAAGGTCATATTTTTATGTTCGTGTTGAACAACAAGCATCCAGATATCTTCAAGATTTTTATAATCTTTGAGGCGTGCGTAGCTTTCACCTGCCCTCATTAGATACTCAAGGGCACTTTTTAAATCCTCATCAATGATACTTAGGGCATAGCGTTTTGCAACATCAGGATTTTTTTTATCATTTTGAGCTAGCTTTTCTAAATAGGGTCTTGCCTCTTTTTTTCCTTTCAGATGTCCTACACTTTCAACTTTATAACGAAGGGCTACCTTATGTGTTTCCTGTTTCTCTAAAAGTAAATCTGATATATTATCTACAATGGGCCATTTGGATATTTTTACAAACTCTTCTAATAATTTTTGAATGTAACCATTTGTGTCCATCCCATCTGTTTGTAATTCTATATAACCAAGAAGATACAGGGATACGATAGAAAGGGTATGCTCTTTAAGATTCCCCTTGATTACATGTATTAATTTTTCTTTTTCAGAAGAATCAGAAGATAGAATGCTCTCTGCTAAAGTTTTAAGAGTGCTAATACGATTAAGTTGAAAGCCTGAAAGATCTTTAAACAAACGCTCTTCGTTGATTTGGGTATTTATTTTCCCAAGTAGAGTGTTTTTCTCTGTTTTTTTTTCGTTTGATTCCATGAGTTGGTTTTCCATAACGTCTTATATAAGTCCTTAGTACAAAGGTGAAAGGTGTTTCTGCTTGTTTAGAACAAAAAACCGATACAGTATAGTGTAAAATTGCTTAGCTTATTCAAATTAAGGATAAACAACATCGCACTCACAGTACAATAGGGTATAAGCGTAAGCTTGACTATAGCACTCCAAGGTCAAGAAGTATTTATATGCACAATATAGAAATGAAAGACAGCTTCCCTGCATTTTCTCCCGCCTTTATTCGAAATTATTTCCTTAAAAACAATGCAAGCATACGTAAAACATGGGGGCAAAATTTTTTAATCGATCCCAATAGCCTTAGGCACATTACTCAAATTATTTTTGCAAAACCTTCTAATCTCATAGAAACAAAGGATAAAGTGGGAATAGATAATGGAAATAACATTTTAGAAATAGGCCCTGGCTTTGGTGCCCTAACACATTTTTTACTTAATCATGCTAATGTTACAGCAATTGAAATAGATCCTGTACTCTTTAAATATTTAAATGATGAATTTACACAACATTCTGACAGGCATACATTTACACCCATTCATCAAAATGTGTTACACTACCTTGAGGAGAAGGATAAAAAAGCAGTGGCGGGGAGAAATTTATTTCATTGTATTGTAGGCAATTTACCCTATTCTATCACTACAGAGCTTATTATAAGTTTAATGAAGTATCCTAGTATGCTACAAGGCTTCTTTTTAGTTCAAAAGGAATATGCTCAAAGAATTATTACAACTCACAAAGTGAACTCTATAGGGGTATACTTGCAAAATTTTGGAAATTGGAAAATACATTTTCATATTTCACCAAATTGTTTTTATCCCCGACCTAGTATCAATTCTTCTTTGATTTCTTTTGATAGATATACACATAGTCAATGCAAGCCTGAACTTTTAGAAAAACTGCTTAGACTTTGTTTTAGTGGACGCAGAAAAACTTTATTCAAGAACTGGAAAGATAATCTTCATCAGTATTTCCCTAATTTAGATTTAGATTTTTTTTTAAAACTCACAAATAAATGTGGCATTGCAAATCAAGCAAGGGCTGAAGATTTACAATACAATACATACTACCAACTCACTAACCTTTTAGCCGAAGTAAAGTAATATCTGAAATTAGAACTTCCACCACCACTATCTCTTTATTGCAAGGCTTGTTTTATCTGCCGAATGAACATTTAAGAGAAAACTTTTTCTTTCTTTTTCTGCCTTAGGTTCAAAAAATAGGATAATAGGCTTTTATAAAAATTTTTACAATTTAGAAGATGTATCTACACATTAAAACCTCATGTATTTTTGAAGATTAAAAAATATGCAAAGAGTTATCCTTCCAGTTTCGGTAATTGTTCCTGTTTTGAATAGGCCTGAAATGGTACTAGAGGCCTTAACTTCTATTTTTAATGGTAGCGTCTTGCCTAGCGAAGTCATAGTGGTTTGTTGCCCCCTTATTGAAAATGAAAGCAGTATAGAATTAAAAAAAAATCTCAATCATTTGGATAAAAACGAATTAGAGTACCCCGACTTTGCAACAGTCAAAAAATTTTTTGCTATCAACCCAATCAAAGAGGTAGTGTGTAAGGTTTTGCAACTTCCCCAATTACTCCTCATAGAGGCTTCAAAAAATAAATGCAATGTGAGTCTAGCTCGTAATTTTGGAGTTCAAGAAGCAAAGAAATATTGGATAGCTTTCTTAGATTCAGATGACCTTTGGACAGAACACAAACTGCAAAAACAGTGGGATTACTTAAGGCAAAGACCTCATCTAAAAACAGCATGCACATCAGAAATTTGGCTCAAAAATCAAAAAAATGTAAAACAACCTCTTCATTTACAAGCTCGACGAGGTTCATTTTTACATGATAGTTTTTCATATTGTTTAATTTCCTGCTCCAGCCTCTTAATTCAAAAAACTTTTTTTAATGAATTAGGAGGTTTTGATCAAAGTTTTTCTGTCTGTGAGGATTTTGATTTTTATTTGCGAGTACTCATAAAGGAACCTATAGGCTTACTGAATGAAAAAGTTGTGATAAAACGATCTGGGATATGGCCCCAACTCAGTCGCAGACCCCTTCTTGATGAAGAAAGGGTACGAAGCTTGTTAAAATTCTATGAAATACAAAAAGAAAATTTAAGTGAGGTGACTACCTCTCAATTAAAAATAGCAATACTTAAAAAAATAAAAATCTTGATTCGAGGTGGGGAAAAATATAGTAACGATTCTCTTGTAAAAAAATACCAAAACTTACTTTTTGAACACCCACTGCTTCAAGATAAAAGCTTAGCCTTTTTATGAAAGTACGTCTGTGACTAGTTTTTTTTGTTCGCTAACATGAAGTTTGTACAATCCCGCCGCGGGACTTGAAGATTCTGGACGTGCCACACATTTTAATTTACTATTTGGTGGTAATAGATTTTGGAGGTGATTAGAAATAAAACTCCACGCACCTTGATTTATAGGTTCTTCCTGCAACCAATAATATTCTTCTGCCTTTTTAGCATTTTTTATAAGTTCTTTTATGCTAGATAGGGGCAAGGGATACAATTGTTCCATACGCACTATAAATATCTCATCTTTCTTTTGAAGTTGTCTTTCTGCTTCTGCATCATAATAAACTTTTCCTGAACAAAAAACAATACGCTTAGCAGTGGCAAGTTTTGGATCTTTTTTATTGTAAAGTAATTCTTGAAAGGAACCCTGGCTTATATCTTTGATATCACATCCTGCAATGTCCATACGCAACAGACTTTTGGGAGTCATAATAATGAGAGGTTTACGGGTTCTTCGAAGGGCTTGCCTACGCAATAGATGAAAGTATTGAGCCGCATTACTGCAATTACAAACTTGCATATTATTATTTGCACAAAGTTGAAGGAAGCGCTCTATTCTTGCACTAGAGTGCTCAGGTCCCTGCCCCTCGTACCCATGAGGTAACAGCATCACCAAGCCACTCATTCTATACCATTTTACTTCAGAGCATGAAATAAATTGATCAATAATGATTTGTGCCCCATTTGCGAAATCTCCAAACTGTGCTTCCCAAATAATAAAGACATCCGGATCAGCAAGAGAATAACCGTATTCAAAACCTAGGACAGAAAACTCTGAAAGGGGGGAATTGCAAACTTCAAAAAATCCTTGATCATTTGAAATATGATTTAACAAGACATATTCTTTGCCATTTTTTATATCGTTTAACACGCTGTGACGATGGGAAAATGTCCCCCTCTTTGCATCTTGTCCTGACAAGCGTATATTGGTTTTATGAGATAATATTGAACCAAAGGCAAGGGCTTCTGCAAACCCCCAATCTAAAGGCATTTCCCCCTTCGCCATCTTTTTTCTGCTTTCTAATAGTTTAGCTAATTTTGGATTGATATTAAAATCCTTAGGAACTTGAGTAAGGGCGTTTACAAGTTTGTCTAGTTGGTCTACAAAAAGCTGGGTATCATGTTTTGTATCCTCTTCGTTCAAATACATGGTGTAGGTCGCCCATGCCCCCTTCATTGTATCAACTCGCACGGCATTCATACTTTTTTGAGATTCTTGATAGCTACTTTCTAGGGCCTCGTTTATTGTCTTTTCTATTGCTTCTAAATTTTTATTAGATATCTTTTTTTCCTCAAGTAATTTCTGTTTATAGAAAGAAAAGGTAGTAGGTAAACTTCTTATTTTTTCATACATTAGAGGCTGGGTAAATGCCGGCTCATCTGTTTCATTATGCCCTAGTCGCCTATAACTTACTAAGTCAATAACTATGTCTTTGGAAAACTTTTGGCGATACTCCATGGCAAGCTTCATAACACGATAGCAAGCTTCGGGATCATCCCCGTTAACATGTAAAATAGGAATCTGAAAAGCCTTAGCTATATCTGTAGCATATTCTGTAGAGCGAGAATCATGTGGAAGTGTTGTGAAACCTATTTGATTATTTATAATGATATGTATTGTTCCTCCTACCGTATAACCATTTAAATTACATAAGTTCAAAGTCTCCGACACTACTCCCTGACCCATAAACGCTGCGTCCCCGTGAATTAAAACGGGCATATAGTACTTTCTATCTACATCCTTATTTTTAGTTTGACGAGCACGAATATTTCCTACAGCTACTGGGTTCACGGCCTCAAGATGACTAGGGTTAAAAGCAAGGGTAAGATGTATTTTCTTATTACTTCTTGTTGTATAATCATACGAGTAACCAAGATGGTACTTCACATCCGCATAATCATATGGTTCTTGTGCAAATTTTTCTTCAAATTCTGCAAAGATAAAGCTAGCGGGTTTTTGTAAAATATTCACGAGAAGATTCAAGCGACCACGATGAGCCATTCCTATGGCAATGGTGTTGATATTGTGCAAGGCAGCTGATTCTATGAGAGTATCCATCATAGGGATGAAAGTCTCTGAACCTTCTAAAGAGAAACGCTTCTTCCCAACAAATCTTTGAGCTAAGAATTTTTCAAAACTTTCGGCCTCATAAAGTTTTTTAAAAATATTCAATTGTTCTTCTGTTCCCAAATCAGCAGAGTACTTAAGTGATTCCAATTCTCTCTGAAACCAAGTTCTTTCTTGAATGTTGCGTATATAAGTATAATCCGCACCTGTGGTATTGCAATAACAATGCTCTAATTTAGATATGATATCTTTTAGTTTGGCTTTTTCCATCCCTTCTATATCTGTTTGGAAAGTACGTTCCAAATCTGAAGGTTCTAGAGCGTAATGGGTTAGGTCTAAAATGTCTCTATTTAGACTTGTATAATTCGTCATATCTAATGGGTCTATTTTTGCGGACAGCATTCCAAAGCGACGATAAGCAAGGATTAATTCTTGCACGGCTATATTTTTTGTGGTTTCTACAAGATTTTTATTTTGCTGAAAAAGAAAAGGGTTTTGGGGTAGGGGGATGTGGGCATTCTTTGAAGCAAGATTTTGAAATGTCATCCCCGCCCCATTTGAACTATGATTTGAACTCTCTAATTCATCAAAGTAACTTCGCCACTCGGGAGAAAGCTCGCTTTTATTTTTTAAGTATTTTTCATAAAGCTCTTCTATAAATTTTGCATTTTCAGTCGTAAGCATCATAGTCATATGTAATAATAGAAGTATATATTATAGTCATTCCTTATTTCTGTCGTCTTTTTTTCTTGTTAGGGTTTCTATTTATTTTCTGGGGCGAGTTTCTTGGGAGAGGCTTTACTTTTTTACCTATTGTTTTACCCACATTCCCTTTATTCTTTGCACTGCCTTTATTTGGATTTGGGCCTTGGGCTTGAGATTTTTTTGCCCCTCTCTTTATCGGGCCTGTTTTCCCTGTATCGAAACGTTTAAATAACTCCAATCTCCCTACTTTATGCTGTAATGTGGATCGTTTTATTTTTAGAGCCTTTGCCGCATGCGAAATATTATGGCCATGAGCTATCAGAGATTGGTATATAATTCTTGATTCTATTTCTTCAATAATCTTGTCTAAGCCCAGGCCAGAAGCAAGAGAACGCTTCACCTCTGCTTGGAAGCCAGGGTCACTATTATTTTGAAATATAAAAAAGTATCCTCTAAGCTCTAGATTTTCTTCTATATTGAGTATGCTAAGATAGGACTGTAAATTTTCATCAAAAGTATTAAGGGTATAGAGGGACGCGGGAAAGGATTGATGTACTGTATTTTCTATATTTTCTGAAATAGCAAATGCGAGTAATTCTCTCACCTTTTCTATTAAATACTTTTCTGCTACTCTCAAAGAATCTTTAAGAATATTTTTTTTCAGTATTTTTTCTTCAAATAACTTGTTAAAAAATAAAGTATGCCCATTTAGGTCACAAGCAAACAAGGGCCATGGAAAGGACTGAAGTAAAAGTTCACCCATCCATCGAGTGTCATCTGAACTTGAAACTAAATTGTTTTTACTTTCAACCGTTTTCTCTAGACTGTATTTTTTAGTTTCTTGAACATCTTCTTGAAATTCTTTTTGGGGATTGCTTTCTTGAAAATCTGCTAGAGAACGAATTAATTGTGCCTCACTCCACGTGTCTATGATTTGCCCTTCAGTAGAAAAAACAGATATCTTGTGATTACCAAGAGATTTTGATAATAAATCCGAGGTAGTTAAATGAGTATGTATTAATTCTTTAGGTACACTTTCTAATTTTTGCTCAAGTCTACCCTTGTCAGCCACCCACCTATCTAAAGTAAATCTTTCTAGAAAACCTACTAATTTTTTTTGAGCTTCATTGCTTACATCAACCACCGGCAGGTAGGGGTAGTTGCTTCGATAAAATTCGTTTAAGATTCTCGTTAACATTAATATTTTGGTTCTGGAATCTTCCCAAAAATCTCAGCATAGGACTAACACTATAGTGTTCACTGTCAAGAGTTGTTTCACTAAGAACCTTTTATAGAAACTTTCGTATAAGACAAATCCATTTTATATAAAATAATCTCCTTATGTAAAATTTTCTAATTCAATAAAAATAATATTTATTTAGAAAAAGAAAGTTTTAGATGAGAAACCTAAAACTTTCTTTACGATACACGATTACTATATAATCCTCGATTCATTATGGCACAAGAGATACTCCTTCAAAATTCTTCTTATGGGATCACTGCAAAAGGCTATTTTGGCTTTAGTTGGACGTGTCTTTTTTTTGGTTGGATGGTACCTTTAATTAGGGGTGAACTTCTTGTAGCCTTGATTTGGTTTTTATTTTTTATACTTACAATTTGGTTTGGAGGATTTCTTATACTGAATGTCATTATGGCATTTAGTTATAATAAGCAATACATGCACCGCATGCTCCTCCAAGGATATGTATTAGTAGGTGAACCTGAAATCATTGAGCAAGCAAAGAAAAAACTTTCTATCTTATAACGTAGAATTAGAATTTCTTTTTTATTTTTAATAAAGGATAACAATTAACTTTTCAGGCTTTTCGTAGGCTTTATTTGTACTCATCGGGAATACCTAAAATAAGAGTTACTTTCCCATCGCCCTTTCTAAAAAGGGTTTTTGTTTTAGGTATCACAAAATGAAAATGCACACAATAAAGTAAAATAAGGTTGTAAATTTCTTTTAATAAGAATACCAAAGTGCTTTAGAGATTTCTATGCAGATAACTTTGGGATAAAAGAACTATTTTAAATAGAACTAGTTGAAATTTAGAAAATGAATAAAACACAAAAACGATTCTCATCTCCCTTTCTAAAATTTTGTCATAGCTTACTTTGTTTTAGTGTGATTTATATGACTCTATCAAATTACATTTATTCTGACGAAGAAAAAATTACGAATCTAAAAATCATTGCGACAGAGCTTTGGAATAAAAAATATTTACTAAAAATAAAAGTGGAAGATATTATCATCCCCAGCGAAGACGAAATAAATGAGGATAAAGATACAGACAAGAAAAGTCAACCCCACTCTAAGCCTCAAAGTCAAAGTTTGAAAACTTATTTTCTTATCATAACCCCGCCTCTACCCCAAAGGATAGATGAAAGCAATGATGCGCAATTTCGGAGTAAACGCAAATTGAAAGCTTGGTTAAGAAGAGATTGCAAGCAGTATGAAAAAAAATGTGTTTGGAACTTATATTTTTCGCCTAAATTTTTGAATTGAACACGAATCTTAGGATTCAATTTGAAAAATGAATTCATGCACAAAGGAAAATACTTTTTGATTTACAATTTTTTGATTTTAATTAAGCTTCTTTCCAAAAGTTAGCTAAAGTTAAAATAGAAGATTACCACTAGAATGAAAAACTTTAATGATATCGCCCTAAGTTGTTCTGAAGTCATGTCAGAAGCGAATATTTCTTCTGATAGAATAAAAGAGTTTTTATCTAAAGTAAATTTTGCAAACGAAAATGAAAATTATAAAATCAATTGGAACGAGATTCAAAGATTAAATGAAAAACAATTACTTTTAGAATCCACGATTAAGAAGAAATACACCTCCCAGTCAATAAAAGCTGCTGAAGAAAATCTTTTAGAAAACAAAACTATTTTTAATAAATTAGCGATTCTAAAACTAAATGGTGGCTTAGGTACAAGTATGGGTCTTGAAAGGGCCAAATCGTTTATCCTTCTCAATAAAGAAACAGAGCTTAGCATTTTAGAAATTATTGTAAATCAAACTTTAAACCTACGTTCTAAAACTTCATCTCCTTTGCCCCTATTGTTTATGAATTCTTACAATACTCATAAAAATATGATTTCACATCCATTAATAAATAAATTAAAAGATGATTTAATTTTTAATTTTATTCAAAGTAAAGTACCTCGTTTGTTTCAAGAAACCTTACTCCCTACTAACTGGAAAGATGAAAATGGTCACATTGTGGAAAACCCAAAAAACTGGTGTCCTCCTGGTCATGCAGATGTTTTTTTCTCTTTGAATGAAAGTGGTTTACTAGACCAACTCATTGATGCAAAGTACGAAATTATTTTTATTTCTAATGGAGACAACATCGCCGCCATTCCTGATACATCTATCTTAAAGTACATGCTAGAAGAAAAATTGGACTGGATCTCTGAGGTTACCCCTAAGACAACTATGGATAAAAAAGGTGGGGTTTTGTACTTCAATAAAGCCTTATCTAAAATAGCCTTGCTCGAAATAGCTCAAGTACCTACCGAAAATATAGAAAATTTTTATGACATGGAAATGTTCCCATATTTCAACGTAAATACGATTTGGGTACGTTTAAAAAGTCTCAAAGAAAAAATTCTAAAAAACCAACTTCGCTTTCCTGTGATTGTAAATAAAAAGAAAATCAATAATCAAAACATCGTACAACTAGAGGCGGCAATGGGAGCAGGTATTTCTTGCTTTGAAAAATCTGTAGCAGTAATAGTGGGGAGGGAAAGATTTATGCCTATTAAAAATTGTGGCGATCTCTTAAAATATCGTAGCGATACTTATGAATTTGATAAACAAAATTTCACATACCGCCCAAGTCATTCTCATTCTGTCTTGGAAGTAGAGCTACACCCCGAGCTTGAAATATTAGAAAATTTTGAAAGATACTTTGCAAATATCCCTTCCTTAAAAGAAGCAAGAAGCCTTAAAGTCAATGTACCCTTGTTTTTTGATACTCAAGTCAAAATTATAGGTGATGTGGAATTTAAATGCAAGAAAGGTTTTGAGACTTCTAAAAACTTATTTTATACAAGCGAGATAAAACGAAGTACTTTTAGGGATGAGATAGTAGAACTAGGCTAGCCTTGGAAGCATAGCAAGGGATATCAGCCTTCTCCAAATTAAAGATGCTACTTATCTCTGCCTTTTTTGTATTCTTTTTATGAATAAACAAAAAAGAACATCCCTTGTTATGCTTTTAGAAAAGATGCAGAGGTGACGGTGAGAGAGCTATAAAAATGCTAAAGGCGGAGACACAGAAACATCAACTATTTTCTTTTTTGTAAGATCTTTTTTTGCATAAAATTGCTGCATGCAAATTGTGCGTATCGCAACCTAAGATAGGCACGAAAGAATCTATTAAAAACGCTTTATAGGCATTATCTTTATCGCCACTTTTTCATATATTTTCGCTTGAACATTCATCTAAATTAAAATTTTATTTACTATATACGCCACCTTTGACACCTTTAATGCTCTAATAAAAATCAAAACGTGCCTGCATTAAAAATGATATATGTGATTTTTTCTACAATTATGCTCACTATAAATTATTCATGTGTTACAAAAAATACTACCCTATAAGCTTAACAATTCTCTTTGCAAGTGACGCGGGCGGCACTTGCAATACAGTAAGTCTGAAAAGTATAATAGCTTCTACTATACTTAAATGAAAGCTGTTATCCAAAAATGGAAAATAAAAATCCCCACCTCTGCTCCCATAAAAAATATCTATTCCCTCCTAAAAAGAGGCCGTCAAGTAAATAGGAACACATGCTATGCTTACAAACTCCACTCCAAGACCTTAGAAACCTAAATGCATAACGACAGCATACTTGACTGGCTATGATACCTCCAAGGATCCAAAGGGAACGCTAAAAATAGTGACGGCGTAGATTCTTCAACAGCCAAACGAAAATTAATTTTTATTTGTTTTTATAAAGTCAACATAGCTTCACTTAATCAAGATAGAAATAGGCAATCGTCTATGCTTCCTATGATTCTTGAAAAGCATACCTATACCTTTGCACATAGAAAAAAATTTTATTTTTTTGTTTCTATCATCAATTCAGTAATTTTTTAGAGTCAAACTTTAAAAGTTATATATTTTTCAAACATATGTTACATAATATTGAGGAAATACGCTTTTATCTCTCAAGTTTTTTTGCCTATTTCTTGCTAATATTGATAATACTTACTCTAAATCCCATTTTCAAAGCAATGTAAGGGTTTTAAACTTGTTTCATATAGGATAATATTTAATTTTTTGCATAAATTTTATTTTTTAATTTAAATTGTATCTTTTTTTTTTGACCTTAGAAGAGAAAAGTTTTTTATCGTCTTTTTCTTGTTATTAATGTCACGTAAACTTACATGTTCCTCCTGTGGTGAAGCAAATGAAAAGCTTTATCAAAATGATTTTTGCAAAATTTGCTTAACAAAGTCTTTTCAAAAGTTAGTTCACCTTATTAATTTCCATCGAGATAAAAAAAATATTTCAAAAAACAATAATTTAAAATCCTAAGCTCTGACCGCAGGTCTTCTCCCACCTATATTGTTTACATAAATCTTTGTTTTTGCTTAATTCTTTGATTATTTGTCTTAGATTTTTATGAAATATTTACATTATTTTTTTTTAGCCCTCATTGTTTTTGTTTTTAGCGTTTCTTCATGTAAGTTTTTTCAAAAAGATTTGGTTTTAAGAGAAAAAGGACTTACTATAGAAAGCGATATCCTGCTTTGGAGTATCAATGTAGGGGTACTACAAGATTCTCAATTCAAAGAATTAGATATTCTAACTGTACGTAAAATTGTTTTATCATGTGAACAACATCTAAATCAAATCATACCAGGGATTACATTTCATTTCATAGTGGATCAACCTCTAAATGCTGTGTATACAATGCAAAATACTTACCCTAAAGTTTTTAAAAATCCTAAAGATCTATCTATAAAAACAGAAATAGATTCTTACGAAAGTCTTACAAACCAAACTATAAATTGGGAACGTTACTTTCAAAATCAAGTTCGTTACGATATCATTTTCACTAATTCTAGGATAGCCCCATCGAATCAAAAAAGCCTTAATACTACATCTCTTGTCTTGAAAGATAAAGAAGTAATTTCGATGGGTCTTGTGCCCGCATCCGGAAGATTTGCTATGGAAGGTTTAGGCTTGTATTTAAGTACAAATGATAGCACAAATAAGGATACCGAGAGAAACAAAGACATCTTATCTTTACGTTTAATGAAAAAATTTTTTGAAAGTGTTATGTTGCTTACTTACGGCCTTTCTCAATCACAAACAAATACTATCTTTAAAGATAAAATAGCTTCTTATCTTTTTAAAAACAACGTAAGTACAAAACCACAAGAAAATAAAACCCAAGCTATCTCGGAAGGGCTCTTGCCTTTAGATTTACAAAGGTATTTTCAAATAAGAAATACATACCTAAGAACAAAAACTCTGCTTAGAAGTTCCCTTCACTCAAGGCCCAAGGAAAGAGTCAAAGGGCTATGCTTTGATTTAGAAAGGGAATATAGTCTTTTTAAAAAGTTGTATAAAAATTTGTCTCAAGCGTCCATAAACGCTCTAGTATCAAAGTTTTGGTTAAACAACATGGATGAGCATCATGAAAAATTTTCTTCCTTGTGCCTAAAATATAGATGACATTTACTTTGTAAATTGAAACCACAGTGTGATAGTCGTATGTCTAATTTCAAAACAGAACACCAAAAACCCAACGAAGAAGATAAAAGTCAGATTTTAAAGCGCGCCTTGCGTGAACTTGGGTATGCTTTTTATGCCACCATAATTACACTTAGCTTTGGGGCCTTAGTTTATTTTAATTTGCCTCGCATACAAGCTATTTTTCAAAGTGGAAAAACGTCTCAAAAAATCTTAGATCGCTCTAGAGCTTATTCCTATAGAGGCAATGGTATTTTAATACATCTAAGCTCTAATTCTCCATCTCCATCTAAAAATGAGATGGCTCGTTTGGACATGGATCAAAATATACTTAAACGTCGCTTTGAAAGAGGTGATTTTACTATAGCCTCTATTTCTGGTCTTAAATCAACAAAGGAATACAAAGCTATATCAAAACGCTATAATGAATATAAGTATCAAGTTTATCCCGATAAAATAAAGCCTAATGCTATAGTTTTAGAAATCACTACAAAAAGTAATAGCCCCCCTGCTCTTATTGACCTCCAAAATTACATCAAGTATATAGAAAAAAACTGGATTCTCTGAACAATAAAATACAAGATGATTTTTTCTTAAGGAAAATAAGGAAGTAAAGGTTTTAATTTTGAATTTGAGAATTCCACTACGTCCGAATAGAATTTAGGGTTCTGACTTCTTTATATAAACCATTTTTGTGATGCTGTTTATCATCAGAAAAGTTATAAAAGTGGTATGAATGAATTTGTTAATTTGCGATAGAAAAAATATTTCTTTAACAATAAGTTGTCGTTTTCATACTTTCAATTTTCTTTTTACCCCTTTGCCATTTTTAATTTATAAATTGTTGTTTTTATTTTTTTTTCTTTGCCTTTCATTTCAAACACTTAATGCCTCTCCCATTGAGATTAGCCAAAAAGAACACATTCTACTTTGCTTACCCCTTTTGAATATAAGTGCTGATCCTTTACTAGATGACTTGGCAGTTAAAATTTCAAAATCTATTGTCGGGCCTTTAAGAGATATAGGTTACGTGTTTCAAGATACCTCTGAAAAGAGCTTAGGGGTAAATAGGGATAAAATTCCATTACAAATAAAAGAGATAAACCTAGAAGGAAAAGATTTGAAAAAAATAACTAAAAGTAAGGAAGTCGCTAATTTTTTTGTGAAAGAAAATAATGCCCAATATATGATTATGGGCAATCTAGCAAAGGAAAATGGCAATTTAGTATACAATTTTATTTTATTAGATAGCTTACAAGGTAAGGAACATGCCTTTAAAATAAAGACAGATAGAGAACATGCCTTTGATTCTATCCATGATATCGTATTTGAGGTTTCTAAGAAGTTATGGTTTGGGAAGATCCAAAAAATTTTCATAAGTACCCCTAAACCAGGTGCCTTAGTTTATTTTGATCATTTATATTTGGGGCAAACACCCCTAACCCGTGTCTTTTTAATGGGGGATTACAACTTAAAGATACTCCAGGGAAATGAATTACCCTATGAAAAAAAAATTTCTTTATCATCCCAAGAGCTTATTTTAAAATTAAGCCTATCTGATTTAGAATCAAAAAAGAAATCTTCTATTTTAAATGTCTCCAGCACACCCTCAAAGGCAAAGGTATACTTAAACCAAACATTTATTGGACTTACACCTCTTTCTCTAAAAAATATAGAGGTGGGCAATCATCGCTTACGTATTTCTAAAGAAAAATACATTGATGAATTTAGAGATTTAGAGCTAAAACCTCAACTCCCCGTCAATGTACAAGTAAACTTATCTGAAGGAGACACAAAGGTTTTTTATGATAAGAAAAAATTTGCATATGGTAAAACCACATACAAAGAGGTCGCCTTACACTCTTTTGCTTCCTCCGCAGTTTTTTTTGGAGGGTTTCTTTTTTTTGATGCCCTTGCTCGAAAAGGTGGCGATGCCAAAGAGCCTAATCAAAGGGAAATTATGGCAAACAACCAATACGCTATACTCAGTGCGGGAGTGAGCTTAGTTATGTTTATTGTATCAGGTGCTATTTTGATAAAAAGCCTATATATAGACTACAATCTTAGTTTTCTTCAAAATAAGACAGAAAGCACTACCCCATTAAATATAAGGATGAACGAAGATTTTTTCTGGAATAACGAACTTAAAGATGAAAGGAAAAAATTTCCTCTTGGGTCATCAATAGATTACAATTTAAGCTTTTATAGTTCTAAGTTCTGAAATTTTAATAAAAAAAGATAAAGGGCCAACTACTTTATTCAAGAAGTCAACCCTTCATTTGCTAAAAAGACGCTAAACCTAAAAAATCAAACAATTATAGAAGTATAACTTTCTGATTTTGAAAAGCTTAGATATCACTTACCAGTAGCAGGCTCTGTTCCGCCTTGTACAGCGGGAGCAGCACCTTTATCTGCATCAGCTGGTTGTTGTTGTTCCATTGCAGGATCCATTCCAGTAGCACCTTCCTGTTTTTTACCAGGGCATAGTACTGTAGTGAACATTAATACAACCAACATGAGTGTGTAAAGAATCTTAATCATTTTTTACTCTCCAAACCTCAAGATTTATAGCATAGAAAAAACCCCCCATGCTACAGTGAACCAGAATTTAAAAGTTGTCACTATAAACAATCTATTTTTAGATATTGTAGATAGTTTTTTACTTTAAAGTATATTTAGAGTACTCGTTTCACTTTAGGCAATGCTTATTCCGAAAATAGAGGAGTATATGCCTAGTATCAATCTAAACGATGTTCACATAGATATGGATGATAAACATCTAGATCTTACCGACTATCTCATAGATTTAGAAAAAACTTCAAATGAAATCAAAGATCTCCTAAATGTTGACGTAAAAAAAATAGATTTAGATCGTCTTCAAGACGAGTTCTTCCACCTAGCTCTAAAAACAAGTGCCTTACTTGATAAAGCAAAACGACTAGAAAAAGATTTGGTTCTTGTAAAAGAAGCTATAGGTCGCTATGTAAATAGAGATACCATTCAGCAAATTCTAAATGGAGAATTGGTTATTGAATCAAAAAGAAAATATGTAGCCGTTACATTTATGGATCTACGAGACTTTACATCTATGTCTGAGAATATGCTACCAGAAGATGTATTGAAATTTTTGAACGAGTACTTCAATGAAATGGTTCGTTGGATAGACCTAACAGATGGCATTGTAGATAAATACATAGGCGACGAAATTATGGCTCATTGGGATGCAGACGAGGATTTTTATGGGCGAGAAACAGAACTTGCTATTAATGCAGCCTTATATATGCGTACTGCCTTACTCAATTTTAACAAAAGAAATATGCACTCTCTTGCAAGTCAGGTAAAGATGGGTTGTGGTATCAATAGTGGGGAAGTCATTTCAGGCCAACTCGGTTCTGACAGTAGGCAAGAAAGTGCCATTATAGGAGATACAGTAAATGTTGCTTCTCGCATAGAGTCCCTAAATAAATTTTTTGGTACAGATATACTTATCACAGAAGCTTCTTATGAAAGGGTAAAAAGTAAATTTAAATTACATCAATTGCCTTTGATAAAAGTAAAGGGCAAGATGCAACTTTTGAGAGTCTATGCTGTGCTTGGGAGAGTTGATGATCCTAATTGTCCGGCAAGTTTGCTAGATTTACGCAATCAAGTGGGCCTACATTTTGATGTTGAAAAATATAAATCTAGGATTACTTACGACAAAGATGCAAGCTGAAAAAAACACTCAAAAACCACCCTCGAAGAAAGATAAGAAACCAGAAGACAGTCTTAAGGAAATTGTTTCACTTTGTAAAAGGCGAGGCTTTGTTTTTCCTGGTTCGGAAATTTATGGGGGTCTTTCAAATACTTATGATTATGGCCCCTTGGGAATAGAGCTTTTACGAAATTTAAAGAATGAATGGTGGCGATCTTTTGTATCCAATCGTAGTGATGTTGTTGGCCTTGACTCATCCATCATGCTTCATCCAAAAGTTTGGGAGGCGAGCGGACATTTAAACTCATTCAACGACCCTCTAGTCGATTGTAAACATTGCAAGGCACGATTGAGAGCAGATCAATACCTCGAAGATAAAAATATAAAAACAAATGGATTGAGTTTAGAAGAAGTTAAAGAAATATTTTTATCAAAGTCAAATGAGTTTGCCTGCCCCCAATGCGGGAATAAGAATACTTTTACTGAAGTACGGCAATTCAATCTTATGTTTTCTACAAAAATGGGCTCTGTGAGCGGGGCTGATGACACGGTATATTTGCGACCTGAAACTGCCCAAGGTATTTTCATAAATTTTAAGAACATTGTTGATAGCTGTCGAGTCAAGGTACCCTTTGGAGTGGCTCAAATAGGGAAAAGTTTTAGAAATGAAATTGTAGCTCGACAATTTGTTTTTAGAACTCGTGAATTTGAACAGTTAGAAATGGAGTTCTTTTGTAAACCTGGCAGTCAAAAAGAATGGTTTGAATACTGGGTGAAATTTTGTCACGAATGGCTTATCCATATAGGTTTAAATAAAGAAAACATTCAAATCAGAAAGCATGAAGCAAGTGAATTGAGTTTTTATTCAGAAAATACAGTCGACCTAGAGTATCATTATCCGTTTGGGTGGGGGGAGCTTTGGGGTATAGCTTCACGTACAGACTATGACTTAAAACAACACTCAAATTACACTTCTAAGCCCCTTAGCTATTTTGATTCTGAAACAAATGAACATTATACCCCCTATGTTGTTGAACCTGCCCTAGGATTAAATAGACTGTTTCTTGCTTTGCTTTGCGATGCCTATCAAGTAGAAAATGCAGGCTCAAAAGAACAACGTATCTATCTCACCTTACATCCAAAAATTGCCCCCATCAAAGCGGGTATCTTTCCCCTTCAAAAGAAAGATGGCTTATTGGAAATTGCTACTGAACTCCATAAAGATCTTGCTTATGACTTCCCTGTGGAACTAGACTCAAGTGGCTCAATAGGGAAACGTTACTATAGACAAGATGAGCTTGGAACTCCTTTTTGCATTACCATTGATTATCAAACCAAAGAAGATCAAACAGTAACTTTACGACACAGGGATGACGCTAGGCAAGAACGTGTGCAACTAGGGCAAATTAAGAAGTTACTTAAAGAAAGGCTATAATAGAAGCTGTAAAGAAAGTAAGAATTGAAAAAGATTTATATTTTTTTGGATTAGATTTTTTGTATAAAAATTTTGCAAAAAAATCAGGTAAGAAATCAAAGTTTATTTATGAATAAGATTATAAGATGATTTTTTTGAGGATTGGTTTAGCACTAGAGCGGGTAATCCAAAGAGGACTTTATTTTAGGGAGTAGGCTTTGGAGGCGTGGGGTGTTGATTTTTTATTCAAGTGTGTTTCTAGCACATTACAAATCAACCCCTACTGATATTAAAATTTAGCTGTGTTTTTTCTATACGTATTTGATTTTCTTTTTGAAAATTTATGTCTTTTAAAAATTCATACTTATCATGGATTTTAGCTATATTGTCCTTTATCCATAATTACGTCCGCTTGCATATAATGTAATATTTATGTAATAAATTTCATTTTCTTTAAGGGTCTATTTTTTATTTTGACAGTAATCTTTGAAAGCGGTAAGCTTTCAGTATGATTATTTAAAGTAATACAAAAACAGTTAAATAGTTTTTTAATATCTAAAATTAAATAAGGAGCTCTTCTATGAAAATTAAATCTATCTTTATATTATTTCTTTTCACATTTACTTTTTTTCAAACTAAGATTTGGTCACAACGTTTAGAGGAAAGTAAAGATGATACTCAAAGCCCTGCAACAGAAGAAAATCTGCAAAAAAAAGTTTCTAAAAAAGATTCCGAGGGAGACGATCTCAATCATTTTTTTACTCAAATTCAAGGTAAAATTAGAAAGATCACATTAACTAATGGCTTAAAGCTAATTCTTTTAAAACGAGGTTTCGCTCCCACCGTCGCCGCTTATATTAAATTTAAAGCAGGTTCTGCAGACGAAACAGACCCCAAGCAATATGGCCTTGCTCATATGCTAGAGCACATGCTATTTAAAGGGACTCGCATGATTGGCACTAAAGATTTTTCAAAAGAACAAAAATATCTTGAACTAATTGAATATACAGTAGAAAAAATTGATACTCTACGTCGCGTTGAAGAAAAATACACGGAAGCTCTTGTAAAAGAAAAATCACTCGAAATTCAAAAAAATAATTCTTCTATTGCCACACAAGAAAAAAGTATGTCTACCGCTCAAGAAGAAACTCAAGAAGAAATAGAAAATAAAATCCAAAAAACAAGAAAGGAATTAAAAAAACAGTATAGATTACTTGCTATACTAAACGAAGAAAGCAGTAAATTCATTTTACCCGAGGTGTATTCTAGTATTTATGCTCGCCATGGAGAAGTGGGTTTTAATGCCTACACCACCTCTGATCTCACAAATTACCAAATACAACTTCCTAATAACCGTTTAGAAATATGGGCACATCTTGAAGCAGATCGCATGCAAAATGCTGTATTGAGAGAATTTTACACAGAAAGGGATGTCGTTATAGAAGAACGGAACATGCGAGTAGAAAACTCGCCTCAATCGAGACTGTATGAAAAATTCCAAAAGGCCATTTACCTATCCCACCCCTATGGACATCCTGTTATAGGCCCAATGGAAAGTATTAAATATTTGAACAGGAAACAAGCTCTAGAATTTTACACTAGACACTATGCTCCAAACAATACAGTGATTTCTATAGTAGGAAACATTGACTTAGACAAGACAGAGGCACTAGTGAGAAAGTACTTTGGTAAAATCCCATATAGACATATACCTACTTTCGCACCTCCTCTGCCTCCTGTTCAAAAAAAAGTAACTGTCAGCATGCAAGAAGGAAAGACACATTTATTACAAATGGCATGGTTTAAACCCCCCCTCCCTAATTCTGAAGATATCGCCTTTGAAGTTTTGGGAAGTGCCTTAGCGGGCAATAGTGATACAAGATTACATAAAAACTTGATTCTTAAAAAAAAATTAGCCACAAGGGTGTATGCTTACAATGGCATAGTGGGTGAGAGATTTACAAATTTGTTTTTAATAGGCGTACAACCTGTTCCGGGTGCAGATTTAAACACAATTCAAAATATTATTTTAGAAGAATTGGAATTAATTAAAAAAGAGGGTCTTCAAGAATATGAAATAGAAAAAATAGCAAAACGTAAACGAATTGAGCTTATGGGTGTTTTAGAAAGTAATTCAGGCCTAGCTGATTTACTAAGTCATTTTGAAATTTTAACAAACGATTATAAAATACTTTTTGACTATTATGAGAAATATGCTTCCATAAAAAGTGAAAGTATAAAAAAAGCTGCTATAAAATATCTTGATAAAGAAAAGCTAATGACTGCTAGAATGTTTCCAAAAACAAAATGAAACTTAATATTAATTTACCCGAACTTGAGTACAAACAATTAAAGAAAGATTCAGATTTTGCGAGCTTATATTTCTCTGGGGTGTCGACAGAAGAATTGGTAAAAAATTACGGTACTCCATTATACGTGTATTCTGCAGATTATATAAAAAATCAAATCTCCTCACTTCAAAAGGCCTTAGGAAATCAAAGACATCTCATTTGTTATTCTGTAAAAGCCAATTCGAATTTGTCCTTACTGAAATTGATAAAAGATTTAGGATGTGGGGCAGATATTGTAAGTGGGGGGGAACTTTTTAGATGTGAGAAGGTGGGGATGAATACGAATCGTATTATTTTCGCAGGGGTAGGTAAAACATCCGAAGAAATTCAAGCAGCTCTAAAGGCTAATATTATGTTTTTTAGCGTGGAGTCAAGTTCAGAGCTTGAGATGATAAATACTATAGCTCTTGGTCTAGGGGTGAGGGCAAAAGTAAGCTTAAGGGTGAATCCTAATGTAAATGCAAATACCCATCATTACATCAGTACAGGGAAAGAAGAAGATAAGTTTGGTATAGCTCTTTGCGAAATTGAGAACTTAATAGAAAAAAGCAAACTCTTAAAAGGCATTGAATTGTGTGCTCTAGGTTTTCATATAGGTTCTCAAATACTTGATTCCTCATGTTTTTCACAGGCTGCCAAGATAGTGGTGAAGTTGATGAGCAAGTTCAAATCCTTAGGTATTGATTGGAAGTACATTGATGTTGGTGGGGGCTTAGGAATTCGATACAAAGATGAAAACCCGCCCTCGCCCGAAGAATATATCAAAGAGCTTCTCACCGCCTTAGATTTAAAAAAAGAAGGATTGGATGAACTTTGTTTACTTTTAGAACCAGGTCGTTTTATTGTAGGAAATTCTGGAATACTCATTACTCGTATTGTAAACACAAAAATCACACCTAAGAAAAATTTTTTTATTTGTGATGCGGGAATGAATGATCTTATGCGTCCAGCAATGTATGAGGCCTTTCATCAAATTTTGCCATCGAAAAAAAATCTTGGAAATGATGCCTTGCTGAACTTGGCATCAGAAAAAAAATTTGATATAGTGGGGCCCGTATGTGAGACAGGAGATTTTTTTGCAAAAGATAGGATATTTGCTTTGAATGATTTTTCTTATACCCCTCATTTAGAAAACGAATTCTTAATTATAGCGTCTGCAGGGGCTTATGGAATGAGTATGTCTTCAAATTACAATAGCAGACCAAGGGTGGCAGAGGTGATGATAAAAGACGAAAAAATGAAGTTAATACGAAGGCGGGAAACTATGAAAGACCTTTTAATCGCCGAAGAGTTGTATGTCGAGTCTTGAAAGTAAAATAAAGTTATATGGATTTTAAGGAATTTAGCTCCTTCCTAAAATTTTTTGAAAGCCAAGATCCCCTTGCTCCCAAAGTCCTTTTAGTCTCAGGAAGTGACTTACAACTAGGGGAATTGGTCATTAAAAAAGTTCAAAAAGTTTTACATAATCAGTTTTCTAAAATAGAGATGCTTATCTTTACAGAGGAAGATAAAGAAGAAAGTAATAAGCTAAAGATGGAAATACAGCAAGCCTCTTTATTTATGAGTTCTCGTTTTATATTAGTACGACGTGCAGAAAAAATTCTTGGGAACATTTTAGAATCTAAGATAAAAACAAATAAAAATGAAAATTCACAACTTAGCCTAAACTCCCTGGCCCCTCAAACTATAATGCTTTTTCTTTATGAGGGCACCCCCACAAAAACAGTTTTAAATTTCTTAGATAGCTCCTTAACCTTTCTACATTTTATTACGCAAAAATTATACCCTAATCAAATTGAAGAGGCTTTGAGAAGGGCCTTGCATCAAAGGGGCATCAAACTAAATGACACAGTATTCTTTTATCTCATAGAACACCTAGAGCCTAGGGTGGGAATGATAGAACATATCGCCGAAAAACTTCATGATTTTTATAGAGATAAAAAAGATTCTATTACTATAGATGAAGTAAAAATGATTTTATTTCCCTTTCAGGGCTGGGATCTTTTTTCTTTTATTGATGCCCTCTTTTCAAATAATTTTTCTCTTACTCTAAGAGAAATTAAACGGTACAATCCTAAATCAGATAATTTATTTGTAGTTTTAAAATTAATACTCAAACGTTTGGATGAAATACGTTTTGCACATTGCGCTTTTAAGATACAAATGAATGAAAAAGAGTTAATCTCTCATTTGGGACTTAGTTATAGACCCCCATTTATACAAAAAAAAACAATAGCTCGTCTACGTTCTGAAGTGCCAAGATTTCCTGCAGAGAGACGTTTGTCTTTATATCATATGCTTATAGAAATGCAAAAAAAATTTAGATTAGAAGCATCAGAAGAAGGAAATCAAATGATCTATTTTCAACAAAAATTAGTAGAATTATTTTTTATGAAAAAATAGTTGTTATGTAGAGGATAGATAGAAATTAGAGTGGAGGTTAAAGGCAAGAAGACACCTATACTTGATAATTGATGACAATAATGTTATTCAGAAAATTTAATCTTTTACATTTTTTTAAAAATATTTGATACTTTTAAAAAGGTTATATTTTTGCACTGTAAAAATATATAAGGGTTCTATTACTATTAATGTATGAAAAATAATCTTTCATTTAAAAAAGCCAACCCATAAAATACTCTACCTATAAAGTAGAACTTTAAATAAAAATATAGAAACGATGAAAACAGTACTCCACAAGGCGGCAACAAGGGGAAATGCAAATCACGGTTGGTTACACTCTCATCACACATTCTCTTTCGCTAATTATTACAACCCCGAACGCATAAATTTTGGAGTATTACGTGTCTTAAATGACGACCACGTACAAGCAGGACAAGGCTTTAGTACACACCCACACGACAATATGGAAATTATCTCCATTCCATTGGAAGGAGACTTAGAGCACAAAGATAGTATGGGAAACGTAGCTGTTATTAAAGAAGGTGATGTGCAAGTCATGAGTGCTGGAACAGGCATTACCCATTCTGAATACAATAAAAACAAAGATAAAGATGTTAAATTTCTTCAAATTTGGCTATTCCCCAATAAGAAAAATGTAAAACCTCGATACGATCAAATTTCAATTAGAAATATTGAAAAGGAAAACAAATTTTATCAAGTACTTTCTCCCAATCAAGATGATCAAGGTGTTTGGATCAATCAAGATGCTTGGTTTCACTTAGGCAAATTCGATAAAGGGAATTTTGATGAGTACAAAATTAAAAAAGAAGGGAATGGCGTTTATCTCTTTATATTAGAAGGCGAAATAGAAATCAACAATCAAAAATTATCTAAAAGAGATGGAATGGGTGTTTGGGGGACAAGCTCAATAAAAATAAAGGCCTCTGAAAAGACGCATGTACTTTTAATGGAAGTACCTATGAATCTTTAATCAATACATATAAACAATAAAATATTTTATCTATCAGAACAAGCAGACAAGCAAAACAACAAACTGAACAAGGGACAATGCTCCAATAAAAAACTATATTCAAGTAAGGTATATCATGACTTCAAGGGTAACTATATGCTTCATGATATTCATAACTTTGATAACTTTCGTGAAATTTAAAAAAATAAAAGGTTATAGTATCTTGCTAAGTGTGTTTCAAATAAAATGGACACAAAGGCTATGAACAAAATGCCAAAAAGAAAAAATTTAATGGAGTATGCGAGAATAAAAACATTAATATTTATTAAAAATCATTTATATTGAAAAAATCCCTTAGAGAAATCTTGGCCTATAGCCTTAATCTTATTTACAAAACCTAATATTTTCTTACACGCATTTTACATGTATTTTCATTCATAAAAAATGCTTAAGTTTTAGCCTTAATTCTACTATAATGACGTAGGGCGGTTTCATGTCTTTTTTAAAATCAGTAAAAAAATTTATCATTTTACTTAATTCAGAAATTAGCATATATGCATTAAGAAATTTGTTTAACCTTATCAAAGGTATACATAAAGGATATAAGTTACTTCTTCTCTTTGTTTTTTTATTTTGGTTATCTATACAAGTATTTGATTTTATCGAGATTCAAATAGAAAAAAATTTAAATTTAGAGAAATGGAGAACTACTTCCATTCAAAAAATTAGAGACAACAGTAATTTATATTTTAGCAATCAAGGTGTTTACTTAGATTTGTTTAATGGAATTATATTAAAAGGAGTAAGGATTCAAGATGAAAATTTAAATTATAGAATAACAAGCGAGGATGTCATTATTCATGTTTCTATTTTATCTCTACTTAAGGGAGAAATTAAATTTAATCTAATCTACTTTAAAGATAGTAAATTACAGGTAGAAAACTTTAACTTTAAAACGCTAGAAAAAATAGAAAAAGATATAAGTGAGCTTTTAAATATTTTAATACAAGAAGGGCCACCTTTACTTTCAAATTCTAACAATATTTCAAAAAATAATTTTTTTCAAAACTTAAAGATAATTCAAAATAAAGACCCTGCTTCCATTGTGATAGAAGACCTACTTGTCACTCCCTTAAAAAATAAAAGCTCTAGTTTTGATATTAGCTTTCAATTAAATTGTAAAGTATACATGAAAGTACAAGCAAGTGAAAAATATCCTACTAAATGTAACTTCAATAATCAACATAGTGAAGATGAACAATATTGGAAATTAGATTTAGTTAAAAAAAATGAAAGATACATATCACTAAAACTTGAGAATGTCCCTTATAAAATTCTTTTAGGATTAGTTTCTTTTTATGATATAGCAAAAAGAGAAGAACAGTCTCCTTTTCCGAAGGAACTAAATATTTCCAGTGCCTATACGAATGGAACCGCGTCTTTAGAAAAAGTAACACCCAACGAGAACGATAAAAGTTTTATAGAAACAACTTCTCTTTCTTTAAATCAACTTATCTTTCAATTCAATATAGACTATAAAAAACTAAACTTTAATTTTGATTCTCCTATTTGGCCTAGTTTGAATAATAAAAATTCAAAAGGAAAACTAATTTTTAAAATACATAGAGATCAGTATGAATCAAAATTAAAAAAATTAGACACACTGGTTATTTCAAATTTAGATTTTGAGTTACAGCAAGAAAATCTAAATTTGAAATATATAAAAACAAGTACTGTCCATCTTAGTCCAAAGGATAAAGGCTTACCTAAAGTTGAAAAAACAGAATACTCCATAAAAGCAGATTTAGAATCTTTTCCAGAAAGTTTGTCTAATAAAGATAAAAAGAAATCTTCATTAGAATTTTTACAGGCAAAGGGTAAGATGAAGGTCTCATTAAATCTTCTTGATGATGGAAAAGAAGTAAATATAGAAGGTGGCATACATTCAAATGATATAGAATGGCCTATTAAATTTCAAAAAAAATTACGAACACCAAGCATAAACTCTAAGATTCATTGTACGAATATAGCCCTTGAGAAAAAAGGTTATAAAAAAAATCTCGAAATTTCAATTCAAGGTATCTCTTTGGGAACAAATTTTGATTTTAGAGGTGGTGGGGATTTCAAACTTTTATTTAATAAACATAGGCCTCATTTAGTTTCAAAATTAAATTTAAATTTAGAAATCAAGAATTTAGAACTAGAAGCTTTTTCAAATCTCTTAATGCAAATAAAGCAAGAATTAGAAAAAAACTCTTTAGAACCTAGCACTCGAAAATACTTCGAACTAGGATCTAATGAATTTAATAGTAATACATTTTATAATATCTTTTTATCAGGCTTGAATTCAAAAACAAATATTTCTTTAAAAAGTATGAAAGTAGCGTATCCTCTGCCCACAGATATGGATTTTGAATTAAAAACAGATGGCTATAAGTTACATCTAAACCTACTACCCTTAAAATTTTCTAATGCACTTCAAAAAGAAAACTTTAAAGCAGATTTTGAATACACAATGAATTATGCTACGATACTTCCCCATCATCAGCTTTCATTAAATATGGCATTCAATCAAAATAAAAATTCTTTTATGGTTTTTACAAATTCAGAAAAACCTCCTGAAAAAATTTCCATTTCTTATAAGTATAGCGGTTTTGGCACAGAAATAAATGACTTGCTTCGTAATTCTTATAGCTATTTAAATTTATCTTCCAATCAACTACTTATTAAAGATTGGGCAATAGCTATGGCCATCGCCAGAGATCCCAAGATACAAGCAAATCAAGCAAATGAAAATAATTTATTTAAGAGTTTAAACCTTAAAAGAACTACTAATGGTATAGATGTAAAATTAAATCTTACGGGAGAAACTCAAGACTCAAAAGTAGAAGGGCAGGGAGAATACAGTATAGGTATAGGGGGTGATATAAATTATAAGACAATAACCTCTGACTCAAAAAATGCGCTAAAAGTACTACATACAAAATTACGGATACTCTCAAATGGAAAATGGGTGCTTGATTTTTCCTAAAATTTTTTTTATAAAGTTCTTAGCCTTTTTAATAGCAATATCTCTTTATTGAATCGTGACTACTGCATTGAAGGGAAAACAAAGTTGATTCCAAAAACATTTCCTTTCTCAAATATTTCTGATGGAGGCACCCCGAAATTTTGATTTCTTAAACTATTAAGGCAGGACTCGTCTACTTTCTCATCTCCTAAGCTAGAAACAACATGTACATCTGAAACATTACCTTCAGGGTCAAGGGCAAACGCCACTTGCACAACTTGCGGTTGTATAGGTTCATTGATAATAAGGCCACCCCTATCCCTATAACGAAAATTGACTCCTGGAGGTGCAAAGTTATCTCTAAGTTTATTTACAAGGGCACGAAAATAAGAAAAACCTGCTAATTCTTGACGAGGGATGGAAAGTAAAGACGAGCCATCAAAGCGTAAAAGAAAATCTGAACGGAATCTATAGTTTGAAGGAATACGATAAGCTTCTTTATTTTGTAAGTTGTTATTTGTATTTTTTTTCTTCCCTACATTGCCTACCTTATCTCCATTCAGTTTTCTTTCTAAAGTATCTTTTTTTAATTTATTTTCTCTTTGAGTGCGTTTTTTTTCTTCTAAGGTGTCATCCTTGCTAAGTGAATGAAAACCATATTTTGTAGTTACGCCACCTTTACCGCTAGAATTAACATCCGAAAGAGCTCGAATTTCATTTTTTTTTCTATGGTCTGCTTCTTTTTGTTTCACAAGTACAGGATAGACTAGCGTTTGGTTATTTTCTTTTTTTAAATTTTGCAAACTTGGATGCTTTAGATAATGCAATAGATTGGGTAGAAAATTTAAAACCAACTCCATCGCTATAAAGGATGTCACAAAAACCAAAACAATGACACTAGCCTTAAGTATACGTTCATCATTATTGTTTCCTCTAATGGTGTGATCGAAATTTATAGATGAAAAGTTCATTTTTTAATGACCCTAAGAAAAAATTATTTCAGTTATGGAGCTCGGCTAGTTTTTTATTACTCCTAGGTGTGCATATGTTTTAGAGCTTGCAATCCTTCCTTTGGGAGTTTTTTCTATGAGCCCTATCCGAAGTAGATAGGGTTCATACTCCTCTTCTAAAGTTCGCACATCTTCATTAACGATGGCCGCAAGGGTATTGATTCCTACAGGGCCACCATTATAACGTTCTACAATTAAAGAAAGTAAATGTCTATCCAAATTGATGAGCCCAAGACTATCTATTCCTAATTCTTCTAAACATTTTTCTGCAAAATCAATATCTATAACTTGCACATTAGCTACTGAAGCATAATCTCTTAAACGACGAACTAATCTATTGGCTATACGTGGGGTCATTCGTACTCGTTTTGCAAGAATAGTACGAGCTTCAGAAGTAAATTTAATATTGAGACGATGAGAGTTTCTTTCTATAATTTTTTCTAGAGCAGGGGTATCATAAAACTCTAATTTAAAATCTAATCCAAATCTTGATTTTAGTGGGGCGGTAAGCATGCCTGATTTTGTTGTGGCTCCTATCAAGGTGAAGGGTTTTAAATGTAATTTAATACTTTGAGCAGCTAGCCCTTCTCCAACTATAAAATCTATGCAAAGGTCCTCCATCGCGGGGTACAAAATTTCAGCACAAACAGGACTCAAACGATGAATTTCATCGATAAAAAGGACATCTCCCGAAGCAAGTAGGGTTAGAAGGCGAGCTAAGTCTTTGGGTTTTGAGATAGCAGGTGCGCTTGTACTTTGAAATTGCGTCCCCATTTCAGAGGCAACAATAGCGGCTAAACTTGTTTTTCCAAGCCCGGGAGGGCCTGAAAATAAAATATGGTCAAGGGGCTCTCCTCGTTTTTTAGCTGCTTGTATAAAAACTTTTAGTTTGGCCTTAAGTTCATCTTGTCCTATAAATTCTTGTAAGGACAGAGGACGCAAGGCCCTATCTTCTTCTTGTTCAATAAAATCAACAGGTCGTTGAGCTTCAGTTTTATTCACACTAGGATATTAATTTTTATCAATTTTTATCCATGGAGACTAATACAGAGCGTGCTGCAGCCAATCTAGCAACTGCTACACGAAAGGGGGAGCAACTTACATAATTTAATCCCACATCATGAAAAAACTGTATACTCATAGGATCCCCACCATGTTCTCCACAAACCCCTAATTTAATTTCAGGGCGTACACGCTTTCCTCTGTCTATTGCTATTTTTACCATTTCTCCAACCCCATCTTGATCTATAGTCTGGAATGGGCTAATTTCATAAATACCAAGGTTTAAATAATCATTTAAGAATGTACCCGAATCATCCCTAGAAAAGGCAAGGGTAGCTTGAGTAAGATCATTAGTACCAAAGCTAAAGAATTCGGCACTCTTCGCTATTTTATCTGCTTGCAAGGCTGCTCTAGGTACTTCAATCATAGTACCAACCATATATTCTACCCTCGTTTTTGTATTTTTGAAAACTTCCGCAGCAGCATCATCTATAACTTTCTTCTGTAATTCAAACTCTTTAGGATGTCCAACAAGGGGTACCATAATTTCAGGTAAAACTTTCTTGCCCTTTGCTTGCACATTAATAGCTGCCCTAATAATAGCGAGGGTTTGCATTCTAGTAATCTCTGGGAAAGTAATACCCAATCGACAGCCCCTATGGCCTAGCATAGGGTTTTCTTCTTTTAAGGCATTTGAACGTCTATTAACTTCCTCTGTACTTAAATTTAATTTCTTAGAGAGCTCTTCTATTTGTGCAGGGGTATGTGGTAAAAATTCATGCAAGGGTGGATCTAATAAACGAATAGTTACAGGTAAGCCATCCATAGCTTCAAAAATCCCTACAAAATCCTGCTCTTGATAAACTAATAATTTTTCTAAAGCAGCTTCTCTTTCCTTCTTCGTCTCCGATAAAATCATTTGACGCATGAAAGTAATACGAGTTCCCTCAAAAAACATATGTTCTGTACGACAAAGACCTATACCTTGGGCACCATAGGTACGAGCAACTTTAGCATCAGTAGGAGTGTCCGCGTTCGCTCTGATCTTTAGAGTACGAACTTCATCTGCCCAACTCATAAGTTTTAAAAAATTTTCAGCTATACTGCTTTCTCCCTGTAGCTTTCCACTTAAGTATTGATCTATTTCTGAAGCTTGGGTTGGGAGTAGCCCCTCAATCACCTCACCGGTGCTTCCATCTATGGAAAAAAGGTCTCCTTCTTTATATGTAAGGCGTTTCCCATCTTTCTCTACACTCATAGTTTTTTTAGCATGATCTATTTGCAAGGCAGAACATCCAACTACACAAGGTTTGTTCATCCCCCTAGCCACTACTGCAGCATGTGAAGTCATTCCACCCCTAGCTGTAAGTATACCTCGAGCATGTTGCATCCCCATAATATCTTCAGGACTAGTTTCTTGGCGCACTAATAAAACATTCTCACCCTTCTCTGCCCACTCTGTAGCAGTCTTAGAATCAAAAGTTAGTTTTCCTGCGGCCGCTCCAGGGCCTGCATTTAAGCCCTTTGCTATTAATTTTCCATTTTTTATAGCTTCTTTTTTAGGTTCAGCAATGAATATAGGTGCAAGTAAGGAAGGTATCCCTTCAGGGTTTACTTGTTTCAAGGCTGTTTTTTTTGTAATTTTACCCTCTTCTACCATTTCTATGGCTATACGTAACGCAGCTTGGGCTGTCCTCTTCCCATTACGAGTTTGAAGAAGATAAAGCTTTCTATTTTGTATCGTAAATTCAATGTCTTGCATATCTCCAAAATGCTTTTCAAGGTTTTTCTGTATCTCAAAGAGATTTTTGTATACATCGGGCATTTCCTTTTCTAGATTTTGAATAGGATTGGGCGTACGTATTCCAGCCACCACATCTTCTCCTTGCGCATTAAGTAAATACTCCCCATAAAACTTGTTTTCACCTGTAGATGGATTACGAGTAAAGGCAACCCCTGTACCGCTATCATCACTCATATTCCCAAAAACCATAGACTGTATCACAACAGCTGTCCCTAAATCATGAGGTATGTTATTTAATTTACGATAAAATATAGCCCGTTCGTTATTCCAAGAACGAAAAACAGCCTCAATAGCCTTGCGTAATTGCACTTGGACATCGTCAGGAAAGTCCTCTCCTGTGATACGCTTCACTAAGGCCTTATACTCTTTCACAATTTCAAGTAAAGAAGCAGGGGTGAGTTCAAAATCTTGTTTTACCCCCGCCTTATTTTTCGCATCAGATAATATGTCTTCAAAATGATGGTGATCTATTTCTAATACTACATTACTAAACATTTGTAAAAAACGTCTGTACGAGTCCAATGCGAAACGTTGATTTTTTGTTTCATTACTTAATGCGAGCAAACTTTTTTCATTGAGGCCTAGATTTAAAATTGTGTCCATCATTCCGGGCATGCTCACGGGTGCCCCAGAACGTACGGAAACAAGAAGGGGTTTTTCAGAACCGCCAAGGGTATGCCCCATAGTTTTTTCTAATAATTTTAATTTTTCATCTATTTGTTTTTCTAAACCCTCAGGAAATTTATTCGTTTGAGCGTAAATTTTACAGGCCTCCGTTGTAATAACTATGCCAGGTGGAACAGGTATTCCAAGGCTAGCCATCTCTACTAGATTAGCACCCTTACCTCCTAAAAGTATTTTTCCTAGGTTAAGTCCTTCAACTTTATCTGCACCAAAATAGTAAGTCATTACGCCCATAAATTTTCTCCTGAATTTTAAAATATAGTTTCTTACTTAAGACATACAAAAGTATAAATACAATCTATAAAGCTGTAAACTTTTTGAAAAGCTTAAATTTTATACCTTATTTAACTTTTTGCTTTTAGCTTCTCTAAGGCCTCTGCAAAGGGGGTAGAGGTGAGTGGGGTTTTATCGTGGAAATATTGTTTACTTGATTCATAATTTAGCTTATTCATGTAAGCTCTTAATGATAAGTAAATTCTCCTTTTCGCAAAATCTATATCTTTAAGTAAAACTTTGATTTCGTCACCAATCTTGTAAAGATTTTCTATTTTATCCCCGTCTTCCAATCGTATCTCACTCATGGGAACCATGCCCTCTTGTCTCCCCTCTAGCTCTACGATTAAACCAAAAGTGGCAATTTTTTTAATTTTTGCAGTTATCTCTTTAGAATTAGAATATTTTTTCTGAAAAAGCTTTAAAGGACTATCATACAACTGCTTCACACCACATGAGACTTTTTGACTTTCATTATCTATAGTGAGTATTTTAAATTGTAACTCCTGCCCCTTTTTGAAATAGTTTTTCTCTACCCTCTCATCCCAACTATAATCTTTTGTAAAAATAAGACCCTCTATTCCATCAGATATACTTACAAAAGTACCAAAGTCAGTAATGTTACGCACTCTCCCAGTAAGAACATCACCTATCTTATTTTTAAGACAAAATTCTTTCCAAGGATCAGGAAGAAGCTCTTTTAAACTCAAATTCAATCTTCGATTTTCATATTCTACAGTTAGTACTTTTAATTGAAGTTCTTGGCCTACCTGTACATACGCATTTGGATGCTTTTTTTTGCGATCATACGTCATTTCATTCAAATGTAAAAGACCTTCGACCCCCTCATTGATTTCTACGAAGGCACCAAAGGATACAATACTTACCACTTTTCCCGTCACAATTTCATCCTTTACTATACTCTCTTGAGCCACTTCCCATGGGTCTCTTGTAAGTTGTTTAAGACCCAAACGCAACCTATTATTTTCTTTATCTAATTCAATAATTTTTACCTGTATCTTAGTTTTAATAGGAAATTTATCTTTAAAAGAACCCCATTTTTTCCAAGAAATATCGTTATGGTGCAAAAGACCTATAAGCCCATTGACTTCTAAAAAAATTCCAAAAGAAACCCTCTTGACCACAACCCCTTCAATAATATCGTCTTGCTTGTATTCTTTTAGAAACTGATCCCATAAGGCCTCATTTCTCTCTTCCAAAACAGAGCGATGGCTAACAATAGCAGAGTAATAACGCTCTTTTAACTCCAGAATTCTAACATCTAAAATACTTCCTATTTTTAAATTCGCACTACCACCTGAATTCAAGGAAGAATGCGAATATGGCATGAAGAGTTCAAGGCTTTCAAAATCTACTAGATAACCAGAAGGTAATAAACGACTAACTTTTACACTTAAAGTTACATTAGCTTCAAAGGCCTCTTTTAAGTTCCCCCACGCCTTTAATCTATCCCCTTCTTTTTTGGAAAGAATGGCACATCCGTCCCCTTTCCAACGTATGACCGCAAAGGAAACTACTTCACCCAAGGCGGGGAGCTTTTCAAACTCATTAGCCAGACAAATTCCTTCTTCTTTTTCTCCAATGTCAAAAAAATATTCCCTTTCAGTGGCACTTAGAAAACGACCTCGTATCAATTGGCCTGTTAAAGTTTGTTCCCTATTTGCATGAAAAGAACTCAATAACTCCTCTAATTCATTCAAAGCTTTAGGATCTAAATCAAATGGGGTGGAAACTTGAAAATTTATGGGCATAATTAATTTTTAGAGAGGATGTACCTTTCCATTATAGTAACAGCTAAATCTGGATTGCTATCTGAATTGTCAATTTCTATGGCATCAGGCACCTTTAACAAGGCACCATAGCCTCTATTTTTATCGTCAAAATCTCTTTGCTTGAGTTCTTTTTCAAGCCCTTTAAATTCTAAATCATGTCCCATCTTTTTTAATTCAAGTAAACGTCTTTGGACTCTAACTTTTAATTCAGCAGAAATATAAAACTTAAAAGGACTGCGTGGAAAAACAAGGCTAGTCATATCTCTTCCATCTACAACTAAGTCTTGTTCTTGGGCTAGGTTTTGAAGCATCGTATTTATCGCCACGCGAAATTTTTTATTATCTGCGATAAATTTAATACTGGCAGTAACATCAGGCTTGCGAAGCTCATTATTTACATCCATATCATTTATGGTATTTATTTGTGTCCCATTATCAGTGAAATAAAAATTACATTTCAAACTTTCAGGCAAAGTTTCTTCAACTAATTCTTCTATAGGTATTTTTGAATCTAAGAGTCTTATGAGAGCAAGGGTGAAGGTACGATAAAGTGCACCAGAATCTACATGATAAAAACCTAGTCGTTTTGCAAGTAATTTAGATAGGGTACTTTTCCCAGAGGCTGCAGGACCATCTATAGCTATAACTTTGGGCATAATTTTTCTTTTGCTTGCCTTGCTTTTATGAGCCACGCTTTTAATTTAGTTTTTCTTTGCAAATCTGAAAGCTCTTTATTTTCGCAAAGTATTTCTAAAAAATAAGAACATGTGACAATAAATTCACGTAAAGCCCTTTCAATATTTTTACTATTCGACGTAAAAATAGATACCCACATATCAGGATTAGAACCTGCAATACGAGTCATGTCTCTAAAACCTCCTCCGATGGGTGGAAGGGGACTTTTTTTATGTATTTTTTTAACAATGGGGTTACGGCTTGCACTTATGCTAAGGGACGCAGAGAGTACATGGGGAGCATGACTCAAAAAACCCAAGGCCTCATCATGGAGTTCTGCCGGAATGATATACGTTTTCATATCTATGCTCTCCCAAAATTTTTTAATGTACATCAAGGAGGCTTTGGTCTGTAATTTTTTTTTAAAATTAGAGGACGGCCTTGAGAGTAAACATAGTTTATTCTGAAATAAATTTTTTTGAGCAGCACTTGGTCCTTGATTTTCTGTACCACAAATAGGATGCGATGAAAAGAATTTTAATTCTGGCCTTAGCTTGAGAAAGGCATTTTGAACTTCAATTTGCGTTGAAGACATATCAGTTAAAATAGTATGAGTAGGGGGGATATGAGGTATGAGAGAAATAAGGCTTTGTATGGGTAAAGCAAAGATTACAAGGTCGTATGCCTCAAAAGAAAGTTCTGCTATCTCCTTGCTCTTGTTTTGAATAATGACTCTTAATTCGGGAATCTTTTTTTTTAGTACTCTGGCACTTTTAGATGTCTTTACAACTCCTGTAATTTGTATATTTGCATTTTTATCTCTTAGACTTAGGGCGAGAGATGTGCCCATCATGCCCATCCCATAAATTAAAATATGATTATAATTTTTTGTGGTCTTCACAAAAAACCTTTAGTAGAAGCAATTTCATTTTCACGGTCATAATCGAAGGCAATGGCCCGACGCAAGGCATGCCCTAACCCTTTAAAGAGAGCCTCGTGGAGATGATGCCTATTGTCTCCGTAGTGTATAAGTAAATGCAAATTCATGGAAGCGTGCATTGCAAATTTTTGCATAAATTCAAGGCTTAATTCAGCATCGTAAATACCAAACTTCCCTTGCTTGAGAGTTTCGGGTCCCTTGTATAAAAAAGCAAAGCGTCCACTAAGATCTAAGGCTACACTTGCCAAAACCTCGTCCATAGGCAAGGTAAAATGACCATATCTAAAAATACCTACCTTATCACCTAGAGCTTGGGAAAGTAGTTTACCTAAAACTATACCTGTATCCTCAACAGAATGATGGCAATCTATGCCTATATCACCCTTTAATTTAAGTTTCATATCAATGAGGCCCTGCTTGCAAATATGACTAAGCATATGTTCAAAGAAGGGAATAGGGGTTTCAAATTCGTAATGACCTTTGCCGTCTAAGTTAATCCAAAGATCTATCTCTGTTTCGCTACTTTTACGCTGAAGATGTGCGGTGCGAGAAACTTTAGGCATATTTAATAAGGACTCATTACAAAGGCAGAATAACCTGCTTTCTTTAATTTATTTTTAAGCTGGGTCGCACTATTTTGATTCTTGTAAGCACCCGCCCTAACAATGTAGAGTGAACCCCTCTTTATGATTTTTACTGGTTCTTTAAAGGGTTCAAGTCTCTCTTCTAATTTTTTAGCTAGTCGCATTTCTGAAAAGGTGCCCACCTGCACAGAGTAAACGTTTTGGCCTTCATCTACATCACTTTCTGAAGTTAGCATACCCTCACCTTTACCACCTTCAAACTTTGCTTCTTGAAAGTAGTTGTAAGTGGCTCCCTTGCCTTCGTATGAAACTTTTTTACTGGGAGACGATAACACTTTAATCGCAACATGCGTTAAGCCATCTTGCTTGTACCCTAATTCCTCAGCACCTTTTTCGCTCAAATCAAGAATGCGACCTTCAATATATGGGCCACGATCATTTACAACTACTTTGACTTCTTTATTATTTTCTAAATTTTTTACAACTATTGTGCTTCCAAGAGGGATAGTTTTGTGGGCAGCAGACAACTTAGTGCTATCAAAGGTTTCTCCGTTCGCTGTTGTCTTACCATCAAAATCCCTGCCATACCAAGAAGCTAGCCCCTCTTCTGAGAAATCCTGATTTGCTGTCTCATCGGGTTCAACTACATTTGTTTCTTGCTCCTCTTGGTTCTCCTTGCTTGGTTCTTTCTTGAAGGGAGGAGAGGAGCAGTTTTTACCCCCTGAACATGTTAACTTTGTGCTAGCTATATCCCCTTCTCTATTTTTATAATCATGCGGAAGGCGTACATTGGTTGTTATATTTGTCGTTGTTGTACAAACATTTAGCAAGGACAAAATCATAAAATTTGAAAGTATAATATATAAAGGTTTCATTTGGTTTACCACGCTATTCCTATCGGCTAGATTATAAATACTATTTATTTTTATTTATAATCTCGAGAGGAAAGTAACCTTACAGAAATTTAGAAAGTTTAGATTTTTTTTTATAGTTTAGAGAGTGTAAACATTTCCAACAAAACGACAAAGGAAGCAATAAAGGAACCATGAAAAAACCATTACTCGGGAGTAGCTATAATTTGTACAACTGCAGGTAGTGTGGCTTACGAATACCGTTATATCACTACTATATTTCTCATACCGTATTTTTTCGACTCAAGAAGTATCTTCGACTCAAAAAAGGATATAGTAAGTAAAAATAGAAACCCCTCAAAAGCTTTAAAAGTACAAGAGAAACTCTTGTTTGCATGCAAACTCATTGCAATGATTGCAATATTGTTTTATGCCCTACGAATACACTTAGATCTTCCCTATCTGCCAGCGATATATGATTATTTTCGAGTCAAGATTCATCCCATAAGTATTTTTGTCTCTATACTCATTTGTTGCGTGTTATATAAGTATTTATTTACTTTCTTAAAAGAAAAGTTTTTTAAATGACACCTTTAAGTGATACTATAAGAAGCACTATAGCATCACTGAAAAAACATGAGTAAAAAATTAATCATTGGAAATTGGAAAATGTATAAAACAACCTCAGAAGCGGAGGTTTTAGCAAAGGCACTAGTTCAAGAGCTTTCAGATATTCCCGACACCACTTGTGAAATTGTAATTTGTCCCCCATACACTAGCTTAGATAGGGTAAGTTTGAAACTAAAAAATTCTAAAATAAAATTGGGAGCGCAGGATCTACACTGGCAAGGGCAAGGTGCCTTTACGGGTAAAGTTTCCGGGGATATGCTAAAAGATATAGATGTTGACTTTGTAATTATTGGTCATTCTGAGCAAAGAACGTATTTTCATGAAAGCAATGAAAGCATTAATAAAAAAATCATTACAGCAATCAAATATGAGCTTAGCCCTGTCGTGTGCGTGGGGGAAACCCTGTTGGAAAGGGAGGACATTCAAGCAGGTTCTTGGCAAAAAGTAATTACTACACAATTGACAGAATCGCTAAGGGGTCTCTCAAATGAAATCATCGCTAAAATCGTGCTTGCCTATGAACCTGTTTGGGCCATAGGCACAGGTCGCACTGCTAACTCTAACCAAGCTCAAGAGGTACATTGTTTTATACGTAGTCTACTTAAAGAGATCACCCATTCTGAAACGATTGCAAGGGAAATTAGAATACTCTATGGTGGCAGTGTAAAACCTGAAAATGCCAAAGACCTTTTTACTTGTAAAGATATAGATGGAGGTCTCATAGGCGGAGCCTCGCTTGAAGTACATTCATTTGCTAAGATTGTTAGGGCAGTTTAGTTTTACAAAAACGATTCCTATTCTTTCGTTAAGGCAAGCCTGTATTTTTCCGATAGATGTACACATGTATAAGTGGGTAGTCTGTTAATGGTAATGCAAAAACAGAAAAACGGGTATGATGCCTATAAGAACACAGAGGTTTCAACTGCTGACCAAAAAAAGCTAATTTTGATGCTTTACGATGGCATGCTTCGCTTTCTCAAAATTGCAATAGAGAATATGCAACCCAGAAAATATGAATTGGTAAACAATAATATTATTAAAGCTCAAGATATCGTTTCAGAACTGATGATGGCCCTTGATATGAAGCTTGGGGGGGATGTTGCTTCAAATTTATTTAATATTTATGCTTACTTAAAAAAACGTATGTTAGAAGCTAATATTCAAAAAAATTCAGAAATACTAAAGGAATGTGTAAAGTTAATAAGTGAACTCAAGGATGCTTGGGGGCAAGTTTCTTTTACGAATGATATGCAACAAAGGGAAATCAAAGAAGGTGTGGGGTTGTCTATCAAAGGCTAAGGCAATATTCTATTTCTTAGAACAAGTCAATTCAAATAAAAGTGTTTAGGCATTAAAAGTATACCATTCATCGCATTGCATGCAAGGCATTTGAATTTTTTCATAGTTTTCATTCAACGAAGCTCTAAGGTAAATTTCTGTCTTTTCCAAGATTTCATTTAAACTGGAATGGGAGTAATCAATACAGTTTCCATGAATTGCAAAGGGGTCTTGCTTACAAATAGGAACTTGTCCATGCACATTCATATAGAAGTCCCTTGCAAGGTGCCAACAGAAATTTCGGTGCAAGGGATTAAAATTCGCTACCCTTCTTTCAGGAAGCGTATTGGCATAACTATTGTACTTTTGCAAAATAACACTTAGGGAAGTGCTATCAAAACGTTTCATAAACTCTTCTATTTCATCATCGTTCTCTTGAATGCGTAGGCATTCTATAAAAATTTTATAGGCTGTTACACTCTCCCAAAGAGAAATGTTTTGATTTAAAATATTCCAATCTTTGCTATTATAGAATTTTTCATAACGTTCTTTTTGCAAGGTGCTAAGCCGTATTATGATTTGTATTTTTTCGGGATGAGGAATTTCTTTTAATTTCTCAAAGAAAATCTCATTCATTTTTATTCCAAAGCTTTCTATAAAAATCGTGTGCACATTTTGCAATTCAGCAAAGGAATTGAGTATAGTAAAAAAATCAGGATGCTCTAAAGGTTCTCCTAAACCTCCTAAAGCAATAGCACTTCCTTTTTCTAAACCATAGTTTTCTATTTCATTTTTTAATTTTTCGATGAGTTCCTTTTTGATGTGTAGTTTGCCTTCACTCTCCAAAGTTTCCTTAGTCTTTTCAGATGTTCTTTGTGAAAATTTTTTAGAGGGCCAATAAAAGGGATGAAAGGCACTAGAAGACATATCCACACTCACCTCTAATTCAAAGTAAGAATAGAAGGGACGTAAGATAGAAGGATGCTTTTTAATCAAATCATCAAGCTCTTTGTATTTCAAAGATGGTTTCCATTGAAGCACTTGTTTTGCTACTTTTTGAGAACGAGGTGTTTGGGAAGAAAAATCTAATCTATACTGACGCAAATCGGGGCTCTCATAAAATATCTCAACATCATATTGTTCTATATTTTTTATTACAAAACTTCTGAACTCAAGTATTGAATTTGGAGCGTGAAGAGGTAGTGTAGATATAAAATCCTTAGACAAGTATTCTGGCACAAGCCCTAGAGGGATATTTTCGCCAAAGGTATAATGCGCTAGGCTTTGAGTATGTACATCTAAGGCTTGATTACTTAATTCCCCTTCTAAAAGAGGATACCACGTACAACAAAGGGCAAGGGTATCCTCATCAGCTTGAAGCATTTTCTTGCTTACTTCTTGAAGGCATGCTATCAAACTTAAAGATGTTTCATGACCCTCTATGCTTTGGAGGCGGTGGAGATTTTTTTTCAAATTTGGCTCTTCAATTTTTTTTAGGATCTCATCATTCCTTTCAAGATTATAAAAAATTGAAACTTGGGGGAAGGTTTTTGAAACTTTTTCCAAAAAGGCTTTCAAGAGAAGGAATTCTATAGGGTAACTATCTTCTTTTTCAAAAACAAGGAGGGCACGAATTAAATTTTTTTCTTTCATTTGTAATTTTAAGTTATCTTTTATAGAAAAATTATTTTTTGAAACTCTATTTTATATAAGTAAATATGATTTTTCTAATCTTGTTTTTGTCGTGTTTATTTTATTATAAGAATTTTGAGCTGTTTCACTTTTTATATAAAGCTAAGAAGTTTTATATCCATTTTAATTAGGTTTAAATTGAGGCTAGTGGTTTACGTTTTTTATAGCTATCTCTCTTCTTCTTTTATTTATCCACTTTTCAAAAGTTTCTTCTTCTTTTTGTGCATACATTTGATTGAGAATGAGGTAACGAACCTTCTCTAGAGGGAGGGGATTACGTTTTTCTACCATGACAAGTAGGTAACGACTCAACGAGTCTCTAAAAGGTCGAAGGGGTTTTTTTAATGGGGCAGAAAATAAAATATTTGCGAGCACGGGATTTTCTGAAGCAATATCATAAATACTTTGAGCAGGCCTATACCCACCGTTACTTTTAAAAGATGATGTATTATTAGGATCTGTTTTAGCGATTTCTATAAAAGAGCTTTCTAGTCTCAATATTTTCTGATACAGTTCTGTGGCAATTTTAGAAATACGTGCTTCTTCTTGAAAACTACTATTATGAGGCACAAGAACGATTTCTCTATATGAAATTTCAAGTCCTATATGTTGTCGATTTTTTTGATAAAATTTTTTTACCTCCTCTATTGTGGGAGGGGTTACATTTAGGCTTACTTGAATAAGTTGCTTCTTTAAGAGTTCATAATGGAGTTCATTTATCCATTCTTTATAAGGGATGCCCGCCTCTCGTTCCATTTTTTTTTCAAATTGTTTTTCGCTGAGACCTAAATATTGCATTCTTTTTTGAATTTCATTGTCAATTTTTTCCTTACTTACGATAACTGTATTTTCCTCTGCTGCAATTTCTACGATTGCTTTTTCAATTAAATATTCCTTAGAGGATTTTAACTTTTTTCCTGAAGCCCTACTTCTTGGATCCCTTGAAGACATTTTCTTTAAGCGATTCAGTTTATGCTCCATGGCCTCTACATCTCTAATTGTAATCACTTTATTTCCCACAATCCAAAGCGATTTATTTATAACCTCTCCTTCATGTACAACTATTGGCTCTGGTAGTGGGGGAGAGGATTCTGCTTGGCTGGGATTTGTCTTTAGCAATAAAACCAAAACAAATAAAGAATTATGCACTATAGAAAAAAAGTTTCTATAATTTACGATGCTTCCTTTTTGATTTTGATTTACTTTCATGATGAGCTTACATAAAATAAACTTAAGACACATGTTAGCTGAACTTTTCTAGTAGTTCGTAAAATTCTTGAAATAAATAGCGAGAATCATGGGGGCCGGGGCTCGCTTCAGGGTGGTACTGTACACTCATCCATGGAGTTTCTTTTGATTTAAACCCCGAGATTGTGTTGTCATTAAGGTGTATGTGAGAAATGAATAAGGGCTCTGATTGAGAAAAATTTGCAGGCTTACTAATCGCGAAGCCATGATTTTGAGAAGTAATTTCTACTTTATTAAGATGAGATACTTGTGCCACAGGTTGATTTCCGCCCCTATGACCAAATTTCAATTTATAGCTAGAGTATCCTAGGGCTAGGGCTAAAAGTTGATGCCCCAGACATATACCAAAAATAGGTTTCTTTGTTTGCATTATTTCCTTAATAGTATTTATTGCAATGAGGAGGGCAGATGGATCGCCAGGCCCATTTGATAAAAAATAAGCATCAAAACTTTTTCCATGATTCTGCTCTAGTATTTGTTTATATGTAGAGGTGGGGGGAAATACAGTGATTTCGAAGCCCTGAATATACAATAAATCAAGAATGCTTTTTTTTATACCAAAGTCAAGGACTGCCAATTTATATTTTTGTTTGGAAGTGGTTTTAGGATTAGTATATTTATAAATGAAAGTTGTTCCTGCCTCACTCGCAAGATCTAAGCCGGTCATAGATGGAAGGGCTTGAACTTCTTCAAGCATTTCATGAGAAAACGTATCAGCAGGGAATAGGCCCCCATTTTGTGCACCTTCCTTGCGTAGAATCATAACAAGGCGACGAGTATCAATGCCTTGGAGTCCAGAAATTTGAAATTCTTTTAGATAGGTGTCTAGGTTTTTTTGAGAGGTATGATTACTTGGATGCTCTACAAGTTCTTTTACAATCATGCCACTAGCTTGAATACTTGGGGCCTGACTCACTTCATCTGTAATTCCATAATTTCCTATCATAGGATAGGTGAAGGTGATGATTTGTTTTCTATAAGATGGATCGCTTAGTATCTCTTGATAACCACTCATTGAGGTATTAAAGCAAAGTTCCCCCAAAGCCTTTCCATTGTAACCAAAGCCCCTGCCTTTAAAGACTACACCATTGGCAAGGACTAGAAGCATCTGAGTACTTTTCTCTTTAGCAAAGGACATTTTTCTTTTTATAAAGACTAGTTTAAGCTATCAATCCTTTTTTTATAAAGTTTTTAGGGAGACTTTTTATATTAGAGCCATCTTGTACGCATACAAGATGGCGTTTAGATAGAGCCATCCTGTACGCATACAAGATGGCATTTATAAAGTCTCCCTATAATACAAGGGTTGCTCTTAAATTTTCTAAGGTACATTTTTTAGCCTTAGGTGCTATCAATCGTTCATAAAAAAAACTTTCTTTATCTCCAGAAAGCTCATGAGGCAAATGAAGGACAACAAGTAAGTTCATAGCCCTAGAAGCTCCTACATAAAGAATACGTATTTCTTCGTCCCAAGCTGTGGTGTCTTTTTTTGTAAGTTTTTTTCTTGATTTTTCTTTTTCTCGCCTCGTCCAGCCACCCAGCAAATCAAGAAATACGATAGGGAATTCAAGACCTTTCGATTTATGTATGGTCATCGTGTTTTCTTGATTGAAATTATGTTTTTGCCAGAATGCACATTGAAAGTTTGTACGACTTAAAATTTTATAACTACTCTCATAGGGCCTTACTACTTTGTAAAAATCTTGCAATTCTTCTGATTCTAATTCAACGCTCATTACAGGGTGTGAAGTAGGCGAACGTCTAAAGGAACTCACTTTCTTAGGCAATTGTTTATTTGAAGCTCTGATAATACGTACCCCCATATTTACAATGCTTGGTACACTCCTATAATTGATTCCCAAATGAAAAATTTTGGCATTAAAAAGTTTTTGAAATCTTAAAAAGGGTGTCAATGAGGCCCCTCTAAAGGCATAAATGGCTTGCCAGTCATCCCCCACCACCACTAGCCTTGGCGGATTCATCAATCGTAAAAACTCTAGCTGTCTTGGGTCGGTATCTTGAAACTCATCTACAATAATCAGATCATATTTTTTTTGCAAATCTTGTCTTTTTGGGCCTTTTAGAGTCTTGAGCATGTATGAAATTAAATCTTCAAATTCAAAAAGATAATGTTTTTTTTTATATTCATGAAAGGCCTTTATGGTTTTTTTATACAATTCAGGAAAAAGAAACGCAAAATCTTCTTGGTGCTCCCAAAGTACTGGGATGGGTATACCACCTATTATAGAAATAGTTTCTGCTTGCGATAAGAAATCAAAAATAAATTTCTCTTTCATCTCATCCGTAAGTATTTGGATTTTCTTAAGTGCCCTAGGATACAATATTTTAAGATGATGCAAACAGAAGGCATGAAAGGTAGATACTTCTAAAAAATCCCTAAACTCATTGGGTAAACGTTCTTTAAATTCAGCAACTGCCTTGCGGCTAAAACTTAGCACCAACACCCTTTCTTTTTTTTCCAGTTTCTCTCGTAAGCTATATTCCAAGAGGCCTATCATAGTTCTTGTTTTTCCAGAACCCGCCCCCGCCACTACTTGCTTTTTAGGATGCCGACTCAGAATGACCTCTAACTGTGCCTGTGAAAACGTTTTCAGATATTCGGGGATAATAAACTTACTCTCATGCTTTGCTTCCTCTTTTATTTTTTTTACCTTCATTGAATTAAGTAAGGTCATTCTTATTGCTTTTGTTGCCTTATAAAAATGCTTCCTAAAATTACCCTTGCATACTTCGTGAAAAAACTTGACGACCTGCTTGGCCTAGGATTTTTAAATAAAATGACTTTAATAGAGCGTATTGAAAAAATTAGCTTAAACTTCAATGAAACGTTTACTCATGGGAAGGACTCTTTCAAAAGGGAGTACCCTTACCTTGCCTTTGTTTGGCTAAGCTTGTTTGCTCTCTACGTGATTACCATGCCACGCACAGTAACCTTAGAAGATTCAGGTGAATTTTTATCTGCCATTTACAATTGGGGCTTGGTCCATCCCCCTGGTTACCCGCTCTATCTTTTTATAGGTCACCTTTTTACTTGGATACCTGTGGGTTCTATAGCCTTTCGTATACATTTATTCAGTGCCTTTACAGGTGCGTGGGCCTGTGTTTTCCTTTATTGTTGTGCACTTTTAGTAGGACGCAGGAGACTAGGGGCACTAGTGGCAGCCTATAGCTATGGTTTTTGTAATACTTTTTGGTATTTTGCAATTGTTTCAAAGGCGTATAGCTTGAATGACATGATTTATTTTATCATACTTTTTCTTTTATTGAAGTTATATTACACCAAGGGTTTTGATACTAAATTGTTTTATCTTGCGAGCTTTACGGTGGGTTTAAGCCTCACAAATCACTGGCCTAAAATAGTGCTTTGTGGCCCCGCCTTTTTAGTCATCGTAGTGCAGCTTTTCAAGAAAAATAAAATAAAGGCTCCCCTTCCTATACTTTTAAAAGCATCGGGTTTTGGATTGTTAGGTCTATTGCCTTATATCTATGTACCTATTGCACTTTATTTTGATCCTAAAGTTGTATTTGTGAAAATAGATACCCTCCATGAGTTTTGGCGTTATCTTATACGTGCAGACTATAGCGATTATGACGCTAGTGGAAGTATGGCAGAAAAATGGCGTTATCTAATGTTTTTTTTCAAAGACCTTAGCGATGAATTTCATCCATTGAGTGTTGTCTTAGCTTTAATAGGCTTTATTCTCTCTTGGAAAGTGCTCAATAAACACATAGCTACTTCTTTGTTTCTATCACTTGGCTCTGCTACTTTTATACTTCTTATGTTCACGGGCAGAAAGTACTCTTACAATGAGCAAGAAATCTTTCAACAGTACATATCCATCCCCTTGGGGATTACCGCCCTTTATATGGGTTTGGTTTTTTGCTATCAGGGTATTTATGATAAGCTAAAAAAAGGTGTCGCCTTTTTATTGATACTTGCCTCTATTCCTTTTCTAACCCTAGAGTTTAAACAAAACTATCCTAGAAATGCTATGCAAACAGAAAATTTTGCTGCAGATATAGCTAGTGCTATTTTACTTTCAATGCCGTACAAAGCAAATCTCTTTGTGCATGATGATGTTTATACTGCTCCTTTAATGTATATGAGTCTAGTCGAACATCTAAGGCCTGATGTAACCTTATACGATCCCTACAGTCGATTGCTTGGAAATAGAATCATCAAAAAGAAAGAAGTGACTAAAGAGGAAATCTTTGCTGGCCTCATGGATTTTATCGCCACGAATCAACCTGTGTTTGCTGTTATTTCTTCACGAGGTAGGGTGCTACCTGAAATGGAGCAATATTTGGATGTAACAAATTTAGGTATAGTTTTACAATATCGCATTAAAGATAGTGGCGCCCCTGTTGCTGACTTTGTAAGCGTTGCCCATCGTGATCTAACAACTCAAATTTTTGATAACTTTTTAGCAGGAGGGTATCCAAATAAAAAATGGCTTTCTCTTAAAGGAGGTGCAATAGAACATTTATGCTCTATCCATATCCAAACAAGGCCCACAGGGACACCACCTACCCCACACCCTTATTGTATAGAATGGGAGAAAGAAAAACCAAAGCTATTCAAAATGATGTAGGAGTATAAAACAATTATCCAGAGAAACTTGTTCTGTCCATCGTCTATGTTTTAGGGTTACCAGTTGTTGTGTTTGTAAAATATAGCTTTTTTATAATCGTAAATACTGTGCTCCAAAATACCACTCTTGCAACAAAGTTTAACTATCAGAGAAATTCTTGCAAGTCCTATTGCTTTATTTATCCTCTTTAGAAGAATGAGCTTAGAAATTTACCTCTTTCAAACGAGATGAGCGATACCTAAAGGCATTTTATTTTTGTAAAAAAAATTTTTAGATTCACCTATGGCCTCTAAGCTAAAAAATAGTTTTGTAGACGAAAAAAATCTTTGTGTTCCTTCTCTTATTATTTGTTCCCTTTAGAGAAACTTATTTATTATTTTTTTGTTGTAAGTTATACTCTTACTACTCTCATGTAAATCTATGAATACAATAGAAGAAGCATTAGATGACTTACGTAAAGGTAACGCTATTATTGTTGTAGATGATGAAGATAGGGAAAATGAGGGAGACTTTGTTTGTACAGCTAGACACGCCACTCCCGATATGATAAATTTTATGGCCACTCATGGACGTGGTCTCATTTGCGCTTCTGTTACTCCTGAAATTTGTGAAAGATTAGATTTAAAGATGATGGTGGAGAATAAGGAAAACTCCTCTCTTTACTCTACCCCTTTTACAGTTTCTATTGATTTAAAAGAACATGGTTGCACTACAGGTATTTCAACAAGCGATCGTTCCCGTACCATACAAGCATTAATAAATCCCCAATTTAAGGCTAGCGATTTTTCCAAACCTGGTCATGTATTTCCATTGAGGGCGCAGCATGGTGGGGTTTTACGTAGAGCTGGTCACACAGAAGCCGCTATGGATTTAGCAAAACTTGCAGGACATGAGCCAGTGGGGGTACTAGTGGAAATTATGAATTCTAATGGGAGCATGGCAAGGCTTGATGACCTCAAGGTAATAGCTAAAAATTTTCAACTTAAAATCATAAGTATACAATCTCTCATAAGTTATCGGTTAAAAAATGACTTACTTATTGAGAAGGTAGTGGATGTAAAAATGCCTACAGAGTTTGGAGATTTTCAACTTTTCGCCTACAAGCAAATTGATAGTGAAGAAATACATTTAGCTTTGGTTAAGGGTTCTTGGGAAAAAGATGAACCTGTATTTGTTAGAGTGCATTCTTCGTGTGTTACTGGGGATATCTTTGCTTCTTGTAGATGTGATTGTGGAAAGCAATTACATTCGGCTATGGAAATGATACAAAAGGAAGGGAAGGGTGTAATTGTGTATATGAAGCAAGAAGGCAGGGGCATAGGCCTTGTAAATAAGTTACGAGCTTATAAATTGCAAGAACAAGGCTACGATACAGTGGAAGCAAATATCAAATTAGGATTTCAAATAGATGAAAGGGATTATGGTGTTGGTGCTCAAATCTTGCGTGACCTAAACGTAAAAAAAATGCGTCTTATTTCCAATAATCCTTCAAAGAGAGCGGGGATTATGGGTTATGGCTTGGAAATTATCGAAAAAATACCGCTTATTATAGAAGCAAACCCCTTTAACGAGAAGTACCTTAACACCAAAAAAGAAAAAATGGGGCATGAGCTATCATAGCCTTAGAATACTAGACTCATATTACATACAATTTTTTTGGAATAGATGATATAATATGCAATAGGATAGGTTATATACATGTTACTAAATTTATATGGCTTAACATTGGTTTTCTTTATAGCCTTTTTATTATTTGTAGAATGGATACCCATAATCTGGCTTTGCACCCTCCCCCTTCTCATTACCCTACCTGCCATACTTTTTGAAAAAAAAAAGTGGGTTACAAAGCCTTTCTTGTTTATTTATTATTTTTCACAGGTAGTTTTACAAACTTTTCTTTTGATTTCATATCTCTTTCTCACTTAAATTCATAGAAGTTTTTTTAATAAAAATATCTTTTTTAGTTATTGTCCTCAAGAGGTTTTGAATTTTAGGTAGGAATTATGATAGTTGTAACAGGTGCAGCGGGACTTATAGGAAGTGCTGTAGTGCGTGAATTAAATAGGCTTTCCTATACAAATCTTTTGCTTGTGGATCACTTAGGCGAAGGCGAAAAATGGAAAAACTTACGTTCTCTTTCTTTTTCTCAATACATGGAAAAGGATGAGTTTATAGATCTTATCAAAGAAGCAAAAATTTCGGGAACTCCCAAAGCACTAAAGGGAATTAAAGCTATCATCCATCTTGGGGCAAACTCATCCACTACAGAAAGTAATGCAAGTTTTCTGATTCAAAATAATTACCGCTATTCCCAACAAATTGCCCATTTCGCTGAAGTGAACCATATTAGAATGGTGTACGCTTCAAGTGCTGCAACTTACGGAGATGGGAGCCTTGGTTTTCTTGATAACTCTGAATCCATTCAAAGCTTACGACCCTTAAACATGTATGGTTATTCGAAGCAGTTATTTGATTTACATATGTTGAAAAAAAATTGGAAGCCTTTTTTTGTTGGCCTCAAGTACTTTAATATTTTTGGCCCAAATGAATATCATAAAGGAGATATGCGTTCTCTAGTGCTTAAGGCTTTTGAGCAGATAAAACAAGATGGCATTCTAAAGTTATTTAAAAGTTATAACCCTATGTATGAAGATGGGAAACAGATGAGGGACTTTTTGTATGTTGATGATGCAGCACAAATGACTGTCTTTTTTGCAGTTGAAAACACTAGGGCCTCTGGAATTTTTAATGTGGGACGCGGAGAGGCAAATACTTGGCTTGAACTCGGAGCTCATATCTTTAATAGCATGCAATTAGAAAAAAAAGTTCAGTTCATAGAAATGCCCGAAGCTATAAAACCTAAATATCAATATTTCACCTGTGCAAATATGGAAGCTATGTATAAGGCCAATTACAGAATGCCTTTTCTAAGTTTGAAAGAAGCTGTAAATAGATATATAACTAACTTTTTATTAAGGGGATATACCCATGCCTGAAGAAAAGTATATTTTAGATGACACTAAGAAAAATATTAAAGTAGATCAACTTACAAAAGAAGATAGAAAGCATTTACTCAATAAGTTTATCGAAGCAGGTGGCAAGCTTATTGAAGATAAACTTGTTTCTGCTTCAAAAAATAAACTTGCTAAGGCGTCACAAATTGTTTCTCAATCATCAGAAACAAAATCAACAGCACCAAGTAACACAACTTCATCAAATACGCTAAAATCAGCCTCTGAGCTTCAAAAACTTGAAAGCAATTTACTCAAGCATTCAGAAGAAGAGGCACATGATTTTTTTTCTTTACTAGGCTTGCGTTTAAAAGCTCGTAATTATGGAATCTCTTCTTTCTTTGGAAATAAAATCAATGTTGCCTTTATGATGAAACTAACATCCGACCTTAGGCAATATTCAATGGCTCTTAAATTATATGTTCTTAGTTTTTTAGATATTAACAAAGAACTGGGAGGTTCTCTAATAGTAACTCTAAAGAGTCAAGACCCCGAGTATTTAACAATCATTCAAAAGAGTGTAGAAATATTTAAAAAAGAAGAAGCTTCTTTTTTAATAAAGATAAATTATTCCGAAGAAAATTTATATTATACAAATGTACGCAAAGTTCTACTGAATATTTTAAGAAAACTATATTATCTAAAATTAAATCAAGCGAAGTTTCAGAAAATATTAAATATTACAAATACAATAGTTATGAGCTCTAATTCAAAAAGCAAAAATACTTTTCAAGAAACTAATAATAAAGTATATATAGCCTTAGGCCAACTCATGGGAAGTTTTTTTAATCGCTTACTTTTACTTATACAAAGGATGGAATTAAGTAAAATAATACCCGGTTCTCTATATTTTGAAAGGAGTATAGAGTACGTTCCGCCTGAAAAAATAAAGCCTCCTTCGTTGAATAAAATTTAATGCAAGCATTATTTAAAACTGAATAGCTATCTTTATCTCGATTGAAAGTCTCATCTTCTTTTTTATTATTTCTACCTTTTCCATGCCATTCAAGTCATCATAACATCTGAACAGCAATTGTATTTTATTTCGTGAAATAAAATAGAGAGATAAAAAAAGATACTTTTAAAGATATATTTAATTCAAATCTGGATTCTGATTTGAATTTGCGAAAACTTTATAAATACCTCCCTTTTCCCTTAAAGCAAGTCGCCATCCTTCTTCTGGGTTAGGATGAAAAACTATTTTAGAATGAGCGGGATGGGTCATCCAAGTGCCTTCTTTCATTTCAGTCTCTAATTGTCCTGCCCCCCATCCTGAATAACCTAAAAATAAATGGATATGGGGTCTATCATCTATAGGAGTTTGATCCCAAAAATTTTGCTTAAAGCAATAAGCAATTTGATCAAATAAGGGCTCAAAGTAAAGATTGTTTACTACTTGAAAGGCCTGTTTACTTATTTCATGATTATTTGGCATTTCAGAATGAAGCACAAAAAGGTACTCGGGTTGGACAGGGCCACCTAAGTAAAGTGGTAGTGGATGGTTATTCGTATCCATATCATTTGCTGCAACATCTGAAAGCATATAATTTGAAGCTCTATTGACGATAAGTCCAAAGGCTCCTTCCTGATTATGCTCTAAAAGCAAAACTACAGTTTGATGAAAGTTGGGATCAAATAAATCTGATTTAGAAATTAAAAAATGACCTTTAAAACTCTTCATACTCTATAATCACATATAGCTTTCAAAGCTGTTATCTCTGTTTTTTTCATAAAATCTTTTTTGTTTGGCGATTTTCCTTATTCGCTTTACGTTTTTCTATCATAAATATTTTATATGATTTGTAAACTTAGGTACGCAATAATTTTTTTCATATGAGTTCGGTAAAATTAACATATAAAGATAAGGAATATTTTTTACCTATTTTAGAAAGTAAAGATGGCTATAACGCCATCGATCTTTCTCATTTATATTCGCAAACACATCTCTACGCCTACGATCCATTATTACATAATATTGCCCTTACACAAAGTAAAATCACTTGCATTAACACAGAATCTTCAAAATTATACTATCGGGGATATGATGTAGAAGATTTGGTAGAAGACTCTTCTTTTATTGAAGTTTCTTATTTACTCATCAATGGGAAATTGCCTACTCAAGAAGAACATAAAATCTTTTCTCGTTCTTTGAGTAAGCATTCTATGATACATGAAGCGATGAGGCATTTCTTTAATGGCTTCCCCACAGGCTCTAATCCTCTTGCCATTCTTGCCACTATGGTAACAGCTTTTTCTAGTTATTATCCCCTATCTTATGAAGAGCATTTTAGTGAGGGCATAGATATAAAAACCCGTTTACTTTCTAAAGTACGCACACTTGCCGCATGGGCCTATAAAAAATCTATAGGCCAACCTATTATTTATCCTAAAGATGAATATTCTTATTGTTCTAATTTTCTGAATATGATGTTTGCCTTACCCACAAATAAATACATAGTCAGAGATGAGCATAAGAATTTACTTGATAAAGTATTGATATTATATAGTGATCATGAATTGAGCGTTGCTACATCAACCGTACGTTTATTGGGTAGCACTGGGGCAAATCTCTTTGTTTGCATTAATGCGGGTATTAGTGCCCTTTGGGGTTCAAGAGAATTTTTGAATGAAACAGAGACCTTGAATATACTTCAAACCTTATGTCAAAACCAAATGCCCCCATCAGAATATTTTAAAGATTATATAAACGGCAAAAAAGAGTGGTCTTCCTCTGCCTTTGGTCATAAAAAATATAGTGGCATAGATGCTAGGGCGAAGATTGCTCGTAAGGTTTTACATAAGTATATAGAAACCTTTCCTGAAATTCTAAAAGATAGTTCTTCCCATCTTGCCAAAACGTTAAAGACAGCCTTAGAAATTGAAGAGTATGTTATACATCATGATTTTTTTAATAAAAATGGTCTTTTACCTAATCTAGATTTTTATTCTTCTCTTTTATTTTTAATTATAGGTATTCCAGAAAATATGTTTAATGTAGTTAGGGTAATAGGAAAGATAGCGGGCTGGCTAGCTCATTGGGAAGAGCAACGTAACTCAGGCATCTATAAGGATTCTTTTATACGCCCCCAACAAATTTATGTAGGTTCTTCCATCCGTAAATTTACTCCTATCGAAAATAGAGAATGAATGAGTGTAGAGTTTGTTTGACCTATGATTAGCTATTCTACTTATTGCCCATATGCAAAATGCAACTGATGTAAAAAAAGGACAAGTACTTCGTATAGATAATGAACTTTATGCAGTCACCTATGCTCAATTTGTAAATCCTGGGAAAGGAAGTGCCTTTATAAGAACCAAGTTAAAACACATTCCAAGAGGAAGTGTGATAGAAAAAACTTTTAAGTCAGCAGAAAAGGTAGAAGATGTAGATTTAGAAAAACGGTATATGCAATATCTTTACAAGGATGGCGATCAAATTGTCTTTATGGATAGGGATGACTATGAGCAATTTAGTATACCCTTAGCAATGGTTGAGGACCTGCTCCCTTACATGAAAGAAGAAATGCTAGTTGAGGTAAATTTTTATGAGGGCAACCCTGTAAGTTTAGCCCCGCCTACCTTTGTAGAATTAAAAGTTACTTACTCAGAACAAGGTGTCAGAGGAGATACCGTAGGGAATGCTCGCAAAAAAGTACAGGTAGAGACAGGGGCAGAAGTACAAGTACCTCTTTACATTCAACAGGATGATGTCATCAAAATAGATTTACGAGACTATTCCTTTGTTGAACGCATAAATAATAAGTAATAAAAATTTAAATAACGAGGTTTTATATGAATCAAACTCCTTGGCAACAAGCACAATCTCATCAAGCTCACTTTTATTATCAATTCGGTGGACAGGGCGTGGCTTGGTTTAAGGAAGTACAACGTTACTACAACGATTCAAGATTTCAAAAATTTTTTAGTACAGTCTTTGAAGCCTTAGATGAAGAAAGGCATCGCGTCGAAGGGAGCGTCGGTTTACCCGAGGGCATTAATTTAAAAAAGTGGTTAGAATGTAAAGATGAGAATAAGGCGGAGCTTCCAAGTGATGCTTACTTGAGTTGTGCTTCTGTTTCAATGCCCTTGATTCAGATTACTCAATTTGCACACCTAGAAAATTTACTTCAGAGTGGGGTTTCGATGCCAGAAATTTTGTCTTTTGGGGTAGGGGCAACAGGTCATAGTCAAGGAATCATAGGTGCTACTTTTTTAGCCTTAGGTCTAGAAGGAGAGGCCTACTACAAAGCAATGAAGAAATTTATCAAGCTTCAGTTATACCTTGGGGTAAGTGCTCAAAAAGTATATACTGAACTTTATCCTAACCAAAAAGATAAAGAGGATTCTACAGCCTTGGGTGCGAATGAACCTAGTCCTATGGTGGCTGTGTTGGGAAGTGAACATAAGAAAATAGAAATGCTTGTGGAAGAATGCAACGCCCTATTGCCTCAAGATAAAAAAATTTATGTAAGTTTATACAACACACCTGTAAATCGCATTCTTTCTGCACATCGCTCTTCTCTTATCTTTTTTCATAAAAAATGTCAAAATTTAATTCAAGAAAAAGAGATTAAGTATGTTTATCTAAGCACTTCTGCCCCCTTTCATTGTAAATTAATGGAACCTATACGGCCAATTTTTGAAAATGAATTAAAACATATAGATTTTACTTACACAGGTAAAGATTTAAAATTCCCCGTGTATTCGTTTTATGATCAAGTCAATTATCAAAGTATAGATACTGCCTTGGGGATGAGAATGTGTGAGGATTTAATGATTCATCCCTTATACTGGTCAAAGGCGATGGAAAAAATACTAAATGATAAAAGAGTTACTCATATAGTAGATTTTGGGCCTGGAAAAACATCTCAGAGATTGAGTAGTGACACTCTAAAAATGGAATACAATACTGAAAAAGAAATTCTAACTTTGTTTAAAGATCTTAAACCTTTAATGGGATAGACTATCCTCTTTCTATACTGAGCTTCAATGTGTATTTATTTTTATTTTGGAGCGAAGCTTATTTCCTACATCTATCTTTTTATCTATAAAATAAAATGAAAGTAGTACTTCGTTTGTTTCGTTACTTTCTGCCTTATCATACAAAAGTTTTCTTAGGAATTTTAGCCTCATTTTTTCTTACTATTTTTAATGCTTTAAGTCTTTCTTTTTTTATTCCTCTCTTTGATGCTCTAGGCGAGAAGTCAGAGATTTATCTTTTTCAATTCAATAAACAAGAAAGAAGTATTTTAGAATTATCTTCAGGAATAACTCTCCCCACAAGTCCTAAAAAAATAGATGCGACTTTAGCAAAAAAATTATTACAAAATTTAAATGAAACTGAAAATAATATAAAAAAAACAAACGAGCTTCGAGCTCCTTCCATATATGAAAAAATTTTACTCAAAACCCTCATATTTTGGAAATTAAAATTTAATACAATGGCTCTTAGCCCTCTTCACCTCATTATTTTTTTATGTTTGTTTATCCTCCCTTGTTGGGCTATAAAACTTATTTTATCTATCTTTTGTTTACAACTTATTTCTAAAATAGGGTATCTCGCTGTAAGGAATTTGCGTTCAGAACTTTACTTTAAAATGCAACACCTACCCCTAAATTGGTTTCATAGGAATAAGAGTGGGGATTTAGCTAGCCGCGTGAGTAATGATGGTGAAGTTATTGCTGCTTGCTTTGCTGATGTCGTAAGAGAGAGTATTATTAATATTTTTTATCTTCTCACCCATGGTTTTATTTTAGTGTATTTAAACTGGAAACTTTTACTCGCATCAATTGTTTTATTTCCTGTATTGCTTTTTCCTATATCTATATTTATTAGAAAAATACGTAGTTCTACAAATAGAAGTCAGAATATTTTATCCGAACTGCATGGACATTTGCAAGAAACTCTAACAGGTATGAAGGTTATACGCACCCTTCAAATGGAAGTAGTACGTACTCAAAAATTTTTAGAAGTGATTAAGAATTTATATTGGCGTAGATTTAAAGAAATCTATTACCATAACCTTGGGCCTAATATTGTAGAATTAAATTCTATACTTCTTACCCTATCTTTTCTTGCTCTGGGTGTTTTTTTTTTAGAACCTACTGAATTTACTCGTGGTGAATTTATTAACTTTATCATGGTTTTACTCTTCCTTGTTCGACCTATAGTGCAATTATCTACCATGGTTTCATCTTTTCAACCTGCCATCTCTTCTGCTAGCCGTATCTTTGCAATCATGGATATGAAACTTGAAACTACCGAATCTCAAGTAACTCACAAATATAAGACTTTAGAAAAAGAAATTATTTTTGAAAATATCAGTTTTTCTTACCCTGAGACAGAAGCCTTGGTTTTAGAAAATATATCTTTTAAAGTAAAAAAAGGTGAAACAGTGGCAATAGTGGGGGAAAGTGGATGTGGGAAATCTACTTTGATGGATGTATTTACTCGTTTTTACAAACCCACTTCAGGACGTATCTTATTTGATGGAATTGATATACAAGATTTTGAAATCAATGAGTATCGAAAAAATATTTCTCTGGTAAGCCAAGATGTATTTTTATTTCACGAATCGGTTTTAAAAAATATTTCTCTTGGAGAAAAAAAACATTCTATAAACGAAATTGTCAAAGCAACAAAATTAGCTCATGCACATGAATTTATAAAAAAATTAGACTATGGATATTACACGATCGTTGGAAATAGAGGGAGCAAGCTCTCCGGAGGACAACGTCAACGCATAGCAATAGCTCGTGCCTTACTTCTTGATTCTGAAATTTTAATTTTAGATGAGGCTACTTCAAGCCTTGATTTTCAAACTGAACAATTGGTTCAAAACGCCCTTCAGGAATTACTTAAGAATAAAACAATATTTGTGGTAGCTCATCGTCTTTCTACCATTGAAAAGGCAGATAAGATTTTAGTGCTGTCAAAGGGAGGTATTGTTGAAGAAGGAAACCATCAAAGCTTACTTTCAAAAAATGGCTTCTATGCAAATCTGCACAAAATAAATACATACGAAAACTCTTAGGTCATTAATAAAAAATCTTTTTAAAAAAAAGAAGACAAAACTAGCTTATCTTTTAGTATTGCGTCACCACTAAAAGCCTCTTAAAGAAACCTTAAAAATGAATGCGAAAAAGTCTCAAGCCAAATTACTTATCGTTGATGATAACGAATATTATTCAGACGCCCTAAAGGTATATTTTGAAAAAATGCGTTATCTTGTGGATATCGCTCCAAGTGCAAAAGAAGCACACATGCTTTTACAAAAAAAAGGATGGGTCTATTATGATATCATATTAACCGACATTACTATGGAAAGTCAGCTTGCAGGCCTATTTATGCTTAGAAAAATATTTAAAAACGATTTTCAAGGAACTATAATTGTTGCAAGTACAGGTTTTGATTTTCCCGGCATGATCACCTTGTCTCGCCTAGTATTGGGCATAATAGGGGTAAATTATATAGTACCTAAAAAATCTATTACTAGAGGTAAGCCTATTTTTTATCCCATCGGTTTTGCAAAGCAACCTAGTTCTATTTTTGAAGATTTGATTATTTCAAAAAATTAAACCATTCTATCCCTTTTAGTAAAAATTATCGTTTCATGTTTTAAGAAATGAGTGGGGTTAAAATATAAGCTATCAAAGCATAAAAAGGGTTCTTTACGAGAAAATTAGATTCAAATAAAAGTTATAAATATAGTGCTGGAATACTTATAGAAAACAGAGTGCATAAAAGCATAATAAGTGACGAGAGACTATTCTCATGTATATAGAGTAACTTTCCTCTGTGCAATGATCCAAATTTTAAACAATGAATACCAATACTTAGAAACTTTATTCTTATTAAAAAATGAAATAAAAGTTAAAGTATAAAATTTTTTATAAAAATTGAATGTTGATTAAAAAGCTTTACTTTTTATACTTTCTTGAATTTCCTAATGAAAATAAACTTGGTAAACCTTGTTTTTACAAAATTGCTTTAAGACCTTGAATAAAATAAAATGAATATAGAATGGTCTAAACTTTTCAGCATAATTTTTGCTACTTTTATCTCTGAAGATATTACGTGCATTTCAAGTGGTATCCTAGCCCACACATCAAAGCTAAATATTTTTACTGCTGTAATAGGGTGTACTGTAGGTGTTTTTATAGGGGATATGATTTTATTTTTTATAGGCAGATTGGGTAAAATGTCTCTGTACTTGAGTCCTAAAATACGAGAGGCCATAGAAAAAAAATCAAGAGAATACGTGCATCGTATCCATAAAGAAGGTTGGAAATTAGTTGTACTTGCTCGATTTATTCCTGGACTTCGTGTTCCTGTATATATAACGTTTGGGTTTATTGAAACAAAGGTACACACTATGTTGTTTTTTGTTTTAATTGCAGGACTCATTTGGACACCCAGCCTTGTTTTGCTTGCTTATTACATAGGCAGTCCATTTAAAGATTTTATTGAACATTATTTGATACAAAGTTGGAAGACTTCTCTTATTCTTTTATTTTGCTTATACCTAAGTTTAAAAGTCATCTATATTCTTTCAAAAAAAGAGCGGTTATTAGAATTTTATATAAAAGTAAAAAAAATCTTCTTAATAGAATTTTGGCCTCGTTCAGCTTTTTATTTCCCTGTACTTCCTTGGTTTTTATTTTGGTTATTTCGTTATCGTGGTCCGCAAATCATTACTGCTACGAATCCATGTTTTTTACCTTATGGTAGCGATGTTGTCGGCGAATCAAAAGCAAATATATTAAACCTCCTTCCTAAAAAATTTATTTTAGACTATTACCTCATCCCAAAAATAAATAGCTTTGAAAAATTTAAAAAAGAATGCCTAAAAAAGAGAGCTTGGAAGTATCCTATAGTTTTCAAGCCCGATCAAGGTCAAAGAGGGAGGGGTGTAAAAATAATACATAATGATTCAGAAGCTCATATCTATTTTAATAAAAGCAAGGTCCCTATACTTGCACAAAAGTATCATCCAGGCCCCTTTGAATTAGGAGTTTTTTATTTTCGCTATCCCGATGAAAAATCAGGAAACATATTTTCTATTACAGAGAAAGTATTTCCTAAAATTAAAGGAGATGGGTTGCATACTATTGAAAATTTAATATGGAAAAATCCTAGATTGCAAATACAAGCCCCTCTTTTTTTAAAACGTATTAAAGAAAAGGGAGTCAATGTAAAAAAAATATTACATAAAAATGAAACTTTATCATTAGGGGAAGTAGGTAACCATAGTCAAGGCACGCTTTTCTTGGATGGTTCTCGCTACAATAGCAAAAAGCTTTCCCAATGCTTTGACTCAATAACTAAATCTATATCTGGAGGATTTTATTTTGGTCGCTTTGATGTACGTTTTGCTGATGAGAGAAAATTGAAAGAAGGAAAAGAGTTTAAAATAATCGAATTAAATGGGGTGACGTCGGAATCTACTAACTTATATGACCCTAAATATAATTTTTTTCAAAAATATCAAATTATTATAAGGCAGTGGAAAACATTGCTAAAAATTGCAGATAAAAATTATAAAAAAAATCCTATGAACGCACTAGGTTTTATAGATTTTTTAAAGCTAATTTACAATTATAAGAAATTAGACCATATAACTTTTATTTCTGATTAGAAGAGACGTCCTTCAGGATATCTAAAATACCACCACCACCTGTAAAAGCAAAAGGTACAGCAAAGAAAAAATTCTAATGTGTGTGTATAAATAAGATAAGGTATCTACCCCCTTATCTTATATCCTTTCTAACATTAGGGAGGCGGCAATACCACCAGCAGCACAAGCAGTAATGAGCACCCTCTTAACATTAGGCTTTTCTTGAAAATTCATTACAGCATTAGAAATAAGTCGTATTCCTGTTGCCCCAAATGGATGACCTAAAGAAATAGAACCACCGAAAGTATTGATATAACCTTCATCAAATTTTTTCTCCCAGTCATATCCTGTTCTTTTCTTAATCTCTTCAAGTGCACCAATAGCTGTGGCGGCGAAGGCCTCATGTATTTCAACTTGGTCTACATCACTCATTTTTAATCCCAAATCATCTAATAAAGCAATACTTGCCTCTGCCTGACCTATACCCATGAAATTAGGATGTACACCTTTCATACGGAACCCTGTAATCTTAGCTTGGGCCTTTAATCCCATCTCTTGAGCACAAGCCTTAGTGCTTATTAGTGCACCCGAAGCACCATCAGAACGTGGACATGCATTAAAAATTGTTACAGTGGGGCCATGAGTATGCTTTAATAGGGTAGCATACTTGGTTTTAAACTCATCAAACTTCCAAAAAGGATTATCAAAAAGAAGCAGAGCCTTTTGCATACGACCCGGATTTTCTACTATACCCTTACGTAAAATAACAGCCTCATCCTCAGTTAATAATTCTCCTGAGTCACTATCTTTCATAGCCACAATAAATTCTTTATATTTACCTGCCGTTGTAGCATCAAAGGCCCTTTTAAAGCTTTGAAAAGCGACCTTATCACTAGTTTCACGTGAGATATTATAATTTTGAGCCACCAATTCAGCAGTTACGTGCATTCCTAAGCCCTTTTCTATATCGCCACCTGTAAGACCTTCTTCTAATACATCTAAAATTTTTACGCCCTCTGGTAATTGATCAGGAAGAAACTTTAGCAATTTATCTAGGGTACCTGTTTTTTTGTTAAAGCGAGAACCTTTGATTACAATAGGAAAAGCCGTGAGAGACTCTTGCCCTAAAGTTAAAAATAGTTTACCTTCATTAAGTTCTATACGCCTACAAGCCTCTGCCACTGCTTCCAATGAAGAGACACAATTATTAGACAGGGTAAGGGCGGGTCTATCTACTGGAATCCCTAACATACCAGAAATGACAACAGCGGGATTGGCTTGGCTAGGAAAAGCCTCTCCCAAAAGGGTTCCGTCAATTTTTGTTTTATCTACACCACTCGATTTTATTATATTTTCTGCCACCTTATGACCTAATTCATAAGATTCATATGATCCTAACCCTTTAGCTAATTGAGCAAACGGGGTTCTCTTGATATTTGACACTACGATTTCTGATTTCAATTTCATAATAGAGACAGTGAAAAACTATAATAACTTGAGTCAATATAATTTTTAGAAAGTTCTACTTATGCCTATAGAGAAAGTTTATCTTAAATAAAGCAAAACTTACAAATAATAATTTTGAGGTAATTTTTTCTATAGACTGCTATTTTATTTCTTATTCTTAGAGGAAATTTCAAGCACAAGACTACTATTGAAGTTTTACTTCACGAAGTTTTTCTGCTATTTTATCTTTGGATATCCTTGCCACTATCAAACATTTTCCCTGCTTGCGAGTATCTTCCAAAATAATTTTTACCTCTTTGAGATAGTGATTAAAACGTAACTCTGCAAACATGTACTCTTCTTCTGTAAACGTTTTTGGATAATCTTCTTCAAAGCTAGTGTTAGAACTTGTTTTTTTATTTGGAATTATTTTTTTATTTATATGTAAAAATAACCTTAGCATTCTCTTAATAGCCTTTCTTTGAGCAAGTTCTATACACAGCTCCTTGTCTTTTTTTATAGTTCCCCTAGAGCTTTGAAATTCCTCTTCTGCTATAACTTGAATTGTGCTAGAGTCTAGAAAACCTTCAGTAGTGTAATTATAATCTACAAAGCGTTTTGTTAAGAAAGTGGAAGGTGCACAAGTAACATGACTAAAAAATAATAAAAAAACTACAGAAACCCCCTGTAAAAACGTACATCTTTTAAAATTTATTTTTTTTGCTTCAAAACATTGAAGTAGATAATCTAGCATGAACAAGGACTATCCAAATTAAATGTATTCCTCTTCTTCTTTCTCTTTTTTGATGCAAATGAGACCATCATTTTCAAGTAAACGAGCGATACCTATGATTTGGGCTCGCGCTTCGTTGATTTCTTTTACATGAAGGGGGCCACGTCTTTCAATCTCATCTAAAATATTTGCTGCCCTATTTTGAGACATGGAGTTAAAAAAATGCAAACGTAAATCTTGTTGGATTCCTCGAAGTGCACTTGCAATTAAAAGATCATCTCTAATGTTTGAAATGAGCAAACGCATTTCTTTGTTTGTAAGATGAATCAGTTCCTCTATAGTATAAAGATGCTCTTTAACACTTTGAATCATTTCAGGGGTTTTGATTTCTAATTCCTCTAGAATTTCATTTTCATCTTTACGACCCATATAATTTAAAATTTGGGCTAGAGTACGCACACCCCCTACTTCAGCATAGCTTTCAGTATCTCTTTTTTCAAATTTATTTCTCAACACTTCTGCCACTTTTTGTATGGCATCAGGATGAATTTTGGCTGATTTGGCAAGTCGCATCGCCACGTCAGATCTAAACTCAGGACTAAAGTTTTTGAAAACTTCAGCTGCGGTTTTAGGTTTTAAATACGCCATCGCCACCGCGACTACTTGGGAATGTTCATTTTCAAGAACAGAAGAAAGTGCTTGAGGATCTACAGTTTCCAAAAAAGCAAAATCCAAATGTAGGTCACGCTTATTGATTCTTTTTAACATCTCCTCTGTTGCCTCTACACCCAAGCTAGCTTGAAGAAATTTACGAGCCTCGCTAATACCACCTTTTACTGTAAGAGAGTCTGCTCCTAGTTGTTCTTCAAATTCCTTTAAAATAGCATTGCGTTCTTCAGGCTTGACCCTTTCTATATTTGCCATCTCTTTCATGAGCTTTTCTACTTCAGTCTCATCAAGTTGTTTTAAGATATTGGCTGCCTGCTCTGGCCCCAAAGTTAAAAGAAGCTTAGCCGCTTTATTAATACCTTTTTTTGAACTTAGTAAATTTGAGGCGGACATTTCACCCATTTTATTTAAATCTAATTGGCTTTTAGGGTAGGCCTTTTGGAAATTAGGTTTATGAGGTTTGTAGACATCCATCCAACCAAAATATGAGACATAATTTTGAAGGGCAAGCTAACTTTTTTATAGAATTAACTATAGGGGTCTTTCCCCGCTTGCCCTGCAAAGGGCCAAGCGGGACATCTTGTATGCGTACAAGATGGCTCTAATATCAGAAAGTCTCCTATGAAAATAGATTGCCTTTACATCGTATTATTATAGCTGTAAGCAAAACATATCATGAAAGCAAAATATGTTAATCCCTTCACAGATTTTGGCTTCAAGAAAATCTTTGGTGAAGAGGCAAGTAAGCCCTTACTACTCGATTTTTTGAATGCACTTTTACCAGAAAAAGATAAACTTGCATCGCTTTCTTTCAAGAATAACGAAAAAATAGGGCAAACAGAATATGACCGCAAAGCAGTATTTGATGTTTATTGCGAAAATGAAAAGGGTGAGAAGATTATTATTGAAATGCAAAAAGCTAAGCAAAACTTTTTCAAAGAGCGTACTGTATTTTATTCAACTTTTCCCATTCAAGAGCAAGCCGAAAAGGATAATTGGAACTTCAATTTAAAAGCAGTTTATTGCATTGGTATCCTCGATTTTACTTTTGATGATTATGAAACTGAACCTGAAAAAAGTGAGGTTATACACACTATCAAACTCAAAAATCAAAATGGAAAAATTTTTTACGATAAACTTACTTTTATTTATCTCGAAATGCCAAATTTCAAGAAAACTGAAACTGAATTAACACACAGAATAGAGAAATGGCTTTATTTCATCAAACATTTAGGTGACTTTGAAAGCATTCCAAACATCTTTAAAGACGAAATTTTCTCTAAAGCTTTTGAAAAAGCTGAAATTGCAAAATATAATACTGAAGAACTTCACAATTATGAAAGAAGTTTAAAATATTATCGCGACTTAAAAAACGTCATAGATACATCTTTTGAGGAGGGTCTGATAGAAGGCAAGATAGAGGGTCTGGTAGAAGTTGCTAAAAATGCAAAGCGTAGGGGTATGAATAGCAAAGATATTGCCGAACTAACAGGTTTATCTGAAGAAGAAATAGAAAATTTGTAATAAGCTGATGTTTACCACTTGCCTCGCCTTGCGTTTTTTTTAGGGAAACTTGTCCCGCCAAGCAGGGCATCTTATATGCGTACAAGATGACTCTATCTAAACGCCATCTTGTACGCATACAAGATGGCTCTAATATAAGAAAGTCTCCCTATGAGAAACATCCATATAGAGATAGCGTTAATTTTTTTTACAAAAAGTGGCAGTATAGGTAATAAAAATTGTCTTATAATAAAAAATAACATATTACAACTTTGAGATAAGCGATGCCTCGAGCCACTTTACAACATATCCATAAATTCTTTTTCACTTACAATTTTTATTTTTAGCTTTTCGGCTTTCTCTAATTTGGAGCCCGCGTTCGCTCCCGCTAAAAGATGGGTGGTGCGAGTTGCCACATTTTCTGAAATGTGAGCCCCCCTTTTCTTAAGTTCATTTAAGGCAAGTTCTCGAGGTTTAAAATTTTCAAAGGTTCCTGTCACGCACCATGTCTGCCCCTTTAATTTTTCATTAATAAGTAGAAGATTTGATTTATGGGAAAGATGCAAACCCAACTCGCCCAACTCTTCAAATATCTTGCGTATCTCTTCTTGATGAAATTGTTCCAAAAAGGCAAGGGCTGTTCCATAACCTATACCGTGAATACTAAACACTTCCGGGAAAAGCTCTAGCATCTGCTTTTCTTTCTTGCTCTGACTCAAAGAAGAATCACCTTGCGTCTCTCTTATTTTTTTTAGTTTCGTTTCAAAATCTTGCCCACTTGTATAATTTTTTATTTTTGCAAAACTATCAAAACCATTTTCTATCAAAAGGCTTGCAGTATTGGGACCTATTTCATTTAAGCCCATAGAAATCATGAGAGTAGAAAAATCTTTTTTCTTCGAGGCTTCTATACCATTCAAAATATGTGCAATTGACTTTATCCCAAAACCTTCTATTTTTTCTAATTCGGAAGCATGTTTTTTTAATTTATAAATATCAGGAATATTTAGTAAATAACCCTGTTCAAATAAGAACTCACAATTTTTTTCACCAAGGCCTTCTATATCCATTTGTTTTCGCCCACAAAAGAAAATAAAACTTTGCAAAATTTTTCCCTTACAACTTTTATTAGGGCAAAGAAAATCCACAAAGCCTTTGGGCTTCATCAGTTTTGCTTCACAAGAAGGACAGTGTAGAGGAAAAACAAATGGAGGATTAGGGCCCCTTTCCACTACTTCTTCTATGGCGGGAATAATTTCGCCTCGCTTTGTGATTTTGACCTTAGAACCAATGCGTACATCTAATCTTTTTATTTGTTCTTCATTATGTAAAGTTGCATGTTGAACCGTACTTCCCGATAAAGACACTGCCTCTAATGTGGCACGAGGGGTAACCCTACCTGTGCGACCTACAAAAGTTGTGATAGCGAGAACCGTACTCTCTGCTTCTTCAGGTTTAAATTTATACGCCACCGCCCATTTAGGAGCATTGCTTGTGAAACCAAGCTCTTCTCGTAAATGCAAGTTTTCAATTTTAATCACAAGCCCATCTACTGGGAAAGTTATATTTTTTAATTTTTCTTCAAACTTTAGAACTGTTTTTTCTAATTCAAAAAAGGGGACGCAAAAGGCATCGGGCACAATGGGAAGCCCTAATTCTTTCAAAAACTGTAAATTTTTCGTATCATTTTCAATTTGTGTGGCACGAGAATTTGCTTCAACAGGAGGTTTTTTTTCTATGAGAAATAAATCTTGCTGGGGACTTCCTTTTTCTTCATTTTGTTTTTTGGATTCAAAATACGCATCATAACCAAACCAACGCAGGGGCCTCTCCATTACATCCCTAGAGTTTTTTGATTTTAGTGTACCAGAAGCAAGATTTCTAGGATTGGCATAAATAGAGTCAAAGCGTAAATTAAATTCTTCAAAATCCTTATAGTACATAAATACTTCTCCTCGAACACAGAAATTTATATCTTTTTTTATTTTTTCAGGAATGCTTTTAATTGTAATAGCATTTGCTGTAACATTATCTCCAATAGAACCTGTACCTCGCGTTAGTGCCTTTTTGAGAAAACCCTTTTCATAATATAAAACTAGAGTAGCCCCATCGATCTTCCATTGGATTTGAAAAAGTGTTTTTTCATTTTCCTTAACCTTATTTGCCCAATCTAGTAATTCAGAAATATTGTATGTGTTTTTTAAAGAAAGCACTGGAATTGAATGTTTTTCTTTTTTAAAGCTTTCATTTTTTTGATCTTTTGACTCAGCCCTACCCGAAGGTGCTATATCCGAACCAATACTTTTAGTTGGTGTGTCGATAAGAATGAGATGGGGGTGCTCTTCTTCCAATTCCTTTAATTTCATCATTAGAGCATCGAATTTTGCGTCACTTATAATGGGCTTATTTTCCACATAGTACAATTTTTGATGATGACGTATCTCTTCAGATAGTTGCTTCATTTTTTTGAGAACTTCGCTGTGCTTGGATGTATCTCTATTTTTTTTAGGTTTCTCTTTAGGCATATTTTACGTACGTTTCCCTTGTGTTTCCAAGTCAAACTAGTACATAAAAATTTTCAAGTAAAGAAGCAATTTGCTATGCGATAGATAGTGAGAAGAAAATAGAAATAGAAATATTAAAAAAGGGTTAGGCTCTGAAGTAAAAATACTTTTTAAATTTCTATTTAATAAAAATCTTTTATATAAAAAAATTTTATTAAATAGAGCACTATTTCAAAGTCTATTTGTATAAAAGTTACTATTTTCAAAAAAATAATTTTATGAGAGAACCCCATTTCTTGAGGAAAATGATTTTTGCTTAGTATAGAAGACTTGTTAAAATTTAATTTTCATAAAAATACTTTATATTTTATACCCTTGTCTCTTTATTTTTTATTTGTACTCTCAACAGAAATCAAGAAAATAAAAATTACAATATTTTTTGAGGCTTTCTCAATGAGAAAAATTATAGCAAAGGAAAAAGACAATATTCATAAGGATAGTTTTTTATATATATAATCTTGCATATTACGGTGGGGGAAGATGGAATTTGTCAGACGCTAAAATGTATATATAGCAAATTCTTTAAAAGATATAGAGGATTGAAATTTTTTATAAAGGCTTTAGGGGTCTAAAATATTTCCAGTTATAAAAAGATTTTCGCTTTGGTTTACTCTATTTGTTAAAAAATGAGTTTCATATAAAATAAGCTATGTCTAATTTGGCAGAGATGCAGATAGATATCCCTGATAATACAATAGAAGTTACTGTTTCTGACGTTTCTATTACTAATGTAGGCTTTGCTATTTTTCTAAAGCCGACGAAAGAACAAAACCCTAAAGTTGTACCTATTTTCATAGGCCCCCTTGAGACCTATTCTATTTCAAGTGCATTGGATGGTATACGCCCGCCACGTCCGAATACACATGACCTTTTTGTAGAGCTGATCCATGAAATGGAAGCTACGGTTTCCCATGTAGTTATAAACGACATGATAGGCAGTGTATTTTATGCTCGAATTATTGTTCAAACAGAGGGTGGGGTTATAGAAATGGATGCTCGTCCATCAGATACGGTTGCCATAGCAATACGTACAAAGTGCCCTATGTTTATGCACCAAAAAGTATACGAAGAAGCAGGGGTAGTAATTAAAAACGCTAAAGACGACGAGGAGTATGAAAGTGATGAATCGTACACAAGTTCTCCATCAGAATCAGAAACTAAGGTTCAAGGGAGTGAACTAGAAAAACTAAAAAATGCTCTTCAGAAAGCTGTGGACTCTGAAAATTTTGAGCAAGCCGCTTTATTGCGTGATCAAATTAGAAGGCTCACTCAAGAAAATTAAAACTCTATTTCTCTTCATGTTCCGATATTTGTAGAGGTGTATCGATTTTTATTTTGTTGCATAAACCTAGCCTTTGCCTTGCTTTTTTTAAAATGCTCCCTTTCTGATAATAGAGGGGCCTTTGCTTGGGCTACCCAAGAAGATAGAGAGCTCACAAATGATTTGTATCAACCTTTAGAAAAGAAAATTTTTTATCCTTCCGAATATACCTTTCAAAAAGAGAATATTCATCTTAAAAGCGATGAGCGGCTATGGTGGCTTTATACTTTAAAAAATAAAATAAACATATTCCCTGAATACAAGGCTCTTTTGTATCAAAATTGCAAGAGTTATATGTATCACTTAATCTATTCTGAAAATCTAAAGCCCCAACCTCCTTCTGATGATATCCCACATCAATATATCACAGATTCATTTGAAAGGTTGGCTTCTTGTTCATATCGATTAAAAATCTTAAATCACGAAGAACAAATGGAGGAAATACATTTTAAGGTTTTACCTGAATAAATGCTCAAAATCTATTTATTACTTTCAAAAAAAGTAAACTACATTTTTCAAAAATTTTCTTAAAACATTTATCCTTCATACTCGTTAAATACAAATGTAAATAAATAAAAAGTCTATCAAACTTCTGATATTTAATTTAAAAAGAATAAAGGAAGAGTATTTTTTATGGTAAAAAACTTTGAAAACTTTCTTAAAAAAAATAAAATTCCACCACTAAAACATTCTATCAATAGCCCTATAGAGCTGAACGACTTTCGTTTTTATTTAATTATGCGGCTATTTGCTACTTTTAGTTTGTATGGTTTAAATCTAGCCCTATCTTGGCAAATTCTTGAACTTACGAAAAGCCCCCTAGCCCTTGGTTTTTTGGGTCTCGCTGAATTTATCCCACATCTTTTATCTGCTTTTTGGGGTGGGCATGTCACAGATAGGCATTATCAAAAAAAAATTTTGTTTTTATGTTTGTCTTCCTTTTGTTGCTTGAGCACTTTTTTAGCAATTATTAATATAATTGGGTACCCTAAATCAAATCCTCAAATGACATTAATATTTTTATATGCTAGTGGAAGTATTTTAGGGATAGTGCGAGGGTTTTATTCCCCTGCTGTAACAAGTTATCTTGCCCTCATGCTGAACAAAATACATTACGCAAAATCATCTGCTTGGAATAACGTAGTATGGCAGGCGGCAGCAGTGGGGGGACCTGCCTTGGGTGGATTTATTTATGGCAGTGTAGGAGCTTTCATCTTACATTTTCTAAATTCTATACTTTTACTCGTATCTATTTTAAGTTTAATTTGCACAAAATTTAAAGGAAAGCTAGACAAAAAAGAGAGTAACGTAAAATTTATACAAGGCATCTTGAGTGGATTAAAATTTATATTTTCAGAGAAGGCATTGTCGGGAGCCTTGCTTCTAGATTTGTTTGGTGTTTTATTTGGTGGAGCTGTATCTCTCCTGCCTATCTTTGCCGATATGATACTAAAAGTAGGCCCTCAGGGCCTAGGTTTTTTAAGGGCTGCCCCAGCAGTGGGTTCCCTTTTAGGTTCTTTTATTTTAGTCCGTAAGCCCATTCAAAAAAATACAGGACTCTTTTATCTTTTTGCAATGAGTGGTTTTGGCTTGAGTATGATAGGCTTTGCCCTTTCTACTAGCTTCCTATTATCATTTATGTTTTTATTAATCAGTGGGTGTTTTGATAGTGTTAGCGTAGTGGTTCGGAATACGATGATACAGATTCTTACTCCAAATAGAATGCGTGGCAAGGTGGGTGCCATTAATACGATTTTTATAGGCTCTTCTAATGAATTGGGCGACTTTGAATCTGGAATCACGGCACATTATTGGGGAGTTGTACGATCTGTTTGGATAGGCGGTCTTTTAACAATATTTGTAGCGTTAGGAATGGCGAAAGCATTCCCAGAATTGAGACAAATGGAATTTTATAAATTTCAAATAAGCAAAAACAAAAAAAAGAAGTAGCATAGGAAGACAAGCCCCCTACAGGGACCCTCCTCGGCCCTCGAGCAATGCTTGCGGGGCAAGCAAGCTCCCTACAGGGACAAGCCCTTATCCCTATCCCTACTCGAGGGCGGGGCTATGAAAACAATGAAGCGTTTTTTTTGATTGTATGCGAGAATTAAAAATTATATAAAATTTTTATCATGAAGGCATAAATAGGAGATAAAACTATTATTAAAGTCGTTATTATTTTCCAAAATTGTTTGTTAATCATTTTATGAAATTCAACTTTAGATTTTTGTATTCCTAATTTTACTTGCTCTATTTCTTTATGAAGCTCTAATTTTACTTGTATAATCTGTTTTTCAAGCTCTAGCTTTATTTGTATTATTTCTTTTTGAAGCTCTAATTTAGTTACATCCAAATCTTTTTTGGTGACAAGCTCATCGGTTTTAGTATTAGTAATTTCTTCCAAAACAAAAATTTGTGCTTCAGAAAATCCGCTTTCTTTTAATTTTTTGATTTGAACTAGATTCACGACTTAATACATATTTTTAATATTTAAATGAGTCAACTTTTTTATATTGAAGAAGTGTCTGTCCAGTCAGGGAGACAGACCTCACTCGCTATTTAGACCAACAAACTATAAATAATATTATTATTTGAAAATACTAAAATAAGTTATTAGAAATGCAAGTGCTGCAAAACCTAAGATCATTACCCAGTAGCCAAAAGTTAATTTTTTATCAAGTGCTTCAAAACGTTTGTCTGTATAATATCTCATATCTTCAAAACGTTTATCTATTGCTTCAAAACGTTTATCTAAATTATTTATCAAATCTTCAAAACGTTTATCTATTGCTTCAAAACGTTTATTAGTCATTTCTATTAATAATTTAATTTGTTCTATAAGACTTTCAATTCCTTTTTCAACTTTGGTGATACGTTCAATTATGTTTATATCATGTTGAGTGTAATGTTCTGGTTGAAAATAAGATACTTTACTCTGCGATAATTCTTTCTCACGGTTTTTTCTTATTTGATCATCTATTATACTTATTAATTCTTCTTTTTCAATAGTTACACTAGACATGATAGAATTTGTTTGATACTTATTTTTATTGTCAAATACAAATTTTATATTGGGTCTTCGCTACATCTTTAACTGCCTACAAACTGGCGTTTATCACATAAAAAAGGTGGCTTGTCCTCAAGTAACGCAAAGTTATTAACCACATAGTCACCACATAGTCACATAGAAAGCATAGAAGACATAGATTCAATTTAATTAATTAAGGGCAAAATATTAAGTAGTGCGGGGTTTTAAAGTCTCATAACTTGATACGTCACGCTTGTTCCTGTAGGTAGGGAGAAATATCAACTTATGAGACTAGGGGCAACATTTATTCCTTCTAAAGCCCCTGCCTCCTTGTCCTCGCTTTGCTTGTCTCTTTGAGGCGAGGGCTCGATCTCAGGCATGAATAACTTTATACTTATAATAATAAATTTTGTAGTCTTCGTTCTCGGGTAGGCACCCCGTGTTTTTTGTAGTAATTCTACAGACTCATGGAGTGATGGCGTATTATAGGAAATTTTTTCAGTAATATAGTGGTGGGGGTGGCGGCAATAAAAGCATCTTATTGCAAAAAAAAATTCGGCAGATAGTGAACAACCCTCCTCTACAACTGTCACACAATAATCAAGCTAAAAACGGCGGGCGAGAACAGAGCCCACTTTAGATAAAGAAATTTTTACTATTACAAAGTCCACCTCCACCCTCGAAGGCGGGCGGGAACAGAGCCCACTTTAGATAAAGAAATTTTTACTATTACAAAGTCCACCTCCACCCTCGAAGGCGGGCGAGAACAGAGCCCACTTTAGATAAAGAAATTTTTACTATTACAAAGTCCACCTCCACCCTCGAAGGCGGGCGAGAACAGAGCCCGCTTTAGATAAAGAAATTTTTACTATTACAAAGTCCACCTCCACCCTCGAAGGCGGGCGAGAACAGAGCCCACTTTAGATAAAGAAATTTTTACTATTACAAAGTCCACCTCCACCCTCGAAGGCGGGCGGGAACAGAGCCCACTTTAGATAAAGAAATTTTTACTATTACAAAGTCCACCTCCATCCTCGAAGGCGGGCGGGAACAGAGCCCACTTTAGATAAAGAAATTTTTACTATTACAAAAGCTCTATCCTCGTCGCGGCAGGAAGTGAGCCACATTTAGATAAAGAAAATATCTGCGTACTCCATCGCTCCATGGAGGAAGCGAAACACACCCCGAATGTCTGAAACACGGATGTTTACTTGTCCCGAATTTTTTTTTAGTAAAAAAATTTCGGGAAGCCATTCGGGCAGTTTCCCCCTAAAGGGGACCAAGGGGGGTTATAGGGGGGCTTTTCCCTCTGCGAGGGCAAGCTTGCAAAAGCCCCCCTAAACACACTAGGGTATAAGCACGGAACGCCAAGCAGTGCTTGTACGCCAAGTTACATCCGTTCTCTCTGCATATTTTGTATACATATCATTAATGGCTTGTCTAACAGTAGGATCATAGCCACTAGCAGAATTTAATTCTGATGAAAGCAATCTAGAAAAAGTAATATCACCAAATGCGGTATTTGTCGACATTGTTGGTTCAAAAGCAACATTGGAAATGCGTGCAAAACAATCAAAGCTTATACAATTTGAAGCAGGAAAACCATTAGGTAATCCTGTCACAATGTGATAACTATATGAGAAATCAGCTGTATTTCCATTTGAAATGCCAGGTGAGCTTTCTGGTATGATTTTATAAATAATTGTGGCACCTGCATTACCTTTAAGATTAAATATATTCGAATCCCATGGATGGGTTATTAAGCTAAGGGAGCTAACTGTATTGCCACTATTGTTAATGACATTTATATAACGAAGACCACTAAATACACTTTGTACAGTAGTAGTGGTATCCCCGCAACCTCTTACTGCAATTAAAGCCATATCTGCATTAGTAGCACTAAGAGCACTAGGACTAGGATTTGTGTTATCCAAATATTTTAACAACATCACACTAGGTCCTGGCAAGCCATAAGTGCCCCCGCAAATATCAAAGTTACTACGATTAAGTCTTAGACTTCTTGTTACAACAGGTGAAGATGCGTTAAGCGAGGCATGTATAGTCAAAGTCGCATTTAAGCCTCTCACTGTATTTACTGTAGCAGTGGTGATGGTGACTAAACTAGCCGTTCCCGCAATTCCACGTGTAGGACTAACACTCAACCAATCAGGAATCCCTGTAATTTGCCAGTTTAGATCTGTGTTTATTGTAAAAGTATAAGATTCTGGACTAGCTGCCATTTCTATAGAACTAACGTTTAGTACTAAGTCGTTTGGACCGATATCAATTGGCGTTTCCGAACCACCTCCAGAACTAGAACTAGAACCAGAACCAGAACATTGTGTAGCAAGACTAAGCACAAAGCTAGCGATTATGAACACAAGGGCAAAGGACTTTGATAAGAGCCTTGATTTTGTTTGACTTGTTTTTTCTATGCCTATGAGAGAAAGGCTTAGTTTATTGCCCCCCCCCCTCTCTACTAGCACTTTTTTAGAAAGGGTGTTCCATTTATTTTTATTTAACATATACTTTTCTCCTTTGTATGAACAATTTTTTCGTATCCTCATTCCTATAAAAAGCCTTAGCTAGGCCAAGGTTTGGAAAACGAATAGCGTAGGATGTATTTTATAGGCACAGAGAAGGCAAGAAAATTTTTTCAAATAAAAAAGTGGGGTGCGCAGGGGCTGAAAGCAAAATAGAGTGCCCCTACCTCCACCCTCGCGGGCGGAGGTAATAAACTTTAATACTATTAAAGTTTATATTCAAAAAAAAAAGGGTATCCTTTCTTATAGAATATAAGGAATGACAGCCTTTCTCGATTTGGGATAATCCCTAAACTCCTTTTTATACCATTTATGATGAGATAGGGCACGGGGTACAAGATTTCCAAAGGCCCATAATGCAAAAGAAAATCCTGCAAGGTTCCAAGTCATAAATGCAAAACCCAACCACTCTACTATTTCTCCAAAATGATTAGGGCAAGAGATTCTTTCAAAAAGCCAACCCCTAGGGATGGTGTAGGCTGACTTTTCATTTCCAGTAATATTTTTTCCTAATTTTATTAAACGAGCATCAGCACTCCAATTAATAAAAATACCGGTGAAACATAAAATACATCCTATTATAAATCTTGGATCAGAAAGCCAAGAAGCTGTGTATAAATGAAGGGTGTCTTTTATTCCATATCCTAAAAAACCCCCATTGATTACATTAAATAAAAATGCCATTACGCAAACAGCTACAGGCATTTTCTTCTCTCTATTAGGAATACGTATTGGAAAAATAATTGTACGATTTATATAATGCACAAGCCAAATGAAAATAAAAAAAATTACAAAACCCTTAGAATCAGTTTGAGAAATTTGCAAATAGGCAAGACTAGGAAAAACTAAAAGGGCGGGTAATTCCATCAAAAACCAACCAAGTTTGTTATCTATTAGCTTCCCCCACTTTGTATTGCTATGTCTTCCATAGGGGGCTGTAATAAATAAGTTTATAGCAAAGCTAATAACACCCAAAAGCATCCAATATTTCAAAGCTAAATTGGTTTCAAAATACATAATTTATTCTCATCTATTTGCTAATCTTTAAAATAACCATTTTCCTTAAACCATACACAAGTATCACGCATTGTTGTTTCAAAGGGACGAGATTTATATCCCAACATCTTAGACGCTTTTCGATATGAAATATTAGGACTTGCTTCTTTCAACATGAGCAATGAATCATATGTGTAAAGTGGGGGGGTAGAGAATAATTTACTATACAATTGTAAAAAAGGTAACCCCAAAAAAGCAAGATACACAGGTACACAAAATTGAATCGTTTTTTTTGATGTTATTTTTTCTATCATTTTTGAAATTTCTTTTACAGTTTTCCAATGCCCGCCCAGTATGTATCGTTCCCCTTTTTTACCTTTCGTTAAAGCCAAATAAGTCCCTAATGCAACATCTCGCACATCCACCCAGTTAAAGCCCGCATTTACTAAACTTGGAATCTTTTTTCTATAAACGTTAACAATAAATTTTCCCATAAAAGTTGGCAAATGATCTTGAGGTCCTAAAAAACCTGTGGGGTTCACAGTCACAGCAAAGAGACCTTTCCCAACAGCCTCCTGAACGATTTCTTGAGCCTGAGATTTAGTACGATTATAAGTAAGCTTATGGCGGGTAGCACTAGGTAATCTTTCATCTACGATAGGGGTGTTCTCATTATGATCAATAGCATGAATGGAACTTATATAAATTAGTTTTTTAATTTTGAACTTAAAGCAAAGATCAACTATATTTTGAGTGCCTATTCTATTTATAGTTTCAACAATTTTTTTGGGTTCATTTCCTATGCTTACGTAAGAAGCACAATGGATAAGAACATCTAAGTTTTTAAGTGCTCGATTTGTTCTAAAAATATTTTCTAATTCTTTTTGATTGCAAATATCTATTTGAATTTTTGGAATTTTAAATTTATCTAGAGTGTATTTTCTATCTATCGTATGATAAAAAGCAATGATATCATATCTTTTTTTTAACAATAGTTCACAAAGATGAATTCCCAAAAATCCATTTGCACCTAATATCCTATCTTCATTTTTTATAAGCATATAATATAAAAGGCCAAAATTCTTCATATAACTTTTCATAAACAGATTTTTTAAATTCTATCACTTCTTCCACAACTACAATAAAATCCATCCATTTGAGTGAGAGAAATTCTTGTTGGTGCAAGCTAAGGTTTAACATTTTAGGTTCACCCTCCCAATAGAATAAAAACCATTTTTGTTTTTGTCCTTGAAATTTTTTAAGATGAGGAGGAATGTCGGCAGGAAAATCATAATAGAGCCATTCAGAAGTTTCAGCAATGGGAGGCGTATCCATTTCTATGGATGTTTCTTCTTTTAGCTCTCTATATGCTGCCTCAAGAGTTGACTCCCCCGCATCTATGCCCCCTTGAGGAAATTGAAAGAATTTTGGGAAGTCAACCCTATTGCCAACTAGCACCTCCTTTTTTGAATTAAAAATCACGACCCCCACATTTTCTCTATAAGGTTTAGTTTCTTTGAGTTTCATTTTTATTTGCCTATTTATTAAATTCTTTTTCGGGAATGACCATTTCAGGAAAATCCTCTTTCAAAAAAGAAGGATGGTGGGGCTTAAAGATTGGAAGATTCTCTTCAACAGGATCATAAAAACGTGTGTCTTTAGAAAATTTTTTTGGAGCATGCAAATACTTTTCATATAAATTTCCAGACTCTCTATATATCAAGCGATCAATAAGCATTAAAAAACCATCATAGCCATGTTTTCGTATAGCACGACGTGCCCAAGCAGAACAAGAAGGATACATAGGACAACGTGGGCCATCAATATGTGTTCCTGTCTTTATATGTTCTTTTAGCAAGGCATCTAAAGGCATAAATAAAAGGGGTGGGGATTTTTCGAGGGGGGTATCTTCATTATAAGCAAAGGAGGTGGCATTTTTTAAAGATGTTACTCCAACTTTATTCTTATCTAAATCTATCGATGCACTTGAAGCATTCATCGAGGCCTTGGAAACAGCTATACTATTTACACTTTGACAATGTACAAAAAAATAAAAAATGAAAGCAAAACAAATTCCTTTTAAGATAGCTTTTTTGGAGTTTCGATTCAAAATAAATTCTTCACATAAACATATAAAATTTATCATATTTATTTTTCATCAAGCTTTATGGAGCAAAGGACTATATTTTTTCTAAAGCACAATCTTTTTAAGCTATCATTATTTATCACAATTTGCTTTTAATTACATGAAATACTTGATTTGGGGTAAGTTCTTTCATGCAACGGAAGTGTTTCTGTGGGCAATGATTAAAACTTTGAGACATACACGGCCTACAAGCTATCTCTACACTCGCTTGAAAGTGGTGGGAATAAAGATGCGCCTCTTTTGAAGCTAGGGAGGGGCCAAATAGAGTGAGCACAGGTAACTTTGTTGCCCAAGCCATATATTGCAAATAACTATCGTTACATACTAACATTTTGCCAAATTGAAAAAGGGCAAGACTTTCCATATGATTTAATTTATGAATGAAGTTATGAACTTTCTCTTGGTTTTCAATAGGTTGAAATAATTTAATAAAAAAAAGTATTCTATCTATGGTCTTTTGATCTGAATGATTCCCTATTAAAATAACAGGTCTTTGATAATGCTTTATTAGTTTACCTATCAATTGAGCATAATGCCAACTCGGCCAATTTTTAAATATTTCAGGAGAAGAAGGTGCGATGATAAAAGGTTGCTTACAATTGCTTTCATAAAGCAGGGCACGTACTTTATCTAATGAAGTTTGATTTGTGTAAAGTGTAGGGGTGGGGTCTACTTGCTCTAGCTCTATCTTTATAGAAGAAAGAAAAGGTTCTGCTAAAATACGCTTTAAGAATTGTAGATTTTTAAAGACTTCTGCCAAACGACTATCTATTTCATAAATAAAATGAAAGGCAAAATTTGATAAAAGTCGTTGCCATAGTGGTAAGGCAATTTTTATAGAAAATCGATATCGAATCTTGGATAATAAAGCAAGCCATAAAGAAATTTTTGTATTTGTTAGATCAAGGAGAATATCATAATTTTGACTTCGTATAAATTTAATAATATGAAGTAGCTCCCAAAACGAATATGACCCATTACTTTTTTGTTTTATAGGAAATATTGTATCAAGAGACTGATGTTCACCTAATAATTCAATTGCCTCAGAACTTACAAGTGCACTTATATGACATTGAGGCAAGGAAGCTCTAAGGGCATTCAACATAGGAGTTGAAAATATTACCTTAGATTTAGAAGTAATCTGTAATATCAATGCGTGCTTGGGTTTCAAAATTTCTTTTTCTTCTTCTGAAAGCAAGGGACTATGTTTTCTTTTCTCAGGCATCCATTATCCAAAAATACATCTATAAAGAAGTATTCCAACCCTTTATAGTTGCCTTTATATTTTTTGTCAGCCTCTTTCTTACCTCTGCCTTACGTAATAACCTCGGCGAATTGTTTTCAAAAAAGATACCCATAGTTCATATAGCATATTTTTTATTTAATATCATTATAGAACAAATCCCCAACGCCATACCACCTGTCACACTATTTGCAAGTATACTTGCTGCAAATAGACTTTCAAATGACCACGAATTGACAGCACTTCGAGCTGTGGGTTTCAGCGAACTACGTATCTATAGTATTTTTTTCAAAATTGGAATCTTTTTATGTGCAATCTATGCTATCTTTTGTTTTTTCATAAGCCCTATGCAAATTAATAAAAGACGCACTTTCACAGAATGGTTGGCAACATATCAAAGTATAGCCTTTCTAAAACCAGGATCCTTTTTCAATAAGGAAAATTCAGGAGGCGAACAGACAGATGTTTATGTTGTACGAAAAAAAGGAAAGATACTACAAGATTTATATATACATAATTGGAACATCGACATGTCTAAAGAAGGAAATATAACAGAATGGGATGATAAACCTGTAAATATAGGTCAATCTCAAACAAAGCAAATTATATTTGCAAGAACAGGAGAGCTCATTGCTCGCAAAGAATCTTCTATCAAAAACGAAACAACAGAAAATATAGAAAAAAATATATATACACTGCCTCCTTTTCTTAGAAATAAATCATTATTTGATTTAAGCTTTCTTTTTTCCATTTCCATTGATACGAATTCTAAAGAAAAAAAATTTTTGAGACTTGAAAAAGGTTACATGATAGAATTTAAAGATGAAGGCACTAAGGGAACAAGTTACTCTATAACAGATTTCCGTAATGGCTTACTTGATTTTACTTTAAAGCCCGCACCTCGTGGCATCGGTTACATTAGCATAGCTCAAATTGCCCTCTCTATAACACAAATGTATCATTTTCTTACGCATATAGATAAAGGTGGTTTAATTTTTGACCCCTCACTCATGCAAGGTTTGGGACAAGGAAGTAAAATCAACTATATTGAATTACCTTCTGCCTTACGAACAAAAGAAATTGAAAAAAATATAAAAGAAATAAGCTCCTTATCAAATGTTGAAGTTAGTAAAAAATACAATTTTTATATTCCAGCAAACGTAAAAACATCTGAAGAGAGAATGAGACATATACAATGGGTGCTGTCTATAACGAATGACCTAGCGGCACACAAAATAGAATTTTTATATTTTTTAAATCGGAGAATTAGTTCGACTCTTGGTATAATACTTTTTACCCTAATTGCCTTTCCATTAGGAGTCATGAATAAAAGATCTGGAAGAGGCTCAAGCTTTGTCACTGCTTTAATCATTTATGCCATATACAGTAGCCTAGCTCTTTATGAAAATTCACAAATGTACAAAAAGATTAACTTGCCTATTCTTAGAGCATGGCTACCTGATGGTGTCATGTTGCTTATGATGTGCGTTATACTCAACCTTCCTAAAGAAGGCTATACGCAACTTAGATTAAAATTTGGAATAAAATTATGGAACTACTTTCGCTAGTTATAGTAAATACAATTATCACCTTCATCATTTATACGATTTTTTCCCTACGTTTTAGACGTGCCATACAAAACATAAAACTAGAAGAGCAACTCACCCCAGAATTGAAAGAATATCTCGAAATGACAGTCAAATACATTCAAGCTTCAATAGATTTGCTAGATCAAAAAACACAAGCATGTTATCAAATGCTACGTGTTTTTGAAGAACAAGAAAAAAAGAAAGATAAAGAATTGGGGCAAGGACAAGATAAGATTCAAGAAAAAATCAGTAAAAATAAAATTTCAAAACAAAAAAAAGAAACACTCAAAATAAAAAAACCTATAGAATTAGAAATAAAGAAGCCTACCCAAAGCTTTTCTGCCATAGAAAATGCCTTAAATAGTCTTGGTGAGGATATACTAGAAATTAGTCCTGTTGCGATTAATCCTAAAGCCGCCTTTTTGATAGGAGCAAGTGAAGCTCATAAAAATATATTAAGAGAGAGTCGAGACGATATAAAATTAAAAAAACGTAAAAAGGCTCTCAAGAAACCTATCAATGTAATTTTAAAGCGCTTTAGTAAAAACACAAAAAAATATCTAGAAAAATATACCTCTCATCTGCCAACCAAACACAAAGAAGGAAACCAAAAAGAAGTGACCCCACAACCACATCCCACCACCACACAGATATTCATAAAAGATGCCTCCAATACTATAATAACGAATGAGTCTGCCCGCCAAAAAGAAAAGGAAATACAAGAAACAAGTAAAAATACAATGAGGGGTTTACAAATCAAAACACTAAACGAGAGTACAGAAAACCTACTTTCGTCTATCCCCAAAAACAAAATTCTTGACGAATTGAAAACACAATCTACTCCTCCAAGAAATTCGGAAACGCTAAATACATTAAGGAATCTCATCCCCGAAGTCATTCCCCAAGAAAAAAATGCTCGTAATGCCTTTGTTCGTGTTTTGATAGAGGAGGGGTATAGTAAAATAGAAATTGCTTCCTGCTTAGAAATAAGTCTTGCTGAATTAAACTTAATGCTAACCCTACCTCTCAGAGAAATAAAGGGAAAAAACTCTCAATCGCACTTATTCATGCAAAAGAAAAATAAAATTTCAGATGAATTCGATTCAAAATAAAAAAAAAGTTATTGTAATTTCTTCTGTTTCTGGAGGTGGGAAAACTACCCTCATTAGACTACTCTTAAAAAAATACAGTAGCATGACTCAAGGCATCACAGCCACCACTAGAAAACCTAGGGGTATTGAAAAACACGAAGTGGACTATTTATTTCTTTCCGCAGATGAATTTGAAACATATATAAGAAAAGGATCTTTTTTGGAATATGCAAAAGTTCATGGCAATTATTATGGAGTTCCCTTACAAAGTGTAACAGATAAATTACTTTCAGGTTTTCACGTTATCCTCAATGTAGACGTACAAGGAATGCAAAAAATAAAAGAAGTTTTAGGAAAGGAAAATATAGTAAGTATTTTCTTAATGCCTCCCAGTAAGGAAGCTTGGGAGCAACGTTTGCGGAATAGAAATACTGATACAGAAAAAGAGATTTTATTTCGTCTAGAGCAAGGTGCTTGGGAAATGGAGCATGCAAAGCTTTTCGATTATGTAATTGTAAATGACCGCATAGAAGATACTCTTGAAAAAATAAAAGATATATTTGAAGAAAATCATATTCACTAAATGAAACTTATTATAAATATTTTAACATATCTTCTGAAAAAAAGTCGGCAGAGGATTACTTTAATGTTTATCCCACATCAGGACTCTCATATTTACAGCCTTCAACTCAACTACAGCATCATTTTTTTTATAAGCACACTCTTCCTAAGTTTATTTTTTTTTGCAAGTACCGCTTTTTATTATCAATTAGAAGCAACTGCAGAAAGAGAAATTCTTATAGAACGTTATGGAAGCTTACTTGAATATACTGTTAAAGTTGATCATGAAGTTGAAGCGAATTATAAAAAATTAAAAGAAATAAAAAGTTTTCTTAAAGAAATAGCTGATCACATGTCTATTCCATCAAAAAAAAATTTTGATTTAGATTTATTCTCAAATCCTCTCAATAAAAAAACCAAAAAAAAAGAAAATACAAATCTCGTTTTAAGCCCACGTATAGATTTCTTGCCACCTGTTTATAGACTACAAAAAGCCATGCTCTTCGGCAAGACATACTCCTATCTTCTCAATAGCATACATCATAGAAGTGAAATCTTTAATGTATTTTACAACATGCCTATGGGGCGTCCTTTTCTAAATTTTTACAACCTCCATGACACCTCTGGTTTTGCTAAACGTATCGACCCCATTTCTCGAATAGGGAGCGAATTTCATAATGGTTTTGACACTGCAGGTGAAATAGGAACACCCATCTACTCCACAGCCCCTGGTTGGGTTCAACAAAGTGGCTATAATGAAGGGTATGGCAACTCTATAGTTGTGCGTCATTCCAATGGCTATTTTTCTGCATATGCTCATCTTTCTTCTATCAAGGCAAGAGAGGGAGAGTATGTGCAAAGGGGGTCAAGATTAGGTTCGATGGGGAAGACTGGAAGGGTTACAGGTTCTCATTTGCATTATGAAATACGAATAGGACCTCATACTCGCGTAAATCCATTAGAGTACATTTGCGCTAAAGACTACACCACCACCACTTGTAGATTTTATCACAGTAAACGGGATTAGCTAAAACATTATTTATCATTATCCCTACCTCTAAGATTTATATTTACATAAATTAGACCATCTTATTTATATAGCAGAGTAAAAGTTATGGGGCTTTATTTTAGAAAATCTATTAAGTTAGGCCCTATAAGATTAAATTTTTCAAAGTCCGGAGTCAGTTACTCTGTAGGCCCGAAGGGGGCAAAAATAAACTTTAGTCAAAGAGGCACATACGTAAACTTTGGAAGTCATGGACTTTATTATAGAAAAAAAATTTCCAGCCCCTCTTTACATCAAAAAAAAACACCTATCCCACTAAATACTTTTGCTAAAAATATAGACCAAAAACTTACCAACGCCATTCCTATTGATACCCTTACAGATACGGTCTCACAGGAATTTATAAACGAACTCACTAATAAAAATCAAAAAACTTCTTTTTTGAAGACTTTTGCTTTTTGGCCCTTGATTTTAGTTTTTGTTTGCTTCTGGACAATTTTTTTATCACCTAGGTACAACAGCCCTATTCCAGAAATTTTTGTAAGATCTTCATCTAAAAAAATAGTTAATGTCACCTCTTTCATTGAAGGCAAAAATATTGTCTTAGGTACAATAAAAAACTCAAATGAGGGCTTTGAACTATTAGATGACTCTAATAAAGATTTATATAAAATAAGATTTAACAATAGTACAGGCTTTGTATCTAAAAAAAATACTAAAACATTTAGAAAGAAGTTAACTTTAGAAGAAAGAAAAAAATATTCAACTACCTACTATCAAGAGTACACGCTTCTGCATTGGATTTTATTTACTCTCATTATTACAGCATATATCGTATTTTTAATTTTTCTAAAACAATGGGATAGTAAAAGATTATATGTTAAAGTTTATTACACCTTTGATAAAGAAATTAAAGAGGTACATGAAAAGTTTATTCGCCTCTTTTCAACATTGCTGGATTGCCACTGTGTCTGGCAATATCTTAGCATAGAAAAAGTAGGTCACTATAAGTACTCAAACAAAGAAAGGAAATCAGTTGATAGAAGTTTAATAAGAAATATTTCTATAAACAAATATCCTTTAATATTTTTCAAAACAAATATACAAATCCCTTTCTTAGGTTTAGAAGGGCTAGAACTCTATTTTTTCCCTGAACTCCTAATCCTAAAAAAAAGAAAAGTTTTTGCAGGAATTATGTATAAAAATCTTAATTGTAAGAGTGAAGAGAAAAACTTTATCGAAAGTGATGGCGTCCCCAAAGATGCTAAGATTGTGGATTATACTTGGAAGTATTTGAATAAGGATAACTCTCCTGATCAACGATTTAAAGATAATCCCAAATTGCCTGTTTGTAAATATTCAAAATATACATTTTCTTCTGAATCGGGTTTGAATATCATTATTACCACTTCACAATTAGGGGCGATGGATGGGTTTGTAGAATATATCAATAAAATAACTCAAATAGAAGGGGAATTAAAATCCAAAAGGGAGGAATAAAAAAAGCTATAAAAAAGAAATATACTTCCTCACTCGTTTCAAATCCTTTTCGGAAGCTTTTAAATTCTAAGATATTAGAACTCGAGGGATTTTCTTAAAGAATACTACTTTTTTCAATAATGTTTTTGAGTAATTTTAGAAAACTAACCTTTATAGCTTTGACCAAAGTACTCGTAATTTTTTGAGATAAAGGACTTAAATTTGTCAGGAACTTCATCTTCGGTAAAAATGGCTTGCACAGGGCACACGGGCTCGCAAGCTCCACAATCTATACATTCTTGAGGATCTATAAATAGCTGTTTACCATCTAATTCTCCTTCAATATAAGCCTTCCCCTCCCATTCTTCTTTAGTAGGATGAATACAATCCACGGGACAAACTTCAACACAAGCTGTGTCACAAACACCAACACAAGGTTCAGTAATAATATACGGCATTGTTTTACCTCAAAAATAAATACTATAGAGCCTCAAGAATTATTTTCAGTATTATAGGCAATTAAAAAAAGATGACTTTATTAAAAACCTAAGTTATATGTGTATTCATTAAAATAAAAAAAATTTGAAGTAGGTTAATAGCAATAGTAGTAATTATTGTAAATATGATAGTGAATATAAATATTTTATTTCATAGTAATCTAAAAATCTTAGACTCTTATTATTTTTAGTAATCCAAAACATGAATTTTACTAATATACAAACCGAAAATTGGGTGAGTGCTATTCTGGAATTAGAGGATGTATGCTTTGAAACTTCTTGGTTAAGATCTAGTATACTTGAAAGTGTATTTGATACAAAGAAAAATTCAGGAATTTGTATTCTTTTAGGTAAAGACGGTTCCTTTTTTAATTTTCATGCACATGTACAAGATAAGATATTAGCAAAAGGTAAAAATAAAACATTCAACGAGTTTTTTTTAGCATATGTTATTGTTATGTATATTCAATCCTCACAAACTTTTGAAATACTTCGCTTAGGAGTTTTGCCAAAGTTTAGACGGATGGGAATGGCCCAAAAAATTATGTCTTATTTGGAAGGCTTAGCACAAACTTTTTTTGTGCAGGTTGAAAGAATACTACTTGAATTAAGAAACGACAATATAGAAGCTAAACAATTATATCTTAGAATGGGTTATAAAGTTATAAGTTTAAGAAAGTCATACTATAGAGACGGAATGGATGCTCTAATCATGGAAAAGTGTCTTATTCAATCATAAATGTGAGGTAGAAAATATGTGGTTATTAGTTTTTAGATTTTTATTTGCAGCTTTGTGTATTTATTTAGCTTCTCAGGCTATACTTAGTTTGCCTTCTTTAAGAGATTATTTTGCTCAGCAATCTAATCAAACGGTTTACCAAGTTATTATTACACTCACAGGAGTCGTTTTTGCATACTATTCTCCTCAAATGCGTATCTTACATGAAATGGGAGTAGTTATAAAAATAAGTTCATACTTTTGGATAGATGTAATTTTTTCAGGTTTGGCACTTAGTCGCATGAGTTTTGTATGGCATTATATAGTAAAATGGATTGAAACACGAGCAAATTAGATAGTTGATAGGGGAACTTTGGTTTAAACCACATAGGTACATAGTTTGTAGTTTTAAAAAAACTGTACTAATAAGAATTTTTTTATCTAAACTCTGATTGTCTATAAAAACGGCGGGCGAAAACAGAGCCCACTTTAGATAAAAAAAGTTTACTCATACAAAAGCCCCCCTCCGCGCCCGCGACGAGAACAGAGGCTACTTTAGATAAAAAGAGTTTACTCATACAAAAGCTCTATCCTCGCCCGCGACACGCGAGCTACATTTAGATAAAAAAAGTTTACTCATACAAAAGCTCTATCCTCGCCCGCGACACGCGAGCTACATTTAGATAAAAAAAGTTTACTCATACAAAAGCTCTATCCTCGCCCGCGACACGCGAGCTACATTTAGATAAAAAAAGTTTACTCATACAAAAGCTCTATCCTCGCCCGCGACACGCGAGCTACATTTAGATAAAAAAAGTTTACTCATACAAAAGCTCTATCCTCGCCCGCGACACGCGAGCTACATTTAGATAAAAAAAGTTTACTCATACAAAAGCCCCCCTCCGCGCCCGCGACGAGAACAGAGGCTACTTTAGATAAAAAGAGTTTACTCATACAAAAGCTCTATCCTCGCCCGCGACACGCGAGCTACATTTAGATAAAAAAAGTTTACTCATACAAAAGCCCCCCTCCGCGCCCGCCGAAAAACTCTGTTCCCGCCTTTGGCGGGCAAGCTCCACAAAACTCGCAGGCAAGACGGCGGGCGAGGTACCAGACCTCTTTAGATAAAGAAAATCTTACTAATACAAAAGCTCTATCCTCGCCCGCGACACGCGAGCTACATTTAGATAAAAAAAGTTTACTCATACAAAAGCCCCCCTCCGCGCCCGTGACACGCGAGCTACATTTAGATAAAAAAAGTTTACTCATACAAAAGCCCCCCTCCGCGCCCGCGACGAGAACAGAGGCTACTTTAGATAAAAAGAGTTTACTCATACAAAAGCTCTATCCTCGCCCGCGACACGCGAGCTACATTTAGATAAAAAAAGTTTACTCATACAAAAGCCCCCCTCCGCGCCCGCGACACGCGAGCTACATTTAGATAAAAAAAGTTTACTCATACAAAAGCCCCCCTCCGCGCCCGCCGAAAAACTCTGTTCCCGCCTTTGGCGGGCAAGCTCCACAAAACTCGCAGGCAAGACGGCGGGCGAGGTACCAGACCTCTTTAGATAAAGAAAATCTTACTAATACAAAAGCTCTATCCGCGCCCGCGACGAGAACAGAGGCTACTTTAGATAAAAAGAGTTTACTCATACAAAAGCTCTATCCTCGCCCGCGACACGCGAGCTACATTTAGATAAAAAAAGTTTACTCATACAAAAGCCCCCCTCCGCGCCCGCCGAAAAACTCTGTTCCCGCCTTTGGCGGGCAAGCTCCACAAAACTCGCAGGCAAGACGGCGGGCGAGGTACCAGACCTCTTTAGATAAAGAAAATCTTACTAATACAAAAGCCCCCCTCCGCGCCCGCCGAAAAACTCTGTTCCCGCCTTTGGCGGGCAAGCTCCACAAAACTCGCAGGCAAGACGGCGGGCGAGGTACCAGACCTCTTTAGATAAAGAAATTCTTACTCATACAAAAGCTCTATCCTCGTCGCAAAAATCGCGTGCGAGGATAAAGCACACTTTACATAAAGAAATATTCGCTAATACAAAAAAGCCCCCTCCTCGCCCGCCGAAAAACTCTGTTCCCGCCTTTGGCGGGCAAGCTCCACAAAACTCGCAGGCAAGACGGCGGGCGTAAGAAAAGAGAATGCTTTAGATAATGAAATCTTACTAGTACTCCATCGCTCCATGGAGGGAGCGAAACACCCCCGAGTGTCTAAAACATGGAAGTTTTAGCCACTCGGGCAGTTTGGGGGTCATAGGGGGGCTTTTCTGCAAAAGCCCACCTAAACACACTAGTACTCCATCGCTTTAGATGAGCTTGAAAATGTATCATTTTCAAGCGGGAGGGAGCGTGCCTCGAGGCATTCCATTTCCTTCCATTTTTCAAATCAAGGAAATGGAAAAACACCCCCGACTTGCCCAAAACACGGAGGTTTCAGCGACTTTGGCAGTTTCCCCCTAAAGGGGACCAAGGGGGGGGGTTATAGGGAGACTTTTCCCTCTGCGAGGGCAAGCTTGCAAAAGTCTCCCTAATAAAGATGGCTCTAATGCAAAAAAGTCCCCCTAAATCATACTCCATAAAATACTTACACGATTTCCAGCATTCTTTCTACAGCCCTCTTTGCAGGAATACGTATGGTCTCATCGACTTTGACTTCATAACGCTCGTAAAGTAGACTATCTCGTATACCCTTCAAAGTTATCTTTTTCATATGAGGGCAAGTATGGCAAGTTGAGATAAAATTGCGTTCGGGGAAATCACTTCTTAGATTATCAGCCATACTACATTCCGTAAGCAAAAGGATATTTTTTTGTTTATTCTTTCTAATGAACGCACTCATTTGAGAAGTGCTTCCTGAAAAGTCAGAATTTTCTGTTACTTCTACGGGACATTCGGGGTGTGCAATCACAAGTAAATCTTTAAATTGATGCCTGCTCGCAACTATATCTTCTTGAGTATATTGCTCATGCACCATACACTTTCCTTTTTCCCAGCTAATGATTTTCTTTTTTGTTTCTTTTTGAACATTTTGAGCTAGAAACTCATCGGGTAGAAAAATAACTGTGTCACTATCCATACTTTCTACAACTTTAAGAGCATTCGCACTTGTGCAACAAACGTCTGTTTCTGCTTTTACTGCAGCACTACAATTTACATATGTGACTACAGGAACTCCGGGAAATCTTAATTTAAGATCACGAACATCTTGGGCTGTTATACTTTCAGCAAGGGAGCAACCCGCCCCCATATCTGAAATAAGAACCTTACGTTGAGGATTTAAAATAGCAGCTGTTTCTGCCATAAAATGTACACCATTAAAAACTATAATATCTGCCTTTGTCTCAGAGGCCATTTTAGCTAAATATAAGGAATCTCCTACAATATCTGAAACTCCATGAAAAATATCAGGGGTCATATAATTATGACCAAGAAGAATCGCATTTTTTTCGGTTTTTAGTTCATTGATTTCAGAAATAATAGATAGGGCTTCCTCTATCTCATGCTCAAGGTAAGTCTTTCTCAATATTTCAATAAGGGCAGTTTGTTTTTCTAAATTCTTCATGTAAAAAAGTAACTTAAACTATAATAAAAATCTTTTAGATGGTATATGTGAATTTATTTGTTAGCATAAATAACATTGCAAAGGAAAATATACAAGATGAAATTTACCTAATGCAATTACCTATTTCATTATTTTTATTCTTATATGGTATCCTAAGTATTCAAATTATACTCCTTAATTTTTCTATATAAACTTCGTTCTGAAATACCTAAGGATTTTGCAGTAAGGGCTCTATTATTATGATAAAGTTTTAAATTTTCTACAATAATAGCTTTCTCATATTCCTCAAGTGAATAGCCTGTTAATATGTTTTTTGATAACTCATGATTTGCTTTAGGGGAATGATTTGAAATTGTCATTTCTATGGGAAGATCTGCTTTAGTAAGTATGTCCTCCTTTGCCAACACAACCATACCTTCTAAAACATTATAAAATTGGCGAATATTACCCGGCCATGAATAGTGTTGCAGAAAAGAAAGTAACTCTGGGGTAAGTCCTCTAACTGATTTTTTATATTTCTCATTTAGTCTCACAAGAAAGGTATTAAAAAGTAAAATGATATCTTCTTTACGTTCTCGCAGAGGTGGGAGACGTAATTTAAAAACACTCAAACGATAATATAAATCTTCTCTAAAACTTCCCTTCGCCACTTCTTCTATTAAATTTTTATTCGTAGCAGCAATAATACGAACATCCACGCTAATAGGCTTTGTTGAACCCACACGAGTAACTTTTTTGTCTTCAAGTACTCTTAAAAGTCGTACTTGGCTTTCTAAGTCCATTTCTCCTATCTCATCTAAAAATAGACTTCCTGTATTTGCAGCTTCAAAATAACCACTCCTATCTTTATCAGAACCCGTATAAGCACCGCGTACTGCCCCAAACAATTCCGACTCGAGTAAACTTTTACTTAAGGCCCCACAATTCACCTTCAAAAAAGGGGCTGCCTCTCGAAAAGAATTTTCGTGTAAAAGATTCGCCACCATTTCCTTGCCAGTACCACTCTCTCCTTCTATTAATACTGTTACATCTAAGGTGGCTATTTGATTGGCTTTGTCTAAAACTTCTCTAAACCCACCCGTACTCCCAATAAGCTGCTCGGATCTTTCCTTTTGATTTATTTTTTTTCTAAGATATTTATTTTCATCACGTAAACTTAAAGTTTCGAACTGAGTAAGAATTTTATTTTTTAATAAATCTAAATCAACAGGCTTTTGCAAATAATCATTAGCACCTAAACGTATCGCTTCAATGGCACTTTCTATACTAGGTTCACCTGTGAGCAGAATAAAAGGAATTTTTTTATCTTTCTCACGTACTTCTTTTAGAAGCTCAATACCCAAGCCATCTTGAAGATAAAGATCGCTTAAAATAAGATCTATTTGTTTTTCTGAAAGTATGGCACGAGCTAATTCCAAACTAGCTACACCGTAAATTTCCACATCGTCGCCACTATGATTGCTCTTTCTTTGATTTACTTTTTGTGCTATTGAATTTGCCTTACTAAACTCTCTAATAAAATTTTCTGTACATTCCTCAAGGGCCTTTCTTTGAGCCAGATGGTCCTCTAAAATCAATACAGTATACATTAAAAATACAAATACTCTTCTTCTCTTTTATGAAGATATCTACGCCAGTAATTTTTTCTACCAAGAAGCTCTGGTTGTATCTCTATATTTAAGTCATACAAGGGCATCTCTCGCCTAAAAAAATCCTTTTTTAAAAGAAAAACGTAATAAAATTCACGTTTATAAATAGAGCTTTCAATCCTATTGTTTTAAAAAATTTACTTATTCTTTTTCGGGAAAGGATATATTTTCTTTTTTTATATTTGTATATTGGGCAGAGGATTTTGGAGGCGATTTCTGCCTATGCCTAGGTTTAAAATCACGCTCTCCTTTTTTAGAAGTTTTTGACCTTGCGTCTCCAGGTTTTCTATGAAATGATTTCTTTGAATACTCACTCTTATCCCCTGCATCTTTAGATTTATCTAAATTTTCTTCTATAAAATCGTCTTCTATGTCTGTTCTAAAAGAAGCTCGTATGTTACTTTTTGAATAAATATTTATTGCCCTATTACGTTCAGGTGGGGCAGTACGAAAACCAATCTCCCAATACATAGCTTTTTGAATATGTTGTTCGTTTTCCTCGGCCTGTGCACATATCTTAAAGTACATAAAAGCTTCATAAAAATAAACTTTTGATCTAAAAACCTCTGGATCTATAGAAAGATTTTCAGGATTCTCTAAAAATTGAGCTTGGCTTGAGTAAATACTTAGAAGACGATCAGTATCACGATGCGAAATCATCATTTTTCTACAAATAGGAAGTATCTTTTTTCGCAAATAGTCTAATTTTCCCTTCAATTTAGGATTTTGAAAATATTCTCTGACTACATCTGCAAGAAGAAGGGCTATATAAATATTGATAGTCAATTGTTCATGTTCAGCTAAATTCAAATCTGCCACAACCAAACGCTTACTTAAGGGACTCTCTTGAAAAGGATAAAAGCCCAGCCTATTCAGTTGACTAATTTCGGGAAACATAACTTTAAATAATTCTAGCTCATATAAAGTAGCAAAAATCTTAGCCGTCTTACCTGTTCTAAATATCTTAAATATTTCTTCCAACAAGCGAGATTTATTGGCTTTAAGAATTTCATTACGATAATTTTTTATAGCAATGGCAGTTTTATCTGCCATGTTAAAATCTAAAAGGGCAGCAAACTTTGCAGCCCTAAGCATACGTATAGGATCTTCTTGGAAGGAAATGTTAGGGTCACCTACTGCTTGAATGTATTTTTTTTCTATATCTTCATAGCCTCCAACATAATCAATAATACTCTCATTGCGAGCATCAAAATATAAGCCATTTATAGTAAAGTCTCTACGAGCCGCATCTTCTTGGGGCGAACCATATTTATTATCCCGCTTAATCAAAAGACTTTTATTTGTTTTCTTGCCATTATCTAAGCGATGCCCAGGTAAACTTCTAAATGTGGCGACTTCTATGATCTTGTCGTCTCGGAAAATAATATGTACAATACGGAAGCGACGACCGATTAAACGACTATTCGTAAATATCTTTCTAATTTGCTCAGGGGTTGCATTTGTTGCTATGTCATAATCCTTTGGATTTTTTTTCAAAAGCATGTCGCGAACACATCCGCCTACCAAATAGGCCTTATATCCATAGCGAGCTAATCTATTCATAACCTTGAGGGCATCATAGTCCATATCATCGCGACGTAAGTTATGAAAAGCCCTATAGATACGTTTCCCATCAGGATAGAGGAGTATTTTTTTCAAATCGACTCCTTTTCTAAAAAATAATTGATAAAGTTTACGAAACATTCTACGTTACTAAAAGATTCCTCATTGACTTTTTTAATGCTAAAGGTGGTCAACTAGTAATATTTTACTAGCATAGAAAAAAAAAGAGGGCTTAGCCAATCAATAAAACCTCAAAGCAAGTTTAAACTTACTTGTGCTAGACCATAAATACCAATAAACTTCTTGCAATAAAATTTTAGATTCCATCTTATTGTTTTTTAGAAATCTTAGCGAATTATATAATGTCCTCTCTTCCTAGTTCTCCGTCAACATCCGATAAAAAAGCCACTCGCGATGGTTATGGTCAAGCCCTACTTGAGCTTGGAAAAGCGCATGAAGACATTGTAGTTCTTGATGCCGATCTTTCTGGCTCTACTAAAACTAATCTTTTTGCTAAGGAGTTTCCCAAACGATTTTTTAATGTGGGGGTGGCAGAACAAAATCTTGTAGGAATGGCTGCAGGCTTTTCTATGTCAGGTTTGGTACCCTTTGCTTCAAGTTTTGCAATGTTTTTAAGTGGACGAGCTTGGGAAATTGTAAGAAATTCTGTGGCCTACCCCTCACTAAATGTAAAATTAGTTTCCACTCATGCAGGTCTAACTGTAGGTGAGGATGGGGCAAGCCATCAATGTATAGAAGACATTGCAACCATGCGGGTCATTCCTGGTATGAATGTATTTGTTCCCTGCGATTTTGAAGAGACTAAGGCTATTATACGTCGAGTGTACGAAATTAAAGGCCCCTGCTATGTACGTTGCGGAAGGCCCGCAATTCCACAACTTAAACATGAAGCAAATTATAAATTTCAAGAAGGAGTGGGTGAATTAAGAAGAAAGGGAAAAGATGCCTTACTGATTGCTTGTGGTATTATGGTACACTATGCTGAGCTAGCCGCGAACTTATTAGAGAAAGAAGGAATTACAGTGTCTTTAATTAATATGGCTTCCATTAAACCCATAGATGAAAAATTGATAGTGGCTCAAGCAAAGGCAACGGGGGCCGTCGTTTCAATAGAAGAGCATAATGTTATTGGGGGATTAGGTTCTGCTGTAGCAGAGATTTTAGGTTCATCCTACCCTGTGCCCATAGAAAGAATAGGGGTTCAAGATACATGGGGCCAAAGCGGAGATTCTGATGCACTTTTAGAATATTATGGTTTAAGCACTCAAAACATAGTAGACAAAGTAAAAAAAATACTCACGCGTAAATAAAATTCTTTAAGAACATATTATTCTAATCACTAATTTGTCTGTCCCAAGTAAAATAGAAATACAAACAAGTAAAAGTGGCGTTCCCTGTTTAACTTGGGAAGGTAAGTACTTACACAGTCGCTACGATCCATGGAAAGAAGCTGAACAACAAGTTAAGGGCTTGGTCAAAAATCTAAAGAATGAAAATCAACTTGTTATTTTTATAGGTGCAGGCTTAGGTTATAATTTAGAATTATTTTGTGAGACATATGCAAATCCTGTAATTTGGTTTGAAGTCTATCCCGAAATTTTTGACTACGCCTTAGATAGGAAGGATTCAAAACTAAAAACACTTTGTGCCCAATCTCGCATTGAGACACTAAGTGGGGATCCCACTACCGCATCTTTTTTTGAAGGCCTAAAGAAAAAACATTTGCAATACTTTAATCCAAACGAAATTCTAATTTATAGCCATAGGGCTCTTTATACTATAGAAATAAAATACTTTCAATTTCATGAGAGCCTCCAAAAACATCTCAATCATTTAAGCGTCAATCAAGCTACCCTAACTCGCTTTGAACGGATTTGGATGAGAAATTTACTTTGCAATTTTAAGATTTTACACAAGGCTCAACCCATACAAAATCTTTGGAATACATATCATAAATTACAAAATCAAAAAAAAATAAACACAGCCCTTGTGTGTGGGGCTGGGCCTTCATTAGAGTTTGATTTTCCTCTCATCCGTGAAATCGTTTCTAGGGGCGAGGCTATTTTGATTTGCGTTGATACTGCCCTCTCTCCCCTTCTTGATTCGGGTATACAACCTGACATAGTTTTTACCGTGGATCCACAAGCAATTTCACGTCATTACCTCGAACCCAATATATTAAAAAAATTAAATTCAAATTGTGCCTTTGTGGTGGATCCTGCTTGTTCTTATTTTTCTCTTCGTACAATAGAAGACAAGTTTCCCATATTCTATTTTTGGTCTCCTTTCAAACTTGCTCATGTCTTTTTTGATTTTATAGGAGGGTTAGAAGTAAAAAAAATACAATTTGGGGGTTCGGTACTCACTAATGCTTACGATTTTGCTGTACAAATGGATTGCAAAAACATTGTTTTAGCAGGGGCAGATTTTGCTTTCACGGATGGGCTAGCTCATCTTAGGGGTTCTATTTTAGAAAAGAATTTACTTTATAAAACTCATCGCACTTATACAAATGAGAGTCATAACTACATGCAATTACATGCCATCCCATCAAGAAAAATACTCGCAGATGAAAATGAAAATCACGAATATCTAGCTACAAATGATAAATTAATTATATTTCAAAATTGGATAGAAAAACGTATTTTTTTAGACAAAGGAAAGGGTGTTGGGGTTTTTAAGCTTAGTGCTAGAGGGGCTAAGTTGCAGGGTGTGAAAAAATGGGCTCTCTCTTGGAATGACATAAATAACAACTCTTCTGTAAATCGAAATGAACGGAATACGGAGAATTTTTTTTTTTACGATGATAAAAAAAAGAAAAAAAATGAAAATGAAACGAAAAATTATACTGAATTTAAGTTAGAACTAAGAAAATTAAAGGATGATTTTGAACTTTTACAAAAAGAACTTCTTCGAGCCATAGAACTTACCCAAAAAAATCCAAAACCCTCTTTAAAAAATAAGAATAATAACCCTACAGATTTCCAAAATTGGTTAAAAAAAATAGAAGGGATAGATAAAGAAATCCAAAGATTAGGCCCTGCTTGTGAATTGGCAGGAAATATAGTCCAAAAAAATATTTTTGAAATTATGAAAAGTAAAACTCCCAAGGGAGACCAAGAAGAATGGATAAGAATCTCTCTAAATTTTTATGAGGCGATGAACAATGCTTGTTTGTACTATAAAAAATGGATAGAAAGATCACTTAGAAGATAAGTATTTCTTTAAAAAGCCACTTTAGATTTGAAATACTAAAGAGGCCTTTCGCATTCCATAAAAATAATATCTATAAATGTGAACCCATTTCGACGAATATCTATAAAGATTTTAACCTCCAATCAATATAAGATTGAGATGAATATTTTTTCTTTATAGGATGCACCCTTATCTATTTGAATCAACTGACGATCTTGAGGAGAATAAATACCATTCTAATTTTTTTGATACATAAACCAAAAAAACGTAATTAGGCACACTTCTTGCTTTATACAGTATCATGAAACTGAAAAGAAGTTTTTTTATTATTATTTATCTATTCTTGGAATCAATATTATATTCAAAAGAATTGAAAGAAGAATCTGCATGGACTCTTTCAGGAGGTATTTTTTTAGTCAGCGATGATTACTTTCGTGGAATTTCACAATCATGGCATCAGCCCGCCTTGCAAGGATCTTTTGACATCTCTCATTCTGTAGGTTTCTATACTGGAATAGCAGGTTCAACCATTTCACCCAATACATATCCCGATGCCACCCTAGAGCTTGATTATTATTTAGGGTACAATGGTACAGCAAAAGAGGCTGAGGGTTTTGGCTATACCTTTGGACTTTATGGATATTTTTATCCCAATGGTAGTTGGACAAAGTATAACTATCATGGTGTGTCTAATCAAACTCCGAATGGGGGGGCTTGGGATACATATGAAGCCAACTTTGGACTTTCATATAAATGGTTTAACAGTAAAATATCTATAACATTAAATGATTGGTTTGGGGCAAATCAAAATACAGGGTTTCAAAGTAGGAGTGTAGGAACTACTTACATGGAACTAAATTTGAACATCCCCTTGGGTTATGATTTCATTTTGATTAATCATTTAGGCTATTTAGATGTTAAATCAAAATTAGATTTAAATATACCCAGTAGTCAGAATATCGCTCAAGCTGAAAGTCCCGACTACTATGATTTTAAATTTGGAGTGACTAAAGCCTTCCCCTCTAAGACGGCAAAAGGAGAATGGGTCTTAGGTGTTTATGTTGTGGGTGCTACAAATGGTGGTGGAAGGGGTTACTGGGGAGTGAATGGCTTTGGAGGTTCAAGTTTCAATGGTTCATTTGAAACCAAAGATCTAGCAAAAGAGAGGCTCCTACTTAGCGTAGGGCGAACTTTCTAAAAAACTTTTCAAATCTAAGTTATACTGAATTTTTTAATACTTACAAAGCTATCATATAAACCCATCTTTAATTTAAACATAATTTTTTTAACTACAGAAAGAGAATGAAGTAGTTAAAAAATTATTGATACTTTATTCCCTCATTTACGAGATACAATGACATGTTTCACGAGCTTCAGCTCTATACGAATTATCATCCTTACAATTCCTTATAAAACAAAAATCCCCAAGCCAGATGATTTATCTGACTTGGGGATTAATCTCAATCTCCTGTATTCAGACAGGAAAAATCTATTTATAGAAACTATACTATAATATTCCTAATCTAAATTAGGGCCACCTAGTAGAGTCTGTGTACAAACTTCATTTTCAATCGTATAAAGTTTTGGATATTTACCTTGAACGAATTGAAAGCAACTTCCAAGAAGGGCGGGATAGTTTCCTGTCGTCGATTTCATCTGAGCCGTAGTAAGAGCAAAACTACGAGTATCTAAACCATCAGAAGTAAGTGCTCCTGTTGTCTCCATATCCCAATAACTGTTAATGCTAACTCCACGATTTGGAACGTTATAAAACAGCAAACCACGTTTTTGAAAATTATTTGCGGTAAGCAAGCCAGTGGCATAACTATTAAAAACACCACTAGTATCAACGTTCTCAGCCTGATTTGGCCTCAAAGAATCTTGGAAGCCCACCAAACCACCTACGCGGTAACTGCCTTTAACAGCCCCTCTAGCATAGCTATTTGTGATATAGGCATAGTGAGTTTGATTCCCAACTAAGCCACCTACTTGTGAACAAGATGTTATAACATCAACAAGAGAGTAGCTGTTGCGAATAAAACTTTTTTTCGGGTACGACCCTACTTGCCATCCTATCAAACCACCAGCTGGCAATGCACAGCGGTTTTCATCCAAGGAAATTCCAACACCTGTAACAAATCCAGTAACATAGGTATTTTGGATGGTAGAATTATGTTGCTCTCCTGCTAAACTTCCTACTATACTTTTTCCTTTAACCCAAACTCTTTCTAAGCTTACTTTATTAATGAAAGCTGGAGAATTAGTATTCCCTATTCCACTAAAAAGACCTACTCCTAATTCTGTAGGGCGATTTATATAAAGGTTCTTGATGATAAAGCCATTGCCTTCGAAGGTAGCATTAAAGGTAACATTCATATTTTTATAACAACCAGCACGTATGTTACAAGCCTTACCTATAGGCTCCCAACCCTCTGCAACTTTATCTGCTCCTGTATAGCTAGTGCCCCATTTCGTAGTAGCAAAGTCTATATTCGCAACTAACTCATAACCACGACAAGCATCATTAGGGCAACCTAATGATGACCCTACATCACTAGCACTTGTTTTGTAACTAGTACCCGTAACGTTGTATCTTACATTATTGAGTTGCTCTGCAGAGGAAATCTCTATTAAGCCATTTCTGTCTCTATCTACAAGCCCATTAGGACCACCCAATAGTGTCTGAGTACAAGATGAGCCGTTCCAAGTATAAAGCCGAGGATAACTACCTTGAACAAACTTAAAACAATTTCCAAGGTTGCTAGGATAATCCCCGCTAACAGATTTCATGGAGTTTGTAGATAATCCTATAGGATTTTGAAAAGTTGAATGAGACAGTACATCCGAACCACTAGTTATTCCTGTGCTTTCTTGATCCCAATAGCTAGACGTGATATCAGTTGGAGGGGATCTATATCCTACCAAGCCTCCCACTGCTTGAGAACCCGTAGGAGCAGTAATTCTACCTGTAGCATAACTGTTAGTAAGATTACCAGCATCTTGAAATCCCACCAACCCTCCTATGCGACCAGTCCTCCCAGTAGTCTGCACAGGGCCAGTAGCATAACTGTTGCTTATGGTAGCCAGATTACTGTAACCTACCAAACCACCTACGTATTGAATACTGGATTTAACAGAAACGATGGCATAGCTATTACGGATGATATTGGAATCTGATAGAAAACCTATCAAACCACCAGCAACAGCACTACCTGAAACAGAGCCAGTAACATAGCTATTAGTAATACTATTATTTCCAATTCCTGCCGTGATCCCCACTAGACCACCGACAAAAAGACAAGTAGTACAAGAAATTTCTACTGCTTCTAGTGCCATTTGATTAAACGATACACCTCTTGCAATACCAAATAAACCTACATTAACATAATTGATTGAAGGTTTTATATATAAATTTCGTATCACAAAGCCATTGCCTTCGAAGGTAGCGCTAAAGGTCCCAGATGTACAATTAGAACCTGAGTTAGTACCACAAACATTACCTATAGGCTCCCAGCCACCTGCAACTTTATCTGTTCCTGTATAAGCACTTCCCCATCTCGTAGTGGCAAAGTCTATATTCGCAGCTAACTCATAACCACGACAAACACCATTAGGACAACCTTCTGATGAACCCACATCACTAGCACTTGTTTTCCAACTAGTGCCCGTAAGATTGTATCTTACATTATTGAGTTGCTCTGCAGAGGATATTTCTATTAGCCCATTTCCATCTCTATCCACACTTGAAGATGAAAGCAAAGAGCTAAAGAATCCTTTAGCTTCGCCTCCAAGGCCATTATTGTTATTTTCAGCTTCATTAAGGCTTCCAGTACATTGTACAAAAAGACTCAAAGCTAAAAACAACATCGATAGACTAGCTATCTTAGTTTTTAAAGAAGATATAAGTTGCGTCTTATAAGCTTCTTTTGTTTTTTCTATTTTCATAAACTTTTCTCCATTTTAAATATTAATGTTCTTTGATGTAGGCGTAATTTCCCTTCTATCTCTATATCATAGAATTTTTGTTCCAAAGCTTCTGTTTCTATACTAAAAACTTTTGGAGCACCCTTTCAAAAGCTTCACAAAAATAATTTTATTTTAGAAATATTTTTTGAAATTCGCACTTCCTTAATAAAGATAACTAAGCTTCCAGAAAGATTACCATTCCTATAGCAAAAAACTTTTACACTCTAAGCTCAAAAAAATGCACAGTGTCTCCATCAATACATCAAAAAGAATTTTTAGAGCATGTCCATAAATAGGAATGAGGGTGGGAGGAGTATATAAAAAATTTACTACACCATCACTTTTTACAAATAAAAATCCTCTGAACTCCAGCTCTTTACCCTAAATCCAGCTTAAAAAGCATTTTTGCGAAAACATAACTTTACACAAAAACCAAACCTTATAGAAAAACTTACTACACCATCACTATATATAAATAAAAATCCTCTGAACTCCAGCTCTTTTCCCTAAATCCAGCTTAAAAAGTATTTTTGCGAAAATATAGCTTTACACAAAAACCAACCCTTATAGAAAAATTTACTACACCATCACTTTTTGCAAATAAAAATCCTCTGAACTCCAGCTCTTTACCCTAAATCCAGCTTAAAAAGTATTTTTGCGAAAACATAACTTTACACAAAAACCAACCCTTATAGAAAAATTTACTACACCATCACTTTTTGCAAATAAAAATCCTCTGAACTCCAGCTCTTTACCCTAAATCCAGCTTAAAAAGTATTTTTACGAAAACATAACTTTACACAAAAACCAAACCTTATAGAAAAACTTACTACACCATCACTATATATAAATAAAAATCCTCTGAACTCCAGCTCTTTTCCCTAAATCCAGCTTAAAAAGTATTTTTGCAAAAATATAGCTTTACACAAAAACCAACCCTTATAGAAAAACTTATTACACCAACACTTTTTGCAAATAAAAATCCTCTGAACTCCAGCTCTTTACCCTAAATCCAGCTTAAAAAGTATTTTTGCGAAAACATAACTTTACACAAAAATCAACCCTTATAGAAAAACTTATTACACCATCACTTTTTGCAAATAAAAATCCTCTGAACTCCAGCTCTTTACCCTAAATCCAGCTTAAAAAGTATTTTTGCGAAAATATAGCTTTGCACAAAAACCAACCCTTATAGAAAAACTTATTACACCAACACTATATATAAATAAAGTTTTTACACATAAAATAACTTTAATCCATGTTTTACGAAAAATTTATAGGTCGTTTATTTTTTTATACTAAAATTATGCTAGCAAGGATTTTGTATGGAAAATACAATTCTTATATTAACGAAATTTGAAGCACAACACGGCCTATTTCTATACAAAAAAGATACTCAAATCCATATACTTTCATATTTTAATAGTATTTCCAAAGCTAAGAATCATATATCTTACATTATAAAAGCATTACTCTTATTAGAAAAATTTTAATTGTAACAAAATACCTAAACATTCTTTTCAAATCTAAAACTCACATTGCATATACCTTCTGCTTTATCGCACTCAATGAAATCTAAAATTATCCATACAATTCTATTTTCTTTTATAATTTTTAATACACAAATAACGAAGGCTCAGGTTTTACCTGACCCTAGAGATGAATGGGGAGGGCTAAAAACCCTAGAAAAAATTTTAGAAACTTTCCCAAAAGATGTACGCTTACAAGTTGTAGATTTATTTTCTGATAAAGAAAAATTTTATACTCCTTTCGCTCCGTCAAATATGTTAATTGATCTTCGATTTATCAAAAAAATACCCACCAACACTATTTTAAATACAAAAATACTCAATTTAGAAAATACAATCATTCAAAAATATGTGCGACAAGCTAATATAGATAAAAGTTCTCTCAACTCTCCATACTCTTATTTCATACAAACACATTTTCGTTTTAATGGAAAGGAAAGTCTCATCTTAAAACCAACTCAAGAAGTCCCCTTAATAGGTAGACCAAGTCTAGCGTATATCTGGGTGCATAGTGACAACAATCCACATATACTAGTGTTTCATTTCAAAAATGCCCGAGGTAAAGATGTCACTGCTAAAACTCAAGCCTTAGCGTGGCAGGGGTGGCAACGTTTACAACTACGCTTGCCTTACAAAGATTTTAACTTAGGTAGATTGCACAGACCCGATAAAAAAAATTTTTTTACTTCTATTGAGCTTCAATCAAAACACATCTCTACCCATCAAAAAAAGAACAATATAAATATAATCTTATATCATTTCCTTATACTTAGTGACCTAAGAGAAGAACAATATCCGGGCTACGAAATAGAAGATTTGTGGGAATAGTAAATATGGAAAATCATAGGGGTAAAGATATGGAGACAGCGATAGAAAAAAATACCTGAAAGCTTGATGACGATTTGCATTAGGCCCTTTACTATAAAAAAGTAAAATATTAAATCATAAAACTTTAGGTCATTTCCTATATCTATCTCAATCACAGAAATAAAACTATTTTCTCCTTATTTACCCTATTTTCATAAAATAAAAATTGTATACATAACTAAGCAGTTTGTATATATAAACATATTATGAAACTCATCCGAAATTTTTTTATATTATTTATTTTATTCAATCAAATTCAGTGTGGTTACAACTCTCTAGTAAATCTGGATGAGGAATCTAAGGCAAGCTGGGCTGAAGTGCTAAACCAATACAAAAGAAGGGCAGACCTTGTTCCTAATTTAGTAAATGTCGTTAAGGGATATGCAAAACATGAAAAAGAGACATTAGTTCAAGTTATAGAGGCTCGGGCTAAAGCTACTTCTATCCAAGCCACACCCGAATTAACAAAAGATCCTGTTGCCTTTAAAAACTTTATCAAAGCACAAGATCAATTAAAGTCCTCCCTTTCACGTTTGATGATTGTGGCGGAACAATACCCTAATCTCAAAGCAGACGTACAGTTTGCAAATCTACAAGCAAGCCTTGAAGGAACTGAAAATCGAATCACAGTAGCAAGAAATAGATACATTGATAGCGTTAAAAATTATAATGTTAAGGCACGAAGTTTCCCTACTAATCTCTTCGCTAAAATTTTTGGCTTTGAGTTAAAGCCAAGTTTTACTGTTGAGAATGAAGAAGAAGTCAAGAAAGCCCCTGAAGTGAAATTTGAGTAACCTTCTCAAATCACGTTTACTCTATAAATTTATCTTACATCCAAAAATAGGGTATTTGTAAAATTGAAACGGCTTACTCCACTATCGATAATTGTTATTCTCTTTTTTCTTTTTCAAGAACGAATCTTAGCCCAAAATCTTGTACCCTTACCAAACCTACAAGAAAGAGTTGTTGATACCATAGGCCTTCTAAGCCAAGAAGAAAGACAAAGCCTACTAAATCAAAGTTTAGAAATAGAACAAAGTAAGGGCTCACAAGTTGTAGTTGTAATTGTATCCACAACACAACCCGAAGCTATAGAACAATATGCCTTAAGGCTTGCTGAAAAATGGAAAATAGGACGTAAAAAAATCGATGATGGGGTGCTCTTCCTTATCGCAAAAGACGACAGAAGGGTACGCATTGAAGTAGGTTATGGGCTTGAAGGTGCATTAAATGACATAACTAGTTTTCGCATTATTCAAGATTTTATTATCCCACAATTTAAAAATGGAAACTTCTATGAAGGTATAGATGAGGGCCTTAGGGCCATTATTAAAATCCTTCAAGGTGAGGATTTACCAAAACCAAAAAAGAAAATAGGGCAAGGTAAATTTCCTCTACTTTTAATTCTTTTCTTTTTCTTAATCTTTTCCTTTCTAAACGGCTTTGGAGGAAGGCGAAATAGATTCTATTACTTGGGTGGAGGTTTTGGAAGCGGAGGAGGCTTCTCAGGTGGCGGAGGAGGCTTCTCGGGAGGAGGTGGGGGCTTTGGTGGCGGAGGATCTTCAGGTTCTTGGTAGTAAAAATTACGTTTAGGAAGATAAAACAAAAACAGGTAAAAAGTATTTTCTACTTACTTGTTCTTATTTTATAGTATTTTTATTATTGCAAAATTAAATTTATTTATTAGATAAGTTTCTTGAGCCTGTATTGTAGATATGCTTATTTCTCAAAAACAACTCTCCTTTCATCGAGAACTCCTTATTGTTAAGGATTCTGTTCAAATTAAAAGCATTATACAAAAATATTTTTTAAATAATACTTTATTTGCTAGTGGTTATGACCCTCCTTTAGAAGCAAAAATCATAGAAATACGCGAATCAAAATGGATGGTCATAGATTTTAAAAATCATAAGGCAAAAAAAGATGAAACCTATACTTTGTATATTGTACTCAATCGTTATGCTCATGTTTCTGGTCGAATAGTGACTGAAGGTGTTTCTGGAGGTCGATATTATCTCTTAGAGATTAATCATATCGCCATAGCCAAATTAGATCGCTCTTCAAAACGAATACTTGTATCTGAAAAAGAAGTTACAATAAATAATTTTAGAATTAGCAAGAATGAATTGAATGTAGGAATGAATCATGTTCCTACATCTATAAAACTTGGATTTAATGAATTAAAAAATCGACTTAAAGCCAACGCCGATTTCATTGAAATCAACGCCCTAGAATTAAAGGATGAGTTAGATGGGGGAGTTTTTAAAGAAATCAGCAAAAACGGGAAGCCCATACTTGTAAGAAACACCGCTGATCCAAACTCCTACCTTCCTTTCAATAAATCCTACTTTAACTATGCAGATTATCTTAAAAGTAATTTGCGTACGCATATTTTAGAATGCAAAAAAAAAGGAATTATATCCGAAATCATTCTTCCTATTATTTATATATCCAATGATCAAACTCCCATACCCTTAGGCTATGTACATATGCAAAGCAAGAGTGTAGCATACTCTCCTGAAGATGTACAAACCATCTGGATTATGCTTCGAGATATGCTGGATCGCATTGCAAAAGCAAATGCACAGCTCATTATTTCACGGGAGCAGGTAATGGATATTTCTAGAGGGGGGCTGATGATGAAAATTAAGAACCCAGAACTTATAGAAAAATTAAAAATACAAAAATTTTTTACCTTTGATTTATTTTTTAATATGGAAGCTCCTATTACACTATATGGTATGATTTGTACTTTTTATACTGGTATAGATGGTGCAAATATAGGCGTACATATCCAAGGAAACTCTTCTAGGGATGGTGAAATGAAACGTTATTATGAAAAGATAGATTATTTTGAAAAATATCATGCCATAGAAAATCAAAAGAAAGAAAAGCTATTAAATGCTATACCTATTGGAAACAAAGAATTACTCAAAAAAATAAAACCAACTATCAAAAATATTTAAGATTGATTTAAAATATAAAATGAAACTCCCCGCCAATAATCAAAGTCTTACGATAGCAAAAACATGTATATCAACTCCCATTACACTTTATAGATTTTTTTCAGGCCCTTGTAAAGCTTTATTAATAGGAGGGGTACATGGTGATGAAAGTGAGGGGTTTTTGCTAGTAGAGCGTTACATACAAAATCTAAAGAATGAAAAACTTAAATTAAAAAAAGGAGTGGAGCTATATATTTGTCCTCGCTTAAATCCAGATGGGTGTGAAAACTTACGTCGCACAAATCATCGTAATGTAGACTTAAATCGAAACTTACCCACAAAGGACTGGGATGCTAGTTTCAAAAATGTACGCTACTACCCCGGGCCTAAAGCAAATAGTGAAATAGAATCTAAATTAACTGTTTCTTTAATAAAAGAAATAAAGCCTCAAGTCATCCTATCTCTTCACTCATATGAAAAACCAATGGTAAATTACAATGGGCCGAGTGAAGATCTTGCCAAAGCTATGGCTAAAGAAAACTTGCTCGAACCTAAATCTGATATAGGTTACCCCACACCTGGAAGTTTGGGCACATATGCAGGTTGGGAGAGAAACATCCCCACTATCACTCTAGAGATTTTACGAGGGCAAGCTCCTGAAGAGGTTTGGGAACAACATCAAAAAGCTCTAACAGTGGGATTAGAGTTTTTTTTATAAGACATAAAGAAGATACAAAAAAGAGATAGCAGTGGCTTATCTAAGCTTACCTTTTCCAAGTCGTATAGCTGATAATCTTTATTTGAAGTTCTTTCTTCAAAATTAATTTTTATCAAAAAGAGAAAATAAAAAGATCCAAAAAGACTTTGACCGATTATAAGACTATAGTTTTCACGAGGATTTTTTATTTATAAAATTAAAACTTCAGAATTTGTTTTACTATTTAAATAAGTTTCGAGAGTGAATGGATACCTACATCAAGCACTTTTTCCCAATCATAGAGAATTTCTCTTATCTATAATAATTAAATCCAATAGAAATTAAAAAATAAAATTATTTTTATCTTAAAAGTTGAATCTATTCTTATATTCATGAAAAAAAAACTTATCTATATTGATGGTAAAAATGAAACAGACCGCATTGTTTCTTATTCCTATAATAATAATCAATATGGAATAATATTTAATAATAGTAATAAAAAGTACTTCTATAATGAAAATAGATTAAAAATTATAGAAAACGAAATAACTGAATACAGTGCTCACAAAGTTTTTAATTACTTGAGCAAACTTGCAAGTATCGTTGGCCTGCAAACAAATACAGGCGAAAATATGCTTGCAAGAAGTTACCAAAGAATTTCAACAATACGCGAAAATTCTATTTTTAGAGATTACTTGAATGGTACAATTTCAACAACAAGTAAAAAAATAGAACTTATTAAAATTCTGCCTTTTGGATTTAATCTCAGTCAAAAAAATGCTATAGATAATACATTTTCTGATGCTATAAGTATTGTGGAGGGGCCTCCCGGCACAGGAAAGACACAAACCATATTAAACATTATTATCAATGCAATTTTAAATGAAAAAATAGTTGCGGTTGTATCAAGTAACAATTCCGCAACAAAAAACATTTATGAAAAATTTAGAAAGAAAGGCCTCGAATTTATTATAGCATCTCTTGGAAGTTATCAAAATAAAAAAGACTTTATTGATTCTCAAATCGACATTCCTGATTTATCAAAATTTGCACTCTCTAAAGAGAAAGAAATTGAAACAAAAAAAGATATTCATTTGCTTTTTGATATACTCACCGAGCATCTTATTACAAAGAATAAATTAGCAAAATTAAAGCAGGAATTTTATGATATAAAAACTGAATATAAACATTTTCAAAATATCTATAAAAAAGAAATAGATAACTCTATTATATTTAATAAAAATACAAATTCTCATAAGCTACTTAAATTATGGATATCTATTAAAGATGAATCAAAGAAAGGAAAGAAATTTAATTTTATAAAGAGATTTATTTTTCGCATTCAATATGGTATTAGAAATAAATCATTTCTCACCTCTTCTTTTGAAAAAATGATATTAACATGTCAGTGGATATATTATCGAAAAAAAATTTTTGAAATTATACAAGAGATGAAGCAATTAAAAGTCTCTGTAAAAGAAATTTCTTTTGAAAATAAAATGAAAGAATATACAGAACTTTCAATGCACCTTGTGAAATCAAAATTATACAAACGATACAATAAGCAAAAAAGACAAATTTATACTATAGAAGAAATAAATTCTAAATCATCGAGATTTATCAAAGATTATCCTATAATCATGAGCACAACATACTCTCTCAGGGAAAGTTTATCTAAAAACATTTTTTACGATTATTTAATCATTGATGAAGCTTCACAAGTTGACATAGTAACAGGCGGGCTTGCTTTGTCCTGCGCTAAACAAGTTCTACTTGTCGGTGATTTAAAGCAATTACCCAATGTGGTTGACCCGGTTACCCAAAAAGAGACTGACTTAATTTTTGATTCTTCTCATCTACCTGAACCTTATCGCTATTCAAATCACAGTATACTCTCTTCAATGATAGCACTTTTTCCTAGTGTACCCAAGGTTTTTTTAAAAGAACATTATCGTTGTCACCCAAAAATCATAGAATTTTGTAATAAAAAATTTTATGACAATCAGCTTATTATTCTTACTGAACTCACAAGTAAACGACAACCCCTTATTGTTTACAAAACTCCTCCAGGCAATCACGCGAGGGAAAAGATAAATCAAAGAGAAATTGACATTATACAACAAGAGATCATCCCACACGAAAATCTTCAAAATGTTGATTTAGGAATTGTTACCCCTTATCGTAAACAAACAGATACATTGCAAAAAAAATTTTATGAAACTTCAATAAAAGTAGATACCGTTGATAAATTTCAAGGTAGAGAAAATCAAGTTATTATACTCTCTACCGTTGATAATAGTTTTTCAAACTTTTCAGACAATCCAAATCGCTTAAATGTTGCTGTGTCTCGTGCGATAGAACAACTCATATTAGTAGTAAATGGTAACGACAACAAGGAAGAGGGTAACATCGTTGATCTAATAGGATACATTGAGTACAATAACTTTTCAGTCACTCAAAGCAACTTGAATTCTATATTCGATTATTTGTATAAAGGATATAAAAAAGAACTGACGAAGATACTTTCACAAAGACGCAAAATTTCCAAATTTGACAGTGAAAATTTAATGTACAATTTAATTATAAAGGTATTGTCTCACGAAAATTTTTCAAATTATGATGTTATTTCCCATTTTTCGATGAGGCATCTTATCAAAGATTTTTCAAAATTAGATGAAAATGAAAAAAAATATGCTTCGCATCCTTTAACTCATTTAGATTTTTTAATCTACAATAAATTTAGCAAATATCCTATTCTTGCAATAGAAGTTGATGGCTTTGCATATCATAAAGAGGGTACTCAACAAGCAGAAAGGGACAGAATGAAAGATAAAATATTAGAAAAATATACTCTACCACTTTTACGTTTACCCACAAACGGAAGTCGTGAAGAAGAAAAATTAAAAAACAAATTGTGTGAAGTACATACAAAAAAACATACACTAAGTATGCGATAAAGGAGATATACGCTATTGATTATTTGAAAATTAATAGTTTACAAAACCTAGTAACTTCGATGGTATAAAAAGTAGAATGGTACTATTCGGATATACAATTCTTTACGTTTCAGATGTAAATAAAGCAATAAGCTTTTACGAAAAATCATTTGGCTTTTCCCGTAAATTTATAACTCCTGAAAATGACTATGCTGAATTGGCAACAGGGCAAACTATACTTTCTTTTGCATCAAAAGAACTTGCAAACTCTAATCTTAAAAATGGCTTTAGGGAGAGTCGCTTAGAGGAAAAACCATTTGGGATTGAACTTGGCTTTGTAACAGAGAATGTAAATGAAATTCTAAATCGTATTCAAGAAAATGGAGGTAGCATTTTAGAAGCAGCAAAAAAGAAACCATGGGGGCAAATTGTTGCCTACATTCGCGACATTGATGGCTTTTTGATTGAAATTTGCTCGCCACCACCACTTCCCCACCCCATCCCATAGAATAAAATTTTTTATTGTTTTTAAGATACAGCGGGTCATTCTCAATGAAAATCATTATTATCTAATTCTGTAAAAAGATCACTTTCAATCCCTTGCGTTATTTGATTAGGAACTAAAGGATAATTTCCTGAAAAACAAGCTGAACACCAATGTTTATTTGGACCATTATTTGACTCTTGCACTGCTATAAGGGTATTTTCTAGACTAATGTACCCTATTGAATCTACTCCAAGAACTTTAGCAAGTTGATCTTGGGGTGTGCTCGCTGCGATTAATTCCGTCTCTGTGGGGATGTCTACTCCGTAATAACAAGAATGGAGGGTTGGTGGTGCACTAATGCGTAAATGTATTTCCTTCACTCCTGCTTCACGTAGCATAAGAACTAATTTGCGTGCTGTTGTTCCCCTCATGATTGAGTCATCAACAAGCACTATCTTTTTATCTTTTAAAAGGGAACGAACAACATTGTATTTAATTCTCGCTCCAAAATCTCGAATTTTTTGATCAGGCTCTATAAAAGTTCGACCCACATAATGAGAACGAATGAGTCCCATAGTAAAGGGAATCCCACTTTCTTCTGCATAACCCAAAGCTGCAACATTAGAGGAGTCGGGAACAGGCACTACATAATCTGCTTCGATAGGGTGTTCTTTTGCCAAAAAGCGACCTAAGCTTTTTCGCACAGCATAGACAGAACCACCAAATATCATAGAGTCAGGACGAGAAAAGTAAATATTCTCAAAAATACAAAAACTCGGCGTAACTTTAGGAAAGGGAAAAAAAGAATGAAGACCTGTCTCATCAATACATAAAAGCTCACCTGGTTCCACATCTCTAATATAAGTAGTTTCGGTGATGTCAAAGGCACAAGTTTCAGAAGCAACAACATAAGAGCCATCCTTACGTTGCCCCAAAGCAAGTGGACGAAACCCATTAGGATCACGCACAGCATAAAGTTCTTTTTTCGTAAGCAATAAAAGGCTATAAGCACCTCGAACTTGTAAAAGAGAAACAACAAGGGCAGAGATAAAATCATTTTCAGAGCTATGCGACATCAAATGAACAATGACTTCTGTATCGACTGTTGTTTGAAAAATAGATCCTTTCTTTTCTAACTCTAAACGAAGGTCATAAGAATTAACTAAATTTCCATTGTGGGCCAATCCAAAAGATCCTAAGCGTGAGGCCACACGTATGGGTTGAGCATTTCTTAAAAAAGAGGCACCTGTTGTAGAATAGCGATTATGGCCTATAGCTGAATGTCCTTGTAAACCATCCAACTCTTCCTTACTAAAAATTCTAGAAACGTGTCCCATACTCGCATAACGATATAAACGCTTTGCATCAGTACTTATAATACCCGCCGACTCTTGGCCACGATGTTGCAAAGAATATAAACCCAGATAAGCATAATGGGACGCTTGAGGAACGCCATAAATACCAAAAACTCCACACTCTTCGCGTGGCTTGTCTGCATGTTCTGAAAAAATATTTTTACTTGAAGACATAGAATGAATTATCTAATAAGAATTTTTGGTCAAATCGAAATATGGATTTAGCCCTTTTCTTTACTCAATAATACAATCCTCTTTTTTTGGACGTATCTTCGCAAAAATTCCATTTTCAACTACCCCTGTAATTTCGTTAATTCTTATTTCTAGTTCCAAAGGATTTACTATATCAAAATGTACATCCACAATCCAATTTCCATTATCAGTAACTATGGGCCCACTCTTGTTTTGTGCTATACGTAATTTAAAATCGATACCCCCTAAGGCTTCCAATTTTTTCAATATATATGAATAGGAAACAGGCAAAAATTCTACAGGCACATAATTTTTTTCGCCTAATCGCTTCACTAATTTTGAGGCATCTGCAATAACAATAAAGCGTTTTGACATAGCATGAATTAGTTTTTCTCGAGTATGTGCAGCCCCCCCACCTTTAATCAAATTTTGGACAGGGTCTATTTCATCTGCTCCATCTATACTAATATCTATACTGTCTACTCCCTCTATAGGCAGAAGTCTCAATCCTAATTTTTGAGAGAGTAGGCTTGAGTCAAAGGAACTAGCTACGCAAGCTAAATTTAGATTCTCTAATGTATTTCTTTGAGCTAGTTTCTCTATAAAAAATCTAGTTGTTGAACCTGTACCAAGGCCAACGCATTGATTTTTTTTTACAAACTCTAGGGCACGATCAGCCACCCTTGCCTTTTTTTTATCTATTTCCAAATTCATTTACAACTTCCTTGTTACTAAAATTATTTGAATACTATTTAAAGATACTTTATTTATCATAAAATATTCAAAATTTTAGAATAACCTCTTATGCCCCAGTCTTTTCTTTTTGAGAATGTTCAACAAGTAAGTACTTTTCTGGAAATTTAGGTAAAATGATAATAAAAGCTGTGCCCTTCCCTTCCCAACTTTCTATTTTAATTCGCCCATTCATTAACACGACCATTTTCTGAACTAGAGTCAATCCTAATCCACCACCACCATTTGATTTTGTTGTATAAAAAGGATCGAATATTTTCTCTTGGATTTCCTTAGGGATACCCGGGCCACCATCTTTTACTGTCAATATAAGCTCTGCTGCTATTTCAGAAACACCAATTTGAATACTTTGTTCAGCAAGCACATAACCCTTATTGATTTCATTTTGATGCTCATATGCTTGTAAGGCATTGAGGATTAAATTTAATATTATCTGTCGTATAAAAATTGGATCCAAGTGGGGTGGGCAAGGTATGTGACTAGGTTGAAATATAACTTTGACTCCTGCTCGAGAAAATTGAGGTTCCAATAAGCGAATGATTTGAAGAATGATAGCATCAAAACTTCCCTCTGTTCTTTCAAGTTTTTTCTGTTCAGATTCAAACATGACAAATAAATTTTCTAATGTATACCGTAAGTTTTTAATTTCATCTTGAATCAAACTAACCTTATCTTTTAATTTTATTTTTATCTTCTCTTCTTTAACTTCTTCTATTTGATTTTGGAGCAATTGCAGATGTAAATGAATGGCGGCAAGGGGGTTTTTTATTTCATGCACAAAACCTGCAGCAAGGGTGGGCAACTCAACAGGAGAAAGATCTTGGGATAGAATCGGAAGATTTTTACCGCCTCGAATCTTTTTTTTTATTTTTTTTTGCATTCTAGTCTCTATTGACGTATGTCTCTTTCTATTTTTAAGTTTTTAATTTCCAATATTTCTAAATCCAAAAATAAAATATTATTTATAGGAAAGCTGTCGGGTCTTAGCCTTTTTATGGTGCCCCAAGTCCATAAAAAAAGTTTAGGAGTAGTTAAAGCATCACGTATATAAAAAGGTTTATGTAAATTAACAACACCATCTACCATAGGGTTAGCAACAAAGCATAAACCTAAAAACAACTTTTTTCTTTCTAAAATGATAGGTAAAATTTCAGAAGACACTTCAATCCAAAAAGCCTTGCCCTCATTTCTAACAAGTAAACGAACATTTTGATACATGTATGCTTCCTTGCTATTTTTTTGAGAACCATAATATTGCTTCGAACCATTTTCTGGATACACTTCATCATTCATCCCACTCCAAACACCTACACTGCCCTCTGTTTTTAATATTTGATACATGAGATAACCTATGTTAGATTTTTTTTCTTCTTTTCTTAGAATTTTATCTTTATGCAAACTAGCAAAAGCCAAGGGTAGATTTTCAAAATTCAAATCTTCTATTTTATAATCGCTAGCAACTAAGGGTATAAAAAAAGACAGGCTCTCATTTTCATCTTTCATAAATTTTGAGAAGGAGACTATCCTATTCTCTTGATTGACAAAGTATCTATCATCTTTTTGAATCAAAGTAGTTAACCCCCTTGAAGCTAAATAAAAATTTTGATAATAAAAAACATGAGATTGAGTAAGGGTTTGATTCGGATTTACATACTTTGAAAGTTTTGTCCAAAATTCTCTTGTAGATTGATCTTGTGTGGCAAGGGTAAAAAAGTTTAGGTGTAAACCCTTTTGCTTCAAAAGCTTCATCATATTATACGTCTTATTAAAATGTGCTTTTTCTAAAGAAAAATCAGTAAAAAAGAAAACCTCACTATTATTATAGATGTCCGGCATTCTTTCTAAAACCCCCAAAGCTTTAAGTAAAGATGCATGTGTTGTCTCCCCTCGCGCAATTTTTTTTCTTAAATTTTTTATTGTAAAATTCCAATCCTCACTCCATTTTATTATCGAAACCTCATCTTTGTTTTCTAAAAGTATAGCAGACAATCGAATCCTTTTATTCAAATGAATTTTTAAATATTCTATTTCCTTATAGAGATTTGATAATTCCTCTCGCATCGACCCCGACATATCAACCACAAGAATTAGATTTTTTTCAGGTACTTTTTCCCCTTCCATATTTTTTGTAAAATCGCTACCGCCGCGAAACACATTTTCCTTAGATTGCAAACCATGGAGTGTCTGTTTAAGCAATTTTGACAGTGAGTCTTGTAAAAATATTTTATTTTGAATCTTAGAGGCCACAGTCTTTATTATTTCTCCACTACTACAATTATAAGAAATTATTTTTAAAAAAAGTTTTGAGCTTTGAGAAATATTGACATTGCCACTTACCAAAACGTGAGCCCCACTCTTTTTACATAAGACTTGAGATAAGCTAGAGTTTAACACACTTTTTTCTGTAAAATTAACTTCCTGTAAAACATTCCTGGTTTCAAATAAAGACTTTAATTCCGTCTGATAAAAATTTTCGAGCACAAAGTGAGTTGCCTCTTGCAAGTCAATAGAGAGACTACTTGTATTCACAAAATCATGCTCCATGAAAGCATGATTTTCAACTTGAAAGGGCAAAACTAAAATTCCATTTGTTTGAGCAGAAATAGGACTAAAAAAAGTACACAAAAAAAATATGAAAGCTTTTGCTAATTTCATTTTTTTAGAGGTAAATAAAAAAATCAGATTCATAATTGGTTTCTATAGTATATATTTTCAAACAAGTTACAATGCAACTTGTAGGGTTTTCCTCATAAATAATCATCCCAAAAAAAAGCTTAACCCGCCTAACTTTCAATACAAAGAATCATAAGAGATACATAGTCAATGAAATAAACTTAGGTGAAATTCTCGTTACGTCTTTGTTTTTTGTTATACAGGAATTACTCATTTACACTTTTGACATATTGAGTCGAATTGGTTTATGAAATTGGTTTATGAAAATAGAATTATTTAGGTTCTAAATGAAATGAATTTTATCATACACAATTCTTTTACCCCCACCTCATCATGTTCTAAAAAAGATCATGTACGCGGGTTTATTGTTTTATTTTGTGTCGCAAAAAAACAATAAGGAAAAGATACAATTCCTCTTGAGTATAAGTAATTATTTTATGAGCAAAAACGAAAAAAAATATAGAGCACTCCGTAACATTGCTATTATCGCACACGTTGACCATGGTAAAACAACTTTAGTAGATCAATTATTAAGACAATCTGGTACTTTCCGTGATAATCAACATTTAATAGAAAGGGTTATGGACTCAAATGATCTCGAAAAGGAAAGGGGTATTACCATACTCGCAAAAAACTGTGCTGTAGAATATGATGGCACTCATATCAATATTGTAGATACCCCAGGACACGCAGATTTTGGAGGAGAAGTAGAAAGGGTTCTTTCTATGGTAGATGGGGTTCTACTTCTAGTAGATGCGGTTGAGGGGCCTATGCCACAAACTCGTTTTGTAACCAAGAAAGCCCTAGCCCTTGGACTAGCTCCTATAGTAGTTGTAAATAAAGTAGATAGACCTGGAGCTCGTGCTGATTACGTCGTGAACGCTACCTTTGACCTTTTTGATAAACTTGGTGCCACAGAAGAACAACTTGATTTTCCTGTTGTATATGCTTCGGGTCTTACAGGTTATGCAGGCTTAGAACCTAGTGTAAGAAGTGGGGATATGCGCCCCCTTTTTGATACAATCTTAAAATATGTACCTGTACGTGATGATGATCCTGAGGGGGCACTTCAATTTCAAGTTTCTTCGATAGATTATAATACCTACGTAGGCAAAATAGGTATAGGGCGTATCAAACGTGGTACAATGAAGATAGGAATGGATGTTGTCTGTCTTGATGGTCTCAACAGTACGCCATTCAAAGGTCGAATCAATCAAATACAGAAATTCAAAGGTCTTGAAAGGATGGCGGTAGAGGAAGCCATAGCGGGTGATATCGTTTTAATGAGTGGGATAGAAGACATAGGAATAGGAACTACTATTTGTCATCCCGATACCCCTGAGGCCCTTGAACTTTTAAAGATAGATGAACCCACTCTAACAATGAACTTCATGGTAAACACCAGTCCTCTAGCAGGTCGAGAGGGGAAGTATGTCACTAGTCGACAATTAAGAGATCGTTTAGATAGAGAATTAAAATCAAATGTAGCTCTAAAGGTTAAAATGACTGAAGATGATAAAACTTTTGAGGTATCAGGACGGGGAGAACTCCATTTATCTATACTTATCGAAAATATGCGACGTGAAGGCTTTGAGTTAGCTGTTTCAAGACCTCGTGTAATCATGAAGGTGATAGATGGAACCAAACTAGAACCTTATGAAAATCTAACTATTGATGTTGAAGACTCTACTCAAAGTGCTGTAATGGGGGAATTGGGAAGAAGAAAGGGGGAAGTTGTCGACATGGTGAGTGATGGCAAAGGAAGAACTCGAATAGAATATAAGATTCCTGCAAGGGGCCTCATTGGCTTTCAAGGTGAATTTATGCTTATGACTCGTGGAACTGGTTTAATGAGTCATACCTTTGATACATATGGCCCTGTAAAAGATGGCAATATTGGCGAAAGGCAAAATGGGGTGCTTATTAGTCAGGAAAATGGAGAGGCGGTGGCATATGCCCTTTGGAAATTACAAGAAAGGGGGCAAATGTTTGTTGTGCATGGAGACGCTGTTTATGAAGGAATGATTGTAGGTATACATAGTCGCGACAATGACCTAGTGGTGAACCCTGTTAAGGGAAAACAACTTACAAACATGAGGGCCTCAGGTAGCGACGAAGCGGTACGTCTAATCCCACCCATACAACTAACTCTCGAATATGCAATGGAATTTATTGCCGATGATGAATTGGTAGAAATAACCCCAACTAGCATACGTCTACGTAAACGCTTTTTAAAAGAAAATGAGCGTAAAAGAAATAAATAGTTTTTTCTACACACCCATACCAAGCTGATTAAGCAAGTGCTCGCTCGCTTATCATATAGGAAAACCTTTATCCTTGCTTAAATGAAAAAACTAATCCCTAAGCCGAGACCGTTGCAAAACTAGCTAATTTAGAACTTTTTTATAAAAAATCATAACACTTCTAAGCACAATGAGACACTTGTCTTGAGCAAAGCGAAAGGTAATGCTTGTATAGAACGCATTTTAACGTAATTTACTTAAGTATTACCCTCTAACCCTTACGCGGACAAGCGAGGACAAGTGTCTCATTGCTACTATTACTATTAGTGTTTTTTATTAACATTGCAACAGTCTCAAGTCTACTAAAGATTAGACGGCGATATGTCGGCCTTTACCGCAATTACTGCATTTTATCTTGCCAAGATTTATCTTTCTGAATGGGGGTTACCCCCACCTCTTTCATTTTCATTTTTTCCAAAAACACTTTTTCAAAAAGATACCCATCAGTATTATTTTGAGTAAAGATTTTTACTAGAGTGTATTTTGTTTTAATTTCTTCAAAAAATTGCACCTTACTAATAGTCCCTTGTGGTCTAAGTAACATTTCAAAACCCTGAACTCCATCTTCTTTTTCATTATAAACTTTTACCACACTAAAAGAAACTTTTGTTTCTTCTAAATTCTTGAGAAAATTTTCTAAAACAAAAGCAATCTTTTGTTTAGATTGATATGTTCTCCATTCAGGAAAAATATTTTGAGGGAATAAAATAAAAAATAAAAATAAAGGGATGAAAAGAATACATTTTTGAATTAAAAATTGTTTTTTTTGCATAAAAAATTTCTCGACCATGGGTTTTTGCTGATTTTAAATTTAGAAAATACAAATGACGCTCTTACTTTAGACTTTATTGGATTAAAAATAAATCTTGAAACTATAAAAATTTGAAATAAAATTTTCTTAAGAAGACTTTTTAGAAATAATACTCAATGCTTGATCCCGTAACTTCGCATCTACAGAAATAGGAAGCATGCCTTCTGAATTTACTCTAACTATTTTTTTATTATAAGTAGAATAAAAAGTATCTTCTTTTAAAAAATCAGATTTAATCTTATCGCGACCAAGCCACTCGCCAATTGCATTCACCATCCTTCTATATATATCGTCTATTTTTTTTTGAACGCCTGCTTTTTTATAATAACCAAAGGCCAACAAGGGTAAATGTCTTTCATACATATAATAATCTCCTAAACGTTCAAGGCCATCCTTGTACTTTGCCTTTATAAAAAAATCCGCCGCCTTATGGTAATCCTTTAGATTAAAGGCTTGATTTCCTTGACGCACCCATTCAACCCTTTGCTTATTTTCAAAATCCATTTTATAACTTTTGATTTATTGTACAATGCCCATTAAAGACTCCACCCTCTTCCACTAAAAAACTTGAAGTCACTATATCACCTACTAATTTACAAGTAGATAATAGAATCACTCGCTTGCTAGCAAAAATACTACCCCTTACTTCACCACCAACTACCACAATTTCGGCTTTAATATCAGTTTCAACAACACCTGTTTGTCCTATTAAAACTTTTCCCTCTGTTACAATACTACCTTTAAAATACCCATCAATTCGTAGAAGATCCTTTACTTTGAATTCTCCACGAAATTCTGAACCAACTCCTATAAGACTATTAACAATTAAATTTTCGGTGGAAGCAACCATGGGTTTTCTAAGTGATTAATAAAGGCAAAAGGATTATAGGCAACTGTCCCTACATGTACTTCATAATAAAGCATAGGTTGCGAAACCTTTCCTGTTTGACCTACATAACCTATAACTTCTCCTTTAGCAATCTTTTCTCCCTTTTGAACTTTGACACGATCTAAATGAGCATAAAAAGTAGCAAATCCATAACTATGAGTAATAAAAATTTTTAATCCATATTCTTCATCAAATGAAATATCGCTTATTTCTCCGGGTGCAGTTGATAGAACTTCTGTGCCAGGAATAGCCCCTATTTGTATACCTCTTTTAAAAACTTTACGCCCATACATTGGATCTGTGTAATAACCATAAGGTGCTATTAAAAAACCATTTGTAGGTGAGATTGTTGGAGTGTTTTTGAATAAGTTTTTCTTCTCTTTAGTATTAAGTGTTTCCAAAATACTTTCTGAAAGCTCTATGCTCTTTTTCATTTTATAATTATCTTGAAAGGAAAGATAAATCGTATTACGCAAAATATCCTCTACTTTTGCAGTATCACACGTTGCTGTAGCTTCTTTACATTTCTCTATCATTTCCTTAAATTTATCTAGTTCTTCTTTCATTAGCTTCTCATTAGAAGAGAGTATGCCTTGCACTTGCTTTTTATCTCCATCTAACTTTAGATACAATTCAGCAATGACATCTATGTACGAGTTAATAAGATTATGAAAGGGCAAGATTGCCTCAGCTATATTGATAGCCTGTATACCAAACTGCTTGTCACTCAACCCCATGTCATAATACTGTATATCTTCCCCTGTTTTATTTACTAACCCAATTATCGAAAGAACAAGAATAAAGGATATAAAGAAGACACTGGGTATAATCATATACAAGCTCAGATGCCAACTAAGTATATTTTTTTCGGTATGTGGAATAAGCATAATTGTTATACGCTTCATACCCCTTTTATGAATTTTATTTAAAAGATTTTTAATAGAAGCAAGAAATTTTTGATACCTACTTTTAGGTTTTTGCTTAAAATGAGAACTCGGTAAATATTTTAGAAAGGCATCTACACTATGAGCACTTTTTTTTTGGGAAAGTTTAGTAAATTTAAAAATTTTTCTAAACATAACAATCAATTCATTAGCATTTTTATTAGAGGTAACTTTTTTAGAAAATCTGTAAAGTCTTTACAGTTTAAAATTATAAGTAAAAACGAAGATACGATAACAATAATTGACAACATAAAAAGAAGACCACCATCACTCGGAATCATATTCCCCTCGTAGACCCCCTCGACAACTATCCCTATTATAAAAACATGCCCTAAAACTGCTCCCAACATTAAACCAACAACAAGGCCAACCGCGATAAATTGGAGAGAAGGAATAAATAATAAAATAGAAGCTATAAGCTCCATAATCGCAGTAAACCAACGAGCATAGGGTTCTGCGCCTAATTTAGAAAAAATGTACTTCGACTCTATCTGACCTGTAAATTTATAATAAAGAGTCTGTAATAGAATACCAGCAATGATGATTTTGAGTAGTATAGAAAGAGTATTTTTTATTGATTGCTTCATAATTTTTTTAGTTATTCTCCCTTTATTTGCTGTAAACTTTTAATAAAGCTTACAGCAGAATTCTTAAAGATAAATCTTTTGGCAAGAATAAATACTTGACTCACAAAAAACCTTTCTTGCAAAACACTTATAGATTAAACTAAATATTTATGCGTGTACTTTTAATAGATGTAGATTTACCACACACTAGAGCACTCTCCCGCTTCCATTCCATTTTTTCTATACGCAACGGAATCTACAGCCCCATACAAAGACTTCGACTTCAAAAGAGACAAGGACAAGAAATATTTTTTTTACACCCTAACATAGAATATGAAAAGAATATTTCTCTCATCGAAAATATTACTCCTTTCTCTCATACAGGTGAACCTAGGCCTGATATAAGAAAATGGATGAACGATTTAGAACTTTTCAGAAAAGAAAGTGAGATTTTGCAAAAAAATTTTTCTTTCTTATTTTTTTCAAATGAATTAAATTTATTCTCTTTTTTTGATGAACTAAATGATCTTATAGATAGAGATCTGCATTTATGGACTAAATACAATACATGCAAAAATTTTTCAAAAATAAGTACGCTTTCAAAAACAAAAAATTTTGATTTGATAGGTGACAAAAAAAATTTGTACATTCACGAAAATGCTATTATTCATCCGGGTGTAATTATTGATACAAGGAATGGAAAAGTTATACTTAGCGATCGAGTTGAAATAAGCCCCTTCAGTTATCTTACAGGCCCTCTTTATGTGGCTCCGAATGCACGATTAGATAATGTTCGCTTGGGTTCTTCTATTATAGGATGTGAAGTGCGTGCTGGAGGTGAAATAGAAAAAAGCATTATTGGAGATTATACAAACAAACACCATGAAGGATTTTTAGGTCATAGTTTAGTTGGAAATTGGGTAAATTTAGGTGCCCTCACAACCACCTCTGACCTTAAAAATAATTATGGTTCTGTGCGATTACAAATACCTTTAAAAAATTTCTTAGATTTAGAAGTAAAAAATAATTCTGATAATCATAAAAATTTTTCAGATCCACTCGTAGATTTTGACACAAAACAAATCAAATTTGGTTCGCTCATTGGCGATTGCGTTAAGACATCTATAGGAACCCTTCTCAATACAGGTACATGCTTAGATGTAGGTTCAAATATTTTTGGTGGCAATCCGCCAAAATATCTACCCCCATTTTCATGGGGAATAAGTAAGGAATCTTCTAAGTATGAACTAAATCTATTTTTAGAAAATACAAAGTTTATAGCACAAAGACGAATGTATTCTTTTCCAAAAATATGGGATAAAATTGTTCGAGATCTATATGAACGCGTATAGTAAAATAAAAATTCCACTCATTATATTCCTAAATTTACTTAGAAAAAAATACAGGGTGGGGAATTGGGCACGTTGGATGGATAATGTATCCTAGAATATTCAAAGAGATAACGATGAGGAGATTGGTTACAAAGGGGCTATTATAAAATCTTTCTCTATAAGAAAAAAATTTTTATAATAGCGTTTCAAAAACAGTAGGGTGCTAACAAATAATTTAAAAATTTAAATTTCAAAAGCATCTAATGTATTCGTATCTATATACTTTTCTAATATCCCCCTATTTGCCATTATCCCTAAATCTTGAATGGCTAAGGCACCTATACGGTCAAAGGGAGAAAATACACTCTCACTTTTTTCCATACTCAATGTTTCGGGATGATAAGAACCTTTAGGACAATATGTTTCTAGGATGGTATAATCTTCACCTCGCCGCAATTCAAGCACAACAAACCCATTTACAGCATCAGCAATGTAAGACACAAGGGAGGAGCGAATAAGCAAGGCCTCAGGATCAAGCCATCTTCCCTCATATAATAAACGAGCAAGTTTTCGCCCCATGGAAAAATAAATATCTAATGTGTTTTCATTATGAGTGGCCGAAAGCAAACGTTCATACACAATATGGAGCAAGGCTATTCCCGGTGCTTCATATATCCCCCTACTCTTTGCTTCAATAACCCTATTCTCTATTTGATCACTCATGCCTATTCCATGACGTCCACCTATTTCATTTAAGATATTAAATATCTCTACAAGATTATTCTCTTTTTTATCGTTTATCGACACCGGCACTCCTTTTTCAAATTCTATTTTTACTTTTTCTTTTTTTATCCCCACTGTCTCTTCCCAAAAAGAAAGACCCATAATAGGTTTAACACAATACATATTTTGCTCTAGAGACTCAAGATCCTTTGCCTCGTGTGTGGCTCCTATAAAATTCGCATCTGTGCTATACGCCTTAGGTGCGCTCATATGATAAGGCTTTCCATGTCTTTCCAAGAAAGCAGACATCTCCCTTCGCCCCCCAAGCTCATTAACAAAATTTTCATCCAACCATGGCTTATAAATTTTAAGATTAGGGTTACCTAGAACTCCATAACGATAAAATCTCTGAATGTCATTCCCTTTATGAGTACTCCCATCTCCAAAAACTTCTACACCATCCTTTTTCATTGCATGGAGTATAGCACGACTAGTCACAATTCGACCAAGGGGGGTGGTGTTAAAATATTTTCTACCCCCACTTTGTATATGAAAGGCCCCACATTGCAATGCAATAAGAGCTTGCTTTGCAAGGTCAAGGCGACAATCTAGGAGTTCAGCTTGTACGGCACCATGCAAAAGTGCCACTTCAGGAATGGAAGAAATATCCTTTTCATCAGGTTGATTTAAATTTGCTGTGTACGCGTAGACTTTGATTTTTTTTTCTGAAAGCCACAGAACCGCAGTACGAGTATCCAAGCCACCCGAAAAGGCAATAGCAATGGGGGTACCTTCAGGGGGACAGTTTGTATAAATTCTAGACATCTATTCACCTAACTAATTATAAGTAGTACTCAAAGCTATTCCATATGTATTTAGATTGTAATGACTTTTAAAACTTTCATCTCCCCCCACTATCTCTTCACCTTGAGCATCTGTAAGCCTAAGTTTCTTAGCAACTATTTTATCAAAACGATAGAAAATAGAAAAACCAGTTCCCCAATTTTCACTTACCCACCACTCTTTTCCAAAATAAATTCCAAAACCATTTCCTTCAAAGGAGTTTTTATAATTGATTGTAGTTTCAGACTTTTCTCCACCCTCCCATGTAGAATATCCTTCAATAGTATTGTAATTTAAAGCATGGACGTCAAGTGTTAGATAAACATTGCTAGGTACTGCATACACAGTAAAACCTACACCTAAGGCAGTATTAAGCAATGTTATTTTATCAGTTTTAGTGGCATCATTTCGAGAACCTACCAAGCTTGTTCTTTGCACATCTACACCACCATGTAATATAAAATTTTGAGATATCGCATAACCCACGGTAAAATTAAAATAAGGTGAATATCCTCCATCATAGTTTTTTTCACCTGCATATTCTAAATTTAGAAGAGATACCCCCGTTAGCATTCTAAGAAAAAAACCATCATGGGTTTGAGCTTCTTTTTCTGCTTTTTCTTTTTTTTGGCTCTCACGCATATATTTATCTTTCATCATAGCTTCTTTAACTCTGTCGTTCTCTTGTGCCGACAAGCTCTTAGAGCTAAAAAATAAAAAAGAAAGTAAAAAAAGATTTAAAGAAATAAAAAAACATATTCCACTATAATATCTAATCATCGTTTTTAGTCTTGTATACATAGTACATTCTCCAAGCTCATAGTAAATTTAAAAGTAATAAAATATTTCTACAAAAAATAGCTACAAATTTTTATCCCCATAAAGATTATTATATAAATTTTATATTCCATCTGCCTTCAAAAAGAAATGTTTTTGCACCAATAACACGTGTCGATATTCTTACAAATACCCTTACTTTGTCTAACTTTAAAATTATATGAATCAAGAATTTAGATTTAGGAATTTTATCTTATCCTCTATAATGTTTTTTAATTTTAATCTTTTAGCACACTATCAGGCTTATGATACTCCTTTTACGATTACAAAGTAATGTAAAAATACTTTGTCAAACCCTATAACCCTCTATGAAAGACAAAACTCCCCTAACACTTGAGATTCTAAAAAGCTGAAAAAATTTTTAATAATTGAATTTTTAGAAATATAAAGGCTTACTAGTGCCTCTTATGCAATAGAAGCCCTTCACAACTTTTACAAAATTCAGTTTTTTTTATTTTTTTCTTACCTTCGCAAAATATAGTGGGGAGCTAAAATCTTGCCTCATTATGTAAAAGCGAGGTACTTTCTTCCTAGTCTTTGAATTTAGTTTCTCTAAGCTTTTGGAAGCCACATCCCTACTTCAAGGGAACAAGCTTTCTAAAGAGAAGGGAGACAGACCTCCCTTCTCTTTAGAAAGTACCCTTATCTAGTAGCGTTAGGGCCACCTACAAAAATTTGAGTACAAGTACTACCGATTTTAGTATAGAGCTGTGGGTACTTATTTGTAGTCAGTTTAAAACAAGACCCAAGTGCACTTGGACCAGTAATCTGCTGCATCTGTGTAGTTGTGAGTCCTGTTATAGTATTCGCCGCCGAACCGGATATGACACCAATACCGTCAGTTTTTCCTGAAGTAGTAGTATCCCAATAACTATTAACTATAGGATAAGTCGTATAGTTACGTCCTCCTGGCACCCCGGACGAACCTGCAGAACGACCTATTAAACCACCATTACTACCATAATAGTAGCCCGAAGAGGAACCTGTGGAATAACTCCTTTGAATATTTGAAAGGGAGTTATCCCCCACCAATCCACCAGCATCTCCACTCGTTACTGATCCCGTGGCATAACTATCTGCAATCGTACACTCTCTATTATAGCCCACTAACCCCCCCGCCTTTTTACCGTAATGATTGCCAGAGTGAACAGAGCCTGTGGCGTAGCTATTTCGAACACTCGCCTGCCATGTCTGCCCTACTAAACCACCAAAGGAACCATGGGTATACGAGTCTCTGGCGCTAATAAAACCCGTAGCGTAAGAATTGATGACACCACCATAATCCAGATAGCCCGCTAGACCGCCTACTCTGTCATAGCCCGCAACAGAGCCTGTAGCATAACTATTATTTATTGTCCCACCACCCTCATGGCCCACTAGACCTCCCACTCTTTCAGCACCTATAACAGATCCTGTAGCATAACTATCGACAATATTACTGTATGCTGACATAATTCCAGCTATACCACCCACTAAATTCCTACCTGATACGTTTACTGAACTACTCACGTTAGACAAGCCTTTTGCACTAGTCCCAACCAAACCACCTACAAAATCATTTCCGCTTACGAGCCCAGAAACACTCATATTGCTTATCGTTGTTTGTCCTGAACTACCCGAATTCACAAACTCTCCTGCAACTACACCTACATTATTATTTCCAACTATATTCGCATCTACTACATTTAACTGTATAATATTTGCAGAATTAGTAAGCCTATCAAATAGCCCTACATTGTCTTCCGTTGGCCTATTTATATAAAGCCCTATAATTGCATGCCCATTACCATCAAGTTTAGAAGCAAAGGTTGGGCTACTACCTCTACCTTTACCTATAGGCATCCAACCTGAACCAGAAGTACTCCATGAAACGCTAGACATATCTATATTCCTTGCAAGTTTAAAGCCCTTACAAGGACCTCCTTTTGGAGTATTTAAGGTATTTGCATAGACTTGAAACAAAGCTGAACCATAATTTTTTCCACTACAACCTATAGGCCAATGTCTCATATTATCCAAGTCAACAGGTGTATTAATAAGCAAGAAACCACTTGAGGGCTCCACCTCAAATTTCTCATCTAGAAATTGACCCGGAAGATAAGGGGATGTAGATGAAAGATCAGGATCTACATTACAAGAAGAATCAGATTTACAAAGTTTTGGATAAAGGCCAGAGATAAATCTAAAAGAAGAACGACCAAGGCTAGTTATACTACCAGTATCAGATTGCATCTCAGTTGTTGTTAAAGCGAATGAAAGTGCAGAAAAGGATTGCTTTGTAATTGTTTTATCCCAGAAAGTATTTGTTGTTGTTTGAAGACTACTATAACTATCACCTACTACACCTCCTACATAATAATCAGTAATTTTGAGCTTACCAACCACCTCACCAGCAGCATAACTATTTGTAAGCGTACAAACGGTAGGGCTACAAAAAAACATCCCCGCCAAACCTCCTGCTGATGGGTAGATCGCTTTCTCCTGCTGTGACGCATTTTTAAAAAATGTATTCACCAAATCTCCATCTCCTGGGTAGCGGGCAAACACCGTCCCGTCTACTGAAACATTGGCTATAGCGTAGCTATTCGAAACTTCAGAAAACGTATTTAAAGCGCCTACTAAACCGCCTACTATATACCTGCCTGAGACAGAACCAATAACATAATTATTACTAGAAGAACCTCTACTCACCCCTATCAAACCTCCAACGGCGGTATGGCCTGAGATATAACCTGTAACATAGGAATTATTAATAGTACTCGACTCCTGTTGCCAACCCGCCAAACCACCCACCCACCTACCACCAGTTATGTTTACATTAACGAGGCCTACATTTTTAATTTGGGCTCCCGTCCCCACGAAACCAAATAAACCTATAAGTTCAACAGAGTCTCTATTTATATAGAGGCCTTTAATCTTATAACCTCGACCATCAAAATTAGCCTTAAAATAGGAGCTTAGATTTCCTATGGGGGAAAAACCTGAACCAGTACAATTTCCAGCGAGTACATCATTTTCTGTCTTATTTAAACCACAACTAGGGGTAGCGTCTATGTCTGCCCCTAGTATAAAGTTTTGAGAAGTTGTGGTGGCAATTTTACCTATGTCCTCTAATTGCTTATAGGTTAAGATAAGAAAAGGGGTAGTGGCGGTTCCCATACCAGCATCAATTACATTCACATTATATCCAGGCGAGGTTAAGCTACCGTCATAAAAACTTGAACTCGGAGGGCTCGCGATATAGCAATTAGTGCCATCAACACAGGCTTGAACCACATAATAGTATGTTCCAAAACCTTTGTTAATAGAATAGGAAAAAGAGCCATCTGAATTTGGTAAGACTTCAGCAACAAGAGACCAGTTTCTAAATAGAGAAGAGGGTGGGTTTTTTGTTTCCCAAAGTTTATAAACAATAGCTCCCTTAACTTGAGGATAAGCAAGGGTAAAATTTCCCGTCGTTGCCCAAGAAGAAGCAGCTACACTCGGACCATTTACATAAAAATTACTTCCATCCAAACCACCAACAACACTAAGATGCGAAAGGGTAAAGGCATTTATATTTTTTCTTAAAACTTGCTTTTGATTTTGGATGGGATTTCCTTCCGAACAAGCAAGGGAGTAATCTGATAGTTGGCCACAAAGGCTAAAAGAATATCTTCTACTCTCTGTTAAAGATAATCCTAATTCGGCTAAAAAGAATTTTGCAATAGGAATAGGAGACCAAGCAGAGGGGGTATTTGACCAAGACAAACCTGAGTCGTTTGAAGTAAAGTACCGATATCTGTAACTAATAGGATAATTATATCCTACCATACTTGACCAGCGAATAAAATAAGAACCATCATAACTTACATATTTAGAATTTTGAATAGCATTCGCGGAACATAGGACAATTTCATTATTGTTTAAACACCATGTTTCATCTACGAGCAATAAAGGTAAATCCATAGGTAAACTTACCACAACTCTCGACACACTTACATCCTGCCCAACACTATTCCAATTTCCACAAACGTTAGAAGTGTAACAAGAACGAACTTTGAAGATGTAAGCAGCGTGACCCCTTAAACTGGGAACTTCAACTGTTGTAGATAAGCTAGAGGGAAGGGTGACACGATTCACGCTTAAATCACAATCTTGGTTAGCTCCACCTTCCACTAATTTACAAACTTGATACGATAAGGCATTACCTACATCCTGCCAAGAAAGAGTTAAGGTTACACCATTTGCCGTACTCCATAGTGGCTGAAGAGTGAGGTTACGACTCCTACTTGCTCTCAAACTTATATCATCATAATTTTGAACTGCTGAAGATGGTTCAAGACTAGTATTTTTGCTCACAAGACTAGTTGTGAAAGAAGGGGGGTTAAGTTTTACAGCAACTAAATTTATCCGTGCAGAATTAATAGAACTCCAATTTCCACAAATTCCAATACGAGTACATCCTTGGACTCTATATCCATAAGTTAGGGGCCCAGGTAAATTCCTAAAAGAATAAAGCGTACTCCCCATCAGAGTACTACTTGAACCAGGTGACAGACTTGTATTCGCAGAAAGCCATGTGACACCTTGGTTTGTGCTCCATATTAAATTATAGAAAGAGGAACCAGGTATTTCAGTCCAAGAAATATTAAAATTTCCTGCATTTGAATAATACGTTTTATTTAACCCCTCACTAGGCGACACTGTAGGGTTTTCTCCACCATCACCTATCGCAGCATAACCCACTGTAAAATTCGGGTCTTGTGGAGATACTCCTATATTTATCTTAAGCGTAGACCACGCACCTGCATCCACACAGAGAGATCCTCCCGAAGAACAACCTTGTATCTTTAATTCATAAGAACGACCATAGTTAAAAACATCCCTCAAAGAAAGGGCATTCTCAAAAAGAATAGTACTCCATTTTCTTGAAATATTATCGCCTGATAACTCTATTCTATAGCTATCCGCCCCTATTACGGTATTCCAAAAAACAGGAACTACTAACTCGCTTGTATGGGCAGAATAGTACGGATAGGTGGTATTTTCAAACGCGAGTATGGGGTTTGCTTCTTTCGTAATCACAGGTGCCTCTAGGCCTATAGAAAAAGGCCCTGCTGAACGCCAATGTGAACACACTTTCCCGTAACAAGAACGCAAACGATATAAATAGTCTCTTTGAAATGCCTTGTCAGTAAGATTAAAAACACCTTGATGAGAAGCATTTAAACTTGGAGTAGGAATACCCGAAAGATTGCTACAAGCACCTGATGAACCTGCAACAGTCTGCATGTTTTTAAAACATCCATTAGAGTTACCTACAACACTTGCAATAGAAGTAGAAAGATCCCAATAAACATGAAAGTTTGGAGAAGTTTTTTCTGTAGCTATAAGTGGGGAACTTATGGGAGATTGAAATTCCTGTAATTCATAACGAAAATTCCCTGCAAGAAGGGCTGTGCCCTCATCCCCACTTTGAGGCACTTCTTCAAATGTAAGTACAATTCCCGATTTGCCTACACGACTTGTAAGATTAGGCCCATTAAGGAAGGCGGGGGGGGTAGGTTGACGCAAATAGACTGTGGCACTTACATTTTTCCCGCTACTGCAATTACCTAAATTATTACAAATTCTGTATCTATAATTAATAAAGGATGGGCTATCATCACTTCTTGGGTCTGCAGTACGCCATTTATGAACGAAAAGACTAGTGGTATTCAAATTTTTCCAGGAAGCAGAAGTATCCCAACTTAGCTGTTCCTCTATAGAATATACAAATGGGGTATTCACTGGTGGAGTCAATGCAAGGGTATACTCACCATCCCTACTTGCAGAACCCTGATATTGCACATTACTTGGAGAAACCACAATAGGAAGCTTATAAAGCTCTGAAGAAAAAGGTATTTGTGCTGTAAGCCAAGTCGTTGAACTTTCTGGAAGAGGCGAACAATTGCCACTACCCTTACATAATTGAGCACGATATACATAAGTTTCACCCATTACAGGAGCATCAATGCCAAAAGCGGGATCCCCACCTGCAACATGAAAAGATTTTGCAAATTTTCCAAAGGTCCCTATGCTACCTGAATATAGGTTCACCCATCGACCAGAATTTATCTTACTTTGCTGCAAAAGTAATGTTACATTATTATAACTTGAATCAGCCAACAACGACCACTCAATATCGTAAATAGGATTAAAACTTGCATCATACGAAAGTTTATCAAAATCAATAGAGAGAGGTAAACTCTTCCAATTTACACTTACATCCATACTTGGACCAGGATCTCCACAAGCCACACCTTCATTTTTAGGAATAGGACTCCCTTCCTCATCAAAGCTTACTGTTTCATTCTGCGAATAGGCACCATTAATACATGCCAATACACTATAAGAATAATTCCCACCAGCAGCACTTGCCAACCCTTTAGTGTAGCTTTTTAAACTCCTACTTAAATTAGCAGAAACAATTTTACAATCTCGAGAAAAACACTCCATTATGTTATAACTTAAATTAGAGTCTAAATCCCCAGAAGAGTTCCAATTAAATTTAACCGAAAGCTCATCTACCTTTTCTATAACAGGAGCGTCTATCTTTTTAGGCCTAAGGGCAACCTTGACTGGAGGCGACCAAGGACCACAATTTTCACCATTTGTATTACACACTCGGATACGATACGCCCAAAAGTTTTTTTTGTTATCATAATTTTGCGACGACACACAGTCAGTAGACGCCCTACTAGAACAAGCAACGACAGGGTTAGGAAATTTACTTTGAGCACCCCCCCTTTTATTGATAATTTTTGTTCTATAATCTGCACTTATCAAACTACTAAGATAATAAGAAATACTCTCAGAATTTGAAGCATCTGGCTCTACGGGAGGAATAAGACTTACAGTATCTGAAAATTTAGGCCAAACAATGCTGTTGGTAGAGGTGTCCCATTGATTAGAGTATTGAATTGCATATGCAAAATTATTGTTTTGACTATCTATTAAATTATTCCAAACGAAAGTAAAATTCCTTTGAAAAACATTAAAAGAAGACGCATTAGCAGATGTTTCAACGGGAGTTCCTTCAAGAATACCGAAACCCGAAGGGGCGGGTTTACCCATAATAATTTGAAGTGGTTCTGACTTTAGACCACAGCCAAAGCTAGAACACCCCGCAACTCTATAATAGCAAAATTGCGTGTCTTTAAACTTTACAGACGCTTGAGAAGAAGTAAAATCTTCTACTTTTGCAAGAGACCAATCAATTTCGTTTAAGGAAGAGGCATTATTCGATTTACACAAACCCTCAAATTTATAGGAACTAGCTCCTATTACAGGATGCCAAGTAATACCATAATCTGGCAAATTTACGCTGTATTGGAGATTAGTAACCTGATAAGGAAGGCAATCATTATTTGGATCTACTGTATTGTCTCCATCGCAGGCAACCACATTCGTTATACAAGCCTGAGTAAACGACAACACCAAAGATATAACAAAATAAAAAATAAAGATACGCATATTTAAGCTAAGTCCGGGTAGTATTCTAACTAAGCTATTCACAAAGTCAAGAAAATAACAAACCTATATCAAAAAAAAACATGCAACAAAAATGCATTAAAAGATGACTAAATTTCGGATAATTTTTAAACACCTAAAGCTAAATACGAACTTTTTGAATTATTTATACATTGAAGCTACCTATGTAGCACTATACCTCTATCTTCAATCTGTAGAGTAAAAACCCTTAAACACAAAAAGACTACACAACAACATTACATACGTTGTGAATAATACTCTACAACTAATTGCTCAACAACTTGAATAGGAATATCATCCCTAGTAGGCAAACTTTGCATTTTACCTTCAAATTTAGCTGTATCATACATAAGATAAGGAGGGAGACGCAAAGATGGTTTAGCAAGGGAAGCCAAAACAGCGTCTAATTTTTGACTACTAGGCTTCAGAGAAATAACTTGATTTAGCTTTACCCTATAACTAGGGATATCTACCTTCTCTCCGTTTACAAGTACATGCCCATGGGAAACCAATTGTCTCGCAGCAGGAATAGTAGGAGCAAAACTTAATCTAAAAACGACATTATCCAACCTTTGTTCAAGATGACGAAGTAAAACTATACCTGTAGGTTCGTGAGCACCCCTCGCTTCAGTCATAAGTAATCGCAACTGACGCTCACCTATACCATAATTAAATATAATCTTCTGCTTTTCCATTAGTCGCTTACGGTATTCACTCTGACGAGGCCTTCTGTTTTGAGCACCCTGACCAGGAGGATAAGGGTGCTTTTGCGCAGACTTACGAGTAAGCCCTACCAAAGGTATCCCCAAACGACGAACTTTTCTTAAACGTGGACCCGTATAGCGTGACATATGAAATTTTAAAGCTCCGCGTTAATCAGTTGCTCAAAAGCCTCTATAGGCTGAGCACCTGAAAGCGATTTTCCATTTATGAAAAAATGAGGTATGCCCCTTACTCCTAGGCTTTGACCCTCTCTATAATCTTCCATAATTCTTTCCTTAATAACGGGAGACTCTGTACAAGCCTTGTAACGCTTCATGTCAACACCACCCATACCTTCAATTTGCTTATCAAGATTTGCCTTTTCTACAAAAGCACGTGTATCTGGAACTGAATAAATCTTTTCAAATAGCAAGAAAAACTTTTCGGCACTCTGATCAAAAAGACAATTCAAAGAAACATGATGGTGTATGTCTCCCGGATTTAAAGGATAATCCTTAAATACCCATTTAACTTTTTGTGCATATTTTTCTTTAAGTAACTTGGCAGTGGCTTGAACCCTCTTGCAATAGGGACAATCATAACCAGAAAACTCAACAACAAGGACCTTTCCGAGAGGATTCCAAGTTGGCTTGCCCGAAATTTTAACTTCCTTACGATCTTCAGGCCCTGAATAAACTTTATATTTTTTGCGTAAAACAGAGGCTTCAGCTTGAACTAGTCCTCTAGACTTTAGAGATTGCAAATAATTGACTATTTGACCACGAACCGCTTCCATAGATTGCCCCTTAAGCTGACCTTGGCTTTGCAACTCTTGATATGTTTTTTTAATTTCTTCGTCACTGGGAGGAGTTGAATTAGAATTCAAGGAATTCATGTAAGCATCCCCATTGGGCATTTTACGCTCTTTTGCAGCAAGGGCAAAAATCTTCTTTTCTATCAAACGCTCCAAACCCCGTTTAACCTGCTCGTCGTATTCATTTTTAATTTGAGAATAATAGTCTGGTAATTCCTTTTTCAAATCGCTTTCAGTGTACTTTGTACCATCTATTGAAACAAATGGTTTCTTGCCATTACCACAATAAGACAGAAAAGCTGACAAAAGCACCAACATGAAAAGTTTAGATAAACCTAAAGAAGTTCCCCTTTTTTGGATTTTATATCGAATATACATATTTATTAACTCCATTTTTATTTAGATCAAGGCAAAAAAGCATTAGTCCATGATGCAAGTACCCCTAAGACGGGCACCCACATCTATTTGTAAAGCTGCAGTGCGAACATCCCCCACAACTTGAGAATGCTTACGTAACTCTAACTTTTTACTAGCAAAGAGATTACCCTGAGCACTTCCTTCAACGACTATATCGACAGCATCAATATCTGCATTCACTCGAGCACTTGGAGATATTACAAGATCTGCAGCGGTTTGAATATAGCCCTTAAATTCACCATGAATCGCAACAGATTCACTTGAATAAAGTTTACCATGAAACCTTATATCATCACCAAGAAATGTAGGCTCGCCTTTCACAATTTACTATTCCCATGCAAGCGAAACAAAGGTCAAGAAAAAATACATTGCTACTACAAAGATTAGAAAATAAAATCATTTTGATAAATTTTGAATATTTCAAAATGTATTATATTCCGTTAATATCTTAAACGCATCACCTACAAATATTTTGCTCTCTGATAGTAGTTTATTTTGAAAGCTTTGAGAGGCATTGTAGGCAACTAACTCATACCTAAAAGGAAAAAGTAAGCATGAAAATTAAAAAAAATAACCCCTCAAATGAAGCGTACAATAGCACAAAAAATATAGCAAATTCAATACAAAATCTTCAGGGCTGGAAAGAGTCACCTTCAATGCTTCAAGGATTTTATACTCATTACCATTCCTTCACAAAAGATGGGGATGAACTTAATGTAGATTTCAATGTTCATAAACGTTTAGTTCGCATAAGTGCCAAACTTCATCAAGAACCAGACAAAGAATATGTAAGCATCTTGAAGGGGGGAGTCATTCTTCAAGAACGGGAACAAAAAAGCTCTAGACACGTATCTCTTAACTCTCGCTTTGAACACCTTGGAAAACATTTATCCTTAATAAATAACCCTAGCTTATTGCAAAGTATTGGGAACAATTATGATGTAAGGAGTAATCGGCTATCAGCTCATAAAATTGCATATCATACAATTTCAAACACACATAGCTTTAATTTTAAAAATTGGATTTATTCTTTCTTCAAAAACCATATGGAAAAAAAAAGAGCAAAACAAAGAAAGAGAGGTTTTTGGGGAAATCTTTTTCAGCAAACATTAACCGAGCTTTTTGATTTTTCTATAGGAGCGGGGGCAATAAGTTTTATACACACGCATTTTAGTTTTACAGAATTATCTGTTTTCTCTGGGGCCTATGGATTACTTTGTGGAGCCATAGACAGCTTTTGGAGGGCCAAAGAACCCTTCTTGCCTAAAGTAGCTTTTTTTATTTGCCTAAGCTTTATTTTTATATATATGCAAGTTCAATATAGGATGTGGGCTATTTTTCTATAAGCATATGCTTGGCACATAAATTAGTTCTTAATAAAATATAAAAAATAGAGGGGCAACAAACACATTACAAAAAATACTATTGCATAGAATTCTTATAAGAAACTCTGAACATAGATTAAAATCCTGTTTGGAAAGTAAGAGCAATGTATCTATCAAATTCTGAAAATCCACCCAAAAAACGAATCACAGCATTTTGGTCCCAAATGAAATTTAATCCCAACCCAAGATCTTTATGAAAGGCATTGAAGGCAAACTTTTGTATATTAGGCGCCACTCGCCCCACATCATAAAAGACAACCCATTGCCAATCAACTCCACCTAAGAACATAGACTTATAAAACGTCCAGCGAAGTTCAAGATTTAATAAGGCCATAAAGTTATCAATAAACTGGTTATCAGCAAAACCTCGTAACCCTCCCACCCCCCCTAAACCTTGAGAAAACTCACTTATAGTCCTGATATACCCCGCTTCAAAAAATGGAGGGGTGCCACCAAAAGTTGAGTTCAACAGTACACGATAAGCGAATATCCATTCCATTTTTTTGGGATTCCAAAACTCGGGCTGAAAAGAATAGTATTGCCTATACGTATATGTAATCTTTGAAAAATTATAATTGCTACCAAGTAAATTTGATGAATTTTCTATATGTACGTCTGTAAAAATACCCTTATCCGGATTGCTCTCTCTGCCTCGTGGACGCGAGTCATATGAAAACGCCAATCGCAAATAATTTACACTTTTAGGTTTATTATCTATTACAGCATCATATCCTACAGGATTCTCTAAATCAATGAGGGTGGGAATTTTAGGGAGAATAGTACCTATATCTTGATGTTTATTGTAAGATTGAATTGTATAACTATTTAACAAAATTCCCACAAACCATTTGAAATTAGAACCATTAAACCAATCTTCTACTGAAAAATCTAAATAGGGAGTGGAATATCGATAATTAAAAAAACGATTTTGACTATCAATTAAAGCATCGTCTACAGCATTATTACTTGCCTGATCTTGAAAGCTTTGCAAAATATTGGCACCTATAGGTTGTATAGGTCTATTACTTTTTATTTGCTTAACTCGCGGAATGTCTTGAAAGTTTCCATAACCGAAATAATTTGCATTATTGTTTCTTCTAACCCCTGCCCTTAATTTGTATGAAGTGGCAGAGGGGGCATTATATACAAAATTAAAGGCATGGTCTGAATATTCCTGGGTAGATGTAAAAAACTGTAGCCAAAATTGATAATTGTATCCTAACATGTTTTTGTCATAATACGTTCCTATAATTCTTGCCCCATATGTTACCCCCCAATCACTTGTATATCCTACTAGAGGTAAGCCTGTAACAGCAAAACCATCTTTAACTTGACGATTGACTATGGGCTCTAGCGTTTCAGAATTATTTTTTTCTTGCAGGGGTGTTGATGGAGATTGAGAAAACTTATCTGTGCTTGTCTCTGATTTTTCTTTTTTTGACTTTACGGATGATGAAGCCTCCTTCTCTCTATTTTTGTTTTCCTTTTTATTTTTAGATTTACTTGGTTTTACTACGATAGTATTTTCTTGAGCATATATATCGACTATTGCTACACTTAAAAAAAAATAAAGCCCATAAGAATAAATCAAGAATCTTATAAACATACTATCTATTGTTTCGACGAAGCCTCACAGAAAAAATAAAATATAGATCCCCAGCTTGGTAAACCCCACCACCATTCACATCTGTTCCTATAAGTACATTGATTTGATTTTGATTATATAAAGCAAGAATCATCCCTCCTTCAAGAAAATAGGGGGTTTGTTCCAAAACGATTTGATACGGTGTGATTTGATCGAGAGTATTTGCGAAAGAAACAAGGGGGGGGGTTGTGTTGAAATGGAATATAAGTTTTTGTTGAGGAGTATTTCTATAATAGCTATTGCTTTGATCACGAGTATAACCAGAAGAGGTAAACCAATACGAACCTATGGGATAAGAATTAGGAATGGGTTTGGCTGCTGTATTCCAAGTTTGTGAAAGAATGAAATTAAAATTAGGTTCTCCATTTGAAGTAAAGGAAAGGGACGCATTATAGTTAAGTTTTTGCTTTAACAAATATCTTTCTGCTTCTAAATTATCTCCTGGGCATACTTGACCTGATTGTAAACAAGTGCTACTTCCATCAGGACTCACTGAAACAGGACAGCGACTTTCACCACCACCTGTAATAGCATAGCAAGAACTTATGATAGCCCATCCCTCCCATTGATTCGATTTAAGAGCAGCGTCATCCACATCACTTGCTCTAGGGATTTCATATTCAGCCTTACAGTGAAACACGATAACTCCAAAAAAAAAGATAACAAAATACGTTTTTAGAGATAAGAAAGATTTTAAAGTGTTAAAAAAAAAGTCAAAGAATAAAAGCATATTCAAACTTGAAAATTTATGGCAAAGTACTCGCTTAAAGGAACTAATTTTCATTTTAAATAAATTTCTTTTTTTTCAAAAACTTATATAGAACATAAACAAACAAAAAAAGAAATACTATAAACATTATGATTATATTATATACTTTCAAGTAGTAAAAAATAAGTTCTTTATTCTGCCCCAACATATAGCCCCCACTCACTAGTAGTCCCGACCAAAGTATACTACTTATAGAGTAAGCAGTAAAAAAATATATGAATTTCATTTTACTCATACCTGCAACTATTGTTACAAAAAAACGAATTGTTGCTATAAAGCGAGACATGACTATAGTGAAAACACCATAACGAGAAAACCAATTTTCGATTTTTGCATGAAAATTTTCCAGATTTAAACTTTGTACAAAACGATTTTTGAAACGTGTCAGCATAAAATCTAAGATATGAGAACCGTAATAAAACATAAGTAGGGCACCTGTGATATTTCCTAAATAGACTGCAAGAATACAAGACCATATACTCAAATAACCCAAACCGACTAAAACACCACTAAGAACTAGTATTGTATCCCCGGGATAGGGGGGGAAAACGTTTTCTAAAAACTGACTACCAAAAACAAATATCCAGATATAAACTACTGAAATAGACTCCCAATGTATATGATCTATCCAACTTGTCATAAGTTTAATTCTCCATTAATAATTGTTCACAGATTTCCAAACGTTGTGTAAAAACAGCTTGAATGACTTTTTTTATAGTATACTTTAAATTCATTTCAATATAACTTTATTCGATAGTTACGCAAGTCTAATTTATATAAAAATAACCCATGGCTACATTTCACTTCCAAAAAATATAACTTATTTTCTCTATCGCAACTTTTAGTTTTAAATACATCTTTGATTGCGTAAAAGTTTGAAATTGAAGCATTTATTTGCCTTCATTCATATCTTGTACATTTTGAAAAGGAAACAAATAGAATATTTTTTTAATCAAATCTTATTTTGTTTTATCTTATGGCAGATATTTACATTACTTTTACGATGAAACACAAAACACTATTGATGAATAGTGGCACAAGTGATGCTACAATTATTATTATAGACATTTTTCTAAAAAAATAGATTTACTGCCTCTAGTGTTATGAAGCTTGCAAGTTTATGTTACTTATTAGGTTTAATTAGCCTATTTGCCTGTGCATCTGAACCTTCTTCAATGAGCTCACGTGTAGCAGATGAAAAACCTTTTTACAGAAAGCAAACAACAAATAATCCAGATGCAGATAGTATCGTTGAATATGGTGGAAGAAATGTGGCCTTATCTCGCTTTGCTTTATTAGGAGAATGGTATTCAGAAAACGAAGATAGAAAGATGACTCTTTATCGATGCCCCAGCAAGCCTGATTTTCTATGCGGACGTATACGATGGGTGGGCAAGATTCGATATACAGAGGACCCTCGAGAAAATTCTGAATTTTTAAGACCGAAACGAAAAGTTTACAACCCTGACTCTATAGAATTAGAAAAAGCAAAGGAGGGAGTGCAAATTATTTCTGAATTTATTTGGGAAGGTACAATATGGGTAGATGGGGTTATACACGACGTTTTGACAGATGGTCAATATGAAGCTATCATACAACAGCATAACAATGGAAAATTAGGAATAAAGGGAAAAGTAAACTTTACTTTTATAGCCGAAGAGTTTTGGCATCGTTAATATGTTTTTCAAGTTTGGGTACAAGTAACAAAACAATAAATAAAAATAAAGACAGTCCAACTCCAATATAAAAAATTTCCTCAATCTTCGCCCATCCTTTTGATAGGGAAAAGCCTATTAGGAAATTTGCTACACCTACACTACCTACGCCACTTGCCACTATTAAACCCGACACCCTTTCTCTTGCCTTAGAAGAAACATTTAAGGCTATGCTTGTTGTTAAAGGATAGAAGGCAGAACATCCTAAACCTAAAAGAAAGTAAATATATAAAACGTTAATATTCACTTTGAATACTAAAAAAAACAAAACAACTGTTGTAAATAAAGGTAAAAAATGGAAGAGTATTCTCTCTCTGTAATAGATAGAATATAAAAGAATAAATAAACGACCTATGGAAACCATTAGCCAATAAGCAGAAAGAGCTTGGGTAGACTCTTGAAGCCCTATTTGAAAATTTTTTTGCAAATACTCTAAAGACCAATAAGCAATAATACTTTCTACAAGTACGTAAACAAAAATGACACCTGTAAGTAAGTACACAAGGGCGGGCAATTTTGGAATTTCACTTTTTATATTTTTAATTTTAACTTCTTGTTTGTTCTCTTTAGGAATAACTTTAAAAAAGATAAAGCAAAAAAAGAAAAAGAAAATTTGCGTAATAAAAACTACAACTTGCCAAATGTAATTTTGAAACATAAAATTCGCTAGAAGAGGAGTAGTGGCGGCACCTAAACCAAAAGAAGTATGTAAGCCTGTTATGAGTGCACTAGAATACTTAGGGTTTTCTTCCATACTATAAAGATTGAGAATGGAGTTCATTATTCCATGACCTAGGCCCAAGAAAAATAAAGCAAAAAAGTAATTTGAAAATAGAGAAATATTGGATGTATTTAAAAATAGATCCAGACTAAAAAAGCTTGTACCGCAAAGATAAGAAAGATACCCCATTAACAAAAGTTTTGAGCGTGAAAAGTAAAGTAATAACCATTTAAAAAAAATAGAAGAAAGGATTGCTCCTATAACAAATACAAACAACAAAAATCCATATTTCTCTGAATCTATGCCCCCATGATTTGGGTTTTTCAAAATAGTTGCAACTGAAGGAAGTATGGCCTGAGCCATGCCACACGCAAAAGCATTTAAATAATAGAATGATATACGTTTTTTAGATATCTTTATTGAGTTTTTTATGTGTTCCATCGCAATAAGGGGGGGTCTTAGTTTGTTTACAAGCACACCAAGCTACAGGGCCATCTTTTTCTATTAGCACATGCACAGAACGTAAACCTCCCACATCTTCCACTTTGTGTGTTCCATCGCAATAGGGTTCTGTTTTTGAAAGCCCACAAGAACACCAAGCTCGGTCTGTACCTGCAATTTCATTTACAATAAAAGGTTTTGTTTGTACTATTTTTGGGGTGAAGCTCATACTCAATACTATTTTATCTATATGTATTTTGAATGAAAAGTCTTAATGCATGACAAGCTGAAATTATTTTTTTCAATAAAATAATTATTTTAAATATACTTTGATAGCTTGCCAAAATTTAGATAAAGTAATTTTTATAAATTCAGCAATGCAAATCTATTTAAATAGATTTTAGCTTCTTATAAAATACTCTTGCGTGAATCTAAAAAAAATTCATTTTTATATATAAAATGTTTACCCTTTACGCTGAAGTTGTTTTCAATCATCCCTTAAAACAAAGATACAGCTATATAGTTCCAGATTCCCTTACAGGAAAATTAAAAGTGGGAATGAGGGCGATAGTCCCTTTCAATAAAAATCCAACTGTAGGCCTAGTCATTAGCCTTAGCAATCAAGAACCCAATATACCGAATCAAATTTTACATATTACAGAGCTGCCTGATCCCATACCCATTCTCAATAATGAACAACTTATTTTAGGACAATGGATGACTAATTATTATCTTTGTTCTGAAGGCGAGGCTCTTTTCAAAATGTTTCCTGAAGTTAAATCCTTCGAGGAGACTTCTTTATCTAAAAAAGCAACGCCAAAAATTATACATAAACTTAATGAAGAACAAGAAAGGCTATATGAAAACTTAAAAAAATATTTACCCGAAAAAATAGAAGAAGCAAAAGAAATAAAGATAGAGTCATTCAAAGAAACATCAACACATCTCCTTTATGGAATTACAGGATCAGGAAAAACGGAAATTTATATTCACCTCTTACGAGATGTTTTACTATCAAACCACAAAGCCCTTTTACTTGTGCCTGAAATCAGTCTTACGATACAATTGATTCAACGTCTTCAAAAAGTTTTTGGAAATGAACTCGCATTATTACATTCTGGCTTGAAAAACCAGGTACGTTTTAGTAATTATTTAGATTTACTAAAGGGGCGAAAACATATTGGGGTAGGGACTCGCTCTGCTGTTTTTTCACCCATAGACAATCTTGCTTTAATTATTCTTGATGAAGAACACGATGCTTCCTTCAAAGAAAATAGTACTCCACGTTACGATGCTCGTCAAATTGCAGAAGCACGAGGGAGCTTACACGGAGGTTTAGTTATTTTTGGTTCTGCTACTCCACGTATTGAATTAACATACCAAGCCAGAAACAGTAATTCAAATGTACATTATCACATCTTGAAAAATAGGGCAAAGGGGGCATCTTTACCTAATGTTGAAATGATTCATATTGAAACTCACAACACAATCATTAGTAAAAAACTTTTACATGAATTGCAAATCAACTTTGAAAAGAAAGAACAAAGTCTTTTGCTTTTCAATAGAAGAGGTCTCTACACTCAAGTTTTTGACATTCAAAAAAACGAAGTAGAAACTTGCCCCGCTTGTAGTATAAGTCTAAATTTACACAAAGACACAAATTTACATTGTCACTACTGTGGTTACAAACGTATGTTTGACAGAAGTAGCTTAACAGAGGAAAATACTCGTTTGATTGGGATGGGTATTCAAAAACTTGAAGAGCTTTTGCTATATCAATTTAAAGATGTTCGCATTGAACGACTTGATAGTGATACTACTTTAAAAAAATCTGTACTAGAAGACACTTTAAGTCGCTTCTTAAATAAAGAAATAGATATCCTTATAGGAACTCAAATGATTGCCCGAGGCCTAGATGCACCTAATCTTACACTGGTTGGTGTACTACAAGCAGAAAGGGGTCTCTTTGTCCCCGACTTTAGAGCCTCTGAAAAAACTTTTTCTTTACTTACACAAGTGGCAGGAAGGGCGGGACGAGATGAAAAAAAAGGACGTGTTTTCTTTGAATGCTTTAATGTAAATAACCCTATCATAAAGGCTGCAAGTCTTCAAGACTACGATCAATTCTATGAATCAGAATTAGCTATAAGAAAAATTGCTTTTTATCCACCCTACAGTCGCATTATTCGCCTACTTGGTCGAGGCTCCAATGAAGAACGTATAAAAAGTCTAATGGAAAATATATGTGAAATACTTCATCATGAGTTTGCAAATATAGCAAATACACAAATAGCAATACTAGGGCCAGCTGAAGCACCTATACATAAAATCAATCATAAATATAAGGAACATATATTAATTAAGACTACGATGCTACCAACTGTCAGAAATTCTTTAGCTAAATTAATAAATGAGGATAAATTTAAAGTCCATCCAATGGATCATCTTATAATTGATTTTGATCCAATGGATTTAAGCTAATAATGGTTTTTTATTTATATTCAAATGAAAATGATTTCTTATATTAATTTTTTGTATATCATGAAGTTAAAGTAACTGGGGGTACAGATTGAAAAATTTTAATTTAATATCCACATCTCAATTTTGCAAAAAAGTAGAAGAAAAAAAAATTATCTTATCAAATCATTTATTAATTTTCCCCACTGACACTTTATGGGGTATAGCCTGCTTGGCAGACGATGAAATAGGGATAAAAAGAATTTATGACTTAAAAGAACGAGATACGTCTAAGGCTTTGATAGCTTTACTTTCACATAAAAAACATCTACAGAATTTAATTTTAACAAACCCTATTGAAGATACAATTCTATCTAAATTCATGTATGCAAGTGATGAATTTATAGGTGGTCTTTCTATCATTTTTCCTTATAACCCTATCTCCACAAAATGGAAGATTTCAAAAACTGTTTTGAAAAACGATTCTCTTTGTATTCGCATTCCTAATAAAAAATCAACCAAGAGGATACTAGCAACTGTAGAAAAAAATTATGGGGTGCCCTTGCTTGTTACTTCTGTAAACATATCAGGAGACATTCCCGCGACTTCCTTGAATATGATAATAGAGTTTTTAGAAAAGTTAGATGTGCAACAAACTCGTGATATTATTATAATTACAGATAAAAACAAGTCTATCTTGAAAAGCTTAAATGTTCCTTCAACCATACTCTCACTTAGTACTCAACCACCGCAAATTTTACGCTTAGGTGCGTTATCTATAGAAGAGGTAGAAAAAACTTTAGATATAAAAATTGATTAAAAAAGATAGAAAGGTAATAGTAATAACTATCTCTTATCTTTTGGAATTGATTACCAATTCTCGTATATTACCCATACCTTCCTCATATTCTTTAAAAGTAAAAATTCTATATTCATAACCTTGTTCTGTAAGAAAGAGTTGGCGATTTTGTCCAAAACGTTCTTCTGTGGTGTCGTGACTAACAAGGGTATAGAAGAAGGCTATATTATCTCCTTTTTTAGGACGTAAAATACGCCCTAAACGTTGAGCCTCTTCTTGACGAGAGCCAAAGGTACCACTTACCTGAATGGCAACACTAGCATCCGGTAAATCAATAGAGAAATTCGCCACCTTTGACACTATGAGTGTAGATATTTCGCCCGTTCTAAACTTTTCATAGTATTCTTCTCGTATAGGTAATGGAGTTTTTCCTGTAATTAAAGGAAAATTAAAATGTTCAGAAATTTTTCCTAATTGGGCAAGGTACTGACCTATAATCAATACATGCTTACTACCATGCTCTTTTAATATCGCTTCAATAGCTTGGATTTTATTCTTATTTTCTGAAGCTAATCTATATTTTTCACGGTCATCTGCTAAGCTATAGTGAATACGATCCTCTTCACTAATCTCTATTCTCATTTCTATACAATACGCATTTGCAATCCAAGATTGTTTTTCTAATTCTTTCCATGGCACGTCATATTTTTTTGGGCCTATAAGAGAAAAAACATCATCTTCTAACCCATCTTCTCGTATGAGGGTAGCAGTAAGCCCTAGTCTACGCTTCGCTTGTAACTCTGAAGTCATACGAAAAACAGGGGCTGGTAAAAGATGAACTTCATCATATACAATTAGACCCCATTTGTTAGCACCAAAAATATCAAAGTGAGTAAATTCTCCACCCTTCCTTTTTTTATGAGTTATAATATTATAAGTGGCAATCGTGATGGGCTTTATTTCTTTTTTTTCTCCACTGTACTCCCCAATATCTTCTTCTTTAATGTCTGTTTTATCGAGAATTTCATTCTTCCATTGACGTATGGAAAGTGTATTGGTGACAAGAATTAACGTTTCAGCACCTACAATTTGAATCACCCCTATCCCCACTATAGTTTTCCCTGCTCCACATGGCAACACAACTACACCAGAACCACCTTGATTAGAACCATGGTCATAAAAAAGTTCGACAGATCTTTTTTGATATGCACGCATCTGAAATTCGCGACCATTAGATATAGTGGGCTTAAAATTAAAATTAAAAGAGGCACCCACATCATAACCTGCTAAATCCTCTACAGGGAAACCTATTTTTATCAAAGCTTGCTTAATGTGCCCCCTATAGTTTGCTTTTACTTTAATACGTTCGGCTTCTATTTCTTCAATATAGGTTTGAATGCTTTTATGTAAAGATATTTCATTTAAGTATGATTTCTCTTTTGATGTTATAAATAGATTTCCTACTTCATCTCTTACTAATTTGATTTTTCCATATCGTGAAATTTGATTCTTAATTTCAGAGATAATATTCTTAGGTATTTCGTATCGTGTATATTTTTCTAAAGTAGAAATAATTTCTTCCGCACTAACCTTGGAAGCACCTGCATTCCATAAAGAAAGAGGGGTGATTCTATATGTATGAAGATGTTCTGGACTTTTTTCCAACTCTGCAAAACGACTCACGCTCAATTGACAATCCTCAAATAACGCGTTATCTACTTCGAGTAACATCGTTTTGTCTGATTGTATTATAAGAGGATTATTGATATCGGGCATTTAAAAGATTCCAAAAAATTATATTTTAAAAAATTTTGATGGCAAACATTAAAAATATAAAATTCATAATTTCAATATGAGCTACCTTAAAACTATGCCTCGAATACCACTGTCAAGCAGTAATCCAAGAGAATTCATTAATAAAATAATAAATCAATAGATAACGTATATCTTTCAGAAATTAGAAATTTGTTTTACGATAGAAGTAACATTAGGTTTTGATTCTATTAATAATTTCTTCTATAAGCTCATTCTGTGTTTGTAACATTTTTGCAGAGGCATTATAGGCGTGCTGAAATTGAATCATATTACTCATCTCTTCATCAAGATTTACACCCATTATACTTTGCCTCATAGCATTGAGATTGACTAGATCTTCCTTATAGCGATCCACTGCGTCATTGGCGGTTCTAGACTCTGTTCCTAAGCGAGCAATTAAGGCATTATAAAACTCCTCAGGGTTTACAGAATGCCCAACCATTTTTTTACCTTGCTTCAACGCCTCTGCAATCAATAATGCGTTCGCATTGTCTAAACTTCCATTAGGTATACTTTTATCTCCAACACCACCCCTATCTACCCCACCTCCAGCGGCTAGTGACGCAGGATCCCTTAGCACGTCTCCCGCCACTTCAAAATGTGAAGCAGGGTTAAAAATAGGAGTAAGCGTTATATCCTTTAGCGCTGACCTTAATTTACTCATCTCACCTATTTGCCTATAATCATAAGCACCTAGGGCTCCATTTGAAGATAAAACGCCGCTAAAGCCTACTAAAAACTCACCTGAATCTTCCAAATGCCTTATCATAAAGTTTGTACTACGAGTGTATCGTACATCATCAACAGGTGTTGCTTTAATGGCTAAATGATTTTCGTGGTTCATATATGCCACTACTCCCACCTTACTATTATTTATTTTTTTAATAACTTCATTTGTTGTATCTTCTGCTTTGTAATCAATTGCAACTAGGGTATGCTCTTTATCATTTTTCATGAAAGTAAGAACTCCATTCACTCCTATTTGTTTATCTGGATCTAATTTATTTGTGCCTGAAACTTTAAATATCGCTGTCGTATCCAAATTTCCATCCTGATCTAAATCAACATTTGCCCTTTCATTTTGATTCACAATGCTTCCATCTGCATTCGTACTAAGAGGTTTGATATGAAAAAATTTTTTATTCGTATTTCCATTTATACCAAAACCATCTACATGAACCTCGTTTACCATATCCGCCACATTCAAGGCAAAAGAGTTCACTTCCTGCATTCTGCTAAGTATACTTTCATCTCGCATTTGCATTAATCCATAAACATGACCATTTTTTAAAATTACATCTTTCTCGGTGTGAGTCCATTTAACTTTTAGCATACCGTCATTATTAGGGTCTGCCTCTGTTTTTAATTTACGCAATATGGGACCTTGTACAATAGCTTGCTCGCCTATAAAGACAATCATTTCATTTTTACTCCCTCTCCCCACTCTTACATCTACAAGCTTGGACATTTTTTCCATAGCCGCATCTCTTTTATCCATTAGATCATTGGGTTGGTCGCCAAGAAATTCAAGTTTAGAAATTTTTTCGTTTAAGTCCATGATTTCAGCGGCAAGACTATTCACCTGCGATATATCTACTGCAATTTCTTGATTTGCCCTATTCCTTAATTGGTTGAGTTTTTCAAAAGTATCATTCACCCTTGTTGTAAGCCCCTTTGCCCTCTCTAACACCACTTCTCTATGTGCCATGTCACTAGGAAAGTTTGCAAGCTCCTGCCAACTTCTCCAAAACTTATCCATTACACTACGTATTGTATTGTCTGTAGGTTCATTAAAAATATGCTCCATTTGAGTGAGGTACAATTGATTTGCATCCCAAAAATTTTTGCTATTTTCTGCTGTGAGTATTTGATCATCATAAAAGAAATCACGAACCCTATGAATTTCTGCCACTTCTACACCTTGACCTAGTTGTCCGGGAGAATTAGAGCGATTAAAACTTGGAGCGTAGAGGGGCTCTGAACTCTCTAACTTTACCCGTTGACGAGCATAGTCTTTATTATCTGCATTTGCAATATTATGACCTGTTGTATTTAGGGCAACTTGGTGAGCCACTAAACCTTTTTTACTAATTTCTAATCCGCCAAATGTTGAACCCATACTTACTCCCGGAGCAATAGCTTAAAAAATAGAATCAGCTAGTACTCCGGTATAGGTTTCGGTCAGTTTTAATATTTACGTGACCTATTTTGATACTTTAAAAAAATATCAAAATAGGTTTGGGCTTCGATATGGCTTACTATTTCTTTTATGCTATTTATTTAATCATTGGGGCGATTACAACTGCCACGACGGAAACTACTTTTATCAATATATTCGTAGAAGGGCCAGAAGTGTCTTTTAGAGGATCTCCAACAGTATCCCCTACAACAGAAGCCTTATGGGCATCTGAACCCTTGAATAGTTTCACTCCTTTGATAGTAATACCCTTTTCTATAGTTTTTTTTGCATTATCCCAAGCACCGCCAGTATTTGCTTGAGAGATAGCCATTAAAACCCCACAAACTGTTACACCTGCAAGAAGCCCACCTAAGGCTTCTGTCCCTAAAGCTACACCAACAATTACAGGAGAGATAATCGCTAATAGACCTGGTAGCATCATTTCACGCAAAGCAGCTTGAGTAGATATCTCTACACACTTAGCATAATCTGCCTTACCATTAGCAGCCTGCATAATGGCTAGATTAGCCCCTTTAATTTTTGAGGTGTCCCCATTAAATTTTTGCAAAACAACAAGTGCCTTCTTCAAAGCGGGAATTTGTTTAAATTGACGACGAACCTCTTCGACCATTGACATTGCGGCCCTACTCACAGCACCCATGGCCATAGCTGAAAAAACAAAGGGTAACATACCTCCAAGTAAGAGCCCTGCCATTACTTTAGGTAAGCCTACATTTATGCTATCAATACCTGAAAGTTTCATATAGGCCGAAAGTAGAGCAAGTGCTGTAACAGCAGCTGAAGTACTTGCAAAGCCCTTTCCTATGGCTGCAGTTGTATTTCCTACAGCATCTAGCATATCCGTTCTTTCTCTCACTTGAGCAGGGAGCTCTGACATTTCTGCTATACCACCTGCATTATCTGAAATGGGACCATAAGCATCTGTAGCCATTTGTATACCTGTATTCATAAGCATACCAAGAGCAGCTAGACCTATACCGTACAAACCTGCAAAATGATATGAAAGCAAAATAGTCGCCACTAGCAAAACAATTGTAGGGCCAGTAGATCTCATTCCCACCGCCAAACCTTCAATGATAGCTGTTGCTGCCCCAGTCGTAGCTTTTTCCACTATCGCCAAGACAGGCTTTTTACCTGTTGCAGTATAGTATTCTGTTATCATACCTACAAGCATTCCAGCAATAAGCCCAGTAAAAACAGCCCAGAAAGCCCCCATGGCTGTAAAAACCGTGGGCACCTTCTCCGACGCCACAACTATGCTCCATTCTTTAGGTAAAATAGTGGTGATAGCATAGTAACTAAAAAAAATCATAATGATAGAAGATACCCACTGTCCTATATTTAGAGCTTCTTGTATTTTACCTTTCTTGCCTACCCTAACAAAAAAAGTTCCAACTATGGAAGACACTACCCCTAAGCCTGCTAAAACCATAGGAAGTATAACGGCACTCATCCCCTGCATTTTATCTAATTGGTTCCCAATAAATACACTCGTATAACTTGCACCCAAAATCATTGCGCTCAGTATAGATATAACATACGATTCAAAAAGATCTGCCCCCATACCTGAAACGTCACCCACATTGTCGCCGACATTATCAGCTATTGTGGCGGGATTTAAAGGATGATCTTCTGGAATGCCTGCCTCAACTTTTCCCACAAGGTCTGCCCCAACGTCTGCCGCCTTGGTGTAAATGCCACCACCAACTCTAGCAAACAAAGATATAGAAGAGGCCCCCATTGCAAAACCTGAAAGTATATCTAAGACCAAGGTGATTTCGTAACCTGTAAGCAAGGTTGTAAAAAGAATGTAAAGGGAGGACAAGCCTAATATACCTAAACCCACTACACACATGCCCATAACAATTCCACCATTAAAGGCAACTTTGAAAGCCTTAGAAAGGCTTATCCTTGCTGCTTCGGTAGTGCGATAATTGGCTTTAGTGGCTACACTCATCCCCATAAGACCTGCAAGGGCGGAACATACAGAGCCTATAACAAAGGAAAATGCAACAATAGGAGAAGCAGCCCCTTTAGAAAAGGAGGCGGCAATTACAAGCAATACTGCGACAATAATTACATACCAAAGTAAAATTTTATATTCTGCCCTTAAAAAGGCCCAAGCTCCTTCTGATATATAATGCCCTATGCTCTGCATTTTCTCATTTCCTTTATCTTGTTTGTAAACTAGCCAATACTTCCATAAAGCAAAAAGCAGGGCAAGAATACCTGTTCCAAAGACCATCATTAAATAATCCATAATTTATATTACTCCAAAATTCAAAATTAAGCTATTTTATAGCTTTTTTAATACTCTCAATCAAGAGAGTTTGAATTGAGTAAAGATTAAAAAGCTATAAACATGTCAATGTCTTTATTTACAAATTTACATATGATGGAGTACGCAAATATTTTTTTGTTTCAATAAACAGCTTTCTTTTCAAAAATAAAAGGAAATGGAATGCCTCGAGGCTTGCTTGTCTCGTAGAGGCTCCCTCCCGCTTGAAAATGCTTGTCCTCTTCTTTAGAGGGTACCCTGTAAGGGTGTCATTTTCAAGTTCATTTAAAGCGATGGAGTATGATTTAGGGGGACTTTTTTATATTAGAGCCATCTTGTACGCATACAAGATGGCGTTTAGAAAGTCCCCCTATGACCCCCTAATTGCCGACATGACCAAAACCTCCGTGTTTTGGGCATGTCGGGATGTTTTCCATTTCCTTCTTTAAAGAATGGAAGGAAATGGAATGCCTCGAGGCATCGCTCCCTCCATGGAGCGATGGAGTACGCAGATATTTTTTACTATATAAAAAAGCTTTTTAGTTTTTTAAAGAATTGTGGTTGTGGAGTTTTATTTATCTAAAGTGGGCTGATTGCTCGCCCGCCGCGGCGAGGATAAAGCTTTTGTATGAATAAACTTTTTTTTATCTAAATGTAGCTCATTCGTCGCGGCGAGGAGATAGCCTTTGTATGAATAAGAGTTTCTTTATCTAAATGAGGCTCACTTGTCGCCGGCAAGACGGCGGGCGAGGAGAAAGCTTTTGTATGAGTAAGATTTTTTTTTATCTAAATGTGGCTCACTTGTCGCGGGCAAGACGGCGGGCGAGAACAAAGCTTTTGTATGAATAAACTTTCTTTATCTAAATGAGGCTCACTTCCCGCCGCTGCGAGGATAAAGCTTTTGTAGTAGCAAGATTTTCTTTGTCTAAACTAGGCTCACTTCCTGCAGCGGTGAGGATAAAGCTTTTGTAGTAGCAAGATTTTCTTTGTCTAAACTAGGCTCACTTCCTGCAGCGGCGAGAACAAAGCTTTTGTATGAGTAAGATTTTTTTTTATCTAAATGTGGCTCACTTGTCGCGGGCAAGACGGCGGGCGAGGATATAGCCTTTGTATGAGTAAGATTTCTTTTATCTAAATGAGGCTCACTTCCCGCCGCGGCGAGGATATAGCCTTTGTATGAGTAAGATTTTTTTTTATCTAAATGAGGCTCACTTGTCGCGGGCAAGACGGCGGGCGAGAACAAAGCTTTTGTATGAATAAACTTTCTTTATCTAAATGAGGCTCACTTCCCGCCGCTGCGAGGATAAAGCTTTTGTAGTAGCAAGATTTTCTTTGTCTAAACTAGGCTCACTTCCTGCAGCGGCGAGAACAAAGCTTTTGTATGAATAAACTTTCTTTATCTAAATGAGGCTCACTTCCCGCCGCTGCGAGGATAAAGCTTTTGTAGTAGCAAGATTTTCTTTGTCTAAACTAGGCTCACTTCCTGCAGCGGCGAGAACAAAGCTTTTGTATGAATAAACTTTCTTTATCTAAATGAGGCTCACTTGTCGCCGCGGCGAGGACAAAGCTTTTGTAGTAGCAAGATTTTCTTTGTCTAAACTAGGCTCACTTCCTGCAGCGGCGAGAACAAAGCTTTTGTATGAGTAAGATTTCTTTTATCTAAATGAGGCTCACTTGTCGCCGCGGCGAGGACAAAGCTTTTGTAGTAGCAAGATTTTCTTTGTCTAAACTAGGCTCACTTCCTGCAGCGGCGAGAACAAAGCTTTTGTATGAGTAAGATTTCTTTTATCTAAATGAGGCTCACTTGTCGCCGCGGCGAGGACAAAGCTTTTGTATAGGGAGACTTTTGCAAGCTTGCCCTCGCTTGTCCGCGTAAGGGCTTGTCCCGTTAGGGAAAACATCCATGGAGCGATGGAGCACACAAATATTTTTTTGCAATAGAACAGCTTTTAGTTTTTTAAAGAATTGTGATAGTGGAGTTTTCTTTATCTAAAGTGGGCTGATTGCTCGCCCGTCGCGGCGAGGACAAAGCTTTTGTATGAATAAACTTTTTTTTATCTAAATGTAGCTCATTCGTCGCGGGCGAGGACAAAGCTTTTGTAATACTAAGAGTTTCTTTATTTAAATATGGCTAGTACGGTTATAGTGGCAATGAGACACTTGTCTTGAGCAAAGCGAAAGGTAATACTGGCAAAGAATAGAATATAATCTACTTTAAGCCCGTATTACCCTATCGAGGACCCACCTTCGGCCCTTTGCAGGGCAAGCCCCGCAAGGGCGGGGCAAGCGGGGCAAGCAAGTCTGTCACATTTGCTGGATTACACCGAACACGGGTAAGATGGCTTAGCGTTTCATCGCCTCTATTGCTCCCCCACCAAGCCACCTACCCCTACGGGGCAAGCAAGGCAAGCTACTCACCACTCTCACTACTATTATAAGCAAAAAACCCCCGTACTAGGAAACTAGTGCGGGGGCTTGTCCCTGTAGGGGGTTTGTCTCGTCAGAGGCTTTCATCATTCTAAGCCCTATAAGAAAATAAAAAACGTTATCTCTTACTTAAAAATTATTCAAATAACATTTTCTTTACTATCATAGTAATCCTAATCTAATCTTGCCCTGCTAGCCTATATGTAGCACTACACACTCCGACCGCAGCAGCAGGAAGAGGATTAACACAAAGCTTAGGATAGGAACCAGCAACTACATAAAAAGCACTAGTGGAAAGTATGGTCGCACTAGCCGCATTTGTATTACTTTGCAATAGTGCAGTGGAAAGGGCTGATACGCCATCTGCAGTGCTGGTTAGGGTTGACGTTGCAACACTACCTATACCTAATCTATCAGCCTCACTACGAGCTGTACCAGAAAGGGTTTGCGTACTCATGCTATTCCAATAACTAGTTGTGAGAATGCCAAATTGCGACCCCACCAAGCCGCCTACGTCACTACTGCCCATTACTGCTTCTGTGGCATAACTACTAGTGATACTACCAAATTGTATCCCCACCAAGCCTCCTACGTTAGACGTGCCCCTCACAGACCCTGTGGCATAGCTGTTGCTAATATTGCCACTTTGTGCCCCCACCAAACCCCCTGTGTTAGTACCGCTACCCGTCACAGAACCTGTGGCATAGCTGTTGCTGATATTGGCAGCTTGCACCCCTACCAAGCCACCCGTGTAAGTATTACCCGTCACAACACCTGTGGCATAGCTGTTGCCGATAGTGCCACCAGCTTGCCCCCCCACCAAACCTCCTGTGTTAGTACCGCTACCCGTCACAGAACCTGTGGCATAGCTATTACTAATAGTGCCAGAATTTTGATATCCCACCAAACCTCCTGTATAATCACCGCTACCCATCACAGACCCTGTGGCATAGCTATTACTAATAGTGCCAGAATTTTGATATCCCACCAAGGCTCCTGTGTAAGCACTGCCCCACACAACGGTAGATTCTAAGGCCACTTGATTGAGTGTACCTACAGAAATAGCACCAAAAAGGCCCGTTTCAGTAGTAGTAATAGAGGGCTTATTTATATAAAGATTGCGTATAACAAAACCCCTACCCTCGAAAGTAGCCGTAAAGGGGGTATCTGTTGCATCGGTACAATCTGAATTTGCACTACAAGCTCCTATAGGCTCCCAGCCCTCAGCGACTCTAGTGCCAACAAAAGAAGCACTGGTCCCCCATTTGGTATTTCCAAGATCTATATCAGCAACTAGCTCATAGCCCCTACAGCCTGAAGCTGGGCATCCAGAAGTTACACCAGTGGCACTAGCACTTGTCTTCCAGCTAGTTCCTGCTAGGTTGTATCTCATGTTATTCAATTGCTCTGCTGTGGAAATTTCTATCAAGCCATCAGCATCAACATCTACTACATAAACAGCCCTAAGGGTAATAGGTCCATTGGGCATAGTGATAATGTACGGTGCATTTCCCGTTGTAGACCAGCCTACAAAGGTACTTCCATCTGCAAGATTAGGGCTACAGCCTGTGAGAGGCAAGTTAGTTAAAACTTCTCCTATTCTTGCAGAAGTTCGAGTAGGAAAGCTTCCAGATGTAGTACCGCCATTACAATCATATGTTATAGAATAGTACCAAAGGGCATAGAGGGTGGTGTTGGAAGCAAAGACTTGGTTTGTTTCTGCATTGTACGTTTGCCCCGTACCATTAGCGTCCACACCCCAGCCAAAGAAGCCATTATTAGGGCTTGCAGAGGCATTAGCAGGTCTATTATTATTATTTGAACCTGTTAGGGTGAGGGCACGAAGGGTAACTTCAGCCCCTGCCACTCCCGAACTAGCATTAGGAGCAGAGCCCATACCGCCATTCAAGTTATATGTAACTGTATAAGGTTGTCCCCAAGTGGCATAGAGGGTGAGAGTGGCTGAGGGAACCCTTACAGCGGGAATGATGTAAGTATTACCTGCTCTAACAAAATTAGCACCCGCATTAGTACGTAAAGTAGACCAGCCTATGAAAACTAAGGTACCATTTGTTATACCCGCTGGCAAGCTAGGCACAGTAACTGATTCCCCTGCCCTTATGGTTTGGTTCGAGGGAGAGTTACCACCTATCCCCCCATTCAAATTAAAGCTAACAGTTACTTGAGCAAAACAAGAACCCCCTGCCAAAACAAAGCCTGTATTGCAAGAGACACAAGCACCTGCTGAACCAGAGCCATCGGCACAAGGGGCACCCGGTATAGGATTGCAAAGCCCTCCTTCTAACCTAAAGCCTGTATCGCAAGATTCACAGGCACCCACAGCACCTAGACCATTTCGGCAGGTCGCGACACCAGGGCCAGTTCCGCCTCCTCCACTACTTCCTCCTCCGCTACTGCAGTCTACGAGAAGGCTAGCTATGCAGAGCATGAAAGCTATACTTAGCATACTAAGGTTTTTACTATTTTTTGTTGTGTTAAACATATTTTTTTTTCTCCAAAATTTATTCACTATATTTGTGTCCCTATAAAGCCTAGCTAAAACCAAGCAAATAAGAACATAACTCCCATAAATACGGAGGGATTACGCAACTATTTTTTGTAATAGCAAGGCGTTTTCCTCGCCCGCCGAAAATCTCTGTTGTCACAAAAATCGCGGGCAAGACGGCGGGCGCGAGGACAGAGGCGGATTTAGATAAAGAAAATTTTGATAGTACAAGGGCTCTGTAGCCCGCGAGCGGGCAAGGTGCAAACTAGTTTAGATAAAGAAATTTTTACTGATACGAAGGCGGACTCCTAAAAATAAATCGGGGTGCGCATCCGAGAATGTTAGCAAAGCTAACATCGAGGACGCAGGGGCGTACAACACGATGGTGTGCCCCTACCCCCGCCAAAGGCGGAGGGTTTACCCCCGCCGAAGGCGGTGAGTAAAAAAGGCTAGCAAAGGAGGTTGACTAAATGCTATAAAATACCTCTCTTTGGCTTTTTATGCAAACCTATTACATAAATAAAAAACTAATAGTCTTCTAAAACAAATCACAAATAACGGTTTCTATGCAAGATAGAAAACAAAATCAAAGTTTTGAATCAAGACACATAGGGCCTCAAGCTAAAGATCAAAAAGAGATGTTGCAAACTATAGGGGTAAGCTCTTTAGATAAACTTATGGATGAAATAGTGCCATCAGGGATACGAATTAAGGGTTTCGATGAAACAGAAATAGGACCTGCACTAAGCGAATATGAATATCTCCAAGAAATAGAAAAAATAGGCTCTTTAAATAAAAACTATAAATCATACATAGGTCTAGGATATTACAATTGCATCACTCCACCTGTAATTCTCCGAAATGTTTTTGAAAATCCCGGCTGGTATACGCAATACACTCCATATCAAGCTGAAATTTCACAAGGTCGTCTAGAAGCTTTATTTCACTTTCAAACAATGATTGTTGAACTGACTGGTCTCGACATAGCCAATGCTTCTCTATTAGATGAGGCAACAGCAGCCGCCGAAGCAATGACTCTTCTTTACAGGCATCGTCGCAATGAATCGGTACATACTTTTTTTGTATCTCAAGATTGCTTCCCCCAAACTCTCACCCTATTAAAAACTCGAGGAGAACCTCTTGGAATAAAAATTGAAATAGGTAATGAACACGATTGGCAACCTAATGAATCATATTTTGGGGCCCTAATTCAATACCCAAATATCAAAGGAGAACTTTTTGATTACAGTGACTGGATTCAAAAAGCTAAGCAAGCAGGTGTTATGGTGGCAGTGGGGACAGATCTCTTAGCCCTTACTCTACTGAAATCTCCCGCAAGCCTTGGGGCAGATGTTGCCATCGGCTCTACTCAACGTTTTGGGGTACAAATGGGGTATGGGGGGCCTTCGGCGGCGTTTTTTGCAACCCGTAAAGAATACCAACGTTCTATCCCAGGTCGCCTAGTAGGAAAATCTATCGATAGATTAGGGCAAGAAAGCTACAGATTAACCCTACAAACACGAGAGCAACACATACGTCGCGAAAAGGCCACATCCAATATTTGCACCGCCCAAGCCCTCCTTGCAATTATGGCTGTGATGTATGCGATTTACCATGGTCCAGAAGGATTAAAAAAAATTGCATTGAAAGTACATTCCCTAGCTACCTTATTAGCTAAAAATTTAGAAGCTCTAGGATATAAGAAAGTAAATCAAAACTTTTTTGATACCATAACTATAGACCTAGGTGAGGTTTCCATTTCAAAATATAAAGAAATAGCCCTATCAAAAAATATAAATATTTGTTACCTATCAGAAATACATCCAAAGAAAACGGGGGTGGGGGATTCAAATTATGTAAGTATCTCTCTAGATGAAACTTCTGAAATAAAGGATATACATTTATTATGCGAAATTTTTGCTGAAGCAAAGCATCAAAAATTAAAAGATAAAGAGTTGTTGAATAGTCATAATTCCCATGATACTATTGACATAGCTACCTCCTTATTACGTAAAGACATTATATTATCACAGGAAGTTTTTCATCTGCATCATTCAGAAACGTCTATGATGCGTTATCTCCATCGTTTGGAAGCGATGGATTTGGCGCTCAATCAAGGTATGATACCCCTAGGCTCTTGCACCATGAAACTCAATCCCGCTGTGACAATGATGCCATTAAGCTGGAGCTCTTTTTATAGCCTCCACCCCTTTGCACCACTCGAACAAACGCAAGGGTATCAAAAAATTTTTACAACCCTCGAAGCAAATCTTGCAAAAATTACTGGAATGAAAGCAGTGTCTTTACAACCCAATTCTGGGGCACAAGGCGAATATACTGGTCTTTTAGTCATACGTGCATACCATAGAGAAAATAAACAAGAAGGTAGAACTATTGCCCTCATCCCCACCTCTGCACATGGAACAAACCCTTCAAGTGCAGCGATGGCGGGGATGGATGTAGTTTTAGTTCAATGCGATTCTGAAGGGAATGTTGACCTAAAGGATCTTAAAGAAAAAGTAAAATCTCATAAAGAAAAGCTTTCTTGCATTATGATTACATACCCATCTACACATGGAATCTTTGAAGAAAACATACAAAGTATTTGCGACATTGTACATGAACATGGAGGTTTAGTTTATCTAGATGGGGCAAACATGAATGCTCAAGTTGGACTCTGCACACCCGCTAAAATAGGGGCAGATGTGTGCCATCTCAATCTACACAAAACTTTTAGCATACCTCATGGAGGAGGGGGGCCAGGGATGGGGCCTATTTGTGTAAATGAAAAACTTGCCCCTTTTTTACCTACACATCCACTAGTAAAAGTAGGTGGGGAAAAGGGTATTCAAGCTGTTTCTGCTACTCCGTGGGGCAGTGCTAGTATTTTACTCATTTCATATGGGTACATACGCTTATTGGGTCCAGAGGGAATAAAAAATGCTACAATGAATGCTATTTTAAATGCAAATTACATCAAAAAACGTTTAGAGAATTACTTTTCTACTTTGTACACAGACAAAAAAGGCAGGGTAGCACATGAAATGATTTTAGATTTTCGTCCATTCAAAAAATATGGGATCGAGGTAGAAGATGTGGCAAAACGATTGATAGACTACGGTTTTCACGCACCCACAATGTCATGGCCTGTTCCCGGAACCTTGATGGTGGAACCTACAGAAAGTGAGCCTAAATCCGAACTAGATAGATTTTGCAACGCACTCATATCCATACGTCAAGAAATCCAAGACATTATTGATTCCAAAGCTGACCCTGTAGATAATGTACTAAAAAACTCACCTCATCCACCACAAGAAATTGCAAGTGAAGACTGGATACATTCCTATAGTCGAAAAGTAGCAGCGTACCCCATACCCAATTCAGAAATAAATATTAAGTTTTGGCCTCCGCGCGCTCGTATTGATAATGCTTATGGAGATAAAAATTTAGTTTGTTCTTGCCCACCTGTAAGTGATTATGAGAGGTCTTGATTTTGGCTTTATAGTTAAAATCAAGACCTCTCTTTCTGAAACTTGTGACAGCACCCAAAAAAATAAAATGATATTAATTCAAGCAAAGATAAAATCATAATAATTACTTCGTCACCAACGCCATTTCAACATACAAAGATAACCTATCTTATAAACCAGAAATCAATTACAAATTTGTTAGAATTTCTTTTAAGGCTTTTTGCAGACCCTCTTTGATAGAATTTTCATTTTCAATGAGTTTCGCTTTTTTATTTTCATCTTTTATTATACTCATTTGTTCAAAAATTTTAGCAAGGGAAGTAGCACTTCGTAAAACAATACAATTTATTTTATCATCTAGTATTGCGTACTCAAAACTTTTATTTGATAAAACTTTTTTTTGCGCCTCCACTGCACCTAATAAGGCCAAGGCACTATTGCCTATAAGTACAAGTTTTTTGATTTTATGGGTTTTGATCGTTTGGCTTACATATTTAAGACAATTTTGACTTCTCGCAAACCAATCATCAGGAAGGCTTCTATAAGGGTTGAAATGGCAAGCTGGAAACTCTTGAAAGTAAAAATTCTTTAATGACAACTTGAATGGAGCAAGAAGTTCTGAAAAAATTTTAGTTTCTAATTCTGTTTGAAAAATACTTTTATCGCTATTATCTTTTTGCAAAAATCCTTTTTGCGTAGAAGTTGAAACATCGATGCGAACATTATAATACAAAAATAAAACAGGTAATTTTTTTTTCTCGTCTTCAGGAAGGTGAAGATATTTTTTAACGGGGTATTGTTTATGCTTGCATAAACTACAAGTATAGTTTGGGGCTAAATTAGCAAATTGAGAATTTGTTTTTACTCCTTTTTTCTCTTGGGAGCCCAATACTTCTTTTTTTCTTGTACGCTTTTGCTCCAACTCTAATGACAAAGAAGAGTTTATATGTTCAGAAGATACACTCGTATAACTAAGCAACTCCATTTCATAACAACTTAGTTCATTTTGAAAATTTGAAATTAACGGATAGATTTTTGTTCTTTCTGCTTCTTCTAAAATCAAGGCGAGATCCTTACTCATTTTTGCTAAATCATGTTTTGTAAAGCTTATCATAAAGTATTTTTTAATATTAATCTTATTCCTTAACGAGTGAGTGAACGACTTTCAACTATTACTTATCTTCTGAAAAAGAATAGCAAGCATAAAAGAAATGTAAGAATGCTATCGTTGTTCATAAATCTTTGATTTCAAATCTTGTCAGGAAATTTAGCTAAAAGCATTTCTCTTTTTTTTCCAAATCCCTTTACTTTGCTCACAAACCAACCAGCTTCAATAAGACATCTTTTAACACTTCCAGCAGAGCTAAAAGTGGCAAGAGTGGTGTTTTTACTCGACGCAGCAAACATTTCCTTACATATATCCAAGGTCCACATTTCAGGATTTTTTTTTGGAGAAAAACCATCCATATACCATGCTTCAATCTTTACATTTGATTTCACTAATACCTTTAAAAACTCCAACACCTCCCCTATATATAAATGTAATATGATTCGCCCGCCCCAAAGTTCATGGCAACAATATTGAGAAGATTCTGTATTTTTTAACAAGCTAACACTGTATCCCTTTAGCCATTCTGAAAAATATACTTCAAGCTCGGGGAAGCAATGTTGTGCCCTTAAAATTTCTTCAATAGCCAAGGGATACTTTTCGCAAGTGTAATAGTGCATCAATGGCATACTTTCACCTTGGGTTTTTTCATTTAACTCTAAAAACAATTTTGCACTTAAAGAAAAATTGAGTCCTGTCCCAAAACCTAATTCTCCAAGAGAGAAAACCGTGGGGGTATTTTCTATTTCAGATTTTTCAAAGTTTCTTTTTGTTTCTAAAAATAGTTTTGCCCATCTTTTTTCCAAATCATTTCCTTCAATAAAAACATAATGGGATTCTGCTTGTCCATCTCTTGCTTGGTAGTACATATCATCAAAAGAGGTAGAGTAGGGGGTGTTTTCTTTCCAAAATATTGTCATTTTTAAAATCCTGTTTTGAATCTATAATGTATCTTCAAATTCTAAGCCTGTATCTGTATTTCTATGCCTAATCTTTCTCTACACAAATCAATCACCTTGACTTCATTTTCTTTTCAGCTTATAAAGCTTGTATACAAAAATGAATGTCGATGCTACTATAAGGAGCATCGATTTTGGAGAAGTTGAAGTTTATTCTACTGCAAAGCATAAAGATAAGAAAAACTTTCTTTACAAAACAAAAGGTTTGTATATGATAAAGGACGTCACAGATTTTTCCATCGAGTTACTTTGCGAGAAAGAAGCAAATAAGAAATGAGCAATAAAGATAAAAACCAAACACACTATAATAAAAGGAAATTAGAGGTATCAAAAACCTCTTTAGAAACCAAAGAAAAGCCCCCTGAGGCCTTTCAAAATTCCTTTAGACCTATTATTCAATTCAGTTTCAAACTCTAAACCTAAAGAATCCATGCCTGAAGTTGATATTGTTATTTTTGATGGTAAGATTATCAATAAAAATAATAGAATCTATAAATTATAAAACTCCCTCAAGCTTTGACATGTGAAATAGCTTTGTATACCACCACCAACTCTATGAATTTAAAAGTAAGAGGTGAAGGCAATTCGAGTTAGCTTTTTTTAAGCTAACTTAACGTTTACGTGTTTTCCAAAAACGTTTACGATACGAAGAGGAGATTTTTTTGATTAGAGTGAGTCTTGAGTCCTTGGGAAAGATAGGAATTCGAAACACGTGAAAGGGATCCTCTTCGACATGAAAGGCACCTTGGTCTGTATTGAGTCCATATTCATATCCCGCACTTTTTGCCAGTTCACTAGATTTATTATTTTTTACGCCAAAGGTAAAAGCAAAACTAAATATTTTCTTTCCGAATTCTTTTTCGAGAGCTTTTCGAGAGCCCATCAGCTCTTCCATAGCTTCAAACTCATTCATTTTAGTAATTTTTTCATGCCTAAATCCATGTGAACCTATCTCAAACACTTTTGATTCAAAAATATCTTGTCGTTCTTTTTTACTAAGGAGAGGCCATAAGGGCGACTCACCTGCATCCCAAACATTATGACAAACTCCTAAATCTGCAAGGAGATACAAAACGGCTTTAAAGTTATATTTTTGAAGCAAGGGGGCAACAAAGTTCAACATATTTCTATAACCATCGTCAAAGGTTAAAACGAGAGGTTTTTTGGGGAAGGTTTCCAAATCCAAAAGACCATTTTTATATTTATATAAGTCTTCAAATCCAAGGGTTTGAATCTTTGTTTTTTTAAATAGCTTCAAGTGTTTTTCAAGATTTTCTTTTTGAATAAAAATCTTATGTAAAGACTTCTGCGCCTCCTCCATCTCTTTTTTTTCTAAAACTTGATGGTACATTAAAACAGGGATGTGATGGGGATGCTTTTTTAATAAACGTGCTGATTTATATATTTCTATAATTTTTTTAGATATTTCATTTAAGTCGTAATCTTTTTTTACTTGTATAGAAAGTTCTATTCTTTCCTTTTGAAGCAACGGGTCGTTTTCTTTTTGCAAGAATTCTTCTATATCTTGAATGACTCTTTGTAGCTCTAATTTTGTACTTAAACCTTTTAAACCTATATCACCAAAATTACTAGCACGAGCAGACGTATAATTTTTAGCGTCTATCCTTCCAAGGTACTGGACTTCACCAAAAGCAATCAGAGGACGTGCTGTGGCTAAGGCAGTAATGGCAATTCTACCCGCTCCAAAAACTAATCCCGCCTCTGCTATTTTTTTTTCGAGATTCGAGATGGGGCCCTTTTGTAAAACTTGCTTAGGATATTTTTTCTTTAAGTTTTGCCAAACTTCCAATCCCTTATGATTATCCTTTTCCCAATGACCACCTAATAATTCAAAATGTAATTCCTTATCTCTTTCAAGAAATATGGGTAAAATATTTTCTATAAACTCTTGTGCACGCTCGCCTTTAGGACCTGTTAAACGACCAATCAAAACCCAAGTCTTAGGGGAAGGTTTTATAGTCCCTAAATTTGGAATACTTATAGGATTTGAAAGAATCTGAATACGTTCTTCTCTCATCTTAAATTTCTGACACATTGATAGTTTTAGATTTTCAGAAATAACGATTACACGTTCCCCATAAATATCCCATAGCCTTTTGCCCAAAGATTTATGTTGAACACCATGAATAGTTGAAACAAGGGCACATTTTGTAAGTCGAGTGGCAAACCAAGCCCACTTTACAGCAATACGAGAATGAGCGTTTACTATATCTATTTTCTCTTTTCTTATAAACTTATAGAGCTCATAAATGCCCCGCCAGCGAGCCCAATTCCTAGCAGAATGAACAGGCATGCTTGTAAAAGGAAGCTTTGTTTTTAAATGGAAAGCTTCAGATATTATGAAAATTTTATGACCCTCTTTGGTTTGAGCCTCAGCTAACGAAATAACATAGGCTTCTACGCCTGTCATTTGAGTTTGAGAAAGTAAATGAAGAATACAAAGTTGCATAAAAACATGTAATCAAAATTTTAATTATGCCGAAATATATGTGTATATGTTAAGAACTATAGAAAAAATTCCTGATAAAAAACTTAGCTTCCATTTTCAGCTTACTATAAGGGCGACAAGAGAAAAAGTCTTTGAGGCACTCACTAAAAGTAGTATTATAGATCTATGGGGGGCTGGGCCTTCTCGAGTGCAAGCAAAACTTCATGGGAATATTTCATTTTGGGATGGTGAAGTTTTTGGAAACATACGAGAAATTAAAGCACCAGAACTTTTAGTATATACTATGCGTCATCAAAATTGGGAAAATGTTTCTAGAGAATCTTTAATCACTTGGAAATTAGATACACATCCTCGAGGGACTATTTTATATATGACTCATAATGATTTACCAAATCAAAAAATATGCGAGATACAAGAAGAATTTTGGGCCTCTTCTTTTCTTGGCCCACTTAAAGCCTATTTAGAAGGTTAGTTTTTATCTATTTGATTAAAAAATTTTAACAAGTCTTTTGTAAGTAATTCATACCCTTCGCCACTAGGCTTATATTTCTCATACAGCCCTATAGCTCTAAATTTATAAAGAGAATCAAAAAATAAATTTGATTCGCACTCTTTATTTAAAATAGGTATTTTAGTTTTTTTGTGAATGAGCTTTGCAAGAACTTTATGTATTTTTGAAGATGTCTCTAAAAGAACTAACTCTTTATTGCAATACCATGCTTCAAAAAAACTAAGCCCTGTATACGAAAGGAAAACATCGCTTTTAAGTAAGAAATTTATAAATTTTTTCCTAGAAACATATTTATAAAATGAAAGTTTTATATTTATTTTTTTTGGTAAACTATTTTTCAAATCACTAAATCTTTTACTACTACCTATCCAAATTATTTTGAAATTTTTTTGTTCTACTTGTATTTTTTTAACGAATAGTTCTATTTCTTTTTTTGTAATCAGATTTCCCGCATAAACAAGAATGTTTTTTGGAGTGTTATTGCTTTCTTTTTGCAATTTTTTATAATTTGAAAATGCAATTTGTAAATCTTTTGATATTAAAACATGGTTCTTAAATGTTTTCCAACTCTTAGCATTATAAATCAAACTATCAAAATAGAGTATCTTATTTGTTTTACTTCTTTCTAATAGCTTTCTTGAAGAATGATGATTATCTAAACATAAAACGCTCTTGTAATTTAAAAATTTTTTAGGATTAGAAAAGGGAATATCTAAAATAATACTCGTGTTTTGAGGATTGTATTTTTTTCCTAAAAAACTTTTAGACAATACTTTTAATCCCATCTTGGGAGAAGATACTTTATAAAATTTATAACTTACCTTATTAAGTTGAAATACTTTTGAAAAAGCTCTAAAAACTTGCATCAACTGATTGTCTTGTTTAAAGTATTTTATTTTTTCTGAACCACTATTATTTTTTTTATCTTGAGGAATGATACGAGATGATTGATAATCATTTTTATATGATTTTGATTTTTTTACAAGCAAGGAGTACAATTCTTGCATTCGTACTTGATGACCTGTTCCGTAATTAGGTGCTGAACCTGCCAAAAGTACTATAGTAGAATTTTTAGGAGGCACAAACTTTAGGGAAATGATTTAAGTGACTTTCTCTTTTTAATAGATTTGAATAAGAGAATGAGGGAATTTGAACTTGCTCTACGTCTTGATTAACTAAGAAAAATTCGGGATACCATTTGTATAATTTCAAAACATCTGATAAATTAAAATCATTTCCAAGACAAGAAAACACATTCTGAATCACTTCATAATCTTGCGGAGTATCTAAAGTTAAACGTAATTTAGAAAGGGTATTTAAAGACGCATAGAGATTCGAGTGATTCAATAAAGGTTTATCTTTTAAATTATCTTCAAAATCAATCATACTTTTATATTTTAAACTCAAACATTTAAATAAAAAAGGGTTTTGTTTTATGTGCACGCTCACATGTTCTCGATGATAATCTTCTTCATTTGAAAAATCTGTCATGAGTGCCTTTGTGCTAAAGATTTCCACGCCCACCCCCAAGGGCAAATTACTAAAAGTAAAATAATCAACTTGGGTAAAACAAAAAACACGAAGTGCTTCAAAAGCTAAAAAAGAATCTACGCAAGGATTATCCCCTGTAGCACGAAGTATGCAATCGACCCCATAATGTTTTGCCGCTTTACGATAACGATCTCGAACATCGTAATGAGAGCCAAAGAAGTACGGAATCTGATGCGCCTCACACCACTGCATAAGCTCTAAATCATCTTCTGGTACAAGAACTACAACCTGGACATGTTCTCCTGAATAGGTTTTAGTAAGACGTTTGTAAATCTGAAGCAAAACAGGCATCTCTTGATTTTTAGGGCCTAGGGGTTGAAAAATTTTTTTAGGAAAGCGACTCGAGGCAGAGCGTGCTTGTATAAATATACCTATTTTATTTGAGATATTATTATGGAACATGTCTTTAGTATCGTAATTTTTCAAAACAAAACTATCTATTAAAAATAGTATTTTTTTAATACGAGCTTATCCTATCTTATCTCATGCTGATTAGTGCTAAAAAAGAATTACACAAAGACTTGGGGAATATGTTAAAAAAGTTAGCTAAATCTAAACTCTAAGAGTAGCTGTTTGACTTAAATTTCCATGTTCACTTATTCAATAATTTTGGGAGATCATCAGATAAATTACCATCATAGACACCTGTAATGATATCGATTAAATTTACTCCATAATGTTTTAATTTCCACTCACTCAAAATCTTTAACCCTTCTAATTCCTGTAAGGTTTTTGGAGACTTATTAGCGATAATCTCTAAGCTTTTACTATTCATAACCATTGAAATATCTATTCCTCTAAATTCAGCTACTCTATTACGCCATTTTTTTAATTTTTTTATTAATTGCTTATCTTCTTTTTCAAAATTATTTTTTACCCTTAGTTGTTTACTAAAACTAAAGGTATCTACTTCTAAACCGCTAACTATTTTTAATATCTCCTTTGAATCTTTTAATAGAAAAGAAGGATGAATAATTTTACTTAAACCTGCTCTCTCAAGATTATTTGGCCTCTCTTTCACTAAGGCAATCAAGCCGTGATTTGGGAGCAAACGAAAGGCTGCAATATTCTCTTCCCTAGCTCTTTTATCTCTTAAAGTATACAATTCTCTAATCATAGCTTGCTCTTCTATACTTAGATTTTGCACATCGGGTATGCGTCTCCAACCCTCAGAGTTATCCTCTTTCTTTTCCTCTATCTCAAAATCACAAAGGCGTTCAAATTCTTCTTTTACTTCATTGTAAACCCCATAAAAATCTAACTTCTCTTTAAGTTTACTCATTAGGCTTTCTAAATAAAGTGTATCTAGATGGGCATAGTCTAGTTGGGACTTTGAAAGGGGTCTCTTTTGCCAATTTGATTTTTGTTCTTTTTTTTCCATCTCTACTCCCTCATACTCAGAAACTAAGCTAGACAAAGAACAAGTAGCATGACCCAAGAAACGACACGCTAAGAAGGTATCAAAAATATTTTTAAAATTCCAGTTGTAAGCTCTTTTGAGCTCTAGCATATCTGAGTAAGCAGAATGGAATATTTTTATTATTTTTTCATTGGCACATATTTCACCAAATTCATCTAAATTTATATCTTTAACTAATGGATCTATAATGTAATGCTGTCCTTCTGCTGAAACTTGAATTAGACACAATGCAGAAAAATACGTGTAAAAACCTGAAGACTCTGTATCTATCGCAATCTGCTTTACTCGTTTTAATTTTTTTAGTACCTCATTCAGATCAGTTTGATTATCAATAAGGGCATATCCGCTCACTCTGCCATTTTTTTCTAAGGAAATCTAAGCGACCACTTTTATTTTTAATGAAATCCAAAAGAAAAGAGAAGGTGGTGAGAGACTTGAAAGACATTTTTAAAATCAAGTTGTGTAGGCTGAATTGATATGAATATATTTTTGATTTAAATCACATCCCCATAAAGTTTCAGACACATCCCCCTGTCCAAGAAAAACTTTGATGCTTATTTTCTCATTTTCTTTAAGGTAAGAACTTAGAACTTGAGTACTCATTTCTTCTTTTTCTGGCGGAAAAACTTTTTGAGGTCCAATAAAAATTTTTAGATCTTTTGCCTGTATGGGTTCATCAAAAACTTTACCGATGGCCATGAGAAGTCGTCCCCAATTAGGATCTCCGCCAAAAATAGCAGTTTTAAATAAAGGACTGTTAATAATAGAACGACCTATTTTCAAAGCTTGTGTTACATTAGAAGCTTCTCGAATATTTACTTCTATTAACTTTGTAGCACCTTCACCATCGCGAACAATAAGGCATGATAGCTGAACACAAATTTCAAGTAGGCTTAGGTAAAAACTTGTAGTGTTTTCATCTAAGCCTACTTTCTCTTTCAAATCAGACTCGTTTAGAGGATAGCTCATTTTTTCTATTTTTTCAAAAGCAAGGTCGGGAAAGGAAATATTTATCTTTGAACTTCCATTCGCCAAGATGGCTAAAGTATCACTAGTGGAAGTATCAGAATCAACGCTAATCCTATTAAAACTTTTATTTGCCACTGAAAGTAAAATTTTTTCAAGGTCATTTTTGGCCACTTCTGCATCCGTACAAATAAAAGAAAGCATTGTTGCCATGTTTGGCTCTATCATTCCTGCACCCTTTGCCACTCCAAGAATACGAACACCATTTTTTAATTCTTTGCTTTGGATTTTCAAATAAGCATCTGTAGTTGAAATAGCTTGTGCAAAATTTTCAATTTGATTTTGAACTGATTCAATATTGCAAACATTTTGATTCAAATTATTGTTTTGACCTATCCTAGAAGGTATCTCCTTACAAGCCTGTAATAGTTTGGCTTTATATGGTACAAGAGATCTACCTATTACACCTGTACTCGCAGGTAAAACGCCTTCGTCTAAATTCAAACTCTTAGAAGCTTCTTTACAAAGTTCTTTAGCAAGCGTATAATTTTCTTCTCCATTTGCAACATTTGCATTCCCTGAATTTACAATTATTGCTCTAAAGTTTTTATTCAAATGCTTAGCTTCCCTTCCTATAATAACAGGCCAGCCGGGAAAATTATTTTTAGTAAATAAAACTGCTGAATTACATTCTATTTTAGAATACAAAACACCAAAATCAAATTTATTTGCATCCTTACTAATCCCTATATGCCAACCATTTAGTAAAAAGTCTTTTGGAAGTATGTGAGACATGATGAATGCCATGGTCGCTCAAAGAGTTTTCTTGAGCAAATCTTTTTGAATATCTCTTCAGGCAGAAATAGAAGATTTTTTTTCACTATAACGTTTTGGAAAATCTATTTTTGAAAAATGGTAAACATTGAAATAATTATTTTTTTGTAAACCTTTGATATATACATATTGACCATTCACTAAGGGTAAGGTGGTTTTTAATGATAAAATTTTTATAGGACTTTTATCATTACTTCTTTTTTTTTGAACTGAAGATCTAATAAATAAATAAGCTCTACCCCTTGTATTGCTTCGATAAACAGCATAAAAGTTTTTTTGTATATCTTTATCTAATAGTCTCACATAAAGTAAATGTAATAATTTAGAAGTTTGTTGCAGAATTTTTAATATAAAGGATTATTGAGAAATTTATTTTTTAATTTTTTATTTGAAACAATCATGAACAAGCTTCATTTTTTTAGGTCTACTTTGATTTCAGTTGTAGCTGTCTTTGCCTTTCTGTTTCTATATATAGAATAATTTAATACTTAAATATTTTTGATTCTTTTTTGAGAAAGTGTATTTGTCAAAAGCAAGATTACAATACTGTTTTTTTAAATATATATATTATAATCTTGCTTCGGTTTCAAAATATTTTCAATTGTAGGTTATACTAAATTGTATACCATATGCAGATATTTCTTGAGTATTAGAAACTTGATTTGTTTCATATTCTTCATCACCAAAACTAGTTTTTGTTTTCATTGCATTCACCTTATCTTGTTGATAAAATGCAGCTATTCCCATACCCATATGGTCACTTACCCACCACTCCTTACCTATGGTTAAGCTTATACCTGTTCCTTTGTAATCCCAAGTTGTAATTTCTTCAGATAGATCTATGTCAGAAACTACTTTACGTTTTACATCAAAATTTGTTATGATATGATATTCGGGTGTAATATAAATATTGTAAGGCATAGCATAAAGTGTGATTCCTGCCGTAAGACTTTTTTGAGTAAAATTCCAGATTGCCTGTGTTTCATCAATGGTGTTTGTAGTCTTAAAGTTACCTAAAAGTCCCTTCACCCCAACATGAGGTATAAAATTTTCCACGATAGCATAGCCCATTTGTAAACTTCCTGCAAAATAGTATTGTCCTTTAAAGGTGTTTTTAGATTCAAAATCATACATTTCATTGTAAGCAACTCCTCCTAAAATTCGTATAAAAATACCTTTATGTCGATTTTTAGTGTCACTAACTATCTCTTTTAAAGACTCTTTAGTCTCATCTTTCTCATTTTGAACAAATGAATTTGTCTGCGAATTCGTTTGTTGTGCCCAAATTACAGTGTTTAATTTTATCAGATTATTGCCTAATCCTAAGAAAAATAAATTGTATATTAAAAATATAAATATTAAATAAAAAATTTTATGCTTCATTTCACTACCTCGCATATAAATACGCTTTTGAGGCAGTGGGTATTATGAATATTTAATGATTATTTGATTTATGTATTTACGCCTGAGAGTGAAGAATATTTTTTTGCATATAGGTCTTTATTTTTTCTATTTCTTCACTAAGGAAAATTGCCGCTGCTTGATAATGTAAGTTTGGAATCAGAGCTATCCCTACTTCATGAAAAACAATTTGATCTAAAGTTTGGGCAAGATAAACGAAGCTAGCATTGCCTGAAAAAATCTTAAACACATCATTTTCTATCCAAAGCTTTGCACTGCCGACTCTTTGCACTCCATTAAAGGATATATTCAATGCACCACTACCATTTCGTATTTTCCTACAACTTTGTTCTTGATCCAAATACAAAATACCCTCTATTTTAATTTGATGAGCTTTTTTTTGTACATCTTGAAAGGCTTTTACAGGTTGAGAAGGCATAGATGAAATGGGATTCCTAGTAAAAGTTTTTGGTTCAAGAATGGGTGTTTGGAGTGGAACAGGTAGAGGAGGGGATGGAGCGGGAGAGAATACTGGCGGAGGAGCGGGTTGTGATTGGTATATAATATTAGGTGGGGGGGAAACTTTTTTTGGAAGAAGAAAGGAAATTGTTGTTTTGTCCATAAAAGCTCTAAAAAGAAAAAAGAGCCCTACTAGTATACATATGATTGATATAATTATCATAAAGTGAAAATTGCTTCAGAGTTTTTTCAAATGCCTTTTTGATTCAAACAAATCTTTCCCCAAGTCAATTTAACTGTACTCTATTTGTAAAGTGAAATTGTATTATATATAAGCACATCTTTTTTAATGCTCCTTTAGCAAAAGCCTTTATAAGACAACTTTTCAACCCCACCATTAAAACTATAGTTTAGCTGAAACTTTTATTGTTTCATCAATTTTTTCAAATCGAGAATAACTTTACCGAGCGTTTTTACTATCTATTCTTTCTATGGGATTACCGTTGATAGCTCATAAACCTAAATTTTGAACACAAAAGCCAAATTTTTCTGGCTCATGGATTCAAAAATCTATCTTTTCCATTCAATATGTCCATTTATATTATGTTTTTCAAAAACATGTAAAAGATCTTCACAAAATTGCTTCACTTCCTCATTGCCCTCTTTTTTTGCATATTCGTACAAATTAATGAACATTTTTTTTCCTGTTGTGGTTTGCTTTATATTTTTCTTAATAAAATTGCATCTCGAGCATAGCACCTGACCATTTTCTAAAATAGCCCTTCCACCCTCGTCTTTTGGAACAAGATGGTCTATATGAAACTCGGTAGTGGGGTATAATTTTTTATCTTTGCCACACTTGGCACAAACAAAACCATCTCTTTCAAAAATTATTTTTTTTTGCACTTGTGAAAAGTCTTCCAAATCTCTTTTGTGTTCTGCGTCAGGCTCGTAACGATACACCCCTTTTCTTACTTTTATTAAAAATCCCTCTTGAGATAATTTACGAATCGCCCTGTCGGGATCTCTAAACTTTTCGTTTGTTAGTTTCTTGTATTCATCTGTTACATGGTCTACAACTTCAGGATGTGCTATATCTCTATTAGGGTTTTGAATAAAATATTTTTTAATTAAATCAGTTTGCGATACTTTCATTTTAATATTTAGTTAAATACCCAAATCATTCATAAATAATAAATTACCTGTTTCTTTTAAAATCCTAGTTTTTGCTAATTCACAATAATTACTATCTATATCCAAACCTATGCTTTTTCTATTGTTCAATTCTGCTTCAATCAAAGTTGTTCCACTACCACAAAAAGGGTCAAAAATCATATCCTCTTCAAAACTAAATAATTTGATAGCCCTACGAGGGAGCTCTCGTGGAAAAGGAGCCGGATGTCCTATCCTCTTTTTACTTTCACCATTAAAAGTCCAAAGTCCATTTGTCCAAGCCATAAACTCTTCTTTTGTAATATTGTTTTTTTTACTACCTGTTGTTTTTTTCCAACTATCTTTATAGAGCACTACTATTAACTCAACGGGTGCAATTACATAGGGTGCAGAAGCAGAAAGCCACGAACCCCAAGCAGTTCTGCGTGAAATATTACCTTCATTCCAAATAACAGTAGAGTGGTATTTCCAACCAATTTCTTGTGCTATTCTTGTTAAATCAGCACCCACTGATTTTTGCCCACCTTTGTTTTTATCTAATGGAACATTCATTAGTAATCTACCTTGGGATTTAGTCCAATCGTAACAATTAGACAACCATTTGCGAGAAAACTCTAAATATTGTTCATAATTTAATTCATCATCATTTGAATTATAACTAATCCCTACATTATAAGGCGGAGAAGTAACAATCAAATCAATAAATTCTGTGTCAAAAATAGTTGCATCTAAACAATCTGCTTGAAAAATTTTTGCATTATTATATGTAAAAAAAGGTTCCATGCTTATGACGTTAATTTAGATTACCGAACTCCTTCTTGCAAAGTTATATATTTTATCGATTTCATTGAGTTATTATTTTTTAAAATATCAAGGAAGGGCTAGTAATCTTCAAGGCATGCTCTAAGTATAGAGCTATCCATAAGAATACAACTATAATAATAATTTCATAGTTTGCTTGCTCTTTGGGTTCAATTTTATTTTTTAAGATTATACAACATTGTACTAGTATTTGCATGTGATTGAATGCGATTCTAATTTGCTTAGGGAAGAATTTTTTCTATATATAAAAATATGCTTTATAGACAAAAAAGTTTTTGGATTATTTTTATTTTCTGGGCTTTCGTTCATGTATTCATCACGCCTGCCCCTACTATTCTTTCTCCTATTTTAGGACCTGGGTTTCTTATTTTTGATGTACTTTTAGATAACGAGGCTTGTAAAAATAATTTCACAGTTTGCCATCGTTTTTTTACTTTAAGCCTAGCTTTTGATTTTGTGTATTACATTTGTTTCTTTTTTATGTTTAGAAAGATTTTCTTGAAAAAATAAAATTTTAATAGTGGTGGTGGTTGGCTTTAAGTATCTTTTAATGAAGGCTCCAGTTCACGCAATCCCTACAAAATCACTATTGTAAGTCTTGTATCATTTTACCTATACGCTCGCAACCTTTCTGCAATTTTTCCTCACTTAAGGCATAGGATAAACGTATGGCTTTATCATTTCCAAAAGCCACCCCCGGCACAACTGCCACATCATATTTTTCCAATAAATGAGCACAAAATATTTGCGACAAAGAAACTTCTTTAGGATTATTTTTTTGAGTTTCAGAAACTATTTTTTGGAACTTAGGCTTTTTGTAAGTTTCACTTATATCAGGAAAAACATAGAAGGCCCCACTTGGAATAGGACAACGCACCCCCGCCATAGCATTTAAGTTTTTACAAATCAAATTACGCCTTTTTTCAAAAGCTTCACGCATGGTTTTTACACAACTTTGATCTTGAGTTAAGGCTGCGATGGTGGCAGCTTGAGAAATCGAAGAAGGGTTTGATGTACATTGTCCTTGTAATTTCTCCATGGCTTGCACATATTCTGATGGGGCTGCGCAATAACCTATACGCCAACCTGTCATACTATAGGCCTTGCTCACACCGTTTACTATAAAAGTACGTTCTTTCAATTCAGGGAAAAGCATAGGTAAATTGTAAAATTCTAAATTGTCATATAACATTTGTTCATAAATATCATCAGAAACGATAAGAATTTCTGAATGTTTTAGTAAAACTTCCCCTATTTTTTCTAGCTCTTTTCGTTTGTAGGCTGAACCTGTAGGGTTAGAGGGGGAGTTGATAACTAAAATACGTGTACGAGGAGTGATGGCAGCTTCAAGTTTTTGGGCAGCTAAAAGATAATTATCTTCAATACCACAATCTATAATGACGGGCTTCCCCTCCGCTAATTTTACTTGATCAGGATAAGAAACCCAATACGGTGCAGGAATGATCACTTCATCATCAGGGTTTAACGTTGTCATAAAAATATTGTATAAAATATGTTTTCCACCATTACCACTAGTTACTTCATTTTCCTTATACTGTATTCCATTTTCTCTTTTGAACTTTTCAATGATAGCCTGTTTCATTTTGGGACTACCGCCTGTTGCTGTATATTTTGTTTGTCCTTGATTTATGGCAAGAATGGCAGCGGCTTTAATGTGTTCTGGAGTGTCAAAGTCGGGTTCACCCGCACCAAAGCTAACAAGATCTCTTCCATTTGCTATCAGTAACTTTGCCTTTGCATCAATGGCAAGGGTGGCAGAAGGTTGAACAGCACTTAAACGAGAAGCTATTTTTTTAGAACTCATATGTTTATTGACTCACTTCATTAAGATAACTTTTTTATCTCAAATAATTTTGATGCAGGATTACACCCCTAACGATTAAATATTGACCTACAATATATCCTATCATAATAAATAATTCAGCTAAAGCAAAGGGATATATAAATCTATTCGTAGCAATCATTATATCTGAAATAATAAAGGAAAGGGCACCGACAGGAATACGCCAAAAGCTATCTAGATTTGCATATCCAAGTCGCCAAAGAGCAGAAATTAGCATTGAGGCAATCATAGTCCCATAAACAAAAACTATAATCCCATCTTTACCAAGATTATTCCAAACACTAAGTATCAATGAAAAACTTACAATATAAATGAAAATAGAAGTTAGTATTTTATATACACGAGATGGGATAAAAAGGGGTTTGCTCAAATATAATTTTCTATACGTAAAAATATAAAATAAATGGCCAAGAAAAAAAACACCCATCCCTATTTTTAAAAACACATCAGGCTCCGGGGAAAACATATGCTTTAAGAGAAAGAGATCCCCTAGCCACCCAAAAAATAAAGCTAAGACTAAAGCTATGCTTCTATCGCTTACAGAAAAACAATAATAAGCAATCAATAATGGCATAAGCATAATTTTTGAAAAACTATGAACAATATGCAAATGAAAAGAAACAGAGATTAAATCAATAAGACTATCAAAGATAAAAAGAGATAAAAATATATTTTTATACATATATTAGTTTTATAAGTTCTATTAAAAATTATTAAAAGTTAAGCTTATCTTTTCATACTAAATTTTTTATTCAAGAAAACATTTATAAATTATAGACATAGCCGCAAACTTCTATCCATATTTTCTATTACATTTTTTTCCATGTGTAATTTATATTTAAGAAATAGTTACTTGCGGTTGCCACTAGGATTCCTATAAAATTATATAGATATTTAAAAAGTCCCAATTCTCCTTTTATAGAAAAAAAATTGTGTGAAAGCATAAATTGAAACACAGACCATTGTATCATAATCCCTAGCAAAGAAATAATTTGAAAGTTAATAAATCCCTTTAGATTACTTATAAAACCCTTACGCCTATTTTCATAAAAAGTTAAATAATTGTTCAAAAAATAATTACCTATAACACTTACTTCTATACCAAAAGGCACTTCTATCCATATAGGGTCTAAGTAAGATAGAAATCCCGTTGTAATATGAGGCAATCTCAAATATTCCCCTACAGCAAACCCTATTTGATTTATAATCATCCCTATAAAGCCTACAAAGGCATATAGGACAAAAGTGGCAGAAACGATATGACCAAAACGTAAGTTCCATAAAGCTATAAAAAAATGCCTAATAACTCCAGCACTTAATTTAGTTTCACCATGAATGCGATTTTTGAAAGTATACGGTAATTCAATTATTTTTGCTTCGGGACTACGGCCCAAAAATTCTAGTAAGATTTTAAATCCGAGTGGATTAATCTTTTCTACTTTAATTTCATAAAATTTTCTTGTGATCATAAAATAACCACTCATTGGATCCTTTACGGGAATACGTATTAAAATCTGTGTAATAAAAGTAGCAAATTTACTCATGAATTTTCTAAAAAAAGAAAAATCTCCATACCCATCAGCACCACCTACTAACCTCGAACCTATGGCCACATCATATCCGTCATTCTTTAAGGCCTTATATAAGTTAGGAATAATTTCTTCATCATGTTGCAAATCGGCATCCATTACTAATAAATAATTTCCTTTAGCTACAGACATTCCAGAGGTAACTGCACTACCCAAACCTCGTTCATTCATTCTGCGGATAACGTGCAAGTTATTGTATGTTTTGGAAAGATTTTGAGCTACTTGCCAAGTTTTATCAGGACTATTATCATCTACGAGTATGATTTCATGGGGTATCTTCGATAAATTGGTTGATAATTTTTGAATGAGAATGGGTATATTTTCAGCTTCATTATAGCAGGGTAAAATAATTGATATTTCTAAATTGTTCATTTTAGCTTCGTTATTCCAAAATATCATTGTACAAATCTATAAGACCTAATTCATATTCTGTAAAACTTTCTTTTCTAAGATACATGTTTCCTAAAAGATCAATATAAATTAACCCCTCCTTGAAAGAATAAAGATTTGTGGCAAAAAGAGGGATTTCTTGTTGCTTAAAATTATTTGGATTCCAAAAAAATAATTTTTGTTTTTTAAGAGCAAGCACCTCCCCCTCTTTTCTTAAATATACAATTCCATTAAACACTTCAGATTTTATCCCTGCTGCCCATTTTTATCTCTTCATTAAAAAACATGGGTCGCAACTCATATTTTCCTGCAGTTCCTGTGTAAACAAAGGCATCCATATTTTCTAAATTTAATTTTTCTTGCTCTATCTTTCTTTTTTCTTCTTTTGCATGATTTGTATTTGATAGAGTCTTAACTAGGGAAGTTGAGAATGTACTACCCTCATTAGAATTATTTTTAGAGTTCAATTCAAATTTGGGTGAAAGAAATAATTCAGAGCTAGACAATGGGATTTTATGTTTTGTTAATTTTTGTTTAGCTAAATCATAACTAAACATATCATAATGCCCTGCATAACCTATGAGAATTAATGCAAGTTCTGAATGAAGAAGATAAATGGTTCTTTTCAAATCTTTATTTTTATATTTAAGATTAAATAATTTTGCATTTATCAAATTTTTTGCCTTGATTTTGTTTTCAAGGGAAATAGGCACAAGATTTGTTTTCAAATTTTTACTATCTATTTGTGCTTCTACATTTTCACTCAAACTTAATCGATTAAGATTACCGTCTTCAAAGTAATAAAAGTTATCTCCTTCATTATCAATAGTAGGTTTTTCATTGCAATTAATTTCAGGAAGTTTTGCATTTACAATTTTTTTCTCTTTTACAGATATAAGTTTTATTCCACAAAGTTTTCCCGAGACAGTGAGTATCAAAATAAAATCTGCGTGACTTGAAAGAGCTAAGTTTACAATTTTTTGTTTTGAATTTACGTTAATTTGAGTTTTTTTATCTTTTTGATAAACAGTTAATTTCGAGTCATGAATCCAAGCCATGGCTGTTCCATCTATGCTAAAATCTATTAAATATTTATTCTTACCTTTATTTAAGCTCTTTGAAACTTGAAGATTTTTTTTTAATAGTAAGGTTGTTATTTCCTCTTTAACTTTTTTTATTTCAGCGGGGAGAATATTAGGCTTAGCAACAAAAGTTCTTAGACGAGAAAGGGTCTTACTTTCAGATTCTTTACAATATGAAAAAGAAAAAAGTATGGTTGTAAACCCTATACTTATACTTAAAATTTGAAACAAACTGGCTAACTTATTTTTTTTTAAAAAATTCATCTATTCTTGGGATGCTAAACCAATATTGTAATACTACTTCATTCAACCAGTATTATTTCAGCTAGCTCTTATAATCTCTTTTATATTGGATACATACAAGAAATACAAAAAAATTTCAAATCATTTTCAACTAAAACATAATTTAGAAACATTTTTTATCCAAAACACCCGACAGAAAAACTATTTAACTTTTTGAAAAATGAATACGTCTTTATGTCTTTATGTCTTTATTCATTGAAATGATGTTGACGTTATAACAGAAAAAATCAAACATTTTACATGTTATCTAATTTTATTCAAGCAAAAGCAAAGTACCCTCCAAGTTCCGTTACTCATATTTTTAACACTTTAAGGTTGTTAAAAAAAATAATAACGGAAACAAGCTATGGCCTTGCCTTTCTTGAAAAAGAGCTAGAAAAACATGGGGATATTATTACGGTTGTAGAAGTACCTTTTAAAAAGGCTTACTTTATTAGACACCCTGATTATATTGTTGAATTACTCATAAACCAACATTTAAACTTAAACCAAGGTGATAGCTCTAGATTTCTTAAACTTATCGTTGGAAATGGCCTATTAACGAGTAATGGAAAAGAACATCATATCCAAAGAAAAACAATACAACCTGAATTTCATCGTAAACGCATTGAGTCATATTTTTCAATTATGATGAATGAAACAAAAAATTATCTTTCACGATGGCAAAATAAGGAAGGAGAAAACTTCTTAAATATGCACAGAGAAATGAAAAATATAACTTTAAGAATTGTTACAAAATCTCTTTTTGATTATGAGTATGATGAAACATACCATTCATTTAATAACATGGATTCTGTTATTAATAATTTTATAGTGAAGGTTTCATTACAAATAACAGGAAAAATAAGAAGCCTTTTGCCATTACCCAGTACACTAGGATTTTATTATCAAAGAAGAAAAATAAAAAAGCTTATAAATAATTTGATAGATGAGAAATTAGATATTTATGAAAAAGATTCTACCAATATAAGCAATGATTTAATTACAATGCTTATACACATACATTCAGAGGCAAAGTCTAAAAAAGAAAAAAAATCTGCCCGACAACAAATCTATGATCAAGCAATGACCTTTTATTTGGCAGGTCACGACACAACAGCTAATGCCCTATCATGGACATGGTACCTTTTAGCAAAGTATCCTGAGGTTCATGAAAAAGCAAAGAAAGAGGTGGAGATGGTGCTTGGGGCTAGGGCACTAAGCTTAGAAGATATACCCAAATTGATTTATATAAAAAAAATATTCAAAGAAGTTTTACGCCTGTACCCTCCTGCATGGTTTTTGCAAAGAAAGGCTATTAAAGATTTTAACTTTAAGGAATATACAGTTAAAAAAGGTTACAGTATTTCTTGCTCACCTTATTTATCTCAACGAGATTCTCGATATTTTGAAGATCCAAATACATTTATACCTGAACGCTGGACTGAAGATTTTGAAAAAAACTTGCCTCGTGGGGCTTACTATCCATTTGGAATGGGTGCCAGAATGTGTATAGGTGAGGCCTTTGCCCAGATGGAAGCAACAGTGGTGATAGCGATGATACTACAAAATTTTGATTTTAATCTTGAACCTAAAGATATACAAATTGACATCAATCCTAAAATAACCCTTCTTCCAAAAAATCCCATCTCAATGAAAATCACAAATAGACTTAAATAATTTTTGTGAATCTTTTTACCCACCCGCCAAAGGCGAGTGGGTAGGGGCAAATTTGATTGTGCTTTAAGCCCCTGCTTGCCCCGCTTGCCCTGCAAAGGGCCTAGCGGGGCGTCCTCGATGTTAGCTTCGCTAACATTCTCGGATGCGCACCCCAATTTTTTATGAGAGAAACTTGTTTAAGCTTTATTTTAGATATATACAAATCAAACCTCTACAGCACAATTTTTCCCGCTAACAGAAACAAGGCGGCTAAATGCTTTGATTACACTATCAAACCTCTACAGCACACTTCTTTCCACTAACAGGAATAAGGCGGGCGAGGAAGTGAGCCACATTTAGATAAAAAAAATTGATTACTACAAAAAAGATCTATCCCGCCCGCAAAATCCGCACGAGACGCGCGGAGTGCGAGGGACGAGACTAGTTTGGCACACTCTTTCCCCTAACAAGAACAAGGGGCCGCTAAAGGGTTTGATTACACTATCAAGCCTCTACGGCACACTTCTTTCCCCTAACAGGGACAAGGCACGGCTAAAGACTCTCGCAAACAAAAGAAACACTATGGCACATTTCTTTCTCCTAACGGGTACAAGGCGGCTAAGAATATTTTTTATCTACCCCTTAACAGAGGCGGGGTGGCAGGCAAGACAGGGCGCGGCTAAGGATATTTTGTAGCCAAAGATACTTTTACCCCTATAACAGAGGCAAGGTGATTAAATACTCTTTTTGAATTACCAATAGAAATAAAAAACAAAAAAAGAGAGATAGAAGAATTTTTAATTTATCCGAACCTTATAAAACAAAAAGCCCCGAGCTAGATTTCTCTAACTCGGGGCTTAATCTCAAAAAGCTAATTTCTAAAAATTGCTTTCAATACTCAAAAGGCTTATCTACTCCCTGCCGTTAGGTCCAGCTAGAACAGTAGAGCTACAAACACCACCAGCAATACTATGAACTCTAGGAGTCAGATCAGCAGCATTACCAATTGTAAAGCAAGCAGTACCTAGATTCGCGGGTCCAGTTGCTCCTGAAGTATTTAGAAGAGCTCCCGTCAAGTCAGTAACGCCAGTTTGGGTTGCTGGACTACCAACAACAACGGTGATCCCACTAGAACTATAACAACCTGCAAGAGTACCAGCATTAGTTCCAAAAAACTTACCAACGCCAGTCGATGCTGCAACAGTGCTATTAACACGACCAACAGAATAAGCAGCAACTATGTGAGTATTTGCAGCCGTTTGACCTGCAAATCCACCAACATGGTTTTCCCCTGAAACAGATGTCCAAGAAAAGCTATTTCTGATAGCACCATTTGCAGTTGTTAGAGAACCAACGAAGCCTCCAACTTGATTGCCCGTTGCTGAAATTGAACCAGGACCAGTATAACTATTTGAAATACTAGCAGAGCTCAATCCAACAAAGCCTCCAATAGCACCAGTACCGCCAATATCTAAACGAATGGCATAGCTATTGATAATAGAGCCACCTATTTGATTACCAACTACGGCTCCAATATTATTAGCTCCTCTGATAGCTACTGTTTCCAAGTGTACTCCATTTATAGAAGAGTTAGCCAAAGTAGTGCCAAAAAGACCTAAATTGTCAGTTCTATTTATGAAAAGGTTTGATATAGTAAAGCCTGTACCTATGAAAGTAGAAGCAAAGCCTGTTATAGGCTCCCATCCTCCGACAACTGGAGTAACCCCAGCAGCAGGAGTACTACCCCATCTTGTAGTTAGAAGATTTATATTTGCAGCTAATTCATAACCATGACAACCAGTAGCAGGACAACCATAATTGGAACCTGTCGAACCAGCAACTGTTACCCAACTAGCTCCAGTTAAACTGTGTCTTACGTTATTCAAATCTTCAGCATTAAAAATCTCTATCAAGCCATTGCCATCAGCATCTGCAGAACGCTGTTGTGCCCAAACAGGAACAAGAGTAAGACGTGCATCTGTATTGTTTTTTACAGTGCCAACAACAGTTGCAGTTCCAGTGCCAACATCAGGGATACCCCAACCTACTAGGTCAGAACCTGGACGAACACAACTTGCATTAGCTGAAGCTGGCACAGTCGCAGCTTGACCTACCCTTACAACAAGGTTAGTAGGTAATGCTGGCGTACCCAACACTGGAGAGGTAATCCCATCACGCGTACGAGCCGCTTCATTAGTAGCACAAAGAAGGGTTACAGGATAGTTCCAAACAGCAAAGAGGGTTGTATTGCTAGGGAAACCTACACGATTAGCTACAGGATATAAAGTCCCTGTACCATCTGCATTGACACCCCAACCTGCAAAACCCGCAGCACCCGCAACAGCATTTACTGGAGTGTTAAGGTTGTTGGTTCCTGTAAGTGTAGGAGAACGAAGGGTTACCAAACCACCCGCATCACCAGTAGTGATGTTCGGAGCCAATCCTCGACCACCATTCAAGTCATAGGTAAGCGTAAAATTTTCTCCCCAAGCAATATGGAAATTAACATAAAATTGAGGATTAGCTGATACTACAACAGGCAACCTTAAGCTTGCTGTATCTGATGGAGTACTATCTGTTACTGATAGAGGAATCAAATAAGTACCAGCAACAGCAGCAACATCAGAAGCAACAGTAGACCAGCCTGCAAAAACTTGACTAAATGAAGTAGCAGTCCCAGCTACGTCTCTACTAACACTCCTTCTCAACAATGCTTGATTTTCAACCACTGAACCAGGAGGGACGAAAATAATGTCTCCCGCAAATGCGTAAAGAGATTGTGAAATAACAGTAGTACTGGTACCTGCACGAGTTGAGAACCAGGAAATAGTCACTGGCTGTCTACATCTTCCTTCGCGCAACTGATATCCCGCATTACAACTTGTACAAGCATCTGCTGTAGCACCTGTTCCATTAGCACAGGTCGCCCCTGCTATTGGAGCACAAGTCCTTATTGTACCTGCTGTCGAGATTTGAAATCCAGGATCGCATGAAGTACACGCATTTCTTGCTCCATTCCCATCAGAACAAAAAATACCTTCTGGGATTGGGTCCACAACCTTTTCAGGATCCTTTGAGCTACAGCCTACTGTCATACTCAAGGTCAAAAACATAATTGATAGCATAACTATCAAATTTTTAGATAAACCCATAAAATATTTATGAGAATCTATATTTTCTTTTATCATATTTATCTCCATTTATTTTTATTAAGTGATCTTAGCTTGAACATTCCCAAATCTAATATTACAAAAAATCCAGTTAAACTACATTTTCAGCAAATATAATTTATAAATACTCAAGAAAAGACTACCTTTTGCACCACTATGCGACACTAAAACAAGTATTCCATAGTAGTACAACCCAATCTATTATCGGCTTTTTTTTTGGCTATCATTTTTTATTAAAAATCAATAAAGCTATAATGGTCTCTAATTCAAAACTTAAAACCCTAGCTCCATAAAGGCTTTACCATGAAAAATATTTTATCACATTAGATTTTTTCTTATGTTTGTAAACAGCTACTGCCTTCTTTTATTAAGAATCTGACCTAAAGATAGCAACTTTTCTGTGCTAAAATCTTAAAGGCAGCTTAAAGATTATTTACTTGCCAATAAACGTCCTTTACTACTGTTGGGTGGCTGTGTCACTTTTAGATTTTATGCTTTAAAGTGATTGAAGGGCGATTAGCTCAGTTGGTAGAGCGCCTGCCTTACAAGCAGGATGTCGGCAGTTCGAGCCTGTCATCGCCCAGTTTTACAATTTTTATTTACTAAAACATCAAGCTCTCATCACTCCATTATTTTATAGAGATTCAATGCTATGTTTATAATATTAGAAAATCAAAGTTTAGGAGAAAAAGAAAAGAAACTATTATTTCATCGGAAATCAACCTTTGATACAGAACTATACAAAACAACTTCAGAAATTTTAACTCGAGTTCAAAAAGATGGGGTTGCCGCCCTCGAAGCCTTTAGCTTAAAGTACGACCAAGTAGAGTTAAAGAATTTTATCGTCTCTAAAGAAGAAATCGCCTCAGAGGCAAAAAAATTAGAGCCCCGATTGAAAAAGGCCTTTAAGCAAGCATACTTAAATATAAAAAAATTTCACGTAGTGCAACGAGAAAATTTACGTCCTCGACTCATTTAAAATTAAAGGGACAAAGTTAGGTTTCTATTATTCTCCCATTGAAAGGGTAGGTGTATATGTACCCGGGGGCACGGCAAGCTATCCCTCTTCAGTTTTAATGGGTGCCACAGTAGCACAAGTTGCAGGCGTACCAGAAATTATTTTAATCACTCCACCTAATAAAAATGGTTCTATCCCTTTAGCTGTTTCCTTTTGCGCAGAACTCACAGGGGTGAGCCAAATTTTAAAAGTAGGGGGGGCACATGGGATTGCAGCCGCTGCCTTTGGAACATTAAGCAAAGCCGTAGATTTAATCGTGGGCCCTGGAAACTCATACGTAAACATAGCAAAACTTTTACTAGCCTCACAATCGCGAGTGAAGATAGACCTGCCCGCTGGGCCATCTGAAGTTATGGTCATTGCTGATGAAAGTGCAAACCCACATTTTGTTGCTGCTGACCTTTTATCCCAAGCAGAACATGGGAGCGATAGTGTTTCTGTTTTGCTTACCTGTTCTAGGGAATTTGCACAAACAGTCGCTAAGCTAGTCGAAATAGGAATACAGGAACGACCCCTACGTGAGGAATACAAAACAGAAAGTATGGTAAAAAATTCCTTTGCTGTCATTTTTAATGATTGGGAATCTCTTTATGAATTTGCAAATGAGTACGCCCCCGAACATCTCGAACTGTGCGTAATGAATCCCGAAAAAAATCTAAAAAAAATAAAAAATGCAGGAAGCGTTTTTTTAGGGCATTTTGCTCCTGTTGCTCTAGGAGACTATTATAGTGGCACAAATCATATCTTACCTAGTGGCGGAAGCGCTAAAAGTTATAGTGGCCTAGGGGTAGATACCTTTCTTAAAAAGATTACATATCAACACCCAAGTAAATCAAGCCTACATCGCGCAAAATCTATGATTTTAGACATGTGTGAATACGAAGGTTTTGAAAGCGAGCATGGAAATTCAGTCAGTATACGTTTTCAGTCAAAGTTATAAACTACCTTGCATTTTTTGAAAATCTTGAAAGTTTCCTGCTATTGTATTGATACTCTCACCCCCATCAATATATAAAATCTGCCCTGTTACAAAGTCATTAGAAAGTAAGTAATCAAGGCCATAAAGGAAGTTTTTTTCGCTACCTCTCTTTTTAAGAATGTTTTTGCGAATCAGCCAATCTATATAACCCTTTGTTTCCTCCCTTGGCTTTATGGGCACGATCATACTAGGTGCGATAGCATTTATTCTAAGAAGGGGCCCAAATTCTACCGCTGCCATCTTTGTAAACTCTGCAAGGCATTTTTTAGTAAGAAGATAAACGCTGTATTCAAAGGTTTGGCTCATGATTTTCGTATCTAAAATATTAATGATGTTTCCATGCTCTAGTTCTCTCTCTTTGGCGATTATATAAAAAGCCCTGCTCAAAAAAAAGGGAGCCTTCATATTTGTGTTAAAAAGTTCATCAAAAATTTGACCTGTGGTAGCTTCTATTGTGGATGCCGTATAAATGGAAGCGTTGTTTACAAGTAAATCTAAGCCTGAAAATGTATCTAGAACCTTATTACATAAATCCATATACTCGCCTTCTTGCCTAACTCGCGAAAAATCAAACTCGAATAATTCACATCTTTGACCTAAGCCTTGTATCTCTTTCTTAACCTCTAGGGCCTCTTTTAGAGACGCATTGTAATGCAAGGCTATATCCCAACCTAACTTAGCTAAATGCTTAGCTATCAAACTTCCAAGCCTCACGGCACCACCACTTACAAGGGCTACTTTTTTCGTCATAGTTTAAGAATGTGCAGGGCAGGAAGTTTGTCACCCTTTTATAGGAGACCATTCTATAATAAAATAAAGGCGGTGTTTTTAGGAGGGCTTTCTCCTCGTCCGGGGGGGCGAGAACAGAGCCCACTTTAGATAAAGAAATCCTTACTAGCACAAAGGCTTTCTCCTCGTGTTTATAGGGGGACTTTGGCAACAAAGTCCCCCTATAAACCCCTAATTGCCGACATGGCCAAAACAGCCATGTTTTGGGCATGTCGGGATGTTTCGCTCCATCCATGGAGCGATGGAGTACACAAATATTTTTTACTAATACAAAAGTCCCCCTCTTGCCCTTGCACTTTATTTCAGCTTTGTTTCATTGCCTAGCTATCTGAACACAGTCCAAAAAGTAGCAAGAAAAACAAAAGTCCCGAGCTAGGTCTTTACCCCGCCCGAGGCTTATCTAATTTAGGAAAAAGTCTACCTAAATAAAGAAAATTGTAATATTGAAATTTTTTAAAAACTAAAAAGCTTTTCTATTAGTAAAAAATATCTGCGTACTCCATCGCTTTAGATAAGCTTGAAAATGCTTGTCCTGCTAAGGGTATCATTTTCAAGCGGGAGGGAGCGAAAAACTCCCGAATGTCTGAAATATGGATGTTTCAGCCATGAGGGCAGTTACCCTCTTACGAGGGCGAGGAGGGTTTTAGGGAGACTTTTCTCTAAAACCCTCCCTAAAATATTTGACCATGTCAACAATTAGGGGGAATATTATTTATAGAAAACGCTAAAATAAGTTATTAACATTCCAAGTGAGGTATAACCAATCCCGACTAACCAGTAGCCTAAATTAATTTTTTTATCTACTGCATCAAAACGTTTTTCTGTATAATACCTCATATCCTCAAAACGTTTGTTCATATCCTCAAAACGTTTGTCTACAGCCTCAAAACGTTTGTTATTCAATTCTATAATTAATTTAATCTGCTCTAGTATATTCTCAATACCCTTTTCAACTTTAGCCATACGTTCAATTAAATTTATATCAAGTTGAGTATATTGTTCAGGTTTAAAAAATGATTTTTGGCTTTTTGATTGTTCTCTTTCCCAGGTCTTTCTAACATGTTCTTCAATTAATGTAATTAATTCTTCTTTTTCTATAGTTATAATTGACATACTATAATTTATTTAGTAAAAGTTTTTTTTGTCAAATACAATACTTTATTAGATGTAAAAACCGCAGACATATCCAACTTTGTTAGGAAAGAGCATCGTTTAAATAAAAAAAATTGTAATATTGAAATTTTTTAAAAACTAAAAAGCTTTTTTATTAGTAAAAAATATTTGCGTACTCCATCGCCTTGCCTTTGATTGCAATCACCCACAATGCGACACTTGTCCTCACACCCGTAATGAGACATATATAAGACTATAATCTATTATATTCGGTTTTTTACTAGTATTACCTTTCGCTTTGCTCAAGACAAGTGTCTCATTTCTGCTATAATCGTACTAGCCTCATTTAGATAAAGAAACTCTTACTAGTACAAAGGCTTTCTCCTCGTGTTTATAGGGGGACTTTGGCAACAAAGTCCCCCTATAACCCCCTAATTGCCGACATGGCCAAAACATCCATGTTTTGGGCATGTCGGGATGTTTCGCTCCATCCATGGAGCGATGGAGTACGCAGATATTTTTTACTAATACAAAAGTCCCCCTCTTGCCCTTGCACTTTATTTCAGCTTTGTTTCATTGCCTAGCTATCTGAACACAGTCCAAAAAGTAGCAAGAAAAACAAAAGTCCCGAGCTAGGTCTTTACCCCGCCCGAGGCTTATCTAATTTAGGAAAAAGTCTACCTAAATAAAGAAAATTGTAATATTGAAATTTTTTAAAAACTAAAAAGCTTTTCTATTAGTAAAAAATATCTGCGTACTCCATCGCTTTAGATAAGCTTGGAAATGCTTGTCCTTGTTTCGCTGTAATTCCCCGTAATAAGACATAATATATGGCTATAATCTATTATATTCGGTTTTTTACTAGTATTACCTTTCGCTTTGCTCAAGACAAGTGTCTCATTTCTGCTATAATCGTACTAGCCTCATTTAGATAAAGAAACTCTTACTAGTACAAAGGCTTTCTCCTCGCCGCTACTGCGGGAATGAGCCCTAGTTTAAATAAAGAAATTCTTACTAGTACAAAGGCTTCCTCCTCGCCACGGCGGGAAGTGAGCCACATTCAGATAAAAAAACCCCACTATCACAATTTTTTTAAAAGCTCAAAAGCCAATTATTATTCAAAAAAATATCTGCGTACTCCATCGCTTCCTCTTACGAAGGCAAGGGGGGTTATAGGGGAACTTTCTAAACGCCATCTTGTATGCGTCAAGATGGCTCTAATATAAGCAAGTCTCCTATTTTTTTAGCTTTACAAACTTTTTGATATATGTAAACTATTTATGAAATTAGTTTCATGGATAATTCGCATAAAAATTCAATTGAAAATCAATCTGAAAACATACCTGAAGATATACTTAGAATTGAAACCGATGAATGGCTCGCCTCTCTAGACTATGTAATAAAAACAGGCTCGACTGAAAGAGTAAAGCGTCTACTCCGTTCCCTACAAAATTTTGCAGCAGAATTTGGGATACAGTTACCTTATTCTGCCAACACCCCCTATCTAAACAGCATACCCAGGCATAAACAAGTTATTTATCCCGGAAACTTAGAAGTAGAAAAAAGAATACGCAGTCTAATTCGCTGGAATGCCTTGGCTATGGTCGTTCGTGCCAATCGAAATGAAGATGGTATAGGGGGACATATTTCCACATACGCTTCTTGTGCAACCCTCCTAGAAACAGGTTTTAATCATTTTTTTAGAGGCAAAGACCATTCTTGTGGAGGAGATTTCATTTATTTTCAAGGACACACTGCCCCCGGAATTTATGCCCGAGCTTTTTTAGAAGGTCGCTTGTCTGAAGAAAATTTAATTAATTTTAGGAGAGAGTTGCAACCGACAAAAGGCTTATCTTCTTATCCCCACCCTTACTGCATGCCAAACTTTTGGGAATTTCCTACCGTCTCAATGGGTTTAGGTCCCATCATGGCTATTTATCAAGCTCGTTTTAATCGTTATCTTGAAGATAGGGGTATAATCAAATCAAGTGATGCAAAAGTTTGGTGCTTTATTGGAGATGGGGAAAGTGATGAGCCTGAAACCCTAGGCGCCATTTCTTTGGCCGCTAGAGAAAAATTAGATAATCTTATTTTTGTTATCAACTGCAATTTGCAAAGACTTGATGGACCTGTTCGAGGAAATTACAAAATCATCCAAGAACTTGAAGCAAATTTCAGAGGGGCGGGGTGGAATGTTTTGAAAGTTATATGGGGTGGGGCATGGGATCCCCTTCTTGCAAAAGACACTAGTGGTATTTTATTGGAACGTATGGAAGAAGTGGTGGATGGGGAATATCAAACCTTGAGTGCCTCTACTGGGGCATACATACGAGAACATTTTTTTGGAAAGAGTAAACAACTAGCTAGCTTAATAGATCATTACTCAGATGAAGATATTAAAAAATTTAATCGAGGGGGGCACGATCCTGAAAAAGTTTATGCAGCTTATAAAAATGCCATAGATTGTAAAAATGCCCCTTCTGTCATACTTGCAAAAACCATAAAGGGCTACGGACTAGGGGATGCGGGGGAGGGAAAAAACATAACCCATCAGCAAAAAAAGCTAAACGAAAAAGATCTCACTCGCTTTCGCTCTCGTTTTTCTATCCCTATTTCAGATGAAGAGCTTTCCCAAGTTCCCTTTTACAAACCCAAAGCCGACTCTGAAGAAATACTCTATCTTAAAAAAAGACGTGAGGAACTTGGGGGGGCTGTTCCTGAACGTCGAAGCAAGGCGCCTGCCTTACAAGCTCCCGACAGCACCTTCTTTGATGAATTTTTCCAAGGCTCTGCTGAACATGAATTGTCTACAACAATGGCTATAGTTCGTATTTTAACTAAGCTCCTAAAAGATAAAGATCTGGGAAAACATATAGTTCCCATTATTCCCGATGAAGCAAGAACCTTTGGTATGGAAGCTTTATTTAGACAAGTAGGAATTTATTCTCACGTAGGGCAAAAGTATGAGCCCGTGGACAAAGATTCCTTGCTCTACTATAGGGAGGTCAGAGATGGGCAAATTTTAGAAGAAGGTATCACTGAAGCAGGAGGCTTTTCTTCTTTCATTGCAGCAGGAACATCCTATGCAAATCATAACATCAATATGATACCTTTTTTTATTTGCTATTCAATGTTTGGCTTTCAACGCATAGGAGATTTAATTTGGGCAGCAGGAGATATGGGTTGCAGGGGCTTTTTTATTGGCGGAACAGCAGGGCGAACAACCCTAGCGGGCGAAGGTCTACAACATCAAGATGGCCATTCTCACCACCTTGCCTTCCCTTATCCTCATGTGCGAGCTTACGATCCCACCTTTGCCTTTGAACTAGCTGTCATCATTGAAGAAGGTTTAAATGAAATGTATGTAAAACAAAAAAATTGCATTTATTATATCACTGTAGGAAATCAAAACTACAAAATGCTACCCGTCCCCACTATAGCTCAAAATTCAAAAAACCCTATCGAACCCCTAAGGCCATCTCTTGAATTAAGGTCTCAAATCTTAAAAGGTTTATATAAATTTCAAACTCTAGAAGTAAAAAATGGCCAAAATGCCATAGCTAACTTAAAATTACTAACAAGTGGGGCTCTTTTTTATGAAACATTAAAGGCGGCAGAAAATTTATCTAATGAATACAACATTCAAGTAGAAATATGGAATGTGACTTCGTACAAATCCTTATACCAAGACCTCATCAATTGTGATAGAAATAACGTCATGAATGGGAACACCGAAAGCATACCCTTTGTTACAAGTGCCCTGCTTGAAAATAAAACTGGCAAAAACAATAAAGAAACTTTTATAGTGGCAGTGTCAGATTATACTCGCTCCCTGCCCCTCTCTATAGCCAAAGCGATTCCTTTTCCATTTATAGCCTTAGGAACTGATGGCTTTGGAAGAAGCGAGGCTCGCAGTGATCTAAGAAAACACTTTGAAGTGGATGCTGCACATATTGCCATTGCTTCCCTTTCCTTGCTCGCACAAAAACACATTATCTCTTCAAAAGAATTCAAAACAGCAACTGAAAAACTAAATATCCATCCTGAAAAAATAAATCCTATCCTCACTCACTGGTCTTAACATTGAATACAATATAAAACATATGAAAAAAACTAAAAAAAAAATTTCCTTTTGGTATGACGAATCTAATACCCCGCGTTATTATTATATCAAATGGATAGTGGAATTTATTGTTTTACGTAATATTCTTTTTTTATTTTCTATTTTCTCTTTTGACCTTCTGTCAAGTGTGCTTTCAAAATCTATGGTTTTTATAGGTTTTCGCATTAAAAGCTCTAGAGATAGAATTTTAGAAAATCTGTCTTTTGCCTTTCCTGAAAAGTCTAAAACATGGTATAATGATACCATGCTCTCATATCTAAAAAAGACAGGTATTCTCTTATCCGAATATATGTTCTTTAAAAAAATCAATGATCCTTTCTTAAAAAAATGGTTAATACGCTTGCCTAGTGATGCTGCACATCTTAAGGCCTTCAAAGGAGGAGCAATCATTATAACAGGTCACATGGGTCATTTAGAAGTTATGGCTACAAGCATAGCACATCTTCATAAAAAGAAAGTCTATGCCATAACTAAAAGACAAAGAAACTATTTTGCAACTAAATATATTAATAGTATGCGTCTATGTCAAAATGTTATTGAATTTTATAGTGATCAAGATCCACGTCTTGGTGTCAAGGTTCTCAAAGAAGGAAACTTACTAAGTATACCCGCTGATCAAGATGCAGGAAAAAATGCAAATTTTTATCCTTTTCTTGGACGACTTGCTGCAACCTTTGAGGGGCCTGCTTTTTATGCACGTAATACTGAAGTACCTCTTTATTTTGCTTGGTCCTATCACAATGAAAAGAAACAACTTGTCTTTGATTTTCAAGAAATGCAACGTCCAAAAATAAAAAAAACAAACGCAAAGGAATGGAATAAAATTTTTACGTATACATGGGTGAAACTTCTAGAAGAAAAGATACGATTACATCCCGCTGACTATTATTGGTTACATAAAAGATGGAGAACTCAACCTGAAGACCCCCAGAAGGTTTGGAATGAATGGCACGAGTGGGAAAAAAAATATAATTTACCCCTATCCGTACACCTAGCACTTTTTATTTGTCTGAAAAAACCTAAGACTTTCATCACAAACTTATCTTGTGGATATTTGCTTGCTTTGAGTGTCCTAGTGGTTATTGAATATACAGTTTATTTTGCTAGCCATTTTCAAAATTTAAAGAATAGTTATTGCATTCACTTCAAAGCAAGCTATACGACATAATAAAAGCCACAGCATTGCTCCAAAAGACTTTCTTATGAAAAAATTAATTTTGCTTGCATAAATTACCAACGTTCTGATTCCATAAGATTTCATACTAATTTAGTATGAAATGAAAACCTTAGCAATACAATTTATCATAATTCAAGACTGATTGACAACTATGTACAAAAGAAAAAACGTTTTCCCAGGGTATGGGCTTTCACTTGGATACACCCTTTTTTATCTATCTATTATTGTTCTTATACCTCTTTGTGCCCTTATAATAAAAACTATGAGTTTAAGTTTTCCTGAATTTTGGAAAACTGTTACCGCTCCACGTGTACTCGCCTCATATCGATTGAGCTTTGGTATGGCCTTACTTGCCGGTTTAATCAATTCAATATTTGGTCTACTACTTGCTTGGTCTCTTGTTCGCTATACATTTTGGGGCAAAGATTTAATTGATGCCCTTATTGATTTACCCTTCGCCCTACCCACAGCAGTTACGGGTATTGCCCTTGCTAGCCTCTATGCAAAAAATGGATGGATTGGCTCTCTATTAGAACCCCTAGGAATTAAAATCGCCTTTACTCCATTTGGTATTCTAATAGCTCTTATTTTTATAGGCTTACCCTTTGTCGTTCGAACCCTTCAACCTGTTCTAGAAGAAATAGAAATAGAAATAGAAGAAGCTTCTGCCTGCTTGGGTGCAAATCGATGGCAGACTTTTTACAAAGTTCTCCTTCCTATTTTATCCCCACCCATTCTGACAGGCTTTACCTTGTCTTTTGCACGAGCTGTAGGGGAATATGGTTCTGTAATTTTTATTGCAGGAAATATTCCTATGGTTTCTGAAATCACACCTCTTATCATTATCACCAAACTAGAACAGTATGATTATTCAGGAGCCACAGCTATTGCAAGTATAATGCTTATCATTTCTTTATTGCTACTTTTAGGTATCAATGGACTTCAAACATGGGCAATAAAAAGAACAGGGGGTGAAAACTAATGGTAAAAAAAACTCGTTTTGAAACAAACTCTGCAACAGCAGATCCTAAAATAGTAAGGGCCTTTATTCTCTTCCTTTCGTTATCTTTTTTTACAATATTTTTAATTTTTCCCCTAGTGACTATTTTTTCTGAAGCCCTACGTAAAGGTTGGAATTATTACCTATCAGCCTTAGGACAAGAAGATACCTTGAATGCTATCGGATTAACTTTTATTGTAGCTATAGTGACTCTTCCTTTAAATTTAATTTTTGGCATCGCTGCTGCTTGGCTTATAGCTAGGTTTCATTTTCGAGGAAAGCAACTACTCATTTCTTTAATTGATTTACCCTTCTCTGTTCCACCAGTTATCACAGGTTTAATTTACGTTTTAGTTTACGGAGTACAAGGATGGATGGGGGAGTGGTTGATTGAAAATAATTTTAGAGTTATTTTTGCTGTTCCCGGAATTATTCTAGCAACTCTCTTTGTCACATTTCCCTTTGTTGCAAGAGAGCTCATACCTCTCATGCAAGCTCAAGGAAGCGAAGAAGAAGAGGCCTCTATTGTGCTAGGGGCTACTGGTTGGCAAACTTTTACCAAGGTCACTTTACCTAATATCAAATGGGTTTAGTTTATGGGGTAATCTTATGTAACGCTCGAGCCATGGGTGAATTTGGAGCTGTGTCAGTAGTTTCGGGTCACATTAGGGGGCTAACAAACACCATCCCCCTACAAGTAGAAATACTCTACAACGAGTATAATATCGTAACTGCCTTTGCGGTAGCGTCCCTTCTTGGATTACTTGCTTTACTTACTTTGGGTGCAAAAACATATATTGAGTGGAAGCATAAAGCAGAAATTAAAATTTCCCATGCTATTAAAATTTAATTATGAGTATAGAAGTTAAAAATATAAATAAAAAATTTGGAAGCTTTGTAGCTTTAAATAATGTTTCACTCAATTTCCCGTCAGGAGAACTTGTTTCCCTTCTTGGCCCCTCGGGATGTGGGAAAACTACTTTATTAAGAATCATAGCAGGTCTAGAAACAGCTGATAGTGGAAATATTATCTTAGATGGAATAGATACCTCACTCACATCTGTAAGGGATAGAAAGGTGGGCTTTGTTTTTCAACACTATGCTCTTTTTAAGCACATGACAGTTTTTGAAAATGTTGCCTTTGGGCTACAGGTAAAGAAGAGAGGGTCTCGTCTAAAAAAAGAAGAAATAGCAGATACCGTTCATAGCCTCCTTAACTTAGTTCAATTAGATTGGCTTCACAATAGATTTCCTAATCAACTTTCTGGAGGACAACGACAACGTATTGCCCTAGCTAGGGCACTTGCTGTAAAACCTAAAGTTTTACTTTTAGATGAGCCCTTTGGTGCCCTTGACGCAAAAGTACGAAAAGAATTGCGACGCTGGTTACGTAAATTGCATGAAGAACTACATATTACATCTATCTTTGTTACTCATGACCAAGAAGAAGCCTTGGAAGTTTCAGACAGAGTCGTTTTAATGAATCATGGAAACGTAGAACAAGTTGGAAGTCCTGATGATGTTTACAACCACCCCGCCTCTCCTTTTGTTTATGGATTTCTAGGAAATGTAAATTTATTTCATGGCCGTGTTGAGAGTGGGAAGATACAAGTAGGTGCCCATAACTTAGAACACAAAGAAGTAAATAATTTTTCACAAGGCACATCAGTTTTAGCCTTTGCTAGACCACACGAGCTAGAACTCGTTTCAATTGAAAAAGAAGATGGTATTGTTGCTAAAATTGATCGTATCCTTTCTTTTGGGACAAATTCTAGAATAGAATTGTCTGCTAATCAATTGACAGAGGGAATAGAAAAACTTCATTATTACGAAGTAGAATTAAGTCGAATTGAAGTTGAAAAACGTAAACTCATAGAGGGGATGAAGGTAAGGATAGTTCCCGCAAACTTAAAAATTTTCAAAAAGTAAACCCTTTCAGATAAAGTGTATCTCTATTCAAATTCTAAGCCATATTGCTTTTAAAATTAGTTTCCTCTTACGCAAGCTTACAAGGTTTTAGATTGTCAATAAAATGCATCATAAAGCTTGCCAAAAGATAAAATCTCATATAAAAAATTCTAAAAAGAAAACTGAGATAAAAGAGGAAATTTTTTTACTTCTTAAATTTCTTTAGACGCTTTATCCAAAAAAACTTTTTCTTTTTTACTTAAAGATTCAATACCCTCTTTTGATATTTTTCCAAGAAGGGCATCTACTTTATTTTTCATTTCTATACGTTTGTTAATTTCTGCTTGTTTTACTTTCATTTTCTTTTTATGTTTATACTCCTTCCATTTTTGAATGAAGCCTCCTCTTAAAGAATCATCATTACCACCTATATCTAATTTGAAGAGAGACTTTTTACTAGAACCACCCGATGCGTAATAATATAAAAAAAGAGCAGAGGCTATGGCACCTCCTGAATATTGTATCAAAGCTACATAGCCTCCCGATAAAAGCAAGAGAAGGAAAATGAGTAATGTAAACCATTTCATCTTTAATGGCAAAAAAAACATAAATAAAATTTCTCTATTAGGCCAAAACATTGTATAGGCAACTAGAATTGCAGAACTAGCCCCCGCCAGTCCATAGTATCTATAATTTTTACACATAGGCAAATAAGAAACAAGATAACCCAACACCACCCCTCCTAAAATACCAAAAAGAAAGAATTTCAAAAAAGGATATGCACCCCAAATTCTCTCAAGCTCCGAGCCAAAAAAATAGAAGATCATAATTTGAAACAATAATGTAAAAAGTGCCCATGGTAAAACTAAGTCTGAATGAACAAGTGGATGCGTAAATATAGTTATAGGATTAAAATTTTGATTCCATTGCAAGCTAAGAGTATAGAGGAAATCTATAGGCCGACCTTTTAGTACTCCAAAAATTTGGAGTAAATATGCTAGCTCTTCTACAATAAAACTAAAAACGAAAAAGGCATTGATTTTAAAAACAGTATCGCTAGCGCGTGGCCTAGCATCCCATTGCGTATACATGTAAGTACTTTGAATATGAATCGCACCTATTAAGCAAGCAAAACTAGTTAGCGCAGAGTTTATGGTTTTGCGAAAAAATAAATTTCAATCCGTAAACATAAAAAGCATAAAATAAAGAGGCTCTATTAGCCTAAATTTTCTCAAAGAATATGAAGCCATGCTTGTGTAATTTTTTTCTATTTTAATAATCATAATTATCAGTTAATATTTAATTTATAGATTTCTGTATGCCTCCTTGCAAAAAGTAGATAGACTCTTAGGCAATGGTAAGCGTGACACACAATTGCAATATTACAACTATGGTTTCCCATCCTTTTATTATAGATTTTTTTACACTTACAAATAGAAAAACGAAAAAGTAATAGAAAAATTTAAATAAAAGTACAATAGTAAAAATAAAATCCCATCAAATCTCTTATATTCTTTCTAAATAAAAGATTTTCTTTAAGGATATTTGTCACTTACAAACATAAGTTCTCTTTATTTTCATGATTTCATTTTGATTGAGATACGATAGCTGTTTATTTTTTTGAGATTTAAATATTTAAAATAAAATCTATCTATTAATGTTTTTATTTGACTTTACTTTAGGCTCCAAAAATGAATCATCCTAAATATATGAAAAATTTTTTATTCACTTCTGAATCCGTATCAGAGGGACATCCTGATAAAATTTGTGATCAAATATCCGACGCTATTTTAGATGCTCATTTAAAAGAAGATTCTACAAGTCGTGTAGCATGTGAGACCATGGTGAGTACAGATTTCATTTGTATTACTGGTGAAATTACTTCAAAAACAAAGGTAGATGCTGAAGCAATCGCACGTGATGTTTGTAAAAAAATAGGATATGTACATGATAATATAGGGTTTAATTCACAAACAGCAGAAGTCATCATACGCTTGCATAGTCAGTCTCCCGACATTTCTCGAGGGGTGACAAAAGAAGAAAGTCTTTTTGGGGCACAGGGGGCGGGAGACCAAGGCCTCATGTTTGGTTACGCCACAAATGAAACTCCTGAATTCATGCCCGCACCCATCGCCATGTCTCACCGACTTTTAAAATACATGTCAGAGCTTCGCCACAAAGGTGAACTACCTCAAATAAGACCTGACTCAAAAAGTCAGGTTACAATAGAATATCAAAATTCTAAAATACAAAATATAAATACGGTTGTCATTTCTACTCAACATACAGAAGAAATTTCTCATAAACAACTTGAAGAGCTTGTTATAGAAAAAATCATAAAAAAAGTTTTACCAAGCGATTTGATAAAAAAAACAAGGTATCTCATTAATCCCACAGGTCGTTTTGTTATTGGTGGACCTCATGGGGATGCAGGTCTTACAGGTAGGAAAATTATCGTAGATACATACGGTGGTTGGGGAAGGCATGGTGGCGGTGCATTTTCAGGAAAGGATCCAAGTAAAGTTGATAGAAGTGCCGCATATGCAGCACGTCATTGTGCGAAGAATATAGTCGCTGCGGGTTTAGCTGAACGTTGTGAGGTTCAACTAGCATATGCTATTGGTTATCCTGAACCTGTTTCTGTTTACATAGATTCTTTTGGTACAGAAAAAGTTTCTACAGAAGAAATTGTAAAGCGAGTTCTTGCAAACTTTGACTTCACTCCATCGGGTATTATTAAAAACTTAGATTTACTTAACCCCAAAGAAAGGACTTACGTTGACACCGCAAGTTATGGTCATTTTGGACGCGATGGAAAAACTTTTTCTTGGGAAAAATTAAATAAAGTAGAAGCCCTTAAATCATAAGGCTTCCTATTTTATCTCATGAAATTATTTTCTGAAATTAAAAACGATTTCAATGTTTGCGCTCGAGAAGAAGCAATCTTAAAGTTTTGGAAAGAAGAAAGAATCTTTCAAAAAAGTTGCGAACAGACACAAAAAGGGACACCCTTTATTTTTTATGAAGGGCCACCAACGGCTAATGGTAAGCCTGGTATTCATCATATACTAAGTCGAGTATTTAAAGACATCTATATACGATTTTACACTCAAATGGGGTACTATGTGCCTCGTAAGGCGGGATGGGATTGTCATGGTCTACCTGTTGAACGTGAAGTTGAAAAGAAGCTAGATATAAAATCCAAAGCAGAAATAGAGGAAAAATACGGCATTGCTCGATTTAACGAATTGTGCAAGGAATCTGTTTTAAGCTATATAAACGACTGGAATATCTTTAGTGAACGTATGGCCTTTTATGTAGATCTTGAGAATCCCTATTTTACAATGGATAGCGATTATATCGAAGTTGTTTGGGGGCTTTTAAAAAAGATATGGGACCAAGGATTAATCTATCAAGGATATAAAGTTGTTCCCTATGATCCTGTACTTGGGGCAACAATGTCGGATGCAGAGGTGGATCAAGGATATAAAGAAGTGGAAGATTTATCTTTGTATGTTCGCTTTCCGCTTACAAAAAATTCTATTAAAAATCTTCGTGGAGATAAAATAACCGAAGAAGAGAATGTTTCTATCATCATATGGACAACTACTCCATGGACTCTTCCTTCTAATGTTGCCCTCGCCATAGCTGCCCAAGAAGATTACGTGGTACTTAAAGCTCTTACAAGTTCTTCTGAAAATATATTTTATACTCAAAATGAAAACCTTATCTGTGCAAAAAAATTGATGCAGCACTATTTTCTCTGAAGATAAAATTCAAGATTTTGAAATCATAAATGTGGTAAAGGGGGCAGATTTAATTGGGATGGACTACACTCCTTTATTTACATTTGCTAAAATAAAAGATGAGGATAAAAATAAAAAAATCTCTATAGTCTTAGCGGGAGATTTTGTAGAAATGAATACCGGTAGTGGAGTTGTTCATATAGCACCTGCTTATGGGGCGGATGATTTAACTCTTGGGCAAAAAGAAAATTTACCTGTCATTCATTGTGTAGGATTAGATGGAAAATTTTTCCCTGAATGCAAGGAATACAGTGGTCTCTTTTTTAAAGAAGCAGATAAACTCTATAATCAAAGACCTAAAAAAAAGAGGCCTTGTGCTAAAAACAGAAAAATACAAGCATAAATATCCCTTTGGCTACAGAACAGGAGTTCCTTTAATCTATTATGCAAAAAATGCCTGGTACATTCGTACTACAAAAATTAAAGATGAACTCATAAAAAATAATAACAAGATACATTGGTATCCTGAACATATTCAAAATGGTCGATTTGGAAATTGGCTAGAAAACAATAGGGATTGGGCATTAAGTCGCGAAAGATTTTGGGGCACTCCATTACCTATATGGACAGACGGAGAAGGTACCTTTCAAATGATAAGTTCTCGTAAAGAGCTTTCACAACTCACTCAAAACGATTATAGTAAAATAGAATTACATAGACCCCATATAGATAAAATAGAATTCACCAACACAACCACTAAAAAAAGAATGTTTAGGGTGCCTGAAGTAATTGATTGCTGGTTTGACTCTGGTGCCATGCCATATGCACAGTGGTCTCTTAAAGAAAGAGAAGAAAACTATGCAGAAAAATTCTTTCCTGCTGACTTTATTACTGAAGCCATAGATCAGACAAGGGGGTGGTTTTATACTTTGCTTAGCGTAAGCACTATGATTTCAAAAAAATCTTCTTATAAGAATGTTATCTGTCTAGGGCATGTTTTAGATGAAAAAGGCGAAAAAATGTCTAAGAGTAAGGGGAATATCATACTCCCGCAAAGTGTTTTTCAAACGCATGGTGCTGATGTTATACGATGGCATTTTCTAACAGGGGCACCCCCAGGGGCATCTCGTAAATTATCTCAACCTGGCTCTACTTCTGACCCCCTAATTCATATTCACTCCACCATCAACATGTTATACAGTAGCACGAATTTTTTTATACTGTATGCAAATATTGATAAAATAACAATTAATAAGGATTGGGAAAATTCTCCTATAGATAAGGCCCCATCTTTCTCTAAACGTTCAGACATGGATCAGTGGCTTTTGTCCTTACTCCAAGAAGTTATACATAATGTTACAATCTCTCTTAAAGAATATGATTGCTTAAAAGCAGGAAAGCAACTAGAAAACTTTCTTGATGCTCTCTCAAATTGGTACATACGTAGAAATCGTCGACGCTTCTGGAAAGAACAACTTGATGATGACAAAAGAAGTGCCTATGATACTTTATATCGCTGTTTAGTTACTATTGCCCGTTGCATTGCACCATTCATCCCCTTTGCCTCTGAAGAAGTCTTTCAAAGCCTTGTGACGCAACCCCTTCAATCCCTTAAATTTGACAATAACGACATAAGGCATACAAGCGTTCATTTGTCGGGATGGCCAAAAGAAGACCGAAAAAATTTTTATAATTCTGATGTTTTACAAGAAGGGGAGCTGATTAAAGATTTAGTTTTTCTTGGTCGCTCTAGTCGTATGCAATCTGCTATTAAAGTACGCCAACCTCTTTCTAGAATTTTTATCTATCTTGAAAATAAATCTTTAAAAGAAATAGTTCTAAAAAATACAACTGCCATACTAGACGAGTTAAATGTTAAAGAATTAAGTTTTATCGAAGATTCAAATGAAATTTTAGATTATCGCATACGTCCAAATTTACCTCGTATAGGCCGTCTTTTGGGTAATAAAATTCCATTATTTCAAAAGTATTTACAAGAAGTAAAGGGAAGCAAACTTTTAAAAGAATTACGTAATTCAAAAAAAGTTTCTATCCTTCTTGAAGATAAGATTAATAAAAATACTGAAAGTATACTTATAGAAGAAGAAGACTTACTCATTGAAAGAGTTTCTAAAAAAGGCACGACTGGAGTTGAAGGAAAGGGCATTGTTGTAGCCCTTGAAACCACCCTCACCCCCATTCTTATTGCAGAAGGAATGGCTAGAGATATAATAAGAAACATTCAAGAAATGCGAAAAAAAAGTAAGTTTGAAGTGAGCGACAGAATCTATTTATACTTTGAATTTTCAAATGAACAAAATAAAAAAGATATAGAAATATTTTTACCCTATATCGAAAAAGAAACCCTATCTGAAATTACAAAAAGTCTACCCGAGAAGAAAACTACTAGCTTCAATAAAACAATAATCTTAGAGGCAAACCTATCCTTTCAAGAAGAATCAAACAAAAAATCCATACATACTTCAACAAAAGAAAAAGCAACTCAAGGACTTGATGACACAATCAGTTTTACAATTTGGAAGAAAAGTAAACTTCAAAAAGATAAGTCTAAAGTATAAAGTTTTTCATAAAAACTATTTTTAAATCCTGAATAAATATTAATAATTACTGCTTGCTGAAAATACTTTAACTTCATTCCCTAAGTACTGAGTGAAGAAGGCTAGCGCGCGAGCCTATGAAAATTAGGTAGCGAGGAAAGTCCGGACACCTAAGGGCAAGAAACCGGTTAACGACCGGGCATCGTGAGATGACGGAAAGTGCCACAGAAAATATACCGCCTGTAAAGGTAAGGGTGAAATGGCGGGGTAAGAGCCCACCGCATCTAGGGTAACTTAGATGGCAGGGTAAACCCTTTCTGGTGCAATCTCGAATAAGCAGCCCAGCACTTGGCCCGAGTGAGCTGCGGGTAGGGAGCAAAGACTCGTAGAGTAATTTACGTAGCAAGATAAATGCTAGCCCAAAGTAAAATCTAAGTAGATTGTTTTACAAAAATTTTACTTGGACAGAATCCGGCTTACCTCTTCACTCATATTTTTATGGCAACTTTTGCATTAAAATTTTAAAACGCAAAGATAATAAAAATGACTAACAAACACGACTTCATTGAAATTCCTCATTTTCATAATTTGCATGGTAACGTGCAACTTCCGGGTTCAAAGTCTATTGCAAACAGAGTTCTTTTATGTTCTGCTCTCAGCCAAGCTAAAACTCAAATTCAAAACTTACCGAACGCTGATGATATAGATGTCTTAATAAAAAATTTGCCCTTGCTAGGTGTTAAAGTTGAATGCCAGCAGTCTCAATCAACAAATTCATTTGATTGTAGCATAGATGGAACAGAAGGAATTTTTCATAATAAAAACATACACCCAAAACCTATAGAACTTTATTTAGAAAATGCAGGTACCGCCTTTCGGCCACTTTGTGCAATTTTATCGGCAAGTTATGGTAACTTTAAACTCATTGGAAATGAACAAATGAACCAAAGGCCTATTTCTGATCTAGTAAAGGCTTTGAAGAGTCTAGAGATTGAAATTAGTTGTTCAGAAAACGGATGCCCACCTGTAGAAATTAAAGGAAGGGGGTTTAAAGGTGGTACCGTACATTTAAATGCAGGCCTGTCTAGCCAATTTGTTTCTGCCCTTCTCATGGCTAGCCCACTATCAAAAAATGATACCTCTCTCTTTTTAAATGATAAACCTGTGAGCCTCCCTTACATAGACCTCACTATTGACACTTTGTCACAATTTAGTATTGATATAAAAAAAATAAATGATCAAGAATATTTTATCAAATCAAAACAAAATTATCAATCTCCTAAAAGCTTTCATGTAGAAGGAGATGCCACTGCCGCCACTTATTTCTTGGCAATAGGAAGTTTGCCAGGTTGTGGGCCTATAGAAATTTTTGGATTAGGAAAGAATAGTTCACAAGGAGATTTGAATTTTGTAAATCTTTTAGAAAAAATGGGGGCAAAGATTACTCGAAAAGAAAACAGTATAAAAGTTTCAGGTCCCACCAAAAACACTCAATTATCAAGCCTTGGAAAAATAAATATGAATAGTATGCCCGATGCAGCAATGACAATGGCTGTACTTGCCTTATTTGCAGATGGAGAAACACACATTACCGATATAGAAAACTTACGAATTAAAGAATCAAATCGAATCGGAGGATTGAAAAATGAACTAGGAAAATTAGGGGCTACCGTCATTGAAGGAAAATCAGATTTAAAGATAATTCCTCCTAAACAACTCACTACTGCTTCTATTGAAACCTACCAAGATCATCGCATGGCTATGGCGTTTTCTATCGCAGGATATGGAACAAATCTTAAAATACTAAACCCAAATTGCGTTTCCAAAACTTATAAGAATTATTTCAAAGATTTTTTTAATTTATACTAATTTTTTTAAAAAATACTAGTCGGCCTATCCCTACACTAGACCCTTCTTTAATATTCTTAAAATTATTTTATCCCAATAAAAAGATTTCTAAGCAAGATAGAAAACTATTTCTAAATAAAAAAATTATATATAAGCTAATCCTTTTAGAAAAATTTAATTACTATGTTATCTAAAAATACTTCTTACATACTCAACACAGTAACGTACATTGGCTTCTTTGGCTTGAGGAGTGACCCCATGCCCCAAAGAAAACAACCACCCTCGCCTTTCCTCTGGAGTCATTTGTATAAAATCTGACACATATATCTCTAGCTCTCTTTGAAATTCAGATGGGTTTAGGGTAAGAGTACTAGGATCTAAATTCCCTTGATAAAAAAATTCTCTTTTTGAATCTTCAAGGAGTATTTTTTTTAAGGGAATCGCATTATCATAAACAAAGCCACACCATTTCTCTTTAATAAAGCAATCTTGTTTATAAAAATTTTTATTTTTTGTTTTTGTAAAATATGCTAAACGAAAGGGAAATTTATTTGCAAGAATACTTAGGGATGGGGAAATATAATTCTGAAAAGAGGCGGTATCTAATCCTCCCGACGCCGTATCAAAAATATATACTATTTCTGCCCCATGTTGTAATTGAATTTTAATATTCTCTTCAAGAACTTGCAACATAAGACGGGAAAAATTTTGATACAATTGGTTGATACTATCAATCTCTAATATAGAAAAGATTTCTTTGCCGTATATTTCTTTTTGAATTGCATATACAAACAAAGTCCAAATTCCTCCAACAAATCCAACAAGACTTGTTTTCTTAGGTAATTTTTCTCTTGTTCTTTCAAGAGCTTCTCCTTGAAAAGAAAGCCCTTCAACTATAGAACGTATTTTAGAGTCGTTGACTTGGACATCTTCCATAGATAGGGCCCTTTTCAATTTCGGAGCAGGATCATAACTTAAATCAAGTCCCAAGCCATCTAAAGGAAAGAGTATATCACTAAAAAGTATAGCTACATCAAATCCAAAATCATCTATGGGTCCTAATGCAACCTCTGCTGCAAGTTTAGGGTTTTTACACAAAGATATAAAGTCGTGTTTACTTCGTAAATTTTGATAGTGTTTATGATAACGACCTGCTTGTCGCATAAACCAAATTGCTGGGGTTGCTTGAATATTTTTTTCTAAAAGATTTCTGAAGGCAGTATTTTTAACATGAACATATTCCATAAAAGTTAAAATTTAGTTTATACTTTTTTTACCAACTTAAAATACTATTCTATTTTTATTTGAATTTCTTATCCAGATGTGTCTAAACTCTCTTTTGTATTCATGTATACGTTTATTTTTTAGAAAAAATTACTTATATAATTTTTTGAAATATATATCATTATAGTAAAAAGATTGCTGACTTTATTTTCAAAAAAAATTTAACCTGTCACTAAAGGGTTCAAGGTTACACTTAAAATTTAGCTTCTCTTGTTTTAGAAAAAACAATTCTTTGTAAAATGTTAGAAATTGCACGTGAAAAATTTCAGGATAAAAATCTGGAATTGATTTATATCAAAGGTTCATTAGATGCCCAAACTGCACCTGATTTTGAACGTTTCTTTCATGGCTTTTCTAATCGAGGCCCTAGCTTTTTTATAATTGAGGCTTCTCGCTTACAACAAGTAGCCAACGACGGTATTACATCACTCTTTAGGTTAGCCCAAAATATTCAAGCTACAGGTGGGTTTTTTGTTATTGTACATCCCAACATAGAACTTAGCATGCTTTTTACTTTTCTAGGATTGACAGACAAAGTTCCTATATGCAATAAAATAGAAGAGGCCTTGCATTACTTTAGAGAGAACGACATAGAAGAGAATTACATACAACACAACTACCATACCCCAAACATACCTGAGGTAGAAGCGGAACCTGCTTATATTAGAAATTCGGATGAGGCAGAGGATTTTACTCCAAGTTTTTCACCAACACAACAATCTAAAAGTTTCTTTAAGAAAAAGACTGAAGTAAATTGTTCTCATTGTGGGCTTAGCTTAAACGTATCTCATTCTGGAGCCTTTATGTGTCCGGGTTGTGGGCATCAATTCAACACATAGTTTTTTTAATACTACCCATATTGAAATGAGCAAAACAACAAAAAATTCATTAGTACTCTCATTCATTACTATTATTTCAAGAATCTTTGGCTTGATTCGAGATCATTTTCAAGCAATTTTTTTTGGAACTGGGCCTGTTGCCTTTGCTTGGGAAATAGCAACTCTGCTACCAGGAGCACTTAGAACTCTTTTGGTGGAGGGGGGGATATCACAAGCCTTCATTCCTATCTACAGCTCTTGCTTGGAAAAGTCTACTCGGGATGCACAAAAAACAGCAGGGATTGTGATATCTTTTACTTTTGGAATCATGACTTTAGTCACCATCATCGCTCTTTTAGTTTCTCCCTTTCTCTTGCCTCTCCTCACACATCAAGAAAAATCAGAAACTGAGTTTTTAATAAGCTTAAATTCTATTTTAATTTTATATCTAGTGCCTGCATCATTAACCTCTATACTAATCGGTATTAGCAATTCTCATAACTTTTTTGTACTACCTGCCATTTTACCTATTATCCTTAATATAGGAATGATTGTAGGTTTTTTAACTTCCAATCTCTCAAATCCTCAAACACAGAATGCTACTTCTCAAGCTTGGATTTGGATGGGAATGTCGGGACTACAATTTTTTATACAATATATTTTTATTTGGCGTAAAGGTCATTCACCCATACTTTCTTTGAATTTGAAAAATGAAACTGTGCATAAAATGTTTGCTTTGATGTTACCAGCTATTTTAAGCAATGCCGTATTTCAAATTAATCAATTACTAGATGTTGTAATTGCTAGCGTTTTCATAAACCCCGAAATTGGAGCTGTCCCCGCTATGCGATTTGCACAAAGATTAATTCAATTACCAACTGGGGTTATTGGAGTCGCCCTTTCCACTGCTATATTACCCATACTTTCTAGACAAATTGCTAAAATACCCACCATCCCCGCTTCTGATATTAAAAAAAATAAAACAGAAATAGAAAATGAAATTATAGGCGCCATAGAATTTGCTTTATTTTTAACAGTTCCAGCAACTTTGGGCTTATTCTTTATGGGAGAAGATATTATAACACTCATTTTTTCTGGTGGCAAATGGGATGAAAAATCTACCCTTGTTACATGGTCTGCCTTAAAATATTTTCTTTTAGGCATCCCTTTGTATAGCCTAAATAAAATACTCTCCTCTGTGTTTTTTGCTCATAAAGATACTAGAACTCCCTTACAATCCATGCTTGTTTCTATTTCAGTCAATTTAGGACTCAATCTTACACTAGTACATTTTATGCAACAAAGTGGCATTGCCCTAAGCACTTCTATCGCTGCCTTTGTTCAAACTGTACAACTTGCATATTATTTAAAAAAACGACATCAGGCGATAAGCCTAGATGCTTTATATCCATTTTTTGTACGAAGTATTCCTCTTTGGATAGTTATGACTATATACCTTCTTCTCATTCAATATTTTTTTGTAAATCCATCGCATCAAATTGGAAGCTATATTATAAAATTTTTACATAAAGAAAACTTAAATCCAATAGATCAAATGAGTTATTATATTTTCCCAAAGATTTTTTTAGGAGTTGGTGGGGGGCTCTGTTTATACTTTAGTCATGCTCTCATAAAAAAATCTAAAGAAATGCAAACTATATTAGGAATATTTAAAAAATAATTTTTTATATCTTTCACTCCCATACTTATCTCTACAATTCTTAGCTTTCTTTTAAATTTATTTCTTATACACTATTACTTCAAACATTTACATTGGAAATAAGATATGATATTTCTATATTTATTCTTTTATTCTTTTTTTAGGAAAAAAGATGTTTTTGAGACCCCAATACAAGAAGATTTATCTTATATAAAATTATTCTTGATTGGCTCTTATAGAGTTTTATAAATTAAAAACAAATCTAATCAACGCCTATTCACAATACTTTAAAAATGGAATGATAGAGAATCGCCTTTTAATAAATCCATCTATACATTGAATCTAAAATACGCAATGTCTCCATCCTGAAATATATATTCTTTCCCTTCAAGACGAAGTTGACCTTTTTCACGAACTCCATTCATAGAGCCCGCTTCTATAAAATCCTTATACGAACAAACCTCTGCTCGTATGAAACCTCTCTCCATATCTGTATGTATAGTTCCTGCTGCTTGAGGTGCTCTTGTATTTTTTTCTATGGTCCATGCCCTTACCTCAACTTCACCAGCTGTAAAAAAAGTAATTAAATCGAGAAGGGAATATGAAGTACGTATCATTTGATCTAAGCCTGATTCTTTTAAACCTAAACTTGCCAAATACTCCATTTGCTCTTGCTTAGGTAAATTTGCTAATTCTTCCTCTACACCACCACATATAACTAAAGAAAAAAGACCTTCTTTTTTAGCATAATCACTAACTTGTTTAGTATACACATTCCCTTGAAGAATATCATTCTCTTTTACATTACAAACTAAAAAAACAGGCTTAAGTGTTATCATTTGAAAGGATATTGCTTTTTTTTTCTCTTCTATAGTTAATTCTGCTTTACGAGCAGGTTCTCCTTTCTCAAGAAAGCTCAAAATTTTCTCTCCTACAGATAAAAATTCTTTTGCCTCTTTATCATTTGACTTTATTTTTTTTTGTAACTTTTCAAGCTGACGTGAAAGTGATTCTAAATCTGCAAGGGTAAGTTCAGTATCGATAACTGAAATATCTTCAAGGGGGTTTACCTTACCCCTTACATGAATAATATTTTCATCTTCAAAGCAACGAAGAATATGAGCTATGGCTTGAGTTTCTCTTATATGTGATAAAAACTTATTTCCCAAACCTTCCCCCTTGCTCGCTCCCTCAACAAGTCCTGCAATATCTACAAATTCTGTAGCTACAGAAACAATATTCTTAGGTTTTACTATTTCTGCAATTTTATCTATACGAATATCTGGTACATCCACTCGACCGATATTTGGTTCTATAGTACAAAAGGGATAATTTGCTGATTGTGCACCTGCACAAGTAATGGCGTTAAAAATAGTTGATTTGCCGACATTAGGTAAGCCAACAATTCCGCAACGTAAAGACATAAAAGATGAATGAGTTATTAAGCAAATTTTTGTACAAGTAATTTTTTAACTTTTTCTAAAAACTTAGTAAAAATTTGAATTGTTTTTATTCAATAAACCCTTTGAAAAATATAAATTAATATGTACAATATCTTAAGTACTTAAAATAATTTTACATCTTTAGGATAAATCTTTATGTACTACGAGAAAAAAAATAAAATAAGTTTTTATCTTCTTCTGTATTATTTTTTATTTTTTTTATTAACTATTATCTACTTTAAAAACATATATGGAGAAAATATAGACACACCCCCATATGTAACAGGTCCTAAATTAGAATTTAAAACACAAACGCATTTGAACGCCAACGAGGATGAGGAATTTTTTGAAAACAATGAAATTTCAGAATACGAGATTCAAAAAAGAAATAAGGGTTTATATAGAGAAGAAGGGCCTATTTTGCCTAAACGTTATAAGAATACAACTATTTCAAAAAATATAAACTCAAATCAAAAACTCTTCAAATTAGAAAAATCAAGCACTCAATCAAACAAAAAGAAGTCATTCATAAAATCTTTTCATTCTAAGAAATATGATTTTGAAAAAGAAGAAAATGAAAAACATAAAAAAACTATTTTAAATATCCAAAAAGATAAGAGTTATTTAGAATCAGAAGAAAAATATATACACAAAACCTATACTCCTCAAACTCCTAATTATTATCAAGGATTATACTTAAACAATCAAACCATTCATTCAGAAAAAAAATTTAGAAGTCTATTAAGCGAAACTCAAGAATTAGATTTAAATGTTTTTGTGATTGATCTTCAACCCAAACTTCCTGCTAAAAAATTAGTTGAAGAGATGAAGGGAAAAGGTTTTCACCTTGTAGGTCGTGTGGTTGTATTTCAAGGAGGCCTTAAAGTTTATCCCCCATCATCAGCACAGTTAGAAAAAATTTATGCCCTTATAAAAAATGCAGTTGAACTAGGGTTTTCTGAAATACAATTAGACTACATACGCTTTGCTGACACAACTCCCTTATATTCAAAAAATAATTCCTTTGATGAATCAAAGAATTTTGAAGAGTTTACAGAAGCTTCAAAAGAATCCATTTTTGAAAATAATGATCCTCCTCAAAAAAAATACTCTACGATTAGCTTAAAACAACGTTATGACACAATATCTGATATACTTAAAAAAACTAAAAAGCTTTTATCTAAATATAAAGTGGCGCTAGGGGTAGATGTATTTGGTCGTATAACTTTCAACAAAGACGATATGATTGGACAACGCTTAGAAAATATTTCAGAAACAGTAGACATCATTTATCCTATGTTATATCCATCTCATTTTTATGGGATGCCCGAAAAAATTAGAAATCCATATCAAACTATTTTAAAAGGTATTCAAGAGTCAAAAAAAAGAATCCGCCCTCAAGTGAAACTTGTCGCCTTTATTCAAGCCTTTAAGATGAGTATAGCTCCTACAAATTTATCTTATATAAATTATATTTCTGAACAAATTAAAGCCGCAAAAAACTCTGGCGGAGATGGATTTATCGCATGGAATCCAAACAATCATTACGAAGATTTTTTCAAGGCAATAAGGGAAAGTAAGAAAAAGTAAAGTCTAAAATTCCCATTAAGGCTATAAATAAAAAATATTTACAATTATAGAATCACTAGCTCATCACTTAATTCGTTTTTATTTTCGTTCATAGCTGATAAAGGATACAGTTGGCTCATTTCTTTTGTAATTTCAAAAATCACATACTCCACACCTGAAGTATATTTTTTATCTTTAAAATATTTAAGAGTGTTTTCCATAATTTTATTCCAATACGCTTCTCCTAATTTATTATTTATTCCCCTATCTGCCACTATTTCAAGTTTATTATCTGCTAATAACAAATAAATTAAGACTCCGTTATTCTCTTCAGTATCCCAAATACGATAAAGAGAAAAAATTTCAATGGCTCTCTGACGGCTTGTTCGCCCTTGTAAAACACTTATAAAGTCTAAGCTATGCTCTATGACGATTTTTAATTCCGCCATGTGTTTTATTTCAGACTCTTTTATACTTTGTAATAACTGTGTTAGTTCTCTCTTATTAAAATAGAAACGAATGCTTGCCTTGAAAAAAAGTAAATGCTTTCCAAGGCGATAAATGGTTTTGAAAGTATTCACGAGGGTACTAAAGTGCTTGAGTCAATAAGTCTTTTGCACAAACACGCAACGCCATCACTTCTTCAGCTCCCTCAAAAATAGAAAAAACACGAGAATCCACAAAATAACGTGAAACAGCATACTCTTCTGCATATCCCATCCCGCCATGAATTTGCATAGCTTCACGTGTAACCCATTCTGAAATGCGAGATGAATAAAATTTAATCAAAGTAGATTCCATATTGCCCTCATGTCTATCCATCATTCTAGCTACTTCCATTGAATACTGACGTGAACCTTGGACTATCATAGCCATCCTTGCTAACTTCCATTTTGTCATTTGATAATTTGCAATTGCCTTACCAAAAACTTTACGTTCCGAAGCATAACGACTAGCTGCCATCATAGCTGCTTGCATAACTCCATTAGCTCGAGCCGCCGTTTGAACACGTCCACCTGCAAATCCCGCCATTTGCAAATAAAAACCTTGTCCTCGACCTGCCTCCCCTCCTATCAAGTTTTCATCGGGAATAAAGTAATTATCAAAATTTACCTCAAAGCTATGCATTCCTCGATAACCAATAGTGGGAATAGCTGATCCTTCTACACTGCCACCTGTATCTTGCTTAAATAAAAATTTATGACCTTTGTCTCTTGGTTTTTCAGCGAGTAAAATAGAAAAACCTTTATGCTTTAAAGATAAGTCTTTTTCTGTACGAGCTAAAATCATAATAACGTCTGCATAGCCCGCAAAAGTACACCAAGTTTTCACCCCGTTCACCACCCAGCCACCATTTACTTTATCTGCCATAACTCTCATACCCGCAACATCGCTCCCATAATTTGGTTCTGTTACAGCTATCGCGTTAAACTTTTCACCACTTGAAAGGGCTTTTAACCATTTTGTTTTTTGCTCAGGTGTTCCACCCTTAAGCAAGGCCTTACTAAGTATTTCTGGACGGGTAATAAGTGAACCTGCTATAGAAAGACCTCCTCGAGAAAGCTCTTCTGTAACAAGCATCATTCCTAAATTTCCAAAATCGTCTAAATAACCACCATATTCACTAGGTATTGTTATTCCAAAGGCCCCCATTTCAATAAGGCCATTTAAGATATCATCAGGAATAAAATCATCATGACGATGTATATGTTCCGCTAGGGGGGCTACAACTGAATCTGCAAAATCACTAAACGTTTGTCGCATCGCCTCATGTTCTTCACCTAAACCTAAAACACCATAATGTCCTTCTATAACTTTTTGAGCTACACGATTATAGCGTTCTACAGAAATAGCACTTTGCACAAGTTGATTACATTCTGTGCTAAAAATTTCATTTAATTCGTCGGGCCCTATACCATATTCACTCGAGCGACTAACTATTTCATTACGCAAACGGCTAAACGACTCTCCCGCAAATAAAATAGCCATATCTTCTTCAAGTTCCGAAACACCTATCGCTTTATTCGCCGCATACTTTTCAAAATTTTCTGACACATTAGATTCTGCAGTATGATAAGCAAGATTATAGTGTATAAGCTGATTTTCATCAATTTTATCGTTAGAAATTTTTCCATCGACACTTGCTTTTTTCGCCAAATTCTTTGTCACTTTAGCTAAGGTATTTTTCTGAATGATATTTAATTTATTTTGTATATGACTCATAAAATCCAAAAATACTCTTCTTATATAATAGCCAAGCTTATTTAAAATTTTAAATGAGAATAGAAGCCTTATAAGGGAAAAATTTTCTATCTCTCAATAAAAATTAAATCCGCTTATATATTAAGCTTTTTTTACTGTAGGATCGCCAGCATCAATTTGCATAGGTCCTGTTGTGCTGCCAGTAATAAATTGTTGCACTATAGGATTAGGAGAATTTCGTATTTCTTCAGGAGAGCCCACCATTAATACCTTGCCTTGATAAAGAAAAGTTATACGATCTGCTATGTAGTAAGCTGATTGCATATCATGAGTTACAATAATTTGAGTTACCCCTAGCTCTTTTTTTGTACGAACTACTAACTCATTAAAAACCTGACTCATTACAGGATCAAGCCCAGACGTAGGTTCATCATACAATAAAACTCTTGGATTGGTTACTAGGGCTCGCGCTAAGCCTGCTCTTTTCTTCATCCCTCCAGAAATAAAATCAGGTAAAAGATCTTTAGCAGGCACAAGGCCTAACCATCTCAATTTTTCCATTACTCGTCTTTGCACTTCGCTTTCGCTACAAAGCCGAAGTTCACGTAAAGGCAAGGCCACATTATCAAAAACTGTTAGCCAGTTTATTAAAGCACCACTTTGAAATAAAAGACCCATATTAGAGCGAATACGTTGTTTAAGTTTAGGATTGCAAAAACTCATTTCTTGGCCTTCAACAAAAACCTTTCCACGATCTGGATCAAGAAGTCCTACCATATGCCTTAAGCTTACAGATTTCCCTGTGCCCGAACCGCCCAACAAGACCATTGTTTCGCCTTTGCGTACTTCAATATCCACACCCCGTAAAATTTCACGAGAACCAAAGGCCTTATAAACATTTTGAAAAACTACTGCATAATCACTAATCATAATTTATCCCTTTATTTTAATTTTGCGAGGTTTTTCTGTACAAAAATCTATAATTTGATAATTGAGGAAGAAGGAATATTTCAGGCGCCCAACCTCCTCGACTTATAGAACCTTGTTTGAAGCTTTGACTGAAACCATTCGTAAGTATAAAAATACTACTAAATCTAAATAGATTAGAAATAAATCCCACTACAATATCTGACTCTCGAAGACTCTCAAGACCATCATGTGCTTCATTCAAGGTATAAATCCCTTTTACGAGGAGGTCGTTTACATCGTCTGATAATTCAGAAGAGTTTATTAAAGCTCCTACTGTATTGCTATTCTCCACCATTCGATAGCTAATCTCTTTTAAATTACTAAAAACAGTTCTAAGATTAGCCCTATTCTCATTGATAACTTTTGATATGAGATACACAGGATTATCGTAATTAGATCCTGATAATAATATATTTCTTTTAGGTAACACACTTCTTTTCTTAAAATCAATGATTTCTTTGGGAGTTAAGCTTAATGCAGGAATAGGTTTAGATTGATCTATGCTGGTTTGAAAAATATGTGGATTACCAGAAAGAGGTTTCAATTTCCAATTCGCACTATTCCCTGTATACAATTCTATTTTCTTACCCCCAAAAGTAGTGAAACTCTGTGTTACAATCCTATAATTATGGTAAAAAAGAAGGTTTTCAGATACAGATAAAATAGCTACCACCCCTAAACCATAGCTTTTACTGTTTACAGAATCACTCTTATCCATTATACTTATGACATTATTTTTATTTTCCAATTCTACAATATTTAGAGCTGTTACATAACCTATTCTAACCCCATAGGTAAATACTGGAGTACCTACCAAAATAGCATCTGAATTTAAAAATAAAACAGGGATGTGATATTCTAATTTTATATCTGTTGATTTTTTTGCGATAATCGTGTAGTTCCCTAAAAAAAACATAACAAAGATAAAGACAAAGCCCACAAACTTTGTTTGATTTTTAACAATCCAAGAAAAAAATATAGAAAAAAACATAAATTATAGCTCTATAAACATTAAGATAATACTATCACGGAACCTCTTCAGGCTAACCTATTTCTTACTATATCCTATCTTTACAAAGATATAAATACTGTTTTATAATAAAAGAACGTTTTCTTCTATTATAAAACAAAAAAGGCCATTATAGTATTTAAACTATAATGGCCTTAAAGCAAAGTGAAAAATAAAAATTAATTCTTATCTTCTACAGAAGTATTATCGCCTGAACCTTCTCCTGAAGGAGCTGAAGGTTTTTCTTTAACAGAAGGATTTAGTTCTGTAATTGGAGGATTATCGTCTACTTTGAATCTGCTAGTTACAATCTCACTTTCATTTCCAACAGCATCAACAACCTTAGCAGAGATAGTATGCTCTGTTTCTGTTGAAAAATACAAAGTACCATTGTACGCCTGCCATTGTTGAGAACCATCAATACGAACCATGATTTGAGATACCCCTGAACCAGTATCTTCACCTATCACATCAAATCCGGTTGCCCTACGCGCATAACGAAGATTGTCAACAAGACGCAAAGGCTGAGTAGGACGTATGGTAGCCGTCGGGCGAGTATCATCTACTTCAACAAGAACACTTGCTCCCTTTGTGTTATTTCCCAAGTTATCAACAGCCTCATACTGTATAAGTTGAGGACCTGATTGAGATAACTGTATCGTATTAGAGTCTACATAAGGGGACTTAGTAGAATTATTTATACTATAAGTTACACTCTTAATTCCAGAATATCTATCAAAGGCCCTTATAGTAAATGTATTTCCAAGAGAGGTGTACCTTCTCCCTGATTTTTCTACAAACGCACGAGCAGGAACCAAATCTACTTCCGGAGCCCCTTCATCTATAATTACATTAAAGCTATGATCAAATTCACGATTTCCTGCACGGTCGACAGCACGATACATAATATTGTGAGGTCCCTCTTTTCCAAGAAGGAAAGGGGAAGAATAACGAATATACTCACCATCATTATCTTTATATTCTATATAATCCGTTCTAGACACATTATCTGTTGCACTTAGAGTAAAGCGTACATGTGTATTTCCATATAACTGACCAGACTCTTTGTTCCTCCAAATAACTCCCTGTGCCGTACTTTCTGTTCCATCTATAGCAGGTTTACCAGCAACTGAACCTTCTTTATCCGAAATCTTTTCTCCTTCTACAGTAGCGGGTTCTTCACCTGTTTCCTGTGAAGCTTCTTCTGAAGCTCCAGCATCTTTTGGAATCAGCTCCTCCTTCTCTGGTTGTGCAAAGAGAGAACCAAGTAAAGCTGTTAACACAAGCAAACTTAAGACCCATAGGGTTAACTTTCTTAAATTTTGAAAAATTGAATTCTTATTCATTCAAAAATCCTCCTGAAATGCTCTATTACCTTTATAAATTGAGCACTTTTTATATTAAAATTTTTATAACTCAACAAAGATTTCTCTTAAAACACCATGCTTAAAAACAAGGAGTAAGACTTTTAGAGAAATTAAGTTAGACCTAGAAAATCTATTGCTATAGACTAGTCAAGCTTTCTGTAGTTTCTTAAATTACTTTACAACAAAACAATTTTAAAAATAAAAACACACAAACTCTTGATAAAATAAATAAAGAATCTGCTTTTCCTATAAACACTAAGACAAGGGTACAAGTGCAAATTAGAATAAACTGAGGCAGTACATTATCTTTGCCTTACTTTAAACTTTAAAACTTCTTTAGAAGCAAGGACAAAAGAAAATTTTGGAGTTGCAACAGTGTCTATAGGAAACAACTCAAAAGTAAATTTTTGAGTTATCATAGCTAAGGTTACTAAGGCTTCCATATTGGCAAAAGCCTCACCAATGCAAATCTTAGGCCCAAGACCGAAGGGCATATACGCTCCACGAGGTAAAGATTTTTCAAAAGCTTCTGTCCATCGATCAGGTAAAAACTCATGAGGCCTTTCATAAAATTTTTCATCACGATGTATATTAAAAGTTGAAAACATCAACATAGAACCTTTAGGTATTTTATACCCAGAAACCTCAACCTCACTTGCTGAAACTCTAAGATTTCCATGAATTGGAGGAAATAAACGTAAGGCTTCTTTAAATACTTTTTTTGTAAAAGAAAGCTGTTCTAAGTCAGCCAAAGAAAGTTCTCGATTATGATTCAGTACGCTATCTATCTCTTCTTGCATCTTAGAATAAGCAGAAGGATTTTTACATAATAAATAAAATGTCCACATAAGCGCCTTGGCTGTTGTTTCGTGACCAGCAGAAAAAAAGTTAATAGAATGATCCCGCAACCATACCTTAAATGACTTAGTCTTACTTTTATCAAAATTCTTGGAATGATAAATATGTATGAGCATTGTGATTAAGTCGTTACTTAGGTTCACGTTATCCTGCTTATATTTTTCCAACCTTTCCGAAATAAAACGATACATTAAAGCATAAACCCTATGTCTATTGATCTGAAACTTTGGGGATAAATAATTTTTTAAGACACCCCATTGAAATTCCATTTTAAAAACTTTAGTTTCTAAATAAGAAATTGCATTTCTAACTGAATTAACTTCTTTTTCTATCTCTGTAGCAAACAATGTTCGTGCAACAATATGTGCTGTTAGATTACCTAATTCAGCACCAAGCTCGATAATCTGATTCTGTTTAAGTGTATTTACATATTTTTTTGTTTCGTGATAAATATCGTTAAAATAACCTTCTATACGCTTTCGATGAAATTCTGGTTGAATGGCTTTACGTTCTATCGTATGGTCCTCTCCATGACTTGGGACCAAACCTAAACCAAAAAGCTTACCTGCTACGCCAAACTTTGTCATAGGTATCAAATTAGAGTGTAAATCAATAAGGATTCTTTTCACTTGGCTTGGATCGGAAAAATAATAAACATCAGAAAATAATTTTGAATGGCTAAGCCTAATCATACTTCCATATTTTTTGCCAAGCGACAACAAAAAATCATGAAAGGCATAACCCCCAGTCCGTTCACCTTTTTTCCATATTCTTATAAATTTTAAGCGACTGACACTAGGGCCTGGTGGTGACGGTAAGTTTTTTAACTTCAAGTAAGATTTATTAAAAAACAACATCGTGAGTTCTAACTTTCTTTTTTATCTAACCAAGAAAGAGTGTCAAGCCCTTTAGGTAAAAGGCTATGATTGACTAATGTAAAAAATGTCTGCATCCTGTAAAAAACATAACAATATTTTTTTCATCTGCCGCTTCTATCACTTCAGCATCTCGAATTGACCCCCCCGGCTGAACGATAAACCCCGCCCCTGATTTTGCTATAGCATCGACACCATCCCTGAAAGGAAAAAAAGCATCTGAGGCAACAATAGAGTTTGCAAGAGAGTGATTGGCTCTTCTTGCTTTGGAAATAGCTATTTCAACAGAATCTAACCTACTCATTTGACCTGCCCCTATACCCAGAGTAAAAAATAAATCTTGAGAAGATGAAGAGAAAACAATAGCATTTGACTTTACAAATTTACAAACCCTCCAAGAGAAATCTAGCACTGGCAAAAGAGACGTATCGAGTTTTTTTTGGGTTACACACTTCCATGAAGTTGGAATATCTACACCATCATCTTTTTCTTGGAAAAGAAACCCATTCAAGGCAAGGCGCGCTTCAAGGCGAACTTGCTCTATGTTTTTTTTGAAAATCTTTATTAAACGTATGTTTTTCTTTTTTGAGAAAAGTGCTTGGGCCTCTTCTGTAAAGTCTGGCGCTAAAACCAATTCGACAAATCCCTCAAGGATACATTCAGCTGTGTTTCCTTCTATGATTCGATTACAGGCAACAATACCCCCAAACGCACTCACAGAATCGCAATCTCTTGCCTTGATAAAAATATCAACTTGCCTAGATGCCTTGCTATCCTGACCTCCCAACATTGCCACTCCGCAAGGATTGTTATGTTTTACAATCACAAAGCTCTCATTTTTTAAACTTTGAATACAATTCCAAGCCGCCTCTGCATCAAGTATATTATTGTATGAAAGTTCCTTACCTTGAATTTGTTCCCAATTTTTTTCTATCGATAATTTTTCTTTATAATGGTCTAAAGTAGATTGATAGTATGCGGCTTTTTGATGAGGGTTTTCTCCATAACGCAAATTTTGATTTCTATGAAAGCTAAGTGTCAATACTTCAGGCAAACTATTAGGGTTTTTTGTATTCAAAAAAGAAGAAATAGTCGCATCATAATCTGCAGTAAGTTGAAAGACCTTGGTAGCTAAAAGCAAACGCACATCTCGAGCTATCCCACCTTTTTGTGTGATTTCTTTTTGGATTAGTTCATAGTCTTTAGGATTACAAACAACTGTTTTATATTCAAAATTTTTGGCAGCAGAACGTAACATGCTCGGCCCACCTATATCAATATTTTCTATGATTTCAGCAAAAGAAGCTTCTGTTTGATTTGAGTTTTTAGCAAGAGTTTCTGCAAAGGGATATAAGTTTACAATCAATAAATCTATTTCTTCTATTTTATTTTCAGCTAGCTCTTTCTCATCTTTAAGATTATTTTTTCGACTTAGTAACGCACCATGAACTTTAGGGTGTAAGGTCTTCACTCGACCATCTAAAATTTCAGGAAAACTTGTGAAAGTTTCAATGGCCTTTGCGCGAATTTTATTTTCCTGAAGATATCGTAAAGTGCCACCCGTAGAAATGATTTCTATATTTTTTTCTACTAAAAAAGACGCAATGTCTATTAATCCTTCTTTATTTGAAACTGAAATGAGCGCTCGTTGAATTTTTTGTAACATAAATCTATAGAATATTATCTAAACCTATCTAGTTTTACACAAGTTTTGAGGCAAATTCAATTTAGGAAATAATTCTTCATAAGAATCATTATCCTATTTACTGTATAAAAGAACATATACAAGAAAACAGCAGGAAACAAAAAATGAAATATCGAGTTCTTCTAGTCATGCTTGTTGCAAATATGCTTAAGAGTACTAACAATTAACAAATGTTCTTTTTCTAAGATACGTTTGGATAAAGTTTCTTCCGTATCATTATCAAGCACGGGTACAACTACTTGTGAGAGAATAGGCCCTGTGTCTATTCCTTCATCTACAAAATGAACTGTTGCCCCTGTAAATTTAACACCATACGACAATGCTTGACTTTGAGCATGAAGGCCCTTAAATGAGGGGAGTAGTGAAGGATGAATATTTATAATTTTTGAGGGGAATTTTTGAATCAATCTTGCTTCCAAAATTCGCAAATACCCCAAAGTCAAAATTAAGTCGGGATTGATTTCTTCTACGACAGATAATAGTTTTGCATTAAAACTTTCCTTACTTGAAAAATCTTTAAAGTTTATTTCATACGTTTCTATCTTGTTTTGTATAGCATATTCTGATGCCTTTGTATTGTAGCGATCTGTAATCAGACTAACTATTTTTGCTTTTATCTCGTCCCTTTCTGTAGCTTGATGTACCGCAATAAAATTTGAACCTCTTCCAGAAGCTAATACTATAATCTTTTTCATTTGCTTTAATTCGTGCTACCGATTTGAAAGAAGAGAATTTTTGAGTAAAGAAGCAATTTGATTTTTAAACAGTAATTTTTTATATGAAATAAAAGTTTTACACCCCTGATAAGAAGTTAAATATAGGGGAATTTGAATTTACATGAAAATTTGAGAATAAAGTATTTTCAGAAAAAATTGTAGATTCGAGTCGATAATCATAAGTATGGCAGATCAAAATAGCATAGCTCAAAAGGAATTGGATGAGTTATTGAGTGGAATTTCTGATACTCCTTTGAGTCCTCCTCAAGAAGAAATAAGCTCTTTAGATATACCCGGAACTACCTTGAAAGAGCAACCGGGCTTGGGATTAGACACAGATTCAATCAATGCCCTTGTAGGAAATATAGGCTCTGCAACATCAAATAAGAGTTCAGAAAATACAGGTTTTGGAGATTTAGGCTCACTTTCAACACAAAGTCCAGCAAAAATAGAAAATATTGATTTATTAAAAGATGTAACTCTGCGTTTTACTGTTGAACTAGGTAGAACAGAAATGCTCATTAAGGATGTGATGAGGTTGGACGAGGGTAGCCTAGTTGAATTAGACAGAGATGAGGGAGACGAAGTAGATATTTATATCAATGATTGTATTTTTGCTCATGGGAAATTATTTATTGTAGACGAAGAGTTTTACGGTGTGCAAATTTTACGTATCATTAACTCTAATCCCATTTCTAATTATAAGATTGGCTAACAATACCTTTTATAAATAAAAGGCTTATTTGTATATAAGACACCTCAAGCAATCTATATTTTTTCAGTTGCTAATAAAAGCTCTTTACTAATTTTATACTCCTTCATGATTATTTGAAACTACAAACCAAAATATTGATTTATAGTCTGTCTCATACATGATAAAAAATATTAGCCGAAGTGGTGGAATTGGTAGACACAGCGGATTCAAAATCCGCCGGGAGCAATCTCTTGTCGGTTCGAGTCCGACCTTCGGTATTATTGAATGATCAAACTAGATTCTTGATGCAATTTCGATTAGGGCAAGTTATATAATTTATCGAACAATCATGATATACAATATTTACATTCGGATCAAGCGTTCTTAACTTTAATTCACACTCAAGACCTGAAAAATCATCTATCTCTTGGTTTATATTTCTCTCTATTTGATGTTTAATAGAATCAACAGAGAGCGTTTTATTTATCTTATCTTTAATTAAAAATTTGGAAGACATTACTCCCAAAGTATCGGTTTATTATAGATTTTCGTTATATATCTGTACTTGATTACGCCCATTTTTTTTGCCTATATAAAGGGCCTTATCTGCACGTTCTATTATGCTCTTATTATTTTTAAGGTCCAAAGTAGCGTCAAGCTCTGCGACCCCTATTGTGATACTAATTTTCAAATCAATTTTACCTAAAGAAACTTTAGTGGCCTCTATTTTTTTTCTCAATCTTTCTGCAAATTGACCCGCTGAAACCTTATTTGCACCCGGCATAATAATGCAAAACTCCTCACCACCATATCTAGCAGCAACATCACTCTTTCGTATAGAAGACAAAAGTTCATTTGCAACAGACCTCAAAACAAGGTCTCCTGCTTGATGGCCATAATTATCATTAAATTTTTTAAAATGATCTATGTCTGCAAAAAGCAAAGAGAGGGTTCCTTTTTTCTTATACGCCTTTTCACGCTCTTCTTTAAGAGCACTATTAAAATAAGCATGATTCTTGAGCCCTGTCATTATATCTATAGTTGCCCTGTCATACAAACGAGCATTTGTCACAGCAATCGCACTTAGAGTCGCCAAATCTCCCAAAAAGCTATATTCCTCTTGAGAAAACTCTTGGCCTGTAATTTTCTCTCCTATAAAAATAATTCCTATCACACGTCCTCGACTTATCATACCCACTAGTAATTCTATATTTAATCGAAATAACACCTTGCTAAGGCTTTCTTCAGGAAATAGTTTTTTTATTTCCTGTACTGTAAGTATTTGTGATTTTTCTTCTATATGTTTTACTAAAGGTGATTCTCTACTGATTTCAGGAAACATTGATAGGTCCCCTGCGTCTAATTCACGAGATGTACTCACTGGTAAAAGCAAATCAGCGTCTATATCAGGAGTTAAAAATAAACCCGCCTTTAGGGTTTGGGCTTGGGCAAGACATATATCCAAAACTGCTTGGATGAGATAGTGATAATCAAGGGTTGAATTTAAAGCACGAGATATCTCTAATAATTGACGAAGGTCAAAAACCTTTTTTTCCCAAACTCTTACATCTTCCATAGCAGTATATTTACTCGTTTCACCAAAAACTTATTTTTATTAAAAAATATATTATGATATTATTTAAAGCGAGTAGGGTAACAATACTTTTTTATCACAAAATAATTTTTTTGCATAATGAATCATTCTATCTATAGCTTGGTAGGTCTATTTAAAAATATGATGCAAAATATTTTTAAGAATAAAATCAATAAAAAATAGATTATACTTGACCTGAATGAATCACGCAAAGATAGGAGTGTATAACTAAATCGCGCGGTAGAGCAGTTGGTAGCTCGTTGGGCTCATAACCCAAAGGTCACAGGTTCAAATCCTGTCCGCGCTAATTAGTCAGCTTAGTTTAAAAAGGCGAAGTAGCTCAGCTGGTTAGAGCAGCGGAATCATAATCCGTTGGTCCGGGGTTCAAGTCCCTGCTTCGCTAATTTTTTATTTATTGAATGAAATTACAAAAAAAATTAGAAACAATATTGAAAGAGAAACTAGAGCCCACAGAGTTAATCATTATTAACGAAAGCGAAAAGCATCGCGGGCATTTGACAAATACAAACAAAGAAAGTAATTCACCAGAAACACACTTCTCCATTAAAATTAAATCAAAAAAATTTGAAAACCTCAGTCTAGTAGCTCAACATAGGCTTGTTTACGATCTTATAGGTGAAGAATTCAAAAATACCCTACATGCCCTCCGTTTGGATACAAGTAGCACTTAGAACTAACGCTCATTATAAAATAAATTTGCATTTGATAAGTCATATATTTTTTGTGGTACTCGCAGGTTTACATCTGTAAATACTTTTTAAAAGGTTTAAATAAAATGATACCTAATCTAATAATAAATTCTGAATATCAAGACTCCAGAGCATGGATTGAATATATTAATTTTTTCAATAATTACAACAAGATTAAAAGCAAAACCTTCGGTCTGTTACAAAAAAACCCTATCTACTCTCAAGTAGTTATCCTAGATGAAGAAGAAAACTTTGTTTATCTTCAAGTGGAGGGGATAGCAAAAAATTATGAGTTAAAAATAGAAAGGGGGAATCAATCTATTAAGGATTTTTGCAAAACTTTTTTTACTCTTTACATGGGAGATATGTGTATGCTACATACAGAGCTAACTGAGAATTTTACCATACCCCTAATTGATTATTCCAAAGGACAATACAGAGCCTCTATAAATGATGTACCTAGTTTATATTTCAAAGTCATGGCGTAAAAGACACTAATTAGGATAGTACCATATAGTCTTTCTATCAAGAGTTTCTAATATCAGATAAGGCGATTCATTTTTTTTCTGATTCAAAAAATCAACATTACTTCTTGTAATAATTTTTTTCATATCTTTAGAAGCCAGCTGATGAATGTGCTTCATTTCTTCAAAATTTTCGCCATAGTAAACAAGGGTATTGAGAGTGCGATGTGTTATTATTTCCGCTAATAACTTAGATGCATTACCACACAATATATTTACAACTCCAGCTGGTAAATCTGTAGAGATTAAAATTTCAGAAAAAGACACTGCACTAAATGGATAAACAGGAGATGCAAAAACTACACAAGAATTTCCCCCTATAATACAACTAGCTATGGATGTCACCAAACCTAGAAGCGGACTCTCAATAGGAGAGATTATACCCACCACCCCCATTGGTCTTAGTACTGTGAAATTAAAATGAGCTTCGCTTACAGGATTAATTGAACTAAATATTGTTTGGTATTTATCTCCCCATCCCGCATAATAAACTAGTCTGTCAATACTGCATTCTACCTCTCTAAGAGCTTCTCCTTCATCTAAACCTTCTTGGATTAATTCAGATTGAAATTGAGACCTTCTATCTTCTAAAATTTCCGCAATCCTGTATAAAATTTTACTTTTGTCATGAAAAGAAAAATCAGACCAATTTTTTTGCGAAATAAGGGCACTATTGAAAGCTAAATCAACATCTAAAGCTGACGCACTAGCAATATTGGCAGAAAGACCTTGATGGTTCTTCAAAATATAATAGTGTCCCGAAGCTGAATTTGTGAATTGCCCTCCTATAAAATGCTTATAAGACTTCTGTATATTTAAACGACCTGTATCATATTTACTGGATTTGTAAGTATTGATGGACACTTCCATCTTTTCCATTTTTTCTTTGGAAGCCGAGGTTATTTCTATTTTTGGGTTTTCCAAGGGTGTTTTAGAACCATTAAAAACTTCTGCCTCAGAGAAGTCCTGATTCGCTTCAATCAAGCGTTCTATAAGGTCAACATCTGTTCTGGCATAACTTTTCTTAAAAATATCAAACATGCAAATAAGACCTCAACCCTTCTACGCCGCCACTACAACCTATACCGCTTTTTTGATAAGAACCAAAGGAAGAAATAGTGTTAAATTGGTTATAGCCATTCAACCATACTGTTCCCGTCTTTAAAGAACTCAACCTTTCTATGACTTTAGGATTTTTTGACCAAAGCCCTAAGCCTGAATCATGTGGAATTTTTTCTAAGTTTTCCAATAAATCTTTTTCTTTCTTAAAAGTTTGAATAGTAAGAATGGGACCAAATACTTCATCATCATCATTTAGTACTGAAAAATCTGAGTTTGATAGAAGCAAAGTAGGGGATGTAAAAAAACCTTTCTCGGGCAAATCCCTAGATTTTCTAAAAATTTCTATCACTTGAGGTTTCTTTTTAGAAACATAAAGATTGTATTTTTCCAGTTGCTCTTTTGAACGAAATGTACCTATGTCTGTGGAACGATCCATGGGATCTCCTACAGTAAGCTTATATAATTCTCCCTTTAAGCTTTCTATAACCTCTGTGGCGACATTTTGTTCAACCAATAATGTTTCTTTCTTTCTAGAAAGAAAACTTTGTTTATGAAAAATTGAATTTATAATACTTTGAGTTGCCTCTTGAATGTTTATTGCATCAAAAATAACATTTAAACCACTAGCTCCAAGATTCAAGTTCATCTCTCTTTTACCCCCAGAAGCACTATAACGTATCTTAGAACCAACCTCCATAGAACCTGAAAAAGATACTTTATCTACATCATGATGACTTGCTAAAATTGCCCCCGTCTCTTCGTCTCCTGTTACAATATTCATCACTCCCGAGGGTACGCCCGCTTCTTGAAAAACTTCAGCCAATTTAATAAGGCTTAGGGGTGTAGCTTTTGAAGGTTTTAAAACTACAGTATTTCCTGTCGCCAAGGCAGGGGCAATCACAGACGCCGCCATTAGTAATGGAAAATTAGAAGGTAAAATTTGAGCAATGACTCCAAATGCCCTAGCTTTCTGATTGGAATAAGCGTATTCTAATTTATCACTCCAACCTGCATTGTAAAAAAAATGAGACACGGCAAGAGGAAGATCCATTCCGCTAACAGCTCGAATAGGTTTACCTGTATTCATTGTTTCAAGCATAGAAAATTCTCGCTCTTTTTTTTGAAGCAAGCTTGCTATTCTATAAAGATATTTTCCACGCTCACGAGGCGAGATTCTAGCCCAAACGCCTTCATAGGCTTTACGTGCAGAAAAAACAGCAAGGTCTATATCTTCAGAAGTTGCCTTAAAGGTATTTGTTAGCTTTGCTTCTGATGCTGGATTGATTATAGGTAAACATTCGGAGGCACCTTGGGAAGGGGTAAATTCACCATTTATAAATAAACCATAATCATCTCTTAGCTGAACATGATTATCCTTTGTATTATTTGGCGAGTATTCCCATACGATTTGAAAATTTAATTTGGGCATATTATACTGTGTACAAGCCTAAGAATCTATATAAAAACTTTTTACAATTTTTTCTGTAGATAGAAAGCACTATGACATGATACGGAAGAATGAGATTATAGCTTAAATCAAATATTTTGAAATGTAATATAGAATAGATTTTTTTCTATATTACATTCATATAATACTATATAAAGAAAAAAGTTTACACAAAATTATAAATAGTAGTTTTAACCTTTAGTATATCTATCACTTACAAATTAGAGCTTTAATTTTTAATTGTAGTATTTAGATGCCACTGAATCAGATGTTGGCTATAAATTTTGAAAGAAAAAGAAAGATTGACGTTATGAGCAAAAAGAAAAAGGCAAAGAATGTTGAAAGTAAAACAAAACTAAGTCCCCTTAGAAAGAGTATAGATAATTCAAATATGTTAGATTTTAAAAATGATCAAGAATGGTTAAATCATGTCTACAAAACGAGGAGTCCCCTTGGATTGTTTTCTGAAAAACATGCAAATCAAAAATTATTTGTTACAGGTTGGGCAATGCGCTACCGTGATCAAGGTGGATGTATTTTTGTAGATTTAAGGGATAGAAGCGGTTTACTTCAACTTGTTTTTGATTTAGATAAGCTAGGAGCTAATTTTCATTTAGCCGAGTCTTTAAGAAGTGAATTTGTTTTAGCAATTGAAGGCACCCTACGCTTAAGAACAAAAGATAATATAAATTCTAACATACCAACAGGTAAAGTAGAGCTCCTAGTAGAACGTTTTTTAATCTTAAATATTTCTCAAACACCTAGTATTAGCTTAGAAGATTTTGATGAGGTTTCTGAAGAATTAGGTCTGAAATATCGCTTTTTAGAATTAAGACGAAAGGATATGAATGAAAGCTTACAAATGAGGTCTAAGTTAAATCATGAATTACGTAATTTTTTACACAATAAAGGATTCACTGAAGTCGAAACGCCCATCCTAAATAAAGCCACACCTGAAGGAGCTCGTGACTTTTTGGTACCTTCTCGTCTAAACTCGGGTCGCTTTTATGCCCTACCACAATCTCCACAAATTTTTAAACAAGTATTGATGGTGAGTGGTTGCGAGAAGTACTTTCAAATTGCAAAGTGTTTTAGAGACGAAGCATTGCGAGCAGATAGACAACCTGAATTTACTCAACTTGATTTGGAAATGAGCTTTGTGAATCCAGAAATAGTAATGCAAACCATGGAAGAGTTGTGGGTAGAGGTCTTTGAAAAATGCTTTGGGATAAAAATGAAAACTCCTATTGCAAAAATGACTTATTTTGACGCAATGGAAAGATATGGTGTAGATGCACCCGACCTACGTTACGAAATGCCCCTTTGTGACATTGCAGAATTTGTGCCTGAATCTGACTTTCAAGTTTTCAAAAATGTTTTGGCTGAAGGAGGTCGCATTAAAGCCCTAAGAGTTCCAAATGGAGCTAAATTATCACGTAAAGAAATTGAAGATTTGACAGCATGGGTTTCAAATGACTACAATGCTAAGGGCCTTGCATGGGTAAAACATGAAGCTGAAGGCTTGCATTCTGTAATTAGTAAATTTTTCAAGCCTGAACTTTTACAAAAAATTGCAAAGCATTGCAAATCAGAAATAGGAGACATTATTTTTTTTGGTGCAGGGCCCGAAAATATCGTACATGCCACTTTAGGAAATTTACGAAAACAACTTGCTAAAACCTTTAAAATGATACCCGACAATGTTTGGAATTTTGTTTGGATTTATGATTTCCCTCTATTTGTACGTGATCCTCAAACCCAAGCTATAGAAAGTGCTCATAATCCCTTCACGGCTCCGTTAAATGATGATTTACACTTACTCATGGATAAAGAAATTTTTGAAAAGTCGGCCTCTCTAATTCGCTCACAAGCCTATGATCTTGTGTTAAATGGATGTGAAATAGGAGGGGGGTCTATTCGTATCAATAAATCAGAAATACAAGAAAAGGTTTTTGAATACTTAGGTTTAAAGAAAGAGCAAATCAATGAGCAATTTGGATTTTTTCTAAATGCTCTAAAGTATGGTGCCCCCCCACATGGTGGAATAGCCTTTGGTTTAGACCGTATACTCATGCTTTGCTTAAAGCGAGAATCTATACGTGAAGTAATTGCCTTTCCCAAAACTCAAAAAGGACAATGTTTATTTTCTGAAGCTCCCGGAACTGTTGAAATCTCACAACTCAGAGATTTACATATTAAACTAGCTTAAGAAAGTTTTATCATAATTCCCTGCAAACCCTATTCAAATTATATAACTATGCCGCTCCATTATGGTGGCATAGTTATATAATTAATACCTTGGCTGATCTTTTAACCTAAAGCGAGTAACCTCTTCTGCCTTATCAATGCTAGCTTTAATAGATTGCTGTATTTCATTCTCTTTTCTTTTAAATTCAGCTACAATACTTGGATCTCCCTGACTAGCACTTAAAACCATTTTACCTATTACTGCCTGTATCTCCGGATCCCTATTATTGAAGATTGATATTACATTTGGAACATCCTTGTATATTCCTGTCCATGATAATCCCTTGTATTCATAAACAATAAAGGTACGAGTCGCTCCCTCACCATCACAATCTATAGCAGAATACATAGTGTGATCTGGAGATAAAATATCTACTCTATTGTAGAGAGATTTAGTCTCCACATCATCTTCTTCTTCTTTAGAAGAAATTTTCTTGGCATCTTTCACAGGGGCGGGAGGAACATCATCCTCACTATGAATACTATCATTTACCTCTACTTCATTGGCTTTTATTGCATCATCAAGATTTTGAAATCTACAAAGGGGTTCATCTTTCACCCATCTTCTTTTTACAATAGCACCATAATGAGTTGAATTATACATGTACTCAAAAAATTGATTCACGTATCTTTGGAGAATACGTTTACGAACATTTTTGAATAAATCGTTAAAATTATCTTTTACTGTATTTTCTTTTTTACTAGCCACCGCTTGGTACTCAGGGAAGTCAGCACCAGGAGAGGTGATGGCGATATAATCTGGAACTCCATCAGGTGCATTCAAGAAGTAACTACCGAATTTCAAAGGAATGGGGGCAACTACTCTCTTAAACAATCCCTTACCTTCAGATGGGGCTGACGGTGGGATGGGTTTGTTAGAGGGATTTGGGCTCGCCACCTCTTCATCTTCATCCTCCTTGGAAGTAACTTGATTATTATCTTTGGAAGGTAAGGGAGGTCTTTCAGCTAAATCTCCAGAATAATTTAAAATAGCATTTTGAGTTAATTCTGTCCTTAATTCTTCGACCCATGCCTTCATTTTTGATTTATTTGCCTCAAGCCTTTTTCTAGCCTGACGTGCCTCAGGAGAGCCTGCTCCAAAGTTCTTTTCGTACTCTATAACTTTTGATTTTAACTCAAGGGATGCTTTATATAAAAGCCTGTAAGTAGGATCGTCTCGTCTAAGTATGTAATCAATGAAATTTCCTATTAGATAAGAATCAGGGCCATAAGAACCCACCCTTTTTTCATAAAATTTCTTTTGGATTTCAAGGGCAATAAGATCTCTCATAGCTTGCCTCTTTACATTCCACTCTTTAAGCTTTGCTTTTTGTCTATCTACCCTTTCTCCTGCGGTACGAGGGTCATCGTAACCATCTTTAAGTAAATATACTGTTCTAGGTGTAATAATAAGTAATTCAGAATAGGCATCATCCTTTTCTGGACGGTTACCTTCAATACGCCCAAAGTCAGGATCTATTGAGTTATAACTATGGTAGACTATACGATTTGTTCTGGTATCATTAATGTTTTGCAAATCCATACCTACCTGAAGTAAATACGAAGCTTCCTGCATGGTATATGTGGCAGCCCAAAGTAAAACAGGGAGGCCAAAAGTAAAAAAAACAATCCCAATGATTTTTTTATTTAATATGATATTTTTCATTTTATTCATAAATAAATTCGACAAATTCAATCCTTCTTAACGTTCTAACCCAAAGCAATTTCACACTCAAGCACAAAATATTCTTAGCACGATATTCATTGGCATGAGCTATATGCAAGTTGACTTACAAGCATTCTCTAAAGATAGGTACTCATAAAGATGTCTATCATAGATACACACTGCCATCTAGATCTCATTTCTCAACAGGGGATAGAAATCAACGAGGCATTACAACTTGCAAGCGAAGCAGGCCTAAAAGGTCTGATTCAAATTGCTACTGACTTTAATTCGACGAGCCATAACCTAAACTTAAGTTCACAAGCACCTAGTTTTTTGAAGTCTTTTGGAATACACTACTACTGGACAGCGGGCCTGCATCCATGTAGTAGTATGGAATTTGAAAGTTTAAACAAGATATTTGATATTGCAAGGGCAAGCCAACAAGATGAAACTTTTATAGGGATAGGTGAGACAGGTTTAGATTATTATCATCAGGAAGAAGCAATCTCCAAAACGTACATCCAAAAACAAAGGGATTGTTTTGAAGCTCATATCCAACTCGCAAAACAATTAAAACGACCTTTAATCCTCCATTTACGAGATGATAAAAATTATACTCCCGAAAAAACCATCGCAATACAAGAAGCCTTTGAAATGATAAAAAATAGCGGGGTTCTAGGGGTTTTACATTGCTTTACTTATACTCACAAAGAAGCAAAGCCCTTTGTTGAACTAGGCTGGTTTGTGTCATATAGTGGGGTCATAACTTTTAATAATGCAAAGGCAGTCCAAAATGGTGCCGTAAATTTACCTATAGAGTGTTTACTTGTGGAAACAGATGCACCTTTTCTGGCACCCATTCCTTTTAGAGGAAAAACAAATGTACCTTCGTATGTACGATACACCTTAGATTTTTTAGCAAATCTTAGAAATAAAGAGCATGGAGAAGATATAGAAAGTATTAAAAAAACTATTTATGAAAATTCTATGCGTTTCATAAAACATAAATTTTGACACTTATTGTTGATTCAACAAAGGAAAGATTTTAAATTAATTTTTATTCTTTACTTTTATACCTAGAAGTCAGAGAATGAATGAGGAAGGTAATGTATGAATATAAAGTTTAAAATAATCTTTGTGGCTATTTTGTCATTCATAGCTATGGAAGGATTAAGTGCACAGTTAGTTCCTGTTCTTACTAGCGGTTATAGTGGCTTTCTTTGGCGGATACAAACTGGGGGTGGCTATACAGAACTCGTTCAAGAGTTTGAAGAGGAAAAAAAGAAAACCTACGCAACAGGTTATCTTTTAGGAACACAAGTTGGTTGGGCCTTTGGTGGTAGCTGGGCCTTACACTTCAATTATTCTCATTTTCTATCTGGGATAGGTTCAACAAAGGGACAAGAGCTGGCAGAAAGAACAGATATGGACTTGATTGGTAAAACAAATCATTCATTGAACTTATGGTCTGCTGGTTTTGGATTTACTTGGTTTCATGTCCCTAGTGCATTTTATATTTCCCCTGAATTTCGCCTTATACAAAATGGTAATTACAAGGCAACGCAGAGAAATTCATCCCCTAATGAATTTAGGGCTGAATTTCTAGAAAATACAGAAACTACATATTTTAATTCTAAGAATGGTCTAGGGATTACGATGGGAAAGGATCAGTGGATCAATAGACACTTTGCTATGGGCTTTGCTTTAACTTGTTACTATGATGTATATCAAATGCAAAGAACAGCAGTTCGAGTAAACTCTGGACCAGAGAAAGAGGAAAGAAGTTCTATTGATATTGATTTAAACAAAGGAAAAGCAACCAGTCTAATGTATGGATTTAACATTAGCATGTTAGTCAATTAAATTTGAAATAAAGTAATTCCTTAATTTTCTTCTTACTCTATGCAAATTAAGATATTCATTATTTTTTTAACAATAATAACCTCTTTACTCGCATTGTCCTTTGGAGTAAAAAATACAGGCAAGAATTCTTATTCTTCCATTGTCGTTTTAGATCTAGAGAAACTAGTAAATGAAAGAATAAAAAACCCTGAAAAGTTTGAGAATAGAGAACTTCGTCTTCGAGGTTTTGTAAAAATAGGAAGCATACTTCGAATGAGCAAAGATAGGGCTGATTTTACTTTAGAGCAAAATAAAAAACAATTGAAAATTCACTATTCAGGAAAAACTCAATTACCTGATACTTTTTCTGATGGGGCCCCCGTCCGTGCAGATGGCATTTTACAAAGGGATGGGAGTTTTCTTTCTACAAGCATTGAGGCAAAGTGTACTTCAAAATATGAAGTACCCAAAAAATGAATATACTAGGTGATGTCTTACTTGTTATTTCTGGATCCTTAGTTTTATTGTCTATCTGTGTTTCTCTATTAGGGCTAAGAACTTATACCTTATATAACCTTACTCGCTCTTTTTTTGTTGAAATTATTTCTAAATTTGTTCAAAATAAAAAAAACTCGCAAAGCCTCATTTCTAATTCAAGCAAATCACCCACAATCAATCATTACTGGCTAAAGCTTACTTTTGGAAATTTAAATAAAGTTTCAATCTATTTAAGAGGCTTTTTGAACTTAAATAGAAATGAATTATCAAACCTTGGAGGAAAAATCTTACTACTAAACATAATTGTAGTAACAGCATCTATACTCACTTTAACATTCCTTTTAATTCAAGGAGATATGAGTAATAGATATGTTGTTTCTCATCTCTCGGATGATCTAGGGGTTTTTTATCGACTTACTGCTACTTGGGCAGGCTCAAGTGGCTCTTTACTTTTTTGGTATTGGTTGCTAAGCTTATTTTGTAGCTGTGCGGTTATTCAATCCAAAAAACTTCCATCCCATCATCGCCCCCTTCTTTATATCATTTTAGCCCTTACACAATTATTCTTCATTTTTCTTATACTTTTCTTTAGAGACGCTCAACCTTTTCGGGTTTACCCTATAGAAATGAAGGCGGGGCGAGGAATTAATCCCTTGCTTTTACACTGGGGCATGATTATACACCCTCCTATCTTATACTTAGGTTATGTGAGTTCTGGTATTCCTTTTGCGATACTTATTTCCGCATTCATTAGTGGGGGTCCTAAAGAAAGTACTTATCTCTTACTTAGACGCTGGGCTATCTTTTCATGGTTTTTTTTAGGAACAGGTATTTTATTGGGTTCTAAATGGGCTTACGAAGAGTTGGGGTGGGGGGGATACTGGGCTTGGGATCCTGTGGAAAATGCAAGTCTAATGCCATGGTTAATTTTAACAGCCTTTTTACATTCTTTTATTGTCCAAAGTCGTTTAGAAATTTTACGGTTTTGGAATGTAGTTCTCATAATTTTAGCTTATCACATGTGTTTAATAGGCACTTGGATTACACGAAGTGGCGTTTTGCAAGGCCCTCATTCTTTCGCTGATTCAAGTATAGGTAAGCCTATGATTATTTTTATTTTTTTAAGTCTTATCTATTTTTCTAGATTTTTATACTTTTTATCATATAAACTCAAACCCCTTAGGAAAATAGAAACGATTACTTCCAAGGAAGGAAGTATGTTACTCAACAACCTTGTCATGCTACTTTCCATGTTTATTATTTTGATGGGTGTTTTTTCCCCTCTGTTACCTTTTGAATGTGATTTTATTAAAGGTAGCTTTGAATGTTACAAAGCAGAATGGAAGTTGGATAATTACAATCGTCTACTTGTGCCCCTTGGAATACTCACTCTGTTTTTGATGGGTGCCTCGCCCCTTCTTTCATGGCGACAATCTGCTATGAAAAGTTGGAAAAAAAATTTGAAATGGCCCTTGATTTGGGGAGGTACTAGTGGTATATTATACGCTTTAAGTTATGGTGTTTTTTTTACAGCTTATCCCGGACCCAACGTAAGTACTTGGGGTTATGAGATTTTGGGAGAAAGCTTAGCCATACTTACAGTAGGTATTTCTGTATTTGTTGTAGCGGGAATCATACAAGAATATTGGCAAGGGTTAAGGTCTCGCCAAGCTCGTTTTAGTGAGTCAAAACTACGCTCTATTCTTAAACTGATTTTAAATAATAAAACAAAGTATGTAGGATATTTAGCTCATCTATCGATAGTATTTTTATTTATAGGTTACTCGGGATCGGCTTTCAAAAAAACAAAAAAAATAGAGTTCCATTATACTAAAGTATACGAACCTAATCAAAGTGATGTGATACATTATTACAGCGGAGATATTTCTTTTATAGAAAATTATTACATACAAGCTAAAGACTTTTTTTTCAGACCTGTTTACAAACTAGATCTAAATTCTAAAAAATCTCCTCGCTTTACCTTTGCCCAACAAGCACACTACCAAGTAGCACATGGATTAAAAAATTTAGCATTACAAAACAACACAGATGGTGCTCAAAAATATGAAGAGATAAACAAAAGACCTTCTTTTTTTTATCAAATACTAAAGCTTTTTACTGGGATTGTCCTTGATGGACACTTACGTACAGAAAGGCATTTTTACCCTCAAGTGGATCCTGTTTCAGGTGAAGTCGCCCGAAATAATCAAAGTCACGCAATTCATATTCCTACAAGCAAGCCCGACATGCGTTCTACTTGGTTTGAAGATTTGTACATACAACTTGGGGCTATTCACATTCCTGTTATTGAAAATTCTTTACTTAAAGAAAAAGAAGCTAGTAAAAATAGAGAAATTCCTCTCAATCATTTTTATGAAGCTTACTATGTTTTATTTAAAAAAGATCAACGTGCCTATCTCGAATTGTTCCCACCTAATCTTGTAGCCTCTCTTGAAATATGGATTAATCCACTAGTAAAGTTTATATGGCTAGGTTCCTTAACTTTCTTTTTCTCGGGCTTACTTTTACTCATTCCCGTGGGAGAAAAAAGGGGAAAAGAAGATTTCTAAAACATAGTAAAACGATAAATGAACTTTAAAAAAACTAGAATTGTCTTTATAGAAATACTGTTCATTACATTCGTATAACAATTTAGAAGAGACACAGAAATTTTAAAAATTTTTTGATAGGTTTGAAATATTAATATGAATAGACTAATAGCTTTTGTGATACTCTTTTTTATAGGGGTTAATTTTCATATCAAAGCACAAGAAGTTTATACACAACTAAGGGACCCCAAGGAAGTTCAATGCTTCACAGAGGTTTCAAATGCCTTAGTTTGCCAATGTGGCTGTAATCAAGTTTTAAGTTTATGCTCTCATGTTGATTGCCCTTTTGCAATTCCCGCTCGTCGTTTTATTGAAAATCGTATAAAAAAAGGAGACCTTTGTAAAAATATAATTCACTCTTTTGAAAAAGGTTACTCTTCAGAAATATACAAAGATCCCTATGCCCAAAGCCTAATTGAAAAAGGCTACAAAGACTTTATCGATAATTTAGAAAAAGGCTATGGGCCTAAAGTTTTAGCACAGCATTCCTTACTAATGCCTATTTTCATTCTAATCTTTGCTCTTCTTTTAGCTAGCCTTATAATATCTCTTTGGTATAAATCTAATCGCAAGTAATCCTTATTTCAAATAACTTCTATTTTTATGATACGGGAACTCCTTACAATGAATACACAAACAAAAAACATTCATACAGATTTAAATACTATTTTTAACATTCTAAGGTTGTATGAAACATTTAGAATATTTTTAAGACTTATTTTTTCTAATTTCAAAGCATCTCTTGTCTCTATATTCAATGTATACATTACCTGCTTCCTTTTTAGCCTATTGTGTGTATCCCCCATTCTCTCTGAAACCAAGATTAAAAAGGAAAAAAAATATAGCTTTAGTGTAACATTAAGAAATGGTACAGGGCACTTTGTAAAACCCCTACCTGAAGTGGAATTAATCTCGCTCAAACAAGGAATGGAAATTATAGAAAAAAAACAACCAAAGAGCAATCAATTTCGCTTTAGCCCCTTAGTGCCATCAAATACCCCTTATTTGTTACGAGCAAATTACCAAGGAACAAGCTACACTGTTTTAATACCACCCGTTCCAAAGTTTTGGGAAAAACAACATGAGTTAATGATTTACGAGGCGGGGGCAAAAGCTAGTGAAATAAAAATAAATTCCGCTATGTGGGTAACAAAGCATAAGGAAGACATAGAAGTAGAACAAGTTTATGTAATTCAAAATCAATCAAACCCACCAAGAAGTTTTGATTTAAGCTCTATTTTATTCTTTGTAGATCCCAAGGCTAAAGCTAAAAAAGCTTCTTTACGCTATGGGAAAAATAGCATGCCTATTACATTGTCATTAAAAGAAAAAGAAGAGTACTTTATGATTGAGAGGGGTATAAGACCTGGCCAAGCTGAAATAAATTTAAGTTTTAGTATCCCTACAAGAAAAATGAAAGATAGATTTTTAAAATTTCAAGATATTGCCTTAAACGAACATTATAGAATCCTCCTTTGGAAACCTAATAATTTTAAGCCTAAGATTATTGGAGCAAACACTAAAGAGATAGAAATACCCAATATAGGCATAGGTTACCAAATAGATAAAAAAGCAAATGGTGCAAAAGAAAGTTTAATAGAGTTTTCTTATGATTTTTCAGAAGGGGATTATATCATTGATAACCCCTTAAGTAGTGACTCTAATCCCTTATTCAATACTCCTTTAAAAACAGGGGTTGCTTTAATTTTTTTAGTTTTTCAAGGATTTATTTTTCTAAGTTTTTTTAGGGGTAAAAATCTAAAAAAAGTATAATGGTTTCACGTGAAACGAAGGATGTTATTATTGTTAAATATAAATTACCTTAAGAGTAAAAATTTATATTTACATTTTTACTCTTAAGGTAATAGCGTGGTATATGAAAACAATAATCATCACTTTGTTCAGATACCTTCTTGGTGCCATTTTTTTGGTATTTGGTGTAAATGGTTTACTCGAGTTTATTTTTAATGCAGGCTTCATAAAAGTTCCACCTATGCAAGGTGTTGCTGGTTTATTTTTTTCTTCTTTAATGCGAGCTCATATACTCGAAACTGTAAAAATAGTAGAAGTTGTAGCCGCCCTAATGCTACTTAGTGGCGTATTCTTACCTCTCGGAATCCTACTCCTTGCCCCAATTATTGTAAATATATTTTTATTTCACCTAAATATAGAGCATACGGGTTTACCTATAGCAGTAATTTTATTAGTAGGAGAGCTAGTATTAGGTTGGGCTTATTGGGAAAACTTTAAATCTCTTTTCACGATTCACAAAGGAATTAAAAAATAATAATTCATTTACTTTATTAAATTTTGCCTAACAAACTCATAAAAGAAAAAAGTCCCTATCTGCAACAACATGCTCACAATCCTGTGAATTGGCATGCGTGGGGACTTGAAATATTTAAAGAAGCTCAAAAACAAGATAAGCTAGTTTTACTCTCTATAGGTTATTCCACCTGTCATTGGTGCCATGTCATGGAAAGGGAATCCTTTGAAGATGAGGAAACAGCAAACATCATTAATGCTAACTTTTTAGCAATAAAATTAGATAGAGAAGAAAGACCTGATATTGACCAAATCTATATGGATGCCTTGCATGCAATGGGAATCCAAGGAGGCTGGCCATTAAATATATTTTTAACACCTGACCGTTTACCTATTACTGGGGGCACTTATTTCCCACCTAAAGCAATGTATGGGCGGCCTGCTTTTAAACAAGTTTTAGAAGCCTTAGCCCGTGCTTGGAAAGAAGAAAGGGAAAAATTACTTGTTTCTGCCCAGAGTATTTATGAGTTTCTCTTAAAAAACTCTTCGGATAGCAATGCTGAAAACAATGTTGATAGTATAGAAGATTTTAGTTTTTTAGAAAAGGGAAAGGAACAAACAATAAAATATTTAACTTCTTTTTATGATTCTTACAATGGGGGCTTTCTAAATAATGGATCAAATAAATTTCCTCCTTCTTTACAATTATTGTTTTTAGCTAGTGCGTATCGTATAGACAAAAATCAAAACTACCTAAAGATCTTAGAACACACCCTAAAAAAAATGAAACAAGGAGGGATTTATGACCAACTTGGGGGAGGAATTTCTCGTTACAGCACAGATCATGATTGGCTCGTGCCACATTTTGAAAAAATGCTTTATGATAATTCTCTTTTGATTTGGATTTTATACGAAGCATATCATCTAACCAAGAAAGAAGAATATAAAAAATGGATAGATGACATAACGATATATCTTGATAGAGATATGAGCCATCCTAATGGTTCCTTTTATTCTGCTGAAGATGCAGACTCAGAAGGCCACGAAGGTAAATTTTATACTTGGTCACTAGAAGAGTTTCAAAAAATCTTAAATGAAAACAATTTCAATCAAGATGATATAAACAATATAGCACGTTTTTGGGGGGTAAAGGCACGCGGAGATTTTGAAGGAAAAAATATCTTACATGAAGTTTTGGATAGAGATTCCTTTATAGAAGCAATTAAACCCAATACAGAAAAAAATCAATGGTACTCTCTAATAGAGAAGGCACGAATTGCATTAAACAAAGAAAGGGAAAAACGTATACGCCCCTTTCGAGATGAGAAAATTCTAACAGCATGGAATTCGTATGCTATTAGTGCCTATGCAATGATTGCACGTATTCCACAAGAAAAAGAAAAGCAAAGGGCTCTAATCCTTCGTGCTCAAAAAGCATCTGATTTTATTTGGGAGAATATGTATGTTAAAGATAAAAAGCTTAAACGTCGGTACAAAGATGGTGAAGCATGTTTTCCTGCCTGCCTAAAAGATTATGCGGCTCTCGCTTGTGCCTTTTTAGATTTATATAAAACAAATTTTGAACTTAAAAATCTTGAACGGGCTATAGAATTGCGTAATCAAATTATTGAAAACTTTATGGAAGAAAAAAAGACTAGCGATGATTTTCCTATTTTTTACGAAACTGAATTTTCAAATCAAGATTTATTCAAACGTAGCGTAGACACATATGATGGTGTAGAGCCCTCAAGCAATGCCCTATGCCTAAAACTTTTTTATACCCTAAGAAGTTACGGCATACAAAGAGAAGAAAATACAAACTCTATAAATAGTATATTGAGTAAATTAAAGCATTCTCTTTTAAGCACAGGCCATTTACATTCCTATTTTCATTATTTGAATATTTTAATGTTTAAGGGTAATTTTGAAATTATAGTTTTATCCCCTGATGAAGAAACAAATGAAGATAATATAAAAGATCAAAAAATTAAAGACTGGGTTTACATGAATTTTTCAAACGAAAGTATGATATTATTTGCAAAAGAAAGTGAAAAGGAAGCAATTTCAAAATTGATTCCCGCACTAAAAGAAAAATTTATGAAAGACAAACAAACTACAATATATATTTGTAAAAATCAGATTTGTATAGAGCCTGTACATTCTATTGAAGAGGCTGAACATTTACTTTATAGGTTTGAATAAATTATTTTAATAAATTTTAGAAAATATTTTAAGACACTTTTTAGTAAAGATTGCAAAACAAAATAGATTTATTTACTTGAAAATAAATCTATTAATAGCATCTATAAGATTTGAAAATATACAAATATTGATTATTCAAGGATTATCCACATGTCACAATTTGAAGTACGTTTTGCAAATAATAAATCTGAAAGGGAAGAAGTTTATACGTTACGATTTGAAGTTTTCAATAAAGAACTCAATGAGGGATTACAAAGTTCTCAAACTTTGCAAATGGATATAGATGAATGGGATGATCAATGTGAACATATAATAGTCATAGATAAAGAAATAAATAAAATCGTAGGAACCTATCGCATACAAACATATGAAATGGCAATGGCAGGAAGAGGTTTTGTAACAAATCAACTTTTTGAAATTTCAGATTTTCCTGAAGATATTTTAAAAAACTCAATGGAAATAGGAAGGGCATGTATACATAAAAACTATCGCAGAGGGAGGGTTTTATTCCTTCTTTGGCAAAAAGTATTACATATTTTGATAGAATATAAAAAAGAAGTTCTTTTTGGTTCAGGTTCTTTTTTTGGAAATAATTTAAATGATATAATCCAAACATATTCGTATATTAAAGATAAAAATTATTTTCATAATAAATATTTTGTAAAAACAAAAGAGAAGCATGCTGTAAAAGGTCTGTGCTATAAACCTAATAGTATTCCTAATGAAATACCCGGACTCTTTAAAACATACATCAGAAATGGGTGTAAGGTTTGTAGCGGGCCTGCAATCGATTTTGAATTTAATACTTTTGATTTTATAATTTTCTTAAAATTATCAGAAGCTGACCCAAAACGTGTAAAACTATTTCTATAATATTTAAGTTTATAAATAATTTAATATCTATTAAGAATAGATTCCTATTTTTACAGCAAGCTTCATCTTTCAAAAATGCAAATTACTATACTAGGTTGCGGAACCTCAGCAGGAATCCCTAATGTAGCCTTCGGATGGGGGGATTGTAATCCAAAACAAATAAAGAATCGGAGGCTTCGTTCTTCTATCTTTATAGAAGTTGAGAAAGAAAGAATACTTATAGATACAACTCCCGACCTAAGAGAACAATTACTTAGCCTTAAAAATCCTAATATCACAGCTATCTTATTCACGCATGCACACGCAGATCATTGTCATGGTATAGATGATATACGTCCCATAGTTCAAAAGAATGGGAATCCCATTCCCGCCTTTTTTTCCCATGAAACTTATTTAGAATTAGAAAAGAAGTTTTCATACATTTTTTCACCACCATCAACGCTTATTAACCAAATTTATCCGACCCTCTTAAAAAAAAATATTATAGAATATAATACTTTTAGGGTGGGGGGGGTAGAAGTTACATCATTCAAACAAAATCATGGATATAGTTCATCCACTGGTTTTCGCATTGGAAATTTTGCTTATTCAACAGATGTGCTTGAACTAGACTCAAAGGCTAAAGATACTCTAAAAGGACTAGACTTATGGATTGTGGATGCCCTTCAATTTACCCCCCATTTAACACATTCTCATTTTGAAAAAACTTTAACTTGGATAAAGGAACTTAAACCAAAGCGAGCCTTTCTAACTCATCTTGGTGCTCAAATGGATTATGATAAAGTATTTAGTATTTGTCCAGAAAATGTTCAACCTGCTTTTGACGGGCTTATTTTAAATATCGAATAAAAAAAATTTACATGATTTTATTTTAGAATAATTCTTTTAATAAAAATAATATTGTAAAGACAGATAAGAGTAAAAATAAAGCTCAAAGATGATTATAGAAAAAAATTCGTTATCAGCATCATCAAATACAACTCTTGAATGGGACTCTCACATAGTATCAAAGGCTTTAGGTATAACAATTTTGAATGACCATTTTCAAAATCAAGCTTCAAAGGAAATTTTAGGTTTTTCCATCGACACCCGCACTTTAAAAAAAGATAATCTTTTTATTTGCTTAAAAGGAGAAAAGAATAATGCCCATGATTACATTGGAGAAGCCTATCAAAAAGGTGCTACTCACTTCATTATTGATGAAAATTTTTCCTTTCCTAGTACCCTAAAAGATATTGAAAAAAAAAGTTTTTTTTACAGGGTGCCAGATACAGAAAGGGCCTTAGGAGATTTAGCTCGATTTCACAGAAAACGTATTCAAGCTTGTATTATTGCTATCACTGGAAGTAATGGAAAAACTTCCACTAAAGAATTACTTGCATCGTTACTTACTCAAATTATAGGAAAAGAAAATATTTATTCTACTATTGGAAATTACAACAATCATCTTGGCTTGCCTTTAAGTATTTTACAAGTCAAAGGAAATGAATCTTATATCGTGCTTGAAATGGGGATGAATCATTCGGGAGAAATAAAAAAGCTTTGTGAAATTGCTCGACCCCACCATGCAATCATAACAAATATTTCCGAGGCCCATATAGAGAATTTTAACTCTATAGAAGAAATTGCCCAAGCAAAATTAGAAATTACATCCTATTTAGAAAAAGATAGTTTATTGATTTATAATAAAAAATGCGTGGGTGTAGAAATGGCGATGAAAATAGCTCAAAAAAAACAACTACACCTTCACTTATTTGAAACTCCCAAAAAAATAAAAATTTCTCGAGTAGGCTTGAATTTCAAATGGGAAAGAAATAAAAAAACGAATACCATCTATGCTCCTAGAGTTTTTAATGAAGGGCTAGCTAATAATCTTGTCGCCTGTTTGTATCTTTTAGAAAGTTTGCATTTTAAAACCAAGGCAATAGTTAAAGCATGCAAAAAAGCGGTGGTGGAGAGTAAAAGACGATTTGAAATTATCCCAAAAAAAAGAAGGGGTAAGAAAGCTCAACTTTTAATAGACGACACATACAATGCAAATGTGGCATCCTCTCTTGAAGGACTTAAAGGATTGAGGAAGCTTTTACCTAAAGGGGATTTGGCTTTTTTTTTAGGTGAGATGAAGGAATTAGGAAACACTAGCTTACAAAGCCATCTCAAAGTTTTAGAAGGGGCCTTAAATCTAAATTATAAAACTATTTTTTTTTGCACAAAAGAATGGAACAAAGAACTTGAAATGTTTTTTATAGAAAACCAAAAAAAAATATCTTATAAAAACAATTTGATTCAATATTATAAAACTATTTTTAAAAAAAATAAAACATTTGAAGCTCATTCCTTTACTTCAGCTAGTTCGATATTAGAACATTGGAATAATAATAAAAACGAATTAAAGAAAATAAAATTGTTTGACGGTATTTTAATAAAAGGTTCTCGTTCTACAAGAATGGATCTTGTTGCCGATTATATTAAAAGTTTTGATTATCGCTAATTTTAATAATATTTTATATGTTTGAATATCTACACTCCCATTTCCAAACTCCAGGATTTTTTAGACTCTTTGGATATGTTACTTTTAGAGCTCTAATGGCTAGTATTTGTTCAATGTCTATATGTTTTATATTTGGGAACATCTTTATTAGAAAACTTCAAGCCCTTTCCTTTAAAGAAAACATTCGTGAAGATGGGCCAGAATCACATTATCATAAAAAAGGAACTCCTACTATGGGAGGCCTCATTATTCTTTTTAGTTTACTCGTCTCTTGTCTTCTCTTTGGAAATCTTTCTAATTTGCATTTTGTATTAGTATTAGTTTGCACATTGCTTTTTGGAATAGTAGGTTTTAGTGATGATTATATAAAAATTGTCTTAAAAAATAAAAAAGGCTTATTAGCAAAAGTAAAAATGCTACTCACTCTAAGTATAGCCCTTTCCTTTGTCTTAATTTATTATTTTTTTACTCCCGAACCTAAAAAGTTACCCAACACCATACACTATGGACTAACGGGTATTTTTATCCCTTTCACAAAAGGAGAGATTTTTGCCCTACCCATACTTGTAGCTTTTGTTTTTTGGATAATTGTTATAGTTGGTTCAAGTCATGCTGTAAACTTAACTGATGGGCTAGATGGTCTTGCCATAGGAAATGTAAGCATAGTTACTGTAACTATGGGGGTCATTGCCTATATCACAGGAACTCCAATGGCCGCAAAATATCTAAATTTACCAATAGTAGAGGGGGGGCATGAAATATCTGTATTTTTAGGAGCCATTTCAGGGGGGGGGATAGGTTTTTTATGGTACAATGCAAATCCTGCAAAAGTCTTTATGGGGGATACAGGTTCTTTAGCCTTAGGAAGTGCCTTAGGAATGGTTTCTATTATAATAAAAAAAGAATTTTTCCTTTTAATCGCAGGTGGTATTTTTGTGCTTGAAGCTTTATCTGTTATTTTGCAAGTAGCTTCTTTTAAACTAAGAGGAAAACGTATTTTTAAAATGGCACCTCTACACCACCACTTTGAACTACTTGGTTGGCCTGAAACAAGAATTGTAATTCGTTTTTGGCTAATAGGGGTTATACTTAGTTTGATTGTTTTTTCTACACTTCGAGTTCAATAAACAATATTGTAAATAATTTAATAGTCAAAATTTTATTCTTCAGAATATCTCCCATCACTTTCATCTTCAAATCGTGTTATTATATCTCGAAAGTTTGAATTTAAATAACTATATTTTTCTTTTTGCAAGAAATCAAAATATTCTTTAGCCTTATCTAGTTCACCCATATGCCAATAATAAATTGCTAGGTTCCATCGTGCAGATAAAGAATTTCCCTTGGAAAGTTCAAAGGCTTCTATCCAACTTTTACGGGCACTTTTCAAGCTTCCACTCTTAGCCCATGTTAGCCCTTGCTCTAAAAGATATTCAATACGCTCTATAAGATTTCTATCATACGAATCTTCAATATCATCTACAGATGACAATAAAGGAATAGAAACATCTATCATTTCTGGAGATAAATTTGAAACAATGTCATAACCTGCTTTTTTAAATAGCTTTTCAAAAGCTTTAACAGAAGAAGGACAACTTTGATCTCCTATCTCTGATCTTATACGCATGGTTTCAGAATATAAATGTGATGCTGTTTTATTCGTTTTTAAGTTAAATAATCTACCTTCAACATAAATAGAAACATATATTACACCTGTTTTTTGAGTACGTTGATGAGATGTCGTAACTATATATTCAGGATAATAATAAGGTACATATGGGTAATAGCGATAAGAACGTCCATAATAGCGGTAACCTCTATAAGGATGATAGCCATAATAATACGGACGATGAAAAACTGGCCCACCACCAACAACAAGAATACTCACTTCAGGAGAATCTAAAAGTTCTTCTACTTTACACTCTATTTTAGGATTTTTGCTTATCTGAAGAATAAGAAAAGATTCTGCTTTTAGTTTTAATCCTATGTCTATCGCTTCCTTGGTAAGGTTTAATTTATTGTATTCTATTCCACGAAGATATGACCTATAGTTGCCAGTATCTATCTGATTAAAGTATCCTAGCTCTGATATACCCTTATTTACTGCTATTTCTAAGATATGTGACCAATCCTCAGTATTCGTTAAGCCATCAGCCTTACCTAGTTCATCAATGTTTTTATTTACAACAACTGCTAAATTCCTCTTCCCCGCCGACACCGCCCTAACTTGCCTTGCATACTTTTCAGGGAAACGAGGTACTGATATTTCCACAGTAGTCGCACAGTTAATAATAAAAAAGAAAATTACAAAAAAGTATTTCAAAAAAATTTCCATCTCTAATAATATTTTTTACAATAAATTTCTATACTAAAGTCAACCACTTTAAATACTTACTATTACGCCCCATTACAATATCCAAATAAGCTTGTTTAAGTTGACTTGTAATCTTTCCTACCGAACCGTTTGAAATTTTACGATGATCTATTTCTGAAACCCAAGCTACTTGAGCACCTGTTCCACACAAAAACACCTCATCTGCAATATAAAGTTCTCCACGTGCAATGTCTCTTTCAACAGTTTTTATCCCTAAATCTTTTGCTATTTCAATAAGGCTAAGGCGCGTTATCCCCTCTAGTACGCTAGCAGTTTGAGGAGGGGTTATTAAAACTTCGTCTCGTACTATAAAAATATTTTCTGCACTTCCCTCGCTAACAAAACCTCTCGTATCTAAGAAAATAGCCTCATCAAAATTATTTTGTATTGCCTCTGATTTTGCAAGGGCAGAATTAATGTATGAACCTGATGACTTTACACGAGCCGGGACAGAATTTTCATCTATACGTCTCCAGCTAGAAACTCCTAATCTCATGCCCCTTGAGGTATCAAGATAATCATCTAAATGTATCAAATAAATAGAAAAGCTATCTTCTACATCATGTAAGCGAGGAGAAAGCTGTATGGAAGATTTATAAATAAAGGGACGCAAGTACACATTCGTTTTTGCATTATTTAATCTAACTAGCTCTATAATCAAATCTTCTATTTCCTTACCTGTTTTAGGTAAACTCATTTGCATAATATGAGCACTACGAGCCAATCTTTTCACATGATCTTGAAGTCGAAAAATATGCAATTTTTGAGTCTCTGAATTATAATAACCTCGTATTCCACCTATCACCATTGTACCATACTGCAAAGCATGCGTTGCTATATTTATAGTACAATTTTCTAAAGTTTTAAAACTCCCTTCATGATAAGCTATTTTATCTGTAGAAATTTTCACACTTCAATGATTTATTCTAATACCCCATGTCAAGATTTATCTAAAATTACTTTTCTTTTGTTTTTATGAATAAAATGGGTTAAAACTTTGAAACCGTTAATTTTGCAATCAATGGTTTCAAAGTTTTTTACTTTTTAGAGGTTGTGGGGGTAAAAAGAATTAAAAACAAAAAAATAGAGGTTGCCTAGAAGAAGTATAGATAAAGTGGTGGGAAGGTGTATGAAAAAGAATTAAATATTCAGAAAACTAAAAGTTTTAGAAATCCTTTTACAATAAATAGAAGTAAAGTTTATCGTTTTTTAAATGCAATAATATTTAGCGCTATTGTATCCTTAACTTTTTTAGGGATACACATGCTCATGCCTCAAAAAGAAAAGCTACGTAATGAAATAGCAACAGTTTTATTTATACTCGTTTCTGTGTTAGTTTTATTTCCTCTACGCGATATGATTTTACTAAGATTAAGCAAAAGAGGACATTTGAATTACTATCTACCACATAAGCATCAAGTCTTTGATTTTATAGAAAAACCTTTCAGTATAACCTCTCTAGTTTACAAAGACTTTCCTGATTTAGCAGAATGGTTGTCTATCTCCGAATATAGCCTAGCTATTTTGGAAAGTTCTCGTAAAACCTTCTTTTTTTATCAATATAAAAAAAATAAGGTAGTGGGAAAAAATATTATAGATAAAAAAAATATAGATAAGCTTTGTTTGCAATTAACAAAACACAGCCAAGAAGGCCTACATATATCTGAACCAAGTTTATCTGAAGATGTTACCACACAAATGAAAGAGATTAATGCACAAATGATCTATCCCTTACTCTTTCGTAAAAATATTGTTGGCTTACTTATTTTTAATCAAAGTTCAAAAAATATCCTAGGAAAATCTCTTATTGAAGTCTTTAGACATAAAGCCACCCTTACCATACAAAACTATATCTTATCTCAACGAATCATTGACTTTAGAGTATACGAAAATGAATTCAAGGCAGCGCAACGTGTCTTAAAAGGAATGGAAAATTTACAAATTCCGAATATCTCTAATTATTCTATAGAAAAGAAACCTTTAACTCAACCTTATCTACTAGAATACTTTGAATTATCTCATCAAGTCTACTTATTTCAAATTATAATCTGTTCTAGGTTGAGTGCTTCCGTGGGTTTAATCATTTATGGTTTAATAGGGCAATTGTACGCTTATATTCATTTAAACCAAAAAACAAATTTAGATAAAATAACCTCATACCTAAGTTTAAGTAAAGATTGGCAACTAGCAGATCCTCTGGTAGAAATTTTGTTTTTAGAGCTAAATACTCAAAAAAATTCCGTAAATATTTTTAGTAATCAATCAAACTATATTCTGTTAAACAAATTGAAGAAAAAAAATTCAGAGGTTGAAAAACAAACTGATATTGATGCATACAAAATGTTAGAAATAGATTTAAATTCTACATCAGAAAATGGAGTAAATTCTCTTTGTTTTTATTATCAAAAAAATTTGATTTTTAGTATTACAAAAAATGATTTACAAGTTTTATAATAAAGAACTCGACTTCTATACCCATTGGAATTATTTCTTCAATCAAATAAAGTTTTTCCCTGGTGTTTGATTTTTGCATTTTTCATTGAAAATATAAAATTCATTTAATTCTAACTTGAAGTTATACCCTTTAATTTACCTCATTTCTGCATCGGCCATTAGTTTTTTACTTTGGTTTTTTTTAGCAAACTCGGGTTATCGCCTGCCTGTTTATTACACTCCTGAAGGCCACATCTCCATTTATAGTAATCAAAACTTTTCACAATGGGGCAGAAAAATAAAAGAAATTCAAAATGAACCACCTAATCGTTATCCTATTATTAGTATTTTTGACAATACAGTAATGCTAAAAACAGATACAGGCCTTCATCAAACACTTGTAATTAAAAATAATTTTTGGAAAATTGTAAATGAGTTAAAGTTTTTTATTATAGCTAGCTTTATCTTTTGTTTCACAAGTATATGGATATTTAAGAATTCTAGAGATTTTTATTTAGTAACTGTAAATATTTTATTCAGTTTATTTTTTTTAACGTATGTTATTTTACTTTCCGCAAATGATATTCTTTTGATTTGGCAAGTTATAACCTTAATTCTTTCTGTAGCGCTTCTAAACTTAGGGCTTAGAACAACAGGTTATATTTTATATTCACACTTAGCCATTTGTGAAGTTATTTTTGTTTTGTTCTTTGCACTGATTTGCTATGTAGGTAAAGAAGAAAGTAAGGCAATAGAAAAATTCAATAATTTTTTATTGGCAACCGCCACTACTACCTCTATAATTGTTCTTTATCTACAAATAAAACATGCGCTAAAAAAAACAAATGATAGAATCGAAAAAAGAAAAAGATTTATTTTATTTTTAGGTACTGGAATTGGATTACTAATACCCCTACTCGCCCTAGTTGCGATACATTTCCCTTCACTCTATTCTCCTAAATTAAAATATATTTTTTGGTTAGTTCTTGTTTTTCCTATTTCCTTAATTTATGCAACATATCGCTTACAGCTAGTCCCTTTTCAGATTTTTATTTCAAATTCAGTTTTAGGATTTATCCAAAGTGCAATTTTTGCAAGTATTTATGGATTAGCGATTTTCATAGAAGATGCCTTACTACCTGAAATTGATAAAACCTCTAGGGTATGGATATCACATATCTTACTTATATTTCTAATTGTTTTTCTTTTTGAACCCATAAGATATTTTATTAATACCCGTTTAAAATTTAGGCAATACTGGGAGGATCCTAAATATGAGGCCTCTATTGAAAAAATGATAAGTCAAGTTACTTCGCATTACAACATCCAAGTTATAGTAGAGATTCTTTTCGAAGAAGTGCAAAATATTTTAAAAGTTCAAAAAATTGATCTCTTGCTTTCTGAAAATATCTTAGCTAATTTGAAGTTACGTAAATCAAATATAAATCGCATATCTTTACAAAGTACTCATTGGAAGTACTTGAAAAAAAATAACATTATCGCCACAGATTATTTCACATATGCTAGTGGGACCCCAAAAGAACTATACAATTTCTTATTTAAAAATAATTATATTTTAGCTATAGGAACTATCAATCATCAAGAAAAAGATGATTTATTAAGTTTAGCAAAAATATCTATTAAGAAACTAAATTTGTTTTCAAATACAAATCTTGCTAGATTTTTGCAAAAACTTTTTTTCTTTTTCATTTTTATAATAAATAAATTACGTTTATTCTTTATAAAAACTATCCTTTTTCAAAAAAAAGAAAGTTTATTAGTCCCATTTGAAGAAAAAAGAAAACAAATTCTTAAATTCAATGTTGCGATTGCTGTGGGTTCAAAAAAAAATAACACCTCTTTGAAATTAGATGAAATACGATATTTAACTAAGGCTTCAAAACTACTAAGTATTTTATTTGAAAACTATACAAATCTCATTTTTGAAATTGAAAAAAGGCAACGTATACGAGAGCTTCAAGTCGCAGGACAACTTCAAAAACGTTTACCTGAAATGGAAAAAACCCAGATTTCGAATATTCAATATGCAATTAGTTCAAAACCTGCATTAAATGTAAGTGGGGATTATTTTGATTTATTTAAAATAAAGAAAAATTGGATAGCATGTATTTTAGCTGATGTAAGTGGGCACGGGCTAGGCACAGGTTACCTAGCAAGTAGTTTAAGGGCGATTTTGCGAACAAATTTAATAAGCAACGGAAATTTATTTGAAAGCGTAAACATGGTAAATAAATTTTTTATGAATAGGTATAAAGGTGATGAGTTCGTTACCTTAGTCGCATTTTTAATTAACACTAAAAGTGGTGAAGTCGAGTATATCAATGCCGCTCATCCTGCGCCTTTAATCATTAAAAAAAAATCTAATGAACACATTTATTTAAATAGTTTTTCTCCTATTTTAGGAGTCTTGCCTGTAGAAATTTACACAAAAAAGATTCAATTAGAAAATGGTGATAGGTTGTTTATTTTTTCAGATGGCGTTACAGAAACTTTTAATAAAAATTATGAAGCGTTTGGAGAAAAAGAATTGTACGATACTCTTTCGCAAAGTAAAAATAAAAATTTAAATGATATTATTTCTCTAATAGAAAATAAACTACTAACCCATAGAGCTAATAGTAAAATAAACGATGACACAACAATGGCGTTATTAGAATTTACTAAAAGTCGAGGACTTTTCGATTTTTTTCAATAAAGTAAATTTTTCCCTATAAATAAACATCTTTAATTTCAATATGAACAAAACTAAATTTTTAATACTCCTTATAGTACTTATTCAATTTGAAGGAACCTGTTCAAAAAGAAAAAAAAATCCTACAGGGCCAAGTGTGGTGCATTTCCATAAAGAGATTCCTAAATTTTGTAGTACAACTATGGGGTTAAAACAAAAGAAAGTTATTCCAGTTTTTTCTGAAAAGGAAATGCAAGAGCATTATGGTATTACTTTTTTAGTGCGATTCAATGATGATAATTCTGATAGTTTATATGGTGTTTTATACTATCAAAATCAAAGAAAAAATATCTATTGTATGGCGTTGCCCAATGGTACATTTGCAAGTTTTTCGGATTCTTCAATAGGGCAAAGAAAAAACATCATACAAGAAATTTGCTACCCTCTACATGAATGTGAATGGTAATCATTTTTATCAAAACGAAATAATATATTCATATTTATAAAGGCCATAGCTTATAATCTTTATTACTCAATTCATAATAATTTTTTAGTCCAAACTTCTACAAATTCTTCTACAAGATTTTTAGCACCAGCAACGATTCCGAAACTTTTTGTATTTTCTTGATTGAAATTATGTTCATTTAAATTTTTTAATTCTATAACTTTGTATTCATTTAAACCATTTATAAGGGCTATTCCTCCTGCTATATCCCATTCATTCTTAAAATTTACGCTAATCACTAAGTCGCCTTGGCCCAAAGTAAGCAAAGCTAGCTTACGAGCTATGCTTGAACTTTCTACACAGTTATATTTATCTTTAATAAAATCTAATTTACCTTGCCTAAGCTCACCTCGACTTACAAGTATTTTAGCATTCTTTAACTCTATAAATTTCTGTAGCGTATTTACTTTAAATTCTTGATAGGGAATTTTTATTTGAGACAAAAGCTCTTCTATTTCTTGATTTTCATTAACTAAAGCATTAGTAAAAACTGTATCATCATAAGAAATTTTATCAAAAAAGAAATTTGGCGCACCTATAATAATTGTTTTTTCGGAAGGTAAGGCCACTACACCTAGAACATTTTTTTTATTTTGAATCAGAGCTATAGAAATGGAATACTCCGACCGTCCTGAAATAAAATCTTGGGTACCATCAATGGGATCAATAATCCAAACCCATTCTTTTTTTAAACGTTCTAAAGAATCTGTATTTTCTTCTGAAAGAATAAAGGCTAAGGGAAATATTTCATGTAATTTTTTACATAAAAAATTATGAATCAGTATATCTACACTTGTGCAAGGGCTTTGATAATTTTCATTTTCTTTTTTATACCATACATTATAATTCTTATTTAAAAAATAATAATGAGCAAGAATAGAAGCTTGTATAACAACTTCTTGAATCTTGTTTTTAAGTTCTATTATTTTTGTCATTTTCTATACTAAACTATTTTTTTCAATAACGTATATTTCAAACCTTGCAGGTTACAAGTTTTTCATTTACTACCTGAACAAACAGAAATATAATTTTAAAATCTCTTATTTCATTGACTATAGTAATGTAAAATAAAACCTTAGAATTAGGTATATTCTAAATTAACATGATTAGACACTATTCCACGCTTTCAGCTAAAGAAGATAGAGACGACCTTTTAATCTATAAAAGCATAAACATAAAAAATTTAGAAAAAGTAAACCTACTAGGCACAACTCTAAACAATGTAACAAGAGATGAGGCTTTGGCCTGTATACTCAATGCAATAGAAAATAAAAAGGGAATGCAACACATTCTTTTTGTAGATCCATTGAAACTCATCAAAATTAAATTTAATAAAAAATTACGCAACATTATAGCTAATTCTTTTTTAGTTTTACCAGAAGGAAGTGGACTTGCCTGGAGTGCAAAGTTATTAAAACTTAAAATCAAGGAAAGAATTTCAATGTCGGCAATCATTATGGATACAATGCGATTAGCTATGAATAATGATTTCACAGTATATCTTTTAGGTTCAAAACCAGAATATTTGCAAAAAGTATTTTTTAATTTTCAGAGAAGCTTTCCTAATATCAGAATCATAGGTCGACAACCTCAAATCAATGATGCAAACTATGAAGGTTTGATAAAAGAATCTATACGCAAATCTTCTCCAAATATTATTTTTCTATCAATGGAGTTTCCATACCAAGAGTACTGGATTCATGAAAATAAAAGTTTTCTCAATAATTCAGTTGTTTTTAGCATTGATGATGCTTTTGAAATACTATCAGGACTCAAAAAGAAATCACCTGATTGGATTACTTTACGCGGTCTAAATTGGCTATGGAAAATATTAAAACAACCTTGGCGATTTTGGGATGTTTTTTATATTTTTTATTTCTATATAACCAGTATTCTTAAAAATATAGAACTATCTATTTTTCATTTTTTAAAAAACAAACTAAATAAAAAAAATAAAAAAGTAAAAGCAAAAAAATAAGTTTTTTATAAAAATAAAGACTTCCATACCTCTAGTGCATTTTTTAAATTTTTAGGACTGTGTGTTCTAATAAAATTTATCCCTTGTAAACATGCAAATAATTCAGCACTCAATGAACTTGCTTCTCTTTCATGAACAGAGGTAGCTGTAAGTTCTCCTAAAAACGACTTTCTTGAAACAGATATAAGCATAGGAAATTCTTTAAAATGATATTTGATTTCATTTAATTTTTGTAAAATATAAATAGAGCTCGATACGTTTTTCCCTAAAAAAAAACCCATTCCTGTATCTAATATAATTCTATCTTTAGAAATATTACTCTTGTATAAGCTATTTATTTTTTTTTCAAAAAACTTTAATAGCTCATTATAAACTTTTTTAGGCTCAGAATATTCTTGATACGATAAACCATCTTTTTGCAAAGAATACATCACAATTAATTTACATTCTGCATCCTCAAGTATACTATACATTTCCTCTGAAAAACCACTTGTATCATTCAAATATTCAACTTTTTTAGATATAAAATATTTTTGAACATTAGGTTGAAAAGAATCTATAGAAATTTTTATTTTTCTTTTTTTTAATTCATCATAAAGCATATCAAGTCTTTCTATTTCTTTTTCAAACGAAATTTTTTTAGCATGAGGATGACTAGCGGCAGCGCCTATATCTATTATATCTGCCCCGCCCTTTATTAGGTTCAAAGAATGAGCAAGTGCCTTTTCAAACTGTAAATAGTTACCCCCATCTGAAAAAGAGTCTTCGGTAATATTTAGTATTCCCAATATTTCAGGATAATTAAAGTTTAAATACATAAAAATAACTTGCAGGTCATCTTCTTAAATTCATTTTGGCACAAGTCTTGTCTCATTAATTTTTTTGAGAAACTATTGAGACTAATAAAATTAGAGGTAAAACAATGGCCAATGAAAAAGAAACATTGATAGTAACTAGTAAAACAAAGGGTTACATCAGAGAAAAAGGATTTCAATCTTCGGGCGACGCAATGGACGCATTAAATGAAAAAATTTATGAACTAATTGATCGTGCCATAGAAAGAACAAAAGAAAACAAAAGAAGCACTGTTCGCCCACACGATTTTTAGAGTTATTAATCTATTTTTTACGTTTATTTCCTGTCTTAATTTAATAGTAATATTATTAAATTAAGACAGATTTGTTTTTTATCTGCCTCTTTTTAATAAAGACTATGATGTCTTTATTAAAACTAATTTAGCATTATTTATATAAAAATATTGGCTTAGTTTGTTTATTAAAATTAAAGTTTCATTCAGCTACCTTATTGTAACGTGATAGCATCTCTGGGTTTTTTCTAAAATTACATATATCAACCCCTCTTCTTGAAGTTGCAAAACAGTTTCAGTTAATATACTTTGAAATTGTCGCCTTAAAGATTGTCCTAGTAAAAAACCTATTTTTCTTTTTAGCTTTGTATCAAGTAAGGTAAAAAAATTATATAGCAAACTCTTTTTTGAAATATCTACCTCTTCATTGAGAGACACAAAATATTCATCATAAAAAATATCAAAACTTCTTCCATAGCTATGGGTGGAAACAATGGAAGCATTGTTATTCTTTTTTATTAAATTATTTTGATAATCTGAAGGACGAACTGCCGAAGAAAGGGCAAATTTCACTTTAGGGTATACCCCTTTTTCTTTTAAGAGATTTTGAAAATGATTACCAAGTTGTATAAGACCTTGTTTTGATTTTGGGGTAAGATAGCGATGGTGTTGGGGAACATTGTAAAAAAATAAATAAGAAGACACCTCTTCTGTATTGATATCTTCTAATTCTTTTTCTTTGATTTTGATTTGCAATTCTTGAGGGTTTGAAATAAAAAAATTAGATTCATTTTTAGCAACTTGAAGATGGTATGGTAAAAGATATTTTCTTAATTCTTGTTCTATTTGTGGGGTGATATAATCTGAATAGATAGGGAGCTTAGTAATATATTCTTTTTCTAAAAGATTTATATTCTGTAAGTTTATATTTATAATTTTTTCTAGTTTTAGTTTTAAAGAATAAAGTAGAATTAAAAAAAGTATGGATAGTACTAAACTTGGTAAAATAATTTTTATTACATTGCTGCGATTAGATTTTGAATTCATTACTGATGGCATCATTCTCAATGATTTAATAAGCCTGCTTTTGTCGCTGAATTTTTTGAGAGGCTAAAAAATAAAAAACGCTATAGGAAGTTTATGAGAATTAAGTTTATGTTTCAAATATTTACCAATTTGTTAAATTTATTCTTATGTTTATACTCTATAGAATTATCAACCAAAGCTAATTTATTTTTTAATAAATGTGCATTGATAAATGTTTTATTTTCTAAATACAAGTACACCATTGGGTTAGCTTGCAATGAAGCCAAGGCGTTTTCATATTTTAGAAATACCTTTTTCCCTTTTATTTTTTTTTCTAAATATTCATTAGCTTTTCCGTTTACTAGAGGATTTTCTTTTATACCGAGCAAACGAATTGTCACATCATTATTAAGTTTGATTAGGTATGGACTTAGTATTTCTTTTACTGTAAAAAACTCTTCTCTCTTTCGGTTACTATTTGCGTCTAATCTTGAGCCGTATTGTTTTTTCTTTACATCTATTTTCTTATCTAGCTTGTGAAAATCTATAAATTTGTATGGTAGTTTGGATAAGGAGTTCTCAAAAGTCTCTTCTGTAATACGTTTCTTTTCTGCAGATTTTTGCTCTAGTATTGTAACCTCACCCACCCCCTCTATCTTTTCTATCTTATCTTTAATAATGGGGATAAATTCGGGATTGATTTCATAGCCAATAGAGTTTCTATTTAGTTTTTTAGAGACGCTAGCTGTTGTGCCACTACCCATAAAAGGATCCAATACCACCTCTCCCACAAAAGAAAACATTTTAATCAAACGCAAGGGCAACTCCTCAGGAAACATAGCAAGATGCTTATCCTGCCGTGCACCTGAAAAATTCCAATGTCCATTAAAGTACGTATTCCATTCTTCTGTTGTCATTTTAGAATAACTTTTTTGATCATTTGTAGGTTTTGGAGACTTTCCTTGTTTCTTAAAAAGTAAAATATACTCAAAATCTAATTTTACTATTCCATTTCTTGGATAAGGAAAACTACCCATTATACTCGCCCCACCTGAAGAATTCATTGTGGTTACTTTCTGCCAAATTATTTTCCCCATAAAATCAAAGCCTATGGTTTCACAAAATTTTATAATTTCAGAATGGATGGGTATCACTTTATATCGTCCATAATATGTTGCCCTTGCGAATTGATCTCCTATATTTACACACAAACGACATCCATCATGCAAGACTCTGTAACACTCTGACCATGTAAGATTCAGGTGATTGATATAGGACTCATAATCATCGTGAAAGCCTATTTGATTTTCTGTACCATAATCTTTAAGCTGCCAATAAGGGGGAGAGGTAATAACTAAATGCACACTCTTATCGGCTACAGCTTTCATTTCTCGACTATCAGCGTTTACAATAGCGTGAGTGGTGGGGACAGATAAGGGAGTAACTATTTTTTTTTTAGCTCTTATTCTATTTTCGTTTTTTTTCATAAGTGCTATCTTTAATGCACAACATTTTGTACAAGAATAAATACGGGTACCAAAAAATAAGAAATACCAAGTAGGCGTTTATTATAAATTTATAAGTCTAATAATAAGCGAATAAAATTGTAATAAATTTAATATTATATTTCTATTTTTGGCCAAACATACTTAGACCACGCCGCTAGAGATTCTTTTGCTTCGCTAATTTGTAACATTTGAAAGTGTTTTGAAGTAGAACCGTAACTCTTCTTTTTTTCTACACTTTTTTCTAAATCTATAGCTTCAAAATAAAAAGTATCATCTTCAAATTGAGAATCTATCTTTTTTCTTTCAGTTTTATCCATTTCCGCTAATGATTTATTTTTAGCTACCGCCATTGCCACTAATTTTCCAACGAGATGATGCGATTCCCTAAAAGGTATGTTTTTTTGAGAAACCAAGGCATCTGCTAGGTCCGTGGCCGTAGCAAAGCCTCTTTCTAACGAAGCTCTCATTCTTTCTTTGTTGTATTTCACACTTGTCATCATTAACTGCAATGCGGAAAGGGAAAGAGAAAGTTGTTCAAAGCTATCCAACATAGGAAAACGATCTTCTTGTAAATCTCTATTGTAAGTCATGGGAAGGGCTTTCAGATTTGTAAGTAAATTATGTAAGTTTGCTTGGACTCGCCCTGTTTTACCCCTTATCAGTTCTGCAAGATCAGGATTTTTCTTTTGAGGCATTATACTTGAACCTGTTGTAAGTTCATCAGGCAAAGTAATAAAAGAAAATTCTTGAGTATTCCATAGAATTATTTCTTCAGCCATTCTTGAACAATGAGTCATGCAAATAGAAGTTGCATACAAGAAGTCTAAAATATGATCACGACTCGCAACAGCATCCATTGAGTTTGCATATATTTTTTTAAAACCAAGATCATTTTTTATAAACTCTCTATCTGTTTCATAGTTTACCCCCGCCATAGCTCCACTTCCTAGTGGCAGAGTAGATGCTTGATCACAAACTTTAGCCAAACGTTCAACATCTCGCAAAAGAGGCCAAAAATAGGAAAGAAGATGATGGCTTAAGCGAATAGGTTGAGCAATTTGTAAATGCGTATAACCGGGGAGAAGGGTTTCTATCTCTTCAATAGCTCGATTTAGCAAGATTTTACATAAATCAAGAACTTGAAGGGCTAAAATGCGAGAATGATTTAAAACAAAAATATGAGTATCAACAGCTATTTGATCATTTCTTGAACGAGCTGTATGTAATTTTTTTCCTACTTCGCCACAAAGTTCAATCAGTCTTTTTTCAACATGAGTATGTATGTCTTCTAATTTTAGATCAAAAAGGAAGGAACCTGATTCTATTTCTAAAACGATTTTCTTAAAATTGAGCTCTAAAAGTTCTAGCTCTTCTTTACTTAAAATATTAATTTTTGAAAGCATTCTTGCATGGGCTAAAGAAGCTCGTATGTCCTCTTTGTATAATTTTTTATCCAAAGAAATTGATTCCCCCATTCTCACAGCTACATCAGAAAGTTCTCCTTGGCTTCGGCCAACCCAAAGTCTAAACTCATTTTTCATACTCTAATACTCCAACACTTTCATAGCTTTAATTTTTCTTGTATATCGCTTATATCATTTAACAACGTATAAATATTAATTTGATTTATTTCAAAATCTATGCCGTGACTTATATTTAATTTCTTTAAAGTTTTCTCTACTTCATAAAGTTTATCTCTAAAATTTTCCTCTGCCACCACAATCAAATAATTAAAATGATTGATTGGCAACAAAAGCTCAACAGGTAAAAGTTGTTCTTCTATCTTTCTAAAAAAATCTATAAAAAAATTCTGACTCTTATGAAATCCATATGCGTTCAAAAGATTATTTAGTTTTTTAAATTGTATATTTATGATTTTAGCAGTCTTCCCTTTTTTTATTATTTGATTCACAACAAATTTTATTTCTTCATCTATTGTTTTTGCCCAAAAAAAAACTTTTTCATTCAATGGACTAGGTGCTGTATTATTAAATTGTAAAAATTTTTGAATAAAAGGTATTAATTCATAAATCCAAAAATCACGTATTTCTTCTCCCATATCTAGTGGAACCAGTGCTTCTACTTTCACAAGTTTTACAGAGTTTTCATTTGTATTTTGAAATTCTTGAGATATATAATCTAAGTTTTTAAGATAAAATTTTTGAATGGGATCAAGCTCTAATTTTATTTTAGTTTCTGATAAGACATTAATTCCAAAATGAAAGATTTCTTCTTGGTTTTCTTCAATTCTAAACTCAAGCATATACACCATTTGAATAAATTCTTTCAAGTACCAAATAAAAAAATCAGACAAGTGGGTATAATTTTGTTTATTTTTATCTACTGCCTGAATAAATTCTTGCTTTAACTCTTCTGGCAATAATCCAAACTTATCTTTATTTTTTTCTTTGAACGCATTAAAATATTCACTAGTAAACTTTTTATTTATAAAATACATAGCTTACTTAAATTTTTAACAGAATCATTGATTTCTTAAAATAAAAATTTTATCTTTATTTCTTACTTTATAGAATGAGAAAAAATTCCACTTGAAAGATAACGTTCTCCTATGTCAGGAAAAATAACAACGATGACTTTATTTCTTATTGTTTTCTGTTGAGAAATTTTTAAGGCTGCACATATTGCCGCACCAGAAGAAATACCGGCTAAAATACCTTCTTTCGAGGCAAGCTTTCTTGTATAAAAAATAGCTTCTTCATCATCTACCCCTACAACGTCATCTATTATTGTTAAATCTAAATTAGGGGAAACAAAACCTGCCCCTATTCCTTGTATCACATGATTTTTGATTTGTAAAGGGTGGTCTTTATTTGTTTTACTTTCCTTACTTTTCAAATCATGGGTTAAGGACCATTTTATTACAGGAGACAGTTTAGGCTCTACGGCAACACTAAAAATTTTTTTGTTTTTTTTATTTTTAATATATCTTGATATGCCCGTGATAGTGCCTCCAGTCCCCACTCCAGCCACCAATATATCTATTTTTCCTTCTGTGTCTTTCCATACTTCTGGACCTGTCGTTGTTTCATGAACTTTAGGATTTGCGGGGTTTTCAAATTGCATAGGCATAAAGTATTTTTTTGGGTTTTCGTTTACTATTTGTTTCGCCTTGTTTATCGCCCCACTCATATAATCTTTTTCATGAGTTAAAATAATATTAGCTCCAAGTCCTTGAAGTAATTGTTTTCTTTCTTTACTCATGTTTTCAGGCATCGTAAGATGTACTTTGTAACCTCTAGCAGCCGCAACAAAGGCCAAGGCAATCCCAGTGTTTCCTGAAGTAGCTTCTATAATTTCCTTGCCTGGCCCTAATAAGTTTTTTTTTTCTGCATCCCAAATCATAGATGCTCCTATTCTACATTTTACAGAATAAGCGGGGTTTTGACCTTCTATTTTCGCTAGAATCAAATTAGAACTTTTATTCAAATGATTTATACGTACAAGGGGGGTATTGCCTATACTTAGAGAGTTATCATTATAGTATTTCATTTTTACTTAAAAGTATTTGAGTTTTTTTATTTTATTCTATATAACTTATTTATTCTAAATCAAATATAATACATTTATATTTGATTTAGAATATTTTTAGTTTATTGATGTTGGATTTTTTAAGTCCGACATCAATAAAACATGCTAAACAAAATAACGCAATAATTCCAAACAAATAGTATTCATAGGATTAAATTTATGCATAAGGTATGCAAGAATCAGTAAAAGAAGGGCAAGAACGATAGTGACATATGTAAAATGTTTATTGATATAATGCTTTGCCTTTTCACCAAAAAAATAAAATAAAGCTCCTATTCCAAAATAACGTACACTTCGACCCAAGATAGAAGCAAAAATGAACTCTGAAAGAGGCATCTTAAAAAATCCACTTGCTAGTGTTATGATTTTATAGGGTACAGGTAAAAAACCCCAGATAAGCACAGCCCACCAACCATAAATTTCATAATAATTTTTAAGACACAGAAATTTTCCTTCTCCACCAATAAATTTTAAAACAGGGGCAACAAGAGATTCAAAAAAAGTATAACCAATATAATAACCTATTACCCCACCAATGATTGATCCTGCAGTGGTGGCAAAAGAGTAAACAAACGATTTCTTGGGCTTTGCAAGCATCATAGGAATTAACATAACAAGGGGGGGAATGGGAAAAATAAAAGAATCCACAATAGAAGTAACCCATAACCAAAGAAGGGCTTGGGGGTGCATGCTAAGGGCAAGCACCATAGCATATAAATGTTTTATGTAACTTTCTATTTTTTTAATAAAACTAAACATAGTGCAACTTTTAATTTAATCTTTTATTTGTATAGCAAACGTAAAAATAATTTATATGGCGAGGGAGATTTTTTAAAAAATTCAATTCAAAGAAAATAGAAAATTCAAATTTAAAATATATTTTTTACTCTGATAGGCTGGCTACCTACTTCAATGATATTGTATACGTAACTCTGATTATTTTGAAAAAATATTTTTTTTTCTATTTCAGTAAGATTAGGAGAGGTTACAATAACCTGCCCACAATCCGTCAATAATTTCACAAAGGCATCTCGCCTGCCATCATCAAGCTCACCTATCACATCATCTATTAAAAGTATAGGATTCAATCCTAGGCTATTTTTCAAATAATTATATTGGGCGATACGCAAAGCTAATACTAAACTTCTTTTTTGTCCCTGACTCAATTCATTCATTATATTTTTCTCTTTATTTTGAAAATAAAAATCATGCCTATGCGGACCAATGGAAGTATAACCTACGTTCAAATCTTTTTTATAACTTTCTTCTAAAAGTTTATTATAGTTTTCTTCTTCATTATTACAACTAAGCAAGTACTTAAGTTCTAATTTATCTTTCTCTTCTGATATTTGTCCTAAAGTCATTTTAAAAATTTCCTTAAATGTATTAAAAAAAGACAGTCTTGATTTTGTAATAAAGCTTCCATATCTAACTAATGTTAAATTCCAAATTTCTATATTTAAATCATTTTTTATATTACTCATTTTATTTTTTTTCAGTAAAGCATTACGTTGCTTGAGGGCATGATTAAAATGAATTAAAGATTTCAGATATTCGGCATCTTGAAAACAAAGGATTGTATCTATAAATCTTCTTCTATTGAGGCTACTTCCATCACAAATTGTTATATCATTGGGGCTAAAGATAACTGTTATGATTTCACCTATTAACGATTTTCTTCCCTGTAAGACTTTTCCATTTAATTTAATTTTTCTTTGAATTTTATTTTCTGAAAATTCAAAGCCATATCCTAATTGATGTTCTTCATTCCCTTTTTTATAGTTTCCTAAAATATAAAAATTCTTACTATTATGATGGACTATATCTTTTTCTAAAATATTTCTGAACGATTTCCCAAGCGATAAAATAGAAATTGCTTCTAAGATATTTGTTTTACCTACAGCATTTTTACCGTAGAAAAATGTTAGTTTTTCATGAAATTTTATTTGTGTGTCGGGATAGGAGCGAAAATTATTTAAGATTAAAGATTCTATATACACACATTACTTTTATATTTTTATTTTAAACTTTCATCGGCATTATAATAGCTATAAATTCAACATCTTCTGGCCTTCGTATTACAGTAGGGGCGGTGCTTGATGTAACTCCAAAAATTATTTCTTCTGTTTCTATAATTTTTAATACTTCAAGAAGATATCTTGAGTTAAAGGCTATTTCTAATTCTTCACCTGAATATTTTACTTCAATATTATTTTGAGCTTCTCCTAGATCTGGAGTATTTGCATATATTCCTATATTATTTTCAGTAAAACTAAATTTAACTTGTTTTGAAGGTTCTGCCGCCATCACAGCCACTTCTCTTATAGCGTTTTCAAAATCTAATTTATTTATTTTTAATTCATGGGCTACTTTTTTAGGAACTACCTGTTGGTAATCAGGGAAAGTTCCATCAATAAGTTTTGAACTAAGATAAGTGTTATTGAACTTAAAAAAAACTCTTTTTTCAACAGAATCATAAGCTATAGAAACTTCATTTTCATCTGTAGCTAACTTTTGTATCTCTCTTATTGTTTTGTAAGGTACAATAATTCCTTCATTCGTAGTAAATAGTTTCTTAACATCAGAATTGTATAATGATAATCTACGACCATCAGTAGTTACAATTGTTGATTGCTTATCATCACTATAAAAATACATACCGTTGAAGACGTATCGAGCATCTTCTTTTGCCATTGCATAACTCGTATAATTCATCATTTTTAAGAAAAGCTCTATTGAAATAGAATTAAACTTTTCTTTTTCTATGGTTGGGGTAACCGGATATTCATCAGCAGAAAGACTCATTAAAGAAATTACAGCATTAGATTTTTCAGAATTACTTTTTATTTTTACATTCATATCCTTTTCTAAAACTACAGTAATTTCATTACTTTGTAATTCAGAAATCACCTGACTTAATTTTCTAGCAGGTAGGGTAGTCTTTCCTTCAGCAGAAACATTAGTTTCTAATTGTGTTGAAATTACTAATTCAAAATCAGAGGCTGTTAATGTAAGAGTATTATTTTTAGCTTCTATCAATATGTTAGCTAAGTGAGACCTTATTTCTCTTGAAGGTATAACACTATCGACTTTTGAGATAGCTTTTTGAAAAATAGTACGGTCTATTGTAAATTTCATAATATGACTAACCTATATATATATTAATTTAAATAACTGTTATTATTAGAGCACGATTTAAATGTGAAAAAGCTCGAATACTTTAACAAAATGTATTTAAACAGTGATTAGGTACAAGAATATTATGTCAATATAATTTGAATAAAGTTAAATTATTTGTGAATAAAAAAACGCATTTTTATTATTTTTTCTTTAGATTACGAAAACTGTGTATTTTTTTTTACAAATAAATGTGAGTTATTAACAAAAATTAATATGTTTTTCACATTACCTTTATTTTGGGTTATAAGCTTAGAGGGTTAAATTGACTCATTCTCTTTTGTTTTTCTTGTACTATGTTATATGTTAAGAGTGTAACAAATAAATTATTATAAATTTTTGATTTAAATTTTAGTGTAGGTCGATTTTGAAATTTCTTTTTGGGACATTCATAATTTATTTTTTATTACATTTTTTATTCATTTTTATATTTAAGGCCTTTGTTTTAAGATCACTAAAAAAATACCTTTTTACTAATTATCTTGACTTGAGAGTATATTATACTTTGTCTATTTTTTAATACTTGATTTCTCTAGGATTGTTAATTTCAGTAAGGTTTTTATTTTCTTGGTTTTTTTATGGCACATATAGGGCGAAAGTTTACAACATCTCGTTATTTCAATCGCGAACAGCCTCGTTTAAGAATGGAGTTGCCTGCATTTTTTCGTAAGGTAGGGGATAAGGATTTTGTAGATTGTAAAATTATAGATATAGGGGTAAAGGGAGTCGGGGTAGATTTAAAGACCTCTGTTATGGTGGATGATGCTGCTGAAATAAAGTTTACTTTGCAAGGTGTAGAAATGAAGTTTTTTTGCAAGGTTATATATGTATTAGGTAAATTTGTAGGCCTATCTTTTAATCAAATAGAACCCAAAGAAGCTCTTTGTATCCAAAAATTTGTTTATGAGAATTTCTTTAAGGTGTAAAAATAAAATTGACGATAAAGCTTAACAAAAAATCTCATGTATTACCATCCCTAATGGTCTTTATTTTTAGGTGAGGAGTATTATTAAATGTCATCTGGTGAAAAAGTATATTGTGCGAATTGCGTAAACTGTGTGGTAGTAAAACAACAAGAAGGAGAAGCAGACCGTTATATACTTAGGGTGCGTTGTAATAAAAGTAAATGGTCTAAAAGATCAGGCGAGGAAAAATTATATAAGTATTTCACTGTTGCTCGCAGAATGCAGTTGAATTGTGAAGAGTATCATGAAATGGGGGAAATATTCCCGTATGTTAAAAATCTCAAAAAAGAATTACCAATAAAAGATGAGATTTATACAACTAAGCCATTTTATCCGTCCTAAAAAATAGGTTTAGATTTTTAACACCTATTTTAATTTTTAGCTTTGTTTTGGTTGAGTTTAATTTAAAGAAGTTCTCTTTTGTATTGAGTACTTTTTATTTTTTTGAAACTATAATTGATTTATAACCTTATCTACGATGCCGTATTCTACAGCTTCTTTTGCGTTCAGGTAGTAATCTCGGTCTGTATCTATTTCAACTTGCTGTACAGATTTTCCTGTAGCCTTTGCGATTATATGATTAATTTCTTCACGTATTTTTCTTATTTCTTCTGCATGTATTTTTATATCAATAGCAGGGGCAATAATTTGCCCAGAAATTAATGGTTGGTGAATCATAATTCGACTATGAGGAAAGGCAAAACGTTTTTCTTTAACACCCGCACATAGTAAAAGAGCCCCCATACTAGCGGCAATACCCAAACATACTGTTGAAACATCAGATTTAATCATTTTCATTGTATCGAGAATCGCCATTCCAGATGTAATAACCCCGCCAGGGCTATTGATGTAAAAGTGTATATCTTCTTTTGATTTTGAATCTAAATAGAGTAATTTTTCAACGATACGTTGGGCAGAGTCATCGTTCACGGCTCCCCATAGGAAAATTTTTCGTTCTTCTATGAACTTTTTTTCTATTTCAAATCCTAGTGGACTAAGGGATTGTAAAAATTCGAGATCCATTTAATTTTTATATTAAGAAATACTTTCAGTTAAATAATTTTGTATATGTGATTTTCGAGAAGATTACGTATAAATTCTATTTTGCAATGAAGAAAAAATTAAAACAGAAAAAATCTATTTTAACTTATACTTTTTCTTGAATTTATCAACCCGTCCACCTGCGTCAATAACCTTCTGTTGACCTGTATAGAAAGGATGACACTTTGAACAAACTTCAATTTGCATTTCAGAGGTTGTAGAAAATAATACATGTTCTGCACCACAACCACAACGCACCTTGATTTCTTTATACTCGGGATGTATTCCTGCCTTCATTTCTTCTATACAGCTATTAAGCTTAATCGTGTCAAGGCTTTATATAAGAAAATAGATAATGAATTAAAATAGCTAATACTAAAATAGAATACTATTGTTTTTATGAGTATTTTTGAACTAAAAATGAGCTCTCATTTTTTATTACAACTATCACGCAAATTTTATATGTAAGTCCTTTTGAAATTAAATAATTTTTTTCTACTCCTAAAAAATCTAAAAAGACTAATAGCATTGATTTTCATACTTCTTCTTTGATTTTTTTCAAAAACAAAGAAAAAGGTTTCAGATTTTTATCCCTTTACTTTTAATTTATCTTCTTCTATGGTTAAGTTATAAGTCTTTGTGTTTTTATATTCACCTTTTAGAATAATTTGACTAAGTAAATTTCCCACAGATTGTTGTAAAAGTCTTTTGAGTGGACGAGCACCATATTCAGGATCATAACCTTTTTTAGCTAGCCATTTCATAACACTAGCGTCTACTTTAAGATTGAGTCCTTGTTCTTTAGCACGGAGAAGTATTTCTTTGAGATGATTTTCTACAATAAGAAGTAACGTTTCTTCCGAGATGGCTTGAAAGAAAATAATATCATCTAGTCTATTTAAAAATTCAGGTCTGAAAAATTCGTGTAACTCTTTTTCAACTAATCGTTCTTTTTCTTCTGTTGTTAAACTAGGATTAAGTAAATGTTCACTTCCAATATTGGAGGTGAGTATGATAATGCTATTTTTAAAATCAACTTTACGACCCTTACCATCCGTGAGTGTACCTTCATCAAAAATTTGTAAAAAAATATTGAAAACTTCAGGATGTGCTTTTTCAACTTCATCAAAAAGTATAACTTGATAAGGCCTTCGACGAACTGCTTCTGTCAGCTGTCCCCCTTCCTCATAGCCTACATAGCCGGGTGGTGCACCAAGGAGTCGAGCCACTGAATGCTTTTCCATGTATTCTGACATATCAATACGCACCATAGCTTGTTCATCATCAAATAAAAAAGAAGACAAGGCCTTACTCGTTTCTGTTTTCCCTACCCCAGTAGGTCCCATAAATAAAAACACCCCCATAGGTCTCTTGGGATCGGAAAGTCCCGACCTTGCCCTTTGTATGGCACCTGTTATAACTTCTAGGGCCTTATCTTGTCCCATTACTCTCTTGCCTAATTCTTCGTACATGTTCATAAGGCGTTCTTTTTCACCTTTTAACATGCGAGAAACAGGTATTCCAGTCCAACGAGAAACAATGTTACCTATATCTTCAGCTGTGATTTCTTCTTTTAAATATTGTTTTTCTTTTTTAGAGATATGCTCCTCTAAAATTTTCATTTGTTTTTCTAAATCTACAAGTTTACCATAACGAATTTCAGCTACTCGATTCAAGTCCCCTGCTCGTTCAAACTTTTTTTCTTCAGATCTTAGTTGATCTATCTGCTCTCGTATTTTTTTTACTTGCTCTACGTCTTTACGCTCTATTTCCCATATTGCCTTTTTACGAGTAAACTCTTCTTCTAGCTCTGCCAAGCTTCTTTCTAATTGATTGAGATGATCCTTAGAGGCAGGATCCTTTTCCATTTTTAGAGCCTCACGTTCTATTTTCAAAGATTGTATTTTCTTGCTTACACGGTCTAATTCTTCTGGAAGAGAATCTAATTCTATTCGAACTTTGGAACATGCTTCATCTATTAAATCCACTGCCTTGTCTGGTAAAAATCTATCTGTAATATAACGTTGAGAAAGTTTTGCGGCGGCAACAAGGGCACTGTCCGTGATTCGTATTCCATGATGCAATTCATAGCGGTCTTTCAATCCACGTAGTATCAAGATACTTTCATCTACACTAGGTTCGCTTACAAAAACAGGTTGAAAACGTCTTTCCAAGGCAGCGTCTTTTTCTATGTATTTCTGATATTCTTTGAGAGTAGTTGCCCCTATACATCGCAATTCCCCCCTTGCTAGAGCAGGCTTAATCATATTAGAAGCATCTAGGGAACCCTCACTTGCCCCCGCACCCACTAGAGTATGCAATTCATCTATAAATAATATAATTCCCCCATCAGACTTTTGTACTTCATTTAGCACAGCTTTAAACCTATCTTCAAACTCGCCTCTAAATTTTGCTCCTGCAATCATGGCACCTAAGTCTAAAGTATAAATTTCTTTATTTTTTAAAGTGTCGGGAACTTCCCCCGCAACTACCTTTCCCGCTAAACCTTCTACAATAGCTGTTTTACCAACTCCGGGCTCTCCGATTAAAATGGGATTATTTTTTGATCTTCGACTTAGAACTTGCATGATACGCCGAATTTCTTCATCTCTCCCTATGACAGGGTCGAGCTTACTTTTACGCGCTAGATCATTGAGATTTCGTGCATATTTTTTCAATGATTGCATTGTCGCTTCTGGATTTTCACTTGTAATTTTTTGATCTGCCCTTAAATTTTTGATAGCGTTTTCAACTTTTTCTAAAGTTAAACCTAATTGATTTAATTCTTTGATTGTGCTTTCTGTTGTATTTTGCAAATAAGCTAAAATAAAATGCTCTGTGGAAATGTATTCATCGCTTCGTTTAGCCATGAGATTTTCTGTTTTTTGTAGCAAACTTATAAATTCTTTAGAGGGCCGTACTTCGCTTTTCGAATCTACTATATGTGGATTTCTTTCTATAGCCTTTTCAATTATTTCTAAAATAGATTGAGATTTTATATTTAAACTTTCCAAGAGAACAGGACCTATCCCATCTTTTTGTTTGAATACTTCATAAAGTAAATGTTCTGGTTGAAGTTCAGGATGGCCATTCGCCACTGCGTTTGAATGTGCTTGGTTGAGTGCTTCAGTTGCCTTAATAGTTAATTTATCTGAATCCATTTTTTAGTTTAAGAGAAATTTTCCTGTATTGATCTCAATTTTAATACAATTGTGTATGTATTTTTCAATAACTTTATTGGCGTTCAAATCTTTTTTTGTAAATTGCATTCCTAAGATAAAATAATTTTTTTCCTCATCTTTTTTTCCATGTATAACCTTAGCTTCTAAAAAAAGGGACACATGATCTATATCTGTTTTTATTTTTACATAAGAAAATTCTTTTATAAATTCATATAAGTCTTGGTTCGCAATCAATATACTGCATCCTTCTATACTTAAATCTATCATTTTAAGATAAGATTGTTGGGCATACTTTTTAGCAAGATAAGATTTATTTATACCAAAGCTTAATGAATTAGCAAAAATAGTTAATTCATTAACGATTTCTTCGTTTATTGAGCTTGTGTTTTCCATTTTAGAAGCTATTCGCATGTAACCTATTAATTTCTTGAAAAAGAAGATAGGTGCTATTGCATAGCTAGACACACCCCCCACCACATCATTTTTTTGTAAATTTTCTATAAGAGTATTTGTTTTTGGTGTTGTTTCTTTCTCGTTGCTTATTTGAGAATCTCCTGAATTATGGAAATTTGTATATTCTTCTTTTAGTTTATTCTCTGTGTAACTTTCTATTTGATTGCAGTTTTTAATATATAAGGTTTTTTTTTCTTCAAGCAATGTTTTATAAATTATATCATTTTGATTTGAGTCATCATAAATATGGATTTCATTTTCAAACCCCCATTTTTTAAAATTTTCCATAATTTCTATTTGTACAAAGCTTAGGTTAGGTTCATCTGACTCTAAAATCTTTAATAAATTTTTTAAAGAGCCATACAAGCGAAAATCGTTTTGATTGATATTAGGGATGCCACTTTTGGGATAAGGTGGCGGTGCTAGAGTAAGATGAATATAAATATCATCTACTTTAACCCTAGGATTTTTTCTGTGTTTTTTTGAACTTAAAAATTCGGGCATTTTTATACACACAAACTCCCTATAAAATTCTGTGATGATTACTTCTAATTGATAAATTGTGTTATTGTAGATAAATTCTATTTCAAAGCTTCTTGCATTTGTACCTTGAAAGTGTTTTAAATTTAAAATCGCATTTTGATAGCTGATTTGAAGTATAAGACCTTCATAAACTTGATCCTGAAAGCGACATATAAGATTTCTTTCGTTTGCCTGAAATAAAAGGAAGAGGTGCCAAATTTGATTTTTGTCAGAATAAACTTTAGGAAATTCTTTTTCTATCTCAAGATTTAGATAACGGGTACGCTCTAGCATCCGTCTAATAATTGCTTTATTTTTTATTGTAAGGGCGATGGCCATAAAATCGAATATAATGAATAGAAGATAAACTTATCTTCTATATAGAGTTTCGTATTTTATGGTCTCTAAAGTAAGTTTTCAGCTTTCTTAAAGTAGTTTTTGCATGTTTTTTTTGTATGTCTCAACACCCGGTTGATCAAAGGGATTTACTCCTAACATTTTGGCAGATAGGGCACAAGAATACATAAAAAAATAAAGAAGGCTTCCAAAGGAGCCTTCTTCTATTTTTGGAACCTCTATGCGTAGGCAAGGCACGCCCCCACTTGCATGGGCTTGGAGAGAGGCTTGGATGGCTATTCTGTTAATTTCATGTATTGTTTTTCCTGCAAATTTATTTAGATCATCAAAGTCATTTTCTATCTTTTCAATGCTTGGACCGTTCATTTGCTTAATATCGATAATTGTTTCAAAAATACTTCTTTCTGCTTCTTGTATCCATTGCCCCATTGAATGTAGATCGTTTGTGAACTGTAAGACTGTAGGGAATACCCCCTTCCCACCCTTGCCTTCAGATTCTCCAAAGAGTTGTTGCCACCACCGCCCTAAAAAATATAAATTAGACTGATAGACCCCAAAAATTTCTATTTTTTTTAAGTTTTGATACGCGTAATGCCTATAGCAAGAATATTGCAGGGCGGGATTGTTTATAAATTCTTTTTTTTCTAAAATCAAGCGAGTTTTTCTTGCCCCCTCTAGTAGCCTGTCAATATCTAAACCCATTGCACTTAATGGCAGAAGGCCTACAGGAGTAAAGACACTATATCGTCCGCCAATGTTTTCAGGAATGGTGTATGACGGAAGATTGTAATCTTTTGCTAGTGGAGCGAGGAAGCCATCGTGAGGATCTGTTGTGACAAAGATATGCTCTTTGAGATTTTTTCCAAATTTACTTTCTAAATCCTTCCATAGGGCTCTAAAGGCTAGAGCGGGCTCTAGGGTTTTTCCACTTTTGGAAATAATATTCACGGCATATTTTTTATCTTTTAAGTAATCTAGGCATTTTTTTTGATAGGTGGCATCCAGATTATCCCCCATGTATATGACCTCTATTTTTTTTTTCATGTTAGGATTGTGAATAAAAACCTCTTGCAGGGCCCTAGTTCCAAGAAGTGAACCACCCACCCCCACCACCACTAAAACATCAAATTTATTGATTTTGAATGTATCTTCTTTTATTTTTTCTAAGATGGCTTTGTGTTTGGGATTTTCTTCGTAATCTAGGGGTAAGTCCAACCAACCTAGCATGGCCTTAGAATCATTTTCTTTATTTTTATTTTCGAGTTCTTTTTGAATGTTTTGTGCCTTGAGAGCATGTTCTTCTATGATTATATCTTTTGCGTATTTAAAGTCTAATTTAAAATAATTTTCCATAAAAGTAGTGTTCCTATTTTTGTAAGAAAACCGAATTAAAAGGAAAGAATTTTCAAGTAAAGAAGCAATTTTTGTTTAATCTCCTTTTGATTTGATTAAAGATATTTGTAAGAAACTCTAAATAAATGTGTATTGTTGTGTTTTGTAAAGGGAGACTTGCAGAAGTTTCTCCTTACTATCCACTCACTGCCACCGACGTGCCCTAGTATAAAGTCAACTTTAACGCATTAAAGTTGGTATGGTTCAAAGCCATCTTGAGTATTCTCAAGATGGCTTTGACAGTAATATGGCAGTCGGTGAGTATTCCCGGATTTCTAATGTATAATTACAATAAAGAAAGCTAAGTACCAGTGGGAGCGATGGAGTACTCAAATATTTTTTGTAATATTGAGAACTTTGCATAGTTTATAATAAATCAATTTAGATATAAATGCATTGAGGCAAATAGTGTCTATTCACTTTTTTAATTACTTTACTTTAAAAAAGAAGCAAAAAATGAACAATCAACCAATCCCTTTGCTGCAGTTTTCATAAAAGAGCTAATGTTTAAAAAAGGTGAAATAGACTATGATAGTATTTTTGTGAGATTTGTTTCAGCACTCATATTGGTGGCTTGTGAAAATTGTTTTACTTACACTGGTAATTACGAATTAGAATTTAAAATACATGTTCCTGACAGCTGCGAACAGAATATATATGAAAACGATAGTATTGACTATGAAAGTTCTCAAGGTGTAGATAGTGTTGATGAAGTTGATAAATATACTGCAAAAGAAAACGGCGATGTCACAAAAGATTCAAGTAAAACCACCTCTGCAAAAATCGAAGATTCAAAAGATAAGTCTACGACTACCCAGCATCTAAAATACGATACTCATAGTTGTATTTTATCAGAAACAAAAAATAAAACAAAAGTTCATGATATTAAAATCATAAAAATAGTTAAAAGTGAGGCTGAGGCGGGTAAGTATAAAAAAGGCGAATTATTGCCATTTAAAGGAAAAATTACAAGTATATATAGAGAAGATGATGGTAAAGCCACAATTTATACAAAATAAATTTAGCCAAGAAAATCGCCCCTCCCCGCCTTTTTTTGTCGATCCCTTCGCTTTGCTCAGGGCAGGCAGGACGAGCTAAAATCGGGTTTAGCGAAACACCACCACCACCACAACCACCACCACGCTACTTCAACTATTTATAGATTATTTTTTTATTAATAATTTATCGATTTTATCTTTACAAAATATAGTCAAAATTTTCTAATAGATAAAAACTATTTTAGAAAATAGTAGGGAGCAAAATAAAATGATTAAAATAAATATTTCAATAAAAAAAAATGAATGTGTTAATAAATTGAAAAGTTATTTTCAATTTATTACTTTAGGTTTATTAGTTCTTGGATTTGTTACATGTAAAAATGCCGACTCAACCACTAATAATAATACGAATACATGTGATAGTATAATAACAAGTACTGAGCCAACGACTACGGTAATACCAAGTTTAGTATCAGATATGTACTTAAAAAGTGGTAACGCTAATTCTAATACGGTTGTCGTGTTTATGATAGGAGGTCCTATAACAGGAATCCCTGTTCCACCTGCTCAAGGTTCTTTTGACTCAGGACTTCCAAAATGGGCTAGCATTTTTACTGTTGCTAGTGTGTATCAATCTCAAATGATTAATCCTGACATTATGAAGTGGAATACTACAGAATATAGTAAAAATTATACTATGGAAAGGGCATTTAAAGACGATGAAATATCAACTTACATGGCTTGTAAAGTGGCAGAGTCGTTTAAACAACAAAACAAAAGGGTTTATTTAATTTCGCATTCTTTTGGTTCCTTCCTCATGCCTTACCTTATAGCAAAAACAGATATAAGTAGAATTGCAGATAAGTTATCTATATGGGCTGGAAGAATAGACACACCAGATGAAATGTGGATGGCTTTTAGGGATGGTGTCGGAGGCTATTTTGATGCTACTGGCGAAAATTTTAAAAGACATGACCCAGGTCCAAATGTGACTTTTAGTTCTAAAAACATGAATAAACTGCAAGCTGCCTTTGGTCAAAATAGATATTCAAAATTATTAGAAAGCAAGGATTTAAAAAATCTAATGTATGTCTATGGAGAATATGATGGACCTATAGGACGTTTAACAACAGATGAAGTTACTTTTTTAACAAAAAACAAAGCCACTGTTTTAAAAATTGTAGAAGGAGATCATCTTTCACCTTTCACAGATGTACCAAGTAATGATAAAATTTTTGAGTTTTTAGAAACGAAGTAAATTTCTCTTTTTAACAAATAGGAGCCTACTCCACTAAAAGATAAGGTGGTAAAGGTGTATGAATAAAATATAAACTTTTTATATTTTTATTTTTATTTATTGTTTCTTTATACTTTGTATCTTTATATTTTTGTGTGTTTTTGTGATTAATATATGGATGGTATAAGTCTGATAGATAATATAAATTTTAGCCCCTTTAAAATTGCAGATTTAATGTATGAGTGAAATAAAAAAAACAGACCTAATAGATATTGAACCGAGACATTTGCTATTAGTTCACGAAATTTTACAAAAACATGTACCTCAATATGAAGTTTGGGTCTTTGGTTCACGAGCCAAAGGTATTGCCAAAAAGCATTCAGACCTTGACATTGCTATCTTAACTACAGAACCTTTGTGTATAAATGCGAACGCTGAATTAAACGAAGCCTTTCAAGAATCTGATCTTCCATATAAGGTTGATATTGTGGATTGGGCTTGCATAAGTGAAACTTTTAAAAATATTATAAAAAAAGATAAAGTTGTGTTGAAAGTAAAAAGTTAAAAATAAAATAATTTATGATAGAGAAGTTAAGTTTTGAAGCTTTGGAAAAAGCAATAGATACTTTAAGTCGAGTTTTAAAAGAACAGGCAAAAATTCCAGAAATGGAAGTGGGGCGTATGGGGGTCATTCAATGTTTCGAGATCACAATGGATATTTCACGACAACTTCTAAATAGAGTTTTAAAGGAAATTTTTAACATGCCAGAGATTACAGCGCGCAAAGATACTTTTAGGGAGGCAGCAAAACTTGAATTGATAAAGGATTCTGAAGATTGGATTTCATATTTAAATGCACGAAACACAACTTCTCACACTTACAATAGAGAGCAGGCAGAAAAAAGTGTTCCAATTGGTTCCTAATTTTCTAATAGACGCACAGGATTTACTTAGACGTTTAAAAAAATTGTAAGTTAGAGGCCTAAATAAAACCGTTTACATCGCCACTATTAAAAATACGTGTTGTTGCTAAATAAAAAAGACTACACCACCTCTATTGCAAAGGCGGGTTGTAGCCAAAAAACAGCCTATCACTGTCGCTTCTATTGCAAAGACGGCTTACTACTTAATCCCGCCGAAAAATCTCCACCAGACCCTCTATTGCAACAGCCACTTATAGATTTGAGGTCGCCGCCATCGCCGACGCTATTATAGAGACGGTTTTTGTTATCACGCCAATATTGCAAAGGAGGGGCATGACTTAATGTTGCCTAATTTATTGTGTACATAATATTCGGCTTAAATAGTCTTGGTTTTAAGTTCTAACTAAGAAGATTACGGGACTTATATAAATTACTACTGTTGTAGAAATATGAAAGGCTATGAATTAAAGTTCGGAGAGGGTGCTTATACTTATAATGAAATTGCAGCACTTTTACAAACTCCTTATCAATGTGTATGTTCATGGGCAAAAAAATATGACAAGAATTTTGTTCAAAAAATAGAAAACAAAAGGAGCCCCATTCAAAACTTTGGAGATTTTGAATGCGTAGATTTTTTAACTTTGATGGAATTTGTCACGATAGCAAATTTGAAAGAAAAAATATTTTTTTCAGCTTCCAAAAAGCTAATCCCACCCTCAAATCATAAAAGCACTTAACCTTGCCACCACCTACATCTTAATATTAATGTTTAGGTAAATGAAAACCGAAATGTTTAAAAGTGGAAACGTATTTACCCATCACTTATTTAAATGACTTTGTTTTTTGTCCGCGTTCTATTTATTATCATCAACTTTATGGGCAATACGACTCACGCCTTTATCACAGAAATTCGCAAATTCAAGGAAAAATCAAGCATGAGAGCATAGAAAAGGGGAGTTACTCCACTTTAAATCGCTATTTGCTAAATATAGACGTTTATTCCGAAAAATATGGTATTTGCGGTAAGATAGATGTTTATGATCAAGAAGATAAAAAAATTATTGAGAGAAAGGGTAAAATTAAAACTATATATGAAGGCTATCTTTATCAAATATACGCGCATTACTTTTGTCTAACAGAGATGGGTTTTGGTGTAGATTCCTTATGTCTTCACTCCTTAGATGATAATAAACGCTATAACCTTCCGATTCCCGACGATGCCACTATTAAAAAATTTGAAGGGCATTTGCTTCAAGTTAAAAAATTTAATTTATTAGATTCTTTTCAGCAAATAGAAGGGAAGTGTCGAGAATGTATTTACAATCCTTTGTGCGATATTTGTTAAAAGAAATATGTTAACCTTGCCTGATTTTAAAGAAAAGCAAATTGTTTTTATACATGGAAAGAAAAATCAAAAGTTACAATTTTCAAATGATAATTTGATTATTCGAGAGACAGATACAAATCTTATAGAAAATAAAGTACCCTGCTATAAGATATTTGCTTTATTTTTAATTGGGGATACAACCCTTACAAGTGTTCTTTTGCGTAAAGCTGTTAGCTATGGTTTTATAACAGTGTTGATGGGTCGTAATTTTCGTGTGTATAGTGTTATGGGTGCTCAAACAGAAGGAAATTATTTACTTAGAGAAAAGCAGTATACACATTCCCAAAGTTTTTTACTTTCTAAGATTATTGTGCATAATAAAATTTTGAATCAATTAAAAAATTTAAAAGACATTCGTGGCAAAAGTTTAAAATTAAAAAACGCTATAAATAAATTAAAACATAATTTAGATTTTGTTTTAGAAACAAACGACAATCAAACTTTAATGGGGGTGGAGGGGTATTGTAGTAAAGAATTTTTTCAAGCCTACTTTGAACGATTTGATTGGCAACGTCGTCTCCCTCGTACCCGTCATGATATTATTAATTTACTTTTAGATGTGGGTTATACGTATCTTTTTAGTTTTATAGAAAGTCATTTACGTCTTTATGGTTTTGATTTGTATAAAGGAGTTTTCCATAGACCTTTTTATGAAAGAAAATCTTTGGTTTGCGATCTTATAGAACCATTTCGTTGTATCATTGATGCAAAATTACGAAAGGCCTTTTCTTTAAAGCAAATTGACCCAAGCGATTTTATTTTTTTAAGGAAGCAATACGAAATGAAATATAAAAAGAGTGAAAAGTATACTTTTCTTTTTGCAGAAGCTTTAATGGAATACAAAGAAGAAATTTTTATTTATATTCAAAATTTTTATAGGGCCTTTATGAAAAATAAGTCTTTGGAGGAATATCCTCGATTTCTAATATAAAAAATAGTTATGTTGATTGTGGCCTATGATATTTCAAATAATAAGGTGCGTTTACATTTTTCCAAATTTTTATTAAAGTATGGTCATCGTATTCAGTATTCAGTTTTTCAAATCAAATTTAGTAAAAGAGTTTTAGAAAATATTATTACAGAAATTAACTTAAGGTATAAATCAAAATTTACAGGAGCTGATAGTGTAATAATTTTTCATCTTGGAGCAGTTGATAAAGTGCAACGATTTGGATATGCTGCCAATGAGGATAAAGAGATACTGATGTTGTAAAATTTGCAAACCTTGGTCTTAATATGCTTTACGATAAAATAGATGTCTTTATTATGTCACTGTATAGAGTTTTTTATGGTTTATGTCTTTAAAAAGTAAAGAATTTTACCTTCTAAAGAGTTCAGAAAGTAAAACCTTTCTTTTTGTCATAAATTTCCTATTTGAATTTTGTCAATAGGGTGAGGAACTCTAAATAAATTTCTACTGTTGTAGATTTTTATAATAGATAAATTGGGGTGAGGAACTCTAAATAAATTTCTACTGTTGTAGATCTTAACGCCAACACCTTTACTAAAGAATTTTGCTAGTGAGGAACTCTAAATAAATTTCTACTGTTGTAGATCTCACTAAATGCAATAGTAGCAATACGTGAGGAACTCTAAATAAATTTCTACTGTTGTAGATATAATTGTATTTCCCTATAATGTTATATGTGAGGAACTCTAAATAAATTTCTACTGTTGTAGATCAATAAATTCTATATTTAAGGGCAGTGTGTGAGGAACTCTAAATAAATTTCTACTGTTGTAGATCAAACTTTTCCAAATATCTGCTTTTGTGTGAGGAACTCTAAATAAATTTCTACTGTTGTAGATCATTAAAATTCGCAATAGGTCCGTAATTGTGAGGAACTCTAAATAAATTTCTACTGTTGTAGATACTAAAAAATTTCCACGTCATGTAATTGTGAGGAACTCTAAATAAATTTCTACTGTTGTAGATCTAAATGAACTGTGGGACAGTTTACAAGTGAGGAACTCTAAATAAATTTCTACTGTTGTAGATATTGCTGAATTGAGTGTAGATGTTGCAGTGAGGAACTCTAAATAAATTTCTACTGTTGTAGATTTTTACACCTGCGAACGACCCCACTTACTAGTGAGGAACTCTAAATAAATTTCTACTGTTGTAGATATTTTTTAGCTCTATAAGTTTTTTTGTAGTGAGGAACTCTAAATAAATTTCTACTGTTGTAGATAGATACTCTCTACTTTTAATGTGGTGGTGAGGAACTCTAAATAAATTTCTACTGTTGTAGATATTTTCTTACGTTATATTTCATCTCAGGGTGAGGAACTCTAAATAAATTTCTACTGTTGTAGATGGCATAGTTATAAGAATCCTTAAACACAGTGAGGAACTCTAAATAAATTTCTACTGTTGTAGATAAAAAGCAATAACTTCTGAGTCAGTCATAGTGAGGAACTCTAAATAAATTTCTACTGTTGTAGATACTTATTTTTAGAATTCGAAAAAACACGTGAGGAACTCTAAATAAATTTCTACTGTTGTAGATTGCGTCTCTTTGTGTTGTCCAATGCCCCGTGAGGAACTCTAAATAAATTTCTACTGTTGTAGATGCTTCGTTAGCTCTAGGCATACTAAGAGTGAGGAACTCTAAATAAATTTCTACTGTTGTAGATCGGAGGTTGGGTGAGAATTATTTGGCTGTGAGGAACTCTAAATAAATTTCTACTGTTGTAGATTATTGCCAGCCATGTTGTTTACTCTATCAGTGAGGAACTCTAAATAAATTTCTACTGTTGTAGATATGAATGAGTTTCAGTTCCTTATATTGGGTGAGGAACTCTAAATAAATTTCTACTGTTGTAGATATGTTAGTTCTGCCAGTAGTTCTGCGAAAGTGAGGAACTCTAAATAAATTTCTACTGTTGTAGATACATGTATTATACTGTAGTCCCCTCTAGTGAGGAACTCTAAATAAATTTCTACTGTTGTAGATTATAGTGATAGCATAGATGAGAGTCAAGGTGAGGAACTCTAAATAAATTTCTACTGTTGTAGATCTTAATAATGTTATTTCTTTTGCCATTTGTGAGGAACTCTAAATAAATTTCTACTGTTGTAGATATTTCTGTTCGCTTCTCCTTCCAAGTCAGTGAGGAACTCTAGATAAATTTCTACTGTTGTAGATTCGACAGCGATCCCAAAAAAAGAAAGTGTGAGGAACTCTAAATAAATTTCTACTGTTGTAGATAGATGACTCACTTCCGTACTCATAAGAGTGAGGAACTCTAAATAAATTTCTACTGTTGTAGATCTGTGACTTGTACCATTGCTACCACTGTGAGGAACTCTAAATAAATTTCTACTGTTGTAGATAGCGTATCGACCCTTTTAGGCACTACACTAGTGAGGAACTCTAAATAAATTTCTACTGTTGTAGATGTGGATTCACTCTCCAGTATACCTATTTGTGAGGAACTCTAAATAAATTTCTACTGTTGTAGATTAATTTGGACAAGTCATGGCATGTGAGGTGAGGAACTCTAAATAAATTTCTACTGTTGTAGATCTGCCCGCGTTTATCGTTTCCACTTGTGTGAGGAACTCTAAATAAATTTCTACTGTTGTAGATTTTGCTTGTTTAACTCTTCCGTCTGTGTGAGGAACTCTAAATAAATTTCTACTGTTGTAGATGGGAGAGTGTTGTCTCATTCGCTTGCCAAGGTGAGAAAGGTTTTCTAAATTTCTAAAATATCACACCTCTCTTGTATGGTATGATGATGGTGCGAGAAAATATAAATGTAAGTATTCCAAATTAAGTTAGGGGGAAGTAAAAAGGAGAAAAAAATGAGTATAGCAAACAAAAAAAGTATATGGGATAAGTTTACAAACGTATATTCTTTGAGCAAGACTTTACGGTTTGAGTTGAAGCTGGTGGGCAAAAATGGAGATGTTGTAAGCTCTAAAGAAATGGTAGAATCTCTCAAAGAAATAATCGCCCAAGATAAAAAAATAGCTAAGGCCTACAATGATTTAAAGCCTATTTTAGATAAGGTGCATGAACAGGTGATCGATGCGAGTTTAGAATCAAAAGCGGCTAAGGAAATTAATTTCAACGAGTATTATGAAACATACAAAGCCTCTAATGACCAAGCTAAAAAAGAATTAGAAACAATAGAAAAAAAATTAAGAACAGAAATAGGCAAAACCTATTCCATAGCAGCAGATGAAGTTACCAAAAACCCACAACTCAAAGGGAAAGGAAAAGCTATCTTCAAAAAAATAGGGATAGAGAAATTATTTGAAGCTGGGTTGCTCGAGTATTTAAAACAAAACATACAAGAATTAGCAAAGCTATGCGAAAAAAACTCTGCTGAATATACAGGCGAAAACGGGCATTTAAGTGTTTTTAAAGGTTTTTGGGGATATTTCGCAACTTATAATCAAAACAGAAACAATTATTATGAAACAGAAAAAGAAAAAGCAACTGCTATAGCCACTCGTATCGTGCATGAAAATTTACGCAAATTTTGCTCAAACTCTGTACAGTTTGAAAAAAATAAAGATTCTTACAAACTCGCCCGCACTTCTCTCAAAGATAAAGGTAAAACAACCCAAATTAAAGATACTCGTTCGGGGGATATGATTGAATCAGAAGATATTTCAGAGGCGATATTTAATATAGATAATTTCTCGAAGTGTCTTTCTCAAAAAGAGATAGAAAAATACAATTGCATCATAGGAGGGTATAATCTAGTAATCAATTTATACAACCAACAACTGGTTACAAAAGAAGCAAAGAAAGGTAAACTACTCTATTTTAAAACCTTATACAAACAGATTGGTTGCGGGGATAAAAAAGCACTTTTTGATGCCATTCAATACGACACAAAAGAGCAACAAGAAGAGAAAGAGCCCAAAAATACTGCATCTGTATTGAGTGTAGAAGGTGTTTTAGAAAACATTTTTAAGGCGGGTGATAACTATTTTAATACAGAATTTGTCGAAGATAAAACAAACTCACATACTCTCATAAACTGGCTCACATCAAATCAAGATTGGGATAGCGTGCATTGGTCTAAATCGGCATTATCGAAAATATCGAACAAGTATTTAGCAAACTTTCAAGCTCTCGCAGAAAAAGTAAAAAATGTTCTTTTAAGCAAAGATAAATTAGAAAACGCCACTAAAGAAAAATATAAAAAAATAGCCCGCTACGATAAAAAAAAGAAAGGCTTCGAATTCAAAGATACGGTTCAGCTTTCAATTTTATTTGAAATTATAGATGAGGCCTCAAAACTAGAAAATGATTGGACGCAGACTTTTTTTAAAAATAGTGTTTTAGAAAATGAGAGGTACAAAGACGTAATAAAATCAGAAGACAAGCCCAGTAAAACTCTCATTTCTCTTATCTGTTGTGATTTAGAAGCACAGTTCAACGAATTTCAAAAAAATAAAAAAGCTATTGTAATGCAAGATTTTAAGAAAGAGGAAAATATCTTAAAAATCAAAGAATTTTTAGATGCCTGTATTGAGATTGTAAGAACCGTAAAGTTATTTTATGTTTCAGAGTCAAAAATAAAAAAGAGTAGTGGCGGTGCTTTAGATGCTGAGTTTTCGAATATGCTAGATGCTATTTTACGCCCCAAAGATATTCATTGGACTAATGCTTATGATACCATAAGAAATTATCTGACAAAAAAGCCCCAAGATGATGCAAAAGAAAATAAGATACAGCTTAATTTTGAAAATTCAAATTTACTTGGTGGCTGGCCTGACGGACAAGAAAAAATCAAAGGAAGTGTTATTATCAAAAAATCTGATGAATACTTTGTCGGAATTTTAATAGAACGAAAAATTTTTGATACAGGAAAAGAAGGTAATCCTATTTATCAATCTCCGACCGAAAATGCAGGTCGTCTCATTTTAAAAAATATAACATCTAAAACAGTTTTAGGAAAGGGATTCATATCTTATTACGGTGAAAAATATCAAGATATGTCTAAAAGAAATAATATAGAAGCTATAGAAAAAGCCCAAAACTTTATCCGTGATTATAAGATGACAACGGGTAATAAAACTTATCTTGAAAAGTATCCAAAACTGAATAGTATTGTTAAAAAAAAATATTCAGACAAAAGTGAATTTCACAATGATTTAGATCAAATCTTAAAAGAAAGTTATGAATGTGAATTTACACCTATCAATTGGAAAGAATTATTAAATAATATAGAGAAAAAGAATCTTTATTTATTTCAAATTTATAGCAAAGATTTTTCTAAAAATCGTGGAGTAAAAAGTAAAAATAGTTTTCCTAATTTGCAAACTTTATATTTTGAAAATCTTTTTCATGAAAATAGTAATATACAACTTCAAGCTAATGCTAAAATATTTTTTAGAAATAAAGTAGCTTTTCCTCAGACTACACTACACCCCAAAAACGAACCTATTAAACGCCGTACTGATGGGGAAATCGCTAGTGTTTTTAAACATGATATAATAAAAAATAAACGTTTTACAGAAGAAAAAATACAATTTCATTTTCCTATATCCTTGAATTATGACAATGTCCAAGTGTCGGGAAAAACCCCAAAGGATTATATTAAACCAGTCAATAAACTCGTAAACGAAACCTTTCTAAAAGAAGATGTGCAATTTTTAGGAATAGATAGAGGTGAAAAACATCTTATCTATTACTCTCTTGTAGATAAAGAATGCAATATAAAAGAACAGGGGCATTTTGATAGCATCAATGGAAAAAATTATGGAGAAAGTATTCAAGACAGAGCAGATAAAAGAAAACAGCAAAAATTAGAATGGCTGTCACAGGATAAAATTGCTCCTTTAAAAGAAGGTTATATTTCACTTGCAATACATGAGATTCTTAAAAAATGTAAAGATGAGAATGGCAATTTTAAGCCAACCTTTATTGTGTTAGAGGGTCTAACCCAAGGTTTTAAGAGAGGTCGTCAAAAATTTGAAAAAAATGTTTATCAAAAATTTGAATTAGCCCTAGCCAAGAAGCTGAATTTTTTAGTAGATAAAAATGCCAAAGTGGGGATAGGCTCGGTTTCCAAAGCCCTTCAACTCACTCCCCTTGTAAAAAAATTTGAAGACATTGAAAATCAGAAGCAATTTGGAATCATGCTCTATACAAGGGCAAATTATACTTCTATTACTGACCCAGCTACAGGTTGGTACAAAACGATTTATCTAAAAACAGGAACTGAAGAAAATATCAAAAAACAGATTCTTGACTCGTTTGAAGAAATAGCTATTGATAAAAACGGAGATTATTATTTTCAATATAAGGACAAACAAGAAAAGACTTGGAGGCTATGGTCTGGTAAAAACGGTGAAGCTCTTGAGAGATATAGAAATAAAAAAAATGATCAAGGTATTTATGAACCAGAATTTTTTAATGTAAAACAAATGCTCAAAGGTTTATTTGAGGACTTTGATAAAGAAAAATCTCTAAAAATGCAAATTGAAGAGGATAAAAAGGGTGTCCAATTATCAAAAATTTCAGAACACACAGCTTGGGAATCACTTCGCTTTGCTATTGAGCTTATACAGCAAATTAGAAATTCCGGCGACCCTAAACAAAACCAAGATGATAATTTCTTACTTTCTTGTGTAAGAGACGAAAAAGGAAACCATTTTGATTCTCGAAAAAGTGAGAAAGGCCTACCTTGTGATGCAGATGCCAACGGGGCTTATAATATTGCTCGCAAGGGAATTATTATGTATAAACATATCGAATATAAACATATCGAAAAGGCTATCGAAAATAAAGAGGACGACGTAAATTTATTTATTAGTGATGAAGAATGGAGTCTTTGGCTAACGGACAAAAAGAAGTGGGAAAACAGATTAGATGAGTTTGTAAAATATAAAGAGAAAAAATCTAAATCGCCCGCCGAGCCATCCGCCCCAAAAACGTAAAAAAATTCACTATATTCTGCTTAAAAACATAATTTTTGATTGCGTAATTTATGTATACTAATTTTATGGTTAGTATGTTGATAGAATTAAAAATAGAAAACTTTGGAATCATAGAAACACAGAGAATTAGGCTTGGACGAGGTTTAAATATAATTACAGGTGAGACAGGTTCAGGCAAATCATTGGTTATGAATGCTTTGGATGTGGTCCTTGGTGCAAGGACGGCTCATGGCCTTGTGCGAAATGGTGCCCATAAGGCTACCATAGAGGCTGTCTTTGAAGTTAATAATCCAGAAATCAAAAAGCTAATTCCCAATCAGGCGGATTTAAATAGCCCCTATTTAGAATTGCGTCGCGAAATCACTACAGAAGGACGTAGTCGTATTTATTGTAATGGGGAGCTTAGCAACCTTCAGCAAATTCGTAATCTTGCAAATCATCTTATAGAAATACATGGGCAACATGAACATCAGCGTATTCTAGAACCCGAAAGTCATATTGAATTTCTAGATCATTTTTCAAAAACAGAGGAATTATCTAATAAATTTTCAGAAGTATACCATCGTTACTCCAGTATTAAAACAAGATTGAGAAATGTAAATTTAGAAAGTGAAGAGCGTGAAAATAGGCGAGAGTTTTTACATTTTTGTATTAATGAAATAGAAGATTTAAATCCTATTATGGGAGAATTTGAAGAATTAAATAATGAGAAAGCTCTCATTCAAAATAGCGGGCGTTTATTTCAAGATATCTGTAATAGTTATGAATTATTGCGCGAGGATGAGGAGGCTATTTTAGATAGATTAAATACTGTCGTACAAATGCTAGAACCCTATGCAAAATTACTTCCTTCAGCACAAGAGTTTATTGCGAATATGCAAGAAGCCTCTTATCTTTTAGAAGCAAGTGCAGATTATTTGAGAAATCAAAAAGACTTACTTAAATTTTCCCCTGAACGTTTGGAAGACTTGAATGAACGAATTTCTTCCTACCATCGTTTACATAAAAAATATGGTGGTAGTACGCAAACAGTTATAAATACAAAAAACAAGTATTTGAATGAGCTAGGTTCTATTGAAATGAGTACAGATGAACTTCTTCGCTTAGAAAAAGAATTAGAAGAAATTCATAAAGTACTACATCAAAAAGCAGAGGAGCTTTCTCGTTTGCGTAGGGCCTCTATACCTAAACTCGAAGCAAAATTAATCCAAGAGCTAGAGCACTTAGGTATGTCAGGTGCTAAAATAAAAATAAATATAAAAAGAGAAGTAGAATTAAATACAGAAATTAAATATAATCAAGAAAGTGATATATGTGATGATACGTCTTCAGAAAAATTCAATAGAGAGACCATAACAGAATCTAAGAATAATAAATATTCTTTAAATGAAAAAGGTTATGATAGGGTTGAGTTTCTTTTAATTTCTAATCCTGGAGAGACCCCAAGACCCTTACGTAAAATTGTTAGTGGTGGCGAATTATCTAGAATTTCCCTCGCTATTGAAAGTATTTTTTTCAAACAACGCCCCTTAGCTAGTCTAGTTTTTGATGAAGTAGATACAGGTGTTGGTGGAGAGATAGCCCATGCCATAGGTAGTCGTTTGAAGGAGTTATCAGAATACAGTCAAATTATCGTGGTTACTCATTTACCTCAAATAGCAAGATTAGCACATCATCATTTTTGTGTTGTAAAAAAATATTTAGATGGCCGCGCCTATACTCAAATTAATCAACTTCAGGAAAATGAAAGGCTCAAAGAGCTAGCCCGAATGCTCGGTGGCGAAACGCATGGTTCCATTGTCATAGAACATGCACGGGAATTGTTATTGAGCACTATTTGAGTTTTTAGAAAAACTGTAGATGCACCTTGTCTTAGTTATCAAGGTTATTTATATAGTTAAGCCTTAAAGATTATTTTTATATGTTTTCACATGTTTTTAAGAATCAGGTGTTGCTAAATAAGTATTATGGCGTGAATTGGGCTTTTTTGACTTTGTTTACTTAAAGTAAAAAGAGCTTTCCATTCCTTATACTTTGTATTTGATTGATGTGAGTAAGTTTTTAGGATGTACGTTATATTTAGCTTTACGAAGTACTATAATCTTTTGTCATAGGTACAATAATTTGCATCGTGGCTACTAATAAAGATATATTAAACAAAGTTATAGGTGGAGACTCTCAAAAGATAAGATTAGCTATTACAGATATTGATGGGATATTACGAGGTAAAGTTGTATCTAAAGAAAAATTTGCCTCGATAGCAGAAGGCACCTTTGGTTTTTGTAATGTGGTTTTTGGATGGGATTCTTCGGACGTTTGTTATGATAATGTGAAATACACGGGTTGGCACACAGGTTATCCCGATGCTCAAGTCCTTATTGATTTAAATACATATCGAAAAGTTCCATGGGATAATAACATTCCTTTTTTCTTAGGGGAATTTGTTGATTCAAAAAATCAACCCTTGTCTATATGCCCTCGCCAAGTTTTAAAAAAGCAAATAGCAAAGACAAAGTCCCTGGGCTATACAGCAAAAATAGGCCTTGAGTATGAATGGTTTAATTTCCAAGAAACTCCGCAAAGCCTAATTGCAAAAAATTTTATTAATCCTACACCCATTACTCCGGGCATGTTTGGTTATTCTATTTCTCGTTCTAGCTATAAAAAAGATTTCTTTAATGCCCTATTTGACGAGCTCCTTGAATTTAGAATTCCGCTTGAAGGCTTACATACAGAAACAGGCCCGGGAGTATACGAAGCCGCGATAGCGGCTAGTGATCCATTAGAGGCGGCAGACCGGGGGGTTTTACTTAAAGGCGCGGTGAAAGAAATAGCCTATCGTTTTGGAATTTTACCTAGTTTTATGGCAAAGTGGTCTAGAAGTTTACCCGGTTGCGGTGGGCATATACATCAGTCCCTTCTTGACTTGGATGGGAAAACAAATTTATTTTATGATGCTAAAAATCCTTATAAGATGAGTCCTCTTTTTGAGCAATATCTTGCAGGCCTACTCCACTGTTTGCCTTTTCTACAGCCTTTTTTCACCCCCAATATCAATAGCTATAAGCGTTTAGTAGAGGGTTTTTGGACTCCAGTAATACTAACTTGGGGTGTTGAAAATAGAACTACAGCCCTTCGTTTTATTCCAGGTTCAGAAAAATCAACTCGTCTTGAGTTACGTATTAGTGGTGCAGATTTTAATTCTTACCTAGGTGTCGCTGCTACCTTAGCCGCAGGCCTTTATGGGATAGAAAATAAAATGAAATTAAAAGACGCACCCATAGTTGGAAATGCTTATGAAAAAGACGGGCATGTAAAATTACATCGCAATCTTTACGATGCAACAATTGCTATGATGAATTCAGATGTTGCCATATCCTTGTTTGGCAAAGAATTTATAGAACATTTTGGTAATAGTCGCTTGTGGGAATGGCAAAAAAATCAAGAAGCTATAACGCAATGGGAACTAGAAAGGTATTTTGAAATTATCTGATGTCTACGATTATATTTTTTAGCAAATATAATTTGTACCTATTTTTTCTGTTTTGTGAAATCTTTTAATTAGTAATGATTAAAAAATCGTCTATTATTAATCATTAATGTTAGCTTTAAGTTGGCCTTTGGTTACTATCTTTCATTTTTAGTTGACACTTATCTATATATTTAAGTCCATGTAAATGGAATACTTACAGTATTGTTTTATTAGGTGTTTTGGAGGCGTTTATGGTTTTAGAAACAAAAAAAGAAGGTAAGCATCTTATAGTGTATCCTATGGGGCGCTTAGATTTGACCGCCTCTGTTCAAGTGGAAGATGAGCTTTCTAAGCTTATTGATTCTGGAAATGTTGATATTGTTCTTAACTTAAAACATGTTGAGTACATGAGTTCTTCTGGATTTAGAGCTTGTATTGCTACCCTTCGTAAATTAAATTCAATGGGTGGTAGCTTTAGAATTTGCGAAATTCAACCTGAAGTAAATAGAATTTTTGAAATTATTGAATTAAACTCTTTATTTGATGTTTATGATTCCGAAAAAGAAGCGATACATTGATTTGTGTGTCTTTGCTTAAAGAAATATATACAACCAAAAAAGAAGAAGTTAGTCGCCTCCAAGCTAAAAGTCGTTTCCTAAAAGATAATTGTCCCTCTGAAGATAGAAGTTCTGTTTTTGAACTAGCTATTTCATCTAAGTCTCAATCTGCTGTTTCTCAAGCAAAACCATGGCCTCGTGTTATTGCAGAATGTAAGAAGGCTAGTCCTTCTCGTGGTCTTTTACGTTTTGATTATAATCCAGAAGAGTTATCCCTTATTTACAAAAATTGCGGGGCTTCAGCCCTTTCAGTATTAACGGATAAAAAATATTTCCAAGGCGATTTGAATGATATACATCTAGCTAGTAGGGCGGGTTTACCTATCTTGCGTAAAGATTTTATCATTGACCCCCTCCAAATTTATGAGGCAAAGCATGCAGGTGCTCATGCTATCTTATTAATCGTAAGTATGCTGTCTACTGCCCAGCTTACAGAGTTATATCTTTTAGCTACAACATTAGGTCTCGCTGTACTTGTAGAAATTCATAATACAAAGGAGGCGGACATAGCACTTAATTTGAAGCCAAAAATTATTGGTATTAATCATAGAGATTTAGATACTTTAAAAATGAATATGGAACTTACATTAGAATTATCTCCAAGCATAAAAAAAAATCTACCGAATACAATACTAGTGGCAGAATCGGGGATAGAAGAAAAATCAAATTACCTTAAAGTAGAGAATCTTGTAGACGCTGTTTTGATAGGAACTTCATTTATGGAGAGTCAGAATATAGAAAAAACTTGGTCTGAACTTTTTGCATAATATTCAGAAAAAAGCAGTCGTTTTATAATATTTAATTTTTTAAGTACAACATGTATTCTTGATTCCCGTGAGTTCCTTTCGGCTCTACAGGGGTAACCTCTATTGTCTTTAGATCTAGCTTTTTTGCCTTTGCAATGATGTTTTCTATAATGTCTTCTCTTACTTGCATGTCAGTTATAACACCTTTTTGTGTTAGCGTAGAGGCTTCAAATTGAGGCTTGATAAGGATTAGAGCCTCGTAAGAAATTGAATAGTTTGTTACAAATTTTTGCCACACATTTAGAACAGTACTGGCTGAAATAAAAGAAACATCGCAAGTCAGAAAAACCCTCTTTAAATCAAAATCCAAGTTTTTGCATTGAGACTCCTTAAAATCAGCTTTCTCATACTCAAATTCTGGGGTTGAGAGGTTAGTATTTACAATAAGTTTTTGATCTTCAAGTGAGAACCAAGTCAAATCAATGTTTCTTAGATTTGTCCGTTCTTTGATAATCACTTTTTCATTTTTGCGTAAATTATAATCTAAAATTCCATAAGCAACATCAACACTATAAACTTTTTTTGCCCCCTCATCTAATAAAACTTTTACAAACCCCCCATGAGAAGATCCAAAATCTATACAAATTCTTTCTTTAATGGATAAATGATGTTTTTTACGAAAAAAATCTAAGGCGTGAAGTAGTTTTAAGGCTGACCGACTAGGGTATTTACTTTTAAGTTTTTCATACATATTTCAAGGCTAAAATTTAACTATAAACTTTGAATTTAAAATCAAAGAACATTCTGTGTTTGAGAATTATCTTTTTAAAAAACTTTGTCATAAGGGATTACTTCAGAATATTGTCAGAATAATAGAAAGGTGTTTTTATATTTATTTTTACGAACACATATATTTGTCTTTTAGTAAGATGCTTTATATAAAGCAAGAACTTGAAGAAAAAAATAGGGCAAACACATAAAGCATTTGCCCACTTAATTTTGACATTCCCTTACTGGATGAATAAAGAGAATATATTATTTTTTACATCTTAATCTATTTTTTTTCTTTATCTGTTTTCGCGAAGCTGTCAAAACGTACATTACGTGCCACAACTTTCAATCGACTACGTTTCTTGCCTTCGTCGTCTGTCCAACGGTCTTCACGCAAGTCCCCTTGCACAGTGACCTTGCTACCTTTGTGTAAATATTGGCCACAATTTTCTGCAAGTTTATCCCAGCATTCTACTGGAACATAACTTACAGATTTGTTTCCATCTTTTCCACCCCACTCATGATTAGCTGCTACCTTAAATATTGTAACAACTTTATTTGTGGGTGTTTTTTTAGTTTCAGGATCAGCTGTTAAATTGCCGTCTAAAACTATATGCGCTAGATTTGTCATTTGTATCTCCTTTATTGGATAAAGTAATTTTACATTTTATATCCAACAAAAAATGTATTTGCTTTAATTACTTTATCCATTACTTTATGATGGTTTCTATGAAGAAGATAGTTGCACTGATTATAAAAAATTTAATCTTGTGAATATTATTTATTCATATTCTATAAATGAATAACATTCATCTAAGCAAGCACTAGCTATTTTCTATAAATTGGTTTACTTTTATTCTTATAAATATACAAACCGTAGACATAACCAACTCATTAGGGTACTTTTTTTAATAAAGAAAAGTAGCCCACTTTAGGTTGTTTTATTCTTATAAATTGCTATACATAACAAAAGCGGTTAGAATTATAGTCACACTAATTTGATTTATAGAATAAAAAAATGCTTACAAAACAAGGAAAAGTAAAACTGATAGAAACCTTTGGGTCAGGGAGCAAGGATACGGGTTCTACTAGCGTCCAGGTCGCTCTTTTAACGAGTAGAATAGATTTACTGACAAATCATTTCAAAACAAACACACGAGATCACCACTCACGTCGCGGTTTGTTAAAACTAGTAGGTCAAAGGCGTAGGCTACTTGAGTATTTGAAAAAAACAGACTTGGGAAAATATAAAAGTTTAATAGAAAGTTTGAATATACGAAAGTAGTTTCTCATTTTAAGTTTAAGGCGTTTTAGGAATTTTTTCCTTTATAGGCCTAATAAAATGCTTTTATCTTGTCTCGTCTCGTTTGGGATTGCGAAGATATTATTTCAGAAACTTCTTTTTTTAATTCTAAAAATAAACTTATAGATGTTTTTTAGACAACAAATATAGTGCGGAGTAAAATAGATATGTCAAAAGTTATAGAAAAAATAAAATCTCAGAACCAAGAGATTGAACAAGAAATTATTATTGAATCAGGTGCATGGGCAAAGCAAGCAGATGGGGCTATAGTATATAGATCTGGTAGCCTTGTAATTTTAGCTACAGTTTGTGCAGAAAAAGAAGCAAAGCCTGATCAAGGTTTTTTCCCGCTAACAGTTGATTACAGGGAAAAGTTTTATGCTGCAGGACGTATACCAGGCGGTTATTTCAAAAGAGAAAATAGACCCGCAGAACATGAAACTCTTATGTCTCGATTGATTGATAGACCATGTAGGCCCCTTTTCCCTGAAGGATATTTCTGTGAGGTTCAATTGCTTGTTACCGTGCTTTCATATGATCCTAAGCAATCTATTGATGGCCATGCCATTACCGCGGCCTCCGCTGCCTTAATGGCTTCTGATATTCCTTGGAGTGGTCCTATTGCAGGTGTTTTGGTCGCAAGGGTTGATGGAAAATTTATTGCTGATCCTGATGTGCTAACTCGAGAAAAAAGCGACTTAGACCTTTTGGTGGCAGGTTCCCAAGATGCCATAACAATGATTGAGGGTAGTGCAAACGAGTATAAAGATGAAGAAATGATAGCTGCCCTTGAATTTGCGCATAAGGCGATAAAGCATAAGCTAGAAATTCAAAATAACTTAGCTAAGGCCCTTAATATTGCAAAAAGAGAAGTCTCTCTTCGTTTGCCTGACCCAAACTTTATTAAAGAAATACATACGTATTCGTACAAGAAAATAGAGGAAGCAAATCAAACTAAAAACAAATTAGAGCGTGAAAATAAAATAAAGGCGATTAATAAAGAGGTGCTCTTGCACTTTGAAGAAAAGCTTAAAAGTTCGGGCGTTGAAAGTGAAGAGATTAAATTAAAGCTACGATTTGTAAAAGAAGAAGTTCATACTATTGAGTACATGGTTGTTCGAGCACAAATTTTTGAAAAAGGGTTACGTTACGATGGTCGCAAAACAGATGAAATACGTGAGATTAGTGGTGAATTAGATGTTCTTCCTGGAGCTCATGGTTCAGCTATTTTTACTCGTGGCCAAACCCAGTCTTTGGGTGTGGTTACCCTTGGTACTAAATTAGATAATCAACGTTATGACAGTCTAGACGGTCAGAAACATAAAAACTTCATGTTGCATTATAATTTTCCTCCCTTTTCTACAGGCGAGGTGAAAAGACAAATGGGACCAGGTAGGCGAGAGATAGGGCATGGGAATTTAGCATGGAGAGCATTAAAAGCGGTCTTGCCTGATCAAGAAAAGTTTCCTTACGTGATACGTGTGGTGTCGGAAATATTGGAATCTAATGGCTCCTCCTCTATGGCTTCTGTATGTTCTGGTTCTCTAGCTATGATGGCCTCGGGGGTTCCCGTAAAAGAAGCAGTGGCGGGAATTGCTATGGGAATGATGAGCAATGATAAATCTGATTTTGCAATACTTTCTGATATTGCAGGTCTTGAAGACCATTTCGGAGACATGGATTTGAAGATTGCAGGTACTAAAAATGGAATTACAGCTTTTCAATTAGACTTAAAACTTAAGGGTATTGCTATTCAAACATTGAAAGTGGCACTTGAGCAAGCGAAGCAGGGTCGTCTGCATATTTTATCTGAAATGGATAAGGTATGTTCAATAGCTCGTGAATCTATACCTGAAGGAGCACCTCGTATCACAAGTCTTAAAATAGAACAATCTCGCATAGGTGAATTGATAGGCCCTGGCGGTAAAGTTATACGCGATATTATAGAAAAAAGTGGTGCTGAAGTTAATGTTGAAGATGATGGAACTGTGACAATATCGTCAACCTCGTCAGAAGCAAATCTCAAAGCAAAGCAAATTATAGACGATCTTTTCCGTGAAATAAAAGTAGGAGAAAGCTTTGACGCAAAGGTTGTACGTATAGTAGATTTTGGTGCCTTTGTAGAGTTGTTACCAGGTAAGGAAGGATTATTGCATGTTTCAAAAATGGCCAATGAGCGTATAGAAAATGTGAGTGAGGTTTACAAGGAAGGAGATCATATTCCCGTTAAGGTTTTAGGTATAGATAAGATGGGTAGAATAGACTTATGCCATAGAGACGTTAATCCAGATAATGTAAGTTCTGGAAGACCTTCTGGCAGAGGAGACAGGCCTAGTGGCGGTAATAGAGGAAACAGGGGCGGTGGCTTTTCTGATGGGGCTAACAGAAGTAGCCCAAGAGATGGAAATTACAATAGAGGCCCGAGAGAAGGTGGCGGTGGCGGATATAGAAGTTCGGGCGATAGACCTCGTTCTAATTACAGGGGAGGCGGAGGCAGAGATCAAAATCAAAGACAAGATCGTGACTTTTCTAGCCGTGGCCCTTCGCGAGATATAAATTACAATAGAGAAAAAATACCACCTTCTGACCAAGATGGGAATAAAAAAGAGTCATTTGAAAAACGCTTACGTCGCCGTTTATTTATTGGTAGAGATAGAGGAAAGCCAGATATAGATTAAAAGAATATAGGCTTGTTGCATAAGCCATGTAAGTTGTGTGTCTAAATCTTGAAAGATTAAAGAGATAAATATAAGCCCTACCTTATTCTATTAGAAGAAAAAAGGTAGGGTTAAAACTTGAGTTATTGATTACGGTATATTAAGGATTATCCGCGTCCACCACCGCCGAAACCACCGCGTCCACCACCACCGCCTCTATGGCCTCCGCCACCGCCTCTATGGCCTCCGCCACCGCCGCCGAATCCACCGCGTCCACCACCACCGCTCCTATTGCCCCCTCCTCCGCCGAATCCACCGCGTCCACCACCTGAGGAGCGTTCACCTTCAGGGCGAGCTTCATTTACAGTTAGTTCACGCCCGTCTAGGGTAGAATTATTCAGTTCTTGAATTGCTTTTTCAGCACCTTGTTCATCCGCCATTTCTACAAAGGCAAATCCTCTAGAGCGATTTGATTCTCTTTCGGTTACAACGTGAGCTGAAACAACCTCTCCTGCTTTTTGGAAGTGTGCCAAAAGAGCATCATCTTTAGTAGCCCAAGCAAGCCCACCAACATACAATTTTTTATTCATCTAATATTCACCTATCAATTTTAAATTTTGAACTAAAATCTTTTTCTAACTCTTAGGCTCAGCTTATCAAAAAACATTTCTTTGTACTACTAAAGACATTCATTCAAAGTTTTCACTGTCTCTCAAGTTGAAGAAAAATAGTTCAAATGCAGTGTTTGATTGACGCATAAATTTAACAAGCAGTAAATTTGCCTATTTTGTGAAAATCTTGCTCTGTAAATTATAGAAGTTTTTTTATAGCTCATATTAAGCTCTAAATCTTAGTAGTATATCTTTTATGGAAAAATACGCTTTAAATTTAATTCAAATACTCGATTCTAATTTCTCAAAAAATATTCATGTTGAAACAGAAGAATTTCACGCTGAAACAGTTTGCGGTATAGAGTTTGAAGAAACAAAAAATCTTGGGAAGTTTGAAAACGAACAAGAATTGTGGGAACATCTTAGGAAGCAAAAATATGATGAAATACAATCTTATTGTGGAATTTGCGTATCAGGCCTCTTTAGCGATGAGGACTGTGAAAACTTTAATTACCAAGATATGCCTGAAGAAGGGTTTAACGAAATAGAGCTTCCCTAAGGCCTGTATTGGGCATAAATCAAAAAATGTTGTACCTATTCGATTTAGAGGAAGGGTAGTCGTGAAATGAAACGGATTAGAGGGAAATTAGAGTTATTTTAATTTTGTTTTCTTATTCTTTGAGCATGTTGTTACACTCCCCAGCAAAGATAAATATAGGTCTTAAAGTTTTAGGTAAACGTTTTAGTGACGGTTATCATAATATTTTTAGCATTTTTGTTCCTATTAGTTTTGGTGATTTTATTGAAGTAAAGGAAGGTTTGAGAGATCAGCTTGTTTGTGAAAACCGTATTGCCCTTGAGGATGGCCGTAGTGCATTTGATGAATTGATAAAAGAAAATAAGCAAGAAAATAATCTTATTTGGCATGTTTTGAAAAAAACAAAACCCTTTCGTGAAAAATCTTTTTTTATTAAGCTTATCAAGCATATACCCCTTGGTTCAGGGCTAGGAGGCGGTAGCTCAAATGCAGGCGTGCTTTTGTCTTATTTCTATAAGCAGAAATTATTGGGTTCAGACTTTAGTAAAAAGCAACTATTAAAAATTGCCATAGAGCTTGGGGCAGATGTGCCATTTTTTTTAGAACCTGCCCCTAGTGTAATTTATAGCATAGGAGAGAAAAGAAAAAAGTTAAAAATAGCCCAGGGTCTAGGTGTGCTTATCCTTACTGGCTTACATATAAATACCCGACAAGCCTTTGAATTATTAAAAAGAGGTTTACACCTTAGTCCATTTAAAAATTTTTTGTATTCAGCGAATCGAGTCTTGCAAAATACCCTTAAGCAAGGAAATTGGGGGAGGCTTGGATTACATTTGCAGAACGATTTTGAGAAAGTTATTTTTCCTCTTTATAGCGAATTAGAGAGTTTAAGCAATGAGTTAAGCAAGGAGGATGTACTGTATGTTCAGATGTCGGGTTCAGGCTCAGCTCTATTTGCTCTTGTTGCCTCTGAGAATAGCCAAAGGAAAATTTGTGAAATATTTCAAACAGCTTATCCTAAATTTCAAATTGTGCCCTTTACTTTTGAGGGTAGTTTTTAATAATATTTCATGGGTATTTGGCTTATGTTTTTTTGGATATACTGGGCCGTCGCCAAGTGGTAAGGCAGTGGGTTTTGGTCCCACCATCCGTAGGTTCGAATCCTCCCGGCCCAGCCAATATCTTTTCTTTGCATATAGTAAATAAACCTTCAGATTATGAATAAAAAAAAATCAGATAATTTTACAGCTGTTATCTTGGCAGCTGGTAAAGGTACTCGAATGGGCTTGGAAATGCCTAAGGTCCTTGTCCCTCTAAAGGGCAAACCCTTACTTTTTCATGTTATAGAAAATTTAGATAAAGCAGGTTGTAATCGCTTTATTATTATAGTTGGCTATAAGAAAGAGCTAATACAGTCTCAAATAGAAAAGGTGTACGAGAAGACATTATATAAAAAATGTGAATTTATATTTCAAGAAGAACAATTAGGTACGGGACATGCGGTTTTGTGTGCAGAGGAAAGACTTAAACCTGTCTCCATCGTAAAAACCAAGGTTTCAGAGCACTTCGTTGTTGTGGCGGGAGATATGCCTATGCTTCGTGCTCAAACATTTAAAAAGCTCCTTAAGTATCATTTATTAAACAAAAATACAATTACCGTTTTAACCGCTTACGTAGAAAATCCAACGGGTTATGGTCGTATTGTAAAAAATGACGAGGGGGCTATTTATAAGATTGTTGAAGAAAGAGATGCAAGTCTAGATGAAAAAGCCCTAAAAGAAATTAATACAGGTACTTATGTTTTTCATAATCAAAGGGCCTTTCCTCTGTTAAAGCAAATTGGTGCAGAAAACATGCAAGGAGAGTATTATCTCCCCGACATGATTGCCATCGCTCTTAAATATAATTATAAGGTTTCTAGCTTTGCCTTAAAAGATAATTTAGAAGCACGTGGCGTAAATACGCCTTTGGAGCTTAGCGAAATAGAAGCTTTGTTTTCACGTTCTAATGTATCCCTAAAAAAACAAAAGATAGGAAGTATGAAGTAGCTCTGTAAAGTTTACATTGCAGATAAAAAATATGTCGTACCAACCTTTAGTTTTTTCCGGAGATTCGAATCTTCCTTTATCTGAAGAGATTTGTTCTTATCTAAATATGCCTTTGGGTAAAATGACAACCAAACGTTTTTCAGACGGAGAGATGCTTATTAAATTTGAAGAAACGACGAGAGGTTGTGATGTCTTTCTTATTCAATCAATGGCCTCTCCCTCCAACGATAATCTCGTACAATTACTTTTAATGATAGATGCAGCTCGACGTGCTTCTGCAGCGAGAATTACAGTTGTTATTCCTTATTATGGGTATGCTAGACAAGATAGAAAAAGTGAGCCTCGTGTACCTATTTCAGCTAGGGTAGTCGCTGACCTTATAGAAGCAGTTCGTCCTAATCGCCTTCTTTGTATGGATTTACATGCAGATCAAATTCAAGGTTTTTTTCATATTCCAGTAGACCATCTTTATGCTGCCCCTGTTTTTGTGGATTATATAAAAGCTAAATATACAACGAATGTGGTTGTAGTTGCTCCAGATTCGGGTGGTGCTGAACGAGCGAGATTTTTGGCGAGACATCTTAATTTAAATCTTGCCATTATAGATAAGAGAAGGCCTCAAGCTAATGTTTCAGAGGTAATGAATGTGATAGGTGATGTCGAGGATAAGACTTGTATACTTTATGATGATATTATTGATACTGGCGGGACGATTACGAATGCTGCTGTTGCCTTAAAAAAATCAAAGGCCAAAAAGATTCTTGTATGTGCAACACATGCTGTACTTTCAGGATTAGCTGTTGAACGCCTCGAAAAGTCTTGTTTGGATGAGATTATAGTTTCAAATACAATTATGTTATCAGATAATAAAAAAATATCAAAACTAAAAGTTTTATCTGTAGGAAATATGATAGGTGAGGCAATTTCACGTATCCATAATGAAAAATCAGTGAGTTCTTTATTTCTATAAAGTTAAAGAGAAAAAAATTGAGGAGAAAATATGAAAAATTATAACTTAAATGTTAAAAACCGTTCGGAAGAACTAAAAGGAAAGAATCATGCGGGGCGGTTACGTCGTTCAGGAATGCTTCCTGGAAATATAATTGCAGGTGGAAAATCTGCTTTAGTTCAGTTTGCAGAAAAAGACATTGAAATGTTGATTAAATCAGGTTTGAGAAACAGTAGCGTGCTTAGCATGGAAGGGGAAAGCTCTGCAGCGGGTAAGCAAGTAGTGGTTAAAGAGATACAACGCCATCCTGTAACTAATCGTATACAGCATATAGATTTTTATCAGCTAACAAAAGGTAAACGTCTTTTGGTAACAGTGGGCGTTGTTCCTAATGGTTTGGCTAAGGGGGTAAAATCAGGCGGAATACTTGAGCAGTTTATACATAAACTTAGAGTAAAAACAGTTCCCGAAGCTTTAAAAGAAGTTGTAGATGTTGATGTTACAAATCTTGAATTGGGCCAAGCTATTCGTTTGGGAGATTTAAATCTTCCTTCAGAATGGGATGTGGTTATTCAAGGAAATCCTATTATCTTAAAAGTGGCATATGCAAGGGTTGCTCCTGTAGAAGCGGCGACACCAGGGGCAGCGACACCTGCCACTCCTTCTACACCCGCACCTGCGAGTTAGAAATAGCAGGTTTTTCTTGCATTGAGGAAGATAAAAAAGAATGGCTTCTCCGAGACGTAATATTAAATTAATTATTGGTTTAGGTAATCCTGGTGAAAAGCATCTTACAAGTCGCTCTAATATTGGATTCAAAATAATAGATATATTAGCGAGTAATCATGATATAGAGATAAAGACAAAGAAGAAAAAATCGCTCATAGGCCAAGGTTTATTTGAAGGGAAAGAAGTTATTTTACTAAAGCCTCAAACGTTTGCAGATATTTGTGGCGAAGCGGCTCTTTATATTGCATCTTTTTTAAGGATAAATCCTCGAAATATAGTTGTGATACTAGATGATTTTACATTGAAGTTGGGGAAATTAGTTGTAGAGCAAAATGGAGATACTTCCCCTCATCCTGCTATTGCAAATTTGAGGGATGCCTTAAAATCAAACGATTTTATACGTGTTAGAGTGGGGATACGTGGTGAAAAGGTGGGTTCCGCAAATCGAGAAGACTACATTAAACAAGAATTTGAACCAATGGAAAGTTTGAAGCTAATTGATATTATTAATGATACAGATGCAGTAATTCGTTCAATAGTGCATGGCGATACGCAAGAAGTAATAGAAAAATATAGCTTGTAAGCTTAATGCAATCTTTGATACTATTAAGAATATGAATAAAATAACTAAAATAATCCTTCTTTTTTCTATTTTGCTTTTTGGAGGAATTTGGTTTAGTTCTCAAGCAACAAAATCGGAACAGAAAATAAAGACAGAAATACTTACTTTTTCTCAATTCAAATCTATGTTGAACTCCCAAGGTCAGAAGGAGTTTGGGTCTATTTATACAAATGTAGATGTTCTAAAGTCGGGGTTGCCAAGTTTACTTAACTTCATAGGTTATGATTCAGGCTTTATTTTGCAAATTACCCCTAAACATATTTCAGGACGCTATATCAAGCCTGGAATTATAATAGAAAAAACAGATGATAGGGAAAAAATTATAGAGAGAACTATTTCGTTTACTGTAGAGAGTTTTCCAAATTTAATTAATGATGATCTTCTAAAAAAGCTAGAAGCAAATCGAATTGTATATAAATTCATAAATGATGATGAAGGATTTTTATCATCTCTCCTTAGTGCGCTACCAATGGTGCTAATTGTCTTATTGGTTTGGATGTTTATGATGCGTCAACTTCAAGGTACAGGAAATAAAGCTTTGTCCTTTGGTAAAAGTAAGGCACGGTTGACTCAAGCAGATGATAAAAAAAATAAAATAACATTCAAGGATATAGCGGGTTGCGATGAAGCAAAGCAAGAGCTTGTTGAGGTTGTCGACTTCTTGAAGAATCCAAAGCGTTTTCAAGATATAGGTGCTAAAATTCCAAGAGGGGTTTTGCTTATTGGTCCCCCAGGAACAGGTAAAACCTTATTGGCTAGGGCCATTGCAGGTGAAGCGAGAACACCTTTTTATTCTATTTCAGGTTCAGATTTTGTTGAAATGTTTGTGGGAGTGGGGGCTTCTCGAGTACGAGATTTATTTCATCAGGCAAAAAAAAGTTCACCTTGTATTATTTTTGTAGATGAAATAGATGCAGTAGGGCGTTTAAGAGGGGCTGGATTAGGTGGTGGTCATGATGAGCGTGAACAAACTTTAAATCAATTACTCGTTGAAATGGATGGATTTGAAGAAAATGAAGGTGTCATTATTGTAGCCGCTACAAATAGACCAGATGTGTTAGATCCTGCACTTTTAAGACCGGGGCGTTTTGATAGGCAGGTGGTTGTAGATTTACCTGATGTGCGTGGTCGAGAAGCTATACTTCAGATACATGTACGTAAAGTTCCAATCGCTTCAGATGTTAATTTAGAAAAGATAGCAAGGGGTACTTCAGGTTTTACAGGAGCTGACTTATCAAATTTGATTAATGAAGCTGCCCTACTTACTGCTCGTCGTGAGTTAAAGAAAGTAACAATGAGTGAATTTGAAGAAGCAAAAGATAAGGTTTTGATGGGTCCAGAGCGTAGATCTTTTTTAATCAATGCTAAAGAAAAAGAAGTAATAGCCTATCATGAAGGAGGGCATGCGTTATTGACTATGTTGTTGCCAAATGCAGAACCTGTACATAAGGTTACAATTATACCTCGTGGTAGGGCTCTAGGACTTACTCAAAGTTTACCTGTAGAGGATAAACATATACATCCTAAAAAATATTGGGAAGATAGGATTTGTTTAACAATGGGTGGTTACCTTGCTGAAGAGCTTATTTTTAAAGATACTTCTACTGGTGCCTCAAATGATATACAAGTAGCAACAAAAATTGCTAGGCGTATGGTGTGCGAGTGGGGAATGTCAAATGAACTTGGAACAGTCTCTTACCTCAATGACAACGATAATATTTTTCTTGGCCGTGAGATGGGGCATTCTGTGAAGTACAGTGACGACACAGCTTCTATTATTGATCGTGAAATTAGACGTATAATTTTAGAGCAACTCGATCGAGGTCGTCAGTTATTGCTAAAGAATCAAGAAAAATTAGTGGCCATTGCAAATGCCTTGCTTGCTGAAGAAAGTATAGATGCGGATAGACTAAATGATATGATTTTCCCAGAAAGAAAGATAAGTAAAGAAAATGTTTCATTGCCTGCATCAAGCTCAGGTTTTATGTTTACTAAAGGTAATGGAGATTTTTCTCATACTCCTATTACTATTTGAGAATGAATTTAAATGTAGATGCACATCCCCATCTCTCTCAAGAATTAGAAGGATTTTCCCAAAACGATGGAGAATTTCTTATTCGGATAGAAGGTAGATTTGAGTCTTCCCATTATTTATATTCTTATATGCCAGATGGTGGCGATGAGCCAATGCATGGACATTCTTGGCTTATACAAGTTTCGCTAGCACATGCAAAAAAGAGTATTCAAGAGAATGGAATTTGTTTTGATTTTTTAGCTGTACGTAATCGTTTTGATCAATTGATTGAACGCATTGATCATATTTGTATCAATAATTTAAAAGAATTTCATAATATAAATCCTACTACAGAAAATATTGCTCGTTGGTTTTATCAAGGTTTGCTGAAAGTAACATCTTCTTGTGAGGGAAAAATTAAAGAAATACACCTATATGAAGGGCCAGGGAATTTGGCCGTTTTTAAACCTTCACCATGAGTATCGAAATTTACAAAAATCTTAATTTTCAACATGTTCTTGCTGTTATTATTGATATCATAGTTATTTATTTTTTTATTTATAGAGTCTTTATTTTATTGAGTCGAACTCGTGCTTTGCAATTGATGCAAGGGATTTTTTTGATACTTATAGCTGATATAATTTCAAATTACTTTAATTTAACAACAACTGCATGGTTATTAAAAAATGTTTCTACATATTTGGTTTTTGTTTTAATTGTAATCTTGCAGCCTGAAATGCGTAATTTACTTACTATGATGGGTAAGGTTTCTTTTTTTGATTGGTGGACAAATAAAACAGAAGTCCCTATATCTGAAATTACTAAAGCAGTTCAAAATATGGCAGCTAAGAAAATAGGTTCTACTGTTGTTTTGTTGCGTAATGTTAGACCTCAAAATATAATTGAAAAAGGGATAGTGGTTAATTCGAAAATATCCTCTGAATTGATAGAAACAATATTTTGGAAAGATTCACCCTTACATGATGGGGCCCTTTTAGTTGATGGAAAGCGTATACTTGCGGCATCGTGTTTTTTGCCCTTGTCAGACTCCCGTCAAGTAGACAAATCCTTTGGAGCTCGCCATCGTTCTGCTCTAGGCATGGCTGAAGAGTCAGATGCTGTGATAATTGTTACTTCTGAAGAAACAGGGCACATTACTATTTTGTGTCAAGGAGAGATAAAAAAAATAAATCCCAAAGAATTAGGAGAAACGGTTACAAATTTATTTTATGCAAAATGAAATTCCTGCACCATCTAAAAAAAAAATAAGTTTCAAGGATAGGGTAACAAAAAATGGAACTTCTAAGCTTATTAGTATCATTCTTGCTATTTCTTTGTATTATAAAGTCCAATATGGTTCTAGTATTACTCGTAATGTTCAAATTCCTGTAGTTCAACCGACCTTACCTAATACATTAATTTTTTCTAGTAAAATTCCCGCCTTTATTAAAGTAAGTTTTACCGGACATTACGATTTGATGGATTTTTCTTTATCAGAATTTAAATTGATTTTACAAAATCCAAATCCTATTTTGGGCACGAATATTTATCGAATAAACTTGTACCCCGAGGCTCCTCAAGGTGTTTCTGTGGAGTATTCTAAAGAAATAAAGCTTTTTGTGGATCGTTTGATTCTACGAGAGTTGACAGTTATTCCTAGGGTTAAAGTTAAATTAAATCCAGACCAAGAATTAGGCTATATAAGTAGCACACCCCGTTTTATTATTTTAAAGGGTCCATATGAAACTTTAGCTTCAATGAGCCAGGTTAAAACAGAAGAGTTAAATATCGATGAATCGGGAGAAATTATTTCAAAAGAAGTTTTAATAGAAACCTTACCTAATTTTGTAAACTTTGGAGAGAATCAGCCGTTTCAAGTTCACTTGAGTATCAATATTTTAAATAAAAAATTTACTCCTAAAATAATTAAAAACATACCTATACGTTGTATTAATAAAACTCCTGAAATAAAAATGAAAATTGCAGGGAAAAATACGGTTGATTTATGGATTGGCACGAATGTGAAATCAAGAGGGGTAGATTCTTTTAGTGCAAATGTTTTTTGTCCTGTTTTTTATGATTCTGAAGCTAAGGCTATTCGCCCTTCATTTCTTATCCAAAATCAACCCATATTTTCTGTAGATAAGAATGGTCTTGATAATCCTCAAGTTTTAAAAATTATTCCTCCTCAAGTGAATTTAGAATTTGAGCTATAAAGTCATATACTTATTAGTATTCAGAAACGTATATTTATCATGATTTTAGGTATAGGTACAGATATAATAGAAAATAATAGAATTGCTGAAGTTTATCGTCAACATCAGCTTCGTTTCTTAAATCGTATATATACACCATCAGAGATAGAATATGCCTTAGCTCGAATCAATCCTGTACCCTATCTTGCCGTTCGCTTTTCTGCTAAGGAAGCTGCCTTTAAGGCACTTCAGGTTACAAATGAATTTCAAGTTGGTTGGAAGGATATGGAGATTGCAGGTAAGCAATTTGGGCCTAAGACATTAATTTTTTATAATGATGCCCTTGCTATCATAAATAAAAAAGGAATCAATAAAGTGCATTTTAGTCTTTCCCATTGTGAAAATTATAGTACTGCGACTGTGATTCTTGAAAAGATATAAGCAACAGAAGTAAACAGCTTATCATATATTTTCTATAAATTTTACTTTTAAATGGGTGTAATTAATATGAGTTTTTTATTTTTTATCTAAAAATCAAAGTTTTTGCAAGTAGCTTTATATTTGAATAATAAATAACTTGCATTGTTTCCTCGATTTTAAATTTCAACAAAGAAGATTTCATGGCAAAAGTAATTATTATAGGAGCAGGTGGAGTTGGACGTGTTGTTGCTCATAAGTGTGCAACTTCTCCAGAAGTTTTTGGTAAAGTTGTTCTTGCTAGCCGTACTTTATCAAAATGTGAAAAAATTCAAAAAGAGCTTTCAAATAAAATAGATATTGAACAAGTAGATGCGGACGATTCTGATCAAGTAGCTAAGCTTATTCTTAAACATAAGGCCGAACTAGTTATAAATGTTGCCCTTCCATATCAAGATTTAAGTATTATGGACGGTTGCTTGCTTGCAGGAGCCCATTATCTTGATACTGCTAATTATGAGCCACGAGATTTCGCACGTTTTGAATATAAGTGGCAGTGGGCGTATAAGGAAAAATTTTTGAAAAAAAACTTAATGGCCTTGCTAGGTTGTGGTTTTGATCCGGGTGTTACGAATATTTTTTGTAGCCATGCTCAAAAACATCATTTTGACGAGGTGCACTATGTTGATATTTTAGATTGCAATGGTGGCAGTCATGGCCATAGTTTTGCTACTAATTTTAATCCTGAAATTAATATAAGAGAAATTACGCAACCAGGTCGTTATTGGGAAAATGGTTCATGGAAAGAAATTGCACCTATGTCGGAGCATTTTACTTGGGATTATCCTGAAATAGGCCCTCGAGAGTCTTATCTTTTGTATCACGAAGAATTAGAATCGCTTGTTCAGAATTTACCTCATCTTAAGCGCATTCGTTTTTTTATGACTTTTGGACAAGAATACCTTACCCATCTTCGTGTTTTGCAAAATGTTGGTATGACTTCTATAAAGCCTATTTTGTTTAATGGAAGAGAAATTATTCCACTTGAGTTTCTGAAAACTCTTTTGCCTGATCCTGCAAGTCTAGCAGAAAATTATAAAGGTAATACTTGCATAGGAAACGTGATAGAGGGAGTTAAAAATGGGAAACGTAAAAAACTTTATATTTATAATGTATGCTCGCATGAGGACACTTACAAAGAAACTTTATCGCAAGCAATTTCATATACTACTGGTGTACCCGCCTTTATTGGTGCTCAACTTATTTTAGAGAAGAAATGGTTAAAGTCGGGTGTATATAATGTAGAAGAATTAAATCCCGATCCCTTTATGCAACTTTTAACCATATATGGCTTGCCATGGATAGAAAAATGGATCAATATCTAAATAGAGCGTTTTAAAATCTTTAGCTTTAAAGAGAATAAGGACTATTTATTTTCTTTTTTAACTTAAGTTTTCATAGAATAAAAAAATATAGATTTAAGTTTTTAAATTTTTATTTATGCTTGTGTTTTTAAGCTAATTTAATTGCAGGTGGTGCAGTTTTATCTTACTTATGATTTATATTAAATTTGCCTTATTCTTTCTATGGACGTTTACTTTGGGTTTAATTCTTTTAATTGCCCACTTTTTTCTTTGGCCTTTCCCTTATATAGAAAGAAAACTTCAAAATACACTCACTCCTATTTGGGGTAATTTTTTTTGTTGGTTAGGAAATGTTGAAGTGATTTTAAAAGGCAAATTTCCTGAAAAACCTTCATTGATAATAAGTAATCATTTAGGTTATTTAGATATACTTTCCTTCTTTACTGTGCTGAAATGTCATTTTCTTGCGAAACTAGATATATCGACCTGGCCTCTTTTTGGGAAGATGATTACCCTAGCTGGTACTCTTTATATAGATAGAAGTAAGAAAATGGATTTAATAAGAGTTATTCCAACTATAATAAAAACTATAAAAGATGGTGGAAATGTGTTTTTTTTTCCTGAGGGTACAAGTCGAGCGGGTCGAGAATTAGGAAATTTTTTCCCTGCCCTTTTTGAAGCTTCTATTAGGTCGCAGATTCCTGTTGTTATCGCAAGTATTAGCTATTATGTCGATAGGTCTGAGAACAAATCTGTAAATGATTTTGTTTGTTGGCATGGTAATAATCTAAGTTTTGTGGAGCATTTATTAAAACTTTTTTCCTATAAAAAAATTATAGCATACATACAAGTAGCAGAAGAACAAGTTTTAAATACAGATGCAAAGGCTTTATCTATGATGGCTCGAGAACATATGCTTAAAATATTTAGACCTTCAGAAAACGTTGAATCTTTGGCTTCGTTTAGAAAAAAATTACTTGAAGAAGTTAAAACTGGAGTGTAAACTTTACACTCAATAATTTAAGGTGCGGGGTAGGTATATTTTTTTTGGACTTCTTCTATTTCTTGTAAAACTTCTTTACTTAAAGTTAGGTTTACACTTTCTAAATTTATCTTTAATTGTTCTATGCTTGTGGCTCTGATGATATTGCTAGTTACAAAGGGGCGTGTATTTACACAAAATATACGTCATTTGCGCATTGTGAAGGTTGTGTTTATCAGCAAGTTGTAGATAAAGAGCTGTTTCTATATTTTCCCGACAGCATACCTAAACATAAGGCTTAGGTGGCAAGTAATCCAACTTTTTCTTTTGCTATCATCTTAAGGTATAGCGTTATCTCAAAGATGAGGTTTAGCATCTATAAAAGATTATTTTTATTTTCTTAACTTAATATTTTATTATTTTAGAGTTGCAAACTTTAGATTTAATTTTTAAAAACTTATTTATGCTTGTGTTTTAATCTGCTCTAATATCGCATATACTACTTATTACTTATGAATTATATTAAATTTGCCTTATTTTTTCTGTGGACGGTTACTTTAGGTTTACTTCTTCTAATTTCTGATTTATTTTTAAGGAATTCCCCTGCTTATCAAAGAAAATTTCAGCATACTATCACTACTATTTGGGGTGGTTTTTTTTGTTGGTTAGGAAATGTTGAAGTGATTTTAAAAGGCAAATTTCCTGAAAAACCTTCATTGATAATAAGTAATCATTTAGGTTATTTAGATATACTTTCCTTTTTTACTGTGCTGAAATGCCACTTTCTCGCAAAATTAGATATATCGGGATGGCCTCTTTTTGGAAAAATTGTTACCTTGTCGGGTACTCTTTATATAGACAGAAACAAAAAAATGGATTTAATAAGAGTTATTCCAACTATAATAAAAACTATAAAAGATGGTGGAAATGTATTTATTTTCCCTGAAGGTACAAGTTACGACGGTCGAGAATTAGGAAATTTTTTCCCTGCCCTTTTTGAATCTTCTGTTAGGTCTCAGACACCCGTTGTTGTTGCAAGCATTAGCTATTATGTTGATAGGTCTGAGAATAAGTCTGTAAATGATTTTGTTTGTTGGCATGGTGATGAACTAAGTTTTGCGAACCATTTATTAAAACTTTTTTCTTATAAAAAAGTTATAGCATACATACAAGTAGCAGAAGAACAAGTTTTAGATACAAATTCAAAAGTTTTATCGACGATGGTTCGAGAACATATGCTTAAAATATTTAAACCTTCAGAAAACGTTGAATCTTTGGCTTCGTTTAGAAAAAAATTACTTGAAGAAGCTAAAGCTATAGTGTAAAATTTACACTCAATAATTTAAGGTGCGGGGTAGGTATGTTTTTTTTGAATTTCTTCTATCCCTTGCAAGACTTCTTTACTTAAAGTTATATTTACACTTTCTAAATTTATCTTTAGTTGTTCTATGCTTGTGGCTCCGATGATATTGCTAGTTACAAAGGGGCGTGTGTTTACAAAAGCTAGGGCCATTTGTGCAGGATGAAGATTGTGTTTATCAGCAAGTTGTAGATAAAGTTCTGTTGCTTTTTTAGATTCTTCATTTGTATACCGTCCATATTGTCTTTCATATAAGGTTAAGCGGGCACCTTGAGGTTTTTGATTGTTTCTATATTTTCCCGACAGTACACCAAAACCTAATGGTGAGTAAGCAAGCAATCCGACTTTTTCCCTTATTGCCATTTCCGCAATTCCCACTTCAAAGCTACGATTTAATAAGCTGTATGGATTTTGAATAGATGCGATACGCTCCAAGTTATTTTTTTCAGAAAGCTTTAGATATTCATGTAAGCCCCAAGGGGTTTCGTTTGAAACACCGATATTTCGAATTTTTCCTTCTTTTACAAGTTCACTCACAGTTTCTAAAGTTTCTAAAATGGGTATGGCATCTTGTTCTTGAAGGGGTAGGTGTAGATAACCTAACTGACTGAAGTAGTTTGTTTTTCTCTCAGGCCAGTGTATTTGATATAAATCTATGTAATCAGTCTGTAAACGTTTAAGGCTGGCGTGAAGGGCTTCTTTAATTTGTATACGATTGAGTCTAGGGCCACCTCGTATGTATTTTACAAAGATGCCAGGACCTGTTACCTTTGAAGCCAATATTATATTTTTTCTATTCTTATTTTCAGCTAACCAATTTCCTATCATTATTTCTGTTTTTCCGTGTGACTCTTCTTTTGGGGGAATAGGATAGAGTTCAGCAGTATCTATAAAGTTAATACCTTTTTCTATAGCATAGTTCAGTTGTTGAAAGGCCTCTGCTTGAGTATTTTGACATCCCCAAGTCATTGTTCCTAAGCAAATCTCACTTACTTTTATATTTGTATTACCTAATTCTTTGTATTTCATTTGATTCATTTATTGCTAAATCAAAAAATCATGTCAAATGTTTAATTGTGCCTCTATATTGTTTCTATTTCATATTTTAAATTTTATATATATGTTATTTGATTTAGATATTCTCGAAATTAAAAAATGATATATAGAATAAAAAATCCCTAATAAAAAAGATAATCATCATAAATCTCAAAAGCTATTTATGAAAAATCTTAAAAGTAAATAATGTATTTTTCTTTTCTAAAAAGTGTTTGCTAAAACTTCTTTTATATGGCTTAGGCGGTGTATTTTTACATTTTTAGTTTCAAAATCAATATTATTTTCCTTGGGTATATAGATTGTTTGAAATCCAAGACCTTGAAGTTCCTTTACTCTCAATCCTAAACGTTCCACAGGCCTAAGTTCCCCCGCCAGCCCTACTTCGCCTAAACATGCGATGTGTCTTGAAATAGGTTTTTCTAAAGAAGAAGAAATAATAGCCATACAAAGAGCTAAGTCTAAGGCAGGTTCATCTGACGAGAATCCCCCTACAAGATTTGCAAAAATATCACATTCAGCTAATTTCAAATCACGTAAAAACTTCTCTAGAACAGCTGCTAGCAAAATAAGTCGTTTATTATCCAAGCCTTCTGCCATTCTTTTGGGCGGCCCTGCAGATCTCGTGACTAGTGCTTGTACTTCCACAGGCAAGGGACGACTACCACCTAAGATTAGAGAATGTACAGCTCCCGAAATTTCCATGCGAGAAAGCATTATAGGTAAAGAAGAGACAGTTTTAATACCTTGTTGAATCATTTCAAAAAGGGCAACTTCACCTACTGGTCCAAAACGATTTTTAACTGCACGTAATATACGATAATGATTACTACGATCACTATCAAAATATAAAACCACATCTACCATATGTTCAAGTAAACGTGGGCCTGCGATAGCACCATCTTTTGTGATATGACCTGTTAATAAAATAGAAGTACCAGTGACTCGAGCCAGATCTAAAAGTTCCATTGCCGCTTCTCGTAGTTGTCCTGCATTCCCCGAGGCCCCTCCCCTTTCTGGTCGATAAATTGTTTGAATAGAGTCAATGATGGCGATATATGGTTTTTCAACTCGTAAGCAAGCACAAATATGATCTAAATTTGTTTCTCTAGAAAAGAATAAAAATTCATTTTCAATATTCATACGTTTAGCCCTTCCGGCTACTTGTTGGACAGATTCTTCTCCCGTAAAATAAAAAGTTTTCATTTTACTATGCCGAGCAATTTCTAGCATTAAAGTAGATTTTCCGACTCCGGGTTCTCCTGCTAATAAAATAATAGACGAAGGAACAAGCCCCCCCCCAAGAACTTGATCCAAATCTTTAATTCCTGTAGTTAAAGGAGGCAGTGTCGATTCTACTATATTATTTAGGGAAAAAATCTCAAGACCATGTTCCTTGGTGTAACTTTGTTTATTTTTTATTTGTTTGATTTGAGAAGCGTTCATTTCTTGTATAGTGTTCCAAGTTTCACAAGAAGAGCATTTACCTATCCAACGAGAAAATTCCGCGTTACAATTTGTACAAATGAAAGTAGAACGTAACTTGGTTTTCATAAAGACAAAAAACAACTATACGGATATTTAGTAAATCAATTTAAGAAAATATTAAATTTTCTTAAAAAAATTAAGATTAAGCGAGATAAAGGTAGAACAGAAATTTTTTCAATTTTTATGAAAATAAGTCTAAGGGAAAGTCTAAAGGAGAAAATAACTTTAATTTATTACTATCGATTATTGATTTCAAACGAATGATAGATTGATTATTTCTGAAGCCCATTAATGGGGAAAGATGATGTTTATCTACCCCATGTAATAAAAGGTGTAAAGCAAAATTATCTCTTAGAGTTTTTATAGTTACATCATGTAGTTTTAATTTTGCACATATTTTTTTAAAATGTATTTCAATTGTGCGACTTGATATTGGTCCTATTCTTTTTTCACCGTTTTTGTTTAAGAAAAAGAATAAAAATTCATTTTCATCTAACTTATTTATTTGAATGTTTAGATCGTTGATTAAACTTTTTGATAAAATAGTTTTTCGTGGATATTTGCCAGAGATATGAAGTCTTTTTTTCTCAAGGTTTATATCATTAATTTTAAGATTTAAAGCTTCATCAAGCCTCAGCCCTGAGGAATAAATTAATTTAAGCAATAAACTAAGGTTAAAACTATTTTTTTCTGCTTCAATAAATATATCATTTAACTCTTTATTAGAAAGAAATTTTATCGAAGAAATTCTTTTTTTTATTTTAGGTAAGGAAATAAGGATTTCCTTTTTAAATTTATCTTTATACCAATATTGAATAATTTCTCGTTCAAGTTTTAACCATTCAATTGAATAACCTTTTTTGAAAAAATAATTTATATAAACATTAAAATCTGAAACTTTTGCCTTTTCTATATTTATGCCTGTAATTTTTAAGAAGGTATTTAAAAAATCTTTAATTCTTTTCTCATAAGTCGCCAAAGAAGTTTTATCTATCGATAAATTACGAAGTAATTTCTTTTTAACTTCCTTTGGCGTTTCATAGGGCATTTGACAAATGAATTTATGTTCGTTGCAAAAATCAACATAATAAAATCAAAAGAATTTTTAATAAATAAAATAATATTTTATTTATTAAAAAATATTATTTTATTTAATTTTTGAAGAAAATTATTTTTTTTTCGCCAATCGTAAAAATCAAGTAACATGCAATATAAAACAGGAACTACAATAAGGGAAAGAACCATAGAAAAAGTTAAACCCCATGAGAAGGTGAGAGCTAGAGGTACTAAAAAAGCATCATAACCTCCGAGGCCGTACGCTGTGGGAAGTAATCCAATAATAGTTGTGCAAGATGTTAGAAAACTTGCTCTCAATCGAGTTGAACCTGCTAGTAGAGCGACTTCTTTATTGCTAAGTTTGGGATTTTCTTTACGCAAAAGATCCGCAAAATCAACAAGTATGATTGAATCATTTACGACAGAGCCACTTAATCCTACTAAGCCCATTAGTCCTGTAAATCCGAAAGCAAGATTATGGATAAAAAAAGAAAAAATAACCCCTATCGCACCAAAAGGTATAGCTAGAAAAATTATAAAAACTTTCAAAAACGATTTAAATTGAGAAAATAAAATAATAAAAATCAAAAATAACCCAAGTAAAAAACCATTTCGAAAACTGATTACAACTTCTGCTGTATCTTTTGATTCCCCCCCAAAATTAATTTGATAATCAGAATATTTCTTGATAATACTTTCTTCCTGTTTTTTAATTTCTTTCACAACAGTGGGAGAGGTGGTGATTTTATCATTAATATTTGAATAGACCGTTATAATGCGACGACCGTTCAAGTGGTTGATTACTTTTAGATTAGGAGCACTTTCAAAAGTTGCAAGACGATTGATAGGGATTAAATTTCCTTGAAAGTTAGTGAGACTCAACTGTTGTAAATTTTCTCGACTAGCTCTGTACTTTTCATCATAACGTACTCGTATATCTACTTCTTCAGAAGGTCTTCGAATTTTGGATGCAATGGCCCCTGAAAAGGATGTAAATACAGTATTACCTATATCTTGGACAGAAACATTTGTTTGAGCCGCGAGTCTTTCGTTTATCTTTACTCGTATTTCATCGTTCCCTATTTGAAAATCTGTATCTATATCCTCCACCCCTTTTATTTTAGAAAGTATAGCTTTATATTGATTTGCAATTTCTTGTAGCGTCTCTAGGCTATCTCCTTTTATTTCTATTGCAACTGGTTTACCTATAGGTGGGCCACCTTGAATCTTTTCTATGTCAGCATGTAAAAGTTGACCCTTTAATTCAGGAAATTTTTCAGATAAAGTCTTACGATAATCCCCCGCTTCCTTATAAATTTTTTCTAATTTTTGAATGTCTTTATTTTCTTTTTTGAATTTAGGATTTAGCATCCATTCATTTTGTTCATTGAGCCAAGCAATTATATCATCTAATTTATATTTTCTAGTATTTTCAGGAAATAAATAAATAACAATAGTCCCATAATTACCACCTCTTTTTACAGCGGGATCATTTCCATCTTTACCTTGATAACCTGCCCTAGAAATAAAATTATTAAGGTCGCTTTTAGGTAAATGTGAAATTGTCATTCCATAAGCTTCAAGATATTTTTGCATAACCTCTTTTCTTGTTCCTATGGGTAGTTCAAATTTTATATACACTGCATCTACAGCGGATGAAAATAGTTTGAATCGACCAAATTTAAATAGAATAAATATAGAAAGAATAATCAAAGCTAAAATACATAATAAAAAGCGAGCTTTGTGTTCTAGACCATAGCGTATAAACGGTTCATAATATTTTTTCTTAAATGTATGGTAAAAATGACTATTTTCAGATTCTTTAAATTTATTTGCCCCACCTTTCCCCATGTTTTTTGTGTACACATTTAGATTAGAGGGTACAACTAGATAGCAATGCAATTGTGCCACTATTAAGCAAATTATGCACACATATGAAATCCCCACTATAAATTTTCCAAGAATACCTGAAACTAAAAGTAGAGTGGCAAAGGAGATAATAGACGTAAGCACAGTTACAAAAGTAGGCATAAACACCTCCCTTGCACCTTTGTTTATAGCATCACCAGGCTTTAATCCAAGTTCTATATGTCTGTAGTAATTTTCGCAAACTACAATGGCACCGTCGGTGATCATCCCCATAACCATTATTAAAGCAAACATCGAAATCATGTTTAGGGTAATCCCAAAATATGGCATGATTAAAAAAACTAATCCAAAAGAAAAAGGTATACTTAAAGACACGATTAGAGAGGTTTTCCAATCTAAAAAAACTAAGAGAACAAGTAAGACCAAAAAAAATCCAGATATACCATTATCGCGAACAATATTAAGTCGATTTTTTACAATGTAAGAAGTATCATTGACTGGAATTATTTTTAATTCTTTGGGCAGTGTTTTCTCGTATTCTTTTACTAAAAGTTTTGTTTTCTCTACTAAATCGAGTATATCAGCAGATTCTTTTTTTATGATAGTGAGACCTATGGTTTGCTCGTTGTTTGTAGTTTCAATAATATCACTTTCTTTGAAGTCTTCGTAAACCTCTGCAACATCTTTTACGCGAATTTTTGCCCCCACATCATTAGCTCGGATGGGTGTTTCTTGAATTTCTTCTATTGTTTTGAACTCACCATCAGTGCGTATTAGAATTTCTTCTTTATTTGTTTTGATAGTTCCCCCGGGGATATTCACATTACGCAATCGAAGAGTTCTTAAAATATCACTACTACCAACTTGATATTGTTTGAGTTTTTGTGGATTCATATCTACATAGATTTCAGTATTGAACCACCCCCTTCTTGTCACCCTTGCCACATCATCTAGTAAAAGAATTTTATTTTCTAAAGTTTCAGCATAGTTACGAAATTGTTTGTAACTTATTTTGTAATCCCCACTCTTGGCATCTTTTTGGCGGATCAAAGTCCATTCTATTACAGGAAAACTTGCCGAAGACAATTCTGTTACAAGGGGTGGGTCTCGAAGAAGGGGTAGGCCTTGAGTTTTTTGAACAGCATTACGTATATCATCTATAACCTTACGTTTATTTTTAACATCAGGATCTATTTCTACAGTAATATTAGAGAGATTGTCTATGGAAGAAGAACGATAATCTTTTAATCCATCTACTTCTTTAATTTTTTCTTCAATAGGTTTAGTGATGGATTTTTCTATATCTAAAGCAGAAGCTCCTTCCCAAAATGTGTTTATGAATACAACATCAAAATCTACGCGAGGGAAGGCTTCACGTTTAGTTTTCTGCATGGCTATCACCCCCATGAGTATAATTATAATTACACAAAAGTCTACAACTTGGCTACGTTTTACAAAAAAATCTATAAAGCTTTTCATTTTTTAAAATAATATAAGTTTTTTATTCTTACTCCTCTAAATTCATTAAGAATACATAGCTAAAGATAGCAAGAATTATTTCTTTTTAGAAAAAACGTTAATGTATCTAAAAATTTTTTAAATATTTTAATTATGAATAAAATTTTTGTAAAAAATAAAAATTCTTTTTTATACAAAAGGCAGATACTTTTTATAAAATTTAATTTTAGTAACGTTTTCTTATAAATAAAATGGCACTTTCTATGTTTTGATTCATCAATGCTGTGTCTTGTGAATTTCCTGTAAATTATGTATCAAATAAAAATAATATTTCAGGCTTTCTTATAGAGTTAAATTTTATAATTATTCAAATCCCCACCACCTTTTCTAATTTTTTATTCGGAAGGTATTTACGATTGTTGTGAGAAGGTGATTGCTTAGGTTCTTTGAAAAAATATCAAAATGAATCTAAAGGAATACATGAATAAAAATTATTTTTTTAGGTGAAAATTATCTGAATGAATCATTTATTAATAGATATGATTTTCTGTTATTGATTGCATTAGAATTATTCTTTACTCTAAAGTACTCTTCTTAAAATATAAAAAACTTAGAATAAATTTTATGGAAAATAGATATCTTAAAACTTCGCAAATTATACCCGGGCAGGGAATGAGTTATACTTTGTATGAAATAGAAGGGACAAACACAATTTTGCGTATGCTTACGAGTATTCCTGATGTGAATAAAATTTCTCTCTATCCAAAGCCTCCCGTCAAAACTCTCTTTGCTCCCGAACGTTGCCAAGAGAGTAGTGTAGATGAATTTCATGAATTATGGAATAAGGGTTTACAATAAACTCAAATTAAAGTATTTAAATGTAACCCTTACTTAGAGAATTATCTTTATTAAAACTCTTGGAAAACCTTAAAACAAAAGATAGGGGTTATTGTCTTTGACAAGAGGTGTAAGAACTATCTAAAACTTGACGACCAAACAAGACAGATTTAGATTTTAAAAACATTAACTTGGCTATATATGTTACGACAAGAATGCAAAAAATATTAACGATAGAAACCTTAATAAAAGAAGCCCAAATATTCTGTGCTGAACAATCCAAGTTTCAGCATAGAGAACTTTTTGGAGTCACTGATGGCAAAGCCGTTGGGACACTTATTGAACAGAAATTTCAAAAACACTTAAACGACAAATACGAAGTTACAATTGGCTCCTCTGCAAGAGGTGTTGACCTACCTTCTGACGACATTTTAACTGACATCAAAGTAACTTCGATAAAGCAACCCCAATCATCTTGCCCTTTCAAAGACGCTAAACAAAAGGTTTTTGGACTTGGTTACAATTTACTTGTTTTCGTTTACGACAAAGCAGACGACCCGAAAAGTAAAACAGCAACTTTGAATTTTGTAAGTTGTTCATTTGTTGCAAAAGAGAGAACAGCTGACTATACAACAACTTACCGTTTAAGAGAAATGGTTAAGGATAAAGCTAATGAAGCCGACATCATTGCTTACTTGCAAGACAAAAATATCCCAGCAGACGAAATAACATTATCAAAATTAGCGGAGCAAATCTTAAAAAATCCACCTGAACAGGGCTACTTGACTATTTCCAATGCTTTACAATGGAGATTACAATATCAACGAATTGTAACTCTTACAGATGAAATAACAGGAATAACCAAAATTGTAAGCTATAACAATCCTCAATGATGAAAGTATTTGAAGCAAATATTACTCATCAAGTCTCAGATTTCTTAAATGATAATCTGAAAAAGATTACATCTTTTGAAAAGGCAAATCAAAAAATGTATGATACCTTCGGCATCATACATTTTTTTGATAATGACGAAGAATTGGAAACTCTAAAAAAAAATCTTTCCATTACTAACAATATTGTTGAAGAACCCGATAGAGCAGAATATGGCGACTTTCAAACTAACTCTGATTTAGCGAATAAAGTAACATTACACTTAGTTTCCAAAAACATTTCCGCTGAAGTTGTAATTGAGCCGACTTGTGGCAAAGGAAATTTTATTATTGCTTCTCTACGAAACTTCAAAGAAATAAAAAATGTTTTCGGTGTTGAAATTTACAAACCTTACGTTTGGGAAACTAAATTCAATATTGTAGATTTTTTTCTTTCTAATCCAAATTCAAACAAACCAGAAATTTCAATAGTTCATTGCAACGTTTTTGATTTTGATTTTAAAGCAATAGCCAAAGAATATTCAAAAAGTGATATTTTAGTTATAGGTAACCCACCTTGGGTAACCAATTCAAAATTGGGTAGTTTAAATTCAACGAACCTTCCTAAGAAAACAAATTTCAAAAATCATAGGGGTTTAGATGCGATGACAGGAAAGGGCAATTTTGATATTGCTGAATGTATCACATTAACTATGATTGAAACCTTTCAAAATATGAAAGGGAATTTATTGTTATTGGTAAAAAATTCTGTTATCAAAAACATTGTCTTTGAGCAAAATAAAAACCGTTACAAGATTTCAGATATTGAAAAGCATTGTATTGATAGTAAAAAGGAGTTTAATGTTTCAGTTGAAGCAGCTTTGTTTTATTGCAAAGTAAATTCAAAACCGACATTTGATTGCATAGAATTTGATTTTTACAACAATCAAAAATCTCGACTAAAATTCGGTTGGTTGAATGATAAGTTTGTCTCCAACATTGACACTTATATTCATGCGAAAGAAATTGATGGGGAGTGTCCTTTTGTTTGGCGGCAAGGCTTAAAACACGATTGTTCAACCATAATGGAATTAGAGAAAGTGAACGCTTGCCCCGACGTAATCGGGGGACATTATGTAAACGGACTGAACGAAGAAGTAAAATTGGAAGATGGTTTAGTTTACGGTATTCTCAAAAGTTCAGATCTTAAAAACACGGTAATTAATCAGACGCGAAAGTTTACGATTGTTACGCAAAAGAAAGTAGGACAAGAAACAAAATATATTAAAACTGAATATCCTAAAACATATCAATATCTGACGCAGCATCAAGCAAATTTTGATGCAAGAAAATCAAGTATCTATAATAACAAACCTTTGTTTTCAATATTTGGTATTGGTGACTATTCCTTCAAACCGTTCAAAGTTGCTATATCAGGACTTTACAAGACTTTTCATTTTACACTTATTCTGCCACAGGACAATAAACCTGTAATGCTTGACGACACTTGTTATTTAATAGGTTTTGATAAAATAGAATTTGCCGTTTATGCTTTAATTCTATTAAATTCCGACATGACAGTTCAGTTTTTACAATCAGTAACTTTTTCAGACGCTAAACGGACTTTTACAAAAGACGTTTTAATGAGAATAGACCTTTTGGAATTAGCAAAAAAAATTGATAAGACAGATTTTGAAATAGAACTTGAAACGCTTAACGAAAAGTATAAATTTAATTTAACACTTGGCTTTTGGGACAGTTTTATCAATGAAATGACACGTGTAAACAATGAACAAGCCGTAATGTTTACATAGATTGAAAAGAAGCACTATGTATAACAGTAATTTGGCAGTGGTGGCGGGTGCAGAGCTTCGTATCAAGTGCAGTGGTGGCAGACAGTTTTTGTCTCCGAAATCGCCAACTTCTTGTAGCTGCAAACCGTTAGCAACAAGAGAAAGAAACCCGACAGCGCAACAATATTTAACTGACAATTTGTATATTTGACCCAAAATAATTTTTCAACAAAAACATAAAATGACAATATCAGAGTTTACAAAGAAATTTAGAGAAATAAAAGAACAAGGCTTTGTTCAGACAATGAGAAAGGGTCCGACAGGAATAGGTTACACTTTGGAAACTTTACTTGGAATTAAAGAAAATAACGATGCTCGCCCCGACATTGATGGTGCTGAACTAAAAGCACCTAAAAGCATATAAAACAAAAGGAAACAGTATGATTACTTTGTTTACTTTCAATAACAAAGTTTGGAAAATGCCACCATTGGACGCAGTTAAAAAATATGGAAGTTTAGACAAAGACGGCAGACAAGGACTTTATTATACAATGTCGTTGAAACCTAATAGTGCAGGACTTTTCCTTGATGTTCAAAAAACAGAAATTTCAGTTAGACATATTTCAGGCGAAGTAGTTGCAACTTGGCAACTACAAACTTTGGCAGACAGATTTACTCAAAAACTACCAGTATTGTTGTTTGTTTCAGCATTTACAGAAGAAAGAGATGGACTTGAATATTTTCATTTTTATAGAGCCCAATTGATGAAAGGGACTTCCCCAGAATTATTAGCAGACCAGTTTAGAGAAGAAAATATTTTAGTAGATTTGCGTTTGCACGACAAAGGAACAAGGGCAAGAAATCACGGAACAGGTTTTAGGACTTTTGAAGACAAACTTCCTTCACTTTTTCAAAGTATTACAGATTTATGAAATATCCAATAGTTAGAAATACAAAATACGATTATGTTGGACAATCTTATGCTTCAAGTTTACCAAACTTGCATAAATATCCTGCAACAATGTTGCCTCAAATTGGGATAGACATTTTAAAAGAGTTCAATATTTCTAATGGGAAATTACTTGACCCTTATTGTGGTTCGGGCTCTTCATTTGCAAGTGCTTTGGAATGTGGCTTAACAGATTTGTATGGTTTTGACATTAACCCATTAGCTGTTTTAATTTCAAAAGTAAAATTCACAAAACTTTCAATCAATCAATTATTAGAAACAAAGAAAAAATTTAGAGATAATGTTTTTGAATTTCTTAAAAACGAAGAAAACTTAAAAACCCTAAAAACGTCAAATATTACAAATATTGAGTTTTGGTTTTCACAACAAGTCATTGAAAATTTAAACTTGCTAAAACATTTTATTTACGAAATTAAAAATGAAAATATTCGAAATTTCTTTTTAGTCCCATTTTCTGAAACAGTTAGAGAATGTTCATACACAAGAAACAATGAATTTAAACTCTACCGTATGAAATCGGAAGATATTTTAAATTTTAATCCTGATGTAATTGGCGTTTATTTTAAAAAGCTAGAAGATATTTTATCTAACTATAAAAATTTTTATCTTCCAAAACTTGAAAAAGAAGTATCTGTAAAAATTCAATATTCCAAATTCCAACCGAATAAAAATTACTTTGATGTTGTTTTGACAAGTCCGCCTTATGGAGATAGTAGGACAACCGTTGCTTATGGACAATTTTCCACTCTTTCAAACGAATGGACAGGAATTGATTTTGCAAGAAAAATTGATGGGATGTTGATGGGTGGCAAAAAAGCTAAAACAAATATTTCAAAAGGTGTAATTGCAGATTATATTTCACAGGTAAACAAAGAGGACAATAAACGAGCATTAGAAGTTTCCTCATTTTACACCGACTTGAATAATTCGATTCAGAAAATAGCTGACAGCCTTAAAAAAGGAGGGAAAAGCATTTATGTCGTTGGAAATAGAACAGTAAAAAATATTCAATTACCGACAGACCAATTTATTGCAGAAAAATTTGAAGAAAATGGATTCAAGCATTTAAAAACTTACGAAAGATTATTGAGCAGTAAAGCAATGCCTTCAAAAAACTCACCTACCAACAAGGCAGGAAAGACAGTAAATACAATGCTTTACGAGTATATTGTTGTTTGTGAAAAAATAAAATAGAGCTATGAAAGGATAAGAAAATTTTATAGAATCTAGTTGCGTATCCACTTTCCGCTTCTATGAATGCCTTGTTCCCAATAATCTAATTCTTCTTTTCGCCTTCCTGCATCCATCTTGGGTTCAAAAATAGTTTGGGTTTTTTGCATGGACTTTAAGTTTTCTATACTCCAAAACCCACTCCCTAAGCCTGCAAGGAAGGCTGCCCCTAGTGCGGTGGTGTCTAGGTTTTGGGGTCTAAGTATTTTTTTTTGAAGAATATCAGCTTGAAATTGCATAAGATAATTATTTGCACACGCCCCCCCATCCACCTTTAATTCATTTAATGAGAAATTTTTATCTTTAGTGTTTTTTGTCTCATTGACTATGGCGTTGACAAGATCATAAGTTTGAAAGGCAATGGCTTTAATAGCAGCTCGAGTAATTTGAGCTATATTTGTATCTCGACTTAGGCCAAAAATCCCCCCCCTTGCCTGCATGTCCCAATAGGGTACTCCAAGACCTGCAAAGGCGGGTACAAAGACTATACCATCTACTTCATTATCTAAATTTTTGAGTAAAACTTCGGCCTCTGATGCCTTGGTAAAAAATTTTAGTTGGTCTCGTAGCCATTGAACCACTGCCCCCGCAATAAAAACACTGCCTTCTAATGCGTAACATACATTTCCCTTTAAATCACAAGCTAGGGTAGTGAGAACACCGCCCCCGCTTAGGTGAAGATCAGAACCTGTATTCAGAAGGAAGAATGAACCTGTGCCATAGGTATTTTTTGCATCCCCCTTATTGCCACATAATTGCCCAAATAAAGCAGCTTGTTGATCGCCTATCATTGCATGAACGGGTACGCCATTCAATTCCTCTATATTTTTAATTGTTCCAAAATTTGAATGACTAGGTAGAACTTGGGGTAGCATTAATTGTGGAATTTCCATGCAATCTAGTAATTCTTGATCCCAATTTTTTGTTTGAATGTTGTAAAGTAGCGTACGACTAGCATTTGTATAATCCGTATAATGCTCTCCCGTTAATTTATATAATAGCCAAGTATCAATAGTACCTGCAAGTAATTCCCCATTCTCGCCCCTATGACGAGAATTTTCTACTTGATTGAGTATCCATTGCCATTTTGTACCAGAAAAATATGCATCAATGACTAGACCTGTTTTTTTATGAACAAGCTCACTATAGTTCTTCTTCTTTAAACTTTCACACAATTCTGTAGTTCGTCTACATTGCCAAACTATTGCGTTATATATAGGTTTTGAAGTTTTACGTTCCCAAATTAAGGCTGTCTCTCTTTGATTTGTAATTCCAATAGAGTGGATATCATTTGCTTTCAAAGAATTGTGCTTTAAAGCTTTTTTGATTAATCGTAAAACCCCTTGCCAAATTTCTTCAGGGTCATGTTCTACCCAAGCAGGTTTTGGATAGTATTGTTTTATTTCTTCGTATTCATTCGCTACCACATTTCCTAGGAAATCGTAAATATAAACTCGTGATCCTGTCGTACCTTGGTCTATAGCTAAGATGTACTTTTTTTGCATTTTAACAAAGTCGTAATTTTTTAATAAATGATTCTTTTTTCTTCTTTCAGCTCTCCTTTAGGGGTAAGTATGATTCTATACTCATGTTTTACTACCTCGCCTTCTAGTAATTTTCTTTCTGGAGGTGGTGTAGTAGGTTCTAAAATCTCATCAGTATCTGTTTTGATGGTAGCTCTTTGATCTGCCTCATTATTTCCAAAATTCAAATAAAATTCAGGGAAGGTCCTTTGATATACGCGTTTTGTAGGGTCTGTGAGTTGGGTGTAATAGCAAGGGGTATTCGCACTATAATCATCATAGAGAATAGTTGTTTTTTTGTTTATAGAAGTAGTACAATTATTTACAATACCTATAGTGCTTATTGTATTCCCCACTGAATTAATCATATAAGCATCTTGAGGGGCAATACAATCTATCCTATTATTACGAGAGCAATTTTCATAAACTGCTTTAATGGCCCCTAATTCTTCTAGCTGTGGTTTTGGACTTCCAGAAACGTAAGGGTGCATGATATGACGATTTGGATTGTGTCGGCTTCCTGTTGCTTCTGTGCAGTCCGGTGAACTAAGAGAGGGGGTATAATAACATCCTGAGTTTGGGGGATCAGGTTCATAGCCCTGACCATTATTAACCCCCTCTAGACTCCCATCTACACCTGTCCAATGTTGTAGCCCTAGGCAGTGTCCTGTTTCGTGAGTAATTATGTTAAGTTGCAAATCTCTGTTGAGTGTCAATAGAACCTTTGTATTCATGATAGAAGTAGAATCGACTATAGTACCTATATTATTACCATTAGTATATGTTCTAGTATAGCATAGGCCTACAGTTGTCCCCACACTGGTAGTATCAAAAGGCAGGCAATCATTTGCACTAACGCCCACTGTATTCCTGCAACCACCATTAGGATTGACGAAAGCTATCCAGTTCGGAGGTGAGGCACTGTATCTTGCATCTCCTAAATTACGTTGATTGCTTATAAGGCTTGTATTTAAGCCTATTTCCCAGCTTGAAAGGGAGACCCCAACGAGAGAATTCCATTTTCCAATAGTGAAAGAAATGTTTCTCCTATTGGGTTCGGATGAGGAACAGGCAATAGTAGTACAAACAAAAAAGATTAAGTAAAATAAAAATCTAAGCATAGGTAAAAACTTCCTACCCATATTATTATTTTATAGACGAAAGAAGTAAAGTAAAAAAACGGCAAGATTTGTATTTTATATCGCTTAGGGGTTTTATCATATTAGTTATCTTGATGTGAAAGATGAAGTTTAGAAAAATCCTCTTCTGATTCCCTTTTGTCTATTGAATTGCCCAAATTGCTGAAACTTCCCTGCCTTCTTGTGTCCTCATCTCTATTTATATTTTAAAAGAAATTAAGTACACAAAGGTTTTTTAGTTAGATTTCAGCTTTATTTTACTTATAGAATAGGAAAGAGGATAAGCCTTACCAAAGCAGACCTATCAAAACGAATGCTTATAGCTACCTTTAAAACAAATTCTTGCAGGTCCCCTCATGTATACGTAAGTGTTGGAGGTGGTGTTTTCCCCATTCCATTCAAGCTCCAATTCCCCTCCCAATAAAGTAATCTTTTGGAAATTTGAAACACCTTTAACAAGAATACTCGCCACAAGGGCAGCACAAGCCCCACTCCCACAAGCTTGTGTTTCCCCGCTCCCCCTTTCAAAAGTTCTTATCCAAAGCCCCTCTTTTCTTATCTCTACAAATTCAACATTAGTTTTTTCTGAAAACAAGGGATGATTTTCTATAAAAGCCCCCACCTCTAAAACTTTAGACTTCTCAATATCTTTAACAAAGGTTATACAATGAGGATTTCCCATAGAGAGAATGTAAAAAGAAAGCCTCTCTTTTTCACAAGGTACTTCTATTTCAGCTTGTAATAATTTATGTATATGATCTATCACTTTTACATTATTTTTAGAAATTTGGTTTTCCGCCAAAGGTATATCAGATATTTTAAATTTGGGAGAAGGCATTTCTATCTCTACCCAAACATCCTTTTTTTCAGAAAGAGATTTGTTGGATTCTTTATTTTCTATAATATTTGCAGAGTGTAAGCCTTCCTCGCTCTCCACTAAAAAAGTTTTCTTTTTGTTTTTTTTGTATTCATATAAGGCTATACAACGAAGGGCATTTCCACACATTTTTGACGAAGAGCCATCAGTATTCCACATTAGCATTTTTACAAAAGCTTGTTTATTTGAGGGATTTGATAAAAGCACAAGACCATCACCCCCAATACCTAAATGTCTATTAGAGATACGTTTTATAAATCCATTTTTGTAATCATTATTTTTGAACTCTTTTATTAGCCATTTATTTCCAGAAATTCGAACATCTATAAAAATATAGTCATTTGCACAACCTTCCATTTTTACAAATGTTAAAGAGCGACTTTTATTTTTAAATAGATTACAAAACATTTTTATTTTTTGTATAAAAATAAGTATAAAACAGGTCAAGAAATTACTTGCATACAGTACAATCTCTTAGTTTTTAAGCCTATGTTTAATAGACTTAGTCGTTTTAATCAAATCAATATTATTATTTTATCATTCTTGATAGGTGCCTTCGCTAGCCCCATTGCATACAGTGGGATTAGGGATTGGTTAAGTGATTCTCAAAGTATAAGGGCTACGCCACTTTCAGACTCTGACCAGCAACCCGCCCTCTCTCTTCAGAAATCTTTTATTAATGTTTATGAAAAGGCCTCCCCTTCTGTTGTTTTTATAAGAACAAATGTTATTGTTAGGGCAGGTGGTTTTTGGATGGAATTTTACCAACAGCGTCAGCAAGCAGGTTCGGGTTTTATTATAGATGATGATGGATTTATTGTGACAAATAATCATGTTATAGCAGGTGCTCAAAAAATAGAAGTTATCTTTCATGATAATACCAAAACTACGGCTAAATTGATAGGAAGCGATGAGGCTAGTGATATTGCTTTAATTAAAGTCAGTGGCAAAAAAGGTTTAGTACCTGCTGCCCTTGGAGATTCAGATAAAACACAAGTGGGTCAATTAGCCTTTGCTTTGGGGGCACCTTTTGGCTTAGACCGTACCTTTACCCAAGGTGTAATTTCAGCAAAACAAAGGCGCATTGACAACTCTCGTTTCTCTCGCTTACAAACAGATGCAGCTATTAACATGGGAAACTCAGGAGGTCCGCTTCTAAATATTTATTCTCAAGTTATAGGAGTCAACCAATCTATTTTTTCTACAAGTGGTGGCAGTGTTGGTATAGGTTTTGCAGTCCCTATTAACGATGCTATGAAAGTTGTTTCCCAGTTGCGTAAGCAAAAACGAGTCATAGGAAGGCCTACTCTTGGAGTTACCATAGGTTTACCCTCCCCAAGTCTGCGAGAAGAATTAAAGATAGGCGATAAGGAGGGTGTCGTGGTGATTCAAGTTTTACCTTCCTCTGCCGCTGCAGATGCGGGTTTGCAGGAATATGATTTTATTTATGAGATTAATTCTAAGCAAGTTAAGTCTAATGAAGAGTTGGTGAACTCTGTTCAGGAAGCGGGGGTGGGGGGTAAACTAACTTTGAAAATAATGCGTCAAGGTAAGAATATGACTTTAAATGCAGAAGTGGGTGAGGCAAATCATTAAGTGAGTTCAAAGCAGTCCTATATTTTAGGTATAGATATAGGAAACACAAATATAGCTTTGGCTTTATTTGAAAAAAATCAAGATTTAGAAATTTTATATCAATGGAGGGTTGCTACTCAAAATAACTCAACTAGTGATGAATTAGGTATTACTCTAGTAAACTTAATTAAATTTACTAAAATAGAAATCACTAGAATTGAAAACGCCATTATCTCCTCTGTTGTACCTGCATTGAACTTTGTAATGAGAGAGGCCTTAGAAAAATATTTTCAAATTAAAGTTTCAAATATTATTAACACTTCTTGTAAATTAAAATTACCTTTAAAATTTGATTATCCTAATCCTGAAGAAATAGGAGCAGATAGAATAGTCAATGCGTGCATCGCAGGAAAAATTTATGGAGGTGATCTTATTATTGTAGATTTAGGTACGGCGACTACTTTTTGCGTCATTCACGATGGAACTACGTTCAAAGGAGGCTGCATAGCGCCCGGCCTTAAAATTGCTATAGAAAGCTTGAGTACTAAAACAGCACAACTTCCATTAGTTGAATTTAAAAAACCAGCTTCGGTAGTGGGAAAATCTACGGTAGAGGCTATACAGTCTGGTTTTTTCTATGGCTGGGTGGGGATTATATCTGAAATCATTTCCCAAATACGTAAAGTGCATCCTGATCATAATTATAGAGTTATTGCAACGGGGGGATTGTCCGAATATGTGCATAAAGAATGTTCCTATCTCTTTGATGAAGTTGATTTAGAATTAACTTTAAAGGGACTCAAGTATATTTCTAATTTGCAAACCCTTCCATCTGTCTTAAAATAATCTTAAAGTGGTTGTATAGGGGGTCTTTTTTGTATTAGAGCCATTTTGTACGTATACAAGAGGGCGTTTAGACTTGCCGCACCAAGCGAGGAAGTCTCCTTTGCGAGTTTCATTTACCCTCCGCCTTTTGGCGGGGGTAGGGGCACCCCACTGTGTTTTGCGCCCCTGCGTCCTCGATGTTAGCTTTGCTAACATTCTCGGATGCGCACCCCGCGTTTGTGTGGTTTTGTAGGGAGACTTTTTTATACTTAGAGCCCTCTTGTACGCATACAAGAAGGCGTTTAGAAAGTCTCCCTAAAACCTTCCTTGCCCTCGCTTGTCCGCGTAAGGGTAAGAGGGTAACTGCCCTCATGGCTTCCCGATACCTATAGGTACTTTCAAAAAATCGGCAGGGCATGTCGGGATGTTTTCCATTTCCTTCTTTAAAGAATGGAAGGAAATGGAATGCCTCGAGGCATCGCTTGTCTCGTAGAGGCTCCCTCCCGCTTGAAAATGCTTACCCTGTAAGGGTGTCATTTTCAAGCTCATTTAAAGCGATGGAGTATGATTTAGGGGGACTTTTTTATATTAGAGCCATCTTGTACGCATACAAGATGGCGTTTAGAAAGTCTCCCTATGACCCCCTAATTGCCGACATGACCAAAACCTCCGTGTTTTGGGCATGTCGGGATGTTTTCCATTTCCTTCTTTAAAGAATGGAAGGAAATGGAATGCCTCGAGGCATCGCTCCCTCCATGGAGCGATGGAGTACGCAGACATTTTTTTGTAATAGAACAGCTTTTAGTTTTTTAAAGAATTGTGCTAGTGGAGTTTTCTTTATCTAAAGTGGGCTGATTGCTCGCCCGCCGCGGCGAGGATAGAGCTTTTGTAGTAGCAAGATTTTCTTTATCTAAACTAGGCTCACTTCCCGCCGCGGCGAGGACAAAGCTTTTGTATGAATAAGAATTTCTTTATTTAAAATAGGCTCACTTGTCGCGGGCAAGACGGCGGGCGAGGACAAAGCTTTTGTATGAATAAGAATTTCTTTATTTAAAATAGGCTCACTTGTCGCGGGCAAGACGGCGGGCGAGGACAAAGCTTTTGTATGAATAAGAATTTCTTTATTTAAAATAGGCTCACTTGTCGCGGGCAAGACGGCGGGCGAGGATAAAGCTTTTGTATGAATAAGAATTTCTTTATTTAAAATAGGCTCACTTGTCGCGGGCAAGACGGCGGGCGAGGATAGAGCTTTTGTAGTAGCAAAATTTTCTTTATCTAAACTAGGCTCACTTGTCGCCGGCGAGGATAGAGCTTTTGTATGAGTAAATTTTTTTTTATTTAAAGTGGGCTACTTGTTCGCGACGGTGAGGAGTCCGCCTTCGTATCAGTAAGAATTTTTTTATCTAAAATGGGCTCTTTCCCCGCGGGGGCGAGGAGAAAGCCTTTGTGCTAGTAAAATTTTTTTTATTTAAAGTGGGCTACTTGCTCGCGGGGGCGAGGATAAAGTCTTTGTGCTAGTGGGCTTTTTTTATCTAAAGTGGGCTACTTGCTCGTCGCGGCGAGGAGAAAGCTTTTGTATAGGGAGACTTTTGCGAGCTTGCCCTCGCAGAGAGAAAAGTCTCCCTAAAACCCTCCTTGCCCTCGCTTGTCCGCGTAAGGGTAAGAGGGTAACTGCCCTCATGGCTTCCCGATACCTATAGGTACTTTCAAAAAATCGGCAGGACACGTCGGGATGTTTTCCATTTCCTTCCTCGCTTCTTATTTTAAGCTTTACACTAAAGAAGCCCTCTAAAGAGGACAAGCGAGACAAGCTTTTTAAAAAATGGAAGGAAATGGAATGCCTCGAGGCATCGCTTGTCTCGTAGAGGCTCCCTCCCGCTTGAAAATGCTTACCCTGTAAGGGTGTCATTTTCAAGCTCATCTAAAGCGATGGAGTACGCAGATATTTTTTACTAATAGAAAAGCTTTTTAGTTTTTTAAAGAATTGTGCTAGTGGAGTTTTCTTTATCTAAAATGGGCTCTGTTCTCGTCGCGGCGAGGAGAAAGCTTTTGTATAGGGAGACTTTTTTGTATTAGAGCCATCTTGTACACATACGATGGTGTTTAGACTTGCCCCGCTTGGCGGGAAAAGTCTCCCTATAACAAAGTACGGAAGGCCTCTTCTCGTATTTTACAGCTCTCACATTTTTTACAAGGAATTCCTTTAATAGAAGGTTGATAGCAACTATTAGTGAGACTATAGTCAAGATTGAGAGCAAGCCCTTTTTTAATAATTTCTTTTTTGCTTAGATAAAGTAGTGGTGCCAAAACTTGAATATTTTTTTTAACTGATGGCTTGAAAAATTTAAATCCTTTCTTACTTTCAAGAGTCTCCACCCCACTTTTGGTTGCTAATTTGCACATTGCATTAAATGCTTTCAAATACTTTGGTCTGCAATCGGGATACCCCGAGTAATCCACAGCGTTTATGCCTATATAGATTTCCGTACAGGAATGAGATTCTGCAAGGGCAAGGGCATGTGCTAAAAAAAGAGTATTTCTAGCTGGAACATATGTTGATGGTATTTTTTGCTTAGATGATAAAGTAAATTTCTTATAGGGAGTGGCAAAAGGGATGGGGATTTTATTTTTTTTTACAAGAGAGCTTCCGAGAAATAAGGAGGAATCAAGCTTTGCAATCAAATGTTCACAATTGTATAATAGGGCTAATTTTTTAGCTAGCTTTAATTCTATAAGATGTCTTTGGCCATAATCAAAAGAAAGGGCTAAAATTTTTTTATATTTCCCCCTTACCAAAGCAAGCACAGTGGCGGAGTCAAGACCCCCACTAAGTAAAACAATGGCTTTGTCTTTCATTTGCTATTAATTTGTTACCTTTTCAAAATAATCTTTATATTTTTTAAAATTTAAGGGTTGCGATTTGGGTGGGAAAGGATTTTTTTCTTTGGGCAAGGGTCTTAACTTTAATCCGGTATAAAGCGAATACACTCCCACAGCTAAGGATTGTGCCACAGCATCCCCCTCTTCAATAATGAGCCTCCTATCTCTTTTTTTATCTAAGCAAGCAATTTCTAGAAAAGCAACAATAGCATTAACATAAATGGGTAAAAGATATGAACTTACAAAGGGGGTATTGATAGGCCCTATTTTTCCTTCTTCACGCATTTTTGGTTTTAGTAAACGAACACCATATTGTACATAACGCATCATTTCATCAGAAGCGTAGTGGTTATCTCCCCCATAGCCAAGTATACCATCTTCTCGCCGCCAGAACTCCTCTTGAGCTTTTTCTCTGCTCCAAAATTTCCCCTTAGGAAAAAATGAATTATAATTCATTGAATAGGGGCCTTCTTGATTTTTTGAATTTTGAATGTAGTTATCATCTTTGTAAATCCATGAAATAAGATTTTGACGTAATCCCCGAGGTTTTTCTAAATCAGGGCCTGTTCCTTTTTCATTGCTACGATAACCATGAAAATAGGTCCATGCATCAGCATGCATGGATTGAAATTGATTCCAATGTGCTTCAGATGTAAGTATTTTTCCATTCCACAAAGATTTTTTCCAAATAGAAAGCCCCTTAGAAAAGCTTTTGTATTTTTTTTGTATTTTTACAACCTCATCATAAGATTTAAAACCTGCAGCAAGTACAGCCGCCATACCACCTTCATTTTTTTCTCCTGCGGGGGTTCCATGAAGGGAGAGAACAAGGGAAGGGCGTTGGTAATTTATAAAAGAGATGCGTCCTCTTTGCAAACGACCTCGATCGTCAGGATAGTCAAGCATGCGGTAATCATTATTCACATACAAGTTATCTATTTTATCAAAACGATCCTCATAATTGTCATGACGAGTAAGTACACTTTGTATTACCTTGGGTTCAAAGTTTTTTTGAGGGGAAAATTTTCGGAGTAGTTTTTCAAATTCCCCCCACCCTTTTTTTGTTTCTGTAAGTTTTAGATAGGCATGTACCTTCATTGCGAGTTCAAGCATAACATGACTTTCTTTGTAACCATCTGCTTCCATTCCTGTGGGGTAATGAGATAAAAAATTTTTTGTAACAGGATCCCATCTATCGCTTTTTAAGACATGTTTATTATCCTTTGAGCGAATCCCCGCCCCCCCATGACCTGGATCTATAATAACTTTATATACAGGCCAGTCTTCGGGTAGATCATAGTCTATGAAATGAATAAAAATTTTTTCAAGATAATTTTTATTAAAACAAGCACATAGCCAAAAAATACTCATAAGTAAAATAAAATAATATAATTTTTTCATTTTACGATAAAGTTTAATTTACGAATAGAAATTTTCTTTTTGAATAATGTAAATACAAATCAGAAAAATTGGAATTTAAGAAAGGCATGTGAATAAAGGACGTACTTTATTTTTAGGATAATTTACTACACAAACAAAATGAATGCCCGCGAACATAGGAATATTATTTATAAAGAATTTGTATTGTAAAGTAAAAACTTGACAAAATCCTTTTAGGATAGTCTTCAAGGAAGACATGTCTGAAGTTGAAAGAATTAGCATTATCGATGAGGTGCTTAAAGAATTAGGTCAAAAATTTCCTTTTGTTCGTTCGCCTCAATATTTCGAAGATTTGGATATGGGAGACTTGCAAATAGTCACTAGCCAAGGGAACCGAAAAGAGATAGATGACTCTAGCGTCATTCCCAATCAAATTCAAATTAAAACAGATTCTGAAAAAGAGGGGGTCTATGATTTTCAAGAAAATTCTTCTTTTTCTTCTTCTGAATTTCTAAGCTTGGATTTTAAATTTAGCCATTACATAGATTTGTTAAAAAAAATCCAATTCTTTCAAGCGAATAAAGATACGATAGGATATTCAAATTGGGTCAATCAACCTAAGAATACCTCTGCGAGAATTTTTTTAGGTTTAAAAAAGTATGCTAAAGATATGCAAACAAAAAATCCAAAAATTCTTGATGAAATATACTCTCGGATTGCTAGTCAAGAAAAGCTTTCTTCAAAACAAATTCAAGATGTTCAAAGTAAAATCAAACGTTATGATCTCTTGCAAAAATATATAAGTGAATTTTCACAAAGTTTGCAAAAAGAAGAAACAGAGTTGGTTACAGTTGTAAAAGTATTGTGGCCTGATGTGATAAAAAATCTAGATAGTGAATGGAATTTAGAGCTTTTACTTTCCCGTCTGGATTTGGCCATGGTAAATATTGCAAGTTTTGTTCTTCAAGCCAAGTCAAGGAGTTTGTTGCAAAATATTTTCGTAAAAGCAGAGTCTATTTACACCACCAACTCCTAATTTACAAAGCTTAAAACTTTATATGTTAGAAAAAAAGATAAATTTGGTCGCTGATGATAGACATGTTTTTTCGGCATACGCAGTTGCCCCCGTCGCCACTAAAAAAAAACAAGCCCTTATTGTTTTGCAAGAAATTTATGGAGTGAATCAACACATAAGGAACCTTTGTAAGAAATACGCAGACCTAGGATACTATACTTTGAGCCCCTCTCTTTTTGATAGACTTGAAAAGAATGTAGAGCTTATGTACAACGAAAAAGATTTATTAAAAGGAAGAAGTTTGAAAACTTCTTTAGGATGGGATAGGCCTTTATTGGATATAGATGCTTGTATAAAATATTGCCGTGAAGAAGGATTTAATTCAATAGCAGTGATGGGTTTTTGTTGGGGTGGCTCCTTGGCATGGCTTTCTGCTTGTCGTCTCCATTTTTTGAGTCATGTGATTTGTTATTACGGAGCACAAATTATTGATTTTATAAATGAAACTCCTAAGAGTCCAGTGCTTCTACACTTTGGGAAAAAAGATCCACTTATTGAGCTTCGCTCTATTGAAAAGATACGCTCCACGCATCCTTCAATAAAGATACATTTATATGAGGCTGGGCATGGTTTTCATTGTGACGAGCGAGTTGATTACAATAAGAATTGTACAGAAGAATCTCAAGAAAAAAACTTATTTTTTTTATCAAATTCACCTCAAGTTGTTTAGATCTAAAAACTTATAGTGATTAAGGGGATGATTTTTCCTGTTTTTTTTATGTACTCTATATAAGGTAAGAAAGCGACATTTCTGCTTCTGCCCTTATCTTGATTTCAAAATTGTAGCTTCTATTTTACGAAATAAAGCTTTACTAATGGTTTGTTCGCAAAAAAGCTCAATTTGTTTGCAGGCTTGATATAGAAACATTTTGTATCCAAATCCCACTTCCGCCCCTATTTTTTTTGCCTCTGCAAGAAGGGGGGTTATCCGAGGTGAGTACACCATATCAAAAACACAATGATGCTTTCTTAGGAATGATGCTTCTATGGGAAGAGCTTGGGGTAAAGCATGCTTTGTGTTTTTTTGAATTTCCATTAACCCTAGAGGCGTACAATTTACAATGACATCTATATTTTCAGGTTGTATCATGTTTTGTTCTAAAGAATAAAGTCTTTTACTAAAGCTTTCAGGATTTTTTTTAATAAGATTGTTCACAAACATAGAAACATGATTCATGTTCCTGCCTGTAATAGTCACAGTCACATTTTTGAAAGTGTCTAGTAAGCTGTAAACCAAGCCAAGGGCAGCACCCCCATTTCCTAAAACTAAAATAGAGGCTTCATTTAATTCTCTTAATTCTTGTAGAGCTTGTAGGGCACCATAACCATCTGTATTGTAGGCCATCCATTTTTCTTTTTTGTATACAAGGGTATTGGCTGCCCCACAATTTTCTGTTAGTGTATCGCATTCATCTGCAAGATTTTTCGCATTTAGTTTATAGGGTATGGTTACAGAGAGGCCTTGAAATTGCATGCTTGTTAATATAGACTTATAATCTTGATGAAAGTCTTTTATGGCAAGGGGCACATATACAGCATTTATTTTATAGTATTCAAAGGCTAAATTATGCACTAGGGGGCTTAGGGTGTGACTTAGGGGCCAACCAAGTATTCCGTAAAGTTTTGTTTTTCCGTTTATCTTCATTTTTATAAAACGTTACTTTGTATGTTTTTTGATTACTTTATTAGAATATGTATTTAGGCAATTTGTTATTTTAGACTTTATCTTATCGATAGATTTTGAAAAAGTGTTTTTTGTATTGCTTTTTTGTTGTAAAGGGTATAGAAATGGAAGAAATTATTTTGCAAAAGGAAAAAAATAAGAATACTTTTAATTCAATTACTTTAAACCCTAAAGAGGGAACACAAGATAATGTAGATCTCTTAGAAAAGGAAGAAAAAAAATCTAAAAAACCTAAGTTGTATTGCGTTGTGATGCTAAATGATGATTATACACCTATGGATTTTGTAATATGGATAATTCAAAAAGTCTTTCTTTTGCCTACTTCAGAAGCAACTCGTCTCATGTTAGATGTACACAATAAAGGAAGTAGTCGTATTGGAATTTTTACGTATGATGTAGCTCGTAGTAAGATGGAGAGAGTTCATGAGCTGTCAGAACAATATGAGCATCCTTTGAAGTGTAGATTAGAAGTTGTAGAAACAGATTAGTTGTATGTCTAAAAATATATGGGTGAAAAACAAAAAAAGAAAATGTTGAATTTTGTCGCCAAAAACACCTTAAAAATTTTCAGTAACCATGATAAGGGATCAATAGAATATAATTATGGATAAAATTTTTTCAAAAGAGCTAAGGGAAACTTTATCTCGTGCTATCCTTGAAGCAAAGAAACGTAAGCACGAATATGTTACTTTAGAGCATTTGCTCTATGCTTTGACTTTTGATGCTTCTGTCTGCGAGATTTTTGTACATTCTAATGTAAATGTAAAACGTCTAGGTAAGCGACTTAAAGATTTTATGGATAATCAGCTTGATTTTTTAGTACTTAAAGTAGATGATATAGGTGATTATGAACCTTCTTATACCCTTGGTTTTCAAAATGTCATTCAGATAGCTGTGGCACATAAGCAGTCTTCCAATTCAAACCGTCCCGAAGATTTACTTTCAGAAGAAAATAAAAAAGTTCAGGGCATAAATATTCTTGCTTCTATTTTCAAAGAGAATGAAAGCCATGCAGTATTTTTTTTACAAGAGGAGGGGCTAACTCGTTTGGATGTGGTGCGTTATATTTCCCATGGTAGAGGTTCTTTAGATAAGTCAGAAATTTATATCACAGATATAGGAAATGACAGTAATGTGGAAAATCCATATAAGCAAGAGAAAGATAACTCTGTTAAGCCTACGGTTGCCAAAAATCCCTTAGAAGCATTTTGCGAGAATTTAAATGAAAAAGCCCTAAATAAACATACGGATGTTTTAATAGGTCGAGAAGTTGAATTAGAAAGGATGATACATGTGCTTGCTCGTAGAAGAAAAAATAATCCTATTATGGTGGGCGAGGCGGGAGTTGGTAAGACAGCCATAGTCGAAGGGCTTGCCACAAAAATAGTCAAGGGTGACGTTCCTAATATTTTAAAAAATAAAAAAATCTATTCTTTGGATCTTGGCTCTTTAATAGCAGGTACTCGTTATAGAGGAGATTTTGAAGAACGCTTAAAGGGGATACTAGAGACTCTCAAGAAAGAGAAAAACATTATTTTATTCATAGATGAAATACATACGATTATTTCAGCAGGCTCTGTGAGTGGTGGTGCACTCGATGCCTCCAATCTAATTAAACCTGCCCTTGCTAATGGAGAACTTTCTTGTATAGGGACTACAACTTACAAAGAGTATAGAAGTATTTTTGAAAAAGATCATGCCCTCTCTCGTCGCTTTCAAAAAATAGATGTGAATGAACCATCTATAGAAGATGCTATTTTAATTCTAGAAGGTTTGAAAAAACATTATTCAGATTTTCATAAAGTTGAGTATACCCCCGAAGCAATGCGAGCAGCTGTTGAATTGAGTGTAAGGTATATAACAGATAGACGTTTGCCTGACAAAGCTATAGATATTATTGATGAAATAGGCGCTAAGGTTCGCATAGAACTTGAGAAAACTCAAGAAAAAGAAAAAGATAAGGATACGAAGGTTCACTCTAAAACGATTCTTAAAAAGAATGAAAGCATTAAAAAGAGCTCTTCTCAAAAAAATAAATCTCAAGAAAAAAATAGTCCTATAGAGAGTGTAGAAAGACATTCATCTAAAATAACAGGCAAGGATGTAGAAGAGCTTGTGGCGCAGATGGCACGCATTCCTTCACAAAAAGAAAAATTAGATGCGAGACCACAGCTCGAAAATCTTTCTACAGAATTGCAAAAAGTAGTTTTTGGGCAAGATGAAGCAGTTGCACATGTTGTTCAGGCTATACAATTAGCTAAGGCAGGACTAGGAGATCCTAATAAGCCTATAGGCTCTTTTTTATTTGCAGGCCCCACAGGAGTAGGTAAGACCGAATTGAGTAAGCAACTTGCTTTGCATCTTGGAATAAATTTTTTGCGTTTTGACATGTCAGAATACATGGAAAAACATACAGTTTCTCGTCTTATAGGTTCACCCCCTGGGTATGTGGGTTATGATGAAGGGGGTCAATTAACAGAAGCGATTCATCGTACACCCCATTGTGTTTTACTTTTAGATGAGATTGAGAAGGCGCATATAGATTTATATAATATTTTATTACAAGTTATGGATTATGCTACTCTTACAGATAATAATGGGCGTAAGTCAGATTTTAAAAATGTAATTCTTATTATGACTACAAATTTGGGTGCCTTTGATGCGATGAGAAACCCTATAGGTTTTGAATCAGAGCTACACAAGGATCGTAGTTTGAAAGCTATAGAAAAATCTTTCACTCCTGAATTTAGAAATAGACTAAGCTCTATTATTCAATTTAACCCTTTGGATATGAAACAAATTGAACAAATAGTAGAAAGGGTAGTGGGGGAATTATCAAAACGCTTAGAAGCTAAAAAAATTATACTTAAACTTACAAAAGAAGCTCGCGTATATCTGGGTCAAAAGGGTTTTGATAAGCGTTTTGGTGCACGCCCTATCCAAAGACTAATAGAAACAGAAATAGCGCATCCTTTATCCAAAGAAATACTTTTTGGTAAACTTGCAAATGGTGGCAAGGTTCTTATAAAAGTAAAGTCTGCTTCAGATTCTCTTGATTTTGATTATTGATATTTTTTCTAATTCTAATTATGAAATCTCAAGATACTAAATTAGTGACTGATGAATTATATGAGAAGGATTTATTTAAAATCTTAAATATTAATAAGGCCCTTGCTACCGAAAAAAACTTTGAATTTCTAATTTCGATGATTATACAGCAGACCATACAAATTGTTTCTGCTGATGGGGGCTCTATTTATGTTGTGGAAAACAACAAAAATGAAAGCGAGGGCAAAAACTTAAGATTCAAAAGATCTTCTCTCTTAGTGAATAGTAATGAGTTTTTATTACCCATTAATAATAATTCTATAGCGGGCTATGTTGCTTTAACAGGTAAGGCCCTAGTCTTAAATGATGTGTATAATCTTCCCGAAGGAATGCCTTTTACGTTTAATTCAGATCTTGATAAAAAGTACAATTATTATACAAAGTCAATGCTTGTTATTCCTATGGTGAACCCTCTAGGGGAGGTGATGGGGGTTATGCAACTTGTAAATAAGAAGCAAAAAAATGCTGGGAAGTTATCTAAAGAAGAAATGATGAATGGGGGTGTCTTACCCTTTGACTCTCGGGATTTTACCTTGGCACATACCCTTGCAGACCAAGGCGCCATAGCTCTATATAATCAGAAGCTAATTCAAGATCAAAAGAATCTTTTAGAAAGTTTTATTGAGCTTATCGCTCAAGCGATTGACGCTAAGTCTCCTTATACGGGGGGGCATTGCAAGCGTGTTCCCGTTCTTACAGAAATGTTGGCTCAGGCAGCATGTGAAAGCAAAGAAGGTATTTTTGCTAATTTTAATTTGAATAGCGAGGAATGGTATGAATTACGTATAGCTGCAGGTTTGCATGATTGTGGTAAAATAGTTACTCCTGTTCACATCATGGATAAATCAACTAAGCTTGAAGGTATTATAAACGGTATTGAACTCATAAAATTACGTTTTGAATTAGTAAGGTCTAATACAAGGGAAGAATATGAAAAAAGAATTTCGGGAATAGACAAAATCACAGAACCCTCGCCTTCTCATCGCTCTGTTTCTATGCTAGAAAAAGAAGTTCATTATAAAGCTCGTTTAGATGAAATTGATTCCATGGAAGCTTTTATAGAGAAAATCAATTATGGTGGAGAGTCGCTTACTGCAGACGAGAAGTCGCGCATTCAAATTATTGCTAAAGAAAAATATAAACTCAATAATACTTGGCATAATTTATTAACTTCTGATGAGGTGCATAAATTATCAGTAGAGCGAGGTACTTTGACAAAAGACGAACGTTTAACAATAAATGCCCATATGGTGAATACAGTGAAAATGCTTGAGGCCCTCCCCTTTCCCCCTAGTTTAAAACGAGTTCCTGAATATGCTTGTGGTCATCATGAAAAAATGGATGGGACAGGATACCCTCGTGGAATTTTTGGAGGGGATATGTCTTTGCCAGCAAGAATGATGGCGGTGGCAGATGTATTTGAAGCACTTACTGCGGGAGATAGACCTTACAAACCTGCAAAAAAATTATCTGAAACAATGGAAATTATGGGAAACATGAAAAGAAATAACCATCTTGATCCGGATGTATTTGACTTGTTTGTAAAGTCAAAGGTGTATTTGGATTACGCAAAAACATATTTGCGACCTGAGCTTATTGATTTTGTAGATGAAGAGATGCTTTTAAAAATAACCCCGAAGCAGTTTGACACTATGGATGTATCAATTAGAAAAAAACGTTGGAGTGAATTTTTACCTGAATACAGAAAGTACTAGTGTTTAGACGGTTTTGATATTTATAGAAGACACTGCTAGTTTTTCAAAAAGTTTTTATATCACCTATTTTCTAAGATAGAGAGCTTCATTCATGCCTGCTGGGATGATGTAGGCAAAAGTATTTTTGGTGGAAAGGTCTGTCCAAAAGTGCCACTAGTACAATATGACCTTTATTGGATAAAAAATTTTGTGTATTTCATCTCGAATATCCCACCTTATCTTTTTTATAAACATAGATAGAGGAGTTGTTTCGGTAAATTTTGAGCTTAGGGGCCTTTGCCCTATCTAAATAAAGACAGGTCTGCAAAGATTTCCATAGAGTTTTTTAATTAAAGTAATTTGAATTTGAATTTTTATTTAATTTATAAAAATGCTCTATTTCAACTAAAGCATCTCTTTTTGAAACAAGCTCTTCTAATTTAGGAAGATTTTTAGAAAAAACTTTTCTGTTTTTGTAGTAGTACCAATTTAGAATGAACGCTTGCCATAGGATATAAATTAGAGTCGTACTTTCTGTTCTAAAAATAATCCAAATAAAAAAAGGTGAGAGCATTCCTAAATTCAATAAAAAATAGAAAATGACAATTTTGTAGGTAGGCCAAGAAAATCGATGCAACAATTGATAGATATGATCTCTATGCCCTTCAAAGATATTTTTTTTTGAAAAAAAACGAAAAGTTAAAGTATTGATTACATCGAATCCAAAAACAAACCAGAGTAATATCATTGGGCCAGTGTTGTAAGTTCTTGTTATGCGTAAGTGATAATGATTGTAAAATGATAGATCAAGTTCTGTTGCCATAAAGCAAAGATAAGCAAAAACAAAGCCAAAAAAATATGATCCTGAGTCTCCTAAAAATAAACGAGCAGGATAAGTATTCCAGAAAGAAAAGATGCAACTACTAAGTAATAAACAAAAAATGCAAAGGAGCAAATGAGATTCTATCTTTATATGTTTTACAAAAGATAAATCTGTAATCTTATATTCTAAAATAGAATGGATATCTATATATAAACATAACCCTATAAAGATACAGAATAGAATGCTTTGCATAATAGCCATTAGATCAATGCCATCCATGAAATTAAAAGTATTCACGCAAAAAACAATCCATGTAATTTGAAAAATACGAACAGGCCATCCCGAAATTTCAAAATCAAAAATTCTAAGAGTGTCATGCAGACCCATAAAACAAATAATACAAGAAAGAAGAATGGTTAACCCTAAGCGAAAACTTGCATTTAAATTGTAACAATCATCTGTAAATCCCAGTATGAAGAAACATGTTGCACCCAAGCAAAAATAAGTCAGAGTGGGATTATTATAGGGTCTTAGGTGAATTAAAAACAAGATAATTGAAGGTAAACAAATCGCAATCCCACCCCCACGTGAAACTACAGAATTATGGGCAGAACGATTATTTATTTTGCTCATAAGGACAAATGGATTTTTTGAAAAAAAGAAACAAATAAGTATTGTGATGCTAATAGAAAAACCACTTGAAATAATGAATTGAAATATATCGGGCATGTTTTAGTTTATAGGTTGAGAGATGTTATTAAAATTGATGAAACAAGATTGGTGTCAAAAAAGAAATTCTTCTTTTTTTTGCAAATCCTACTTGAATACCAAAATCGTTATTGTATCTTATTTTAAGAGGTTGATATTTTTTGCCTATATTTTTATGTTTAATACTATATGAAGTTTCAAGGATTATATACAGCAATCATTACCCCCTTTAAATCTAACGCAAAAGAGATAGATTTTGATGCTTATAAAAAATTAATAGAAAAACAAATCCAAGCAGGAGTTCAAGGAGTTATTCCATGTGGTACAACAGGAGAATCACCAACTCTAACACATGATGAACATAAAGAGCTTGTTGCCAAAACAGTAGAATTTGTGAAAGGTCGAATCCAAGTTATAGCAGGTGCAGGTTCAAATTCAACAAAAGAAGCTATAGAATTGAGTATTGATGCTTGCAAGGATGGTGTAGATGCTCTAATGCTTGTAAGCCCATATTACAATAAGCCAACACAAGAAGGGCTAAAGCAACATTTTTTGGCTATAGCCAATGAAGTCACTGTGCCTATAATGATTTATAATATTAAATCTAGAACAGGTGTTAATGTAGAAGTAGAGACGATGAAAGAATTAAGTGAACATAAAATGATTCAAGCAATTAAAGAGGCAAGTGGTGACCCTGTACAAATGATAAAAATGCAAAAATCTTGTGGGGAAAAACTTAGTCTACTTTGCGGAGACGACAATATTACCCCCGCATTTATGGGTCTTGGTGGTAGAGGTGTGGTTTCTGTTGCCTCAAATATTTATCCCAAAAGAATGTTACGTTTTTTAGACCTTTATCTAAAAGGAGATTTTACTTCAGCTAATTTTCTTTTTTATGAATTTGTAGACTTTATGAATGCTCTTTTTTGGGAAACAAATCCCATTCCTGTAAAAGCAGTAGCAGCGCATTTAAATTTATGCTCTGAAGATATACGCTTGCCATTGACAAAAATGAATTTTGAGTTAAAGCAAAAACTAATTCAAATCATGAAAGTTTTAGGAGAAGATAAATAAAAATGAAAAAAACAAATGTATGTATGATAGGGGCAGCGGGAAGGATGGGACGTTCAATTATTAATCTAAGTAGAGAAGAGCCTTTCATGGAACATGTTTCGATATTGTGGGCACTTGAGGATGCTAAAAACAAATTTATTGGTACATCTGCCTTTAGTGGAGCCATTAGCCTAGATACCAAAGATATTGAAAAAATGAAGGGGGTATTAATTTCAAGTGAAGTAGAAAAAACCTTTCAAGAAATGCAAGCGAGGGGAGATAGTGTTATTATAGATTTTTCATCTCCTAGCAGTACTATAGAAATTCTAAAGTTAGCAGAAAAATATAAGATACCCTATATCATAGGTTCTACAGGATTGAGTCAAAGCCAGCTAAATGAAATTACAGATTTTGCAAAAAAAATACCCATACTTCAAACTACAAATATGTCTCTTGGTATTACTTTGATGCTTCATCTTGCAGAGCTTACTGCCCAAACTTTGGGGACGAAAGGTTTTGATATAGAAATTTCTGAAATACACCATCACTTTAAAAAAGATGCTCCCTCGGGTACGGCTCTTTCTTTAAGTGAAGCGATTAGAAAAACAAACTTTTATAGCAAGGCTAAAGAAAAACATGGACGTCAAGGTTTAATCGGCGAGAGGCCTAAAGCAAACGATGAAATAGGAATGCATTCTTTACGTGGTGGTGATGTGATAGGAGACCATACTGTATTTTATTTTGGTGAAGGAGAGAGGCTAGAATTAACCCATAGGGCATCTAGTCGTAATGCGTTTGCAAGTGGGGCCCTTAGGGCGGCAATGTTTCTTCGTGATAAAGTAAATCAGCCAAAGCTTTATTCTATGAAAGATGTTTTACATTTACAATAAGGGCTATCTGTTTTTATTTTTAACCTCTCGTCATCTAGAATAATAGAAATTTATTTAATAAAAAAATGTGTTTTGTAAAAAGATTAACTTTTTAAACCGTAACCTTTTTTGATACAAATAAAATTCAAAGTTAATAATATCACAATAGGTACAAGAACTACGAAAAAAGAATATTCTATGGGGATTTCACTTTTTCCTAAAAAACCATAACGAAGGGCAGAAACTAGGTACAAAATAGGATTCCATAAAGATATACTTTTCCAAAGAGGGCTCATATTATCTATACTATAAAAAACTCCTCCTAAGTAAGTTAAAGGGGTAAGAATAAAAGTAGGAACAATGGAAACATCATCAAAACGTTTCGCAAATAACGCGTTCGTAAAGCCTGCAAGGGAAAAAAGAACAGCAGCAAGAAAACTAAAAAGAACAACAATCCATATATTATGTATTTCAAGTTTTGTAAAGAAAGAAGATACAAGAAGCACAACACTCCCCACCATAAAACCTCTCATTATACCCCCTAAGACATAGCCTAAAATAATAACAAGTGGTGAAATAGGCGCAATGATTAATTCATCTATAACTTTTTGAAATTTGCTTCCAAAAAAAGAAGAAACCACATTTGCATATGAATTTGTTATAATAGCCATCATGATAAGGCCAGGAATTATAAAGTTAATGTAATTATTCCCCCCCATTGTTCCAATACGCTCACCTATCAATTTTCCAAAAATAAAAAAATAAAGGCTCATCGTGATAGCAGGTGGGATGAGAGTTTGAATCCAAATTCGTAAAATTCTAAGAACTTCTTTGCGAACTAGGGTATAAAGTGCGACTAATTGTATATTCATCTTTTTTGATTCAAGAGTTTGATAAATAGCTCTTCTAATCTATTTGCTTTATTACGCATACTTACAATTTCTATTTTATTTTTTTTACATTCTTCAAATAGTTCGTTTATTTTTTTGCCCTTAGGTACATCTACTTCAAAACTAAAGGCATCTATGGGACGAACAATAAAAGATTTAAACTTTATTTCTTTGGGAAGTTTTTTGGAAGCATCTAAGATAAATGTTTCCATAGTAAGTTTTTTTATTAGACCACGAGTACTTTGATTTTCTATTATATGACCATGATCAATAATAGCAATGTCTTTACATAAGCTTTCAGCCTCTTCTAAGTAATGAGTTGTAAGGATGATGGTTGTTCCATTTTTATTTAACTCTTTAAGAAAGTCCCACATAGACCGCCTTAATTCAATATCTACCCCAGCAGTGGGTTCATCTAGAATAAGCATTTTAGGTTCATGAATAAGGGCACGTACAATCATCAATCTACGTTTCATCCCTCCTGATAATCGTCCTGCATTCTCCTTACGCTTCTCCCAAAGTCCAAGTATTTCTAAATATTTTTGAGCATTCTTTTTTGCAATCCTAGGAGGAACACCATAGTATCCCGCTTGATTTACGACTATACTTTCTACATGTTCAAAAATATTAAAATTAAATTCTTGCGGGACAAGTCCTATACAACGTTTAACTTTATCTAAATTTGTTTCGATGTCGTTATTGAAAATTTGAACAGAACCACTTGTTTTGTTTACTAATGAAGTAAGTATTCCTATTAAAGTAGTCTTCCCTGCCCCATTGGGACCGAGTAATCCAAAAAAATTTCCTGCTTGAACGTTTAAATTAATTTTATCTAAAGCGAGTAGTGGTGGTGTATTTTTATTTTTAGGATAATAAACTTTAGTTAATTGATGGATTTCAAGTGCATTCATGTAAAAAGACTATTTTTTTTATCTAAAAGGTTATAACTCTAAGATTTTTTTTTCAGCTAGTTTGATTTCTTCAATTTCCCATTCTTCTTCTTCTATGCTTGGTGTATAAAAAAGCACTAGCTCAGAGTCTGCTATTGATTTTCTTAGAATATAAATTGTATATGAAAATATTAAAATAGAATGAAATAAAACGTAAAAAAAATTTAATACGTGGAAAACTCCCCATAAAGTAAAAGAAAGTGCAGAAAGACTTATGTTCAAACCCATAAAAAACTGGGCTTGTGTTTGAGAGAAATCTATTAAAAGGGCCTTTGTATTTTTTTTTGAAAGTTCTTTTAAAATAGGCCAAAAAAAACGTAAAAGCATAGGAGATAAGATGGAAGGATAAAAATAATTGCTAAAATAATTCATGGCAAAGCTTGGAATGCTATTACTTTGATTTGACGTAGAGATAGTCACACTTCCTAAATAATAAAAAAACCAAGCAATTAGACATCCTAGAAGCAAAGAAAAAGTTCTCACATAACTTTTTTCATGAAACACTAGATAATTCCACTGTTCAGCTATTATCTTTAGAATAGGACTTACTTCTTCTTTTTTATATCTGATTTTTGTTGATAAAAGGTGACTCCAATAGTGAATCAATAAAACAAAACTCCCAAATAGTACGAAGAGAAAAAACCATATGATATAAACTATTGCCATAAAGTTACTTTAACCTTTATTACAATGTACGTCTTCAAAATTAAAGTCGTGCATTTTATTTTTACGTTTTAAACTAATTTTTGAACCACAGAAATTTTCTAACCAATTTTCAAAACTAAATTCAACTCCTTGGACAAAAGAATTTCTTTCAGACCAAACACGTAGTGCTATGGGTAAATATGTTTCATCTGTTATGACTAGATAATGACTCATATTTTTACCCTTCCCAAGCTGAAAAATCAGAGCCCTTTCTTGAATGTAAGATTTCATAACATTGTCCTTGTATAGGAAGGGAAAGGGGTGAAACCAAAACAAAGCGTAAGAATGTAAATCTTGAGCCTGACGCAATATCTCCGTGGCTCTTTGACCTCTGATTCGAACTTTGTTTATGTAAACCTCGTGTTCTCGAGTTAAAGAATTACTCTCTTCATCTTCTTGGGATATGTTTGAGACTAAACTATACACTACAAAAATTTCTTCTTTTTTTTCTTTCCAACTTACTTTTATTAATAAATTTTTATAATCATGAAAATGCTGTACATTTTGAAAGGTAAAACTCAAAGAAGAAATTTTCTCAAATTCATTTAATAGTATAGTATTTGATATTTTTTTGGCAAGTTCAGTTGCCTGTCTTCCTGTGATTCCTTTGGGGATAGGGGTTCTAGAAACTTTAAATAAAACAAACACAAAGAGGAGCAAAGAAAAAAGTATTATACCGCTTATGGCAAAAAAAATTTTTTTCACGTTTTCAATCTAAATCAATTAGGTGTTGGTGGGGCGGGTGTTGTTGTTTCGTTTTTACTGGCGGGTGCACCATTACCTTTATTGTTTTTTTTCGAGCTCTTTAAAACTTTACTTGTTTTAGTTTTTATTAATACCTTGCCCTTGGGTACTTCATCTTTCTCTTTTTTTTCTTTTTCTTGATTATTTGACTTACTGTTTATTTTGAAATTAAATTTAAAGTCCTTGTCTTTATCTAAATCATTGACAGGCTTTTTCTCTTCGTCATTTTCTAAAGAGCTAGTGTCGGTATCCTTATTTTCGTTCCCTAATTTTACTTCTTCTGTTTCTGGGGGTAAGTTTTTTAATTCATTTTCATTTAATTCTTTATTTTTAATAATGACATTCTTTTTATCTTTAGATGTAGATTTTTCTGAATTATTTTCTGTAAAACTTGTTCCGTCATCTTCAAGTTCCTTTAAAATTTGAGGAGTTTCCCTATTCTTTAAAAGGGTATCTATATCTGCAATGTTCAAATATACCCAAAAGTCTCTGCTTCTATTTTCTAGTTCTTTATGAGTAAAGGGTTTTTTTACATCTAGAGAAACAGTAAGGCTTAAATCACTAGCATCAATACTATCTATATCCCCCCATTTCTTATATTGTTTTATAAGATCTTCAGATAAAATAATCTTTCTTACCTCTCCAAGGGCAATATTGATTCCATGTTTGTCGTACCAAAATAAAAAAGTTGTTCTGAGTGTGGTTTGAACAAGATTTCCATCAGGGAGACGTTTATAAACTACAAGTATGCTTTTGCCGGGAGAAATTTTATACATACTTTTTTTTATTCGAGGTATAAGATATTTGAGATCGTCTTTATAGAAGACGGGGCGGGGATGACCCGAAAAATAATTGCTATCGTGAAAAAATAAATTTTCAAAAATGATTAGAAGTTGTTCCTCATTTAACTCAGGAAATTTTTGAGTCGTTGTTATTGCTATGGGATTTACTCCTTCCAGATATTCGTTGGCTCTAATGGAGTAAATACGTACCTTATCACCTTGATTTAGTAAAGTAGCATTCCTTAAAGTAGCACATTGAGTATTTATTAAAACAAAAATGAAAAGAAGAAAAAAGAAACGCATAGAGCAAAAAAAATTTAAATTCTTAAAAATACAGAAGTATGAAAAGGAAGCCCCCCTTTCATAACTTTGGATGTTTAATCTTAACTTCATATAAAGAGGTACTTTACGTTTCGGTAATTTCGCCGATTATTTTCTATAAAAAAAATAAAATCTTCATAATTAGGAGTGATCTTTTGTGAGCTCAAGCTTAACTAATTTTATTTTCATACAGAAATCTTATCATACCTTGCCCATACCTTTATCATTGTTGAAAATTATCATACGAGTATTTTTTTGAATTACCTTACTTGTTTTTATCAAAATATCTTTAATAAAAGATTCTCTGGGGCGGGTAGTTTCATGCGAATCTACGAGTATAAAAGGCTTTTTAACTTATCAGCTTTGTATAGTAGTATCAAATTTGAGTTTAATAATTTTTCTAAAAACTTTTAAAAATCAAAGTAAAGGCGATAGGTTGTTTACTTGTTTATTTAGATTTTTTTTTATCCCTTAGGCTTCCAAGAAAACTTAACCCTATAATGATAAGCCCCAAGGAACCACTAATCACTTCAGGAACTTCTACTTCAAGAGCAGATAGATAAAGAATGAAGGCAAGAGCACCTATGGCCCAAAAGGCACCATTTTCTAGAAATTTAAAATTAGAAAGAGTATCATCATCTACCAACTTTATAGTCATAGAACGAACGAAAAAAGCTCCTATCCCTAAGCCAAGGGCAATGATAAAAAAATTATCTGTTATTGCGAATGCCCCCACCACTCCATCAAAGCTAAAACTAGCGTCTAAAACCTCAAGGTATAGGAAGGCCCCGATTCCAGTTTGTGAGCTTAGGCTTTCATTATCCAAAAGTGAGCCTACCCCATCCACAATCAAAAAAGTAACTACTCCCAAAACAGTTGCTAATAAAAAGTCAAGATGGTGTAGAGGGGGCATGGCAAAATAGAAGCCCAAGGTAAAGCAAAAAGTAATTAGTATTGCAAAAGAATCTTTTCTTCCTAGTTTACTAAAAATTTTTTCAAGTCCGGGTATCCAGTGAACTTCTTTTTCAGAGTCAAAGAAAAAAGAAGCAAAAACCATCCATAAAAAGGCCCCACCAAACCCCGCAATAATCAAATGTTGGCTTGTAAGAATATTTTGAAACTTTTGTGGTTCTTGTACTGTCATTTGTAATACTTCCATAAGAGGAAGATTACTAATAATCCAAACTAAAATCAAAGGGAAAACTATCCTCATCCCAAAAACAGCTATCAAAACCCCTAGGGTTAAAAATATCTTTCTCCAAAAAGCAGACATTCCCTTCAATACTCGTGCATTTACAATTGCATTATCAAAACTTAAAGAGGTCTCGAGAATACCAAGCATGAGGGCTGTAAACAAAGTAGCTATTCCCCCCTCCACACTTCCACTTTTATTCATCCCCAAGTAGAATGCTGTACTCAAAGCGATAATCGCAAAAAGAGTGCTTCCCCAAAAGTATTTTATATAGTTTCGCATAGTTTTAAATCTCCTTAGTGTTTAATATAAAATTTATGTTTTATCTTTTAAGAAAGATTTTTTATGTAAAGAGGCTTCTATTTTTTTATCTCGAACCTCTATCAAAACACCCTTATCAATAGGATATCCTTCTTTTAGGTATAAAGTACCAATCCCTACTTTGAGTATGGGAGAATAGGCGGCAGAAAGAACTTCACTGATTCTATTTTTACCCTCATTGTCCCATACATTGTAATGTTTTCGTGCAAGAAGTTTATCTTTCATTTGAAAACCTAAAACTTGTCCAGGTAGGGTGCCCTTTTTATATGCAAGTATTTTCTCTGAAGCGAGGAAGGGTTTTTCCTTTTCTTTTACAGTCCACCCCACCCCACTTTCTACAGGTGTCCATTCTTCATTTAATTCATTGCCATAGAGTGGGAATAAAACCTCAAGCCTTAAACTATCTCTTGAGCCTAATCCCGCAGGTTGTAATTTGATGCCATTAAGTTTTAAATCCAAAATAGAGTTAAAAAACTTTTTTACTATACGGGGGCTTAGGTACACTTCTAATCCGCCCGCCCCAGTGTAGCCTGTCCTACTAACGCGTATTGTTTCATTTTGATAATTAAGGTCCTGAAAGTGATAATAGGGTATATGATCTAATTTTGTACTCAAGATTTCTTCTACAAATTGAGAAGCAAGGGGGCCTTGTATGGCTAACTGATCCCATTCTTGGCTTTTATTTGTGATTTTCCCTTCGTATTTGTATTTTGACTTTAATGAACTAAGATATTCAAATAATTTTTGTACATTGCTCGCATTGCAGACAATGAAGTAATGTTCTTTATCAATAAAGTAAATTAAAACATCGTCTACAACTCCACCTTGTTCATTAACAACTAAATTGTATTGTACCTGTCCTTTGTTGATTTTAGAAAGATCATTACAGGTTAAGAACTGCAAAAAATCTAAGCTTCCTATCCCTGTAACTTCTATTTCTCCCATATGAGACACATCAAAAATACCTGCTGCTTGTCTTACTGCGAGATGTTCGTCTATAATGGAGCTATATTGCACAGGTAGCTCCCATCCATTAAAATCTATGATTCTTCCACCAAGTTTTACATGCTCTTCATAAAGGGTTGTTTTTTTCATAAGATTTTAAGGATGATATAGTTCTAATTTTTATTCAGCACTTACTTTGAATAGATTTAAAAGTAAAATTATTTGAGCTCACCTTTCTTTTCAAAAGTACCTGCTTTTGAAAGATAGGCTATGGGAAATAACTTAAAACCTAGTTATTTCCCATAGCCCAAGCCCAATTAACGTAAATTTAATAAATGATAAAGCTTTACTTTCGTCTATAAAATTTGATATGCAAAAGAATATTTTATTGATAGAAGATGACAAAGAAATAGCTGCTTTAGTGCAAAATGTATTAGAAAGGGAAGCTATGAAAGTTACTGTAGAATACAATCCTGCGCGAATCATGGATATTGTGTATAAGAATAGTTATGACTTGATTATTTTAGATCTTGTGATACCTGATTTAGATGGTCTACAATTGTTTCATTTTTTGAAGAATGAGCCACAGACGCAAAGTATACCTATTTTAATTTTAAGTGGTCGCAAGTCCCAAGAAGATATTATACTAGGCTTAGAATTAGGAGCAGATGATTACATTACTAAGCCCTTCGAGCCACCTATACTCTTGTCAAGGGTTCAAAATATAATACGACGTAGTAAAGCTCATTTAGCAGAAGATAAAAATATTATTCGTTATGAAAAATTTAAATTAGACTTGCGTCGTTTTGAATTTAGAATAGAGGATAAAGTTATTTCTATAACTCCTGGTGAATTTCGCATATTACAATTGCTTTGTAGTAATCCTGGCTGGGTATTTAGTCGAAAGCAAATTCTTGTAGCAATGCACGGTTCTGAGCGTCCTGTAACGATGCGTTCAGTAGATGTAATGGTCTTAAATTTGCGTCAGAAGCTTGTCCCTAAAGATCACTTACTTGAAACAGTGCGTGGGGTTGGTTATCGAATGAAAGAAGTTGAAACAAGGAGTTTTTCTAAAGCAATCTAATGCCTATCGCGTTTTTGATTGATACGATTTAGAATAGAAACAAAAAGTAAGGCTCCTAAGGTTGCTGTGATAAGGTTTACTCTAAAATAAAATTCTCCATTTATTTTGGGTATCATAAGCCAAATCACAAGGTTAGAGAACCAATCATAAATAGTGGATAAAAGAGTGACAACTATAGCACCCACTGTTGCTATAAAGGCACCGCCAAAAAAGCCACCTATGAGAGCCTTTTTTTTATAGCCGTAGTAAACCCAAGAAGCAATACCCCCTACTATAACATAGACAATTAGGTCTAATACAAGTCTTGCAAAATCTTCCATCACGTATTATATTTAATCTTATAGGGTTAAAAACTACTTGCTTACAAGTAAGCTTGTAATTAAGCCTGTATGTTGTTTAGTATAAACTTATGCAAGCTAAATTATTTGTAAAAAAATCAATACAACAACTTCTTGCAGATTCGGGAAATTCAAGATTAAAACGTTCCCTTGGGCCTTGGTCTTTAGTTTCTATGGGCGTAGGTGCAATCATAGGTGCAGGTATTTTTGTAAGAACCGCTCATGCGTCAGGTGCCCATGCTGGCCCAGGGGTTGTTTTTTCGTACATCATTGCGGGTCTGGGTTGTGTTTTTGCAGGTTTATGTTACACAGAATTTGCCAGTATGATTCCTCTTTCAGGCAGTGCGTATACTTACAGCTATGCTACAATGGGTGAATTGATTGCTTGGATTATAGGCTGGGATTTGATACTTGAATATGCCTTTGCTGTGGGTATGATTGCGATTGCTTGGTCCCAATATTTAAATGAGCTTACAGAAACCCTCTTTCACTTTAAAATTCCCTTTGAATGGTGTCATTCCCCCTTTTTAGTTTCAGAAACAGGTACCCATGGTATTATAAATTTACCTGCTATATTTTTACTTTTTATGCTTACTTTACTATTGATAAGGGGTACAAGTGTTTCAGCCCTTGTGAATACGGTTATTGTTATTGTAAAACTTTGCATTGTATTGTTGTTTATTTGTTTAGGATGGCAATATTTGAATCCCGCGAACCATCTTCATTTTTTTATCCCCCCCGAAACCCCCGATGTAAAATTAAATATTATAGATCCATTAACAAATCAAAATGTAATACATCGCTATACAGACTTTTGGAATCATGGTTGGATGGGCGTGTTGTCAGGGGCAGGGGTTGTTTTCTTTGCTTATATAGGTTTTGATGCGGTCTCCACTTTGGCACAGGAGGCCCATAATCCTAAAAAAGATATGCCTAAGGGTATCCTTTTCTCCCTTGCTATTTGTACTGTGTTGTATATACTTTTTTCATATGTTTTAACAGGCCTTGCACCTTTTACAGATTTTATGAAGTCAGGGGGGGAGGCGGCGGTTGTGTATGCTATTAAAAATTATATGCCTAAAGAGACGCACTGGCTTGCTACTTTCATTACAATAGCTATACTTATGGGCTTTGCTTCGGTTATTCTTGTGTTGCTTATTAGCCAAACTCGCATTTTTTATACTATGTCTAAGGATGGCTTGGTTTCGCCCATCTTTAGTGTTTTACATTCAAAATACCATACACCTTATAAGTCGCAATGGATTTTTTTTGTTTTCGTCTCCTTGCTTGCAGGCTTTATTCCTGAAGGTGTGATAGGAAATATGACAAGTATAGGTACTCTCTTTGCTTTTATCTTAGTTTCTGTCGGAATTTTAATTTTACGTAAAAAACAGCCAAACTTACATAGGCCTTTTAAAACCCCCTTTGTTCCTCTCGTACCCTTGCTTAGTATACTTTTAAGTAGTTTAATGATTATAGGCTTAGGTATAGATAATTGGATAAGGCTATTTGTATGGTTAATGATAGGTTTATGTATTTATTTTTTCTATGGGTATAAGCATTCAAAGTTAAGATAGTGGTTAGGGAGACTTTTTTATATTAGAGCCATCTTGACGCATACAAGATGGCGTTTAGAGAGGCTTGTTATTACCGTTACCCACTTGCCTTAAAACGGCCATGTTTTGGACACGGCGGCGTGCTTCGCTTTCTTTTATGGAGCCCCTGCAGTCCTCAGATGTTAGCTTCGTAATAGAACAGCTTCTCGTTTTTTAAAGAATTGCGCTAGTGGAGTTTTCTTTGTCTAAAGTGGGATGATTGCCCGCCCTCCGCATAAAGGATAAAGCTTTTGTATTATCAAGATATTCGTTTTGGCATGAAATTTGCGGCTACCAGAGCCCCTGTATATCGCAAGCCCGCCTCGTGCGGATTGTCGGTATCGTTTTGGCATGAAATTTGCGGCTACCAAGCTCCTCGTATATCGTAAGCCCGCCCTCCCATAAAAAAAGTGTATTGTCGGTATCGTTTTGGCATGAAATTTGCGGCTACCAAGCCCCTGTATATCAATCAAGCCCGCCTCGTGCGGATTTCGCGGGCGAGGAGAAGGCCTTTGCATGAGTAAGGTTTTATTTTATTTAAATCCCAAGCACTTTATAGCCTGATTATTTGGAAGTTGTTACACTTTTAACTTAAATTCGATGGATATAGATTGACTTTAGAAAAGGTATAGATTTACTGGCGTGGTTGTTATACAGGTTACTTTTGGGAAGCCTTAGACCTTAGCAGGCTAAGTTTTTTTAGAGCTATCTTGTTAATATCAAAAATAAAAATCTGGAGATTAAATAATGAATATAAAAAAATTATTTATTCTAAACCTAACTCATAAAGTTGAGCTTGGATTAGAAAATAAAAAAGAAAGATTAAAAAGAAGCTTTATGGGCTTCTCTTTAACAAAATTGATATTGGCTTTGTCCATTATCGTGGTGTCTAGTTTGACTACACAGTGTAGTTGTAGTAAAACTGAAGCTGCTAGCAATCCTGAAGCCCCTGCTGCTTGCGTTGATGGGATAGGAGCTATAGGTGCTTGCACGGGTTGCAATGCAGGCTTTTACCTTACAACTGCTAACACTTGTTTAAGCTTGCCTACAAGCTGTAGGGAAGCGGATGGAAGTGGGGTCTGTACGACCTGTGTTGATGGCTTTGATTTATCTGGTGGAGCTTGCTTTGTTCGCGTAACCATTAATTATAATCTTAATGGAGGAACCAAGACAGATCCTCAACTGCTATCGCAAACTGCAAGGGCAGGCGGCAGTGTAACTTTACATCCTAGTACTGGGCTTTCGAGAACAACAGGTGGAACTGCTGATGTATTCTTAGGTTGGTCTACTGCTCAAACTCCTGTCCAAGGTGACTGGGTAGCAGCTGGAAGCACCTTTAACATCCCTGCAGGGATAGCCATAGCAGTACCCACAATAACCCTTTATGCAATTTGGGGTGTTGCATATACAGTTACATATGATGCAAATGGCGGTACAGGTGGCACTAATCTTACTCAAAGCACTGTTGCTGGTGCAGCTATTAGGTTACGCACCCTTGCAGAAACAGGTATTACAGCTCCTGCTTCTGGTACGGCGGATAGCAACTTAGCTGCTTGGGGTATTGCTGCTAATGGAGTAGGTACGACGTATGCTGCGGGGGCGGAAGTTACATTTATCAGAGATACACGCCTCTATGCCCTTTGGAATCATACTGTTACGTTTAATTGTGGTACAGCTGCAGGAATTACAGGTACAGCCCCTGCTGCTGTGATTAGACGTATTGGAGCCGATTTGAGTGATTTACCAAGAACAGGTTGTGTAAATAGTGGTTATACTGTTACGGGATGGACTTCTCAGGTAGGTACGGGAGATGCTCGTCCCCTTGTCACTTTTATGCCTGCAGGAAACATTACTGTTTATGCCATTTACCGTGTTGATATAGATGGAGATGGTTTGATAGAGATTTATAATGCAGATCATTTGAATGCTATAAGATATAATCTATCAGGAACTAGTTGGAAATCTTCTGCTATTTCTACGGGTTTGACAGGCGGTTGTCCTGCTGGGGTTTGCCGTGGCTATGAGCTGGTGGGAAATATAGATCTTGGAACTACAAGATGGGGTACTACTAGTGGTTATACAGGAACTGATAGACTTTCATCAGGTTGGGATCCCATAGGACAGTGTCAAGGTAGTACTTCGTCTTGTTCTACTACGAATTCATTTAATGCCATTTTTGAAGGTAATGGCTTTGAAATATCAAACTTATTTATTTATCAGTCCGCCATGAACAAGTCAAGTGGCTTATTTAGTGGGGTAGGATTGAATGGCTCTATAAATGGCTTGGGATTAAATATTGTTTGGATTTCTTCTGCATCTTCCAAGGTTGGAGGTCTGGTGGGTGATTTGGCTAACCTGACCGCCGCAGCAAACTCAACAACCCCTATTGTTAGAATTACTAATACCTATGTTATAAATGCTCAAATTACAGGAAGAGGAAATATAGGTGGTATACTTGGTGGTGGGCGTGGTCATTTAGAACTTAGAAATGTTTATACATCAGGAAATATTTCTGTAGATTTTAAGGCTTCTAGTGTCGATATTAACGAATACGAGATAGGTAGTCTAATAGGTAGGATGCTTGGCGGCTCTTCTGCGAGGTTTAGTGTTCACAATGCTTACTCTGTTGCAAATTTGTATTTTTCAGGCACTTCTGCAGGTGCAACAGGAGGATTGATAGGGGTTACTTCAGATGGACGTACGATTATCTCTAATGCTTTTTATTCTGGAACTTTCTTTCCTCTGAGACCTAATGATGGGGTTACACCAATAACTATAACTACCAATCAGATAGCAGGTGGGATTCTTGGTGAGATATCATTGGCGACACAAAGTATAGATCTTTCTAATATTTATTGGAATCGCCAGACAACAGGTGGTGCGCCCATTTCTGCTATTTCTGTTTTTGACAGTGCAAGATATTCGTTTAGCTTAGACAGATTTACTGGAATTGGCACAACTGTTGATATGCGAAATATCGATCTAGGTACTTGTTTTAACAGGAGGGTTGCAGAGAGTAAGCTTCCACAAGTGTATAAATGGAGTGGTACAGCTTGTCTTGTAGGTCAGCCTTTGGGGGGAGCCCCAAATAATTAGTTTTTCCAAAAACTAAGTATTTATCTAAGCCCCAAGTTAGGATAAACCTAACTTGGGGCTTTTTGTTTTATAAGGGAAAGAAACGAGGCTTGTCGAGGGAGAGGAGTCAGCTTGACGCATACAAGATGGTGTTTGCGTTTAGACAAGTCTCCCCCTATATAATTGGGGTGCGCATCCGAGAATGTTAGCGAAGCTAACATCGACGAGGATGCCCCGCTAGGCCCTTTGCAGGGCAAGCGGGGCAAGCAGGGGCTTAAAGCACAAGCAAGCCCCGTTTCCTATTTTAAGTTTTATATTAAAGAAACGAGGCAAGCCTCGTTTCCTATTTTAAGTTTTATATTAAAGAAACGAGGCAAGCCACCCTCCTCCCATAAAAAAAGTGTATTGTCGGTATCGTTTTGGCATGAAATTTGTGGCTACCAAGCCCCTGTATATCGTAAGCCCGCCCTCCCATAAAAAAAGTGTATTATCGGTATCGTTTTGGCATGAAATTTGCGGCTACCAAGCCCCTGTATATCGTAAGCCCGCCCTCCCATAAAAAAAGTGTATTGTCGGTATCGTTTTGCCATGAAATTTGCGGCTACCAAGCCCCTGTATATCAAGCCCGCCTCGTGCGGATTTCGCGGGCGAGGACAAGCTCTCGTATATCGTAAGCCCGCCTCGTGCGGATTTCGCGGGCGAGGACAAGCTCTCGTATATCGTAAGCCCGCCCTCCCATAAAAAAAGTGTATTATCGGTATCGTTTTGGCATGAAATTTGCGGCTACCAAGCCCCTGTATATCAAGCCCGCCTCGTGCGGATTTCGTGGGCGAGGACAAACCCTCGTATATCGTAAGCCCGCCCTCCCATAAAAAAAGTGTATTGTCGGTATCGTTTTGCCATGAAATTTGTGGCTACCAATCCCCTGTATATCAATCAAGCCCGCCTCGTGCGGATTTCTCGGGCGAGGAGAAGGCCTTTGCATGAGTAAGGTTTTATTTTATTTAAATCCCAAGCACTTTATAGCCTGATTATTTGGAAGTTGTTACACTTTTAACTTAAATTCGATGGATATAGATTGACTTTAAAAAAGGTATAGATCTACTAGCGTGGTTATTATACAGGTTACTTTTGGGAAGACTTAGTAGACCTTAGCAGGCTAAGTTTTTTTAGAGGTATCTTGTTAATATCAAAAATAAAAATCTTAAAGAGTAAAAAATAATGAATATAAAAAAATTATTTATTCTAAACCTAACTCATAAAGTTGAGCTTGGATTAGAGAATAAAAAAGAAAAATTAAAAAGAAGCTTTATGGGCTTCTCTTTAACAAAATTGATATTGGCTTTGTCCATTATCGTGGTGTCTAGTTTGACTACACAGTGTAGTTGTAGTAAAACTATAACTGACCCCAACCCCGCTACTTGCGTTGATGGGATAGGAGCTATAGGTGCTTGCACGGGTTGCAATGCAGGCTTTTACCTTACAACTGCTAACACTTGTTTAAGCTTGCCTACAAACTGTAGCGTTGCGGATGGAAATGGGGTCTGTACGACCTGTGTTAATGGCTTTGATGTAAGGGGCGGGGCTTGCTTTGTTCGTGTAACTATTGAATATAATTCAAATGCTGGCACAAGTACGGTTACAGGCACGCCTCCTGCATCTCAAACTGCTGCTGCAGGAGAAACGGTAACTTTAGCTGGTAGAGGTGATCTTGCGAGAACAACAGGTGGAACTGCTGATGTATTCTTAGGTTGGTCTACTGCTCAAAATCCTGAACCAGGTGACTGGGTGGCTGGTGGAGCTATGTTTAACATCCCTGCAGGGATAGCCATAGCAGTGCCTAGGATAACCCTTTATGCAGTTTGGGGTGCGGCTTATACAGTCACCTATGATGCAAATGGCGGTACAGGTGGCACTAATCTTAGTCACGGTACTCTTGCGGGTGCTGAGATCAGCTTGTTTACCTTTGCACATACAGGTATTACAGCTCCTGCCGATGGTACTTTTCAAGGTTGGGGCGTGAATCCTAATGGTACAGGAACTGTGTATGCAGCAGGAACGAATCAGCGTTTTCGTACAAATACAAGGCTCTATGCTATTTGGGGCTATAATATTACTTTTGAATGTGGTACGGGTGATGGTATAACAGGAGTTGCTCCAGCTAGCCTAATAAGACGAGCTGGTGTTAGTTTGAGTGATTTACCAAAGGGAACTTGTAAGCAAAGTGGTTATGATCTTACACATTGGACAACTGTAAGGAGTGGAGCTTCTCGCCCTAGAATCATTACAATGCCTAATGGCCCTATTCATCTTTTTGGTTTGTATCTTGTAGATCAGGATTCTAATGGTTTGATAGAGATTTATAATGCAGAGCAATTGAATGCAATTAGGTACAATTTAGCTGGTAGCTATTGGAGATCTTCTGCTGCAGCCACAGCGCCACAGTTAACAGCAGGTTGTCCTGCCACAGGTTGCAAGGGCTGGGAGCTAGTCGCCGATATAGATCTTGGAGCTACAAGATGGGGTAAAGCTTATGCAGGGGCAGATAAGTCTCTAACAGGATGGCAACCTATAGGAACTTGTAATACGCAAACTGCTAGTAATACCGCTCTTACAGCTACTACCGATATTACTACTTTTAATAATGCCTATGTCGCGACAAGAAATGTTTGTAATAGCTCAGTTTCTACTGGTGTGGCGGGTTTTACAACAGGTGCCCTAAAAGGCGATTTTATGGGCAATGGTCATACCATAACAAATTTATGGATGTCTAGTTATGTAACTAGCACTACTACTGTTTCAGGTGGGTATGCCTTATTTGCGGGTACTAGTAGCAATGTTAAAATAGATAAAGTATATTTACCTAATATAGAAATAGTCATAGATAGTGTACAAGTTTCTCATGTAGCTGGCTTGGTAGGAAAGCATAGAGGTCAGATTACCAACTGCTATGTTACTGGTAGTATCAGTGGTAAAGCTTCCTTTGTTGGTGGCCTTGTCGGGGATTCTCGATCTGATATTGGTAGTGATCCCAAAGTCATAATCAGAAATTCTTATACTGATGTTAACATTGTTTCAAATAACCTGTTCGGTTCTGTAGGAGGCTTGATTGGCGGAGCTGATCAAACCGAAGTTTACAATAGTTATGCTATTGGGTCTGTGACAAGGATGTTGTTTCGGGGCTCTTTAGTGTCAGATGGTGGTAGTGGCAACGACACTCAAACAGCCGCTGGAGGACTAATAGGAGACAGTGGTTCATTTGGCCCTGGTGTGCTTGATAGTCGTCGAGTATTTGTTCGCAATAGTTATTCTGGAGCTGTGATAACTACGCCTTCTGGTGCTAGTCCATTTGATTTTTTTGTTGGTTGGACACTCAGGGGTTCTTTCAATCCCAATACTAGTATTACTGCTAGTTATTGGGATACAACAAGATCAGGGGGAGTTTCTTATTACTCGTCTAATAGTCCCGCCACAGAAAGTAATCAGATACTAGGTAGAGCTACAACTGAATTACAATCGACTACTGACGCCAATCGCCCTACTTTATTGGGCTCATGCTTTAACTTGCGTGATGGTAAGTATCCGCAACTTTATCTTTGGAGTGGTACAGCTTGTCTTGTAGGTGAGCCTGTACCTGGGGCTCCCAATAATTAGTTTTTGAAAAAACTAATTATTTATCTAAGCCCCAAGTTAGGTTTATCCTAACTTGGGGCTTTTTGTTTTATAAGGATTTCAAAGCAGTGTGTTTAACCCCGTAAAAAGCATGCTTAGATAGAAGTGTGCCGTCAGCGTGCCCCTATCTCAATAAATCTATTTTACAGCCTTGCCTTTTTATATAAAAATGCCATTACAAGAAAACTTTTTCTAAGTTTGATTTTTTTGTAATAGTAGTGTTAATAACGGTAATGAGATATAATACAGCTGTATAATGGATTGTGTTTAATTATTTAAGATGATAACCTGGATAGCTCCACTCGCTCCCCCGCCACACGGCAGAAGCTACAAAGTTATACTATGTGTCCTATGTGGTTTAAACCAAAATTCCTTATCATATTTGTAATAGTAGTGTTAATAACGGCGATGAGATATAATACAGCTGTATAATGGATTGTGTTTAATTATTTAAGATGATAACCCGGATAGCTCCACTCTCTCCCCCGCCACACGGCAGAAGCTACAAAGTTATACTATGTGTCCTATGTGGTTTAAACCAAAATTCCTTATCATATTTATAATAGTAGTGTTAATAACGGCGATGAGATATAATACAGCTTTATAATGGATTGTGTTTAATTATTTAAGATGATAACCTGGATAGCTCCACTCGCTCCCCCGCCACACGGCAGAAGCTACAAAGTTATACTATGTGTCCTATGTGGTTTAAACCAAAATTCCTTATCATATTTATAATAGTAGTGTTAATAACGGCGATGAGATATAATACAGCTTTATAATGGATTGTGTTTAATTATTTAAGATGATAACCTGGATAGCTCCACTCTCTCCCCCGCCACACGGCAGAAGCTACAAAGTTATACTATGTGTCCTATGTGGTTTAAACCAAAATTCCTTATCATATTTGTAATAGTAGTGTTAATAACGGCGATGAGATATAATACAGCTGTATAATGGATTGTGTTTAATTATTTAAGATGATAACCTGGATAGCTCCACTCGCTCCCCCGCCACACGGCAGAAGCTACAAAGTTATACTATGTGTCCTATGTGGTTTAAACCAAAATTCCCTGAGCAAAAAGCGAAGGGTAATGCGGATGAATAACGACTTATATTACGTTTTAGAACAGTATTACCCTCATAAATGAGGACAAACCCCCTGAAGGGGACAAGTGTCATATTGCGTCTGTAGTATAAACTAATTTTAGAAAAAATAGACTGTTTTAGCTAGCTTTGTTTATCCTCGCAAGAGGGCAACGGTCTCCTTGTATACGTCAAGATGGTTCTAATATAAAAAAGCCCCCTATAAGAATCCTTATTTGAAAGATAAAAAATAGGTCAGTGTAGAGATTGCTTTGCTATTTTCTCTATACTTTCCAGTGGGATTTTAGAAAATTTTTCTTTTGCGAATTTTTTTGCAGATGTTCTTATCTTTGTATAAGTGCTTGTATCAGTTAAAAGTTTAATAATATGCTCATACATAGATAGATTATCTTTATGTGAATGTAATAAGCCAGTGACATTATGTTTTACCACTTCTCCTACTCCACCAACATCGCCTGCAATTATGGGTAAACCCCACCAAGCCGCCTCCATAAATACTGTTCCTAGGGCCTCAACATCATTATTTTCAATAGACCCTGGCTGTATAAAAATATCAGAAATTCTATATAAGGTTTGAAGAAGCTCTTCAGATATTAAACCTGTAAAGGTAATATTTTTTTCTAAATTTAATAAATTAGAATATTCTTTTAAGAAATAAAATTCTGGCCCCGATCCTACAATGATGTAGTGTAAATTTTCATTCTCTTTAAGTAATTTTGAAAAAACTAATATCGCCTTATCAAGACCTTTTCGAGCAAGTAAGGGGCCTACACTAAGTAAAATTTTTTTATTTAAAATATGTTCAAATAACTGAGGAGAATGAGAGTTTTTTATTATTTTTTCTATTTCTTTACTATTTTTCTTAGCGGGTGGCTTTTGAGTTTTCCATTTTTTCCCAATAAATGGGGGTATAACTTTCATTTTTTCTTGAGCTAATCCTTGCGAAATCCCCAAATTTGATACGTATTTAGAAGGAGTAAGATAAAAGAGACTGTGACGAGCGAGGTAGCGATTAAAAATATGAAAATGGCTAAAAGAGTTAAGTAAATTTTCAGGTTGTAAAAATAAGAGATAGGGTATATTTTCTTTTTTTGTAATATAGGCCATACTGAAATGTAAAAAAGAAATAGAACTAAATACAACACAGTCAGGCTTAAATAACCCTAATCGTTTTTTATAAAATTCCAAGACGTGTTTATTTTTTCTTTTTAATGAAAGAGTAAATTCTTTATGTTTGTAAAAGTCCATATAGAAGATAGAAAATTTATTTTTCTTCTCGTATGCCTTCTGTTCGGCTTTACTATAAATACAATTTTTAAGAGGTCTAGTAACTATAACTTCTATTTCATCAGCCTTCCAGTGTACAGCTATGGAGTTGAAAAAAAACTCTAGGCCACCTGGTTCGGGCTCAAAAAAATCGGTTACTAGAAGTAATCGTAACATAACTACTCTTGCAAACTAAATGATTGAGCTGTAAACTAAATTATATTAAAATATGGTTTAGAGGTTTTTTTATTTTTATTTGCTATATTTAAATTATAAAATTCAAAATTTATATTTATTAAATTACTAATATTATAAATCCAAGTTTTCTCTATTTTTACAAGCCCTTTGAAGTTTCTATCATCGTATTTTTTGTAAAAAATATAAAAATTTAAGAGTAGATATTTTTTTGGCTTGTAAAAAATACTAAAAAATATTAAAAATCAGCAGTTGAGAATAGAGATTGAAAAATAAATTTCCAAATAAGAATTTTAGATGAGTTTTCTAGTTAATTATTATGTCTTTACTGAAATTAAAAATCCTATAACACTAGGAGAGGACTGGTTTTCTATATGTAAACATTTAGAATTAAAAGGTATATTGCTTATATCAAGGGAAGGAGTCAATATCGCTCTTTATGGTGCCAAAGAAAAATTAGAAGAGTTTATAGATACCAAACTAAAAGCTTTAGGCGAGATAAACATTGAAGTTTTTAGAATGCGTGAAGTTGATTATCCTCCTTTTAGAAGATTGAGATTAAAAGTCAAAAAAGAAATTATAACAAGTGGTTTTGCAGAAAACTTGAAAATGAGTACAGGAGATTATATTCAAGTATCAGAGTTTCAAAAGCTTAGCAAATTAGAGGATGTCGTTCTTTTGGATGTACGTAATGATTATGAGTATAAAATAGGGAGTTTTAAAAATGCTTTATTACTTCCTATCAGTAAGTTTAGTAAATTTTCAAATTTCTCCAAGGAATTAGAAAAACATAAAAATAAAAAATTTCTGACTTTTTGCACAGGGGGAGTTCGTTGCGAAAAAGTTGTTCCTTTTTTAAAAGAAAGAGGTTATGATGTAAAACAATTGCATGGGGGAATTTTGAATTATCTTGAGGTTTATGGTCAACGTAATGATTCTATTTGGGATGGGGAATGTTTCGTTTTCGATGATAGGGTTTCTATAAAATCTGATTTAACAAAGGGTACTTATCATTGGTGTGAGGTTTGTGGGCAACCTAAACGAGATGAGTTGTGTGTTATTTGTTCGGTTGAAACGAGTAATTCTGTAATTAGATAAGAAAAACATTATACAAAAATAAAATTTCAAAGATTAAATGAGAGGTTATTCAATAGAATAAAATAAATTTTTCAAAAAAATCTTTAAGTCATCTATCAAGAAAAATTAATTCTAAAACATTCTTTTATAGAATGTTTTAGAATTATAGCAAACTTTTTACATTGGAGTTTTTAAAGAAAAGCCTCTAAAAAATCTTCCCAAACACGAATAGAGCTTATATAATTTTAAGACACTTTATTTACTTTGACTTACGATAAATAATTCCCTCAAAAATTGAATCTTTTCTCGCTTGAGTATAAAAAGCTTTCCTAATTCTATGTACGTAACAGCATGTGAGAAAAAAATTAGAGCTAATTTTATAAAGAGTTAAAGCAATGGAAAAAAATAAACTTTCAGTTTACAAATCGGATATAGAGTCGGTGCAAGAAAAAATTTATATCTTTGATACTACCCTTAGAGATGGAGAACAATCTGCAGGTGTAAGTTTTAGTACAAATGAAAAAGTAGAAATTGCTTTGCAACTAGAAAGTTTGGGTGTAGACATTATTGAGGCAGGGTTTCCTTGCACTTCTGTAGGGGACTTGAAGTCCGTTCAAGAAGTTGCAAAATTAGTAAAGCGTCCAACTATATGTGCGCTTGCACGTGCCGTGAAAAAGGATATAGATATCGCTTGGGAAGGAGTCTCAAAAGCTAAGGACCCTCGCATACATGTTTTTATTAATACAAGTGACATACAAATAGCCCATCAACTTGGAAAGGGTCGTGATGAGGTTTTACAGCAAGCCAAGGAAATGGTTGCCCATGCAGCAAAATATACTTCAAATGTTGAATTTAGTCCAATGGATGCTACTCGTAGTGATAAAGATTTTTTATATAAAATGATTGAAGGAGCTATTTCCTCGGGTGCTACAATTATTAACGTTCCTGATTCGGTTGGGTATGCTATTCCTGAAGAATTAGGCCAACTCTTTAGGGATATAAAAAATAATGTATCTAATATTGATAAGGCAAGATTGAGTTTCCATGGTCAAAATGATTTAGGTCTATGTACAGCAAACAGCCTAACAGCCATTCAAAATGGCGTTCGACAAATAGAATTGACTATTAATGGAATAGGAGAACGAGCAGGTAATACAGCTTTAGAAGAAGTGGTGATGGCTATACATACCCGAAAAGATTTCTTAAAGTTTTATACAAACATCAATATTAAAGAAATTTATCGCACAAGTAAGTTAGTTGAAATGTATTCAGGAATGCCTATACAGTGGAATAAGGCAGTGGTAGGAAAAAATGCTTTTAGGCACGGTTCGGGAATACATCAAGATGGTATTTTAAAACTTCGTGAAACTTGGGAAATCATGGACCCTGTTTTGATAGGAGTACCTCAAGGTACGCAACTAGTCCTAGGCAAACTTTCAGGTAGGCATGCCTTCAAGGCACATTTAGAAATGCTAGGCTATAAGCTAAATGAACAAGAATTAGAGCGTGCTTTCATAGAATTTAAGAGTCTTGCGGATAAAAAAACAAATATAGATGATAGAGATCTTGAAGCGATAGCAGGGCAAAATCTCCAACTTGTAGAAAACCCTATATGGAAACTTGAACTTGTACAAATCATGAGTGGCGACACCACTACCCCTACTGCAACTTTACATCTTCGAGATAATAAAGATAACTTAAGGAAGGATGCAGCAACAGGTACAGGCCCTGTAGATGCAATTTATAAATGTATGAATAGAATTACGGGACTTCAACCTAAACTTATTGAATTTAGTGTTAAAAGTGTCACTGAAGGAATAGACGCGCAAGGTGAGGTAACTATACGCTTAGAACAAAATAAAAATATTTTTACAGGTAGAAGTTCTGATACAGACATACTTGTAGCTAGTGCCCATGCCTATGTGAATGCTTTGAATAGAATGCTAGCAAAGGTTACTTGACTTTCTTTTTAAAGTTGTTTTAAATTTAGATAAACGTGAAAGATTATCAAAAGTAGAAATTATACCTACTTTTTATGAAATATCTGTAAAAGTTACTTCTTACTGTAATACTTCTATATTTAGCTGAATTTTTTACTTAGCAATTCTTAAAACTACATTTCCTTTTTTTCTTCCTGTATCAACATATCTATGGGCATCAACTACCTTTTCCATAGGAAAGGTCTTGTCTATTATAGCCTTTAATTTACCTTTTTCATAAAGTTCTCGTATAAGCTCTAATTGATTTTTGGACTCCGAAGCGACTTCCATTCCCCCCACACTTTTATAGATACCATTTTTATCTAAAAGAGTTTCACATTCCTTTTTTTTTGTTTTTCCCACGGCATCAAAAATAATATCAAATTTACTAGCTTGTTTTCTGAAGTCTTCCTTATCGTATAAAATAATATTTGAAACTCCTAAATTTTCTACTAAATGTTTTCCTTCTGAACTGCAAACTACTGTAAGATTTGCCTCATAATATTTTACGATTTGAATAGCCGCTACACCTACAGAGCTTGTGCCACCAATAATTAAGACTCTTTTCTTTTTAGAGAGTTTTGCTTTTTCTAAAAAGTAAATTGCAGTTTGTCCTCCAAAAATCAATGAAACAGCCTCTTCAAAAGTAGCATTTTTAGGCATAAAAGAAATACTACTTTTTTCTTTAATAGCAATGTATTCCGCATAAGTCCCAAAACGAAAGCCTGTCATACCAAATACCTTATCTCCAATTTTAAAGTTTAAGACTCCCACCCCCACGCTCTCAACAACTCCCGAAAAAACAGTTCCTAAAATAGGCTTTCTTGGTTTAAAAAATCCTAAAACCAAGAGCATGATTATTTTCATAAAGCCTTCACCCACAAGCCCCCTTACTCTAACATCTCCTGAATTCACTGCGGTTGCAATTATTTTGATAAGGAGTTCATTTTCTCTTGGCAATGGCTTGATATGGTCTTGGATTTTTAAAACATCAGGTGGCCCATATTTCGTGCAAATAACAGCTTTCATTGATTCTTGTTTTTTCAAATTTTTCATTTTATTTAATTTAGCTTGTTATGCTTATAAAAACAGCCAAGAGCTTTGATTGCTGTTTGCTGGACTCGTTCATTCAGAAGCACTGGGGATAAGTTTATTACTTATAAGGAGTTGTATTCCTATAAATATTTCTTCGTAAAAAATAAACTTACATGCCTCAAAGGTTAAATTTTAAAGCATAAGATTCGGAGTTCTGATGTATGATTAAAGCGAGTGACCTATAAATAGATTAGGTGTATGCTTAGAAGATTGAGTTTTATCTTTCTTGTTTATTCATTTATAAGAAGGTCACAACACCTGTATCAATATTATATACCCCTCCTACAATTTTAATCTCTCCTTTCTTTTCTAAGTCAGAAATAATATCACTTTCTTTTCGTATTTTTTCAATCATTAGAGATACATTTAGTTCTGTAACACGATCTACAAAATTTTGATTAGTACCGTTTCGATTTTCTTTTGTTGTCTTTTCGTTGATAATGGCGGGTTGAATTTTTTTAAGTAAAGTTGTAAGATGCCCCATTTCTACATTATTACAAGCCCCTATGATGGCCCCACATTTTGTGTGTCCAAGTACAACTATAATCTTTGTACCTGCTAGCTTTGTAGCAAACTCCATACTTCCCAAAATATCTTCATTTAAAATATTCCCTGCTATACGAATACTGAAAATATCCCCCAAACCTTGATCAAAAATAAGCTCTGCTGAAGTACGGCTATCAATACAACTTAAGATAGTGGCGAATGGAAATTGCCCCGAAGATGTTTCGTTTACTTGTTTCAGTAAATCCCTACTTAGCTTTAAATTTTCTATGAATCTTTTATTTCCATTTTTTAAAATTTCTAAGGCAGTTTCTGGAGTTAAAGCAAGTTGAGTTTGCTTTGTTTGTGTGCGCATATTATACTAATATTCTAATTTTTTTTAGTTTTTGTCAAGAGATAAATTATTCAAAAAAGAAAATTGAAAAATATTTTGGTTCTCATTCACTAAGGTTTGTAGCATATAACCCAACTCTAATTTTAAATAATTATTTACAGAATATCCCAATCCCGTAACAAATCTATTTCGATCGAAAGCGTTCCCTTGAGTATTTATGAATAACTCATCTGAGAAAAATAAATAAAAAGCCCCTGTATTTTCTACGATTTGATTCAGTAAAATTTTTAATTTTAAACTATGTCGAAGTCGAACTCGTATATTACTAGCAGATTCTTTAAAAAATCTCTCCTCTACTCTGCTTTTATTTTGTATACTTAGTCTTGAAAAAACTGTTGTATTTGCAAATTGTTGGTGTAAACGACTTTCATTGGATATAGTTTTGTCTGCTAAATTTTTAGTATAATTTTCAGAATAGAAAAAGCCATATCCTATCAATAAATTATTATTATTTTTAGTTAAATTATATCCAATCCCTGTTCTCAATAACCCCTGTTGTAAATCCCCAGAAAAATTGTGAAAACGCAATTGGGTTTCATTTTCCCAAATCCAATTTTCTCTAAATGAGTGTTTACCGAAATAAGATAACCAAGGAGCTAGCGTCGGTGCTTTTTGTGCCCAAGATGTATTGGGCATAAGATTTATAGTGATGAGTATAAAAATAAAAATAATTTGATACATGTGTTCAGGAATATTTAATTCATACCAAAAAAGTATGAATTAAATATCAATAAGGTATGAATTAAACTTCTGTCAAGATTTTTAGTGTAAAAATTTTAAGAATCCTAAGAATCTTTAGAGAAATTAAAAATATCAGAGAGTTGCGGAAAGGAATAAGTTTATTCCTTTCCGTTTTTATCTTTTTCCAAGAAGTGTGAAGATACGAAGTTACTAAATGGAAAATATTTTTCTCTCATAAAAAAGTTGGCATACATCTGTTTTGCCTATTTTATTACCCCCTTCCCATCTTTTTTATAATGAATAAAATGAATTTGGCTTTAGGGGTTCAGGTATTTCTTTTTCGTTTAAAAGTTGTTTTATATTTATTTCAATGGTTCTAGCAATAGTTGTCATTGCAGTATCAGTTGGTTCATTTGCGAAGGGGGTTTCTAGTTGAGTTGCAGATTTTTCGAGTAGAAAAAAGGAGGAAGCAATAGTTAGCAAAAGAGGCAATTCATAGTAACTTTGAATATCATCTAAAGAAATAGAAAGCACTATGATAAAAACATATATAAAAAAATGTAAAAACAAACGGTAAGTAACAGGAAATACTGTAGTTTTTATACGCTCTGCCATTCCCTGCCAATTTGAAAATCTAACTAAAGTTTCATTGATTTGAACTTGGCTAAAAATATCCACGGCATTCGCTTCTTTCAATTTACGTATTTGTAGTGTATTTAATTGTAATAGCGCTAGGGGTTTATTGCTATGTTTTTGTATTGCTTCTAAATCATCTTGAGAAATGAAACTCTCTAAGTTTTTAGTAGGATTTAAGTTGCGTAAGCTTTGCCCCAAAGAAAAACACCAAGCAATATGCCTGAATGCAATTGCTTTTATTTCATTTTCCTTATCTCGTGCTACAAAAGATTGTAATTGTAAAACAAAACTCCTACTATCATTTACAATGCCTCCCCAAATTTTCCTAGCTTCCCACCAGCGGTCATAAGATTGATTCAATTTGAAGGAAAGAATGACTGAAATTGCAGTACCGATAAAAGCAGGTATTGCTATGGGTATATCAGGCACAAATTCTTGAAATCTAATTCTTAGATAATGCACTGTTAGGGCAACAGTTATTATATATAATAACTCAAACCTTATGTTTCTTAAAACATATGAAACTGGTAAACTTTTATTATTTAACATGGATAATATAATTTTTTTCTTAATAAATAAATCAACCTAATATTAAAAATAATTTTATATACGAATTAAATTAAAACCATATTCGTAAAAAATTATTTCATAAAATTTTTAGGCAGTAAATTAAAATAGATGTTACTAAAGTATAGAAGTTATTTTTTAGATATATCTTTAGCAAATTAACAGCTTTGCTTCTCGTTAAAAAAAAATTAACTATGATAAAAATATTTCAAAGTCAGCTTACTAAACTTTTGATTTTAAGAAGTTCTCTAAACTGTAAAAAAAGATAATGCCAAGAGGCTTTGAATCAATTTATAAATACAGCTAACAACCAGAATATATACGGAAACTTGTATTTATAAGCAAGAATAAAGCCTGCCAACAGTAACACTTTTTTATACTGAAATTATATCTTAAATATGAAATGGAAGGATTGTATTATAGATAAATTTTTTTAGAGACAGCAAGAGTTGTTTATTTGTTTTATATTTTTTCTAAAAAAAGTGTGTACATTTAGAAAAAACTTTAATTGAAGCAAAGAAAGATTTTGGAAACATCGTTGCAATAGACAGTACGTTTATGTATCATAAAATTTTAATTGTAGATGATGTAATTTCTCAAAGGTATTCTTTACGAAATTTATTTGCTGATCATTATCAAGTATTTGAAGCTGAAGATGCACATGTTGCCTTAAGTATTTGCAAAAATGAAAAAATAGATTTGCTTATTACAGATATTAAATTGCCCGACCTTAGTGGGATAGAGCTTATTAAAAAGGTGCGTAGTGAAAATAAAGATATTAAGTTTATTTTAATAACAGCTTATAATATAGATAATTACATATCTACTTTAAGACAGGAAAATTTATTTGTTGTTATCCCTAAAACAAGTATTGTAGAATCGAATTATATGAAAGGTCTTGTGAGGAAGATTTTGAGTCGCAATCCCTTTGGTTTGAAATATTATTTTCCTGATCTAAAAATTGTGGAATTGAAATACTTTCATTTGATGCAAATGTATTCAAGAAAGGCTCTAGAGCCTTCTGAAAGAGAAAAAACCTTAATTTTAAATACATATTATTTTTGTAAGATTTTTAACTCTGATGAAAATAATCATTATAAAGATAAAATAGCTGAAATTCTTTCATTTTCAGAAACAAGTAAAAATGCAATGCAGATTATTGAAGAGTTAACTACGAATGCATTAAAATATACTCCAGAAAATAAATTTATAGAGTTAGGTTTTGGTATCATTGATGATTATATGGTGGTAGGGGTGGTTGACTATAGTGGCACCTTAGATCCAAGACAAGTGCTTCTTTGTTTAGAAAGACAAATTGTAATAGATAGTAAGTCGGGTTTACCTTTAGGTATTAAAGATACTCATGGACGAGGATTATTTATTTGTCGTGAAAGTAGTAATCATCTAATTATTAATATTGAACAAGGAAAAAAAACAGAAATCATTGCCATGCAAACTCCAAAATCTCTTCAAGGTTCAAAATCTATTTCTATTTTTTTAGCTTCTGAATAGAAAAATTGTATTTTAAGAATAAAAATGTATATGGGCTAGGGGCTAGGATACGAATAAAACGTACTAAGCTCTCATTCTTTTGTTTTTCTAATGTATAGACGTTTGTAAATGGCAAAAAATTATATTGCACAAATAGACTTTGTTCATAGCAATTTTAAGGTCTTATAATTTAATAGCCTCCCAACGACTATTGCTTTTTCCACCTGTGTAGGTTCCTTCAATTTTGTGGCGATCTTTTGATAGGGTCCCTTCAAAATTTTGATTTAGAGGTATAAGAGTCCCTATTTCTAGACATTTAGCCCCACTACAACTTCTATGAAAACGGATGTTATTTTTTAAGACTCGTATATTTGTAAGATACTCGGCTTTACCTTTCCCCCAATTCGTAAAACGTATACTCCCACCCAAGTGTCCGTTTTTGGTTAAATAAAAAGTTAAGTACCCACTATGTTGACTGACCTGAGTTTTATATCGTCCAAGAAAATATTTTTCATCTTCACTTAGATTATTTTCTCTTTCTTTTGGTTCTAACTCTTCTGGGGGATCCATATCTATGCGTTTTACAGAATCCATCTCTATAGTAAAATTTTCTGAAAAGAGTAAGGGAACACCCTTAGATACTTCAGAGAGAATTAATTTTTTTTTGCTATAGCTTTTCCAGAAAGAAGTGATGGTAGGGGCATTATAGCGATAAATTGTTGCCTTTCTATTCACTTGGTTTTCATTTTGTTTTCTCCCAAGACAGTAACCCATACTAAAAAAAATAAATAAGAGAAAGTATAAAATAATTCTACGTTTGGTTGATGATGCCTTGGGATGTGATTTCCCTGAATCTTCTTTTTTAGGGTTTTGTGAAAATAATTCCCCTTGTTGGCTATTTTCTGAATTATTTTTTTGAAGATATTTGACAAGGGCGGATTTAATTTTTTCTATTTGTAACATTTTTATTAGTAAGATTCTATATAGTATCGTAAGTTTATATAGTTTCTAAAGCCCTTTCTTGTAGGCTGGCATTAGAAAAACTCAAGTTGTATCAGTAAACTTTTTGAAATGGATTTAACAAAATTTTATATTTTGTAAAAGTAGCTTTGCGAATGGAATTTTATTTTTCTGAATTTTTAGATTTTATGTAGTTAGCAGTAGTGAATAAGGCTGTCTTCATGAGCTTAATATTTAGCTTGAGTATAATAAGCTTGCATTTTTATTTTAACTAAAGTTCGATATAATTATAAACTATGACCCTCGAAAACAACTCTTCTGAAAAAGTGATTAAAAAAAAATTTAAGTTAAGAACGCTCTTTTATTTTTTAATTATCATTTCCTGCGGCCTAGGCCCTTTATTAGCTCTTTGTGCCCCTGTGGCTAAGGGGTATCATAAAGTTGATTTTACGATAGCACCTGGAATGGGTGCAAGTAAGATAGGGCAACAACTCAAAGAACAAGGTCTCATTTCTAGTCCCAATTTTTTTAAAATTTATTTACGTTTTACAGGAATGGTATCATATCTTCAAGTCGGGACATATGAATTAAATGATGGAATGTGGATGAGCGAAATCATTCACAAAATTACTTCTGGTAAGGTGAAACTAAAATCATTAACTATACCCGAAGGTTGGAATCATAGACAAATAGGAGATTATCTTGTGGCACAAGGTTTAGTGCAAACACGTGAGGAGTTTTTAAAAATTAGCTCTGATGTAGAAATTTTAAAGAAATATAAAATACCAAGTACGAGTACAGAAGGTTATCTCTATCCTGAAACGTATAAAGTCCCTTTTCAATTTAGTGCAGTTCAATTTCATTTACTTATGCTTGATAGTTTTTTTGAAAATTTAAAAAAGTTGGGCTTAAAAAGTTCTTCAAATAAAGAATTGCATGAGAAAGTGATATTGGCCTCTATTGTTGAAAGGGAAGCTCGTAAACCTCAAGAAAGGCCCATTATTGCCCAAGTATTTCTAAATCGTTTGAAAAAAAATATAAAATTAGAATCTTGTGCAACAGTTCAATATCTTTTTGATAAGTCGCATCCTAAGTTGTACATTCAAGATTTGTATACCCAATCGCCTTACAATACGTACTTGCATAAAGGCCTCCCCCCCGCCCCTATTTCAAATCCGGGCAAAGCTGCCTTGCTTGCCGCCTTTCGTCCTCAAAAAAATGACCTTCTCTTCTTTGTAGTTAAACCTGATGGGAGTCATCATTTTTCTAAAACATATAGCGAACATGTAGAAGCTAAAAGAATTTATATAGATTCAGATTTGGTCGTATCGCAAAAAAAATGAAGAAATTATAAAATATATTTTTCCTTATGTAGAGTATTCTCCTAAAAAATTTTTAATTTAACAATATGCCTATTTATAAATACATAGCTACAAAGCAGGGAAGTAAAGAAACCAAAGGCCTCATTGAAGCCCCCACCATTGCCTCTGCTAGAGCTCTTTTACGACGACAAGGCTTTTATTTACGTTCAATCTCTGAAGATAAAGAAAGGCATGAGAGAGAGCTTTTCCCTATGCTTGCTAAGCTTATGTATAGGGTGCCTCGTCGTATGGTTTCTTTATTTGCACGTAGGTTGGGTACTCTCTTAGAAGCAGGTCTCCCACTTGATAGGAGTTTAAATAATATTTTACAGCAAACAGAAAATGAGCATTTGAAGAAAGCCATAATCGACATTAAATCTAGTGTTACTGAAGGTGGTTTGCTTTCTGATGCACTTCAAAAACACCCCACCCTCTTCCCTCCTATTTATTATCATCTTGTATCTATAGGTGAAAAAACAGGAACCTATGAAAAATCACTTATACGACTAGCAGACCTTGAAGATGCGAATGAAAAATTACGCAGTAAAATTGTTAGCGCCTCTATCTATCCTGTAATTATGTTATTTCTTTTAGGAGGTATCATGTCCTTTTTATTGACTGTTGTTTTCCCTCAAATCAAAAAACTTTTTTCGGAACTGAATGCAAAATTACCCCTTCTGACTCGTATTATAATCACTATTTCAGATACATTAAGTTCGGGTTGGATGTTTTTAATTATAGGTAGTGTGGTGGGTACGGGGTACTTATTTTATCAATGGAAATCAAAATCTCCTGGACGTGAAAAATGGGAGAGGTTTGTTTTAAAATTACCTGTAATAGGACATTTAAATAAAAAAGTTTTGATTGCTCGCTTTACTCGTAATCTTGGTATTATGTTGCTTTCACGAGTTCCTTTGATTATGGCTCTGCAAGTTGTTTCTAAGCTAGTGGAGCATAATATTTTTGCTTCAGAAATAATGTTGGTTATAGAACGAATAAAAGAAGGGGAGCGAATGTCGGAAGCTTTTAAGGATTCTAAGATATTAGACCTTATGGTTTTAGGTATGCTTTCAGCAGGTGAAAGCTCAGATCAAATTCCTCAAATGATTAACAAAGTGGCGGATGTGGTAGAAGTTGACGTTGAAAGTAGTATAGATAGGGCATCTACTTTACTTGAGCCTATAATGATAGTGGTGATGGGACTTATGATTGTAATCATAATGTCGGCAATATTGTTGCCTATGTATGGTCTTACTAAGCAATTGCAACTATAAAAACTAAGAGGTAAAAAATGAAATTTCAAATACGTGTGTTGCTAATATTTTTTTTCTCATTGTTGTCTTGTACAAGGTCTACAAGTTTCTTGAATGTGTCATACGATGCAACTCGGGAATTTTATCAAGATTACAATCAAGTATTTTCTATTTATTGGAAAGAAAAGACAGGTGAACTTATTTCTTTTCAACAATCTCATGCGGGCTCAGCAAAGCAGACACGAGCAGTCTTGGATGGCTTGGAGGCTGATGTTGTAACTCTTGCCCTTGGTTATGATGTTGATGTTCTTGCCGAAAAAAACATGATTCACAAAAATTGGCAAAGTCGTTTAAAGTATAACTCTTCTCCTTACACTTCTACAATTATTTTTCTTGTTCGCCAGGGCAACCCTAAAAAAATAAAAGATTGGAATGATCTTATAAGAACAGATGTAGAAGTAATTACCCCAAATCCAAAAACTTCAGGAGGTGCCCGTTGGAATTATCTAGCTGCTTTTGCTTATGCCCTAAATAAAAATCAGGGAAATGAGCTTAAAGCCAAAGAGTTTTTGAAAAAACTTTATGGAAACGTAAGAGTTTTAGATTCTGGTGCTAGGGGCTCAGCAACAACTTTTATTGAAAGGGGCATAGGAGATGTTTTCATTGCTTGGGAAAATGAAGCCTTTCTTGCAATTCAAGAATTTGGATCAAGAAAAATTGAAATTGTAACCCCATCACTTTCTATACTTGCAGAGCCAGTTGTCGCATCAGTTGATAAGGTTGTTAATAAAAAAGGTACTCAAAAAATTGCTACCGCTTATCTTGAATATTTATATTCGCCCCTTGCTCAAGAGCTAGCGGCCAAACATTATTATCGTCCTCGTGATTCAAAGATTTTTGAAAAGTATTCTCATCAATTTCCTAAATTAAAGCTAGTGAGTATAGAGGAAGTATTTGGAGGTTGGAAGCAGGCCCAAAAAAAACATTTTAGTGATGACGGTGTATTTGATCAAATTATTGTAAAGTAAGCCTTATATAAATAGAGACCGTTGCACAACTAGCTAAAACAGTCTATTTTTTCTGAAATTAGTTTATACTACAAGACGCAATATGACATTTGTCCCCTTCAGGGGGCTTGTCCTCATTTATGAGGGTAATACAGTTCTAAAATGCAATATAAGTCATTATTAGTCCGCATTATCCTTCGCTTTGCTCAGGGCGAGTTGTCGTATTATATCTATCACTAATTCGTTTAATTATATGCCTTGCAAGGGTCTCATATAAATAGTTGATTGAGATTAATGCTTTGCCCCTTCTGTGAGGTCAAAAAGTTCAAGTGTCTTTTTAAATTTTTTGAGTGCTTCAGCTCGATGACTATGTTGATTCTTTTCTTCAAAACTTAATTCAGCAAAAGTTTTATTCAGATTTGTATCGATAAAGATAGGGTCATACCCAAAACCATTTTTTCCAGAAATTTCTTGAGCAATGCTTCCCTTGCACTCTCCTATAAAAAAAAGAACTTTTGTATTCTTATCTAAATCCTTTTCTTTATAAAAAAAGTTAGCAGTATCATTTTTTTGAATGCAACTTTCTGCCCTATAACATAAGGCAAGAACGCAAACAAATTGAGCAGCCCTTTTTTCATCGGGTATATTTTTCATTTCTTTAAGTAATAGAAGATTTCTTTGCATGTCGTCTAAACCTTCTCCCCCATATCTAGCACTTAAAACACCTGGCCTCCCCCCTAGTTCCTTTACTTCTAGCCCTGAATCGTCTGCTAAAGAAATCCTATTTGTTTTTTCAAAGCAGGCCCTTGCCTTAAGTAGGGCATTTCCTTGGAAGTCTTGAGCGTTTTCTTCTATTTCAAATTCAGTTAAAAAATCAGAAACATTATAAACATCTATTCCTAAATCTGAAAGAAGGCTTTGAATTTCCTTTCTTTTATGTAAGTTTGTAGTAGCAAGAATCAAACCTTCTTTGCGAAGTTGAGTCATGAGAGAATGTGTCATATAATTCCCTATAATTCTTTAATGAATAAATAGCTTTTTAAAATCAATTGTTCATCACCTAATTTTTTTCTTCGCATACAAAAAAAATTAAATTGAGAAAAGCAAGTAAGGAAATAGAATGAATTTTAAGAAAGTTTTCTTTTTGATTTAATCATTTAGCAGTTCCCTTATTTTCTTCATCAACAAAGCTTCCAAAACCAAAATATATACGATTAGAATATTCTATTAGATTGATGCCTAGGTTAGAGTTACTTGGACTTAATGTCCCCGCCCCTCCAAAAAATCCTATGAGCCCCCCCGCAACAGTACTATCTGCATATGTTTTACCCTCCCCTCGCACACTCCCTTTTTGATTTACAATCCCCCCTCCAAAGAAATTTCTAAATTCTACACTAAAAAATAAGTTATCCTTAACTCTATGCCTAAATCCCAAAAGAGAAGTTATGCCGGGCTGAAAGAGGCCTGTGAAAGAGTTTGTGACATCTTCGTAGTTTGCTCTAATGGGGATACTACAAACTGAACCTACTTGATCCGGATTGCAATTGTCATCTTGCCTTACTTGAAGGTTAATATCTTGTTTACCTGATAATTTACTAGTTACACTAGTGGTGGTAAAGGCGGGGCCAATGGCAAAATAAAAGGCCCTATCTTTATCATGATAAATATTCATGCCTATCATTATGGGAATAGTAAAATTCCAGCCTGTTATCATATTTGTGGCCCTACTATTCGCACTTACTGCTGCCCCAACATCGTTTATGGTTGAATTTATTGGACCAAGTTGTATCCCGCTTAACTGTGCTGATATCTCTCCCGTGAACTGTACGGCTACATTTGTATAAACAGGAGGTAGGTAATGAACAGAAAGTCCTGTTCGAAGAAACATCCAATCTAAAAACTCCCAGTGCATAAAAAAATCTCCCTCAATGGGTAAGACAGTAGAGCCCGAACCAGATGTTACTGCACACCCCCTCCCCATAACAGAAATCAATTGAGAGTTAACAGTTATTTCGCCTGATTGAGTTGAAGGTATCAGTACTTGTGCATCAGGGCAACCCCCAGTCATTCCATCGAAGGGTGGGTTTGCACTGGGTGGTGGGTTTCCGCCATATGCTTTAATAACGTCTTGTTCCTTTGCATTCATGTTTCCTACCACTTGTTGTACGTAATTATAATTTAAACCTGTTCCAAGTAGACCTAATTGAGTAGGTAAAATATAGCTGGAAGGGAGTCCGTTTCCCCATCCTAATCCTCCTCCAATATAAATAGGTTTGGCTCTTAAAGTCGAAGCGTTTAGTAGAATTAAGCTTAGTAGAAAAAATATTCTTAAATTGAAATATAGAATGGATTGTATTCGTATAAACATGAGAACATCATTGTAACTCATGTATGGAGTTAGGTCAATCTAAAAACTATAAAAGTATTTTGAGTTCCTAGGTTTAGAGTTTAGAGCAAGTGAAGTTTGGGATTCAGCAAGAAAGCCTGCAAAAAGTAAGGCTTTGCATTACAATAATTTATATGCCTTAGAAATAAATAAATTTGAAAGATAAAAATTCCAACCTATCATCAAGGATAATAAAAGGATTAGGAATCTAACCTTTAAGTTAATAATACTTCTTTTTTTATTTATAGAGACGATTCAAGTTGACACACTTGGAGTAAGATATTTTTATTGAGACTTAGTCTCAATAGTGATTTTTTAAGTGATTTTTTACAATGAATCTAAATCAAATTGAAATAGGTAAATCTAAGCGTATCATTTCTTTTAGACCTGTTCTCAATAAGGCTTCTGAAATACAAGAGGCTGTATTGCGTCTTTATGAAATGGGATTAGTTCCAGGTACTCAAATCCAAGTATTACGAAAAGCTCCATTTAATGGCCCTATAGTTGTGAAGGTGATGGGCTATGATTTATGTTTAAGGAGCGAGTATGCTGCAATGATAGAAGTAGCCTAGGTAATTATATAGAATTTTATATGTTCTTAGAAACTATTTAGATAGTAATGACAGAATTAATCCCCTTTATTTTCTCAAGTAAATCTTTTTATAAGCATGTTAATCGCACTTGTAGGTAATCCAAATACGGGTAAGACCACTATTTTTAATGGACTTTGTCGATCTCGTCAAAGGACAGGTAATTTCCCCGGCACCACTATCGAAAAAAAATCAGGTCTTTGTCAGCTTAGCGAAAACTTAAAAGTAGATATTTTAGACTTACCGGGCATTTATAGTTTAAATGTCCGGTCTTTAGATGAAAAAATAACCTATCAATCTTTGACAAATAACTTTCTAAATCATGTATCAAAAAATAGTTTAGAAAAAGCTCATTCAAAATCTGTCCCTGATTTAGTTTTGTTTATTTTAGATGCAACGAATCTTAGGCGCAATTTATTCTTATATACTCAATTAAGTGAATTAGGTCTCCCGATTTTCTTAGTGCTTACAATGAAGGATAGACTTTTGCATACAGGAACTAGCATAGACATCGAAAAATTAGAAACACTACTCTCTGTTCCCATTGTATCTGTGAATGCCCTTGATATAAAGGAAATCCAAAATTTACGTGTCGCTTTAGCAAAGTACCTTTCAAAAAAAAATATAAAAAAAAATCATACAGTGTATGAAAGTAGTCATCCAAAAGAAAAAGAGATCATTTCAAAAGTAGAAAGCGTATTTTTAAAAGAAAAGAAAAAACTCAATTCCTTTCAAATACGTGAGTTCTTGCTTTCTAAGTCTGAAGAAAATCCAAATACTCTCTATTCTTTAAAATCTAATAAAAATAAAGAGCAAGTGGAAAAAATAAAAGCATCCTATAGAAGCTTGCTCGATAATCAACCCGCACTAGATAGCCTTTCAAGATACAGATGGATTGAGAATCTTGTCAAAAAATGTTATAGGAAAAATTCTAAAGAAAATTTAGTAGATAGTCAGAAGTTGGACCATATTTTAACACATGGTTTTTGGGGCTTTGGTGTATTCGCAGGTTTGATGTATTTCCTCTTTAGTTCTATTTACACATGGGCTAAGCCATTTATGGACATGATAGAAAATGCAATGGGTTGGTTTAGTGGTTTTATTGCTTCTTATTTAACTGAATATCCCATTCTCACCTCTCTTGTTCAAGATGGCATTATAGGAGGCGTGGGGTCGGTGTTAGTTTTTCTTCCACAAATTGCGATACTTTTTTTCTTTATATCTATACTTGAAGATAGTGGTTATCTTGTGCGGGCTGCCTATCTTATGGATAGACTTCTTTCTTGGACGGGTTTGAATGGTCGCTCTTTTGTTCCCCTTCTTTCAAGCTTTGCTTGTGCTGTGCCGGGTATTATGGCTACTCGTGTTATGCCTGAGGGCAAAGCTCGTTTAAGTACAATTCTCATTGCCCCCTTGATGTCGTGTTCTGCTCGCCTGCCTATTTATCTTTTGTTTATTGGTGCCTTGATTGAGCCGTATTTTGGACCTGCTTGGGCTACTTTTAGTTTGTTTTTTATGCATATTATAGGTGTGCTAGTGGCGTTACCATTGGTTTGGATTTTTCATAAGGGGAGTTTAAAAAAAAATATCCCCGATCCATTTTTCATGGAATTTCCGCCTCTTCGCAAGCCCCTAAGCTATAATGTATATAGACGTGTTTCCAATGCTGTCAAAAGATTTATCGGTAGTGCTGGTGGTGTGATACTTTTATTTTCTATAATCATATGGGCTTTGGCAAGTTTCCCAAAATCTCCAAATCATTCTTCTAATCTCATTCAGGAGAATTTGCTGAAATCTTCTCAAAAAGATTACTTCATAAGCGAACTTCATGCCTATGATTCTCGTAATCCTGTTTCAAATGAAAGTAGCACTCTTGAAAAAAGCTATTTAGGAAAGATAGGTAAAGCTTTGGCGCCATTCTTTGCCCCCCTTGGCTTTGATTGGAAAATTACGATAGCTGTATTGAGTGCCTTTCCTGCACGAGAGGTGTTAATTACTTCTCTTGGAGTTATCTATAATATCGAAAAAACAGCACAGGATGACTCTCATTTGCGAGCTCGCTTACGTAATGAAAAATACCCTAATGGAAAACCTGTATATACGCCTATAGTTGCCCTTAGTCTTATGATATTTTTTGCTTTGTGTAGTCAATGTATGGGAACACTGGTTGTTATACGTAAAGAGCTTGGTGCTTGGAAATGGCCAATCTTTGTTTTTGTTTATATGACTAGTTTGGCGTATGTGTTTGCCTTCATTACGTATCAGGTAGGAGGATTGTTTTTATTTTAAAAAGTATTTCTTTTTATATTTTATATATAAGTCATATTTAAAAAAATAATTGCTTGCGTAGTTTTATTTTTAAAGAAATATAATTTCACTTGCCTTTTCTGTCTAAAAAAGCAAAGAGAGCACTATTCTTTTTCATAATTTTAAAATCATGTCTAAAAAATATAATATAGTGATAGTGGGTTCCACGGGGGCAGTAGGAGTAGAGCTACTTAAAGTATTAGAGAAAAGAAATTTTCCTGTGAATACCCTCTCCTTGTTGGCTAGTCATCGTAGTGTAGGTAAAAAACAAATTTTCAAAAAAAAAGAGTACATTGTTGAAGAGCTCAAAGAAGATAGTTTTTCAAAAAATAAATATGACATAGCCTTTTTTAGTGCTGGTGGTGGTAATTCTTTAAAATATGCTCCTCTCGCCGCTAGTTCGGGTGCTATTGTTATTGATAATTCCTCTGCCTTTAGGATGAGTTCAGAGGTCCCCCTTGTGATTCCTGAAATTAATCCCGAGGCTCTAAAGAATCACAAGAATATCATTGCAAATCCTAATTGTAGTACAATTATTTTATTGATGGCGGTGTATCCCATTCATAGAATGAATCCCATTCAAAAAATAATTGTGTCTACTTATCAAGCCGCCTCGGGGGCAGGGCAGTCAGCTATGCTTGAATTAGAAAGTCATGCCAAAAGTTTTTTGGAAACAGGGAGAATGCCCGCCCCTCAAGTTCTTAAATACCCCCTCGCCTTTAATGCCTTTAGTCATAATTCAAATATAGATATAGAGACGGGCTACAACGAAGAAGAAATAAAAATGGTTAAAGAAGCGCATAAAATTTTGAATGAAGATGCCATTCCCATACATCCTACTTGTATACGAATTTCTACTTTTAGAGCACACGCAGAGTCGATTTATCTTGAATTAAAAAACGAAGTAAACCTTGATGAATGTAAAAAAGTGCTTGAGAAATTTAAAGGAGTAAAGGTGGTAGATGATCGTAAAAATAATTATTTCCCTATGCCGCTAGAGGTTTCGGGTGAAGATGATATTTGGGTAGGGCGATTACGTACATCCATGTTTTCTGAAAAAATGAAAAATCATAGCCTTGAGCTTTGGTGTTGTGGTGATCAGATTTTAAAAGGGGCTGCACTGAATGCGGTACAAATAGCTGAATTATTATAGAAGACTTTATTTGTAAGAAGGGGTCTTTTGTGCTTTATAGAAGTCGCAGACATTTCATTCACTAAGGCACTAGGAATACGTTCAAGTTATAAGGTATGACAAAACGTTATAGACCAAATTTTAATCCGAATCAGCCTTCATTACCTCAAGAAACTTTTTTTCAATTACCCGCACCACCACCACCGCAAATTATAGAACTTTTCAAAGATCAACTTAATAAACAGCATGAACGTGATATGAGTTTTATATCCATTCATGAAAAGCAAGTTGAGATATGGACTAAGGATATTTCACATATTCATCTAACAAATTGGATAAAAATAGCAATTTTAGTGACTTTAGCGGGCGTCAATGTTTTGCTTTTAGTAAACAAACACATAAGCGAATATCCCTTTATCTACCTACTTATTGCTATCGTAATATTTGGTCTTAGTGATATTTCTAAACTTGCTATTATTTTAATGCAAGGTCTGAAAACAATTTTAAATAAATTCATTAAATAGTATTAGCTTAGGGATAATGAATATAGGAAAGACTGCCGGGAGTGAGTGAGTGAGTGAGTGAGTGAGTGAGTGAGTGAGTGAGTGAGTTTTTATTTTTTTATTTCATCCCTCTTACTCTCTTGATTTGGGTTGTAGATAGTGTTTTATAAAAACCGGCGTTACAAGAAGAGATTGTATCGCTAATTTGTGGCTGTATAAATAAATCCTCTTTACTCAATAAAGATAAATCGGGCATGCACATTCAGAGTAAGAGATTCCTTGTTTGTTGCCTTCTCTTGCAGGCTAAAACTATAATCAATGGAAGCATGTTTATTAAAATCAATTATTTATTGAAATGACGCATCTATTTCTAAAAAAAGTTTTACATGTTAAAATTTTTTTAAGTTTGAATAAAATTGATACAGACCTAAGTAATTTATTTTGACATGCTCATGTTGCTTTAGACTTTGTGTAAACATGGGCGATTTATATGGTTTAATTAGAAAAGTGGGTGCGGTTCTTATTGTTTTGATTCTTATTGTTATGATGGGGCTTCTTTTTACAAAAGAACCTATAGATGAAATTACAAATACTCTTCGAGGGGGTGATGTGGCGGCAAAGTTTGATGGTGAAAAAATTTATTTTCGAGATAGGGCGTATTTTGATGAGGGCTGTAGGGAATGGTTAAAAGATCGCATTGATTATGAAGATAAGAATGGACTTTTAGATGAGCAAGGTCAAGTTATAGACACATCTCCCTACAAGGAAAATCCTCAATTTCTTAAAGAGCGTAATAACTATTTGATGGATCAGTGCCTTAATTCTCGTGTTCAGCAAACCTATTCCTTGGCCAAAATTGGGAGAATGATAGGTTTTGAAGAAGGATATGATAACATAAAAAGAGAATTATGGGAAGCAGCCTTGGAGAGCTCTAAGGATCAGAGTAGGTTAGTTCAGGAGGATCGTCTGGCTCCTGAAGAAATTTATCGTTATAATTTAAGTAGTATTCCTTTAAAAATAAGGGCACTTCAAAAAGAAGCCCAGTCTTCTTACAATGTGTTGGCTAATTATATGCCCGAAATTGAGAGTAAGCAAAAATGGATAGAAGCAACAAGCAAAACTACTTTAAACATGCGTATTGTTTATTATAATGATAGTTTGCTATATAATCAGATAAAAGATAATATACAGGTTTCAGATGCGGAAGTTATAGAATTTTACAGAAGTCAAAAAAAGACGACTTCTGCTACGGAGAAAGAAGGAACCCCTTCAGTTTCAGAAAAAAAGAGGATTATAGACTATCTGAAGGGAAACAAGGCTCAACAAGAAGTAAGTGTAGTAAAGTCTAGATTGGGTAGGTCTGATGCAAGCTCGATTTCTAAAACTACCAATAGTCTGCTAAGTAGTAACAATATACCTATTTCCTCTCAAAATCCTGGTACAAAGCTTAGCTTGAAAACATCTCTTTCTGCAAGTAGCATTTCATCAATACCTACTACTCCATCTAAAAACTCGTTAAGCGATAAGTCTCGTATGATGACGAATCGAGGTAAAAAGCAGACTTTAGATGACATAGCGAAACTTACGGGATTGAAAATATATAACTTAAATGGGGTCAAACTATCTCAATTAAATAGTGTAAGAGTGGCTAATATTAATTTAAATTTGATGCAAAAAGATTTTTTAAATAACATCAATAAAAGTTCTACAAATAAACTCATAGGGCCATTTCAATCAGGGCCTCATATGGTTTTTGTTGAAATTACAAAATTAAATTTAATCTCTGCTAAGCTGAAAGAAGAAGTTAAAAGTACTCAAAAAGTAAGCTATAAAATGAAAAATGACAAAGAATTAAGTAGTGCATTTATAGAGTATTTGATTCAGGCTGAAGTGAAACGAAGTAAATACCAAGCATACAAGCTTGTTCAAGCCCCTCAAATTTCAGAAAGTGCTCAAGCTCAAAAAGAAGGCGAAGATCCTAAGAAGGTTAGGATTATTTCTCCCCAAGAAATGGCTCAATTGCAAAAAAGGCAAGAAGACCTTGAAAGTCAGTTAAAGGAGAGAAAGATTTTAGCCTCGCAAAAAAAACAAATTCAGGCAGAGTTTGAAAAAAATAAGAGTCTTTTAGATAAGCAAGAGAGCCTTCTACTTAAAATCTCTCCTGATGATAGGAATCAATATCAAACCCAATTGCGACAAGCCTTGACGCAATTGCAGGCAGGCCAAGTGCAAATCATGGCACCTCAACAATTAGCATTTTTAAAAAGCCAACAAGTAAAACTAGAGACCCGTTTGAAGCAGAGCTCCCTTCCATCTTCTGAAAAAGAGAAGATTAAGGCAGAGTTTACACAAAATAAAAGAGCCATAGATGAAACAGAGGTTTCACTTAAAAAGATTTCCCCTAGTCAAAGGGCTCAATATGACTTAGAATTACAAACAGCAATGAAAAATCCTCAAAAGGGTATAACTGCACTTACGGCTACTCCTGAGCAGGTTATTAATTTGCAAAAAGAGTTAAGGCAATTAGAAGCACAACAGAAGGATGCAAAGCTTACTTCGCAAAAAAAATCTGAGCTTCAGATACAGGTAGATAGATATAAGCAATTTTTTAAGGAGTATGAAAGAATCAAAAAGCTCACTCCTCAAGAAAGGTCTCAATTAGAGGCAAAAAATAAAGTTTCTGAAGGTCAAGGTTCTGGGAATGCTGTAAATAATTCCTCTCGCCTTTCGCAAGAAAGCCCGGGAGGTTCTCAAAATAGTATTGGTAAACCAAAGTCTCTAACAGCCCCAAATATTGTGAAGCTAAAGGGTGGCCAATAATATAGAATCTTTTTTGCATTAATCAAAGCAATAAGGGGCTTGTTGTATGTATTTATGATAAATGGATTAGGTTAAATAAATAAAAACCATTTGTCTAAAAATTAAAGGTTTTACTATTTGGCAAAAGTATGCACAAAAATTGGAATATTTTTTGGAGTAAAGTTGAAGTTTTTTTGGATCGTTTTTTTGAAGCTCAACAAGCTTTTTTTTGGAAGGGGGTAGACAAGCTTTTTGGTTATCATTATAGAGAGACTCATTCGGGAATTTTTGGACTTTTTGACACCCCTGAACAAATATCGAAGGCAGCAAAACTTTCTCATCAAAGAGGGTATACTAATTTTGATTGCCTAACTCCTTTTCCTGTGCATGGTTTAGAATTTGACATGGGCCTAAAGCGTTCTAGGATTCCTTATATAACATTTTGGCTAGGATTAACAGGCTTTCTTGTTTCTTTTTGTCTGCAAACTTTGGTTCATGAGCAGATATTACCCCCAGTTTTTTCATACTTTGATGTTTTTCCTAATATACGCTCTTATCCGTTAAATATAGGAGGTAAACCTACCTTTAGCTGGCCCCCTATGATACCTATATTATTTGAACTTACTGTTTTGATAGGTGGGCATTCTACAGTGATTGGGCTTATAGTGCTTTCTCGTTTATATAGCCCATTTAGAAGAGTCTTGCATCCTTCTATTACAGATAATAAATTTTGTCTTTGGATACCTTCCGATTCAAAAAATTATTCGGAGGCTAAGGTTCTTGAGTTTATGAAAGAATTAGGTGCTAAGGATATATCTTTAGCGAGCAAGGATGAGACTAAAGTTTTTGAAGGTTGATATAAAATTTTTACAGATGTTTGTGCAAAATAAAGATAGTAATTTGTATCCCTTTCATTTGAGTAGGTCGATTTTTCGTTTTGATTATCTTTTATTCCTGCCTTTCTTTTTTTTACTGTTTACGATTTCCTGTAATTATAATGAAAATCTTTCAGGTTTACATTATTTTTTAGATATGCATAAGCAAATTAGTGTAAAATCACAGGAAGAAGATTATACTACTTTAAAAAATGTAAAAGATGGCGATTGGCAAAAAGGTATGGATGCCTTGTCTTCTTGGGGTGGGTCGGGTTCTTCTCTAAGAGTTCCTCCTGAGGGCACAGTTCCTCGCAACTACGAGCCCTATACTTTAGGTGCGACAGATTTTGATTCTGCAAAGAGCTTACTGAAAAATAATTATCCCAAAACTCTGCTAAATTATAAGAGAGGTCGCAAAGAGTACAATACCTTTTGTTCACCTTGTCACGGTTTTACTGGTCTTGGTGATGGTGCGATTACACCTCGTCTATCAGCTGTGCCTAGTGTTGTTAGTACGAAAATTAAAGGTTGGAGTGATGGTGAAGTCTATCATATCATAACTATGGGTCGTGGTCGCATGTATTCCTTTGCCTCGCAAATTTTACCCGAAGACAGGTGGGCAATAATAAATTATCTTCGTCTTTTGCAGAATAGAAAGGAGATAAAAGAATAAAGTTTTTAAAGGGGCCTTGATTATGGAACATAAAGAATTAACTCTTCCCACAGGATCTCAAATACAATTTCGTTTTAGTCCGAAATTGAAAAAATTTTGTTTGATCCTTATGTCATTAGGTCTTTTGTCTATTCTTCTTCAATTGGCCTTTCCTTGGCACGCACCTTCTTTAGAAAGCGTGGCGGGCGAAGCTCATCATGTTGAGCATGCCAAGCCTTATCATCGTCTTTACCTTTCTCTTTTATTGTCTTTATTGTTTGTGCTTCCTATTTGTTTGGGCGGGGTCTTTTTTGTGGGTTTACAACATCTTAGTGGGGCAGAGTGGAGTATAAGCTTACGTCGCTTGCCTGAGCAGTTTTTTTGGTACTTGCCCTTTTTGTTTTTGCTTATGTCGGTGATTTTTTTCGGAGCAGGGGATGTGTATCATCATTGGGTAGGTGCTCCTAAAACAGATAAATTACTTTTATGGAAATCGGGTTGGTTAAATCTTCCTTTTTTCATTTCTCGTAATTTTATTTGGGTGGCTCTTTGGAGTTTTTTTGGTTGGCTTTTTTTAAAACATTCTTTGAAACAAGATCAAACAGGCGATGTTACATTGAGTAGAAAGTTATCTAGGCTGTCAGCAGGCTTTATTGTTGTTTTTGGCATTACGTATTCACTAAATTCTTGGGATTTGTCTATGAGTTTAGAGCCTCATTGGTTTTCTACTCTTTGGGCTATTTATATTTTTGCAGGTTTGGCCCTTTCTTTGTATTCTTTCTTAGTTATATGTGTTTGGTATCTAAAAAGAAATGGGTACTACGGAGATTCCTTTAACGAAAATCATTTGCACAACCTAGGAAAATTTATGTTTGGGCATACTATTTTTTGGACCTATATGGCCCTAAGTCAGTTTGTTTTAATTTGGTATGCTGCAATACCCGAAGAGACAATTTTTTTCAAAGTACGTAATGCTGGAAATTGGTATTATGTATCTTTTAGCCTTGTTATGATGCGATTTGTATTTCCTTTTTTTCTCTTACTTAAGAGAGAAAAAAAGCGTTCTTTTAATTATTTAGCCATTGTAGCTGTATTTATTTTAATAGGGCAAGTTTGGGATATGTATTGGATATCATATCCCACCTTAGCGGAGGGTCAATTTGTGCTACTCTCTTGGCAGGAATTGGGAAGCCTTGCCTTTGTAATAGGTTCTTTTATATTTGTAATTGCAAGTCGTTTAGAAAAGGTATCTTTAATTCCTTTAAAAGATCCTCGTATGGAGGCTTGTTTGCATTATCATCAATAATTGCCTTTGTAATTTTTATGAAAACCGTTCAAATCTTTTTTGGAAATCATCAGACATTTACTCCGGTAGCAAGTTGTCTTAGACTTTTTATAAGTTATCATTTGTTTGTTGTTATTTTTTTCAGTTTGATGTTTTGTAATAAAGAGAAACCTCTTCCTGTCTATGCTTTAGACCAAAAAGTATTGATTGATGGAAGTGTTTATTACAGTGAGGCGGGTTGTGCCCGTTGTCATGGAGTTTCCTATAAAGGAGATGGCCCCGACTCCAAATCTTTGCAAGACGAGAAAGGCTTTTTGGTGCCTGATTTAACTAGGGCCTTGCTTCCTAAAGTAACACCCCTAGATTACTTTAAAACTATTACAATGGGTACAGAAAAATTTAAAGAACATGCTTATCAAAATTATACGGATAGAGGCCGTTGGGCTATGGCTTATTATTTATATTCCTTATCTCCTGATCCAGAAAATTCAGATGATAAAAAAATAAGGGCCTTAGCGATTAGTTCTATGAGAGACGAGGTGGAGAAAGTTTATGCAAAAACTCGTCGCTGGGAAATGGGTTATACACCTATAGATAAACGGTCTAAATCTCCTGAATTGGAGGAGTTGCTACCTAAGCAATTCAAGTAAGGTTTTAATTGTATGCTTGCTTTATATAAAAATATTTTTGTAAAAATATCTGACATTCGTTTTACCATTAAGGTAAATATCTCTATGGCATTTTTTTGGGCTTGCTTAGGTCTCGCCTTTTCACTTTTTTCTGAAACGCAATTTTTCTTGCCCCTTTCTCATCCTTTTTATTTGCATTATGGTTATTTGAAACCAGTAGCTTTAAATTGTATTTTTTTTGGTGCTTTTTTTGGGGTACTGGTGGCAGGTTTTTACTATATTGCTTCCACTAAAATGAATATGAGTGCACCGTTTTCCATTGCAGCCTTTGCTTTTACTAAGTCACATCATTTTGGTATCCTTCTCTCAATCGCTTCAATCTTTTTAGGATATAATAAGGGTCGTGAAATGGGCGAGGGTTTTTGGTTGGCTGATCATTTTTTATACTTAGGCCTTATAGGTTTTCCTATAGTCTTTTCAGTAGCCCAAGTGCTTTCTAAAAAAAAGATTCAAGATGTGGTAGTGGGTTTGATGCTCCTTTCTTCCATTGCGGGGGCTTTGGTGTTTTTTTTAGGTAACTTTAGCTTTCCAACGGGAATAGCTACTTCTGTTTTTCCTTTTACAGGCTTACGTGATTTAAGTATGCAAATATTGTACACAAATGGCCTATTATATTTTGTTGTTATTTTAGGTTTGCTTTCTTTGCTCTATTATTTTTATCCCTTGTACTATAAAGTTGAGTTGTACAGTCAGAGTATTCCTGTTTTTTTAGTAGGTGCGTTACTTATACTTACACCCCTATCTGTGGGTGCTTCCTTGCTTTTTACAGGTGCCCCTATTCTATTGAGAAACATAGGGATATTTACTAGTATTTCATTAAATCTAGCGGTTCTATCGGGAATTTTAAATGTGAAATATACTTTAAAGTTTTCGCATAAAGTTTTTTTTTCAGATGCCCTTACCCTTACGATAAGGTTAGGAGTTTTCTTTATGAGTGTATACACAGTATTTAGAATACTTTTTTCCTTTACTTATTTTTCATCTGTCTTTGGTTTCAGTGCCTTTAATCCTAAAGAGTTGAGTCAAAATCTTGATGGTTATGCTCTGATGTTGATTTTGGCTTTGGGTGCTTTTCTCTATCAAACTGTTTTAGGAAAAAAATTAAATTTAGGTATGTTTGCCTTTTTTTGGATTTTAGGTAGTGTTTTATATTTTATATCTTCAATAAGTGTTACCCTTGCAGAGTACTTTAAATTAAGTGCTTTTGAAGTAGGGCATCAGTATTTAAAATATAAGACTTGGGAGGAAGTATATTGGGCAACGTCTCTCATAGAGAAAGGAGCTCCACTTTTACGTTATTTAGTAAGTCTTAAAGGCTTAGTTTTTTTTGCTCGACTTTGTTTTTTTCTTGGAACCCTTATTGTGAGTTTAGAAATGATTTTACGTAGTTGTTTTATAAGTAGCAAAGAATATAGTTTACCTGATATAGAAGATAAGGAAGCTACTTTAGGCTATAAAAAAGAGGAAGCGTATCACTAGTTTTCTATTATGAAAAATTTTACAAATTACTTGCAATCTTGTTTAGAAAGTCCCTTAAAGCTACTTTTCCTTGTTCTTGTAAGTCAAGTTTTGCTTTGGGGTATTCTTATTTATTCAGTTCTTAGCTCAACAGAGGCCAAAACTCATGGTGCCTTAGCCTTGCTTCAACCTGATACAAGTTTAGCTATGCAAGGACAAATGATTTATCAACGAGAAGGTTGTCAATATTGCCATACTCAGAATTTAAGGCCCTTCGACTGGGAGTTAAAGCGATTTACAGATCAAGAAAAGATTGGTTATTTTCCTGAAGTGGGTCCACTCGAGTATTATTTTGAAACCCCCTATCTTCGTGGTTCGAGACGAATAGGTCCAGATCTTTCAAGGGTTGCTACTAGATTTGATGAATCAAGTTTACGAGCCTTGCTTATGAGTAATGATAAAAACACTGTGAAGGGATTTTTGCATCCTTATTTGCATCTATTTGTTCAAGAAAATGATTTTAATCCTAGAGAGCAAACTTGGAAGGTAAGATGGTTATTAAATATGCGTATACCCTTTTCTTCAACTTACCAAAGAAGTGCCTTTCAAGCAGAAGATGATTCATTAACAAAGGGAGATTTACTTGTAGGTTATCTTTTAAGTCGTGGGAAAAAGCAGATGCAATTTTCTGGCAAATATTATCGTAAAGATTAAAATTTTTTAGAGAGTTAATTAATATAATTTTATGCACAAAGAAAACAAAGGCACCCCTAGTTGGATTTTATTTTTCTTTTATGCTAGTATGGTGGTGGGGGTACTAGTAACTATTTTTGAACAAGGATTTTTGAAAAATAAAAATGAGTTTCCTTATCGTTTGGCTAACTCTACTCAAATGAGTGCTACTGATGGTAAGGCGAGTTTATATGCAACGGCTAAAATATCTATAGTGCCTAAAAGATCTCCTGAAGCTATAAAAAATGGGGAGCAAAATTTTTCAAAGGTTTGTGTAGCTTGCCATGGTACCTATGGTCAATATAAAGTAGGGCTTACGGGTGTAGATTTAAGTGATGGCACTTGGTTGCATTATAGCAATGAAGAGAAAATAGGAAAATTAATTATGAATGGCGTGAGTGCCTCTGAATCAGTTACAAAACAAGTAATGGCCCCTCGTGGTGGAAGTGGCTATAGTGATAAACAAATATGGGAAATTGTTTATTATCTTTCTTCAAAAAATAAATCTATAATAAAAGACGCTAAGGCTACAGAATAATAAGTAAAAATTAGCTAAGTAGGAGTTTTTATTTCTCAAATTACAGGAAATATTGTTGGTCTAAAATCTGCTCAAATTAAGCAGTTAAAAAAGCTCACTCAAAAACGAATTAAAGAAAATATAGTCATTTCTTTGGAAATTGCTACTTCGCTTACAAAACTATCTTTTGAAATAAATAGACAAATAGGTTTGCTTATAAGTCGAAATGGAACTATTGAAAATGTTATTGTTGGTGATAAGCATGGCATACAAATACCTCTTTTAGATCGTAGTAGAACATCTCGGTTGAGGGGTATTCGCCTTGTCCATACTCACTTAAAAGATGAACCTTTGAGCAAGGAGGATCTTTATGATTTAACCCTTCTTAGATTAGATTATATTACTGCTATTACTATCAATAAATTAGGTATACCAAACTTGTACTATAGTGCATATATTTTGCCCGCATCTTCAACTGGGGTACATCTTGAACCAGCTTACAAGCCTAACTCGGTACCAGAAAACTTTTTTGAAACTATAAATTATATTGAAGACATTTTTAATCAAGATGAATTAAAGATTCAAAAAGTAAAGGGAAAAACAAGAACAATGGTGGTGGGGGTTTATACGCCTCAAAAATTAAAAAAGAAAAGCATCGAATATTCCATTCAAGAATTAAGAGAACTTTGCGATACCGCTAATGTAGAAGTTGTAGATGTGATGATTCAAAAAAGAAAAGAACTAGACCCATTGTCTGTTATAGGTTCAGGTAAAGTGAAAGATTTAGCAATTTCGGCTATTCAAATGCAGGCAGAAATGATACTTTTTGATTTGGAATTGAGTCCTGCCCAAGCAAAGCGATTATCTGAACTTTGCGAATTAAAAATTATTGATAGAACTCAATTGATACTAGATATTTTTGCAAGAAATGCAAAAAGTCGAGACGGTAAATTACAAGTTGAGCTTGCACAATTACGTTATTTGAAAGGGCGTTTAAGTGAGCGTGATGATAATATGTCGAGATTAACAGGGGGTATAGGTGGTAGGGGCCCAGGAGAAACAAAACTAGAAATAGGGCGTAGACGAGTCAATGATCGTATTATACGTTTAGAAAAAGAATTAAAAGAAATATCTAAGAGACGTTTACTGACTCGTTCTAATCGTAAAAATATTATCCCCATCATTTCCATAGTAGGCTATACAAATGCAGGTAAATCTACTTTGCTAAATATATTAACAAATTCCGAGGTGCTTGTAGAGAATAAATTATTTGCAACTCTAGAACCCACCACTCGAAGACTTCGATTTCCTAAAGAACGAGAAGTTGTTTTGTCTGACACTGTAGGTTTTATACATGATTTACCACCTGAATTAAAAAGAGCATTTACCGCTACTTTGGAAGAACTAGAAGATGCGAATTTATTGCTTCATTGTATTGATGCGAGTGATGTAAACATGACTCAAAAAATCAATGCTGTAGAAACAATTCTTGAAGAATTAAAGTTAGAGCATATACCTATTATAAAAGTTTTTAACAAATGTGATCAAATCAATGAAGAAACTAGTAAAGTTCTAGAAATTCAAAAAAATAGTGTTTGTATTTCGGCATTGAAAAAAATAAATATAACAGGTTTGCTTGAAGTGATAGAATATAGTTTATTTATAAAAAGTTAGAATGCAATCAAATGAATCTAATAATGAACACATGCGTCACTTTATACAATAATATTAAATATAAATATAGGCTTTATTCTTAAACCCTTGATATTCATATGAAAGAAAGTAAAAATTTAGAAAAAATTAAAAAAGAGAAGAGCAGAGTCTTATTAACAATACTTCGAGAAATAGAAGAAAGTAGAATTTCAGATGCATGGGAGTGTTCATCAGAATTTATTTTTGATGAATTGGGAATCGATAGAACAGAGTTTGTTAAATTTTGCTACAAAAATCAATATGAAAATTCAGATTATGGAGATGGATTAAATGATAGTTTTGGACCTGAAAATATTTTTGAATTAGTGCAATTTTTACAAGAGCTTGGTTATGAAAGTGCTGAGCCTCTTTTTTATAGGAAAGGTTTTTACTTAAATGCAGAGCAAGGTGCAATCTGCCTTGAATACTTTCATAGTTTTGCCAATCATTTTTTTAACACACATGAGATTGATAAAGATTTACTTGAGGTTTCTCTTTCTGGATGTAAAAAAGAAGAAGATGCTTTTGATTTTTATTGTAAAAATATTTTTGAACTCCAAGATTTTGTTAAAAGCTTTAGTCATTATTATTTTACCAAAACGGAGATGGAAAAAAATCCGCATAGTGTTCGTCTTATTTCAGAATTTGTTTCATTGCAGTTTGGTCATCAAAGTTATTTTGAAGAGTTATTTTTTTCAAAGTTTAAAGAAAAACTACGCCTAAAAGCAATAGAATGGGAGCTCATAGAGTCCCCTTCTTCAGAAAAGCATTATAGGGAGTATGCTTACAATGTAGATAAAAGAAGTAGAAACAATTTACCAAGAGAAATATTCGAAGCAATTAAAGTTTTGAGTTTACAAAATGAAAAGCAAAAACTCACAAAAGAAATACTTAGAAAAAGATATTGTGAATGTCTTAAACAATCCCATCCTGATTTGCGTAAAAATACAAATAAAGATGTGAGAGATGTGATATCTGCTTATAACTTATTATTAAACAGTGTTAGCTTAAATGATGGCATCTCTCTATGTTAGAGCTTTGTTTAATTACTAATATAGAGACTACTTTAAAAGATGAATATTTTTCTTTTTTAGAAAAAGTAATTAAAGGCGGTGTAAGTCTTATTCAGCTAAGGGAGAAAAATAAAAGCATGAAAGAAATTAAAGTTCATGCAAAAGAAATGAAAGATTTTTTAAAGCCTTGGAATGTACCTTTGATCATAAACGATTACCCTCAAATAGCTAAGGAAGTGGATGCGGATGGAGTTCATTTAGGGAATAAAGATGGAAACCCAAATGAAGTTTGTAAATATTTGGGATCTAAAAAAATAGTGGGTGTGTCAATAGAAAGTTATGAAGATTTAGATAGGGTAAATAAAATCAAAGGTTTGAGTTATGTTACGGCTAGCTCTGTTTTCCCAAGTGAAACAAAAATAGATTTAAAAAAAATTTGGGGTACGCAAGAGCTCGCAAATTTAGTTAAAAAATCTAATTTTAAAATGACGGCTATTGGTGGAATTAATCTTCTTAATTTAAAAGAAGTTATGAATGCAAAAGTAGCTGGGGTGGCGATTATTTCCGCATTACATAAAGCAAATGATCCAAAATCCATGGCAGAGAAAATGAGAAAGATAATTGATGAAAGTTTAATTAAATGAGAATTTAGATAAAATGAAAAAAGAAAAAATTTTTGAAGAAATAAAGGAAAACTTTAACGAAATAAAAACAAAAAAACCTCTTATTTTAAACATAACAAATTTTGTTACTATGGATTTTATGGCAAATGTCTTATTGGCGCTTGGTGCAGCTCCTATAATGTCTCAAGAAGTGAGAGAGATAGAAGAATTAGTTCGCATCAGTTCAGCAGTAAATATCAATATAGGTACATTAGATAAAAAATTTATTACATTAGCAAAATTATCTCGAAAGAACTCATTAAAATACCATATTCCTTTTGTAGTTGATCCTGTGGGGGTGGGTGCAAGTAAGATTAGGACTAGGGTGGCAAAAGAATTGATTCAAGGAGCTAGTGTTATACGTGGGAATGCAAGTGAAATCATTGGATTGCATGATGCCTTTTCTAAAGAAAGAAAAAATAGCAAGGGTGTAGAAAGTTCGGATTCGTCAGAAAGCGCGATAAACTCTGCTTTAAAATTATCCAAAAAATATAAAACAACAATTCTTGTTAGTGGTAAAAATGATTTTATTGCAAATGAAACTAGTTACGAAAAATTTGAATATGGTTCAGAGATGATGACTTTAGTGACGGGAATGGGTTGCGTTCTTACAGCTGTGGTAGCGGCATTTTGTGGCGTTATGAAAGATCATTACAAAGCTAGCTGTTTAGCAATAGTATTTTATAGTCTTATAGGTCAAAATGTAGCAGAAAAAGTAAGTGGCCCTGGGAGTTTGAGAAGTCATTTTATAGATGAAATCTATAAACCGAATTGGGATGAGTTGAAAAAGAAAATAGGGTAGTTAATATACTTTATATGAATATAAAAGACTAAAGGTTATTTTTTTGAAGAATAAATTTTTTTTAATTATTAAGCTTTCTTTTATCGAGTCGCGCAATTCTCGCAAGAAACTTGCTTTTGCAATTTTTTCACTCATGTTGGGTGTCGCAACACTTACGTCAGTTAAAATACTTATTTTTAATTTTGAAAGCAGTATCTATAATCAAGCAAAAGAATTAATGGGAGCAGATTTTTCCCTAGATTCAAATTTTCCTTTTGACAAGAGGGTTTCTAAAAGACTAGAAAAAGCTTTAGCTTCTATCAAGGGTGTTGTAGGCCCTGTGGAAATGGTTTCTTTTTATTCTATGATTAATAAAAGAAATTCGGAAAATATAATAGATAATCAAGAAGAAAGTCAACTAGTTAGCGTTAAAGCATATGATAAATTTTTTCCTTTTTATGGAAAGGTAGAAACAGAACCAAAGAAAGCTTGGAATGCAATGTTGAATGGAGAGAAATCTTTCATATTACTTGCTCCTGAAGTTTTAAGTAATTTAAATTTAAAGATAGGAGAAAAAGTGTATTTGGGTAAAAAAGAATTTATTGTTTCAGGGGTGGTAAAAAAAGAAAGTATAACAAATCATCTTAGAAGCATTGCCCCCAATATATATGTGCATAAAAAATATTTATATAGCACAGGTTTTCTAAATACGGCTAGTCGTATACAATATAAACGTTTTTACAAGTCACCCTCTGGGTTTGATATACATTCTTGGAAAGAAAAATATTATGAAGAAGCACGTGTTGAAAAAATACAAATACGTACTTATCTAGAAAGCAATGGCGGATTACAAAATTTTTTGAATCGCTTATCAGCGTTTATGAATATTTTGGCATTAATTATTTTGCTTCTAAGTAGTGTTGGTGTAGGGGTTAGTATACATGCTTTCATGCAGGGACGTATATTGAATTCTGCTTTGTACAGGACAATGGGGCTTACTTCTAAGGAAGTATTCACGATATATTTACTTTTAGCTTTTTTTGTAGGATTTTTCGCTAGTCTGCTTGGTGCACTCTTGGGTGGGCTAGTGATTTCAAGCGTGAATTATTTTTCTTATTTTTCAAAAATAAAAGAACTATTTCCTTTTCAACTAGAGATAAAAATTTCTTTTTTAGGAGTACTTTCTTCTATTCTGACTGGGGTGACTAGTTGTATAATTTTTGTTTTTTGGCCTGTTTATAAAGTGCAAAAAATTTCTATTTTAAGTATCTTACGAAAAAATATAACTTCTGAAAAAGTGTTAATGTCGAGAAAAGAGTTATTTAGAATAATAATAACACTTATGATTTTTATATTATTGACTTTGAGTTTATCCATGATGGGAATAAAGTTTTATACTTGGAAAAATAATCTAAGTTTTATGTGTCTCTTGCTTTTTGTATTAGTTGCATTATGGTTTTGTTCATCTGCATTGAAAAAATTCGTTTTGAGAATTAAAAATAAAATTTCTAACTTTCACTTACGTCAAGGAATAGCTAATTTAGCACGTCCATTGAATCAAACAAATTTAATTGTGACGACTATAGGCTTGAGTTTTTTTTTACTCTCTAGTGTTTTTCTTTTTCAAAAAAGTTTTGAAAAAGAACTTAATATAAATGAAAAAGAGAGTTATCCGAATTATTTTATTTTTGATATTCAAAAAAAACAATACCCCACGTTAGAAAAAATCTTAAATGAATTTTCTGCAAAAAATATACAAATAACTTCAATGATGATGGGACGTTTAAAAAAAATAAACAACATTGATATTTTGAAAATAAAATTAGAAAAAAATTATACTCAACAAGAAATGTCTGATAGATTACTTACGAATGAACTTTATTTAGGTTTTAGAGATAGAATACTTTCTACAGAAAAAATCATTTCAGGTAAATTCTGGCGGGGTAATCCTTTAATACAAGAGCTATCAGTTGAAAAGACTTGGGCAAAAACAATGGGTGTAAAAGTGGGGGATGTGCTTAATTTTGATATACAGGGTTTTTCTATAGAAGCAAAAATTTCTAATATAAGAAAAGTTCAATGGAATAGATTAGAAGCGAATACATTTTTACTATTGTCTCCACAGGATATGGAAAAGTTTCCATATTTTCATGTCGGAACTTATAGATTGGAAAATAAAGCTCAAGCACGTTCTTTACAAAATCAAATCGTAAATACTTTTCCTAATATTAACATAGTGTATATGGGTGAGGTAATAGAAAAAATAACATTTATTTCAAAAATTATTTTTTCCATTGTAAAATTTTTAGCAATTTTTACCTTTCTTAATGGTATCATTATACTTATAGGGGCTTTGTATGCTAGTCGTTTTTTACAAATACGAGAAACAATGCTTTATAAAATTATAGGAGCAAGTTCTTGGGATCTCTTTAAAATTCTATTTTATGAAAATGCTTGTTTAGCTATTTTTTCTTGTGTTCTTGGCCTTGCTTTATCTTTAATTTCAAATTTTATTTTTTTTGAAATTATTTTGGATCTAGAAACTCATTTTCCCATACCTTTGCTTCTTATGTTAGGATTTTTATTTTTTATTTTAATAGAGCTTGTGGGATTTCTTTTTACTCGAAGTGTTATCAATACTAAGCCAATTGATATTTTAAAATATAACTAAAAAAAGTTCATACACTTATTCCTTTTCATCGTTGTTTATTATTTAATAGCAATGAATAGTGAATCTTGTTTTTAAGATACCTTTCATCACTATTTTAAAGTATTTTTTAAAGTAAGTATTTCAATTTTTACTTAAACATATTCAAAAACCTATTTATAAATTCAAGTGAGAAAAATATATCTTCAGTAGATTTAGAATTAGTCGATATATTCCTATAACTAGTTCTATCAAATAAAAATTCTAATAAACTTTCATATATGAAACGAAAAATCATAATTATTGGTGGTGGTGTCTTGCAAGTTTCTTTAATTCGAACAGCTTTAGATATGTTTCTTGAGCCTATAGTTTTTGACATGTCTAAGGATGCTCCAGGCATGCTTTTAGCATCTCAAAGAATCATTATGAGCACGAAAGATATTGAAGGATGTGTTAGAGAGGCTCGCAAGATATCTTTACATCAAAAAATAAGTGGAGTAATCACCGCAGGGACAGATGCTAGCCGTGCAGTTGCTGCCATTGCTAGCGCCCTTGAGCTCCCGGGAATACGTTACATAGATGCTGAGGCTTGTAGCAATAAAGTTTTGATGCGTCGTAGATTACGTAGTTTTGGAATACCTATTCCTGAATTTTATTCTATTTGGTCTTTAAAAGAAGCACGTGATGCTATGGATAATTTGACTTTCCCCATAGTGCTTAAGCCCGCAGAAAATATGGGCGCCCGTGGTGTGATAAAAATAGAAAAACGTCAAGACCTAAACATTGCTTTTAAGCATAGTAAACAATATTCTCCCACAGGAGAAATGATTATTGAAGAATATATGCAGGGTAAGGAGCTTTCTGTAGATGCTTTGGCTTGGAATAGTTTTGATGGAGAACAAAATTATAAAATTACAGGTATTGCTGATCGCATTATCGAACGAGAACCATTTTTTATAGAAGTAGGACACAACATGCCATCTCAAGCACCTAAAGAGCTTATTTTAGAGGCTGAAAATGTGATGAAGCAATCTATGATTGCCCTAGGAATACATACAGGAGCTGGTAAAGGAGACTTAAAAATAACAAATAAAGGAGTAATGGTGGGAGAAATTGCTGCTCGTCTTTCTGGTGGATTTATGTCTTCTCATACATATCCCCTTCATAGTGGAGTAAATTTACTAAAAGCAGCGATTAAAATTTCTTTAGGCGAAGATCCTAGCTTAGATTTAGTTCCAAGAAAAAATATATATGCTATAGAAAGAAGTATACTCTCTCCACCGGGGAAAATTACAAAGCTTGATGGTTTAGAAAAAATAAAAATTCAGGACAACATAGAATATCTTTACGTATCTCGAAAGGTTGGTGATCTTATGCCTAGCACCACTAGTAATATAGATAAACTAGGACATGTAGTAGCAATAGGAAATACCCTAGAAGAAGCAGAGGAAAGTGTAAGCTCTGCCCTTAGTTTTTTAGAATTGGAAGTAGACCTTAGTTATGGTGTAGACTGGAATGTTGTTAAGGAAATTGCTCGAAAAAGATTTGGAGATCAGGTTTGCTGGGTATGTAAAACTTGTGATGGTGCAAATTGTGCGAGTGGGGTTCCCGGAATGGGAGGTGTTGGAAACATGGAAAGCTTTAAGGATAATAGTCGTGCCCTTGCCGAATTGTATATTGTTCCAAATTATATAAGAAAACCTGTTAGTAGCGTTGATACTAGTTTTGAGTTGTTTGGATACAAATATGAGTATCCTATTATGGCAGCACCGATGACAGGTAGTTTAACAAATATGAATGGGGCAATAGAAGAAGAAGAAAATGCTCGTATGATATTAAAAGCGTGTCGAGAAAATGGAACTATGGGTTGGGTAGGAGATGGTGCATCTCCTGAAAAATACTTAAATATCATGCAAGCCTTGCAAAGTGTTGATGGGTTTGGAGTTGGTATTTTCAAGCCTAGAGAGGACATTTTAGAATTGAAAAAACGTTTTAAAATATCTGAAGATATTGGATTAGTGGCAGTGGGAATGGATATAGATGCTATTTCTTTTAAAACTATGATTTTGAAAAAACAATCCGCCCTTGCACGACCTATAGGAGAATTAGAAAAAATACGAAATCTTACAAAGCTACCTTTTGTTTTAAAGGGAATTATGAGTATTGAAGATGCGTATGCTGCATTGGAGGTGGGGGTGGATGCAATTGTAGTTAGTAATCATGGTGGAAGAGTCTTAGATCAAATGCCTGGTACTGCTAGAGTTTTAGAAGGAATTGTCAACGCTGTTCAGGGTCGTATCCCTGTTTTAGTGGATGGAGGAATCAGAACCGGTCAAGATGTCTTTAAGATGCTTGCCTTAGGTGCTAATGCCGTGCTAGTGGGCAGGCCTGTCGCTATAGCTGGAGTTGGTGGTGGTGAACCTGCAATTAAGTATTTGTTTACTAATATGCAAAAAGAATTAATAGAAACGATGAATATATGTGGTTGTGAGCAATTACGAGATATTGATTTGAGCTATGTTCTTAAATCTAAAAAAAATAATGCTATTATTACAGAATAATTATTTTTAGAAATTCAGAAGTTAAATATCTTTTTGGATACAAAATCTAGGAAAGATTGACATATGCGGACTTAGATTTTATTGTTTACTTCACCTATTCCTTAAAAATTTATTTGTATGAGTGAAAAAAATAAAGAATTAAAAATCGGAGATCGTAAAATATTAAAGAAACCCACCTTCTTATATAAAGGTATTTTTGTGCTAACAGGGAGTACTGTTGAAGTAAAGTCTATCTCGCCTACATTGGTGGTTGAGTGGCATGACAGGGAGGGGAATCCGCATCTCTTGGAAAGTATTATAAAAATGGAAGAACTGGAATAAACACAGGCATTAGATTGAAGCAACTAAGACTTAGTAAATTTTTCTTTTAAAAAGATGAGTAGTTCACTAATGCTCATGTTAGAACTAAATTTTTTTTTATCTTTATCTATCATTGTTTTAGGAGTTGGAATTTCTTTTTTTTCAGATTTTTGAGTTTCTTGAGAAGTAAGGCCTATATTCGCAGAAGGATTTTTTGAAATATTGTACTCTGGTTTTTTTGGTGAGATAATATTGAGTAAGAGTTCAGTTTTTTTCATGGAACTTGTTAACTCCCACATAGGATTTGTTTCTTGAGTTAAATAGTCTAGGGGTAGACTGATACTTATTCTTAAAAAATGTTCTCGTACTCTACTCAAATCACTCCTTCCTCCTAAAATACGAATGTACTCACAAATGATTCCCCAACGGATCCAACGTGAGTCACGAAGGAGATTTATGTGCCTGCAAATTTTATATACTTCACGAAGTTTTGCACTATTTTTATGAAAGCCAAGAAAGTGAAAAGATACTTTTGATTGCCCATGATGCAAAATAACTACATCAACATTAGCAAAACCTTCATTTGTAAATAAATTCATGATGTGCGATAAGCATAAATTTAAGTAATTTATATTTGTATTGATTTCTATATCTTCTTGTATATGAATATGAGAGTTAATAATTTTATTTTTAGAGAAAAAAGATTTTGAATAATCAAGTAATCGTATTTTTTCAAGGTCACTTATTTCTTGCCTCACTTCTAAAGATAAGAGTTCTAATAAATCTATAAGCTCACTATCTATTGTATTGATTAAATTAATGCAATTTTCAATTTCTTCAGGCTTTATTATTTGTTTTGTTTTGGTTTTAATTTTAGAGAGTTTAGGGAAGTAAATATTTTCAATTAATTGCATGAGCTGTTCAATAGGTTTATGCAAAATAAATGTAAAATAATTAAATGTACGTTCTTGCAAGTCATCAACAGAATTTAAATAAGAATTATATTTTTCTATTTCTTTATTTTTTATTACTATATTATACAATAAACCATATACGAGAGAGCAATGGAGAAGTAATGTTCCAAAACCAGAATTTCCTTGTTGCATAAAATCAAATTCTTTGTTCCATATACTAGTAAGGGTTATAAAAGAAAACCCTACAGAACCTATAATAAAAAATAAACTTTTATGAAAATAGAGGCCAGATTTATTGAGGGCAATTAGTATATAAATAAAATAGAGGGGGGTGAGGGCAAGAGTCCAAATTAAAGGTAAGTAAAATTTCTGACTAAAATTTGGAGAAATTACTAAAATACAAGATGCAATAAAACTAGACGAGAATACTATGTTTGATAAATGATTTGCATGAATTTGTATCTTCTTTACGATTTTGATTTCAATGAATTTGAAATCAAAAAATACGATATAAAAGAAATGAAAGAACATGGGCAATAGGGCAAGGGATGCTAAATTAAAACGGGTTAAGAAGGGACCCAAATCAATGTATTGATAAAGCACCTCATTTTGAGTTAGCTTAAAGAAAGCATATAAACAAAGATAAGGAATAAAATATAAGACTGCTTTGTCGGCATGATACTTTCTATGAAGAAAGGTAATTACAAAACCAATGAAAAATGTAAGAAAAGAGTATATGAAATTAGGTAAATTTGTTCTCCAAAAATACTTTTCTGCCATACTCAAGTCTATAATTTTAATAGGTGCTTTGAATGTAGGATGGCTAAACAAATCTGTACGTTGTAAACGTAGGGCCAAGGTAGTTTCTCCCCCATCTGAATTTCTATCTTCAGTATAACTAAAGATTTTTTCTGGTATGGGGTATAAGCCTACACGATTACAACGTTTATAGTCTTTAGTTGTACTTTGTTGTTTATTAATGCGAACTCCATTGATATAAATTTGCTCTAACCCACAAATTCCAGAGATGAGTAAGGCTTGTTTTGCCGTGGTAGAAGAAATATTTATTTTACTTCTTAACCAAAGTGTATTTGTCTTTGAATAAAAAAGTTTAGTTTTTATTTTATAAACAGGCCATTGTGAGTCATTATAGTTTCTATTTATAAATTCTGGTTTGTCTTCTGTACTATATCTCCAAGTATACGTTACTAAAGATTGAGTGTTTTCAGAAAAAATAGGTGTAGTATAAAAAGCCAAAAGCGCTGCAAATGTTAGAAAAAATTTGCTGTGTGTTTTTTTGAAAAAAAATTTCATATGGGTAATTTAATTGTAAATTCAGAGAAGGAGCCGTGATGATTATGAAAATCTAATTTTCCACCTAATAGTATAATAGATTTTTTTACTAAATATAAACCCAAGCCTAGCCCTCGCAAGTTTTCATTTAAATTTTCACCTCTAGTAAATTTATGAAAAATATTTTTTTTAACTTTATCAGATACACTAGGCCCCTCATCTGTTATTTTTATAAGTATTTCCTTTTCTTGGACTTCTAAACTGCATGCCACCTTCCCTTTCGTATATAGAAGGGCATTTTGAAGTATATTATAAAAAATAAGATTCAATAAGGTCACTTCTGTATTGATCATTAGTTCCTTCTCTTTATTGAAAAAAATAATTCTTTTTTGATTTTGTTTGCTAGTTAAGCATGCTTTGCTAAATACATTCTGCATGAGCTCATATAGATTAATTGTTTCAGGTTTTAATAAGTAAGTGTTTGTATCTATACTTTTAAGAATTTTGTAATTCTGAAATATGGTGCTTATTCCCGTAAGAATACCTTTTATTTCTCCTATGCTTTCTTTTTTAATTTTTTTAGGTTCCTTCAAATCTTTCATGAGAATCTTATGTGCTTCTATAAGATAATACTGAAATTCTGATGAAATATCTTTAATAGATTTATATTTCTTTTCTTCCATTAGTTGTTTATTTTTTTCATTTTCAGGTTCAAATTTTTTATAGAGAAAATCTATATCTTTTAGAATTTGTATAAAAATACTTCCAATAAAAATAAGTAAACAGTATGGAGATGCGAAGGGTAGGGCTGGGAAAAAATAGAATACAATAATATCAAATAAAATTCCAGCTACGAAAATATACCCACCGTATCTAAAATAAATTTTTCTTTCTTCAAGCCAAACAGTTTTGATAAAGTAAATCATATAGGCTAAAAATAAAAAAATATTTAACCTAATAATATAAACACCTATTGTAAAATTTTTATTAAAAACAAATGATAAAAATAAAACACCAATACTACAAGAATATAAAAGATAATGTATACGTTTTCGATTTATATTATAGTAATCTAAGAAAAATTCTGTAAATAAAATAGGGCTTAGGCATAATAAAAACCTTTGAATTAAAAAAGTGAGATTGCTTGAAGTTAAAAGAGACGAACGCAACCATGTTTCTAACAGAAAAAAGCTTCCTATAAAAATAGAAAATAAACTGAGATAGAGATTATATTTTGTATTTGATGTGAAGTAAAAAAGTAAAATAAGAAGGGCAATAAGATAGTAGGCTACACAAGTAAGAATGGTAGGTATTTCTCGTAGAAACATTTTTTTAGCCATAGATGTTTCTGTTACTATAGATATTTCTGAAATAGAAGGATTGTGAATTGCCTTACCCTTTAAAAATATTGTGATGGTGTTTTGACCTATTTGCCAAAGCGAATTCGGAATTGTATAAAGTATGGGTGTAGTGGTGTCGTATAAATTTTTTTCAGCATTTCCACTTTCCCCTATTTGTGTACCATTAAAGAAAACTTTATTTTCTACTTCTAATTTGCCTAAAAACAAAGCTCTATCTTCAGGGCTTATGCTACCAGTTATAATATAGCAACGATATGAAATTTGTTCTAATTTCGGCGTGATACGTTTCCAGTTTTTATGTATGGAAACTTCTGGCCAGTTTGCATCAATAAAGGCAGGGCTGGAGTTTTGTTGATTTGCATCTATTGTGTATTTCCATTTTTGTTCGTCTAGCCTTTGCACGCTTTGATTTTTATATTGAATTTTACATTCGGCCCTAATTGTACTAGAAAAGATAGAAGTTAGAAATAGAAATGTTGTGAACAAAAAGCATAGTTTTCTAAAAAAGTATTTGTGAGTCTGTGTTATAGAGGTCACCTTAGATGGGAGGAGTGTACTTCTTGTTTTAGAAATAGTCGCGAAGCTATGGTGTTTATTTTTATACATTAGTTAATATTGAATCTATATACGTAGAATACCCATTTTCACTTAAAATACTCTCCAAGCTCCGAAAACGACTGGGGTGCATTTTACTTGAACTATCCCATTGAATATCGTCATTTATATGGTCTAAGCTATAAGAGTTTTGGAGGTATGGTACTAATGCACAGCCTTTACTTTGAGAAGCATGCTTACAATCTGAATATTGGCAATTATTTACTAAGTGGGCAAGTTCACAAAATCCAGAAAGGATTTCTAAAAAGCTTAAATGTTCTAGTCCCCATTCTCGAAAGCCAGGTGTGTCAATGATAAAGGTTTGATTATTAGTTACGTACAAAGTAGAATTAGTGGTTGTATGCTTACCTTGTCCTGAGTTTGTACTAACACCTGCGATTTTTTGAACATGGGCATTTAAAAGCAAATTTACAAGGGTAGATTTGCCTACCCCAGATGGTCCTATGAGTAGGGTATTTTTTTTTTTGAATTTCTCTGTTAGAGGTTCAATTTGAATTTCTTTTTTTTCATTTATGAGATTGATGCTTTGTACTTTATATCCTAAATCTGAATAAAAATGAATAGGGAAATATGTATTTGGATTTTTACTAAGGTCGCTTTTGGTAAATAGAACTTCAGGTTCCATTTCTCCTATTTTTGCAGCACATAAAAATCTATCTAGTAAGCCGTAATGTGGTGCAGGATTTGCAAGTGACATGAGTAAGACAGCAGAATCTAAATTAGCACCCAAGCAGTGTATTACCCCTTTACTTGATCTTTCAAGATGATTCAAACGAGGTAGTATTTTATGAATGATAGCTTCATTTGCATTATTTTGAATCATAAACTCAACTTTGTCTCCTGCATTGAGTAAATGACGTTTCTTATAAGTTTCTTTCGTAAATACTTTTTGTGTTAAAACCCTATCAACTGAAGATTTATCTTCTAATCGCAATTTCCCTCGTAAGGTGGCTTGGTATACGGTATGAAAATCATCAGTTGAAATAAGGTTATAGAATTTCCCATATGTTTTTGCTATAATCCCAATTTTCAAGGTAAGAGCTCCATTGAGTTTTAATTATTTTTAATTTAGATATTTTTTATACCAAAATAATATTTAAATAGCAATGGTTTCGATAAGAGGTTTTCGTAATTTCTCTTTATGCGAGTGAAGCAATGGGAGACTTGTCTATTTCTTTAACAGTTTTTTGACATCGGCAAAAAGCATCATATCTTTTTGATCCTTCCCTCCTTGAATCATAGGGAATACTTTTTCGTCTGCAGGTATGATTACCTCAAGAAATGCGGGCTCTTTAGAATCTTGTAATAAAAACTCTATGCCCTTAGTAATTTCTTCAGGCTTAGAAATGCTAAATGCTGGAATGCTATAGCTTTCAGCAAGTTTTGTAAAGTTAGGATTAAATTGCCATTCTGTTTCTGAAAATCTCTCTTCATAAAAGAGCTCTTGCCATTGACGTACCATTCCAAGAAAATTATTGTTTAAAAGTAAAATCTTAACAGGTAAATTATATTGGCGTATGGTTGCTAATTCTTGTATGCACATTTGATATGAACCATCTCCTGTTACACAAATTACAAGGTCTTCTGGTTTTGCAAATTGTGCACCAATAGCGGCAGGTAACCCATATCCCATGGTCCCAAGTCCACCACTAGTCAACCAACGATTAGGTAAATCAAACTGATAAAATTGAGCTGCCCACATTTGATGTTGTCCTACATCTGTTGAGACAATAGCTTTCCCTTGAGTTGCTTTGTACAATTCTTGTAGGATAATTTGAGGTTTTATAGATTCAGAACTTATTTCATATTCATGCTTTAATGGATATTTTTGCTTGTAACCTTCAAGTTGATTGACCCAATCGCTTCTTCCTTTCTTTTCAACTAAGGGGATTAGGGCATCTAAAACAGGTTTAAGGTGGCCGTGTAGATGATGTTGAACCTCCACTCTTTTATTCAGTTCAGCTGAATCTATATCTATATGGGCCCTTATGGCTTGCTTAGCAAACTCCTTAGGATCACCCGCTACCCTATCATCATAACGCGTTCCTAAAGAAACTAGTAAATCGCAGTCCAGTATTGCCTTATTTGCATATGCAGTACCGTGCATACCTAGCATGCCTAAAGAAAGAATATGGCTACTTGGAAATCCCCCAAGCCCCATTAAAGTACAAGAAACAGGCACCATTGCTTTTTCGGCTAATATTTTTACATCATTTGAGACTCCTGCATTAATCACACCCCCACCCACCATAAAAAGGGGTCGCTTTGCATCATTGATAGCTTTTGCAAAAGCTTTAATGTCACCCTTTACTTCTTTTGTATAAAAAAATCTCTTTTCCAAGTTTGGAATAGCACTTACAACTTCTGTCTCTTGTGTTTGTACGTCCTTAGGAAAATCAAGAAGTACTGGTCCGGGTCTCCCTTGGGTGCATAAAACCCAAGCCTCTTCAAAGCAACGAGCTATATCATCTGCACTTTTAATAAGGGCATTATACTTTGTAATAGGTATAGAGATACCATAGATGTCAGCTTCTTGAAAGGCATCTGAACCTATGACAGAGGTGGCCACTTGCCCACTAATTACCATGATAGGAGTAGAGTCTAATTTAGCATCACAAAGACCTGTGACAACATTTGTCGCTCCAGGTCCGCTTGTTACAACCACTACACCGGGTTTGCCAGTAGCCCTTGCGTAGCCTTCTGCCATGTGTATGGCTCCTTGCTCATGCCTAACTAAAATATGTTTTATACTAGAGTGATAGAGTTCATCATAAAATGGTAAAATCGCCCCACCTGGATATCCAAAAACCAAATCAACACCATGTGACTGGAGTAGGTTAATCATAAGTTTAGAGCCACTTAATTTCATAATTAGGTTCATCATACATCTCTTTAAATGTACATGTCAAACGAAAAATAAGTTTGTATGCTATGATAGTTACGCTTCTTTGATAGGCTAAGATTTTTAAAATAATTTCTTTTGGAGTTTAGTCCAAAGTTTCAAAAACTCGAAGTCCCTTTTAGTGGGGGAAGCCTCCCTAAAAAGACGTTCAACCGCAAATCAGTGCAAGTTAAAATCTCCTAAAAATGAGATGACTCGATAACATATCTTTTAAAAAATCCAAAAGATAATGGAATACTATTTACCCTATAGCCTACTTGATGTTTTTGCCAGTTTTATATTGTTGAATTAATTCCTATTTATAAAATTGAAGTATCATTAAGGTATAATCAACATTCTAAGGCATAAACATGGACAAACAAATTTTAGATTTTAGCAATATTATTCAGTATTCTTTCCCTACAAAAATTTTATTTGGTCAGGGTGCAAGACGACTTCTTCCAAAAAATTTAAAGGAACTGAATGCTAAAAATATTTTACTGATTACGGATAGGGTGATGTACTCTATGCCTCAATCTCCTGTGGCTGAAATGAAAAAGCTTTTGGAAGATGAGGGTTTGAAAGTAAATGTATTTAGTGAAGTTTGGGGAAATCCTACAGAATCTCAAGTTAAGGGTGGGGTTGAGGTATTTAAAGCAAGTCGTACAGATAGTGTTGTGGCGTTGGGTGGTGGGGCAGTTATAGATGTAGCAAAGGCCATTATTTTAATGGGCACACATTCAGGAAATTTATTTGACTATGAGGATGGATTGCCTACAGCCCCTCCTATACAAGAAAAATTACTTCCTTATTTTGTGGCACTTCCTACAACTTCAGGTACTGGAAGTGAGGTGGGACGCAGTACTGTTATTTCAGATGACAAAACCCATGTTAAAAAAATCATTTTTTCTCCCGCCTTATTAGCTAAGGCTGTATATGCAGATCCTGAGCTTACTTTGAAATTGCCTTTAGGGGTTACAGCGAGTACAGGTATGGATGCCTTAACGCATTGCATTGAGTCCTATTTGGCCAAAGGGTTCCACCCTATTTGTGATGGCATAGCCTTGGAGGGGATGGCTTTGGTGGCAAAAAGTTTAGAAAGATGTGTAGAATTTGCGAAGGCAGGGGGTGTAGAAAAATTAAGTGAAGAGGCCTTAAAAGAGCAAATTTATTATAGAGGTTTAATGTTAAATGCTTCTATGATGGGTGCCATTGCTTTTCAAAAAGGTTTGGGAGTAAATCATTCTTGTGCTCATGCCCTTTCTACTGTTTGCGACATGCATCATGGTCTTGCCAATGGTATTATGTTACCCTATAGTATGCGTTTTAATGCAAAAACAGAAACTCAACGTTTTGCACTTATGGCTCAAAGAGTAGGTCTTGTAGCTTCTAGTGCTGAAAAGCTTGTTGAAGAATTTCATAATTGGTTGGTTTCGCTTAAAAAAAATATTGGCATTCCTAGCACTCTAGGAGAGGCGGGGGTGAAAAAAGAGCATATCAAAGATTTAGTTGAATTTGCTTATCAAGATGGATGCCATCATTCCAATCCCGTACTCGTTTCTAAAGAAGATTTTATCAAAATTTTTGAAAGAGCTCTTTGATTATGAATTTCTTAAGTGAAATTTTAGTCTTAATTCTTTCATCTCTTGTAGCATACTTTGTTTTTTCAGAGCATTCAAGCTACTATCAGTCTTCCCTTGTTTATAGTTTACACTTGCTTTCAGGTTTTATGATACTTGCAGGTCTTCTGTCTGCAGGAAATTTAGATATGGACTTTATTCGTTATAGGGGGCATTATTGGGGGTTAAGTACAATTCTAGGGGCAGTGGGATATTTTTTAATAGTTGTGTATTTTATTTTTGTAGTCCTACTTTTTTACAAGGGCAGAGGTGGGAAGTGAAAGCTTTTTTTTGGTTTGATGCTTATTATGGTTTAGCGATTGTTTTCTTGCTCTTTTTTTTACATGCCTTTAGTGTAGAAAGGCTTCACCTAGGCTTATTTTTATTTTTTACTTCATTGCTTATTGTTTTCATTACAACTTTGAATTTTTATTTGCGACGAGATCTTATTTATTTTTGTTCTATTTTGTCTTTGCTTGTTTCTGTCTTCTTTGTATTTTTTTTACCTAAGGACTATAAGCGAGTGATGGGGTTACTTAATTTTATTTTTGCCTTATCTTCTTTATCGCTTTGTCTTTCAGATTTTTATCACAATCAAATTGTAGAGTTTCCCTCAAGCCTTGGCCAAGCGTTAGGAATAGTGTGTAGTTCTTTTTTGCTTTCAGGTTCTTTTTTCTCTTTTTTGAAATTTCTTTTGAGGCCTGTTTCCTTGCTCTCTTTGAGTCCTGTTTTGAAAGGCAGGCTTAAAAATATCTTTACTAGTCTTCTTGTGGTTTTAATTTTTTGTAATGTTTTACTTATGTGTAGCACTAAAGAACAAAGTGATTTTCTTGTTTCATTTTTTACTAGTAATAAAAATTTTTACAATCAAAATACCTTTCCCTATCCATTGATATTTTTTTCTTTCCTATTGGGTTTCTTTCTTTTTTTACCTTATGTAACAGGTGAATTTGACTTTAGAGAATCTTGGACTATTTTTTTAAAAGGGACAACCCTTCTTATGCTTGGTTTTAGTCTTCATCATTTGTTTTTAATCTTTATAGGTGGCTTTATTGGAACCTCAGGGCTTTTAATAAATTCTAAGTATAGATAAACAATAAAAGAAACTTAAAAAATCTAACTCTACGAAAAATATAGGCAGAATAAAAAATGACAAATCATGAAATAAAAAATATAATAGATGCAATTGGTAATACCCCCCTTATCCCCATTATTATTCCTGAAACGATTCCAGGACTTTTTTCCTCCCTTTTAAAAAAACCTAAGGTCAAAGTGTATGCGAAGGCGGAATATTACAACCCGGGTGGTTCCGTAAAAGATCGTCCTGTGAAGGCTATGATTCAGGCAGCACTTAAAGAGGGGTCCCTAAAAAATAAAACTCTCATAGATGCCACAAGTGGGAATACAGGTATTGCCTATGCGATGCTTGGTTCGTATTTGAAAATACCTATTGAGCTTGCCTTGCCTGAAAATGCTTCTCCCGAGAGAAAAAAAATACTGGAGCTTTATGGGGTAAAAATACATTATACAAGTAAATTTGAAGGCACAGATGGGGCTCAAAAATTTGTAAAGGACTTAGTTTCACGTAATTCAGAAAATTATTATTATCCTGATCAATACAATAATGAGCATAACTGGCAAGCCCACTATAACACAACGGGACCTGAAATATGGGAGCAGACGCACGGTAAGGTAACGCATTTTTGTACGGGTATTGGGACAAGTGGAACCTTTATAGGCACGAGCCGTTTTTTGAAATCAAAAAACGTACAATGTTATCAAATTTTACCTGACAACCCCTTGCATGGCCTTGAGGGCTGGAAGCATTTAGAAACAGCAATGGTTCCTGGTATTTATGATGCTAGTGTTGCAGATCGTACTATAGAGGTTTCAACTGAAGGAGCTTTTTCTTTTGCTGTTTATGCTGCTCGTCACATGGGTTTATTGATTAGCCCTAGTGCTGCTGCAAATATTTACGTTGCTTTACAATTAGCCCTTGAAATAGACGAGGGGTGTATAGTTACAGTTCTTCCCGATAATGCTATGAAGTATCTCAATGATCATTTTTGGAAGGATGAAGCTTACCAAAAATTAATAAATTGATAAAAGTATTGTACTTTTTCTTTATCTACTTCTAAATTGAGACCCTTGCAAAACTAGCTAGTTTAGAACTTTTTTATAAAAAATCATAAAACTTCTAAGTAATAATGAGACATAATGCTGGTATAGAATTCATTTTAAAGTAATTTACTTTAGTATTATGTCTCATTTAATCTATTGTTATTAGTGTTTTTTATTAACATTGCAACGGTCTCAAATTGTCAGATTTAGGAAAATTTTTATAATTTGAAGTTTGGATCTATATTCGCTAAATTCGTTATTTTCTTTACTTTTTACAATAATATTTTATTTTAGGTGCCATCTTCCCTATTCCGAAAAGAATAGGGGGTAAAATTAATAAAAAGAGGTTAAAATGAATAAAAGATTATTTAAGGATGTTTTTAATGTGGGAAAAAATAAGTTTTTTGGAAGGAATTCTAACCAACTTCTTGATTCAAGAAATATGATGGTACGTTTGTCAATAGCGTTCCTAGCTTTTACATTCACTACCCAATGTGGAGTGAGTTTGAAGGATTATGCTGTTGCAAAAGAGGCTAAAGATGGGGTTATTGATGATGTAGCCTTAGCTAGTGTTTGTAAAGAAAGCTTAGAGAATGAAGATTGCAAGCCTGTAGTTGTTTCTTTTGATTTTAATGAGCCTACTACTACTGAAGGAACAAATTTGCAAAATAAGGTCACAAAGATAGGGGGTTCGGTAACCCTACCTGATTTGACGGGTGTTTCTAAGTCGGGCTATGTATTTTTAGGCTGGTCTACTTCAAAAAAACCCATAGCGACAGATTGGGTTAGTGCAGGGACCGAATATACTATAACAGGAAATATAGAAACAAACATAAATGTTTCCGTTTCTACGTTAAAATTTTATGCTACTTGGGGTCAGCCATATGTGATTAAATATAATTATGGACCTAATAATGGAGCAAATACTAATGAAACTCCATCCGTAACTGATCCAGTGTTGTACCCTGCAGGTGGTTCAGCTACTATCTTCACTAATCCTGAACCTAATAAACTCCCCCCTTCGGCTGTAGGTTTCTTTGGCTGGGGAGTGAATCCTGATGGTACAGGAAGTTTTTCATATAAAGAGAATCAAGCTGTGATTTTTTCTGGTAATATCAATCTTTATGCTCTTTGGTATTATCCAGTAAAGTATGATTGTAATTCTGGAGTTTCTATCGGGATTGGAAACTTTTTTGCACAATGGTCTAGGATGAGAACAGGGCAAAATTTGCTTGCTTTGCCAAATTCTAACGCGTGTAAAAAATCAAATTATGTTCAAGTGGGTTGGTCACCTACTGGAAAATCACCTGTTCTAACTTCTATGCCAAATCATTCTGTTGGACTTAAAGCGGTTTGGGAAGAAGTATCCTATACCATTATTTATAACTCAAATGGCGGTAAAAAAATAGAAACAGGGGGTCCCCAATCTTACTCTGGACCTGTTAGCATCCCTTCTGATACAGGCATTACACCACCCGAGAATGCTATAGGTTTCTTTGGTTGGGCAAGCAATCCCAAAGGCACAGGAACAGTGTATACTCCAAAAGAAACTATGGTATTCCCTCATGATAGTAAGACGAATCTTTATGCTATATGGGAGTATCCCATATCTTATGATTGCAATGGTGGTACTTCTACTGGATATTACTCCTCTTGGGCTTTGAAAAAAGCTAGGGTAGGCAAAGACATGACATACGAGTTACCAGCATTAGGTTGTCATAAGGAAAATTATGTTCAAAAAGGATGGTCGCTTACAGGTTCCCTTCCTGTAACTACTGTTATGCCAAATGGCCCCCTTAATCTCAAAGCCATTTGGAGTTATATAGGTGTAGATGAAGATGGTGATGGATTGATAGATATAAACTCTGTAGAGAGATTGAATGCTATGAGATATAACTTAAAAGGAACTAGTTTGAAAATGAGCCAGGGTGATGCTGGTGAAACGAAGGGCTGTCCTTCTGCGGGTTGTCATGGTTATGAGTTAACAACTAGTATAGACTTTGCAACCACGAAATGGGGAAATAGTCCCGCCTATACGAGTTCTGATAAGGTTTCAGCTGGTTGGGAACCCATTCCTGATTTTTCTACCACTTTCGATGGAAATGGCTTTGTGATACGAAATCTTTATATAGATAAATCCTCTTCTGATGTGAGTGTAGGATTTTTTGGTAGTACTCTTGATGGAGCAATCCTAAATCAAGTGGATCTAGAGTCGGTGAAATTGCTACCAGGTTCTAGATATAAGGGTATAGGTGCCTTAGTGGGAGCTATGCGTGGTGGTCGCATCACAAATAGTCGTACTACAGGATCCATATTCAACGAATCATTCCAAGGAGTAGGCCCAGTAGGTGGCTTGGTGGGAGATATGAGCGCTGGTAATATGATAAATAGCTATACTGACATCTCTATTTCTGTTCATGCTACTGGTGGAGGTGTTGGTGAAAGAGCAGGTAACGTAGGAGGTTTAGTAGGTGGCTTGGGTGGTGCTAGTATTATCAATTGCTATGCTATGGGAGCTGTCTCAGCTGATACAGGGGTAGGTGGCTTAGTGGGTTCAATGTGGAGTGGCACTATAAAAAATAGTTATGCTATGGTAGCTGTCTCAGGATGGGATTATCTAGCAGGCTTAGTGGCCATACAATATGGTAGTTCTAAGGTTATAGATAGCTATGCTACAGGCTCTGTTCTAATTCACTATGGTTTTAGAGGGGGTATAGTCTCTTCCCAAGGAGGAATGTATGTAAATAAGGTTATCGTTGATCCTACCGTTGTAAATACTTATTGGGATACTACTACTTCGAAACAGTATGGGCATAAAAATGGAACTATGGGGCTTAGTACACAAGATATGCAATCACCTGAAAGTCCTATTCGTAATCTTGGGCCTTGCTTCAAGTTTGAAAAAGGTAAGTATCCAAAACTTTATACTTGGGATGGCTCTGCTTGTACGACGGACTTAGTTTTTGGGCCTAATAGTCTATAAAAAAGTATAAAACCTAGTCCTCACTTTTAGTGGATATAAGCCCTCGAGTTAGTCATAACTCGGGGGCTTATTGTTTATAAGGAATCATTAGGTTGAGAATAGGTTGGTGTATTGAGACCGTTGCCCTCTTGCGAGGATAAACAAAACTAGTAAAACAGTCTATTTTTTCTGAAATTAGTTTATACCACAAGACACAATATGACTTGTCCCCTTCAGGGGGCTTGTCCTCATTTATGAGGGTAATACGCGTCTATAAAACTCAATATAAGTCATTATTCGTCCGCATTACCCTTCTCTTTGTTCAGGGCGAGTTGTCACATTGCGTCTATTTGCTAATTCGTTTAATTATATGGCTTGTAACGGTCTCTATTACAAGAAGATATTTCTTGTAATACGCTAGCCATGTATAGGGGTGGGGGCGTGTCTTTACAAACAGAGGCTTAATAGGAGAACAAAGTATTTGTAAATTTTATAATTTTATGAAAAGTTGTTCGTAAAAAGACATTATAGGTGTTATCATAAAAAATCATGCGATTTGAAAAGACGCAGGTAAAGAGTAACAATCTTAAAACTAGGTCTGTCGCGTGAATATTTAAGATAGGTTTCTAAAATCTCCCCACCCCTTCTCTCTATGAATATCAGTGAGGTCGAATGAGAAGGAAGGTTTTTAATTTTCAAGTTTTTATAGAAAATAAAAAGAATAGAATTAGATTCTATATTTTTGTATTGTATGTATCATTAAAGAAACTACACCTGCAACTATATATAAAAAGCCTATAGTGAATAAAAAAGTAGCAGCAATGGGAAATCCATACTTGAAAGCTATAATAGACAGAGTTGAAAATAAGATACAAAAAATAATCATAAGACGTTGTTTGGAAAAATGTCGCACTAGAGTAATTTGTGGTTTGGAATATTTTATCGTGCTTACCATAAGAAAGGCACAAAAAATATAAATGCAAATAGGTAAAAATATGTGTAATCCTTTTTCTATAGGATGAAAGACCTGTGTCATTAGAGCGATAATGCTTCCTGCTACAGGAGAGGGTAAGCCTTCAAAGAAGTCTGTAGCATGTCTCACATTAAAGCGAGCTAGCCTATAGCTTGCACAAATAGGCCAAATTGCGGCAATAAACATACCCACAGGTAAAATCGTGTTTGTAGTGGTGGTGTATACGACTTGATTGAGCACAAAGCTATACATGAGCACAGCAGGGGCGATGCCAAACGCAACTAAATCAGCTAAACTATCTAATTGAGCTCCTATATTTGAATTTGCCCCAAGAGCCCGTGCCATAAAGCCATCAAAGCCATCAAAGAACATAGCTAAAAAGATAAAAATACTTGAAAGAACGAAGAGATGCTCGCTATTTAAAGTTGTGGAAGTTGTATTTAATAAAATAGAAAAAAAACCAAGACTTAGATTCGAGAATGTACAAAAATTAGGAATCCATGCTAGATGTTCTTTTATATGCAAATCTGAAATTTTTGGTAATTTTTTTTTTAATTTTTCCTTTCTTACTGCTAATTTATTTAAACTTATTTTTATTTTTTTTTTAATTTTTCCTTTCCTGTATGTTGCCATATGGCTTTCATTTAAAGGGTGAAAGTACTTTTTGAGTCAACATTAAAATTTAGTTTCGTATTAACTTGTTTTGTATTACGTAAAAAGTACCCAAGGCTTGCAATCATTGCCGCATTATCAGTACAGTACACTTTGTTTTTAGGGAAAATAATCTCTAAGGAGTTTTTTGACGCTAGGTCATTTAAGGTATTTCGTAGAGTTTCATTAGCCAAAACGCCACCACCTGCAAGAATAGTGTTTATACCTGTTAGTTGAACCGCTTTGAGTATATTCCTTTGAACAAGTTCAAATACTGTTTCTTGAAAATCATAGCAAATTTTAGATGTGTTACAATTCCTTTGATGAGCAAGTAAAACGCCTGTTTTGATTCCAGAGAAGGAAAAAGCTATATTTGTATTTTTTTTATTATTTTTAAGAAGGGGTGGAAATAAAGAGCCTTCTTTCTCTCTCTTTTGGTTTTGTAGTTCTATATGGTATTGCTTGGCTATTTTTTCGATATTCGGCCCCCCCGGGTAAGATAAATTTAATATAGAGGCAACTTTATCAAAGGCTTCCCCACAAGCATCATCAAGGGTATCCGCAATAGTTTTAACTTGATTAGGAGCCTCTATTTGATAAATTGCAGAGTTTCCTCCTGATAGTACAAGTCCTAAAAAAGGATATTTAGGAATCCAACCTTCCAAACAAGGAGCGTAAAGATGTGCTTCTAAGTGATTTACTTGTATAATAGGTTTTTTATGTACTAGGGCTAGGCATTTTGCAAAGCTTGCACCTATCATAAGAGAACCTATAAGGCCTGGTTGAGTGCTTACAGCGATATAATCAAAATCTAAAGCTTTACCAAAGGTGTTCGAGTATTCGTTTTTCAAATTTGCATAAAGTAAGTTAATATTCTCTAGATGTGCCCTACTTGCAATTTCTGGTACTATGCCTCTGAATGGTGCGTGATCACTTATTTGACTATGAATGAAATTAAAAAGACACTTCCCTCCATCTTCAACAAGAGAGAACCCTGTTTCATCGCAGCTACTTTCTATTCCTAATACCAACATTTTTGTTAAATATTTTTATATTAAAGCAATCAATTTTCAAAAAAATATAAAGCAAGAAGTTGAAACAGAGAAAATTCAACACTACATTTTTTATAAACTTATGGTATCATTATGATAAAAAATATCTAAGTATGACTCGCTTAGTGTTATGCTATTTTTGAACACTACTTAGTTTTTCCTTTATATTTCCCATCACTTCTTTTTTCTTTATATTTTCATTACTTGCAAAATTGTCCTCATTTTCATTTGAAGTACTATTTAATTGCTTTAATCTTTTTTCTTTTTCATCATGTTGGTGTAAGGCTTTTTCAAAACGTTCATAAACAGAATCATCATTTTCTTCCTGTTCCGGTTCTTCTTGGGCTTCTTCTTTTACGATATTTTTTTCAGAGGATGCGTTTAATCGAATGTCTCGGAATATATATTGAGCCAATCGTTCAAAACGAGTTAGCTGATCTTGACTCAAAAAGGGCTCAATATTATTTTTATTAAGTAAGTCCTCTATCAATTTTTTAAGTTCCACCCTTCTATTTTCCCAATACATGTCTTTGGGATATAGAACTAGAGTGTTTGTTAAATTTTTACTTTCTTTTGAAATATTTACTAATTGAAATTTTTCTGTAAGTAGTAATTCCATTAAGTCCTTTCCAGGAGCTGCTTGTTGAGAGCTTTCTAAATCACTAACAGAAGGAGCAAATTTTTTTACGTAATAGAAATTATCTAAAAGGCTTAAAATAGAATTTACTGCGGTGATTTTTTTTAGATACTCTATCGATGCTTTCTTTGTGTTTTCTTGTTCTACTTTTTGCTTTAAGCGATTTTGTTCATTTCTACGAGAATAGTTTTGTTGTTCTTTAAGTATATTCGCCTTTGCTATTAGATAAGATCTATCTTTAAACCAATTGATATTAAATTTCAGTAAAATGCTCAAATACCATGGTATATAATTGATATATATTTTCCTAAGCAAATCCCCATAAGGCCCAACAAATTCCGGTATTTCAAATAGTTCTCCAAATAGTTCTTGATTTGAGTCTATAATTTCTCTAAGAGCTAGGGCTTGCCAAGAGCTCTCTTTCGTTAAAGCAAAATTTTTATCTTCTTTCAAATTTAAGACAGCATCATAAACTTTTTGTATGTCTTGTTTAACAAAAACCCAAATGCTTTTTTCTGCCAACTCCCACTGAATATAAACCAAACTCTTATCCCCTACAAGCATTTTCCAAGTTTCAGAGTGCATTTTTATTTTTTCTGTGTCATCTATAAAGAGCATAATTTTATGCCAATCTGCATTAGATTGAAAAAGAAGCTCTTTGATTTGTCTGAATTTTTTTATATTTTCTTCATTTGCCTTTTCTTTAAGGTAAGTTACAGATTTTTCACTAAAGGCAATAATTGTTTCTATAGTAAGGGCACCCTTGTATCTTCCTGTTTCTATAGTTTTAGGCCTTTTATATGCTTCTGTTTTTATTGCTTTTGCTAATTTGCCAATAAACTCTGTTGTATCCGTTGCAAAATTATCAAGTTGATATACAGATTCTTCTATAAAAATTTGATTGATGATACTTTTCAGTGTATGACTTTTTTTTTGATAATGATCTATTAACTCTTCTCTCAAAAACTCTTCAGCTATATTTAATCTTTCCATGGCATCCTTAGCTTTGATAGGCATGTAACCATAACCAGGAAATTCACATATCTTTTGCAGACGGATTAATTCATCTTTCATGATTTTAATGGAGCTGTCTATGAGATAAGGGGCGGGAGGAAAATCAAAGTTTTCAGGAGTTACAATTTCAAAAGGATCGATTAAAAATCCTGGATGTGTTTTTGCTGTGACAGGCTTACCTTGAAAGTCACTTTCTAAAGCAGAGCGTATTAAAGTGGCATTGGGTATAGCTAACTCTTTTAGATATAAATCAATATTAGAAGTTGAGACGTAAAGAGAGGTGGTGTAGATAGATATTGGAAAATCAAAATTATTCACAGCAATATAGCAAGGAATAAGATTGAGTTTAGAAGTATATTCAATGCGAAAAATTTGTGCCACTAGTTGGTCGCTTATTAAACGACGTAACATCATCAGAAGCTTTTCCCTAGGGATGTCTTTAATACTCTCAGGTATATTCCTTATAGTGAAGAGATTGTTTTGATTTGCATGAGTTGCTGTAGACAACTTCTGTATGGCTCTGTAGAGGGTATAGGTGTTCCTGTCTCCAATACTCGCCCCTTGGGCCATAGCTCTATTTTCTGTTAGTAGATTAAGAAAAGGATATTGTGCTTCAACCTTTTGTGAGCTAACATTTTTTTTATTTTGCATACATAATTAATCTAAATCCAGCACCTTTATCTGAATGTAAATTTGGTAAACCTCCGTAATCTCGATGATCTGTTCGAGCAGCCTCCTTACTTTCAATGAATGATCCACCACGTATAACTTTAAAGATTTTATATTGGCTCATATTTTTTTGATTAGCCCATTTGACACCTTTATATGGGGCATACCAACTTGAGGTCCATTCTCTAGCGTTTCCACACATTCCTACTATGCCATATGGACTCATATCTTTTAATTGTTGTATTTGTAGGGTAGCCCCTATTCCGGCTTCTCTAGTGTTACAAAGTTGAGAATCAAACTTATTTCCTATGGGATATATCGGGAAAGATAAATTTTCATCACCTTTTCCATGTTTTAACCAGTAATTTAGTCCTCCACGAGCTGCCATTTCCCATTCTAACTCTGTAGGTAAAATTTTTTCTGCCCAACGTGCATAAGCTTGGGCATCGTAATAACTTGCTTGATCGTATGGAAATTCATCTTCGCCAAAAGGCACTTTCCCTTCTTCCCATTTTTTAGGTAAGGGGTAACCAGTTTCTTGGCAAAAATTAAAAAATTCTATATTTGTAACTTCGTATTTATCCATATAAAATGCCCTAATATGCACGGTATTTGCCGTATTGCGGTCCCTGAAGTATGGATTAAAGTTTTTAAGGGCAGAGTTTGCATCTTGTCCAAAAACAACTAGATCAGCAGGTACAAATAGCATTTCTTTTCTATCTTTAGGGTGAATGATTGTTTTGGATACATATGATTGTTTATAGGATACTTTTTTGGTGCCCCTGGGGGAATCTTCAATATTTACGCCTATAGCATTACCAACAACTAGCTGAAATTCTTTATTGTGTAAAACAGCTTCACCTTCTAAAGTAAGTTGTGTAGCCTCTTTTTCTTGAATAGGATACGTTGTTGTTTTAATTTCTGTAGAACTCACATCTTCATAATCTTGCCCCTTATCTTTGGTTTTAGGTTGTATATAATTAAAATAGATGTGATTTACCTTTAAAAATGCGATTTCTTGTTTATTTTGGTTTAGAATGAGTATTTGAGTATTTTTTAGAAGGAAATAAGAACGTAAGCTCTCAAGATTTTTTTCAGTAATGGGGAGTTTTTTTATTTCTATTTTTGCCCAAACTCTATCTTCTTCAGGTTTGATTGCTGTAAGGCTACCAAATTCTAAGAATTTCTTATTCCCATCTATACGTCGTTCACGAGTCTCTTCTTTTATCTTTATTTCTATTGAGTTTGGTGAACTTAGAAGGCTTTCTGAGTGACATATTAGATAATAAGAAAATAAGCTAAAAAGTCGTAGAAAATACAAAAACATAGGGTATTATTATTATCGGTTTTTATAATTTTTTTTAACAACTAAGTAAAAAAGATTAATTGTATATCCAAGTTTAACAATCTGAAACCCGATAATCTTTGAGGTTTGTAGTATAATTTAAAAATATCTGGAGTAATAAATAAATGAAAATCCTTAAACTATTATCTTTTATAGTAACTTTTATCTTTTTTGGAGTGGTTTCACCATTCTTCATTTGGGCGCAACAGGCCCCACCGGCGAGAGCCCAAGGTCCTGCTCCTGTAAAAAAGAATGTAAACCCAGGCCCAGGAGGTCCTGCTAGCATCGAATTAAATGAGCGAGGATTAAGCTTGGAAGTCTTGGAAGATTTTGAAGAAGCAGAGGATTGGTATGCAAAGCCTACCTGCCCCCTTGGAGATACAAGATTGATGAAATTTGTGCAAAGAGGGGAAATTCGCACAGTAGGTGAAGACGGAGAGGCTCCTCCTCAAGATGAAAACTATTCCCTTGCTCAAAGCCCTGACAATCCTAATCATATTTTAGGTATTAAAAGTTATTTTGACAATATGGGTTTTGATAGGGTTGAGGTGAAGGCAGCTCAAGATTACAAAATAACAGGTAAGGCTCGTCAATTTTCTATATGGGTTTTGGGACGTAATTACAAGCATTTTCTTTGGATTAGGCTCAAGGATTATAGAGGCAAGATTCATAAATTGAGAATAGGCCGTTTGGATTTTTATGGTTGGAAGAAAATGACAGTTTTAGTGCCAGGTTGGTTGCCTCAAAGCACTAGGTATTCTTTGTTAGGTAAGAATTTACTTTTTCAAAGTGTTTTTGTTGTTTCTGATTACAAAGAACCTGTCGGAGAATTTTACTTTTATGTTGATGCTTTGAAGGTTATAGTCGATAGAGATGACATGAATTACCCTGGTTCGGAAATAAAAGATGTTTGGTAAATTTAGTTCTTAAATGAGGTAAGTGAAAATGGAAATATTAAATCAATTTAGTTTAAAGAAAAATGCCTTCGCATACTTTGGTTTGTTTGTTGGCCTTTTGGTGATAGCTACACAATCAAGTAGTGTGCAAGCACGCTTGGAGCGTAATGCTGATGTTGTTCACAGTGAGATGCGTTCTATTACTGTAGAGGGTTGGGATAAGGATTATAGTGGTCAAGGTTATGGTTGGCGTGTGTCTACAAATCGCGATACAAAAGATAAAGCAGCAGTAAAGGCACCTTATAAATCCTTTGATGAAAATCTTCTATCTGAAAGGGAAGTGAAGTTAGTTCCTGGTAGCCCTGTTGAAATACGTGAAAATATAGGTTGGCCTGATAATTATATCCTTGGAGTACGTTTTACCTTTACCTTTCCTGGGGATAATCTTGTTTCTATATATCCCCCTGATGCTGATCAGTACACTGTAGAGCGTATACGCTACCACTTATCTGAAGCGGTAGCTCTTGGTACTTCACCCCCCGCGAATAAGGCTTGTTTTAGAAATCCTAGTTTGTCTACATCGCGTAGTTCAAACAGGACTCAAGTTTTAGAGTGTTTAAGTGGAGTTAATCTTCCGGGTAAAATTCATAAAATATCTGTGTGGGTTTTAGGTCGTGGAAATAAATACGATCTAGAGGCTTGGCTTGAAGATTGGCGTGGTGGGATGCATCGTGTCAAAATGGGTTCTATAAATCATATTGGTTGGCAACCTCTTAGTGGTAAGGTAAATAGAGATGTGCCTCAAGAGAGTTTAAGTATTCCTCAAACAAAGACTCTTGTTCTAAAAAAATTAGTGTTACGTCCTTCAGATACTCGTGGTAAGTCTAATGCAAACGAGGAGTCGGTGTATGTATTCTTTGATGAGTTAAGAGTTTTAGCTTCAGACCTTCAACAAAATTATGATGGAGCACAAATTGATTTTGATCGCATTGATTGTGAACGTAAAAATCAATTGTATAGAAGCTTACGTAATGGCTCTAGGGCACCCGACCAATGGCCAAGAATTGCAGATTGTACTAAGGCTCCTGGCCCTGCTCGACCCTTACCTATAACTCAAAGTCCTATTGGTAAATAAAAAAGTTTTGATAGTGGCATTGAGCTTTTTGCTAAAAGTTTAAGTATAGCTTTACTTTGAAATTACCTCACAGCCTTGTTTCAATAAGGCTGTGAGGCCTTATTACCCATCTTTCTAGTAAGAAATATAAACCTACTATCTAAGGCCCCCATTGCTGTTTTTAATTTAAGAACGCACGATGAATGAGTTGGGATTGAATAGATTTAACTTGTATTTTCATTTTTTCATTTTATTTGAATTGAAAAAGAAAAATGAATATAGAGATTAAAAAAGCTTATATCACTCAATACAGAATAGCAATACAAAAAAGGTATGATTTTGATTTTTTGCAATCTCAATCCTATAACGAATTAACGAGATTGGCACCTGATAAAATAAAAGAGCTATGTAATTTTTTCTTAGAAAATGTTTACCCTTCTTTTGAAAGTCGAGAACTGCGTGATATTGCCCTCGAGTCTCTTGCTGGGATTCTAAAAACGCCATCTAAGTTGTGGCCCTTAATGAAAGGGCTTACGTTTAAATCCTTAGGAATACTTGGTAAAGATACCTTGTACACTTTGCAAATAGCTCTGACAGTGATTGCCACTTACCTAAATTCCTTGAAAATAGAAGAAGTTTTATTCGCAAAGGCAGAAAAGTTGAAAATCAATCCGGAAGAAATGTCCGAACTCACTCTGCAAAAATTGATTGCTTCAATAGATTCCAAGGAGATGCTTCTTTTTTTAGATAGGACCTTGTCTTTATTTCATTCCATTTCAGATTCTCGAGTAATCATCAAGGCCATCACATTAATGGAAGAGGCTCAAAAGATTATGGCTCAAAATTCTAAATATTCAGATCAAGAGAGAAGGGGCCTAGACTTTGGTTTGAATTTACTTAGACAAGGCAACGAAATGTTTTTTTCTTTATCTGAAGATGAAACCAAATTGGTACTTAGAGGGATAGAATTAGTTGAAAGAGATTGGTATCGTCAATGTTGCTCATTGTAAAATTTAAAAAGAATGGAAATGCGCTAGTGAATAGAATTACTAAAGAGACTTCTATTGCGTTAGATAGTGGTATAGTAAAAAAGACTTGACCTTTCTTTTGAAGTTTAACCCAGATAGGATATGAGTTCATCTAAAACGAAAATAAATCAGAGAGTCATTCTTATTGCAATTTGTATTTCAATTTTAGGTTCCTTGCTTTCGCTTTTTTTAACTTGTAAGCATACTGGAATTTGTACCTCTTCTTTTGGATGCAGTTTGAATGGGATTGATGGTTGTGCTGAGCTTGGGGGTAGCAAATATTCAAAAGTTATTTTACCTTTTGTAAATATTCAAATTTCTATTGCAATACTTGGATTTTTTTACTACACTTTGCTTGCCCTTCTTTTCTTTAATTTGAAAAGGATAAAAGAAGTTTTTTATAATGCTACTTTATCTATGATTACAGGTTTTGTAATCTTTGGTTTTGTTTTTGATTTATTTTTAGCTTACCGTAATTTTTTTATTTTATCTGTACCTTGTCTAATGTGTGTTTACACGTACTTATGTCAGATAAGTTTACTGGGAATTGTCTTCTGGATGTATTTTGACCCTATTGCATCTTCTGCTCGTCAAAGAACGAATAAGAATCAGGTTAGGGTTTCCTTTATAGAATTATTAAAAAATAATTTTATTTCTATCATAGGAACATTTTTGCTTACCCTTATTGTTTTTTTTATTTTTCAAAAAAAGTCGAAGAGCTATTCTGAAGATATTAAAACGCCAAATTTAGGTTTGCTTCCCAAAAACGATGTAGCCCAAGTTCTAAAAGAATTTCGTTCACTGAAACAAATTGTTATCCCTACAAAAAACGTAAATACATTTGAGGGAGACGAACAGGCGTATATATTGATTCAAGAATGGTATGATTTCCGTTGCCCTCATTGTAGGCATCTATCAGAAGTTTTACAGGAAGCTATGAATAGATGGCCGGGTCGCATTAAGGTGTACTATAGACAATTTCCTTTAGATGGAACTTGTAACCCAGTTATAAAACAAAAGCAACCTGCTGGAGAATCTTGTAAGGCCTCTCAGGCTGTAGTTTGTGCAAGTGCAAATAATGACGTTTTTGTAAAAATGGTACATGGCCTTTTCAATTTTCAGATCACTCAAACACATATAGATTTAGCTAGCTTGGCAAAGCTAAGTATAGATTCGGGTGCGAACTGGGAAGAAATTAAATCTTGTATGAATAAGCCCGCCACATTTGCTTTTATACATAGGGATATTCAAGCAGGAGAAAAAATTAATATTAATTCTACTCCAACGATGACTATTGATGATTTTCTTTTACCTGCAGGAGTTCCTGATAAGGCTTGGTTTTTTAGATTGTTAGACGCCCTCGTTTTAGAAAAAGAAGGAGATGATGCTGTAGTGGATTTTACAAATAGGGCATCTTCGCCAAGTAATTGATGTTTATAAAATTCTACTGTTGTAGGCTGTAAAAATTCAAGCGAAAGTTATATAATTTTAAGATGAAGAATAAAGATTCTAAAACTAAGCTAGATGGAAAAGGGCAACGACACGCTATTATTGTAAGTTCTTGGAATGAATTTATAACGGAACGTTTACATAAGGGTGTTATAGAATCTTTAGAAATGCATGGAGTGGAGCAAGAAAAAATAGATAGCTTTCATGTACCAGGTGCCTTCGAGCTTGGGCCTTCTGCAAATGAAGTAGCAAAATTAAAGCGTTATGATGCAATCACTTGTGTTGCTTGTGTTATACGTGGCGCAACGCCACACTTTGAATATGTTTCATCACAGGCGGCTCGCCTGATTGCACAGTGTTCTTTTGACCATGGTATTCCAGTTTTGTTTGGAGTTTTAACTACAGATACAGTAGAGCAAGCTATAGAGAGAGCAGGCACAAAAGCAGGTAATAAGGGCTTTGAAGCGGGAATGTCGGCGATACAAATGGTTAATCTTTATCGTGAAATAAAGGCTTGAATTTTGTAATTTTAGAATATGTTTGTGGGAATATCATTATTGCCATAGCTACCCCCATGATTGGGCCGAAGTTTTATAGCTAAAGAGTTTAGGGAGAATTTTAGATAGGTGTGATTTTTGTGCATGTCTATTCTTTAAATATTCCCACTTAAATATTTTTTTCTTTTATGAGGGGGCATCTTTTCAATAGCGTAACGTAGGGATGTGCGTGAAATCTTTGAATAATTTTTTTTAATAAAATCTTCTGCTATCTTTGTATCTTTTTTATAGACCTCTCTAAGCATCCAGCCAAGGGCCTTACGTATAAGATCTTCTTTATCTCTTAAAAGTAAACTCATAATGGAAAAAGGATATACGAAAGATTTACTTTTAATTAAAGGGAAGCCAGCTAAAATAGAAATACGTCTTTCCCATAAATTTTTTGATAAGGCTAGCTTTTTTATCTTAGTTTGTATTTTTCTATCAGAAAAATTTTCTAATAAATATTGCCCTAGTATATGAGGTGTGGAGCAATCTACTAAATCCCAATTATTGACAGAGTTTAGATGCTTAAAGTAGAAGTTAAAGATATTTTTCTTAGTTGTCGTGTCAGCCTTAGGATATTGGTACACTAGGAAAAGTAGGCCTGTCATACGATATTCGTGTATAGGAGATTTAAGTAGGCTTTGTATTTCATGAAAGGAGACTGTTTTAAAGTGAGTTTTGACTGTTTTGCGTATGTCGGGTGAGGAAATTCCTATAAAGATATCGTGTGAGCTATATTGTCCTTCCTTTGTTTTGAAAAAATACTCATTAGATTTTTTACGAGAAGTTGAGCTGTAGCCTTCTAACTGTTTTATTATTTCTGCACTCATAAAGTGTACTTGATATCTATGAATAAAACTTGCCTATACTTAGCCAGTGAAAATTTTGGATAGTAAATGTATATTGAAGGTGCTTCTCTCAATGCTGCTTCCCATGACCTTTTGATGTTGTGGATTAATATCCTAACTATAGGGGCTTTTATTCTATTAAATGCCACCCTTGTTTATTTGATTATTCGATATCGTAAACGTGGTGAAGATGATGAGACTTCTCCTATTGCCCATAGTACAGTTTTAGAGGTAACTTGGACTGTCATACCTACCCTCATAATGGTTTGGCTTTTTGTATGGGGTTTACAAGAGTTTATTAAGATGAGGACGGTCCCTAAAGATGCTATTGAAATACAAGTTACAGCAACTCAATGGAAATGGGACTTTAAATACCCTGTTTCTCTTAATGCGAATAAAGATAAGCCCGTAGTCCTAAAGACATCTAATGTTTTATACCTTGAAGAAGGTAAACCTACTAAAATGATTATGAAAGCTGTTGATGTTCTTCACTCTTTTTATGTTCCTGCTTTCCGTATAAAAGAAGACGTTGTTCCTAATATGTATACTTATCAAAGTTTTACACCCATTATCCCCGAGGCGCATAAGTCTAAGGATCAGGTGGAGTATGATATATTTTGTACTGAATTTTGTGGACGTGATCATAGTGCAATGATAGGTAAGGCTATCATTATGCGTCCTAGCCTTTTTAAAAAGACTATGGCTAGTCTTGAAAAAGAAGCAAGTAATGTAAGTTTTGATAGGGGGCAGGCGATTTATCAAAATAATTGTAAGAGTTGCCACACTCTAGATGGTAGCCCTTTGGTGGGCCCGAGTTTTAAAGGTCTTTGGGCTAAGGAGCGTGAATTTGAAGGTGGGGCTAAGGCAGTCGCAGATGAAAATTATGTACGTAACTCTATTCTAAATCCTAGTACTCAGATAGTTAAGGGCTACCCTCCTGCAATGCCTCCCCAGAATTACAATGAAGCAGAGATTCTATCTATAATTGAATTCATAAAACTACAAAAATAGAGGTTTTGATATGTCACATTCCGTAGCAGATAATTTACCATACTTAAGAGTTGGCCGTAGTATATGGTCTTGGGCTACCACCACAGATCATAAAAAAATAGGAGTTATGTATCTTTATACGATACTTAGCTTTTTTACTGTAGCGGGCATGGCAGCCCTTCTCATTCGTTTAGAATTGATTGCTTCTGGAAAGACACTCATGGATGCACAAGTTTATAATATCTTGATGACCTTTCATGGAGCAACTATGGTGTTTTTATTCATAGTTCCGGGTATACCCGCAACCTTAGGTAATTTCCTTTTACCTATAATGATAGGGGCTAAGGATGTTGCCTTCCCTCGTATAAATTTAGGGAGTTGGTACGTGTATTTGATAGGTGCTTGTATAGCCCTTGTTTCTCTTCTTTCGCCAGCAGATACAGGATGGACTTTTTATACTCCATATAGCATGAAATCTAATAGCCTTGTGATTTGGTTAACTTTGGGTGCGTTCGTCATGGGGTTTTCCTCAATTATGACGGGCTTTAATTTCATTGTGACTATTCATAGGATGCGTTGTCGTAATCTTACTTGGAATAGGTTGCCACTATTTATTTGGGCTATGTATGCGACTTCAATTATACAGGTCCTTGCTACCCCTATTGTAGGCATGACTTTGGTTATGCTTATTTTAGAAAGAGTTTTGGATATAGGTATATTTAATCCTGCTAAGGGAGGCGATCCCATCCTATTCGAACAGTTTTTCTGGTTTTATTCTCATCCTGTTGTGTATATAATGGTGTTACCTGGCTTTGGTATTATTAGTGAAATACTTCCTGTATTTTCAAGAAGGCCTATCTTTGGATATAAGGCCATAGCCTATTCATCTATAGCCATTGCCCTTGTGAGTTTTATTGTTTGGGGTCATCACCTCTTTGCAAGTGGTATGTCAGATTGGGCACGTTGGATTTTTTCAGGGCTTACCTTTCTTGTGGCAATTCCTACTGCTATTAAGATATTTAACTGGATTTCTACCTTATGGAGAGGTTCTATCTCTTTCACGACCCCCATGCTTTATGCCCTAAGTTTTTTATTTATGTTTTCTATAGCGGGATTAACAGGGATACATTTGGCAGTGCTTGCGACAGATATATTTTTGCATGATACTTACTTTGTAGTGGCACATTTTCATTACACAATGCAAGGAGGGACGGTGATAGCTCTCTTTTGTGGACTTCATTATTGGTTTCCTTTGATTACTGGCAGAAAGTACAACGAAAAATTAGCTTCTTGGCTTTGGTTTTTCCTTTTTATAGGATTTAATTTAACGTTCATCCCTCAATTCTTCTTGGGTATGGAGGGTATGCCACGTCGTTATTATGACTATCTTCCCCATTTTCAAATGTGGCATAGATTATCTACGATAGGTTCTTGGTTCAATGGTGGTTCTTATCTCTTAACCATGATACATTTAGCTTACTGTGCTTTTAAAGGTAAAAAAGAAGAGAGAGTAAATCCATGGAATTCTTTATCTATGGAATGGAGGGTTCCTTCACTTCCGCCTCCCACCACCAACTTCTTGGAAAATCCAACTTTCCCGGATTCTATTTATGATTATGCTACAGAAGGTAAGGTTAAAGTTAAGAAAGTAGTAGCTGCTTAGAAATACATTTTGATAATAATTGAGAATATAGATTGGGTAGGTAAAAAAAGTGAATCAAGTTACAAGTGAAATAAAAGGAGCAGTACACGAAGAGTTGGGAGGATATGAAGGTGCAAAGATGGGGATGTGGCTTTTTCTTGCCACAGAGCTTTTACTTTTTGGCGTTTTATTTGCTGGTTTTGCTATCTTTCATGCTAAGTTTCTAGAAGCCTTTAAGTTAGCTCATCATAGCTTAGATAAAATTATGGGAGGGACAAATACCATAGTCCTTATTCTAAGCAGTATGAGTGTAGCTTTAAGTTTAGATGCGATACAACGTGGGAAACGTAAGCTTTGCGGAATATTGATGGCTATGACTATCCTTCTTGCATCTACTTTTTTAGTTATTAAATATTTTGAATATACTCATAAATTTGAGCATAATATTTTTCCTGGAAATGCTACTCAATTTGTTGATCCCGCTTCACATAATCATGAGTATATAAAGATAGACGACTATATAGCTCGAGAAAAGCTAAATGACCAAGAGGCTTTGAAATTAAAACAAGGGGTAAATTTATTTTTTACTTTTTATTTTCTTATGACGGGAGTTCATGGATTACATGTTGTGATAGGGATGACCGTTCTCTTTGTGATTTTCTTGCTGAATAGGCGTGGACGTTATAGTCATTGGTACTATACCCCCGTTGAGAATGGGGCTTTGTATTGGCATCTTGTGGATTTGATTTGGATATATCTCTTTCCTCTTTTTTATCTGATTAGCTAGATTGAGGAAGTTGTTTACAAATCTTTTTTAATAAAATTTACGATACTATTTGCAGCTTTTTTAGCAGGGTTCTTTTGAGCTAGATTATTAGTTATCTTTTCTAACTCCATACTCGTTTTCTTTGCATAACTTTTATTTTTTATAAAAAGCTCTACTAAACTCGTAATGTTTTTAGCTGTAACTTCTACTTGAAATAATTCAGGAACAATCATTTTCTTAGCTAGGATATTTACTATTCCCAAAAAAGGAATTTGTATAAATGCACTTCCTATAATCATACTTAACCAATTTGTTATGTAAATTATTAGCATTGGTTTTTTAAAGTAAGCAGCTTCCAAAGTTACTGTGCCAGAAGCAACGATTAGTATTGAACTCGCTTTCATTATTCTTAAAGAAGAAGAGGAAATATATTCTATGGGTAATTTATGATAATTTTTCATTTCTGCAAGAATGTAGCTTTCCATCTGATTTTTTAAACCTGCAATCAAGAAAAGATAGTGGGGGTACTTCAAATGTATGCTTTGGGCTGCTTCAAGCATTTTGGGAAGGAGGTACTTTATTTCATTCGTTCGACTTCCAGGAAATAAACCAATAATAGGTTTTGCTTTTGGAGAAGTATATTTTGTGGGTAAGGGTTTTTCTTTTTTTAGAGTTTCCTCTATTCGAAAGACTAATGGATGCCCTATGTGTTCAGATTTTATATTTTCTTTCTCGTATATTTCTTTTTCGAAGGGAAATAAATATAGCATTAAATCTACATTTTTCTTTATTTTTTTTATACGCCCATATCGCCACGCCCATAATTGAGGGCTTACAATAAAGATAACACGAATATTTTTTTCCTTTAATTTATTTGCTAAATATAAATTAAAGCCTGGATAATCTACAAGTATAGCTAGTTTTATTTTTTTAACTTGAGTTAAATGGAGAATATTTTTGACAAGAGTCCGCATACGTTTGTAGGATTTTAGTAGATCTACAAGCCCTACCATCATCATGTTATCTATGCTTTCAATAAGCTCTACTTCTTGTTTTCTCAACATTTCCCCACCAACGCCATAGAACTTATAGGTACCAACAGTTTTATTTAATTTTTTAAATTCAGAGATGATTTCTGCTCCGAGAATATCACCTGAATGTTCACCAGCAATTATGAGTATAGACTTATTCACGTGAAAAGTTAAAAAGACTGTTTAATTTTTTAAGATATGGATAATCACAAATTTCTGAATTTATAGATAAGAGGGAGATATTAAAACTTTTAGCCTTTTTTATAAAATCTTTAGGATTAATAGCTAAGGTTTTGTTTGCATCAAATACAAGTACACGGCAATTAGAATTGTACATGGATTTTAAAGTCTCCATTCCTATCGTTGGAATATCATTACGTAAATCATGTCCTTTCCGAGCAAGCTTACAAACTACAGCGCCTTTCTTGAGATAAATACTCCCCCCTCTTATAATGCATTGATCGCTACCTTCAGCTGCTTCCACCGCTAGTACTGCTTTTTCTGCTACAACAATGGTTTGGCCTATGTTTAAGGAGCTAATTACCCTAGCATGTTTAATGCCAAAATAGACATCGTTTAATTCTCTTTTACTCAGCCTAGGCCCATAGAGATTTTCACTTATAATCAAGTTTTGTAAATAAGTAAATTGAGAAAGTATTTTGATGTTATGTTTGGTTAGAATTTGTTCTGCTAATAAAAATAGTGCATAATCATTTTGGGAATTTAATCGTATCATGTCAAAAAGTAGCCTCAAGTCTACTTTTTTACTTTTATAGAGTAATTCCCTAGTTAGTTTTCCTAGGATAATGATTCTTTTTATTTTATGAAAATGTAAGGCAGTGAGAACAGAGGAATAATATTTTAAAAGATTGACTTCTTCAGAAAGATGTCTAAATTCAATAGGAACATCCATTTTGCACATGCAAAAAATTTGAATTTCTTCACCTGCATTCAAGGCATTACGAGCCGCAATCCATGGAAGATCACCTAAGCCTGCAAAAATTCCTAGTTTGCCTTCATATTGTTTTTTAATCATGTTATCATTTATTGGCTGGGTTTAACTTACAGGCCTTATTTTCAGGCTTTAGATTCGGGTTTACTTGTTGCAGTAATGGGATTGGCTTTTGGTTCTGAAGACTTATTTGTCTCATTTGTATTTTGAGGGCTATTGCTTTCAGCTTTTCGATAATCTGTAACGTAAAATCCCTTGCCCTTAAAAACAATACCCCCACCTAAACCAATGATACGAACTACCTTACCCTTGCATTCAGGACAAATTTCATGAGGATCTTCTTTCATGGATTGAAAGGCATCATATCGGTGTGAGCAAGCTTCACATTTGTATGAATAAGTAGGCATATAGTATATGAGTTTTTAATCAAAAGAGCAGTCAAATATTTTTCTTGCTTTATATTAACTTGTAAATTGCTATGTGTAGGAGCTTAAAGAGGATAGTTTTTAAGCTTTTTTAATGAAAAGTTGAGAGAATTCATCAGAATTCATCAAAATTCATGGAGGTAAACTATGATTTGGTTTAAAAGAATATTTTTATTTTTGATAGTTAACATGCTGATTATGCTAACTATTAGTATCGTAATTTCTGTTTTAGGTATACAACCTTACATAACGAGAAGTGGACTACAATACGATTCACTCTTTCTTTTTTGTTTTGTTTGGGGTATGGGAGGGGCCTTTATTTCTCTTTTGTTATCTAAGTTGATGGTCAAATGGATGATGGGGGTGTCAGTTATAGATCCAGTAAATCCTGGGAGTTATGCTAGCTTAGTAGAAAGCGTACATCGCATGGCACGTTTAGCAGGCCTACATAAAATGCCAGAAGTAGGAATTTATGAAAGTCCTGATTTAAATGCTTTTGCGACAGGCCCAACAAAAAATTCGTCACTAGTGGCTGTGTCGACAGGACTTTGGAATAGAATGAGTTCACAAGAGTTAGAAGGTGTTTTAGCGCATGAGATCTCCCATGTTGCCAATGGAGACATGGTGACTATGACCTTAATCCAAGGGATCGTAAATGCCTTTGTAATGTTTTTTGCGAGAATTATATCGTTTTTTGTTTCAAATTCTCTAGAAGAGAGAAATCGAGTTATGGCTCAATTTGCTATAACTTTTATATTAGAGATACTATTTAGTTTTCTCGGTATGATTGTTGTTGCAAAGTTCTCTCGATGGCGTGAATTTAGAGCTGACGCAGGAGGTGCAAAATTAGCTGGTAGTGGGAGTATGATTGCTGCCCTTGAAGCATTAAGAAGAAACTTGAATCCTGATCTCCTTGATCGTGAGGCATCCCCTGCATTAGCCTCTCTTAAAATTTCTGGGAAAACAGGCGGGCTTATGTCTTTATTCTCCACCCATCCGCCACTAGAAGAACGTATTTCAGCATTGCGCAACTTACGTTAATTTTTTTGTTTTGTCTTAATCGCATATAGAGATGAGAAAAAAATCCCATCTCTATATGTAACTTTATTTCATGAAACTCATTCGTCCGCGTCGTTTAAGAATATCTCCTGAAGTACGCAAGCTAGTACAAGAAAATCATATAAACCATAATGATCTTGTTATGCCCCTATTCGTTCAGGAAGGCAGTCACTTACGTATTCCCATTCTCTCTATGCCGGGAATATTTCGCTTTAGCCTCGACACACTTTTAGAAGAATGCTTTAGCTTAAAAAAAATAGGTGTAGGGGCTATTGCCCTCTTTCCCATGATAGATGCCAAATTAAAAAATTCTAATGCAACTGAAGCTACAAATCCAAATGGCTTATATCCTAAAGCAATATCTCTCATCAAAAAAGAGATACCCGACCTTGTTGTAATTACTGATGTTGCCTTGGATCCATATAATAGCGATGGACATGATGGGCTTGTTTCCCCTAGTACAGGTAAGATACTTAATGATGCCACCCTTCCTATTTTACTTGAGATGGCTTTACTTCAAGCTCGAGCAGGTGCAGATTTTATTGCCCCTTCGGATATGATGGATGGACGAATTTCTTTTATACGAAAAGGGCTTGATGAAAACTCTTTTGAAGATGTGGGTATTATCTCTTATACGGCTAAGTACGCTTCTGCTCTTTATGGCCCATTTCGCGAGGCTCTCGACAGCGCCCCTAATCCAAATAGTGACAAGAAAACGTACCAAATGAACCCGGCTAATGGCAAGGAGGCTTTGCTAGAAGCAAGGCTAGACATAGAAGAAGGGGCAGATATTTTATTAGTAAAGCCTGGTTTCTTTTATCTTGATATCTTGAAATCTCTAAAGGAAATATCTCCACTTCCACTAGCTATCTATAATGTTTCAGGTGAATATGCCTTATTGAAAAATGGATACAAAGAAAGTAAATTAGATTATCAAAAGTGTGTGATGGAAATGATGACTTCATTTAAGAGGGCGGGTGCAGATTTAATTTTTACTTACCATGCTAAAGAAGTAGCAACTTGGCTTTGTGGTACAAGTTTCTAAAACTCAAGAAAATATTTGAATAACGTTTCTTTTGATTTTTTAGTAAGATTTAAAAATCACAAAAAGAATTTCATTTTTACAAAATAAAAAAGCAACATAATACTCTATAAAAACAGTATAAGAGTATGAATGTTTATAGTGAAAATGGCGTTAATGGAAATGGACATGACTTTGAATTTATATTTCAAAGTCCAAAGAAGAATTTTAAAAATTTTAGTACTTGGAGAGAATTAACTGAGAATCAAAATTATTTTTTACATTTACTAAAATTACTTTTGAAACATGAAGAAATAGATAAAAAAAATGTTTTAACCCCCTTGTTTTACTTACGTAAAGCAATAAGCATTGCTAGAACTGAAGATGTGCGTATATTTATTCGTGATCTTGGTGGATATTTGTATCATATTGTGAGTCAGCTTGAAATTGAAAGTGGTAGTATGTGTACTGCTTGGCTACATGAAGATGGAATCCAAACAGAAAGAGATGAGTACTATTCTGATCATAATCATCCTGCTCATCAATTAATTTGTCTTACTGACCTTTTCCAAAAAAATTCTAAGGTCATAAATTTAGTAAAAGATTTAAAAATCCCAAGTGATGCGACCATGAATTTAATGATGATGGAAGTAAATTAATAGGTTTTAGTAAAACTTTTATTTGATGTGTGGTAAAATATAAATATAATTTTTAATTATTAAAGGTGAATTTGTTTTAACTTGTTTTTTCTAAGCATGGGCAATAGTGGATGAATATTTTGAATCATTGAAAAGTAGCTTTTTATGATATGCTTCTTGATCATAGGATAAATAAAGGACTAATAAAAAAACATACTTCTTTTGTTTGATTAGAGGTTTTCTTTTTTTGACATTAAGAGTTATATAAAAATTATCTGCATCATGAGACTTTGTAAAAAACTATTCTTAAAACTTCAATGCAAGACCTTTATTTTTTCTATCTTAATTGCATCTATAGAAATGAGTGTTCTTTCTTTCATTTCTTGTAAAACTACAAATGAGCTAGCAACAGATAAAAGTTCGGATAAATTAAAAAAAACTCATTTTTTCGTTATGACCTATAATGTTCAAAATTTATATGATACAGAAATGAATGCAGGATATGAAGATAAAATTTATCTTCCTTTAGCTTTCAAAAAAAATAATAATATTTCTGTATTTTGTAAAAACTTTCAATTGGAAGCAAAGAAAAATTGTTTAGAGTTAGATTGGACAGAGCAACGTTTAGAGGAAAAACTAGACAGGTTATCTCAAGTAATCCTAAGTGTAAATCAAGGCTTAGGGCCTGATATACTACTCTTGCAAGAAGTAGAAAATAAAAAAGTTTTAGAACGATTAAATCAAAAATATTTATCTGAAGCAGGTTACACTATCCATTACATTTCTGGTCGCGATGAAAACGGTTTGGGCCTAGCCATACTTACTCGTTTTCCCCAACATGCTCAAGCCGAGTATAAAGAAATTGATTTTATAAAACCACTAAAAACTCGTGGAATTTTGTATGTACCCCTTATTCTAAAAGATAAAAGTATTTTACATGTGTTTAATTTTCATTTCCCCCCTCAAGCTAAAGGGACAATCTTTCGAGAGCAGGCAATGTCCTTTCTCAACAAATGGCGTTCTAAGCTATTTGTGAATGCCCAAGTTATAGCGGCAGGTGATACGAATATCACTACTCCCGAAGAGAAAGTAATTTATCCAAAGTTAGGTTTTCCGCATTGGTTTCTTTCACATTACGAAGGTTGTAAAAATTGTTTGGGAACAATTTATTATCCACCATCTGATTCTTGGTCATTCTTTGATGTAATATTTTTTTCTTCTACGCTTTATGATAATAGCTTGAGGTGGCGAGTTGATCCCGAGTCTATATATATACCAAATACCCTTCCTTTTCAATTGACCGAGAGGAATGCTCCTAATTCATATAATTTAGATAATTTTACAGGTGTTTCAAATCATTGGCCTATGGTTTTAGGTCTTGAAAGAAAATAACTTCTTATTTTGATTATAGTAAATAATTGATAAATGAAATTTATAGATGAGTATGATCTTGAAGTACATGGTGGACATGGAGGTAGGGGAGTAGTTAGTTTTGAGAGAGAAAAATACAGGCCAATGGGCGGGCCTAATGGTGGAAATGGTGGTCGAGGTGGAGATGTATGGATAGAGGCGCGTTCAGGGGTAACTAGTCTTTCAAAAATAACGCGAGAAAAATTCTATAAGGCAAATGATGGCCTTCCCGGAAGTGGAAATAAAAAAAGCGGTCCCGACGGAAAGGACTTAATTTTACTTGTTCCTATTGGAACAGAAATTATTGATTTAGATAGTGAAAAATTTTTAATTGATTTAAATAAAAATGGAATAAAATACTTAGTGGCAAAGGGTGGGCTTGGTGGATTAGGAAATCATAATTTTGCAACATCAACTCGCCAAACTCCAGAATATGCTCAACCAGGACTCCCAGGCCAAAAAGTACGAATCAAATTAAATCTAAAACTTATTGCTGATGCGGGCTTGGTGGGAATGCCCAATGCAGGTAAGAGTACTTTACTGAGCGTTGTATCGGCAAACAAAGCAGAAATAGCAGACTATCCTTTTACAACCCTTGTCCCCAATCTTGGAGTCATGGAATATGAAAATTACAGACGTTTATTATTGGCCGATATACCCGGTCTTATTGAAGGGGCAAGTCGTGGAGCTGGTTTAGGAATTTCGTTTTTAAGACACATAGAGCGAGTGCGGGTTATTATTTATTTACTGAATGGTGAAAATTTTGATTTTGAAAATGAAGTCACGCTTTTGCAGAATGAATTAGGGTCATATAATCCTGCTTTACTAGAAAGGCCTGCATTAGTGGTGGTGAATAAACTTGATCTTATTGACTTTGATAAAGGACTGCAAAAAGAAATAAAAAATAAGCTAAGGAAAAAGAATCTTTGGAATAGAAAAAAAATTCCAGAAGTCATTTTTATTTCAGCAAAAGAAAAAATAGGCCTTGAATTATTTTTTGAGAAAATGTTTGCATTATTTCCAACACTTACACAAGCAGAAGATATATTTAATGCTAAAAGCTTATAAAAATAAGTTTGAAAGTAAGGTGAATTTCCTTTAACAATTGAGCTTTACTAGAATCAACTATGCAATGAAATTTGAATTTGGATATGAACAAGAGATTGAAAACCATACAAGATACCAACTGCACTCGAGTGGTTATAAAAGTAGGAACAAACTTTATCTGCAACAATCAAGAAGAAAATAGTGGTCATGGGGATAAAAAAGATTCTATCCATAAAGAAAATTTAGAGAAACTATGTTTAGAGATAGCCTCCCTTCGTGAAAAGAATATTGAGGTTATGCTTGTAACTAGCGGGGCTGTCTTTACTGGAAGGCATGAAATGAGAAGTAAAGGAAGTTCTATAGATAATAGTTTGAAACATCGCCAAGCCTATTCAGCTATAGGGCAGAGTTTATTGATGGCCTCTTATCAAAAAGAATTTCAAAAACATAATATATCTGTAGCGCAGCTTTTGCTTACAGGAAATGATTTTCGTGATGGTAAGGCATCTTCAAATATTATTAATACAATTAATGCCCTCAATGAATTAAAAGTTGTGCCCATTGTAAATGAAAATGATACTGTGGCTACGGAAGAATTAGAAGCCTCATATCAATTTGGAGAAAATGATTTATTGAGTGCTTCTTGTGCAGCTATTTTTCATGCACAGTATTTATTTATACTTACAACAGCCAATGGCTTTTTATATAATAATGAAAGAGTTAGTGTAATAGAAAAAATAAATAGAGAGCATAGAGCTCAAGCTAGGGGGCCAGATAAGGCAGGTCGTGGGGGAATGCGTACAAAATTAGAGGCTGCCCAGTTTTGTAATTTGCATGGAATACATTGTGCTATACTCCCTGGCTTTTCTTCTCATCCCATATCTTCGTTTATGAAAGGCGAAGATATAGGTACCTTTTTCCCAAGCACAGTAAACGAAAGAAAACTAAATGAACAAGAGACATTTCTATTACGTTTCCCTGTGGGTGGTTATATCATTATAGATAAAGAAATTTGTCAAGATTTGGAAAGTAAAAGCACCCCTTTGTATTTCAAATCAATAGTTGGCGTTAAAGGTGATTTTCGTCAAGGTAGACCAATAGAAATACTAGTAAAAGAAGATGGTGAATATGTGGCAGTGGGGCGTGGTGTAGCAAATTATGATTTTTTTGAAATAGTAGAGAGTATGAAAAAAGCTCAAAAACTAGAACAAACTATCGAAACCATAAGAGATAATTCTCAAGAAAAAAAATATATTCAGCCTTTAGACGTGGTTGTGGATAAGGAATACTTGGTAATGTTTTAGTTGTTAGAGTAAATGTACATTTCTATCTATATTTATGTTTTTCCCTAAATTTTGATAGCAATTAGCTTGCGAATGAATTGAGATTTTTGGAAAAATATTTTAGCTCTATAAAATCTAAGCTTAATATCTATATAAAAGCTTTAGCACGAATTCTTTGAGTTTTCTTTTCAATTTTTTATTCAGCTATATTTCTTTTTTTATCACGAGGGGGTGGCGTATTTGCTTCATCAAAACTTGGCTTTGATAGAAGTATGTCGTAGTTAAATTATTTTTTAATTTTGGTGGGGTGATTTCGTTTCGAATGAAGATATCTTCTGGTGAGGGAAGAATACTTTATCTACAGCATATAGGTTTCCTATAATATAGCTAAAGATAAATACCTATAACCGAAGAATCCTACTAGGTATTTGAATATCTAGTAGGATTAAAAACCTAAAACGCTAATATAATCGGCGTAAGGATCTGCGGTTCCTTGTAGATGACAATTATGCTCTTTGAGAATATTGATGTAGTCTACAATATCTCGAGTAATTCTTTCACCTGGACAAGCCACAGGTATTCCAGGAGGATAGGACATAATCATTTCGCCACAAATTTCACCAATGGATTGTTGTAAGGAAACAACTTTCTTGTGAGAATAAAAGGCATCGCGAGGTATAACTATGGTTTCAGGCATTTCGGGCATCATAGTAACCTTTTTAAATGTTTGTATTTCTGATTTGCGTGCAATGCTTTCCAAGGCCTGGATGAGACGATCTATGTTAGAACGTGTGTCGCCAATTCCTACTAATGCCATGATATTGTTTAAATCTGCTAACTCAACTTGTATGTGGTATTCTTGACGAAGACGACGTTCCATTTCAAAACCTGTCATCCCCAAACGACGTACATAAACGCAAAGTTTTGTTTCATCAAAATCCATTACCCCTTTTTGATCTATTAATTCCTTACCAAAGGCATAGAGACCTTGTATATGATTTATTCTTTCTCTAGCATATCGCACTAGGTCTAGGGCATTTTGTAACATTTCTTCGCCTTGAAAGACTAATTGCTTACGAGCTATATCAAGAGAAGCCATGAGTAAGTAGGAAGCACTCGTGCTACGCATAAGATTCAATGTACTCACAATACGTTCACGAGATACAGAAGCACCACGAGATAGAAGGATGGCACTTTGTGTTAAGGAGCCACAAGTTTTATGCGTGCTGATAACACTCATATCTGCTCCTAATTCCATTGCTGTTATGGGTAAATCAGGATGGAAAAGCATATGTCCACCATGTGCTTCATCAACAAGTACACGTGCTTCCCATTCGCGTGAAAGATTAATTAATTCTTTGAGATCACTACAAAAGCCATAGTAGTTTGGATTGAGTAAAAATACTGCGGCTGTTTGTGGGGCCCTCAAGAAACAATTCTTTACTCCCTCATATGTTGAAACTGTGGCTATACCTAGCTCTTCATTAATCTCAACAGGAGCATACACTGGTACAGCACCTGACATGATCAAACCACTGAAGGCAGACTTATGACAATTACGAGGTAAAATGATACGATCTCCAGGACGCAAGGTGGAAAGCATCATGGTATGAACACCCGAAGTTGTTCCGTTAATTAGATAGTAGGCTTGGTCTGCTTGAAAGGCCTGTGCTGCTAAATTTTGTGCCTCTTGTATTACGTGTATGGGATTACATAAATCATCTATGTCCCTCATAGAATTTAAATCCATGAGAAACATATTCTCGCCCACAAAATCCCGCATTTCTTTGAGGCCTTGGCCGTGTTTGTGTGCAGGAACGTGAAAGGGAATGATTCCGTCTTCTATGTGTTTTTTTATCGCTGTAAATAAAGGAGTGCGTTCATGATCACTAAGGTCGTATTGCCTATTGACTTCTGGTTCGACTAATTTAATGCTCGGGGTATATGAACCCGTAGTTCTGTTTTTGAGTGTTAATACGTTACTGTCCAATTCTTTACTTCAGGCATATATAAAGACTATCTATTCAATAAAAATTGACTAAAGAATAACCTCATGCCAACTCCAAAAATTTTTTTTATGGGCTGAAAATTTTACAAAGAAAATACTTTATAAAAATTAAAGACACATTAATTACTGATAAATTTTACCTAGCAACAGTTGCAAAGATTTTTTTATAATTATAGGGTTTGATTAGATTTTTTTCAAAAAAAGAGTTTTGAATAATTTTATTGACTACACTTTAAAGAATATAAACTAAGAATGAATGACATGGAGAGATGATAATAGAAATTAAAAACATATGAGTACAAAAATATCAATTAATGGATTTGGTCGTATAGGACGCTTGGTGCTTCGTGTAGCGTTACAAAATAAAGATATAGAAGTAGTAGGAATCAATGATTTGCTTGAGCCTAAATATATGGCGTATATGCTAAAATATGATTCCACCCATCATGCCTTCAAAGGAAAGGTAGAGGTTGAAGGAAATACTCTCATAATTGATGGCAGGAAAATAGCCCTAAGTAACGAATCTAAACCTGAAAACTTACCTTGGGGGAAACTAGGTGTAGATTTTGTTGTAGAGTCTACAGGGCTTTTTACCACTATTGACGCTTCTTCCAAACATTTAAGTGCAGGTGCTAAACGAGTTTTGATTTCTGCTCCCTCGGCAGATGCTCCAATGTTTGTTATGGGAGTAAATCATGAAAAGTATAAGGGTGAAACTATTATTTCTAACGCAAGTTGTACTACAAATTGTCTTGCTCCTTTAGCAAAGGTTTTACATGACAATTGGATTATTGAAGACGCACTCATGACGACTATACATGCTGTGACAGCAACCCAAAAAACGGTTGATGGTCCTTCGCATAAGGATTGGCGAGGAGGCAGGGGTGCCCTACAGAATATTATCCCATCGGCTACAGGAGCAGCTAAGGCAGTGGGGAAGGTTATACCTGAACTCAATGGTAAGCTAACAGGTATGTCTTTTAGGGTGCCTACTGCGGATGTTTCTGTTGTAGATTTGACTGCTCGCATACAAAAACCTGCTACTTATGAAGAAATAAAGGTCGCTATGAAAAAAGCTTCTGAAACGAGCCTCAAGGGTATTTTAGGTTACACAGAAGATGAAGTAGTGTCTTCAGATTTTTTAGGAGATCCCCGTACTTCAATTTTTGATGCGAACGCAGGCATTGCCTTAAATGATAAATTTATTAAATTGGTTTCATGGTATGATAATGAGTGGGGGTATTCTAATAAGGTAGTTGATTTAATTATACATGCTTCCAAAGTGAAATGAAATTAAAAGAATTACGTACTATTGATTTTAATAATAAGTTAGTTGCATTACGTTGCGATTTTAACGTACCTATAGAGAAGGGTTTGATTCAAGATAACACTCGCATAGTCGCTACACTACCTACCCTAACTCACTTAATAGAAAGCGGGGCAAAAATTTTTATTTTATCACATCTTGGCAGGCCTAAGGGTCAAGTGAATGAAGAACTTCGCTTAGCTCCTGTAGCAAAGGAATTATCTTTACTTCTTAAGCAGGAAGTAAAGACAGTCAAGGATTGCATAGGTTTGGAAGCAGAGGTGGCAGTTAAAAACTTAAAACGGGGTGAAGTTTTACTTTTAGAAAATCTTCGTTTCTATAAAGAAGAAGTAGATAATGATGTATCCTTTTCTCAAAAGATAGCCCATAACGCAGATATTTTTGTAAATGATGCCTTTGGTTGTGTGCATAGGGGTCATGCGTCTATTTTAGGGGTCACTAAATTTGTAAAGGAGTCAGTGGCGGGGCTTTTAGTGCAAAATGAAGTAGACCATTTAAATAAAATAAAACTAAATCCCGAACGCCCCCTTGTTGCTTTATGTGGTGGTGCAAAGGTTTCTGATAAAATTTTGCTTATAGAAAGATTACTGGATGTGGTGGATTATTTACTCATTGGTGGCGCTATGGCCTTTACTTTTTTAAAAGCTCGAGGATATGAGGTGGGCCTTTCACTTGTAGAAAATGATCATTTAGAAACAGCTAAAAAGATATTAAAAACTGCTGGTCCTAAGCTCTTGCTTCCTGTAGATTTTCAAACTACTTCTATCTTTGATTTTAAAGAAAAAAAAATTGGGAAATTGACAGTTACACTTTTTGATAAATTATTGAAAAACACATATGGCCTTGATATAGGTCCTGAAAGCATTTTAAAATTTAAAAATATATTAGAAAAGGCTAAGACTATTTTTTGGAACGGCCCCATGGGGGTATTTGAATTTTCAGATACGGCTGTCGGAACTTTTTCTATGGCAAAATTTATAGCGGAGCTTACCCCAAAAAAAGTTTGTACAATTATAGGTGGAGGTGACTCTGCATCAGCGGTAAATCAAAGTGGTTTGGCAAAAAAGATGTCTTTTATTTCAACAGGAGGAGGGGCTGCGTTGGAATATTTAGAAAATAGTCAGCTTCCTGGACTTGTTGTACTATCATGAATGAAGAGCAAAAATTAGATGGGATAGACGCAGGTAGTCTATTTGCAAGTGATACAGGATTAACTTATAAGGATTATCTAGTTCTACCTGGTTTCATTCATTTCCATCCGAGTGAAGTCTCTTTGCAAACGAAATTAACTAGGGAAATTGACCTCAATATTCCCCTAGTTTCTTCACCTATGGATACAGTTACCGAGTCGGAACTTGCCATCGCCCTTGCGTTGATGGGGGGTATAGGAATCTTACATTACAATAATACGATTAAGGAACAGGTTCGTCAGGCAGAAAAGGTCAAGCGATTTAAAAATGGTTTTATTGTGGACCCTATAGTTCTTTCACCTCAACACAAGATAAGAGATATAGATGATATTAAAAAAAACTTTGGGTTTTCTGGAGTCCCTATTACTGAAAATGGCACTCGTTTTACTAAACTAGTGGGGATAGTGACAAATAGGGATATAGATCTTGAGAGGGATAGAGAAGTTTTACTTGGTGAAGTCATGACTAAAGATTTAATTACTGCTCAAGAAAGTGGTGGTGGAATGGACCTTCAAGAAGCGTATCAAACTCTTAAAGTTTCAAAAAAAGGAAAATTACCTATCATAAATAAAGAGGGTAGGCTTGTTGCTTTGATTTGCCGTTCTGATCTTCAAAAAAACCAAGATTTTCCTATGGCTTCTAAAGATCACTTGAATAGGTTAAGGGTGGGTGCTGCTATTTCAACTTTAAATGAATCAAGAGAAAGGGCAGAAGAGTTAATAAAAGTAGGGGTAGATTGTTTGGTGATTGATGCAGCGCAAGGTCATTCAAATTATGAAATAGAAATGATTAAATGGTTAAAGAAGCACCATCCTGAAACTCAGGTAATAGCTGGTAATGTAGTAACGACGAGTCAATGCCAAGCTTTGATACAGGCGGGCTGTGATGCTTTACGCATAGGGATGGGGCCGGGTTCAATTTGCATTACTCAAGATACTATGGCAGTGGGGAGGGCACAAGCTACTGCTGTATACCATACAGCTTGCTTTGCCAAAAAAAATAATATTCCTGTTATTGCAGATGGCGGGATTACAAATATTGGAGATATTGCAAATGCCCTCGCTATTGGTGCTCATACTGCCATGATGGGTTCTTTATTTGCAGGCACAAATGAGGCTCCGGGTGAGTATTATTATGAAAATGGGATACGCCTAAAAAGGTATAGGGGGATGGCGTCTCTCGAAGCCATAGAAGCAGGTGGTTCTAAAAGATACTATTCAGATAAATATAAAAATTCTATTAAAGTAGCACAGGGGGTATCAGGTTCTGTTTTAGATAAGGGTTCTATGTACCAATATTTACCCTATTTAACCCAAGGTTTGCGTCTTAGTTTTCAAGATATGGGTATCATGAATATAAATGAATTACATGAAAATATGCGTTCAGGAAATTTGCGATTTGAAAAAAGAAGTCATAGCGCTCAATTGCAGGGTTCTGTACATGGTTTACATAGTTACGTAACTCCAAATTTTACGAATTACAATAGGAGATCTTAAGATGGATTTTGAAAGATTTAAAAAAATCAATGATGAACGTTGGAATTATAAAGAAATGACAGATGCCACCTTAATTTCTAGTTATAGAAATACAGGTTGTGGTGATGGATATAGAATTTATCTAAAAATAGATGAAACAAATCCTAGTAAAAATATTGTAGATGCTTCCTACACCACCACAGGCTGTGGTTTTGGCCTAGTCAGCCTAGCCATTGCTACAGAATGGATAAAGGGTAAAACAATGGAAGAAGCAGAAAATATTACGGTTGAGGCCTTGGAGCGTGAATTTGAATTTCCGCCTCGTCGTAAAAATTATCCCCTTTCAGCTGTGGAGTGTATTCAAAAAGCAGTTTGTGATTACAAGAATGGAACAGGCATTAATCCTAAAGAAAGTGTTAGTGGCGCTAGTGCCTTACAAAAACTTAAGGAACAAGGGCATTTACGCAAAGCCTCTTTAAAGCAAGTTATTTTAGAGGGGGTGGATTTAAGTGGGGTAGATTTAAGTGAGGCCGATTTGAGCCATGCCTATCTTACAAATTGCAATTTTACAAATGCAAATTTGAATGGGGCTCGTTTGCGTGGGGCTTTTTTAAATCAAGCTAACTTAACCAATGCAGATTTTCGTGGTGCAGATCTTCGTTTTGCAAAGTTAACGGGTGCAAAGTTGGAAGGGACAAGATTTGAAGATGCCTTGTATGATATGGGGACGCGTATAGATGCTCGTAGTACACATGTATTTTCTGTTATGAAAAAAGCAGCAGGCCTTGAATTGCAAATGAGTAATTAAGTGGCTCATGTTAATCTGAAAACGTTAAGCTAGTTCGTTTATTTTTTCTCTTATAGGGAGTAGAAACTCTCTTTTAAGATTTATGATTTCTTATTTTTGATAATTTTTAATTTTTAGAAAGAACTCTTGGAGACGTTTCTCATGAATTGCATAGGCCTGTCTATTTACCACTAGGACAGCTGAAGAGTCTAAGATTTTGCAAACTTCAATAAGTCCATTTTCCCTAAGCGTAGTCCCCGTGCTTACAAGATCTACAATGCAATCAGCTAGACCAAGTATAGGGGCAATTTCAATGCTCCCATGTAATTTAATAATTTCACAACTAATTCCAGATTTATAAAAAAAATTAGATGCAAGATTGGGGTACTTGGTCGCAACGATTAGACGACGCCTAGTTAAAAGTTTTTCAGCAAGCTCTTCTGTGCTAGCGACAGATAGACGACATTTCCCAAAATTAAATTCAAAGGGCATTGTAAGATCACACTGTCTTTCAAGAATGACATCTTTACCTGTGATTCCTGCCTGTGCCCCGCCTTGCAGTAAGTAGGTAGGCACATCTTGGCTTCTCACCAAGAGAATGCGTAGAGTTTTGGTTTTATCCCAGATGATCAATTCTCGACCTTGAGGTAAGGAAGAAATTTCAGCAAATTTTGAATTTTTGAAAAACTCTATGCTTTCATCAGCTAGACGGCCAGCAGGTAAGGCGATAGTAAAAACTTCAGAAGGTTTCACTATTCTACTAAAAGCAGTTTTTCATTTTTTATAAAAATAATTATTTAGGCAGTTCTAATAAATAGACTGCGATGGGAGCTAAAAAATCTTTAGTTTTACTATCTTCAAAAGAGAGAATCTTATTAAATGTTTCGCGAGCTTCTTGATATTTATCTAAGTTATAGAGCATACGCCCTTGTCCAAAAAGTGCAAAGGCTTTAAATTCATTTTGTTCGGGCATCTTACTAATTGCTTTTTTATAGATAGATTCTGCCTTCGCGAAAAGATTTAAATTTTCCGCATGTATAGCGGCTCGAATAAGAAAATATGTTTGAAGCTCCTTGATATCAATTTCCTCTGCTAACTTGATATTTAGATCTATGGAATCACGGAATCTTTCAATTTTTTCTAAGTACAAAATCTTTTGCATTTGAGCTCTGATTCTAGCACTTAGAAAGTTATTTTTTTGGATATATTTATCTAATTTTTCTAAGGCAATTTTGGGTGAACCTGATTCAAGATTCATCACAGGATCCTTCATCATTTTTTGAAATGTTATAAGGCTTTGAGTTTGTCTATTTTCATTCCATAAGATATAACCTACTATAGATAAAAATGAAATTAGCGAAAATAGAAAAATGAGTATAAAGGAGCGAAAGTTACTGCGTATATAGTAAAAAAATTTAGATAGATAGAGCTCAATAGCAGGCCCATCAAAATCACGAAAGGGATCAAAGGAGGTATTTTGTGTTTTGGGGCTTACCCCGTCTGTATTTTGAGGATTTAGGGCATTTCCCTGTTTTCTTCTGGAACGACTTTTGATTAAGGACATGTTGTTGACATTTTTTAAAAGATAGCTATAAAATTCAAATCATAAAAAGGTAGATTACATCAGTCCCTACTGCCCTGAAGCAGGCATTTCTCGCATAAAAAGTATACATGAACCTTCCCCTTACGGCTGTGTTTATATATTTCATAGGGGGTATGTAGAAAATACTTTAAAGGTTTTTTTCGATGAAAATAAGAAATGCGTAAAGAAACTTAAACTTTTTCTATCTCAATTAGTCGATTATAAAACATGATTAAGTATATCCTGATATTGTTCCTTTTGATTTTGAGCTGTGAAAAAATTAAACAACCCGCTAATAATGGCTGTATAGAATATAGTCCTGAAGGACGTTGCGAAAAGTGCTTAGACGGCTACTATCCTAAATACACTTGCTCTGGTTTTTTAGGGTTTGAGACTCCCTGTACAGAGAGAAACGACAAGCTAAAAAGTGTTGAATGCGAACCGTGGCCTACCGGCTGTTCAGAAATGTTTGGCTCGGGCGTGTGTAAAAAGTGCTACAAAGGTTTTGTTTTTAACAAAAATAAAGAATGTGTAGGGCGACCCTAAGCCTATACCACGCCTTGACTCGTATTAGTAGACAAAAAATGTTACTCCTTATTTTTATTATTACTATATGAAACGAATATTATTTTTTATTTTTTTAATTTTAAGCTTGGTAGAACGTTCTGCTTTTAGTGAACCTAAGAACCCCGAAAACAAAAGCCAAGATTTGAATTGCTTAACTGCAAATGCTAAAGGCTTATGCACTGGTTGCCAAGAAGGTTTTTACTTGGATAATAATAGAGGTGTATAGCTTTACCCGCTAATTGTTCACGGGCCGACTCTGACGGGTGCTATGCTTGCAATTATGGCTATTTGCTAAATGCTTCTAAAGCGTGTATAAAGATTAAATAAATCAAGCTCGGGCTTGTATTAGGCGTTTTGGATTCGTTTCAGTTGACTGTCTTTGAGGTAAAGGACTGAATATAAAAATAGAAAGGAAAAAAATAGCAGAATTAAAGTTTCAGTTGACTGTCTTTGAGGTAAAGGACTGAATATAACGTTGGCTTGGGGGAAAGACGTTTCTTCAACTGAGTTTCAGTTGACTGTCTTTGAGGTAAAGGACTGAATATTTTCCTAAAAAAAAGCACTCAATACAATCGATTTTGTTTCAGTTGACTGTCTTTGAGGTAAAGGACTGAATATTCATGCGGAGAACAATTATGCCATTCGATGGGCGTTTCAGTTGACTGTCTTTGAGGTAAAGGACTGAATATACACGAATAATGCTTGGGTGGCGGGGACTGCACGTTTCAGTTGACTGTCTTTGAGGTAAAGGACTGAATAAAAGAAAAGGGATCACCAGCACCAGTCCTGACAGCAAGTTTCAGTTGACTGTCTTTGAGGTAAAGGACTGAATAAAATAATAGAAATAATGAGTAGTTAAGTAATACTGGTTTCAGTTGACTGTCTTTGAGGTAAAGGACTGAATAATAAATACAAACATATCAACCTTCCCGCAATATGCGGTTTCAGTTGACTGTCTTTGAGGTAAAGGACTGAATAAGAAGAATCTAAAAAAACAAATAGAAGGTGGTGACGTTTCAGTTGACTGTCTTTGAGGTAAAGGACTGAATATTTATATAAAGTATATAAAAAATTATACAGAATATGTTTCAGTTGACTGTCTTTGAGGTAAAGGACTGAATAGTAAAGTGGCTTTGGGCAGGAATAAAGAAGCGGGTTTCAGTTGACTGTCTTTGAGGTAAAGGACTGAATATTTATACGGAGTGTTTCCTTCTCCTCCGTCTCCGTTTCAGTTGACTGTCTTTGAGGTAAAGGACTGAATAAATAGATGAATTTAATGTAAGCGGGCAAGACATATGTTTCAGTTGACTGTCTTTGAGGTAAAGGACTGAATATGCCTAAAGACGTATATTTTAGTCGTGGTATTGCCGTTTCAGTTGACTGTCTTTGAGGTAAAGGACTGAATAAAATTAAAAGAATTAAAGACGAAAAAAGATATGAGTTTCAGTTGACTGTCTTTGAGGTAAAGGACTGAATACCATCAAAATAACCAGAAACGAAATCATCATCTTCTGTTTCAGTTGACTGTCTTTGAGGTAAAGGACTGAATATGGGAAGCACAACCTAATTTTCTAAATGTTATAAGTTTCAGTTGACTGTCTTTGAGGTAAAGGACTGAATACAAACATCCATTTGCAATCAAACATTCCTCTTTAAGTTTCAGTTGACTGTCTTTGAGGTAAAGGACTGAATATCAATATTTTGATTAAAAAATTCGGATATTCAGAGGGTTTCAGTTGACTGTCTTTGAGGTAAAGGACTGAATAAGCCTCTCTTTTCGGTAATATAATCGAACTGAGAGGCTTTATTTTTTTTAAATTTTCGCAAATATATTTTTGCTTGACAATACCCATATTTTTCGAACTTAATAATTCACCTCAAAGGTGATGTCCTGAAATCACCAAAAGTCAAGGATTGGGGCAACTTCTGGATCACCCATGTTGCCCTCAATTTATATCCTGTCATTACAATAATTCAAAAACTCACATTGAGAACATTTGCTTATTTCTGCATTCGTTTTTGGTAAATTTCCGTTTTCTAAAACTTTTTGCATTTGAAAAAGTATTTCTTTTGTTTCTTTTTTTAAATTAGAATCTAATTTTATCGGAATGTTTTTAAAACTAATATCTCTATAGATAATAAATCCTAAGTCACAAATTTTTTCGTATTTTTCTTCTAAAAGTAGCGAATATGCACATAATTGTAATAAATGTCCTTTTCTAATATACTTATGACTTCCAGTTTTAATTTCAATAGGATAAATTTTGTCTTTATCAAAAATAATTGCATCAATTTTACCATGTAAATTTAGGTTTTGTGAATTTAACAAAACTTCGTTTTCAAACATAGCATCATTTGAAATTCCAAACTTATTAAAAGTTCGCCTTTTAATAAGTTTACCTTCGCTTAAATGCAAATTTTTACCACTATTTAACCAAACAGATTTTTCGGATTTTATTTGATAAATTTCATAAAAATAAGGTATTCTATTGCAATATAAAAATTCTCTAATGTAAGAAACAGGCAAGCTATACGATTTCATATTTACTTAAAAGATTCCAATTCATATTTTCATAACCGAAAGTATTTTTTTTTGCATCAATTGATAAGTCCACAGGTATAATAAATGCTTTGTCCCCTGTGCTTTTATCTAAAATTTCACTAAAATATCTTGTAATAAAATTTTGCTCCCCTTGATTAGCATATCCCCAAAAAACAGATTCTTGTATTCTTACAAGACCAATATCTTTTAATTTTTTGATTAATTCATTCCGTCTTTTAGTTTCACTAACATCAAAACACACCAACACTTCTCTAAATAATTTTATTTTTACCATCTAAATAAAAAAGGAGTATACTTTTTATCTTCCATAAAACAACCAACTAAATTATAAATTTGTCTTTGAATTATTGTTTCTAAATTCACTTTTTTCTTTTTATAAAAGTATTTTTTAGTTAAAGTTTTGTTGATTTCACTTATTATGATTTTACGTACTTTTGGGTTTAATACTTTTTCTTTTTCAATAGTATATGAATATTTAATAATCACTCTGTCCACAACCCAAGCTCTATATTCTTCCATCAAATCTAAAACTAAAGACGGCTTTCCAGGTCTCACTTTATGTAAACATCCATAATAAGCCTCTAACCCAGCGTTTATCACACAATGCCAAATAATATTCAAGAGTATTGTGTATCCAAAATTTAATGCACTATTTATTATTTCAAGTGTACCTCTCTTTTCCCTGCCTTTGAAACTTTTAGGAAATAGTTCTGATTTTCTTAAACAATCCCAATATAGATTAGCAGCATATCCTTCAATACCTAGAACAGACTGATATAAATTTTTATCTTCTCCATCATTTGTTATTTCAAATAATTGTTTTGCACAATTTTCAAGTTTTTCACAAGTTTTATTTATTATCTCATTTTTTATTTCTGGTGAAATTTTTCCTAAATATTTACCAAAGTAAAGTAAAGTTGCTCTTTGATTTCTAATTTTAGAAAATATTAAAACTTTTGCAAGTTCTATAGATAAACTTGAATCTAAAAATAAAAACTGTTTTCGTCTAACTTGAGCAACTGCGTTCTGTTGAACTCCAATCAAAACTGCAACTGACCTATTGTTATATCCAACAATAAAAATCTTAATTCCTCGTGATGCACATTCAGTTATTAAATTTGAAGAAAGAGATACCCCTGTTTTATTTATCGAAATTGTTTTTATTCTAACTAGTGGATATTCAATATTTTTATTAAGTTCAGTTTCGCTTTTATTTTGTATAACTAATCTTTCACTTTTTAATGAAAGAAAAGTTCCATATTCTACTATATAGATGTGTTTCATTGTTCATTAGTATTACTCAAAACCATTTAGATACAAATCTAAAGCGTCACTACTTTTCTTAAATTTAAATAAAAAAACTATATCCTCTTGAGAAATTTTTACAACTTCTATACCTTTTCCTTTATCAGCTTTTAATATTAATTTTTCGTTTATATTAATATTTTTTAGATCTGAAAGCTCTTTCTGTATAATATTTTTTGGTATTTGAAAGTAAGAATTTACTTTTTGATTACTAAGAAATTCTTTTATAAAAAATTCCAACTTATATTTTAATTTAGAAATACATTCACCTTCAGAATAATAACTAATCTCACATTCTAAGACATTTGGATTTGTAATCTCATTAATTTTTACCCATTTGTTAAATGGAATAAATCCATTTTCATATTTATTCTTACCCACAATTTTTTCTGTTTTATCTGTATTAAATACAATATTATTACTAAATAATAAGTCTTTAAGGTACACTCCACTTTTTGTATCCTTTGAAAAACCTTGATATGCCTTTGTAGATTTTTTATTTATATTATTGAATTGCCAGATTTTTGAATCTCCATCCCCCCTATTTATTCTTACCGTTGTACCCAATCCTGTTGGAACAATAGGAAGAGAATAAGTATTCCTGATTTTACCTCGTTTTCTATTTTCAGAAATTTTAAAAAATTCTTCGATTTTTTGTTTTTTATCAGTATCAGTAAAATTATTTGTAGCTTTGGAAAATTTGTCCCAAACTTTGAAAAAAGGTGAATTAGGATTAATTTGATTTTTAGAATCAGTATTTTCATTTTTATCATCCTTATCATCTTTATTATTTTTCTTTTCTTTATCTAATAATTTTACTTTTTTAGTTAGAAAGTGTAATTCATTTAATAATTCAAATTGTATTTGTTCTATTTCACTTATGGGGTCTTCATTTAGCTTTTTTTTGTTATATTGATAAAAGAAATTAAAAGCTTTAGTTTTATTTATTTGAAACCAAATGTATTTTTTATTTTCAGTTAAGTATTCTTTACATTCAGCTAATGTTTCTTTTATAAATAATTTTTTTGTTATTTTATTTTTATTTTCTCTATTGCTTCTACTTATTCTTTTATCTGTGTCAAAAAAATCTTTTAATATAGAGTAAATTTCTTCTGGGAGATATTCTTTTTTAGTTTTTTTAATTTTGGATTTAAAAGGTAGACTTTCCTTAAATGTATAACCATAATTTAACTCATCTTTACCATCTTTTGTATTAGAATAAAAAATAGTTTTAAATCTCTCTCCATATATTGTTTCTTCAAATATACTTTTTGATGAAATATCACTTTTTTCGTAACTTTCTTTAGATTTTAGCTTTGTTATCGTTAATTCTTTGGGTAAAAATTCTTTTACAAAATTATTTAAAAAATTCCCATCAATTAGTCCAAATTCAAAATTTTGTGCTTCATTAATTTTCTCATCAAGCTCTAATATTTTAATATTTTTTGCAAAGCCCTTATCTAAGAAAGTGGGTATTGTGAGTAACGCATCTAAAATGTGACTATATGGAGTTTGAAAATCTGATTTTTTATATAAATTATCAATAGATGCAAGATTTTTTCTAGCAAATGAAACTTCTTTTGAGTTTATAGAAAATATTTTAATGGTATTTTCGTTTGTTTTTACTCCTTTTTCTGCTAATGCTTTTCTAATTTTTTTTACTATTTGTTTTGATAAAAATGCTTGCACTCCATTTACTTGCGTTGTTGTTCTTTGTTGAATAATCCTTTTAAAATCTTCTTTTAATTCAGATACAAAACCAGCATGTCTCACTATTTTTTGATCTTCTAAATTCAAAGAATGAAATTTTATATTTTCAGCCTTTCCACCAGCTCTTTTTTTTATGATATTAAAACGTTCTTTTATTTTTGTTTCTATTGAATCTAAATTAGATTCTCCAAAAATATTTTTTAAATAAGTTACATTTAAATCAGATATCTTATAATCTTTATTATCTTTTGTTTCATTACCATCTCTGCTTACATAAATCAAATTTGCTTCATGATTATACACTTCTTGAGATGCTTTAGAACTTGAACGAGAAAAAATATGATCTATTTCTCCTTTAGAATTATTTAAATCAATTCCTGTATATGCACATATATACTTAGATGCAAATTTTATTCTTTCATTTTTGTCTTGAAAATTGCTTTTTATATTTGAAAAGGATTTTGCTTTAGAGTCCTTTAATACGGTTAAGTCTTCTTGAAATGAAAATTTATTTTCTTCAAATATTATAGGTAAAATTAAATTTATGTTTGGGTCGCTCTTTATTCTTTCAAAAAAATTTATTTCTTCTAATTGTAATATTTTACCTTTTACAATTGTGTTTACCTGATCTCCTAAAACTCTTTTTAAGAAACCATCTATTAACCTCACACTATCATTTATTAATCGATTAGCATTAGCAAAAGATTGTCCAGTTATCAATCTGATCATACTACTTCGCCAATTATTTTCAATTAATTCAGTTTTAGCAATTTTAGAAAAACCTTTTCTATCTTTAACTAGAATATTAAATATTTGAGCTAAACTATAAATATTGCTGTATCTCTTTATCTCATCTTCAGTTTGATTAAAATGTTTACCTATTAAATTTGCAAAATTTTCTACATTTTTAAATAGTTTTAAATTTTCTATTTCTGTATTAATATTTTCTAGTTCATTCTTTTTTTCTTTATCTCTATCCTTTTTAATTTTTGATTCTTTTTCTTTCTCTGTATCCTTATTATTTTTTATTTCTTTATCTTCTTTTTTAGTTTTATTTTTTGATTCTTTTTCTATACTTTTAATTTTTTCTACTTCAACTTTTAATTCTTTATACCAAGTTTCATTTTTGATTTTTTTAATATCTTCCACTTCACCATATCTTCCTCTTAGATAATTATAATAAATATTAAGTCTGTTATCTTCGCTAATATTTGCATTATCAATTAATTTTGAAGCTCCCTCACAGTAACCTTTAAGTGTTGTATTTCCTATTTTTGCTGTGTTAAAAAAGTCTTTAAAATTTTTAAACTTTTCAGACTCCTCATTTACCACTTCAGAAATCATATCAACTCCAAGTATGGCTTGAAGTAAAATTTCAGTTAATTTACCTTTAGTTTTTAATTTTAAATTTTTTCTTTCTAAAATAGGAAAGCTATCTTTATCCCATAATCCTTGCTTTGAAATTTCTATTGCTTCAAAATAATATTTTAAAAATAAAATAAATCTATTATAATTACTTTCTGTTTTTAAAACTCTTTTGAGTGTTCTTATAGCCTTTTCTAATACTTCTTTTTTAGTTACATTCTTAATATATTTATTTTGTGTAACTTCATCTGAATTTACTATTGAATTGATTAATCTAAATTTGTATGGATCGAATTTTGCAGATCGATCAAGCATACGTGCAAATATAATTAATTTTTTACTTGTGTCAAAATTTTCAAAATTAATTTCATTATTTTTTATATTAGCATCTAATAACTTATAATCGATTTTATATTTATCTCTATCTTCCTCATATATTTCATTAATTTTAATTTCTAAATTATCTTCATAATTTTCATAAAGATTTTTTAACCATTCGTTCCATTCTTTGAAATTTTTATTTAAGTATTCTTCATTCAAATATAGAACTGGGCTTCCCCCAATATTTCTATTATTCATATCCTCATAAGGAGGAATTGTTTTTTTAGGGTCGCAACTTGTTAGAAAATTTATAAATGTTTCTTTAGCTTTAGAATTTTTTTCATTATTACAACCTTTGACATTTTTTAACATTTTTAGTAACGATCTAAAATTTTCAATTTCTTTCTCAATATTCTTGTCAGGGTGCCAACTTTTAACCCACTTATAATAAATTCTAGCAAGCTTTGCTTCATCCCAAATATCTAAATCTGGTTTTCTTTCTTCTTGAGCTTTTAGATTAAAGTTTTTAGGAACAAAATATTTATAATTACTTACTCCCTTTGTATCTTCACGTATATAATTAAAATATTTTCTTAAAACCCTTAGTTGTAGATTTGAAATATTGCAAATAAGGTTTGTTAAATGTTCTTTATTTATTTTAGATAAAACTTTATCTAAATGTTTATATTTTGAATTTGCTTCTTTTTCTATTTCTTTTGTAATATCATCAATATAATCTTTTCTAGGTTTTGCACCAGATGGAGATCTAATCTCCTCGATTATCTCTGTTAGTATTTTTACTTCTTTATTTTTTTCGTTAAACTGTTTATCTATTCTTTTTTGTTCTATTTTAACTTCACTTTTACTTAAATTATTATCTACTTTTTCTTTATCTTCTTCTATAAGAATTAAGTTTGTTATAGATTTTTCATCTAATTCTTTAATTTCCTTAGGGTCTTTTTTAATTTTAATTAATAAATCTAAATAATTATCTAAGTCTTTAGCAAATTCTATTTTTTTAACTCTTTCAGGTAATTTAATTTGATTTAAGATCTCTTCATTTGGATTAGTTTCAGACTCAAAAAAAGTGTATCCTCTTCTTTTTAATAAACCAAATAAAGTATCCTTTTCTCTAAAATTTAAATCTTTAATTGTAATTTTAAAATGATTTTCTAAAATTACAATTAAGAGTCTCTTTGCTAATTTTCTTCTCTTATAATTTCTAATACGATGCCTTGTGTTCCTTCTATCTGCTTGAGACCATATCTTATTTTTAATATCAATTTGTATTAATTCTCCTTTTGAAGAATTTATCTCTAACTTATTATTTATTACTTCATAACTTAAATGAACCACTCCTGTATTTTTTGTACCTAAATCTATTGCTATTGGGGATATTAAATTTTTCATATTTTAATTAAATCATAGGGATGTGACACATAATTTGTTCTAACGCCCCCGCAAAACATATCTCCCTTGCGGGAGCAAGCAAGTCAAAACTGTACTAAAATATTTATAAGTTCCAAAAAAAAGTATAAGTATATATGTAATAATATTTAAAATTTTATTATTTAACATTTCATAATTTCTTTCAGCATTATTTAAATCAAAATTAATATAATCTTGAAATAAAACTTTCAAACCATATTGATTAATTGTATTCTAAAAATTTCTTAAATAGCCAAATGCCCTATTTCATCACTAATAGGAGCTGTTAAAAAATAATTATTTTTTAACAAACCATCCTGATCCCATAAAAAGAAAAATTATAAAGCATAACCAAGCGGGATGTTTATTGTAAAAATTTTGTATGTGCTTTAGAATTGGTAAAAAGTATTTTTTATTTTTATAAACTATTAGATCAATTTGAAAACTTCGTGTAAATAAACCAAAATTGAATATAAATTCTAGTATTAGTAATCTTTACAATTATTTTTTAGATTATTACTTTTTAATTTCATTTTGTATTATTCTTCTTAAAAATCAATTCAAAGAAATAACTTCTATTAATATAAATAATTGGCAATGTTAGAGAAATTAATACTATAATAAAACTAAAAAAATATAAATATGCTAAATCTATAGGTTTACTGTTAAATTTACTATATAAAGATATAATTAAAAGAGCTATATAAAAATAAACTACATATAAAAAATTAAATCTTTCTTTAGCCATAAAATAATTAATTAAAATATTTAATAATGAAAAAACTCCCATTCCTAGTGTTAATATTTTTAAAAGAGTAACTCCGCTTGCAAACTTTGAGCCTAATATGATTTTAATAATAAATTCTGGGAAAAGTAACACTACAATTATAAAAGGTAAGTTTACTGTAATGTTAGTTATGAAAGATATTAGTAAATCGACAAAACTATCTTTACTTTCTTTATGATTAATTGAAATTCTTGAGTAAATGATTTGCACTAAAGCTGCAGACAAATACAAAATGATCTTAGATAATAAACTCATTGCTGAATAAATTCCGGTATCGAATTCTGAAAAAAAATGTTTTACGAAAAATAAATCCGAAGTTGTAAAAAATAAATATGTTAAAATGCTTAATGATATGGGAATCCATTGTTTAAGAATATTTTTATATTTTCTAAAACCTATTGTAAAATTTTGCCAACTGACTATTTTAAAAAGAAAAAGTTCAGGATTAATTTTTTTGATTACCCTATTCATCCAAATAATTGAAAATATATTAGATAATAAATAACTTAAAAGTATCCAATTATAACTTTTTCTAAATACATAAACAGAGATCACACACAAGAAAAATAAACTTAAAATTTTTGCTATACTAGAATATGCTAATTCTATAAATTTCTCAATGCCCTGAAAGATACCAGTAAGGTAAATATAAAATATAGTAGAAAAATTTAAAAAACCAAATACATAAAAGGTAAAATTTACATTATATTTTAAGTCCAACCTTAAAAAATTTATAAATAAATTTTTAAATATAAAGTAAAGAAGCAATGATAAAATATTTAATAGTAATATTAAAGTATAAATAAATTTTAAAAATTTTTGTCTTTCGATTTGTGAATCTGAAAAATATATCACTCCTTTTGTTGTAAAAAAAGAAAGAGGTACCAGAGAAAATATACATACTATCTGTGTGGAAAGTATAGAATTTAAAATGCCAAAATCTGAAACACTTAATCTTCGCGATAAAATTATGGTTAAAAAAAGTTGAGTTGCACTTACTAAATTTGTTAAAAAAATTATTTTAAAATGTTTAATAAAAACATTTTCCCAAAGCCATAAACTTTTTTTAATCATTTAGTTATTTTGGAATTAATTTTAAATATTCACTTTTAATTATCCAAAACATTGACAACTAAACATAAAAAGTTAATTATTTATTTTTTGATTTTAAAAGTAATAAAATGTGAATGTATTTTATCTAATTTTCCAAAAAAAGAAGGCAAGGGAAAATATCCTGCTCCTTGAACTTTCTCAACAGTAAATCCAGCAATCTCAAAGTATTCTTTGAGACCACGATAATTATAAATTCTTACATGATTCCAAGATTCAGTTCCAAATCTTTCTTTGTGTAATGAAAATGGATTTCCTATTCCTGCACCTAAATTTGAAAAATTAGTTAAAGAAAAAATTTGCCAACCTAAAATACTTGCAAAAATATTACACCAACTACTTGCATTTTCTGTACTAATAATAGCATAGCCCCCTTTTTTAAGTATGCGATATATTTCTTTTAAGAATGAATCAGAATCATAAAGATGTTCGATAACTTGATTTGCATGTATACAATCAAAAAAATTGTCTTGAAATTCAAATTTTTTATTTAAATCAAATTTTTTAACTTTAATACCTTTTTTTTCAGCTTCTTTAGCTCTTTCTTCAACGATTTCTACACCATAATTTTTATTAGTTTTAATTTTTTTAGATAAATCAATTGTTAGAGTACCATCATCACAACCTAAATCTAGAAAGGCTGCTTCTTTATTAACATCAAATAATGCTAAAATATTATCACTATTTAATTGCATTGCTTTTTCGTACATTTGCTTTAAGAAATTTTTCATAATAAGTAAAAATATAAATCTAATAAATTAATTTAATTAACAGGTCAATAGAAATAAAGAATAAACTATTTACTTACTTTAAATCTTTGCAACTTTATATAATATAAAATAATCTTATCACTATAACTATTTTTTAATTTGCATTAATTATTTTATTGTAAACTAATATATAAATAGGAATTATCTAATCTTAACTTTCACAGAAAATAATAAAAAAGCAATTTTTGGGAAATAGTAACAAAAAATTTGACTTAAAGTTGCTATTATAAAAAATAATTTTTTAGGTTTATATTTGATAGAGGCGGTTAGGTCATTGTTCATTGATTCTACTTCTACTTCAGTACGTAAATATTTAAGCCCTGCTAAACCAACACTCGTATAACCCATACTTTTCATATCTTTAAAATCCCAGCCCGACAAATATTTTTGATATGGGTTATTATCTATGGCTTTTTGCTCAACAAAACCATTAGGAGAATTAATTATAATTTTTTTAATGCCAACTTTTCAGCTAAATGTATTAACTCTAAAGCTTTTTTTTTCTAAATGTTCAATAACATCGATCATAATTACAGCATCATATTTTGAATTAGGATTTTTTATTATAAAGTCTTGAAGAGTTCCCTGAAAAAAATTTGTATGTGTTTTATTTATTTTTGCAGTTTAGATATATGGTTTGTGTATTTCAATTCCAGTAGATATAATATTATATTTTTTACAAATATTAACAATGGGAGATTTGGGTCCACAACCTATATCTAAAATTGTTTTACAATCTTTTAATTCTTTTCCCAAAGTATAAACTAAAGTTTTAAGTATTATATTTAGAAATCTATTATTGTAAAAAGTCCAAATTAATTTTTCAAAATTCATATAATAAAATGCTGTAAATGATACTTGAGAATAGATATAAAGTCTATAAAATCCTCTAAATTTAATTTAACTATTCTTGAAATAAAGTTCTGTGTAATAATCACCGTGTATAATTTTATGAATTAAAATGATATTTGGCCAATAATTTTTACAATACATATAAAATTTATCAATTTGTTTGTAGCAATTTTCTTTGCTTAATTCATATTTAATATCATTTGAATTTTTAGTAAAAGTTAGTTCAACGTACATATTTTCAAAACTTAATGATTGTATACCTTTTATTACCTCCCACTCAGAACCTTCAGTATCAATTTTTATAATATCAAAATGAGTGCCATTTAAATTAGTTTTTGCGAATTCAGTATCTATTTTAATTAATTCTACTTTTATAGGAATTATTTCGGACTCAGTTATTAAATTTTTATTAACATAATTTTTATAAATTGATCCTTGTCCAGATTTATCTTTTATATAAAATAAGCTTTCAGTTTTTTTTGTAGCTCCAATGCCATAATTAAATATTTTCCAATTTGGAAAATATTTTGAATTTAGATTTAATAATTTATAAGGGGTGGTATTTGGTTCAAAAGTAAATATTTCTGTATTTGGGTATAATTTATTAAATGTAAAACCCCAAAAGCCCACATTGCCTCCTATCTCTAAAACTCTTAACGGGATATCTTTTGATTTTATATTTAAGAATTTATATAAATTTTTTATTTCGCTAATCAAAACAAAAAAAGGATCAAATCTTCCTTCATAATAAAAGTCTGAACCTAGAAATTTAATTTTTCGTTTATTAAGAATAATACAAATCCATTGTCTTATTAAATAAATTATTCCACATTTAGGTGTGAAAAGAATTTTAATTTCTTCTTTAACTAACCAAATTATTTTTTGGGGAATCATTCTCCAGTTTACTTTAATTTTCATTAAATTAATTATTTTATCTCATCTCTAAAATTAAAAAATAAATTTTAATAAGCTAAAATCTCAAATTTCTAATTGCATATTATATTATTTAGTTAGTTTAATTTTTTTATAAAATAAACTGTTAATATTATATTTTACAAAATCCACAAATTTCCCTAAAAATTTTCGAGGAATAAAAATACATAAAAATACTATGCTCCAAAATTCAAAATTTATAATATTTTTTGTCCTATATTTAAGCATAAGCAATGCTTCCCTTAAAAACCATTTAAAATTTCCATAACATCTTATTTGGAGAAGCCCTATAGAATTTTTACAAATCCATTCTTTAATTAGATAGTTTTTCTTTTGAGGGTCTTTATCTAATAAATTATTTACTATACCTATCCAAGATAATAATGGACTTTTTTCATATATCCTACTTTGAGTTCGGGTTTGGCTATATGCAATCCTTACAGCTAGTGGGAAGCCAGATATAAAATGCACATCCCCTTTCTTTAGAGCATCCACCATTAATTCTACATGTGCAGTAAAAACTTCGTTTGAAATTAAATTTTCAATATTTTTGAAATTCCTAAAAACTAATCCGGAAAGCTGATCTGTGGTTGATAAAAGTTTTATAATTTTTGAGGGAGAAGAATTAAGATTAATGATTACACTTTCGTTTTCTTGCGGTACACGATTGCTATAATATTCTCGCGATTCTAGATATCCTTTAGAGACATTTGAACTTTTAGATTGATTTATTTTATTAAATGCGTTTGAATCGTGAAAGCCTTCTTTAACTCGAACAGCTGTGTATTTATCATTTGTAAACCAATAGTAAGCCCTTGAAATTGCATAACAATTTTTATTATTCTTAAATTCTGTGATTGCTCTCTCAAAAAAATTTTCCGATATTATATCATCTGCCCCTAATAAAAATATCAAATCACCTTTAGCTTTAGCTAAGGTTCTTTTCAAATTCGCACAGTATCCTACATTTTCTTTAAAGTCGAAATAATGTAATTTTTCAAATTTTTTAATTCTTAAAATTTCTTTTAAGTTATCAGTTGAGCCATCATCCCCTATTATTATTTCAAAATCTTGATAAGACTGTTTATATACGCATTCGAGAGTTTCGAGTAATACTTCAGCTTGATTATAAATGGGTATTACAACAGATATTTTCATTAAAATATTTTATTAGTCCAAGTCTTTGGAGTTAATTCTGATATAATTTCAATAGGAAGATGATACTCAAATTTTGAAACCCCTCTTTTTTGAATCCAAACTATCATTTCTTCGATAGTCTGCTCAAGTGTACAGGTAGTTTTATAACCCAAAATTTTCCTTGCTAAGTTTGCTGAACAAGTTGCATGCTTTACTTCTTGAGGTCTATCAGGATAAAAAACAGGTTCTATGTTTTTATTTATCTTATTACGTATCAAATTAAAAAGTTCTAAAATTGTTACTGGATTTTCATCTGGTCCTATATTTACAATCAATCCATCTAAACCTTTCATTTCTACTATTTTTACTAAACAATTTATATCATCCTTTATCGAAGAAAAACATCGCACCTGCTTTCCATCTCCATAGATAACTGGTCGCTTATCTTGTAAGATCATATTAATCATAATTGAAGCAACGTTTCTATATGGATCATCATATTTTTGCCTTACTCCAATTATATTATGTGGTACAGCTATTATCAATTCTATACCATGAACTTTTGATAAATTTTTAAGTAATAGCTCCACAGAATATTTTGCTATACCGTAAGGATCAATTGGATTACAAACTAAATCTTCTGTAAAATCTTTATTTGAATGTGCGCCATATCTTGCCATTGAAGAACAAAAGATAAATTTTGAAACCTTCGACCTAATAGCGGCAGTAAAAGTTGATACAGAAGCTTGATAGGTGTGTAGTGAAATCAAAGTAGGGGAAAAAACTGAAAGACCTTCATAAGCAGTACAGGCTGCATGAAACACAGTATCACAACCAGCCATTATATTTGTCATTTCTTCCAAATTGCAACAATCTATTTTATGAAAAGTTGCTTTTTTGGGGACATTATCTAGGTAACCTCCAATCAGATTGTCACATCCTACAACTTCATATCCTAATTCTAGTAATCTATCCGCAAGGTGTGAGCCTAAAAATCCTGCAATTCCTGTAATAAATATTTTCTTCATAAAAGAAATCTTATTTCACCAATACTTTAATTAGTATATAGTAGACAATCTAATTTTTAATATACTTTGTTAATATTTAATTTGGTTCAAAAAATAAATTTACTTACTAAATCCATATTGAATACTTCTATAATTGCTAAGACAAACTATTAATAAAATTTAAATTAAAGTTTTTCTAAATATAAAGACTTTCCTAACTATAAAAACCACCCCCACAACGAACCTCAAAAAATACATTCCTAAAGCAAGCACAGGTTGAGCCAGTAGCTGCGTCCACTTTCCTTTTTCTAAAAGCACCCAAATATATCTGTATAAAAAACCAAATTGCTTTTTTATATCGGGATCGCTTTTTCCCCATTTATTAATATAAACTTCAAAATCTTTTGAATAATAATTCTTTTTTTTAAGGTATGTAAAAAGATTAAACTCAACTTCATTATGATAAAGACCTACAAAAGTTTCTTTGTATTTTACTCAGTTTTTTTTCTATAATATGAAGATGAAGTTGTTGTAGGTTTAGGAGTTTTTTATTTAAGCCACCTTTAGTTAAGCCACTTTGCGATTCTTCTGATAAGCCTCTTTTAGATATGCTATTTTCGCTATCCTTTATGTTATCAAAAGATGGTAAGAGTAAAATATTTCCAAGTTGTTTAAACTTTTTATCTAAATCCCAATCTTCAGGTCCATTTAAGTTTTCATCAAAGCCATTAATTTTTATGAAAGTTTCTTTCTTAAAAAATCTTGCCCCATCAATCACCGTTCCATCATAAAAACTTCTTTCAAAACGTCGCACCCTACTAAAATAATTTTTTCCGAGTATTATTTCTTTTATATGCAGGGCAACGGCATCGTTTTTAATAATAAAATTGTAAGCATTTTCTATTAAATTTGGGGTAATAATCATATCTGCATCTAAGAAGAGTATGTAAGTTCCCTTTGCCTTTTCTAAAATTCCAAAATTGCGTTGAGCAGAACGTTCAGGTCCCTTAGTAAAGATTTTATCTGTATACTTTTTTGCGATGGTTTTAGTTTGGTCTTTAGAATTATTATCTACAACTATAATTTCAATATTTTGCCATGTTTGACATTTAACGCTTTCAAGACAGTTCGCAATATTTTTTTCTTCGTTTTTGGTGGTTATGATTACTGAGATAAGGGGGAATGTGGTAACATTATAAATATACTATTTTAATAGTTTCATTCAAATTTTAGAACTATTAATTTTGTATATTGAATTTTAAACTCTTACAATTTTTTTACTTCTAAAAATTTATAAGTTTGATATTAAATTTAAAAAGTTGATAAATAAATTCATAATACAAACTCTTGCTGAACGATTATTATTAAAGAATTTTATATGCAAAATATTTGTATTTTAACGCCATTATTTAACGATTGGGATAATTTAGAAATTTTAACTAAAAAAATTAGTAACTTATTTTCAAAACCTTTATATAATATTTTTTATTTAGTTGTAAATGATTTTTCTAATACAAAACCTCAATTAGTTTTTATCAAAAATAAACAAATTAAAATTTTAAATTTGAATAGAAATGTTGGTCATCAACGAGCTATATCCATTGGCTTGAGTTGGTTATATGAGAATAAAAAATATGATAAAATTTTGGTTATGGATGTGGACGGAGAAGATAAACCAGAGGATATTTCTGTTTTACTTGAATTATCAAATAAATTTAAAGATACTATAATTTTTGCTGAACGTAAAAAAAGAAGTGAAACTCATATATTTAAATTATTCTATAAATTTTATAAATTTATGTTTTTTTTATTAACAAAAGAAAAAATAAGTTTTGGAAATTTTTCACTTATACCTAATACTAAACTTGAAACCGTAGTAAACTTATCAGATATTTGGGTACATTATAGCGCTGGTATTTTAAAATCAAAACTAAAATTAAAAAAAGTAAAGTTGGATAGAGGAAAAAGGTATAAAGGTGAATCCAAAATGAATTTTACTAATTTAGTTATACATGGTTTAAGTTCGATTTCAATTTTTTTAGATGTTATATTATCGCGTATAATTTTGTTTTCTTTTTTTTCAATATTGTTTTTTATGCTCACTTTTATTTTTTTAATAATTTTAAAATATTATTATTTTATTACTCCTCCAGGCTGGTTAAGTTTAATTTTATTTTCAAGTACATTAACAATTATTCAAATTTTTGTATTATGCTTAATTATTTCTTTTCAAGTTTTAAATAATAAAATTTACAATTTTAACTTTCCTTTACAAAACTATAAAAATTATTTAATAAAAAATACATAATATTATGTCACAAATTACTTACGGAATTAGAAGTATACTTAATCAACCTATAGTTTATAATACGTTTTTACATTTTTTAGGTGTAACACGCTTTTATAGAAAACTTGCAAAGAATATAATTCAAGCTAATGAAAAAGATTTAATTCTTGAAATAGGTTGCGGTACTGCTATGATTTTAAACTATTTACCAGTACAAACTAGATATTACGGCTTTGATCAAAGTTTATTATATATAAATTATGCAAGAAAACGTTTTAAAAAAATAAAAGAGGCGAATTTTTTTAATTCTTTCTTAAATAGTACTAATTTGATAAATTTACCAAAATTTAATATTAGCCTTTGCTTAGGTTTCCTACACCATTTATCAGACGAAGAAGTTTTAAATTGCTTAAAATTAAATTATGATGCCCTTGTTTCTGGGGGTCGTTTGATTACTTACGATCCTGCAATAATAAATAATCAGAATTTTATAGCACGTTTTATGGTTACAAATGATAGGGGCCAAAATGTACGAACTTTAAATGAATATAAAGCACTTGCATCTAAAGTTTTTGAAAAAGTTGATGCAAATATTTATACTAAGTTTAATGTACCTTATACAAGCTGTTATATGGTTTGTATAAAATAAAACTAATTTTCATTTTTCAATAATTTAGGATTAAATAAAATTTTATAAAAAAGCTAAGGTTAAAAAAAACAGATAAAAATAATTTTCATTTTTCAATAATTTAGGATTATATATAATTTTATAAAAAAGATAAAGACTAAAAAAAGGTAAAACTAATTTTAATTTTTCACTAATTTTGGATTATCTATATTCATAATAAAAAAGATAAAAGCTAAAAATGCTGGTAAAATTTGATTATAATATCCAAATAAATTAGTATCGATTTTATCTAAACCTAAACAAAAAAATATGGCACTACAATACTAAATAATAGAACAATAATTTTATTTTGAAGTTTTAATTCTATCAATAGCAAAGCTCCTAAAATAGAAAGACCCCAAAAGTAATAAATAGGCATACGTGGTAAAAATATATAAATTGTGTAAATACTTAGAATAAAAATATATATTGCAAATTTTTTATTTTGAATTAGAAAATTGTTCAGATTAATTAACCAATTTACTATACCTTGAAAACCTATTTTACTTTTTTCTTTTTCAAAAGGTACTATTTTTAATATTTTATATAATATTAAAAAAGAAGTAGATATACCTAGAACAAAGTATAAAATAAAAATCCATAATCCAAATGTAGATTTAAAATTTGAAAATATTTTTTTTGCATAAAAGTGAAATAAGCAAAATAAATTATTCATGGAATGAAGGCAAAGTTCTACATTGTTATCAAGAAAAGAAAGATTTTGTGGTTTGAGAACTTGGTCTAATTGACCAGTCATAAGTAAGTAATATGAATGAAGTAGTTGACCTTGAAAAAATAAAGAATATACTAACGTTGAAACCATTCCTAATAAACAAAATGCAAAACAATAAATTTTATTTCTGAAAGTAAGAGGTAAAAATATTAAACAAACTACTATAGGTAAAAAATTAAATTTAAGACTAATAAAAAATCCAAAGAAAAAACACCCTAAAATCAATAAAAAAAAATTTTCTTTTCTAAAACTTTGATAAAATAAAAGCAAACTTAGAGCAAAAAATGGTAAACACAATCCTTCAACATTGCCAGATAGTAATACTCCAGATAAACCAGAAAAAGATCCTAAAATAAAAATTGTTTTTATAAAATAATCTAAAAATGTAATTTGTTTCAAACTACTAAAAGTAATTAATAACGTCATAAGGATTGTTATAGGAATAAAAATATAAAATAGATATTTTGAGTAATCATATTTAATAATTCTACAAAACGGTTGTATAATTTTCATTATGTATGGAGGATATGTTATACTCATACCTGTATTTCCAAAGGCATCGAATAAACTTTTTGAAATCATTGAACCCAAAAAATTTTCAGAATTTTGATATTTCTCAAAGTATTTATCAACATTACTTTTATAGTAGTTATCAATTCCTAAACTATTTATTCTTTCATTAGTACATGTAAGATAAAAATCCCAACCAAGTGTCCAATCAATACTACTTCCTTTTTGATTAAGTATACCTTTTGAATATTTAGGGTATATTTGAATTAACAAAAAAGTTAATACTAAAGACGAGATTGTAATAGATATAAAGTTTTTTAAATTAATTTGCATTTTAATGATTTTAGTAAAAAGTGTATTTAAGAATTATCAAAATGCTTTTGTCAATTTTTTAATCAGTAATCTTTTAAATTCCATACCTATTAAAGTTAATTTTATTATAAAGTTATACATAAATTTTTTATATTAACGCAACTTACTAATATGCCTCCTTTTGCATAAACCTTGTATAAATCTAATTCCATACCATAGATGAGTTAAAATTATATAGTAAATTGAAACAATTGCCACTTTTATATTTTCATATTTACATATATCTTTAAATGCAAAAATTAAACTTATAAAGTATGCACTCCAAACAACGATTAAAGAATATTCAATAAAAGTCAATAAACTAAAATTATTTTTAGCAAATAAATTTTTAGTAAGAATAAATAGAGTGGTAAAAAGTGTAAAAAGAAAAAAAGCGCTGGGTAAAAAATATAAAAAACGCAAAGATGTTTCAGGATATTTTTTTGCGAAATAACCACGATGTAAACCGTAGCCTCCAATTTGCTTGAGATGAGATAAAAGACCCGCCCTTCTATGATGCCAAACTTTCATTTCTGGGACATACAAAATTTTTTTACCTGTTTTTTTAATAAGGTCTAAGCAAAATTTTGTGTCTTCACCTGGCCAGTAATGCGAATTTAATCCCCCTACTTCTAAAAACTCCTTACGTTTCACCATAAAATTAACTGTTGGCCAATCATCAATATAACGCACTTTACCGTAAGGAACATAACGTTCAGGAGCACCACCTGAAAATTTACTTAAAAAAACTGCACCCGAAACTTTTTGCCAAAAGTTGTTTGATGGAGGTGTGATAGCTGGACCGCCAAGTGCAACAACTTCTGTATAGTTTTTCGCATTATTTTTTGTATAATTTTTTGTATTAAAATTATTTTTAAGATTTGAATTATTTATTAGATTTGTTTTATTTTTTATATTTGTTTTATTTTTTATATTTGTTTTATTTTTTATATTTGTTTTATTTTTTATATTAGTATTATTTATTAGGTTTGTATTTGTTTTAAAATATTTTTCAGCTATATCTAAAAAAATTTGGATCAGGAAAAGAATCATCATCTAAAAATAGAAGTATCTCACCATTTGCAACTTCTGCAGCTTGATCTCTTTTTTTAGCAGGACCAACAGGACTCGAATATATAAATTTAATACGCTTATCTTTTTTCCATTGATTTATTTCGGTCTTAAAACTTTCGGCAATTTCAATTTCGGCGGTTTTTGAAATAGTCGCGGTTTTTGTAGCGGTTTTATTATAATCGTTTTGATTTGGTATAATAATTAATTCCCAGTTATTACTTTTTATTTTTTGAATGTGAGGTATGGTTTCTTTGATATAATTGTTTATTGCTTTAACGGGTATAATGATTGAATATTTGATTTTAGACATAAATTTTTTAAAAAATATATTTTAATTTGTTATTAAAATCAAAATTATAAATTATAATTATTATAATAAAGTTTATTTAATATAAAGTTTGATAAGTTAAGCATTTAGTTTGGTACATGCGAAATTAAAATAATTTTTAAAACCTAAATTTGATTTATATTAAACTTTTAAGATACGCACCATAACCTGTATTTTTATATGAATGATAAATTTCCAATAATTTTTCTGTATTAATCCATTTGTATCTCCAAGCTATTTCTTCTGGACAAGAAATTTTTAGCCCTTGCCTTTTTTCTATAGTTGCCACAAATTGTGACGCTTCGAGCAAGGATTCATGTGTGCCTGTATCAAGCCAAGCAAAACCCCTACCCATAATTTCAACTTGTAAATTTTTTTTAGAAAGATATATATTATTTAAATCTGTAATTTCTAATTCACCTCTATGAGATGGTTTTATTTCTTTTGCGTAATTTACAACATTATCATCATAAAAATATAATCCAGTTACTGCAAAATTAGATTTAGGTTTTTTAGGTTTTTCATAAAGCGATAAAACATTGTATTTTTCATCAAATGCTACAACATCATAACGTTCTGGATCGTTAACATGATATGCAAAAATAGTCGCACCATTAACTTTTTTTGCAGCCCTTGAAAGTAATATAGATATAGATTGTCCATAAAGAATATTATTACCCAAAATAAGAGTAGATGGAGAACCATCTAAAAATTTTTCAGCGATAAGAAAAGATTGCGCTAAGCCTTCTGGTTTTTTCTGCTCAGCATATTCTATATTCATTCCCCATTTTGAACCATCTCCAAGTAGTTCTATAAAAAATGGTAAATCTCTAGGCGTTGAAATTACTAAAACATCTTTTAAATGAGTGTGCATTAAAATGCTAAGAGGATCATAAATCATTGGTTTATCAAAAAGAGGAGGGAGCTGCTTTGACAAACATTGCGTAATGGGATAAAGCACGAGATGGCAATGTCGGAGGTTCTAACGCCCCCGCAAAACATATCAAGTCAAAACAAGATGCAATGGTGGCAATCGTTTAAATTCGTTCTAACGCCCCCGCAAAACATATCAAGTCAAAACATTTCACAAAATTATAATATATTACACGATGTTCTAACGCCCCCGCAAAACATATCAAGTCAAAACCCCACCCCCACTTACAAATACAATGATTATGTTCTAACGCCCCCGCAAAACATATCAAGTCAAAACTCTCGAAAGTGGATGTGTCGGTAATACTATGTTCTAACGCCCCCGCAAAACATATCAAGTCAAAACTGTAATGAAGGATGAAAGTAATGGTGCATTGTTCTAACGCCCCCGCAAAACATATCAAGTCAAAACTGTAATGAAGGATGAAAGTAATGGTGCATTGTTCTAACGCCCCCGCAAAACATATCAAGTCAAAACTATAATGAAACTTACAATGTACCTGCATATGTTCTAACGCCCCCGCAAAACATATCAAGTCAAAACGTTTCGATCCTTCTACTGGCGAGATTATCTGTTCTAACGCCCCCGCAAAACATATCAAGTCAAAACCCTGTGCACTGCACAAATAAAGACGATTACCCTAAACTTTATGGTGTGTATTGCGAACCTTTTCCTTACGGATGCCAAGTCGTCTTTGGGTCGGGTATATGTGAGAGTTGTTATAAGGGATACATGTTCAATGAAAACAATGAATGTATTCCTAAAAAATAAGACTAAGGTTTACAGGCGATATTACTGTAATTTTTTCTTGCAAGGCAAGCTAAGCCCTAAGAATGTTGTTATAGATAGGGGTCTAAGACCTTGTGTAAATTTCTACTATTGTAGATTATCAATTGAGCATCTGTTAGTCTACTGTCTAAGACCTTGTGTAAATTTCTACTATTGTAGATACGCCCTCATAGTAGTACAAGAAGCATCCAGTCTAAGACCTTGTGTAAATTTCTACTATTGTAGATGATTACGAAACTAAGGCTATATGAATAAACGATTTATTTTTTTAGTTATCTTGTGCCTTGTTTTTTTAGGGTTGTGCAAAACCTATGCAAATAAAGAAAACGAAAAGTTTTGTTTGAAATATTCAAGTCAAGGTTTTTGCACTAAATGTAAAGAAGGCTACTTCGTAAAAGATATTTGCACAAATGTTTTTAACGACAATGAAATGATAGTTTGCGGTCGACATAGATTAGAATCATACAAAGGGTCTACATGCGAACCTTTTCCCTATGGATGCCAAGTCGTCTTTAGCTCGGGCATATGTGAAAGTTGTTATAAGGGATACATGTTCAATGAAAACAATGAATGTATTCCTAAAAAATAAGACTAAGGTTTACAGGCGATATTACTGTAATTTATACTTGCAAGGCAAGCTAAGCCTAAATAATGTTGTTATAGATAGGTCTATTGACCTTAAAAATTTCTACTATTGTAGATGATGATTAGATACCCTGTTAGCAGGGTAAAAATGACGTTTTACAGGGTAAATATGAAACAAATATTACTTGCTACTATTCTATTTTTATTTTTTGAATTTTGCTTGTATGGTCAACAACAAGAAGAGCTGTTTCCTCATGACTCCACAGAGGATACAGAAAATACAGAAAATACAGAAAATACAGAGAATACAGAAAATACAGAGAATACAGAGAATACAGAGAATACAGAGAATACAGAAAAAAAAAGCATAGATACTGATTTATTTAAGGCTATAGACGTTGGTAATATTCAAGCAATAAAAAGAATTTTAGATAAAGGTGCTAACATAGATATTTTATCTAAAGATGGGATTACAGCTCTTATGTATGCTTCAACATTTAAAAACAAAGACATAGTAAAGTTGCTTATAGATAAAGGTGCTAAAGTAAACATGCAAGATGAACAAGGGTGGACAGCTCTTATGTATGCTATTCTTAAAAAAAACAAAGACATAGTAAAGTTGCTTTTAGATAAAGGTGCTAAAGTAAACATGCAAGATAAAAGAGGGTATACAGCTCTTATGTGTGCTTCAATATTTACAGACAAAGACATAGTAAAGTTGCTTTTAGATAAAGGTGCTAACATAGATATTTTATCTAAAGATGGGTATACAGCTCTTATATATGCTATTCATAAAAAAAACAAAGACATAGTAAAGTTGCTTACAAACTATAAAAAAAAATCTAAAAAATGATTACTTCAATACAGTTTGCAAGTAAATGTCAGTAATGTTCAAACTTGCATGCCCTAAAGCTTGCTTCAATAATAAAGGGTTGTTATGTTTAGCATAATGATTTTTTGCAAAATAATGTCTTAAATCATGACATGTATAGGTATGTCTTAGCTTGCCTTGCTTGTATAATTCTTTAGCCAATATATAGAAAGCTTTTTGTATTTTAGAAGTCTTGATATTTTTAAAAGGCTGTTTACTGTCAAAGCTAAGCTCGCTTGATATTGTAAAACTAAAGTCTTTACCCTTAGTCCTGACATGTCCTGTATTGTTATTGATGTTCAATGTCTCGAGTGCACCTACCCTAAGCCCGTATGTTGCCATTGTTTGCACTGCTAAACTAAGGTCGATTGACGATTGTCTTTTAAGTGCTATGCTATTATGATTACCCTTAGCTTTAATTGTTTGAGCTAAGCTATCAAGGATAGCTGTATACTCAATATCATTCATTATGGGTATTGATTGCGTCGAGTTAGTGGTTATTGCTTTCTTATATTCTTTCTTAGGTAGCTTAGCACCAAGGAAAGGATTATTAGCAATGTATCCATACCTTCTTAGTTGTGAGTAAAAAGAGCTACAAGCCCTTATTGTTACTATAACACTATTAGCTTTTAATGTATCAGTCAATTGCGATACAAAGCTATCAACATGTTCTGCTTTTGTAAGCAAAGGGCTTGCAATACCTTCTTGTTTAAGAAAAGTAAAGAATGTATTAAGGGCAATGCCATAACCCCTTCTTGTGTTTGGAGTTTTAGATTTTAGAAACTTATCTACTTGTAAGTCTACATTGACTGACTTAGAGACAATATCATGTTTAGCTTCATCTTTAAGTATATCTAATTGAGCTAACTTCTTGATTTTTGCTTGTAAATCGGCAGGCAATGATTTTAACAAAATCAAGTCGTCTTTGCCCTGCTTGATTATTTCCATATTATCGATTGTTATAGTGTTCATATTTGTTTTTTACTCCTTTGAGAGTATCGTCTTACTCTCCTATTAACATTAGATTAACAAGAGAGTAACAAGTCAAGGTTTAATTGACGTTTTATTGAGTTTTTTGCAAAAAAAAAATAAGCCAAAAGTATAGGGCAAGTCTCGGGTAAGTATCGGGCAAGTATAGGGTAAGTATCGGGCAAGTATAGGCAAGTATAGGGTAAGTATAGGCAAGTAACCTATGCGACATAATGACACAGTTTGCTTATATATATACTATAGTAAAACTGCGTCATTAAGCATTACCCTTGATAGGCAATAAGTAACCCCCGCCTTGGCCGGGTGCAAAGTGACGATGTTTAGGTCTCGGCCGGGCAATTCGTGACTATGTTTTGCCTCGGTCGTGCAATTCGTGACGATGTTTTGTATCTATATAATATCAAGGCAAGCGGTCGCCTCGCTCTTATACGATTGTTTTGAATATTCTACTATTAAAGTAGCTATCCTGTATTGAATAGCTCGGCTTGACCTATTGATATTATTAAAGATATAGCATCAAGACAGCCCTTGATTGAAGCTTCTATATCAAGCAATTCTTGTTTAAGGTCTAAATGTTCAACCCTTGCCCGCTTGCTTGCTTGAATTGCTTGAATAGCATCTAAGCTATCATAGCTGTTTACATTATCAAGCAATGTCTCTATGTCTTTATTCTTATCCCTTCTTGCGATATTTTGCAAAAATAATAATAGCTCTGTATCAATAGAATAGAAGCGACCTTCATTGCCCTTGCGTTTTGTTTCTATAATATCAAGCCCTATAGTCTTAGATAGTAATGACTTTATCAAGCTTACTCGGTTGACTGTATGCTTATTTAAATTAAAATAATCGTCACAAAATTCTTGATAGTTAGTTTGGAGCATCGTCTCTTTACATAGGTTTTTATATTCCTTATTTGCCTGTGAGTATATCTTAGCTATAGGTGCTAATTTATATACAGCTATTCTATTACTCGCTGACAATTTTTCTTTATTGGCAATAAGTAAATCGACAAGAGATATTAGCTCGCTGTTATGCACATCAACAAGTATTGATTGCAAGAAGTCCGTGCATGCCTTGAGCTTATCGCCCCCGCCATACTCTTTAATTCTATCATACTTAAGCTGTATGTCATTGTCTACCCTGTGAACAAGTGTATTAAGTATTATATATGATAGAGTCTCAATGCCCCTATGTTCATTAGTATCAGTAAGTAACCCCCGATTGTCGCTCGGTGGTGTGTAGTCATGACAGCGTATGTTCTAACGCCCCCGCAAAACATATCAAGTCAAAACTTTGGTGGCACTTCAGAATAATCTTTGCCTGTTCTAACGCCCCCGCAAAACATATCAAGTCAAAACGAAACCCCTTGAAGTTGATTGAAGATAGAGGTTCTAACGCCCCCGCAAAACATATCTCCCTTGCGGGAGAAAGCAAGTCAAAAAAAGATTCGGTGTAGATGTATTTTACCAATCCCCCTGTCCACAGCATTCAGTCAAGTAAGCCTTGTACTTTTCTTGACTTGAGTAGTTCCTTTAAGTTTCTTCCCTACTATGAAAAAACTTTTACTTTTAGCTTTTATTCTTTCACTTTCTTATATAAATGCAAAGCAACCTCCTAATTGTGAAAAAGTAGATGCAAGCGGGGTTTGTACGTCTTGCAACGAAAGATATTACATAAACAAAGGTAAATGTATTCCTTACCCCGCTAACTGTAAGGATCTAAACGCAAATGGAGTATGTTATGACTGTAAGGAAGGTTATTACTTAAACACATCTAATCTATGTGTAGCTAATCCCGCTAATTGTAGCAAAGCCACCGATGAAAAAGGGGTATGTATCGAATGCAAATATGGCTATCGTATGAACGCATCGAAGCAATGTGTAAAAATAGAATCAACCGCTAACTGTAGGGATCTAAACGCAAATGGGGTATGCTATGACTGTAAGGAAGGTTATTATTTAAACACATCTAATCTATGTGTAGCTAATCCCGCTAATTGTAGCAAAGCCACCGATGAAAAAGGGGTATGTATTGAATGCAACTATGGCTACCGTATGAACAAGTCGAGTCAATGCGTAAAAATAAAATCAACGGCTAACTGTGAAAGAGTCAACTCAAAGGGTTTATGCACTTGGTGCAATATTGGTTATTTTTTAGACGAATCTAATGTATGTGTAGCCCTGCCTAAGCATTGCAAGGGTTTAAATGATAATGGAGTATGTTATGATTGCACAGAAGGTTATCGCTTAAACACATCTAATGAATGCGTACCTGAATAAGTAATCCCATCTTTTTATTTTGACCTCTCCCACAGATTGTCTCTATCATCATATCATCATTATGATTTTTTATGACCTAAAATTAGGTTTACATTTTATTAAAAGGGTTACAATCATGATGTCGACAAATACAGTTCTATTTTCTAATCATTATTTAGCATAAACTAAAAATATAAAATTATGAATCATAAAATGAGGGTGGCGGATTACATCGCACAACGCTGTTTTGAAGCAGGTGCGAAACATGTATTTTTAATAACAGGTGGTGGGGCCATGCATCTTAACGATGCTTTTGGAAGAAATAAAAACCTTACTCCCATATGTTTTCATCATGAACAAGCTGCTGCAATGGCTGCTGAAAGTTATTTTAGAGATAGCAATACGCTAGCAGTGCTCAATGTTACCACAGGCCCTGGTGGGGTCAATGCCCTTAATGGAGTGTTTGGTGCTTATGTCGACTCTTTGGGAATGCTAGTTATATCGGGGCAAGTCAAGAGCGAAACCTACTTTAAAAATTATCCCATACCCTTACGTCAACTTGGTGATCAGGAAGTTGATATTGTAAGCATGGCAAGGCCCATTGTAAAATATGCCACAATCATAGAGAATGCAAAAGAGATTCGTAAGATTATGGACTATGCTGTATTTTTAGCAACAAACGGTCGTCCAGGACCAGTTTGGGTGGATGTGCCCGTAGATATTAGTTCTATTCAAATAGAGCCCAATGAATTAGAAGGTTGGGATGGCAACTTAGATGAGTTGATTTGTAATCCCGACATTACCCCAAATACAAAAATGGAGTTACAAGAGTTGCAATCTCCCCCCTCGCTTGAAAAAGACATTTCAGTTATATTAGAAAAATTGAAAAAGGCGAAGCGTCCTGTTTTATTTGCAGGGATGGGTATTCGTATTTCGAATCAGCATGCTCATTTTCTTAAAATAATTGAACTCTTAGGTATTCCTGTGGTGACGGGGTGGAATGCTCACGACATATTAGCAAATGAAAACCCTTTTTATGCAGGACGTCCGGGCAGTGTTGGCGACCGAGCAGGAAATTTTACTGTACAAAATGCAGATTTATTAATTGTATTGGGTAGTCGATTAAACATTCGTCAAGTTAGTTACAATCATGAAAACTTTGCCTACCGTGCCTATAAAATTCATATTGATGTAGATAGAGCAGAACTTGATAAGCCTACTTTGCATACAGATCTAAAAATTTGCAGTGACTTGAAGAAATTTATTCCTGCATTCTTGGAAGCAATAAAAGAATACACCCCACTAGTACCCCACAAAGAATATCTAAACTGGTGTAAGGAACGTGTTAAAAAATATCCAACTGTGCTTCCAGAATATAAACATACAAATACTCACGTCAATCCATATGCCTTTGTGTCAGAAATGATAGAAAACTTGAGAGAGGATGACATTATTGTTACAGGTAACGGCTCTGCTTGCGTTATGAGTTTTCAAACAGCTATCATCAAAAAAGGACAACGTCTATATACAAATTCTGGTGATGCGAGTATGGGATATGATTTACCCGCAGCTATTGGAGCTTGCATTTCCCGAGGGAGTAAGAGAGTCATTTGCTTGGCGGGAGATGGTAGCATAATGATGAATCTACAAGAATTGCAAACAGTGGTAGGCTACAACTTGCCAATAAAAATCATTATTTTAAATAATAATGGATATTTGAGCATTAAACAAACACAACATAATTATTTTTCCGATAACGTTTTTGGTACATGTTCAACAGATGGCGTTAGCTTTCCTGATTTTATTAAAATAGGCCTTGCCTTTGGTATAGATTCTTATAAAGTAGAAAAGATTGAAGATTGGAGATCAAAGAGTGTGCAATGTGCATTAGAAAATAATAAGCCTGTACTCATTGAAGTTGTATGCGATCCAGAACAGGTTTTTTCTCCTAAGCTAGTGGCAAAAAAATTGCCTGATGGAAGAATGCTTTCTCCCGCTTTAGAAAATATGAGTCCATTTTTATCTGATGAAGAGATGGAAGGCAATACGATTAAGGACTGACATGAGAAAAATACTTATTTTAGGTGGTAGCGGTGATATTGGTCAAGAAATAGTCAAAAAGTTTTCTCATGATGATGTTGTTGCTGTGGGTAGCAAGGATGTGGATCTTTCTAAAAAAGATGCCGTTTCTCACTTTATGAAAAAACATTCAAATTTTGATACAATCATACATAGTGCAGGGGTGAATGTAGTGGAAGCCTTTGAAACCTTAGACCTAAATGATCTTGAAAAAAGTATCAAAGCTAATCTTTTGGGTTTTTTGCCTATCATACAGAGTCATATTGCGTATTGGAAAAATACAGGAACGGGTAGAGTAGTTGTTATTGGTTCCTTATATGGATTTTTTAGTCGATGGGGTCGCATGCCTTATGTAATTTCAAAGCATGGATTGAATGGCTTTGTAAAAACATTAGCAATAGAATTAGGGCCCATAGGTGTTACAGTGAATACTGTTAGCCCAGGATATGTTGATACAAAAATGACAAAAAAAAATAATTCGCCTGAGATAATCGAAAAACTTGTAAAAGGTATCCCTGTGGGGCGTATGGCTAGACCATCAGAAATTGCCGACGCTGTAGCTTTTTTAGCCAGTGAAAAAAATACATATATTAATGGCCATGAGCTTGTTGTTGATGGTGGTTATAGTATAGGAGGTTTTCAATGATAACAAGCTACCAAATTCAAAATATTCAGTTTACAACAAAAATAAATTTCGACGCTACCAAAGATTTTTTAATTAAATCCAATCCTCGACCTTATAGCATTAAGATGATTAATGAGAATAATTTTTCTTGGCTGAAGCAAGAAATATTGTGCCAGAAAAAACCTCTAGTCCTTATTGATAGTTATATTAAAAGAGAAATTCTTAAAGAGATAGACTTTGATACTATTCCTGTTTACGAAGTGGAAGCAACTGAGAATAATAAAGAAATACAAACAGTTCTTAAAGTTTGTGATTTTTTAGGTGCTTGCAATGCAAATAAGGGAAGCATGTTGTATGTAATAGGGGGAGGCATCATTCAAGATTTAGGTGCGTTTGCAGGTGCTATGTATAAAAGAGGCATTCCATGGACTTTTATACCTACTACTTTATTGAGCCAAGCAGATAGTTGCCTTGGGGGTAAAACCGCTATTAACTATGGCCATACAAAAAATGTATTAGGTTTATTTAGCACTCCTCGCCAAGTGCTTATTGCCCCACGTTTTATAAGCTCCCTTTCTAAGAATGATCAGTTTAGCGGGGGTGGGGAAATATTTAGATTACTGATTACAGGAGGGGTGAAATCATTTGAGCTTTTTGAACAGCAGATGAGTGGATTGATAAATACTTCAGTCGAAGCCATACAAAAATTAATGATTGGTAGTTTAAGTGTTAAACAATCTATTGTAGAACACGATGAATTTGAAATTGATATTCGAAGATCTATGAATTACGGGCATAGCATTGGACACGCTATCGAAGCATTGTCAAACTATGTGATTCCACATGGACAAGGTGTTACAATTGGTATTTTAGTAGAAAATAGAATTGCTAAAAATAGAGATATGTTGTCTGCTTCAGAAGAAAAAAAAATGTATAGGGTAGGTAGGCAAATCATTACTGATGATATTTGGAATGCTTTTTCTAAACTTGATTCAAATAAATTATTACCTTTTTTAACTCATGATAAAAAAGTAGAAGGCAATAATCTAAAACTTGCAACTTTATTATCTATTGGAGATATGAAGTTTATTGATTTACCTTTAGATAGTAAGGGCATTGCAGAAGTGAGTCGGGCAATCAAGGAAGTAATTGAGGGTGTCTAAGGTAGCACTAGTTGATTTTGGTGCTAGTAGGATTAAATCTGTATTGGTTGACCTTGCCTCCGATTCTATTATTGCCTCTTCTTCAAAGGTTTCGCCTAGTAGTGAGCATCAAATAGTAAATGGAAAGTTTGAAGTGCCAGCAATAAAATACTGACAGGCATTTGAATCCACTATTAACGATTTCATTTTTCAACATGGGCTACCTAAGGCAATTTATATATGCTCTGAAATGCACGGTTTTATTTTAACCCAAGATGGGGAGATTAACAGGATATGTAAGTTGGAAAGATCAGCGTGTTAAAATACAAGAAGTTGAGCAATATAGTGAGCAATTTTTTCAAATTACGGGAATGAAACTTCGTTCTGGACTCCCATTTGCTTCACTTTTTCTTTAAAGTAGAGGTGGTGGGCGGGTTAGCCACTAAAAGTGATTTTATCATTCCTGTTTTAAGCACCCTAGAACCTTCTAGAACATTTAAAACTATTAAGAGCATTACAGGTGAAGAAACATTAGACGGTTTACTAAAAATAGCAAAGGCAAATACAAAAAGCCCGTAAGCCAACTTTAAGACCTTTTCCCACCCCTCCATGCTATAGAAATATTAACATGAAAACAGGTCATGCAGTTGTAGAAAAAAAGTAGCAAAGCAATATTTATAAAATAGAGCTTACTTCGGTATACATTTTCCTTCAGCGTCTAATTTGTAATCGTCAAAACAAACGCTACATTCGCCCCTTTTGTAGCTAATCAGACAATTAGATGGGAAAGCTTCACATTGCTTTTCAGGGGTCAAATAAAAATAAGGTAAACAACGAGTACATCCATCCTCGTTTTCTTTTATACAATTCGCAGTTTTTAGAGGCTGACATGTTTTGTCAGCTTTTAATTCAAAAGTCCACCTACATTCGTAACAAATGCCATTTGTATCAGCTCTTCTACAATTAGGGGGATTGGTTTTACACTCCTTTTCAGAAGTTAAATAAAAGCCCGCATAGCAATTAGTACATTCATATTTATTACCAGTTTTACAATCTGGAGTTGTGAGAGCTTGGCATTTTTTGTTATCGTCTAAATAAAAACCCTCTTTGCAAGAAGAGCAGGCGTTGGATAAATCAAAGCCTTCACAATTAGAATCAGTCGAAACAGACCTACATACCCCCTCAACGTATTCATAACCAGGTCTACATGGATTAGATTTGCTACCTTTTTGACACGTTTGAGAAGCATCCAAATAGTAGCCTATATCGCAACCAAGACATCCTCCTGTAGGGTGGTAAACATTACAATGAGAAGGGTATGGAACACATTTACTCGACTTGGACAAATAAGAGTCGCTATAACAAGAGGTGCAACCTTCCTTATCGGCAGTCCTACAATTATACGAATCGATTATCTCGCTCTCCTCACAATTTAAAACAAAAAGGGTCAAAAAAAGAGTTAGGGCTAGTATTTTTTTCATAAGTACCGTCAAGCCTAGGGTACTGGTAATTTTGAGTCAAATATAAATTGATATAGCTTCTCGGGTACTAAGCGTTGTCGATTTTTTAATTTTATGATAAACAAATTTATAGTAATCTATTTGATATCTTTCTTAGGGTCTTGCCACTTTTTTATCCAAGAAGTCAATTTCTTTGCAATTCTTTATTATTTTATACAAAGAGTATGTAGGCTCTTAAATTATCCTATTTTTACTCCTCTTCGCGCTCCATATACTTTCCCTTGCCTCGGGCTACTATCTTTCCTATTTCATTTTCAATTTCAGCACGATTCTCGACCATACGCCTATTTTTATTCACAAACCAGCCTCTTAAATAAAGACGCTCCTTAGTTTTTACAGAATGTAAGTATCTTACGGTTAATTCGCCCGTATACGTATCAAAATTCATAGATCCATTGATATAGGCCATAATTTCATCTAAAATAAGGGCTAAAATACCTGGATGTATGTTTCCAGTTTCATTTCCTTGAAATTTAGCAGGACAACGGTATTCACCAAAGACTGTACGGGTATCTTCATCAAAAGTAAGTTTAAGCTGTAAACCATCTTTATTCTCTTTACCTGAACCAAAGTTGAGAGAATTTTTGAGTATAGTCAGTTGTGTCTTTTTAGGCATGAGTGACCGCCTAATTGCCCTTCTATACCTTAAAAATCAAGCTTTATTTATATTTGAGTTTTTAGAATGAGTATTCTTGGATTTTTGAGTAGTCAAAAAAAGTATATATTTTTGGGCTAATTCAAATTTTATTTAGGAAAATAATTATAGTTTTATGCGAAAAAATATCCATGGTTACTCGTATTATCAATTTTTCTTCTATAACTGTCTTTGGCTTTTTTATTTATTATTCAAATTTTCATTTTTTCTCCTGAGTTTTAAAGATACAAATAGAAATATAGGTGAAAAGTTTGCAGCTGCTTCCGCCCTTTTGTTACTTTATAACATTTTAACCTGTTCTGGACCCATATGGTCTTTGGTACTTTTAGGATTTGCGTGGCTCTATGTATTTCAGCTTAGCCCCTTTCATGCTACTTTATATTTTAATATTAGCCTACTGCTTTTTAGCTTTATTTTTTTTAATAATAGAAGTACAGTATCATCAAATCCTTATGAGAAAATATCTTCTCACTTTAAAATGCCTACTTGGCTTTATGTATTTGGTTTCATTTTATTTTTATCAGGCCCCTATTTTTATTTTTCTATAAGTAAAGGCCATACGCAAACTGAAATTTTGTTTTTAGAATTTTCCCTACTTATATTTCTCATCTACCCTTCTTGGTTTAAAAAAACATCTGATGAAAATTCTCAAAAACAAGTGGCAAATCAAACAACTTTAATTGAAACTCAAACAGAAAATCACCCCATTGTTTTTTTTGATGGTCAATGTGTATTTTGCAATGGCTTTACAAGGTTTTTGTTTGCAGAAGATAAATCTCATGTACTTCGTTTTTCACCCTTACAAGGAATTTACGCAAAGAAACTTTTGGGAGAAAGGGCAGAAAGTAGCAATAGTGTTATTCTCTATGATAATGGAAAAAGGCTACAAGAAATAGATGCCCTTAGAGAAATATTTAAATTTTTAGGTGGGCTATGGGGATTACTTGCTTGGATGAGTTATATCTTTCCTAGGGAGCTTTTAAATATAATCTATCGAAGTTTTTCTAGAAAACGTTATTCATGGTTTGGTAGCTTTAGGCATTGTCCTCTGCCACCCCCCGAAGCTAAAATCTACTTTTACGAATAAGTATGGGGCATCCCCTATGTTTTCCATAACCACCTCTTCGTTTGTTTAACTTTTTTCTTTCCCACCTCTATTTTTTATGATACGTGTCTTTGTTTCAGTCTAAATTTTTCAGTGAATCTATCCTTTAATCTTTTAAAGATAGATTTTGTTAAGTTAATTATATTAAAAATTCTTATTCAATAAAAAATAAAAATTTTTAGATGATGCAAATAACATTAAAGCGTTTATTGTTTTTGAAGTTTTATGAAAAAGAATTACATAGACAAAACAAGAGAGAATAAAAATGCTCGATGCAATGTCTAAATATTGATAATTTTTCTCAATTAGACTCTCTCCTCTAAATCTATTTATGAAACAATATTTTAAGAATGATATTCTCGCAGGTGTGGTGGTATTTTTAGTGGCTCTGCCATTATGTTTAGGTATAGCTTTATCAAGTAATGTCCCCGCCACAGCAGGTATTTTGTCGGGAGTGATTGGTGGTATTGTAGTTGGTTTTCTAAGTCAATCGCATGTTAGTGTTAGTGGTGCTTCAGTAGGATTGGTCCCAATTGTATTGGCATCCATTACAAAATTAGGAGACTTTCAAGTATTTTTATTAGCTGTTGTAATCGCGGGTGTCATACAAATTTTTTTAGGAATATTGAAGGGAGGCATTATTGCAAATTATATCCCTACAAATGTAATTAAGGGTTTACTTACCTCTATAGGTATCATATTAATTTTAAAACAAATCCCCCATGCTGTAGGCTTAGACATTGATTCTGAAGATGATTTTTCTTTTTATCAAAAAAATGGTGAAAATACTTTTTCTGAGCTAGCTTTTGTTCAGCAATATTTTAATGTAGGAGCAATTATAATTTCACTGCTATCTTTATTTATTATAGTATTATGGAATCGTTTACTTCTCAAAAGAATTAAATTTATACCCTCATCGCTATTCATTATCTTTTTTGGAGTTATGATGAATGCAATGTATTCGAGATATTTCCCCTCTTTGCAAATATCTTCTGAGCATTTGATTTCTATGCCAACTTCTTCCTATACTCTTGATTCATTGTTTACATTACCCAACTTTAATCAAATCATCAACTTTCAAGTATGGATAGTCGCTTTTACTATTGCTATTGTAGCCTCAATGGAAACACTTATAAATCTTGAAGCCGTTGCTAATATTGATCCATATAAAAGATATGCTTCACCAAATAGAGAATTAATAGCTCAAGGAGTAGGTAATGTTCTCTCTGGTCTAGTTGGAGGCCTCCCCGTAAGCTCTATAGTGATTAGAGGCTCGGTTAATATAAATGCAGATGCAAAAACTAAGCTCTCAACAATTATACATGGTTTTCTATTTTTGGTTAGTTTAATAGTTTTAAGTTCTTTCATTAATCAAATCCCCTTGGCTTCCTTGGCGTGCATTTTAATGGCGACTGGTTATAAGCTCGTAAAATTTAGATTATTTCAAGAAATGTATAAGAAAGGGTTAAATCAATTTATCCCCTTTGTGGTTACAATTTTATCCATTTTATTTACTGATTTATTGACTGGGGTTATCATTGGACTATCAATAAGTATTTTTTATATATTAAAAAGTAATTTTCATAATCCCTTTCTTTTACAAAGAGAAATATTGCATGTGGGAGAAGTTTTTAGATTTGAATTACCCAATCATGTTTCATTTTTGAATAAGGCATCAATAAAAGAAACATTAATGCAGCTTCCCAAGCATTCAAAAGTTATTATTGATGCTACAAATACAAATTATGTAGAAGACGATGTTTTAGAAATTTTTCATGATTTTAAAAATGTAGTTTCATTAGAAAAAAAAATCAAACTAAATATTATAGGTTTAAAAAAACAATATAACATAGAAGATCATATAGAATTTGTAAATGTTTTAGATAAAACATCTCAAGAGAAGATGACATCCGAGCAAATCTTGGAAGTTTTAAAAAATGGCAATGAAAGATTTATTAATGGAAGATCCTCTGAGAAGTATCTAAAGCATCAAGTAAACGCAACAGCCCTTGGTCAAAATCCATTTGCAGTTATATTAAGTTGCATTGATAGTAGGACAACAACTGAGCATATTTTTGATCTAGGCCTTGGAGATATATTTAGTGTACGTATTGCAGGTAATATCTTAAATAGCGATATTTTAGGTAGTATGGAGTTTGCAGTTCAAGAGGCGGGAGTTAAACTCATTGTTGTATTGGGGCATACAAAATGTGGGGCAATCATGGGGGCTTGCAATCAGGTTAAGTTTGATAACTTTACAAGCATCTCAAATAAAATTGAGAATGCAATAGCGATGGAAAAAACAGTTATAGAAAATAGAAATGGAAAAAATATTGATTTTGTAAACAAGGTATCAGAACAGAATGTATTTTATGTCATCGAAAAAATAAAAGAAGGTAGTAACATTATTAAAAACTATGAAAAAGACTTGAAAGTAAAAATTGTTGGAGCCATGTACGATATTGAAATAGGGAAGGTTGATTTTTACAAGTGAGAATATAAGAATCAAAACATCCCCACAACCTCTACTTTATGAAAGTCTGCTTTTGTAGTCTTGGTATTCAAACCTTTTCACTAATGAAATAGATTTTTTTTCAATATTTGAAATGGCAATAGATGGGGTTCGTATCCCATTAAAATTTGTACTTTTGACCATTGTATAGTGTGACATGTCTGTAAAATAAATTTTTTGTCCTATTTCTAAAGGGTCTTTAAAAGAAAAATCACCAATAACATCACCTGCTAAGCAGGTTACCCCTCCAAGTTTATATAGATATTTACATTTTTCTGTTTTTTCAGGCCCCTCCGCGTAATTCTTATTTGTAAAAATATTTGGCCTATATGGCATTTCTATTACATCAGGAAGGTGTGCTGTCCCCGATATATCAAGAATAGCGACAGGGGGGGCATTCTCACTTTGAACTATATCTAAAACTTCGCTAACTAAAACTCCACAATTTAAAACAATGGCCTCACCAGGCTCTAAGTAAATAGTTAGATGAGGATATTTTGATTTTATTTCGCTAATGATATTATAGAGTAAGGGAATATCATAGTCAGGGCTTGTAATCAAATGCCCCCCGCCTAGGTTCATCCATTTTACTTCGTTTAGATATTTTCCAAACTTTTCGTCAAAAATTTTCCAAGTCCGTAATAAGGCATCAGAATTCAATTCACACAAAGTATGAAAGTGTAAGCCATCCAAGGAATGTTTTTTTATTTTTTCAAACTCATTGAGTCTCACCCCAAGTCTTGAAGTGCGAGAACAAGGGTTATAGATTTCTTTTTTAACTTCAGAATGTTCAGGATTGATACGCATCCCTACGCTTATTTTTGTTCCATTTTTTTCAAGTAAAGGTTTGAATTTTTCATATTGAGCAAAAGAATTAAAAACAATATGATCCAAAATTTCTAGTAGCTGTGGCATATCTGCTGGGGGATAGGCAGGTGCATATGCGTGTATTCCAAAATTTGGATTGTATTTTTTTTTAAATTCCTCTTGTGCAAGCTTTGCTTCAAAAAGTGAGCTTGCTGTTGCACCTTGTAAGTACTTTGAGATAATTTCAAATAAACTAAATTGCGCAAAGGCCTTAAGGGCTATTAAAATATTTGCACCTGTGTTTTCTTGAACTTCTTTCAGTAGGCTAAGATTTTTTTGAAGTAGTACTTCGTCAGTTATATGTATGGGGCCATCTATATGATGTATATCAATGTCTTCAAATTTAAAGTATCTTTCTTCAATTTCATTTAGTTCTTTTTTCATTTTAAAATTTTATCCCAAAAAGGAGGTGAGAATACCTTATTTATAGCCTCGTTCAAAAAATCCAACTTAATTAGAGCTGGATTTCTTTAAGCGAGTTACCTCATCTTTATAGACAAAATTTTTATGATGCGAGACAGCAATACGGACTGTTGCACTTTCATCGCTAGCTAATAAAACAAGGGTTTCTACGTTTGTATTTGGATGTCGAGCAACAGCCAATCGCACTTTTTCTTCTTCATCGTTTGCCATTCTGAAAAGAGTTTGAGTGGAAGTTTTTGGATTTTCTGCTACAGCGAGGCGTATGTACTCATCATCTTCACTTGCTATACGATCTAATACTTCGATGGGTGTATTTGTATTTTCGGCTACAGCCTCTACTATTTCTTCATCTTCATCAAATGACAATTTTACTAAAACGTCTGCGGGAGTATTATTATTTTCAGCTACAAGCTTACGCACATCTTCATCAGAATCCTTTGCAAGCATTCGTAAAGTCCCTGGGCTTGTTTTTTGATTTAATGCTAATTTTAATCGTACATCAATACTATCACTTAATAATAAATCTTCTTTTGCAGAGCGTTTATTTATACTAGAGTTGCTATATGAATAATTGTTATAAGTTTGAGCAGTAATTTGATGCATAGAATAGAGATTGAGAATTGAAATTATGCTTAAAATGAAATAAGAATAATGAATTTGAAATGACTTCATATAGATTTATTTTTTAAGATAAGGCGAATATTTTTTTAATGCAATTCTTATTGAATCAAATGGTTTTACAAAACATATTTTCTCTTATCTCAAATTTTTACTTAAGTGAATGTATGTTCCTATATTTGTATTATCGTAATGTAAATACAGAAAGTAAAATAGACTTCGATATTCAAATATATAAATTTAAAAGTTTGTGTAAGAAAGAAGAGGATAAGGCGAGGTTTCTATGTTTTTTTATAATTTGCATTTGATGCTATCCAGTTAGGATATTTCCATTTTATTGAGAGGCTGTAGTTCTAAGAAGCCTTTCTCCTTTGTATATTTTTATGATAGAAAGATTATTTAGCATTTTGCAATTCTAATATGTACAAGTAAAGAAAGGTTAATTTTTCACTCTTTTCTCGAGATTTTTTGAGTGAGCTAGATAGAGAGAGCTTTAGGTGTGGGGGAAATAGAGCAATAAATCCCTAGTTGCTTTTATTTTTTAGCAAATTCTTGAACGACATCAAATAAGGTCTGTTCGAGCCAATCATAGGTTTTAAGTTTTTTGCGAGACATATATCCAAGATGTCCTCCAAAATTTTCAACATGCAAAATTACATTTTCAGGGAATTTTAAATCTTCAAACTGTTCAACAACTACAAAGGGATCATCCTTTGTAGTAATAATAAGGGTGGGTACATTAATTTTATGGATATGTGGTTTAGCAGAGCAAGACGAGTAAAAATGTTTTCTATCTTTAAACCCTGACATTTTTGCCGTAAAAGCCTCATCAAATTGCCTTACTGTCTTGATGTTATGAAATAATTCCTTGGTATAAACATTATTTTCCTTAGTTTGCCTACGAATTTCCTTTAGAAATAAAAAGTCATACATTCTATTCAACCCCTTAGTAAATTGAAGGGATGTAGTCTCCATATCGATGGGCGGATTTATAGATATTATAAGATCAGGCTGAACCTTTCCACGAATCTTTGCCCCAAGAAGTAAAATAGCGTTTCCACTCAAACTAAACCCCACTCCTATATGTAAGTGTTTAGGGTGTTTCTTTTTTCCATATGCTATGACAGAAGATAAATCTTCAGCACGTCCAGGATGATAAGGAGTAGTAGCTAGGCCTGCACCCGCACCTGAACATCGATGATTGCAAAGATAGACATGATGCCCCATCTCACTTGTGCGTTTGGCAAGTCTTTGCATATAAGTCGATTTTGAGCTACCTGTTAATCCATGAAAAAGATAAACCACTATGTTTGTATGGCCTTCTATGTATTCGATATACAATCTTTCATTTTCATTTTCAAGTTCTAAGAGGAAGTCATGTTGTTGTTTTTCTATTTTTGGCTTTCGCTTAACTATAGTATATAAAGTTTGGATGTGTGGATTTTTGGCCCATCTTGGTGGATTGCATTCTTTAAAGTTATTTTTTGCGTTTTTAAGTTTTTTTAGAATATAATTTTTATCTTTGGGTTTCATATGATTTTGTGTAATTAGGTTCATTTGCATTTTATCCAAGTTTAGAAATTTATGCACAAAGAAAGAGGCAAAGATACATAAATAAAATAGTAAATAACGCTATGGTATTTAAAGACGGCTACCTTTGATCGATGCAAAGATGTCACCTAAAAAATAATGTAGTAATATGTCCATGCGACATAGCAAAAAAATAAATATAACTATGAAAATCAAGTTTTTAATTTTTTCTTATATGTATTTGAAATGAAGTCATTAGCGAAGGGCAAGGCTAAATCTCAAAAATTACAAATTTTTTTTATAAATTACCGATATTTTGGGTAGTGCAAGATATAGATTTTAAAGCTAAAGCTAGGCCTAGTCAGGATACCAAGTTGGATACGAGTCCATTACGAGAAAAGACTGGCGTATTTCATGACTTTTCAAAGCTACATGATTTTCATAATCCTATTAATTTTGAAAACGTGGTACATGAGGCCCGCGAAACAATAGGTTTTTTTTCTAAGCCCACAAGTTTTTTTTCTATTTTATTGGGAGTTTCGATTTGCACTTTTAGTATAGGGGCTATACTTGGAATTTTTATTGGTAAGGCTAAGGTAATAGAAGATGGGCTTATTTCTCATCCTGATAATGATAGGCCTGAGTATAACAATGTACACTTGAAAAACAAGGCCAGCAACACTTTAGTAAACTCAAGGTTGACTCTAAAAGACTCTAGCCCTAGGCCAATTATAAATAAACAAGATGAGGTAGACAGTGTAGAAAATAATAATTTTTCAAATGTACCCACACTCCAAAAGAGTAAAGAGATGATAGAAGGGACGTTCATTATTAAGTTAGGAGTGTACCCAAGTTATAAAGCAAAAGAGCTAAGCGATTTCATTAATAGTAAAGAAGAATTTAAGTCATTAAAAGTGTATTCTTGTAAAAATATTAAGAAAAATACTTTAACGGATCAAATAGCCTTTAGGGTGAACGTTCCCCAAGATCCAAGTGAAGAAAATTTACTCTTAGGCTGTTTTTTAGAGAAAAACATAGCAACTCGTGTTCTCAATAAAATTCTTAGCAAAAAAATAGATGAGAAACAAGATCCCAAACTTTATGAGATTAATGATTGAATGAGGCTTTTTATAAACAGTAAATATTTTTACTGTTTATTTCATATTTTTTATCCTGCCTCATTAAGTCCCACCATCGCGACTATACCATTACAAACTCTTACCAAGCATCATGTTCTTTTCTCCCTATGCTTTTTTAGGATAGAGGTCGCTACTTTTTAATGATTTTCACATTCCAACTTGGGATACTTTCATTTTGGAGCGTAGCACTTAGGGCTATTTTATAAGTCGCTATTTTTTCGTATAGAGTTGCTTGATTACTTTCAAAGTTCATGTTATCAGAAATTTTAAAAACATAATACAAACTATTAGTGCCTATACGCTTTAAAAAATATGATTTGATACGTTCTGATAAATAATTTAGTTTTTCTTTTTTTTCATTTACATGTAGATTGATACTCGGAATTTTCTTTTTGATAGTAAGAGTATTTGAAGAAAGGTATATTGTGGTATTTTTGAGGGGCGTATTTTCTAAAGCCTTAGGTGAGAAAAAAAAAAGAGTATAACTCACTTTTATTTTTCTCATTTCATATTCTATCTTTGAGTTTTGTGCCCCTTCGAGACTTGCAACTTTATAATGTGTAATTTGAAAATTCTTTTTTTGAAAGGGCTTGGCATAACTTTTTTTAATACTCTGAATATCGCTAGGAAGAAATGCAATGAGTGATTTATTTTTATCATTTACAGGTATAATATAACTAATCTTTGCAACACCTGAAAAATCCTCATAAAATTCAATCTCTTCAACATAATCAAAGCATGAAGTTAAAAAAAACCAAGAAAAAATAGAGAGTACTATAAAGTTAACTTTTTTAAGATAGATGGTATACATTTTTTTTTTCATAAATGGATTTAAGAAAAATTTGAAAGTATTTTTAAAAATTGAGGATGAAGTAGGGAATTTGTGGCAAGCACTTGAATGCTTTGCAAATGATACGGTAGATTTTTGAAACAAGTTACTTTCCCCCCCGCCGCTTCTATTAAAGCAATTCCAGCACAGATATCCCAGGGCCGTAGACCCATTTCAAAATGCACTCCAAATAAGCCTTCTGCCACCCATGCAAGGTCTACGGCAGCAGAGCCAGTACGTCGCAGGCCCCTAGTTTGAGAGATGATTGTTTTCATAATTGCAAGCATGGCATCTACTTTATCTTCGATATGATAGGGTAAACCTGTTACAACCATTGAATTTGCAAGAGAACTTTCTTTAGACACTTGTATTGCTTTGTTGTTTTTAGTTGCCTTTCCGGGGAGAGCTTTGTATAAATGATTCAAGGCAGGTAAGGATATGAGTCCCGCTCTTGGGTAACTTTCATACATAAGTCCTATAGACACAGAAAAAAGTGGTAAGTTATACACATAATTAGTGGTGCCGTCAATTGGATCAATAACCCAGCAAAAATTTTTTTGAGAGTTTGGATGGATGCCACTTTCTTCTGCAATGATACCATCATGAGGAAAATTTTTCTTAATAAAGGCTATAATTTTTTTTTCTATTTGAATGTCCGCGTTTGTGACTAAATCATTTTTATTTTCTTTGCTCTGAACTTTTAGTTTTGATTGATTGCGTAAGAGAAATTGATTGATATCGGGAATGATAGCTTCTATTTTCTCTATACGAGTTTTTAGTTCCCTTATCACATTGGGCTTAATTTTTTTATTTTTTTCCAATAGAGAGTTCATCTTTGTTATATTTTTTTTTTAAGTAAAGGTAAATAAGATCTATATCAATGGGATCGACACCAGAAATTCGACTTGCTGCTTCAATATTCCATGGTTTTAATTTTTTTAATTTTTCTATAGCCTCTGTTTTTAGCCCTTGGATTGCATTGTAGTTTATATCTTCAGGTAATTTGACACTTCGAATATGTTCGCGTTGTTTAATTTTGTCATTTTCTCTTTTAATATAGCCCTCGTATTTTATTTCCATCTCTAAAACGCTTTGTTCTAATCGGCTTAAAGAAAATTTTTGATTTTCACTTTCGAGAAATTCTAGGCAATCTTCTATTTTTATTTCAGGTCTACGTAAAAAAGAGATTAAATTTTTCCCAAAATCTGATTTTGTTTCTTTAATATTTCTTTTTTGTAAAATAGAGTAAAAAGAGGTGGTGGGTTTGAGACCTATGGATAAGGCCTTGCGGACTTTTTCAATTTGTTCATATTTCTCCTTCATTGTATCGTAAGTACTTTGTTCTAATAGTCCTAATTCTAGGCCATACTTCATTAAACGTTTATCAGCATTATCTTGACGTAAAAGTAAACGATGTTCTGCCCTAGATGTGAACATGCGATAAGGATCTTCTATGCCTTTATAAACTAGGTCGTCAATGAGAACTCCTATGTAGGCTTCTTCGCGATGTAAAATAAAAGCTTCTTGTTTACGATTAGCCCTTAGGACATTTGCTCCTGCCATAAAGCCTTGGGCAGCGGCTTCTTCGTATCCTGTGGTTCCGTTGATTTGTCCTGCAAAATATAGGCCTCGAATTTTTTTTGTTTCTAGGCTTGGATACAACTCACGCGGATCAACATAATCATATTCCACAGCATATCCAGGTTTAATAATTTCAGCTTCTTCTAATCCTCGACATCCTTGCACTATTTGCCATTGCACTTCTTCAGGTAAGCTAGTGGAAATTCCATTTAAATAGATTTCACCTGTTTCTAATCCCTCAGGTTCTATAAAAATTTGATGGGCATTTCTATCTCTAAAGCGTACAATTTTGTCTTCAATGCTGGGACAATAACGTGGCCCACTACTTTGAATTTGACCCGAGTACATGGGAGATAAAGATAAATTTTCTCGAATGAGTTCATGAACTTTTTCATTTGTGTGGGTTAGCCAACAAGGGGTTTGTTTTTGCGAGATGGAAGTAGTGCTAAAAGAAAAAGCTTGTGCTTCGGTGTCGGGATTTTGGATGTCCACTTTGCTAAAATCTATGCTACGTCTAAGCACTCGAGGAGGTGTACCCGTCTTCAATCGACCTAGAAGAAAACCATATGCAATCAAGCATTCAGATAATCCAAGAGCGCTAGACTCTGCGATACGACCTGAGTTTTCTTGAAAGGTTCCGATATGAATTAAACCTCTAAGAAAAGTACCTGTAGTTAAGATAATATACTTTGCTTGAAACTCTTTTTTGCGAGCTGTAATTAAACCTTTGATTCGATTATCTTCAATAATTAGTTTTTCGCAACTATCTTGATAAAAAGAAAGATTAGGTATACTTTCTAGAGTCCATTTGACTTGATTTTGGTATGCTTTTTTTTCTGCTTGAGCACGTGGTGCCCAAACAGCAGGGCCTCGTGAAAGGTTTAACATTTTGAAATGTATACCCGTACGATCAATAATCTTTCCCATCAGTCCACCTAGAGCATCTATTTCTCTAACGATGTGACCTTTGGCAATTCCTCCAATAGCAGGATTACAAGACATTTGCCCTATGGTATCTAAATTTGCAGTAAGGAGTAAAGTTTTTAGTCCTCCTCGAGCACAAACAGCGGCTGCCTCTGCTCCTGCATGCCCCCCACCTACAATAATAGCATCATAATGTTTTGGGTTTTCATTTTTAGTTTTAGAAAGTTCTTGTAACATTACTAGCCAATCTTTTTTATCATTAAATTCAAAGAGTTTCGTAGCCTTTAGCTATACAACCTTTTTCTTTCTTTCATATGTTAAGAGTTCAAAAAAATCAATGTCAAATATATGTTCACTTATGTAATAAGTATTTCCATTGTTATGATACTAATGTATAGAGCCACTTTGAAATTTTTTGTATTTTATTAGAGACATAAATGATACTAAAGAATTGTGTTTAAGCATACAATCCTTATTTTCTCATGAATATATTTAATTTTAAGCTATTGCGAGTAAAAGGGAAGGGTTCTCAAGTCTTTACGAATACTTTTCTTTTTTTTATATTTATGGCTATTATGGCCATCCCCCTTTCTATAACTATTTCTCAAGGTTCCATTGTCCTTTCTCTCTTGTTTGGTGTTTTTTATCTAAGACAAATCAAAAAATTAAAGCTCTTTGAGAGCATCAAAGAAATACCTCTCTTGTTTAAGATAGGTTTCCTTTTCATTTCTCTTTCATATATCAATGATGTAATTAAATTTTTCATGTACGGAGATATACACAATCAAAGTTGGCGACACTTAATGATTTTTAAAAAAACAGACATCATTTTATTGTTTTTTTCTATTTTGATTTGGAAATTGTATAATATGAATGATCTAAAAATAAAAAAAGTGATAGATAGGGCATATTTTTCTTCGGCAATTATTATTCTGCTTTCTGGTATAGCTTCTATTTTTACCAAACATAGATTATATTATTTTCTAAAATCAACTCCGCATTATTCTCCACTGCAGAATAAACTATTTTCCGTAGGAAATATTTCTATCTATAGCCCCCAAGGTTTTTTGAGTAATCGTCTTACATTTGCAGGAATAATTATATTGGTATTCCCATTTTTCTTATTTAAGGCCTATGAACATTTTTCTTCTAAAAGTATTCTATCTATTTTAAGAAGTTTTGCTTTTTCTCTTTTTCCTTTTGTAATCTTATGGTTAACAGGAGTGCGTTCTTCTCTTATAGGTGTTTTTTTGACTCTACCTATTCTCATTCTAGCTTTGAAGCATTACAATCAATTTAATCATATAAAAAATCCTACTCCGCCTTTTATGAAGTATTTCTTTTCTTTAAAAAACATAAAACATCTTTTTGCGAGTATCCTTCTTCTATGTATGAGTTTCTATTTTGTCCCTGCCATGTATTGGGAAAATATATTTTTCAAACCTTTGCTGCGTCTTTCAGATTTTGGCAGAGCCTTTATGTGGTCAGAGGCGGGGACATTTATTTCTCAATATTTTTGGACAGGTATAGGCTATTCAAATTTTGAATCCTTCAATGCTTTTTTTCGAGATAGTTTTTTATTCAAACATCCTGACACATGGTATTTTTTACAATTTATACCTTTAGGACATTTACATAGTGATATTCTAGATAGTGCTGTCAAAAATGGGATGATAATTACTTTTTTTTATTTACTTCTTTTCTTTTTACTTGTTCAAAAGCTTTTTTTAAAGTCAGAGAAATTAGAGCTTTGTTCTATTTTTTTGATATTAGGAGGGGTCTCTATTTTTATAGCAGGCTTTGCACAATGTTATTTTATAGACGAAGAGGTTGCTACATTATTTTGGATAAATTTAGCATTAAGTATAAAACAAGATAACTAAAGATTTTAAGAATATGAACGCTCAAGAAAATGAAGAAACATTTGTAAGTGACTTATCGAATAACTCATTTGATATAAATGATATCATATTAGGTAAGGCCCTGCATCCTGCTATTTTGAAATTGATTCAAAAGGAGAAGCCTGAATTTAGAAAAGAACATAAACTTGCTGTCTCCGAATTGAATGAATATAGAGAGAAATATATATTTTCTGTGCTCTCAAATGAAATTGGGGAATTATCAGAGTTAGAAAAAACAGTCATTGCTACTCTAAAGGATCATAAGACCTTTGATAAGAGGAGAAAGGCTATAGGCTCAAATGAACCTATAAGTATAGGAGAAAAGATGGCTGATAAACTTGCCAATGTTGGAGGAAGTTGGTCCTTTCTTATTGGCTTTGGTTTATTTTTGATTATATGGATGTCTTTCAATTCTTTCTTTTTGTTTCGCTCCCCCTTGGATCCATATCCTTTTATTTTTTTGAATTTAATTTTGTCTTGTTTAGCAGCGATACAAGCGCCTATCATTATGATGTCTCAAAAAAGACAAGAAGATAGGGATAGGGATTTTGCAAAAAATGACTATATGATTAATTTACAATCTGAATTAGAAATACGCCTTCTGCATGAAAAAATTGATAATCAAGTTCATCAGCAACAAAATGAACTTCTTAGTATTCAAAAGGCTCAAATTGAAATGATGGATAATCTACTTCAATTGCTTCAAAAAGAAAAATGAAATTATGCCTAAAGTAACAAGAATTATTATAGTTATAAATGTTATAGTGCATCTTTACGTAACTTTTCTTGGCTCTACTAGTGATGCTAGTGTGGATAGCTTTTATCAAAAATTTGGCCTTGTTCCCCTAAGCTTCATTGAAGGAAGTATATTTCAGCCTTTTACAGCCTTATTTTTACATTATCCCTTCTTTCCTTTTCACTTGCTGATAAATATGTTAGGTCTTTGGAGTTTTGGAAGTATGCTAGAAAGACAAATAGGTAGCCTAGCCTTCTTTTGGCTCTATTTTATTTCAGGCCTTTTCTCTTCTTTATTTGTAGTACTGATCCCTTTTCTTTTTGGTAGTTACCAAGATATTTCTCGACCTACTGTGGGTGCTTCAGGTGCTTTGATGGGTTTACTGGGTGCAGTGTCTATTTTATACCCCAATTCAAAACTTTTACTTTTATTTATCCCCATGAAAACAAAAACAGCTACTATTTTGCTTGGAGTGGGTTCGATACTTTTTTCAATTTTTGATCAAAAAGCTTTTATCTCCCATAATGGCCACTTTGGTGGTCTTTTAGGTGGTATTATTTATGCTTGGTTTGCCCTTAGACCTCGAAATCAAGGAATTACAAATTTTGAAATGCTACAAGAAACGATGAGAGAAAATATTCCCTTAACTGAAAAACTTGTTATAGAACGTAGCGAGTTTCTTGCTTTAGAAGCCACCACTACTTCCCTTCCATCGATAGAAGATAGTGAGCAATTTAGCTCCGAGAAAATTGATAAAAAAGAAATTGATGAAACCTATTCAGACACCCCTTCAACGGGAAAACTTACTTTTGATCCTTTAACAGGGGAATTTAAATACGAAAAAAATAAGGGCTAGGTCTACAAAATAGAAAAGCCCGACCTCATTTCTTAAAATGAAAGTCAGGCTTTTCAGATGCAAATTTTTTAGATTAGTAGAGTATTACCTTATTTGCCTACCCAATCCGCAATTCCTTTCCAACCTTTGTTTAGGTATGTACGATCAGGTTTTGCGGGTATATCCTTAGGCTTCTTACCACTTCTGCAATATTTCCGCCACTCGCTGTCGCTTTTCAACTTTAGTTTGTGTACATATGAACGTGCATCCTTAAAACTACGAAACACAATTTTGTTAGAAGCAATGTTACCTGTACCTAACCAGTCACCCATACCATTCCAGCCAGAATCTTTGTAACTTTGATTAGGCTTCGCGGGTATATCCTTAGGTTTTTTGCCACTTTTAGAATATTTACGCCATTCTGTTTCATTTTTTAATTTTAACCCTCTGGCATAAGCCCTAGCTTGAGAAAAGGGTCTAAATTTTGGTCTACCTGAAGAAACTTTAGATTTTTTTAGGCTTGAGGTAGGCTTAGAGGTTTTACTCTTACTTTTATTTGCATTACCGACACCACTAGTAACAGTGTTGGTGTTCGATGTATTCTTTTTTTTACCAAATAACCACTTCATTTTTAACTCCTCCCCTTTAGAAACACAGACAAAGTTCTAGTAAATTTTTTAGTAATTTATTAGAATATACTTATTCTTGGGGATAAAACAAATTTTTTACAAGAATTCGTCGACACTACCCTATGTCTATAAAAAATTTACGCCTTTGATTTAGAGGCAATTTCAGTAGCAATATTATTAGGAACTTCTTCGTAAAATTTAAATTGCATAGAGTAGCTTGCCCTGCCTTGTGTAAAACTTCTCACATCTGTAGCATATCCAAACATCTCAGAGAGAGGGACAGTAGCCTTAACTACCCTTGCATTTCCTCTTGGATCCATAGAAGCAATACGCCCCCGCCTTCTATTTAGATCGCCTATTACATCACCTATATAATCTTCAGGTGTTACTACTTCTACATCCATAATAGGTTCAAGCAATACAGGCTTTGCCTTGCGAGCAGCATCCTTAAATGCCATAGAGCCCGCTATTTTAAAGGCCATCTCAGAGGAGTCTACATCATGATATGAACCGTCATAAACTTCAACAGTAACATCAACAACAGGGTAACCAGCAATCACACCATTTAGTAAGGCTTCTTGAATTCCTTTGTCAATGGCAGGAATATACTCCCTAGGAATCGCCCCACCAACCACAGCATTTGTGAACTTATACCCCGCCCCAGGTTCGTTTGGGGCTAGCCTAATCCAACAATGCCCATATTGACCACGTCCACCCGTTTGTTTGATGTATTTCCCTTCTTGTTCTACACTATTGCGTATCGTCTCTCTGTAAGCAACTTGAGGCTTACCCACATTTGCCTCTACTTTGAATTCTCTTTTTAAGCGATCCACAATGATTTCAAGGTGTAATTCACCCATCCCAGAAATAATAGTTTGCCCTGTTTCATGATCCATTTTTACTCTGAAAGTGGGATCTTCGTCTGCTAATCTATTTAAGGCAACGCTCAATTTTTCTTGATCTGCACGAGTGTGTGGTTCTATAGCAAGATCTATAACAGGAGCAGGAAATGTCATACGCTCTAAGATTATAGGATTTGCCTCATCGCATAAAGTATCTCCTGTTGATGTGTCTTTTAACCCAACAGAGGCAGCGATGTCGCCCGCATTTACTTCATCAATTTCTTCTCTATTATTTGCATGCATTTGCAATATACGACCTACTCGTTCTTTCTTATTAGAACTTGAATTTAGGATGTAAGAACCTTTTTTTAGTACCCCAGAATAAACACGAAAGTAAGTCAATTTACCAACAAAGGGATCGGACATTACTTTAAAGGCAAGGGCAGAAAACGCCTCTTTATCATCTGCCTTTCTGTATATTTCTTTGCTCTCATCTTTAAAATCTATCCCTTTAACGTCTGGAATATCTAAAGGGGATGGTAAGTAGTCTAAAACTGCATCCAAAAGGGGCTGTACTCCCTTATTCTTAAACGAGGAACCACATAAGACAGGAAAAATTTTCATAGCCAAGGTTCCTTTTCGTATTGCTTTTTTTATATCATCAATAGTTAACTCTGAACCTTCCAAGTACTTTTCCAAAACGTCATCATCACACTCAGCTACCGCCTCTAACATTTTTGCCCTATATTCAGCGGCTTGATCTTTATATTCACTAGGTATTTCTTTATATTCAAACTTTGCCCCTAATTCTTCCCCCCCCCAGATGATAGCCCTATTGTTTACTAAATCTATGATGCCTTGGAAATTAGCTTCGTTTCCTATTGGTAATTGAATCGCAACAGCATTTGCTCCTAAACGTTCCTTGATAGAATCAAAGCAATAGAAAAAATTTGCTCCTATCCTATCCATTTTGTTTACAAAGCAAATACGAGGCACCCCATAACGGTCTGCCTGCCTCCAAACAGTTTCTGTTTGTGGCTCCACCCCCGCCACACCATCATAAACTGCCACCGATCCATCCAAAACCCTTAAAGAACGCTCTACTTCTACTGTAAAATCCACGTGCCCAGGGGTATCGATAATATTGATACGGTGTTTTTTTCTATCATTATCAGAACCTGTCCAAAAAGTTGTTGTGGCGGCGGAAGTAATGGTAATGCCACGCTCTTTTTCCTGTTCCATCCAATCCATTTCGGTTGCGCCTTCGTGCACCTCACCTATTTTATAGGTTTTCCCTGTGTAATATAATATACGTTCTGTGGTTGTTGTTTTCCCTGCATCAATATGAGCCATAATGCCAATATTACGTGTATGTTCTAAACTGATTTGTCTTGCCATGTTTTTGTCCTTTGTTATAGATTAAGTATAAAAATTTAAAATGAAAATAAAGCCCCAGTAGCGAAGAGAGTAAATTACCAACGATAATGGCTAAATGCTCTATTTGAATCAGCCATACGTTTTGTATCATTACGTTTTCTAACAGCACCACCTTGGCCATTTGAAGCTTCAATGAATTCAGCAGCCAACTTTTCAGGCATTCCTTTTTCTTTTCTTTCTTTAGCATTAGAAATAATCCACCTAAAGGCAAGGGTTAACATACGTGAGGGTGCAACTTCTCGAGGAACTTGATAGGTCATCCCGCCTACTCTACGAGAACGAACCTCTAATGGAGGCTTTACCTCATCCAAAGCCTTGTAAAAAACATCTATACCTTCTTTTTGAGTTTTTTCTTTGATTAAATTTAAGGCATCATAAAATATTTTTTGCGAGATAGACTTTTTGCCTCTCGTCATCATAAAATTAATAAAACGAGAAACTTCCACTTTGCCATAAATGGCATCAGGTGCTATAGGGTGACGTTTAATTGTACTGGAACGACGTGACATATACTCTTAAGCCTTGGGCCTTTTTGCTCCATAACGAGAACGCCCCTGCCTTCTCTTGTCCACACCCAACGTATCTAAGGCCCCTCTAACGATATGATAACGTACCCCAGGTAAATCTTTTACCCTTCCACCACGAATTAATACAACATTGTGCTCTTGTAAATTATGGCCTTCACCTGGGATGTATGCTGTAACCTCAAAACGAGAAGTTAATCTAACCCTAGCAACTTTACGTAGTGCTGAGTTTGGTTTTTTGGGAGTAAATGTCATAACCCTAGTGCAAACTCCACGACGTAAGGGGCAACGGACTAAGGCGGGCGATTTTGTTTTACTCTTAGGATTTTTGCGTCCGTGACGCACTAATTGATTTACGGTGGGCATAATTATTTTTTGTCAGTAAGAGAGCCAAGAATTTACATGCCCTTTAGCTAAGCAAGTTTAAAAGGTAAATTTTGTATACAAACCGCAGACATATCCAACTCATTAGGGCACTTTTTTAAATTCTTAAAGAATATATTTAAAGAAGTAGCCAAAAAAATTATTCTATTATAGCATGTACTTGTTTCCTGATTTTGGTTTAATTTACTTAATATAGTAGGTTATACCTTTTTGGGAGACATAAATCTTGGTAGTTGGTATTGTATTTTGAAAGGGGCATGGCTTTAATTTATTAAAGCCTAAATTTCTTTCGAAGTAATCTACTTTTTTGATGATTTTTATATGTTAAGAAAGATTTATATTTTAGGAATTGTTTAGCAATAGTTTATGGAATATAACAAAATTTCAGAAAAAGTCAAACTTAAAAATTTAGAAAAACTATCAAAGTGTGGTTATTTTTGTATTTTATAGTTTAATATATGATGCCAGTTTCTTTATGGTTAAAAGCTAAAGAAATTAGCCTTATATAAGTTCAAATATTTGAAAATAATATAAAATATAGAAAGCAAAAAATTTAGTGTGTTTCGTTGGGAGAGAAAAATATGTTAGATAAGATAAAAAATATTTTTGGGGTACTTTCCTCAGAGGTAACTCAAAATAAAAGTAAGGTGAGTTTACAAAAAAAAATCAAGGTTCTGGGGTTATTCCTTGTACTTTTTATTTGTGGATTTTCAATGTCACAATGTAAACCTGCAGACCAAGGTTGTGATGCAGGTTTTAGTCCCTGGGGTGGTGTTTGTGCACGTAACATGGATACAGACAATGATGGGTTGATAGAAATTAGTAGTGCAATCGAATTAGAATTTGTAAGGAATAATTTAGCAGGTACTAGTTTCAAATTAGTTCCTAATGGTGAAGGCTTTACGGGTGGTTGCCCTCGTAATGTTTGTAGGGGTTATGAGCTAATGGCAGATATAGATTTTGCAACTACAGAGTGGGGTAGTGCCTACACGGGGGCAGATAGAAATAGGGCTGGTTGGGAACCCATAGGAAATTGTGGTCCTGATAATACATGTAGTACTGCTAGGGATAATGAATCATTTACCGGGGTTTTTGAAGGTAATGGTTTTGTTATACGAAATTTATACATAAATAGACCAAATGTTAATGGAGTGGGGTTTTTTGGTTCTGTATCAACTTCAGCCCTATTAAATCAAATAGCACTATCAAATATTGCTATTAGAGGAGAATCATATGTGGGTGGTTTGCTAGGAATAATGATACAAACTACTTCTAATCATGATGTCGTTGTAAACAGTTATGTTACAGGTGTTGTACTGGGTGACTCTAATATTGGTGGCTTGGTAGGCTCCTCTCAAGTTTCTGTATCGGGTGCGCCTTTATATGGTATTAGAAATACCTATTCTACTGCATCTGTACGTAGTGAAACTGCTGATGGAGTTGATATTGGAGGCTTGATAGGTCAGAGTGCTGGTATCCGTATAGAAAATAGCTACGCAACAGGCACAGTGACGGGCTCAAGTGGTGTGGGTGGTTTGATAGGACTTTCTACTGGTTCTGCTATTAATTATAGTTATGCTACTGGTTTGGTACAGAAAAGTGATGGTCTAATTGGAGGTGGATTAATAGGAGAAGTTCTTGGTGGTGCCTCCTTCCCCGCCACTACTATTACAAATAGCTATTGGGATAATCAAACTACAAACCATGCTTCTGGTGTAGGAAGAGGAAGCTCTACGGGGACAACAGGTTTGACTACAGCTCAGTTGCAAGTAGCTCCTGAAACTCCTGGAAGCTTGAGTTTAGGCCCTTGCTTTAGATTGACTGCAACCAAGTATCCGCAACTTTACACTAATAGCGTGGGAAGTTCTTGTAATACAACTTTACTTTCTGGCCCGAATGCTACTAGATAAGAGCAGTACTATAAAACCTAGGGTTATAAAATAGCACTTCTTCTATAATTGAAGAGTTTTGGGTTAATCCTAATTCATCCCCAATCCCTAAGTTAGGGATTGGGGATTTTTATTTTATAAGTATAAACCCCGACAATATCTCTTAAAGAAGGCCATAAAGAGAGCATCTGTTTTCTTTATCTTAATAAAGTTATTTGAATTGAATGTAGGGGCACTTCTTCGCCTTTATTTGTTAAAAAAGAAATAGAAGTTACAAGTTTTTTTAAGGAATAAAAAAATTACCGATAAAAGAGTTTTCCTGAATTATACTTGAATAAAGAGGATATTATGCGATTAGATGGAGGCCTAAAGCCTTTGATGAAATTTGCTCAAAAAACTAAAAAATTGCCACTCAAGTTGAAAATAGAGAGCTAATTGATGTGAGTTATTTTTTGTACTATTATACAAGGTATCGTAAAAAAGAGTTTGGGTAGTAATTGTATTGTTGAGGCTTTGTTACGATACAATTTTATTCTAAGTTTATTTCAAGGCTTTTGCAATTATTTTTATGAACAAAATTCTTATTTATGAAAGAGAATTTCAAAAGTGGCTTTCTTTTACTAATCCTATTTGTGTATATAAAACAGAAAGGTATGACGAAGTATTGGGCATATTAGATAAGATAGAAGAACATGTTAGAAGGGAAAATGTTTATGCCGCTGGGTTTATGAGCTTTGCTTGTGCTTCTGCTTTTGATTCAGGAATGCGTGTTCATTCAAATCAAATTCTCCCCCTTGTTGCTTTTGGAATTTATAGGGAGCCTTTACATATTATAGATATAGAAACAAGTTTTATTTATAATAAAAATTTAAACTTTGATTTTAGCTGGGAATCTAAAATCAAAAAAGAAGATTATCAAGCAAAAATTCAAGAGATTAAAAAATATATACAAGATGGAATAAGTTATCAAATTAATTTTACTTATCCTCTTTTGGCAAATCTTGACTCTTTATCAAAAGAAGAAATTTATTCTGAAGCTTGGAAACTTTTTCTTTATATGCTTCAAGCTCAAAAATATCACTATGGGGCATGGATTGAAGATAATGATTGGATTATTGCAAGTGCTTCTCCGGAATTATTTTTTCAAACTAAAAAAAACAATATCATCATGAAACCCATGAAGGGAACATCAAAACGAGGTTTAGATTTTCAAAGTGATATAGAAAATGCTTATGATTTACAAAATTCACTAAAGGCAAGGGCAGAAAATGCTATGATTGTTGATATGGTGAGGAATGATTTAAGTCGCTTAGCAGGTTCTAAAAATGTTATTGTTAAAAATCTTTTTACATTAGAGCAGTTCCCTAGTGTTTGGCAACTTACAAGTACAGTGCAAACACAGGCATCCCTTCATCTTAAATCTATTTTTTCAAATATCTTCCCCCCCGCTTCAGTAACAGGTGCACCTAAAGTGAGTACTGTAAATTTGATACATGAATTAGAAGACGAATCTCGTGAAGTATATACAGGAAGTATTGGTTTTTGGGGTCCGCATTCTCAATCTCAATTCAATGTTGCGATACGTACCACACTTTTTGATTTGAATACAAAACAAGCTAAATATGGAGTTGGTGGGGGAGTTCTTTGGGATTCAAATAGTGAGGATGAGTGGTGTGAAAGTCAAGTGAAGGCGAAAATACTGAAAAAAGATTTTATTAATTTTGAGTTATTTGAGACTCTACTTTGGGAATGGGATAAGGGATTTTTTTTATTAGAAGAGCATTTAAATAGACTTTACGAATCGTCACAATACTTTCAATTTTTATGTGATGTAGATGAAATTAGAGATAAACTTCTATTACTAGTAAAAAAGCTTACTCTTGAAAATAAAATTTATGTGGCATATAAAATAAAAATTAATTTAAACGTAGATGGATTTATAAAAATCACTCACCAAAAATGGGATATGATTCAAAATCTAAATTATCATGTTGTCCTTGCCGTTACTAAACCTGTAAATAGTCAAAATCATTTTTTGTATCATAAAACAACTATACGTAAAGCGTACGATGAGGCTATGAGTAGTTATTCGAGCTACAATGATGTATTACTGATAAATGAAAGATCGGAAATTACAGAATCGAGCATAGCTAATTTTATCATAAGATTAGGTGGGGAAGACTTTACACCTCCTATAAAAAGCGGATTATTGAATGGCGTTCATAGACAAAAATTATTGCTTGATGGTAAGCTTAAAGAAAAAGTTATTTCAATCGAAGATCTTAAGAATTGTGAGGATGCTTATTTGGTAAATTCTATTCGTAAAATTTGGAAAATCCATCTACACCTCCCCTCACAGTTGAATACAAGCGAATCTTAAAGAATAAACATCCATTTGAAAATGAAAACGATAGAATCTGTTGTGCTTTATGGAAAGAGTATTTCTGAATTAGAAGACTTTTTTATTGCCCTAGATGAGCCTCGCTATAGGGCAAAGCAAGCATTTAGTCGTATGTATCAAATATTATCAGAAGATTTTGATTCTTTTACAGAATTTCCTATTCGACTACGCGATCGTTTAAAGGAAATTGTTATATGGCCAAAGTTAAAATTGCTTCATTCAGATTTAGTAGCGTGTGAGAGTAAAAATAAAGAAGAAACAGAAAAAGTAATTTTTGAATTTGAATACTTACCTTCACGTTCAGCTAAAATTGAAAGTGTTTGGATAGTCCCGCCTTTAGAAAAAAAAATAGATAAGGATAATCTAAATCATAAAAGAAGAACCCTTTGCATCTCTTCACAAATAGGTTGTTCGTTGAATTGTACTTTTTGTGCAACAGGCACTTTACCTTTCAAAGGAAATCTTCCAGTATGGGCTATACTAGATCAAGTATATCAATTTATTAAAAAACGTCCAAATGAAATATTGACTAATATTGTTTTTATGGGGATGGGGGAGCCTTTCTATAATTATGAAAAGGTGATTCAAGCTGCGCATATACTTCATCATCCTCTTGGTCTAAATTTGGGAGCAAAACATATTACCATCAGTACCGCGGGAGTTGTACCGCAGATAGAAAAATTTATAATAAATCGAGAACCTTTTAATTTAGCTATTTCCCTTAATCATACTAATAATGTGGGTCGTGATGAAATCATGGATATTAATAGCAAACACAACTTAAAAGAATTATTATATGTGGCAAATCAATATGTGCATATACTAAAAAGACGTATTACTTTTGAATATGTTATGATCAAAAATGTAAATATGGGTTCTCAAAATATAAAAGAGCTTTTATCAATAGCTAAATCGCTAGGGAGTTTTTGTCGGATAAATTTAATTCCTCTCAATACTAAATTAAAAGACTATCAACGACCAAGTTCAGAGGAAGCGTTAGCCTTTCAAAGGGCTCTTTTGAAAGGTGGAGTTCGAGTCTTTAATCGTGGTTCACCTGGTATAGATATTAATGCAGCTTGTGGAATGCTTGCGTTGAAAGTGTGAACTTTCAATTTTCTTGAAGTGTATTCAGAATGAGCTCTACTTGAGCTTTGTTTTTTCCATTGGGTTGTAAGCTTACATATTTTTGGAAATGATACTTTGCTTTCTTGTAATGTTTCACTATATTTTGATACAGCATCCCTAATTCATAATGAGCTTGTGCATCGCTAGGATTATTTTCTAATAACTCTTCATATACTAATTCTACATTTCGTACTTTCTTTTCTGTTTGAAATATTTCTATCATCTTTAAGTAAGCTACTTTATCTTCAGGAGAGGTGTCGATAGCCTTTCGTAAAGTAGCTAAGGCTTCTTCAATATTTTTTTGCTTTAAATAAAAATTTGCAGCTTCTATATAAAATTCATAGTAGTCTTTTTCAAATGGAAGACTATCTAAATTTTCTTGCAAAATAGTGATAAAACTTTTAGGGATTTTAGAAATAGGATAAAGGGACATGAGAGCTAAACAAGCTTTTGGATTTATTCTTTCGTTTCTAAGACTTATTTCAAAATACTCTATAGCCTTTGATATTTTATTACCATCTTGAGAATAAAGAAGCCCTAGTTCAAAATAAATATCACTTTGCATTGGAAAGATTTTTATCGCCTTTGCATAGGCATCAATAGCATTCAAGGTTGCACCTATTTCTTTGTATGCTTTAGCGAGTGATATAAGGACAAGAAAAGATGATTTTGAATTCTTGCTTTTTTTTAGGTATGTTTCAAAATCTAAGATACATAATTTGTAATTTTTTTTTCGAAAATATATTTCACCTCTTAGCTGATACAATAAAATTTCTTGAGAGTTTAACTTTAATGCTTGAGTAATATCTTTAAGAGCAATACCAAGTTTATTTTCTTCTGTATGTAATCTTGAAAGATAATAATAAAATTTCCAATTTTTTGAATCTTTTTCGATGAGTAAAAGTAAATTTTTTTCAGCCTCATGAAAATTTCTTTGCTTCATCAAATTAAGCACAAGGTTGAGGCGAGCAATCTGAAAATCAGGTTTCAATTTTAAAATTCTCTTATAAACTAATGTTGAGTGCATATAATACTTTTGTTTATGATAAGTTAGAGCTAAATAAAATAATGCAAGGATATCGTTAGGATTTTTATCTATAATATTTTGAAGACACATTTTAGCATAAAAATACTTTTCATCATCAATATATGTTTTACATGAAGGAATTGTAGGATTTTTTATTTCCCTTTCTTCTGAAGCATTGAAGATTTTTACAATTCCTCTTTCTTTTATTTTTTCTTTATCTATAATAATATTATTTTTTTTTTTATTCGTATCGTTATAGGTCACTTCTATAAAATTAGAAAAGCTATTATTTCCATCCCCATCAAAATCATTTGAAGATTCTATTTTTCTAACTCCTTTATCATTTGTGTTTTGAATAATTACTTGTTGTTCTTTTTTAGAAAGAAAAGGAGTGGATGCTTGTTTGTTTATTTTTTTTTTATTTTCTATATTTTTAAGATTAAAAGTTTGAAGAGTAGATTTGCTAAAATTTTTATTTTTTTTAATTACAATATCATTTTTGATTATATAAGAAATGATAAAACAAAAAAATAATATATATAAACTAGATAGAAAGACAGAAGAGGCTGTTGAACTTTTATTTTTTATGGGGTAGTTATAATTCATATTTTGAAGCTATGAGATTACACTCTCAAAAATTTTAGAGAAAACGTATTATTTCTAAATCTAGTAAAGTTTCAGCTCTTACGAATATCGGTAAGATATAATTTATTTATCTAATTATTTTGGATTTGAAATTAGAGAATCTGTCTTTTGGGGATAGACGAAATCATTTCGTCTCAAATTAATAATGGCTTTTTTTACTGCTTCTTTTTCTGCTCCTTGCAAATATTCTTTATATATTTCCCATTCATCTATAGTTTTTTTTTTGTTTCGAAAAGCATTAAAATAAATGAGGCCTAAATAAAAATGACATTTATAGAACTCTGGCTTTAAAGTTAATGCTTGTTGAATTGCAAGAAGGGCGTTTTTGTAATCTTTTAAGAAAATATATGTTTGCCCAAGTCGAAACCATTCTTCTTCAGGTTCCTTAGAAAGCTCTCGAGCAATTTCAAATTTTTCTATAGCTTCCTTGTGTTTATTTTGAATGAGTAGGATATCGCCTGCATAACGATAGGCAAGAGCATTTTCAGGATCATTTTGTATTACAATTTCAAAAAGCCGTAGAGCCACATTTATTTTTTTTTGAAAATAGTACTCTTCTGCCTTTTTCATTAGTTTCCTAATATAAGAGCTTTTATTTTCAGGATCATCTCCAATACTTTGTATCAGTTTCTTTTCATCGTTAATCAAACTTTCTTTTTGAGAATCCGATTGAGATGAGAAATTTGGCTTTTCGTTTTTCTCTTGTGCATATAAAGAATTTAAAACATTCAAACTATAGAGTAGTAGAAAAATAATTTTCATAAAAAACTCCCTTTTTGTCTAAATTTATAATTTCCTATATAAACATCTATGATACATTTTCTATAAAGATAGAAACAAGCTAGGTATAAAAAATAGCTTATGTTCATTTATTGCGAGGTGATTTTTATATAAATATTATTTAAGAATATTTATATTATAAATAGCAACAGTAATAATTAAAGAAATAATTAAAATAAGAAAAAATAAAAATCCAAAGAATAAAATTATTTTCCTCATGACCTGATAGCTTAAAAATCCAAAACTATCTAAAAAACTTGCCTCTTCTTCTTTTTTTGTGAGTTCAACTTTGTACGCATAGATATAGTAAAAAATAAAAAAAAGAAATAATACTAAGAGAAAATAAGTAAAATGTTTCGGTAGTAGAATTTGCAATTTGTAGATAGGGTATAAAAAAATATTTGTTAATAAAGTTGAGCAAATAACTATAAGAATAAGTGAAATTATAAAACTAAAATATTTTTTAAAAAAGAAACTTCCTTTAGCTATAGAGCTATAATAAATAAGTGAAATATTTTTTATCAAGTTTTCTTTTTCTAGTTTTGTATCAAACATTTGTTTTTTTTTATTTTCTTTTTCAGGGTTATTGAAGTTATTAAATTTTATTTTATCTGTAAGGCTAAAGATTCTCTTTGTTATAGGAAGATAGAAATAGATTTTTAAAAAGTGATGGAATTTAAATAAAGCTAAGATATTGAGTATAAAATCTAAAAGTAGTGAATTTAATAAGAACCATTTAAAATAGAATAGAAAAGTATTTTGTTTACTTCCAAAATAATTATTTTTAGTTTCATTTATATAATAAGAGAATAAAGAAATAAATATAAAACAAAAAGAAGTGTATAGTAGGATAGTATTTAATTTTTTTATATACATTTCATTTTTGTAATTTTTAATCATACTTAATACTATTAGCATCAGCCAGAAAAAAATAGAAATACCTAAAAACGTATTTTGAACTAGGGAGCGATTTATTTTACGAAATATTTCTTCAGGTCTAAGTTCTCCTTGTAAAACTTCTTGAGGAGATGAGGATGAAGAAAAAGCTAAATTGTAAAAATCAATTTGTATAAAAAGATTTTGAATGACCCCTGTTTCCCAATAATATTCAGATTGTGGCTCTGTAATTTTGAAATCAAATTTTGATTTGGACTTTTTTTCGATATGCCCTGTTAATAAAATAGAAAAAAAGAGAAACAACAAAAGTAAGATAAGAAATCTGAAATGTTTCATTGTTTAATCATTTATGGTAAAATATCTATTTGCAAGAGTTTATAATTATGTGTTTTGCTTCTTCAATGGCTTGATGTAACCCTAAAACATTTTTGCCACCTGCTTGAGCTAAATCAGGTCTACCGCCACCATTACCATCTATATGTTTTGAAGTTTTTTTTATCAAGCTTAACATATTTAAATCAGAATTTTTTTTCTTCATTTCATTCAAAGCTAGGGTATCTGCTGTAAAAAATAATGAACATTTTTGTTCTTCTGTTACCCCTAATAAAATAACTAAGCCTTTACTTTTTTCTTTTAATTTATCGCAAAAAATTCTTAATTCTTCTGTTTTATGATTTTTTAATTCTATACATAAAACTTTAAACGTACCTAAATCTTTAGCTTGAGCAAGGTAAGATTCTATTTTTTCTAAAAGATTGGCCGCAACTTGTATTTTTTGTAATTTTATTTTTTGTTTATTTTTTTCTTCTAATTCTCTTTTTACTTTTTTTATTTTTTCATCTAAAAGTATAAGCGTGGTGGGTGTGTTCAAACTTTGAAATGTTTCAAGCAATTCTTTTTCAAAATCAAAAGAGGCAATATATAAAGTTTCATAATTTTTTAGATTGCTTTTTTGGTTTTCTACTTTAAAGAATTCTATTTCTTTATTGTGTTTTGAGATTTCATTTTTTAATCCTTGTATTTCGTTTTGAAAATGTTCTTTTACAAACTCACCTGTAATTGCTTCAATGCGTCTATTGCCTGCACCTGGGCTCGACTCTTTTAGTATGTGAAAATAGCCTATTTCGGAAGTATTTTGAACATGACACCCTCCACAAAGCTCTAAGGATAAACTATTTTTCTCCCCCATCCCCACTACACGAACTTCCGAACCATAAGTTTCTCCAAAAGTTGCCACAGCCCCCTCTTTTTTTGCTTTTTCAATTTCTAGAATTCTAATATTTGTGTTTCCTTTTGCAAGGATGGCGTTATTTACTTCTATGCTGATTTTTTTTAAATTTTCATCTGAAATTTTTTCTGAATGAGAAAAATCAAATCGAAAATAATTTTCAGCCACAAGGGAACCAGTTTGTACAATATGTGCACCTAGAATCCTGTTTAAGGCTTTGTTTAAGAGGTGTGTCGCGCTATGATTTTGAGTGATATGTAAACGACGGAGTGGGTCAATACTTGCTTGCACAGTTTCTCCTATTTGTAGCAACCCTGTCTTTAATGTACATATATGTATATAAAGTGAGCCACTTTTTTGAGTGTCTCTAACTTCACAGATAGCCCCTTTTAGGCTTAAAATCTTCCCAGTATCCCCCACTTGCCCCCCACCTTCTGCATAAAACGGTGTTTGATCGAGGATGATTAAAATTTCAGCTGTTTCTTTAATTAGAGTTGGGATTTCTTTTTCTACTAAATTTTTTTTATAATTTTTTTCAATACAACAACTTCTTACAATTTTATTTTCATGAATGATAGATAAAATTTTTGCTTCAATATTTTTTTCATCATAGCCCAAAAATAGAGTAGGGTTAAGATTAAGGGCGGGCAGGGCAAGGTCTTTCCATTGTGTTTCTTTAACAGAACGTTCTCTTTGTTCTTCCATGGCTTGATCAAAGCTTTTTTTATCTAAAATTAAATTTTCTTTCTCGCACAATTCTAAAGTTAATTCATAGGGGAAACCGTATGTATCATAAAGTAAGAAGGCATCCCTTCCTGAAAAATTTTCATTCCCCTTATTTTTTTTAAGTAACTCTTGCCATTTTTCTAAACCTAATTCAAGGGTTGTTATAAATTTATTTTCTTCAGAAAGTAAACGATTCATAATATCTTCTTCACGATTACTGAGTTCAGGATAAAAAGGTTTATATATTTCCACAACCTTTCTTACAAGAAGGTACAACAAAGGTTGCTTAATCCCAAGTTCTCGTACATAAAGTAAGGCGCGACGAATGATGCGTCGTAGCACATACCCCCTACCTGTGTTTGCAGGAAAAATTCCATCGGCTATACTAAAACAAGATGAGCGTATATGATCAGTAATAATACGAAGAGAAACTTTATTTTTTTTTGAAATTTCTATGAGTTCTTTTTTTTCACTTAGATTAGTGGCAACATGAGAAACCTCATTGAGTAAACTTTCTATTTCATTTGTTTCATAAATACTTTCTTCCTCATTTAAAAGGGCAAGAATTCTTTCAAGCCCCGCTCCTGTATCTACTCCTTTTATAGAGAGGGGAGTGAGTTGTTTTTGTGTGTCGCTGTAATATTGATTAAAAACAAGATTCCAATATTCCATAAAGCGATCACCCTCACCACCAGGCCCACAATTTTCTTTATCTTTACAAGTACAAGTTTTACAAATAGTTTCCCCCCTATCTAAATAAAGTTCAGTGCAAGGTCCACAAGGCCCTTGATCTCCTGCTGGCCCCCACCAATTATCCTTTTTTCCTAGCCGTTTGATTCGGCTTAGCGGAATCCCTATTTTTTCATGCCATATTTTTTCTGATTCAAGATCTTCTTGATACACAGTAATGTATATTTTTTCAGGATTGAGCTTTAAAACTTTTAGAGAAAATTCCCAGGCATATTCAATGGCTTCAATTTTGAAGTAATCTCCAAAACTAAAGTTTCCCAACATTTCAAAAAAACTACAATGTCTTTGTGTTTTTCCTACGCTCTCTAAATCAGTTGTACGTATACATTTTTGAATGGTAACTATACGTTTTGACGGAGGCTGACTATGACCCGAAAAAAAATCTTTGAAAGGCACCATCCCCGCAGTTGTAAAAAGCAGGGTGGGGTCAGAAGCGGGAAAGAGAGAGGCGGAGGCGAGATGTAAGTGCTCTTTTTTTTTGAAAAACTCAATCCAAGCTATACGTAATTTTTCAGCTGTCCACTTCTCTCTCGTTTCTTTGGAACTGTTGGTTTGTTTTTCTCTTGGCATAATCTTTTTAAACGAATACAATAATTATTAGCTTTTTTTAGTTTTTAGAAAATTGCAAACAAGTTTTATATTAAAACTTTCAATTTCACCCCAAGGTTTGGGGTACAAACCTCGCATCCTCTTATATTGAAATTGTGAGAGGCCGTTATTAAAAAATTACAAGGTACTAAAATTCTAAAATAGTATTTAGAGAATGAAGGCCTAAACGTATTTGCTTGAAAGTTCGCAAATCCCTAGTATAATAAAGCCATCCTTGTGCTGTAAGTACATACCAAATATCTTTTTTAGGAGCGTAATAGACCTTAAATGGATTACCGGTCCCAGAGCTTCCCGCAGCACGTACGTCGATATTGGTAAAGTTTCTAAATCCACTTGAAAAAGAATAACTAATTCCATAAAGTCCCGCCAGTAAGGCCCTTTCATCGGGAGAAATATCTATTTGATCTGCCCTATCTATATCAATATTTTCAGTACCCTCTATTACACTCCAAGAGCTCCCTGGGTCTGGAGTTGAAGATTGCATAAGGATATTATATGTACGACTTATACCATTCCTTTCTTCAGGATAGGGAAAAACATCTACTGAAATTAAAGCAACCCATCTATTGTTTATAAATTTAAGGTCTAGAATCTTGTATCCATTTTTATCCAAGGGAATGTTGGGTATTTTCCATGTATTCCCATAATCACTTGTATAAAGACTAACAGATTGTATAGCATCTTGTTGAGCTCCGCCTAAAAGGATGAAGCTTCCCCCACCATACTTTATTCCAGTTAGAAACATATTACACCTACCATTCGGGATGATTTTTTCAATATTTTTAGTCTCTCTGAGACGCCCCTTATCGAACCATTTAAAAAATTCAGTGAATGGGGTGATAGTGCGACAATCAAAGTTGTTCCATCTCGAAAGAGGGTTTCCACTAGTATTTGTATAGATATGAGAACGAGAGGCAACCATCATGTAACCTGATTGCCCATCTCCCGCTATACCTCGAAAATCAAGTACTGCCCCAGGGTTATTATCTATTTCTCGACCTGGCGTAATTGGAGCTTGGTCACTTCCTTTGTTATTAGTAGGGGTGCCTACAACAGGGCTTGGAGTTCTATTGAGTATGTAGTCCTCTAATCTATCTCCTAATGCTCCATTATTAGGAAAAGGATATGAGCCACTTAGGAAGGCCTTATTAACATTCCAAGTTCTTCCCCTATCAAAGGAAACAAAAACATGATTCAAGTCGGCAGAAGCAGTTAAAATGTCATTTTGATAAGATAAATCATAGATATTTCCATAGCTTCTGATAGGATTATTTTTACCACCATGCCAACTCCATGGGGGTATTGTTTCAGTAAAATGAAGCCCATCATCAGAGACCCACATGCTTCCATTTGATGCACCAATAAGTATGCGACTGTTGTAGGGGGGTATGGACTTATGTGTTGTATTACAATTTCCTAAAGCAACACTCAAAATTGAGGCAAAAAGACAAGGGTATAGCAAACGCTTTGATTTTTTCATATTTGTTATTATTTTTTTTCAAGAATCATTTAAAAATAGGATAATCTATCTACATCCCATTCCATGTTTTTCGCTTTCGGGAAAGATTGTAGGAAAACCTTTTTGTTCTTGAGCTACATCTATAGCTATCTTATAATCACAACTTTCTTGGCGATTAGCATTGATTGGGGTACCATTTAAATTTTGATAACTTTGCCAATCTGCAATATGAGTTCGACCTTGGCTTAGCAACTCAAGCGGAGGATTTTCATAGCGTATTGTTTGAGAACCTGCCCTAGTACAATTTCCCCCGAGGTTGTAGCAATCAAGATTTACCTGACCTATAGGCACTTCGCAACCATTAAATCTAAAACTTATATCAAAAATAGGGGTAAACATAACCCTATTTGGATCTCGGGCAAAGGAACAGGGCAAGCCCTCAGATTGACTAACATGGGGTAGACCATGATTATGCCCTATCTCATGTCCTATTAGATTGCGAGTTGCATCGCCATTCATTCTATTTATTAAGAGTCCAAAACGAGCTATGGAGTAGATTATTCCCTCTTCGGGGTAGTGCCATAGGATTCTAAAGCGATCACTAGGAGAGTTAATAAAACGCAAGGTGGAGCTACCTACTAATCGTGTATAGGTTTCACTTTGAGGGCAACCGTATTGCCAGTCTTCATTTTCAGTATCTATTTCAAGTCTATAATCTCCTTCAGTATAAACCCAATCATCTATTTCCCTAAAAGTGGTCGTATTCGCAGAATTTGCATTTTGGGATGTGACAGGATTAAGAATACGATTAATCTCACTATTAGTAAGAGGAGGATTCAATAGGGAAGATCGATCTACTCCACTTTCTGAATCATTGAAACTAATTCTCAAGTCCTTACTCTCAGCATCAATACAATATTGCCCTGCTGTGGTGGGTGGGCTAGGAGGGCCACTATACCTGATGGATTCGTGCCCTGACCTAGGTTTAGTAGGCCATGGGGCACGTATTCTGCATATTCTAGCTGATTTTACCCAAGAACCAAGCTGTGAAAGCATAGGATTTATTGAAGCAGCATGCCAGCCCTCATACATGCTTTTAAGAAGGGAATAATCAAAGTAAGTACCTGGAGGTGCTACTTCTTCCCTAGCGAAGTTTCTATTCCACCCATTACAAAAGCTGACACCTGGGTAATGGGGAAAGAGCTCAGCATAGTTCACACTCAACCTTCCTGAAGTTACCACAAAGATGTCAACATCCAAAGAGGAAAACTTTATAGGTTCTGTTATACTACGCTTGGCTAAGGCAAAGTTAACATAATCCAAGTATTCTTGCATGTATCTTTGATCAAAGCGGTCATTCCCTGAGTCAAAAAAGGCAGAGGCATCTATCCTTGTTCGGGTCTGTGGTGAATTGGGGTTATGCAACGAATCTTTTGTACATTGAAATATAAATAAGAATAAGATAATCTGTAATAAAGTGAGTCTTAAGTTGTTTGGTATGTTTCTTTTTAAGTATAGCATTATTTTTCCTCTTTTATAGCTTTATACTGAATTATATAAGAAAATGTAAAGTTATAAAGTATAGCCTCTAAAATAAAAATGTTATAGTCAACAAATTAAACTATTTGCTTTTTTACTTAGTATAATAAAACGTTTACTTTTTTACTCTGTATAAAAAAAAGTTAGAAGGGCAATCAATTCTATGTACTCTGATAAAAATAAGAAAAAATCTAAGCTTTCAAAACTCAAAAAATATAGCTTACATGGCATATACTGTTTCTTCGCCTTGAGCTTATTTCAATGTCTTCCTTTAGCTCAAGCTCAAGAAACTCCTTTTTTTACTAATAGGGTAGAAAGGGCTAGTATGGCATTGTGTAATAATACCCCTAATCCGGCTTCGGGAGGTACTTGGTCTGCTTGTGGCTCCCTTATTGTGATTGATAGCATAGAAAAATTAAATAATATGCGTTTTCAATTAGATGGTAGGGGTTATAGAACTAGTCCCGATGCCACTGTGGATACAAGTGCCTGTCCCTCCGATGGTTGCAAGGGCTATATTCTTTGGAGGAGCTTAAATTTTACTGAAAATGCTTCTTATACCAATCCTAATGCCCCCTTTGATCAAAGCACATATGTTGTAGGTACGGGTGCTGGTACAGTAAAAAGTATTCTTAATGATACCCCGCGTACTAATATGGGGCCTCCTTCTTCGGATGCTTGGCGGCCTAGCGGTTGGAGACCTGTAGGTAGTGAGACCACCCCGTTTACGGCTACCTTTGATGGAAATGGCTATGTAATTACAGGCCTAAGGTTGCTTTCGGGGCGTCCTAACGGTAGCCCCCGCTCAAATGTGGCTAGGGGTTATGGTCTTTTTGGCTATACTTCTAGTACTGCCCTAATTCAGGACTTAGGCCTAAATGGTGATTGTGCAATTGTTACTCATGCCATAGAAAATAATCTAGGGGGGCTAGTGGGTTACAATAATGGTACTATAACAAATAGCTATGCAACTTGCCATGTTTATTCTTATATTGGTAGAAATTTAGGTGGGTTGGTTGGCTTGAATGGTCCCCAAGGTGTTATAAACAATACCTATGCCACGGGTTCTGTAACCACAGTTCGTAACATACTTGATCGTGATGTTTTAGGTGGTATGAATATAGGTGGGTTAGTGGGCTGGAATCGTGGAAGTATTAATAATAGTTTTGCTACAGGTTTGGCGCCTCCGTTAACAGGAGCTGGAGATGTTTTTGGCAGGGCACTTCAGAGAGATAGTCCTGATTTTGGTACTGGAACGGGAACACCTTCTTCTATCCCCATGAGATCTTGTGGTGGTTCTGACTATAAGACTTGTCTACCATATTCATCACCTGCAGGGAGCGTACATCTTATGTTGACGTATTTGGGTCTTAGATTTGTAGGAGGGTTTGCTGGAGTAAACGATGGAACTATAACAAATTCTTATTGGAACAATGGAATGATTTCCATCAACCCAACAGTAAGAATTCCAGCATCATTAGCTGCCAGAGGATTTGCAAATGCTGGCACAGATCGAGAGATACGACTTAGGTCTCCTGGCCAAGCCCTTTGTTGTCGCAAGGTCCCTAATTCTGGAGGAACTGGCGACTATACTATATGGCAAGAAAGTGCTGCTTATGCTTCGTCGAATAATGCTTTGTTTCATACCCGTGATAATGTTTCTTATGTGACAGGTCCCTTAGCTATAGGAACGGGATGTGTGAGGCAGGATTGCGGAACGGGTGTGGCGAATGATCCTCGTTATACATTTGGACAAGTTTCTGGGGTAAATAACTTTGATACAGGGCTGACAGCAGCAGAGTTTGGTACGGTAAATTCTACGTCCGCCTTGGGCGATGCCTTTCAAAGAACGGCAGGATCCTTTCCTAAGGTTTATGTGTTAGGTAGTAACACGACTTTAGTAGGTGGACAATAAAAAGTTTATACTTGCTAATTTCAATTTAGTAGAATAATTTCGATATTCACGTTAAGGGGTACTTTTATTTTTATAGAAATAGATGGGCATTCTAATTGAATTAGAAAGGGTATTGCGATTTCAAGGAGTAAAATATTATGAACACACAAGAAGAGTTGATTAAACTTTTAGGTAAACTTAATTATCTTTTACAAAACGATGCTATAAAGGGTAGCACATCAGCACAAATCATTATGAGTGTGGTGCCTATATTGGGTGTTATATGTAGTTGTGTAGTGCTAGTCGTTTTTATACGTTGGTACTTTCGTTTTCAAACACACTTGCTTAAAGAGGGACAATATAAGGGAAGTGTACATGTTGATGAGCTAAATGCACATTCTTTACTTTTATTGCTTGGTATTGTCTCTTCTTTCTTGGGTTTACCTATAGGTATTCTCTTTTATATGGTAAACGGTGTTTCTTATTCAGTATTGAATGGGATTATACCTTTTTTCTCCGGTCTTGGAATGATTACATATTATATCCTTAGGTCTTTGGCTAAAGATAAATCAAAGACTCATTGATTGTAATTTTAAATTTAATATAGCTGAATGTACTGAGTTTTTGAAGTGAACTCCTAAGAGTTGAAAATGTTCTACTCGTCTACAAATTCAATTTGTGAGACCCTTGCAAGCTAAGCTTTTTATTCAAATTTTAATTCAAGGGTAATAGGGATAATGAGATACTTGTCCTCGCTTGTCCGCGTAAGGGTTAGAGGGTAATACTGGATAAAAATTTATTATAACATATTTTACAACTACATTTCCTTGGGTGCTAAGCTAAATATTTTTTGTGATAGATTGCTTATATGTATTTTCCCTTGCATAAGCTCTTCAAGAATGGCTTCATATTCCTTATCTTTTTCAAAATCTTCAAATTTTCTTTTTAGATGTACTTGCATCTCTTCTTTTAGGCGATCATGTACCCATATTTTTATTTGTTCCTTACGTTTTTTATAAAAACTTTTATTTTTTTGGGTGAGGGTGACAAATTCTGAAAGTGTTTCCCAAATTTCATCTAAGCCTTTTTTTTGTATTGCAGAACAAGTGAGCACTCTGGGGTTCCAATGATTATCACGTTTGCGTTGATGACTTATTGCCATTTCGTATTCTTTTTGTGAAATTTTGGCATGAGTTATGTTTTCTTGATCTGCCTTTGTAATAACTATTAAGTCAGCATATTCCATAATCCCTTTCTTGAGGCCTTGTAAGTGATCCCCCCCACCCGCTAGCATAAGCACTAGTAAAAGATCACTCATTGTGGAAACATCTAATTCAGATTGTCCTACTCCTACAGTTTCAATAAGTATAGTATTAAAGCCCGCAGCCTCAAAAATTAGAATACTTTCTCTAGTCCTAAAGGAGACTCCCCCTTCTCGACCTGATGAAGGAGAAGGGCGAATAAAGGCATTAGCTTCCAAGGCTAATTTTGGCATCCTTGTTTTATCGCCAAGTATACTCCCCTTAGTGATTTGACTTGATGGGTCAATAGCCAATACGGCTACTTTTCTATTATATTTGTGTATTAGTTCAAGGCTAAAATTTTCTATAAAGGTACTCTTGCCTACTCCCGGCACACCTGTTATACCTACTCGTAAGCTTTCGTCTCTTTTATTGCTAAGACATAAGGCCAATAAGGCCTCAGATTTTTTTCTATCTTCTTCTAGGTTACTTTCTATTAGAGTGAGCACCCTACCTAAGGTAACCCTATCGCCTTTTTGTATGCCTAAAAAAAAATCTAGTATTTTGGGTTCTATATACCCTTGCATTGCTTTTAATTAGAAATGTTTATGAATGGGGTCAATGTAAAAAAATAAACTGAAAGTTTTTCTATAATACAAAAAAAATGGACTATAAATTTTTCTTTTAGCAATTTCAAGAAATCATTCTGACCATCACATCACCAATGCTCAAATTGAAGTACAATTTAGATTTAAGAAACCAGCGGGCGAATGGCTAAGAATGACAGGGTGTAGATATAGAAAAGCTAGGCCTTTCTTATTTTAGACCAAGCCCCCACCATGCACATCCAAGACAGCCCCACTTACATATGAAGCCATTTTAGATGCAAGAAAGAGAATAGGGTAGGCTAACTCTTCGGGTATGGCAGGACGCTTTAATGGGATATGATTTTTGATTTCATTTCGTATTTTCTCTGGTATAGCATCTGTCATGCGAGTTTCTACAAAGCCAGGAGCCACACAATTTACGCGCACCCCACTACTTCCTAACTCTTTAGCTAAAGCAAAGGTAAAACCTAGTAGGGCAGATTTTGCGGAAGAATAATTTACTTGGCCAGGATTGCCTAGCCTTGCGATGGATGACATATTTATAATAGAACCCTTACGAGCCTTAAACATAATTTTTGCCGCTTCTTTTGCACATAAGAAAGCAGAATTTATATTTACATCAATTACAGAGTTCCAGTTTTCTTGGGACATACGTAAAAATAAACCATCCTTAGTCATTCCCGCATTATTTACTAGAACATCTAGCTTCCCCCATTTCTCAATAACTTGAGCAAACATTTTTTCGACTTCATCTGCCTTTGTAACATTTGCCACTATTCCTATAGCTTCTCCGCCTGATTTTTTTATCTCTTCAACTGTTTGATTGCAAACATCTGCATCAAGGTCTGTTATGACTACTTTTGCACCATATGAAGCAAATAGCTCTGCTGTTGCCTTTCCTATGCCTCGTCCAGAACCAGTAACTAATACGACTTCATCTTTAATGTCTTCAAAATTATACTTACCCATACTTACTTTATGCTCCAATTAAAATTATATTAAGATAGCTTCCAGAAACTTACTTCTTAGGTTTGGGTCAACTGTTATTTGATTAAAAATATATTGAAAATGAAATAGTTGTTCCCATACAGTTAAAAAAAGTTGGTATTTATATATGATGAATTTAGAGCATCCTAAAATTTCCGTTGTCATAACGACTAAAAATGAAGAAAAAAATATAGCAAACTGCTTAGAAAGTATCCAAGCTCAAACATGGCCTAATATAGAAATTATAGTTGTTGATAACTCGTCTACAGATCAAACCCAAAGTATAGCTAAACAATATACAGATAAGGTTTATACAAAGGGGCCAGAACGTTCAACTCAACGTAACTACGGAATCATTGAAAAATCAACAGGTCTTTACGTACTTTTTCTGGATGCAGATATGATTCTAACTCCATATGTAATTGAAAGCTCTTACTACCATATAATAAAAAATCAGGGCATTGCCCTTTATATTAAAGAAGTGGTATTGGGTAAAAACTATTTTAGCAAGGCTCGACGTTTTGAAAGGGGCTTTTATGATGCGACTGTTGTAGATGGGGCAAGGTTTTTTAGGAAGGATACCTTTATTGAAATCAAAGGTTTTGATGAAAACTTAAATGGACCTGAAGATTGGGATTTAGATAAGAGATTAAAACAAAAAGGAAAGATTCTTATGTTACCTTCTAAGAAGCCTAGCGATTTGCCTGTTTTAGAAAGTAGTATGAGAAGTACGAAGAAAAACTTTCAATTAAAAGAATTTTTGGAGAAACATGGGGTTAGATATGAAAAAGATTTTGTGGGCCTATATCATAACGAGGTGGAGTTTGAACTATTGAATTATATAAAAAAGAAAAATTATTATTCAGCAAATTTTGATATGTATATAAAAAAATGGGGTAAAGATGATAAGGATTTAAGAAAACAACTTGGTTTTTCTTATCGTTACATTTGGGTCTTTTTAGAAAATGGAAAGTGGAAGAAGTTACTCATTTATCCCATGCTTGCCTTGGGGATGTTTTTTTTACGTTTTATAGTTGGAGTAGTTTTTATTTTTAGAAATATGAGGATAAAGAAATAAGAAAGTATTCGCATCAAAGAATAATTTTATTAAAGAGATATTTTGTTTATAATTCTTGTTCTTTCCGCTATCTGTTTTTAGCATTCTATAGATACCTATTGTTTTCAATATCAGCATTTCTATTATTGCCCTATCTGTTTTTAGCATTGCCCCCACTGGTACCACCTCATCGTATAGTAATCTTTGGCCCTGTCTATTACTGTATGGGTTTGTACCCCCACTATCGCTTTCTCCTTTGCCTATAAAGGTCGCAGTCCTTTATATTTTATAAATACAAGTATTTGAAGTCGTTTTTTTATAGCTACTCTCTAAAGCACTCTCGAATATTTCAATAGTTAAACTCGAGGCGAAGCATAATATGTATTATTGACTCTATAAAGTATTCTCCAAGGTTTAATAATTTAATTATTAAACCTTGGAGAGAGGTTATGTAAAAAAATGTTTAAGCAAAAAAATTTCTTTTGAAATGATTGATTATTGTGCAAGCTCTGCAACGTTATCAAGTATTTCGCCTGTTTCAGGATCAAACTCGGGTTCTGTATCCTTAATTTCAACCTTTGTTTTGATAGGATTTTCTTTAGGATTTTCTTTGGTAGTTTTTAAGTTTTTATTTTCAGAACTCGCTACTAGCTTTTTCTTTTCATCATCAATATGTTTACGCAATTCTGCCTCTAGGTTTTCACAAAGTTCTTTATTTTCAATAAGATACTGACAAGCGTTCTCGCGTCCCTGACCTATACGTGTACTTTGGTAGGAGTACCATGTTCCTGAACGCTCGACAATCTTATATTGAACACCAAGATCAATAAGGCAACCTTCTTTATTGATACCCCTATCAAAGAGTATCTCAAATTCAGCTTGTCTAAATGGAGGTGCCATTTTGTTCTTCACAACCTTTACCTTTACCCTATTTCCGTACGCCTCTTCCCCCTTTTTTAAAGTTTCAATACGTCGTATATCAAGACGCACAGAAGCATAAAATTTTAGAGCATTCCCACCAGTAGTTGTTTCAGGCGAGCCAAACATAACTCCTATTTTATGTCGTATTTGATTCACAAAAATTACAGTCGTTTTTGAACGTGAAATAGTACCTGTTAATTTACGAAGGGCCTGACTCATCAAACGAGCATGCAAGCCCATTTGTGGGTCCCCCATACTTCCTTCAAGTTCAGAACGAGGCACAAGGGCTGCCACAGAGTCTACAATGACGATATCAACAGCATTAGATCTTACAAGGGACTCTGTAATCTCCAATGCCTCTTCTCCGTTGTCGGGTTGAGAGACAAGAAGCTCATCTATATTTACTCCCAGACGTTGGGCAAAAGTAGGATCAAGGGCATGCTCTGCATCAACAAAGGCAGCAATACCTCCCGCCTTTTGTGCATTTGCAAGGGCGGATAGACATAGAGTTGTTTTTCCTGAAGACTCGGGGCCAAATATTTCTACTACTCTCCCCCTAGCAAAACCTCCCACTCCTAGGGCTACATCAAGGGTAAGGGCACCTGTGGGGATGCTCTCAACATTGTGTATGCTTTGGTCGCCTAGCTTCATAATAGAACCCTTACCAAACTGTTTTTCTATTTGCTCCATAGCATTTGTTACAGCTAGTAAACGCTCACTATTATTGGTTACTGTATTTTCATTTTCCCTTTTTTTGGGTAAGGCGTGGATACGCCCTTCTTTTTTAACTTTACTCATTTTATTCTCCTTATTTTATATTTTTTAGCAGTACTCACACCTTTGGTATTATGTACATCTAATATTTTTAAGTTATACTATATGGGTGTGACATTTTATCTAAATGTTGCTAAAAATTTTCACTCCTAAATACTATATAATTGTATACGTTATTTTTGTATAGCATTATTTAAAGATATTAAGAAAAAATAAAACTGGCTCAAAAATAGAAAGCTTAGATGAGTGATTTAATAAAAGAACTCTTCCAAACACTTATTGCAATTTTAGCCATTTTGCTTTGACGACTTGTTATGACCTCGGGATTAAATTTTTCATAATTACAATATCCATTGCTTAATTTATATGCGGATTTCTTATATTCGATTAATTTATTTGCAAAAGTTTTATTACTATCTAACTTTTTGTTAATACTTGCTTCAAGCAAAGTGTAATTTCCTATTCTATACAAATAATCTTCTTGAAGCTCTATAGGAAAATGTGTCTCCCAAACTGTTCCCGGATTTTCTGGCAAAATATGTTCAATAGTTGCAGTAGCTTCCTCAGCTTGATAATCTTTATTTGCAATTTGATTTTCGATTTTTATTAGGATATATTTTACCAAATCTTTCTTTCTTTTTGTACTTATTATTACAGTTGAAAAAATTTGCTCAAAATTATCATCAGATATATAAATATTTTTTAGAGCTAAGACCGCTTCTTTTGCATTTATAATTGTTTTGTTTGTAATATTATTTGCAACGGCGCTAAATGCAATCTCTGCTTCGTTGGGATTACGTTCACTCAAATTATATCTGAACAAAATAATTGAAAGTTCACGTAGTAAAATTGAAAATTGCTCTCTTGGTAAATGTAATAATGCAGCAAGCATAAGTGAATTACAAGTTGTTACATTTAAAAGAGTTAAAAGTTTTAAGTGTTTTTTCTCATCTTTTTCCCACAATTCATCTTGAGAATTTTTAAATGCTTCATAATAAAGGCTTGCTGTTTCTAATTTATTCAAAAATTCAAAAGATAATTCAGATGTTTGTACTTCACGTTTTATAGCTTTAAAAATAGTTTTTTCCCTTTCTAATTTATAAGCACTATTCCAAAAGTGCCTGATAAAAGTAGTTAAGTCATTTGCTTTTATTGTATCATTTATATTCTGCCATCTTCTTTCAGCTTCATCTAAATCTATCTTGCTTAATGGACTTGTAAGTTTGAAAAGATAATTTTTTAAAAGATCGGCTGTAGATAATTTCACATCCCTTGCATTGAGAGTTTCAAAAACCTTATATGCATCTAAATCATTATTTACAATAATTTGTGTAAACACAATACCATTACCCACAATTATTTCAAGAAAATCTGCCAATGCAGCACCAGAGGAATTATCTTTGAATTTTATATTCAATTGTTCATAAAAATAATCAAAAGATCTTTGAAGTAATCTTTGAGAAGGTTTTAATTTTTTTAGGGTTGGTGGACTTCTTAAATTAAGTAACCAACTTTGATAATAATCGTCATTATTTCTATTTAATGTTATTTTAGGGCTAATAGAAAGTTTAGATGTGGAGAAATTTCCCAAATATCTTTCTGTAATTTTTTCAAATCTTATTTTGTTATCACTTGCATCAATATCTTCGTCTGACCATTTTTTAAAAAGGGCAGTTACTGCAAGGGCAAGAATAGATAAAGTGGTTAAGCGTTGTTGACCGTCTATTACACTATATGATTGCTCACCCTCTTTTATAGGTTGAAGCACTAAATAGCCTAAATAATGTGTTTTTTCATTTGGAATATCTTCTATGTCGTGCCAAAGGTCTTCCCAATCTTTTTTTTCCCAAGAGTAGTCTCTTTGGAAAATAGGCACCTGATACGATTTTCCGTTTCCTATAATTGTATTAAACGTAATAAATTCTGACATTTATTCAAATGATTATAGCTAAACATAATATTGGTAAAGTAGTATTATAACTTTAAAAACATAAAGCTTTAATAAGTATTACTCGCTTGAATTGAATAAAAACCTCCGTTATTACAAAACCCGAAGCTTAATAATATCACCCACTTGCTATTCTCATGATGAAATTTTCGCATTTTTTCACTTTTATTGACTATCTGTAAATAAAGCAAAAAGTGGTTCATTTATATAAAATCGATGTTTACCAATTTTTTCAAGTTTTAAGAAGCCACCTCTTACAAGCTCATCCAAGTATTTCGAAGCAGTCTGCCGATGAATTTTTAGGTCATGTTCCAAAAACTCTATTTTAGTGTAAGGGTGAAAAAATAAGTTATTTATTAAATCTTGAGTATAAAATTTAAATTCTTCTTTTATCCTTATTTTATAGTCATCCATCAACTCACGTATATTATTGATAAGATTTATAGTTTCAATAGATGTAAGTTCAACACCTTTGAGCATAAAAATTATCCATTCTTCCCAATTTTTCTTATCTCTAACTTCCTGTAAAAGTCTGTAGTAGTCTGCTTTGTTTTGAATGATATAACGACTTAGATACAAAACTGGAATATCAAGCAAACCTTTTAAAATTAGATATAAGATATTAATAATTCTGCCAGTTCGTCCGTTGCCATCATAAAAAGGATGTATAGACTCAAACTGATAATGAATAATTGCCATTTTAACTAAAGGATCTAAATTTATTATGGAATCATCATTTATAAATTTTTCGAGATTATACATATAAGCAACTATTTCATCATGATTTTGCAGAGGTGTATATACAGTTTCACCAGTGCGATCGTTTTTAAGCACCGTTCCAGGAAGTTTACGAAAGCCTGCCCTATTTTTTTCAATATACGCTTGTATATCTATAATCTGATTGTTTGTCAAAATACCACTACTCTTAACCTTTTCATAACCCATTTTTAGTGCATTTGAATAATTTTGAACCTCTTTTGCTGCTGCATTTTGCAAATAACTACCAAATAGTGTCTCTTTATAAAGTTCGTCATGTGTGGTAATAATATTTTCAATAGCAGAACTATCTTTGGCTTCCAAAAGAGGCAAAATGCTTATTAGTATCGCTTGATTCGGTATAGTTTTTGATACACCTTTAAGCTCTGCAAGAAATCGATGTGCCCGAGCTAACTGATTTATTAGAACTTCAGCATTAATTTCTACATCAGATTTAAGCGGAAGTTCAGTTAAAATAAATTTGTTCATAAATGTTTCCTTGTTTTATCGAATTTTTCTATAACATTGATATTGTCATATCGAAATTTCTTCATTTTTTCGACATGAGGAAGGCGTTATGATGAAATTTTCGTATTTTTTCGATATGAGGAAGGCGTTATGATGAAATTTTCGTATTTTTTCGATATGAGGAAGGCGTTATGATGAAATTTTCGCATTTTTTCGACATGAGAAAGGTGTTATGATGAAATTTTCGCATTTTTTCGACATGAGAAAGGTGTTATGATGAAATTTTCGCATTTTTTCGACATGAGAAAGGCATTATGATGAAATTTTCGCATTTTTTCGACATGAGAAAGGCATTATGATGAAATTTTCGCATTTTTTCGACATGAGAAAGGCATTATGATGAAATTTTCGCATTTTTTCGACACGAGAAAGGCATTATGATGAAATTTTCGCATTTTTTCGACACGAGAAAGTTGTCACCATGCTACATTTAATTTATATTTTAACTATTTTATATCCCTATTTTCCAAACTCCCTTTTCTAAAAAAGCTTCAATGGTTCCTCTTTTTGCTTTATTGTGTAAAATATTTAGAGATACTTTTTGTCTTTTACTATATTCATTTAGAGTTACAATTTCTTTGCCTTCCATATAAGTAAGTCTTTTATAATAACTCTGTGCCAAAGCATTTGCTACAATGTCTTCCATTATTTTTGTGATACCATTTTTATCAAATTCTTTAAGAGCATCATAATATTTTGCTCTATCTATAAACTTAATATTAATAGGAACATACCCATCCCTAATTAATAAATAATTATTTATCACTCTACCTATTCTTCCATTACCATCTACAAATGGATGAGTATACTCAAAAGCCAAATGCACTTTTGCAATTCTTTCAATAATGTTTTTATTAACATTACTATTATATTCATTTAAAAGATTATACATCCTCTCCAATACTTCTTGCGGAGCGGGGGCGATATGATTACCCACCCTCACAAATTCTTGTTTTTTACGAAATCTACCTGCAATATCATCTCGTATATTTGAGATTAACATTTTATGTAAAAATAAAATCATTTCAATGTCTAAATCTTTTTCTTTAGCTTTATTATTTATATATTCTACAACCCGAGATAAATTTTTTGCTTCAAAAATTTCTCTCTCAGATATATATCTATCAAGATCAATTTGTAATAATATCTTTTCTGTTTCTTCAAGTGAAAGAGTGCTATTTTCAATAGCATTAGAGTTATAGACCTGCTCGGATATTTCTGCTTCAGTTAAAATCTTAATAAGAGATTCTTTTTTATGAATATTTTTAAAATATCTTTCTCTTAATTTTTCTATTTTTCTATAAATTGTCTTTTGTCTTGCCATATACTTTTAAGAATATTAAATATATTTTTCCTATACTTGTATTATATAATAATATAAGTATCGCATATTTTTAACGATTATACCACCTATAAACGTTAAAAACAACAAAAAAATACTCATTTTAACGATTATACCACCTATAATCGTTAAAAACAACAAAAAAATACTCATTTTAACGATTATACCACCTATAATCGTTAAAAATAGCAAAAATATACACTTTTTAACGGTTATACAACCTATAATCGTTAAAAATAGCAAAAATATACATTTTTTAACGATTATTCTACTGATAATCGTTAAATATTACAATTAAATCTTGTGTAAGCCAAACAGTATAAAAGCGAACATAGTTACATAGATTTTATAATATTATGTTTTTTCTATCCTCCTATGTCCCCTATGTATCTATGTGGTTTGATCTTTTATTTGATAACCACATAGTCACATAGATTTTATAATATTATGTTTTTTCTATCTTCCTATGTCCCCTATGTATCTATGTGGTTCAATTTTACTAAAAAACAATTTTCACGTCTTCTTTATAATTTTGCAAAGTACCGTTTAAACTGGCTGTCCAACCATCAATAAATACTTTGCCCGTTCCTTGATTTGTCGCTACTGCGGCGGAGTCACTGGAATTGCTGGAGTTGCTAAGCGCGTTTTTGATTGTTTTTGCATAATCTTCTTTGCTAATTTCTTCGCTATTGGTTAAGTAATAATGATTGCCAATTTTATAAATACAGTCTTTCACCACCTCTTCAGGCACTTGAGATGGCTCGTCTAAACCTATTGTGAAAATCATATTGTAAATACGACTTAGGGCATCGATTTTATTTTCGGGCATTAAAATATTATTTTTTTCGTCTAATTGTAATTTTGGCGCTTCAACACTATCAAATACTTTAAAGCCTAGGTCTAATTTACTCTTTTGATTTTGATTTTGTTCTAAGCCTAAATTATCAAAATCTATTTTACCTTCTTGGCTCTTATTCTTTTCTTCCATTTCTTTGGCAATTTTCTCGCCCGCCCGTTTGAGACGTTCTATTGTGATGCTTGAGATTACTGGAGGTAATTTGTTATCTTTACAAAACTTGTAAGCCGGCTTGTCTTTGTTGATGGGTTCATCTATTTGGCACAAAATAAATTTTCTATTACCACCGTCTTCTGCATTGAGTTGCATTACGGCGTGTCCTGTGGTGCCACTACCTGCGAAGAAGTCTAGGATGGTGTCGGCTGATCTTAAATTTGCTATTTGTGCTATGTGTTTAATTAATTTTGTTCCCTTGGGATTATCAAACGTTCCTTTTTCTACTAAATCTGCTAGTTCTTCATTATTACCATGTGTGTGTCCTACTTTGTCATAATACATAATTGAACCAACAACTACACCTTTTTCACTCACTTCTGACAAATATGTTTTTCTATCAACGCCACCATTCTTATTAAAATACAATGCACCTTCTTTGTATAGTTCTAATAATCTTACTTTGTTATAACGAGGATAACGCCCTTGCGGGCAACTCCACGTTACCCCATTATCAAAAGTAATTTCATATTTAGATTTTTCCGTTCCACTTTTTGCGTGTAAAGGTGTGGCTTTCCAAGCTCCTTTTGGGTCATTATCAGAATTTCTGTAACTTTGATTTTGCTCATCAGTTCTATCTAATCTTCCTATGGAAAAGTCATTTATATTTTTGGCATAACATAAAACATATTCGTGTTGCCCGGAAACCCATTTTGCATCATTTGAAACTGTATATTTGCTTTCCCAAACAAACTCTGCCACAAAATTCTCCTCACCAAAAATTTCATCACATAGCAATTTCAAATTTGCCTGTTCGTTATCATCAATACTAATAAAAATGACTCCATCATTGCTAAGTAAATCCCTTGCGAGTAACAAACGTGGATACATAAAAGCTAACCAACCATTGTGGCTTTTTTTGGTTTTGAAACTAAAATCCATGCGAGCATAGTCATCCTCACTCAAGTTTTGAAAGCCCAAGACCTCTGTCTCTTCTTTGTCGAACTTGTCGGGGTAAATAAATTCGTCGCTTGTGGTGTTATATGGCGGATCTATATAGATACACTTTATTTTATTGCTGTAATGGTTTTTCAAAATTTTGAGGCTGTCGAGGTTATCGCCTTTTAGCACTAAATTTTGAGTCGTGTCAATGTTCTTGCTCAAAGTGGAATTTAGTTTTAATTCTTTTTCGGTTTTTTGAGCATACTTCGCACGAGCAAAATTTCTACCCACAAAGTTGAGTCCATATCCGTTTACTTTTTCATCGAGTGGTATTCCCAAAATGTTTTTTAGTTCTATAAGGTTTATTTCATTATCTTTGATTACACTTGGGTAATTTTTTTTTATAAAACTTAATAATTTGTTTTCGCTTTCTTCTGTTTCAATAACAGAAAATCCTGCTTTTGTAAATTCTTGTTTTGAGTTCATATTAATTTTTTAACCACATAGGTACATAGGATGCATAGCTTATTTTATTTTATAACCACATAGGTACATAGGATTAATTTTTATTTTTTTTTTAACCACATAGTCACATAGATTTTATATAATATTTTTTTTTAACCACATACCCCCAAAGGGGACAAAGGCATATAGATTTTATATAATATTTTTGATAACCACATAGTCACATAGATTTTATAATATTTTTGATAACCACATAGTCACATAGATTTTATAATATTATGTTTTTTCTATCTTCCTATGTATCCTATGTTTCTATGTGGTTTGATCTTTTATTTGATAACCACATAGTCACATAGAGTTTTTCTATGCACCCTATGTATCTATGTGGTTTGATCTTTTATTTGATAACCACATACCCCCAAAGGGGACAAAGGCATATAGATTTTATATAATATTTTTGATAACCACATAGTCACATAGGATTAATTTTTATTTTTTGCGATTGTATGAATTATATTTTATATAGCTATTTGAATTTGATTCATCTATATTTTTAGTTTAATATAGCAATTGTATTATTCTTCGTGTTTGTTTTTGAAACCCTTATTTTCTTTTAGCGATTTTACTTCATCTGATTTAAGTTTTCGTTCTAATTTTTTGACATCTTCTTCGGGTGGTAAATTTTCAGGTACAATTCCACGAGAAAGAAGAGTACTTCTGACCGATTTGTTATTAGTAAAATGCTCATTTGAAATTTGACCTTCTAAATTCATTTTTTTTTGCTTGGTATTAAAAATGGTTATTTCTGTAGCAAAATCTTTGGCTTTCAGTAAAATTGTGGGCATAAAATCAGCTAATGGTTTATTTTTGATCTTCCATTTATCCTTCATTTGTTGTGTCGTTTTGTTAAATAATGCCTGATCGCCTTTACTTCTTATCAAAGCAAAATTTTGGTTTCCACCAGTTTGCTCAAATATTACATGCGAAAGTTCTTTCTCAGTTTCTGCCAATTTATTTCTTGCTTGTACACGTTCACGTTCTAATATTTTTTGTTCTATAAGTTCTGCTTTTCTTGTTTGAATTGCAAAATAGGTTTGAGCAAAAGCAATTTGTTCTTTTCTTGGGTCTCCATTTTGAGCTATGAGATAACATGCAAAACGAGTAAGCATCACATCATCAACCTTCCTTTCTGTACCCGAACCAATATCTACCATTTTCCCGACGTCAGCAAAATGGTCTGAAATATTTTGGCCTGAAATTTCACATGCTGATTTAGCTTTGTTAATTACATTAAAAAAATTATCCCATTTACCATAACCCAGCAAATGTTGTAGGTCTCTTGCTAACCAAAATTCTATACCTTCTTCTGTATTATTTAGAAAATCCTCAAAATTTTCAGTTAATTTAAATATAATATCTTTTTTCATTTGTCTTTAATATGATTTATTTGATTTTTTAAATATATAATTTTTATTTTTTAAAACGTAACATTGTATTGCTTACCATCTGTGGCAGTTGTTAAGTAATCCTTAATAACTGAATTTTTATCTAATTCTCCTTCCTCAAGTATGTTTGATATATGCATACTGATATTAGGAATAGAGGTATCAAAAAGCTCAGCGATTTGATTTTGATTCATCCATATACTACCATCCTTGGCGTATAATGCTACATTTACCTTCCCATCAATTGTATTATAGATTATGATATTTTGTTCCATTTCAAATGCTCCGTTTGTGGCAGTTGTAAAGTTTTACTTTACAACTGAAATTTAATTTACTCTGTCTTAAATTATACCATCACTATATGTATTGGGTAATGCAATTATATATTTACATGCCAACTTGCTAGGTTTAAAATATGATGGTAGTCCGTTTTATTTATTCCTTAAAAGGAATCCTTATTAATTTGTAAATTTATCAATAAATTCGTCAGGTTTCATAACTTTTGTTGTAATAGCTAATTCGCTAGCTAATTCGCGATATGTTTCTGTTGCTTTATAGTAACATCTTTCATCGATGGTAATGAAATAACTGCAATGTGCTCCATAAAAAACATGTAAGGAGTCATCAATCATGTTAGAAAATCTGTCGTCTGACTTGTAACCCTTAAAATCAATTTTGAAGTATGTGTTCGTAAGTTTTTGATAATTTGGATTGTCACTCGTTTTATGTTTCGGTACAAACTTTTCCCAAATATCATCAAAATTAAAATAGTTCTGAACTTCAGAAGGAAAATTATTATTTTTTTTCAGTTCCTTTTCATATTTTTTCATATCCGCAATTCCTTTATTAATGTTTGCCTTCAAAGGTTTATAGATAGAGTTATCGTTTCTAGCATTATTAGAAAAATCAATTAAGTCATTGCACATAGAAAGTAAATTCATTTCTTTCTTAATACTAGGAAATAAACAATTGAAAACATGATTTACCTCGAAAATTACTTTTAATTCTTTAGGGATTGGTAAATTATTAAGCAAATCTGTTAGCTTTTTAAACTCCATTTTCAAAAGCCCAGTTTCGTCCCCGTCGAATAGCTCTGTAAATGATTTTGTTTTTACCTCTTTGTCGGCAAGTGCAGTATTGAAAAATTCCACAACATCTCTGTATTCTAAATTAGTTTGAGTTCTGCCACCATACAGAATAATGCAGAGATTGTTTGTCAGACGCTTAAGCGTTTCTAAATGTTTTGGAATATAGTTTGGGTTGTTAGCGTGTCCTCTAAGTAGGTCATTGATGTGGGCATTTGAGTAAGGGCAAATAATTATATAGTCTTTAATTAAAACTTCAATTTTAGAATAAATATTGCGTTGTTTTTCATTTAAAGAATCTTTTTTTTCAAGTTTATCAAATATATTCCAGTCTAAATAAACTAATATCATTGCATTACTTTTATCATGAGTTTGCTTCAATTTTATCCTTAAGCCACTTTTCGTTGAAGTGTTTTTTTAAGGATATTTTTTCTCCCTTTGAATATTCTAAATTTTCAAACATTCTAAATCACTATATTTTTAACCTTCAATTACTTCCAACTACCATACACTTGCAACTTCTTTTTTAAATTTGATAAATTACATAGGTACTTAGTTTTTTAACGTTTAATTGATTCATTGTAGGTTTGTAAGAAAGTGAGCTTGACTTCCAATAAATATATCGAAATCAAGTGAACATATATATACGTTTGAGTAGCTTTGATTTTTAGTCAAATACACAATAATATATCAACTTAAGAATAACAGAACCTAAAAAAGATATGCAAGTTGATTTAAATAGAGCTGTTAGCAATTTCAAACTTCAAACTAAAAATATACTAATTCCTGTATATGAGGCATTAACAAACTCTATACATGCATGTGCCACAAAAATTAACATTACCTTTATAGTTGAATCTCAACTGCAAATGGATGGTAGTGATGGTAAAATCGAAAAGATAATAATTACAGACAATGGTCAAGGTCTTACGCAAGAAAATATAGACTCTTTTCTAACACTATATTCTTCTCATAAAGTTAAGCTTGGTGGAAAAGGAGTTGGACGATTATCTTTTCTAAAAGTATTTAACGAAGTGAAATTTCACAGTATTGCAAATGGAAGACAAATTGACTTTGATTTTACCACAAATTTTACTAATAAAAATATTAGTGTAGTTCCTTGCGATAATTCAAAACCAACTGAAACAACAGTTACTCTTAGCTCTTGCAAACCAGATTTTCAATCCTCTTATACTTTGGAAAAAATTAAAGAAAACATTGTTGAGCATTTGGCTATTTTGTTATTCTTTGAGAGAGAAAAAAAAATAAAAATCTCCCTCAATATGAATGGAAGAGTTGAAGACATTACAAACAAAGATGTCCCCCCATTTAAAACTAAAACTTTTATAATGCACAAAGATAATATAAACTTAGGGTATGACACAGCAGAATTTGATATTAATTATTATATAGAACATAACTCAACAAGAGGTGGTGTAGATGGAAATTTCTGTGCCCATCAGAGACAGGTTCAAACTTTTAAAGATAATAATTTTGAATTATATTTACCCCCAAAAAACAGAGCAATTTTTTTTATTACATCTAACTATTTTGATGACAGAGTAGTCGATGCCCGCGATGAGTTTACGATCAAAGTAAGTGAAACGGATTTATTTAATTATTTATCATTCAATGAAATTAAGGATCGCCTACAAGAAGAAATATTTCAAATCTTAAAAATAGATTTTCCAAGCTTGGAAGAGTATAATCAAAAACAAATTGATGAATTCAAGTATGAAAATCCCGAATTGATTGGATTTATAAATGAAAATCCTAAAAGTTTTTTTATTAAAAAAGAAGCGAAAAACAAAGCCTTAAAAGAATTACAAAAAGAAAAGGATCATCTTGAAAATTTAAAAACAAAAAAAAATGCAAACCCTGAAGAAATTATACAAAGGGCTGAAGCTCTTGGTGCATTAGAATTAGTATGCTATATAAAATATAGACGTGATATTATTAATGAATTTTCTAAATATGATTTAAATAAAGAAAAAGAAGAAAAGAAAATTCATGATATCATCCTTAAAAGAAAACTACAGGGTGGGAAGGATTATAATCCTGTTCAATTAAAAGAAAATAACTTGTGGCTACTAGATGATAAATTCATGACTTATAGTTATGTAGCGAGTGATAAAAAAATTGATAAATTATTTTCTGAAATGAAAAATGATAGACCAGATATTACAATTTATGTTAATAATCCGGATAATCCCAAAAAAGTAATCTTAATCGAATTCAAAAATTTCAATAGTGATTATAAAAACAATACAGTGGGTTTAGCTCAATTGACGGAATATGCCGAAAATATCAGAGACAGTGGAGTTGAAGAAATTCATTGTTTTCTCATCACCAAAATTGATGAAAAATTTAGAAAAAAATTAAAATCTTTTGATTACAAAAAAAATTTTAGTCAAGAAGGCGAAATATGGCAAAAGTATTTTGATTATCTTAATACATTAATACATGTTATATCGCCCCAAGCTTTAATTTCAGACGCAAAAGCGCGAAATAAAACATTCCTAGATTTTATAATAAAACAACAAAAAATTAAATCATAGCCTATACTTTTATCAAATCAGCTAATTGAGTTTTATTAATACGTTCTTTAAATGATATTTTAATATTATGATCTTTATAATATTCATTCAATGCTTCAAAATATTCATTTGCAAAATCAATTTTTGCTTTTTCGTCAGTGGGTATGGCTGTTGAAGTATTGTAACCTTTGGCTTCTACTACTAGAATTATTTTTTTATTCCCCTCTGTGCTTTTAATTACATAGCAAAAGTCGGGATTGTAATCGCCCAAAGGTGTTTTAATTTTCAGACGAGGGAGTTTTCCAAAAATTTCAATAGTGGCAATGTCGGGGTCTTGCTCAACAATTTCTAATTCAAAATCGCTGTCGTATTCAATCACATCCTCAAATATCCATTTTGCCTTTAAAGAAAATTCACTTGCAATTTCTTTTTGAAATTTACCAACACTACCCGTGTCTAAATAAGTTCTTTTTATGACTGAATCTGATAAAACCGCGGGGGAGTTTGCCAGAAAAACAGCAGGTGAGCTCGGCATAGTTGCGTCTAAATCTATAGCAACATCGCTAGGGTCTGAAGTTGTGGTTTTAAATACATTTGGTAAAACTGTGCCGTTTATTCCTTCATACTTAATATTTGTTTTTAGCGTTGCAATTAAGTTCTTATTAAATATTTCAGATATTTCTCTTTGTGCTTGTTCAGGATTATTACAAAGCATTTTGTTTTTAAAATCATCGCTCAAAGAATTGAAAACTTTTACTACAAATGAAATAGGTGTCTTAGTATTATTTGATATAGTGCGAACTAATTCTAAATAATCTATTTTGCTTTTGTAAGAAGCTGTATTTGTAAGCATTTCTGTTATTGAACCTTGCTCTCCAATTTTGCTTATATTAAGTTCTGCACGAATGGTTTGTAAAAGAATTTTTTCAATGTTTACAGCTTCAATTCCCTCTTTTATGTTTTGTATTAGTTGAAATTCTTGTGTTTCATTTAAGTTTTCCAAAATATAAAAAGCATTTTTGTTTATAGTTTTCCATAAATTTTGAAATTCGTTTAGATGAGTTGCTTTAATAAAAACTTTCTTTTTCTCTTTTAAATGTTCCGCTTTTTGAACATAAGTGTTTGTATCACTTGCAAATAAACTTTCTAGAACTTTTTCTTGTTCAACAGGTAAATTTTGTTTTTTCAGAATAGCAATGTACTCTGGAGATTTTTCGTAAATTTTTTGTCCGTCTACAATTGCTTTGCGAACAATCATTTTCTCTTTAATTAAAACATCTTCAACCAATGTAACGATTGTATCATCATCAAAGCCCGATTTTTCTTTGAGTGTTTTAATGAGTTCTTGCTCTGTAAAAGTTTCAGAAATTAAAAAGGAGTTACTTAAAATTTCATTTTGAATGGCTTCTACAAAACCTTGCTCTTTGCTCGAAACAACTACATCCAAATTATTGATTTTCCAAAATAGCTCTTGGTTGTCGTTTAGATTTTTTAGTGTATTCCGTTGCAAGTTTTGATTAACACAAATGCGTAAACCACGCCCAATTTGTTGCAATTTAGATGTTTCACTTCCTTGATTGGAAAGCTTGCAAATAGTAAAAACATTAGGATTGTCCCAACCTTCTTGCAAAGCCCAAATTGAAAAAATGAAACGTGTAGGACTTTCAAACGAAAGTAATTTTTTTTTGTCTTTTAAAATCTCATCTACCCCTGCTTTTATTTTATCATCTTCTATTCCTTTATCTCCGGAAAAATAACCCTTGTGAACTTGTAATTGGTTATCGCTATCAAAATCGTTTTGCAAGTATCTTAAATAATCATCTGAAAGTGTTTTGTCTTTTATAAGTTTACTGTATTGTAATTTATATTCTTCTTCAAAAATTTTTTTTATTTTAGGATTTTCTCCACGATATAAACTTTTATCACTTTCCATAAAAAACAAAGTGAGGGCCTTAATACCTTTCTCAAAGAGTGATTGTTCTTTCTCAAAATGTATTTGTATTGTTTGGCTAATCATTGCCCGTAATGAATCGTCGGACAAAGAATAGTCTATTTTTTCGATAGTGTCATCCGTTAAAACGATATTGTCTTTATTTATTTTTTTAATTCCTTTACCGTTGAAAACTGCACCCACCCCTATTTCTCGTCTTACAATTATTCCGTTGGTTAAAGTGCTTACAATAGCTTTTTTGTTATCTATAGCAATGAGGGTGTCTGTGTTTTCAACTACATCTTGTGTATAAACTACAATTTTCTTTACCAAATTTTGTCTAAAAGAAGTAATGCTGTCGAGGGTATAAGCAACATTTGATAAAGGCAAAGAGTTTTGGTTAATTGAATTTTCTGTTTCAGTAGTAGTTATTTTTTTCGCTTTTTTTGGCTCTTTTGGAAAAGTCGCACCAAAACGTAAATAGTAATTCTCAAATCCCTCAAAATATTTTTTAAAAGCATCACCTTGAAAACGATGTGGTTCGTCCATTATTACTATAGGATTTATGCGTTTTAAACATTCCAAATATGAATTTGGCGGGTCAGGATTATTTATATAAAGTTCTGGTTGATTCATTTCTCTTTCTAAAGGACGATTCAGAATATTGTCATCGCGTTCGAAGGAACTCGAAGTCATTACCAAAACAGATAAATGAGATGTGTTGATAAATTGTTTTACTGCAGAAATATTTCCTCTTTCATATACAAATACCTCAATTTCCTTTTCCTTTTCATTTGCGTAAAAACTTTTAAAATAATCTTTAGTGTCTTCTAGGTTTGTTTTTGTACCTTCACGAATGGCAACGCTTGGAATTAGTACTATAAACTTTTTAATTTCAAAATTTTTATTTAATTCAAAAATAGTTTTTATAAATGTGAATGTTTTTCCAGTACCCGTTTCCATCATTATATCAATATTTTTAGTGTCATTGATTGGAAAATTGTATTTATCCTTTTTATTGTGTAATGTAAGCACATCTACAAAATTTTGTTTTTGACGAAGATCTTTAAAAAGACTTATTATATTATTTACGCAGTCTTCCTGATAAGTTTGTAATTCATATTGAAATAGTTTAGTTTTTGTTTTTGTCATTAGGGACTAAATTTTATTTCATTATTTTTTTAACTACATAGATACTTAAGGGTTTTTTTTATTTGATAACCACATAGTCACATAGGATGTTTAGCTTATTTTATTTGATAACCATATAGTTACATAGGATGTATAGCTTATTTTATTTGATAACCAAATAATCACATAGATTTTATAATAATTTTGATAACCACAAACCCCCAAAGGAAACATTGAGTTTTTCTATGTTCCCTATGTCTCTATGTGTCTCTATGTGGTTAACTGCAATTGCCCCGACCTAAGTTTTGCAGGGGTGCAACAAGAAAACAATTTGCTTCTTGCTTCTTACTTCTTCACTGATAAATAAATTTCAACTTCAGAATTTTCGCCTTTTTGAAATTCCTCTCCATAAACTTCAAAGTCATAAGAGTATTTTCTATTGAGTTCGTTTTCTCGATGCCAGATGTCTAACCAAGTATCCAAAACTGCTTTTGGCATTATACCTTTTGCTATGAACTTTTGAAAATTGTCAGATTTAAATTCACGACCTATAAGCCCGTTTGGAATTTCGTCAAGTTTGGAAACTGCTAAGCCAATGATTGCTGTATATTCGTCTTTAAAGTCGCTTTTATAGTCTGTGTAAATTGAAAGGATTTGAGAGGAACTTTTGTTTGGAATTTTTTCTATAATTTTTTCAGAATAAAAACGTTCCCAAAGTTTTTCTAAATCTTGTTTTGACTGATTGTTTTTATTTGTCGTACGAGTTGAAATACCAATTATTTTAAATCCTTTGTTATTCATTCTTTTCGATTTTAGTAAAATTTGCAGGTGGAAGAATAATCATAAGAATTTTTAGGCGGTGTAGATACAGTAGGTTCAATTTGTGAAGAGTTTTTATTATTAAAAGTGTAATCCTCAGGTTTCATTTCAGAAAGTGGAATGTTCGATTTACAATAATTGGGAATCTCGACATACTCACTTCCTTTTAACTCAAAATCTACATGCTTGATACCAACAATTGGATCTTCTGAAAAAAAATAAATGTTTTGGTCTGGAAAATTGTCAATGAATTTATCACTAAAATTTCTTTCCCAAGAAATATAACTATTATCAAACTCATAAATTTTATTGGGCAATACTTCTACACAATGTATATCAGCATCAATATCAAATTCATAGCGAACTTTAGTTTGTGGGAAAGCTTCAATGAATTTAGATAATTCATTTTTAATAAAATCAGTCGTATTCATATACATTTTCTTAGTATGGTTTGGACTTCAATACATAGTTGCTTTGCTTGTTTGCTTTTCGCCTCATCAATTAAAAGTTAGAAAGCATATCTCTCTCTATTCTTATCACCTTTTGATTTTCTTGGAAGCCCTCTCGTGAAATAAAATTATAGCTTGAATACAGTAGAACTAAAAAATATCCTTCTATTTTTATTTCATTATGCAACCTATTGTAAATCCATCTACCGAAAATAGAAATTCTGTTTCTATATTGCTTGAAGTTTTGCCTTACATACGTCAATTTTCAGGAACAACTATTGTAATTAAATATGGTGGGGCTGCTATGGAAGAGAAGAACTTGAGTGAAGAATTTGCTCGCGATATAGTTTTATTGCAATTTGTAGGAATTAAACCTATTGTAGTGCATGGTGGGGGCCCTAAAATTACTAAAATATTGCAACAATTACAACTTCCTTCTGAATTTATAAATGGGATGAGGGTAACAGATAGTAAGTCTATGGAAGTGGTAGAGATGGTTTTATCAGGAAATATCAATAAGGAAATTGTTTCTCAAATTAATAAAGAAGGGGGTAGGGCGGTTGGAATTTCTGGACGTGATGGAAAATTAGCGGTGGCGAATAGCCTTAGTGTGAATCGACTTACGGCACAAGGAGAAAATGAAATTGTTTCTTTGGGTCAAGTAGGAGAGGTGAATGCTAGATCTATAGATGGTGAGATTATTAAAACTTTAGAAAAAAATGGATATGTACCTGTCATAGCCCCTGTTGCAAATAATGCAGAGGGGCAAGCCATGAATGTAAATGCGGATACCATGGCGGGAGCCATTGCTAGCTACTTAAAAGCAAAGAAACTGATTTTGCTTACGGATACCCCGGGAGTAATTATAGATAATGAAACCAAGACAAAGCTTAGTCTTTCTGAAATTGAAAAATATAAAATAGAAAAAAAAATAACAGGGGGGATGATCCCTAAAGTAGATTGTTGTATTCAGGCCTTAGAAAGTGGTGTAGAGAAAACACACATTATTGACGGAAGGGAGCCTCATGCAATTTTACTAGAAGTTTTTACTGATAAGGGTGTGGGGACAATGATTACCATGTAATACTATCATCATCATGATGGCATTACATGGTTTTGATATTTTTATTCTCCTTCGCCTGTGGGTCTTTCTTCTACTGTTACTTCTATTTGTTCTTTTTTTTCTCTTCTTAAAATTTCAAAATTAACTTGTTTGTTTGCACTAGTGTTGCTTATAATATGTATGAGATGATTTGTATCTATAATGAGTTGATTTCCTACACGTAAAATAACATCCCCCCTTCGTAAACCTGCCTTATCCGCAGGGCCATCTTTTAAAACCCCCACGACTACCGCTCCCTTACTGCTAACGGCACCAAGTTGACGCATTAAATTTCGATCTAGATTTGATAATTGAATGCCAATGAAGCCCCATTTTACCCTTCCATTCTTTAAAAGTTGTTCAAGGACTATCTTAGCTGTATTTATAGGAATGGCAAAACCTATGCCTATACTCCCACCCCCTTGCTTTGCATAAATCATTCGATTTACTCCTATGACTTCCCCATGTAAGTTAATCAAGGGCCCCCCAGAGTTTCCTTGATTGATTGAAGCGTCTGTTTGAATGTATGAGTCGCCTAGTCCATCCTGATCTCCTCTTACAGCACTCACCACCCCTGTGGTAAAGGTTCTATCAAAACCAAAGGGGTTTCCTATGGCAACCGCCCAGTCCCCCCACCCTCACTTTTCTTGAGTCTCCAAAATATACAGGATCAAAACTTCTCTCGTTTTCAATATGCAATAGGGCTAGGTCTGTAATTTTATCTGTCCCCATCACCTTTGCCCTATATTCTGATCTACCTACTCGCACATACACAGTGTTTGCTTTTTCTACCACATGATAATTGGTGCAGACATAGCCATCTTTGGAAATAATAAAACCTGTACCTAAATTACTTTGTTTTTGAGTTTCCGAAGAGTTTTTTTGCCCAAAGAATTTTTTAAATCGAGAATTGTGATGATATGAACTTGTTTGTGTGCTTGTGTTTTTTTCGGCATTTATATAAACAACTTTGTTTTCATAAATTTCAAAAATTTTGTGAAAGCTAGTTTCAATTTTTTCTAAATGAGTATTCGCTAGTGTTGACTTTAATGGTGAGGGCCTGTAAACTTCTTTGAAACTCGACTCCTCTTTTCCCCAAAGAGTTTGACTCTTAAAAAATAAAAAGGTACAGCATAAAAGAAGACATAGAGTCATAGTCTCAAATCGATTGGGTTTGAGTAGTCTAAGCTTAGGGTTAGGGGGTGCAAGGTGAGAATTAAGTAGCTTCATTTTACAGTCTCAATGTTACATATATATTTTTGATACGAACGTATTACTTTTATATTACAAAATATAAAAGTGTCTTTTTACATCAAGTTGAGATTTTAAAAAATAACTTAATATTTATATACCATTTGAATTTAGAATAAGTGCTATTATGATATTTTCAAAATAAGCACTTGATAAAGAAGGGATTTTAGGAAGCAATGCAGTCGATTGGACTCCACAAACTAAAACTTAAATCTAAGATGAATGATTTTTGTATAGCTAGGCACGGGATTGATATTCTTGTAAAAGGTATCGCCCGTATAGGATTACAAAAATTATATATAGCAACTATTGATTTGCCTAAGATGGAATGGGAATTACCCTTAAAAAAAACGTCGATGGACGCAAAGCCTACAAGCAAACAAAAAAGGATAATAGGATACAAAAGTCCGTATCCTATAACTAACTTGCTCTCATATCGCAAGTGCATAAAAAACATCAATACAAGATAGGCTTTGAGGGTGGCAATACTAATAGCCACGAGTATATTTGTTATAAACCCCCCTCCTATAATGGAGCCCCAATTTACATATGAAGCCGAGACAGTGAGTACAGTTAAAATTAGAAGGCAAAGCCCTATTAAAAAATAAAGAGAAGTTTTTTGAATATGGCCACGGCTTTCTTGATTGGGTATGTGCATTTGTATAGTATTCCTTGTAGACTGTATTTTTGAAAATCACTATGGAGTACGTCAAGTTAAAATTTATGTATGCAATCATCTTGTTTTTGAGAAAGGTATAGCATAAAGTTTCTTGTTTCTATTTTTATAGACGAAGATGGCTTTTATTAGGTACGCATAGCCCGATGAAAGGATGCCCTAAAAAAGGACTTTAGAGGGGATGCTTTGTATTGCAAAATACTTTATTTATAGAGTATTGGTTTAGGTGGCTTTGTAGTAAAAATATTTTATATTATTTATATGGCGGGTTAACACTTATTCATTTTAAAGACATTTACATACAAAGAAAGATAGAAGGCTAAAATTATGAATGATAAAAAAAATACTCAAATCCTATTTCCTGTACTTGTAGCCTCCCTAGGTTACTTTGTAGATATCTATGATTTACTGATTTTTAGCATTGTTCGCGTCCCTAGTTTGAAAGATTTGGGTTTAAATGATGTTGCTATAACTTTAATAGGAGAAAAAATTATAAGCTTTCAAATGTTAGGGTTTTTAATTGGAGGAGTGGCGTGGGGTATAGCAGGTGATAAAAAAGGACGCATTCAAGTTTTGTATGGTTCTATTTTGCTCTATTCTTTTGCAAATATTGCTAACGCCTTTGTCCAAAATGAATGGCAATATTCTCTTATAAGATTTATAGCAGGTTTGGGTCTTGCAGGAGAATTAGGTGGTGGAGTTACTTTACTCTGCGAATTATTACCGACAACGAAACGAGGAATATCTACAACAATACTTACTTCTTTTGGAATACTAGGGGCAGTGTTTGCATTCTTTCTTAAAGAAAATTTTCATTGGCGTACTTGCTATTTGATAGGTGGTGTTTTAGGTTTATTACTATTATTATTGAGAACAAGTGTACTTGAGAGTTCACTTTATGGGGATTTGAAACAAAAATCTCATATTCAAAAAGGAAATTTTCTAATGATTTTTCAAAGAAAAGAAAGGGCCCTACGTTATTTTTTAAGTGTTTTTATAGGTCTCCCTCTTTGGCTAGTAGCAGGAATTTACTTTACCTTTGCTCGTGAATTGGGGCTGGCACTAGGAATACCTGATATTGATTCTGGGAAAGCTGTATTTTATGGATATATGGGTTTATCCATTGGAGATTTAATTTGTGGAATACTGAGTCAAAAACTACAGAGTCGTAAAAAAGCTCTCAATTTTTTTTATTTTCTAAGCTTTGTTTTTATTTTGATTTTTCATACACTTCTTTCACGAGAATGGGGTTCTAGCCCTTTTTATTTTCTAATGGCATGCCTTGGTTTTAGTAGTGGTTATTGGGGTGTTTTTGTCACCATAGGTGCAGAACAGTTTGGAACAAATCTTCGTGCAACTGCAGCAACCTCTATACCGAATATGGTACGAGGTGCTCTTTTCTTTCCTATTTTGCCTGTGTATCGAGAAGTTTTTCAAAATATTTTGGGTATGGGGATTTTAATGGCAACCTTTCTTTCTGCTTTACTTTGGCTTAGTATAGCAGTGTTAAGTGCATATTTTATAAAAGAAAGTTTCCATAAAGATTTAAATTATGTAGAAGAATAATGTATTTTTATAAAGATTCTAATTTTTTTTTACAAAAAGAGATGTTGCCAAATAAGGCTTAGAAATTTTATCGAAGAGTGTTACTTCAAAAAATATAAAGTCAATGTCTAAAACACCTGAATCCAAATATCAATTTCAAGAACTGGAAAAAAATTGGATAAAAAAATGGGAAGAGATTAAAGCATATAAACCAGAAGTTGCAATAAAGGCTCAAAAAAAAAGTGTAACCAAAAGTAAGCCATATAGTATTGTCATCCCTCCTCCTAATATCACAGGAGATTTACATGTGGGACATGCCCTTGACCAAACCTTACAAGATGTATGTGTGCGTATTGCACGTATGCGAGGTTATCATACCCTTTGGCTCCCCGGAACAGATCATGCAGGCATAGCGACTCAAGTTCGAGTTGAGCAAGAGCTTAAAAAAGAAAACATACATAGAAAAGACTTAGGCCGTGAAAAATTTATAGAAAGAGTTTGGGAATGGAAAAAGAGATACGGCGAACAAATAACTAAGCAACAGAGATTGTTGGGCTTATCTTTAGATTGGTCTCGAGAACGTTTTACTATGGATGAGGGGCTATCAGAGGCGGTGGTGGCTGTTTTCGTGGAATTATATAGAAAGGGGCTTATCTATAGAGATACACGTTTGGTGAATTGGGATCCTGAAAGTCAAACTGTCCTTTCAGACTTAGAAATAGAACATGTTGAAAACTTTCAAACAGAGCTTTATGATTTTGCTTACAAATTAGATATACATAAAGACGCGACTAAAAGCTCTACAGAGATAAATGAGATTGTTGTAAGCACAACAAGGCCTGAAACAATGTTGGGAGACACTGCTATTGCTGTTCATCCTGATGACATTCGTTATAAGAGTTTAATAGGGAAATGGGTTTCCCACCCTTTCTTAAATAGAAAAATAAAAATAATAGCGGATTCTATTTTAGTGGATCCTAGCTTTGGTAGTGGGGCAGTAAAGCTGACGCCCGCACATGATTCTAATGATTACGCTGCTGCAAAACGCCACAACCTAGATTTTATCAATATTTTTGATCATAATGCGTGTATCAATGAGAATGGGGGTAAGTTTAAAGGTCTAGAAAGGATGGTGGCTCGCAAGGCCATAAAGGATGAATTAAAAAAACTTGGTCTTGAAAGAGGTTCTAAGTCTCATACTATGTCTATTGCTAAATCTCAAAGAACAGGGGTGGTGGTGGAGCCTATACTCTCTACGCAATGGTTTGTAAAAGCTAAGCCCTTAGCGGAAAAAGCTTTACTTGCAGTAAAGAAAAAGAAAATACAATTTAAGCCCGCCCTTTGGACGCATACATACAATCATTGGATGACAGAAATACGAGATTGGTGCATTAGCAGGCAATTGTGGTGGGGGCATCGTATTCCTGCATGGTATGGCCCTGATAAAAAAATTTTTGTTGCAAAAAATGAAAAAGAAGCTCTAAAACTTTCCTTGAAGCATTATAAGAAGAAAGTTACATTGATTCAAGATGAGGATGTACTAGATACATGGTTTTCTTCAGCTCTTTGGCCCTTTTCGACTTTAGGTTGGCCTAAAAAAACAAAGGATCTTAAAACTTTCTACCCCACCACATTACTTGTTACAAGTTATGACATTATCTTTTTTTGGGTGGCGCGAATGATTATGTTTGGTTTATATTTTTTGAAAACCCCTCCATTTAAAACAGTTTACATACATGGGCTTATGCGAGATGAAAAGGGGCAAAAAATGTCTAAAACAAAGGGGAATGGAATTAACCCTCTTGAGGTGATGAAAATATACGGCACAGATGCCTTTAGATTTTTTTTAATAGCTACTTTAAGTGAAGGGAAAGACACGCTTTATTCTGAACAACGCCTCCGAGGCTATCAAAATTTTACAAATAAGATATGGAATAGTTCACGTTTTGTTTTGATGAATTTGCCTAAAGATTTTCAGGTAAAGCTTAAAGCTAAAGAATTGCTCAAGCTTGAATTAGAAGCGGAAGATTTTTGGATTCTTGATAGGTTAAATTATACGATAAAAAATTTAACTAAAAGTATTGAAGATTATAAGTTTCATTTGAGTGCAGCCTTTATTTATGATTTTTTTTGGCATGAATTTTGTGATTGGTATATTGAGTTTGTAAAAACTCGTCTTTTTGCAGCACAAAATATTTACAATAGTGATGCGAATGGTAAAAGTGAAGATGAAAAAAAGAAAAGCAAGGCTATTGCATCAGCAGAGGTCGCTCGTTATGTTTTATGTTATGTTTTACTTGAGGCCCTTGCACTTTTACATCCTTTTATGCCTTTTATAACTGAGGAACTTTATTCGTACTTTTCATCTTATCTTCCTAAGCCCGGAAAAAATGAAGCTAATAAAGAAAAAATTTTAATGTTAAGGAAGTGGCCTCAAATATTTCAATTACCGAGTAAAGCAAAAAACTCCATTCAAGCTTTGCTTAACCTTCAAGAAGCATTGAAAGCTACACGAGTATTGAGAGCTCAAAAAAACATAGCCCCCGAGAAGAAAATCAAAGTTATGATTAAGACAAAGAATCATTTTTTAAAAGAGGTCATTCAAAAGAAAAATGATTCTTTATTGCGACTTGCGGGTGCTTCTAAAATAGACAGTTTTTTTGAACATGATATAGAAGAAAATAGTGTGAAGCAAAATTTTTCTACAGGAGAGGTTTTTATAGTTTTAGATAATCAAGTAAGTCTTGAAGAGAAAGTAAGGGACCAGGAAAGAATAAAACAAGAGTTAATAAAAGTAGATCTAGCGATTGAACTTTTAGAAAAAAGATTGGGTAATCCTGATTTTGTAAAGAATGCCCCCTCTGCTATTGTTGATAAAGAAAAAGCGAAACTTAAAGAATTAAAGGAAAAAAGAAATAGCTTAATTTAAAAATCGGAACGAACTTTTTTTTTAATTTTTTCTAAATTTTCTGCTTGGGTAAATAAGTGAGCTCCTAATTGCCCTATCTCCAAGGCGACTGGAGGTATTCTATTAGAATTTTTAGATTTTAAAGCTATAATTTGGGCGATTTGGCTCAATCGATCTCCCATTGTTTCAAGTGTGTTAATGTATTGTTCTATTTCTTTTTTTAGATTGCCAACAGGTATAACTTTTTGTTTTCCCTTCTTTTTTAATCCTAAAAACTTGTTGATAAAATTCATAATTAGTATCCGAAAAATCTCTTATTTATTGATGATATCTTTTTTTACACTATAGACAACTTCCAATAAGTATTTGGTGATGTCTTTAGGTGCTTTAGCATTTTCCAAGGCCTCTTCCAAATAAGAAGCTACTTTCATGTAATGTTGCTCTGTTATATTTAATCCTGCGTGTGCCTGTGCTAAATTACGTCCTGTGTATATGGTTTCCTTGCTAAGTAGACTTCCAATAAATTCAGTTTGATGTTTTTTGAGTCTTTTCATTTCGATATGCTCAAAATAAGGTCGTATATTTAAATCCAAGAGAACACGAGCATAAAAGTACTCGATAACTTGATCTAAAACTAGTTTTCCACCTAATCTTTCTAAAATAGAGTTTGCCATATCTGCAGAGGCAATTCTCTATATTGTAAATATGAATGTCAAACTTATATTTACAATATAGAGAATAAAATAGTTAGAATTCATGAATACAGTCAAACAGAGAAAATGAAAGTGCAACATTATATTGCTAATAGAGCAAGGAGATGGTTTTTGAAAACACTAGCTCTTTCACTAAGTCGATAGTTGTTTAGAGGTATTCTATAAAAATTTTTAGTTTGAAAGTAGTATTTAAGAATGAGCTAAAATGAAGTCATGAAAGAAAGAAAAAAATAGAACAAGAGAATTATAAAAATAAAACTTGTACCTCACATTAAGTATCAAAAATTCAAAGTACAGCAAGTAAGGGATGACCCAATGAACCATCGAAGAATGATATTAACGAATAGAGGTTTGATAGCTTTTGATTAAAATGAAATAAAATATTTTTTAATCAGAAGGTATCACTTTTGAAATTTTTTTGAAAAACTAAGATTGAATCCCAAGTCATCCCTTATTCAAGGAGTTATTTGTGGTTAGAATAAAAGAAATTGAAAAGCCTTTAATTCCAAAAAGCAAGGTTTATAGACAAGTTAATTGATGAACTAGAGAAAGATAAAAGAAGAAAAAATATAGAGAATTACTTAATGGCTTCTGTATTTTTCTCAACAACATCCATGACTCTAGACATTACATTACTTAAAATATAATCATTTGGAGTAAAAACATCTTTTATCCCAATTTCTTTTAATTTTGAAATATCTGTATCAGGAATGATTCCCCCCATGACCACAGGAATTTTTTTATGTGCCCCATACTTTTTTAGATTTTCTAAAATTGAAATCGCCATTTCAATATGTGAACCACTTAGTATGGATATTCCTACTATATCTGCATTTTCTTCAATAGCACTGTTTGCGATTTCTTCAGGACTCAGGCGTATCCCAGCATAAATGACATCAAAGCCAGAATGTCTAGCCCCTAAGGCGATCACCTCTGCCCCATTAGAATGACCGTCCAAACCAGGTTTACCAACTAGAATACGAGGCCTATGTCCATAAGTTTCTATAAATTTATTTACCCTCGCTCTGAGTGCGTCTATAGCTTCTTCTTTTATATTTAGGGATTGCCCCTCCACACCTGTAGCAGGTCTATATTCCCCAAAGATATCTCTCAAAGCAAAGGCCCATTCTCCGGTTGTTACCCTTGCTAGGGCACATTCAATAGAGATAGGCATCATATTTTCACCATTACGAGCACATTTTTTTAATTGTTCTAATGCCTTTTTAACTCTTTCAGAATCTCGGTTGGCTAAAGTTTTTTTAAGATTAGCTAAAGTTTCTTTAGAGGCGTTTTCATCTAAGCTAAACATCCCACCACCTTCTCCACTAGTCAGTGGAGAAGGAATACCATCAGTCCATTTATTTAGACCCACCACCACCTGCTCTCCATTATTGATGCGAGCTATACGTTGGGACATGGAAGAGACTAGGGCAGTTTTCATATAACCTGTCTCTATAGCATTTTGTATGCCCCCCATAGAAATAATTTTTTCAATTTCAAGATAGGCTTCTTTTTTTAACTCATCTACTTTTGAGGCAATGACTAGACTCCCTTCAAATAAATCAGGATATTCTAATAAATCTGTTTCATACGCGAGAATTTGTTGTAATCTTAGTGACCATTGTTGATCCCAGGGGCGAGGTAGGGAGAGGGCCTCATTCCAAGCGGGTAGTTGTAAGGCTCGACACCGAGCGTCTCGACTTAACACCACTCCTAAGGTTTCGATTAAAATACGCCAAGCATTGTTTTCCGGCTGTGCCGCAGTAAGCCCAAGTGAATTTACTTGCACACCGTAGCGAAAGCGTCTGTATGCTTCTTCTTTTACATTATATCTTTCTTTGCAAATTTCATCCCACATTTCCGTAAAGGCTTTCATTTTACACATTTCCTCTACAAAACGCATCCCTGCATTTACAAAAAAACTGATACGCCCCACTAGTCTCGAAAAGCTACCGTCTTCTATGGGGATAAGATTTCTTTTCTTTATTAAATCAAGTATCCCAATAGCTGTGGAAAGGGCAAAGGCTAATTCTTGTGCAGGAGTGGCACCGGCCTCTTGTAAATGATAGGAGCAAATATTTGAAGCATTCCAATTAGGCAAATGCACAAGGCAGTACTCATACATTTCTGCTATCATTCTTAGACTAGTTTCGGGTGGGAAAATATAGGTACCACGTGCTAAGTATTCTTTAATGATGTCATTTTGTGTTGTCCCTTGTAATTTTGAAATGTCAATCCCTCGTTCTTTACCTAGGGCGATGTACAAAGACAGAAGCCACATGGAAGTGGCATTAATCGTCATAGAAGTATTCATTTGCTCTATGGGTATCTGATCAAAAAGAATATGAAAGTCATCGAGACTATTGATAGGAACCCCCACCTTTCCCACTTCTGCCCTTGCTACAGGATGATCAGAGCTATAACCACATTGTGTAGGTAAATCAAAGGCAATGGATAAGCCTGTTTGCCCCTTGGCTAGATTGTTTTTATACAATTGATTGGATGCACGAGGGTTGGAATGACCTGCATAGGTTCTGAAAATCCAAGGCTTTTCTTGAATTTTTTCATTTTCTTTATTATATAGTTCATGTTTCTTTTTTATCATAATCTTATTTTTGCTTTACTATACTCATGATAATATTGCTTCTTGATTTTGAGGTAATTTTCTTATGTTATATTGTAGAATTCAAATTTTGTTTTTTTTTACAAGTACTTTACTCTTTGTTCATTGCCAACATCTAAATACTAAGCCAAATACAAAAGTAGATGTATTTTTAGAACGCATTAAATTAAAAGTAGAAGTAGTCAATACACCTGAGAGTAGGGAGAAAGGTCTTATGTATAGAACAAAATTAGGTGAATATGAGGGTATGCTTTTTGTATTTCCCTATCCTCGTGAAACCGCTTTTTGGATGAAGAATACTTTAATTCCATTAGACCTAGCTTATTTTGATGAGCATCACAGACTTATAGAGATTAATTCTATGATTGTGGATGATGGTAAAAAAAGTTATCCCTCTTCTTCTCCTATTTTATATGCCCTTGAAGTGAATTATGAATGGTTTAAAAGACAGGGTCTAGGTAAGGGTAGCTTACTTCGTTTACCTTATGCCATAAAAGGGTATTGATGAGTCTTTAGGTATAGGAATTTTTGCTTATCTTATTATGATTAAAAAAATAGTTTTTTTTATTTTGTTTATACTCATACTCTTGAGTGGCTTTTTTACTTATTTGAATCTGGGGGTAGATCAAATACAAGTTCTCATTCAAAAAAATGTGCCCTTTAGTGTACGAATAGCAGTGTTGGATGATACTCAAAATGATAGCTTAGAATTTCTTGCACAGTTTATCGTATACCCTAAATATAAGCATATTATTTTATATGCACTGAATACAGAGGCAAATCTTAATGATAAACTTATACAGAAATTAAGTCCTGTGGATGCAGATAATTTTGAAGCATATACGCAAATTGAAAATACACATTACATTCATTTGCGTCGTAGCCAAGCTTCGCGTCTCCTTGACCTTTATCAAGGAATGAACTTTTATTTAGAAGATAATGTTTTTTTAAAAAATTCTCAATACCAATACCCCAAGGGCTCTCATTACTTTTCTGGTGAACAATTGTTTGAATATTTTATAAATCAAACTCTAAAATCAGAAGAAAATAGAGAATTTTCTTTTATGGAACGCCTTTATAGGCAAGAATCTATTTTTTTGGACTTGTTTTGGCAGAGGCAAAGCACGGAGGTAAATTCAAATGTAAAAATAAATAACTTTGCGATGCGTCTAATCGATACTAACTTTAAATTTAAAGAGTTGGAGAGTTTAATGAAATTTATATTGGATTCTGAAGTGTACTTACAAACCCTTGAGGTGCCCCTTCAGCTTTTAAGTAAAAATGGAAAACAAATTCTCAAAGTAAATGAAGAAAGGGCCCCGCAAGTGTATAAAGAGTTTATAGCACGTTCTCAAATTAAATGGCTAAAGCCCACAGATAATTTTTCAGTGCAAATTCTTAACGGAACAGAAACGAGTGGCCTTGCTCGGATTGTGCGTGATGCCCTTCAAAATATAGGCCCTAACATCCTTGATGTAGATAATTACAAATATAAACCTCTAATGAAAACAATGTTGCTTGAATGTTCAGGAAATACATACATAGCTCAAAAAATGTCCCAATTACTGAATATGGGACGTAATAGGGTAGGCTTTACACGCAAGGCTAGCGATATTGAAATTAGTTTTCTTGTGGGACAGGATTTTAGCGCAAAAAAATTAAAATTACAATAATGTTATTGTAGGTGGTGGAAGAGAAATTGGAAAAGGAATTTTATTTCTTACATTTCTTTATCTTATCAGTTTCCCCTCTCGATCTTTTTACAAAGAGGTCCTCCGATGGCATATCTTTGAGTTTACATAGAAGTTTTTGTACCCACCTAAAATAGAGATGGTGGCGGTAAGTCCATTGTAATTTAAGCCCCTAATCGGCCTTGTATTGTATAGGGTAAAAAAGGTGAAGTTTTATTTTAAAATGATTTGTTATTCTTTCAAAATACCAGTAGAAAATTATTAAGCTATGAATTAAATCTGGGTCTACGTCCCGCCACTGCAGCACTTACACCTTCTTTTGCATCAGGTGTTTCTATTATTTTTAGTGTTTCTTCATAATCTATTTTAATGATTTTTTCTATTTGAGAGAATAGAGTGTAGCGCATAGCAGCCTTAGAGGTCGCCGTACCAGTCTTTGAACAGGAACTAAACTTTTTAGCTAATTTCAAAGCTTCACTTTCTAATTTTTCTATTTCAAAACATTCATCTACAAAACCAATCTCGAGGGCAACTTCTGATTTGTATGGCATTCCAAGTAACATATGTTTATTTGCTTCTTGTGCACCTATAATTCCTTGTAAAACATGTGCAATAAAGATAGGCACACGTATTCCTATTTTTACTTCAGGTAAACCAATACGAGCCCCCTTATCCACCATTACCCTAAAATCACTGACTATAGCAATCATACATCCATAGCCCATACAATGGGCATTGATTTCACAAATAACAGGGGCGGGAAAAAAATGAATTTTTTTTAGTATGGAATAAAAGTAACCGATGAAGGCCTCTAATTCTTTTCGATGGGTTTGTGGATCCTTTTTACTAAGTTCTGCCAAGTTTAAGCCTTGTGAAAATACATTGGGTCTATTGCTTCTGATAATCAAGGCTGTAATTTTCCCTGCTTCATAATCTAAATAGAATTGATCTAAGATTTTATCAAAGGCTTCGAAGGCTTCTAAGTGAAAAGAATTGTCTTCATTGGTATCAATACTCAAGCAAGCGATACTTTCTATGTAGTTAATTTTATATAATTCCATAATTATATAAAATTAAAATTTATATAAATTGTAAAGTAAATTAATTTGCCATGCTATGATGACATATGGATTTTGTTGGGATCTAGGTATTCACTTAGGTGTAAAATTTTTTATAAAAATGAGTTAAAAAATAATTTTTTAAAACAAATTCATAGGAAAGATGGTCTACATATAAAAGGGAAAAGGGAAATCTAAGTGGCCAAGATTTCTTATTTTTGCATGTAAAGTAAAAGAACTTTTCCTAAAATTTTTGTAATTTAAAAATCAAGAGGTATATATGAAAAAAGTTTATAGTAAAAAAAGGTTAGCCATCATGATTTTTAGTTCCTTTCTTGTTTTGGGACTATTATTTTTTGGGGTGAATTGTAAGTTTTTACGATGCAATCTTTCTTCTTCTCATGAAGGAAAGATAGAGCATATGGCGGATATGTTGAAGAAAAAACTGGACCTCACTGATAGTCAGAAAGGAGTTGTAGAAAAAATGAAACAAGAGCTTATAAAAAAGCGTGCCTTAAATAAAAAGGAAATGAGGTCTAATTTTCAAAAGCTAATAGGCCTTGTTCGTTCTGATACAGTTGATATGAATGTACTGCGTAGATTAAGAATGAAGCAATCTGAGCTTCATAAAGAGATGGGAGATCTTATGATGTCCAAAGCGGTAGAGCTCCATAAAATTCTTACTCCTGAACAGCGTGAAAAAGCGGCAAAACTTTTAGAAAAATTTCATGAAAAACGTTGTCACGATTCTGAACATTAAATTCAATTAATATTTTCTATAAATATGAACACTCAAGAGTTTTCAAAACTTATCTCAATGACTAAGCGTCCTGTTATGGCAGCTATACGTAGATACTTGAGTGTTCAGTTCTTTCATGCTATAGATGACGTTGCCCAAGAAGTTTACTTAAGGGCTTACAAAACTTTGGTCAAAAAAAAAATAGAAGATGATTCTAAACTACGCTCTTATCTTTATACGATAGCAAAAAATGAGTCGTTACGTATGAATGACAAATTGAAGAGAGAAAATGAAAAAATAGAACGTTATACAAAAAAAATATCTGAAAATTCAAGAATGCAAATTGATAAAGAAGGTAGTGAAATCAAAGAATTTTGGGAACGAGAACAACGTGAAAAAATAAAACAAGTGATTCATGATATGCCTTCTCGTTATGCTGATATATTAAAATTGAATTTTAATGGTTTAAGTATAAATGAAATTATGAATGAACTTAGTTTACGAGAGGGGACAGTAAAATCACGTCTGTATAGAGGTTTATCGCAACTCCGTCAGAACTTAAAAGGTGTATAATATTTATGTCAAATAGCATGAAGCATAAAAAAGAAAAAGAGAATATAGTCTTTCATTTACGATTAAAAAATTCTTGTTGGGATGAAAAAATTAGCCTTATGGTTTTGAAGCAAAGGGCTGCAAGGAAAGGTAGGCTTGTAGCTTTTACTTTTTCATGCTTTCTCTTCTTAACAATGATAGGCGTTTCAAATCTTCAATATTCTGAGGGTGGGGGGCTCATTTCTTTTTCAGAAGCTTCCCCAAGGTTTGAGTTGTCTTTTATAGAACCCATAGAGTTTGAAACTTTCTTTGAAGTTGATTTCTAAAAAAGTAATTTATTTCGGACTGGGATAAAAGTAGTATTTTGAAGCTTCAGAGGTGGTGTTGTTATACAATATTTCTGGTGCCTGAAATGGTAAAAAATTTCCAAGTAAGTTTTTTTAGTAAGGGTCTTTCAAAAGTCGAGATTTGTTTTTGAAATTACGTTTTATATTAAAAAGTATCTAAAAATCATTAGTACATTTTTACAAGTGGACTTTCTCTTAATAAGAAAGAATTTAGAAATATTTTTTATGCCCTAAAATATAATTTTGTTATAAAACAAAAAAGAAAGGGCTGTAGGGATATTTTTGCCTATCGAGTAAAAGGGGAATTCTCTTTACTTGAGGTTTATTCTGAGGTTGATTCGGCAGGTAGTAAAACACCTCGTAGCATTGGACCCTTTAAAGTTTCTTGAGCTTGTTCTAGTATATCTGCCAAAGTTATTTTTTCTAACTCTCGTAGAACTTTTTGAACGGGATGTTCTGTTTCACCTCTTAAAACAGGTAAAGCTAGCATGCTATTTAAACCTGCACTTGTTTCAGAGCGAGCAGCAATAGAAGCCCTAAGTGAGGCCTTGGCACGAGTAAGGCGTTCTTCATCTAAAAGTTCTGTGCTTATTTTTTTAAGTATGGCAAGTATTTCTTCATGAAGAGCTTGTATTTCATTTGGAGAGATACCACAACTAATACCCATTATTGCAAAGGGTTCATTTCTCATAATCCAAGAATAAATTCCATAACAAGACATGCCTAATTCTTCACGTATACGTTCAAATAATAAGCCCGACTCATTGCCTCCTAAAACATAACTCATTAAGTCTTGTTTATATTTATTTGGATTATGAGAAGGTAGTGCAGGTAAAAAGTAAGTGCAATAAGCTTCTCGTATTCCTGCTTTGGTGAGGGTGATTTCATTAGCCTTATGCTCTACATGTATTTTATTTGGTTTTTCTTTATGACTACTTTCTTTAAAGTATTTTTCTAGGGCATTTATAGCGCGTTTTTTTTCTATCCCACCCACAATAGCCACAAGGCAATTTTCGCCCCCATAAAATCTTTTTTTGAAAGCGTGCATTTTAGTAACAGTAGACTCTTTGATACTTTTTTCTGTTCCTATGATGGGATGATAGGCATCACCAAAGTAGCTAGATAAGGCCTTTTCTATTAAAAAATTATCAGGATCATCTTCGCGTTCTCGTAACTCGCTTAGAATGGGATTTAATTCCTTCGCAAATTCTTTTTCAGAAAAAATAGGATTTAGATACATATCAGCCAAAATATCCAAACCCTCTTCAAATACTTCGTTTAAGACAGTAATGTAGTAGGCTGTATGATCAAAACTAGTGTAGGCATTCATTTTTGCACCTATGTTATTTGCGGCTCTAGAAATGGCATTACCAGCAGGTCTTTTTTGAGAGCCTTTGAAAAACATGTGTTCAAGAATATGGGCGAGCCCATAACAATCCTTTTCTTCGGCTGTTGAGCCTACATTTGTCAAAAATTGTATGTTAGTTAAATAACTTTGATTAGGATAAAAAAGAACCTGCACCCCACCTATCTTTTGTATTTCCATTTTTTCGTAATTGAGATTCATAGCAATAATACCAAAGTATAAAAACCTACTCTACTCTAAAGCATTATTTATAAAATAGGAATCTTGGATTTTAATATAATTTTATTGATTGCACAACTTTCTTAATTATAAAAGTATAGGGGGAGTTGCATATGATAAGAGAAGTAAAAGTTCCTATATTGGGTGAGGGGATTAAAGGGGCAACAGTTACCTCTGTGCTCGTAAAGGTAGGGGATGAGGTGAGCATAGAGCAACCTCTCATTGAAGTAGAGAGTGAAAAAGCAACTTTAGAAGTGCCTTCTCCCTTTACTGGTTGTGTTCGTTCTATAAAAATTCAAAAGGGGGATCAAGTTTCTGTTGGAGAATTGATTTTACTTTTAGAAGAGAGTTCCCTTTCTAATAAAGAAGCCATCAATCCAGATTCACAAATTTCTTCACATGTTGCCCCCCTCCCAGATTCTACATCACCCATTGGGGGTTTGGTGTCAAAAGATGTACTAGAGTTAAACGAGGGTGAAAAAAACATAGCATCAAAAGATAATCTTTCTTTAAATCAAAAAGAGGTGCATTCTTATAAATCAACTCAACACATAGGTGTACCCGCTGCCCCCTCTGTGCGTTTGCTTTCTCGTGAACTAGGTGTAGAAATAGAACAAGTTCATGGGACTGGTCCCTATGGACGCATTAGCTTTCAAGATGTAAAAGATTATGTAAAAAACATATTGAAAAATCGTATTTCGACATTAGAAACAAATAGGATGCCTAATAGCTCACAACTTGCTCTTCCTGATTTTGAAAATTTTGGCCCCATTCAAAGAGAAAAATTAAATAGCATACGTCTTAAAATCGCTCAAAGGATGCAAAACTCTTGGCAAAGCATCCCACATGTAACACAAAATGATGAAGCAAATATTAGCCTTCTTGATGAATTTAGAATCAAAAAAAATAAGGAACTTAAAAAAGAAAATATCAAATTAACAGTTACAGCTATCTTGCTAAAGGGTTTGGCTTTATGTCTAAATAAGTTTCCCATTTTTAATGCAAGCTTGGATCTTTCTAATAATGAAGTTATCTATAAAAAATATATACATATTGGCGTAGCTGTAGATACGCCACATGGTTTATTAGTACCTGTTATACGTGATGTAAATCAAAAAACGATTATAGAAATTTGTAAAGATATAGATAGACTAGCAACTAAGTCTCGTGAAAAGAAAATACAAGCAGATGAAATGCAGGGTTCAAGTTTTACATTATCTAATTTGGGTGGGTTAGGTACTACCTATTTTACTCCTATTATAAATTGGCCTGAAGTTGCTATTCTAGGGGTGGGAAGGGCAAAGATGCAAGTAGAAATGAAGCATTCAATAAGCAGTCAATTGATGCTTCCCCTTTCTCTTTCTTACGATCATCGTATCATTGATGGTGCCCAAGCTGCACGTTTCTTGCGTTTTCTTGCAGATTATCTTGAGTTTCCTTTACAGTTAGATTAAACTTTTTATACCACCCTTTCCACTTTAAATACTTTCAAAATAAATAGTAAACATGGGGTGCAAGAATTTAAATCTTTATATTTTGTTTTGAAAGTTGCAAAAAATTTATCACTTACGACAGTAGACAAAGATAACAGAGTTATCTTTACATAAATAAACTTGATTAGATAAATAGTCAGGAAGTTCTGAAAGGTCTTCTTTATTTCGAAGTACTATATAATTAAAGTTTTTTGTTGTTTCATAAAAACCTTGAGAAGCTATTTCTAATCCTATTGTATCAAAAAGATGAAAACGATTAGGTAATAAGCTAAAGAATCCTGCACTTTCTTTATGCACTAAAATTTGAGAGTTTTGAGGTAATTCCATAAGTGGTGAAAGATCTAATTTCTGTTCTGCCTTTCCTCCAAAAAAAAATTTAAATAGAATAGCACTAGATTTAGTTCCACTATAAAGAAAGGGGATTGTTATAAGTAAAAGAAGGGCAAAAAGAGGTGGAGATTTTTTGAGAGAAAGATATTCTTTTCTATTTTTGTATTCAAGTTGGAAAAACTTTATTTTTTCCAAAAACCAAATAAAAACCCTCTTAAAATAAGTAAGGCGGTTATTGTATTTGAGCTTGGATATTTTTGACTCCCTATTGGGTTTGTACATAGAAAAAGCAGAAAGAACACCCATGTAAATGAGGAGACTTGGATAATTCGCATAATGATCAAAGGTTCCTAGCATCTGTTTCAAATTTGAAAACAGAGAAAGTGCAATGCCTCCTAAGGCGGGAATGCAATAAAACCAACTTTGCGGATAGAGTAAGGGCAGGAAAAGAAAGGGTAGGAAGAAGAAATACCCCCATACCAACCTATCCGAATAAAATGTTCCCTTGAGTAGTTGAGAGGGATGAATTAACATACTTGTAGGATTTTCATATACACTTTTATTTATTGAAGGTTTGAAAAAGATATCTTTATATAAAAGATAAATATAAATTCCAATCAGACTTGTTAAGAAAAGTAAAATATATGCAAATAAATCTCTTTTCCTATAATCACTCCTACCACTTTTATTTTTATTGATACCCCAACTTAGGCCTATATCTACAAAGACCATAATGCAAAAAAATAAACCATAAATAAAATAGTTTTCCTGGGCTAGAAAAGTTAAGAGTATACTTATAATTGCCCAAAAATGATTTTTTTTTAACCATTGTAGCATTGCAGATATAATAAAAGGGTATGCGAAAGTTTCTGTGCGTATACACCACTGCAAACTATGTCGTAAATTAAAATTAGCAGAGATACAAAGTAGTAGAAAAAGAGCTAGGGTTTTATCAAAATTTAGATGCAACAATAATTTATATAGAAAATAAAATGTAAGGGTGATAGATAAAAAACCAAAAATGATAAGGGCGATAGGTGCAGGGATATGCAATAGTACTAGAAGGGCAGGCAGATATAAGACAGGTGAGAAATGATGATAAAAATAACTTGAGGCATATTGCATGTTCATCCTTATAGTTAAGCCTTGATTTTGTGCGAAGCGTTCAACAGGTTCTGTAAAAAATACAAAATCTGTGCCATGACTTCCATTGTATATTCTGACTATATGTTGTAAGGTAATTAAGATAGGAAACAGGCTAAGATAAAAGATAAAAAATTTTTTATGATATTTAGTAAACGTAAAGTCATTTGTAAGTAGTTTACGTCCTTTAGGGAAACAAACACTAAGCCCCATAAGGACTAAAAGTATTTTAGAAATATCAGGGGCATGTAAGCCAATTAACCAAAACAAGGGAGGTAATATGATACTAAAAGATGTAAAATAATTTGTTAGCATTAGTTTTCGTACTTTTCTGCCTCATTTCTCTAACATATCGTTATTAGAATTTCTTTTCAGGTAATTGAAAATTTTTTTTGTATCAAACCAGAATTTTCCTATAATGGGGAGGCATTAGCTATGGAGTTTTGCCTATACCAAATTATATTCAAGCTAAAAACAGGTTTCAGTTAAAGTTGGGATAAATCTTTCTTACTATTTATTATTACCCTATCTTATAAAATAAAACGGCTACCTGCACCTCTAAAGTACAAGTAGCCGTTTCTATATTTATTGTATAAATGAAAACTTAAAAAGCTTATTATCTTACAATAAAACCACGAGAGTCTAATAATTCTCTACGATATTTATCCTCTATTTTCTTTTGAGCATCATCGCCTTTTTCCATATTTTTTAATGCCTCAACGCAGTAAGTTTTAGAGATACGATAATGTTCTATAGCGTATAAAGGTATACCTCTGTATGTCATTTCAGTTGCTTCATTATTATTAGCGTAAGCAAGTCTAACCCTATGAGAAGTTTTTTCATTTTCAAGATAAGCCCTTTCACCCCTTTGATCTTTTTGGCCTCTTTCTATAATTAGTACCATTTCCTGATCTACTAATTTTTCAGTGCTTAAGGTTAATAATTCATCCACTTGTTCTTTATATTTAGCTGAAAAAAGGCTATAAAGCGTATATGATTTCTTTCTATTTTCTTTGACTTTTTTAAAAACGTTTAAGAAGTCTCTTTGATGAAACCCAAGCAAAATGCGACGGTAGTTTGCTTTGATATCCGTAAAGATTTGTGAAGAGCCGGGAACAGCATCTCCATAATTACTTACAAGAACATTAAAGCGACGTATATCATGTTTACCTTTATCAAGATAGATTATAGTATTCTCTCTAGCTTCAGTAAGGTAAGGTGAATTCGTATCTGTAACAAATTCTCTAGGTTCGTCATCCTCTTTGTTTTTTGAATAACCTGTTGTACGTTCACTTTCTGTAGCCTTTGAAGCTTCAGATTTTTTTTTATAAGTTTCTTTTTGAGCTTGTATGACACTAGTCCCTATCATAAGAAACCCCAAAACGAACGCAACAATCTTCGAATTGATTTTATTTTCTTTATTTTTATAACTAAACATAATTTTCTCCTTTATCTAAGTATTATCTATATAACAAGGTGATTTATTAAGTCCTGTCAAATAAAAAAAGAGAAGAATTGGAAAAAATAACTAGTCATTAGGCTTAATTGTTTTAAATGAGCTTTTTATGAGGGTATTTTTGATAGGATAACCCAGATATATTGATGATTGCCTTATATTGTATAGCAATAAGGTTTAATTCCTTGGCCTTATTTTCGCAAAGACAAGGCTAAAAAAGGAGGTAGGATTTTGAGACTAAATTTGCCTGTACTCTCAAACGTTGTCAAAGAGTAGGCATATATGACGTAAAAATAAAACACCTTCATCTAAAACTTTTAATTGATTTCCTTCTATACTTATGTATTTTTTTTCTATAAGCATTTGTAACTCTTCTTTTTCTTTGCATGTATTTATGAGCACTTGATTGAGTACAATTTCTCGTCTATTGCATAAATTTTGTATGATTCTTTTGATTTCTAAATCTTCTTTACTTAATTGATGCCCCTTTGTAGATGATAAAAGATTTGAAGAGATATTTTTTTGGTAGAGTTCTAGTATCTTTTCATTTTGATGATAGTATTCATGGGTTTCTGAAATTGCTGAAACACCAAACCCTAAATTTAGTTGAGTTTTTATTGGAAGATAGCCTGTACAGTTACGACTTAAGGTTTTTTTTTCTAAAGCAAGCCACAAAGAGTCTTTTTCAGAAACATAATAGTCTATACCTAGTTCTTTATATGAAGATTGAAGTATGGCCTCTCGTCCCCTTGTTAATAAATCGATACGTTTCTCTCTCTCAGGAATTTTTGTTTCGTTAAATATTTTTTGATTTGTAAATATTTTAGGAGCGTGTAGGTATCCATAATAAGCTACTCGCTTGGGTTTTAGTGCAAGTACCTTATTTAAATTAAAAATAGTGGGTTCTATTTCTTGATAGGGAAGCCCATAAATGAAATCAAAATCGATATTAGGAATGCCGAGTTTTTCTATCATTTCACAAGTTTCTGATAGCTTCCTAAAATCTAGATTACGATTTATAATTTTTTGGACATTGCTTTCTATATCTTCTACTCCTATTCTTACTCTTTGAAACTTATAATCAGAAAGAACCTTAGCGTGTTCCCAGCTTAGATGTCTTGGATCTATTTCTATAGTACTTTCTACATGCTCATATGAGATATTCAGCTTTTTGTAAAAAATATCTAATAGATAACTTAAATTCTTAGGAGATAAAAAATTAGGTGTCCCCCCACCTATATATATTTGAACAACGGGAGTGGTTTTAAGTTTAGGTAAAAATTCAAGATAGAGTTCTAATTCCTTTACAAGAGTCTCGATGTATATTTCTTCTATTGCATGATTTGATGTGATATATGTGTTACAAGCACAATAACTACACAATGATTCGCAAAATGGGATATGTAGATATATGCTACTTGTACTATCCTTTAGTTCAAGAGAATTTGTACAAGATTGAAGCCATTCTCTAAGACTTATGTCATTAAGCCATTTCGATACTATAGGATAAACATTGTAACGAGGGGCGGGACTACTAAACTGTTTTAGTAGTTCGGTAAGCGTATACATGAAAAATTAAGTAAGGGGGAAGGTGTATAAATTAAGGCGCCATATATAAATTATTACAGCGCCATTAGGATTTATTTTCAAACATGCTATCAAAATATAGTACTCATGTTAGCAAAAGGATTTTTTATAATTATCCTTTTTGCTTTTTTTTTAGCTGTTTTTTTCTTTATTACTTTTTTGCTTTTTTTTTTGCTTTTTTCTTTGCAGCCATTATATACACCTTCTTAATTAAATTTCCTAATCGCTTAGGATGTTGTATATAATTTTGTATTTTTTTTATTCAGTTATACTTGTTATGATATAAAATAATAAACACAAAACTATATGTGACATAATATTGATGAGTACTAATTTTTTTACAACACATTTTTATTTTATTTTATTTTTTTTAAAAAAAGAGCTTAGAGTTTCTTTTTTTGTAAATAAATCTTGATGAGTACTAATTTTTTTACAACACATTTTTTTCTATTTTTTTATTTTATTTTCTTTTCGTCTTAAAAAATAAAATAAAATAAAATAAAATAAATTCATTTAAAATTATTTTTCAAATAATAAAAACATTTCTAAGACTTGTTGGCGAAAAAATAAATCTTCTTTCATTAGTTTTTCTATTTTTTTACAAGCATGTATCACGCTTACATGGTCTTTTCGTCCTATAATCTTTGCTGTTTCCTTTAAGGTTAGCTTTAAATTTTTAATGCAAATGTAAGCAACAAGGTGCCTATCAAGGGAGAATTTTTTAGCTCGAGATGAACTTGTAATGGCTTCAGGAGTTATATTATAGAATGCTGTGACTTTTTTAAGTATTTGAAAAGAGCTTGGAGTTTCTTTTTTTGTAAATAAATCTTGGCAGTAATGATTGATTGTAGAAAAATCAAAATGGAAGCCTTTTTTATTTTTCAAATAATAAAAACATTTCTAAGACTTGTTGGCGAAAAAATAAATCTTCTTTCATTAGTTTTTCTATTTTTTTACAAGCATGTATCACACTTACATGATCTTTTCGTCCTATAATCTTTGCTGTTTCCTTTAAGGTTAGCTTTAAATTTTTAATGCAAATGTAAGCAACAAGGTGCCTAGCAAGGGAGAATTTTTTAGCTCGAGATGAACTTGTAATGGCTTCAGGAGTTATATTATAGAATGTTGCGACTTTTTTAAGTATTTGAAAAGAGCTTGGAGTTTCTTTTTTCGTAAATAAATCTTGGCAGTAATGATTGATTGTAGAAAAATCAAAATGGAAGCCTTTTTTATTTTGATTTTCCCGCATTTCTAAGCTTAGATAGTTATACATTTCAAATATTCGATGAGCAGAACTCTTTAAAAGACGCATATCTACAGGAATCATTTGAGATATGTACTGCACATATTCTATTTCTACGTGTATCTTTAGTTTTATGAATTCGTTAAGTAGGATTTGCTCTCGTTCAGCTTGATTGGGGTATTGGAGGGGTATAAAATAGGCTGATTGTAAACGAGAGAATAAAGCGGGGGTTAAACGTAATTTTGCGGGCGGACTTTCTGACAAAAAAACTAATTTTTTATTTAAGAGTTTATATTCATCTATTAGATACAGTAATTCTTCTTGAGTTTGTATGGCTGTAGGTTTGATATAATGAAAGTCATCAAAGATTAGGCAATCATAGCTTTTATATCTGTTACGCCAACTTTCACTATCTTTTTTTTGAGAGGCTCTAGTGTATTCAGTCAAAAAGGTTTGAAATTTAATAAAATGTACTTTCTTTTTATAGTATTTTAAATATTCACAAAGATTTTGTGCAATGGTACTTTTTCCGCAACCGGGCTCCCCATAAACAAAGTGTAAGGAGGTATCATGATCATGAGACCAAAGCTTCTCAATGTGCCTTTTATTATATTCAGGTAGGTAAAAATTATCGCGAAATTTTATCTTAAAGGGTTCATTTTGTATTTTTTTAATGGTTTCGTTTATGTCGTGTGGGTTATCTATTTCTCTTTGAGCGTAAGGAGTTAGCTCCTTTGTAATCTCTTGAGCAATTTCTTGGTCATTTTTTTGTTCTATATCGATATCTGCATAGGACGCTACATATGTATTTATAGAGAGGGTTACTTTTTCTTTTTTTATATACTCTTCTATGAGGTGCATGCACCGATTTTGCAAGCGATCTAAAGTTAATGCATTAGGTACCCAAAGTTCCAATTGCGAATGGTCAGAAGTACTAGTTTTTACCTTGAGAGGGGAAATGATATTTTGATAGATTGTTGGTGATAAGTTTGTCTTAAGATAAGATTTACATTTTATCCAAAACTCTTGATGTTCCGAGTCTAAGTCTGACTGTATTTTATTTTCAGGCCAAATAGGTTTATTAAGAAGCTCTGATGAGAGTAGTAGATTTTTTTTTGTAAACCTTGCTTTTGAATTTAAGCTGGGGTTTTGAGATGGGCTTGAAATATTATGTCTCATTAGGCTATTTATTATGTCGCATTAAAAAGTTAGTATTGCACATTTTGTAACTCCTTAAATATAATGCAAGCGTACGATTATTATTTTATATGAATATTTTGATGACGGGTGGCACAGGTTTTTTAGGAAAAAATATTATAGCTCACTTACTAGGTCGGATTAAAAATCAAAGGGAGGCATATTCTTTTATACTTTTTACTAGAAATAAAAAGAAGGCAATGAAATGCTTTCCCTCTGCGACTCTAGAAAAAATATCTTTTATAGAAAGCTTTGAAGAACTCTTAGATATAAAAAATCTAAGAATAAACTGTGTTTTAAATCTAGCAGGTGAACCAATTTTTGGAAAATTATGGAATGAGAAGCAAAAGGCGAAACTTTATTCCTCTAGGGTGACTCTTACCCAAAAATTAATAGAGTGTATAGGAACATTAACAATCAAGCCTGATGTATTTATTTCTGCAAGCGCTATAGGTATTTATGGTATGGGCTTGCAATATACTCAAGGTGGCGATGTAAAAGGTTACGATGAAGATAGTTTGATTCATCCAAAAAGCTTTATGGAAGAGCTTTGTTATCATTGGGAACAAAGTGCCCTTGTTTCTAAAAATTATGGCATCAAAACCTATATACTTCGTATTGGTCTGGTTTTAGATAAACAAGATGGTCTTCTTAAAAAAATGTTACCTATATTTCGTATGGGTTTGGGTGGTAAGCTGGGGGATGGGACACAAATGATGTCATGGGTACATCTTCAAGACTTAGTTTATATTATAGAAATACTTTTATCTCCAAATCAAACAAAGCTAAGCGAAGGAATTTATAATTTAGTTGCCCCCGAACCAGTAACAAATGCAAACTTTAGTCAAGTGCTTGCAAAAGCACTCAAGCGACCTAATTTTTTTCAAGTTCCAAGCCTTGCGATTAAAACAATATTAGGAGAGATGGGAGAGAGTCTTTTGTTGAGTGGAGTAAAAGTCATTCCTAAAAATCTAGTAGAAGCGGGGTATGATTTTAAATTCAAAAAATTAAATCTTGCATTAGAAGAAATACTACGAAAATGAAAGGGTCATTTTTTATATTTAAAGCAAAGTAGAATAAAAACTCGTAAAAAAAAATTTAGTTATAATTATAGGAAATATTATCACTATGTCACATTTTAAAAAAAGATTAGAACTCTTACCCTTTGCCAAGCCCGATTTTACTCATGCCGAAAATGAGGCTCTTTTAAAAGTTATGCAATCAGGTTGGCTAACTTCGGGTCCTGAGGTAAGGGCGTTTGAAGAAGAGTTTGCTCATTCTATAGATAATAAGTATGCGATTGCTTTAAACTCTTGTACAGCAGCCCTTCATCTTATCGCTGCCTACTTTCAGTGGGGCGAAGGGGAGGCCGTACTTGTACCTAGTATTACTTTTACTGCCACTGCTGAAGTTTTTGGTTACTTTTCATGTTTGCCTATTATACTAGATGTAGATAGGGATACCTATTTACTAACTCCAAAAATTGTAGAAAGTTTTATTAAAAATAAATGCGTTTTCCAAGAGGGTTCACTGATTCATTTAGCTTCTGGATGCAAGCTTAGGGCCATAGTTCCTGTTCATTTAGGTGGCCGTCCCTGTGACATGCTGGGTTTTAGAACATTATGCGATATATACAATTTGAAATTAATAGATGATGCTGCACATGCTTTCCCTTCTGCCATACGAGACAAAAAAATAGGTACTCTAGGATTAGCCGACGCTACAGCTTTTAGCTTTTATGCTACCAAGAATTTGAGTACAGGTGAGGGGGGTATGATAACAACAGATAACAATGAAATGGCTGAAAAAATAAAAATGATGCGTTTGCATGGAATTAAGGGGCAAACTTGGGGTCGAAAGCGTTGGCATTATGATGTTGTGTGTGAAGGCTATAAGTATAATATGATGGATCTATGTGCTTCAATTGGTCGAGTGCAATTAAAGCGATCGCATGACACTTGGATGAAGCGTAGGGTTATAAATGAAATTTATGAAAAAGAATTAATTGAACTTGTAGAAAAGAAATATATCAAGCTCAACCCCAAAACACCTTTTCAATCTTCTTATCATCTTTTTGTGATTGAGGTGCTTCCTGATAATGATAAAAAGTTAACTAGAGATGAAGTGGTGGAAAAATTTTATGAGCGTAATATAGCGGTGAGTTTACATTTCATACCGCTTTATCGCTTGAGCTTTTATCGAGACAAGTACTCCTTAAAAGAAAAAGATTATTTAAATTCAGAGGCTATTTATAAAAATATGTTGTCTTTACCTATATATAGTAGCATGACGCAAGAAGACGTAAGCGATGTTATAAATTCTCTCAAAGATATTTTTGGAGAAAAATAGCAGAATGAGAATTGTGAATATCTCTAACCTCAAAAAAAGCTAAGGGATTTTGTCTGTAAGATATCTGTTTTGTTCTTTTCAAATTTGTTTGAGAATATTTGTATTTATTTTATATTAAAAATGAAAAAGAAACCTGAGAGAGCTATTTAAAATAGCTTTCATTGATCATGTTTCTTTTTGCGACGCGTTTAAAAAAATGAAAGTTTGCTCTTTTTTGCCAGCTGTAACGCAAATGATTTATGATATGAATTTGCAAAATGACCTTTATGGGATTACTTTTGAATGTCCCCCTCGTGCCCTTCTTGAAAAGGAAATTCTTGTTTATTGCACCCTAGTTGCTAAGCCTGGGGAAGATTCTAAAAATAAGGTATTCACAAGCAAAGAAATAGATATTTTATACTCTCAAAGTAAATCAAGTGGTACAACTTTATATTATATAGACGAAGAAAAGTTTTTAGCAATAGCACCTGAACTTATTTTTACTCAAGATACTTGTGATGTCTGCCAGATAGATACTCAAAGTGTTGTAAGGAGCGTACATAAATTAGATCAAAGCCCTAAAATTATTTCTATCACACCTAACTCTCTAGAAGATGTTTTTACTTCTGCTCTAGTCGTAGCGGAGGCAATGGGGGCCAAGGAAAAAGGCTTGCAATATATACAAGCCTTAAGAGACAAAATTAATTTTATTCAAAAAACTTTAGAAGAGAAGCAGGCACCTCTTCGTCAAATTTGTTTACTAGAGTGGCTAGAGCCTCTTTTTAATTGTGGTCATTGGATTCCAGATCAAATTCGTTTAGCGGGTGGTGTAGATACTTTAAGTAAACCCCATAAAGATAGCCATAGAATTTCTTGGGAAGATTTAGAGGAGTACAACCCCGACATTTTAATACTAGCACCTTGTGGATTTTCAATAGAACGAACACTAGAGGAAATACAGGTACTCATTCAAAAAAAAGGTTGGGAGAATTTACGTGCTGTCAAAAATAATTCTGTATACATTGCGGATTTTGCATACTTTACACAATCTTCGCCCTCTACTTTAACACAGGGCATTGCGTTACTCGCCGCTTTGCTTCATCCTACATTATTTAAGATAGAAGAGGGTTTAGAGAAACGAGTATTTCATGTGACTCGTTAGAATATACGTTATTTATATATTAAAATTTAAATATAAAAAAACTTGTAAGAAATAATTTTTAGTTTAGGAAGTTGAATCAGAATAGTGGGATTATGGTTTCTCTTAAAGAGGTTTCATGATTTTCATATTATTTCTAGCTTGCTCAAACCATTCTTGAAGATTTGTGATTTGAGGTTCTATCCCCGCCCATCCTAGCCTTATGGTAAGGATACGTTTATTTTCTGAACCTTTAAGTAAGTGCATAGCCCGTTGATGAATTTCATCTGAGTCTCTTTTGTGTAAAAGTATAGCAAATAGATTTTTTGATAATCGGAATAAGCGAGCAGGAAAGGGGAAGAGTTCACGCAAGGCCTTACCTAATAGTAAAAAATCTTTGCTCTCTTGAGGTCCATCAATTTGTAAAAGTACAAGTTGTTTGAAAGCTTCTGTATATAGTTTAGGTGTAAATTGTCTTAGCTCGATACTTTCTGCAAGGGCAGAGCTTAATTCTTTTTGAAAGCATAGGGCATTGTATAAAGTACTTTCGGGCTCTATGGTTAATGACTCATAAATACAAAGTTGATATAAAGTTTCTCCGAAAAATTTAATTTGAGTCCAAATTTTTTCTAGTGTATTTGGACTTATAGGATTTCCTTTTTCATTGGAGCAAAAATGTAAAAGTCCAAGCAGTCCAAAACGAGACGGAAGAGGAAAAACAAATTCTTCCCCTGATTCTAATACTACATATTTTCCTTTTTCAATGTTTTCTATTAATGAGGCCCACTCTTCCCCTTCTAGTAGCCTATTTTTTTCGGAAATAAATAAAGAACCACTAAATTGCAGAACTTTATGATAGAGGCCTTCCCTGTCTCGTAAACTTACACTCAAATTACACGATTTCATATATTCTGCAAGGGATACAAGCATGCCCTTCAAAAAGTTTTCAGGATTAGATAAGGATTCTAAATTTTCTAAAAAGAAAAGAGAAGAAACATGATTAGAGTTTTTATATTCTTGTATTTTACTTTCTTCTGATAAATTTTTATATATGAGTTCAAAGGGATTAGGTGCGTGAGGGCCTTGTTCATTTTTGGATGCACTACCCAAATCTAAAGAATGAAATAAGGACTGAAAGCCGGGTAAATTCCAATCCAAAATTGTACCAAACCTTTGGTACAATTTTGGATGAGTATCTGGCTCTTGGCTTATTATAGTATCTTTGCCCAAAAGGTCTAAATTTTTTATATGTAGGGGATGAGAATTAGGAGATGCTGTCTCACTGGTAGAATTTTTCTTAAAATTAGGTAAGGCAACTTCTTGAACGGTAACCTTTTCAGATGCACCGTATACGGTTGTATTTTTTTTATCTATACCTTCTTTCTTTTTTATTGTGTTACCCTTTTTCTTTGGGGTAAATACTTTGATTATAAAAATCAATCCAAGGCATATGGATAGGCCCAGGGCTAAAGTTGTATAGTGAGAACCCTGTCCCCAAAGTTCTATAGTCGCTGGTATGGAAATAAACAACAAAAGGGCAATGAAAAAAAGCATAACACCCTATTGAAAAAGAATACGAGGCAAATTTAAACTTACTATATTCCTAAAAAATAAGCACAATCACTCTTGATAAAAAAGTTCTATAAGATGCCCGTCTGGATCAGCGATAAGAAGGGATTCCCCTGAACTTATAGCTAGGGGCCCTTTGATTATCTCTATCTTCTTTGTTTCTAGTTCATTGACTGCATCTGTGAAATCGTCCACGTCTAGAATAAACGCCATGCTCGTTTCTCCAGGATTCTTTATTTGACTATGAAAGCCATTGATAAGGTTGAAGCGTATGCTCCAAGGTTCAAGATGTAGAAGGGCATGCTGACCAGACTCCTCTATAACTTCAAAATCAAAAAGATCAGAATAAAATTTAATAGTACGTTTAATGTCCGCACTTGCTAATGAAATATGATGGAGCCCCTCTATTAACATAATTTAGATACCTTCATTTTTGGGATAGACACGATTATTGCAAGCTTTTTTAAATGAATGATTCACGACAAGATTAATATTCGAGTAAGCTAAGGCTTTAGGACCATAAAAAAAACCATTATGACAGCTAAAAAAGACATCAAAGAACCATCAAAGAACCAAATTGTTTATATTAGCAAGGACAAACTTCTCCCCTTCTTTGGATTGTTTTTTTTAGTTTGTTCGGCCTATCTTTTATTTATTATTTATTATCAGTACTTTTGGCCTGCCTTTCTAGCCTTTGTAATTTATATAGGTTTCTATTCTTTTCATTCGCGAGTAGTTTTATTTTTTACAAAAAATAAAACTACTTCTGCATCTCATTTTCGAGCGGCGATATTTAGTACGAGCTTAGCAACTATGCTAATTTTAATTCCTAGTATTATTATAGTGAAGCAAGTCATAGGAGAGCTTTTTAGGCTTATCGATACTGTTCAAAATGTTTTTATAGATGACCAATGGGTAACAAAATTAGAGAATGTACCTTTGCTCATTTATTTATTTTCGTTTAAACCATTTATCTGGGTGGAGATTTATAAAATCATCTCAAAGCTTACTATGGACTTTAATCAATATATGGATCCGAGCCATCTGAAGAGTTGGTTGGGTAATATTTTTGAAGTTCTAGGAGGTGGTGTCGGTTTTACCCTACATTTATTTTTTAATTTACTCGTGGCTTTAGTTGTACTCTTTTTTTTATTTAAGGATGGTCATATTTTATATATTGTTGTGCGTAAAAATTTACCTTTCCCTTATGCTCTAACAAATCGTTTTTACGAAATTATGCAAAAAACGATTTCAGATTTATTAAAAGGAAATATTTTAGTTTCAGTCATGCAAGGAGCCTTTATTTCTTTTGCTTTTTTTTTATTAGGTTTTGAAAATATATTTAGTTATGGTTTTCTTGCTGCGATTTTTTCTGTGCTTCCACTTGTAGGCACATCTCCTATTTGGTTGCCTGCTACATTTTACGTGGCGTTTATAGAAAATAGACCCTTTGCTTCCCTTGTTCTGGCGATTTATAGTTTATCTGTGTTTGTAATTCTAGAAAACTTTGTGAGACCAAAGCTTATTATGAGTAAGTTGCAGATACACCCTGTTTTTATTTTCTTTGCTATTATGGGGGGGTTATTTGAGTTTGGTATTACTGGAGTTTTCTTAGGGCCTCTTTGTGTCGTGCTGTCAAAAACAATTTGGGATATATACCATGTCTGGGACTCCAATGAAATGAAAAAATGAATGGATATTTCACGAATACGTAATTTCTGCATTATTGCTCATATAGATCACGGCAAAAGTACTCTAGCGGATCGTTTGCTTGAACTTTCAGGCGTTACAAATAGCCGAACTCAAAAAGATCAAATTCTAGATAGCATGGATATTGAGAGGGAGAGGGGAATTACTATTAAGCTCAATTCTGCAACTTTCCCATGGAAAACTAAGCATGATAACAAAGAGTATATCTACAATCTAATTGATACACCTGGTCATGTAGATTTCTCATATGAAGTTTCACGTTCTCTTAAAGCATGCGAGGGGGCCCTTTTAATCGTGGATGCGACGCAGGGTGTTGAGGCGCAAACCCTTGCTAATCTCTATTTAGCCCTTGAACAAAATCTAACCATTATTCCTATTATTAATAAGATAGATTTACCTGCAGCAGATGTAGATAAGGCACTCAAGTTAATTGAAGAAACCTTAGATTTAGATCCCTCCCTTGCCATTCCTGTTTCAGCAAAAACGGGTCTTAATGTAGAAAAGATACTTGATAGCATAGCAGCGCATATTCCTGCCCCTAAAGGAGATATAAAAAATCCCCTCCAAGCCTTGATTTATGATTCATATTATAACAGTTTTTCAGGGGCGGTAATTAAGGCGAGAGTTTTTGAAGGAGAGTTAAAGAAGGGGGATAAAATTTATTTAATGAGCAATGCAAGGGAGTTTATTGTGAATGAGCTAGGTATCATGGCCATTCAAAATTATCCAAGAGCAAGCTTAGGTGCGGGGGAGGTGGGGTATATCATCGCAGGTATTAGAACTGTAGCCGATACTCGTGTGGGTGATACCCTTACTTTAGCAAGTCATCCTGCAAGCGAACCCCTAGCAGGTTACAAAGAAGTGAAACCTATGGTGTACTCTGGTCTCTTTCCATTGAATGGGGAGCAGTTTGAAGATTTTCGAGATGCTATTGCTAAATTAAAATTGAACGATGCTTCCCTTGTTTATGAACAAGATAGTTCGCCTGCCTTAGGTTTTGGTTTTAGGGTAGGTTATTTGGGCCTTCTTCATATGGAAATAGTGCAAGAGAGATTACGTCGGGAGTTTGGTATAGAGCTTATTAGTACTGCCCCCTCTGTACGTTATAGAATAACAAATACTCATGGCGAAGTCAGTGAAATAGACAATCCTTCTCATTGGCCAAATCCAACGGCTATCGCTAAAATGGAGGAGCCTGTCGTAAAAGCAACCATACTCACTCCTTCAGAGTATCTTGGTAATATCTTTACTCTCTTACAAAATAAAAGGGGGGTACAAATTAGCATGGGTTATTTAGAAAAAAAAGCTCAATTAGTGTACCGTGTCCCCCTTGCAGAGCTCGTTTTTGAATTTTATGATAAGCTTAAATCATGCTCTAAGGGTTATGCCTCTTTGGATTATGAGCTAGATGGGTTTATGGAGAGCAAGTTGGTGAAGTTAGATGTACTAGTAAACTCTTTGCCTGTAGATGCCCTAGCTATCATTGTACATCATTCCCAAGCCGAAGCGAGAGGTCGTTTTTTAATTGAGCGTTTAAAAGAGTTAATACCTCGCCATCAATTTCAAATACCTATTCAAGCAGCAATAGGAGTAAAGGTGGTGGCTAGAGAAAATATTTCAGCCTTACGTAAAAATGTAACAGCTAAATGTTATGGTGGGGATATTTCTCGTAAGCGAAAACTATTGGAAAAGCAAAAAGAGGGTAAAAAGAAAATGAAGCAAGTAGGAAATGTAGAAATTCCTCAAGAGGCTTTTTTGGCAGCTCTTAGGAGTGAAAATTAAATAAAGGGTCTATCTCTGTTTTATGAAAAAAAACAAAATAATACTCATTATTTTTATCATTAATATTTTTTTTAATTTTTTATACTCTTTTGCGTCTTTCCAATCTTTGCATGCTGAAGAGCTATGTTTTTTTCAATTTAACTTACCCCAAAGAAAACTTATAAAAAAACTAGATTATACAAATACGACTCTTTATGCTTTGGGGAGCTATTCTTCTAAGTACTTTCAGTCTAAATTTAAGGTACAGTGGGTGTTTCAATGCAATACAAATCTAAGACGTACAAGTTCCATGAAAGATATATTAGACAAAGTAGCAAAAGAGAATGGCTCCATAAATTATCAGGAAAAGATTATGCTTCATCAGCCTAAATCTTCTAGTCTCATCCCCGCCCCTGTCTCCATTGAAGTACTCTTGTTAAGTAGTGTGCGTATGATTAAAGGACATCGAATCTATAATTTTCAAAGCTATTTTGCAACACGAGATTATGAGTATCGTTTTTTTATAATACCTCAAGGAGAGGCTCAATTTAATTTACTCAAAGACTTTCAAGAAGAAATCAAAAAAGAGATAAAACAAGTGCTCAAAGAGGGTACTTTTACTAAAACTGTTAAATCAACTATTAGTGAAGAAGAGTATAAGATGCGACTTTTTTTTATAGTTACGGTATTTATTCTTGCACTTCTTTTAGGGATCTATTTGATTTTAAAACGAGTTCTACGCCTGTTTCAAAAAGAAAAAATATCTCCCTAACGACTTCTTTGTTTGATTTGGAAACTTATATTGTCCAAAATAAGATAAGAAAAAGTATAGAAATAGAAATTTGATAAACAGTATAAATAACAAATTTCCTCTTCATTTTTGCTTCATATTTTTCTAAGTCTTTCTTGCTAATCATTTGTGTCTTCATTGAATACAATTCGAGTTCAAGAATTTGGAGTTTTTCATTAAACTTATGTTCTATTTCTTCTATGTCATCTTTTGTAGCAAATTGTGCTAAGTATTCCCTAAAGGCCTTAATCTCTTTAGATGATAGGTTCTCAATTTTATTTAATTTATTGAGTTGCATATCCATATTGTTTTTATTGCTAATGCTTTTTAGTAATCTTGCTTCTAGTCCTTCAATAACGAGGAGTAATTTATTTTGCTTCATATTGAGGCAACCTTGCATTACATAGACCTTTGTCAAACTATAATTGACAAAGGTGGTAACAGTTAAAAAACTAACTTATGAAAAAGATAATACTAGTTGCTTCACTTATTGTTTTAGTTGGAATGGGTCTTTGGGGATACACAAAAACACAACCGAATGAATTTCGCGTTGAACGTTCTATAGTTATTAATGCCTCGCCTGACAAAATATTCTCACATATTATAGATTTTAGAAAGTGGGAAGAATGGAGTCCTTGGGCCAAAATGGACACTAATCAGAAAAATATTTATTCTGGTAAACAAAGTGGTGTAGGGGCTATCCATGAATGGGATGGGAATTCTAAAGTGGGGCAGGGAAAGATAGAGATAAAGAAAATCATCCCTTTGAAAAAAATAATGCTTCAATTAGATTTTCTCAAACCTATGAAAGCAACTAGCTTTTCAGACTTTATTTTTTCTTCGGAAAAAGGAGTTCAAGGCACTAGGGTGACTTGGTCCCTTTATGGTACTAATACTTTTATCTCTAAAATCATAAGTTTATTTATGAATATGGATAAAGTAGCGGGCTCGCAATACGAAGAAGGTTTAAGTAATCTAAAGAAGGTTGTTGAAAAATAAATATATCTTTTATGAAAATTATAAAAATAATATCCCTTGTAATTTGTCTTCTTGTTGGTGGGTTTTTAGGCTATGCTCAGTTCAGACCCGATAGCTATAGGGTGGAACGTTCGATAGTGATATCTGCTCCCTCTAATAAAATATTGCCTTTTATCTTAGATTTGAAAGCATTCACTCTTTGGAATCCATGGGATAAGATAGATCCAAATATGAAAAAAAAATTTACTGGTGCAAGTAGTGGTGTAGGGGCAATATATGAATGGGAAGGGAATAAGCATGTAGGGGTAGGGAAGCTTACAATCAAAAAAGTTGACCCTTCTCAAAGAGTAAGTATGGAATTAGAATATATCAAACCTATGGCGGGGATTAGTACTGCTGAATTCATGTTAGAAAAGCACTCTCGAGGCACTAAAGTGGCTTGGATTCTTTACGGTAAGCAAACCTTTATAGCAAAAATTTGTACTGTTTTTATTAATATGGATCAAATGGTGGGGCGTGAATTTGAAAAGGGTCTAGCTGAATTAAAAACCCTTAGCGAAAAGTAATCTTTTTTAATCTGAGCTTGCCCTAACCTTGATTACGATAGGCACACCCTTAAGCTCAAATTGTTTGCGTATACAATTTTCAAAATAACTTTCTAATGGGGCCTTAAAAAGCTTAGGTTCATTTACAAAAAAAGAAAAGGTAGGGGGGGAAGTTGCAATTTGAGTGATATATTTTATTTTAACCTTTCGGCTATTCACAGGTTGATGTTCGCACCATGACTTCAAGTATTGATTTAAATTGGAGGTGGTGAGCTTTATGTACATAAGTTTATTTAATTCTATGGCTTTTGCCAAAATACGACTGATTCCTTGCCCTGTATGTGCAGAACAAAAAATAAGTGGTAGATGGCGAATATGAGGGAATAGAAAATCAAGGCGGTCTTTGTAAACATGTACATAGTCTTCTTCTGTTTTTACAGCAGAATCTTCTTTTTGTTTTTGAGACTTTAGAGCATCCCATTTCGATACGGCGAAAATTACAGCACGTCCATGTTTTTGTATCATAGAACAAATTCTTTTGTCAAAATCTGTTAGACCCACTAGGGCATCTACCACCAGAACAACTACTGTAGAGTTTTTTATTGCTTGTTCTGTTCTTGTTGTGCTATAAAATTCTATTTTATATTTTTCAGAATTGAGATGAGTAGGTCGTCGTAACCCTGCAGTGTCAATGATCTTGATTGTGGAGCCATTGTGCTGTATAATCGTGTCAATGCTATCACGGGTTGTTCCGGGAATATCTGAAACAAGGGCTCTTTCAAAATCTATATCCCCACCATTATTACCAGAAGATGTAGGGCCATTAATAAAACGATTGAATAAAGAAGATTTTCCTGCATTGGGTTTACCAACTAAACTTAGAGTTGTAACTGATTCTTGTAAATTTTTTTCTTCAATATTTTTTTCTTTATTTTTTTCATTTAAGAACTTTAATTTTTTACGTACACTCAAATGTTTTATTTCTTCCTCTTCTTCTTGAGGTAGAACGTTATGAGAAGATTTTTCTTCTAAATTTTTTGAAATTGTTTCAATCTTTTCTGCATCACCCCCTTGCATCAATTTGTTTCTAATTTCTCTTATAAGTAAAGAAATATTCCAGCGTCCATATGTGGATATGGGTATTAGATTTTGTAAATGAGCCTCATGAAATGGGATTAAAGTATCAGTGGCATTGTCGGGATTGTCAACTTTATTGACTACGTACAAAATAGGTTTATGATGAATTTGTTTTCGTATAAATTCCATAAACTGTAAGTCAAAAACAGTGGGATGAGGTGCAGAAAAAACAAAAATAATTAAATCAACTCGTAGTAAGAATTTTTTTGTGCGAGCATTGATTTTTTTATTTAGTTCTTCTGTTTCTTCTAGATCCAAACCAGGAGTATCATAAAGAATAAACTCTAAATCTTCATATTGAATTTTAATTTCTAGAATATCACGAGTAAGGCCAGGAGTATCATCAGTAATCGCATAGCGACTTTTGCTTAAAAGGTTCACTAGGCTTGACTTACCTACATTTCGACGACCGACTAGGGCCACACTATTTAGTTTATTTAGAGGCATAGGTATATGTATTTTTCTTTTAACTATTTTAGGGAATGGGTTTTATCTTTATTATAGGGATGAATATAAAATTATAAACCAGAAGGAAAGGAGTAGGCTTGTGTTGTCTCTAAACTTTTTCGTATGATTGAAAAAAGAAAGACTTAATGTTTTAGAGCTAAATCTATCCTACTTTACCTTCAAGGGTTGTTTCATTTTAATTTATTATTTTGTATGTTTGGATGAATTAGATTTTTTTGCAAGGAGCTTTACTTTGAAACATTCATAAAGATTGCAGGTTTTTTATGTTTTACATGCTGTAACAAAATCTTTTGTAGCATTTTTAATTTGAAAGCAAAGATTACTTTCTTGTTTTTGAATTAGACTTTGATTATAGCTACCTACTATGACACCATCCACCACCCCTTTAAGCAGTTTTATTTGCTCTACTTTATGAATGCCAAAACCAGCAAAAATAGGTAGTTTTGTATATTTTCGTATTCTCATAATTTGATTTTTTGTATCTTCAGGTAAAGCATCACGTAAACCAGTAACCCCTAAGCTAGACACATAATAAATCCATCCCTTTGCCTTTTTAGCAAACTTTTTTAGTCTTTCTTCGCTCATATTAGGCGTAACCAAAAGTATTTGATGTACTTTATAGCTCTCACTAAGTTCATGTAAAATTTCAGCTTCAAGGGTATCAAAAGGAAGATCAGGGATCACAAGATTTTGAATACCGCTTTCTCTACATTTTTGTAAAAAGTATTCAAGGCGATGTTGTACTATTTCTTTAGTTTCTTTGGGTTCGTCTGTGGGTGTTATAAGTTCGTATGAATTTAAAATAGAATTGGCATAAAGCAATAGGGCTAGTGGTATCGTAGATGTATTTTCATGGATTTTTTGACACAAGGCAAGGGCTCTTTTCATAGTGAAATGCTTATCCTTTTCTTGAAATTGTAAGGCCCTTTCCATAGCACCTTGAATGATGGGCCCGTCAGCAATAGGATCAGAAAATGGAATTCCAAGTTCAAGAATATCCGCCCCCCCTTCTATGAGGGCAAGGGCATACTTATAGCTTTCTTCTAAATTTGGATCTCCAAGAGTCAAATAAGGCATATATAGAAGGGATGATTTGGTCATTTGTTTATATTAATCTAAGTTTTGTTTTCATTAAAAGCATCAAATAAAAGCATCAAAGATATTTTTAATTTATTATATTTTCTTGAGAGAGTAATTTCTCCACCTCTGCTACATCCTTGTCACCCCTACCAGACAGACAAACTATTAACTTGGTATCACTACGTTTTTCTTCTCTAAAATGATTTGATAGAATTTTAGCGTAAGCGAAACTATGTGCCGCTTCAAGGGCAGGTAAGATACCCTCTAGTTTGGCTACTTCTTGAAAGCTCTTTAATGCTTCCTTATCATTTACGAAATAATATTTAGCCCTACCACTATGTGCCAAATAAGAATGTTCTGGCCCTACTCCAGGATAGTCTAGGCCCGCAGAAACACTATGCACAGGGGCAATGAGTCCTTCACTTGTTTGTATATAAAAAGAGCGTGTTCCATGAAAGTAACCGACCTTTCCAAATTGTATGCTTGCAGAGTTTTCGCCAAGTTTAAGAGAATTACCCCCCGCCTCTATCCCAATTAATTCAACTGGATCATTCAAAAAAGCATGAAAAACCCCTATCGCATTAGAACCCCCACCCACACATGCTATGACGGCATCTGGAAGCCCTCCAGTTTGTTCAATGATTTGTTTGCGAGCTTCTTTACCTATGATGGACTGAAAGTCACGTACCATTGTGGGAAAGGGGTGAGGGCCTATGGCCGAACCTATTAAATAATGGGTATTTTTAACGTTAGTACTCCAATCTCTCATGGCGGCGTTGGTGGCGTCTTTAAGGGTTTTACTTCCACTTTCTACTTTTATTACTTCTGCACCCAAAAGCTTCATTCTAAAACAATTGAGTTCTTGGCGGCGTACGTCTTCTGCCCCCATATAAACACAGCATTCAAATCCAAAGTGAGCAGCGATAGTTGCTGTGGCTACCCCATGTTGTCCCGCCCCTGTTTCAGCGATGAGTCGTTTTTTACCTAATCGTTTTGCAACTAGGGCCTGCCCAAGGGCGTTATTGATTTTGTGGGAGCCCGTATGATTTAGATCCTCACGTTTTAAGTATATTTTACAACCCCATGCCTCACTTAATCGAGGTGCAAAGGTAAGTAGGGAGGGTCTGTGTGCGAAACCCTCAAGGGTACTTTGGTATTCCTTCTGAAATTCAGGATCTCTTTTTAGTTGCTCATAAATATTTTCAAGTTCTTCTAGTGCAGGTATTAAAACCTCCGGGCTATAACGTCCGCCAAATTCTCCAAAATAGCCTTTTTTTAATGAGGAGTATTCGGGGTTAAAGTTTGCCATAAGTGCTAAAAAATTTTATACTAGGAATTATGAGCATTTTTTTTAACTTAACTATAAATGCTATCTTTAATAAGCTATGATAGAAATTTAATTTTACCTATTTGTAAAAATTAGGACTTATATCACATTCCTTCGCATGTTTCTCAAAAAGAGTATTTGGAATAAGGTTAGCCTAAAATTTTCTAAATAGAAATCTACCAAAAATCATCCGCTGTCAATAAACTATATAATTTTACACCTTCTTGTTTGAGATTTTCAAAGGCCCCCTCTTTCCTATCTATTACAGCTAGGCAATTTTTGACTTGAAACCCTGCTTCTCTAAGAGCTTGGACTGCCTTAATGCTAGAGCCCCCTGTTGTTACTGTATCGTCTAAGACTAAAACTTCTTTTGTGTCGCTTGGATTGATTTGACATTCTACTAATTTGCTTGTCCCATGATCTTTCAAGGTTTTACGTACCACTACAGGATACAAGACATGATTTTTTTCTAAATAGACTAAACTTAAAGCAAAGGCAATGGGATCAGCTCCCATCGTGAGCCCTCCTGCAGCATTGGGAAGGTTGTGTTTGGAATAAATTTCAGGTATACATTCATCCCTCAATAGATGAGCAAGTAATCGTAAATTTTCTGGTACTAGGGTTAGGGCCTTACAATTATAATAATGGTTTGAGGTTTTACCCGAAGCTAGAACAAAGGGTTTCTCTCTATAAGAATAAACAACCTTACGAGCAATGTCTAATAATTTAGAACGTTCTTTACTGTACAATGACATGTTTTATATAAACTTGTTTACAAAAATTTGTCAGTACAATTTTTTACTATGATACCTAATTTTATGAAAGAAATTTATTTTTATCTTGCTCAACAAGTTGCAACTCCTCCGCCTTCTTCCGATTCAGTTAAGCAGTCCCCATCTTCTCCTTTTGGTGACCAGTTTGGGCTCATAATGATGGTTTTAGTTTTTGTTGTTATGTATTTTTTACTCATATTCCCGCAACGTAAAGAAGAGAAAAAGAGAAAGGCCATGCTCGCAGCTTTGCAAAAGGGAGATAGTGTAGTAACTAGTAGTGGAATTATCGGTAATGTAGTGTCTATCAAAGAAAATACTGTACTCTTGAATGTGGGTGATAACACACGCATTGAGTTTTTAAGGTCAGCTATAACTAGTGTTAGAGAAGAAAAGTCTGTTTCTGGTTCAAAGTAATAGCTTAGAGCAATAAGAATGAAATTTTTATCGAAAATTAGGAAGATTTTTTTCTCAATCTCAATCTTAATCTTAGTTGTATTAAGCTTTAATGTACTTTTATCGCAACAAGAAGATGCGAATGAGATAACAAGCCCCCCTGCTTCACAATATTCAACAGAGCCTACAGAATCTACTCTTCCTTCTGAAAAACCAAGCAACTTGGAGTCAAAGCAAGATGAAGTAGGGCAAGAGGCACCAATTGAGCAGAACAATGTTTTGGATAATAAGGTTCCCAAAAAATCAAAAAAAGAACATCGCCCCCCCCCTCCTTCTGAGTGGCAACAAAATCTTGGTACTAGAAAGAATAATGGGGCAAAGGGCCTAAAAAATTTAGAAATAGAAACAACTAAAAATAATTTGCCTCAAGCTGAACTAGGTGAAAGTAACTTAGGTAATATAGGAGAGAATCGTGGAGAGGGAATTATAGAGTATTTACCAAATGTTGCCGTGATTTATTTGAAAAATTATACCTCTGTGACAGAGCATGTGCCCTCTAATTTGTTTGATGATAGAGCAGATAACAAAGGCTCTGATGCTGAAAATAATATGATGGCTTCGAAAGACAATAAATCCTTCAAGGGAGCAACAAACGATAAAGAAGTGAATGACTTTATAAATGGGAAATGGAAGCAGGGTCTACTTGGGAATAAAACTTTTGTAAATGGTATGATTCTAGTTGTTTTGATGTTAGGATTAGCTGTCTATCGTATACGTAAAGGTGGAATCAATTAAGTGGAATAAATTATATTTTATGGACAATAAATCACTTCTACCTAAAACACTTCTTGCAGTCTTTCTAGTTGCTTTATCTTGGTTCTTGTTTTCGCCAAATGTAACAAGGCAAGAGCTCATTTTAGTTTTTAATAAGAATTTTAGAAATGAGGCGGGTAAAAAGGTAGAAATTTCATTTCAAGAAGTGCAAGATTTTATCAACGATAGGGAGAATGGGTTACAATTGTACTTCCCTAAGCAGGAATGTAAACCTAAGGCAGGGGATGGTGTTGATGCCCGATATCGTTGCTTGATTTACAGTTATTTTATTACTGCAGCTAAAATAAATGAAATTGCCCAATCTCATCCTATTCTTATCAATACTAAACTGACTCGTCTTGCTCCAAACTTTGTAGAGAGAGCTTACGCAAAGCTTATGAGTAAAGGCTCAAAAAATCTAAAAATAAAGCTAGGATTAGATTTACAAGGCGGTATGCGTGCTGTATTTAGAGCCGATTTTAAAAGTTATCTTGAGCGTTTAAAAGAAAAATTAATACCTTATCTCAATAAATTGATTTCTGAATATAAAATAGAAACAGATCCAAAAAAAAGGCAAGAGATACAAAATGAAATGGATTCCATACAGTACAAGTTGGAAATAAATAAGTCACAAAAATTGGAATTGCTAAATCAAGCTAAGGAAGTAATAGATAAACGACTTGCAGCTCAAAATTTAACGGAACCAGAGGTACGGGCACAGGTTGATAGCTATAGTATAGCTGTAGATATGCCTGGTGTGACTAATTCCAATGAAGTTCTTTCCCAAATTAAAAATACTGTGACAGTGGAGTATCGTATTGTAAATGATATAGCAACAGAAAAAGTCTCAACTAATGTGGAGAACATCAAAGATCTTGAAGCTTTACAGGCTATCTATAAGTCAGAAAATCCTAACTTTGAGGATGCTGAAGATATCTTTAGGCGAATAGTCAAAAGAGCCGCCCTTACTGAAAAAGAAGGACGTCTTTTTTTATATTGGCGTAGATCTCGTAATAGTAATAAGTCAGTTCTTTTACCTCGTGAATTTAGAGTTTTAGGTCCCCCCCTTTTGGATGGGAGTGAAATGCAAAATGCTTGGTCAGGTGCTACTCCGGGTAGTCCGTGGTTTCAAATTTATTTTAGACTTTCAGATTCTGGTTCTACAAAATTTGGGGATTTAACGAAGGCTAATGTGGGTAAACGCATGGCTATACTTTGGGGGGACAGAGTTGTCTCTGACCCTGTTTTGAGAGAACCAATTTATGGTGGTAGTGGTGTCATTAATGGGCAATTCAGCGAAAAAGAAGCTAAGGAAATTACGAGTGTAATACAAGAAGGAGCCTTGCCTGTACCTTTGGAATTAATTTCTGTAACTTCGGTAGGTCCTACCTTAGGTGCCACCTCTATAGTGACAGGGATTTTATCTGTTTTAATAGGTTATGCTATTATTGTTGTTTTTATGTTAGGTTATTATCGTTTATGTGGCATGGTGGCTGTGGTGGCTTTATTTTGTAATCTCTTGTTTCTCCTTGCTGTAATGAGTTTGCTTGAGTTTACGTTTACATTGCCTGGTATTGCGGGAGTAATATTAACTGTAGGTATGGCGGTAGATGCGAATGTTATTATTTTTGAAAAAATAAAAGAAGATACACGGTTGGGCAAGTCACCTCTTATTGCTATAGAAAATGGTTACATGGCTTCATTTTGGACTATTCTTGACTCAAATGTGACCTCTCTTATTTCAGCTGTGATTTTGTGGCTTCCAAAGGATGGGCCGATTATGGGTTTTGCTATAGTATTATTTTTTGGTTTATTGACCTCTATGTATTCTTCTTTGACAATTTCAAAATTACTTTTAGATTGGTCTGTTCAAATTTTTAAGATACGAAATTTGTCGATAGGTTATGGTTTTAAAAAATTAGGATCCGTGATAACACATTAAGAGATTATCTATGAACTTTACTCGCTACCAATTGTTTTTTAACTTTTTCTCTATAGCTTTAATAGGAATTTTTTTTTGGATTACCTTTAGTAAATTTGGGGGTTTTGCGACTTCTTTAAGTTTTAATGGCGGGGTGCGTATCTCTATAGATTTACCAAATGAATGGGATAAAAAGAAAATAGATATAGCGATGAAGAAAATAGGCCTTGAAGATGTATTAGTTCGTAAAACAGACATTCGTAGTAATATTTATGATTTTGAAATAGGTCCTAAAACTCGAGATGCTATTACACGTGAGCTTTCTATAAAAGATGGTAAAACCTCAAAGGAAATAAACTTAAAAGACAATAAAAAAAGCAATGATGCTAATAGTATTCCTGTAACATCGCAAGAAAGGGATAATTATAGAGTGACTTCAGCTATAGCAGATAAACTTCTTTATGAAGCCTTTTCCCTTACCAAGGAGAGCATTATTTCTAGTGAGACCATTGCAGCTAGTTATGGTTCTAATTTATTTAGTATATCATTGCGTATTGTTATTTATACCCTTGTGTCTCTTTTGATTTATTTAACCTTTCGTTTTAATATAGCTTTTGCTTTTGGAGCCTGTATTGCCTTAGTGCATGACTTATTTTTATCTATTGCTTTTGTTGGTGTTGCACAAATAGAGCCCAGTATTCCTGTTATAGCTGCCATACTCACTCTGCTCGGTTATTCAACAAATGATACTATTGTTGTTTTTGATCGTATAAGGTTAAATATGGAAGATAGAGGCAATATGATATCAAATAGTATTATTGACCTTTCTATTACGCAGACCCTATCTCGTACGGTTGTAACAGCCCTCCTTACTTTACTATCTGTTCTTGCGATGCTACTTGGTGGTGAGAAATCGTTAAAAGACTTTGGTTTAGTATTAACTTTTGGGATAGTTATGGGTACTTATTCTTCAATATTCATTGCTTCTCCTTGCATATTGTATTATGAAAAGATAAAAAACTTTAAGTGGAGATAAGAGTTTACATTTTAATTTCAAAAATAAAGATAGGTTTATACTACGTTCAGTTTTAATGTTTCTAAAAGGAGATATAAAAACAAAGAATTGTTTTTATTCAGGTGTCGTACTCACAAAGTAGGAGGTTCAAATCAAAAGGCTTCTTACAGACGGAGATGAGTAAGATATGAGTGAAATTTTTTAAAACATTGCTTCAATTCAAAAGAGATTTATATGTCAAAATATATTCAAATTAATGTGCCACAAATGGGAGAATCTATTACCTCTGCAACAGTGGCGGGGTGGCGGATTCAAGAAGGTCAAAGTTTCGCATCGGGTGCTATACTCGTTGATCTTGAAACAGATAAGGTGACTATGGAAGTACCTGCTCCCTCATCAGGTACTTTAAAAAAAATTGCAAAGCCTACAGGGACGAATGTCGTTATAGGTGAGCTTCTTGCCGAGATAGAAGTTGGTGAAGTTAAACAATCGCTTACAGAAAATAAAGTAGAACCTAAGCAGGAAAGTAAAGTGGTAGCAAGTGCATCTCAATCAGAAGTACCCCTAAGTCATTCTAAAGGTACCCCCCCACCTTTACCATCAGCTCAAGTTATGCTTGCAAATAAGGGTATAGATGCTAGTCAAGTTACTGGTAGTGGGAAGCGTGGACAAGTATTGAAAAGTGATGTGATCAATTATACAAATCAAAATTCCAATCTATCTCATAAAACTACTATAAGTTCTAATACTAGTCATGTAAATAGAGAAGAAATCGTGCCAATGTCAAGGCTTCGTCAACGTATTGCAGAGAGGCTAGTGCAAGCTAAGCAAACAGCAGCTATCCTTACAACTTTTAATGAAGTGGATATGACGAATGCGATGGAGTTACGTAAAAAATACAAGGATGCTTTTATCGAAAAATATGGGGCACCTCTTGGCTTTATGTCAATTTTTATTAAAGCAAGTATCCATGCCTTGAAATTTGTACCTTCAGTGAATGCAGAGATAAGAGGTACTGACATAGTATATAAAAATTATTATGACATTAGTGTTGCTGTAGGTGGCCCTAAGGGTTTAGTCGTGCCTGTGCTAAGAAATGTAGATGGCATGAATTTTGCAGATATAGAAAAAGAATTAGCACGTTTAGCTGAAAAAGTAAAATTAAGTACTATAGAGTTGCAAGATTTAGAAGGTGGTACCTTTACTATTAGTAATGGTGGTATTTTTGGTTCTATGCTTTCAACTCCTATTCTTAATCCTCCCCAAGTAGGAATTTTAGGAATGCACAATATTGTGAAAAGACCTGTAGTTCTAAATGATGAAATTGTGATACGCCCTATCATGTATATAGCCCTTTCATACGATCATCGTTTAATTGATGGGAAAGAGGCGGTGACTTTTCTTTTGAAAGTAAAGGAAGCTGTCGAGGATCCTCAGAGAATTTTACTTGGTATCTAAAAGTTTAATTGTATGCAAAGTAATGAAATTTTTGACTTAGCGGTAGTGGGTGGTGGGCCAGGTGGTTATGTTTGTGCTATACGAGCTTCGCAATTGGGCTTACGTGTTGCCCTTATTGAAAAGAAAAATACCCTAGGCGGTACTTGTATTAACGTTGGTTGCATACCTTCTAAGGCCCTTCTTGATTCTTCTCATAAATATTCTGAGGCAAAGTCTTCTTTATTAGAACATGGAATAAAAATAAAGGATGTCCAGTTAGATTTAATAGAGATGATGAAACGTAAAACTAACTTGGTAAAAGAACTTACTGATGGGATAGATTATCTTATCAAAAAAAATAAAATCACTCGTTTTTTGGGAACTGGAAGCTTTCAAAGAAATAATTCAGAAGTAGTTTTATCCCTCGCTATGAGTGATGGTGATGGAAATGGCCCTAAGAAAAATGAGAACACAAAAGAAATAATTAGAGCTAAAAATTATGTAATCGCTACAGGCTCACAGGTAATAGAGTTACCTAATATAAAATTTGATGGGGTAAATATTATTAGTTCAGATCATGCTATCTCTTTGACGCAGGTTCCTAAAAATATGGTAATTATAGGAGGTGGAGTGATAGGACTTGAACTAGGTTCTGTTTGGTCTAGATTGGGTTCTGATGTAACTATTGTTGAGGCCCTGCCAAGTATACTGCTTAGTCTAGATAAACAAATGCGAGACCAAGTTTTACGTTCTTTGAATAAGCAAGGGTTAAAGTTTTTATTTGAGCATAAATTAATAGAAGCGGTCTCCATAAAAAAAGCTGTAGAGATATCTTTGGAAAACAAGGAAGGCAAAAAGATAAAACTTGAGGCAGATAAATTACTCATTGCTGTGGGACGTAAACCTTGTATAGAAAGTTTGTCTTGTGAAAGTGTGGGGGTTGAGATTAATAATAGGGGTCGTATTGTTGTAGATCCAAAAAGTTTTCAGACAAGTGTATCAAATATTTTTGCTATAGGTGATGTAATTGAGGGTCCTATGCTTGCACATAAGGCGAGTGAAGAGGGAGTATTTCTTGCTGAAAAAATAGCAGGTAAACATTCTCATATTAATTATAAAAGCATGCCTTGGATAGTCTATACCTGGCCAGAAGTAGCTTGGGTGGGGAGTACCCAAGAAGAATTAGATAAAGCTGGGGTGGAGTATAATATAGGGAAGTATATGTTTAAACCTAATGCAAGGGCAAAGGCTATGAATGAATCAGAAGGGATGGTGAAAATATTTGCAAGTAAATATGATGATACTATTTTAGGAGCCTTCATTTTTGGCCCCAATGCCTCCGAACTCATTGCTGAATTTGCCCTCGCTATAGAGTTTGGAGCTAGTAGTGAGGATTTGGCACGTACCTTTCATGCCCACCCTACCTTATCAGAAGTCGCCAAAGAGGCAGCCTTAGATGTACTTGGCGGTGCCATACATGCCTAATATGGAGGCTATTATTATTTAATAAGTAGATATCCTTAGATTTATTTTACTCTGCGTGTCGCATATCTGTGCCAGTAGTTAGGCGTAAGAGTTCTTCTGCTATATTTACTGACAGTTTCCCCATCTTTTCTATGTTTTCTAAAATTGTAAGTATGTCTTTTAATTGCCCCTTCGAAATAGAAGGTTCGTTTATATATTTTTTTTGTAATTCAAGAGTATATTGATTTAATTCTTTGGATACTTCTTTAATAGAGCCATATAAATGTTCTTTTTCTTCAACTAAGCTTTCGACAGCCATTCCTATAATCGTTGCAACTCTTGCAAGGGAGAGATTTAAGGTGTCGTCATTTTTAAAAATTTTTTGCGGGACGTTTCTTAGTTGAAAGGTATTGGCGATAGTGTACGTGCCATCTCCTATTTGTTCTAAATAAATATTTACTCGTATTCCAAAAAGGGCAAAACGAAGTGGGTCAGCTTTGAGTAAAATTTCAGTATTATAGGATTCTACACCCATTTCCTTGCGAGAGATGATGGCATCCAAAATAGCATTTTGAGAAATATCATCATTTTCTTTTTCTAAATTATCAATGAGTTCCTCACTTGTAATAATACTTTTGCATAGATTGTAGTCGTCGTTTTCTAATGCATCACATAATTCTAGAATTTGCTCAAGAACTATTTCAGCCATTGTATATAAATTATTTTTGAGTATGCTGAATTTAGATTTTTTTTTATCTTTGATGGAATAAAATTCTGTTTTAGGATGATATTGAGGTTCAGAATTTTGAGAAGACATAGTCACAGCAACTTAGTTTAGACGTGTAAAAACAAATAAACCTTACAAGCTTTCTAATTAATTTTTACCTGAAATAGTTTCGTGCATTTATAAATAAAGAGAGTAGTAACTCCTATCTATAAATGAATGAAAGAATGAACTTGAACTTCCTATAAGGTAAAACCCTACCCTAATTAATAAGATAAACCTTAAAATTTTTTATTAGAAGGATTGCAACAAGATTATTCTCCAGGATTACGTAGCATTGCAGGGAGGGTTTTTAAAATGATAAACAAATCTAGGAAGAATGACCAATTTTCTATATAATAAATATCCGCCCTTACTCGTTCTTCTATAGAAGTATCTCCTCTAAGACCCTGAATTTGCGCCCAGCCCGTGAGACCTGACTTGGTAGCGTGACGCTGCATATATTTTTTATAGTGAGTTTTAAATTTTTGAACGAAAAAAGGTCGTTCAGGTCTAGGCCCGACTATGGACATATTACCTATAAAAACATTCCATAATTGAGGCAATTCGTCTATAGAAGATTTACGTAAAAAAGAACCAAGACGGGTTACACGAGGATCATTTTTTTTACCCCATACTGTGTCAGATTTTTTTTGGATTTGGGGCACCATTGTCCTAAATTTAAATACATGAAAGCTTTTTTGATCTAAACCTATACGTTCTTGGCTAAAAAATATGGGGGCCTTAGCTTGATTGAGAAGTAAGGCCTCTAGTTTTATCAAAAATGAAATAAAAATGAACAAAGGCAAAAGTAGAATCAAAAAAACGAGACTAAAAAAAATATCAAAAATACGTTTATAAAATAAATTTGTACCATCTTGGAGTGGGGTTTTTTGTACAAGCATGGGAAGATCGTAGAAATTTTCTAAACGAGAATGGCGTGAAAAAATTTGTGAAGGTTCAAATAAGATGCTATAAGGAATCCCTTCTTGATCGCAAAGATATTGCACTTTTGTAAAAGACTTAGTTTGCACCGCTTCAGTATAAAATATAAGCGTAGGTTTAATTTTTTGGATATAGGGTTCTAAAAGATTTATATTGCCTAAATACTTGTTTTTAAGAATAGAATTCCTTTTTGGTGCAGGGCCTATCACTCCCTCTAAACTATTGCCCCAAAGTTTATTTTTTTCATAATTCCTAAAAAAAATTTCTGCAACAGAGTTTGTGCCTATAAGTAGAGCCTTGGTAATCTTATTTTTTTGTTTAAAATATCTACTAGTAAGATACCAAAATAAACGATGCCCCAGAAAAAGAAAAATGATACTATGTATGGGTATAAGTAAAAAAACTGCACGTGAATAGGAGGCCCCTCTATAAAAAAAGAATAGGGACATAACTATGAATAAATTCAAGAAAACGGCTTTAGTGATTTCCCAAAATTCTCTTAGTGCTTGTAGGGCTATTTCTTCTCTATAGAGATTAAGAAAGATAAAACACAAGACTTGTGTTATACTATAAATAATAGATAAAAAAGAATAGGTTACAAAAAATCCTAAATATTCAGGAAACCATTTTCCCGGTGCAAATAAACCAGCAGAATCAGAAATAATGTATACTTTTTTTTCAGGGTTTAGTATATAAAAATAAAGAAAAGAGGCAGTAAAAGTAGAAATGAAACTAAGTATAATATCAAAAAGAAAAAATAGAGGTTTAATTTTTTCAAGACGTTGATAAGGCACAGGGTGAAAATTAAAAAGATGGTCTTTGTTGGTCTATTAAAAAACGACTTGGTTTTTGGCTTCTCCCTAACTGAAATCGAAGAAAGTTGAGACCAAAACTTACTCGTTTATCATAATAAACAGTACCTAAAATATTCCCACTTGTTTGTGGGATGTAACGTTGTTCTATCTCATAATCTAATCGAAATTCCCAATCTTGTAAATCTATAATCAAGCCTGTATTTAAAGCATAGATATTAAAAACCGCTGTGCGCCCCTTGTCTCTTCCTGCAAGCCCTGTGCCGTTCCATAGATCCTGAAAAAAATTTACAGAGTTAGGGTTGTTGTTTGTATCTACAGAACTTGACTGGTAGCGATTAGGTTCGCTTACGCGTGACTCAAGGGCAAATTCCCAATACACAAAATCGTGTAATTGTACGTCTGTCTTAAAAACGTAGCGTAGTGAATCTAAATTTGGATTAAAATATACATGGTACCATAATAATCCCATTTCAAAAAATCGAAGACGCTTAAGTAATTTTGTGCTATAACCACCCATTTGAAAATTAATGCCAAAAGTATTTGAATTAGCTCTCTGAAAAACGGGATCATATACAAAGTCATTTGTGATTTGATTTTGAATAAAGGAAACTCTATTTCTTGAAAGTAAGTTTTCTCTATCATCTTTAAATAAATTCAACCAATCAAGTACTAGGTCTGTTCTAAAAATAGGATAGTGCCAACGTTGAGAATTTAAAATAGGTTGAGGGTAGGCTCGATGATCATAAGTTGTATTTAAATTGAAATTTAAATAAGGCAAGGCATACCAATAGTAATAAAACTCGGTTTCGTTTAGAGTTTGATTATTATTAAAATTACGCCTTGAGATTTCGGGAATGTCAGCCCTTTCTTCTTTATATGAACCTTTGTTGCGTTGCGTTATGATAAGGCTTGTAGTAAAATTTCCAATGCCGAATGTGTTTTCAGAATAGAGATATTGATAACTATTTTTTTCGCCTTCATAATTTACTGACACTTGAGTCACTAGATCAGTTGAATTTACTGTTTGTTTATTTTTTTTTGCACCGTAGCCAACAATAGGATTCCAATAGAGCCAATTTAATAGAGGGAAGGAAAAATTAAAATTTGTTTTGTATTCGATAAGACTAGAATTGAGAAATTCTTTAGAATCGGTATAACTTTTTTGAACACTAGTATTGATTTCGTGCATCCAATTTATATTTGTATTAAAGTAAGGAATTTTTCCTAGAATAAAACTTTTTTTCAAGGTTATGCTGGGGAGTATTTCTTGAGAGGGTTCATAAGCAGAATCTTGAAAATTTCTTTTTGAAATCCAAATGTCATCATGTTTGGCTTGAATTTTTAAACTTAGGGTATCCCAAATTTCTTCATAGCTTATAAACCAACCTTGAGTAGGTTGCAAAAGCCCATTGTCCAATCTTAGTGTATTATAGAGTGCAGAAAATGTGGTGGTGGGGTTGAAGCGTCTGCCAAATTCATACTCATAAACCCAATTTCCAAAATTCTTATAGGAGAGCATAATATTTCTGACATGATTTTTTTCTGGTTCGTTTAGTTTACTGTTTAATGCAATATTTGCTTTCCTCCAATCGTATTTTTCTTCACCTCTACTGCAACTTGTAGGATTGCTCTCTGTGTTATTCCCTGTACATTTTTCTACCTGATTTGAGACTCTTCCATCCACGTAATCATAACGTGAAAATTTTGCATACCCTAGGTCAAAGATATAGTCTAAGTTATCTGCTTCGCGTGAAAATCGAATCCCTAGAGCATAACCAGTATTTTGGTAAGCATCTAAGGTGAAGGAATAGGCATTGGGTAAAACACCTTCGCGTTTATTTATACTAGGGACACCAAATTTATAAGTATTTTGTATAAAATTACCTTGTATATCACCTCGCCCTAGTTGCGTTATAATCCCTGTTCCCCCTGGTGTTGAATATAAAAAAGGTAAACCAATTAAAGGAACATTGCCTACATAATACAAAACGTTGCTCGCAAAAAAAGTTTTATCATCATATAAGCCTACGCTCCTTGCTGTAAAATGATAGTGGGGAGGCGAGGCGGCGTTAGTTGTGAAACGTATATGATTTATAGAAAGTCTATCTGTGCCTATAATCCGTATTTGTTTTCCGATAAAACGTATAGGATTATTGTATCCTTTTGCATTGTACAAAACCCCTTGCCCTATGTTGCGATTGTAAATAAGTCGCTCTGCTTTAATACTAGAACCATTCTGACTCAAAAAGGTCAAATTCCCTTCAGCGTAGAATTCTTGAGTACTAGTGTCGATGATTACTTTATTTGCTAGGATAGTACTATTGTTAGGAAATTTTATACGTATGCGACCAAATAATTTTACTATCCCCTCTTGCCCCTCTTCACCTTTCATGTACTCTGCCGCATCGGCATTTTCAAATTCTATTTTTTCTCCCTTAGGTTCGTTATCATTTTCTTCTTGTATTTTTTCTAAAATTTTGTCAGTTTTTACAGTGGGTTCTAATTGATTTTGAGCCCTTACACTAAACGAAAAAAAAATAAAGTACAGAGCAAATAATATAAATAAATCCTTTTTCATCAACAATTGAACTCACATCAAACTATAGTTTATAAGTAGCCTTCGTATCAGGCATAGGATTTTGCTTTTTTAGAAAAAACATGAGAGATAAGCTAGTAATCTAAAAGATGAGACCTTTTTTTCCCTTACCTTTCTTTTTGTAAATGAACCTTAGATAAATTGCTATATACTTAGATTTAAAATATCCCTAAAAAAACAAGGGTATAAAATGTGTGCTTCTAAATACTTTTATATCTGATTTGCCCTTAGTGAAGATGAAAACACATAATCGCCTACAAAACATAGATGCAGAAAAAAAAGTTTGATTAGCTTGTCGTACTCATGTGTTCACACCCACCTGACTTCCCAAAATCCCTATTGCGTTGACAGTGAGTTGTCTTAGGCTTACTTTATAGGTTTTGATTTACTTTTTTATCCTTTTACCAGTGGTTTTCCTTGCAATGCTTGGATTAATGTAAAAATTGCAAGAAGTACGTACAGTAAGCTTACCACAAAAACCATCTTTGTATTTTTAATCAGATAAAAGGAAAGTACGGGTAGGACTTGTAAGGCGTGCATGCCAATAAAATGAGCCACTCTTAAGTCACCAACTTTTGTACTCCATCCTATAATATATAAATTAGAGTTTTCGTTGAAAGCACCTACGCTATGATTAAGTCTTGATCCCATTAGAAAGCCTTCAAATGAGAATATCACAAAAATAAAGATGCCAAATCGTATTCCCCATAAATAATAACTAGGCAATAGAGTAGTACAACAGGAGCTTGTAAAAAATAAAATTCCCACATAGCCTGTATAAAGTGTAACACATGTTGCTGCAAGGGCCATCAAGGAGTATAAAAAACTATAAATAGGTGTGCTTAGATTATAGTGAGAAATTTGCCCATGGCTAGCTTGTAGAGAAATATATACAATTTCAAAGCCCAACAAGAGGATAATAGATATATTAAAAAATCGAATATTGAAATTATGAGTTAAATAATGACAGTACCAAGCCATTGCTGTACTAAAAAAAATGTCGGAAATGCAAACTTAAAGGGCTTGTACCACGCATTTACTTTATATACCTTCACATTACTGGTTTGGGTGAGTAGCAGGCATAGTAGGGCAAAGCCTAAACATAGCATGGCAAATACGAATAGAGGCTCATTACGGTTTTTAAGTTCTTTGATGAAATAGAGCATTTATTTTTGTGCGAAGATTTTGTCTTTGGTTTTATAGCAATTCTTATATCCTTACAAAAAGTATATGATATCTAGCTTTTTTATTTATTTTCTTACATAAAGTCTATTCAATTTTATGTAAGAAACCTATACCTACATCATTACGAAAATAAATAAAGATTATTGAATTTTAATCATTGACTTTAAATTAAGTTATTGAATAATCCTAGACGGAAGTTTTCTAATTATATTCAGAAGTCTATATTTTTTATTTATGTGCTTTTTTAAGTTCATGTATAGATTCAATGAGTAGATTTGAGTATTCCAAGAAAATTTCAAAAAATTGAGGAGTTTAACTATGATCAATAAAAACAAAGAATTGAAAAACAGGTCTAAAAACCTTTTTTTCACAAAAAAAGATAAATCAATGATGGCTATTCTTTTCTTGTCTTTTTTCATATTTTCATGTGATAAAGGTCAAGTGATTGAAACTATTGGCGGTCAAGATGTTCATGATAAAGACTATGAACGCTACTATGCTACTTCTGTAGACCTAGCTAGTCGTATGTCAGGAGCGGATGAAACTTTTCTTTCAAGAATGGTGTGTGATGAGGAGTCACAATTAAGTGTGGCACTAAAACCCTCAAGTCACTATGAGCGTTATAGAGATGCTGTTATGGTGGCTAGAGTTGCAGAAAAAGAAGGTTTCTTAAAAGACCCTAAAGTGCAAGCTATGCTTGAACAAAGTCGTTTGCAAACTATAGGACAGTTATATGTGAATTATAAATTGATACAATCAACAACTGTTCCTGAAGATGCTAAAGTAAAAGTTTGTGAGACTTTACGTAAAAAAGAACCTGAAAAGATGGCTCAACTTTCCCTTGATGATTGTTTGAAAGTAGCAGAAGGTTTATTGAAACGTCGTTTGATTGCTGAAAGAAGTGATCAAGTGTTAAGTAATATCAAACAAAATGTGACAATAAGAAAAAATGATAAATTTGATTTAACAAATTACCTTAAAAACTTAAAACAATATAAAAGTTTACGTGAAAAAGGTGGTTGTGTAGCTGGGGAAGCTTCTTCTAAAGAGAAAGATTCTTCTGATACAAAATCTTCTAAATCTAAATAAAATAGTAAAAATTTATAGAAAACAATTAAGTTTTCCTGAATTTATTGGTTGGGTAGAATATTTGCTTATACAATCAAGGGCTTTTATTCTACCTGCTCCAATGAGCCCACGTTTTGCTAAATTAATAAATCTTTCGTTTGAAAAGCCCGGTTGGCGACGCATTGTGTTCATATAGCGAACTTCATTTAGTGCCTCGCTATATTTTTTTTCCCTGAGATGAATTTCAGCTAAGGCACTCCTTGCTTCAAGGTCAAATTCATATTCTTTACTCGCTTCTGCGAAATTGTGAATCGCTTGTTTTAATAGCTCGTTTTTACGTTCATTAAAATGTTTAGAAAAGCCCTCTCTTTGGTAGGCGATAAAATATGTGTACCCTAATTGTAAGTGATAGCGTCCCGCTTGTTGTGTATTAGAAATGCGGATAGATTTGTTTAAGAGTCTTATGGCACCCATGGGCTCTAGGCAACTTAAATTTAAACGTTTTCCATCGCATAAATGATCAAGTTCATTGTTATTTGAAAGAGGTTCAAAAAAAGTTCCTAGGGAATTGAGTAAAGCTTCTTTATAGAAGGGGCTGTAGCTCAGCTCTTTTTTTGAATTGGTTCTTTCTAAAAATTCAGTGTAGTCTAACCAAGTCAAAAGTCCCAGAACGTCTTGACACATTGCCCTTGCGTAAAGGTCTACAGCCTTAGCTACCAATAAAGTTTCTTTTTTGTGTAGTTCAGGTGCTACAATTTTTAGGGGTATTTCGTATCCATAACGACTTGCCTCTAAGGCATATTGCATACTCAATGAGACATATTTATATTTTTTCTTCCAATAATCAGGATATGAGGCAACATTAAATTTTCTTGCCCCTGTTTTTGTGTCTTGCGTTTGTAAATTCCAGTATTCAAGTTTTTCTAGCCAGTGTGGGGCAAATTCCTTTAGCTCACCTTTATAGGGATGTGGCATTTGCTGACAGGATTTCTGCATAATCTTTAAATCCACTTGATTGCTTTTTACATAGTTTTCTGCTTTTTTCAAAAGGAGGTAGGTTTTATGGAAATTTTGAGTTTGTAAAGTGATTTGAGGACCAAAATAATAGTACAACTTTGAATAAACGGAGTTAGGATTTTGGTATATGTATATTCCCGCCCCTATCCAAAATAATGAAATGACAAATAAGCCCTTTGTATGTTCTTTGAGAAGTCTGTTCATGCTAACTATGTACCTATCGAATTTTATTTTAGGTAAGTTGATAAGGAGGTATCTTAGATTTTATTTCTATTTGCTCCTTTTCTTTTTATGTGATTTTGGAAGTTTATTTTTTTTAAGCAATATTTCAGCTTCAGATGTTGTGCTAAAAAAGAAGGAAGAGAAGCCATGTTGTGTTTTAGGTATAGCTCAAAAATCAGGCAATGGTATAGTAATTTTAGAGCAAATGTGTAATAGTAAGAATGTAACAACATTTCATTTTAGAGTCAATAATCTTTCTTCTTGTTGCACATATCCCCCTGCTACCATGCTTTTTGATGACAAAGGAGGGAAGTATCCAATGCTTGATCACTCAGGCCTACCTTCTTGTGACTCTACTTATATTCAAAGTCTCCCAAATGCAAATTTTAGTTGGAGTTTTAAGCGATTAAAATCTAAAACTAGCCGAATTAGTATTATAGAAGCTCAAGATCCTGTAACAAATGGAATGGGACATTGGGCTTGGCGAGATATAAGTATAAAACATTGCAAATTATAAGGAGATAATAGATAAAGACCATGGAAGATTTTTCAGCAGCACACCTACAAGAAATGATCAAAAAAATAGGGGATACCCAAATAGCAGGCCTTAGACAGGCCCAAGCTAAAACAGCTCGTGGCCAAAAGGTTACTGAAATACTTCAAAATAGAGGACAAATGTCAAATAGGAGACCCAATGCTATGAATTCACATCCGCAAACACCTTCATCTCAAAATCAAAATGGAAATAATTTGGATAGTGTGATTCGTCAGGCAATGGGGGAGCTTGTAAAACGACACATTCAAGAAAATCGATTGAATGAGCTTCAGGGTATCCTATTGGAACATAAAAGCTTTATTGATGATATTTTAAGGATGATAAATCAGAAATAAAACCCCAAAGAAGAGGTAGAGGCTTCTTTTATTTGATCTGCTAATTTTTAGCGTGAGGATGGCAGGATCTATACGTTTCCCTTAATCTTTCACGTGATACGTGAGTGTACATTTGTGTTGTACTTATACTTGAGTGACCTAACATCTCTTGTATGTATCTAATTCCTGCCCCTGCGTTTAGTAAGTCAGTTGCAAAGGAATGGCGTAATTTATGAGGGCTAAGTTTTTTTTGAATGCCAAGTTTTTGACTCCAAATTTTCATAATGTACCGTACCCCCCTATCGCTTAGTTCATTGCCTTTAGCATTCACAAAAAGCTTATTTGTTAAGGGTTGAAGCTCATTTCGTTTTTCTAAATAATGAATTAAAGCCTCAAGGGCAGGAATACCAAAAAACACAAAACGTTCTTTGCCTCCTTTGCCTCTAATTTTAAGTTTTTTAGGAATATGAGCTACTTCTTCTATAGTAATATTCAACAATTCAGAAATTCGCAAGCCCGAGCTATAGATCATTTCAAAAATACACTTATCTCTTATACCTATTGTTTTATTTATACTATTTGTTGTGTTTTGAGTTTTATCTATGTTAAATAATGAATCAAGTTCTTGCATTGTAGGCATTTGTGGGAGGGGTTTACTAAAGCGTGGACTACTCAAAGAACTTGCTGGATTCATTTGTATCAATTTTCTTTTAAATAAAAAATTAAAAAAGCTTCGAAGTACTGCTATATTACGTGCTTGGCTTCGAGGAATGATACCGTAATGCTTTATTTTCTTTAAGCGATTACTAAAGTAATCCCTAAAATGGTATTTTTGAATTTCATTTAGGTTTAATTCCTTTTTCTCTACATAATGTAAGAACCTAAGGGTATCTTTACTATAAGCCCTTAGGGAATTTTTAGATAAGGCCCGTTCAACGTTTAGATAATCAATATAAAGTTCAAAATAAGTGTTTAAATGAGAGGATAACATCCCTTCATTTTCGGCTTATTTTAAAAGAAAGTGTTTAGATTCAAAAAATTTTAATTATAGTTGAGAGTTAGCAAAGTCCCAGTTTACTAGTTTTTCAAGAAAAACTGAAATATAATCAGGTCTACGATTTTGAAAATCTAAGTAGTACGCATGTTCCCAAACATCTATAGTTAAAATAGGTTTTTTCCCATGTACTAGAGGGGTGTCCGCATTTGCAGTTTTTGTAACAGCTAAACGCCCATTTGCTTCTAAAACCAACCATGCCCATCCACTACCAAATTGAGTAGTCGCTGCTGTTTTAAACTCTTCTACAAATTTTTCAAAACTTCCAAAATCGCTATTGATTTTTTCTGCAATCTTGCCCATTGGCTCCCCCCCACCACTAGGCTTCATACTATGCCAATAAAACGTATGATTCCATACTTGTGCAGCATTATTAAAAATGCCTGCCTTACTTGCATCGTTTACACTTTTTTTCATTATATCCTCAAGCGAGGAATTAAGAAGATCTGTATTTTCAATAAGTTTGTTTAAATTTGTTACGTACGCATTGTGATGTTTGCCGTGATGAAACTCAAGGGTACGAGCACTGATTACAGGTTCTAGTGCGTTTTGAGGGTAGGGTAATTCAGGTAATTTTATAGTCATTTGTATGAGACCTCGCTTTTATGATTACAGTAAGGATATCTGTAATGAACATAAATTAGCAACAAAAAAATATCTTCTTACTCCTAAGCAAGATAAGAGTTTAAAATCAAGAAGCCCCTTAGAAATCAGAAATACACAATCAAATCATTTTATTTGCAATAGAAACATTTTTATAGGCATCAATAGAGATAGAGGTGATTTCCATTCTTATCTTAAAGAAGTAACTTAGGAAGTAATTTTAGAGCAAGGTAGGTTAGCCTTGCTATGTAAAAAGAGAATAAAAATTTAATTAGGTGTAATAACTGTTCCGTCTTGTATGTCTTGATTCTCTAAATTTTCTCCCTCTTTAATTTCTATTTCTTCTTCCTTATATCTTTGCCTTTGAATTTTTAGTATTTCAGGCCCTGGGTCTGAAGGCATAAAGGGATTGATTTGAAATATCTTTGCTGTTTCACTTTCCTCAAGCCCAGTACTTGATAATAAGTTTTCTCTATTTAGAATAAAATTTTTGGAAAATTTAACAACACAACTTGTTTTTCTTTTTTCTTTCAAGTCGAGTGGAACATCCTTTGATAGCATTTCCCACAAGACGAGACCTTCGCATTGTGTTTCTTCGTTTTCAATACGAATAAAACTTTGTAAAACCTTTTCATTATCTCTAGGAGTTTTACTTAATTTCACTTCACATAGAAATGCGTATAATCTACCTTCGGGAGACTCTAAATTTTTGCCCTCAGATAATTTTTTTAGTTTGTTTGGAAGGGGTTTTACTAGACAATCTGAAAGTTGTCTTAAGTGATTGATTTGTAGATTAAAGGCCTCATTGATTTTTAAATTTTCAGGCCTAAGCATTTTTTCTATCTTTTCAGCTTGGTCTAATGATATATAAATATAGGCTAATTGCTTGCGAGTTTCATTTTCAGGGTTTATTTTAAGTGCTGTTTTTAATAAATCAATCGCTGTAAAAATTGTTATACGTTTTAAACTCAAAAGCATTCCAAGATTGTATAGCACAATAGGATTATTTTTTTCTTTAGGAAATACTTTTTGAAAGTTTTTTAAAGCAATGTCATATTCCTTATTTTGCATTGCTTTTAACGCTGTGGTAATGGGAGTTTTACTTGGCTGGCATGCCACCAATGAAAGCAATGAAAACAATAAAAATACGAATAAGTAAATAGAGGAAAATATTTTTTTCATTTTAATTTCTAAAAGTATTATAAAGATGAGGCCATTTTTCTTGTATTGAAATTTTGTTTTATATGGATAATCATTCTAAAAATTTAAAATGAATTAAGATAAAAAATTATTTTTTAATTTTAAAGATGTACTATTCGTATGTGTTCCCTTCATGATTTCATTGTAGAAAGTTTTTTATCAATGAGCTGATTGACTTCTTGTGGCGGTGCCTGACCCCGAGTTGCTTTCATGACTTGCCCAACTAAATGACCCTTGATTCTGTCATTTCCTGCTAAGATTTTATTTACACTATCTTGATTCTCAGAAAATACCTTTGTAATTATAGAATCTAGATTTCCAATCTCAATAGGTTTATAATTGTACTTTTCTATAATGACATCAGGATCCAAATCTTCTTTATAGATATGCTCAAATATTTGTTTAGCGAGGGGGCTAGTTATCTTTCCTTCGTTGAGTAAAACAATAAGCTTTCCTAATCTTTGAGCTGTGCAAGGGAAGTTATCGATGGGGATATGTTCTTTATTTAAGATTCCTAATACTTCGTCTTTTACCCAATTAGAAGACTTTTTAGAATCCTTGCTATAATTGTACACTTCTTCAAAATATTTTGTAATTTCTTTTTCTTTTATCAAAACATCTGCATCATATTCATTCAAACCTAGTACTTTTACGTAGCGTACAAATTTTTCTTCAGGTAACTCGGGTAAAGTCTCTTTAATTTTTTTAACTAGGTCTTTTTTAATATGTATAGGTTTGAGATCAGGATCGGGGAAGTATCTATAATCTTCTGCATCTTCTTTCGTACGCATAAGCATAGTTTGTCTTTTATCTGAATCCCAAAGCACAGTTGACTGAATGATTTTCCCTCCACCTTCGATGACATCTATTTGTCTTTCTATTTCATATTCTATTGCAGAACGTACAGCTTTAAATGAGTTTAAGTTTTTTACTTCTACCCTTGTTCCTAGTGGGGCTGTAGAATTAATACGTACAGAAACGTTTGCATCACAACGCAAGCTTCCTTCTTCCATATTACCGTCTGTGACCTCAATAGCTGTTAGAATGGCCCTTAGGTTTTGTAAAAAATCAGAAGCATCTTGAGCAGAGCGTAGTTCGGGTTCTGTTACTATTTCCAGAAGGGGAACACCTGCTCTATTTAAATCAACATAGGATCTTGCCACACCACCACTATTCGTATGAATCAATTTTCCAGCATCTTCTTCCATGTGTATACGTGTTAAATGTATTTTGCATGTACTCCCATCTTTGCGACGAAATTCCAGATAGCCTCCTGTTGCATAGGGTTGATCATATTGAGAAATTTGGTAAGCCTTAGGGAGGTCAGGATAGAAATAATGTTTTCTATCAAATTTTGTATACTCTGCAATGTTGCAGTGAAGGGCGAGGCCAGCCCTTATCGCCATTTCAAGAACACCTTGATTAAAGACAGGTAAGCTACCCGGTAGGGCAAGGGTGATAGGTCCCACTTGTGTATTTGAAGCTTCGCCATATGAGTAAGAATCTGTGCTAAAAAGTTTTGTCTTTGTCTTCAATTGACAGTGAACTTCAAGGCCTATAACAACCTCGTAATTTTTATTTATGCTAATAGTGTTCATGCAGTTTTATGTTTTTATTGAATAGGGTTTGGGTAGAAATTTTCTATTTATCTATTTTTGCAAAATCAATTTTATATAATCACTTAAACGAGTACTTTGTTTTTTCTTTTTTATTCATGTGAACTTAGAGCAGAGCCTTAGGCCATGCAAAGCTACCATCTTCTTTTTGATAATTTTCCATAATAGCAATCATACAGCGTCCTGCCGCAAGCCCCGAGCCATTTAAGGTATGGACAAAATTAGTCTTTGATCCTTTTTCTTTGCTCTTATATCTAATTTTCCCACGACGTGCTTGGTAGTCTCTACAATTTGAGATAGAAGAGATCTCTAACCAAGTGTTTAGTCCGGGCATCCAAACTTCTATATCGTAAGATTTTGTAGCTGTTGCCCCAATATCACCTGTTGCCTTGAGTATAACTCTATAAGGTAATTCAAGTTTACGCAAAACTTCTTCTGCATGAGATACCATTTCTAAATGTACCTTCTCAGAATTTTCAGGATGTACAAATTGTACTAGCTCAACTTTTTGAAATTGATGCACTCGCACTAAGCCCCTAGTGTCTCTCCCCGCTGCCCCTGCCTCCCTTCTGAAGCAAGAACTCGCAGCAGTTAGTGCAATAGGTAATTTTTCTTCGGGAATGATTTCATTTTGAAAAAGATTTACTAAGGTGACTTCAGAAGTAGGGATCAGGCTGAGACCATCGTTAAGTAGTGTATAATATTCTCCTTTGAATTTAGGAAATTGACCTGTGGTGTACATGGCTTGGTCGTTTACCAGCATGGGCACAAAAACTTCTGTATATTTAAATTGAGTAGTATGTAATTCTAGCATGAAGCTAATGAGGGTGCGCTCTAATTTTGCGAGTGTACCCCAATATGTATAAAAACGAGAGCCCGCAAGTTTAACTCCTTTTTCAAAATCTAAAACTCCCAAGGCTTCGCCAATTTCGTAATGAGTTTTAGGTTTGAAAGAAAACTTAGGAATTTCCCCCCATTGTCTTATGACAACATTTGCCTCCTCATTACCACGTGGGACATCAGCATCTAACCAATTGGGTAGATGTGATACAATTTCATCTAATTGAGCTTGCGTTTCATCGTGTTTTTTTTCTATTTGTTCAATTTTTTCAGAAAGTTTTTTTACTTTTTCTTTTAATTCTTTTACCTCAATATCTTTTCCTTTTTTAATGAGGGTCCCTATATTTTCAGAAAGTAGATTTTTTTCTGTTTGATGTTCTTGTAATTCCTTTATTATCTTTTTATTAATTTCTATTTTTTCATGTAATTTTTCAACATTGAATTCACCCCAAGCCCTTTCTTTTAGCATGCTTTCTAGCTTTTTGGGTTCTTCTAAAAGTATTTTTAAATCTAACATAGCTAGTTTTGATATCTATATTTTTCGTATACAACTAGTTAGAATTGATTACAATTATAACTAGCGACATAAAATTTTTTCTTGAATAATGTTTCAAGTTTCATTTTAGATTTTTTTATAGGCTTATTGAATCACACACCCTCTATGCCTCTAATTGCAGAGGGCTTGATGAAGCAAGTCGTACTCGTCATTTGTTGTATAAGACGCGTAAGCAATAAAAAAAGTTTATTTAGTAAGGTAAGTAGGTTTTCTTTCCTAACTCGATTCCCATGGAACGAAGAATAGCATATGCTGTAGTAATATGAAAATAAAAATTAGGTATAACATGATGTGTTACATAAAATTCAGCATCCCAGTTATATTCAGTAGTTCTTGTTTTATAATGTATCTTATGAGATTCTTTGCCTTCGATGGAAGAAGGGGCTATGCTTTCCATAAATTTTAAAGTTTTTTCAATACGAATGAGTAACTCGTCTAAATTTTTTTCATTATCTTCAAAAACTGGATTTTCTACCCCACTTATGCGACATAAAGAAAGTTTCACAGTATCGCAAGCAATACGAATTTGAAATGTGAGATTTAACATATCAGGATAGAGGCGAGCATTAGGGATAACGTCTTCAGAAAAATTTCGTGAACTTTCTAATTTTTTTGCTTCTTGCAACCACTTGCTGAGATTATTTAACAGTTTTTTTGCTGTGGGATAAAAAGAATTATATAAATTAATCATAGTACATCTATATTTACAGCTGTTTATAAGTCTCCTATTTATTCATATCTAAGAATTATAACATATATAGGCTTAGATGCTAGGTATTAATTTTAAGAAAGGATAGAATATTGACTTTTAAAATACGTGTTTGTTAAGAAAGAAAATGTAGGGTGTCTTATCTCATAACAATATAGTCATTTACTTTAGATTAAATTAAATTACTTATGTCAATTCATGCTCTTGCGATTCGTATTTATACTTACATTAAAATTTTTTTGTGCAATTGGTTTTCTTTAAAAGTAATATAACAAGTATGCTTTTTGCGTTAGCCTTAGAATATTTGAAGCATTAGAGTATGGCATCACATAGTTATGAACAAAACTTTTAATAAACTATTTCATTGGCATCATGTAGATATTTGGGGTTCTATAGCAGGTTTTGTTTGTGCTGTTCATTGCTTAAGTTTACCGTATCTAATTTTATTTTTACCATTGAACATATTTTCTCTTATAGATTCGAGTATAGCGGAATGGATTTTATTTTTATTTTCTTTTAGTTTAGGTTTTTATTCTTTATTCCATTCATTTATTCACCACCATTCTAATTATCTAATATTAATTTTATTTTTCATAGGCTTTAGTTTGCTATTAAGTGATAGGATATGGATTTCAGTTTTCCATTACAGGTCTATAGTTGGTGGATTTTTACTTTGTATAGTGCATTATTTAAACTGGAAATATCACTATCAAAAAAATCGTTCTTGTTCTAAAGATTCATAAAAAGTACTTTCAAATATTAAATTTTTTATAGCGACGATATTTCTATAAGCTTGTATATATAGGTGTAGAAGAATCTATGATTATCTTCTATTGTAAAACTTTTATACTGATTACAATGTCTTAAGCTCTTTATCTGTAAAAAAGATAACTTAGATATGATTAGGCCAAAAAGAAAAAGAATATTTTTTATAGCATTTCTTTGGAAAGCTATTTTGAAAATGATATAATTTTTATCTCCCACCTTTCCTTTTTATTAAATTCCTATACTCCATAGATATTTATGGAGTATAGGAGAGATAAGATACTTCCTAAAAAATTATCTTTTTAGAGATAGTAACTCTTGAAGCATTTGATCACTAGTCATGATTGTACGAGTATTTGCTTGAAAACCTCGTTGAGTAATGATCATATCTGTGAACTCTTGAGCCAAGTCAACATTAGACATCTCAAGTACACCCGCTTGAATTTTTCCTCGACCCCCCACTCCCGCTTCACCTATATTTGGGTTCCCAGAATTCATGGAAAAAGAATACTTTGTTTCGCCTTCTTTAGTTAGGCCAGCGGGATTATTAAAAGTTGCCATAGCAACCTTTGCTAGGGCTTCTTTTGTTCCATTAGAAAATGTCCCTACGATAGTACCACTATTGTCTATAGTAAAGGATTCTAAATAACCCATACCATAACCATCTTGTTCTTTTGCACGTGTAGTAAAGTCAGAAGAAAATTGAGTCACCCCAGTAATCCCCCCCGCCTCACCCATATCTAAATTAAGACTCTGTGTTTGCGGGTTTCCTGCTACACGAAAATTTACTTGAACATTCAAGCGACCTGTATTGAGGGTGTCTGCCCCATCAGAAACGAAAGATATGCGTCCATCAGGGTTAAAGCCAACTTGAAAAGAATTATTACCAGGTACAGCTACATCTTCTCCCCCTGCACCTACTATGTTTACGCTAACATTTTCAGCATTTTCTATCGAAGCCTTTGCCCTCCATAGGTTATTATCAACTTTGTAGAACTCGAGACGTAATTCTCTTTTTTCTCCTTCTGGATCATATATGTTTATTGTAGTAACATGACCACGACGCTCATCTGGTCTCCCTGAGAAAAATTGTTGAATTTGCTCTTCTGTTGCATTAGGTGGAACAGCCTGTACACTTGCATTTAAATTTGACTCATACTTAACGACACTTGTTGCCCTTGCTCCTTGTTTGGCATACATGGGGAGTTTAATATCTTCAAGACTTGCACTTGTATTTACGAATCGTTTACCTGTGGCATCTGTTTTAGAATTCCATCCTTGCACTTTAAGCCCAGTGCCGGGATGCACATAAAAGCCTTCTCTATCTACATCAAAAAAACCTGCCCGTGTATAGAATTGTTTATTCCCATCTTTTATGACAAAGAATCCTTCACCTGAAATTGCAACGTCGGTGTTTTTCCCTGTGTTTTGCAAAGAACCTTGTGTCATTAGTTTATCTATGGAAGCTACCATCATACCCAAACCTACCTGTTGAGGGTTTACACCTCCAATGGTATCTTGAGGTTGGGCTGCATCCGAGATCGTCTGACTAATCATATCCATAAAGTTTACCCGCTCAGATTTGAAACCATGTGTATTTACATTTGAAACATTGTGCCCAATCACATCCATACGTGTTTGGTGATTTTTTATGCCTGAAACTCCAGACCATAGTGAACGCATCATATTTTTTTTCTCCTTATCTTTTATTGATATTTACTCTGAATTTATTTTTCTTTCGCTTCAATTTTTTGAGAATTTGAAGCGTTTGCCTCATACTCTTTCTGTGCCTTAGCTACATTTGAAGTATTTGCATTTTGTTGTCTTTGTTCTTTCAACATAAGGGAAGGATCGCCTATCAATTGAAGTTCATCAATGGCAATCGCACGACCTCCTACTTTTAGATATGTTTTATTTTTATCATCGTAAAATATTGCTTGCACCACCCCTCCCACATTTTCCCCAGAAACAAAATCCTTCCCCATTACATAACGACCTATCATATCTTGAGCTTGTCTATTTGACATTTTATTTAAAGCTGTGGTCATGTTTTGCATTTGTTCTAGAGAAGAAAACTGTGCCATTTGAGCTATGAATTGTTGATCTTGAAGAGGTGCTGTCGGGTCTTGATAGGATAATTGAGTTACGAGTATCTTTAAGAAGTCATCTTTACCTAATTCTCGAGGTTTATCCCTTACCTCAATATTTTTAAGACCACTTTTCTCTAATTTGTCTATACTGTCTAGCTTTTGGCGTACATTTACAGATCGATCTTGATTTAGATACTTTTCCTGTAAGCTCTGAGGGCTAGTAACAATACTAGGAAGAACTTCTGAATTTAAGTTAGATTGTAGTTTATTGAGTTCAGGCATAAAAATTAAATATGAATATCTATCTTCCCATTATTAAGAAAGGCATCTTTCGTGAGTTGGTTTTTTTCATACACCTCTGTTTCGGCAGTTGGTGTTAAAACTGAAGCATTACTCTTGTATTGATTTTTTAATTCATGATTTTCAGCTTCATTTTTTTGTTCTGAAAATTTTTGAGAAAATTCTTGGTTTGTTTCATAATTATTCTTTGATTCTTGTGCCTCTTCATTTTGATTCAATATAGATGTATTCAACTCAAAGCCTTCTCGTACGTGTATTTCAAAAAATTCTACATCCACACCTTGTTTAAATAGCTCATGTTTAAGGATGGTGATTTCATTTTCGATTAAACTTTTTGCTTCACTACTCTCAACAACAAGTTGTCCATGAACTTGATTATTAAAAATACTTAAGTTCAAAGTCATTCTGCCTAATCCTTGAGGTCGCATGCTTATACTTGCTGTTGAGCTACCATCTGCTTTCATATTGACCCTAGCCTTTTGTACTAGTTCATCATACATTTGTTTCGTTTCATTTTTGATAGCTTCATTTTTATTGAAAGACATTGTACGGGAAGTGCTTATATGATCTTTTCCTAGAAATCCTATGTTTGAGCTTTCTTTACTTTTGTCTTGATTACTTTCTTGATTAAAGTTTTTGGATTGTGAAAACTCTCGTTGAGCTAATTTTTCTTTAATAGACTTGGAATGAGGAATGAGTGCATCTTCATTTTTTAATCCTTCTTTTTTGAAATGAGAGTTCTCATTTTGATTGAGTTTTAATTCAGGGATTTGGTGTAGGCTCCATTTTTGCTTATCCCAATTCACTTGTACAAGATGACTAGTACTTTCTGTTTTTTGCTTTAATTGAATGCCTGATCCTATTTTTTCTAAATCTTTTTTAATCAATTCATATATAAAATCTTGTTTGTTATTTTCAAGAGTGTTATGGCCTTCATGTTGACTTGTTTCTTTTGTATTTGAGCTAAGATTTTTTATTTTTTCACTATTTCCATTTTCGTCTTCTTTGGATTTCACTGTTTTATTTGTAACTTCTTCTTGTGTATTCTTGGCTTTAATGTTAAAGTTTAATTTCATAAGGCGTTCTTGAAGTTCACAAAATTCTTTTTCCAAAATTCTTTGAGATAAAACTTCTTCTCCATCCTCTTTATGTTCCTCTAGTTTTGCTTCATCATCATTTGTTTTTTTTGTTTCTTCATGATTTTGGATAGTGTTATGTTCGATTTGATTCGAAGTATTAAAGTTATTCTCGTTTATCTCTTTATGAGAAGGTGTGAGGGCAATGGAGAGAGCGTTGATGAAGGATTGATTTTTTTCTCCTATAGAAGGAGGAACTGTACTAACATGAGATTCATTAGAGCTAGTATGTTTTGAGGAAATATTTTTTGAGAATAAATATGATTTAAACTTATTCTCAAAAAATGTATCTTTGTCTAGAAGCTTATTCGATTTAGAACCTTTTGAAAGTTCAGATTCAACTTTATCAAAATACATAACTATCCCTTCGCCTAAAAAGGAATTAAGCATAAGCATTTTGTTTCATTTGTGTTAAAAACTATTAAAAGTATTTACGAATATGATACATAATAAATTTATATAAGACATAATGAAAAAAATACCAGACACTCAACTAGAATGTGAAACAAATTATGAAAAAAATTTTAATGAAAAAATAATGCGTGGAGTAAGTAAAAAACAAATACAGACTGTCTTGGAAACGACTACAATCTCTCAAAAAAAAGATGAAAATCACTCTAAAAGTTCTTCAGTAAAATTTCGTTTTAGTTGCACAAGTTGTGGAAATTGTTGTAAGGGAGGTGGGAGTGTTTTTTTTACTTTAGAAGAGCTAGAGAAAATTTATGATTATTTGAACCTAATAGGCAAAGAGAGGGAAATCTTTCATCGCAAACTAATACATCGCACAAGCAATGGCTACTATGTTCATGAGAACCCGGGTGCTTGTTATTTTCTAGATGAAGATAATAAATGTAAAGTTTATCCCTTGCGTCCCTTGCAATGCCATACATTTCCTTTTTGGCCTTCAGTTTTTGCGAGTGCCCTTGATTTTGAAGCGACTAAAAAAGATTGTCCGGGTATACAAAGAGGCTTTAATGATGCTAACCTAGTGGAAGAATTTGATCAAGATACAATTTTTGAAAAACTACAAATGACTCACAAAAAATTTATAGAGCCACAAACAGATTCTAATAAACTTTTTATGATTTGAGATCCGAATTCAATATACGACAAGATTAGGGTAGGGTGTCCCATATCATTGTTGGGTACTATGTATGAGCCTAGTGGCTTATTTTAATGGTATTCAAATTTTTTTGAACTTGGTTTTTAAATCATACCTATCAGCGTTCATTACTTTTATCCATGCGTTTACAAAATGAGTAACAAATTTTTCTTTATTATCATCTTGTGCATAGAATTCTGCATAACTTCTTAATATAGAATTAGACCCAAATATCAAATCAACCCTTGTTGCCGTCCACTTTGTTTGGCCAGTTTTCTTATCGATAATATGGTATAAATTATTTTCTATAGGTTTCCAACTATTTTTCATGTCAGTAATATTTACAAAAAAATCATTCGTTAGAAGGCCTTGCCTATCAGTGAATACACCGTGTTGAGTTGCGGCGTAGTTTGTGCCCAAAACACGCATACCTCCGATTAAAACTGTCATCTCAATTGCAGTCAGGCCCATCAATTGAGTTCTGTCTAGCATTAATTCTTCTGGAGTTGTCATATCATCATTTTTAAGCCAATTTCTATATGCATCATGAATGGGTTCCAAAACATCAAAAGATTCTATATCAGTCATTTCTATTGTGGCGTCGCCCCTACCGCTTTCGAAAGGAACTTTTATTGAGCTACCTGCATCTTTTGCCGCTTGCTCTATGGCCGCACAGCCTCCTAAAATGATTAGATCAGCAATGCTTATTTTCTTTTGCAATTTTTTTTGAAAGTCGCCTAGTGCCAGCAATACTTTTTCCAGTTTTTTAGGTTCATTGCCTACCCAGTTTTTTTGAGGTGATAATCTAATCCTAGCCCCATTTGCACCACCTCTAAAATCAGAACAACGAAAAGTTCTTGCACTATCCCAAGCTGTAGTTATCAATTCTGTTCTTGTTAGGCCTAGTTCTAAAATTTGAGACTTTAATTGAGTGACTTCGTCTTCACTCAACTGATAGCTAACAGATGGAATAGGGTCTTGCCAAATTAAATCTTCAGTTGGCACATCTGCTCCCAAATACCGTGATTTTGGTCCCAAATCACGATGGGTAAGTTTAAACCAAGCTTTGGCAAAAGTTTCAGAAAAATATGCAGGGTCTTTATAAAATTTCTCGGATATCTTTCTATACTCGGGATCTTTTATCATTGCCATATCAGCATCTGTCATAATAGGATTATTTTGCTTATTAGGGATATGGGCATCAATAGGTTTGTCTTCTTTTTTTATGTTTATAGGCTCCCATTGCCAAGCTCCTGCAGGACTTTTTTTCAGTTCCCATTCATACGTAAAAAGCATATAGAAGTATCCGTTATCCCATCGAGTAGGATGCGTTGTCCATGCCCCTTCTAATCCACTGGATATAGTATCTTCTGCATTTCCCTTCCCTTTTAAATTTTTCCAACCTAGATTTTGTTCTTCTAAATTTGTACCCTCCGGACTTGGGCCTAGTGTAGAGGCATCTCCATTTCCGTGACATTTTCCAACAGTATGTCCACCTGCCACTAGTGCCACTGTTTCTTCGTCGTCCATAGCCATACGTTTAAAAGTAACACGAATATCTTGTGCAGTTTTTACTGGATCAGGTTTCCCATCTACTCCTTCAGGGTTTACATAAATTAATCCCATTTGTACTGCAGCTAGAGGGTTCTCGAGGGTTTCTCTTTGTTCTACAGAGGTATATCGATTTTTAGTTTCGTCGAGCCATTTCTTTTCTGGGCCCCAATAAACATCTTTTTCAGGGTGCCATATGTCTATTCGACCACCACCAAATCCATAGACCTTTAGTCCCATGGATTTGTATGCCATATTTCCTGCCAAAATGAATAGATCTGCCCATGAAATACTATTCCCATATTTTTTCTTTATAGGCCAAAGTAGACGTCTTGCCTTATCTAAATTTACATTGTCAGGCCAGCTATTTAAGGGGGCAAATCTTTGATTGCCTGTATTAGCCCCACCTCTTCCATCAAAAATTCTATATGTACCAGCAGCATGCCAAGCCATACGAATCATCAATCCACCATAATGCCCCCAATCAGCGGGCCACCATTCTTGGCTATTTGTCATTAGTGAGATTAAGTCTTTTTTTAACGCTTCTAAATCTAATTTTTTAAATGCTTCTGCGTAATTAAAATTTTCATCTAGGGGGTTTGTTTTCCTATCCTGTTGATGCAAAATATCTAAATTTAAGGCTTTAGGCCACCAGTTCATTGTAGTTTGACTACTTTGTGTATTTGCACCGTGAAGTATGGGACATTTTCCCTTTTTTTCATTTTCCATATATCCCATGTTCGTTTATTTTGTTTTCTTGTATATATATATATATGTATCACAAAAAAGCCTAGCTTGTGTCATCTTGCCAGAAGCAACACTATCAAAAGTTTGAGACATGGGCTTTTAGGCCTCCGATGGCTACTCCTTTGTTTGATAGCTCTATCCCTTATCAAAAATACTTTTTAAGCTGGATTTAGGGTAAAGAGCTGGAGTTCAGAGGATTTTTATTTATATATAGTGTTGGTGTAGTAAGTTTTTTTATATACTCCCCGCCCCCATTTATATTTATGGACATACTCTAAAATTTCTTTTTGATGCATGGGTGGAGATATCGACACAATGCGCCTCTTTGAGTTTAGAGTGTAAAGTTTTTTGCTATAGGAATGGTAATCTTTCTGGAAGCTTAGTTATCTTTATTAAGGAAGTGCGAATTTCAAAAAATATTTCTAAAATAAAATTATTTTTGTGAAGCTCTTGAAAGGGTGCTTCAAAAGTTTTTAGTATAGAAATAGAAGCTTGGGAACAAAAATTCTATGATATAGAGATAGAAGGGAAATTACCCCTACATCAAAGAACATTAATACTTAAAATGGAGAAAAGTTTATGAAAATAGAAAAAACAAAAGAAGGCTATAAGACGCAACTTATATCTTCTTTAAAAACTAAGATAGCTAGTCTATCGATGTTGTTTTTAGCTTTGAGTCTTTTTGTACAATGTACTGGAAGCCTTAATGAAGCTGAAAATAACAATAATGGCCTTGAAGGCAAAGCTAAAGGATTCTTTAGCTCTTTGCTTTCATCTTCAAGTGTGGATAGAGATGGAAATGGGCTAATAGAGATTTCCTCTGCAGAGCAACTCAATAATGTAAGATACAATCTTACGGGCACTAGCTATAAAACAAGTGCTAGTGATGAGGGTTCATCAGAAGGTTGTCCTAATGGTGTTTGTCGTGGTTATGAGTTAGCTGCGAATATAGACTTTACAAATACTAAATGGGGCCGTAATGATACGGGAGCAAAATTTGTTTCGAAAGAAGGTTGGGAGCCTATAGCTAATTTTTCTGCTATTTTCGATGGAAATGGTTTTGCGATTCGTGCTTTATATGTGAATAGACCTTCTAGTGATGAGGTAGCTCTTTTTTCACATATTAGAAGTTCATCAGCTTTGCTAAATCAAATGAACTTAGAAGAAGTTTGGGTTAGAGGGAAATCGTACGTAGCAGGTTTAGTAGCTCAACAAGTAGAAGGGGCTAGAATCACAAATAGCCGTGTTAGTGGAACTATCATAGGTTATGGTGATTTCGTAGGTGGTTTGGTGGGCCATCAAGATGCTTCTAGTATCGATCATTGCTCTTCTACTGCCTCTGTTACAGTAGAAAATTTACATGGAAACCTTTTTCAGGCAGTAGGTGGCTTGGTTGGGTCTCAAAGAAATGCTCATATCACTAATAGCTATGCTACAGGTGATGTTGTTGCATTTTCGCCTTCTGAAGCTATAGGAGGCTTGGTAGGACTTGAAGCTCATAGCGATATCACCAATAGTTATGCCACAAGTAATGTCCAGGGAAATCGAGATGTAGGTGGTTTGGTGGGGATTCAACAAGATAGTAGTGTTGTTAACGCCTATGCTACAGGTCATGTTGTAGCGTGGTTGAATAACGCAGGTGGCTTGGTGGGCTATAAATCTTTCATGGGAGTAGATGCTGTTATTAAAAATAGTTATGCTACTGGTTTAGTTGAAGCAGATGGGAGTCTGCAAGGTGGTTTGGTGGCTGAAACTATAATGGGGTCTAAGCGTATTCTAAACAGCTATTGGGATAAGACGACAACAGGCATAGCTACTTCTGATGACTCATCTAGCGAGTTTGGTCTCACTACAGCCGAGATGAAATCGACTACAGGAAACTATCCCGCCCTTCTTGGAAGTTGCTTTAAACTTGTTCAAGGTAAGTATCCAAAACTTTATACTTGGAATGGTTTAGCTTGCACACAGACTCTACTGGACGGACCTAATTTAGATAACACGGTGGATAGAGATGGAAATGGGCTAATAGAGATTTCCTCTGCAGAGCAACTCAATAATGTAAGATACAATCTTACGGGCACTAGCTATAAAACAAGTGCTAGTGATGAGGGTTCATCAGAAGGTTGTCCTAATGGTGTTTGTCGTGGTTATGAGTTAGCTGCGAATATAGACTTTACAAATACTAAATGGGGCCGTAATGATACGGGAGCAAAATTTGTTTCGAAAGAAGGTTGGGAGCCTATAGCTAATTTTTCTGCTATTTTCGATGGAAATGGTTTTGCGATTCGTGCTTTATATGTGAATAGACCTTCTAGTGATGAGGTAGCTCTTTTTTCACATATTAGAAGTTCATCAGCTTTGCTAAATCAAATGAACTTAGAAGAAGTTTGGGTTAGAGGGAAATCGTACGTAGCAGGTTTAGTAGCTCAACAAGTAGAAGGGGCTAGAATCACAAATAGCCGTGTTAGTGGAACTATCATAGGTTATGGTGATTTCGTAGGTGGTTTGGTGGGCCATCAAGATGCTTCTAGTATCGATCATTGCTCTTCTACTGCCTCTGTTACAGTAGAAAATTTACATGGAAACCTTTTTCAGGCAGTAGGTGGCTTGGTTGGGTCTCAAAGAAATGCTCATATCACTAATAGCTATGCTACAGGTGATGTTGTTGCATTTTCGCCTTCTGAAGCTATAGGAGGCTTGGTAGGACTTGAAGCTCATAGCGATATCACCAATAGTTATGCCACAAGTAATGTCCAGGGAAATCGAGATGTAGGTGGTTTGGTGGGGATTCAACAAGATAGTAGTGTTGTTAACGCCTATGCTACAGGTCATGTTGTAGCGTGGTTGAATAACGCAGGTGGCTTGGTGGGCTATAAATCTTTCATGGGAGTAGATGCTGTTATTAAAAATAGTTATGCTACTGGTTTAGTTGAAGCAGATGGGAGTCTGCAAGGTGGTTTGGTGGCTGAAACTATAATGGGGTCTAAGCGTATTCTAAACAGCTATTGGGATAAGACGACAACAGGCATAGCTACTTCTGATGATTCATCTAGCGAGTTTGGTCTCACTACAGCCGAGATGAAATCGACTACAGGAAACTATCCCGCCCTTCTTGGAAGTTGCTTTAAACTTGTTCAAGGTAAGTATCCAAAACTTTATACTTGGAATGGTTTAGCTTGCACACAGACTCTACTGGACGGACCTAATTTAGATTAGGAATATCATAGTATAGTTTCTATAAATAGATTTTTCCTGTCTGAATACAGGAGATTGAGATTAATCCCCAAGTCAGATAAATCATCTGGCTTGGGGATTTTTGTTTTAGACGCGGAGATTTTAGGAAAAGCTTTGACACTTTCGTTTTAGGGTAAAATTCCCTAATAATTATAGGGCATGAACAAGGATAATGCTAAAGTTTCCTCCTAAAGAGGAAGCTTCCATTTTTTGCTGAAAATAGAAAAATATGTATATTTTTCCTCTTACGACATAAAGTCTTAGCCCTAAAATCCCGAAACTTCATATACGGGTATAAATACCCTAGTTTTAAGTTTGTACCAGTTTTTCTATCTATATATTGGTTTATATAGATAGATGAATAGAGATAGGACCTAAAAAGGATTTTGGGTCTGGGTAGGGCTTTATAGCGAAGGTCTGTATGTAAAAATGTAGGCCTTAGGTTTTAGTTTCAGTTTCGTTTTCAAGGAGGAAATACGAATGATTATAAATCACAACCTTTCAGCGATTGACTCCAATCGCGTTTTGAAATTCCAACATTGGGAAGTTTCAAAAAATATGGAGAAACTTTCTTCTGGTATGCGGATTAACCGTGCAGGAGATGATGCTTCTGGTCTAGCCGTTTCTGAAAAGATGCGTGCTCAAATCCATGGTTTACGCCAAGCAGAGCGTAATACTGAGGATGGTATGAGTATGATCCAAACCACTGAAGGCTATCTTCAAGGGGTTACAGACATACTTCATAGAGTTAGGGTACTTGCTATTCAATCTTCGAATGGTATTTATTCTCCTCAAGATCGTCAGTTGATTCAAGTTGAGGTTTCTCAACTAGTAGCGGAAGTAAATCGCATAGCATCTCAAGCAGAGTTTAATAAAATGCCCTTGCTTCAAGGTCACTTTGCTCGTGGTTCGCGTATTGCTTCTATGTGGTTTCACATTGGTCCTAATCAACATCAAAGAATACGAGCTTTCATTCAAACAATGACAGCCCTTTCTTTGGGTTTACAACGTCCTGATGGAACAATTGTAACTATATCTACTCCTGAATTTGCGAATGATACTTTGGGTATAATAGACCTAGCAATCAATCAAATCGGTAAGCAAAGGGCAGATCTTGGTGCGTATTACAACAGGCTTGAGCATACTGCAAAAGAGCTTTTTGTAGCGTATGAGAATACCCAAGCTTCTGAGAGTCGCATACGTGATGCGGATATGGCTGAAGAAACAACATTTTTTACCAAAAACCAAATTTTGGTTCAAACTGGTACTTCAATGTTGGCTCAAGCCAATTTACGTCCTCAATCCGTATTGCAACTATTGCGGTAGTTTCAATTACGATTAATGGAAATATTTTTGATTAGTCATGCTTATCTAAAGCTAACTAGTGCTTTAAAAATAATTTCCTTTTTTTGTGTAAAAATCCCGCTGGTTTTCCTTCTAAGGGGTAACAGCGGGATTTTTTATTTTAAATCTAGGTGGAGTGGCTCTAAATCAAATTATCTAAGAGTCCCCCTTCCCCACCCATATATGAAATTTTTAGTCTTACGTTTTGTGCGTAGGGCCTCATTCTTTCTTATTTTTTCTCTCTGTATTGCCTATTGTGCAGTACAGCGGGAGGAAGTAAGACTATATTCCTTTAAGGATTTTACGGACTCCGTATTTTCCATTGGTGATGTAGCTGAGCTTTCTCCATTCTCAAAAAGAGAATTGTGGAAACACAAGGAGAATGAGATGATTATCAATCACAATATAAGCGCGATAAATGCCCATCGCGTATTAAAGTTTAGTCAGTGGGATGTAGATAGCTCTATGGCGAAGTTATCTTCTGGTATGCGGATTAACCGTGCAGGAGATGACCCTTCCGGGCTAGCTGTATCAGAAAAGATGAGAACCCAAATACAGGGTTTGCGTCAGGCAGAAAGAAATACCGAGGATGGTTTGAGTTTTATACAAACTACCGAAGGTTTTATGAGTCAAGTATCTGAGGTCATTCAAAGAATCAGAGTATTGGCTATACAATCTTCAAATGGTATCTATTCAGCCAAGGATCGTCAATTGATACAGGTAGAGGTATCTCAATTGGTAAATGAGGTAGATCGTATCTCATCGCAGGCGGAGTTTAATCGCTTTAAGATGTTGCAAGGGGAGTTTAGTAGAACTTCAAAAGTTGGTTCGATGTGGTTTCATATGGGGCCTAATGCGAATCAGCGCGAGAGGATTTATATCTCAACTATGACATCAAGGGCTCTTAGCCTTCGTTCGCAAGATGGGAGTGGCGTTTCTATTTCAACTCCGGCAAGTGCAAATGAAACCATAGGTCGTGCCGATTATGCGCTAGACGTTTTAATTACGAATAGGGCGAATCTTGGGGCCTATCAGAATCGTTTGGAACATACAGCAAGGGGTTTGTTAAATGCCTATGAAAATGTGCAAGCTTCTGAAAGTCGTATTCGTGACACGGATATGGCCGAAGAGGTGGTGCGACTTACCACCAAACAAATCTTAGCTCAAACTTCAGTAGCTATGCTAGCTCAAGCGGGAGTGAGACCAAATGCAGTTCTGCATTTATTACAATAATAAAACAGAACGAACCTCACAATTAAACAATAAAACCTTTTAAGCAAGGGGTTGATCTAACCCGAGCCCTAATAGGGCTCGGGATTTTTTATGTGAGGTCCGCTCATGAAAAGTATCGGGTTTTTCTAAAAAAAGTTACTAAAATAATTTATTTTTAAAAATATTTTTTCAGGATAATTGCGTATGGCCCTACTCGAATCAAAAACAATGCCCCAAGGAGAAGCCCTCCCTCCTTTCCGATTGCAAAATTATGATGGCTTCTATTTGAGAAGTGAAGATTTTATTTCATCAAAACTTTTACTTATTGTTTTTACATGTAATCATTGCCCCTATGCGAAAGTAGCATGGCCCATTTTGATTGAACTACAAAAAAAATATCAAAATAATAAACTACAAGTGATTGCTATCAATCCCAATAACAATCCTAACTATCCAGACGACTCTTTTGAAGAAATGAAAAGAACATATGTTTCCCAAAATCTAAATTTTCCTTATCTATTTGATGAAGATCAAAGTGTAGCTAAGCTCTACAATGCAGTTTGCACCCCAGATCCCTTTTTATTTAGAAATGATGACCTGAAGGGAGATTTTAAATTATTTTATCATGGTCGTTTCAATGACAATTGGAAAGAACCGCAAAAAGTTAAGGAAAATAGCATGGATCTTTTCATTCAAGATGCTATTAAAGGGAAACTAGTGGGGGTGGAAGTGCATCCTAGGAAAGTATACCCCAGTATGGGTTGTAGTATTAAATGGGTGTGAGTTAATTTTTTACTTTTTTCTTAATGTTTGGTATTGCTCTATTGCAGAATTAAAATTTTTAATTTCACTTCTAAATATCTTCACAAATTCTGTAAAGGGAATCCTGTCTTGCCTAAATTCATTATTTTTCGAACTAAAGAGTATTCCTGGAATAATTCTCGACCTCTCTATACCTATCTTTGTGAAAAATAACCCTTTTTTGAATCTAACGTGTATGGTTGGAATTTCAAGAAAACTTCGAACCATAAAGGCCATAATTTGAGCGGGCATAAAAAATCGTGTAATAAATCCTGCAAATTCAGGGCTAAGATGATGTATAAATATCTCCCCGTACATATTATCAACGATATTTCCATGAAAGCCATTGATATATGCCTTCATATCTGTTGATACAATACCATTATAATCTATTCGCGAGGCAGGTAAGTATTGTTCTAAATTGAATTCTGATACTTTAAGTTGCAATTTTGCTTGAATCAGTTTACTGTCTAAATTATAAAAATCAATAAAAGAATTTTGTGCATATATGCTCCCATTATGAAGCCATTTATTTTTTTCTTTCTCGTCTATGCGATATTGTTTTAAGCTAAGGATGGGAATTAAGAGGGAATTATTTTTATAAATTAAGGTAGCTTGAAACCCCTTTTCTTTGCTATTGGGCTTACCCACATAGTACCATAGGTTTTTTTGATTTTGGCGGTCCTTACCTATATAAATACCCCTAGGAGTGTGCGAGGCAGAAAGGCTGCGGATTTTGAAGTTATAATTATTATTATTATTATTATTATTTATATAGTTATGACTAGATTCTTGGGATAGATATTTATAGCTAGGCTTAAGTTCATGCTTAATGTTAAAATGATTCAATTCTAAATCATTTATAAAATAGGATTTGCATTCAATAGAATCTATATTTTCACATTTGCCTGTAAAAATTTCCATATTTACATAATTCATGTTAAAATAGGCTTCTAAATATTTTTTATCCAATTTACCTTTTACGTTTAAGTTTCCTTGAAAGGAGAGATTTTCATGTATACGCGTTAAATTTTTATTATTAATCTTTAACTCCATTTCTAGGTTTGATTCCCACTCTCCTGCTTTTTTTATAATGCTGCCCGCAAGGTTTCCTTTTAAACTTTGTTTTAGGGCAAAAAGCTCTGCCTTGCGAAATAAAATAGATTGAGGTTTAAAATTTATGTCATACGAAAAATTTAAATCGTCTAAATTTAAGGCTGGAATTTTCAATAGGCCCATGCCACGAAGAGATGTTTCAGTGGGGGCATGATAAAGGGAGAGGTTTGGACTGGTTAAGGTTATAAGTTCATTTCCCGCACCTGTAACATAAATTTTAAATAACTTATATTTTTTTTGAATATATTTTGGTAAGGAATTGAAAAACTCATCTCCCTTCAATAATAGCTTTATTTGTCCTAGTTTAGCATCTTGTTTTCCTCTATCAAGATTTAGTACGGAATTGAGTACATCAAGCGTTGCAAAAGGCTTACCATTTTCGGTGTGAGCCTTAAGGTTTAAGCGATTAAAATTAAGGATGAGATTTTTTTGAGTGTTTAATAATCCTTGAGCATCAATGACGACTAAACTATTTTTTGCCTTGGACTTTGAAATGATATAGCTGGCTTGTTCAACTGTACCTTTTAAATCAAAATTTATATGATTATAATTATTTGATGCTCGAAGATTTAAATTCCCTTTGAGATTTCCTAAAATATCATCGTCTAAAAAATAATTCAAAGCATAGCGATTCAGTGTAATTTGAGCATTTATTCCTTTTTCGGGTAAAATTTCAGCACTTGCATTGAGTGAAATTTTATCATGTTCCCAAATAAAGCGCTTTAGGAGTAATTTATGAAACAAATAAAAAGCAAGCGAGGTGTCTTCTTTGTAATCGATAGGTTTTTTTTCTATGGGAATGAGTTTATAAAAATTTGCAAGAGCGTTTAGCTCCATTTCAAAGGAGGATACATTTTCTTGCTTTGCTTCACTTGTGTAATAAAACTCACGTCCACTTATTTTTGCTTCTAAATCTAATTTACCAAAATTTCCAAAAAGTTTGAGTGTGTCGAAGTTTATGATGCCCCCAAAGGGCGGTTTTTTTAATGAGGCAAAATCAGAAACTAACTTACCTATCAAGCTAAGGTCTACACGACTTTTTTGCATTTCTAATTCCATGCTTCTATATTCTTTATCAAAGTTATAACCTACAGCTTTGAAATTTATCCAGTACATATCAGGTTTTGCTTTATCAATTATGTTGAAATTTTTAATTACAAGTCGCTCACTTTGAGGTTCATAAAATATATCATAAAATAATTTTAGGTGATAGTTTGTTATTTTATTAGCAGGGGTGATGAGCTTTCCCCCATTTAGATCAAGTAAAAGTCGAGATTGAAATTCCAAGTTTCCATGACTTAGATCTTTATAGATAAATAATTTAAAAATAGGGAAACCTTGAAACTCTGAATCCATTTTATAGGACACAAACATTTTTTGCTTGGGGTTTATTGCTAGTATAAGGGTATCAAAAATATCCGCCATGTTTAAGCTAAGTGACAATTTTCTAAAAGTCTTAGTGAGTAGGGTAAGGTGTAGGTCAAAGCCTTCCACTTTAAGGCCAAATATAAAATTCTTATGTTTGGTGTCTGATGGAAAATGCATTTCATCCATATCCATGTAATAGGCAAAATTATAAATATCTATCTTTGCATGTACGCGAATAGGTAAAAACATAGGTATGCTGTCCATGGCTTCAGTAAGGTTACCATCCCATTCTTCTTTTTTAGGATCTATGTAGTTGGGTACAAAAATTTGACTCCAATCCCATCTCCCCCGCACCCTATTTAGATGTAAGCGGGCGTCGCGTAATGTGAGCTCTCGTATACTAAGCTCACCTATAAGCAGGGCAGGTAGAAAGGTGGCAAGTCGACCATATCTAAAAAATAAGACCTCTTGCTTTGTTTTTTTTATGCTTAGCTTTAAATTTTCAATTTCAAAGCCATAAAAGAGACTAGCTTTTTTAACTTCTAGCTCTAGTTCCCCACCTGTATATTTTGAAATAATGGTCTTACAAATTTTTTCAAAGTTTCTTGCTTCAAAGCTGTACTGATAGATTAGGCAAATTATAAATAAGGGTGTGAGTATGCCCCAAAAGGTGTATTTTCTTTTTAGCATTTGAAACCTTCTGTTTTTGGGATGAGTTCTATACTCTTAAAGAAGACTTTGGTAGAAAAATAGTGTTTCTTTCAAAAAGTTACGCTTCTCAAGCAACCTAGATCTTAGGTCTATTTATTTGTAAGTATTTTTTTTAGTAAAGTTTATAAGAGTACATATTCAAATTTTCTTAGCTTCTAAAAGTTTCATTTGTGAAGTATGGGTGGGGTGGTAATATTTTGATTTTATGCTTTATTTGCAAGTAGAATAGAAAGGGAAGTCCAAGTAGCGGGATAAATAAAAAGGCAACTAAAATAAAATTCAAATAAGATATAGAAATATTGCATTTATAAATATCAATTCTTCCGAAATTCTAAATTGTGAATGAAGAAGCAAAAGACTTTTATGACCTTGGAATCAAGGCACTCCAAAATGGGAATACGGATGTTGCAGAATATTGTTTATTAAAATCTGCTGAAATAGAACCCTCTGAAATCACCTATGGTTGTCTTGGTTGGTTTTATGGTACTATTGATATGCAAGAAAAAAGAGCCCTTCGTTATTTTCGTAAGGCAATTATGCAAAACCCTGCGAATGGAGATCTCTACAACGACTATGGGGCCTTGCTATTAAAGATAGGACATTACAACGAATCTATAAAATGGTTTCTTAGAGCAGTGCGACTGACCGACTCAAGCAAGAGACATTATGCCCTTTATAATCTAGCCTTAGTATATCATAACATTCAAAGGCCTGAACGTTCCTTGCGTTTTTTAAAGAAAGCCATTGAACAAAAACCAGACTTTGATGAAGCAAGGGTTTTATATAAAAATATAACAGAGACAAATTAAAAATATTCTTCTTTAAACCTTCTTCAAATTTTCTTAGAGTTTTCTTGAAGCAATTCTGAAGTAAGTTAAAATAAGTTTGAAGCCTCATGAATAGGGATGTTTTTTACTTTTCTTATATAGAGAAGAAAAATAAGAAGCTTTCTTAAAGAAGATGCCTCTACCAAAATACTTTTTCTTTGTATACTTTTTATCAATTTCAATTCTCTGGGGTTATCCTAAAAGTGGGGAGCCTCCTCTCCCTGAAAACACAGGCCAAGAAGGCTTAGTAAAAAAAAACACAAATTCTGAACAGCCTAGAACAAGTGAAGATGCCCTTAGTAAAGATTGGCTTCAAGCCATACATTCGTACCAAGCTCCCAAAAAAAATAATACAGGAAAACTAGTAGACCAACAAACAAATGAGAAAGGAGGAGAAGGTGGTTTGCCTCAAGCTAATTCTCAAGTCAATTCACAAACTGAAGCAAATTCTACCTTAAATAAGGCCCCTAGCTTAATACATGTTATTATTAAGTTTATGATTTTTATTTTTCTACTTATTTTCTTTATATATATTGGAGGAAGTTATTTTAAGAAAGTTTTTGGCTTTAATAGGAGTTTATCATCAAGTCATGTAGACAATGAAATAATACAAGTGCTAGCAAAAATTCCTCTGGATGCTGGTGGCGGGAAGTTTTTACAAGTCGTGGATGTATCAGGCCTTTTACTCATTCTAGGGCTTTCAGATTCGAATGTGCAATTACTTGAGAAAATAGAAGATGCAAATGTAGCTAATCGCATACGTATATGGCATGCTCAAAAAATGGAGGAACGCCAAGGTCAAAAAGCTAATATTGAAACTTTGGGTTATCTAGAAAAACTAGGCTACTTACTCAAAAATACTGATTTTGCCTTTTGGCCTGTGAAAAAAGCTAGCAACAAAAAAAACTTTATGGAAACTTTAAATCAGCTCACCCATACGTTTGACAAAGAAAAAATTAAAAATATGAGTGGTCAAACAGATGAGTTAAGAAAACTTATACGTAAACAAAAACAAAAACTAAAAGAAACTTCATAAATGAGTGCTATAGTAGAATATAATCCGTATATTTTAGAACAAGATAGTCTATGATTTTTTAGTTTTGTTATGAGAAAATTTATGAACATTTCTTTTTACTTTAAATGTATTTTTATTTGGGTTTTATTTTTAATTTTTAATATTCATTCTGTACATCTTTTTGCCCAAGAAAAAACTGAGGCGGAACACAAAGGATTCATGTTTAGATTTCTCACAGGACCGAGTCAAATGAATATGAGCTATACTGTTCCTGATCGTAGTTTAACTAAATTTCAAACAAAGGCAATCACAGTAGCTAATGAGATACAAATAGGTCGTTCAGCTACCAAAAATTTTATTCTGCATCTTAACTTATTTTGGATACTTCCTACTTCTTCAAACTTAAAATTAGTGGGTTCATCAAATCCGATTTTAAATACCTTTGATAACGAAATTCAAAGTAATCAAATTAAAAATACACAACTATACTCTTCCTATGCCGCAGGTTTAGGTTTTACATATTATATGCCAAAGAATTTCTATTTTTCTTGTCAGTATAGGGGAGCGGTTTTCTCCCGCCTAGAAAATAGAATTTCCATAGAAGATACTACTTTATTAAATAGAATAAAGGCATTGCCCGGCTTTGGCAACGCTACTTTAAATACTCCTTATACAGATCAAATAGGATTACTTGAGGGTACGGGTTTAGGTTTTACGCTAGGGTGGGAGGGCTTGATTACAAATACTTTTGGTATGGGTGTTTCTTTTTTTTACTACGTGGATTGGCTAAAAATACGTAGTTTTAAAGATCGTAGACCCTATGCTCTAGGTAATAATGCAATGCTGAATGGCTTTAACGATGGGGCTTATAATGATATTTCAGTTCAAAATTTAAGTAGTGGGTCAGCACAACAAGACTTTATTGGCCTTGCCTTAAGTATGACGTACAATTAATCCCTTTTTTTCTAAAATATTTTTGTTCTTCTTAGTTCATCTTAATCGACGCATCTTTCTCCCATATAAAAAAGTAGTGGTGTAGAAATTAAGAGTTTAAGTAAAACGAAAAATTTATATCTTTAAGCTATAATTATGGACAGATGCCTCCGCTCCTTTTAGATTTTATTTTTAATGTAAAATTTTATAGCCCCTAATATTTTACTTGTACTATGCTGTATTTTATTTTAATTGGGTTTTATATTTAAAAATCCTTAAAAGGATGCTTTTGTTAGAAACAAAATCAATATAAAGGTTATTTATTAGATATTTTAATTTTATTTAAGAATAAGGTTCTTGTATATGAAAGTGAAAATTTCAGAATTATTTCAAATGTTTGAAGGGCAAGGGATTTTATCAGAGCAACTTGGTCCAGATTGTGTTTTGGAAGACATAAACTCTATAGAAGAGGTAAAGAAAAATGAGCTTTGTTTTTTAAATACTAATTTGAACAAACCTATTTCTTATATAGAGAATAAAAGAGGAGTCTGCGTTGTTTTAGATGCTAAATTTGCTAAGGAAAATATTAAAGTTTTAAGTGAACTTTCGCAAAAAAATCAAATTACTTTTTTATTAAGTTCAAATGTAAATCTATCTCAGGCTTTAATAAAACAAAAATATGTAGATGAAGATTGGCAGACTGTTTGGTCTCGTATACATCCAAGTGCTGTTGTTCATGAAAGTACACAAATTCCCGAAAGTGTACAACTTGGCCCTAACGTTGTTATAGGTTCAAATGTAAAATTGGGCGAAAGGGTAAAGGTGGGGGCAGGTACGGTAATAGAGCATGGGAGCACAATAGGAGAGGACACCATATTCTACCCCAATATTTTTGTGGGCTATAAAACTTTGATAGGGAAACAATGTATTTTTTTTCCTGGTTCTGTAATAGGAGCTGAGGGTTTTTCTTTCGCCCAGGATGAAAAGGGTAATCATTATCGTATACCTCAAATAGGTAGGGTACGCATTGGTGATAGGGTGGTGATAGGTTCACTTTGTGCTATAGATAGGGCGTCTTATGGTGAAACTATAATAGAAGATGGTGTCCTTTTTGATAATTTTGTACATATTGCTCATAATTGTGTTATAGGTGAGAATACCATTCTAACTGCTTGCTGCGTAATCGCGGGTTCGACTAAAATAGGTAAGCGTGTTATGATGTCGGGACAAACGGGCGTCTTAGATCATCTTCAAATTTCAGACGATACATATTTTGCACATAGGGCAGCAGTTGTTCAAAATGTAGATAAACCTGGTGCGTATGGAGGGCAACCCCTTCAGCCTATAAAAGATTTACTTAGAACTAATGTAGTTATAAAAGAATTGCCTGAATTGAAAAAGCGTATTCTCGCCCTAGAAAAACCTATTCAAGAAAAAAACCTAAAGAAAAAAAAAGATTAAGAATAAGGATTTAATTTTGTATAGGTAGACTTTCTTTTTTATATTTTTAAATCTTTCATAATAGAAAATAGCGTTTCTTATAGAAGATACTCATAAAGCATTTTTAACTTTGGCAAGGTCGCTTTAGATACTTTGTATACGAATTAAGTAGAATTACTTGAGGGCATAGCTTTAGATTTTACAATAGGGTTTGCCATTGATTACCAACACCTTTGGTATGGATTTTTCTTTTTTATCACGTGGCTGATTTAAAAAACATGATTTTTAAGATCGTAGACCTATGTTGTAAGTGGTCATGCAATATTTAATAATTTTAATGATGGGATTTAGAGTTTAAGTAGTGGATCAGACGACAAAACTTTCTTGGCCTTGCCTTAAGTATAATTTACAATTAATCATATAATATCTTTATTTTTTTTAATCAATGTGTTCCAACTCTTGAGACCATTGCAAGGCTAATAAAAAACACCACGATCAATAGTGGAAATGAGACACTTGTCCTCGCTTGTCCGCGTAAAGGTTAGAGGGTAATACTGAATTAAAATATATTAAAATGCGTTCTATGACTGTATTGCCTTTCGCTTTGCTCAAGACAAGTGTCTCATTACTTCTTAGAAGTTTTATGATTTTTTATAAAAAAGTTCTAAATTAGCTAGTTTTGCAACGGTCTCCTTTTAATGGAAAGGAGTTAGAATGAGAATCAGTCTTTAAGTAGGGTAAGACTTTTCTATACTTTAAACTACAGATAGGCTAGATATTTCTGCTCCTTTTAGATTTTATTTTTAAAAAATTTTATAGGCTCTAATATTTTACTTGTACTGTACTGTATTTTTTTAGGAATGGCATTCGTACTTAATATATTTGTCTAAGTAACTTTATTATATATGAAAGTAAAAATTTCAGAATTATTTCAAATCTTTAAAGAGCAGGGAATGTTATTGGAGCAAATTGGCCCAGATGGTGTTTTAGAAAACATAAGTATTATTGAAAAAACAAAGCAAGGAGAGCTTTGTTTTTTAAGTAATAATTTGAATAAACCTATTTCTTATATAGAGGATAAAAGAGGAATATGCGTTGTTTTAGATGCTAAATTTGCTAAGGAAAATATTAAAGTTTTAAGTGAACTTTCGCAAAAAAATCAAATTACTTTTTTGTTAAGCTCAAATGTAAATGTAGCTCAGGCTTTAATAAGGCAAAAATACGTAGAAAGAGATTGGCAGACTGTTTGGCCTCGTATACATCCAAGTGCTGTTGTTCATGAAAGTACAAAAATTCCCGAAAGTGTACAACTTGGCCCTAACGTTGTCATAGGTTCAAATGTAAAATTGGGCGAAAGGGTAAGGGTGGGGGCAGGTACGATAATAGAACATGGAAGCGAAATAGGAGAAGATACCGTATTCCACCCCAATGTTTTTGTGGCTTATGAAACCTTGATAGGGAAAAAATGTATAGTGTATGCTGGTTCTGTAATAGGAAGTGATGGTTTTGGTTTTGCTCAAGATGAAAAGCGCAACAACTATCGTATACCTCAAACAGGTAGGGTACGCATTGGTGATAGGGTAGTGATAGGTGCACTTTGTGCTATAGATAGGGCGTCCTATAGTGAAACTATAATAGAAGATGGTGTCATTTTTGATAATTTTGTACATATTGGTCATAATTGTGTTATAGGTGAGAATAGCATCATAGTTGCTTGTACTGGAATAGGGGGTTCAACTAAAGTAGGTAAGCGTGTCCTCATGGCAGGAAACACGGCAGTTGCAGATCATCTTGAAATCGTCGACGATACGTATTTCTTATACAGGGCGGGGATTGCTCAAAATGTAGATAAACCTGGTACGTATGGAGGGGTACCTCTTCAGCCTATAAAGGACTTATTCAGAACTAATGTAGTTATAAAAGAATTGCCTGAATTGAAAAAGCGTATTCTTGCCCTCGAGCGGAAGCTAGAAGCAATGGATAAGAATTGACTAAGGATTTAGCAAAATGCTATAGGTATACTTTCTTTTTTTGTTCTTTAAATTACTTTTTATATAGAGCAAATGAAAAAAGTTGGTCAATAAAGAAGCGCCCATGGCTCAGCTGGATAGAGCGTCTGACTACGGATCAGAAGGTCGGGAGTTCGAATCTTCCTGGGCGCACATTTTTTCATTTGAGCAATCCCTAAGAATTTTTTGAAACTGTTTTAATGTATTCTTACATATAAAACTATAAAATTGATTTGCATATCTGTACTTAAAATTAAAATTAAGATGAATGAGTCTTACCCAAGAAAAACAAAATCTAAACACAATTATAGAGCTATCCCCAAAAATAGATAGGCATAGTTATAAGAATGAACAAGAAAGTTTTTACTATATAGAAACATATGGTTGTCAGATGAATGAATATGACTCTGGTTTGGTGAGTAGTATTCTAGAAGCAAATTCCTTTCACAAAAAAGAAAGCATAGATGGGGCGGATCTCATACTCATAAATACTTGTGCTATTCGCGAGAAAGCGCATGAAAAAATTTATCATCGCTTACAAAATTTTTTACCCCTCAAAAGAAAAAATCCTAAATTACTTGTAGGGATATTAGGGTGCATGGCTCAAAATTTAGGAGATGATCTTTTTGCAATGGGCCTCCCCATCGATTTTATTGTGGGCCCAGATAATTATAAAAAGCTACCAGAATTGATAAAAGACATTAGAGAAAGTTATACCCATTCCATTTCAAGGGCTAGCTCTTGGAATCTTACACACCTTTCTCGTCATGAAACGTACCAGGATCTCCAAGCAGAAGTTGTAAATGGTAAGCTAGCTTTTATTACAATTATGCGAGGTTGTGATAATTTTTGTTCTTTTTGCGTTGTCCCGTTTACTCGAGGTAGGGAGAGAAGTCGGGAGCCAAACTCTATCATTCAAGAGCTTCAGAATTTAATTAGTAAATATGATGTTAAAGAAGTGACGCTCTTGGGTCAAAATGTAAACTCTTATAAGCATGAGAAATATAACTTTAAAGACTTGGTACAGAAAATTTTAGATGAAACTTCAATTGAAAGAATACGTTTTACCTCCCCCCATCCTCACGATTTTCCAGAAGATTTGTTAGATTTAATACATAGAGAAAAGCGTTTTTGTTCACAGATACATCTTCCTTTACAGTCGGGTTCTAATGAAGTTTTGAAACGAATGAAACGAGATTATACAAGAGAGGAGTATATGACTCTTGTGGATAAAATGAGAAATAAAATTCCAGAATTAGGTCTTACTACAGATATCATAGTTGGTTTTTGTCAAGAGAGTGAGAAGGATTTTGAGCAAACTCTTGATTTGGTGAGAAAAGTTCGCTTTGATATGGCTTACATGTTTCACTATTCAGAAAGGGAAATGACTTCTGCTAAAAAATATTTGGATGATGATATTCCTGAAGTTGTAAAATTAAAAAGACTAGATACATTGATTCAATTGCAAAGAGAAATTTCTAAAGAGATAAATGAAAGTTTACTTGGTAAGAAATTTGATGTTCTAGTGGAAAGCTTTAGTCGAAAGAATAAAGACGAGCTTATGGGTCGAGCAGATTCAGGAAAGGTTTTTATATTCCCACCACCAAATTACCCATCAATAATAGCAAAAGACAAGAAGTCATGGTTAGGAAAGACTTTTAGTGTAAAAGTTGTAAATGCTAGTTCTGCAGCTTTAAGGGGCGAAATTATTCTTATTTAATATAAAAATTGTAAATTGTACGAAAGTTGTTATCAGAAAAATTAAAAAAATATTTGAATGACTATAACATTCAGATTTTTCGAATAAGTAGATAAAAAATAAAAAATTGTATATGCAAAAAATACGATGACAGTACTTATCTTATAGTTATATGTTTATTAAACTTTATTTGATTGCTTTATCAGTTTTTTTTGCCTTTGATATGATTTGGCTTGGCTTTGTGGCTAGAGGTTTTTATCGTTCGCAGATAGGGATGCTTTTGAAGCCGGACGTCAACTGGATCGCGGCAGTTATTTTTTATCTTATATTCATAGCAGGATTAGTCACTTTTGTTATAGTACCTGCAGTAGAAAAAAGTTTATGGACCCATGCCCTTCTCTTTGGTGCATTTTTTGGCTTTGTTTGTTACGCGACGTATGATCTAACAAATTTAGCAGTTGCTAAAGATTGGCCACTTCTAGTAACTTTAGTAGATCTAGTTTGGGGTGCAGTGTTGGCGGCTTCTGTATCTATAGTAACTTATTTTGTTGCGAATAAATTTTTTTGAACACACTTTCTTTATGAATATCTTTACGATACTTGTTTTAGTATTGTTTGCCTATAGTAATTTATGGTTTCTAATTTCTTTGATTAAAAAAAGAAACGATGTGGCTGATGTGGCATGGGGCTTAGGTTTTGTGCTTATGGCATGGGTGTCGTTTATTCTTTCGGAAGAACAAAGTACACGAGGTTTTCTTGTGGGGATTTTGGTGAGTATTTGGGGCTTACGTCTTGCATGGTATATTCACAAGAGGAATAAGAAAAAAAAAGAAGATTATCGGTATTTTGCATGGCGACAAGAATGGGGCAAATGGGTTTATCTTCGTTCTTACTTTCAAGTATATCTTTTGCAAGGATTTTTTTTATTTATCATTTTTACACCTGTACTACTCGTACATAGAAGTCATAAAATAGGGATTGGCTTACTTGATATACTAGGCATTGGAGTTTGGTTCTTTGGTTTTTGCTTTGAAGCAATAGGAGATATTCAATTAGCGAAATTCATTCAAAACCCTGTAAATAAAGGAAGACTTATGCAAGGTGGCCTTTGGGGGTACACGAGGCATCCGAATTATTTTGGAGAAGCGGTGCAATGGTGGGGTCTATGGCTAATTGCACTTTCTGTGCCTAATGGGGCATTGGGGATCATAGGACCTATTACGATTACCTTTTTACTTCTAAAGGTATCTGGGATTCCTATGCTTGAAAAGAAAATGAGTTTGAATCCAGATTTTATAGAATATAAAAAAAGGGTAAGTGTATTTATCCCCATGTTCCCAAAAAGATAGCATTATTGTATGGAAAAATGAAGCCTAAAATTCTATTCATTAATAAACAATAAAAAATATTTTAAGAATTTTTATATTTCAAAACCTTGTTTTTGATTTTTTATTCTCATGTAATACCACTAAATAATTTTTAAATTAGAATTAAATTTCTCAAAATTATTTTCTTTTTAATTGAAAGAAATCTTTAAGCTGTTTTTCAAATACAGTATGATATTTTTTTAATTGTGTGATTTTGGGATAATGATTAAAAAATGGATTAGGATGAATGGAATTTTTATTATTTTTATTTTTTTCTAGCCATGTGAGTCCTGGCCCTTTTTCTGTTTTTAAAATAAAAATTACTTCTTTGAGACGTGCGTGTACAATAGCCCCACTACACATAAAACAAGGTTCTAGATTTGTAAATAAGACGCAATCAACTAGACGACTTTTTTTTTTTTAATAGAAGCGCGTCTTATAGCAAGGAGTTCACTATGAGCTGTAGGGTCGTAAAAAAAACGATTTGAATTAAAGGCTTGAGAAATAATTTTATATTTAGTTGTACCTTGTTCTTCAAAGGATTCGCAGATGACACTAGCAATAGGCACTTCACCTAAAGAGGCAGAGTGTTTAGTAAGTTGAAGTAATTTTCTAATGATTTCGCTTTGAGTATATTTTTTTTTATTAAAGAATTTTTTATAGCAAATGAGTTTCATTTATTTTAATAAATATTTTTTTAATATAGCAAGACTTCTTGAAATAATAAAACTTACAATCTTAATATCATTTTCATGAAGAATTATCTTTATCAGTCACCGTGATAATTCTAAAATGTTTAAAGATTTCAAAACTCTTTTCTCCAAAAGCAATTTCAGGATTCTTTAATATCCAATTTCTATATTGGCTCTCATTATGATCTTTATTTTCAAGAAAATATTTATTTTTAGAATCTTCATATATGCTTTTATATTTCCACCTTAAAAATTGCAGTATTTGAGAATAGTTGTAAAAAGAATCTAAAAGAGAGGTGTCTACTTTAGAAAATTTTTTATTGAACCAAAGGATAAAAATATTTTTAATAAAAGCCTCGGGATACGAATTATAAAATACCCCATTGCGATTTATATAAAAAGATAATCCTATTTCCTTTTCTTCAAATTCAGTCATGAGAAAATAGAATAATAAATTTGAAGAACATAAGTATAAAAAAATAGGCGGGGTATCTACTCCTTTAAAGAAAACTTCTAAAAGTTCATATTCTATTTTATCTAGTGTTGTATTGATTAGATCTTTAAATTCACTTAAAATCTTTTCGCCATCACCTCTATTTTCTATAGCGTATGTATCTACATAATGAGATAGGTTCCTATTTTCTTTTAATTGTATATAGTAACAATCCTTAAACTCATTCATGCAAATATTTAGATCTTTTAATTTGAGACTAAAATGAAATGAAGAGTTACTATTCCATTCTTTGCTTCCTAAAACTTGAGTGCCTATTTCTTGATCTGGTTTATAGGTGTATTCATGTGTAGATTGAATTTTATGATTCAAGTTTTTTTTGTAATAGGGTAAATCTATACCTTGCTTTATATCAAAACTGAAGAGATATCGTATTCTTTTTTTTTTTCGTAAAAGGTCATTTGCTTCACGCATCATTTGAAATGGAAATTGTAATATGATGCTTGAAAGTGTATATTTTTTTTGAGGGTCATAATTTGCCGTCTTAACAATAAGCCTGCTCTCTTCTTGATTTTCAGATTCATTTTCCCAAACCTCGGATTGTATTTCTAGAAATATAGATAATTGTTTTAAATAGAATTGAGCAAAGCCCAATATGATGTTGGTGTCTTTGAAGTAAGTATTATGAATTTCAGAAAATAATTTTTCATTTGAAGTTTGTGTTATTTTGAAAAGGGCATCCCAAAATTTTTTCCATAATTCTTTATTTGAAAAAATGTAATTTGATAAATTTTCATAAAGTTTGATTAGTTCTATGAATTTTTTTTTAGTTTCACTTTCTATTTCATTTTTTACTTCTTTGTTTGAATTAAAAATTATTTTGTCGTTTTGTGTGTTGTCATTTTCTTTTGAAATAAAATGATCTATTTCCATAGTATTTTTAATTTCTTCTTTGGATGAAATAAAAATATCAGAGGAAGAAGCTAGGCTTTTAGAAGTTAGTTTTTCAAAAATCAAAGAACTATTTTCTTCATCTATTGCATTATTTTTAATATCTAAACTAGGGAAAAGAATGGAGTGCCATTGCTCTATAGCTATTAAGTTTTGATTTATTTGAGATAGAGGCTCTGCTTGAAGTGGAGTAAGACTTTCTTGATTTGCTTTTATCTTTTTTTGTATTTCTATTGAAAAATTGTATAATTTATTTACTACTACTTGAATAGGTTCATGAAAAAAGCTAGTGATTTTAGATTTCATAACTTTAGAATATAATATGGAAATGCAATAGAGATTTGATAAAGACTATAAATAATCATTGTAGCTTCTTATAGAGAAAAGTTTGCAAGAAAAGATTTCATTTTATCCAAAAAATTTTATCTCATTGAGTTATGGAATTTTTATTTCTCAAAGTTTTCTAATTTTAGTTTTCTTGTTTCTTTAACAGGAGATTGGATGTTGTATGCTTCCAAATTTTCTACCATAAGTTTTCTTTCTTGTGATAGAAAAAGATTTATACTTTTACGAGCCTGAGGATGAAAAATATAGTGGCTACTATAGCAAATATTTGCATCAAAGCCTCTTAGGAATTTATGCTCCCCCTGTGCCCCTGCCTCAACTATGCTTAGCTTATTTGTAATCGCATATTCAATGAGTTGATAGTAACATAATTCAAAATGTAGATTTTGGTACTCTCGTTTGCAACCCCAGTAACGGCCTGCTAGTTTATTTCCTTTTATAAAATTTAAGGTACCCGCAATCATTTCTTCTTCATGTGAATTTGTCTTATCAAAAGCTAGAATCAAAATAATAGATGAACTCAAATTTTCGAGCAAACTCATGAAAAAGTTTAAGTTGAGATAGGGTTGTCCCCATTTGCTCATATTGGTATTTATATAAAATGTATACATAGTTTGCATCATTTTTTGCGTAATTTGATTGCCTGTAAAAAGTTTTATTTCTAAATTTTTTTGAGTGATACTTTCTCTTTCTTTTTTAATGTTTTTACGCTTACTCGCTTTTAGACTATTTAGATAGGCATTAAAATCTGTATAATTTTTATTTTTCCAATGAAATTGAATATCAAATCGGGTGGCACAATTATATTTTTCCAAGATAGTTTTTTCTTCTTCTGTAATAAATAAAAAATGCAAGGATGATAACTTTAATAATTCTGCTTGTTTTAGTATTTCTGGAAAAAGGATATCTAAAATTTCTTCTAAAGAATAATTCTTATCATGGAGAAAGCGTATACCATTTACAGGAGTAAAGGGTATAGCACACAAACCTTTGGGATAATACTCTAAGCCCCATTTTGCATATGCCTCTGCCCATGCAAAATCAAAGATAAATTCTCCTCGAGAGTCATAGCGTATATAAAAAGGTAGGGCAGCAATTAAAGCGTCCTTTTCATACATAAGAAAGTATAGGGATTTCCAAGTAGTAGTATCATTAATGCACTTGCTTTTCTCTAAAGCCTCTAAGAATTCATAATCTAGAAAAGGACTATTGGGATCAGAGATTTTATTCCAATCTTGGGGTGCAACAGTCTCGATAGAGGTGGTGGTGATTATCTTCAAATTGAAAAAATTTTATAGGTAAAACAAAAAAAAGAAAAATACAACAATGCTCTTAGAAGATATTCGCTCAAAAATTTTTTAACACCATTTTGTTTATGATATTGAAAGGTAAAAAAAGCTATGTCTTCTCTAAGTAAGGCCAAGTATCGAAACCAAAATCCCATTTTATTTATTTATTGAGAAGTAAATGTAGGACAGGAACACCTATTTATTTCTAAATGCCATATACCCTATTCAAGCGCATATAAACACCTGGATTGTTTTTGATATAAGTGATGATATCTTCCCTATCAATTTCATATATTTCAACATCTGTAATGCTACGGAAAGAATATTCAGACGGGACCTCTTTCTCTAATTTAAATATTTCCCCAAAAAAATCTCCACGTGAAAGAACTTCTATAGAGTCATCACCTTTTAAAACTTCAACCCCACCTGATTTAATAATATAGCCATGATAAAAAGTAGTGTTTTCTTCTATGAAAACGTAATCACTAGGATAGGTTTTCAGATTCATGAGCAATTCCAATTGTGTCCTTTGAGAAGAGGTCATCCCTCTAAAGGAACGTGAATGTGAGAGTAGATTCCAAGTTCCTGTTTCTCGTATTGCGGAAAGTCTTGTAAATTTTTGGATAAGATTAGAGCCTTTAATAAAATTTAAGAAACGATTCTTTTCTATTGTTAGGGCCACGACTTCACTTTGTGCAACTACACTTGCAGTCCGAACTTGATCTGTTATTAGGGAAAATTCACCAAAGTACTCATAATTCCCATAACTTTTTACTTCATTCATTTTATTTAAAAGCTCACCCTGACTCATCCCCTCTACGCTCACATTACCATTTACAATGATATAAAACTTATCACCTGGAGTACCCTTTTCAATGATGTGAGTACCTTTAGAGTAAGTTTCTTTATTTACGATAGTAAAAAATTCCTTTGCTTTTGAGATAGGAAAGCTTCTAAATATGTCTATATTACTTAGTACATCTAAGATTTCGATTTCTGCCTCATGTTTCGGAGGCGTGATAGGGGGAAAAAAAGTATTTTCAATTCCAAATTTCGCCAAAGTCAGATGAGTGTCTTTAGGCATATCTTGGCGAGCAATATGATAAACGGTTATCTTCTTTTGTATTTCTTGAGGAAGGGTGCGTAAATAGTCTATTCTTGTATGAAGGGGGGGGATACCCGCCTCGTGGTAGATGATATTATGATGCCATGGGAAATTTAATAGTTCTTGATAACGTGATTCTGTAAGAATCCCTTTGCTATATAATTCTTTAAATTTTTCAGGATCATTCAAATGATCTGAAGAATAAAGAAAAGATTGATCTAAGAAAGTGAATTCAAAGCTTAAACTTGGAATAGAATGCAAGGCGTATGAAAAATGAAATTCAGCCCCGTTGATTACATAAGGACGACCTACAGTTACAGGTAGAAATTCGAATAGAGTATAAAGTTCTTTGATAGGTATTTTAGTTAGGGCATGGTACTTATCTATGAAAGAGTGCATGACTGTAACAGTGGAATAAATTGTTATCTTCTCCGCCTCTAGTATTTTTTGGAAGGTACCCGCATCATGATCAGCGTGGGTATGTGTAAGTATGACAGAATTAATAAGCTTGGGATTGATGTTAGATTGACGTAGCCACTCTGTTGAATTTACAGGCGGGTCTACCATAATACCCTTATGTTGAATCCAAAGTAAAAAACCACTGGTATTGTCTTCTACATCAAAACCATGACTGGGTCCAAGGCATGTAATGGCAAATAAAGGGGCCTGAAAGGGGGTGGCAGAGATATTGCCCACATCATAGATTATATTAAAACCTACTTCACCAGGTACGATTACTTCAAATTCCCAATCATTATCTATTATCTTAAAATCCCCATCATCTTTTTTTTCGATGACGACCTCATTAAAACGTACTTTATTTTCTCTAAAAATGACAAACTGGACTAAATCCTCAAGTTTACGACTACCACGAAAGTAATCCATTTCAGCTTTCATGTTAGGATAGCCGTAAGAATTTTCACCTTGCTCATAATCAGAGCTTAAATCTACTACTTTGGGGCCGAATATAGATTCTTGGAGTACGATTTTTAATTGCTCTCTTTGACTTTGATCACAAACTATATATGTTTTCTTTTGCCTGAGGAAGTGATTGTAATAAATAGGAAACTCTAGTTCGGCAACTGAGATACCCTTTTCTACGCTAAAAAATTGATTTGGGACGATAAAAATTTGTGGGGTACTACGCTCAAATCGCATAGTATCTTTGATTGTCTCAGGGGGTGAACCAACTTGTATATACCCCACAGATGTTTCGGTAAGATATCCCCCCCTTGGTAGGGTTTTATAGCTACCTTGTGTTAGTTTGGAAGTAGATGTAATCATCTTTTAATATAAACTATAGACTAAAAGCTAATATCGACAAATAGGATTATGTTTACAAGCTAGTTTTAGAAAATATAGTCTTTGTTTGTGCTTTATTTTACTAAGAACTAGCTTATCGAAAACCCTTTATTTATATATTTTTAGTAAACAAACCTATGACGTTTAGATTTCTTCCTGTATCACCTAAGCGATGAGAATAAAAAGCTTTGTGGTTTAAGATGGTGCACTTTGCCCTATTTTCAATACAGTTGACTCTTGCTTTGATATGGTATTCTTTGTAATCATGAGTTTTTGCATAAAGCTCTAATCCCTTGTTAATTTCATTTTTTGCGATTCCTTTCATATCTAGGCACAATACCCCCTTGCGATTGGTATGAAAGGCATGAGGTTCTAAGAAGTATTGGTGAAATTCTTTCCCCACCTCATAACGAGTTTTACCAGCACAAGGCCCCATCCAAATATTAATTTTCAACTGAGGAAGCATGGAGGAGGTTAATTGTAATTTTTCCATCATTTCAAATAGGCTTTTTGAAACGATATTCTTCTTTAGGCCTCGCCAACCAGCATGTATCAATCCTACGAGTTGCGTATTAGGGGTTTCGATATTCACAAAAATAGGTAAACAGTCTGCAGTTCGCACTACGAGTAAAATATTTTCATCTGTTGTATATAAGGCATCCCCTATATCTATATAGGGGTTAGGGGTGAATGGTAGTTGCCTATGGGTATTTCTCTTTATGTCTATCAAGCCAACACGAAGACAATAATCTCCATGTTCTTGCTTTACAAAAAAAATTTGATTTAAAGGTAGATTGAAATACTCGGATAGAAATTCCTTTTCGGCGTGCCTTTTTTCAAAATCATTTTCTAAAGCATTTTTGATTGCATACCCTTGCTGTGTTGGTTTCCCAAAAACTGAAACTTTTAGCAAAGTTTTTTTATCTTCAGATTTTATCTTTTCTCGTGTTTCTAATTGAAAATGACTGTAATTTATTTTCATTTGAGTATTACATTTCTTCTCGAACCAAAAATTTTCCTTATTATAGAAAGCACAGACATATCCAATTTGGTTAGGGCATTTTTTTTAATAAAGAAGAGTAGCCCACTTTAGGTTGTTTTCAAATACTTGAGAACAAGTAGTAAAATAAAATTAACGAACTTGTAAAGTAAATTAAACCTTCGCTTACTTTATAAAAAAAATTTGAATTAATTTGGTTAGGGCATTTTTTTTAATAAAGAAGAGTAGCCCACTTTAGGTTGTTTTCAAATACTTGAGAACAAGTAGTAAAATAAAATTAACGAACTTGTAAAGTAAATTAAACCTTCGCTTACTTTATAAAAAAAATTTGAATTAATAAGTTAGCCCGTGCTTGTGTGAAGCACAGGCTATAGTAAACTTTGGCTCCTAGTTGTAGGTAGCACTAAAAAGAAGACCGTAAGTAGTTTGGGTGTCTTTGCTTTCAGTTTGCCCATCACTACTAGGAATATTAGAAGTAACAAATTTGTAATTGCTGATCTGGTAAAACAGGGCTAGCCCCAAGGCCCACTCGTCGCCTGTCCACCATTCCTTTCCTATGGTGAGTCCATAGCCACTGAATACACCACCTTTATAGCCAGATACTAGGGGGGTACTTGAAGTAATGGTGGCACTACTACCACTACTTCGACCTGTGGCATTAGCAGTCACGATGAGCTCACCTTGAACTGCTCTGGTTGCTTCTAAAGTAAATTCAGGCCTAAAAAATACCATAGCAGAAGGTATATAAAAGCTAGCCCCAAAATTAAGCACTGTTTCAGTAGCAGATAGATTGAATACTCCTCGAGCAGAATAATTGTAAGTCTCATCTTCTGTATTGTAAACTGTATTTAAAACTATATCATCCCTCTTCACTTTAGAGCTAAAGTATCTAAGACCTGCATGTAAACCTACATAATCGTTAATAGCACCACCAAAATCTAGAAACAGTGGGTAACCACCTGTTAAAGAAACAGTAGAGGTAGGGTTATTATTATCTTTAATGTTGCCCAAGGCATAACCGCCCATGAATCTGAACAAGAAGCCATCGTGTTTACGGGCCTCTGCTTGTACACTTGTTTGTGTCATAAGCACTAATATTAAAATAGACCAAAGGCCTATTAACTTTATATTTTTTAATTTAATCATTTTTCACCTCTAATTTTTCTTTATTATGAGTCTTTCCCCCACCCCAATCCTCAAAAATACTTGAGACCCTAAGTTAAGAAACAAGCCAAGAATTGAAAATCTTTTTTCCTTGTCAATTTTAAAAATTAAAAAATATATTTAGAAACTGCAGGTATATCCAACTCGTTAGGGCACAACTTTTCAATAAAGAAGAGTAGAACATTCCCTCTGTTGTCTTATCCTTGCTTCTTTGTTCAAAATATATAAATGAAACTATAAAGTACATTTAGCTTTACTTGAAACAAAACTAAAAATTCAGGAAAACTATACTAAGATATTTATATTTATGGAATTACCTAAATCAAAGAAGTGTCTATAAAAAATATGAAAACCTTAATAATCCCAACTTATAGATTAGACCATACATTGGGGTATAAGCACCATACTCATCCTACCTTTTTATAGTAAGATAAGCACGGTGTATTACTTAGAAGGATTTAAAAACTTCATCATGGAGCGTAATTTTTGCCCAACTACTTCGATGGGATGTTTGGCATTTTGCTCTCTTAATTTGTGAAAATTTGTATAGCCATTTTCTGCTTCCATCATCCATTCTTTAGCAAATTTTGCACCCTTATCTTTTTGTATGTCATCCAACACAGCTTTCATTGAAGCTTTCACTCTTGCATCAATGATACGAGGCCCACTTTTGTAATCACCATATTCTGCTGTATCAGAAATAGAGAAACGCATACGAGCTAGTCCACCTTCATATATAAGATCTGTAATGAGTTTCACTTCATGAAGGCATTCAAAATAAGCAATGTCAGGATCATAACCTGCCTCAACTAGAGTTTCAAAGCCATTCATAATTAAGTTGCTCACACCCCCACATAAAACAGCTTGTTCTCCAAAGAGGTCAGTTTCTGTTTCATCTTTGAATGTAGTTTCAAGGATACCCGCTCTACCCGCCCCAACTCCAGCGGCATGGGCTAGGGCCCTTTGGCGTGCCTTACCTGTGGCATCTTGGTGTATGGCTATCAAGGCAGGTACACCCCCGCCCTCTTTATAGACGCGACGAACTAAATGACCAGGGCCCTTGGGAGCGACCATGTACACATCAACATCTTTGGGGGGTTGTATAAATTCATAATGTATGTTAAAACCATGAGAAAAAACAAGGGCCTTGCCTGCAGTGAGGTTTTGTTTTACAACTTCATTATACAATTTGGCTTGGGCTGTATCAGGGGCTAGAATTTGAATCACTTGGGCCTTGGCTGTAGCTTCATTAGGTGTATAAACTTGAAAGCCATCTTTTTTTGCTTGTTCCAAGGATTTAGAAGAAGGGGGTAAACCTATAATCACATCAAGACCAGAGTCTTTCATGTTTTGTGCTTGGGCATGTCCCTGACTTCCATAGCCTATCACAGCTATTGTTTGTCCTTTAAGATTTTCTAAATTTGTGTCTGAATTGTAATATATTTTTGCCATAACTTACATTGGCTTTAAATAATGTAGTCCTTACAAGCATAAAAAAGCTAGAGTGTATAGAATATATACAATAATGCTTATAGGTTTATGTGAAAATTTTTATAATGATTTAACTAAGCTATGTTCTTTCGCAAAAAGAATAAATGATGTAGGCTAATCTTTTTTAGGTAATCATAAATAAGCTTTCGGACTTCTACGACCCCTATGTGAAGCAAATAAAAGTCAATTTAAAGGTGAAAGTATATTGTTTAAATTTTATACGTTTTTTAGAGAAGCTCTCTAATCAGTTTTATAGTGAACATCCAATCTAAAGACCAAAGATAATAACAAGGTATAGTGAATAAAAATGAAAATGTAAATAGTGTCCCTAAATTTAGAAATGTTATTTAAGCTTAAATACACAATTTTTAGCTAAAGGTAGACTTACGCCTACCTTTAGCTAAAGGGGGGCCTCTCTATATTATTAGTTTTGATTATCTACTTTATTTTAGAACCTTACCAACAATTGTGCTTGTAATACCTTGAGGTGTTACTTTACGAATCATAGAGTTACTAGTATCAGCTACATATAAATTACCATCTGAATCTATTGTTATGCCTTGGGGATAGTTAAACTCGGAAGTTACATCTTCATACCATTCATAGAAATCATTTTCGACTGTTTGAGTTACTTCTTCACCTTCTTCATTTAACAATACTGATGATGTTGAAGAGCTTGAACTACTCTCTTTTCTCTGAGTTCTCGCCCCATCCGAATCTTCGGCATAACTACCCAGCACCTTATAATATGGACTGTTTTCATCATGTTTATGCCCCTCATGCTCTTCCCCTCCATAAACATTTATAAATACAAGATGACCATTACCAGCAATGGTAGCTGTGGTAAATTGAAAGGCATGCCCATTTCGGATGTCGACTTTACGAATTCTATGATTATTAGTATCCGCTATATATAAATAATTTTTATCTATGGCTAAACTCATGGGGGTATTCAATTTTGAAGTTATACCATTGCTTAGTCCATCAGTATCTTCTTCAAAGCCACGTTCACCTGTACCAGCAATTGTAATTGTAGCACTGTTGCCATATAGAATTCTACGAATCCTATGATTGGAAGTATCAGCCACATAAATACTTCCATCTTCCGCTATAACGATAGCTGATGGGAAGTTAAACTTTGAAGTTATATCATTGTTTATTCCATCAGCATCTTCTTCAAAACCTGCCTCACCTGTACCAGCGATTGTACTTGTAATACCTTCAGGTGTAATTTTACGAATTCTATGGTTGGCAGTGTCGGCTACATAAAGATTCCCATCATTTGCTATAACGATAGCTGATGGGAAGTTAAACTTTGAGTTTATAGCATCAATGGCCCCATTACTATCTTCTTGAAAGCCCGCCTCACCTGTACCAGCAATTGTACTTGTAATACCTTCAGGCGTAATTTTACGGATTCGATGATTGAAAGTATCAGCTACATAAAGATTCCCAGATTTATCTAGGGCGATACCTTTCGGGCTATTTAATTGTGAGTTTATACCATCAATGGCCCCATTACTATCTTCTTGAAAGCCCGCCTCACCTGTACCAGCGATTACATTCATAATCCCTTCAGGTGTAACTTTATAAATTTTATGACTAGTGCTATCTGTTATATATAAAGTACCATAAGCGTCCATAACTATACCCTGAGGCTCTTTTAACAATGTACTATTTTCTTTAATCGCTATGCTGTTTGCATCTATGCTTGTACCTTTTAGTTTTCCGCATTGTAGGGTGCTTGTTACACAAATAAGAATTGTAAAGAGGTATCCAAAAGTTTTATTTTTATTAAATTTCATAATTTTCTCCATTGAAATAATATAGTATTATCCTTTTTAATATTCTATAAAAAGGACTAAAAATAGATGAAGGTTATATTATTCTTACAGAAGGTGGAGCTCTATTCTTTGTGTAAGTATTGGGATGATAACTTATTAATGAGAGTATTATTCCATGAGAAATTAAAACAGCGGTATTACTAATGATAATACTATCCCTTTTGGAAGTTACAGCAAATAATAAAAGATTATAGATATTATTAAAGGAACACGTATTTGTTGGGTGTAAACATTTATGAGATAATCCATCAGCTGATAATGGAGAACTTTTATGAATACACACATCTTGAGTAAAATTACTATATTCTTTACTCTCAACTAAATCATAGCAGAAACACAAAATAAGCAGAGGGTAGATTATTTTACGCATAAAGCTTATTGTGAATGATAGTGTAGGCATTAAAATTAGTTTTTCCTTATCGAATATTCGTATAAGGGTCAGAGAGAACTAGAAATGTATACTATAAAAAATAAATACTATAAATAAAAAGAATAGGCTATTGCTTAATATAAGTTTTCTTTGTGTGAGGGGTTGGGGTTTGAACATAGAATTTTTTCTGTAACTTGCCTTAGCTTTTAAGCCTGTAGCTCCCTAAAGACATATAAAGGCAGAATGAGTATCACAATCATAAAAGTCAAATGATGTCATGGATGACTATTTCTATCTATCGTTTTGAATATATAGGCAACTCTTTAGCGACCTCACTCTCTGAGGCCTCAAAATGCTTTTTGGCAAAAAAGCAAACAATATTCTCCCATCTTTCTTTTTTATAAGCCATCATATTGCAAGTCCCCCTGTCCCCCCTTCATATCATTTTGCACTCAAGGATAAAGCTGACGAAAGAGGGGATGTGGTAATGGGGGTACTGGCGAACAAGAGGGAGCCAATGCAGCTTCAAAACGAGGCAAAAAGCTATGAGATCTTTCAATTAGAGCTAAGGAAGCTTGGGGATAGTTTTCTACTTCTAGAAAAAAATCTTTTAGAAGCTATAGAACTTATTCAAAACGCCCCTAAAGCTTTCAATAGTATAGAAACTAAAACAGGCAAGGCTACTCAACCCTCGAATAGCTATCAAAGTTGGCTCAAAAAAATGGCAGAGGTGGAGGCGAAAATACAAAAACTCGGGTCCACTTGCGAGATAGCCGGGAATATCATACAAAAAAATATTTTTGAGGTGATGAAAAGCAAGGCGAACAAAAACAATCAAGATGAATGGATGAAAACCTCCCTTCCTTTTTATAGGGCAATGAATGAGGCTTGCTTGTATTATAAAAAATGGATAGCGAGGGCTTTGAGGGAGAGATAAAAAACCTGTTTATCAAGCAAAGGCTTGTATTCTCACATCACTCCTTTATCTATTCTAAGCTTTTGAATATATGAGCTCACTTTTATAATGACAAGGGATTTGAATAAAGCTAACTTTGCCTTTAGAGACAAAATCATATTTAATAATACATGAGTGCAGACAATCCAATATTAAATAATCCTTATATAGAGCCGCTTTTGCATTACAACACAGATAGCGAAGGCAGTTTGGACTATACCGATATTCGCAAGGGACGAAGAATATTTAAAGCGGATTCGGCTGTAATTCCTACAAGACAAACTGGACAAAAGGAAGTTTTTGAATGGAATAAAGATGCCGAAGAATATATCACTCACATCATCAACCTTTGCAGAAAAGAAATTGGACTTTGGCGAACAGCCAATTATCCAAACACAACAAGAGTGACCAAAGAACTATTGACTTTTTGGTTTAATAATCCCGAAAGACTTGTTACTAAAAAATTATTCTTTGCTCAACAAGAAGCGGTTGAAACCGCCATTTGGATAAATGAAGTTGCCGAAAAATCAAACGCTGGACAACACATTTTAAACTTGCTTCGCAACGGACAACAAACTGTAAGTGCCGACCCTGCCGACCAACTTCCACGAATTGCTTTTAAAATGGCGACAGGTAGCGGAAAGACGGTTGTAATGGCTTGTTTCATTTGTTATCATTATTTCAACAGGCAAGAATATAGAAACGATACTCGTTTTGCTGATTACTTTTTAATTGTTGCACCGGGCGTAACAATCAAAAGCAGATTAGGCGTTTTGTTCGTTGATACGAAAAACAAAAACCCAAAAGACATTGAAGATTATTACCGTGTTCGTGGGCTGATTCCTGCCAACATGGAACATCGTTTGGTAAACCTGAATGCAAGATTAGTCATTACCAATTACCACACATTTGAACCTAAAATTCTGCAAGGCAACAAACGCAGTCCGTTTGATGGAAAGGTAGATTTACAAGGCAAGAAAATTGATACAGGAAACAAAGAAGATTTTAGCCAAGTAGTGAAACGAACATTGGCGAAATTCAAAGCAGGAAGCAGAGTTTTGATTTTAAATGACGAAGCCCACCACTGCTATTTACCAAAATCAAAAAGCAAAACCACCGACAACGAAGAAGCTGATGAAAATGCAAGAGCGGCAGTTTGGTTTAGCGGACTTCGAGAAATTGCCAAGAAATTTAAATTGCAATCCGTATATGACTTATCGGCAACTCCCTATTATTTAACAGGTTCGGGTTATACACCTTACAGTTTATTTCCTTGGGTAGTTTCCGACTTTGGTTTAATTGAAGCAATTGAAAGTGGCTTGGTTAAAATTCCTTTCTTACCTGAAAGCGACAACACACAGGAATTGACAATGCCAGTGTTGCGTAATTTGTACGACCACGTGAAAGACGAATTGCCCAAAAAAGGACAACGTACTCAAAAGAAAGATGCAGCAGCCGAAGGGAACAAGTTTATAGAATCACCTCCCCGACTTCCTTCATTGGTTAAAGGTGCCTTAGACCAATTTTATAGCCATTATAAAAATTATCATGAGGGTCATCGTAAATTACATGAAAAAGAGAAAGATCTTTTTTCGCCTCCGCCAGTTTTTATCGTTGTATGCAACAATACAGGAGTTTCAAAGGAAGTATACAAATACATTGCAGGTTACGAATACGAAAATGCAGAAGGAAAAACAGTAACCGTTCAAGGAGCAAAAGAATTATTCAGTAATTACGACCCGGTAACAAATAAACCCTTAAAACGACCACCAACATTGCTCATTGACAGTGATGCTTTAGAAAATGGTGAGCAAATCAATGATGATTTCAAAAAAATATTTGCGTCTGAAATTGAAGAGTTCAAAAAAGATTATGTACGTATGCATGGGCAAGGAAGTATTGAAAAAATATCCGATGCTGAAATTTTACGTGAAGTTGTAAACACTGTTGGCCAACAAGGAAAACTTGGTTCACACATTCGTTGTGTAGTTTCGGTTTCAATGCTCACAGAAGGTTGGGATGCAAACACAGTAACACATATTATGGGCTTACGTGCCTTTGGTTCTCAATTGCTTTGTGAGCAAGTGGCGGGTAGAGCTTTGCGAAGAATGAATTACTTTTTGCAGGGCTATGACAAAGACGGAAACCCAACCAACGATAAACGCAAAATTGTCATCGAAAAATTTCCACCTGAATATGCACACATCATTGGAGTTCCTTTCAAAATGTTTAAAGGTGGAAAAACCGAACCCCCACCACCACCTGTTGACTTAACGCATATTGCACCAATTCCTGCAAGACAAGCAGCAATGGAAATTGATTTTCCAAATGTGGTTGGCTATCGTGTAGAAAATTTGGACGGTGAAATAAAACACGATTTCAGCAATATTGAAAACTATGAAATTGATGGTTCAAAGTTTCCAACCGAAACCATTATGACCAGTCCTATTTCTCCATCAGAAGAAAAATTGGAAGTAAAAGGTGTTTTGGAAAAACGTGACCAAGAATTAATTTTCCTTATCACCAAAGAACTCATCAAACACCATTTTAGCGACGAAGAAAGAAATCCACATTTTCAAAAATTCAATAAGTTGAAAAGCATTGTGGAAGAATGGTACAACGAAAAAGTATTGCTACTTAATATTACCGACCAACGATATAAACGGCTTCTTTATTTTGAAGAACCAAAGGAAATTGTGGATCATATTGCACGTGGCATCAATCCGCAAAACAATACCACCGAACATATTCGGCCAGTGTTTAACTACTACAACAAGTTTAGTAGCACCAAGCACGTAAATGGCAACACTAAAAGAGAAGTGTACCCCACCCAAAAAAGCCATGTAAATTATGTGGTAATGGACAGCGATTGGGAAGGCATTTGTGCCAAAACATTAGAAGAAATAGAAACGGTAGAGTGTTATGTTAAAAATCAATTTTTAGGCTTTGCGATTCCGTACACCAAAGACGGCAAAGACAAAATGTATTATCCAGATTTTATTGTAAAAGTGGCTAGTGGCAAGTGGATATTGGATAGCAAAACTGGTGAAAGAAAACGTGATACTAACCACTCATCACTAACCACTAAAAACTTAATCATAGAAATAAGCGGAATGAGCAAAGACAAAGCAGAGAAAAAATGGTTTGTAGAAAACCGTTGGATACCTGCTGTAAATGCTTTGAAAGAGAAATACGAATATCCCGAATGGCATTTTATTGAAGTGGCAAACGACATCCGAAACATCAAGAATCAATTAATTGAAAAAATTCAGAGTATATGAAATCCGAAGAAATAAAAAACCTATTCGTTCAATTTGAAGCAGCATCAGCCGAAATAGAAGGCGTAGAATGTTGGAGTGCAAGAGAACTTCAAGAACTGCTGGGCTATAACAAATGGGAGAATTTTGAAAAAGTAATACAAAAGGCAAAAAGTGCTTGTACAAATGCTGGAGAAGAAGTTTCAAACCATTTTCCTGACGTCAGGAAGATGGTGCCAATTGGTTCGGGTGCCGAAAAACCTATTGATGAAATTCTGTTAACCCGATATGCTTGCTATTTGGTAGCCCAAAATGGAGACAGCCGAAAAGAAGAAATTTCTTTTGCTCAAAACTATTTTGCTGTGCAAACACGTAGAGCAGAATTGGTAGAGCAAAGGCTCTTAGAAAATGAAAGAGTAATTGCCAGAGAAAAACTGAGCCAAACAGAAAAACAACTTTCAGGTATTTTATATGAAAGGGGCGTTGACAGCCAAGGCTTTGCTATCATTCGTTCAAAAGGCGACCAAGCTCTTTTTAGGCTGAACACTCAAATGCTCAAAAAGAAAATGGGCATACCTGATAACAGACCCGTGGCTGATTTCTTACCCACTATAAGTATAAAAGCAAAAGATTTGGCTGCTGAAATGACTGGCTTAAACGTGCAAAGCAAAGATTTAACAGGGCAAAGTAAACTTGAAAAGGAGCATATTGACAACAATTCGGCAGTAAGAGATATGCTGAATAAAAGGGGCATCATTCCCGAAAAATTACCAATAGCAGAAGATGTAAAGAAACTGCAACGAAAATTGGATGGGGATGAAAAGAAGATATTAAAAGATGCCAACCAAAAAAATAAAAAGAAATAACCCATGGCAAAAAAAATAGACTCCCTCAAACACACGAGAGCCACCCGCGCCCACATTCCGAGCAAGGAAGAAGCAGGTTACGAAGATGCCAATGCCAAAGTGCAAGACGGCAAAAAGGTTTTAGAACTTCCTAAAAACCCTGTGGTTCATCGTGGGCAAGACCCTGAATTGTTTTGGCTAAACAAATACGGCAATGACGACCGTGATGATTTGTTGCGTGTGGATATACGCAGCCTATACCGCCACGAACACATTGCACCCGAAACGTTGATTAAAAATCTGTACAAATTAGTGGATAGTGATAAGTGGCGAGTGGATAGTAAAACAGGCGAGAAAAAACTAAATACTAACCACTATGCACAAACCACTCTTTTTGAAGTGAACGAACTCTTTGGCAATGCACTCGATAAAGATGAAATAGAAAAAGTGAGCGAATACTACCACCACCAAGACGGATGGACAAACCGCCTAATACAAGGTGATAGCCACTTGGTAATGGCAAGTTTATTAGAACGTGAAGGAATGGCAGGGCAAGTGCAAACTATGTATTTTGACCCACCTTATGGAATTAATTATAGCAGTAATTGGCAAGTCAAAATTTCAAATACCAATGTTAAAGAAAGTAGTGATGATGATTTGACTGGTGAACCCGAAGTTATAAAAGCGTTCCGTGATACTTGGGAATTTGGCATTCATTCTTACCTTGGTTACTTGCGTGACCGTTTATTAATTGGGAAAGAATTATTGAATGAAAGCGGTTCGTGTTTCGTTCAAATATCAGCTCAAAATGTTCATCTAGTGAGAACATTAATGGATGAAGTGTTCGGCAGTGAAAATTTTGTAAGTCAAATTGCATATCGTACAAAAAATATGACCATTGATACAAAGCTATTAGGTTCGGTAAATGATTATATTGTTTGGTATGCTAAAGACAAAGAAAAAGTAAAATATAGAAAGCTATATCAATTTACAACTGTCGAAGGTGATACACATTGGAATTTATATCAACTACCCGATGGTTCTGTTCATAAAATGAAAACTGATGAAATTCACAATCACAAGTTACTTCCAAAAGGAGCAGACCCTTGTCAATTAATTGCATTGTATCCTATTGGTTATAGTCCTGACCGTGATTTTGAAGTCACTTTTGAAGGTAAAAAATATACACCTGCAAATAATAGGTCTTGGAAATTTGATGCAGAAGGCTTTAAAAAATTAGTTGCTGCAAAAAGAATTGTACCATATTCATCAGGTGACACACTAAGGTATCTTTACAAACTTTCTGATTACCCAGTTTCTCCTTTGCATACACTTTGGCACGATACTGCTCCAGCATCTTCAAAGGAATACGTAGTGCAAACTTCAACAACTCCCATACAGCGGTGTATTCAAATGACAACAGACCCAGGAGATTTGATTATTGACCCTACCTGCGGCAGCGGAACAACTGCATTTGTAGCAGAAACTTATGGTAGAAGATGGATTACAATAGATACAAGTAGGATTGCATTAAACATTGCCAAACTAAGGTTAATGACAGCTACACTTCCATATTTCAAATTGTATGATGAAGAAGGTGGTGATGTTCGACAAGGTTTTATCTACGATAAGGCAGCCCATCTAACTTTAGAAAGTATTACAGGATTGGAACCATCCGAAGATGTAACATTATTTGACAATCCTAAAAAAGATCCTAAAAGACTTCGTGTTAGTGGCCCTTTCACAGTTGAAACCTTACAAAACTTTGAACCCATCAGTCCCGAAGATTTAGATAGTAGTGATGAGTGGTCAGTGGTTAGTGGTCAGTTTGAAGAAACCATCAAACAGCATTTAGTTTCGGCAGGAATAAAAAACGGCAGAAAGGATGAAATGGTGGTTTTCCGCAGTGTAGAGTTATTGAGCCATTCGTATTTGCACGCAGAAGGTTTTTACAATAGTGGTGAGAGATTAGTGGCGAGTGACGAGAAAGGAACTACCCACTCATCACTAACCACTGGAGAACGAAAAGCCTATTTCCATATCGGCCCAAAATTTGGCACAGTAAGTAAAACAGCAGTAAATGAAGCAGTAAAAGAATGCAGACAGCGTGGCGATGCAGGTTGGTTAATCATACTTGGTTTTAGTTTTGAAAGCGATATTGAAGGCAGCACCCAAACAATGAGTATGGGCAAGTTTGAAGTTACCAAAGTTCGTATACACGATGATTTGTTGCAAGAAGGTTTGAAAAAGAAACCAGCCAAATCAGCCGCCAGTTTTGTAACCATTGGCGAACCCGATATAGAAGTGGCGAGTGATGAGTGGTTAGTGAATAGCAAAGGAGAAATAATTTGTAATTATGGAATACTTAAAAAGCTATCGGGAGTTGATAGTGTGGCAAAAGTCAATGGACTTAGCGAAACAGATTTACGAGCATACTGTCTTTTTTCCCAAAGAAGAGATGTATGGCTTAACCTCTCAAATGAGAAGAGCAGCAGTTTCAATTTCAGCGAATATAGCCGAAGGGCAAGCGAGAAATACGACTGGCGAGTTTCGACAATTCTTGGGGATAGCGAAAGGTTCTTTGGCGGAATTGGAGACTTTGATTATTTTATCTCAGAACTTGGGTTTTTTGATACATCAAAAATCAGAAGCCTTATTGAATCTTTCAGCCGAGATAAACAAAATGCTCAACGGCTTGCTGAAATCCCTAACCCAAAAGAACTAACCACTATTCACTCATCACTCATCACTATAAAAGGCTTAGACATTTACGACCCTATTAAAGACGAAGTAAAACCACGGAATGTTCACGACATTGCTTACTGGATGGTGGACGAAGATTATGACGGAAGCAACTTTGTAGTTAAACAAGTTTTCTTCTGTGGTGGCGACAAATCCGAGTTTGACAAATGGAAAAAAGGCTTAGATAACCTAGCCAAAGACACTACCAAAAAGAAAGTTGAGAAAACCCTGAAGATAGAAATAGATGATGAAGCTTTCGACCGTTTGTATGGACACATTTCTCATCCAATAGAAATCAAAAAGAAAGGACAAAAAATTGCTGTTAGAATCATCAGTCAGTTTGGTGAGGAGTGTACAAAGGTTTTAACGTATAAGTAAAGCTCTCTGATTTATTTAGAAAAAGCTTGTATTGTAACCTAGCTCCTTTATCTATTCTAAGCTTTTGAATACTTGACTTCTCTGTATTCTAATAAAAAAAAAATCTAATAGCTACAATATTGTTTTTTGTCAAATTTTTTACTTAAAAATCCAAGCCCTTTTTGAAAAAAAGTATACATTTGAATGCTAATCATAATTTAAGTATTGACGTTTTTCTTTCCCTAAAAAAGATGTTGTGTGATGCTTAGAATAATTACCGCTCCTAAAATTTTTAACTATAACCTTCCTCTTTATGTAAATCCTATATGGGCGGGGTTGTCGGGCTATATGATAGACGAACATAAAGATAAGAATACTTATGTTGAAGGTAGCCTTGAATTGAATGATTTTATTTGTAAGGATTCTGTGAATGTACGCTTTGTTAGATTAGAAGAAGACATTTCTAAAGAAGATGATTTTCTTCAAGGAGACATTGCCATTGTGGATCGTAGCTTAAAAATAAAAAATAAAAGTTGGGCTGTTGTATTTTGGAACGGGGAATATCTTATCAGAAATATTGAAACTAGGGGTAAAAAATTTTACTTAAAAAAATATTCTGAAGCTGTGAACTCTATTGAAATAGAAAAGGAAGATGATTTTTATATTTGGGGGATTGTGACCTCCATATTAAGATTATAATGAATCAATTTTAAAATTTTAATCTAAATGGATTTTAGAAATATGATGAGGAAAAAATTATTTTTTAAGAATTATCCAAAAAAAAAATTAGGGATATGTGTTTGTATCTTTTCAAAAACTTCCTTACACAAATCTTCTTGAGGTTTTTGTGCATCTAAAATAATGGCGGAGGAGGGTAGCAGTCTTTTATAGTTAATATAAATTTTCTTTAAGTGGCTTATTCAAAAAAAATTAGGGATACGTGTTCGTATCTTTTCAAAAACTTCCTTACACAAATCTTCTTGAGGTTTTTGTGCATCTAAAATAATGGCGGAGGAGGGTAGTAGTCTTTTATAGTTAATATAAATTTTCTTTAAGTGGCTTAACGTTTCGAAAATTTCAATGTGTTTTCTTGCTTTTTTTATTCGTTCTAAAGCCTCTTCAGGAGAAAGTTCTAAATAAAATAAAATATCAGGTTCAGGAAAACCCTTTTGCTGATTTAATTTTATAATTTTTTCAGGTGTATAGTTATCATCTGCGTTTGTTTTACCTTGGTAAGCTGCTGTGGAGTAAAAATATCTGTCTTGAATAATGATTTTATTTGCGGCTAGGGCAGGTTTTATATTCTCTAAAAAATTTTTCTCTCTATCATCGATAAATAAATTTAACCAATCATGGATACTCAAATCGTTTTTTTGTCTTAGAAGTTTTCGTATGTTTTTCCCACTTGCTAGGGTAGTGGGTTCTTGAAGAAATATAAATTTATTACGGAGTTGATTATCCTTAAGCTTAGATTTTAAGTTTTGGATTAAAGTACTTTTACCTACCCCATCCATTCCCTCAATTACACAAAATAAACTTGTTATCATATTATATTTTTAATTTAAATTTTTATTTAATTTAATGCCTGCAACTTTTATCTATGCCGTTTACATAGTTAGAAATGATTTTAATATTTTCAGCATATTCAGAACCTAAGAAGGGAAGGGAGTGTCCTGTATTCCCTTTTATATCTTCATATGAAACTGTATTTAGATAATCATTTAAAAGTTTTTTTGATAGAGGTAAATAGGACCAATGCCACTTTTCTTCAGCGTATCCAGTAAAACGATTTTTACCTTTTTTTGTATAAACTTGACAAAAACCAAAAGAGGAGGCATTATTTTTTAACCATTTCCATATTTGACGTCCCTTACCGTGCTTAAAGTCTTTAGTTTCAACAGAAAAGATATCTATGTCGGTTCCCCAATGGTGTCTAGAGGTGGCGGGCATGGCACTATATTCTAGGTTTCTCTTAATGCGAAGAAGGGAATTGTTTTCGATTTTATTTTTTTTCCCCCTATGTCTTTTGATTAAATTTTTTTTAGAGCTATTTTTGTCCCACTTGTTTTCCCATATGTTTTTTTGATTTTGAAAATTTCTAGCACCCGAGATAATTTTTAAATAAATACCCTTTTTCATTGCACTCTCATACATTTTTATAAAAGAGGCATAGGTTTCTTTTTCTAAAAATAAGTCTTCTTTGTCTGTATATGTTTTACTTACCTTCGTAAAACGTGCATCATTTTCATAATTTAATAACCCCATGAGCCAATTTTTATCTGTTGGGATAGAGCTTCCCTTTAAGGAATTGGAAGTAGTGGTTGTGTACTCTTGGGAAAGTAAAGAGTTTGTATAAAAACAAAAAAAAATTAAAACCGAATAAATAAAAATAACAGAATAGGGGATGTGTCTATTTATTTTCATTTCATGCCCCTCTCATTATGAATAGTGTGATATTTTTTTAATTTTACTTAGATGAAAAAAAATTATAGCTTCTCTCTTAGGGAATGTATTTTAGGAATGTATTTTCTATTTTTAGTTTTCCAAATTCTCTAAAAATAGAAAATGTATAGAAAAAAGTACTACCTAGACACCTATGCGTAAGGTGCGAAAAAGTAATCTTAACTCTTCCCTAAAAATGTAAACTGTATGCGACCTATGCGTATGTTGTCTCCATTCTTGAGACCCATAGGTCTTAGAACTTTATTATCGTTTAAATATACCCCAGAACCACTCATCAAGTCATAGATTACAAATCGTTTATCAATTTTTTTAATACGGGCATGCACAGGGCTGGCTAAGTTATCTCGTATAGGAATATGAGCCCATCTCCCGTTCCCAAGTAAGGTATTTTGTAAAAATAAATCGTAAACCCTTCTCTTAGGAGGTTCACTTGGATATTCCGATGGTATGATAGTACTCAGTCCTGCTCTACGATAAGAGCCCGCATTTTTTAGGGCAAGTTGTAGCATGCGATAGCTATGCTCCCTCATGTAAAGAGTTCTTTCATTCTCAAGAAGCATATTCCCTTCACGATATTGTGCAGGAGGCTCCTCTTGAAATGATTTTTGGCCTTCTAAAAATGAGTCGCTGTTCTTTGTATCCTTATTTTTGTATTCTTGTGTATCCTCTACACCATCGCTTAAGAAATCGTCATCAAAGCCTGAGCGAGGACGATCCGTAGATGGTATTTCTTTACTAGAATTTATCTTTAAAAGCTCCTTTTCGCTTCGTACTTTAATTTCTTCTTCTAGGCTATCGTTCGAATTCTTTTTAGAATAAGTTTCTCTAGTATGTAATTTTTCATCTCTATCTCTGTGACCTCCGAATATCTTCAATATAGCCCAACAAATAAAGACTATGAAACAAAACAAAGCGAAGAAAATCCAAATTAATGAATTATTGTTAGAAACATAATAAAGGAAAGGAACTCTAAAAGTAATAATGCTACCATAATCTGTATCACTTAATGACACTCTCACTATAACTTTCATCCATGGCCATATGTGTAAATTATGATTAGATTTATATTTCACTTTAAAAGTAGGTTCAGCCAAGGAGCGAATTTCATGCAAAAGATTTGGAGCATCTTTTAAGTTTGGGCTAATGATAAGCCCACCGCCTGTTTTTAATGAGAGCCTTTTTAGAGTGCGATAAGAAAAGCCCGCAACTTTGGAACTTTTAGAGTTACCATTAAAAATGAACATGTGTACAGGAATATTATTACGTGCCCCTATGTTGCTTAATTCATAGCAATCATTGTCTGTAATATAGCTAGCTTCTTCTTTTCCATCAGTCAATAATAGAACAACAGTTTTACTCTCACCTAGAAGATCGCTTGAGATATTTTGCACTATACTTTGGCTTGTATACAAGGCACTATACAAACCATCATATAATCTAGTAGCTTTCCCATTATGTTTCATTTGAGATAGCTCAAATAGAATTTTATCTAAATTTGAGGTTAAATCAACTATTGTCTTAGGTTCTTCTCGAGCTAGAATTAAACTTACCTTATCTTGAGGTGTTAGCTCCTTTAGCATTTTTTTTGTGAGAGCAATCATTTCATTGAATCGCTGAGTGTTAATGGATAGGGTATTATCTACAACGAGGACCAAATTGAGATACTTAGCGGTTTTACGTATTTCACTTACCTCAATTTTAGAGGATTTAAATTCAACATTTTGAAAGATTTCTGAAACTTTAAAGTTTATAGATTTATTTTTTTTCTCAAGACTAAAATGCGGATCCTTTGTACTTACAATTAAGTTCACGTCAGGGTAAGTTGAGGTGTCTACTCCTATGGCCTTTACAGGTGCCTGTGCATGTACAGGGTGAAAAGTAAACAAGAAGCCAAAAAGAAATAGAAATAAAAAATAACTTCGGATGGGTATAGACATACTCTTCTCTTATCGAGTTGTTTATGTGCAAAATAAATCTAAAGTTATAAATTTTTTATTTTGAATTAAATTGAAAGAATAGGTATTTTTGCTTTTTGTTGCCCCAGCAAAGAATACGAAGAATAACAAAAACTTGAGAAAGGGTATGCTTTAGACAAAAACTTTACGGAAATTTTTCAAGAGTTCTGTTTGATTCAAGAAAACTATTTGTAAACTACACCTTGTAAGGCACAACTTGAGTATAAATGTAAGGTGATTGTTTTTTTTAATGGTCGTATACGGTGTATGAAGTTGCTATAAGAGTCTAATTCTCCCAAGTGAAAGATAGAATCACTGCTATACATTAAAATCTTTTTTTCTAAATCTAGGTTTTCATTGTATAATTCCATTTCTATTGCACCCGAAAGAACACAATAGTAGGTAAACGCTGGGTGACCATGTATAGGGCCTATTTTCCCCGGCAACCACTTCGCAAGCATAAATTCCCATGGCTTTGTTTTTTCATATTCGATAGGTATTCGTAAATAAGATTCTTCCTGTGGTATTTCATAATGGTCGAGGTCTAAATTATAGACACAAGGGTTATCATTCAAAAAACTTTTTATTTTTTGAGGTATAACAGTCTCCCATTCCGAGGTAGGAATGGATTTCATAAGCCAGTCAGTTATTTCTGAAAAAATGGCAGGGACACTAGTTGTACTAATAACATCGTTCACTTCCAATTTGTCCTAAGTTATCGGTAATTTTATTTACTTTTCTTTTTTATATTCAATTCTTGAGCAGGAGCTTGTCCTTCTTTGTCCGTCTTGTTTTGCGTTTCAGGAGTTTGAATATTTTTAACTTCTTGTATCTCAGGGATGCCACCTTCAGAGAAGGAGATTGCTGCAATTATAGCAAATAAAAAAAAGCCTAAAACTAACCACCATGTTAGTTTAGTTACAATATCCATAGTAGAGGCTCCGAAAGCAGTATTTGCACTCCCACCTCCAAACATTCCAAGCCCTCCACCTTTTGATGATTGAATCAAAATCAAAAAAATCAAGGTAACACAGATGATGAAACAAAATATCAAAGAAAATGTTTGTAAAATAGGCATAATCTAAAGAAGTTTACTCATTTTACTTCTTTAGTGTCATGTCAATTATTTTTATAGCTGAGAAGCTATCAAAGTTTTCTACTCAAATGATTGTAAAAAATCTCGCACTAGGGTGGCTTAATGAGAGAGTTAATAAGAAGCAAGATCCTCCTGCACATTAATATTCTTGCTTCTTTTTAAGCCGGTGTTACAACACCGGAAGTACTACTTTGTACTAATAGTAAAGTGCCTTGGGTACTTGTTTAGATTGAACTGAAAGCAAGCAGATGAGGAGCAGGCATTCAAGCCTCTAGAATAAATAAGCACTTGTAATTGCTTGGAACTATATCATAAAAAAACATTTACTTGAACGACAAGTTGCTGATAATAAAATAAAACCTGTATCAGCAGAGGTGCAAGCAAGATACCCTCGCCAACCCTTAGTTATTTTGACAAATGCACAACCAGACTATCGTCAACGTTTGTCACCACCATCCTTACTGTACATGTTAAGACTAGCCCATGTAAAGCATGATGCCCTTTCGAGTGAGTAAATCTTTATTTTATAGCGTAAAAAAGTATTCTAAAACGTAATCCTTGTAGATTTTTTATTCATAATTTGGAATAGTCTTTACAAACTAAGGGCATTTGCTTTCATTGCAAGCTTATGTCAGGTAAAAAATTTGAGAAATATAAAGCTATACTTACAGAAGCTCGTAAAAAAATTTTACAAGAAATTCAAATAGAAAAAGCGTCTGTGGGATTTACTGAACAGGGCGACATCGCTGATATAGCAGACACTCAAATCATGAATGATTTGCTCAATACCTTATCTGATATGGATCAAGGAAAACTAAGAGAGATAGATATAGCCCTTGAAAAAATTGAAGATGGTACTTACGGAATTTGTGAAGGTACAGGGAAAAAAATCCCTGAAGCTCGCTTGCACCATATCCCATGGACTCGTTATTCAGTTGAGCATGCACAGTATTTAGAACATGAGAGAAAGTTAAGTGGTGGTTCTATTATTGATAGATAATTTAAAATGAGCAAAGAAACTCAAAATCATCCCAAAGAAAATAAAGAAGAGTACGGTGCATCGAAGATAAAAATTCTCGAAGGGCTGGAGGCCGTTCGTAAGAGGCCTGGGATGTACATAGGTACTCAAGACTCTACAGGCTTGCATAAAATGGTCTATGAGGTAGTGGATAACTCCATAGATGAGCACATGGCAGGGCATGCCAAAAATATTCACGTCCACTTAAAAACAGGGGATATAATAGAAGTAAAGGATGATGGTAGAGGGATTCCTGTTGAGGTGCATCCTCAAGCAGGGGTATCTACACTTGAAGTGGTTATGACAAAATTACATGCGGGCGGGAAATTTGAAAAAGATGTTTATAAGATTTCTGGTGGATTGCATGGGGTTGGGGTGTCTGTTGTAAATGCCCTTTCAGAATGGTTAGAAGCAGAGGTGCATGTTAAAGGTGAAATTTATATGCAACGTTATGAAAAGGGCATTGCTATGTTCCCAGTTAAAAAAGTAGGGAAAACAACACATTCAGGTACCCTAGTTCGTTTCAAGGCTGATGGAACTATTTTCACAACTACAAATTATAGTTATAAGCTTTTACATCAGCGCTTAGAAGAGATGGCTTTCTTAAATAGGGGCTTGCATATTTTTTTACACAATGAAGCAAGTAAGTCTAAGGAGGTTGTTGAATTTTGCTATCAGGGGGGGATTCAGGAAATGGTGGCAAAGATTACTCAAAAAAAACAAGTCTTGCATAAAAAAGTTATACATTTTGAGGGGCAACGTGAGGGGGTTATTGGTGAGTTTGCAATGGCTTATACCGAGAGCCAAAGAGAAGATGTACTTTGTTTTACAAATGGTATTAATAATATTTTGGGAGGAACTCATCTTGAAGGATTTAAGGCAGCCCTTACTCGTACCTTGAATGATTACATGAAAAAAGATGAGGGCTCTAAAAAGAAAACTAGGTAATAGTATTTTAAGTGGTGATGATGTAAGAGAGGGTCTAGTGGCTGTATTAAATATTAAAGTACCCGAACCTCAATTCAATTCTCAAACAAAAGAAAAACTAGTCAATGCTGAAGTTAAGGGGCTTGTACAGCAAATTGTGTCAGAGCGTTTGCAATTGTACCTCGAAGAGAATCCTGCTGTGATTAAACCCATCTTAGAAAAATGTATACTTTCTTGCAAGGCACGTGAGGCAGCGCGTAAAGCGAGGGAGTTGATTACAAAACGTAAGGGTTTTCTTGAAGGCGGTTCTTTGCCTGGCAAATTAGCAGACTGTTCAGAAAAAGATCCAAGTAGAAGTGAAATTTTTCTTGTTGAGGGAGATTCAGCGGGGGGTACCGCGAAGCAAGGTAGGGATAGGAACACTCAAGCCATCCTTCCATTGAAAGGAAAAATACTTAATGTTCTCAAAGCCTCCGATGAGACAGTTTTGAATAATGAAGAAATACGTACCCTTGTCACTGCCCTTGGGGTTGGTTTTGGTGATGAAGGCTTTGAAGAAGATAGATTACGTTATCATAAAATTATAATTATGACAGATGCTGATGTAGATGGTGCGCATATTCGTACCCTCTTATTGACTTTTTTTTATACAAAAATGCGTCCTTTATTACAAAAAGGTTTTCTCTTTATTGCTCAGCCTCCATTGTATTTAATTAAGTTAGGTAAGGAAGGACATTATGCTTACACGGAAGAAGAAAAAGATAGTATCTTAAAAAAATTAAAATCAGATAAGGCAATCATTCAACGCTACAAGGGTTTAGGGGAGATGAATCCAGAGCAACTTTGGGAAACAACTATGGATCCTAATAGACGAGTTATGTTACAAGTGAATCCTATTGGCAGTGTAGCAGGTGATGGAAGCGAGGAAGAGGTAGATTTAACTTTTACAGTCCTAATGGGGGATGATGTCGCTCCCCGCCGTCACTTTATTGAAACAAATGCGAAGTTAGTTGCTAATCTAGATTTGTGACGATGACTGACTTCGTTATATAATTTATTTTTATCAAAATTAGAGGGTGTAGGAGGCTAGTCAGCTTGTTGTATCGCTCTCTTTCTCTGATAACCATTTTTCAAAAAAATCCTTAACTCTATTTTCAGCTTCATCCCTATATTTGTACCAAGTAGAAATATGACCTGTGTTTGTTTTCCATATCTGTCTGGGTTCTTTTGCTTTTGCAAAGAGCTTTAAGGCATGCTTAAAAGGGACCGTTTTATCTTCTTTGCCATGTATTAAAAAAATGGCACGAGGGGAAATCTTTGATATAGTAGCTATGGGACTAATTTCTTCTATAATTGCCTTTGTACGTATTGTAAATAATTTTAATGCAGGTTCTAAAAATCGAACTAAAAAAGGCATCACATCAATTTTACTTCTATGGGAAAAGATATCACGACAAGAGGTGTAACTTCCTTCAAAGACTCCTGCTTTAATTCTTACTTCTTTTGACATGGCTAAAATACTTGAGGCGGCACCCATTGAAAAACCAAAGACACCAAATTTTTCTATTTTATATTCTTTGTTTAAATATTCTACTGCTGCTATTACGTCTTCTTGTTCATAAAATCCCATACTTGTGAAACTATTTTTTGTTTTGCTTTCTCCCGCGTTACGTAAATCAAAGAGGAGAAGATTAAAGCCTGCTTCATACAAAGAATTAGAATAATCTAATCCATTCATGCGCGAGTAACCACGACCATGAACAAAAATGATAGCGGGTGCGTTATTATAATGTTGTATGTACCAACCTTTAAGCAAGGTGCCATCTTTACTTTTAAAGCTTACATTTTCATAGGCTAAGCCTATTTCTGCGGGGTTTTGATAGATATTCCATTTCTCATTAAAGGGAATCATACTAGGGTACATCATCATGGAAGAGAGAAGCCAAAGAGTAACGCCTAGAATTAAAGCAGATAAGGTTAGCAAGGCTATAAGTATATAAATAATGATAAGGAAGGTCGCATTCATTTTATTGTAATATTCAATTTATTTCTTAATAAGTTATATTACGTAAATTGGGTTTAGTTTTCACTCATTTTGATTGTGAAAGTATTCAGTAAATTGTGAACTCACTTTATCTTTTCCAAAGAGAAGTCCACTTATTTCTAATAAATCAGGATGATTTTGTAGCATATCTTTTTTGTACACAAGAGCTAAATTTGTGCGTCTACGTAAAAAATCAGATAAATTTGTAATCATTTCATTTTTACTCATATACAGAATTTCTGCTCGTAAATACTGATTCATCTCGATGTTTAAATGTTCTTGAGAATCATCAAAAAATATTTTTTTATTTTCACTTTCATAACGTAAAAGATTTAATATTTCAAATGCACCTAAGCCATAACGTCTCCATAAATTTTCTATCCAGTTCTTATTTGGTAAAAGCTCCTGCTTCACAAGCAAATAAGCCTGCCATTCATATTCTTTCTTTGCCTTCCCTAAAATTTCACCATACCATTTTCTTTTATAGAATGGCATGGGAACTTTAAAGCTATGAACTATTTTGCTGATTTCTTGAGCTATGTTTAGACAATCTGTTAGCTTGCCTCCAAAAATGCTTACAAAACCATTGCTCGAATTAAATTCAAGAATATGCTTACGAGATAAATGTAGCCAATTTTGATTTGTTCCTTTCTTTGAAGGTTCTACAGAAACTGCAAGTGGACGCACCCCACATCTTTCTGCGATGATATCTCCTTTATCAAGAGGTCGTTTTAAATCTAGTCTTTTGTTTATATTATCTAAAATAAATTTACGATCTTCTTCAGTGACTCTGGGGGGTAAATTTTTATATTCAATAGGGGTGTCGGTAGTTCCCACGCTTGTTTTATCATTCAGAGGAATGGCAAAAAAGGGCCTGTCATCATCTGAAAAAAAGGTAAGTACTTTTTTTTCAGATGATGTGATTAGCTGTCGCACTATTAAGTGCACACCTTTAGAAAAGATATGTTTATGTTTTGTTTTTAAACCACATTTTTGATTGTAATCATCTACATGTAATCCACAAGCATTTATAACCATTTTTGAACAAATGGTAAAATTTTCATTGCTGATTAAATCGTTTACCTCTGTAGACCATATATTGTTTTGAAATTTTGAAGATTGAGCTCTTATGTAATTTGCAACATGAGCCCCTTTGTCTATAGCACTTTTAATAAAATCAAAAACAAAACGAGAGTCGCTTTCTTCTAAAACAGCGTCAGAATACTCGAAGCCTCCATTGCTTATTTCAGTATTTAAAATAACTTCTCTAAGTTTCAATTGATGTGGAGAATAAAAACGAGGTGTTTTGGTAAAAAAAGAGCCAAGACACCAATATACAAGCGTTCCCATAAAAATAAAAAAAGGGTGAAAGCGAAAAGTTTTTTCTATCATTGTTAGAAAGCGGGTTTCTTTTATGCGAGATGGATAGGCACGTAGAAGCTCATTCCTTGATTTACATAGCTTTCTAACTAAAGATATTTCTAAGCTTTGTAAGTACTTTATGCCTCCCCAAACAAGATTTGAAGATTCTTGAGATGTTTGATGTCCAAAATCACCTTTGTCTATTAGCCCCACCTTGGCTCCTTTTGCACTTAGGGCACTAGCGCATACAGCCCCATTAATGCCTCCTCCAATTATAAGTACGTCAAATAACTCTCTTTTTTTTTCAAAATTAAGTTGGAAGATATTTGTTTCTCTTTGTATTGTTGTTTGCATAATCGAAAAAATCTTATCTTTTATGGTGGGAGTTTTTAGATGCTTTTCATTTTTTCAAAGCCTCTATCAAACTCTTATAATTTGCATGAGCTGGTATTTGAGGAAACTCTTTTGTAATAGTAACAGGTGCATGTAAGAGAAAGGGGAAGTTTGCTTTTTGTAGCATGCCAATATCATTATACGAATCGCCTATGGCATAGACTTCAAAGCCTAAATTTTGAAAGGCCTCTACAGCCTTACTTTTGGCATTGCTTACTCTAAGGGTATAACCTTCTATTCTATCTTCTTTTACAATTAGGTTATGGCAAAAAAGGGCAGGCATAGAAAGTTTTTGCATGAGAGGACCTGCGAATTGATAAAAGGTATCAGATAGAATTACAAAGGTTGCTAAATTACGAATCCAATTTAAAAATTCCATTGCCCCTTCTAAAGGTGATATTTCTGAAATAACGGCTTGAATATCACTGAGTTTAAGATCTTTTTCTCGCAGTATTTGTATTCTTTTTTGCATGAGTACATCGTAATCTTTTATATCCCTAGTGGTTAGACTTAGCTCTTGTATTTTAGTCCTTTTAGATACTTCTATCCAAATTTCGGGAACTAAACAACCTTCCAAATCCATAGCTACAAGAACAGGCTTACTCGATGAAGAAAACATGTACTGGATATTTAGATACGTTAAGAAACTTGCAAGCAAGTTTCTTAACGTTAATTTATAGGAAAGGTGATTTCAATTTTTACACAAATTCCTTAGCTTTAATTTTTCGCTCATTTTTAATAGGAGTACATTTTTTGAAATTTAATATCCTATCTTTTTATTTATACAAACTACACATTTATTTTGTATAAATAAATGTGTAGTTTGAAATGAGTACTTTCGTAAGAAAAAATAAGTTTTTGAGTTAAGAATTTTGTTTCAGCTCAATGAAATAATAAAAAAAGAGTGTACTTTATATTTACCCTATAATTTTGTAGGAGTAATGTTTACTTTTTTGCCTACAATGATGGAAAGCAATGACATAGTTTCATCTGTGAACATTTCGAATAGAAAGTCTAAAAAAAGACGACTTCTTGTTGTTATTGCCCTTGGATTTATAAGTTTAGGTATATATTTTTTCTATGAGGCTTCGCAAAATTGGATGGGTGAGCCTGTATCGGATGTAAAACTAAAAGGGCTTAGTTACCTTCAAGGGAAAGAAATTTTAGAACTGTTAGAATTGCAAAAAAATGAAAGTTATAATTCAAAAAAACTGAAAGAAAAAGAAAATAGAATAAGAAGTAATTTAGCTGTAAAGAAGGTGAAAGTATATCAGGATAAAAAAACAGTGTGGGTGGAAATAGAAGAGAAAAATTGCTTAGCTTTGATTGAAGATCAAGTAAGTCATAAAATTTATGATATTGATGCATTTGGTTTTATTTTGTCTGCTTCAAGTAGTCGGTGTAAAAATGTTCCTCTTATACGTGGCGATTACAAGAAAGAAGGGAATATTTTCAAATCAAGAGGTTTGCAACGTATTTTAAATATTCTTGAAAGTATACATAAAAGCTATCCTGAACTAAGCTCTCGTTTTTCAGAGATTCGCTTAAATCATGAAGGGAGTATCACTTTATATTTGTCGAACACACGTTTGCGAATTGATTTACCTATAGAGTTTGAAGAAGTTACAATACGTCGCTTGTATGCTTCAGTCGCTTATTTTTTAAATCAAAATATTAAAAGTGGTTGGGTTGATTTACGTGGCCCTGAAGGTATTTTACATGCAGGTAATTTAACAGAGGCCGAAAAATAAAACATGAAAGATTGTTATACAGTAATTGATATAGGTTCTAGTCTTTGTCGAGTGGTGGTTGCTCATTTTTTTCCCGAGGGTAATATTGAAATTATAGGTACAGGTTGTGCCCCTGTTCATGGTATTAAGACAGGGGCCATAGTAAACATTGAAAGTGTCTCTCATAGTATTTCTGAAGCTGTAAGGGAGGCAGAGCTTATGTCGGGAATTATGGTAGAGCAAGTGATATGTAACATTAGTGGAAAGCATCTTCAAAGTGATAGTTCAAGGGGTGTAGTAGCGATTACAAATAAGGATAGGGTGGTGGGCTCAAATGATGTACTTAGGGTTATAGAAGGTGCTCAAAATATTCGCATACCCAATGATCATGAAATTATACATGTACTTTCTTGTGAATTTTGTTTGGATGATCAAAATGGGATACGAGATCCTGTGGGAATGAATGGTATACGACTTGAGGCAAAAGTTCATATCGTGAGTGCAGGTCTTACTTCTCTTGGTAATTTATCAAAGGCCCTTCAGGCTAGTGGCATTTATTTACAAGGAGTGGTGATGAATTCCTTAGCTTCAGCGGAGGCATTAATCAAGCCTGCGGAAAAGGATCTAGGTGTAACTTTGGTGGATATAGGTAGTGGTGTGACCGATGTCATCATGTATTCTGAAGGGGGCGTGGGTTATTCGGCTGTTGTGCCACTTGGTGGTGCCCATGTTACACAAGATCTTTCTATAGGGTTAAAGGTTCCGATTGAAATAGCTGAATTTATTAAAAAGAACTATGCTTGTGCATTTTCTGGGATGGTAGATCCTACAGAAAAAATAGAGTTACCTAGCCCAAATGGACATCGTGCCCCACGTCAAATCCTTCGCCAAGAAATGGTGGAAATTGTTGAAGCTCGTTTGCGTGAAATACTAGAGCTTGTAGATGCACAATTAGTACGTTCTGAGCTTAAAGGTAGCATGGCGGGAGGAATTATTTTATGTGGTGGGGGTTCTATGATTGAAGGTATGGAAGAGTTGGCAGAAGAAGTTTTAGGCTTAAATGTAATGATTCGTAGCCCTCAAGAGCTTGATGGTTTTATAGATAGAGTCAATACCCCCGATTATGCTTGTACTGTTGGTCTTTTACGATATATTCAAAGAATGGGAATGAGTGCTAAGAAAAAGAATAACCAAAACCTTGATTCTCGAAATCAAAATAAAGGAGCGGGTTTAAATATTTTTGAGAAAATTAAAACGTGGTTGGCCGAAAATGTATAAAGAAATAAAAGCTTTATGTTAGAAATCGTGAATAATCAAAAAACTCCTACAATCATTAAAGTTATTGGCGTCGGTGGCGCGGGCATGAATGCCGTAAATAGAATGATTCATGCTAATCTTGAAGGGGTGGAGTTTATAGCTATAAATACAGATGAACAAGTTTTAGGCCTTTCTAAGGCTTCGCAGTGTATATCTATAGGGCAAAAAACGACTAGGGGTATGGGGGCAGGTGGGGATCCTGAATTGGGTTATCGTTCAGCAATGGAGGACCAAGATAAAATAGCACAAGCTTTGAGTGGTTCTGATATGGTGTTTATTACTGCTGGTATGGGTGGGGGTACTGGTACAGGAGCTGCCCCCATTGTAGCGCAAATTGCTAGAAATTTAGGGGCCTTAGTTGTAGGAGTGGTAACAGTTCCCTTTCAGATGGAAGGGGCTCGACGTATGAGTTATGCTCAAAAAGGTCTTGATGTACTTCGAGATAATGTAGATACTTTGATCACGATAAAAAATGACTCTATATTTAAAATGATAGATAAAACTACACCTGTAGATATAGCCTTTAGGACTATTGATGATATTTTACTCAATGCAGTGCGAGGAATTTCAGATCTTATAAATCGAGTAGGTTTAGTAAATGTTGATTTTGCTGATGTGCGTTCTGTTATGAGTAGTTCGGGTGAGGCTGTTCTTGGGGCGGGTGAAGGTTTTGGTGAAGATAGGGCAACTAAGGCGGTAGATCAAGCTATACATAATGCCCTTTTAGAAGAAACAGGTATTGAGGGGGCTACTTCAGCTTTAATTAATGTTTGTGCTAGTCAGGATTTAGCTATGTTTGAGTGGAATCAATTAACTCAACAAATCACACAACATCTTGATGCTGAAGCAAATATTATTATAGGTCTAAGTATTGAACCTTCATTGAATGAAAAGATTAGAGTTACAGTTATCGCAACAGGTTTTAGTCAAGATTCTAAACAAAGAGTTCAGGCCAAAAAGTTAGCTTCTGTTGGTAAGAATCAGAGTCATTGGTCAAACTTTAATTCCCTTTCAATGAAGGGGGCAGATGGGATAGGAGGGGGTACTCAATTTGAAACTCCTTCTATGCTGTCTCAACGTCAAAAAAGTAGAAACTCTTTAGAGAGGCCTACTATACAAGAACCTTTATTTTCTCACACTTCACCTAAAGCAGAGAATGGAGAAGATGCTTTTGATGAACCTATTGAAAGTTCATTTCACCCTCATTCAAATATAACTTCGGAAGAATTTTATGCTTTGAATGAGCCTCATATTGAACCAGTGGGTAAAAAGAATTCTTACTCTTCAAGAAATCTTTCAGGAAACTTGCCTCGAAAAGTTTTAACAAATGACCTTGAAATACCTGCTTTTTTAAGAAGGCGGTAATTTATTACTTCTTGTTCTTATACTATGATTTTTGATTCAAAGCCATTTTTTGAATCAAAAAAATCATATTTTTCATTTTAAGCATCTAATTTGTAATTGATAAGAAAAAATAGTTTATTCTACCTATAGTCTATAGATAATTTTTGATTTATCTATAGACCCTTATTTTATTAGTTCCTGTTATATATAAATATTTTTTTCTTTATGATACGTTTGCTAAGAAAAGGCCTAATCTTTAGTTTGAGTATTTTATTCATAGCTTGCCCCGAGAGCTCTGAAGATGTACAAATGCTTGAAATTTATAGAAATATGAACAAAGAAATATGGCAGGCGAGTTATGGTACAATGATACCTGAGTCTTATCTTGCTTCTATTATTAGTTTAGAAACTTTTCCAATAGGAAATAGGCGGAGTAAGCGTTTTGAAGAACACGTCTATCGAAGTTTACTTGATTTGAAGTACTTAGGTAAAAATTTTGCAAAAATCCCCCAAGCTAAGGTCAAATATTTAAATGACCAAGAGCTAAAACTTTATGCTACAAGTTACGGTTTAACTCAGATGATGGGTTTTCACTGTTTGAAAATAGGCTGTAAAATTGATGAACTTATGGGCCCTTATCAACTTCAATGGGCTGTGGTGTGGATGGAAAAAAACTACGGACATTATGCTCGTTTAGGTCGCTTTTCTGAATGTTTTAGGATACATAATACGGGTCGTCCTACTGGCCGTACCCATCGTCACGACTATGTAGAAAGAGGTCTCAAAAGAATGAATTATTATACTAAATGGATACGTAGGAGTGGATCGCTTTTTTAATTCTCTAAAGATAGGATGGGATGTCTCTTGAGAGTTAACAAGATGAATTTAGTTAGGGTTGACAGTAAATTAAGCCTTAGATCCTTATGTAATTCGGAGTTTAAGAGTTTAAAATGATAAATGTAATAGTAAAAGATGGTGAAAGTATAGAAATGTCTTTGAGACGTTTTAAGCGTGAGTGCTTAAATGCAGGTATACTTGCTGAAGTAAAGCGTCATGAATTTTTTGAAAAACCTTCACAAAAGAATAAACGTAAAAGAGAGGCTGCTCGTCGTAAAATTTCAAGAAAGCGTTTTACTACTCCTCGCGGGCCTGTGGGTTTCTCAAAAGTATAGTCTTCGTGTTTGCCTAAGGACTATGGCAATTTTACAAAAAAAAATAGAAACGGATATGGCGAAGGCCATGAAGGATAGGGAGCAAAATATTTTGTCCACCTTGCGTATGCTGAAATCAGATATGCAATATGAAATGACGAAAACAGGGGCTAAAGAATTGGATGATAGCCAAGTGGAAACCCTACTCAAGAGGGCTGTAAAAAAACGTAAGGAATCTATAGAGCAATTTGAAAAAGCTAATCGTGAGGATTTGCTAGAAAAAGAGAAATTAGAACTTACTATCTTAGAAGGATACTTACCCCCCTCTGTTTCTGAACAAGAGATTCAGGCTGTGATACTAAAAGTTTTTGCGGAGATAAAGCCTAAGGGACCTCAAGAAATAGGGAAAGTGATGGGTAGTGTAATGGGAGCCTTTAAGGGCAAGAATGTGGATGGTAATCTTGTAAAAAATTTGATACAGAATTCATTCCCCAAAGATGCTTAGGGGAATTATCTAAAAAATCTTGTTTTTTTGAGTGCTCCATTTTTGTATTTATTATAGTTCATGTTCGTTTCAGTTTGTCTTAACGAACTGTACCCACCGAGTAAAGCCTTGCTTCATCCGAGTCGAATAAAGTAAAACCATATCCTTGTGGTTCAAATTGTAATCTCTCATTGGAATGTTTGCCCTTGATTCTAATCCCTGCAATGCGACAGACTTGCTTGCCCCGCTTGCCCTGCAAAGGGCCGAAGGTGGGTCCTCAAGAGGGTAATACAGGCTTAAAGTAAGTTATATTCAATTTTTTACCAGTATTACCTTTCGCTTTGCTCAAGACAAGTGTCTCATTGATACGAGGAATGGGTCAGATTTAGATAAAGAAAATCTTACTAGTTGTCAGGGCTTGCTCCTTCCATTTCCTGCTTTTTAAAAAATGGAAGGAAATGGAATGCCTCGAAGCATCGCCACAACGGGAAGTGAGCCTCGTTTAGATAAAGAAACTCTTACTACGGGGTCTTTTCTCTCTACGAGGGCAAGCTTGCAAAAGACCCCTAAACACACTAAAGACCCCCTAAATAATACTTTACTTTCCACCCCCCCCCCCTCGTATTTATGAGGCTTGTCTCTTTAGGAGGTTTGCAAAAAATATTTGCGTACTCCATCGCTTTAAATGAGCTTGAAAATGCCTCCCTTACAGGACAAGCATTTTCAAGCGAGATGGTGCGAAACACACTCCTAATAAGAAATTTGGAGAAAAAATATGTTTAAGTTAATAAAAAATAGTAAAATCCTATGTCTGTGCCTCATGCTTTGCCTGTCAGGTTTAACTATGGGATGTGATGATGCCAGTGGGAACAGTGGTGGTGGAGTTAGTCGTAAAGTTTCCACTTGTAAAAATGGCTCTGGTACAGTGGGTTCTTGCGTTTCTTGCGATGCGGGCTTTAGCTTATCTAGCGGAGCTTGCGTAGCTGTCCAAGTGGCTGTTACCTTTCATTTGAATGAGGGTGCAGGTACTCTTCCTGCCCAACAAACTGTGACAGCAGGGCAAACTATTACTGTACCTAACCTAGAAAGTGCAACTCGTGCGGGCTTTACCTTCATAGGTTGGTCAACCTTACGTACTGATGTGGGTGCTAATTTTGTAAGGACGGGTGCCACGTACACCATTCCAAGAATAAGCATTCCTAGTCAAACCCTCACCCTCTATGCCACTTGGGGACAAGCTTATACAGTTACGTACAGCTTAAATGGTGGTGTCGGTTCTGCTCCTAGTTCTAGTGCGGGAGTGGCAGGAGCTGAGGTTACCCTTCGTGCCCTCACCCTAACAGGAGCTAATAATAATAACAGACCTGCTAATGCCTCTGCAAGCCCCACTAATGGCTTCTTTGGCTGGGGTGTGGACGCTAATGGTTCTGGGCAAACTTACAATGCAGAAACAAACCAAGTCTTTGCTTCTAATACCACTCTCTATGCCCTTTGGTACTATGATATAACTTACAATTGTGGCGAGGGAACGGCTTCAGGAAGCTTTCCTACTCGAACTTCTGCAAGAACAGGCGAGGTTTTACCTAACTTAGCTCTTACAGGCTGTAGCTCTAATCTTGCGGATGGTCGCACCTTTGCTGGCTGGTCAACAACGGGAAATACACCATACATCACGACTATGCCCAATGGGCCCATAACTCTTAGGGCTGTTTATGCAGTAGATAGCGATGGTGATGGCTTGATAGAAATTTCCACAGCCGAACAATTAAATAACGTAAGATATAACCTAGCAGGTACTAGCAGGAAAACGAGTGCTAGTGATCTTGGTTCATCAGGAGGTTGTCCAGCTTCAGGCTGTAGAGGCTATGAGCTAGTTGCTGATATAGACCTTGGAAATACAAAATGGGGGACTAGTGCCTCTTTTGTTGGCACTAGAGTCACTGAAGGCTGGGAGCCTATAGGGGCTTGTGGTTCAAATGAAGCTTGTAATGATGTAACAGACACCCCCTTTACGGCTACTTTCGAGGGTAGGGGTTTTATGATACGCAATCTTTATATAAATTGGTCCTCTAATCCTAATGAAACGGGATTTTTTGGGGCAATCTCTAATGCCAGCGTCAATCAAGCGGCTCTAGTGAATGCAGTTGTATGGGGTTCAAGCTATACTGCTAGCTTAGTTGGGTTCCAGAATAGCGGCACTATCAGTAACAACTATGCCACAGGGGTTGTTACGGGTACATCTAACATAGGTGGCTTGGTGGGGCATAAAGATGGTGGCACTATCAGCAACAGCTATGCCACAGGGGCTGTTATTGGTGATAGAGATATAGGTGGCTTGGTGGGATACCAAGAGAGTGGCACTATCAGCAACAGCTATGCCACAGGGGCTGTTATTGGTGATAGAGATATAGGTGGCTTGGTGGGATACCAAGAGAGTGGCACTATCAGCAACAACTATGCCACAGGGGTTGTTACGGGTACGTCTAACATAGGTGGCTTGGTGGGATTTCAAGAGAGAGGTACTATCAACGACAACTATGCCACAGGGGCTGTGACGGGCAGACTTATTGATATAGGTGGCTTGGTGGGATTTCAAGAGAGTGGCACTATCGGCGACAGCTATGCCACAGGGGCTGTGACGGGTGTGTCTGACTTCGGTGTGTCTGGCTTAGGAGGTTTGGTGGGGGGGATAAATGGTGCTATCAGTAACAGTTATGCCACAGGGGCTGTGACGGGCGGAAGTGGTGATACAGGAGGTTTGGTGGGGTCACAAGTTGGTGGCACTAGCACTATCAGTAACTGCTATGCCACAGGAGCTGTGATGAGCACGGGCAATCGTACGGGTGGCTTGGTGGGATATCAAGAGAGTGGCACTATCGGCAACAGCTATGCTACAGGGGCAGTGACAGGTACTACTAACGAAACGGGTGGCTTGGTGGGGAGAAAAGTTGGTGGCACTATCAGCAACAGCTATGCCACAGGGGCGGTGACGGGTATGTCTAACGTTGGAGGCTTGGTGGGGAATCAACTTACTGGCACTATCACAACTAGTTATTGGAATAGTATGAGTATGCAAACCCTTTCTGGTACAGCTCGTAGTGAGACTGATAGATTAGGTATAGGTAATATCGCAACGTCAACCCTTACCAGTACTGCAAATGGGATTTCAGCCCTTTCCACTGCCCTATTGCAAAGTAATACAAATGCGGCTAGTGCGACCATACTTGCGACTAGTGCTTTTTATGTGGTTACGGGTTCCTATCCTAAGCTTTGTTACAATGTAGTAGCGGGTGGAGTGTGTAGTGCTACTTATAGGCTACCAGGACAAGATTAGGTTAGGATTTTCAGGGTTACTAGGATTAAAGAAAATGTTTTAATATACTCATAATTCAAAAAATTTGAGTAAGCCCTCTACAGGGACAAGCCCTCGTACTAGGAAGCTAGTGCGGGGGTTTTTCTTTTATAAAACATAGCCCCACAGGGCTATGTTTTATAAGTAAACTTGGGGTGGGTTCTATTGAGATTTCTTTATCTAAAGTGGTTTTGTAGGGAGACTTTTGCAGAAAAGTCTCCCTACGACCCTCTAACTGCCGACATGCCCAAAACCTCCGTGTTTTGGGCATGTCGGAGTATTTCGCTCCATCCATGGAGCGATGGAGTACTATCAAAGTTTTTTTATCTAAAGTAGGCTCTATCCTCGCCCGCCGTCTTGCCCGCGACAAGTGAGCCTAGTTTAGATAAAGAAATTCTTATTCATACAAAGGCTATCTCCTCGCCCGCCGTCTTGCCCGCGACAAGTGAGCCTAGTTTAGATAAAGAAATTCTTATTCATACAAAGGCTATCTCCTCGCCCGCCGTCTTGCCCGCGACAAGTGAGCCTAGTTTAGATAAAGAAAATCTTATTCATACAAAGGCTATCTCCTCGCCCGCCGTCTTGCCCGCGACAAGTGAGCCTAGTTTAGATAAAGAAAATCTTATTCATACAAAGGCTCTATCCTCGCCCGCCGTCTTGCCCGCGACAAGTGAGCCTAGTTTAGATAAAGAAATTCTTATTCATACAAAGGCTATCTCCTCGCCCGCCGTCTTGCCCGCGACAAGTGAGCCTAGTTTAGATAAAGAAATTCTTGCTACTACAAAAGCCCCCTCCTCGCCGCGGCGGGCGAGCAATCAGCCCACTTTAGATAAAGAAAACTCCACTAGCACAATTCTTTAAAAAACTAAAAGCTGTTCTATTACAAAAAAATATTTGTGTGCTCCATCGCTCCCTCCATTCTTTAAAGAAGGAAATGGAAAACATCCCGACATGCCCAAAACACGGAGGTTTTGGTCATGTCGGCAATTAGGGGGTCATAGGGGGACTTGCTAAACGCCATCTTGTATGCGTCAAGATGGCTCTAATATAAAAAAAGACCCCTATAAAATCTTCTTTACTTCCCCCCCCCGTATTTTTATGGGAGTTATGTCCTTATTTGCTTAGTTTTAGCTAGGCTTTATAGGTACACAAATATAGTGAATCAAATTTGGAGAAAAAAATATGTTTAATACAACAAAAAATAGTAAAAACCTTAGTATGCTAAGTATAGCTTTCATGCTCTGCATAGCTAGCCTTCTCGTAGACTGCAGTAGCGGAGGAGGAAGTAGTGGAGGAGGCGGAACTGGCCCTGGATCCGCGACCTGCCGAAATGGTCTAGGTGCTGTGGGTGCCTGTGAATCTTGCGATGAGGGCTTTAGGTTAGAAGTAGGGCTTTGTAATCCTATACCGGGTGCCCCTTGTGCCGATGGCTCTGGTTCAGCAGGTGCTTGTGTCTCTTGCAATACAGGCTTTGTTTTGACAGGGGGCTCTTGTTTTGCTCAAGTAACTGTTAGCTTTAATTTGAATGGGGGGATAGGTGGTAACTCCCCCTCGAACCAAATCATAAGGGCAGGGGAATCAGTTACTGTGCCTAGCTTGCCAGCGGGTATAACAAATGGTACCTTAGTTTTCATAGGCTGGTCTACTTTAAGTACTAATGTGGGTGCTAATTTTGTGAGAGCAGGTAATACTTACATCATTCCCGCTGTAAGGGTTCCCTCAGCCACTCTCACCCTCTATGCCACTTGGGGACAAGCTTATACAGTTACATATAACTTGAATGGCGGTATGGGCTCTGCTCCTAATGTTAGTGTTGGTCTTGCTGGAACTGAAGTTACCCTTCGTGCCCTCACCCTAACAGGTTCAAATAATAATAATAGACCTGCTAATGCCTCTGCAAGCCCTAATAATGGCTTCTTTGGCTGGGGTGTGGACGCTAATGGTACGGGGCAAACGTACAATGCAGAAACAAACCAAGTCTTTGCTTCCACCACCACCCTCTATGCCCTTTGGTACTATTCTATAAGTTATCATTGTGGCGAGGGAACAGCTTCAGGAAGCTTTCCTACTCGAACTACTGTAAGAATAGGAGAAGTTTTAACTAACTTGCCTCTCACAGGCTGTAGCCCTAATCTTGCAGATGGAAGTACCTTTGTAGGCTGGTCTACAACGGGAAATGCACCGTACATTATCACTATGCCCAATGGACCCATAACCCTTAGGGCTGTTTATGTAGTAGATGTTGATGCTGATGGCTTGATAGAAATTTCCACAGCAGAGCAATTGAATAACATGAGATATAACCTAGCAGGAACTAGTTGGAAAACAAGTGCTAGTGCCACTGGTGTAACTTCTGGATGCCCAGTTTCGGGCTGTAGAGGCTATGAGCTAGTTGCTGATATAGATCTTGGAAATACCAAATGGGGGACCAGTGCTTCTTTTGTTGGCACTAGAGTCGCTGAGGGCTGGGAGCCTATAGGGGCTTGTAGTAGTGATGCAGATTGTACCGATGCAACAGATACCCCCTTTACGGCTACTTTCGAGGGTAGGGGTTTTGTTATACGCAATCTTTATATAAATAAGCCCTCTATTACTACTACTGAAACGGGCCTTTTTGGTGCTATTTCTGTAGGTACACTCAATCAAGTGGCCTTAGAATCTACCGTTGTGTGGGGCAGTGCTTACACAGGAGCCTTGGTGGGATATCAAAATTCTGGCACTATTAGTAATAGCTATGCCACAGGGTCTGTGATGGGTAGCGGTGATTATACAGGAGGTTTGGTGGGGGGGACAGATGGTGGCACTATCGGCAGCAGCTATGCCACAGGTGTTGTGACGGGTAATAATTCCACGGGTGGCTTAGTGGGGGTGCAACGTGATTCTATCATCAGTAACAGTTATGCCACAGGTGCTGTGACGGGTAGTGGTAATACTACAGGAGGCTTGGTGGGGTTAATTTTTTTTGGTAGCAGAACCAGGAACAGTTATGCCACAGGTGCTGTGACGGGTAGTGGTGATAATACAGGAGGCTTGGCGGGGTCTGTTTATGGCATTATTATCAGCAACAGCTATGCCACAGGTTCTGTGAGGGGCACGTCTAACGTAGGGGGTTTGGTGGGGTTGTTTGCTAGCGATATGAGAAACAGCTATGCCACAGGAGCTGTGACGGGTAGTGGTGATAATACAGGAGGCTTGGTGGGGCAAAATACTGCCAATATCAGTAACAGTTATGCCACAGGTTCTGTGAGGGGTAGTGGTGATGATACAGGAGGCTTGGTGGGGCAAAATACTGGCACTCTCAGTAATAGCTATGCCACAGGGTTAGTGATGGGTACAGCCGGTACCACTGGAGGCTTGATAGGAGCTCAAACTGGTGGCTCTACCACCAACAGTTTTTGGGATTCAGTACGCTCTGCTCAATTAACTAGCGCTGGTGGGGCGGGTGTAACAGGGCTAAATACTAGTGAAATGAAAGTAGCATGCACAAATTATGAAACTGGTATTTGCTCACTTGGTTCAAGATTTGCATTCGATGGCAGAGGTTATCCAAGGATACACAAAGGTGCAAGTCTAACTGTTGGCACAAAAAACTTTGTAGCAGTCTTGCCAGATGCAACAATAGCTTCTGAATTAACTGGTCAAGCCACTTTAATTGTAAACGGAACAGCAACAACTCACGCAACTATTACTGTGGGAGGCAAAACTTTTGTTTCTGAAAGTAAAGAAGCCACAACTATAACAGACCTTGCTGTTTCTAATATAGTTCATGGAAGAGGCGGGCTTGTGGGTCCTATAGAAGTTACAAATAATGGAGCAACAGCATATAGATTTTCTGGTTTTGCAAGTGAAAATCCTAGCTTAGTTATGCTTGCCGGTGAGCAATTAATTTTTGAATTAAATGTTGTAGGTCATCCTTTTACAATACGCGTTTCCGCAGAAGGTGCGAATTACAATACTGGATTATCTCATATTTCACCTACTAATGTTATAACTGAGGGCTCTGCAGCTCAAGCAATGACAAGTGGTTTTACATACTTGAATCTGCCTTTAACTCCAATTACTATAGCTTATCGATGTGGTGTTCCTGCTCATGCTTCAATGACAGGAAGTATAATTGTAAAGTAATTTAATAAATAAACGGCGGTTTTTTTATTAACTCGCCGAATATTTTTACTCATAACGGCGGATTAAGTAACCCGCCGTTATTTTATTTATACAATAGCGTATTTTGCACGATAAAAGGCAGGTTTTTATTACCCGCCCGAAAATTGTGGTATGTGATTACCCGCTCCCAAAAATAGTAATTAGCGATTACCAGCCGACGTTACAATACCTTTTTTCAACAATAAGAAGCCAATTTTATAAACCCCGCCGAGTTTTTATGCTTGACGATTATACATATCTATTTGTGGCGGCAGTGGGATAACTTTGAGGCGGGAGTGGAGGTAGTGTTGGGGTGCTTCAAGAGTTACTAAAAAAAACATGGGGTGCGCATGTGAGAACGAGGGCTCAAATACTTTCTTAATTAAATTATGTTTTCTATGTTACTAGGTGTCTATGTGACTATGTGACTATGTGGTTAAAACCCTTGTATTCTTTACTAAAACTTTGCGTTTAAAGTTTCACTCTTAATATCAAAATAAACGAATCATTACCGTATTTCGCGATTTACAAAAATAATTATATGCAACTTTTAGCGATAAAGAGACACGATTAATTAAGTTATTAAAACCTTTATAAAACATGATTATTGCAAATCCTATATATGATGTCGTTTTCAAACGAATGATGGAAAATGAACGCGTTGCCAAGTTTTTTATCGAAACCCTTTTGGAAGAAGAAATAGCATCTCTTGAATTTAAACCTCAAGAACTTACTTATGAATCAAAAGAATCAAAAGAAGCAAGATTTGCAATTTTTAGATTAGATTTTATAGTTACCATTAAAACAGAAAAAGGGGAGTATAAAAAAATACTCATAGAAATTCAAAAAGCAAACAGTAAATTTGATATAATGCGTTTTAGAAATTATTTGGCAAGTCAATATAGCAAAGAAGATGTTATTAATAATAAAAAAACTACCTTACCCATAACCACTATTTATATTTTGGGCTTTAAACTTCCTGAGATAGATGCCGCTTGTATAAAAGTAGAAAGAAATTATAAAGATTTAGTGAATAAGAAGATAATTGATACAAAATCCGAATTTGTTGAGAAATTAACACACGATAGTTTTATAGTTCAAGTTGATAGAATCACCGACCGTTATCAAACAAGATTGGATAAATTATTGAGTGTGTTTGAACAAAGAAATTTTGCAGGCGATGAGAAAATAACTAAAAGTTTTTCACATCCAACAGATATAGAAGAAGTTAGAATCATAACAGATATTTTGCATTATGTAGGAACAGAACCAAAAGAACGTAAAGAATTAGAAATAGAGCAAGAAGCATGGCGTACTTTAAATGTGCAAAGAGAAGATTTAATTGAACAGCTAGAAGAGAAAAATAAAGTAATTGAAAATAATGCAAAAGTTTTAGAAAAGAAAGATAAAGAAAATGCTAAATTACAAAAACAATTGGAAGAATTAAAAAGAAAATTGAATGAAAATAAATAAATTCTTTCACTGATTTTACTTTTAATGAATACAAAACTAAATCTGAATAAGATGAGAGCTGTCTTCTTGCCTCCTGTACCAACGAGGCTTTTATTGTGATAGAGGCAATGAGACATTTATCCTCATTTATGAGGGTAATACGGTCGTATAATTCATAATATTGCATTCTTCCCAATATTACCTTTCGCTTTGCTCAAGACGAGTGTCTCATTACAGCGAGGAAAGAGCCCACTTTAGATAAATAAATTCTTGCTATTGCAATTTATTTAAAAACTAAAAAGCTTTTTTATATAGTAAAAAATATCTGCCTACTCCATCACTCCATGGATGTTTTCCCTAACGGGACAAGCCCTTACGCGGACAAGCGAGGGCAAGCTTGCAAAAGTCTCCCTATACAAAAGCTTTGTCCTCGCCGCGGCGAGAACAGAGCTACATTTAGATAAAAAAAAGTTTATTCATACAAAAGCTTTGTCCTCGCCGCGGCGAGAACAGAGCTACATTTAGATAAAAAAAAGTTTATTCATACAAAAGCTTTGTCCTCGCCCGCGACGAATGAGCTACATTTAGATAAAGGAATTTTCGCTATTACAAAGGCTCTGTAGCCCGCCGAAAAACTCTGTTCCCGCCTTTGGCGGGCAAGCTCCACAAAAATCTCGGGCAAGACGGCGGGCGTAAGAAAAGAGAATGCTTTAGATAATGAAATCTTACTAGTACTCCATCGCTCCATGGAGGGAGCGAAACACCCCCGAGTGTCTAAAACATGGAAGTTTTAGCCACTCGGGCAGTTTGGGGGTTATAGGGGGGCTTTTCTGCAAAAGCCCCCCTAAACACACTATTACTCCATCGCCTACACCCCGCCGTGTCCTGCCGATTTTTTGAAAGTACCTATAGGTATCGGCACAAGCAAGCCGCCCCTACCCCCGCCGCCGAAAGCGGTGGGTAACTTTGTATTAGTGAAATTTTCTTTATTTAGATGAGCCTCGTTTTCCGTCGCGAGGAGCCAGCTTTTGTATAATATCAGTAAAGTCATTTTCGTTTAGTATTTCATTTTCAGTAAGTACCATTGCCCTTTCAATACTGTTCTCTAACTGACGGACATTCCCTTCCCATTCGTATTTTTCTAATAGCTTGATTGTGCTAGGTGTGATACCTCGTACCTTTTTTTTACCTTCATACGTGTGTTTTTTAATAAAGTGTTGTGTTAGGGGTAGAAGGTCTTCTATTCTTTCACGGAGTGGTGGGACATGAAGATGTATCACATTGAGACGATAGTAAAGGTCGGAACGAAATTTTTTTTCTTTTATATGTTGTTCTAAATTTACGTTGGTAGCAGCAATCACACGTATATTGATTGGGCGTAGTATACCTCCAACAGGTTCTATTTCCCTTTCTTGTAAAACTCTAAGGAGTTTGCTTTGCAATGATAATTCTAATTCCCCTATTTCATCTAAGAATATTGTTCCCTTATCTGCTATTTCAAATTTGCCCTTTTTGTCAGAGATAGCTCCTGTAAAGGCCCCCTTGCGATGACCAAAAAGCTCGCTTTCAATTAAAGTACTTGGTATGGCTGCACAATTGAGTTTTACAAAGGGACCCTCGCTACGTGGACTATTATAGTGGAGTGCTGCTGCTATAAGTTCCTTTCCTGTCCCCGACTCACCTGTAATCAAAACAGAGGAGCGAGAAGCTGCCACTACCTTTGCCATTTCAAATAGACTACGCATTTTTTCTGAATGCCCTATTAGGGCCCCAAATTCATGACGATGGAAAAGTTCTTGTTTTAATTTTTTGTTTTCCATAAGTACATTATGGGTATCTTTTAGATTTACAAAAATTTGTGCTGCAAGATTTGCCATAATACTTAAAAACTCTTGTTGGATTTGCCCAAAGGCATTTGCCTCTCTCTCATCAATTGACAAAACACCTATCATCTCATCGTGAACAATCAAAGGTACAGCCAATTCTGAAAGTAGCCCCTCCCTTACACTTACATAATCTGTCTCTAAGCGAGCATCTTTAACAATTCTAGACTTACCATGCAATGCCACCCAACCTGTTATCCCTTCTCCTATAGGCAAACGCAAATTACTAAAATTAGAGGGTAGGCCTCGAGAGACTCGCATTTGTAAAAATTTTTGATTCTTAATTTTGTCATACTCTAAAAGCATGATGCTACCTGTGTCAGCACCTGTACTCTCAATACAGGCTTGCAATATTAAATCTAAAACTGATTCAGGAGCGTTATTTTGATTAATGGCTGTAGTAATTTCACGTACAAAATGTAATGATTGTTGCAAAGTAATTTCGTGTGTATTTTTCATAAAAAAATATATTCTAATAAGAATGAGTGATTTAGACTATTTTAGGATGAGTATTCTATTGTGTAATTTTAATAAAGTAAGAAAAAGCCGAGATAAAAAATATTTTAGAACGAGTACAGTAATTGCATGATTTGACTATTTTGAGAAACATGAAAACGACGCTTACATGTAAATGTTGGGATTTTTAGAGATTAGGTCTGATGCTTCATTTGACGATAAGCCTATAAGTTTAACACCTTGCTTATTTAATGGATCAATTTGAAACATATTGTCAGCTTCTTGGGGTAAAGCCTGGTACGGGAGCAGAAGAAGTTCGTAAAAAATTTAGAGAACTTATCAAAAAATACCACCCCGATAAAAGTAAGAATGAAGTAGATAAGCAAAGGGCCCTTCTTATCATTGAAGCCTATGCGATGTTTAAAAATGGGGTCCCTTCTCCCCCCCCTGCTTCTAACTCTACTGAAGCAACTCCTCAGGATCGTGCTGCCGCCCAAGCTTTTTGGCAAAAAAATGTAACTGTTACCAAAGGATATACATATTCAGAAGAACATAGTCATTATGTCGCAGAAAGAATCTTTAAACGTATTTTCGGTGACTCCAAACCTCATGAGAGGGTGCGTAATTTCTTTGAGGAAATGATAGATAATGAAATATATTCTGATGATGAGGATGAGCATCAATGGGAAGTACAGTTTACACCCCCACAAAGAGAAAAATCATCCCCTTATGCCTCTAATGAAAATTTTGATTTTAAGTACAAAAATAGCCCACAGAATTTGTTTGAACGGGCAGAAATAACTTTAAGTGAAACTGTACATTCTTTTGAACTAAAGAATAATCGTTTTCAAAAAAATTGGGCTAGTGATTTTATCAGTCATTTAACTCAAATTATGGTATTGTATAGGGACATTTGTCGTTCTGCCCCTGCTTATACATACAAAGCCCTTCAAAGAATTCGTCAAATTACAGAGCTTATAAATGAAATCAAACAGGTCTTGAAATAAGTATAACATCTTCGCTCATATCCCCTTTCTCCTAACTGAGTTTTCTAAAAATAAATAAAAATGAAAATAAAAACTATACATTATTTTATTGCCCTATACATATTTTCCTGCATTTTTGAGAGGCTTATTCTCGATAAGGCAGTATGTTTTACCCATCCACTCCAAGATTCTTTGTTGAATGACTTTGAATCATGAGCATGTTCCATTAATTCTATAAGCTCTTCTTGAAGTAAAAAACTTTCATTTTTCGTACTTAGAAAACGAGTCTTTTTGTTGCGGTTGTAAGGGCAGACTTCTTGGCAAATATCGCAACCAAAGGCCCACGAATGAAAAAAATTCGTTTCTATGTCTTTGTTGTGTGTAGGCAACTCTTCTTCTTGTCTTTCTTGTTTATTTGTAATTTCTGAAGTATTTTTATTCAAAGGGCTTTCATTTTTTTTTATTGTATTCAGTAGATTAAATTTTGAATTTTCATTGAATGACACATCCTTTTCATCAGGTAGTTTCTTTCTTTCATGTTCAATGTTTAGATAAGAGATACATTTTAAAGGATTGATACCAAAGGGTTTAGAGGTGCTTAAAGCTTGGGTAGGGCATGCCTTTATACAAAGCTCACAATTTTTACAATGATCGAATATAGCTTCTGTGTCAGTGAAATCAATATTCACTATGATTACACTAATAAAAAAATAAGAACCCAAGTCGGGATGAATTAAATTTGTATTTTTCCCTATCCATCCTAACCCTGCTTTCCTAGCTAAAATCTTTTCAGGTACAGGGGCAGAATCTACGCAAACGCGACCTTTTAGTTCGGGTAGTATCTTTTGCAAATTTTTAAGTAAGAGTTTTCCTTTTTTACGCAAAGTGGTGTGGTAGTCTGCCCTTCCATGGGCATAGCGAGCAATACGCACTTTTGCCTTTTTTAAAATTTCTTCTGAAGAAATGTCCCTGTAATAACTTAGCAATACTATGGCCCCTTGCCCTTCTTGAGGATGTAATAACTTGGGATTTAACCTAAAGTGTAAATTTTTGCGAAACCAATGAAGGCCCCATGAGCTTTTACTAAATTTGCGAGCAAAGAGTACTATATTTTTTTTATCTTCTTTATCAATATCTAAGTTACAAAAACTGACTTTATCAAAACCTAATTCTCGTGCGGAATTTTTGATAATTTCTTTTTTGTTTTCCATGTTACTTTCCATGTCATTTTTTTCATTGAATTCTTATAATGTCACACCCCTTTGATAGAATACAAGTGTAAATCGAAAGAGGGTAAAGCGAATAAATCATAAAGAAAACGTGGAAGTTCTTATGAATGGGATTGAATAGGATACAGGTAGAAACAAATGGATATTTGACAAAAATCTATATTCATAGATAGAAACAAAAAGGAGTAAAAAAATGAAAGCAATAGAAAAAATTTTTAGTAAAAGGAGTATAGGTCTTATATATATTTTACTTTTGAATGCTTTTAGTTTAAGTTTTGTTTTTACGTCTGTTTTAATTTCTCAAGATCTTCCTAAAAAGAATAATGAGATAAATCATGGAGACGATAAGGAAAAAAAATTAAGTCAAAAAGTGAGACACAGTGATGAAGAAATTCATTCTCATAGTAAAAATGTTCAATATGAATTTAGACTTGATGCTAGTTTAGAGATAGCTAAAAAACAAATAGCAGAAGAGGAAAATGAAATATCCTATAACCGAAGAGAGTGGCACCATTGGGTAAAGGCTAAGGGAGATTGTCAAAACACGAGACAAAAAGTTTTGATAAGAGATAGCCTTGAGCCAGTTACTTTTAAAAATAACGACTCGTGTCATGTGTTAACTGGGAAATGGCGTTGTCCATATACGGGAGAAATGTTTGCAGAAGCTAAGCCTCTGGATATAGATCATGTTGTCCCATTAGCTGAGGCCCATCGTTCAGGTGGTTATAAATGGTCTTTTGAACAAAAAGAAAACTATGCAAATGATATGAGTTATTCTTACCACTTGCTTTCTGTAAAAAATAGCGTCAACAGAGCCAAAGGGGATAAGGACCCTGCTCATTGGCTACCTCAAAAAGATATCTGTAATTATATCTATACATGGGTACAAATTAAAAACAAGTACAAGCTCAATTATGATGGCAAAGAATTTAGTACAATAGAAGATAAATGGAAAACTTGCAGTCGTCATGTTAAATGATGTAGTTTTTTATTGTATGAAGCTAAAATTCATACTAAAATCATTGTGTAATGATAGGTATTTATTTAAAAATATCCGTCATTATAAACATTGGTTTCTCAAAAAGTTATTTTATAAAAGTTTACTTACTGAAAAGAGCTTTACTTTTTTATACTATTTACTAATCCATGTGTTATAAGTTTTACATCTTAATATAAATTCTGATTAAGGATAAAAATGGCATACGTATTAACACCTCAACTTGTACAAAATGACTTATCTGAAGCACTAAGGGATGAGTTTTCTATTGCTCCCGAGCTTTCTGTAGATTGTGAAATGATGGGGCTTAATCCTGATAGGGATCGTTTGTGTGTTGTGCAAATTGCTTCCGAGCAAGGGGCCTGTGCTTTGGTTCAAATTGGTGACATGGAGCATGCACCTAATTTACAAGCGGTATTAGAAAATAATAAAATTATAAAAATATTCCATTTTGCTAGAATGGATATACTCTTTCTTTTTAAGAGACTAAATATCGATGTTAAAAATATTTTTTGCACTAAGTTGGCCTCTCGTTTGGTACGAACGTATTCAGATAAACATGGCCTCCGTGAATTAGTACGTGAATTTATAGGTGAAAATTTAGATAAATCTTCACAGTCTTCCGATTGGGGTAATACAAACTTAAATTCAGATCAAATCAATTATGCGGCAAAGGATGTAATTTTCCTTTTTGAAATACGTCGTAGACTTCTTAAAATGATGGTTAGAGAAAATCGTTTAGATTTGTACAATCATCTTATAGAGTTCTTACCTGTTCAACGCAAACTTGATTGTTTAGGCTATAGAGAAATTTTTGAGTATAAACTTAGTCCGCATTCCTAAATTTTATTTTTCTTATAACTTCTTTATGGCCCGTGCTCCTTTCTACGCCTAAAGAACCAATGAGACCTGTGCTCCAGTTTCCGTCTTTTTGATAAAGGTCTAACCAAAAGCTGTATAAGTGAGCTTCCCCATGTTCATTGCTTACAGTAAACTCTCGTAAAAAATTAAAAAGAGGCCCTTCTTGCATTAGGGCTTGGCCACTTTTTAGCTGCACTAAAAAACGATTTGTTTCAAAGCTATACACATCTCCTGTTGAATTAGATTTATAGTACTTTGGTTTCCAGCTTTTAATTTCTATAAAATCTATTTCTCTCACCTCGAATGCTTTTTTGTATTTAATCCTATTTTTAATGTGTTCACTTGTGATTTTACCTGGAGAATTTAATTGCGCTATTCCTTTTAGAGAACGGCCATCATTGAGTTCTACTTGTATTTCTACTTTTATTATTTCTTCAATAAACTCCTTATCTTTATTATTCTCTTCTCCTGTTTGATTTTTTTTTAAGAAAGAATTAATATCAATGTTCTTAGAAGAATTAGTTTGAGTTTGATTTTTTTTTTCTATTTCTTTTCTTATCTCTAAATCAGATTTATCGTTACTCTTTGAATCTGTTTTTGAATTCGTATCAGAATTTTCTTTTTCAATCTCTATAATTGCTTCTGATTTTTTTTTTGTAGGGGTTTCAACATTTGTTTGATTTTTTTTAGGATACGCAGATATATTATTTAGTTCTAAAAAAATGATTAGATTCAAACATAAAACTATCCTAAAAAAAAATGAAATATTTTTTATCATTCTAAGTTTATTTTTAAATGATTTTAAGTTGTAACTGTATTATATCTACACATTAAATTTGTTTCTATAAGGAAATAAACAAACAAAGCTTCTAAAAAATAAATATATATATAAAAGGGGTTTCCAGCTATGATTTTTAATACATAGATCTTAGTGCTTTTGTAATTCGTTCTATTTGATTTGTGCTTAAACCCGGATAGATAGGCACACAAATAGAACGTCTAAATAATCTTTCTGCATTTGGAAATTGAAGAGGGGGTAATCCTAAAAAATGATGGATAGGAAGTTCGCTTACTTTACTTATTTCAATATGTAAGCTTTTAAAATACCTTTGCACTTCATCAAATTCTTTTTGAATAAGTATGGGAAATTTTAGATAGTTATCTATCTCTGGTTTTGTAAAGTAGCATTCGTGCTTTGTGTTCCTAAGGGTCTCTAGATAAAACTGAGCTACTTTTTTTCTACGAGTGAGAGTTAATCCTAAGTTGGAAAGCTGTACTAGACCCATCGCAGTTTGAAAATCACCAAGACGATAGTCAAGAGCTAGGTTGTGTGGTATTCTTTCTGCTCCATAACGAAGTTGATTTAACTTTTTAAACAATAAAGAATCCGAAGTAAGGAGCATAGAACCATTCCCTGTTGTAATGAGGTCATACTCGGCTAATCCACATATGGATAGTGTACCCTTTTTCCCAAAGTAATCATCTTTGTAAGTAGAGCCAACTAGACCTGTAAAGTCTTCAATGACAATAATGTTTTCTAAAAGAATATCTTCTAGGTCAAAATTTAATACAGAACCAAACACATGGTCAGCTATATATACAATCTTAGAAGATTTTTCTTTTTCATTATCTCGTATAGATTTGACAAGATCAAAGATTGCTTTCTTTTCAGGATGATAAGAGTTAGCGGCGATGTCTACTAGATGTATTTTTGCTTTTACTAGTAGGGCGGCATCGGCAACAGCTATAGATGTTAGGGGGCTTAGGATAATATGATCTTCACTTCCAATTTCTAAACCTAAGAATGCAATATGATAACCCGCCATTAAAGAGTTTACAGCTAAAGCATTTTTATATCCAAAAGTGTTTGAAAAACTTTTTTCAAAACGTCGTGTAATCTGCCCTTGGCTTAGTTGATCGGCAATGAGACAATCTAAAACAGACTCTAATTCTCTTTTGCTTAAAGTAGGTCTTTGAGCTTCTATAATATTATTTTTTTGATGATCTTTTGAAAGTATACTCACTCTTGCCATTTTTTATTCCTTACCCACCCTACCTTGATTTTAATAATTGATTTTTGTACAAGTATTTTTTGTAAAAAATGTAAAGTCTATTCCAATGATTTTATGAAAGAGATGTATTTTTGTAAAGAATAATGAGATATAATTTAAAATCAGATTATGTGTAGTTTTTTGTTTTACAGCCAAATCTATGAAAATTGTATGTATAGTCGTTTAGTTAATAATCTATATGATTTTTAATTAAATTTACTTGTTTACTCGAAAAAACTTTATTTCATATTAGTGTAAATTATGAATATAAATAGATACTTTATCACTTTTAAGACCTCAGAAAAATACTCCTTAGAAAATTTTGAAATTTTAGAAAATAAAATACGAAGCTTAGAGTATTTTTCAAGTTTAGATGGTCTTTTAATCTATTATCAAAAATTTGTTTATCTTATTTTAGAAGCAAATGAAAATTTTTTTGAAAAGTTTAACCATGCACTGAAAGAGGATTCTCAACATCACTTTTCTTTAATTAGAAGGGAGAATGATATTCAAGAAAAATTATACTCTGGATTTTATTTTAAGTACTTCTCTATAAATGCAAACTTAAAGGGAGGAGAGGATTTAGATGAAATAAGTAAGCGTTACCTACCTCTTGTGAATGCTATAAGAAATTCCTATGAATATTTAAAGGAGCATACCTCGATTGAAATTATAGATGCTTCTAATCAAGACATAGAACTTAAAGCTATAGGTCAAAGTCTTAAACATAGAATTAATATTTTTATCGATCTTTTTGCAACAGCAACCCTTGTAGAGATTTTAGAAATACATGATTTAAGTCGTTTATTTGAAAAATTTTTTAGAATCACTTCAGAAACTATTGCTAAATATGATGGGAAGATTTCACGAATCGTCATGGACGGTTTAATGATTTATTTTGAAGAAGGTAGAGAAAGTAAAGCTGTAGATGCTTGCTTAGAGATATTAAGTTTGTTGGATATATTAAGAAAAAATTCAACAGACCCTCTTTATAGCTTGATTTATTGTGGTATAGGAATTGCTTCAGGAGAGGTCACGGATGGTTTAATAGGTTTTGATGGACGCAAAGAGTTTACAGTAGCAGGACGAAGTGTGAACTTAGCTTCTCGCTTTGAAAAGCTGACAAGGGACTTGGGCCACTTACTTATTTTTGATGATAAAGTTGCAAATTGCATACATGGTAAAGAAAAAATGGAGGTAGTGGGAAAGTTTAAACCTAAGGGATTGCACAGGAGTTTTAATCTTTACAGCTTCTCTTACAACTATGTAAAAATAGACTTATCCAAGCTGAGTTTTGAAGATGATGTTATTGATTATGCTCGTGGATGAAATTTGCTGTGTATTTCTTTTATCTTATTCCCAGCTAGGTGCGTATACACCTGTGTCGTTGAAATATCAATGTGACCCAAAAGCTCTTGTACTGATCTAAGGTCAGCATTATTTTCTATTAAATGAGTTGCGAAGCTATGTCTAAAAGTATGAGGTGTGACAACTTTATTAATTTTAGTTCGGTTAAGATATTTCTTTAAAAGTCTCCACACAGATTTTCTATTTAAGTTTTCACTTTTTTTACTAATAAAAATAAAATTGCTTTCTCGATTTTTTAGAATTACTTTACGACCACTAAGGATATACTTTTTTAAGAGATCCATAGATTTTTCTCCAAAGGGGACTAGTCTTTCTCGTCCACCTTTACCTCGTACAGTAACAAACATATTTTCCAAATCTATGTCGTGAATTTTTAGAGAGCAGGCTTCCGAAATTCTGAGCCCGCTAGAGTACATTAACTCAAATATAGCCTTATCGCGTAGTTCGTAGATATCATCTTCTTGTATACATGCAAATAATTCTTCTATCTCACCTATAGTCAAATATTCAGGAAGATTTTTGCTTATTTCAGGAGTTTCTATACTTTCAACAGGATTCTCTTTAATCTTTGCTTCTTCTTTTAAGTATTTATAAAAATGCCTAAGGGCGGCGAGGGTCCTGGCCATAGAACGAGCAGAAATTTTTTTACTTTTTTGATCCTTCATGAAGGCAGTTACATCATCAATTTTAACTTGAGTGAAGTCCTTTCTATGATTTTCTAAATAGCTTTGAAATTTTTTAAGATCATATGAGTAAGAAAATATAGAGTTCTCGGAAAGGCCCTTATCGACTTGCAAATAATTTTTAAAACTTTTTAGAAGTAAATGAGAATTAGGTAATATCATATTTTTATTTAAATATCATAATGAACTACGTATATAATCGGTTAATAATATTTTTTAAGACATAAAATTTTGAATGGATAATTTTTAAGATTCATTCAAATTGCCATAAAGATAAGATGAAGATATCTACTTTATATACGATTAGTCTATTAATTAGGATTTTGGCTTTATTTTCTTCTATACTGGTGGTTATCCCTATATTATTTCCCCTTACTTTTATTATTTGTGTAATTATAAACATCTTTGGATTTTTTTTATTCTCTTCTATAGAAAACTTTGAAAAGAAAATCAAATCAAAGCATAATAAAAAGAGAATGGAGGGTTTACTTTTGAAGACAACCTCAAATACAAAAAAAGCTGTACGTATTTCTATTTTTGCATTTTCAACTACTTTTTTACTTTATTTTCTCCTTAATGTACATGTATATGTTTGTTACCGTAGAAGCTTAGCTAAGGACATAGAGCCTTTGAAAGAAGAGTATAGAAAGTTTAAAGACGATCAAAATTTTGAAAATATAGATAAGTTGCACTAAAATGTCGCAAACCATAGAATTTATTTCTAAAAAACTTTCTGAATGCACCACCTTAGGCTTGGGTGGTGAAACAGATTATTTTTTTTCTTTTCAAAGTGTAGAGAGCTTAATCACTGCTTTGAAAATAGGTGTAGAAACAAAACGAGAGATACTGATTTTGGGTGGTGGGAGTAACCTTGTTGTACCAGATAAAAAATTTCATGGGATTGTTCTTCAAAATAAACTAGGGGGCATAAATTATTTTGAAAAAAAGAATAAGGTTTATCTTGAAGTAGGTGCTGGTGTGGTATGGGATGACTTTGTAACTTTTTGTATAGAAAGAAATTTTGTTGGAGTGGAATGCCTTTCTGGTATTCCAGGGAGTGTAGGTGCTACCCCTATTCAGAATGTAGGAGCATATGGGCAAGAAGTGGCACAAGTAATCCAAAGCGTAGATTGTTTAAATCGTAATACTTTCACAGTCCAAAACTTTACAAAAAGAGAATGTAAATTTTCTTATCGTAATAGTATCTTTAAGGAGACGTTGAAAAATCAATTTGTGATTTTAAAAGTATGTTTTGTTTTAAAGAAAAAATCTCAAGTTAAAATACACTATCAAGAGTTGGAAAAAAAAATAAAGCAGGAGAAAGAGTATTCAAAAAATTTATCCCTTCATGAACAATTGCAATTCATCCGTTCCGTAGTATTAGATTTAAGAAAGAAAAAGAGTATGCTTGTGGATCCCAAAGACATACATTCTCGTTCTGCAGGTTCGTTTTTTATAAATCCAATTCTTAATTATTCCCAAGTTCAATATCTTAAAATTCAGGCCAAAAAGCTTGGTGTAGACAGAGAATTACCTATTTATCCATTTTTTACTTTTAATATGACATCATTGAGCTACAAGTATAAAGTATCTGCGGCTTGGTTAATTGAAGCGGCAGGTTTCTCCAAGGGATACAAAAAAGGTGGAATAGGTATTTCTAAAAATCATGCTCTTGCCTTGGTGAATTACAACGGGAGCACCTCTCAATTATTGAGTCTTGCAAAAGAAATTCAATCTAAGGTTTATGAAACGTTTCATATTCATTTAAACTTTGAGCCTGTAATTCTATGAATGCTTATATAGAAATTAGAAGCCACTCTTAAAATAAAAAAGTTGCTAGTTTTTTACTTGATTATGTCGACTCACTTTATATCTATGTGACGACAGTACACAGAGCCATAAATAAAGCTTATGATTATCAATACTAGAACTTTAATAGATTCTGCAAATAAACTTTTATCCCCCAAAGAGATGTTGGATGAGGCTCATGTTAATTCAAAGGATATTGATTCAGAAAAAGGACTAAAATCTAGGGATGTTGCAAAGGATGTAGGGGTTTCAAATTTTAACATTCTAAAATTACAAAATCAGTTACGTGATTTGCAAGCTAGTTATACTCGAGAACAAATAAGATTAGATTATCTAAAAAATAAACATGAGGAGATACATGAAGACTTAAAGTACGAGGCAAGTTTTCTTTTTCCTGAATATAAAAATGGTATAGATAAGGAAGCTCTAACCAAAGATGTTTCCGTACAGATGCAAAAATTACTTCACAGCCTAAAGAGTGTACAAGTTGAAATGGAGAATCTATACGCGTTAAATTTTCAAAGTTATAATCCCTCCGCTATAATTCAAGATGTGGCTTTAATGCAATCAAATACGTCCTTGCATGCTAAGGAACTAGACCCTGAACGTGTAGCAAAGCTAACTCGTATTTAATTTTTATTTTTTGCATTCACCTTTACGGTGTTTATTTTTGATTTTACTATAGTTTGAGGATGTCATGTCGAATCCTGTTCATAATTTAGAACGAATTAAGGAAAAATTGTCTTTATTGGGACACGAAAAAGTGCAAATTATTGCAGTAACAAAAAATTATCCCGTTGTTCATATAGAAAATTTACTTCAGGCGGGTCATTTTCATTTTGGGGAAAATCGTATTCCCGAAACAAAGGCTAAAATATCTGATTTAAATAGTAATGTTAATAATAGGGTGATGTCGGTTTTTCCTCACCCACCTATTTTTCATTATCTTGCTCCTTTGCAAAGTGGAAATGTTAGACAAGTGGTACAAATATATAATTATGTACATGGAGTTTCTAGTCTTAGTGCGTTAAAGAAATTAATAGAATATACAAATTTAGCTTTGATACAAAAAAAAAATCAGACTTTGCCTTTAAAGTATTTTGTTCAAGTTCGCCTTACACAAGAAGATACAAAGCTTGGTGGATTCACTGAAGAAGAATTGAAAGAAATTTTATCTTTTCCAGAAACGCCTGTATGTATTTTTGCGGGCCTAATGACTATGGGACCTCAAAATTTTGGATTTTCTGATTTTTCACAGACAAAAAAAGTTTTTCAAAAATTAAGGGAGCTGAGAGATAAACGTTTCCCCGGAAAATTATTGAATATGGGTATGTCGCAGGATTGGGAGATAGCTGTTGATGAGGGAGCAGATATGATTCGCTTGGGAACTTTACTTTTTACTTGAGCCCTACTGCTTTTAAATTGATTTAGGATTAAATTTATAAGATCTGATTTATAGATTTTGAAATTTCATTTTTATATATTTTTTGTAAAATAGAAGTTACATTGCATTCTTTCTTATGTAATATAGAAGTAGGGCAAAGTATAATAAGGCGGGGAGCCATGAACTAAATCCAGGATATATCATGCCTGATTTAGCAAGGTTCGTACTTATAGTTGATGTAACATAAAATATTAAAATAATTACAGTGCATAAAAAAAGGGCCCTAACAAAAGAGTTTCCTGAACGTCTGGACCCTAAGCTAGAACTAAAAAATCCTATTAAACTTAAGATTAAACAATTAAATGGATAGGCAAGGCGATTGTGTAATTCTATAATAAACTCCATTGGATTTGTGCCTTGTTTTTTTAACTGATTGATTCCTCTTACTAAATCGATAAATTGTAGCTCTGCAGGAAAATTTGATATTTTTTTAAAAAAGCTAGCACTTTCAGGAAGTTTGAGAGTGTACTCATTTAGTTGTTCTGTCTTTTCTATATTAAAGTTATTTGAAAAATGTGTTATTTTTACATCCCCTTTTAGTAGCCAATCCTTTGTTTGTTCATTGTAGTAGGCATTACGAGCATTGTAGAACTTTACTGGCGTTTGTTCCTTGTCGAGTTGAAGATAACTAAATCCATAACTTACCTTATCTATACTCGTATCAAAATAATGAATGTAATAAAAACCCTCCTTACCTCTTAGGTTTTGGGAGTGGATATTCCTATGCTTATTTTTTTGTTTTCCCTGCAAGTAGAAAGATTTATAGTAAAAACCAAGTTTTATAGTTTTATTCAGAATGGTCTCATTAGCCATAATGAGACTCGTCGAGACGAGAAAGATAAAACATAAATGTAAAGCAATTGTACGAAAGAAAGATTGGCCTGTACAAAAAATGGCGATTAACTCACTCGTTGAATTTAGTTGGCTCATGCTAAAACAAGTAGCAAACATTAAAGAAAGAGGTAAGACTTGAGCTATATTGTAAGGTAAAGAATAAAGTAAGTATTTATATAGATAATCGATAGATTTTTTTGAATTTAAAGTTGTATATTCTAAGATTTCACTAAATAAAATTAAGAGACAAAATGTGAATAAGGAAAATACTAATGAACGTAAAAACGGTGTAATAGTATAGATGTCTAATTTATAAATAAAAATACGATTACGTAAACTTTGTAAAAAAGTAATCCCCTTGTTATAGATATTGATAGAATAATACACTTTAAAGAAAACTTATAGAGAATAATATAGATTTTAAATTTTTATAATAAAATTATAAATAAAATATTCAACAGGATAAGAAAATCCATACACCCCTACTAGTATCAGAGATAAACTTCCGGCCAATGGTACAAGTAGGTTATCATCAATTAAACCTCTAAAAAAAGTTCGGGAAAAGAATTCAGCTAAACCTGCTACAAGTGCTCCGAAAAAAGCCAAAATAAAGACGTTAAGATTTAAACTTTCATTTTGATATACTGGGAAATAAAAATTTTTAGAATCAAAATATTGAGAGATAGAAAAATAGAGTATAGGAACAAATATCGAGATGAATAAAAAACCTAAAAAGCCTTCTAGGCTTCTTCCATTATTGAATCGGATACGACCAAATTTTGAACCTATATATGCAGCAAAGGGATCTGAGATCATTAAGTAAGTGCAAGCCAAAGTGATTAAAGTCTTTGTGCCAAAAAATAAAAGTAAAATACAGGCAAATAGATAGGGTATAGACGAATGGTGTTGTAAGGCTTCATCTTTTTTCATTAGTTTCTTAAAAATTTTCAGAAATATAAAATTTACTTTTCGATTATGAAAACGAAGTATATCTAAAGTAAATAATGTACATAAACCACTAGTAAAAATGATAATGGCAATAATGCGAGAAGCATCCATAAAAAAGGTATTCAGAAAGCCAAAAATATCAAATTCTATTCCTAAGGGTAAGGCAAAACCTGCAAGATGGTATAATTTTCGTTTGTAATTAAAGGTTTTTGTGCTATAGGTATCTTTATGCATCATAAGAGTTATATTATTTCTTAAAAGCCAGGCTTAAACCATCTCCAATAGGCAAAAAAACAAAATCTATTTTTTGATGTATTCGTTGATCATCACTCAAAGCTTTATTTAAAGTTCTAATCGCTTGAGTAGATTTATCTGTAATATTATTATCCACTATCTGTCCACCCCAAAGAGTATTATCAAAGGCAATGATGCCATTTGTACGTAAAAGTGGGAAAGCCTTCTCATAATAATTTAAGTAATTTCCCTTATCCGCATCAACGAAAATAAAATCAAAACTATTTAAGTTATTCCTATCCTCTAAAAGTTGAGAAATAATTTCAAGGGCCTTGCCTTTTTTAAATAGAATGATGTGGTCTACTTCTGCCTTTGCCCAGTATTTCTTTGCGATTTTTAATTTAGATTCATCTATATCGCATGTAATTAATTCTACTTTATCGTTATGTGATTTTGAAAGATTTTCTTTTAGTGCAAGTGCCATCCATAATGTGCTATAACCCATGTACATTCCAAGTTCTAAGCATCTACGACTTTGTGTACATTTTATTATAAAGGCTAAAAATTGCCCACCGTCTAGACCTATCATCATATTCGAATTTGTATCTTTTAAAATTTCATCACGTAATTCTTGAGACACTAAGTGTTCATTTATAGATGTATCTAATATGTAAGAATATAATTTAGGAGTTAAAAAAGTTGCTTGTACCGACATTAGTAGTAATCTTTTATTCAAAAAATTACTACTATGAGCTTTGTCTATATTTTAAAGTGTAGCGATGGAACGTTTTATACAGGTGCTACTAGAGATTTAGAAAAAAGAGTACACGCACATCAAAAAGGTAGAGGAGCAAAATACACTCGTGGACGTTTGCCCGTACGTCTCTACTATTCAGAAGCTTGCACTGACTTAAGTGTTGCTTTTAAGCGAGAAAGAGAAATTAAAAAATTATCTAGGGCTAAAAAATTAATTTTAATAAAAGATACTCGCACAAAAAGGTTAAAATGCAATTGAGGTAGTTAGATGTGAGTATATTTCAAGATAAGATTCTCTGTAGAATATAAGCAAGCTTACTGGGGTCATCTAAATTTTTTAAAGGTTAGTAAGTCACAGTTTTAGCATATATCTAAAATTGTGACTTGGTATCTTTTAAACACCTTGGGTTTTTGACCCCCAAAGCGTTTTATGTAATTGCACCTGTAATCGAGCTTGTATTTTGGATGATAGCAACCATTCCGCTAGCTCTTTTGGGTGGAGTTGCCCCCAAACTGCAGAAAATAACAATAAAGTTTTAGTGTCTAGAGCATATTTTTTAATCCAATCTAGAGCTACTTCAAAATCATTTTTATTCTGAACAACGAACTTAATTTCATCTGTTTTTTTTAAATATGAAAAATTCTCAGCAAAAGGTTGTTTTTCTTCTCCTGATGCAGGAAGTTTAATATCCATAACAATATGTGTTTCTACGGGTATAGCTTTAATAGAACGATGCCCACCTGTTTCTAATATTATGAACAACGAACTTAATTTCATCTGTTTTTTTTAAATATGAAAAATTCTCAGCAAAAGGTTGTTTTTCTTCTCCTGATGCAGGAAGTTTAATATCCATAACAATATGTGTTTCTACGGGTATAGCTTTAATAGAACGATGCCCACCTGTTTCTAATATTATTTTTTTTTGAAAGGGTGGGGCTATCAATATTTGTATAAGAGAAATTATTTTCTCTTTTTGAATCAAGGGTTCCCCTCCTGTTATTTGAATAAGAGGAATATGTTCAGGTATATTTTTTAGAATTTCTTCAAAGCTAATTTGTTTACCTTTCCCTAAAGCTTGTGGAGTGTCGCACCAGCTGCAACGTAGATCACAAACTGAAGTACGTATAAAGTAACAAGGAAGGCCCACATGCAAACCCTCTCCTTGTAAAGAGGTATATAATTCAGAGTACTCTATAAATATCTTACTTAATTCAGGCATCTTCTTCACATGTTAGTTTAGGATAGATACAAAGTAAGAGTGTATTAAATTTAAATACAATATATAAAAATTTTTAAGAAAATTTTAGATTCAAAGATAAAAAGGAACACATTTATAGGGGTCTAAGCCAGGTAAGACATAAAATCAAACAAAGCTATTTTGAAGGTTAATTTTTCAAATAAGATAACAAGAAAACAAGAAAACAAGGCTTTAAACCTTGTTTTCTTGTTATTATAATCTAAGTGGATAAAAAATGTTAGGAATTATTTCTCTTCCGTTTTTTCCATTTTTTTAGACTTTTTAGACTTTTTAGACTTTTCCATTTTGTCCATTTTGTCCGTTTTGTCCATTTTATCCATCTTTTTCTTAGAACCGTGCTCTTTTTCAGAATGATCTTGAGCGATCACCGCAGAAAAACCAGCAACAGTTAACATAGCCGACAAAAGAATTGTAATTAATTTTCTCATTTCTTAAGTCCTCCAACTTCAATCGTTTTAATTTTTTCCCCTAATTTCAGCCCCACGTGAAGTACTTTCTTTACATACCAAGGCTTGTCAATACAAAAATAGGCAGAATTACGATAAATTTAAAAATTTAGGAATATTTAAAATTTTAAGAAAGAAATATCTTTTGTTTCAATAAATTTGAAAAAATTGTGAAATAGGTTAGAGATTAAATAACATGTTATCTTAGAAATAAAATATTTTTATGAAGTAAGGATATAACAAAACAACATTGTTATATCCTTGCGATTGTATCTACCCACTTAGAAAAGAAATTACAATTTTAAGAATTATTAACCTAAAGAAGCAAATGATAAATAATATTTATTTTAGAAAATTGATTATCATTTTTATATAAAAAAGGAAAGTATAATGAAATTTATCCACAGCTTGAAATAAGTTGTAAAGCTTTTTTATGCGTTGCAAAACTCCCACTTACCAAAATTTTTTTAGAAGGATTATCTATACGTAAGGTTCTCCCTTCCCAGTCGGTAATGATTCCTCCTGCTCCCTCTATGATTGGAATCAGAGGGAAGTAATCATAAGGAGCAAGGTTTGCCTCCATGACCAAATCAATGAGGCCGTAGAGCAGGGAGGCATAACAAAAGCAATCCCCCCCATATCGCACTATTTTAACTTCTTTTTTAACTTTTTCAAAGCATAGTTTTTCTTTTTCTGTTTTAAAAAGTTCAGGAGATGTTGTTTGTAAAATTGCTTCTTCTATGGAAGGGCAAAGTCGTACTTTAAGATTAAAATTTCCATAAGCATTTTTTGTAAAACTAACACTATCTTTACCGCCCCAGAATCTTTGTTTGAGTATGGGTAAATCGACAAGGCCGAAGATAGGTTCTCGCTTGTATAAAAGGGCAATGAGCGTTCCAAATAATGGGCTTCCTGTCATGAAAGATTTTGTACCATCTATGGGGTCTATAATCCATAAATATTCATTTTCATTTCCTTTATCTTCTACACCTAGTTCTTCTCCATAGATAGAATGTTCAGGAAAGAGTTTATTTATTTTTTTTCTAATCGCACTCTCCACCTCTATATCCACTTCTGTTACAGGTGAGCCGTCTAATTTCGTTTGAATACTAAGATTTTTTTGTGATAAGTTTTCATAGTATTTTTTGATTAAGATTCTAGCAGATATCTCCGCTAGTTCTATAAAAGCCTTTGTTAAAAACTTGATAGGATAGTTTTTTTCTTTCATAAATAGAATAGTCTTTCTGATGGTATACTTGCTTTTTTGTGTAAGGTAGTCCAATCATTTATGAATTTGAAATGATGCTATAAAAATTGTTGCGTTTTTGACAATGGGAGTAAAATAATCTTGACAATCATTTCTTGGAATTGATGTAAGGGTATGGCTTCTAAAAAGAAAAAAGTAACTTCTAAAGTTTCAAAGAAAAAAATACAAAAGGCTCAAGTAAGTAAAAAAAAGGTTTCCTCAAAAAAAGTAGGTAGTCTTTCGAACTCTCGAGAAAGCTTTAGTAGTGCTAGCTTTGATAATAAAACAGAGCTCCTTCATAATGTTAAAGAACGTAGCGGGCCGTTTACGACTAAACGTATAGTAGCTATATTACTTCTTGCCCTTCTTATAATTTTATTGGCTGTTTGGTCGGTCATTAAAGATCCAAAAGAATTTTTTAAGTTATCTTCTCCTATACCAGATGAAAAGCCACCTGAAACTATTTTGGTTGCAACGCTTGTTAATTCTTTAACTGTTGAAAGTCAAAGTGTAGGACAGGCAAGCCTTCAAGAGAGGAAGGCAAAGGCACTTGACCCTATCCCTGTAGAAGCGGGTGCGGAATATACTGTGCTTAAGGGTGATACTTTTAAAAAAATTGCTAAGAAGACTCTAGGTGATAAACGTCGTGCTAGAGAAATTATGAATTTTAATAAAATGTCCTCTCCAGATGAATTAGAAGTTGGTAAGACGATTAGAATTCCTGTAAAATAGTTAGTCTTTCTGTTTAAAAATAATTTTCTTATAGCCTTGATAGTACTTATAGATACTTACAAGTAGGGTTATGAGCCAGATATAGGCTAAAAATTCTGGATTAATGAAAAGGCTGTGAGTGGGGTAATATGTTTTTAAGAGTGGTAACATAAAATACCACGCTAGAACTACAAGGGAAAGTCCAACACTAAATTTTCCCCAATAATTTGGAATGGGTTGTACATTTCTTTTGAGTAATAAGAAGATACTCATTACGGAGCCAAAGATATCGCGTATAACATAAATGAGATATATCCAAAAAGGAAACTCAAAATACATTAAAAGCAAGGTAAAAGCGGAAATACTAAAAATTTTATCACACAGAGGGTCTAAAAAAAGACCTAAATGAGTTTGTTGTTTTAAACGTCTGGCGATGTATCCATCTAAAAAATCACTTAGGGCTATAAGCATTACTAAACTCAAAAGGAGCAATAAATTTTTATTGCTAGGAAGATTTTTGTATGTATAGGCTTGCAGTAAAAAAAATGGTAAAAAGATGAGGCGAGAAATTGAAAGCAAGTTAGAGAAGTTTAACCATACTTCTTTTTTTAGATTTTTGTTTTCTCGTTGCTTCATCTATAAAAAATAATTTCAATAGTATCTTCCCAAGTATGTTTCCCAGTCTCGTATAAGAGCTTGTAATGTATATTTAAAAAATAATTTTGTATTAACATGAATGAATTTATTGGGCGTGAAAAATGGATTTCTCTTTTAGAAGAAAATTTAGCTCATATCCATTCCAAGAAACTTACACGTACACTAAAAACACATTTTTCTAATGCTGTAGATTTTTCTTCTAATGATTACCTCTCTTTAAATACTGACGGCACCATTCTCTCTTTACTAAGAAAAAGTATGCAAGAATGGGAAATGGGGAAGTACAGCTCGTTCATAGGAAGTACTGCCTCACGTTTAATTCGAGGAGAATATGAAATTTTTCGAGAACTTGAAGAGTATTTTTCAAAAAAATTAGGTTATGAGGCCTCTTTATATTTTGGTAGTGGTTATAGTGCTAATGTTTCTACTTTGACAACTCTCTTAGATAGTAGAGACTTTGTTTTTTGTGATAGATTGATACATGCGTCTCTTATTGATGGAATACGATTTTCGGGAGCAAAAAAAATTTATTTTTCTCATAACGATTTGAATGACCTAGAAAAAAAACTAAAATTAGAAAACCTACATCGTAAAGCTAGAAGTCAATTCTGGATTATTGCAGAGAGTTTGTACAGTATGGATGGGGATAGTCCAAATTTAGTATCACTATGTCAAATTGCACAAAGAGAACATGCTTGTATTTATTTAGATGAGGCACATGCCATAGGTGTATACGGAGACAAGGGTTTGGGCCTTGCAAAAATAAAAGAACAGGATGTTCTTGAGTATCTTGCAGTAGGAGTGTATCCTTGTGGTAAGGCCCTAGGATTAATGGGGGCATTCGTGTGTGGTCCTAAAAGTCTTAGAAATATTTTAATCAATAAAGCACGCCCATTTATCTTTTCTACATCTCCGCCACCTCTTATAGCTCATTTACTCTTTAAAATTATTCAACTTGTATTTTCTGAAGAAATGGAGAGCAAAAGAAAAAAGCTTAAAAGCTTAGCCGATTACGCTCATGTACAGTGTAAGCAATACGGTTTGAGAAAAATCCCCTCTTCTTCGCATGTTATAGCTTTGCTTACTGGTAGTGAGAAAGGGGCATTAGAATTGTCAGAGCATTGTATAAATACTGGTTTTGATGTACGAGCGATACGGCCCCCAAGCGTACCCCATGGTCAAAGCAGACTTCGTGTTTGTTTACATAGTTGTAATACTCAAGTTGAAGTAGACACACTTATAAAAAGGCTTATAGAAAAATCAGAATTGTGTACGAATTGAATACTACTAATAACAGAGTTATCTTAGAAGCCCCCACCAAATCCAAAATAAAGTCGTTGATAGCGAGGATTTATAAACACATTTGCTGGAGGATTTTCTGTGTTTAGGGAAGCATCATTTGAAAACGAACCTCTTATGGGAGCTTCAAAAAATTTGAATTCTGTATAAAATTTCGCTTTATCAGAAATATTGGCAACTAAGCCTAAGACAAAAGTAGTCCCCCAGCCATTAGCGTTATAACCTACATCAGTTTTGTACAGAAAATCAGAGAAATCAGGTGCTAGAGAAAAGGTTTCTTCTGAAATTCGGGCATTTTCTTGGCGTACATTCAATCTGTAATTTACATATGTAATACCTATACCTGTATAAAGATGCACATCTTTTACAGCTAAATTAGGACCTATCATTACAGGAGTAAACTCTCTGCGACTTTCTCGAAAGGTTATAGAACCATTTGTTGAATTAACTTTTTTATTAAAAGAATAATCGCTTCCAAAATCAAAGCGATAAAACATCAGTTCATTTACGAAATAATGGAAATAAAGAAGACTTAAGCTTAACCCATTGACGCTAGCACCTGAAGCTTGGGCATTACTTAAATCTATTATCCTGTCTAAAGAAGAATTGTAATAAGAAAAACCTACATACATTTCATTCTTTTCTGCTTTAAGTTGACCTGAAAGCTGTATCAAAAAAACGAAAACCAATATAGTTTTTGCAAAAGCAAGTTGTTTGTAGAAGTTCATTATTAGAAAGCTCTCCCAAGGCCTATATAGCCTCTTTGATAGCGTGGATTTACAAAAATAGTAATATCATTATCAGGTGTTGCATCTTCATCAGGATTAGTAGAGGGTAGATTTTTATTTGACCTTATTCTGGAACGTATAGGGCTTTCAAGAAAGCTTAACTCAGTATACAGAATTAAAGTATCTGTAAGTTTTGCCATAATACCTGCTTGATAGCTAAAACCCCAGCCTGATATATTGAAAACCCTTTCATCTCCGTTTTGAGGACGAAAATTAAGCCTGTAAATTGTATATGTTGGTCCTATACCTATGTATGCACGGACCTTTGTATTATCCAAGCATAGGCCAAAAGTAGCAGGAGAAATTTCATAACGATTTTGCAATACTCTAATTGAAGGATTGTTAGCTGCAAAGCCAAGTAAGGTATTACTATCAGGATCACTAGCTGTATCAATATTTTTTGTAAAACCATAATCGTAACCCATACGTAAACTATAATACATGAGATTTTTTGCAAAAGATTTAGTATAGTTGATTTGACCTGCTAAACCACTATTATTGGTTAGATAATTTCCAAAAACCTGTTTATTTGTTAAATCACTTGATGAAGTGGCGTAATCGTTATAGTAACTAAGGCCAAAGAGTAACTCACCCTTGTCTGCCATGATACTACTTGCATTTGAAAAGAAAGATAACAGGGAAACGCAAAATAGAGATTGTATTTTGAGTGAAAATCTAAATTTATTATTCTCCTTTAAGCAAATAAAATTAAGTTTTAGCCTAAAATTATTTATGGTGTTATAAATCAGATATAATGGAAAATTTTGAGTACCAAATAAATACATTTTCCTAAAAGAAGTTGCTCTTTTCATAATTAAACTCATTTTTGTGTTACAGTCGCCACAATCATAAATACCTCATATCTTTATTCCGTAGATACACAATAATTGTAACAAAAGACAATGTTTTTATTGTTGTCAATAGAATAAACAGCTATTTTAGTGGGGTGCATCTTATGAAACTAAAAAAGAGGATACTTCTCACATTCTTTATACTATTTATAGCTTTTCTTTTTTTCGGAAACTCTATAGAGGCTCGTCGAAAAAAGAGGCAAACTGTTGATCAGGCTAATGAAAGTGCCCCTACAGGTATACAAGAGGAAAAGGTAGCCCCTCCTCCTTCAGAAAGTGAAACTCCGTCGCCTTCGGAACAGGGGGGTAGTGCATCTAGCCCTTTATCAGATGTAGGGGGAAGCTCTTCTGCTGTTAAGCATGCCCTTCAATATGGGGTTTCTTATTTCAGTGATAACATAACTCCTGTGATTAATAGTTTGATTCCTAATAATTATTCGACTAGTCTTGAAGGTGTAGCTATTTCTATGTCTTATTCAAGGTATTTCAAAAAGGAATTATTTTACATACGTACTGGTATAGATTATGATATTAGCCAAAGTAAGTACATTGAATCTGAGGGTGTAGGTAGAAAGATAAAAGAGAATCGTTATGGTATACCTTTGACTTTTGGAGTGAAACTAGGCGTACCCCTTGCAAGTTTTTATATAGATGGGGGGATTAATCTTATGAATTATCGTTTATTGATAGACAATAGCTATATTGATCCCTTGGGAAATAGTGCTTATTTTGCGGAAACCTATCAATCTAAGGGCCCCTTCTTGAATTTAGGCATAGGCTTTATAGCTCATACTGGTATAATGATTCAAGTGAACAAAAAAACTCGTTTTTATACGGAGGTAAGCATTATGGAAGGAGCTATAAAGGCAAACCGTGGTTATTCTAATGTCTCTCCTGAGCCTATCCCTGCCTATCGACTCCCTGAAATAGCAGAAGTGTTTATAAATCCGAGAGCGACTCGATTTTACTTTGGTTTTATAAATACCTGGGAATGATTTTTATTTTTTTAAAAACTCTTTGCGCGATAAAAGGGCACGAGCATATTTACTAGTTAGGCCGTGCATATTTTTTTCAGTCTTAGCCAAGCTAAGATCAATTTCTGATAAGGTCATCTTATTGATTTTTTTATTTTTTGACTCGACTGGGGTTTCTTCAGTTTTTGTTTCTTCAGACATTATACATACCTCTTTTATTACTTCACTTCCCAAGTATCCCCTTTTTTTAATAGCTTTGCTAGGTTGTCAATCCCTTGCTCATTTTTAAATAAGGAAGTTTGCTTATTTGTTACAGTCGCATAATCACTTTCTTGCTCCTCTGCCTTTAACACACCCATAACTTCTGGAAAATCAGGATAACTAAGTTGTGATAGTAAATACGGGTATGCTAAGTTAGAATCATTTTCTTTATGTATATGAATCTCGTCTTTAGATAGATTGTTTATTTCCCCTATTTGTGCATTAAGGCCCTTAAAATAGATGGTCATATTTCTATCCTTACCATAAAGTAAAGGTTTGCCATCTTCTAAAAATAAAAGATGATCTTGTCGTTCGTCCTTGCCTATTCTATTCTCATAAACATTGTCGTTAAAAATAACACAATTTTGGTAAATTTCTACGAAAGAGGTACCCTTATGCTTTAAGGCTTTCATGAAAACCTCACCCATGTGTTTTTGATCTTTATCATGAGTACGAGCTACAAAAGTTGCTCCTGCACCTATACATAAGCTCAATGCTGTAAAGGGTCTATCTACTGAACCAAAGGGTGAAGATTTTGAAACAGTGCCACTTTTACTTGTGGGGGAATACTGGCCTTTGGTTAATCCGTATGTTTGATTATTGAATAAGAGAATGTTGATATTCACATTACGACGTATGGCGTGTATGAGATGATTACCTCCTATGGATAATCCATCCCCATCTCCACTTATGACCCAAATAGATAAATCAGGTCGACTAAGGGCAAGTCCTGTTGCAAATGCAGGAGCACGCCCATGAATGGTATGAAAGCCATATGTGTTCATATAGTATGGGAAACGTGAAGAGCAACCTATGCCTGAGATAAAAACTATTTTTTCATGCGGGATTCCCATTTCTGGCAGAACTTTTTGCATCGCTGAAAGTATAGCGTAGTCTCCACAACCGGGACACCAGCGAATTTCTTGATCACTTGCAAAATCTTTTTTAGACAAAGGTGCAGTCATTGCTTGTCAATTACGGCTAAGTAAACAGAAGGTCAAACTTTTTATTCAAAAACTTTTGAATTTCAATTCTATTTGTAAAAGTATAAAGAATTTTTATTTTTACTTAGGGGTGTTTATTTTTGCATAAGAGCTTAATCTTGATAAAACCCCTTCAGTCCCAAGTATAGAAAATAGTATGGGCAATTCTAAACCTTCCATTTTACCAGTAGTGGCAAGGCGTATAGGCATAAATAAAGCTGGCCCCTTAGCCAAAGTTTTTTCTCCTACTGTTTTAATGATTTTGCTATAGTCTTCGGGTTGTTGAGGTTTTTGTTTTAATACCTCTTGCTTAAACTCTTCTACTACCTTTTGTGATAATTCATCTTTGACTAACTGTTGTCCTTTTTCGTCTAGGCTTTCTGCTTCTTCTCGAAATAACTCTTTGAGATAAGTAATCCCTTCAGAAAAAGTTTGCATGTAGGTTCTAGTTTTATCAAAAGCATCCTTAAGCCTTACTGGTTCTTTCTCAACGAGCATTTTTACAAACTCGTCTTTGGGTACCCAATTTCGTTTTAATGTATCCCATAAATTTTCGAGATCCCCTTCTCGTAGATACAAATTATTTAACCAGTTTAGCTTTGATTTTTTATTTATGCTTGCTTTTAATTCTTCAATGCTAAGGGCGGAAGCAGGGGGTGAGGCTGTTTCCACTTCTACTTCTTCGTTTTGAGCTTCGATGTCGTTTTTTTGATTTTTTTCTATGTTGAAAAAATCAAACATAGCTGGGCTTTTAGAGCATTGAGTTAATTCAAACTTTTTTTCTAGCAACTCCCTAGGCATATATTCAATTGTATCTTTGGGATACCAACCTAGTAAGGACATGTAGTTATTAAGTGCATCTGCAAGGTATCCCATATCTCGAAACATCAGTATGGAGGTTGCTCCCCTACGTTTAGATAATTTCTTTCTGTCAGTTCCTACTATTTCTGAGATATGAGCATAAATTGGGAGTTCTATTTCTAGTGCTTGGTGTATTAGCATTTGTCGTGGAGTATTTGATAAATGCCCCACCCCACGTATTACATTTGTGATACGCATCTCATAGTCATCAATAACGACAGCATAATTGTACGACGGGAAGCCATCTGATTTTACGATGATAAAGTCTCCTATTAGCTTTGAGTCGAATTTTACTGTACCTTGGATTAGATCTTTAACCTTTAGTTCAGTATTTTTTGTCTTAAATCGAACTACATATTTTTCCCCATCCTTGATTCGAGTTTCTATCTCTTTCTTATCTAAATTTCTACATTTACCATCGTATATATAGGGTTTTCCTAATATCTTAGCTTGTTTTTGCTTAGTTTCCAGTTCTTCGTCAGTGCAAAAACAATGATAGACTTTTCCCTGAGCTAAAAGCTTTTCTGTATATTTTTGATAAATATTGAGTCGTTCTGATTGTCTGTAAGGACCAAAGTCCCCGCCTTCTAAAGGGCCCTCATCTGCTTTGATGCCTAACCAGCTTAATGAAGTTAAAATCGTGTTTTCAGATTCTTTACTAGAACGTTCTTGGTCAGTATCTTCTACCCTTATAATGAATTGCCCCTTATTTGCCTTAGCATGCAGATAATTAAACAAAGCTGTTCGTGCCCCTCCTATGTGTAAAAAACCACTTGGGGAAGGAGCAAAACGAGTCCGAATAGTATTTGATTTCATTGTTTTGGTATTTTTTCAATACGCCTACAAAATAAACAATAAAAAATAAAATTGACATATTAAAATAGCACACAACAAGATGAACTTACTATGAACAAAACCAATTTACTAAAGTGGAAAAAATCTATAACTGTGTATTATCTTTGGGGTCGTATCCTAGCCCTGTCTTTTTTCTTATTATTTTTTGAGGCCTGTTCCTGTAGCTTACCGGGAAATGCGACAGATGCTACTGTTGACCGTGTTGTTGATGAGATTCCTTTACCTACTGATTCTGCTGATTTACCTCCCCAAATTCCAGTTTCAGGCGGTCCTTCTTCAGTACCTGGCTCGCCCTCTGTTCCAGTTTCAGGCGGTCCTTCTTCAGTACCTGGTGCGCCCTCTGTTCCAGTTTCAGGCGGTCCTTCTTCAGTACCTGGTGTGCCCTCTGTTCCAGTTTCAGGCGGTCCTTCTTCAGTACCTGGTGCGCCCTCTGTTCCAGTTTCAGGCGGTCCTTCTTCAGTACCTGGTGCGCCCTCTGTTCCAGTTTCAGGCGGTCCTTCTTCAGTACCTGGCTCGCCCTCTGTTCCAGTTTCAGGCGGTCCTTCTTCAGTACCTGGCTCGCCCTCTGTTCCAGTTTCAGGCGGTCCTTCTTCAGTACCTGGTGCGCCCTCTGTCCCAGTTTCAGGCGGTCCTTCTTCAGTACCTGGTGCGCCCTCTGTTCCAGTTTCAGGCGGTCCTTCTTCAGTACCTGGCTCGCCTTCTGTTCCTGTTTCTGGTGGCACTCCGTCTCCCAAGTCGCCTATAGAGGATCCTGGAGCCCCGCCTTCATTTTTTTCATCTGAGTATCCTGCTTGGAGAAAAAAAATGATAGTATATCTGAAGGATAAATTTTTTGGCGAAAATGAAGCCTCTAATGCTGATCTTAAGAAAGCCTCTCCTAAGTTTGAATTATCAATAAATCAATTAACTTTTACACGAAGTGATACAAGTCCTTATACTTTTGTTTCATTCAAAAGTGATGTAGACTGGTTTGCAACAGTAGAAGTTGAATGGCTTAGCATGAGTAAAATACTAGGCAAGGCTTCAGAAAGCACAGATTTCACTTTAACGCTTGGTCCCAATCCAAGCACTTCTAAAAGGGAAACAAATATAACCTTTAATAGTGCCATGGGTACTAAAAAATTGCGTATTTCCCAATTAGGTGCCCGCTTTCAAGTTACTGAAGAGAAAGTATCTGCCGTAGCATTGGAAAAAACGTATACCCTTCATTTATCTGGGGACGCAGATTGGACTGCCCAAGTCTCAGATACAAATTGGATGAAAATTGTTGGTTCGGATAGCGGCACTGTTGGGGGTGCTAAAAGCTCTAGGAGTGAAAGCTACTTACTCATAAAGGAAAATGATACAGCTAATACTCGTTTAGGTAAGCTTGTATTTACTTATGCTGATGATAAGAAGGTTGTAATAGATGTAGAGCAAAGTTCAGATAAATTTGAAATTGTAGGATTGTCGACTATGAATGTTTTACGTAAGCCTGCGACTTATGATGTAGAATTGGCAGGAGATTCTGTTTGGTGGGCTTCTGCGGACGTGTCTTGGTTGAGCCTATCTGTGACAAGTGCTACGCTTGCAGGCTTTAGTACTATTTCTTTATACGTAAATCAAGAAAACATTAAAGATGTAGAAGATGTAGCTAACATTTTTTTTCATACAGATGCTGGTAATGTAAAAACTCTAAAAATAATACAGAGGCCGACTCGCTTAAATGTAATCACAGAGACATCCCTTGATGTTTCTGGTATAGAGGGAGCTCGTACTATTCGTTTTACGGGTGATGCGGATTGGACAGCTACTTCTAGTGTAAGTTGGTTGAGTGTAGAAAAAAGTACGGGTGTTGTTGTAGATAATGATAGTATTGATATTTCTTTTGAGAGAAACAATGATGCTACCAAGTGGGGGAGTGTAGTTATTTCCTATAAGGGTACCCCTGATAGGATTGTTGTTGTAAAGCAAGGTGAAAACTGTGTGGATTGTGATGGTAATGGCCTTATTGATCTAAACACTATCGAAGATTTAAATAGGGTAAGATATTCATACAAAGATTCACTTTGTACAAAGGTACTAAAAACAAGGCCCGATGGAGATGCTCTAAGTAAGGGATGCCCAGAAAAAGGGTGTCATGGCTATGAATTAAAGGCAGACTTAGATTTTGCTAACTCTGTTTGGGCTAGTGGCAATTCTGCTAAAGGTTGGGAGCCCATAGGTACTCAATCTAGCCCATTTATATCCGTATTAGAAGGTAACAATCATACTGTTTCTAATTTATATATAAATAGGCCTGAAGAAGATAATGTAGGCCTGTTTTCTTTCGTTAGAGGTAATATAAAAAACTTGGGTTTAATCAATGCAAGAATTATAGGTAAATCAAATGTTGGAACTGTAGTGGGAGTGGCAACAGGTGGCAACCTTACTGCACTTATAAACCTCTGTAAGCGTGTTGTCTTTGGTTTTAAAGACAGGCAATCTGATTGGTATTATCTTTTATCCAATGTGTATGCAAAAGATTCTATAGTTGAAGGCAAGGGGAATAATGTTGGTGGCCTTGTTGGGTTTATTGACAATGAAGAGCATATAGTGAATAGCTATTACTATGGTAATGTTAGTGGTGGTAAGGATGAAAAAGACGCTTATCAAAAAGGTATAGGTGGAATTGTGGGTAGCGTACATTCTTCCAATATACTTAATAGCCATGCTTGGGCTAAGATAGAAGGTGTTAACGAAGATGCTGTCATTAATGTGGGTGGTATTGTAGGTAAAGTTCAAAATAGTATTATTGTGAATAGTTACTTTAACGGAAGTATCTCCAAAGGTTATTCCTTAGGTGGAATTGTCGGAAATATTTTGAGTGAAAAATCGCAGTCAAAAATATTAAGTAGCTATGCAAATGCTCAGATAGATGTTTCTGATGCGGTGTATGTGGGTGGGCTTGCAGGTTCTTTTGATACGAATGTAATCCACGATAACACTAAGGCATACCCTTCCTTTAATTCTTTTAGTGTTTGGATTCGAGATAGTTATGCGATAACTAATTTTAATGGGGATGCAAATCTTCCTTATATAGGTGGTTTAGTAGGTTATTTTTATTTTGGTAGCATTAAAAATACTTACGCCGCCTCTACCGTTACGCAAATCAGTAGCCATACAATTAAATTTGCAAATCTTATAGGTAAGGTTGCTGAGAATGTATTAAAGGATCCTTTACTTTGGAGTTCAATCAACACAATTAGAAATGTTTATTACATTGTGCAACCTCGTTTTGCTTGTAAAAATGATGACACCGAAACACGACCAGATTGCAGTATGCCGGGAGCCATTAATGTAAATCTTGGTGAACTGATTACTCTTACTACTGATAAAATGACTTGGAATAGTTTATATACTGTTTCAGGTAATGGTTACAATATAACGTATTCGGAAACCAATATATGGCAAGAAGCTTCTTGGGAGCGAACAGGAAAAAATATACCTCGTGTTCAATATACTCATTGTAGCAATAAAGGTGATCTTGCTTTTGATTTACCTTCTGGGATAAAGTGTGGGGATAAGTTACCCATGCAGTTGACGGTTGTATGGAGGGGAGATCTTTTGAATGTTTTTCCAGCAAAAGACTTCTTTGAACCAGACTATACCCTACCCATTTCTTATTACTACTCCTTAGGTACGTATAAATACAATTACTTTCTAGGTTTTGAGGCTTCACCTTGCTCAGCTTGTACAAATAAATTTTTAGAATACAGGGAGAGGATCAAAGGAGAAGAAGATTGGAATCTCATCAGTAACCTATCGAAATACGATGCGACTATTCTTGTTCGGAAAGAAGGAATCGAACATGCAGGTAAAATATACCAATATCAATATAGATATTGCTTAGATAATAAAGAGTATATGTGTAGTGGTTGGTCGCCTACATATGAAGTAGAATTGAAAAAAACTCCTTAAGGTTGTATAGAGATTTATACTTGTGAAGTAAATGTTCCCCTATGGTTTTCGTTACTTTTGTAATGAGAATTATAGGGGAGATTTCTTTCTTACAGGGCGTGTTAAAACATTTTTGCGAGGGCGGTGCATGCAGCTGTGGCTACTCTGAGGATGTTTTTTGTCTCACCTAAGCTGACTAAAGTATAGCCTATCTTTGAAAATAGGTTTATTTCTTCTGGGCTAAAGCCTCCCTCCGGCCCTATAATAAAAACTATAGTTTTGTTTATAAGATGATCATGCTTTATTTTAAGGTATTCTTGTAGGTTTATTTTTTGATTAGGATCTAAGACAATGATTTGTTCTGATGGAAGTTTTAATTTCTTAATAAAATGCACCAACTTTTTAATTTTCTTTATACTATAAACTCTAGCCAAATGTAAACGTTCACTTTGAGCACTCGCTTCTTCTATAATGCGATGCACTCGTTCTTTTGAAAAAAAATGCTTATTGGTTCTATCTGTGATAATAGGTTGAAAATGGGTAAGGCCAAGTTCGATAGCGGCGGGTAAGAAATTTTTTTCTAAAGGAGTACGTTCGGGTAATGCAAGACAAACAATTCTCTTCCTTTCATTAATATAATATCGCTTTGAAATTATATTTATTTTACTGTAGTTTGAACCTATATTTGCAAGCCATCTATTTCCCCTCCCATCACTAAGATAGATACTAGATGACTCTAAGGGATGAATTCGTCGTGCCCTAAGGTGTAATTTCTCAGAAGGAGTTAGCTCATACTCTATCATGGGCTCAAAGAATTTAGACTCCATAAATTCTCTCGTTTCATTTTGTATGGGTATTTTATATAAATTACTTTTGAATGAAATTTTTCTATAAATTAAAAACATTTTATGCCTTGTATACAACCAGGAAGAAAGTAGATATAATATCTTAAAATTTTATGATTTCATATAGTCTTTACTATAAAGCAGAGACTATATTTTTAATCATCTTAAAAAAAATATTATTTTAATTGAGTATGTGTCGAAACTATGGTGTTATATAGATTATGAATGCAATATTTAAATGGATAGATGAAATTAGTATGCTTCTTCCTATCAAGCTTTTAAAGGGAGTACGTATAGCTGTTTTACTCTTTTGGATAGTTATAGGGGCTTTTGCTTCTTATACAGCATGGCAAAAAGGAAATCAAAAAACAATTTATTCTTTTAGCCATAAGATGAATATTCCTCTCTTAGAAGAAAGAGCCCTTCAAGAAAAAAATTTACGTGAGCAATCTAAAAGTAATGTGATCTTACCAGATTTGAGTGAGACCAACATAGATGTAACAAAGAGAGAGGATAGCTTTTTGGAAAATGATATGAATCATGTTTCAGATTTTTTTTATACTGAAAGTGAGACAATAGGAGGAGGGAACAGAAATCCAAGTTTAATTGGAGAAAGCAATCATCTTGCTTCGGAAAGAGATGGTGTATCTAGTGATTCGAGCCTATCAAAAATAGACAGGCATGAAGGAACTAGTGATATACCCCTACCGTTATCTGTAGAAGGGGTGGATACAAAAAAAGATTTTGTTCATTCTATAGAAAATAAAACAGAGAACCATTCTGTCGCCCCTTCTAAAAATTATAATAATGACGATGAAATTCCACCCCTTGAAATTCCTTCCACAGAAAAATGAAAGAGATTTTTGAAATACGTGTAATAAACATTTGATAACAAAATAAAAATATTAAATCCTTAAAGTATGAAACATATTTATTATAATCTTTGTTTTTTCTTTTTCTTTTTCTTTTTTAAATTTGTTTATGCTGAAACTTTAGTTCAACAAAAAAGTAATATTAGTGGGAATGAAGCTTTTAGTCTTGGTCTTAGTGCCGTGCGTCGGCGAGATGACCACCTTGCATTAAAATATTTTAATATAGCTAAAAATGAAGGGAAATATGTAAATGAGGCAAAGCTTGAAATTCTTAAAATATTATCCTCAAATCCTACAGAAAGTATTGAAAAAATTAAAATTATTTTAGAATCAATTGAGGATAAAAAAATTTATGGCATTGCTTTGATTGCACTATCGCGTAATTTTCATTTGGCTCAAAGAAATCAAGATGCCCTTGAACTACTTTCTACTTTTCAAAATACGATTAAGAATTCACAAGTTGAGCAATTAAATGAAGTACTTTATCTTAGTGCCTATCTTCATTATTTTGAAATGGGAGATACAGTTCATGCCTTAGAAGAATTGTACAGTATCGTTAAAGGAGCTTCGAACCAAGCCTCAATACTAATAGCAAGCTATTCCTTGCTTTCTGAAATATATTTGAGTGCAAATGAATTCTATAATCATCCGCTTGGTTGCCTCTACTTGCAGAGGGCTAGTGAAATAAGTCGTATAGAAGCACGTCCCATTTCGCATCTCTACGAAAATTCAAAGTGTTTATAGCCCCTGTTCCCCCTTATAAATGCAAGCAGAGGTGCATGTTTCATAAACAGTAATTTGAATTAAGTTTGGTAAACTTGGCTTTAATTTTCCCCATAACCATACAGCTAAATTCTCGCTTGTTGGATTTTCTAGGCCTTTGATGTCATTTAAATAGTAGTGATCTAAATATTGATAAACAATGGGTTTTACAATTTCGCTTATATCTTTGAAGTCGCTGAACCACCCAAGTTTTGGATCTATATGGCCCGATAATCTTACTTCAAAGCGATAAGAATGTCCGTGTAAACGACCACATTTATGACCTTCAGGAACATTAGGTAAAATATGGGCAGCTTCAAATCGATATTCTTTTGCAATTTCTATCATATATTTATAGCTGTGTTTATATTTTTTTTAGACCGATATTCTTATGGCAACTTAGATTTGTAATTTTATTTATAGTGCATAATTATGAAAGTGAAACTTTATAGTATTCTATTTTTTCTTTCGTTAAATTATCTTACTGCCCAAACCTCTGAAGATACAGATTTGGATGTATCTTCAGAAAATAGCCTTTCAAAAGATAATGTAGACGTGCAGGACAGAGAAAATCTTTCAAGAAAGGCAAGTGTTTCAAGGTCAGAAAATGTAGCTAAGTCTACAACAGCTATATTAAATCAAAGTCAAACTCATAAAAAAAACTTACTTTTACAAAAAAATAAAGATGGAGAGAATAGGTTTCAATATGCTTTGATGCTGTATACTGAACGGAAATTTGAAAGTGCAAAGCTTTCCTTTCAGGAGTTTGTGACTTTATTTCCAAGGCATGCAAGGGAATTAGAGGCGTCTCGTTATATTGCCTTGCTACTAGAAGAACAAGGAGAAACTAAAAAAGCTCTTGAGGCCTACTATAAGATTTATTACACAGACCCCAATAGTATAGACGCTATTTTGTCTTATTTACAAATAGGGCGTATACAAAGCCAGATGGGTAATAAAAATTTAGCCATAGAGATTTTCAGAAATTTAGTGAAAGAACAAAAAACCAAAAATTCAGAAATAGCAAGAATAGCACAGATAGAATTATATACCTTAGGATTTGATGAAAAGACTTTAAATACCGATAAGATTTAATATTGATTAAATAAGTTGAAAATAAACTTGGTAGTTTTACTGAGTTATCCCTTATGTCGTTTCCTAGTATAACATTTAAAGCAGGCTCATATGCTATGATAGAAGGGGAGAAGGATTCAGAAAAATTCTATATCATTCTAAAAGGACAGTTACGTGCACATAAGGCCACTCCAGTAGTGGGTGAGGAAGATACCCAGATTTTGGGGCCCGGAGATTTTTTTGGAGTTGAGAGTGCAATGGCTAGACAAAGTAGGATTGAAACAGTCATTGCTGTTTCGGAATGTACTTTGATAGAGATATCAACAGATAATTTTGGAATTTTAATCCAAAAAAGTGCGCCCATTGCATTAAAGATTATACGTTCTTTTTCAATGAAGTTACGAGAGTTTGACAGTATTATAACACGTATTTCTTTTAGAAATGTTAATGAAGATGACCCTAAGTATCTCTTTTCTTTAGCAGAGTTTTGGTTTGGTTCAAATCAAATTGATTATGCAGCCTACGCGTATCAAAGGTACTTGCAATGTGTCCCCGGTGGAGAATTTACTAAACAATCCATATCTCGCTTACAAGGGCTTGGTAAACCCTTAAAAGCACCTCCTTTAGTGAGTAGTGTTTTGAGTAGAAGTTTTCTTCCTGATAAATTAATTTTTTGTGAACATGAGCCGGGCTACGAGCTTTATGTAATTCGCTCAGGGCGAGTGAAGATTACTAAGATGGTGGATGGACAGGAAGTGATGTTGGCACTTCTGCAGGTAGGTGACATCTTTGGTGAGATGGCCTTGCTAGATAATAAACCAAGGACAGCTACAGCTGTGACTGCCGATGATGTAACCTTGATGACAATTAATAAAGTCAATTTCGAAAACATGGTAAAGGAACAACCTCAGCTTGCTACAAAATTGATTACTATACTTTCTGAAAGGATTTGGATGGCCTATAAGCAACTTGCAAATCTTATGATAGATGATGTGGTAAGTCGTTTATATGATCTTTTACTTACTGTTTTAGAAAAAAATCATGTAAATATTGGGCCAAGGGCTCGGTATACCTTTGAATTTGGTGGTTCTGATTTGCTGAAAATGGCAGGTCTTAATCCAAAAACAGATGAACGCTATTTACTCGCTTTATTTAAAAACAGGTGGTTGCGTTTAGAACAAGGTCGCATTATTTGTCTAGATTTAATAGAATTACAAAAGCATGTTTCTATCATACGTAAGCAAGCATTTTCAAATCGTAAAAAATTCTCAGTAGATAAAAAACGTTAACTTTTAGAGAGGTTATTGTATCGTTTGTATTGTGTTGTCAGTACACTATAATATAAAAATTTTAAGTTTTTAGTTTTTTAATAAATTGTACGTCATTTTTTTTGTAAAAAAGTTTACTTCAATGAAGTTTATTCTTATTTATATTTTTATAGGTACAAGTGCTAATGGATAGTATGAAGGAAATGAAACTAGTAACACTTGCGGTTCCCTTCTTTGTATTTTTTATAGTCATTGAGATTATTTATTCTATTTTTAAAAAAAAGAATTTTTATCGAGTCAATGACGCAATTACAAGTTTATCTACAGGAATTCTTAGAACGTCTACAGATATTTTTTTAGGTATTATCCCTCTTGCATTCTATAATTACTTTAGTACACATATCGCAATCTATACCTTCCCATCAGATACTTTTAATTTTTATACACTGAAAGGAATTTTAAATTATACATGGCTACTTATCTTCTATGATTTTTTGTATTATTGGTTTCATAGGATAAGTCATGAAAGAAATTTATTTTGGGGTGCACATAGTGTACATCATCAAAGTGAAGATTACAATTTAACTACAGCTTTACGTCAACCCTTTACGTACGTTTTTTATATTTGGATTTTTGACATACCCCTAGCCTTTCTTGGTGTCCCCACTGCCTCTTTTATTACTGTAGCTGCAATAGATTTGCTTTATCAATTTTGGATACACACTCAATGTATTTCTAAAATGGGTTGGTTTGAAAAAGTTTTTGTGTCTCCATCGCATCACAGAGTTCATCATGGGATTAATGATCAATACATTGATAAAAATTATGGGGGTACTCTTATCTTATGGGATAAATTGTTTTCTACTTTTCAAGAGGAATTAGATGAGGAACCTGTTGTTTATGGGGTGAAAAATCCTCCTCATAGTTGGAACCCATTTTGGATGAACTTCGACGTTTGGAAAGGTATGCTTTATGACTTTAAACATGCAAAAAACTTCTATGAAAAAATTTATGTTTGGTTTAGTCGGCCGGGATGGCACCCTAGTAATCTTGTAGATTATTATAAAGATAAAGTTGTTAGCCCAAGAAATTTTGCAAAATTTCATCCTAAAATTTCTAATGCTTTATCTCTTTATGCAGTGCTTCATTATGTAGTTTGTTTTTTTTCGATTTCTTTTATTTTATCTCAAGAAAATAAATTATCAAATCTAAATTTACTGTTACTTTGTTTGCCCCTATGGTATACTGTTTTTTGTATAGGTAAAATTTTGGAGGCAGAATTATATAAAAATTTTATTTATTGGGAGTATTCACGTATTATTCTTACTATATTAATTTTTATGTTAGTCTATATTTTAGACCCTTCTTCATATTGGTTTTTAGTAGATGGGAATTTAATATCCTATTTTAAAAACCCCATTATTTTTTATGGGACGGAAATCTTTTATGTTATTTCTTTTATATATTTTTTCAACGCAACATTTGTTAAGCATGAAAGTGTAAAACTATAATAAAGACGCTTCTTGTTTTTCAAAAAATAAATATTAAATTTTTTTGATCTGATATATTTTTGATAAAATATATGCGGGAATATAGATGGTAACAGAAAGTAAGGCACCCATTTTCGCAGGCATTTGCAGGTTAAGATCTGGAAAGGCTTGACCTGCAATAAATAAGGGTATTGTCATTCCTAAACCTCCCAACATGGAGAGCAGAAAAAGTTCTTTTGAGTTCATTTTCGAAGGCAAAGAAAATTTGAAAATCATTGCTATGTAAGCAAAGCCCATAATACCTATAATCTTTCCTAAAGTAAGGGCAATCAATACAATAAGGGTTATTTCATTTACAGAAGAAAGGGGAACATTTGCATTCGCTAAGCCAAAGCCTATAAGTCCAAAATCAATAAATTTTTTAAATGTAATTTCAAAACGGGCAAGGGTGGTATTTTCATTTTCTATCATGTATGGGGTAGAATGTTGTCCCTTGCCTGCAGGCATAAAGGGTACTATAAAGACTAGAGCTAAGGCGGGATGTAAGTTTGCACATAAAAGACCTAGCCAAGAAGGGCATCCCCCTAAAAGTAAGTACCAGCCAAATTTTTTTATTTTTTTTCTTCGTAAAATTATACTTATAATTACCCCTATTGCCACTAAAATTAAAAAATATGGTCTAAATGGATGACTAGAATCAGGGTAAAAAACACCTAGGAGCACAAGACCTATAGCATCATCAGCGATAGCAAGTAGTAGCAAATAGGATATTGCAGGATGCTTGTTCCCAAAGATGGAACGAGCAGCAAGCCAGGCTATGGCAATATCCGTGCAAGTTGGAATTCCCCAACCCTTATACACTTCAGAGTTTACTTGAAGGAGCTTACACATAAGCAAATAAAGAAGAATGGGCCCTATGACACCTCCAAAAGTGGCAAAGATGGGATTTCCTGCTTTTGAAAAGGGGTGTAGGGCACCTTTAGGAGATAAGGCTTGGACAATTTCTACAGTAACGATTCCAAAAAAAAAAGTCATAAATATATCATTAAATAAAAAATGAAAGTCGATTATATGATTGGCTATTGTGATGTTTTTCCCTAAGAGAGGGTAGTGTAGAAAAGTTTCATATAATTCTGCTCCAAAAATGTTTGCGAAAAAAAGTGATAAAAATATACCTGCGACTAAGGGTATGGAATACTCCTGCATCCACTTTATACTATTTAGCTTCATGTATCCAAGAGAAAATGAATAGAATTTTGAGCAATCTTAAAAACAAGATGCAACTGTATGATTACTTTAGAAAAATATAAAAAGCACACATAGTTTATTTTATTATGAAAAAAAAAATTGTAATATCTAAGTTTTTATTATTATTTTTTATTTATTGTGAAAGTAATAAAAATATTCGAAAAACAGAAGAGACAGAGGACTTGATTTTTAACAAGGATGGCGTCGAGCTTCGTGCATATAGATTGCGACATGGTAGAGCTACAAAAAAGAATATTTGTATGCGTAAGGATATAGATAACAATGTAGATGGTTTTAGAGACTTTACTATAGAGTGTAACGAGGAAAGGGTAGATTCTAAAGTTTTTTATACTCAAGGTGGTCAAAAAAAGTTCATTACATACACGTATTGGCCTAACGGCTTTTATAAGACTATAGAATTTTATAAAGACGATGGCTTGACTATCAAATCGGTAGTTTGTTTTTCTTCTGAAAAAAATCGTTATCAGATAGATTGTCCTGAATCTTTTTATGGAAAATAAAAAAGACAAGTAAAAGTCTGACAGATTATAGACTATGATTGATTATAGTCATATTTATTTCAAATTGTGAACCATTTTAATTTTAGTTTAGAAAAAAAAAATACGCATCCTGAAAGACAATATTTAAATTTACTTGAGCATATTGTAAAAAATGGAGAATCTCGTCAGGATCGCACAGGGATTGGGACGCTAGGAATTTTTGGAGGAACTCTCTCTTTTCCCCTTCAAAATCAATTCCCTCTTTTAACTACTAAAAAACTACACTTTAAATCCATAGTTTATGAGCTACTTTGGTTTTTAAGAGGAGAGACGAATATAGCTTATTTAAATAAAAATGGTGTAAGTATTTGGGATGAATGGGCAAATGAGGCGGGTGAGTTAGGACCTGTTTACGGTTCACAATGGCGGAAGTGGCACAATAAGAATGGTGAGGAAATAGATCAAGTTATAGGTTTAATAAACGATATAAAAAATAACCCTACAAGTCGTAGGCATATACTAAGTGCCTGGAATGTTGGAGAAATTCAAGAGATGGCCCTCCCCCCGTGTCATATTTTATCTCAATTTTATGTGAGTAGTAGTGGTGGGCTTTCTTGTCAGTTGTATCAACGTAGTGTAGACGTATTTTTAGGACTCCCCTTTAATATAGCATCGTACGCCTTATTGACTTATATTTTAAGTACACTTTGTGGTCTAAAGCCTGATATGTTTTATTTTGTTGGTGGGGATATACATTTATATAAAAATCATATTTCTCAAGCGAAGGAACAAATCACACGTACCCCTTTTGAATTTCCCACTTTAAAATTATCTGAGCATTTTCATGCATTGACTTTGAGAATTTTAGAAAACCATTTGTTAGATAAAAAAACACTAGATCAAAAATTAAATGAACTTAGTCTAGACGATTTTATACTTGAAAATTATCAAAGTCACCCTGCTATAAAGGCAGAAATAGCTATATGAGTAAGACGATTCATCTAAAGGCTCAAGCACAGGCACTTTTAAATACTTTGGAAATGGAAAAAATTAAAATATTTAAAAAACAAAAAAAATTACGTTTTCATGCAGTACTTGCTCAATCTCTTAATGGAGTGATAGGTTTGAATGGAAGTATCCCATGGCAGGGGAAAGAACCTGAGGATCTTAAATCATTTGCTCAGATAACAAAAAATGCTTGGGTGTTCATGGGGCGTAAGACTTATGAAAGTTTACCCAAACCCCTTGTAGGCAGAAAGCAACTTGTATATACTCAAAAAAAAAATACACATGTACCTGAAAATGTATATTGGATATCTAGTTTGAATGAGATGATGCAAATACTTCCAGAGCAAATAGAGGTGTTTATTATTGGAGGACGTCAAGTTTATGAAAGTTGTTTTTTCTTACTTGATGCCATATCTGTAACATTAATAAAAACAGTTTGTGCAGGAGACGTATTCTATAATATTTTTAATGAAATGGTGATGGGAGATTGGCAAAAAATAGAAGGAAAGATACTTAGCCCTAGTGCAGAATTGTTTTACTTTGAACGTTACAGATAAGAATAATTTGCGTTCAAAATAAAATTTTATCATCATCAATGATTTTTCGATTTTTCAAATATGTTTACTATTTGTCTTTGAAAGTGATTCTAGTCATGTAAAAAAAAGAAGAATAAAAAAGACTAAACAAAAAAGTAAGAAAAATAACACTAGACTTATTATGAAAAAAATTTTTTATTTTTTAACTTATTTAATGTTATATTCTACCGGGATGATAGCACAAGAAACATCAAACGTGAAAAGCCAGAATGAAGTTCGTGCAACGAAGAATAACAACCAAACAACTTCAAGTAATCAAGCCTCGTTGAATAACATGCTTTTAAATGGAATTACCTTTAATGATTTAAAACTTGTTCAGGAAGCCATAGAAAAGGGGGCAGATGTAAATATGCGTGATCAAATGGGAAATACAGCCTTACATAGAGCTCTTTATAAAAATCAAGAAATTGTAGAACATCTTGTTCAAAGTGGTGCTGATGTCAATCTCTCCAATAAAATGGGAGATAGCCCTTTGCATAAAACTATAGATATTCCAAATCTTGAATTATTAAAATTTTTAGTTACGAATCACGCAGATATAAACGTCCTTGATACAAGTGGAGCTACCCCACTTATGCGTGCTACACTTTTGGGTTGGGAGAAAATTGCAGAATATTTAATTGAGCAAGGAGCAGATGTGCATGTTAAAAATAAAATGGGTGAGACAGCCCTTCATTTCTCTGCTTTTAGAGGGGATAAAAAAACAGTGGAAGCTTTACTTAATGCTAAGGCAGAAAAAAATGTTAAAAATAAAAAGGGTACTACCCCATTAGAGTATGCTATTAAGAACAAAAGAAAGGAAGTTATTGAACTTTTAAAGAAATAATAATAGAATACAATCAATCTTTTTGATTTCTAAGTAGTTGATTGGCTTCAAAGTACATTTCAAAGGGTGGCGGGGATATTTGTTTTTGTTCTGCAATGATTTTTCGAGACCAGCGTCTTTCGGCATATTCACAAACATCCTCTATATCTCTACCTGAAAGCCCCTCTGAATTTTGAGTCAGTTTTTCTAGGTCTTGAGTTTCTAAATGCCGTGCATAATTTTTAAATATGAGAATTCTTTCATTTTTATCCGGTAAATTAAAATGGATGATAGTATCAAAACGAGAAAGTAATGCCTTGTCTAGATCTTGCGTTCTATTTGTTGAACCAATTGTGAGTATTCCTTCTTTGCTTTCTAAACCATCTATTTTACGTAAAAGAACAGAGAGCATACGTCGTGTTGCTTCAAAAAGTCCCTGCTCCCTTGAAGTTGCTAAAGAGTCTATTTCATCTATAAAAATAATTGCCTTGTCTAAGAGGGCAGCACTATCAAAAACACTAGCTAAATTTTGAGAAGATTCTCCATAGTATTTACTCAATATATTTTCTATTGGAATATAGATAAGAGGTATTTCTGTTTCATCTGAAATGATACGTGCCATAGAAGTTTTCCCTACTCCCGCTGGCCCTTGAAATAAAACTGCCTTTGCCATATTTTTTGCAAAGGTACCTCGAGTTGCTTGAGCTACCTGTTGAAATACCTCGGGATGTTTTAAGGGGAGTATAATCGTTTCAAAAACTTGTTCATGTACTTTTTTATAGCCTACAATATCTCGTATGCTATATTTTCTATGTGATGCTTTTGTCTCATTTCTATTGTCTAAAATTAAATTTATCTCTGGATTATTTGTATAAATTGTGGCTCCTAATTTTTGTAATTGTATTTTTGGATCTTTCATTTGTTGGTTTGGGAAAAAATATTTAAATACATTTATACAAGCCTCTATTTCATTTTGCGTGATATTTGTACGCTTACTGATTTCTACTTTTTGGACAGATAAAACACGTATGAGTTTAAACCGTATGCCCTCTAGAATACTTTTATATGGGTTATTGATAGAGCCCCTATCTTGAATAATGATATAATCATCCTTTATCCCAGAAGTACGAATTTCTTCGAAATGTACTTCGAGTATCTTTAAAATATCAAAGAGGCTTTCTTTGCTAATGCTTTCGACATTGAAACTAAATATAAATTCATCCTTGCCTAAAATACATTTTGGAATCTCAAATTGAGATTTTTTGATCATTTTTAGATGTTCTTCTACTTTTTTTTCAATGATATCTCGAGCTTGATTAAACTCCATTATAGTTGAATGAACGGTAGACATGGGTATGCGTATTTATCGTATTTTAAAATAATTGTAGGATACTTTACTTCAGAATGAAAAAAGTACAAGTAAAAAACTTATATTAACATAGTTGACGTAAGAAAGCTTGAATTGAATTTTAATGTTATGGCTTTAAACTCTTATAAAAAAAATCCCCAATTGAATACAGATCGTATTTTTCCTCAAAATATGCAGAGTGCTTTGAGTCTGCTTTACCTTGCAAAAATAGGTCAAAAAGGGAGTCAGAAAGGTAAACGTTATGCTGTACCTGCTTTTAATGTAACTACCTTTCAGTCAGTAAATGCTGCCTTCACAGCCTTTGAACTACTGGGTTCAAGTGGCTTGCTTGCTTTTTCAAATTCTGCCTTAAAACATTTTGGTAGGGGGGATGCAATTTTTGGTTTAGAAGTGATTTCAGATTATGTAGAGAAATTAGCAAGTAAAACAAAGATTAAAATAGCTACCCATTTAGATCATGGTGATTACATCACCGATAAGGGGCGTAAAGTGGTGCAAGCAGCTATCCAGAGTCTAACTTCAGTCATGGCAGATAACTCAACAGACCATGAGAATAAAACACATACCCATTTAAATGATAATATAGGACTCACACGCGAGGTAGTGAATATAGCTCATCCTATGGGGGTTTCTGTGGAGGGGGAATTAGGTGTTCTTGCAGGAGAGGAAGATGAAGATACGAAGTCGGAAATTTCTACTTATACTAATCCAGATGAGCTTGATCAATTTTTAAAAGATACGGGTGTACTCATGTTAGCTCCCACTATTGGAACTATGCATGGTCCTAACAAAGGAAAACCTGGCCATAAAGTTAAGCTCAATATAGAGTTAGCTCAATCTTTGCTCAAAATTGCAGATAAAATAGATGAACGTATTTGTTTTGTAATACATGGAGCCTCCACTCTTTATCCTGAAGTTCAAGGTTACGCTACAAAAATAATAGAAAAGACAAATTTAAGTGCTACAAGTTTACAAAAATGGAAAGATTTTGTAGGTACAGATTGGGAACAGATACAAGGTTTAATAGCAGCAGGTTTTACAAAGGTAAACACAGATACAGAGAATAGACAAACATACCTTGCAGGCCTAATAGGTGGCTTGATTAAAGATGCTGCTAAAATAGATATACGTCATTATGACAATATATGTACAGATGCTCTGACTCAAAGTTATATTCAAAAACTAATACTAGCGGGAAATTATGGAGTTTGGTATGAGCCTAAGATAGATGTGAAAAAATTTACTTTTAATTTGGAATTAAGCTTAAAAGAAGCAATAGCTCAAATATAAATTGATTTTTTATTATGATATATGGATAAAGGATGGAGAAACATCTGTATCCATATATACAAAATAATGTTTAATAAATAAGTAAGGAGAAATTAAAAATATGTCAGATAAAAATTCAAGCTCAAAAATTCATCCCACCGCGATTATTGACTCAAGGGCAGAATTAGATTCAAGTGTTAGTGTAGGTGCTTACAGTGTTATAGGGGCAAATGTTAAGATAGGGGCAGGTACTGTTATACATAATCATGCAGTGATTGTTAAAAATACTACTATAGGAAAGAATAATACATTTCATCCTTTTGCTTCCATCGGTGGAGATCCTCAATCTCTGAACTATAAAGAAAAATCAGATGCAAACATAGTCATAGGGGATGATAATATTTTTCGAGAATGTGTAACAGTAAACCTCTCTACTACTCCCGAGGGGACTCGTATAGGTAATCATAATTATATAATGACATCAGCTCACATAGGACATGATGCAGTTATAGGTAATCATAATATTATGGTTAACTATTCATGTTTGGGAGGTCATTCTACTCTAAAAGACTTTGTATTTTGCTCGGCCTATGTTCCCTTGCATCAACATGTTCGTGTTGGTTCTTATGTCATGATAGGAGGTCTTTCTGGTGTGTCACAAGATATTCCTCCGTATCTTATGGTTCGAGGTGAATTTCCAATGGCATACGGATTAAACTCGGTCGGTCTCAGACGGGCGGGCTTTAGTAGTGAATTACGCCTGCTCCTAAAAAAGGCCTATAAAATTATCTTTTTAGAAGGTATATCACCTAGGAAGGGTTGCGAACGTATTCGAATTGAGCTTTTGAAAAACTATTCTCCAGAAAGTGAAGAGCATAAACATCTCCTTTATTTTATAGAATTTATAGAAACTTCAAAGCGTGGGATTATATCTGCAAACATGAAAGAAAAAAATAAAAACAGAGATGCAGATACGGATGTGGGCGAGTAGCTTCTTACTTGGGTAGAGAAGGGTAGGGCTTATATTTTATAAATAGCGTTCTTATTTGCCTGCTCTTAATTATTTGTATTCTTCTTGGAAGCATAGTTGGTGTGAACTTTTAATGTGATTCATAATAAGAATACCACGCAAATGGTCGCATTCATGTTGATATACCCTTGCCCTAAAATCTCTTACTATTTCTTGATGAAAATTTTCTTTTTCATCGTAGTAAGAGATTTTTATTTCTAAGGGTCTTTCTATGACACCTCGAATATTTGGAACGGAGAGGCAACCTTCCCAAAAATCCCCACTCCCGTTTCCTTTATTCTCATTTAAAATTTCTATTTTTGGATTGATGAGTACATGATCCATACAGCTTTCCTGTAAATTTGGATAACGCTTGCATTTATCTTTTTCATACCCCACTACAATCACCTGTTTTAAGATACCTATTTGAGGAGCAGCTATTCCTATCCCATCGGCTGCTTTTTTTGTGTCATAGAGATCTCGTATGATTTTCTTTACTTCTTTAGAAGAGAGTTCATTTTCAGGAATAGGTAGGGCCTGCTTTTTTAGTAAGGGATTTCCTATCTGAAGTATTTTACGTACAGGCATTTTTTACAAAACCTACTAGTCTAAAACTTTCTCGTCCATCAACTCTAATTCATCACTTATTGCCAGTTCAGCTAAACTCTTCATGTGATCTACATATAAAACTCCATCTAAATGGTCGCATTCATGTTGGTAGACAACAGCAGGAAAGCCTGTTATAATTTTTTCATGTTTTATAGCCTTCTCATCTAACCATTCTAATTTTATATGCTGTACCCTTTCTACAGGTCCCCTATAGTTAGGTATAGAAAGGCAACCTTCCCATAACTTTATATTTGGCCCAGCGAGTATTTTTATTTTAGGGTTGATGAGCACATGTTGTATTAATTTTGGATTTTTATTTACTCGTATAGAATGAGAAACTTCTAATAGAGAAGTTGTTGGAGATGTGTCCTCTTCTTTTTCATATCCCACTACAACAAGTCTTTTAAGTTCTCCTACTTGTGGAGCAGCCAAGCCTACACCCTCAAAAAAATCCATTGTATCATACATGTTTTGAATGAGATTTTGGATTTCTGGTTTAAGAATTTCCTCAACAGGAATTTCTAGAGATTTCTTTCGGAGAAGAGGATTACCTATATTTAAAATTTTAAGAACACTCATACAACTTTGTAATTTTAACAAAACTATTTGATGAAGATTTATTTTATAGTAATTTTCAATGAATGAAGTAAAATAATATTCACTCCCTATAGTAAACTATTTTTATGTAATTTTCAAGGTCGTTTTGAATTTTAACATTTGTGATGATTTGAGTATTGTTGAACGAAACTCTTTTTTTTGCCATTCCCATTCATCTGTTCATTAAGAGTGTTTCGTTCCCAAAAGACACCATCAGCATATCCTTGTATTTCCTTATTATCACCCATCGTTTCAAGGCGTTTTTCGGTAAGGCAGCAGTAGCGTTCGTCAATTTCTATGCCAACATACCTACGCCCAAGCGTTTTAGCCACAACCGATGTTGTTCCTGAACCCAAAAATGGATCGAAAACAATATCATTTGGTTTAGAGCTTGCTAATATCACCTTTGCCACCAATTTTTCTGGTTTTTGCGTCGGGTGGTCAGTGTTCTCGGGCATTGACCAAAATGGAATAGTTATGTCAGTCCATAAATTTGATGGGAAGGTTATTCTATATTTTCCATCTGCACTTTCCTCCCAATCTTTTGCGTCTCCATTTTGGTCTTTGTAAGGAGCAATAACCTTGCGTTTCATTTTTACCGCATCTACATCAAAATGATAGTCATTAGACAATGTGCAAAACCAAATATCTTCTGAGCAATTTTTCCAATTGCTTTTTGCACCCCGCCCTTTTTCACGCTCGAAAGTAATACGATTTTGAATTTTGAAATATTTTTTTGCAACATTAAAAATTGCTCCTGAAGATTTCCAGTCACCGCAGATATAAATTGAAGCATTTGGTTTTAGTGTGCGAATAAGTTTTACAACCCATGAATCAAGCCATTCCTCATATTGCTCCGACTTCATTTCCTTAAATGATGTGGCATTGAATGTTTTATTTAGGTTGTATGGAGGATCTACAAAAACTAAATCAACAAAACTGTCTGGTAGATATTCCAAGGCTTCAAAAATATCCTGATGAATGGTCTTATTTTCAATATCTTTTACTGAAACAGTTTTGTTGATTTTAACTAATCTTTTTTTCAAATCAGAAATCTCATCATCGCTTAGATTGATGGTCCTATTTCTTGGTGCCCTTTGTTTTTGTATTTTATTTAACATAGTTATTTTTTAAAATCATCAATCAAGACTTGAGGTTGTTTCTTTTTGTCTTCCATTGAGAGATACAGTATCAAGTTTTCTTTGAAAAACTTCTATTCATTTTATATTCTTAGTATTTTAAGAATATTATACAATTTGGTAAGTGGAGACGAGGGGGGTCGAACCCCTGACCTTTTGAATGCCATTCAAACGCTCTCCCAACTGAGCTACGCCCCCTTAACTAACACATGATTGCAAAACCCTAACTTTATTCAATCATAAAACCGCAAAATTTTACCCACTACAAAATGTATTACAAGAATATTGCATGAGTGTATTATATTGGCTTTTTAAAAATAGTTAAGAGAAAAACTATCTTTTCTATTTGACTGATTTTCATATAGATTTCATTTTTTATAAAAGTCTATGCGTTCCTTTATGCGATAAATATTTATGAAATAGAGGAAGGGAGAGTGTTAGGTAAAAAAAGATTGCTCTATAGTAACCCTTTATCATAGTTTATTTCTTTATGTCTAGTAACCCTACACCCAAAGAACTATTTAAAAAAACTGTGGAACCTTATAAAATTAAGGTCAATGAGTTACATAAAGAAATAGGTGTAGCCAAGCATTCAGCTCAAAAAAATGAAAAACTTGCACCTTATTATAAAATTAAAAGCGCTGCCCTTGTTATTGCGTATGTAAATACTTGCGTTTTCATTTCAGATTTATCTGAAAAGATTCAAGGTCTAAAAGATAAACCTTTTTTAGATAAAGCTCGTAAAGAAATATCAAATTGTATCAATGAATTAAATAAAGTTTTTGGGGAACTGTTGAGTTCAGGTCTTACAGAAAAACAAGAGCTTCTTGAAACCTTATCCGATATTACCCCTAGTCATAAATTGCGTTTTTTTCAAGAACTTTCAGAAGCTATCGATAATTTAAAAAATGCACTTGGAGAAAAGTCTAAGTGGCGTTGGTCGTTTCCTGACTTACATTATAGGGCCATAGGTTTTGCAAAGAATTGGTTTGATTTTAAGTTATTTCAAAAGACTAAGGATTTTAGCGATCCCAATTATAGGAGTATGCAAGAATATATGAACTTTTTAATGGAAGAGTGTTTTAAGACAGCACAAGAGTTTCGTTCTCGTTATGAGCTAAGCACTCTGGAGCTAGACGACCTTTATAAGATACGTAATATTTTTGAAATGCAAAAACAATTATATATTCTTTTTTCTAAAAAAGATGAACTAGAGCGAATACAAACATCCCTTGAGAATATAAATGAAAAAATACAAAGTTTAGTAGCCAAAAAAAAGAAAGACTAATCTTTGACTTCGATTGATTTAGTTTAAATAAAAACTATACGTCATCATGGAGGAAAATTATGGCAGTGCACAAGATTACAGATAGTACATACGTTCAAGAAATAAGTAAAGGTTTGGTTTTGGTCGATTTTTGGGCAGAGTGGTGTGGGCCCTGCAAGATGCTTGCTCCTATAATGGAAGAGCTATCTAATGAAATGAATGAAGTAAAGTTTACTAAAATCAATATTGATGAAAATCAAGAAATGGCAACACAGCTTAACATTACAGCTATTCCTACAATGGTTCTCTATAAAGATGGTGTGATTGTAGATAGAGTGACGAGCATGATGCCAAAGGCTCAACTTAATAATTTTATCCAAAAACATATTCAATAAGAATGGAATGCAAAAAGAAGTAGCTATTCTTGGTGCTGGGGGACTGACGGGGCGTGAGTTACTGCGTTGTCTTCGCTACCACCCTAATTTAAGAGCTTCTTTTATCACTTCGGATCTTTATGCTAATAAAAAATTAGATTCTGTTTTTCGTGAGTTTTCTGAAGATACTCACTTAACCTTTAGGAGTAATGATATTTCTCCTCCATCAGGGCTTCCTATCTTTCTGTGTACTCCTAATGATAAATCTATGGAGCTTTTGCCTAAATTTTTAGATAAGGGGCATGAAGTAGTAGATCTTAGTGGGGCCTTTCGTTTGAACCATCAAAAAACATGGGAAAATGTTTATGGTATGTCCCATTCTACTTTTGAATATACTCCTAAGGTGGTTTTTGGATTACCAGAAATTTTCCGTGATAATATAAAAGTAGCTAAAGCCGTTGCTAATCCAGGTTGTTATCCAACAAGTGTGATTTGGCCAATTTGGGTATTGGGTGCTTTACGGAATCAAATTCAATCTATATCTATTACGTCTAGTTCGGGGGTGTCGGGAGCAGGTGGAAGAATAGAGAATGGAGGCTTCCCGTTTACCAACGTATATGAAAATTATAGAGCTTATAAGATTCTTTCTCATCAGCATGAACCTGAAATAGAACTTTATAGTAAATGGAATCTAAACGATGAAAATCAAAAATTCTCTTTATGTTTTATTCCTCATCTCCTTCCTTTGTATCGTGGTATTTTAAGTACTATAACTATCCATTGGAAAGAAACTTCCACGCCTTCTAAGGCAGATTTAAAAAAATTATATACTGATGCTAGTTCAAAAGAAGTTTTTATTCGTTTTTATGAGAGGCCAGAAGAAATAGAATTAATAAACGTGCAAAACACAAATTATTTAGATTTTTCTTATATCCATCGTGAACATACTACTATTATTATTACGGCAATAGATAATCTCATTAAAGGAGCTGCAGGTCAGGCTATTCAAAATATGAATCTGATGCTTGGCTTTGCTGAAAGTAGTGGATTATTAACATAAAAATTTTATAGAGTAGAAAAATTTAGATAACAGAGTTATTGTCCCTCCTGCATATGGAAGTAAGAATACAATGAACTTAAACAATAAGAAGATAAGTCTATACTTCATTTGAATATCAAAAATATATTTTATGGATAAGAATAATATTCCTGCTATTCTGATTACAGGTGGGGATCCAGCGGGTATCTCTCCTGAAATTATAGAAGGAGCCTTGTTAGAAAATTTTTTGTTATTAGAAAAGAAATCTTCTTCTTCGTTTAGGTTACCTATTTTTATTTATTTCTCCACTGCTTCTTCTCAACATAAAGAAAATATACAAAAGATATGTGAAATGTATAGCTTTAAGTTTACCCAAGTTACGAATTTAAATTTTCAAGAAGAAGAACTAGACGGAGTTGGAGAGCAATCCAAAAAAAAATTTACGAAACTTCTGAAAAATAAAATCCTAAGTAAGAATTTTATTTATTTTGATGTTCAAGATGTAACTAAAAAAGAAGAAATACAATTAGGTATTCCAAGCATAACTAGTGGGGCCCTTGCTTTTCAGGCACTTGAATTAGCTTGTGATTATGCTTTAAAGTATCCATGTCATGGCTTACTTACAGCCCCACTTTCCAAAGAATGGGTTGTACGAAGTGGGCAAAAAAACTTTAGGGGACATACAGAATATCTTGCAGAGCGTTTTAATAAGGATGTACTTATGCTTTTACATGGAGAAAAATTAAGTGTGATTCCTCTTACAATTCATATAGCATTAAATGATGTACCCAAAAAATTAAAAGAAGTTACGCAAGGGTCTTCGCTTACAAAATTAATACCCCTTCTTAAAATGATTCATGAAATGCCAACTTATGAGAATACAAAGTGGGCACTTTGTGCATTGAATCCACATGCTGGAGAAGGAGGCTATATGGGGGCAGAGGAAGCAGAATTTTTAAATGCCTTTAGTGAGACCTTGAATGAAGCAGGCTTACCACTTTCCTTGCCCTTAGCATCAGATGCTCTTTTTATGTCACCTAATAGGGAAAGGTATAGACTTTTTTTAAGCTGTTACCATGATCAAGGCCTCATCCCCTTTAAGGCTTTGGAAGGCGACAGAGGTATTAATACAACTATAGGCTTACCCATTCTAAGGACAAGTCCGGATCATGGAACAGCCTTTCATTTGGCAGGAAGGGAATTAGCCTCCTGTGTAAGTATGAGCTCTGCTTTTAGATATTTATTGGATAGATTTTTTTAGAAATATATTTTTTATAAGGAGATTTTTGGGAACCCTTTCACTTGAAAACAGCTTATTAGATTCCGAACCTATAATATACCTAGCGCATGGAATTTACAACAATACTATTGCCCCTTTTTGCATTTTGGTTGCTGGCCCTTTGTCTATTTTGGAGTCGACCCGATTTAAGCTTGGTATGGAAGGTTGCTGTGGGCCTTATCTTCTTTTTTTACACGATAGTTTTTTCTAATGAGTTACTTAAAACTTGGAATTTATATACGCAGAATTTTTTGAAAAACTTCCCTAAAATTTTTGAAGATATCATAAGTGTTTTACCTGTGCTACTCTTGTTGTTTTGGCCCTTTGTTTTAATTGTTGCATATAATAATACAAGTACAAGAAGAACAGAAAATTTAGTTCGTCTTTTAGTTTTAGTTACACTTTTTTACTGGGTATATTGGATGGGGGCTAAATACTTTGATTTGAGTAAGGATAAAATTGTAAAGAATCCAATTGTAAAAATAATTACTGGATTTCATTTACCCCCTCCCCCCTTATAAATTTAGAATAAAAAGAAATTAATGCAAATTACGAGTCGAGGAAGATATGGTCTTAAAGCGATGTTAGCATTGTCTAAACATGCAATAGGAAACAATAATTTATTACTTACGACTAAAGAGATAGCCACCAGTCAAAATATACCTATAAAATATCTTGAAAGAATTATATTTCTTTTAAAGAAAAGTGATTTAATTTATAGTGTTAGAGGTTCGATGGGGGGGTACCAACTTTCTCGTGCCCCAAATTTAATCACTGTCTATCAGGTTGTGACAGCTCTTGAAAAAAATTTTTCTATAACCTCTCATAAAGATAATTTAACTTCTAAAAACAATTTAACTTTTTGGGATGAATTAGATACTCTTATTAAAGATGCCCTTTCCATTCCTCTTTCAGAATTTATAAAAAAAGAAGAAAATGAAAATGTTAAATTTATGTACTATATCTAAATCAAAAAAATAAAATTTTTATCAAAGTAAATTCTGAAATATTCTCTATTTTATACTAAGTTAACTTTGATGTTTCGTCTTATAATAAAACCTAAAGTGGTAAATTTATAGGCTAGGTAATTTTAATGACTTGTGGACTATTGTAAACTGTATGTATGTTATGACTAAAGAAACAGAGCAGGAAATCTATAATAAGGCAACCGTTTTGATAGATGAGAGCAATAGTATGGATCCAAATTTTGAAAATGAAAACGAAAAGGATATAGGTGAGGCTATTTCAGAATTCAAAGGAAAACTTTGGCCTAAAGAGCTTCTTTATTCTAATCGTATGAGTCGTGAGCTTTTAAAATATAAGCCAAATGCCTCTCTTGCCCTTCAATTGGCTGCTCGTAGTCAACATATTTGTAGATGGATGATCCCTCGTTCAAAATATGATATGGATAGGGTGGGTTATCTAAAATGGAGAACAGAGCTTTATAATTTTCATGCAGAAAAAATTAAAAATATTTTAGAAAGGGTTCAGGCTCCGCAAGACGTGATCTATGAGGTATGTCGTCTCGTTCAAAAAAAAGACCTCAAAAGAAATTCCGAAAGTCAAACTTTAGAAGATGTGATATGTATTGTTTTTCTTGTATACTATTTCGAAATCTTTTCTCAAAAACATTCTAGAGATAAAATTCAAAATATTTTGAAAAAAACTCTCTTTAAAATGTCCGAAGCGGGAGTTGAATACGTAAAGGGATTAGATTTATCTTTATCTGTAAAAGATTATTTAGATAGCATCCGCACCAGCAACAATCTCAGCTAACTCTTGAGTAATAGAAGCCTGACGTGCCCTATTGTAGTCTCTAGTTAAGTTTTTTAGCATATCACTTGCGGCATCGGTAGCGTTTTTCATAGCTATGCGTCGACTAATGTGTTCAGAGGCAAAGGCCTGAAGTAAATAACTATAAAATTTAGTTTTTATAGCAAGGGGTATTAACTCTTTTAGAATTTTTTGGGGCTCTGGCTCATAAAGATAATTGATTTTTAATTTATGAGTATCTAAATGAGTTGCAGTTTCAGTGGTGGTGTTTCCTTTATTTATATGAGGCTCACTTTTTAACTGTAGGGGTAGGAAGGGGATATCATTAGGCTTTTGTGAAGCAGAGGAATAAAATACTGTGCTGATAATGCGTACTTCATCATAAGTAGCATCTTTAAATTTTTGTAAGAAAGGCTCTATAAATTTTTCAACTTCCTGATAACTCGTACCATCGTGAATGTCGGTAAAAGCTTCTTTTATCTCAATATTGATATATTTAAAGTAAGAGATACCTTTTTTACCTATTACGTATAAATCGCAAAGCTCACCTCTATCTTTTTTAGTTTGTAAAACATTTACTGCCATTTTTAGTATGTTTGTATTGTAAGCACCGCATAGGCCTCTGTTTGCTGTAACCACAATAAGGGCAGATTTTTGAATCTTACGTTCTTCTAAAAAAGGAGATTCAATTTCTTGGTTACCTAAACTTTGTATATTTGACATAAGCTCCTCTAACTTTTTTTGATAGGGACGTGAAAGTAGCAACTTGTCTACTTGTTTCTTTGATTTTGTGGTAGAAACCATTTCTATGGTACGAGCAATTTTACGAGTGCTACGTATAGAACTGATTCTCTTTTTAATAATCTTTGTATTCGCCATAAAACAGAGTATTTTTTGAATGTGTTTGTTTCAAGTAAAACATTTATGAGATATGAGTAGCCTTATTTTTTGAATAGATATCTATTCATGAGTATGAAAAATTTATTTGTAACTTCTCTGACTCAATTTAATGTTTTCATACTTAAGTTCTTCTTTATGTAAAACAGCAGGTTGATTTAGTCCTTTGTATTCCCATGCTGCTACATAACTATATTTCTCATCATCCCTTAATGCCTCACCCTCAGGTGTTTTGTATTCTTCTCTGAAGTGCCCCCCACAAGACTCATTTCTATTTAGGGCATCTTGACACATCAATTCTCCAAATTCTAAAAAGTCTGCCACCCTTCCTGCCTTTTCTAACTCTTGATTTAGTTCTTCATTTTTTCCAGATACAACAAGATTTTCCCAAAACTCTTCGCGTAAGCTTTGAATTTGTGGGATACATTTTTTTAACCCTTCGGCACTGCGAGACATACCACAATAATCCCATATCAAGCGACCAAGTTGGCGATGGTAAGAATCGGCCGAACGTTTTCCTTTCATATTTAAAAAGGTATTTGTTTGATCGAGAACATCTTTTTCAGAAGATGTAAATACAGAATCACTAGTAGAAGTAATGTCAGCCCAATCTTTTTGAGCTAAATAATTCCCTATAGTATAGGGTAGTATAAAATAACCATCTGCTAGTCCTTGCATTAAAGCACTAGCTCCCAGCCTATTTGCCCCATGATCAGAAAAGTTAGCTTCACCTATTACAAAAAGACCTGAAATATTGCTCATGAGATTGTAATCAACCCATAGACCACCCATAGTATAATGCACTGCAGGATAAATTCTCATAGGAACTGTATATGGGTCTTCGCCCGTAATCCTTTCATACATTTGAAATAAATTTCCATACCTATCTTCCACCACCTCTGCCCCTAGTCTTTTGATTGCATCCGCAAAATCTAGATATACTCCTAGGCCACCTGGCCCAACGCCCATACCTTCATCACAAATACTTTTCGCTGCTCTAGAGGCTATGTCTCTAGGAACAAGATTTCCAAAGCTAGGATAACGTCTTTCGAGATAATAGTCCCTTTCATTTTCAGGTATTTTATTAGGAGGACGAGAGTCTCCCTTAGTTTTTGGAACCCAAACTCGGCCATCATTGCGAAGGGATTCGGACATCAAAGTTAATTTAGATTGATACTCTCCACTTACAGGTATACAAGTAGGGTGAATTTGTGTATAGCAAGGATTAGCGAATAAGGCCCCTTTGCGATGAGCCCTATATGTAGCTGTTACATTGCAACCCATAGCATTTGTTGAGAGATAGTATACATTACCATATCCACCACTTGCTAGAACCACTGCATGAGCATGATGGGAGCTTACCTCTCCTGTTCTTAGGTCACGTACTACAATGCCACATGCTTTTCCATCCTTGACTACTAATTGAAGCATTTCTGTACGCGTGTACATTTTGACGTGTCCTAAACCTATCTGTTGTGAAAGGGCTTGGTACGCACCCAAAAGGAGCTGTTGACCTGTTTGACCACGAGCATAAAAAGTACGAGATACCTGCGCACCTCCAAAACTTCGATTAGATAAATGACCAGCATACTCTCTAGCAAAGGGTACTCCCTGTGCCACACACTGATCAATAATGTTTCCGCTGACTTGGGCAAGACGATATACATTTGCTTCACGAGCTCTGAAATCGCCACCTTTGATGGTATCATAGAATAAACGATAAATACTATCACCGTCATTTTGATAGTTTTTTGCAGCATTAATACCACCTTGAGCAGCAATGCTATGTGCCCTACGTGGGCTATCTTGATAACAAAAGCATTTTACATTATAACCCAATTGTGCTAGGCTAGCGGCTGCCGAAGAACCTGCCAGACCACTTCCCACTACAATAATTTCATATTTACGTTTATTTGCAGGGTTCACTAATTTCATATCGAATTTGTGTTTTTCCCATTTTTCTTGGATAGGGCCTGCAGGAATTTTAGAGTCTAATATTGTCATAATATTTGTAATCCTTGGTTTTTAGATTATAAGTTAAAGTTTTATACCTAAGCTTTGTTTACAATCATTTTATACTCTTTTATTATAGATACAATTCAACGCAAAGAATACAATTAAACTTTTGAATTTGAAAAATTTGAATAAGAAGTTTTTAACGTAATACAAGCTTTCTAAAATCAAAAATAGAGTAATTATCTTAATAACTTACTTTACGGATAAGATGAACACTAATAAAACTATAGGTATTTCATACATTTGAATTTTAATCAAAATTCATTGCAGTATACTTCAATATGATAAAATCTGTCACCTGTCTTGGTAAGCGAATAACCGCAGAAAGGGCAGAAGTTAGGCGACTGAGATAGAAAATATTTTATTTTCTATTATCCTATAAAAAATACGACTTCTTACTAAAAATAAAACTATAGAATTTAACCTTTTCTTGTGAGCCTAGTCTATATGGAAGATTCAAAAATAGAGATGAAATGAAACGTATTTGTTTTAAGTGCGATGTAATTAGGGAGAATAATTTGATAAAGCTCATATTCCTTTGTACGCCCACTTACCTACTTCTATTTTTATTTCAAGTTTCGACAGTATTCGCTAAACCCGAATTTCAAAAATATGTATTTGATAAACCCATAGCAAATACGAATAGCCTTGGGGATTATTTTTACAATAAAAAAAGCTATCCCCTTGCTCAAATAGAATATGAAAGGGCGGTATTAAAAAATCCTAAATCAAAAAAAGAGCAAACTAAATTAGCCTTATCTCTTTTACGCCAAGAAAAATATGATGAGAGTATACAAATTCTAAATGAAAGCACTCATAATAGTCACTTGTATTTAAGTATGTATGCAGCTTTGAAATTAGGAGCTATTCCCATTGCCTTAAGTAAACAAAATCTCTTTTTAAAACTTCAAAAAAACTATTCGAAGGAAAAAGATGAGGTACTATTGCTGAGCGGAGCAATTATTTTAGAAAATAGAAAATATGATGAAGCTAAAAAATACTATTCTAAGATCCAAAAAGAAAGCCCTTCTATCTCTGTTAAAAAGAAAAGCGGTGCTATCCTTTCTTCTATTTTAGAATATGAGAAAACGCAGAAAAAAAATGCGGCCTTATCAGGCTTTCTTGCAGCAATTTTTCCCGGAAGTGGACATTTTTATACGGAACATTATACCGATGGAGCCATTGCCTTACTTGTCAATTTTGCCCTTCTCACCACTACAGCAGTTTTATATAATTTAGAAGTAAGGGCAAATACGCCTCACACAGCTTCTATACTATTTGGCCTAGGGGGCCTTAGTTTTTATTTTGCAAACATAGGGAGTGCTGTTCAATCAGCCTATAGGTACAATAACTTTCAAGAAAGGGTGTTTCAACAGACACTAAGGGACTATTTCTTTAATACGGATACAATAGAACAAGTCTCTAAGAGTATGAACGACGAATGACAAATCGAATAGAGAAAGATAATCGAGCATTAAATTTTATAGAGTAGTTTTTTGAAAATAGTCTCCCTTTGAGGATAAGGCAATTCGCAAAAGCGTCTTTGGGGTAATAGAGCAATACATGCACCCTTGGGTAATTGTGTTGTTTCAAGCTGTTTGTAAAAATTACGTATATGTGCAAAACAAATACGTTTGTACCTATTTCTTAGGTGTGCCTTTCCTGTTTTTGAAGATACACAAACAGCCCATTCGCAGGGTTTTTCATCCATGGTGTCTTTGGTGTCTTTTAAAACGAGAACCCTAAGAGCTAAACTGTCTTTTTTTAAGTAGGCTCCCTTTTCAAATAACAACTTGAACTTAGCCTTACTTTTAATTTTATTCAGGCGAGGCACGCTAATGAAGACTTATTTTTTATGCTTAGTATCTGAAACAGTAAGTACGGCACGGCCTTTTTTACGTCTACGGGCTAAAACCTTACGACCATTCTTTGTAGCCATACGAGAACGAAACCCATGTTTTCTTGCACGCTTGATTTTACTAGGTTGGTATGTTCTTTTCATAAAATTACACTGATAGTGACAAGGGTAACATTAAGGTTTTATAGTCAAACCTTTTATAGTATAATTCTTAAAGAGGTTCATGAGGATTTTGAAAATATGCCTTTTTTTACTATATTTTCTTTATAGCATTGGAGAGAGAGGATAAGCTATTAGGTCATACGAGATAACTCACCCTCATAGATAATAAAAAATTTATAATGTTATCAATCTATATCTAGTCCTTGACACGGGTACTTTATCTAAAATCCAATGTCAACACTTAGGCTTTTAGAAATGATTGCTTTATCTTTAATTAAGAAATTATTTTTAAAAGAGTAAATTAAATTATTAAAATGCCCAGATAGCTCAGTCGGTAGAGCAGAGGACTGAAAATCCTTGTGTCGGTGGTTCAAATCCGCCTCTGGGCACCTCTCAGTCCCATTAAAAATCAGGTCGATTTAGACTATATAGTCTAATAGATACTTAAAATTTTTTCTCCCTATTTGCTTATTTTTTATTCCCATTGATTATTGTATGAATTCAAACATAGGCTTCGATAGCGTTATCTATGAGATTAGCTTTTTAAAATATTGTGAAACTTTTATTTATTGTGTCATGAGATTTTATAGATGAGAAATAAAACTACAGAATTTTTTATTAGTGATACTATTCATATCTAATGCTAAAATGCGAGACTAAAAAGGCCTTCTCTTTTTAAGCTTACTATTTTGATTTAACTGTTCTAGGAATGACGAATATCTTAATTATAAAGGAATTTTAAAACTGAATCTTTCTAAAGAATTTTACAAGGCCTTACTATTGATAAAGATGAATAGTAAAATTTTGGTATGTACATAAGAAGAAGGACTTTATCTTGCATTCATTAAAATGAAAGCAAGATATTCATGTAAACATGTTAATAATCAAAAAAGTAAAGAACTAGGCTTGTAAAAACTTCTATAATAAAAAGTTTATTATAGAAGTTTTTTTATTTTCATTCTAAAATCTTCTGAGTCTGGGTTCACTTTACTAGAGATACCTTCAATTAATTTTCCCTTTCTATCAATAAGATATTTGTAAAAATTCCAAGATGGGGTGTTATCGTCACCAAGTGTATCTTTAGCCCATTTGTAAAAAGGATGTGCTTCATCACCCGATACAATTTCTTTTTTTGTCATGTAGAAGGTAACACCATAATTTTTTTTACAAAAGGTAGCAATTTCACCTTCAGTTCCTGGTTCTTGCCCACCAAAATCATTGCTCGGCACACCTACCACCACCAAACCCTTAGACTTAAACTCATCATAAATCTTTTGCAAGCCCTCGTATTGAGATGTGAAACCACACTTAGAAGCTGTATTGACTACTAGTACTACTTTGCCCTTGAATGAAGACAAAGGTAGTTTATCTTTAGATGATAGTTTCTGAAAAGTGAAGCCATATGCATTTTTAGCAGTAAGGGGACTAGCGTGCAAACTCATTGTATAAGAGAATAGAAGAACAAGGATGACAAAAATATTTTTCATAGCTACACTATGATATAAGTAATAAAAAACCGTCAATCTCTATTTAGATTGTATCATTGAATAATCATGTTTGGTAGTTTACTTCTCACCTAAAAAATAGGTAAAAAAACTAAATGATGATTAACGTAATTTAAGAGGCTCGCAATAAATAGTTTTCCATTCGTGACTAGTTTGACCATCTTCATTTTTTTGATTCATCTCATTTGCAACCTCAGGACTTAGTGCCAAGGGATTTATTTGTACACTAAAGCGAGAGCCACCTATTACATTAGGCGTGGTTGTATAATGACCTATTTTCATATAACTTTGACCCCGAGAGCGTGGATAAGCTCTATTTACAGGTCCCGCTAATGACTGCCCTCCAAAAATTCTATATCTATTTTCAGAGCTATGAATGGTATTAGCAATATATAATTCTTGGGCAGAGGCTCTTTCTATAGGGGAGACGTTTTTTTTATAATCAAGGGCGGTATATCCACCATACCCCATAGCACAAAAATCTCCGTTGGGATCTAGCCTGTTAGGTTCTATATCCTTTGAGCATCCTATTCTACGAGATTTTTCCTCATCCGAAACAGAGGCATCAAATAGCCCAAAAGGATGTGGATAGCCTATGCCGTGTCCTATTTCATGCGACATAGCATTCTCAACACTTCCTGAGCCATAGGCTTCTTCCCAATCCCAACCTACAACAACGCTTACCGCTGGACCACCCACGACAGCATAAGCATTGCCTGTTGATAAAATATTATCAAAATTTATATAATAGTCACTAGGTACCTCACCCGTAATGACTTGCACGGGTGGCAGACCTATCCCCCAGCCATGAAGGCCACGATTGATCGCCTCTATTCTTCTCATAGCTTTTTCACGTGTAATTTTATATTCGTTTAAATACATTACTTCAGGTAGCAGATTATATGAATCAAGCTGCCTTTTGTATAAGTCTCCATAAAAAGAGCTATCATAAAAAGGTAGTTCTCTATAGCCTTCTGTGTCTTTTACAACTTGCCCGCATCCCCAAAATGCAGAAAAGATATACAGGGTGATTATCAAATAAAATATTCTATTCATTGTATGTTAATCTTCCTTTGTTTTATAAGTAGTTTACAGTAAATAAACTAGGTTTCTCAAAAACAACACAGCAAATAGTTTTTCTACAAAAAATTATTTTTACAATCATTTTTTTATTCAAATCAAAAATTTTCTAAAGCTATCCTATGTTTGGTATTTCGGCATGTCTTTGCTTTTCTGTCAGAATACTGAATACAAAACTATATTTTTAATTAAAAAAGTAACCCTACATTTAGATTAATTCCTGCAAAAATACTATTTCCCTTATTTTTCAAGAGAGCTTCTGTTCGCCCTGCTTGAGTGATGCTTGAATAGATTACCCCCTGATATAAATCCAATTGCAAAAATCCAGACACTCCCACACCCAAATTAAAATTTTCTTTTTGCCACCACCAAAAACGCCCTACAGCAAAGCTAGTGCCTAGCCCAATAAAATTATATTGATTGTTTGTTGAGTAGTACTGTCCTGATCTTTCAAATACCTGATAGTACGTAGCATTACTATTTAAGTAACTCCAAAAAGTATACCGTCCTCCAAAATCTATATACGTGCTATTGTAACCTTTTGTAAAATATTTAATCCCAAAACCTAATGAATTGATTGTATAGTTGTAGTAATTTTGAGCAGAATCCCTGTTTTCATTTTGGACTACAAATGACTTCAAACTTTCAAAAGATCCATATAGCATAAAGTTTTTTTTATCTTTAAGCTCAACATTGATTTTTGCTCCTAAATTAATAGGTATCCCTACCACGCTACTTTCTTCATTCCTAAGTTTACCGTATCCTGACCCAAAAATTCCTTCAACTAAAACAGTTTCAGCTCTAATTGATGGTTCCCCTATTTGTAGAAAATAATAAAGCAAAACAAGCAATACTGATGAACAGTATCTCATAACTCTTTCTTGAAAAAAGGTGGGGGTCATACATTTTGTATAGTAAATAATATATTTAAGATTGCATTTTGAGCAGGTATTTGTTTTATTTATTTTATGTATCTCTTTAAGAAATCTTTATGGGGAAAGTGTGCAATTTATTTTTTTTGGATGACCCTACTTATTTGTAGCATATTTGAATGTCAAAAACAAAATGTTGGAATTGCTAGTAATGGGGATTGTAAAGCAGGGAACTTTTCAGATGAAACAGGATCTTATAGCTTAGAATGTCATTCCAATGGTATGCCAAAATCAAAAACTGTATACCAGTCTGGCAGTGAAAAAACTTTAAGTAAAACAGTTTATGACCAAGCTGGTGCTATTAACTTTTATATTCTCTACCAAGCCGATGGACTTACAAAAAAAGAAGAAGCGATAAATTTTTCAATAGGCGGTAAAATTGCTACTTTAAGAATATATCTTCCTGATGGTGTAACTATAGAAAAAGATCAAGCTTTACTAGAAGATGGTAAAACTTTAAATTATGAGATTTTATATTACACTGAGGCACCAAGTCTAGGGAAGAGAAGTAAGGTAATTTTTTATGATTATACAGGAAAATTACAATTAAGGGTATACGAATATTGGAGGGAAACTGGAAATTTAAAGTTATATAAAACTAACTCTATATTTAAACGTATCGTTAAGGCAGATAATAATGAAGTCAAAGAAGAATTATATGAGGTACTCAAAGATCAGATTTGCTATAGCTCCAAGGGTAGTTATGATTATAAAATTCTTGTCCCCTGTTCTAAAATACTTGGGATGACAAGCTCTTTTGAAAGCACAAATAGTTCTTCATCATCTATTCAAATTAGCAGTTTGGATATTAACTATAATGAGATCGTTACAAAATATTCTTCTGCTCTCAAAAAAGAAAATGAAAAACAGATAGATTATTACTATTTAAACGACTCATTAAAAGCTAATAGGGAGTATGAGTATGTTGATGAGACAAGATTAGCTTCGGGCACTTTGGCAAAAAGTCGTGTAGCCTTAGTCAAAACAGAAAGTATATATCATGACAATACCGCATATCAATATAGTGTCCAAAATACAATCTATCGTATAGATAACCCTAATCAAGAAATACAAGTTTTTTCTATACGAAAAGAAAATGAGCGTAATTATAGGAGTTCAAACGGTCTTATCAGCGAGCTATGGAGATATTCATATGTCTCTAACTCAAACATCTTAAAATCATACCAAACATATTGGAGCTCCCTTTCTGAAAATAATTTAGAGCCTTGGCGAGAGTCCTTAAAAGAATATAGGGATTCTGGTTTGTTGGAACGCTTTTATACCTTTTTCTCAAATGGAATAAGGGAAACTTTAAAAGAATATACGAATACTGGTTTGTTGGAACACTTTTATACCTTTTTCACAAGTGGAAGAAAAAAAACTTGGAGAGCTTACAATGAGGGTAGTACAAAACGTGCTCAAGAATGTTATGGGGACTCTGATCCCGAACGAGGAGAAGCATGTTTTTGTGATAAACATGGGATACAAGGTGGGGCAGCGAGTAATGAAATGTGTCCTTAAAAGTTTTAGAAATCCCCTATACATTTAAGCTGAGAATGTTTGGGAAAACAAAAAGAAATCTTTTTCTATTTATTTTATCATATATTCAAACCCTTCTTCGTTTGCGTTTCATGTCCTAAATTTTATCTCCCTAAAAAGAAAGAAATAAATAAAGAGAACATGCTTTAATTTCCATAAATTAAAACTTTTTAGTAATCTTTTTTGGGATATAAATGTTTAAAGTAAACTTTTTAAGTTTTTTAGATAAATTGAAACTTATGAGCTATCCTTATTACTATATGTAAACCCATACATATCTATAATTTTCGCTTTAGGATAAGTTATCTTAGTAGCTACTCCTGTTAAGAATTCTTTCGTAAATGTTTTGTTTGCAAAATTGTCAATTATCGTGATATTTTTGTTGTAAAACTCTTTTATACAATTAAGTGATTTTTCGTTCACACTAGTAAAAGCACATTTACCCTTAAAAATTTTTTTGAAAGTTTTACAGAAATATTGATCATAAGCTGGAATAAAACCAAAAACTCCTAGTAAAACTTTTGTTACTAATACCACATGTTTATTTTCTTTAGGAACAATAATTTCTTTTGTCTTGTCGTAAATTTTAATTATTTTAGAGATGTTTTTTTCGCTATAATTATCAACGTCAATAAGCCAATAGTCTTTGTCGAGGTCTGAATAATATTCAATTAATTTTTGAAAGTGTTTTGCATTTTTTTGGAGTATAAAACTAGAACCTCTAAACATTCCCCAACTTGCCAAATAAAAACCCAAAACATAACAGCTTTTTTCAATGTCTTTGTTTAGATCGACTGTAGTTTTGAAATAGTTATAACAATAGTCAAATGAAGAATATCTATGAGTTGCTTCTGATTTTTCTATAAAATTTCTAATATGAAATTCTAAATTTTTCATGGTGTATTTTTTGCTTATCATCTAAAGGTATCTTTCTTATTTTACTACCCTCAAGATTTTTTTAAAAATTAAAGATTATAAGCTAAACTTTAAAATTAGATATGATGCCTTTTGCTTACAATATAAAAACACAGAAATATAGCTTTTTTTAGTAGATTTTGTAAAACAAGAGATGAAGAGGGGAGACCTTGGCCAAGGTCAATGAGTATGTATGACGGTGGTGGGTGGAAATTTAGATTTGATTATAGAAAGACCAAGCATTCCAGTACTAAGTAGTACTGGAATGCTTGGCTGAAATGTAAACAAAGGAAAGTTAGTTCTCTTTATTTTCAGATAAAAGTTTCTTACAATTATACTTAGTGCTAGTCCCTTCACTTTGAGCGTAAAGTCCACCAAAAGCCTGAGTAGTACCTGTAGTTTCGTTGACAGAAACTTCGTCAGCTCCTGTATCCCTGCATTTTCTTATAGCTTTCTCTTTGACTGTAAGACAGTTTAGTAGAAATAAACAAAGAAAAGAAGCCCATACAGCAATATTTATTTTTTTTATCATAGTCATAGGTTCTCCTGTAATCCTACCCTCTTAATATTTAGAGATATGTGTCAAATATATTTTATACGAACATTTTGACCTTCAGACTTGAAGTCGCCTCTTTATAGAAATATGATAATCATTATTTTTTATCTTAATAAAATCTATTCACGGTGCTAGATATTTATACTCAACAAGCAAGTAGGGCTTCGAACAAAAACACTGTTTTAAAAGTCGTAATTCTTGTGGTACCTGCTTGCATGGAGACTTAGTAATAGTATTGACGGTGTATAAGGGAAAATCTTACTGACAACCATTGAGCGTTAAACTTGCTCAGTTTCCATATTTTTATAGAGAAAATTAAAAATGTACGCATATATTAAATTAGGTGGGCATCAGCATAAGGTAGAAAAAGACCTAATCCTTCTAAGTGAGAAAACAGGTCATGCTGAGGGTTCTGAATTTGTTTGTAGTGAAGTCCTTCTCATTGGGGACGAATCTAAAGTAAGGGTAGGAAAGCCCTTGGTTGAAGGAGCTAAGGTAAAACTCAAGGTTCTTGCTGACACAAAGGCTCCCAAGATTGTTGGCTTCAAGTATAAAAAACGTAAGGGTTATAGAAAACATTGGGGACATCGTCAAGAACTACAAAAGTTACAAGTTCTCTCAATAGAATAATTGATTCAAATTAAAGTTACGCACGATTCCGAGGAACATATAGTAGCCTTGGAACTAGAGGGTCATTCTTTTTTAACTGCAGAAGGAACGGATATATTGTGTGCGGCTGTTTCTGTTTTGAGTGAAAATCTTGGAAATAGTTTACGTGCTATATTAAATTTACCTGTTACTATAGAGGAGGCAAAAGGTCTTTACAGTATTTGTATGGATTTAGATTCTGCCTGTTACGAGAGTGATTTGCTTTTTGCCTCTGCAATTTTAGGTTACAGGGTTTTAGCTAAGCAGTATCCTGACCGTATTGAAATTAAAGAAATAATAAAAACTAAGGAGAATAATATAGATGGCTCATAAGAAAGGTGGTGGTTCCACAAAAAATGGTAGAGACTCGAACTCGAAGCGTTTGGGTGTAAAGGTTTATGGAAATCAAGATATTCTAGCCGGAGGGATTATTCTTCGTCAAAAGGGGACGCACATACATCCTGGAAAAAATGTAGGCTTGGGAAGGGATTTTACGATTTATGCCCTTGTTGATGGCAAGGTTCATTTCTCTCATATTGATCGTAAGAAAAAAAATGTGAGTGTTATTCCCAAAGCCTAAAAATTTAAGATGCCAACAGTTGCTTTATTACAAGCTTCTGCTCAGGATATTCAAAGACCAAATAAGCAGGAAAGATTAGAGAGTACCATAGCTGAAATTAGACTTTGTGCAAAGTTAGGGGCAAAAATTGTTTGTACCCAAGAGCTTTTTCTTTCACCTTATTTTTGCCAAACAGAGGATTCCTCATATTTTGAATTTGCAGAGTCTATCCCTGGGCCTACAAGTTCGGTTTTGGCCCTTCTTGCTAAAGAGCTTAATATTGTTATACTTGCTTCACTTTTTGAAAAACGGCTAGAGGGTTTATATCATAATACTGTTGTAGTCTTTGATGCGGATGGAAGTTTGATGGGTGGGTACAGGAAAATGCATATACCAGATGATCCTGATTACTATGAAAAATATTATTTTACCCCTGGCGATATGGGGTATAGAGTTTGGCACACAAAATATGCAAAGATAGGGGTTTTAATTTGTTGGGACCAATGGTTTCCTGAAGCAGCGAGGGCCCTTAGCCTTTTAGGGGCAGAAATACTTTTTTATCCTACAGCCATAGGCTTTCAAAAATCTGAAAATAATTCTTCAGTATCTTATGAAAACCATCAGCACCAATGTGAAGCTTGGGAATTGATACAAAGAAGTCATGCTATTGCAAATGGGGTGTATGTTTGCTCTGTGAATAGAGTGGGGGTCGAAGGAAATATACATTTTTGGGGCCAAAGCTTTATTTCTGATCCCTTTGGTGTTATATTAAAAAAAGCTAGTGCAACTCATAAAGAAACTCTTATCCATGAGATAGATTTAAATAGTATAGCTAAAACAAGGCATGCGTGGCCATTTTTGAGAGATAGACGGACGGATTCATATCGAACTCTTTTACAAACAGGCCCTAATGATGACCTTTCTTTTACAGTACCTCTAATTTGATGAGGTTCTAAAATAGTATTTGAATTGTAGTTTTTCAACATCGTGTAATTCTATATAGAATTTGCTTAAATAATTTGTAAAACAGCTCTAATCCAGTCACTTGCTTCTATAAGATTTTGGATAGTGTGCATTTCTTTTTTTTCTGTTGCATTTTCGCCACTGTCGTCACTTTTTTTATTATTTAGATTATCTTTTTTTTGCTGGGCTTCAATTTTTGCCATAGCCTCTAAGGCATCTTTTTCCTTATAGCCCAATTGCAGTAGTGCTTGTAGCGCCATTTCTTTTTCTGGATTGAGAAAAGAAACTTGTGAAAAATAATTTCTATGAGTAAGGGGGCTTGAGCCTTTTGTTTCGCTTTGTATGAGTAATCTCTCCCACTTATCTATTTTTTTATTTACTTCAAAGACCATTGTTTCGGCTATACTTTTCCCAACTCTAGGAATGCGTGTGAGTTTTGTTATTTCCTTTGTTTTACAAATATCAAAAAAATGATCTAAGCTAAGATGTGAAAGTAAGCTTAAAGCTAGATTAGGGCCTATTCCTCTTATGAGAAGTAAGGTTTGAAAAAAATCTCTTTGAGTTATTTCTATAAAACCAAAAAGACGTTGTTCTTCTTCTTTGATTAAATGATAGATATAGAGATGTATTTCTTTTTCTTTAGCATGCTTTTGTAAATGTTCAAAAACATTTAATGCCACATGTACCTCATATTCAACTTGTTGTACATTTAGATATATACTTGAAGTTAATAGTTTTGTAATAGTACCAGTTAAAGCAACAATCATATCTAAAGTATAAATTTTATATTTCTAATGATAAAAAACATTTAAATATTGTGTAAAATTCATTTTAGAAATTAAAATTAATTCTACACTTCAAAAAAACTTTTTCTCTTTTCATGAATACATTTCTTTTCAAATTCTAAGTACTAAAAATGATATCTATTTTTCCGAGCCTAATCTTTAAACTTTATAAGTTTAAAGAAAGTTTTTAAATTTTAATCTTTTTTAGCTTAAAAGGGTTATTTAAAGTAATACGAGGAAGCATTCTTTTTAAAACCTCCTTAATGGTGATGTCAACCCGAACTCTATTATACTCTACTTGCAGACTTGCAACTTGTGAAAGGGCGTAGCGTAGACGATCTATGCTATTTCCAAAAAAATACCTACGTATGAAATCCCCACCGCTTACTAATAGAGGTATAATATGAACACGACTTGGGCTTAGTGCTTTCACATAATCTACTATTGAAGTAACAGTATCCTTTTCAGGTTCTAGAGGGAGTACCTTATACCATTCCGGTAACGAGGCGGGAAATTTTTCTTCTGATTCGCTTTGGAAATGGACAACAAAAGGCATGCGTCCACTCTTCACAAAATCCTTTAAAAATAGCAATACTCCTGGATGAAATTTCGATACGAGTACAAGATTTTTTTTATCTACAGGCAAATTGCAAAAAACAGGATCCCATAGAAGGGACTCTAAGGGCGTAGAATCTTGCTTTTCTTCCCAAATTTTATAGATATGAGAAGAAAACATGAAGATTAAAAAATATATGCACATTAATAATAATGTAAACCAAGCCCCTTCAAAAAATTTCTGATATAAAATATTTACGAGCATGACTAGTAAAATTGAGAAAGTAAGCATTATGATTATATTATATATTTTGGCTCTTAATAATCTTAACAAATAAGAAAAAATAGAAATAGTCATAGCTGTTATTACTGCAAGGCCATACATGCCTTCTATTTTATGAGAATCAGGAAATAAATATATTATAAATAAAGAAAGTAGAAACAAAAGTGTTACTGCACTCGGATTATAAACGCCATGCTGACCTATTCCCAAAGGAGGTCTTGTTTTCCGCCAAGCTGAGTCACCTATCCCCTTAGGAAAATAATTTTCTCTCGATGCCCTAAGTAGTCCAAGAGGATAATCGGTTTGCGATGTTTGGGCAGCGAGTATCAGTATAACAGCTGTGAGTAATCCAAAGAAAGTAGCTAAATAATCCCCACCTAAGGCGTAAGCGATTTGAATAGGGACGGGGGGGATGTTTTTGAATGAATTTTGATCTATACCCACTCCAAGAAAATTTATTAGCTGAAAGATGTAGGTAAAAAAAACTATAAAATATAATGCTATCATTGAAAAATTCATTGCCCTATGTTTATGGTAGGGTATATTTATTGATGAATATCCCACTTCTACCCCAGTAATAAGGGTAGTACCATTTGCTAACGCAATAAGGACAGTTGGAATTATATACTGAACTTGATTTGCTTGAATTTTTAATACGGGTGGATGCCATCCTTGTTGTAGAATTTGAATGATGCCTGTAAACTGTATAATCAGATTGCAGGTATAGAATGATAAGACAGGCCAGATTAAATAATAAGACAATTTATTTAATCCAAATTTTTGTACTAAAGAGATAAGAGTTAAAAAACCAATAAACCAATATAACCTTTCTTGGGGAGGGACAAAGTAAAGTGCCTCAACCCCTGAAATTAAGCTGATAGCTTGGGTTACGGGAAAATCTGCGAGTAGAGAGGCGGCTCCTGTTTTACCTATATAATCTAAAAATTTTTTTATAATTGGATTTTTGAATTTGTTGGCTGTTAGTACAGAAGAGACAAAGGCACCCCCACCATATTTTTTATGCGTATGATACTTTGACATTAAATTATAGGATAATACCGCACATATGTAGATGAGCATAATTGTGAAGCCCACACCTAGGGTAACAATGAGGCCCATTTGATAATTTTGATAAATGAGTACGGAAGTTACAGCAATAACAGCATCTGCACCATAGGCTAATGAAGAACCAGGATCAGTAAGTATGGTTGAAAAAATAATGCGAATATCACTAAATAATGAAGGTTTAGCTTCTATTTTTTGTGAAGATAAGTTTGAATTTGACATTTGAAGCAGATAGTAAAGACATTTTCATAAGCTAAAGGCATTTGCCAAGTTTAATTTGTAAAAATACAAAGAAGACTTTAACCACAACTAGTACCAAAAAAATGTTCTTAAGTAATTAAAATAAAAAAATTTAATTTAGCTAACATTTTTTTTTGATAGGAGTAGGGCATTTTTATAATCTGTAGGGATTAGTTTTATAAATTTAGTAGCCTCAACTTCCCAATTTGTAATAATCATGTTAGCTAATTTTGAATTAGTCTCTTGCCAATGCGATATAATTAATTTCTTACATTCATTTTCAAAAAATTTATTATCAGTTTTCAAAAGATTTGAGTTCCCTGTCATGACTAGAGGCTCATATTCTATCATTTCTGCATTTATAAATTCAGATATATTTTTTTGATTTTGATAAATGTAAACTATACCTCCCGACATCCCCGCTGCAAAGTTTCTACCCACTACGCCTAAAATAACTATTCGCCCACCAGTCATATATTCGCAACCATGATCACCTATTCCTTCTACAACAGCTATGGCACCTGAATTTCTTACTGCAAATCTTTCTCCCGCCTGACCATTGAAATACGCTTCCCCACTAGTGGCTCCATATAAGCATGTATTGCCAGCTATGGTATTGTGTTCTGCTTGAAAAGTAGATGTTTTAGGTATACGTATACTTATTTTGCCCCCACTAAGTCCCTTGCCTACATAATCATTAGCTTGGCCTTCAAGTCGTAAATGTACCCCTTTGCTTAGAAAGGCTCCAAAACTTTGTCCCGCCATCCCCATCATGTCAATTTTTATCAACTCTTCTGGTAAACCCTCTTCTCCAAAGTGTCGAGCGATTTCACCCGAAAGCATGGAACCTACAGATCTGTTATGATTGCCAACTTTCATTTGTAAATGTACACTCTTTAGATTTGTATCTTTTAACTCATCTTTATTTAATTGAAAAAGGTGAGTTGAAAGTTTGATGATTTCTATATCTAACTGTTTATCTAGATTATGTTTTTGAGAACGTATATTGTAAGGCTTGGTACCAAAATTGGCAACAGGTTGATATAAAATTTTACTAAAATCAAGCCCACGTGATTTAGGATGTTCTTTAGAGATTTCTCTTGCAGTTTTTACTTTTATTCTTCCTACTTGCCCTATCATTTCATTTATAGTTCTAAAACCTAGAGTGGCCATCCATTCACGGACTTCACGACTTATAAAGCGCATATAATTTACAATATATTCAGGCTTACCAAGGTAGTGTTTACGAAATTGTGGATCTTGCGTTGCGATACCCACAGGGCAAGTGTTCAAATGACATTTTCGCATCATGATGCACCCTAGAGTAATTAAGGGGGCTATGGCAAAACCGTATTCCTCCGCCCCTAGAAGGGCTGCCACTATCACATCTTTTCCTGTGAGCATTTTACCATCTACGCTCAAGCAAACTCTATCTCTCAATCCTTGTATCATTAAAGTTTGATGTGCTTCACTCAATCCCAATTCCCAAGGAGTCCCTGTATGATGTATACTAGAAACAGGGCTTGCCCCAGTTCCACCATCATAACCACTTATTTGTATATGGTCAGCATTTGCCTTTGCTACCCCTGCAGCAACTGTGCCGACACCTGATTCTGAAACTAGCTTTACACTTATTCTTGCCTTAGGGTTTACATTTTTGAGATCAAAGATTAATTGTTTGATGTCTTCTATAGAATAAATGTCGTGATGTGGTGGTGGACTGATTAAAGTAACACCAGGTGTACTGTATCGTAAACGTGCTATATGTTCATCAACTTTATGGCCTGGTAATTGCCCCCCTTCACCTGGTTTTGCACCTTGGGCAATTTTAATTTGTATTTCATCTGCATTGACAAGATAATGTGCTGTCACTCCAAATCTTGCAGAAGCAACTTGCTTGATAGCTGATCGCATAGAAGTGCCATCTGCTTGGGTTTGATATCGTATGGCATCTTCCCCACCTTCACCCGTATTTGATTTTGCCCCAATTTGATTCATGGCTATGGCCATATCTGTATGGGCTTCCCAAGAAATAGAACCAAAGCTCATCGCACCGCCTACAAAACGTCGCATAATCTTTTCTTCAGGCTCCACCTCTTCTAATGGAACAGGGGGCTTTGAATATTCAAAGTCAAAGAGGCCACGCAGGGTAACTAAATTCTTTTCTTGATTATCTATTTGTTCTGAAAATTCTTTAAATAATTTATAGTCGTTAGTTCTACAAGAGTGTTGTAAAAGATGTATTGCCTTAGGGTTGAGTAAATGTGATATCCCATATTTGCGATAATGGTGGAGACTCCCACTTTCCAGTCCCTTTACAATTTTGATTTTGGCTTCATTACCAAAGGCCTTACTATGAGCTAATAAACATTCTTTTTCTAGCATTTCAAGGCTCAAACCTTCAATTGATGTTGAGGTGCCTGAAAAGTATAATGAAATCAATTCTGAGTCAATACCCACAGCTTCAAAGATTTGAGCACCACAATAAGATTGAAGTGTAGAAATACCCATTTTACTAAAAATTTTAAGCAACCCCTTTCCTATTGCTTGTATAAAGTTTTTACATAGTACTTTTTCATTTATAGAGCTAGGCAATTCACCTAAAAACTTATTTTGAAATAAAAAGATCAGACTTTCAAAAGCAAGATATGGATTAATCGCATTTGCACCATAACCTAGAAGAAGCGCAAAGTGCATTACTTCCCTAGGTTCTCCACTTTCTACAATGAGCCCAATTTTAGTACGTAGACCAGCTTTTATAAGTTTTTGATGAACTGCCGATAGGGCTAATAGTGAAGGGAGGGGGACTTTATTTTTATCTATTCCTCTATCACTTAAGATAATCAAATTGTACCCCTTATGGGTTGCCTCCACTGCCTCTTCTTGAATTTGTTCTAAACGATTTCGCATTCCATAATTTTCTTTGGCATCGAAGAGTATGCTGATTGTTTCTGTTTTAAAGTGTCCGCTTTTTATATTACGTATTTTTTCTAGATTCTTATTGGTTAAAACTGGATGTTCTAGTTCTAGACGATGAGCATGCTTTTGAGTTTCAGATAAAAGGTTTCCTTCAGGGCCTATGTAAGTGGTTAGTTCCATCACTAAACCTTCACGTAGAGGGTCAATGGGTGGATTTGTAACTTGAGCAAATTGTTGTTTAAAGTACCTAAATAAAGAGCTGGGTTCTTCTGTTAGGACAGCAAGGGCAGAATCTATCCCCATTGAACCCACAGCTTCTTGGGCAGATGATGCCATGGGTGCCATTATTAGATATAAATCTTCTTTAGTGTAACCAAAGGCACGTTGACGTAATTCTAAAGTATTGAAATCATTGGGATAAACAAAATCTGGTTCAGGTAAATCAGAAAGGCGAAGCATGCTTTCCTTAACCCAAAGAGCGTATGGCTTTGCTCTAGCAATTTGAGTTTTGATTTCATCATTTTGAATCAGCCTTCCTGCTTCGGTGTCTATCAAAAATATTTGCCCTGGTTTTAAACGCGCACTTTCTTTAATCATTTCTGGTTCTATGGATACAGTGCCTACCTCTGAGGCCATAATGACAAGGTTATCCTTTGTAATAAGATAGCGACCTGGCCTTAATCCATTACGATCTAATGTAGCACCCACCACCACGCCATCAGTAAAAACCATAGCCGCTGGGCCATCCCATGGCTCCAACATAGTTGCATGATATTCATAAAATCCCTTAAGATCAGCAGGCATGCTTTGATTTTTTGACCATGCCTCTGGTATCATCATCATCATGGCATGAGGCAGGCTACGGCCTGTACGGACTAGCAATTCAGCTACAGTATCAAATGTGGCAGAGTCGGACTGACCCTCCATAATAATGGGAAGCATTCGTTTTAAATTTTTCCCATAAAGGTGGCTCTCCATAACCATTTGGCGTGCTTCCATCCAGTTTTTATTTCCTTTAACAGTATTGATTTCTCCATTGTGAGCAATCATCCTAAATGGTTGTGCTAGATCCCAAGTGGGGAAGGTGTTTGTTGAGTAACGTTCATGAAAAAGGGCTAAGGCAGATTCCATATCCCTAGCATTCAAATCGGGATAAAAGGCGGTTAATTGCTTCGATGTAAGCATGCCTTTGTAAATAATTGTGTTACATGAAAATGAGGCTACATAGTATTGGCTTCGATTTAATTTGTATTCGAGTCTTACCCTTCTATCAATAATTCTACGTATTAGATAGAGTTTTCTTTCAAACATTTCCCTATTTGTAATATCTGTAGAAGCTTCAATGAAGCATTGACGCATTACAGGTAAAGTTTTACGTGCAAGTTCCCCTAAAATTTCAGTATTTATAGGAACATTTCGCCATCCAAGAAATGTTTGACCTTCATCGACCGTGACTTTTTCTATCAAGGTTTCTAGACCCTTACGAGTGACCTCATCTTGAGGCATATAAATAAATGCGATAGCATAGCGACCTTCTACAGGTAGGTCGAAGCCATCTTTCATTTCAGAACAGACTCTTTTAAAGAAACTATCAGGTATTTGTATACAAAGGCCTGAACCATCCCCTGTGTAGGGATCTGCTCCTACAGAGCCTCGATGTTCTAAACTACAAACACTTTCGAGGCCTAAGTCAATAATACGCCTAGATTTTTTCCCATTCAAGTCTACTACAAACCCAACTCCACAGGAATCTTTTTCATTTATAGGATTGTATAATCCCTGGGCCTTTGGGGGTTCAATACTATGATTATCTATGATTTTACTTTTGTCCTTTTTTAATAAAGGTTCGGAGGCATTTTTACGGGACATCAATGCAGAAATTTTATAGAAGGGGAGTATGTCATTCACTTTCAAAAGGTAAAATTTTAAACTAGGCCCGTGCTACCAAAGCCTCCCGCATCGCGAGTTGTTCTTGTAAATACATCTGTGTTTTCTACTTCTAACCAATCAAAATAAACTATTTTTTCAAGAAGCATTTGAGCTATGCGTTCATTATGCTGTATTTGAATGCTCTTCTCCTTGTCGATATTTCCTACAAGAATTTGAAGTTCCCCCCTGTAATCTGAATCAATGGTGGCAGGTGCATTTGGTAAAATGAGACCTTGTTTGAGTGCAAGTCCAGACCTTGCCCTAATTGAAATAAAATATCCTTTAGGAATTTCGATAAATAATCCTGTAGGTATAAGCATGCGTTTAAAGGGCGGAATAGTAATTATAGTATCAGGGGGTAGACAGGTGTATACATCTAGGGCCCCTGCTTCACGAGTCGCTCGTTGTGGCTCTATGGCACCGGGTTTTTTATAAACTTTAATTTGTATTTTTTCTTCAAACATTATATTCTTAAACAAAGCAAATAGAAATAAATGATTCTCTTGAGACACTCCTTCTTTGAGCATAGCTTTTTTAAAGCTTTATTTATGTGAAGGATATGATGGAAGTAGGAAACTTAAATAAAAGATAAATTTCCAGAAAAAATTTTCTATAATAAAAATATAGAAAAAAATATCGCCATGAGAGAAGGTATTCTGATTGATGGATATTGTATTTACCCTATTAGGATTTTCTTATATCTTACGTGGGCTGAATATAAAAAACATTGGAGGTATAAATTATGAAAACTTTAAACTTTAAAATTTCTACTTTGGTGCTAAGCTTCTTGGTATTAGGTAGTTTGATTTCTTTGTCTGCAAAAGATAAAAAAACAGCTCCTAAAAGCTATGAAGAAGTGGTTACAAAATGTGAAGAAATAAAAAGTGAGATGTCTAAAGCTGAGCCTAAAAAACAAGGTAAATTTAAAGCTAGTATGAAATCTCATCAAGGCAAATGTACAAAAATGTACATTGCGAAATGTAAAGAAGGCAACAAAGACAAAAAAATGAGCAAAGAAGAAAAAAAAGAAATGATGAACTCTTGTAAATCTTCTGCTGAAAGTAGTTGTTCTGCTTGTAACGGTTAATTAAAAAATTTATTTAAAACTTGAGATAAGTCTGCTGACATTTTTGTCGGCAGACTTTTTTTATGTCGCTAAAATCTACACCTACCCTATCTTTTTCTAATACACTAAAAGTTATAGATTTTCAAGAGATAGAGCCCTTACTTCAACTTGTACAAAAACCTGGACGTTATACAGGTGGTGAATATGGTATCCCTTTAAAAAACCCTTCGGAAGTAGATGTTCGAGTTCTCCTTTCGTATCCTGATATTTATGAATTGGGCATGTCTAATGAAGGACTTCGTATTTTATATGATTGCGTAAATCGTATACCTGAATATATGGCCGATCGTTGCTATCTGCCCACTCATGATTTTCAATTAGAATTACAAAAAAAAAATATACCTCTTTATTCTTTAGATCATAAACTTTTAATTTCTTCTTTTGATATTTGGGGCTTCAATTGCTCACATGAAATGCATTATACAAATATTTGCTATGCCCTTGATCTTGCTCAAATACCTATTTTACGTAAAGAGCGTCGAGAATTTGATCCTATAGTCATTGCTGGGGGTACAGCTGTCTCTAACCCTCTACCTCTGTTTGATTTTATGGATGGAATCTTTATGGGAGATGGTGAACCTGCTATTTTAGAAATATGTAATCTAGTGGCCTTAGGAAAAAAAGAAAAGAAAAGCAGAGAAGAGATACTTATAGATTTACAAAAAGTGCAAGGCCTTGTGTTGCCTTGTATGTATAGCATTGAGGACAGAGGAAACTCATCTTATTCAAAATATACGCATAAAAACTTTCTAAAAGTAGAAAAAAGAAATTATCGAGCAGCTTCTTATTCTGATTTGAAGTATGTGATTGTACCTAATCTTAGTATTACCCAAGAACGAGTAGTGGTAGAGGTGGCTAGGGGTTGTGGTCAAGGTTGTAGATTTTGCCATGCGGGATTTTGGAAGAGACCTGTTCGTAATACAGAAATAAAAGAACTTGTGAGAGTGGCAGGGGAGATGTTAAGCAAAACAGGATACAATACAATTTCTTTACATTCTTTATCTATAGCAGACTATCCTTGGTTAGAAGAGTTAGTGGTAGAAATGGCGAAAGAATATGGTTCTAGGGGAGTTTCTCTTTCATTGCCAAGTTTACGAGTGCAAGTAAAAACAATACCTGTGTTAGAGATGACATCAAATATACGAAAAAGCAATGTGACCTTTGCTCTAGAAGCTGGAAGTGAATTGCAAAGGGAGCGTATACGCAAAAAATCTTCTGAAGAAAATTTACATTATCTCATTCGAGAAGTATTTAATAGGGGCTGGGACCTTGTTAAAGTGTATTTCATGTTAGGCCTTCCTACTTCTGAGAATATTATCTCGGAAGGCTCATTGAATCAAAATGCTGCAGAGGTACAAGACTTAATGACTTCTTTGAAAAAACTTGATCAAATAGCTATAGAGTCTGGGTTGCGTAAAAATATAAATATTACTATTTCTCTTTTTGTACCCAAACCCTTTACTACTTTTCAATGGGAAAGCCAACAAATTCCTGATTATTTTCATAAAGCCTTGAATGCCCTAAAGAATCAGATGAAATTAAAAAGGGTACGCTTGAAAGGCCCCGCTCCCGAAATGCCTTACATTGAAGGTTTGCTTTCTAGGAGCGATCATCGTATGGGGCAATGGATACTTGAAGCGTATAGGCGGGGTGCAAAATTTGATTCGTGGGAGGAGCATTTTTCTCCTGAACTTTGGCAACAGATTTGTGATGAAATACCTGAAGAACTTTTAGAACTTTGGCTAGGGAAAAAGGATATAGACATGGATTTACCTTGGCACGATTTAATAGATGCAGTAAGTTTAGATTTTCTAAGACGAGATTATAAACGTTTTGAAGAAATAACAGAAGAGAATATGAATCCTCCTCACCCCCAGGCTCTAAAGAATTCTGACTTCCCTGCTGAATTACTTGAACCTGTCACCCTTGCCCCAGAAGTTTTTTTAACAAAGCAAGTTTTAGTTTTTCATTACGCACGTACAACACCTATTATTTATATTTCACATCTTGAGATGTCTTCTTTATTTCAAAAAGTTTTACGAAGGGTGAACTTACCCCTTACGTTTTCTAAGGGTTTTAATAAGCAGGAAAAATTACATTTTTTTGATGCCTTGCCTCTATACATCCATTCTGAACATGAATGTTTTTATGCTGATCTTTATGAGGAACTAGATGAGAAACAATTAAATTCTCTCTCTCAAAAATTAATAGAAAATTTACCTAAGGGTATTAAGCTTCTTCAATTAGAGCTTCTTAAAAGTTTACCCAAGGATGTTTCTTTATTAAATGCGGGTCGTCATTATAGATTGGAGTTCAAAGACAAAGAACTTGCTTTGCAATGCTTTGAACTTTTAAGGAATGCTCCTGAAAATTTTGAATTTCAAAGAGAAGAGCGAGGTGCCAAACGTCGCCACCATTTTAAGAAAAAAGATGTATTGACTAAGCGTGACCTTGCAAAAGCTCTCAATGAGTTACGATATTATGAAAAAGAGCAAAGTGTGTATTTCTTTTTGAAACATCCAAGCGTAGGTGCCATTTCCATTAAAGATCTATTGATACATTATTTAGCCCTCGACACCTCCGCATGGAATGTACGTGTACAAATAGTACGTATCTAAATTATCTCTACATCGTTCAAATGTTTATGGTTCAAGGGTAGTGCTTTGATGAACCTAAAGAGAAATACGAGAGAGTATTATTATATTCATATTGTCTTCTTTTTCTAACTAGACTTATTCATTTCTTAAACTTTCTATAGGGTCAACTCTGCTGGCATCTCGGGCAGGAAAATAACCTGCTAATCCACTTAGCACTAATGAAGATAGAGATATTCCTAATAAAATATTCAAATCTGCTTTTACGGGTAAGTGATCAAAAAAATAAATATAGGGTGGGATGAGCTTTACCAAAGAGCAACGAGGATTAAAACTTAAACATATATAATTAATTGATTCTTCAATAAGGGTGATGATTATTTCTAAGTGATTCGCTACAAAAATTCCTATGGTCCCTCCTAAAAAAGAGGCAATAAAACCTATACAAAGTGCGTAAGAAGTAAAAATAATAATTAGAGAGTGGGAGGGTAGACCCATGGCTTTCAGCAATCCTATACTACGAGTCTTTGATCGTACAAGGAGTCGTACAGTAACCCAAATACCCGCCACTCCTGCCATTACAAGTAAACTAAGTATGACGAGCATGAGAGTTTTTTCAAGTTGTAGGGCTGCCAGAATATTTCCTTTTTCTTCATTTATGGAATGTGTTATGTAATGATAATCATAGTTAGCGAGTTTTTCATTGATGAGTTCTTCTACTAAAAAGAGTTTATCCAAGCTTTTGAGTTGAAAAACTAATTCTGTAATTTGCTTAGGTATTTGCAAAGTTCGTTGTGCTGTTTTTAGAGAAACAAAAATTAAATTTGAGTCATATTCGTAAAAGCCCGTTCGATAAAAACCTGCTATTATAAAATTAAAGGTACTTACATCTATATTTGTATTCAATAGACCGCCTTTGGGTATAAGAAGTTTTATAGAATCCCCTAGTTGTAATCCATAGATACGAGCCATTTCTCGACCTATAAGGACATAGTTGCCTGTGTCAAATTTCTCTAAATACTGTTTATTGTAATAAATAATATGAGGGAAGTACCTAAATTGCCCTTCTATATTTTTATTTTTATCAAGAGGGGTACTAAGGGGGATCCCTCTTAGTGCTTTTCCATCATACTCGCCATAGCTTTCCATTAAAACATTTAGAGAGATACTTTGAAATTTAAGCTTTGTATGTTTTTTTACAATTTCTTCATCTTCATCTATGTAGACAACAGAATCTTTTTCACTAAAGGGGTGTGAATTATTTTTAGTAATTCTTAAATGATAACCTGACGTTTGAAATGTTTCTTTCATTGCATCTTGAAATCCTACAAATACACATAGAACAACTACCATGACAAAAACCATGAGAGCCATAAATAAAAGAGTCAATCGTGTTGATGTATTGAAGATGGGGGTTAGATTAGGAGAGCGTAAATATTTCCAAGTAATAAAAAATTCTAAAAAGAAATTAAAAATATGATGAAGATGGTGCATTATCTTATAGGAGACTTTCTTTAAAAACATAAGGTTTTCTTAAAGAGAAATTGTACGTGAATATATAAAATTTGCAATCATTTCTAATCCCGCCTCTGTAGCGAAAGATTCAGGATGAAATTGAATTCCTTCCATGAATGGATATTGTTTGTGGCGTATGCCCATAAGTTCTTTTTTCTCTTCATTAATTGTAAAGGCAGTGGGGATTATACAATCAGGTAAACTTTCTTCTTCCACGATTAAAGAATGATAACGCATTACAGAAATGTTTTGAGGTACATTCAAGAAAACACCTTTTTTGTCGTGTTGGATGCTACTTGTTTTTCCATGCATGGGCTTAGATGCTCTGATTACTTTTCCACCAAAAGCTAGGGCCATTCCCTGCATACCCAGACATATTCCCAAAACAGGAGTTTTCATTGCAAGTTCCTTGTAAACGTCTGTACAAACTCCAAAATATTTCCTTTCTTTGGGGTCACCAGGGCCAGGAGAAATGATAATACGATCATACCCCTTACTAATGATTTCATGAATATCTATGGCATCATTTCTATGAACATCTAATCGAAAGTTTTTTTCATTTTCTTCTAAAATTTCTCCTACGTATTGATACAGGTTGTAGGTGAAGGAATCGTAATTGTCTAATATCAAAATATTCATTTAGTATAAAAATGTCTTTAAGGTATTATGTATGGCTACAAGTTTATTTTTTATTTCATTGAATTCTCCTTCATGAGTAGAGTCATAAACAATTCCACTAGAGGATCTTGTAAAGGCTTGATTTTTGTATATAAATAGGGATCGTATAGGAATAGCAAAGGTACAATCTCCATTAAAACCAAAGCTACCTACAGCCCCACCATAAGGACCTCTTGGGCCAGAACCAAATTCATGTTCTATAGCTTCAATAATTTTCATAGATTCAATTTTAGGAGCTCCTGTTAAAGTACCTGCAGGAAATACAGAAGCTAGGCCATCAAACATGTCATACTTTTTATTTAGTAGGGCTACCACTTCACTTGAAATGTGTTGTACATGACTAAATTTTTTTGTATCCATAAGTCTTCGTACTCGTACAGAACCAAAGCGAGCAATCCTTCCTATGTCATTGCGATGTAAATCTACAAGCATATTATGTTCGGCTATTTCTTTGGCATCATTTAAGAGGGTGCGTGCAAGTTCTAAATCTTGAGCTATATCAATACCTCGCTTTATGGTACCAGCTAGTGGATAGGTTTCTATTTCCTTTTGTTGTAAACGAAATATGAGTTCTGGGCTTGAACCAATGAGAATACGTGAATCACACTTCATATAAAACATATATGGGGAAGGATTGATCTGCCTTAACTTTTTATAAAAAGAAATGAGTTCACCCGAAATATCATAATTTTCTTGAAAGCCTATTTGACATTGAAATGTATTTCCTTTCAGTATTTCATCCTTTACCCTTTCAAGCATAAGGGCATGCTGTTTGGCACTACAACTACTCCCTATATGTTTTATTTTTAAATTTTCTTTTGCACTGCTTTCTTTGTTAAACCATTCAGATACTTGTGAGATGCGATTTTTTTCGTAATAAAAGTAAGTAATTTCACCTGTATATTTATCATGAATCAATCCATCTGTGTAAACTCCAAAAAGCATTTGAGGAAAGTGAGGGTGGGTGCGTAAATGCAATGTGGGCTCAAAGTAATTACTTGCGTCATATCCAAGATAACCAACGAGTCCTCCCGCGTAATTTCTAGAAATAATATTTTGAGGAAACCATTCGGCAATCGTTTTATACGGATTTGAAGTTTCTATTTCAATGTTCTCATTATTGTTTTGATTTTCCCAAAAAATTTTATTTTGCTTTACAGTGATTAAGATTTCTGGCTCAAAGCCTATAACATCAAAACGTGCATTTTGCCCTCCGACTTCAAGGGATTCAAAAAAGAAGCAATGCTTACAATCTTTCTCAATATTTTCAAAAACTTTAAATATATCTAAATTTTCTTCTAGCTTTATATAGTTTGCTTTTTCATTTATATGAAATTTTGGGAGGGAATACTCTTTTTTAGGAGGCATAGAATTAATAAAATATGATAACTTGCTATACAATACTAAGCTGTTCTTCTAAATCATATCAAAAGTTAGGTTAAGCCTTATTTTTTTAACAAATGAGATAGGCCTAATTTTTTTTTTGAAAAAATTTTAATTTAACATTTCTGCAGGTGCTTGTATAAGTTCGATAAGAACCCCTTCACCACTTATAGGAAATTCTTCATTTCCCTTTGGATGTATAAAACAAACATCATAACCTGAAGCTCCTTTACGTATACCACCAGGTGTAAAACGTACCCCCTTAGCTTGTAAAAATTCAACTGCTATTTCTAATTTATCCACCCAAAGACCAATATGATTTAGGGGAGGGATATGCACCTTAGGGGTTTTTTCGGGATCAAGGGGTTGCATAATATCAACCTCAATGGCATGTTTTCCTGACCCTAAGAGCAATATATCTTCATCTACATTTTCTTTTTCATTTTTATAATGCCCTGTAGTTTTCAACCCAAGGTAATCACACCATAGCTTTTTTAAAATGTCTTTATTTGTGTGTCCTATAGCTATTTGTTGAAGTCCTAATATTCGAAATGGTAATGTAGACATATTTCAAATTACAAGGGAGCCATGAACCCAATCCATAGTCAAGCTACAAGCAGTCTCTATTAGGGCATTTAATTCTTTTTCTTCTATTTTTGAAAAATCACTTAATACATAGTCGGCAACTTGGGATTTATGTTCAGGCCTCCCTACTCCAAAGCTTAAGCGATCAAAATGAGCCCCACAATGGGCAATAATATCTCGTAAACCATTATGTCCATGATGTCCACCCCCTCGTTTCATACGTATATTTGAAAAAGGAAGCTCTATTTCATCATGGATGACAAGTACATTTTCTATTTCTACCTTGTAATAAGAAAGAATCTTTGCAAGAGGTGTCCCAGAAAGATTGATAAAATTTTTAGAAAGGACAAGTATCACCTGACATTCTCTTCCCTCATCTTTAGAGCTATTCACAGGATTTGGTGGGTCAAGGGTTGTCTTTGCTATGAATATACGCTCTAGTGTTTCAGACTTAAATTTTAAATCTAATTTTTTAGCAAGATGGTTTACTACCATCATTCCTATATTATGCCTATTTTTTTGATAGACCTCGCCATGATTTCCTAAGCCAAAAATAATTTTTATAGCTTTATCTTTCACTAAACAGGATCAATTGTAAGTGGCAGAGAACAAAATTCCATAATTTGTTGAATTGGCTACACTTAAAGTATCATCTAATGAGGATTTGGCTGTGAAAGTAGCTCTTTCATATGAGAGGGCTACTCCTAAGGAGAATTCCCTACCTGTGTACCACTCCTTACCTACATTTATGGAAATACCTCTACCATTTGTGTACGATTGGCTAGGAAGATTGTAGAGAGGATGGACAGCTAGATAACCACCCATAAGGCGAAGGTCTGCTCCTATATAAATATTAACAGGCATAAAATAATATGTGAGACCCAAAGCTAAACCATAGAGTTTATAATCCCATATTGCATCATTGTTTGATCCACAATCGCCAAATTCATAGCAATCTATATCTCTATTCGCATCCCTATATCCATCCCTATACCCATCGCTATAACGATTTCGATAGGCACGGCGACCTTCTGCAGAAGAGTAACGCGGACCAGCACCATTGACGTAGGTGAGACCTGTATAAAGTATCAAGTTGTCTGAAACTGAGCCTCCGATCAAAAGATTTGTAATTGCCACCCTAAAAAGTTCTGTATTATATTTTGTTCCGTTGGAATGTTCTACCCCACCCATACCCAATCCAATTTGACCTCTAAAAAAGAAACCCTTATGTACATATGCTTTTTTAGATTTCTTAACTCCTGGCTCCCCATCATCTGAATTTTTTGTATCCTTAGAAGCTTCTTCTGTCTTTGAATCGTCCTCTGCATAAAGGTTTGCCATGCTTGTCAAAAGTAAAATAGTTAGAAGGAGGTTAAAAAGTTTCATGTTTGACCAAGTAAGTTTTTTAATGATAGACTTCAAGCTGAAAATATGAAGGTATGTGAAAAAATAGGGGTAGGTGCGATGGATTGAGGTTTCCTAAAATAGTAAAGGAAACACAAAAAGCTAGGGTGTAGGGGGGATCTACACCCTAAGCCAGTATGATAGAGATACAAATCTCTATCTATTAATTTTTCAAACTCTTTAGACCTACATCATTTTCTGATATTTCTTGCCCCACTTCAATATTATTTACTGTTAAAATTGTAAGGCTACCTGTTTGATGATTTTTCATTTGAGAAAGGGTACACACGTACATGCCCTTCTCTTTACTAAATTTTTTATTTTCTAAAGTTTTTAATTTCTTACCTTGAAGGTCATAGAAAGTCACTTCCACGACTACATTTATTTTTTTATTTACCTTTACTTCAAGTTTAGAATAGGCATCCTTTTTTTTAGGAGTACTTAAGATGTAGTGATAATCTCCTTCGCTTTTTAGTAACTTATGTTCATCTTTATCTAATTCACGTCCAGCTACATCTGAGGTGCTAAAATCTGAACCCATAAAGCTCTTATTTTTATCTTCTGAATTGAGTTGATTTAGGGAACGCAAAGAGGGCAAATAAAGCCATTGCTTACTTTGGGCTGTTTTTTCATTTGAATTTGTTAAAAGACCTGTTCCCTTAACATCAGCAGGTTTATAAAATTTAATCAAAGAACTAGTGGAGTCGCCAGTAATTTTTTTCTTAAAAGAAAAAAAACGTTCACGTTCCTCGCCTTCTGAGTCTTGTATAGACATAGCCACATCTGACTCTGAGGTTGTGTGTATACGTGATTGTTCGTATACCTTTTTCATGATCTCACGACCACTTTCAGCATATATAGCACTACTCGCACAGAGTAACACGAATATAAAACTAGATTGTATTTTTTTTATTTTCATTTTCATAATAAATCTCCAGTGGAGATTGCTTACCTCCACTGGTTCAATGTGGATTATATGAACCAGTTGTCAAATGATTAATATCTTATAAAAAAACTTAGGATAACAGCTCCTTCTTGGGAATATTGAGAATGTAGGCTCCTCAAAACACGTCTAGAAGTCATATTCTTTATGGATACTTTTATTTGATGAATATGGGAAAAGTAATTTTAGAAAAAACTTGTAGGTTAGGTTATTCTCATGATGGACGAAATAGAATTCCATAGCTCTCAAAAAAATGGAATACAAGAGACAGTGATTTGCATTGCTAGATTTGCATTTAAGATAAGCAGTGACCCAAGTTTTTATATTTTGTATTTTTTTTCAATAAGAGCTTTCATGTTTGATTTACTTACAAACCATATCCTAATGTATTATTCATGAAATTTCAAACTATATAAGTTGACAAAAAAAATATAAAGCGATAAGCAAACAGAATGTTTTTAAATCAAAAGATATGTTTTTTGATATGTTTTTATCTATTCACCTTCAGTCATTGTAGTCCATCCCCAGCCTCACCTCCTGTAGAAAAAGAATTTCTTTATTTGATAGGTGGAAATGTAGGTGATACGCTTGAAGGCAATAGATTTACAAATGAAGTTTGGAGGAGTAGTGATAGGAAAAATTGGGAATTATTGCATAGGGGCGGAAGTTGCAACGACTCTACTAAAGCAACGTTAAGTGAGTGTAAATCGCCATCTTCTTGGGCGTTTAATGCTAGCACATTCTCGCCACGAAAGGGACACCAAGTTGTGTCATTTAAAAATAAGATGTACCTTATAGGTGGTCGTGGTGTATCGACTACAGGTGTCGAAAGTATTTTACTCAATGATGTATGGACCTCATCTGATGGACTAAGTTGGTCTGTAGTCAATACGGGGGGGAGGTGTAGTCGACCTAATATATTGCATCGCCCTCAATGTAATGACGCAAGAGAGACATGGACAGAAGGTGCAAATACTTTTATTCCACGTGAGGGGCATCAGTCCTTTGTGTTTCGAAATAATTTTTATATAATAGGAGGAGAAGAGGATACAGGTGTTAGTAATAAAATATATACGTCTAGTGATGGAATAACTTGGAGGTCTCTCGAATCAGCTTCTCGAAATGTTGAGAATTACTTTAGTCCTCGCACCAACCATTCTGTTGTGCTTTTAGGTAATAGAATCTATTTGATAGGCGGCAAAGAAAACGGAGCAAATGTATATCTAAATGACGTTTGGAGTTCGGATGATGGAGAGCAATGGTCTCTAGTCAATGGGGGTGGGACTTGTAGTGACGCCACAAAAATGAATAGGGCATCTTGTTTAGCTGTGATGGGTGCCTGGACGCCGGAATTAACGACAATGTTTGCCCCACGAAGGGGGCACACGACTCTTAGTTATAGAAGTAGTATCTTTCTTATGGGTGGGAGTGTGGAGGACAATGGGATAGATATCCCCCTCAATGATGTTTGGTCATCTAGAGATGGAAGGACTTGGAATCTTGTAAATCCTGGTGGTGTCTGTAGTAATGATCCAGGTAATTATAGAACTTTCTCTACTTGCAGAGGCATTGGGGGTGTGTGGAACTTTGATCCTGTGTCTTTTAATGGGGAGGGAAGATTTTTTCATAAAGCTGCTGTGAATAAAGGTATTATGGTTATTAGTGGGGGTAGGTATAGAGGGGGGATAAGTTTACCAGAAGTGTATGTCTCTACAGAAGGGTCGGGATGGACACTAGTAGAGGCAGGTGGAACTTGTTCTAATACAGCTAGAGTTACAAAAAATCAATGTATAGGTACGGCTTCTTTTTGGATTCCTGGGGCAAGTTCAAAAAATTTTTCAAGTCGTCATGAGCATGCCATGATTAATTTTATTTTACCCTAATCGTTTTTCTGTCTCAAATGGAAACTTCAATCTGCATTGGGGATATTTCTTGTTGGATTAAAAAAAGTAAAAGGGCTCGCGTTCTTCGTCTGAACGTGTATTCTAGTGGCAAGGTAGTCGTCACAGAGCCATTCAATTATGACAGGACCACTGTAGAAAAGTTTGTACTGGAGAAAGAAGATTGGATAAAAAGTAAATTAGAAATAGTTAAAAATAAAATCAACTCTTCAAAAATGCTAATCGATGGTGACTACTATAAAGACAAACAAAAAGCTATGGAGTTGGTTAAAAATAAGATATTTTTTTATAATCAATTCTATTTATTTCCATTAAATAAATTTACAGTAAAAAATCAGTCGCAGAGATGGGGGAGTTGTTCAAGCAAGAAAAATATAAACATCAATTATAGAGTTCTTTATTTACCTGAGGAGCTTTGTGACTATATTATTGTACACGAGCTTTGTCATCTTAAAGAATTAAATCATTCACATCGATTTTGGAATTTAGTAGGGATGCAATGTCCTAACTACAAGAAGCTAAGAGCAAAATTAAAAGAATATAAGTTTTAAATACAAACTAAAAATTCCTTAAAGATTTTTGAGAACTTTTTGGGGAAAAATTGGAATAAAACTTATGGTAAAAGTACTAGGTCAATAAATCGAGCTTGCAAAATAATAAATTAAAAGAAAATTTTGTTAGTACAAAGACTTGCTTCTCGTTGTGAAAAAAGTGGGGTGCGCATTCGAGAATGTTAGCGAAGCTAACATCGAGGACGCCCCGCTAGGCCCTTTGCAGGGCAAGCCCCGCCTTACGGGGCAAGCGGGGCAAGCAGGGGCGAAAAGTAGAAAAAAAGTGCCCCTACCCAACCGCCAAAGGCGGGTGGGTAAAGCAAATGAGGAATGAGCCTCTTTAAATAAAAGAAAGTTTATTGATACAATTTCTTGAAACACATAGGGCATTATTAAAGTGTACTACTATTGCAAAGACGCTGATGCCACGGTCGTGAGGACAAAGCTAGGTTAGATAATAAAGTTTAGTTATACAAAAGGCTCAATAAGTAAACTTGCAAAAGTTTGCTTTATTGAAATTTAACCCTAGGTCAAGAGATGTTCTGTAAATAAAATATCTCTTGTCTTTATTATGACTGATTCTAAAAATACCCGCATCTATTTTTTGATGTACTCTTTGATGGAGAACTATATAAAATTTAAATCGTATGTCTCTAAAATATCCTGCCGATTGGTTAAAATATAAACAAGAAAAGAAAAAAATTAGTATTTTGACTGTATACGATGCTTGCTTTTCTCGCTTACTTTCTCAAAGTTCTCTTGATGCTATGTTGATAGGCGACTCCTTGGGGATGGTGGTTCAAGGACATACATCAACTTTACCTGTAACTTTAGATGAAATGATTTATCATTCTAAGATGTGCAGACGAGGAGCCCCGAATTCTTTTCTTATAGCAGATCTCCCCTTTGGTACATTTCAGGAGAACGCACAGCAGACCATTCATAATGCTATTAAACTATATAAAGAGAGTGGTGTAGATGCTATTAAAATTGAAGGAGCCGAGCACGAAACCCTTCAAGCTATAGAAAAATTAGCGGCTAGTGGTGTTCCTATTATGGGACATCTTGGCCTTGAACCTCAAAAATTCAGAACCTTAGGTGGCTATAAAATCCAAGGCCGCAAGGACAAAGAGATAAAAGTATTAACTGAATCTGCAAAAAGTTTAGAAGGGGTGGGATGTTTTGGTCTAATTTTAGAACTAGTACTCGCTCCTATTGCTAAAAAAATAACACAAAATCTTGCTATCCCCACTATAGGTATAGGTTCGGGTGTGGATTGTGATGGGCAAATTTTAGTACTTAATGATTTCTTGCATTTAAATTCTGAATTTCAAACCAAGCATACTAAAAGTTATCTACCGTTAGGAGAGAAAATCATTTCTGCCATAAATCTTTATACTAAAGAGGTACAGGAGGGAAGCTTTCCTTCCAAGGAGCATTATTTCACAAGTTGATTCTAAAAAATATAAATTTTTTATTTTATCAAATTTAATTTTCCTTTTGGGTTTCATTTGTAATACTTGCTTTGATTACATTATCCCCACCATCTTGTCCTAAAACTTGACCTGCCATCCCTGAACATTCTATACTGCTTTCAGAGATATTTGTTATAATTTTGGATCTATAAGAAACTCCCACTATACCTCCGCATTGAAACCCAGTTTCGGCTGGGGTTCGAATTAAATTTTTTGTAAAATTATTTATAACCATACTATTACCATCTAAATAACCAACGATACCCCCTATTGCAAACCCACCCATAGGATTTGTGATAATCTTTCCTAAAAAAGTATTAGATTCTATAGTTGATGTGTTAGAAAACCCCACTATCCCTCCTAAATCTCTGTTTTCTAAATCAAAATCTGATTCTAAAGATACTGTGCTCGTATTCCAAGCTATTGTTGTTCTCTCATTGATTGCAATTAATCCACCTACTTGCTCCCAACCCATGACCTTACCACTTACAAAACAATTCTCTACCGAAACCATCTCTCTTGTACTTGAAGTATTATTTGCAATTAAAGTCGCCACTTGTGATAGTCCTTTTATAGTTGCATGTTGAAGACTTAGGTTTTTGATTGAAGCATCTTTAGCGAAGGCGATAAAAGCCACAAAAGAAGCATCTGGCCTATTGATGTATAGATTTTGAATAGAAAACCCCTTCCCATCTATATTTCCAGTAAATGGTTCTAAGAAACTTCCTATAGGAATAAAACCCAGACCCTCATTTTCCATAGAACTAGGGCTAGCGTCAATATTTGCACCCAGCACATAATAACCTTCTTTATCCGCTCTTATTCCTTTTAAATCATTATATGTACATAAAATATATGGCTCTTCGACGCTCCCATTACCCAATCGTATGCTTGAAACTTGTATATTTGTTTCATTTGAAGAAAGATTTATAGAATGAGAATTTTCTTGATGAGAGCTTTTTTCAGAACATGTTTTTTTTTGTGTACCATTTTCTGAGGAAACCAGTTCAGGGAGAGAATACTTGTTTACCTTTTGACATACTGTTATAGAGGATAGAATGAAGACAAAAAAGATAAAAATTAGGTGGTAGGGTATTGAAACATAATCATAAAATAGTTTTGTACTTTTTGACATCTCATAGTCTTGAGACGTATTTTTATACAAGTAAGAGGACTCGGTGTCTTTATAGATTAAATCTTAACCCTATTCTAATCTTATTTTAATTATACTAATACCTTGCATTGAGTATCCCGTAACATTTCCTCTAGTTTTAGAGGGCAGTGGATGCTTCTCAATTGGCTTTCATTTAATTTTGAATTTATACTAAGTTCTTTTTCTGTATTGGATACATTGAGTAATTGAATGTGTGCTTCATTTTCTATAAGGTGTAATTTAAAAACGACCTCTTCTACTCGTTTTTCATTCATGAATATTTCAGCGTAAGTACCTCCTGCTTGCCAACCTTGCACAGAGTCAACCCCTCCAAAATTTGAAGGATTAACAAAAATTGTATTTTTATATCGTGCTATGCCGTAATCTTCATGGACATGACCTGATAAAACTAGGCTAGGTTCATTTTTCTCTATATAGTTACGAAGTCCTTGAGAACCAATATGGCCCAAGCTAGGTAAGCAATCAAAAAAGCCATACACAGGTTGATGTAAAACTAAAATATCCGGTTTATGAAGATTGAAAAAATCATAGCCTTCAGAATAAATATTACCATTGATTATACTTTCGTGATATACAACAGATAAACTATCAGGTATACCAGAAGTATTTACAGGTGCCCCTCCATAACCTGCAAATTTTAAGGCCTGCTTGTATTTTACTTCGCAATGTAAATTTTGATCGTGTAAATCTGTGTACCGTAAATCAATATCATAATTTCCGGGCAATACCCAAGTAGGTGCTTGTGCATATTTTTGTATCAATTCAAGCATAAGGGTATATTTTTCACGCATTGTCTTTGCAGCTAATTCAAAAAGTTCTGTATAATTTTTTGCTTTTTGGAGTAATACATTTTTAGGGTAGTAATCATTCGCATAGCGTTCAGGGAAGCGTAGTATTTCTAGGGCTAAGTTTGTGGGCAGTATTTTTAATTTGTTTTGTCGTATAATCTGATAAAATTCCTCTTGAAGGCATACGAAATTATAAATACGTCCTTCCTCATAGAAGGCCTTGTAAATTAAATCACCCGATAATAAATATAAGTCTGCTGTGGTAGTGGCGAGTAGGGAGCGTAATTCCTTTAGGGCATCGTGTATGTCAGTTAGGTATATAATTTTCATAATAACGTATGCTTTTATTTTTTTAGAATAGAGTATTGGGTATCCATAATTTTAAATCTAACATGTCTGTTCATAGAAGTACATTTCAAGAAAAGAGTCTTTTATCTATATGTTTTTAAAATAAGGGGATAAAGACATTTTCTTTTTTTGATAGATATATTGTGCTCAAAGTAAAATAGAGTGTATTTCATTGTGTGCTGAGACTTTTTATTATATCAAAATCAGGAAGAATTTTTAATTTTAATTTTTTAAAAATATGCAACTAAAAAAGCAATTCAATTTTATATTTTTGTATTGAAATATGTAGGCAAGTTAAGAAATCAATGGAGTAATATATTTTGCCCATTCTGATTGTGCTACAATGAATAGAATGACTTAGGAAACACATACTTATGAAGCGTATTTTATTATGTAATGATGATGGTTATTTAGCAGCGGGTATCAATGCCTTAGATGCAATTTTTAGCGAAATCGCAGAGGTGTGGCTACTTGCACCAGCAGAAGAACGTAGTGGTTGCTCACATGCCCTTAACTTTTATGGCGATCTTTTTTTAAAAGAAATTTCTCCTAGGCACTATAAGCTTGAGAATGCTTACCCCGCCGATTGTGTGAATGTAGCCCTTCATACAAGTCCCTTTCCGAAATTTGATTTGATTATCTCAGGTATCAATCATGGGGCTAATTTAGGTTATGATGTACATTATAGTGGTACGGTTGCTTGTGCTCGTCAAGCTTCTATACATGGGGTTCCCGCTGTGGCGATGAGTAGTTTTTTTCCTCGTGCCTCTTCTCATCAATTTCTAAAAATGGCACAGTGGCTAGCTTTATGGTTGAATGAATATTTCAAAGAGTTTCAACCACATGTTGTTTACAATATTAATTATCCCCTAATCGATGAGGGTGATGAAATCAAAGAAATTCTATTTATGGATGAGCATAAAAATATAGATGCTTCAAGTGTAGAAACTTTTTTTACGAATCAAAAATTAGAGTCTTATAAAAATTATTTTCCTGAACATCGTTTTTGCTATCAAGGCAAAAGAAGTTACAAAGATCATTATCATGAATTAGAACCTTTAAAAAATCAAAAGGGAAGGCGATTGAAATTGGAGTCTGCACCTATAGTACATGAATTAGAAAAAAGTTCTGATGTTGAAACAGTACTAAATAAAATGATTGCCATCACCCCACTTAGCACATATACTACAGATGCTAGGGAATATCAAAGATGCTTAGAAAAAGAAAAGTTACGCAAGAACAAAGTAAATTAGAAGTTCACACCCAACACGTCTTAGATCGTATTCTTATGATCAAACGAAGTATGGATGAGGAAAGACCTAATCCTATAGATTTACATGAGCTGGGAATTTGCTATTATCACCTTCAAAATTTTGAAATGGCTATAAATTTTCTTTCTAGACTTTTAACATTGTACCCTGATTATACAGAGTTTGGAGCAGTTCATGCCCTCCAAGCCCTTTGCTTGATTGAAAAGAAAGAATACTCTGCGGCTAAAAGAATCATAGAAAATCGTTTAGAGGTGGAAAAAGTAAATATACGTCTTTTATCTATGCTAGCTTATGTGTGTGAAAAATTAAATCTAAGCGATAAGGCGATTCTTATTCTAAAAAAAATAGTGGAGTATGAACCTCAAAATACAAATGCCCTTAATTCTTTGGGATATCTTTTAAGTTTATACGGCTCAGATAAAGATAAGGGTTTGGCAATGGAGTGTTTATTGAAAGCACTCAAGGCCAAACCTTTGCATCCTGCGTACTTAGACTCTCTTGGAGTTTTTTATTCCACCCAAGGCGACTATACTCGTTCTTATCAAGCCCTTTCTAAAGCTATAAAGCAGGCTCCTGATAACTCTGAAATTTTTGAACACTTGCAAGATACTTTAGAAAAATATAAAGGGACAAGAAAGATTATAGTACCTAAAAGTTTATAGAAAAATTTTGATTTTGATAATCACATACCCCTTTTAAAGAGAAGAAAAAACCAAGATCTTTCTTTAGAGATTTTACATTAGGGGTGTATTAAACAATATTTTATATGCGTCAAGTAGGCTCTAATATAAAAAACTGTCTGATACTTGCGTCTAAAAAGCTTTGAAACCCACGTTAGGGAAATGGGTTTGGGAGTGGAGTAGGGGAAACCTTTTTTAGGATAGCAGTTTTTATATTGTAAAAAAATAATGTTAGAAAATATTTTTATATTTTTAAAACTTCTGTAGACGTAGAAATTTTTTATATGATTCTATTTCCAAAGCCTAAAAAAAACCTTGTTGTTGTAGAAAGGTCCCACTAGTGCAATAAATCTTTGCAACTTTCCTAAATGATACTTGATAGTAGGCTTTCCTGTTCATGTTGAACCAGTGCATTTAATAAGTCATTCATTTCTCCGTCCATGAAAGCCAGTAAGTTATAAGCCGTAAAACCTATGCGATGATCTGTAACCCTGCCTTGAGGAAAATTATATGTTCGTATACGCTCAGAACGATCCCCACTTTTAATTTGCTCTCGTTTTAAGTTGTTTTCTTTTTGATGTTCTTCTTCAGCTTGCATATCAGCTAAACGAGAACGTAACACACTCATTGCTCGTGCCTTATTCTTATGCTGAGAACGTTCATCCTGACAAGTGATAACAAGGCCTGATGGTCTATGGGTTATACGTATAGCTGATTCTGTTTTATTTACATGTTGTCCACCTGCACCACTAGCTCTATATACATCTATTTGAAGGTCAGAGTCTTGTATCTTTACTTCACTCTCTTCTCGTTCTGGTAACACCACCACTGTCACGGCACTTGTATGAATCCTTCCATTGCTTTCTGTGCTAGGAATACGCTGCACTCTGTGTGCTCCACCTTCTTGATGTAAAAGTTTAAAGGCCTGCGAGCCCATAATATTAATGACAACTTCCTTATAACCACCAAGCTCTGTTGGACTCATAGAAACGATATCGGTTTTAAGTTGATTTTTTTCTGCAAAACGTAAGTACATGCGCATTAAATCTGCAACAAAAAGCCCGGCCTCTTCCCCACCTGTTCCTGCTCGTATTTCCATAAAAATATTTCTTCCCTCATTAGGATTGAGAGGAATCAGCATAAACTCTATCTCTTTTTTTCTTTGAGTTAAAAAAGTCTCTAGTTCTATTTTTTCTTGCTCTGCCATTTCACGTAATTCTTTTTCACGTTCTTCTTTAAGAATTTTTTCTGCTTGGAGGTACTCTTGATATTTTTTTAGATACTCCTGAATGGCGTAGGTTTTAGGTTTGATTTGAGAATGTTCTTGTGTGATTTTTTTTAATTCAGCGGGGTCGCCGAGCAAGGCAGGATTCATTAACTTGTCTTCTAATTCATGAAAACGATCTTGTTCTCGTATAAGGCATTTAATAAAACTATCGCTTAGCATTTTTAAATCATCTTTAGACGCATGGTCAGAGTTTGAAGAGATTCACAAAGGCTTAGATGCGTGCAAGTCTTTTTAATCATTCAAGAAAAATGCCATTCTATCTATCTAAAATTTTGGAAATAAACTCCTAAATAAAGAGTCATGTACAAAAAACTTCAGTGATATCAAAGAATGATGCATAGATGTATTAAAAATACAAGTAGATACGATAAAGAAAATATATTTATATAATTATGGCTACAAGTACTGAAACAATTCTATAGAATTTTTTAGACAGCTTTATTCCTATAATGAGCTATACATATCAAAATTCATAGTTGTTGATTTTGTGCCAATCTATACGAGAAAGATTGATATTATGAAAATTTTAGGATGTACTTTTATTTCATTTTTCAATCTCTTCGTGAATTTCATAAATTTCACCTTTCCAATTTTTAATTTGAATACGATTAGGGCCTGCCTCATAAACATAATTTGTTTCTAAAGGAATTTTACCACCACCCTTTGGTAAATCAATCATATATCTAGGTAAAGCATGTCCTGGATTTTGCCCCCTCATTTCTTTTAAAATTTCTAAGCCCCTTTGCACAGGAACTCGAAAGTGACTTGTACCAGGAATTTCATCACAACGATGTAAATAGTATGGATGAACACCCGAAGCAATAAGTTTTAGATTCAATTCTGTTTGGATTTCTGTAGAATCATTGATTCCATTTAAGAGTACACTTTGATTCATCACTGTCACCCCATTAAAACGTAAAATTTTTAACGCCTTTTTGGAGGCCTCAGTAATTTCTTTAGGATGATTAAAATGTGTCACAAGGGTAAGAGGAAAATTTTTTTTTAGAATAGAACCAAGTTCTTCTGTAATACGAGCAGGAAAAGTTACGGGCATTCGAGAATGGATACGTATACTAAATATATGTTGGATGGTATGTAAATTTGAAAGTAACTCATCTAATTTTTTATTTGAAATCGATAAGGGATCACCACCCGATAAAATTACTTCTTTAATTTCCACATGTTCTGAAATATAAGATAAGATGTCGTCCCATTCAGAAAAAGAAGTGGCGGAGTTGACATTAGATACCTTACGTTTACGCATACAAAACCGACAATAGACTGCACAATTATGACTTAGATACCATAAAACTCTATCGGGATAGCGATGCGTTAATCCTCTCCTAGGCATATATTTTTCCTCTGCAAGGGCATCCCAGTTTTCATATTCTTTATAGTGAAATTCTTCCTCTGAGGGTAAAAATTGTTTCAGGATGGGACAATTTGGATTTTCCCAATCCACTAGGGTTAAATAATATGTGGTCACACTAAAACGAAGACCCCTCTGCCACTTTAAAAAATCATTGCTAAGAGCGTTGACCTTTCCTAAAGTATCAGGATGTATTTTTTTTAAGACTTCATTTTCTCTAAGCCATGACTTTAAGTCTGTAGGATTTTGTATTGTTGTGTTGCTTATTTCAGGAGGAGATGGGTTTTGACTTTCTAATTTCATTAGAGGCTATCATGTTAGGTTGCTTCTGCATGTCAAGCCTAGGTGAAGTCTAAGGTTTTACAAAAAACAATTTTACATTTGAAATAGGCTTGTTACTTTTGGAAAGAAGCATACTCATATAACATTATAATTTGTTCTCCCAAAATATTTCCGTCGCAATTTTTTAATGTCTTAAAATAAGAACGAATGTGCTAGTTTTCAAATAAATTCATCTTATGTTCAAAATACACCAAGCCTCGTTTTTAAAATTGATTGTACTCATATTCTTAATATTTATTTTTATTTTTTTTAATAAAGAACTCATATCTATTTATAATATTTTTTTTCCGCCTCCATATAATACAAATAAAACAAATATGAAGACAGATCAAATACACCTACACACTAGTTTGATCGAACTAGGGATAGAAAAAAAGAAAAAATTACATTTTGCCCTTGTTGCAAGAGAAGCTTCTGAAAAAGAAAATCGTAAGAGACCTCTCATCGTTTTTGTTCATGGTTCTCCGGGAGATTGGAAAGCAAATTTGCTTTATCTCCAAGATAAAGAATTAGTACATTATGCTGACTTGCTAGCGATAGATCGACTTGGTTATGGAAATTCTGAAAACTCTGAAAGTTTCACTTCATTAAAAAAACAAAGTCAAGCTATTTTTGAAGTGCTGAAACCATTTTTGCGCAAAAGAAAAATTGTACTCGTAGGTCACTCCTTAGGGGGTTCAATTATTTGTAAAATGGCTATGGATTACATTAATCTCTTTTCAGGATTAGTGGTTGTGGCGGGGGCTTTGGATCCCAAATTTGAAGAATTAAAATGGTACAATAAACTCATTGATATCAATTTTATAAAATGGTTTATTCCTAAAAATTTCATCACGAGCAATGAAGAAATGAAAGCACTCAAAAAAGAATTAGAAGATATGCTACAATCTTGGAATAAATTAAATTCTATAAAAATCACTCTAATACAAGGAATGCGAGACAATCTAGTTTCTCCCGAAAATGTATCTTTTCTAAAAAATAAATTAACTACTAAAAACTTAAGAGTTGTAGAAGACAAAAAAGAAGGTCACTTTATATATTGGAAAAAACCAGAACTCATAAAAAAAGAGATTTTAAACCATTTACTATAATTTGAGCGTCTATTCAAATTTGAATTTAAAAAAGATAGATTAAGAAAACTTTATTCTAATGATAAGCCAAGGTAAGTAGTCATTTTACTTTCTTAAGAAAGAAAATAAAAGTATGAAAGAGCTAGGCTATCATTTTTATACTATAGTGATAAAATAATTGTATACCTAGGCATTATACTAAAAATATTTTTTCCTTATTAAAAAAAGTGCCCTAATGAGTTGGATATGTCTGCGGTTTTCACATATGATTGGGTATAAGTACTTGACGCAAAATAATTCTATCCTTAGATGGTGGAGATATCTATTTTATTGCGAACATGCCTAGTCAGCACCTTGAAATGCTTTCATTACCCACAGAACCCCTACAGTACCGCCGATTTAGCAACCCTGTAGGAGTCCAAAATACGCCTGTCGCATATGAAGAAAGGGCTACGATGTTATTTAACTTATCTGAACTACAAGATTTCTTTTGGATGATGCACCCTCATAAAGGTAGCACAAATAATAATAAACAAAGCCAATATTCAAATAAAGGTAATCTTGTGGATAAGCGAATTTGAACTTATGAAACTTTTATATATTTTTTGCCTATCTTGTTTTTTACTTCTAAATTGTACAAGGCCTGAGCCTAAGGTAAGAGATTTAAAAAGAATAAAGGAATATTTTATAAGCCTCCGTTTTAATGTGCCATTTTCTTCAGAACTTATGAAATGGAATGATATGGAATTACTTGCCTTTACCTGCACAATGATGCGTTTAGAGTATAAACAGGTTCTCGAGATTTTGAAAAAAGAAGATCCTAAATTTTATAGAATCATAAATGCCTCAAATGCGATTAGCACCTCAAAAAAATAAAATCAAAAAAAACTTCTTAGGCCTTTTTCTTAGCCTAAGTCTTATCCTAAATGTATTTTTAATTTCTGTACCTTTTTATGCCCAAACAGACACGAATCAAAAATTACAATATGTCTTTCAGTATCTTTTACAATATCTTCAAAAGCATTATGTAAATAAAATTACTGAAACAGAACTTTGGGAAGGTGCTATTAAAGGTTTACTCCTTGCTACAAATGATCCTTATACACGTTATCTAAAACCAGAGGAGTTTCGTGAATTTAGTTCTATAGAAGAGGCAAAAAAAGTAGGACTGGGAATAGAAATTAGTACCACTAAAAATATTATATTAGAAAGTCAAGATTGGGAAAAGTATCCTTATATACTTTCTGTTTTTAGGGGAAGTCCAGCAGATGCTGCGGGTATACAAAGTGGGGACATTTTACTTGAGGTGAATCATAAAAGCACTGCAAATTTAAATACAGAACAACTTTCTCTTTTACTCACGGGTGAACTAGACTCCAGAGTCAGGCTAGTTGTGAAAAAAAAAGGAAGTCTAGAAAATAAAAAATTTGAGCTCATTCGTAAACCCTTTGATTTGGAATATGTTTATGCACACTATTTTTCTGAATTTAAAATTGGTTATATACGACTCAGTCATTTCCTAGGCGAAAAGAGTGGTAGTGTAGAAAGTTTTAATAAAAAACTAGGTGATATTTTACATGCAGGTGCCAATTCATTGATACTAGATTTGCGAAATAATACAGGTGGGCATTTAGAAATGGCCATAGAGCTTTCTAGTTTGTTTTTAAAACCTAATCAAATTTTATTTAGTATAAGAGGTAGGGAAGACAAAGAAAAGAATACTAAATCCAATAAAATAATTTATGCAAGTGAAGCTCAACTTATACAAGAAGAAAAAGAAGGTACAAAAATAGAGCCACAAAAGTTTACAAAAAATTCTTATCTTGAAAAAGTACCCGAAAAAATAAAAATAATTGTTTTGATTAATGAGGGCACCGCATCTGCAGCGGAAATTATGGCCGCAGCCTTGCGTGATAATAAACGAGCCTTATTGCTTGGGAGTAAAAGTTTTGGAAAAGGAAGCATACAAATTGCCTTACGAGATTTGCCAAATGCTGCCGCTACTATGGTTACGGTACAACATTATTATACTCCCAAAGGTGAAAATATACATAAGCTTGGTCTAAAACCTGATATAGAAGTAAAGGAAGTTGTTTTTAATTCTATAGATTATTATTTTTTAGATAAACTTGAAAAAAAGAATTTTTGGACAAACGTATCAAAAGAAAACTTAATTCTTAAATTGAAAGCAAGAGCTAAATTTTGGGAATGGGATTTAGATGAGGCTAAGCTCAATTATATTATTTATCAGAAAACTAGGAAAAGCTTTTCTAAAATACCTATGCCCGAATTAGACCTGCAGTTTAAAAGGGCTTTAGAAATTCTAAGAAATAAAGTAAATTAGTTTTGTTTTATAATTTATTTTCTATTTCAAAAATAAAAGATCAAGCAATATCAATCATGCGACTATTTTTTCTCAAAAAAAGGATAAAAAATAACTATGTATATATTTCCATGATGCTTGTTTCTTTTTTTATATTCAGCTCGATGCTCCTTCCTCAAAAAAAAACAAGTAAAAAAGTTTTAGATGAGGCTTTACAAAATACAAAGATACTAGAAGAAAAAAGTGATTATGATAAAATTTTTGAAAGTTTTAATAAAATTTTTCAATATCCAAATGGAATGTACAAAGGACATTTGCGTATTTACTTTAAACATCCTCAGTTGAATCTTAAGAGTGAACTGCTTTCTCTTTCCAAGCCAGTTAAAAAAAAAGCACCTCGACATTACAATTTTAGATTATTTATTTTAGGGCAATTACGGCTCTATTATTTTTTTGAAAGTACAGTTGAATATAAAGATAGGGGGCAAACGCCCATACTAAAAATTTTGTACCATTATCCCCCAAATATTAATTCTATTTATATTTGGGATTCTAAACGACAAAGCTTATCATTAAAAAAGGGTATGGAACGCTTTGATAAAGTATTGCATTCAGGTCTAAGCTTTTTGGATTTAGCGCTTGTTCCCCTCTCTCAAAATTATAAAGTACAAAGTTTTTCATCTAATCAAATTTCAGACAAAGAAGAAAGCAAAAAGGAAGGTGACGACAACTTTGCTACGTTGAATCTTAGAATCTTGAATGAAGATAGTTTTTCCTCTCTTCATATGCCTATAGTTGAACAACCTTATTCACGAGTTTCTATGAAGTATGATTTTAAAAAACAAATCATTAAGCATTTAGATTTTGTGAACTATAGAGGCTTTCTTGGAAAGAGTTTATTCCCCAAGCATCAAGTACCTATTTATGAAGAAATGGAAAAACAAATGAGAGAAACAGAAAATATACATGAAATACAAGTGTTTGATTTTGAAAGTAATACCCTTTCACTTTTTGAGCTACATAGTTTTGATGCGAATGCAAGTACAAAACTTAAAAACAGCTTTTTTGATCCCAACTTTTTAAGGAACTAAGCTTCCTATATCAATCAATATAATCTTTAAGTTTACGGCTACGCGAAGGGTGGCGGAGGCGGCGAAGGGCCTTAGCTTCAATTTGCCGTATACGCTCACGAGTTACCTGAAAGACGTAACCTACCTCTTCTAGGGTATGTGAATATCCGTCATCCAACCCAAAGCGCATTCTGAGAACTTTTTGCTCCCGCACAGGTAAGGTACTAAGTATAGTTTTAATTTGTTCTGCCAAGAGTAAGCTAGCTGTAGCATTAACGGGTGACTCCACTTCTTTATCTGCAATAAAATCACCCAGCTCAGAATCTTCTTCAGACCCAACAGGCACCTCTAAAGAAATAGGATCTCGAGAAACATTCTTTACAGCTTTAATACGTTGAATAGGCCAACCTAAACGCTCGGCCAGTTCATCGTTGGTAGGTTCACGACCTGTTTCTTGAAGGAATACCCTAGTTTCTCTTACAACTTTATTGATTTGCTCAATCATATGAACAGGTATACGTATAGTACGAGCTTGGTCAGAAATAGCTCTAGTAATTGCTTGCCTAATCCACCAAGTTGCATATGTAGAAAATTTATATCCTTTCTTATATTCAAATTTATCCACTGCTCTTATAAGCCCTATATTTCCCTCTTGTATTAAATCAAAAAAATGCATACCCCTATTCGCATAGCGTTTTGCAATAGAAATCACTAAGCGTAAATTTGCCTTTATTAACTCACGTTTTGCCTGTGCTATTTCTCTTTCACCCCTACTTAGAGATTCTCCCCACTGGAGTATTTGCTGTACTGGTGAGCCTGCTTCCTGCTCCATACGCCTAAGTTTACGTTCATTATTTCTTATATCCTTAATGATTTCTCTCACCACATCAATACTACAGCCCATCTCTTTCTCAATCATATTGATATCTTCATTTTTCTCTATATTTCGATTGTACAATTTTATCTGACGCACGTCCTTCCCATGCTTAGACTGTATAGACATAAAATGGCGATGAATTTCTTTAATACGAAACACCATAGATTTTACTTTTTGAGAAATCCTTTGTATTTCTTTTTGAGAGACACCCATACTACGTACAGAGCTCTCAATGATTTTATACGCTTTATCTGCTTTTTGTTTACTTTCCTTCCAGCGTTTGGAGCCTTCAACATACTTACGCATTTGGTTCTGACTATCGTAGTAAATCTTTTCCTCTCGCTCTATGACGTCCATATTCCCTAGGTATTTAGTTTTGAGTTTTTCCAACTCATTTTGGGTAAGGTAATAGGTTTTACTAGCCTTTACAACCTCTGAAACTTTCAATTTACCTAGTCTTACCTTAGGTAAAAGTTTAAAGAAATTGGCACGAACCAAGGAGGAACTTAAAATTGTTTCTTCAATGATATTTTCCCCATTTTCGATACGACGGGCTAAAAAAACCTCTTTATCCCCAGAAATCAGCGAAACCTTCCCTATTTCTTTCAAATAAACTCTTACAGGATCATCGCTTGCACTTTTTTTAGATATCTCCCGTCTCTTTTTTGAAACAGCCTTTTTCTGTTCTTTACTAAGTTTTGGTTTTGGAGTATCAATTTGTTGATTACTAGCATATTCCTCAACAACGTCTATACCCATTTGATTTAATAGGGTAAAAACATCCTCAATACGCTCTGAGTTTACGATTTTTTCGGGTAAATACTCATTAATTTCATCGTATGTAATTTCCCCGTTTGCTTTACCTATAGAAATAACTTTTTTTATCTCAGGTAAATCTTGTATAGCCATATATGTGTAACTACCTCTTAGCTTCTCTTATTTTCAATTACCTTATATTATCGTAAACAATATAGCAAAAGTCAAAGACCAACCTCAAATACTTTTATTAGAGTTATTAGAAACTACGCCACTTATCCTTGAGTAGGGTTAGTTCCTTAATGAGCGAGCCTTTATTTTCTATGAGACGAGGCTTATCTATTGAATCCGCCACAAGAATTTGTAAACTTAGTTCTTCAATACTTTTTTCAATTTTAATGATTGAATATTTCAAAAAATAATCATGCATGATTTGTTCATTTTTTTTGAAAGCCTCTTCCCTACCTTGAGATGGGCCATTCATAATAAGGGTGATAAAAACATTTTGTGTTTCGTCATCTAGTTCCCATTCAGAAAGACGTCCACTTGACCAAGTCGACCCTAAGAGATAACGCGATTCAAGATGCCTCCAAAGATGTTCAGAATGCAAATCTTCAAATTTCATTTTCTTAAAATCTTCATAAAAGAAATCCATTAAAGAGGGGAAAAAGAGTAATTCTGTAAGCAAATGCCTTTCACAAATAATTAATTTAGCTTGGAATCGAGATGTTTTTTCTATAGGCGAAGTTGATATGAAACTTTTTTTATTTGAGCTATAATTTAATTGTGAGCTATTCTCTAAAATTTTATTTTCTTGAGGGCGTACGGATGGGTTTAGATTTTGAGAGTTGTTTATTGTGGGGAAAGTATTTTTTTGCTGTATCCATTCTTGGTATAATTCATTCGAATTTAACTTTAAAATACGTGCGACTGTTTCTAATAATATTCTTAGGTTTGTGTCATTGTTTATGTTTTCTAAATTTTTATAAAGATTAAAAAGGGCCCCTCTCTTCTCTATTCCTTGGGGTAAGTATTCTTGCAATTCACCTTTATAATACGCTTTTAGTTTTAATGCAAAATCTAGACCTTGAAGTTTTCCAAAAAACTCAAAACCTTTGAGAGGCTGTAAGCTTTCGATGAGAAAAAAGGACGTGGCTTCAATTTTATGCTCTAAGAATATTTTTATTTGCTCATCACTTTGATTACGAGTGAGATCAAATGGATCTGTATTTTGAGGCAACAAGCATATGGATATTTTAGAATCTGGAATAGACAAGGAGGCTAGATAGGCCCTAAGTGTGGCCTTGATACCTGCTTCATCTCCATCAAGCATGAAAATAAATTCCTTCGCATATAAACTTAAAGCTTGAAGTTGTTCTTTATTTAATGCTGTGCCTAAGGGGGCTACGACATTTCGTATTCCCACTTGATATAAACCTATTACATCTAAGTAACCTTCTACAATTATAATTTGTTTTTTTAATCGTATTTCACTCAAATTTTCAGCAAGACCATAAAGTAGTTTTCCCTTTTTGAAAATATTAGAGTCAGCTGAATTGATATATTTAGCGATAGAAATAGTAGAAGAATTTTCTATTCTAGAACTTTTGATAGCTGGATTTTCAGGAATGACGCGTCCCCCAAAACCTACAATTTTTTTTTCAAGACTTAGTATGGGGAAAAGTATTCTATCGCGAAAAAAATCATAACTCTCTTTTTTCCCTTGCTCTTGCTTTTTTAATAAACCTAATTGAAGCAAATCATTTTCTTGTATATTTAAATGTAATAATTTATCTTTGAGCCAATTCCATGAAGGAGGGCTTGCCCCTATTTTAAAGAAACCTTGTGTCTTCTCATCTATTCCCCTTTTGAGAAGATAGCTTTTTGCATATTGTGCTTCTGGTCTTTGAAGATATTCTTGGAAAAAATGTGATGCTTTTTCATTAATTTCATACATCTTTTCTTTATGCAAAAAATCTTTGTTTGTCCCCCCCCTTTTATTTTTATCAATATTGATATTGGCAAAACGAGCAAGCAGCTCTATGGCTTGAGGAAAATTTAGACTTTCTCGTTCCATAACAAAACGAAAAATGTTCCCACTCTTACCGCATCCAAAGCAATGATAGAAACCCTTATCAGGAGTTACATGAAAAGAAGGTGATTTTTCTGAATGAAAGGGGCAAAGGCCTATCAGGCTTTGACCTACTTTTTTTAATTTTACATATTGGCCGATGTAGCTTTCAATAGGAATGCTTGCTAGTATACGTTCTTTGATATCGGAATAGGACATTAACTTTTAGATTACACTCCTATTTGTATTTAAGGAAAGGCCATAAAGGTTTAATCATTTTAAATGTAAAGTCATTGTAAAATAAAGTTCTTTTTTTGAAAAATAGAAGAAAATAGAATGGTAAGAACTTTTTGCGTTTACTTTGAAATGAAACGGGAGCAGGTATACACCTCGGCTAGTTCGAGTATAGCAAAGAACACAAAGCTTTTAAATATTTTTTTAACCACATAGCCACATAGGAGACATAGAATAAATAGAATTAAATTAATAAAGGATAAGCAAATATGTAGTTAGGGGCTTGCTAAGGGTAGGGAGACCTACCCTTAGCAAGCGGGCCATCTTGTATGCGTACAAGATGGCTCTGATACAAAAGCCTTCTCCCCCGTGTCCGCGAAATCCCCTCGAGGCGGGGCGCGAGGAGCGAGACTAGTTTAGATAAAAGAAATCTTACTCATACAAAAGCTTTGTCCTCGCCGCGGCGGGAAGTGAGCCTAGTTTAAATAAAGAAAATTTACTCATACAAAAGCTTTGTCCTCGCCGCGGCGGGAAGTGAGCCTAGTTTAAATAAAGAAAATTTACTCATACAAAAGCTTTGTCCTCGCCACGGCGGGAAGTGAGCCTAGTTTAGATAAAAGAAAATTTACTCATACAAAAGCCTTGTCCTCGCGTCGACAAGTGAGCCTAGTTTAAATAAAGAAAATTTATTACTATAAAAAGGCTTTCTCCTCGCCCGCGAAATCCCCTCGAGGCGGGGCGCGACAAGTGAGCCTAGTTTAGATAAAGAAAATTTATTACTACAAAAGCCTTGTCCTCGCCCGCCGTCTTGCCCGCGACAAGCAAGCCTAGTTTAAATAAAGAAAATTTATTACTACAAAAGCTTTGTCCTCGCCCGCCGTCTTGCCCGCGACAAGTAAGCCTATTTTAAATAAAGAAATTCTTATTCATACAAAAGCCTTGTCCTCGCCACGGCGGGAAGTGAGCCTAGTTTAGATAAAAGAAAATTTACTCATACAAAAGCCTTGTCCTCGCGTCGACAAGTGAGCCTAGTTTAGATAAAAGAAAATTTACTCATACAAAGGCCTTGTCCTCGCGTCGACAAGTGGCCTAGTTTAGATAAAGAAATCTTACTCATACAAAGGCCTTGTACGACCCGCGACAAGTGAGCTATATTTAGATAAAGAAAACCTTACTCATACAAAAGCTTTGTCCTCGCCGCGGCGGGAAGTGAGCCTAGTTTAGATAAAAGAAAATTTACTCATACAAAGGCCTTCTCCCCCTCGCCCGCGAAATCCCCTCGAGGCGGGGCGCGAGGAGCGAGCCTAGTTTAGATAAAAGAAAATTTACTCATACAAAAAGGCTTTCTCCTCGCCCGCGAAATCCCCTCGAGGCGGAGCGCGAGGAGCGAGACTAGTTTAGATAAAGAAAACCTTACTCATACAAAGGCTTTGTCCTATCCGCGACAAGCAAGCCTAGTTTAAATAAAGAAAATTTACTCATACAAAAGCTTTGTCCTCGCCACGGCGGGAAGTGAGCCTAGTTTAGATAAAAGAAAATTTACTCATACAAAAGCCTTGTCCTCGCGTCGACAAGTGAGCCTAGTTTAAATAAAGAAAATTTATTACTATAAAAAGGCTTTCTCCTCGCCCGCGAAATCCCCTCGAGGCGGGGCGCGAGGAGCGAGACTAGTTTAGATAAAGAAATCTTACTCATACAAAGGCCTTGTACGACCCGCGACAAGTGAGCTATATTTAGATAAAGAAAACCTTACTCATACAAAAGCTTTGTCCTCGCCGCGGCGGGAAGTGAGCCTAGTTTAGATAAAAGAAAATTTACTCATACAAAAGCCTTGTCCTCGCGTCGACAAGTGAGCCTAGTTTAAATAAAGAAAATTTATTACTATAAAAAGGCTTTCTCCTCGCCCGCGAAATCCCCTCGAGGCGGGGCGCGAGGAGCGAGACTAGTTTAGATAAAGAAAACCTTACTCATACAAAGGCTTTGTCCTATCCGCGACAAGCAAGCCTAGTTTAAATAAAGAAAATTTACTCATACAAAAGCTTTGTCCTCGCCCGCCGTCTTGCCCGCGACAAGTAAGCCTATTTTAAATAAAGAAATTCTTATTCATACAAAAGCTTTGTCCTCGCCGCGGCGGGAAGTGAGCCTAGTTTAGATAAAGAAAATTTACTCATACAAAGGCTTTCTCCCCCTCGCCCGCGAAATCCCCTCGAGGCGGGGCGCGAGGAGCGAGCCTAGTTTAGATAAAAGAAAATTTACTCATACAAAAAGGCTTTCTCCTCGCCTGCAAAATCCGCTCGAGGCGGGGTGCGAGGAGCGAGCCTAGTTTAGATAAAAGAAATCTTACTCATACAAAGGCCTTGTCCTAGCCGCGGCGGGAAGTGAGCCTAGTTTAGATAAAGAAAATTTACTCATACAAAGGCTTTCTCCCCCTCGCCCGCGAAATCCCCTCGAGGCGGGGCGCGAGGAGCGAGCCTAGTTTAGATAAAAGAAATCTTACTCATACAAAGGCCTTCTCCCCCTCGCCCGCGAAATCCCCTCGAGGCGGGGCGTGAGGAGCGAGACTAGTTTAGATAAAAGAAATCTTACTAGTACTCTATCGCTTTAAATGAGCTTGAAAATGATATCCTTAGCAGGACAAGTATTTTCAAGCTGGGAGGGAGCCTCTACGAGACCCACCTTCGGCTTGCAAGCCGAAGGTGATGCCCCTACAAATTAATTACCATTAGGTCCAAAGAGAGGAGTCGTTGTACAAGCCGACGTACTCGCATCCCAAGTATAAAGCTGTGGATATTCACCCGTAGTCAACTTATAGCAAGGAGTTGCACCATTTAACGTACTAGGATAGCTCAAAGCAGGGGGACCTGTTACAGCGGCAATCGCTTGCATTTCTCCTGTAGGGAGACCCGTCACTCCACCAGTAGCTACATTATTTCCAACACCACCTGTCACACTTGATCCTGTAGTCGTCGTATCCCAATAGCTGTTATTGATAGTGCCAGGATAATCAGGAGAATTGGTTCCCACCAAGCCTCCTGTGGAACCAAGTTGGCCCGTCACAGAACCTGTGGCATAGCTGTTATTGATTCTGCCACGATATTGAATTCCCACCAAGCCTCCTGTGGAACCATGACCCGTTACAGAACCTGTGGCATAACTGTTGTTGATGATGCCAGTACTAGCATTGACTCCCACCAGTCCTCCTGTGTTTCCAGAGCCCGTCACCGCTCCTGTGGCATAGCTGTTGTTGACAGTACCAGCATTATCTCCCACCAGTCCTCCTGTGTTTTCAGAGCCCGTCACCGCTCCTGTGGCATAGCTGTTGTTGACAGTACCAGCATTATCTCCCACCAAGCCTCCCGTGAAGTAATTAAAGCCCCTCACCGTTCCTGTGGCATAGCTATTACTGATAGTGCCACCATTCGCTCCCACCAGTCCTCCTGTTTGAGTATTACCCGTGACTGCTTCTGTGGCATAGCTATTACTGATAGCGCCACGATTCTCTCCCACCAAGCCTCCTGTTTGAGTATTACCCGTCATCGTTCCTGTGGCATAGCTGTTAATGATAATGCCAGTGCCAGAATTGAATCCCACCAAGCCTCCTGTTTCACCGCCACCCGTCGTCACCACCCCTGTGATATAACTGTTAGTGACAGTACCAGAATTGGCTCCCACCAAGCCTCCTGTGTTACGCCAGCCACCCATCATCGTTCCTGTGGCATAGCTGTTACTGATAGTACCAGAATTGGCTCCCACCAAGCCTCCTGTTTGAGCGGCACCCCTCACCACCCCTGTGATATAACTGTTAGTGATAGTGCCACCATTTTGAGCCCCCACCAAGCCTCCTGTGTAATCATCACCTCTTACAGCTATAGATTGCAAGGTCACGTGATTGAGTGTACCCCCTGCAATAGCACCAAAAAAGCCCGTTTCATTAGCATTGGATGACCTATTTATATAAAGATTGTGTATCACAAAACCACTACCTTCGAAAGTAGCTGTAAAGGGAGAAGCATCTGTTTCATCACCACAAGAGTAATAGTAATAGTCTTCTACACCACAAGCTCCTATAGGCTCCCAGCCTTCAGTGATCCTAGTGCCAACAAAAGAGGCACTAGTCCCCCATTTGGTATTTCCAAGGTCTATATTGGCAACAAGCTCATAGCCTCTGCAACCTGTGGCAGGACATCCTGCAGAAGAACCAGCGTCATCAGCACTCACCTTATAGCTAGTTCCTTCTAGGTTATATCTCATGTTATTCAATTGTTCTGCTGTAGAAATCTCTATCAAACCGTCGTGATTAGCATCAACATCAATTGCGTAAACAGGTTTAAGAGTTATGGGTCCATTAGGCATAGTCGTGATGTACGGCATGCTTCCTGTTGTAGACCAGCCTACAAAGGTACGAGCAGGCTCTGCAAGGGTGGGGCTACAACCTGTGAGAGGTAAGTTAGTTAAAACCTCCCCTGTTCTTGCAAAAGTTCGATTAGGAAAGTTTGCGGGCTCTGTTGCTGTTCCATCCCCACAATTATAAGTTACAGGATAGTACCAAAGGGCATAGAGAGAGGTGTTAGAGGCAAAGGGTTCGTTTGCCCCTGCATTGTACGTTTGTCCAATACCATCAGGAGTCACTCCCCAGCCAAAGAAGCCATCAGTGGGGCTTGCAGAGGCATTGGCGGGCCTAGCTGTTGTTGCTCGAATGGATTGTATTGTGGCTGTGGTGCCTGCCAAATAGGACATGGGATCTTCTACAGCAGTACCGCCACCCCCGTTCAAGTTGTATGTAACTCTATAAGCTTCTCCCCAAGTTGCATAGAGGGTGAGGATGGCTTCAGGCACCTTTATAGATGGAATTGTGTACATCGCATTCGCTCTCACAAAATTCGCACCCACATTAGTAGTTAAAGTTGACCAGCCTAAGAAGATAAAACCTGTCCGCACTGCATCATCTATGTCAGGAACAGGAATTATTTGCCCCGCTGTCACAGTCTGGCTAGGTGGGAGAGCGCCTGCACCCTCGTTCAAATCAAAAGTAACTCGTACTTGGGCAAAACAAGAATTCCCTGCCAAAACAAAGCCCTCATTGCAAGAGATGCAAGCTCCGGCTGAACCTACACCATCGGCACATCGAGCACCAGGAATAGGATTACAAAGCCCTACTTCTAATCTAAAGCCTGTATTGCATTCTGTACAAGCTCCCCGAACCCCAAGGCCATTTTGACAAGTCTCAGTCGTAGGAACAGAGGTACTAGTTCCACCGTCTCTGTCACAATCTATGAATAGGCTAGCCATGCAAAGCATGAGGACTAGGCCTAGGTTTTTACTATTCTTTACTTTTTTAAACATATTTTTCTCCAAATTTAATTTGCACCTCTACGAGACCCACCTTCGGCGGGCAAGCCTCATAAGATAAGATATGATGATATATAGGAGGGTAAAAAGGCAAGGAGTTTTTGTTTGCTTCCTATACGAGGACTTGATAGCCACAAATTTCGTGTCAAAACGATACAGATAACACACTTTTTTTACGGAAAGGTGGTAACACAAAGACGGCTTGATATAATACGAGGGCAAGTCTCTCTATAAATATAAACGCGGGGTGCGCATCCGAGAATGTTAGCAAAGCTGGACGCCCCGCTAGGCCCTTTGCAGGGCAAGCCCCGCCTTACGGGGCAAGCGGGGCAAGCAGGGGCTTATAAAAGAAAGCAAGCCGCCCCCCTTACCCCCGTCCTATTATTCTAGGACGGGGGTAACATAACCTTACTTCCAAGTAGCAAATTCAAATATACCATGCTTTAATATAAAAAAGACCCCCTAAAAACACTTTGAAAAAAATTTTATGTTTAGTTTTTCATTTTTAGCCGATGGGGTATAAAATGAGTCCTTCTTCCATAGATAGAATTTATAGTCGTATCGGTGATATTATGCAAAAGGGAAAATTTCCTTCCTCTCCTGCGACTAACAAAAGTAGCCTAGCTGCTTTTGTCCCTAATCATAAGGGTATAAGCTATTCTAATACGCAAAACTCTATTCGTGAGCTAAGTATAAATAAAACATACAGTCCTTACGCAAAATTAAACCCCACCCAAGTCCTTTCAAAAGAAAGATTAAGTTTATATGCGAGTAGTCCATTTTCAAAAAAGTTAAGCAGTTTAATAGAAGTGGAAGCAAATAAACAAAATGTAGCCCCGGAACTTGTAAAAGCTATGGTACAAGTTGAAAGTGGCGGTAAGCCTCATGCACTATCACCAAAAGGAGCCATGGGTCTTATGCAACTCATGCCTGAAACCGCCAAGGAGTTGGGAGTAAATCCTATGAACCCACAAGAAAATCTAGTAGGGGGGATAAGTTATTTAAAGAGTATGGCTAGTCGTTATGGAGATTTAGATTTAGCCCTTGCCGCATACAACGCGGGGCCTAAGGCAGTTGATAAATATGGTGGGGTGCCACCGTATAAAGAAACTCAACAGTACATCCAAAGTATACGTAAAAAAATCGGCCTGTAATAGGATTTCATCTTATTATAAAAATGAATAGTACAGTATAAACTACTCTAGAGTAGGTCTACGCGTAAGCAAGACTTCTTACTTTGAAATTGAAATACCTTTTAGGCCTATGTCTTTTCTATAAAAGAGATGAGGGGTTTTATTCGAATCAAAATGAGCTTTTATGTAATTATAGGCTTTGCTCCGTGCAATCTCTAAGTTTTCTCCTTGAGCTACCACATTCAAGACTCTTCCACCACTGCTAAGTATATTTTCATTATTTCTTATAGTCCCTGCATGGTACAAAAGTACTTCATTTTCTGAATGGGAATTTTTATTTTCTATACTACTTCTATAATCATTTAAAAGAATATTTTTCTTATACTCTCTAGGGTAACCTTCTGCGGCTAAAACGATTACTAAAGCAGAAGCATTCTTAAAGTTTAACTTTTTAGACTTTAATCCCAACTTCTCTTTTTTTTGAGTGCAGGCTAGGAGTAAGGGCAATAAATCATCTTCAAGCAAATTCAATATAACTTGGGTTTCAGGATCTCCAAAACGAACATTAAATTCAATGACTTTTACATTTTCATTGTGAACCATTAGGCCTGCATAAAGAAGTCCATGAAAGGGGGTACCTTCTTTTTTCATCCCTTCTATCACTTTATCAAAAACTTCAGTTTTTATTTTTTCTTTTAAATGTTCATGTACAAAAGGTACGGGTGCATAGGCTCCCATTCCTCCGGTATTTGCCCCTTGATCCATTTCCCCTACTCTTTTATGATCTTGGGATGGAAGCATCATTTGTGCACATTCGCCATCACATAAAGCAAAAATGGATATTTCTTGACCCTCTATAAATTCTTCTATTAAAACCTTCGTCCCTGCTTCTCCAAAAATTTTTGATTTCATGGCTTGCTCAAGGGCAGATTTACTTTCATCAAAATTATTTGTCACCACTACCCCCTTTCCTGCCGCCAAACCATCTGCTTTAATTACTATAGGATGCACTTGAGAGCTTGCATAGGCTAGGGCTTTCTCAAAGTTAGAAAATATTTCCGCCCTAGCAGTGGGGATATTGTATTTTTGCATAAATGTTTTACTAAATATTTTAGAACCTTCGAGTTGAGCAGCGAGTCGGCTGGGTCCAAAAACAGGGCAGATATCTGCTAGTGCGTCTACAATACCATCTACAAGCAATTGTTCTGGCCCTACGACTACTAGGTCATATTTATTTTTTAATATTATTTTTCTTAACTCATTAAAATCATTAGGATTACAGTTAAGAATCGATTCTCGTGGGAAGCCCGCATTTCCAGGACACACATCTATAGAACTGCAAAGTGTACTTGCCCCTATTTTATGAAAGAGAGCTTGCTCCCTCCCTCCTGACCCTAAGAGTAAAACTTTTATTTCCATTTGTATGTTTTAAATAGTTCTTTAATTTCTTTTATATGAAACAGTACAAAGCTTGTATTCATCAATATGAATGCGAGTACTGGGGCAAGGCTCATATCCAAAAAGGCTTGGGCAAACATAGGAAATGTCATAAGTATAAAAATAAGTAAGGCAAGCCATGCTATTTTAATAGGGATGATAAAGAAGAGTAAAACTTCTGTATGAGGATTACGCAAGGCTAGAGCTAAAAAAATTGAAAAATAAATATAAGATGAGGTAAAATTGTAAAAGTATAACCCTAAAATGATACAAAAACAATTACTTAAAAAATACAAGAGATACTTCTTGCTTCCCATAGATGTTTCTACTTGTACGCCTATGAAATAAGAAACCGCAAGAAAAAAGAGCAGAGATAAAAAATTGGGAGAAATACGAAATGGGAAAAATAGCACATCGACCCATTTCCCTGCTAGAATTTTCTCAAATGTAAGATAGACTAACCCATGATTTGTATAGAGATCCAAGCCATTGATTAAGGCGGTTAAAATAGTAAAAATAAGTGTAAAATTTAAAAAGTCCTCTTGTAAATTGTTTTTATTTTTACCTATTTGAAACATAGAGCCAAAATTTAACAAGTTTGAGACTTGTCGAGTGCTATACACAAGGCTATTTTAGAGATTTTATAGCGTACATTTTTTATATATATCTGAATTCAGTGTAGACGCATTGATGAAAATACATAAAGTTTATATTTTTCTCATTCTTTATAGATAGATTTATTTGATTTTATTATAGATAAAAATCGACAGTACCCTCTTCTTAATTTAATGCTTTGATATTTTAGCCTTGCCTCATGAATGAGTAGAATTCCTATTGACTATAAGAAAATAATTATGATTTTCTAACTATTAAGAAACTTTTTATATTCAATTAAAAACCATGGCAAAAAAAAAAATTACTAAAAATCAAAATTCAAACTCTAAAAAAGAAGTCCCTTCAAAAAAGGGAAGTACTGAGATAAGTCTGGTACAATTAGAACGTACGAATATTCAAGATGCCCTTTCTAAAGGAATTAGGGTTGTTCCTGTAGCTGTAGAAAATCAAATGAAGGAAGCCTATCTTGATTATGCGATGAGCGTAATCATAGGCCGTGCCTTACCTGATGTTCGAGATGGCTTAAAACCTGTGCATCGTCGTATTCTTTTCGCTATGAATGAGAGAGCATGGAGAAGCGATAGGGCCTATGTAAAGAGTGCCAAAATAGTAGGGGAAGTAATAGGTAATTACCATCCTCATGGTGACATTGCGATTTATGATACTTTAGTGCGTATGGCTCAAAGCTTTGCGATGAGTGAAGTACTTGTGGATGGACAAGGAAACTTTGGTAGTATAGATGGGGATAGTCCTGCGGCTTATCGTTATACTGAAGCACGTCTGACTAAAATTGCTGAGCAGTTACTCATAGACATTGATAAAGAAACTGTTGATTTTACTCCTAATTTTGATGTTACACGTAAAGAACCCAATGTACTTCCTTCAGCCTTCCCTAACCTTTTGGTAAATGGGGCAAGTGGTATTGCTGTGGGGATGGCAACAAATATCCCTCCGCATAATTTAAATGAAGTTATACAAGCGACCCTAGCTCTCATCAAAGACCCTGAGATCACTTTGAATAAACTTACAGAGTTGTTACCCGCTCCAGATTTCCCCACAGGTGGTATTATTATAGGAGGCGAGGGCCTCAAATCTGCTTATACCACAGGTAAGGGTACCCTTCGTATAAGGGCACGTACGGATATGGAAAAGAGCAAACGAGGTAGGGATATGATTGTGATTACAGAAATTCCTTATCAAGTAAATAAAAGGAGTCTCTTGGAAAAGATAGGGGATCTTGTTCACGAAAAAGAAATAGAAGACATCGCAGATATACGTGATTTATCAGATAGGCATGGTATACGTATTGAAATAGAACTAAAAAAGGAAAGTAATGTTCAAGTCATTCTAAATCAATTATTTAAGAAGACGCAACTTCAGGTTAGTTATGGGATAAATATGCTAGCCTTGATTCATGGTCAACCACGTTTGCTTAACATAAAGGAAATACTCAAAGAGTATGTTAGACATAGGCGTGAAGTGGTAGTGAGGAGAACAAAATTTGATCTCAAGCAAGCAGAGAATAAAGCACACATCCTTGAAGGCTTAAAGATAGCCCTAGATTTTATTGATGCGGTCATTAAAATTATACGAGCTTCTACAACAGTTGAAATAGCTCGTAAGGGTCTAATAGAAAAATTTAAACTTTCGGAAATCCAAGCGAACGCTATTCTTGATATGCGTTTACAAAAGCTCACTTCCCTTGAGAGTAAAAAAATAATAGAAGAACTTGAGGAATTAAAAAAGAAAATTAAAGAATACAATTCTATACTTAAAAGTGAGGAGTTGCAATATAGCATTATCTCAAATGAGCTAAGTGAAATACAAAAAAGTTTTCCGACAAAGAGAAGAACGGAAATAGATCATAGTGCTGTAGAAACTACAGACTTTAATGTAGTTGATTTAATTGCCGATGAGAGCGTGGTCATTACTCTAACAACTGATAATTTCATAAAAAGAATGGCTAGAGACACCTTCAGAAGGCAAAAAAGAGGTGGTAAGGGTGTGAAAGGTGGGGTACGAACTGGTGATACAGTAAAACGCATGCTTATAGCCTCAACGCATGATACCTTGCTTTTCTTTAGTAATAAGGGTAAAATCTTCGCTATGAAGGTGCATGAATTACCAGAAGCCAATCGCGAGGCGAGGGGACGTTCTCTAAAGGCAATGATTAATTTATCAAGCAACGAATTTATTTCTGCTATGGTGGCCACTCGTACATTTGAAGCGAAAACAGATATTATAATGGCAACAAAAAAAGGTATACTCAAGCGTTGCGAACTTGCTGATTTCGCGAATACGCGTAAGGGTGGGATTATCGCTATTGCTCTGCGTCCTGAAGATGAGCTTATAGATGTGAGACTTGTTGAAGATAATAAAGAGATTATAATTTGTAGTAAGCTTGGCAATGCTCTTAGAACTAAAGTATCTCAATTGAGAGCTCAAGGAAGGGGTGCGTCGGGGATTATTGGTATGCGTTTAGAGGATGAAGATGGAATTATTGGTATGGACATAATAGAAAAGAACACCTCTTTATTTGTTATTTCAGAGAAGGGATATGGAAAACGAGTCAATTATGAACATTTTTCTGCGAAGGGGAGGGGCGGTAAAGGTATGACATATTTAAATATTACTGATAAAAATGGCCCAGCAGTACGTGTATGTAGTGTAACTTTAGAAGATGACTTAGTCGTTATGGCAGAGAGTGGAATGACTATACGTCTTTCTGGAAAAGATATTTCTGAAATAGGTAGGGCTACTGTTGGCGTGCGTCTAGTACACTTAGAAGGAAATGATAAAATTATAGATGTAGCTATATTGACAGAAGAAGACGAATAATTTCTCATATATAGCATAGAGAAAAAAGCATATAAGGAAAAAGGTGACGTAGTTTACCTATTTCTCTATATTATCGATTTGATTTAGTATTGTTTCTAATTTTTTAAGCTTAGGTGAAATGATATAATGACAATAGCTTTGGTTAGGATGGTTTCTATAATAATTTTGATGATATTCTTCTGCTTTATAAAAAACTTCAAATGCTTCTATGCTAGTAACGATAGGCTTATCAAAAGTTTGTTCATATCCTAAATGTGCCTTCAACTTTTCTGCTAGTACTTTTTGTTCTTGATTATGATAAAAAATGACAGAGCGATATTGTGTACCTACATCATTTCCCTGTCTATTCAAAGTAGTGGGGTCATGAGTTTGCCAAAATATAAGTAACAAGGTTTCGAGAGAAATAAGTTTTGTATCAAAACTTATTTGGCATACTTCAACATGTCCACTTGTGCCACTGCATATTTCCTCGTAACTTGGATTCTTTGAAGCCCCCCCAGTGTAACCTGATTCTACTAAAATAACACCTCTTATTTTTTGAAATACTGCCTCAACACACCAAAAACATCCTCCTCCTAAAGTGATCGTTTCTATTTCATTGTTTTTATTTTGCATATGATAATTATATCGTTGATTTGCTAAGAGAGTTTCTTAAAGTCAATAAGTTGTATTTATTTATTCAATAGGAAAAGTATAACCCAATTCTACAACAGCATTGTGCGCTCTGATAGCATTGATAGCTTGTCCCATCCCTGCAATACGATTAGCAAGTAAAAATGCAATGACAGTATCTTTGTTTTTATCAATTTCGAATCTACTAGTAAAAAATTTATTTCCCCCCAACCAGATAGCAAGGATGTCAAGTCCAAGATAGACAAAACCTTTTATCAAGTCTTGATTTACAGAAGAAATCGGTGAATGATATGCTTGATAAACAACACTCAATGCGGGCGAAAAAATATTTATACCTTGGGCTATAACGTGATATTTGTCTGAAGGTTTGTAGATTTGACTACTTTTAGTTAGACTTGCATCTTTATAAATAACTCCTTCTAAATCTAAAATTCTAGATAGGACCTGTACCTCTCCCATGCTTCCTTCAATCCTAAGTATTGTAAGATCTTTTTTTGCAAATATATTACCTATATAAATATCATAATCAAAAGGTGAAGAAACAGAATCTACATAATGATAGGCAAAACCATTTGTTTCATCTTTTAATTTATAGCGACTCTTATCAAACTTTTTAAGAGCGTTTTCAAGAAGAGTTCGTAGCTCATCTATTTTGTAAGGGGTATCAAAAGAGCGTACATTTTCAGCATAAAGGGATGTGGATACGAAAAAAAATAGGTAAAAAAGAGTTCTAAATTTCATTTTAAAATTTTAGATATATATAGAGTATAAAACTATTATAAATACAATGTGCTAATACACTAAAGAAAAATCCAAAGTAATGATACATAAGTACAAAACATACAGCAGGGAATAAGATAAAATAAAAAACGGGTCCGTGAACAAAAATAAAAAAACAAATACTTAAAAAAATAGAAAGCCTAGAGGCAATTTTAGAGTCAAGCCAAAGAGGTAGATTCTTTGAAAGGTAACCTTGAACTAGACCCCTATAGAAAAATTCTTCTGAAATAGAGGTCAATAGGGTGGCATTTATAAGATAGATAAAAAACAAACTATTTTTTTCTTCTAAGAGTTCTTTTAGAATATTTTTTTCATTTGAAAAAATTTGAAGCATCTTGCTGTAATAAAGATAAAAATAATGAGTAAAAATAAAGTGTAAAAAAACAACACAAACGAGACTAGCAAAGCAACTAAGAAGTAAAATTAAAAAACCCATAGCATACTTCTTTTTACTTTTGTACCATTCCCACTCGATTTTGAACCCTAGGGCATAGCGAAAATATAAATATCCTCCTATCATATAAATCATTATGAATAGACCTCTTTCACAAAGAAGATAAGAAAAAAAATCTTTTTTAATGTGGGCATTGATTTTCAAGAGTTGTATACAATAGCCTAGGGAAAAACTATAAGCTATGTAAAAGAAAAAAACAAGCCAAAGAACTTCTAGTATCTTTAAGATACTTTTATATTTAGGATGAGTCACTAGTGTAGTTAGTAAGATAGCTAGTAAAAAATAGATTTCCCCTTTTCTATATAGACTATAGGTATATTTTGAGCTGTGAAGGTGAAATATTTTCGTGGTATGATGATGGGAGGAAGACGGTGCATTCTATAATAGAAGAAAGGTTAATTTTTTATTTTATATTTATGTAAAAAGAAAGCTTTAAAGGGTACCTATTTTTTCTCCGTATTGAATAGGTGCACCCGTCTCTAATTTTGTTTTAGCTTTGAATAACTTGTTTTCAAATAATAGAATGACTGTTGAACCCATAGCGAAGTAACCTAATTCCTCTCCTCTTTTTAGAGGGATTGGGTTTGTATATGTGTTAGTTTTTGAGTTTCTATTCCAAGTATTGCTAATCATGCTTTTATCATAATGTAAGTGAATCGAGCCTACATTTGTAGCTCCTATCATAACCACCGCACACTTTTTTTTAGAAGGTGTTTCAAGTAATGTTACAATACGCTCATTACGAACAAAAAGTTTATTTATTTTATTTACCGCCCATTCATTTACAGGAAATAATTTACCACGAATATGAGCTGTTAAAAGCACTTTGGCGTTGATGGGAGAAAAGATACGATGGCAATCGCTTGGAGATAGATAAAATACCAAATAAGTTCCATTCAGAAACTTAGCTGCCAATAAATGATCTTGTAATAACTCTTCTATTGTGTAAAAATATTTCTTAGCTTGTATTAAAGTATTATTTTTGATATTCCCATACACTGAGAGTGTAGCATCAACAGGGGAGCTCACTAGATTTTTATCTTTGGGCATGGCCAAAGGACGTAGTTTAGTTTTTAGAGAACGTACAAAAAAATCACTCAAACTTTTGTATTCCTCAATAGGTTTGCCGGCTTCTTGACAGTTTACTTTATAGGTCTTAATATAATATTTTATGAGTAATTTTTGAAGCGGAGGGTAAAAGGAAATACGACTAAAATAACCAAAAAAGCGACTTAGGAGCTCCAAGGGTAATATATATATTAAAAATTTCATATATGCTAATTTTAATTTAGAGATAAAATTTATCTTCCACCCTTACTATCATTTTATATAAAAACCTTTATTCGTCTAGAATTTTTGCTTTTACATAAAAATAAAGAATAAATTCATCATAAATAAGCTTATCTTTAAGATTTCTAAAAAAGGTACCAGAGTTGTAAGAAATATTAAATTCTGTTCTATCTAAAGTAATCTTACCCTTAGTGAATAAATAGGCTCCGCCAGGAGACACTTCTAATTCTATTGGAAAACTTATTTCTTTTGTTACACCCCGTATAGTTATTTTCCCTACAACTTTAAACATTTTTTTGTCTTCATCTTCTATAGCTTCTGAAAATTGCACACACTTAGTTATTTCTAATTTTGCTGTAGGGTATTTAGACACTTTAAAAAAATCATCTGACATTAAATGATTTATGAGTTTTTGATTATCTTCTTCATCATCAAAATTATCTGTTTTTATAGAGGCCATATCCATGACTACCAAACCCTTATACCCACTTTTATCTTTAAAAATATTTCCATATAAAATAGAAATAGTTCCTGTTTGTGAACCCCCAACTTTCTGCCCCCCCCATTTTACAAGACTTTGAGATGGAGAAATTACATATTTTAACTCAGCCCTAATGGCTGTAGTTGTAAAAATAAAAAATGATAGAAAAAAACAAAGTATATACATAGAGACTGAATACCCTTGGCTAAATTGGGAAACGAAATTTATGATTACGATTGAAACTTCCTTAGTTATACTACCCTAAAGCGATGTAAGTACCCCGTAGGGGAATTGAACCCCTGTTGCAGGAATGAAAATCCTGAGTCCTGACCATTAGACGAACGGGGCATATGCATTAATCAGACACGCATTCTTTTGCGAAAAAGATATTCACTAAACAGTTTCCTTTTGAATATCCATTTTTGCCTCATTAAAGCTGCCATCACAATTCAAGAAGTTTCCTTCTTTATTAAATTTGAGGCGTCTGGGATTTGAACCCAGGACCCCCTCCTTAAAAGGGAGATGCTCTACCGACTGAGCTAACGCCTCGAATGTACAGGAAAGGTTTTTTTTTATAGAGTTGTGGGTCAAGAAAGTAAGTAAAATAATTCTATACTAAAACTAATTTAAAAAATCAAATATAGTCAAATATCGCATGTATAGAACAGATGCTACATATAGAAAATTGTAAAAATATACAGTATATGTTAAGAGTTATTTTATTAAGAAAAAAGCTTTTTTCTTAATAAAATAAAAAGCTCTAAACGAAATAAGAATATAAGATGTAAGTTAGGTTTACATCTCAATGATGAAACATGCACAAGAGTATATATAAAAAATAAAAGTTTTTAAAAATGGAATACAGAAAGATTTTTTAACGTGAATGCAAATGAAATAAATATTATTTGTATATCATAGCTCAAATAGAAGAAATTTTTTTAGTTGATATGAGTTTTATAAGGAATGAATAAAATCGATAGTTTATGGGTTCAATTGTTTTAGGATAAGGCAAGGTGAAATGAAAATCATTTGATTCTCATAAAGCAAGTTCAAAAAACTCTTTCTTCTTTAGATTTTTAGATTATCTTTACGTTAGATTGTCTTTATTTTTAAAATAAAAAAGGCGAGCTCTTTGGGAACTCGCCTTTAAAGAAAGGGGTTTGTAATAAAAATATTTTTATTACATCATACCACCCATACCGCCCATACCACCCATATGATCCATACCACCACCCATGCCACCGCCTTTGTCTTTTTCAGGTTGGTCTGTGATAGCACATTCTGTTGTAAGAATCATGCCTCCTATGGAGGAAGCATTTTGTAAGGCGCTTCGTACTACTTTTACAGGATCCAAAATTCCTGCCTTAGTGAGGTCTTCCCAAACAAGGGTGGCCGCATTAAAGCCTATATTTCCTTTTTCTGTAATAGCACGCTGTACTACAACACTACCTTCTAAGCCCGCATTACTTGCAATATTGCGTAATGGTTCTTCTAAGGCACGAGAAATAATATTTGCCCCTGTTTGTTCGTCTCCTTCTAACTTTAGAGATTTAAGAGCTTCACGGGCACGAAGTAAAGCAAGCCCCCCACCAGGAACTATGCCTTCTTCAACAGCAGAGCGAGTAGCTGAAAGGGCATCTTCTACCCTCGCTTTCTTTTCTTTCATTTCTACTTCGGTTGAGGCACCAACGTTTACAACAGCGACACCACCACTCAACTTAGCTAGACGTTCTTGAAGCTTTTCACGATCGTAATCACTAGTTGTTTCTTCGATTTGCCTTTTTATGTTTGCAATACGACCTTTAATATCTGCCTGTTTCCCCGAACCTTCAATAATAGTTGTGTTTTCTTTATCAACTACTACTTTATTTGATTGTCCAAGTTGATCGATTGTGGCATTTTCTAATTTCAGACCAAGATCGTCTGAAATAACTTGACCTCCTGTAAGTATGGCAATATCCTCTAACATAGCCTTTCTTCTATCACCAAAACCAGGAGCTTTAACAGCTACTACCTTCAAGGTTTTACGTAAATTATTCACCACTAAAGTAGCAAGGGCCTCACCCTCTACTTCTTCAGAGATAATAACAAGAGGACGACCACTTTGAGCTACTTTTTCAAGTATAGGCAAAAGCTCTCGCATATTCCCAATTTTCTTTTCAAAAATCAGGATATAAGGCTTATCCATAGTGGCTATCATGGCCTCTGAATCTGTTACGAAGTAAGGTGATTGGTAGCCACGATCAAATTGCATCCCCTCTACCACATCCATATAGGTGTCGATACCTTTGGCTTCTTCAACAGTAATCACACCATCATTACCAACCTTTTCCATGGCATCTGCAATAAGCTTCCCTATTTCAACATCGTTATTTGCTGAAATGCAGGCTACGGCAGCGATATCGTTCTTATTGGTACCTATATCCTTTGCCATTTTTTTAAGTTCTGCGACTACTGCTGCTACTGCCTTATCCATCCCACGTTTAAGGTGAGTAGGGTTTGCTCCTGCAGTTACATTCTTTAAACCTTCAAACACAATAGAGCGAGCTAAAACTGTGGCGGTTGTAGTTCCATCCCCAGCAGCATCGTTAGTTTTGGTAGCCACTTCTTTTACCATTTGAGCACCTAAGTTCTCATATGGATCTTCAAGTTCTATTTCCTTTGCTACGGTTACTCCATCTTTTGTAACTGTGGGTGAACCAAATTTCTTGTCTATAACCACATTACGGCCTCTAGGGCCCAAAGTCACACGTACGGCATCTGCGAGTTTATTTACCCCGCTTTGAATTGCTCGGCGTGCATTCTCATCAAATTTTAATTGTTTTGCCATTTTTTTCTCCTCAGTTATTTATCAAATGATTGCGAGTATATCGCTTTCACGTACAATCAAATATTCCTTACCTGCTTGTTTTACTTCAGTACCAGAATATTTCCCATAAAGAACCTTGTCACCAGTCTTCACTTCAGGCGTAACAAGTTTCCCATTTTCAGTGCGTCCAGGACCCACTGCTTCGACTACACCTTCTTGTGGCTTTTCTTTAGCCGTGTCAGGTATATAGATAGATCCTACTTTCTCTTCACTCTCAGTTAGAGGGCGAATTAAAACTCGATCTCCCAATGGTTTTATAGCCATATAAACTCTCCTTAAACAGGGGATATGTTTAAAATCCCTGTTTTTTTAATTAAATTAGCACTCTATCGCGTAGAGTGCTAATTCCATAGATAAAAATGAGGCTTATAGGTCAAACACTAATTTGTTTTATTTTGTGAAAACCGCAGACATATCCAACTCATTAGGGCACTTTTTTTAATAAAGAAAAGTAGCCCACTTTAGGTTGTTTTCAAGTTGTAAATCAAGGAGGTGATGAAGGTATATAAATTTTCTTAGCGTTAAAAAGAGATAAAGGATTCTCTTTTTTGATTTTATTTGAAGCTCAAATTGAGGGATTTGGAAGGGCTTTTAATTGCTTATATGTACATAAAATTTATGAGTAGAAAAAAGTGATTTGCATCTCATGGCATCTAAGAAATATAAAATATATCACCATAATCACCCTATATTTTTTGAAGATGGGAAATGTTATGTTGTAGGTGAAGCTGAGTCTAGGCTAGGGAAAAAGAGATGAGTCCCTTAAGTATAATCAAGTTTAATTCTTGAGTATTATATATTATCTTTATTTTTCATAATATCAATCTTAAAATTTTCTTTATCTGTTTTTATAATAATCATACTATCAAAGCCCAGTTCATTAAGTTTTTCTATTGTCGCTAGTTCTCCTTCTTTGAGTTGCAATATCTTTCTTAAAAGCCAATCTGCCATTGCCTTGTTCGGGTTTGTCATTAATGCCTTAGAGTTGTCTTGGCAAACTTTTGCTTTAAATATTTCTCCTGTTGGAATTGTTAAATTAAAATGTGTATCTCTATCAGGAAAGAAATCAGGAAAGTTGTTATGAATTTCAATTGGAATGGGAATATAAATTTCTCCCCTATCACGCTTTCTTCCGCTTGCGTTCCATTGGTTGAGTCCCGATTTTGAGAAGACAAACTTTTTCTTATCTTTTATTCCATATAATGGGAGTACAACGAAATTTTTACCTTCAATGAGCTTATCTGTTGCTGGTTTAAATTGATCATTTTTAAGAATTTCAAGTAATAAAGTATATGGGTCCTCAATAATTTCTATGGGTAGCCTATATGAATTTTCGGGGATAATAAATTTTCTAAAGAGAGTACTTTTTGAATGATTGAAAAGATAAAAATTGTTCTCATCTTTAAATTCTAAGCTTGATTTATTATCTTTTACAGAATGAATATTATTAATCTCAATTGTATTGTAATCTGTTTCATAAAGAAGAAGTTCTTTTTCTTTTCGAGCGACAATATGATATAATGAACTATTAATGCCGTAGATTATTTTTGCTAGATGTATCCTATCATTTCTATACTCACTCAATTTTATAGCAAGTTCTTTGTTCCTAAATTTAGCTAAAGTGCTTGAAAGAGAATTAAACTCAGCAATTTTTTCGTTTTTTACTTTTGAGTTGCAAGTAAAAGTTTTTAAGCCAATTCCAATAGAATTATAGTTTGCGTCGAAAGCAGTATTTGAACGGCTGAGATTTTTAGCATTGAAACTTCTACAAAAAATGTTTTCAATAGCACGATAGCTTATGAAGGGGATGGAATTTTCACTGAATAAACCTGATAGTTTTGAGATTCCTGCAAGTAGCTTCAAATAAGTGCCATTTATTTCTGCATCTATTTCTACAAAAGATTTCATAAAATCTTTATGACTTGGTTTGCAAGCCTTTCAATTAGAGTTGTAGTCACTGAATTGCCAGCTTGCATATAAAGTTTACTATCTGATAGGGGAGGTAAAATATATTTTTTTATTGGATAACCTTGAAAGGCAAAGCATTCTTTAGGCGTTAATTTTCTAATTCCAAAATCATCTTTAATCAAAGGTACGTTGTGTCCACCCGCTCCCATATTTGCTGTTAAAGTAGGACAAAGACTATTTTTATTTTCTCGTACATAAGTCCTACGCCATTGGTATAGGGTATCTTTAGAAAGTATTTCTTTTTCAAGTTTGGGATAATAGGGATGATTTTTTTTGTAATAGTATTTATCTTCTTGTTTTTCTTTTTCTAAAAAATCATGTATTGTTTTTGTAAGTTTTACAGGGCTCGGAAATTCAAATTTTGCATGATTTTTAACCTGCTTTGGATCAAATGCTATAATAAAAACTCGTTCACGATTTTGTGGGATATTGGCATGAGTAGAAGAGTTTAATATCTGATAAAAAACTTTGTATGTCAATTGTACTTCTAAAATTTCAATGATAGTCTTAAAGGTGTTTCCATGATCATGAGAAACAAGATTTTTTACATTTTCTAAAAATACTACCTTTGGGTTGTGTTTTTCTATAATTTGTTGAATATCAAAAAACAAGCTTCCTCTCGTATCTCTAAACCCTTTTCGATAACCTGCAATTGAGAATGCTTGGCATGGAAAACCTGCACATAAAATATCAAATTTTTTAGGGATATTACTTTTTATTTCATTTTTTGTTATATCACCAAAGGGCAATTCTCCAAAGTTTTGTTTGTATGTTTCTTGGGCGTGAATATCCCATTCACTTGAAAAAACACATTTACCTTTTAGATTTTGCAATGCAAGGCGAAACCCTCCAATCCCTGCAAATAAATCGATGAACTTGAAAGCATGATTTTGAGGACTCGGGAAGGGAATTTTAACTTCATGCAATCGTTGAGCTAGTGTTTTTTTACGCAAGGGTTGAACAGAGAAACCCTCATCAAGTCCTAATAATTTTTCTGTATCTTCTAAAGCGTCTAAATTCATAATAAGAATTTGATATAGTTATTGTATGTGTACAGTAATAAATTTTATTACCTCACTAATTTTTTTCATAGATAGATTCAATATGATATCTTAAGGGTGTGACAAAATAAATGAGTAGATAGAGGCAGGCTTCAAAGGAAGATATGTTACAAGAAATGTGTCTTGGTCTACCCTCCCGCCCTCAACATGCTATATACAAAGACTTTATTTACTCCGAATTTTTTTAATACACGTGCGGCTTCATTTGATGTGGAACCACTTGTGTAGACATCTTCGAGAAGTAAGTAGTTGTTTGAGATATTTTTTTTAGGTAAAGATGTTTCATTGACCGCAAGGGAATTATGTATAGAAAAAAATCTTTGTTCATAGGTTTTTTGACTTTGTTGAAAGCTTTTTATTTTGTAGATATCTATCCCAAATGTTACATTCAATTTTTTTGCTATGTACATAGATAGATCAAGGCAGGGCTGAAAGGAACGTATATTTTGTACATTTTTTTCTGAAGAAATAATCCCTATACGATCAATTTTTAATTCTTTTAAATATTCTATATTTGCATCTATTTGAGGTAAAAAATTTTTATATAAAAATCTATTGCCCTCAAATTTCCAAGCCCGAACTAATTTTTTCCATTCCTTATTTAACGCATACAAGCTCAAGATGCCATCAAAAAAATACTTTCGCCCCTGACAAAAACCATATTCTTTTTTGCAAGATTGTTTTGCTTCTTCTTCTATGGAGATTAAAGGGGAGGCCCCGCAAAGAGAACATCTTATTTTGTCTTTGAAAGATAGGGCACTGTTTTGTAATTTTATATAACATTTTTTACAAACACCCAAATTTGGATTTAAATGTTTTTGAGTTTTACAACAAGGGCAAGCCAATGGTAGCCAAAAACTTTGGATAAAGTGTTTCACTTCTTACTCTATGTCGTAGAAATAGAGCTTGTTGCATTTTTTAAAGTTTCTTGTAGGCTTTTGTTAATGAATCAAAATTTTCAAAGATGCTTGAAGGTGGTAAAGTAGAAAGTATTTCTTGGCCGTATTTTTTTGTTTTAATTCTTGGATCTAATATCGCCACCACTCCCTTATCCTCATAGGAGCGTATCAATCTACCGAAACCTTGCCTTATACTCATAATTGCTTGAGGGAGTTGTAAGTTTTTAAAGGGGTCCCTATAGTTTGCTTTTTCATGTTCCATTCTGGCAGCAAGGACGGGTTCGTCTGGTACGCGAAAGGGGATACGGGTTAAAATGACTAAACGTAGGGCAGAGCCCCTAATATCTATTCCTTGCCAAAATGTAGAAAGTCCTAGAAGGACAGCATTTTTTTTAGAATTAGCTTTGAATTTATTGAGTGCTAGACCAGCTCCTAAGGTCACCTGACTTAGAAGTACGTAATTTGTTTTATTTTTTTCTTCTAATAGTTGCTGTACATATTGCAGAGATTTAGTTGCAGTAAATAAGACAAAGGCTCCGCCCTCGCTCATTTCTAATAGTTTATGTGTTTCTGAGGCTATATCTTTATGAAAACTTTCAAATGAAGAGGTAGGGTCGGTGATGTGCTTGGCAATATATAAAAGGGATCGTTTTTTAAAGTCAAAGGGCGATGCCAATTGCAATGTAATAGGCTCTATATTTGATGTATTCTCACTATCAAAGCCTAATTCTTGCTTATAATAAAAAAAAGGATTTTCTTTTGCTCCTGTTAAAGTGGCAGAAGTGAAAATGATAGATTCAAAGTGAGAGAACAAATATTTTTGCGATAAGAGTTTTGCATCAAGGGGGGAGCTATGGCAGGCGTATAGCGTATCATTTATTTTTGATTGATTTTCTGTTTTTAGAACTAAGTCATCCCTTAGTTGATTTTTTTGCTTTTTTTTATTATGAGCTCGAGAGATCCAAAAAACTTCATTTTCATTTTTTGTCCCTACAAGCTTTTCTAGAATTTTTTTAACACTCACTACTTGTTTATACGTGGCTTGAGCTTTCATTTCTCCTAAGTTGAATTGTAAGTTAGTTTCTGATGTATTCTCATTATTTTCTTTATCTTTTTGGACTCCTAATTCTAATTTTTGTTGTGAACTTAATTCTTTGATGACTCGTTCTAGTTCTATAACCTGCTCGTCTAATTTGTTGATGATATTGTATGCAACCTGAGATGTAAATTCGCTTGTTATACGAATTTCTTTTTTATAGGCGTCGGGGAAAATTTGTTTTAATTCTTTTTTTAACGCATTGATATCTCGTTCTATTTGTTCTGACTTTTTTTTATCAATGTTTCGGCTACTCGCTTGAGTTGAGGGATGGAAAAGATTTGCATTTGTTTTTAAAAGGGGAAGAATATTTTCTAGATCAATTTTTTCACTAAAGGCTTTTTGGAGTATTTCCGGAAAACTATGAGCCTCGTCTACCACCAGATAATGAAATTCTGGCAAAAGTCTCGCTTTCCCATCACTATCACTCATTAGGGCAAGATGATTTGCAAGTAAGGAATGATTAACGATTAGAACTTGAGCTTTTTGCCAAGCCCTTCGTGCTACAAAATAGGGTGAAATCTTATGATGTTGACATTTAGAACCAAGGCAGTCGTTCGTATCCCTTGCAATTTTTTGTTTAAAGTTATAGGGTAATGCATTTTGATATTGAGTGAGCAGGCCCTTACTTTCTTTCTCCCAGTTTAAAAAAATTTCTATGCTTGCTTCGTTAAAGTCTTCAGGATTATAGGCACCTGTAGCTAAAACCTCTTTTAAGCGACGCTTACAAACATAATTTGTAGCTCCCATACATAATTCTGCGGATACCTTGATATCTAAAATTTTTTGTGCAAGGGGGAGATCGTGATTTAGAATTTGTTCTTGAAGAGATTTTGTTTCTGTAGAAATAGCAACTCGTTTATCATTATGATGACAGTGGTACAATAAAGGTAATAAATAAGCAAGGGTTTTACCAACACCAGTCCCTGCTTCTATCATGAGTACTTCACTATTAACTAAACTTTCATGAACTCTTTTAGCCATCTCTTTTTGTTCAGGCCTATATTCAAAACCTTGAATGTTGTTTTTAGTGTTAGACTGTAAGAGGTCTTCTCTTTCAGAAAGCTCCCCCTCTATTTTATTTTGATGATTTTGGTTGTTAGAATGTAGAGGGGGAGATGGAGAAAAAAAATCAGAGAGAAACGTTAGAAAATCGTCACTCACTTAGCAGATTTACTTTTTAGAAGCAAGATTCTTTTTTGACATCAATTCAAACTTCTTAGCATAACTTGCTAGATAAGTCAAACTTTCTATTTGAAATTCTTCTATTAGGGAAGAGCGATGCACTAAATCCTTAGCATCAGTTTTTAGCAAGGATCTTTCAGCAAGCATACCCAACACGACCCGAGAAGAGCTGTGCACCATTTCAAAGGCTAATTCATCTTTGAGCTCACTTTCTTTGAAGGTACGATAGAGCTCAACTAAGCTTTCAAAGCCCTTATATACTTCTAGAAGTTCTTTGGATGGCTTAAACATCTTTAGTTGCTCTTCAAGATATATCTTTAAGAAACCTGTAGGGGTCATTCCCGCTGTTGCACCACCTATGGCCGCAACAACTTGTAATTGTGTTGTACCCTCGTAAATATTGGTAATGCGAGCATCTCTAAAAATACGAGCAACGTCATATTCTTCGGTATATCCCGCACCACCATGTATTTGAAGGGCATCATACGAAATCGTATTACACATTTCTGAAATATAAAACTTGGCAAGGGGGGTAAAATAATTTGCTAATTTATCAGCCTTACGAACGTTAGCACCATTGTAAAAATCAGTAATAGGTTTATCTGCTTTTTCTGCGATGTGCTTAGGATGGCTCAAATCAACAAACAAACTGGCCTCGTACAATAGGCAACGCATAGCTATGTTTTCACGTTGCATTCTGCGTAGCATTTTACGTACCGCAGGAATGTTTTTTATAGTTTTACCGAATTGCTCTCTTTCATTTGCATATTTATTTGCTTCTTGGTAAGCAGCTTCTGCAACACCCATAGATTGGGCTGCTACTGCCATTCTTGCCCCGTTCATCATCGCCATAGCATACTTCATTAACCCCTTGCCTTCTTGACCAAGTAAAATACCCAAAGAGTTGTCATATACGACTTCACAAGTAGGAGAGCAGTGTATCCCTAATTTTTTTTCAATATTTGCTATGTGTACATCTTTACTATTGACTAGAAAAAAGGATAACCCCCGGGCCCCACTTTCAGGACTACCCGTACGAGCTAGTGTTAAAATAAGAGAGGGGGTGTTGGCGAAACCGCAACCATGTGTAATAAAACGCTTAGTCCCAGTAAGTCTCCATTGGCCATCTTTATCCTTAACTGCTTTTGTTTTTACATTGGATAAATCTGAACCATAATTAGGCTCAGTTAGAGACATGGCACTTACATATTCCCCTGAAGAAATTTTAGGTAGCCACTTTTCAAGGAGCTCCTCGTTGGCACAAATTTCCATAATTTCTGCGATGTTTGTTGCTCCTACGGCTAGGGCAAAGGAAGAATCTGCACGTGACAGAATTTCTAGCATCATAGTTTGTACAGTATTGGGTAAACTTAAGCCACCATAAATTCTTGAAATGGAATAAGGGATAACACCCGCTTCTTGTGCTTTGTTGAAGCACTCTATCATAGCATTAGGGAAGATAACCTTTCCATTGTCATACTTTAAACCTATTTTATCCATTTCAGCAGCTACGGGTGCCACATAATTTCCTGCTATGTCACCGACTGCTTCCAATGTTGCCTTGTAATTTTCTCTAGCCTCTTCGCAATTTGAAGGGGCATACACTAATTTTTCATTTTTTGTTTTTTCGTACTGTTTGTAATCTTGAAAGTCATTTTCAAAAGTTGGAACTAAGGAATTCCATTGTATGACCTTTTCAAAGTGGAAGAGTATATCTTCATTGTCTGTAAAGTAATTGCCTTTTAACATTTTTTACCTCTCTAAGGTTTACAGAAAAACTATTTGAGTATTCGCTGTAAATGAGAAAAATAATTTTATTATAAATCTTGGGATTTCTATGTTTTCTATAGAGGAAATTTTTTATTTTAAGCTTATCTTAAAGGTTTAGGGAGACTTTCCCCGCCAAGCGGGGCATCTTGTATGCGTACAGGATGGCTCTATCTAAACGCCATCTTGTATGCGTACAAGATGGCTCTATCTAAACGCCATCTTGTATGCGTACAAGATGGCTCTAATATAAAAAAGTCTCCCTATGAAAAAACTATTCTTTATTTTCAAGCTCATATGCCCTAGCAGAATTTTTCTGATGCAAAAACGCTTGCTTGAAACTAGGCTCTAATTGTAGGGCGTAGTCAAAGGCAGCAAGGGCGCGTTTGTATTCCCCATTCTCGTGATAAGCTAGGCCTAATAGGTCATATGTTTTAGCGAGCACGTTAGAATTATTTAAACTTTTAGTTTGGGCAAGTAGTATTTCAATAGCCTTTTCACGATTGAGATTATTTTTTGTTTTGATTAAAATATCTGCTTCAATGAGATGTAAACTTCCATTATCTTCAGCCTCAGGGTCTAGATCTAATGCCCTTTGTATATAAGCGATAGCTTTATTAAAACTTTCTGAATTGTATTCCCTAGAGTAGCACTCGGCTAAATTTGCAAGGGCACTCCTTCTTTGAGAAAGGGTTGAGCTTCTCCCCTCCGCCACTTTTTTTAAGAAGGGTATGGCGAAACGAGTTTCTTGAGAACTCATATATGTTTGAGCGTAAGCTAAATATAATGCGGCATCTTCAGTTTGCACAGGGGCTTCTTGATTTCTATCCTCTAGAGCTCTATACTGTTTTATTGCGGCTTCATAAAGTCCTTCTTTACGATAGTATTCACCAAGGGCTAGACGTATTTCCCTTTCATCCAAACGACTTAACCTAGAATCTATTTCATCCCCATTCCCATCAATACTCTTATTTTGAATTTCATTTTGACGATAGAGAGCTTTTTTCCAAGTTTCTATAGCCATATCAGGGCGTTTCATTTTCTGATAAATTCTTCCAAGTAAAAGATAACCTTTAGATTGATTTCCACCTAATGCAAGTCCACGTTTGACTGTCTCTATAGAGAGCTTATATTGTTCCATATCCGCATACACCTGTGCTAATTTTAGAAGGGCATTTTGAGTATTGCTATCATTGGGGGTGGCATTTATGAGGGCCCTAAGGCTTTGTGCTGCCGCTTCCATGTTTCCTACTTTATATTGTAAATCACCAAGGGCGAGAAGGGCGGCGTAGTCATTAGGATTAATTTCTAAGGCCCTTTGGAGGGCTTGTATAGCTAAATCATTTTCTCTTAGATTGAGAAAGGCTTGCGATAAGCTCCTAAAAACTTGAGGCGAGACACCACCTGCTTGCAATGCTGATTTAAAATAATTGAGGGCACTTTGGGGTTCCTTTTTATATAATGAGATAACTCCCATATTATAGAGATACTTTGCGTTATTTGGAGCTAATTGAACTGCCTTCAGCATGTAATCTGCTGCTAGGGTGTAATTATTTTGCTTTAAGTAGAGGATGGCAATTTGAGCATTTGCCCTTAGAATTAAATCAACGCTTTGAGATTTTTCTAGTGCCTTTTTAAAATTTTCTAAAGCGGATTCATAATTCTTTTTTTGCAAATGTGAAAGGGCTAAATTGTAATAAACGATTCCATCTTCTGAAAGGCCATTTAAAGCCCTTTGGTAGGTGCTAATGGCATCATCGGGATTTTGATTCTCAAATAAGATATTGCCTAAGAGTAAGTGAACTTGTGAATCTTGAGGAGCAAGCTTATTGGCTTGGAGTGCATACTCGCGTGCTGCGTTAAAATTGTTTAAACGACGTTCTAGAATGGCTAAATTTACTATGGCTCCTATGGCTTTGGAATTGTAACGCAGGGCTTGGATAAATTTCTCACGGGCCAGTTCATAATTATCCCTTTCTATCCCAATGATGCCCATGTAGATGAGGGCCTGTGCTTTATCATCATCAGTCGCGCCACTATTTACAACATGTTCAAGTAAACTTAGGGCTTGAGGATATTCTTTTGAATTGTAATGTACTAGTGCCTGTTTCAGTTCGGCTAAGGTAAAGTTTTTTGGGATGTAAAAACGATATTCTGGTTGATCTTTTTTTTCGTTTTCTTGCAAAAAATTGAAGCTGGGGTTTGCTGTGGCTCCTCCTATCTTGGGTCTGAGCACAATAAAATCATATTTTTTATTTAAATAATAAAAGGCAAAGGCTAACAAACTTAAAGTAAAGAGCACTATACATAGAATTACAAATCTTTTGAAGGCCCTTCCTTCTTTCTTTTGTGGGTGGTATGGATAGGATGCCCCTTCTATGTGTTTGTCAGCTACATGATAGGGGTCAAAGGCAGGTTCTAATTGTAGCCTATTTTTTTGAGGGTTTTTCATATGTGCCTATATTTTGTGAGATTGCTGGAAATAATTCTTTATGGAAAGAATCTAAAATACCATTTACAAAGCCCACAGATTCTTCTCCATCATATTTACGAACGAGATTCAGAAGATCATCAATAATCACTATCGGGTTTTGTAAGTTTTTTTTAAGTTCAAAAATACCTATTTGTAAAATCGCTTGTACTATTGTTGAAATTTGACTTAGGCTTTTATGAGAAAATTTAGAAAGTATTTTTGTGTTTTCAGAAACAGTATCATAAACACCACGAACTAAAATAGAAGTATACTCAATGATTTCTTGTTCGGGTTGTCGTGCTCTCCATTTTAATTCTAAAACCTCATCTATAGATTTTTGCCCTAATTCTATTTGATAAAGTGCTTGCATTGCTATTTCGCGTGCATATGAATTGAGGTGCTTTTTTTTCATTTCTAGTTAATCGCCTGTGGGGCCACTAGCTGAAATTTTGGGATTGTTACGTCTAGGGTACGGCCTTCATTTTTTAGTAACATGGTGTAATAACCTTCCATGCTACCAAATTCGGTGGTCAGGGGGCAAAAGCTCGTATAAGAAAAGGCATCTCTTGGAGCAAGAATAGGTTGTTGTCCTATTACACCTGGCCCATCCACCTCTTCAATGCGTCCAAAGGCATCACGTATACGCCAATAACGACTCAGTAATTTTACCGTGTATTTACTATTATTTGTAATTGTAACATCATATGCAAAAACATACATGGGTTGGAGTGGCCTTGACTTTTCTGGAAGATAACGAGAAAGGACTTTTACATGTATATCAGAAGTAGAGGATTCGGACATATACCTAAGGGGCTCATGTTCATTTGTAAATCAAGTAAGAAAATTCTCTAATAGGATTCTTCCTCTTTTAAAATTTCTAACTTTCTTTTCATTAAGACATATAGATAAGCGATATTCTTCTTCCCAAAATTTAAAACGAGTTTTAAAATAGCCTAAAGCAAAGGCTTCTATATTTATTTTACCAAAACATTAAAAATAGTTTTACCTAATCTTAGTTATTTTTAATTTTACAAGGTGAAATGATTATTATGGGAACCATCTTCAGTAAATAGGCTATGAGAATACTTGTTTATAAACATAGAGAGAAGCCCTTAACTCTTAAAGAATACTTTCATCTTGAACATCCCTATTTAAATTTTTCCTTGTTACAAAAATGGTTGCGTAAGGGAGAAATTAAAGTGAATGGAAGAAAAGTGAGTCATACGTACAACTTGGTACATGGTGATAAAATTAAAACCCCACCTTTGCATTTTTTTCCTCAAAATAAAGAAATCAAAAACGAATTTGAGAGCATAGAAAGCGTAAAGAGATCATTAAATGAAATTCTCATTCATGAAGAAGATGACTATATGGTTTTAAATAAACCATCGGGCTTGGCTGTTCAAGGAGGGACAAATGTGCTTGTATCTGTAGATAGATGGCTACAAGTTTTAAACAAAGAAACATCTTTTTCAGAATTGAAATTTCGTTTAGTGCATCGCATTGACAAGGAAACATCTGGGATTTTAGTACTGGCAAAAAATTATCAAACCGCCAAACTTTTAACGCAAGCATTCAGGGAGCATTCCATAGAAAAAAAATATCTTGCGATAACTCAAAAAATACCCTATTCTCAAACAGGTGAGCATGGGGTGATAGAAAATCATTTGATCAAAGATTACTTCCAAAGAGAAGGCATAGAAGATGATTTAGAAAAAAGTAATTTTGAAAAAATAAGACTAGCAAAAAAAGGAGAATTGGGTCAACATGCTGTTACAAAATGGAAACTTCTTAAAAGCAAGGAAGGTAAACATATGATTGAACTCATTCCTTTGACAGGGAGAAAGCATCAATTACGAGTGCATCTTTCAGAAGAGGGGTGTCCCATTTTAGGAGATTCAAAATATAGGGATGAAATAAAAAATAAAAAGATAGGAAGCAAAAAAATTCCCCTTCTGTTGCATGCGTATCAAATCACCCTCCCCATGTATGAAGTTACTTACACTGCTCGTATACCCGAGTATTTCCCTATACGTTTGGAAGAAGGAGAGACATAGAGAGCTATAATAAAGTTTATTTTAAAGCAACAATATAAGCAATCCAAGTTTGTGCATTTTCTCCTTTTTTAGTTTCTCTAAAAATCCCATTACCATCACCTGTTTTACGATCTGTGCCTTCCCAATACCAGTGCACAGACTTGAAGCCTGCTTCTTTTAAAAGATCTGTTAATTCAGGTGGAGTCCATAAACGCCAATGATAGGTAAAGGCGTTTCTTTTTTTGCTTCCGTCATTGAAGTGAAAGTGTATTTTACAACCCATCTCTCGTGTTACAGGGAAAAAATAAGCATGCTCCCAAACATATTTAAATCCTTCACACTCCCTTTCTTCCTCTTGTTCCTCTTCAGCCATTGGGCCCCCAAAGGCATCAAGTATGAGTACGCCATCTTTCTTTAAACCCATGAGGGCCTTTTTAAAATAAAGTAATAGTGATTCGGGTCTTTCAAATATCCAATATGAAAAATTAAACGCTGCTATACAATCTACTTGAGGACGAGTTACATCGAGTACATTTGCTTGAAAAATTTTAGTTCTTGATAGGGCATCTTGATTGAGTTTACTCATGTGGTGTTTGCGTCCCCAATTTAAGGGCTTAGAGTCTAAATCTACCCCTATAGCTGTATATTTAGAATTTCTTTTTACCCATTCACAGCCAAGGGCAAAGGTACCACAAAAATCTTCTTTAAGGCTCAGGGGTTCTTTCTTTCTGTACTTACGATAAAAACGTAAAATACAATCTACTTCAAACTCTACATTTTGTACTGCCTCTTCATATAATTCATATACATCAGAGGTGGCGGCGGTATATATTTTATTCATATTCATTTTCTAAGTGTTTTATCAAAAATTATCCTAAATTGTAGAGTTCTTTTTCAACAAGGGCACAAAATATTTGCCCTATCATGATATGACATTCTTGTATGCGTGCAGTTTCTGTAGCAGGGACACAAATGCACAAGTCTACTATTTTATTGTAATTTAGCATAATATCACCACCATCACCTCCTGTTAGTAAAATAGTTTTCATATGTTTAGCTTTGGATATGGAAAGGGCCTCTCTTATATTTTTAGAATTGCCAGAAGTTGTGATTGCAAGTAAAATATCTCCTTCTTGGCCTAGACCTTCGATTTGTCTTGAAAAAATATAGTCGAAGCCAAAATCATTTCCCGCTGCAGTAAGGGCGCTAGTATCTGTGGAGATAGATATTGCAGGAAGTGAGGAACGTTTGTGTGCCCCTGTGTAACGAATAATAAATTCTGTAGCGATGTGTTGAGCATCTCCTGCCGAACCACCATTTCCACAACAAAGGAGTTTTTTATTATTTTTAAAGCTATTTGAAATAAGTTTTCCGCCTTCGACTATATTCCCTATAAGTTTTTCATTTTGAAGTAATTGTACTTTAGTATCTATACTTCTTTGTATATGAGCTTGGACTAGGGTTTTCATAAAGTAGTTATCAATATATTATTATGTATTTTATATTTAAAGCAATCTATTAACGAACAATTAAAAAAATAAATTATGTGAATACGTGTCCACAATTTTGAAACAAGTTTTCTTAGCAAACTATTTGTAAGATTTTCATAAAGAAAAAGAATGATTATGGAAATATAATTCTGCAACTCTTTTAAACTTACTGACCTTGAAAGAATACAAGTGGAGGATTATGATGAATTTTAAAATAAAAAATATTTATAGGGCTATGATTTGTAGTACTTTAATGCTATGCTACCAATGCGTGGTCTATACAGATTATGCTGATGATAAAGTAAATGAAACCATTCCAGAGGCAGGGATAGAATTTTTAGAGATCAATAAAGAAAAAATAATTTCTAATAGGAGAGGTGCTAGTGATGTTATCGTTTTGAATACTAGTGGAAGTTGGGAAATAACAAAAACGCTAGATTGGGTTTCCTTAAGTTCTCTTCAAGGGACTCCTCTTCAAGAAACCTCGCTTCAAGGCATTGCATATCAAATTTTGGCAAATCCAAACCCTTGGCAGCGTACAGCTACTATAGAAATACGTATGGGTTCATTAAAAAAGTCGATAGAAGTAGTACAAAATTTTGAAGCTAACTTAAATGGTGATGGTTTGATTGAAATATATGATTTTACTGATTTAGAAAATATACGCTACAACTTATCAGGCACAAGTTATAAAACAAAAGACATGAGTAAAGCAGAGGTAGGGATAACAACGGGTTGTCCTGAAATAGGATGTCATGGTTATAAATTAATGAATGATTTAGATTTTAATCTAATTGGTGAATTTAAGCTCTTAAGTAAAAGTCTTTCGCAAGGGGCTACCCTAAATTCATCTCAATTGAGTGTAAGCACAATTAAAAAGAGTTGGTTACCTATAGGAGATTGTGGTGGTGATGTATGTGGGAATGAGAATGATACTCCTTTCCTAGGTAAATTTGAAGGGAATGGGCATGTCATAAAAAATTTATATATAAAAAATACATTGAGTGATGGCCAAGCTCTTTTTGGTAGAATAGGGGGTAATGCTGAAATTAATAATTTAGGAGTGCTCTCTGCTGAAATTATAGGAAAAAATAATTGTGGTATTCTTGTTGGGATGATGAGTGGGGACGGAACATCGACTCCTCAAATTGTGAATAGTTATGTTACAGGCACTGTACAGGGAGGTGATTATGTGGGTGGTATAATAGGCGAGCAAAGACAAGGAGTTTTAATGAACTCTTTTTCTAGAATAGAAGCACACTCAAGTGGTTCTTATCTTGGTGGGCTAGTAGGAGTTAACAATGGAGGTAAAATTCAAAATACATATTCGAGTGGTCAAGTAGTTGGAACTCAAATAGTGGGTGGGGTGGTTGGTTTGCTTAAGGATAATTCTAGTATAGAAAATAATTATTCAACAGCAATTGTGATAGGTAGTAGTTCAGGAGGTATGATTGGAGTGCTTGGTAGTGGTGATAATCATATATTAGGTGATAATTATTATTTCGATACAATTTCTAATAAAGGTTTTGGAGTGGGTTCTTCTTCGAATGTAATACGGAAAAACATGAATATGCTAAACTATTCTGATCGAGAAGCTATAAAAATAAATTTTACAGAGACTGATTGGGATTGGAATACTTTTGATGCTGAGGGTCGCCTTTTATTAAAATACAATTGTTCCTTTCTTCCAGAAAATATTCCTTGTGGCGAGGTTCTCAAAAATCAAAAACAATTGATTGTAAGTGTTGAGCACCCAAAATTAGTTTTTCATGCTATAGGAGATGTTTTAAAGTCGGATTTAGATAAATGTACCGGTGGTGTGTCGTGTTCATACATAAGCTTGTCTTGGGAAAAAGAGATAGAGGATAAAAGTTATTGGTACAGGGTAGGGAGTTCTAATAGTAAGAATGAAATTATTTGGTCTAAGCCAATTCTAACTTTTAATAATAAGCCTAGATTGAGCATACAAAAAGGGAAATATTTTTATTTCCAAGCTAAGGCTTGCAAGGATACAAAAGGAATAGAATGCAATGATGATTGGAGTGCAACTTATAAATTAGTGAGCTATGTTAATGGCAAAAAGAAATTTGAACTTGCTCAAAAAGAAAGACAGACTTTTACTATACCAGAAAATGTAATCAATGTAAAAGTTGAGCTTTCTGGAGGCGGTGGAGGAGGAGGCGGAAAGGCAAATTATGGTAATGAAGGAGAAAGAGATGATAGTACTGAAACATTGAAAGGTCAACTTGTGAAATGTAGTATAGACGTTAATCAAGGTGCATTGGAGTTATTTATAGGAGGAGGGGGTGAACCTGGGGGTGCGGGAGGAAGAGAAAATAACCCAGGAGGTACAGGCGGTTTCTCAGGCATCGTTGAAAATTTACTAGACACCATGAATGGTAGGGCAGGAGACCATGGTTCTGATAAAAATTTGGCTGGTGGAGGAGGAGGTGGTGCGGGTGGATTAACTAGTTTGTTTTATAGTAATGAATTTTTGAATAATAAATTTTTGGTTAGTGCATCGGGAGGTAATGGTCAAGGAGGTGAGTCGGGAGGGTATCATTCTGGTGGAAGGGGAGGGATAGCAGCTACTGGTACAATACCCGATAGTACTTGTGAATCTTTTGGTCATGCCGGATCAAACAATGGTAAAAGTGGTTATAGGATAGGTGGAAATCTTTATCCTGCAATAAAGGGCTCTGATGGTTACGTAACAATTTCTTGGTAGGAGATACTTTAGGAATGAAAAATTTTATTCCTAAAGTATCTTAAAGTTTGTTCTTACAATATTCTCAAGGATAGATTATGATTTCTATTATTGTAAAAATTATTTTTATTTTTTTGATGTGTGTAGGGTTAACTCAAAATCTTATACAACCTAGCCTTTTTTTCTTTTGGATTGGAATTTTTACGTTTCATCTTACTTTAGTTTTAAGTATATTGAAGCAAACTAGATTATGGTTTTGGTTACCCATTCTATTAATTTTTTTGGGGATACGTATTGCTTTAATACCACCATCACCCTTACCTCCTGAAGTATGGAAAGAAAACTTAAAGGAGAATAATCTTTCAAATAAAAAGCAAGGGGCGAATAGAAGTGAAAAAAAATTAAAGTATTATGTAAGAATAGATATAGAATCTGTGATTAAACCAGGAACCTATTTAACGAAAGTAGAATTGAATCAAGCCTATCAAAAAGATAAACTTGTATATGAAAGAGTAAATAAAAAACAAAATTTAAATGCAGAAAAGAAAGATTTAACTTTTAGAAATATAATTCAATACAATCAAATAAAATCATCCTCCAAAATAGGGGTGTATTTCAAAGGTGATGATAACTATCTTGCAAGTGGTTGTAGAATTTGGATGAAATTAGAAAAGATGAGCCTTCCTCGCAGGATACCTAATAATTCCTTTGGAGAATATTTACGCTCTAATCAAATGGAAAGTATAGTGTACTTTCGCCGTAAAAATTTTTATAAAAGAAATTGTAGGCATTTAGATATGAGAGGTCGCTTTCAAAATACTTTAAGTACTATATTATCTAAGGCAAAATTTAATTTTTACGAAAAAGGCGTAGCCTTTGGTTTAATTTTAGGTAGGGCTAGTTATATTGATCCTGATTTAAAAGATAAGGCAAAAAAACTAGGTATTTTGCATCTTTTTGCTGCAAGTGGAATGCATCTAGCCCTTGTGTATGTTTGGTTTTTTTGGCCCCTATCCTATTTTAAAGGCAAGAAAAATAAATTCACCTTAGTGTTACCTTTAGTACCCTGTTTTATATATATGTATATACTCGCCTTCCCCATCTCACTTTTACGTTCCTTTATTTTTATCTGCATAGGTGCCTTGCAAAATATTGTTCATCGAAAAATAAATTCTACCCATCTCTTACTTAATAGTGCCATCATTGTTGCTTATTTAAATCCAAAAGATTTTTTAAGTGCGGGCTGTATACTTTCGTTTTCAGCAGTGATGGGGATATTCTATTTTTATAAACCTCTACTAAAGGAGTTTCAACGTCTTCGCCTTCCACTTCTAAATCCTCTTTGGCAAAATATTTGCATGAGTGTGAGTGCAGGGATCTTTACCTTGCCTTTCATTATCGTATGGTTTGGAGGATATTCTTACTCTTCTCTTGTAGCCAATGCCGTACTTGTCCCCCTTTCTGGTCTTATTATGCCCCTACTTGTAGGTGGTTTGAGTTTAGGCCTTCTCTCCGATGGTCATTTTATGTTTTTTGCAGAATTATCTCGAATTGCCACCTCCTTTTTTATTTTTTTGACAGAGTATTTCTCAAGATTTGATTTTTACCGTAATTATAATTATTTCTTCTGCCCTCCTATTCTTATAAATTTTCTTTTAGTATGGGCATCTTTGATGGCGAACCATTTTTATAAGTCTAAGTATAGAATAGAACCTTTGCAGGGTATTCTTATTCTCATTCAATTTCTTAGTCTATGCTTTCTTAGCCCCCTTGCCACTTTATTTTAAATGAGACTCATTGAATACCTAGTCGAGGGGTGTATCTTTTTATGAAATACCAATTCTCATCCCCAAAGAGGTATGTTGATTCATTTTTAATAATATATAATTAACGATTAAGGTACTCTTTAAAGAATCTTTTTCAAATTTTCTTCTATTTTTATTTTCAATCTTTTTTTTGAAAACAGTTCTTTTCTTATTTTTACCACCTCTCCTACTACAATGGTTGATGGTGGAGAAACTTTTATCTTTTTAGATAAGATATTCCCTAGAGTCCCTACTATGATTATTTCGTCTTTATAGGTTGCTCTAGAAATAATGGCTATAGGAGTTTTAGGTGAACGACCATTATCTAATAATGAATTTACGATAAGGCTAAGATTTGCTACACCCATTAAAAAAATTAAAGTAGGAATTTTGGATGCAAGATGCCAATCTACTGTAAGAATATTTTCATTTCCTTCTAAGTTCTTTTCTATTTTACTTTTTGCAGTAAAAACAGCAAAGCCATTAGAAATACCTCTATGCGTAATAGGTATACCCGCCATTTCAGGAGCCGCATAAAAAGAACTCACACCGGGCACCACATCAAAGGGAATCTTAGATTCTGCTAGGGCGAGTAACTCTTCCCCCCCACGTCCAAATACAAAAGGGTCACCACCCTTTAGTCGTACAACTTTTTTTCCCATTAAACTGTATCGAATCATAAGATGTATAATGCGTTCTTGTCTGACAGTACTATTGGCTCCTAATCTTTTACCCACAGGAATGAGTAGGGCCTTCTTTGCATGATGTAAAATTTTTTTATCTATAAGACGGTCGTATAAAACAACTTCTGCTACTTTTAGTTTCTCAACTGCTTTTAAAGTAAGCAAATCAGGATTTCCGGGTCCTGCCCCAACTAGGCTAACAAGACCCTTAGGTGTTTTTGTAGCGACATGGGTATATTTTTTTTTCATGCTTTGAAAATAGGTAAGAAAGATAAGCCTAGGGGTCTATTTTAGATGAAGGCCACATTCCTTGCTTTTTGCATCCTCCCACCACCATCTCCCTGATCTTAGATCTTCACCTTTTTGTACCGCCCTTGTACACGGCTCACAACCTATGCTTGGATAGGCTTGGTTGTGAAGGGGATGTGTAACAACCTTTTTTTCTTTAGCATAAAGGAGTATTTGTTCCCAACTCCAATGTATGAGAGGATTAATCTTTATGAGAGCATGATTTGGACTCGTTGCATTGTTTGTATCCATCTCAAAAATTTCTAAATTTGCCCTTGTGAGGGCTTGTTCTTTTCGTAAGCCTGTAATCCAAGCATCCTTCCCATTTAAGGCACGTTTTAAGGGCTCTACTTTCCTAATATGACAACATTCTTTTCTATTTTCTAAGGATTCATAAAATGAAAAGGCCCCCTTCGTTTGTAACAGATGCTCTACTTGATTTGTGTTAGGAAAGTAGACTTGAATATTGGCCCCATATCGTACACGACATGTATCTAGCGTTTGATAACTTGTCTCATGCATACGGCCTGTATCTAAAACAAAAACAGAAATTTCTTTGCTGATTTGTACTAGTTCATGTAGGAGTAGGCAGTCTTCTAAACTTAGGCTACATGCGAGGGTCAATTTGCTTCCAAAGGTATCAATGGCAAATTTTAAAACATCCTGGATAGGCCTCTTTGAAAATTTTTCATTCCATTTTGATACTTCATTTGAGGACATAGAAAAACTTTTCTCCATAATCTATATTCAGATTTTATTATCTGTTTTTTTCTTCCTATTCTTTCAACAAGACTCATGGTTATAATTTCTCTTTTATTTTGTAAAGAGTTAAGTGGAAAGAAGTGTAACATATTTCAAGTAAAATAGCAAATAGCAAGGATGATTTTAGGAAATAGATGCAAAAGGTATTCTTTATAATTTTATACGATTCTCATCTTCATCGTAAATTTCAAATTTCAGCTTTTTGGATAGAATGCAGGTAGGGAATGTTATTCACTTTCTATATTTTATTCATATATTGATTCAAGTTCTATTTGTAGTATGAGGAGTAAAATACTCATGCGTACATTCACCCCATATTCTGCCATGCGAAAATATGCAGCATTGGGCAAAGCATCTACATCTGTGCTGAGTTCATTGATTCGTGGTAAGGGGTGCATAATTAAGGGCTTTTTTTTAGATTTTTCAAGAAAAGCTTTGTTTATGTTATAGGAATTTTTTAATCGTTCATAGTCCTTACGTTCAGCAAAGCGTTCTTCTTGGATGCGTGTTATATACATCACATCACAATCTAGGCTTAGATTTAAATCATCACTTTCTATAAAAAAAATATTTTTTTTCTTTAAATCTTGCCTATACATTTCAGGCAAATTCAAATCAGAAGGGGAAATGAGATACAACTCCACAGGATAATGCAATAAAAGTCTTATAAGACTATGTATTGTGCGACCATATTTCAAATCCCCAATAAACGCGACTTTCATTTTTTCACCCCCTTTGCCTCTATTTTCGATTCCCCTTTCTTTATGTATTGTATAAAGATCAAGAAGGGCTTGGGTAGGATGTTGGCCTGTGCCATCACCTGCATTGATGATAGGAATGTCTACCGCCATCGAGGCATCTTTACTAGAACCTTCCAAGGGATGACGTATGACAGCAATGTCAGCATAGGCCTCAATCATTTTCATCGTGTCGTATAAAGTTTCCCCTTTATTTATAGACGAAAATTGAAAGCCTACTGTTGTGATAACCTGGCCCCCAAGTCTTAACATGGCTGTTTCAAAACTGAGTCGAGTACGCGTGGAAGATTCAAAAAAAAGAGAAGCTAGTATTTTATCTTTTAGTAAATTCTGAAGGCCTGAATTCTTAGGACCTAATTTTAGACGATTTCGTATTGCATCTGTAAGTCGCATTACAGTGTCTAAATCCTCTCTCGAAAATTGTTCTGCGTCGATAATGTGTTTGTGTAGAAATTTTTGGAATCGAATGGGCACCTTTTTAATATTTATGATGTTATTCTTTAAAACTTTGCCTTAGTTGAATAAAGGTAGGGTCTACATGTATAATATAGGGTATTTTTGAGTAATTAGTGGGATAAAAAATTATCCTATACAGTCTACATTATCCATTTTCTAAAAGATTATTTAAACTTTCTATCAACTGGTCTACAGGTACACCATAGCCCTGACATACTTGTTCTATGGTTTCCATTTCATTGATAGAGCAATGTGAACATCCACCAAGATGGTAGCTAGAAAAAACTAAGCCTGCATCGGGATGAACTTGCATTGCATCTCCTACGCTCATATCGGGTCTAAAAGATATATTTTTTGTTTCGATTTCTGACATGCCTCTATAGGGGATAAGCTCTCTATATTGTCAACTCTATTTAAACCAAAGCCTTTATGAGATTAGATGGAGTATACATATATAAAATACTTTCAAGGTATGAAATTTTTGTATAAGCTTTTTCTAATCTTAGATATGATTTAGTAAGGGAAATTTTAAGTTTTTATCGATGTATTGCTTTAACTTTTTTCATAAAATGAAGGCAGTAAGGACACATGATTTAAAAAGTAAAAATAAAAAAAATTGGTTTATTTTGTAAAAAAAAATCGTTTCATAATAATTGTAAGCTTAAAGGCAGAAAACGTATAGCTTGCGATTATAAAACAAAAACAAAAACAAAAACAAAAACAAAAACAAAAACAAAAACAAATGTAGATTCACCAAGTAATTGTACGAGTGCAAATAGACATCCTTGCGAGGGTTTATTAGAAGCTTCAAATGGCTTTATCGTTGTTGTGCCTGATTATCTTGGCTTTGGGGAGAGTAAGGATGCTGTGCCCTTCCATCCTTCTTTTATATCTGAATACTATGCGTTAGATGCTAAGGCTGCCCTTGATGCTTCAAGGAATTTGCTTTCTTCCCTCGGTCAAAATATAGTACAACAAAAATTAGATGCTTCTAATAACCCCTATCTCTTTCTAAGGGGCTATTCTGAAGGGGGTTATGCAGCCCTTTCCGTACAAAGATATTTTGAAAGTCTAGGCGAGGGGACGGGGTATAAAATTACCGCGAGTGCCCCTGGTGCTTCTATTATTGACATCAATCTAACGGCTCAAAGAATTTTTGGTCGTGATTATTTCCCCGCCCCGCCTCTTATAGGAAGTATTTACTTTTCTTACAAAAGAAGCTATGGCTACAATTTCCCAAACAGCGAAATTTTTAATTCAGGAAGAAATATACATTCTTTGGAAACGGACATAAATTATGGGGATGCTTTTTATCCCGAGATGAGCTCTAGGTTAAATAATATAGATAGTTTAGATGTAATCATATCAAATCCTAATGAATGGGTAACTCCAATTATTTCTGGCCTTGCAGTAAATCTCCAACAGGAACCCCGAACTTTAAGTGGCGAGGGTGGACTCTTCTTACCTATGAATAGACTAGTTTCTTCTAATTTACGAGACCTTTGGATTAACACCACAGCAACACCTCCTTCTATCTTAGACGCTCTAGGATTTATCACTGCTTTGCAAAATTATACTCTCTATCCTTGGCGTAATGCTGAGTTAAGTAATCCATTTTATCAAATCTATGAAAACTTTTCGGAGAATAGCCTTGTAACATCAAAATGGACAAGTGTGAGAACTCCCACACGCTTATACCATTGTAGTGTTGACACGAGCATACCCTTTGCAAATACCCAAGGTCTGACAGGGGCAAATTTGCAAGTTGTTACAAATATAGGGGTTACAAATCATCCCGAGGGCAGGCTAGAGTTTACGGGCGGTACTACCACGAATATTCTACCAACAGATTCTAACTTTCCTGTGTATTCTAATCATGCTCTCTGCCCTTTGAAAAGTGCCGCGATACCTTGGTTTTTGACGTACGTAAAATAAATCTTAAGTTTACAAAGCAAGGGGGTACAAGAATACCTCCTTGTAATTTTATGATAAGAAGGAATCCATTTCAAGAGGTCGTAGACATAAAAATACAAAAATTTCAGGTGTTCACCATTTGAATCAGATAGAAAGGGATAAGGTCGCATCGATAAAAAGATGCCTAGGGACTTTCATAAATAGAGAAAGTTCTTTGATAGTAGCCCCTTGACTTGTAATCAGTATACTATTTTTATTATGGAAATTTCCTTATGTTTCATAAATCATAGATCATAGATAAGAGTATGCCAAAGATTGCGATTATCCACGAATGGTTTACTGTCTATACAGGCTCTGAACGTGTGATTGAGGAGATGTTGAAAGCCTTTCCTGATGCCGACTTGTTTAGTCTTATTGATTTTTTGCCACCCTCGCAACGAGATTTCTTGAATGGTAAAAAAGTAAAAACGTCTTTTCTTCAAAAAATGCCGTTTTCCCGAAAAATATATAGGCTATACTTAGGTCTAATGCCCCTTGCCATTGAACAATTTGATCTTTCTGCTTATGATATCATTCTTTCGAGTAGCCATGCTGTTGCCAAGGGTGTTATAACTAGTCCCCAACAGCTACATATTAGTTATGTACATTCACCCATTCGCTATGCTTGGGATATGCAGGCCTCTTATCTACGAGATAGTGGTCTCATGAAAGGAATTAAAAGTATCTATGCTCGTTTACTTTTACATTATATGCGGCTTTGGGATTTGAGTACGGTCAATCGAGTGGATGTCTTTTTATGTAATTCTAAATATGTGAGGGCACGGATAAGAAAGTACTATCGTCGGGAGGCAAAGGTTATCTATCCGCCTGTGCAGATTGAAAAATTTAATTTTTGTGAAGAAAAGAAAGATTATTATCTAACAGCCTCTCGCCTTGTGCAATACAAAAGAGTAGATTTAATTGTTTCAGCTTTTGCAAAAATGCCAGAAAAGAAATTAGTTGTAATTGGTGAGGGCCCAGATTTTGAAAAAATTAAAAAAATATTACCCCCGAATGTCCAATTGCTAGGCTATCAAACGCATGAACAATTGGTAGGGTGGATGCAATCAGCTAAGGCCTTTATTTTTGCTGCCCAAGAAGACTTTGGCATTGCACCTGTAGAAGCTCAGGCTTGTGGCACTCCTGTAATAGCTTATGGGGTAGGTGGTTCATTGGAAACAGTTTATAATTTGAAACATAAAACCCCAACGGGGCTATTTTTTAATGAACAAAGCATAGAAGGTATACAAGGAGCAGTCCTCGAATTTGAAAAAAATCAAAAAAAATTCATAGCAAAAAATTGCCGTCGAAATGCGGAACGTTTTAAAGAAAATATCTTTTCTAAAAATCTCAAAGAAGTGGTTAGGCAATCATGGCATAATTTTCAAACTGTGTTATCTGAAGATAATTCTAAATAGATTATTTTTTTAGAATACTTTGAAGCAAATGATTAAGAAATAGACCGATTTTATTAGGTCTATTTTTTGGAACTTATGTTTCAAAGCAAAATCTTTTCAAGCAAAAAAATAAAGTTAGGCCTAGTTCTCATACTTATGGGGAGTATCTTTAGCTCTTGTAGCAGTGGTGATAGTTCTACTAACTCTGGCTCAAGTGCTTCTAGGGTTACTGCCCGTACACTAAAGCTCGGTTTGAGTTTACTATACGATAATCCTAACTTCCAAAGTGGTATCTATAATGCTGTAAAATATGTTGCAGGGACTAAAGAAAATAACTTTGAACCTATACAATATGATGTAGATGTTATCAAAATAACTTATCCTGTTACCTACCCATCAACAAGTTCTGGGGTCATAGACGTGAATCGTATTGCCTCTGATGACAGAGGTAGAACATATATGCAATCTGCTAGGGTTTTTATACCTAGGGTTCCAGCGGGGGCAAATTTACCTGAACCTACTTTTCCTACAATTCTTAAATTTCATGGAACCCAGTTTAGCGACTTGGAGTCTCCAAGTAATTGCGATCCACTAGTAAGCAATGTTTGTGAGGGTCTGTTGGATGCAACGAACGGTTTTATTGTTATTATGCCTGATTACCTTGGTTTTGGTGAGAGTAGGGATGCTGTCCCCCTTCATCCTTCTTTTATACCTGAGTACTACGTCTTTGACGCTAGGGTAGCCCTTGATACTTTCAGGAATCTCATTCGTACCACTAACATAGCTCAGCAGAAATTAGATGCAGTAGGAAACCCCTATCTTTTTCTTGCGGGTTACTCTGAAGGGGGTTATGCTGCCCTTGCTACCCAAAGATATTTTGAAAGTTTAGGTGATGTAAACTATAAGATTACGGCAAGTGCCCCAGGTGCTACACCCATAGATCTAAATTTAACAGCACGTAGGCTTTTTGGTAGTGAGTACTTTGCTGCCCCACCTTTTATAGCTAATGTTTATTTTGCTTACAAAAGGAATTATAATTACTCGTTCTCAAATAATGATATTTTTAAATCGGGGAGAAATATAAGTTCACCAACAGCAGACGTAAATTATGGAGATGCGGTGTACCCTGCTATTAGCTCCCGAACAAATAATTTGAACCAGCTAAATGTAATTATATCAAATCCTATGGATTGGGTAGGTTTATCGGGTTTATCCTTTGCAACTATCCCAAAAAATAGGGATGGTACGGGTGGACAATTTGTACGCATGAGCAGTATAGTTACTGATAATTTTAGAAATCTTTGGGTCACAGCGACTCACAGTGCTGATAGGCCCATACCCTCGATATTGCATACTGGTGATTTTGCGAGTTTTCTTATGGCCCTAGACGGAGGTAGTATTTACCCCCCTCGTACTAGTCCCGTGACAGACAATGCCTTTTTCGGTATGTACGAACATTTTTCAGATAATAGCCTTATTTCATCAAAATGGCCATCAGTTTCTGGCACACCTACTACAGTAGATATAAAAACCCCTACCCGCTTATATCATTGTCAGTTGGATACCATCATAGCGTCCACGAATACTGCAACATTACTTGCACCCAATTTGACAGTAGTCACAAGGGATAACGTTACTAATGTCCCCACAGGTGCCCTAGAGCCTATGGAAGCAGGCACCTCGACTAGTAACCCGGCGGCACATTCTAATCATTCTTTCTGCCCTCTCATAAGTGCAGCCGTTCCTTGGTTTCGTACATATGTGAGATAAATTTTAAGGTAAGCCTTGTATTTGTATGAGCTTTCTTTCCCCTTTCAGCTTGTTTGTGTATCTTGTTTCAAGATTATAAGGTTTTATCTTTTAAGCATTCATAAATCGAGAGCGTTGCCCTCTTGCGAGGATAAACAAAACTACCTAAAACAGTCTATTTTTTATGAAATTAGTTTATACTACAAGACGCAATGTGACCCCCCTCGCGGGGGGCTTTGCCCATCGAAGGCCCTCTTCAGGGGGCTTGTCCTCATTTATGAGGGTAATACGGTTCTAAAATGCAATATAAGTCATTATTCGCCCGCATTACCCTCCGCTTTGTTCAGGGCAAGTTGTCACATTGTGTCTATTACTAATTCGTTTAATTATATGCCTTGCAACGGTCTCGAATGGGTTTTTTTTCTTAATTTATTGCTGATATTTACGGTAGATTTTGTATATGAAGTAAGGGGAATTCGTCGAAAAGATATATGTAGGCCCCAAAGTTCTTATTTTAGAGATTTCCAATGCAATTCAGTTTAAAGATATATAAAATTCTTTTTTTTATATTACTTTTAAGCTTAGCCTTACCCCTAAGGGCAGACAAACTTTTTTTAGAAGATGGTGAGGTGCTCCATGGTCGCTTTTTAGGAAAATATAATAATCGCTATAAATTTAAAACAAGGGAAGGTACCGTACGCTATGTACCAGAAGATAAGGTATATGATTTAAAGATGGGGGAATTACAAGAGATAGAAAGACCCAAACCTACTCTAAATCCTGAACCCTTTGATAATAATGGGGGTGTAACAAGAGAAAATTATAATAAGGCCGAGCCTGATCCCTTTCCCAATCCTAATAAACCTCAAGGTGAGAAAGAAGCAAAACCTGATAAAGAAAAAGATAAAGAAAGTGATACAGATAAAACAAAGAATGGTTTTTATTCGAATTGGCTTTTAGGAGGTGGTCAATTAACTATTACTGATCGAACGGGCAGTAATCCGATAACGGGGGCTACTATTCCTGCAAACTCGTATAGAAGTATAGGTGTCTATAGCTCATTTTCCATGGGGTGGGCCTTTTCGTCTATAGTACCTTTATTAGGGGTGGGTTTTATTTATAAGCTTCCAGGCAATACTAAAGATGCAGAGGGTAATGTGCAATCAGTGAGTCTAAATGAGTATATGGCTATAGTGGGGGTAAGTTTTCTTACTGGTTCTAATTTTAATATAGGCCTTTCAGTTCGAAGCGTATTAGGAGGGAACTATTCTGCTTCGTCTTCCATAACAGACTTTGACGGTAATAAGATTGAAGATAAAGCTACTGCCAAAATTTCAGGTGTAGGGAATTATGGATTTGGTCTTGATATAGGGAAGTATTGGATTATAAATTCTCATTTTAATATGGGGCTTACTATTTTTTATTTTAATGATAGCGTTAAGTTTCTAGCTAATGATTTTGAAAATACCCCCCGCCAGATTAACTCGCAATTATTAGGTTTTGGAATGAATATGATGTTTCATTAGAAATCTTAGTATACATAAATCATGAGTTTTCAAACACTTACTTACAAATAAATTAATGGGATGAAAATATTCACAAGAATTGGGAAGCTAGTATATCATTTCCCTAAAACAGTTTTAATTATATCTTTGCTTTTTATTTTAATCACTTCCGTGGGTGGTGTGAAACTGATACCAAAGCTCTCTAGTGGTGGATATAACGATCCGGGGAGTGATAGCGAAAAAGTAAATGAAGAGCTAAGCAAAAACTTTAACACAAAGAATCCTTGGATTGTTTGTGTTGTCGAAGCCCTTCAGGAAAGAACAATAGATGAGCCAAAAACAGTCCAAGATGTAAAGGGCCTTGTAGATTTCCTTTCTAAGATCCAGGGTGTGGAAAAAATAAATTCATACTGGTCTTTGGGGTATCAAAACTATTTAAAGAGCAAAGATGGCAAGGCGGCTTATATTTTTATATATTTAAAGCCGAGCAAAATTGAAGAAGCGAATAAAATTACAAAAATAATTGAAAATGAAATTTCTTTGAAGTTAAAAACTTTACCTAAGCTTAAAATTTATGTGAGCGGGGAGGGGCCAATAAAAAATGCTATCAATAATAGGATTACTAAAGATGTAGCTTTTGCAGAGTTAATAGCTATTCCTATTTCTATTATTCTCATGCTCATAGTTTTTGGTAGTTTGATTGCTGCCCTAACCCCTCTTGTCGTTGCTTGCTTTGCAATACCAGGATCTCTTTGTTTCCTTTGGGTGCTAAGTTTTTATACTGACCTTTCTATTTTTTCATTAAATTTAATTACAAGCCTAGGCCTAGGTTTAGGGATAGATTATGCCTTATTAATCGTAAATCGCTTTCGTGAAGAATTATATCGTAAACCAGGTTTAGAGAGTGCTATACTACATACTGTAGAGTCTGCGGGAAGAACTGTTTTTTATTCAGGTCTTACTGTAGCCCTTACTTTATTGAGCATGATTCTTTTTCCGCAGTATCTCTTGAAAAGCTTTGCTTATGCAGGGGTTTCTGCGGTAACTTTAGCTGTAGTGGGGGCATTATTCCCTTTGCCCGCCTTGCTTGTTATAATAGGCCCAAATATCAATGCCTTACGCATTAGAGCAGTAGGTCAAAAAAAGAAAGATGAGGGATGGTGGTGGCGCACTGCCCTTTTTGTGATGCGTCATCCTTGGTTTGTTATTTTTGGCACACTGCTCTTGCTCTCTATATTCACTTTGCCCATACGTTATATTAAATTTGGTCAATTAGATGAGAGAGTTTTACCCAAAGGCGAACAGGTTGTCATCGCTAGTAAATTTATAAGTGAAAAATTTACAGGTAAAGAAGCTACACCCATTGAAATTGTTATGAAGGGAGCAGGCTCTAAAACATTTGAAGAGGCTGTAAAAATGTATGCCAAAGAAATTTCGAATAAAAATGAAATACTAAGGGTTCTTAGCTCTGAAGGTATCTATATAAAAGGTAATTTGGTGGGAGTAAACCCTCTTGGAGCAACTCTAAAAAGTAAAGAAGATTTGCGTTTTATAGTCATCGCAAATGTTGAGGCACGTACTTCCATGGGACAAGAGCTCATTCGATTGTTAAGAAGCATACCCCCTCCAGTACCTGAGACTATAATAGGTGGGGCGGCGGCTGAATATCATGATTCACAAATGGGTGTTGTAAATTTTATTTTACCTGTTTCTATTTGGATTATGCTAGCAACCTTTGTGATTATCTTTCTTTATACTGGCAGTATCATCCTTCCTATTAAGGCCATTCTTTTAAATATTCAGAGTTTGGCCGCCACCTTTGGTGCCCTCACATGGATTTTTTTGAATGGAAATTTGATGGGAATTATAGGTGATTTTACTGTAACCGGAAACTTGGATACAACTTCTATGGTACTTATTTTTGTTTTAGTATTTGGCCTTTCTATGGATTATGAACTTTTTTTACTTTCTCGCATAAAAGAAGAACATGACTTAGGAGCAAATACTACAAGCTCAGTAGCCCTAGGCTTGCAACGTTCGGCACATATTATTACTGCTGCCGCCTTACTTTTAGCTGTTGCTTTTATGGGTACAATCACAAGTGGTGTAACAAGTGTAAAATTGATTGGTCTAGGAGTGGTGATGGCGATTCTTCTAGATGCAACTATTGTACGTGCTTTACTTATGCCCGCCTTAATGAAGATTGCTGGATCATTGAATTGGTGGGCTCCCGCACCCTTACGGAAATTACATAAGTATATTGGAATTAAAGATTAAAATCATGGAGCTAAAAGGTTACTGAATTTTGACTTCAATTCTTTCAATAGCTTTCTTTAAGTAAGATTAAAAATAAAATTTAGAGAAAGTTTTAGTAGATACAAGAAAACAAATAATAAGATATCAAAAATAAAATATATTTTATTTCACCTACCATTGTTATTATGATTATTTTTGGTTGAGTGCTTGTATCATACCCTTATAATCTTTGTAGTTAATGGTTTTCCAGAGTACGTTTCCCTTTGAATCTAATATAGTAAAAAAAGGAAGACCTATCTTTAATTCAGAAAAATTTTCTTTTTTAGAGAAGGTATTAAAAATATCATCATCATCATAAATTTTTACGAGAATATTTTGAGAGAGAGTCTTTTTTAACGGTAGAATAGAAGCAGAAGAATTTTTTAAATCGTTATTAAAAGCGACACAATTTGTACACCACTCTCCAAAGAAATCTATAAAGATCTTCTTGTTTTCTTTTTGAGCAAGCTTTAAGGCAAAATTATAATTACGATAAAAATGAAGCCCACCTATTTCTTCGTAGAAGTTTTCATTAGATTCTTTATTTATATCTTTTTCATTTAAAACTTCTAAGTTCATAGAGTGCTTTTTGTATAGAGATGAAAAGTTTTGTTTTATTGCTTGTAGCATAAAAGCATACACGAGTAACGATATCCCCAAACTCAATAAGAGTAATCTAAAGTAGTCTCCTACTAGATATGCCTTTGTATTATAGGATGCCCCATGAGTTTTGAATAAACGATACCGTAAAAAGCTAGCTAGAAAAATAAAAATAAGGCTACTTAAAAAAGGGAGAATAGAATTTTCATCCCAATGTAGCACTTTAAGCCCCTTTTCAATTTGATACATAGAAGCAACTAGCATCAATAAGGCAAAAATAGCTTTAATACCTTTTTGCCATAGCCCCACACGAGGTAAGCGAGTTCCAAATACGCCTGTTAAAAAAAATAGAAACCCCATCCCACCCCCAAAAGACAAACAAAGGGAAAGACCTCGCATCAATTCTAATACGTTTAGATGTTTTGTTTTTTGACTTAGTACGAGCAACATAGAGACTAGCACGGGTGCCACACAAGCAGAGGACACAAGCCCCGACACAACCCCCATAATTAGACTAATAGGTAGACCTTGAAAGTGTACTAATTTTTGATTCCATTTATCTCCAAATTGAAATTGCAAACTCACCCAATCTAATGTAACAAAACTTAAGTATAAAAATAAAAACCCTATACAAAGTATAACTATGCCATTTTGCATAAGGGAGTTGAATGCCCCCCCACTTAATACCGCAAGGGCACCTAGAAAGGGGTAGACGAGCATCATTCCCATCCAATAAGCTAGGGGGTGCTTCCATTTTGCTTCAAGTTCAGAAGAACGATTACGCAAAAAACCTGCTGTAATAGGATAAAGTGGGTAAACGCAGGGGAAAAGACTGGCTAGAATACCAGCGATAAAGAATAATCCTAAGGCTAAGGGCCACTGTTCTAAATACGAGATGCTCCAAGTATTTATAGTTTCATTAATAAGTTCAAACATGAATATACAAAAAGAGTGCAACAATTTTATTGTATATAAAAATAAAACTTTCAGGTATGTATGCTTTAAAGTAGAAGACACTCAAATAGAGAGAGCCTCAATTCACCCCAACAGTATCTGCCAAACTCATTTCTAAGAAAATTTTTTTCGGAAAAGTTTTTAGAAATAATTATTTAGACTCTTCTTTATTGAATGATGCTTGATATAATCGCATACTTGCAAAAATAGAAAGAATGACGATTATATAATTTCCGTCACTATTAATAAAAAATCCTAATCCCCAAGCTGGGATAAGTAAATTTAAGTTTAAATATAAAAGTAGAGTATAACTATTTTTTTTAGATAAAAAATTATTACGCAAATTCGATAGGGTAAGACAAAAAACTTTATAAAATTCAAAAAATCCCTGAAGTACATTCAAGAGGGGATTTTTTTTTAACTTTTTATTATTAAAATTTTTTACGTTATATAATTTTTGGAGGGCTATAAAAAGGTAACAGCTATAGCTAGTTATAAATAAAGCAAAGAGGAGTAGGGTAATAGACATAAAAATTGTATTAAAGAGACTGCCTTAGTTGTTTGTTTTTATTTTGGTAGTAAGCAAGGGAAAATATTTACTTCAAAAATTATATTCAAGTAATTCTTGTTTAGGGATAAAATTAGAGCAATCTTTTTTTAAGCCTATACTTTACTTACCTTTGGCATAGTAAAAATTAGAATACATAAACCTACAAGTATCATGCTGTCTGCAATGTTAAAAGTAGGCCAAGTACTCATGGATAAAAAATTTAACAACGGTGTATCTTGATATTGAGAAAGTCCAAACCAAATACACTCTAAAAAGTCAACTACACCTGAAACATAACCCTCCATAGGTACAAGGGAAAAACGCCACTCTCTTGTACTTAAGGATTTAATAAACATCTTATCTGTTAAATTACCAAAGGCACCAGAAAAAACTAAAAGCCATGCAAAGGCATTTCCTAAACCCATATTGTACCAATGAAAAAAAACGAGAAAGCAAGATGCAAAAAAGCTTAGGAAAAATCCTAAATAAGGGAGGTTTGGTCCCAAGCCAAAGATAAAGCGGTCATTAAAAACTAGACGAAGTTTCAAAAACTTTCCATCATCACCTAGTATGTTAATTTGTTTTTGACCATTCGCTTTAGGATGCACTCCCAAAGCCTTTAAATCTACTATGTCTGTTTTTGGTACCCATTTGTATTGAGAAAAACTAAGATTATAGTTTAAGTTTTTTGTAATCCAAACTTTGGAATAAATATCCACTCCCAGAAAGAGTAAAAAACAAAAGAGCCAAAGGGGAGGATATACTGATAAAAAAGGGATAGGAGGTTTTAATTTTCCCCACCATTTTTTATCATCAGTATCTTTATTGGCTGTATTAGTTTTCAATGACGTGCCTCAATTTTACGAGAGGAAAAACCAAGGGGGAGACTTTCAGTTCCTCCTTCCATGCTTGCTGCAACCAATTCGGCAACATCTAGAACTTTTATATCATCGCTCAAATGCTTATTTTTAATTCCGTCAGAAATCATTGTCACACAGAAAGGACAAGCAGTGGCAATCGTATCTGCTCCTGTATCTACCAATTGGCCCGTTCGCTTATCATTTACACGCTCGTATTTTTCTTCCATCCACATTTGTGCCCCCCCCGCCCCACAACAAAGCGAGGTTCTTTTAGTATCACTAGGTTCGGCTAGATCCATTCCTAAGGCCTTTTTTACAAGAGTGCGTGGTTCTTCGTAAATTTCATTGTAACGACCTAAATAACAGGAGTCGTGATAAGTAGCCCGTCTATCTTTCATACCCTCTATTTTATTTTTATCTAATTGTATTTTCTTATCGCGAATTAAATCATCAATGTAGTCAGAGTGATGTTTTACATTGTAGTTTCCCCCAAGTTGAGAGTATTCATTTTTCAAAGTATTATAGCAATGAGGACAAGCCGTTACTATATTTTTGACGTTATATTTATTAAAGGTTTCTATATTTTTTTGGGCTAGTGTTTGGTAGAGATACTCATTCCCCCCACGACGAGCACTATCCCCCGTACAATTTTCCTCATTCCCTAAAATCCCAAAATTGATACCTGCCTTTTGTAAAATAGACACAAAGGAGCGAGCGATTTTTTTATTTCTTTCATCAAAGGAAGCAGCACAACCTGCCCAATAAAGGACATCCACATTTGAATCCTGAGCCATTTTTTTCACGCCAAGATCAGCACACCATTCCTCACGAGAAGCAGAACTAATACCCCAAGGATTGGATTGGTTTTCCATATTTGTAAATGCTGTTTGTAATTCTGTGGGAAACCTTGATTCTGCTAGAACTAAATTACGACGCATATCTATAATAGCATCTAATTGATTATTACCCACAGGACAAGCTTCAACACAGGCATGGCAAGAAGTACAACCCCAAAGCTCTTCCTCGGATATGTAAGGTTCTCCTATTAAATTTTCTACTGAAGCAGAGGCATTTTCAGAATGTAGCATAGTAGCCTTATTGTCTATCATGGAATGCTTAATATCTACCATAATCTTTTTAGGGTCTAGGGGTTTACCCGTTTGATTTGCGGGACAAACGATGGTACAACGACCACATTCAATACATGAAACACTGTCTAATAAACTAGTCCATTGTAGTTGTACGACATTAGCAGCACCCCAAACAGTATTTTCATTTTCTAGATCGAGCAAAGAAAGTTGTCCCCAAGGACGATCTTTTAAAAGAAAAAAGTTAATGGGGGCAAAAATTAAATGAGAATGTTTAGAAAGGGGTACATATACCATAAAAGCATACACTGTAGAAATATGTAACCACCAACTAAAATTACGTACTGCAATAGAAGTAAAAGTGTTATGCACACCTAAGCCATTTAAAAAAAACAAAAAGAGAGTTTCTATCCAATTTTCACCATTCCTGCCTTTAATTTTTAGATTAGCGGCCTCACCTACCAAGGTAGAGAGCATAAGAGTGGCTATAAGTAAAAGAACAATAGCTGATTGAGTAGAGGGTACATCAAGTCCCTTAGCTCGGCGTAACCAACGTCTGTAAGCAAAATAAGCTAAACCCAAAAGAACAAGCACGGAAAAATATTCTACCACTAATTCGTAAAAATGTGTACCAGAGCCTGTAAGCACTCCAAATAGGGCACCTGTTTCTAAGCTTAGTACTAAGAGAAAAAACCATTGTAAGGCCGCATTCTTACGCCAATTGAAATGCTTACCTATCTTTACTGAGTGCATTATATAAAAAGTAAAGACTATCGAGGCAAGTAACCCAAGTAGTGCGACGCTAGCCTGTATTTTTGTTAAAGAAAAACCTAGCCAGATATAGTCTGTGATTTTAAACGCATAGGGGTCAATGCCTGCTTTTAGAAAAAAATACCAAGCATTTCCAGCTATCATTTGACTCACTGTATGTATACCATAACATAAGAAGCCGTAAAATATAAATGCGTGCATTGTGCCACGCAAAGGATGTTTAAATAATTTAAATTGAAAAACTACATTCAATAGAAAAGATCTTAACCTTTTCTCTATGGGAGCTAATTTCCCAGCAGTTTGTGCTTTAGAAATTAAAAGTAGTCGCTGTGTAACAGCGTAGGTAAACAAAAATGAGGCAAAGCCAAAAATGCCAAGATGAAAAAGGTTAGTTAATAATTCCATATTGAAACAATGTTTTTAAATAGTTAATCATGTCGACAAAAAAGTAAGAATAAAAGATTTCCAAGTATATAGGCTACTTGGTATTTGTATCATTATGTATTTTATAACTTATCAATATTCTATAGAATAGGGAGAGATGAAAATAAGCATAGGGGGTTTGGGAAATTGTTTATATAGGGCTTCAAGAAAAGATACAAATCTTCAAAGATAATTTGTATCTTTTTAGAACTAACAATCTATTGGGTATTGCTAGTTGTATTTGTGATATTTTTTATATTACCTATTTATGGCAAGGAACAAGAAGATGCTTTTGCTTATTTAGCTTCTTTAGACTATGATAGGAAACACTTTATTTATGAAATTGAAATAGCTCCATCAAAGTCTTATGCTAAAAAATAAAAAAAACATATGGAGTGAGTTGTTTATTTTTATCCTCGGACTTTTTTTTAGTTGGGCCTCATTGCAAACTCAAGCTTTACATTATGACAATGTACAAATATGGGATAAGGCAATAAAACTAGCCTTTGAGCATCAATGGAGCCATTTTGGGAATGAAGCCTCTAGAGTAGGTAAAATCCCGGGCTCTTTTTTGACTGCAATAACGGGTGTCCCTTTATTTTTGTTTTTATCCCCCTTAGCGCCTCTTTTGGTATTAGTTTGTACACAAATCATATCGTATTTTTTATTACGTAAGGTGGGATCTGGCTTGGGGGATAAATTTCATTATCCTTATTTTGCACTTTTTTTTTGGCTTAATTCATGGAGGGTAGAGCAATCTGAATTTTACAATCCTGCATATTTGTTTTTATTTGCAAGCCTACACCTTTATACTTTCACTTTGATGAAAGAAAAAAAATTTATACCAACCCTAGTTCATTTTTTACTTATAGGCTTTTGTTTTCAAATTCATCTCTCTGCTATAATCCTTTTATTTGCTTCTTGCTTTTTATGGTTGTTTAGGAAGATCAAAATTCAGTGGTTTGCTTTTTTTTGTGCAAGCCTAATCATTTTTCTATCACTCATACCCTATTTTTATGAAACTCTTACATCGCAAACACAGGCCTTAGAAAATTCTCAAAATCATTTTTTTTTAGGTCGTAACTTTATTTTAGTATATCCTGTCATGAAAGCTATCATTTATTTTTTTAGGATGGCTTCATTTTATTTTGGGACAGCGATTTTTTCAGATATAGACACAAGTTGGATTTCCTTTGAACCCTTTAGTTATATCTTGTATGTTTTTTTTCATATTTTGAAATGGATCTTTGCTAGCGTGAGCCTTTTTTTTAGCACTTATGTTCTATACAATAAATTACAAGATATTCGAAAAAGATTTTCGATTAGAGAACTAGTGCTTTTCAAAAATTCTAAAGAAGATGTAGTTTCAAGAAGAAGGGTAGAAAACAATTTTCTTGATTTTGAAAATTATTTTGCCTTATTTTTTTTAGCAATGATAGTCAGTGCTTGTTTATCTCCTACAGAATTTAATCACTGGCATTTGATTATTTGTTTCCCTACTATTGCTATGGCTATGGTGTTATATTATCCTTTTTATTTTCAAAAGATAAAGAACTCTTTTTTGAGAAAATATGTATTTCATGTGATTTTGATTACTTTTGTAATTTGGAATACCTTATTCATATTAGGTAGTCGCTCGCATTCATGGAGAAATAATTTTGTTAAAGAGGTGAGGCTTCACTATAAATTACCGTGAAGTTCTAATAGGGGGACTTTCCCCGCGAAGCGGGGCATCTTGTATGCGTCAAGATGGTTCTAATATAAAAAAGTCTCCCTAAAAAATCTTCTTTACTTTCACCCCCCCGGTATTTATGGGACTCATGTCCTTATTTGCTTGGTTTTAGCTAGGCTTTATAGGGATACAAATATAGTGAATAAATTTTGGAGAAAAAATATGTTTAAGTTAATAAAAAATAGTAAAATCTTAGGCCTAGCTTTCATGCTCTGCATAGCTAGCCTTCTCGTAGACTGCAGTAGCGGAGGAGGAAGTAGTGGAGGAGGCGGAACTGGCCCTGGTGTCGCGACCTGCCGAAATGGTATAGGTGCTGTGGGTGCTTGCGTTTCTTGCGATACAGGCTTTCAACTATCAGGGGGGCTTTGTAATCCTATCCCGGGTGCCCCTTCCCTTGTGCCGATGGCTCTGGTTCAGCAGGTGCTTGTACTTCTTGCAATACAGGCTTTGTTTTAGCAGGGGGTTCTTGTTTTGCTCAAGTAACTGTTAGCTTTAATTTGAATGGGGGGATAGGTGGTAACTCTCCCTCGAACCAAACCATAAGGGTAGGGGAATCAGTTACTGTGCCTAGCTTGCCAGCGGGTATAACAAATGGTACCTTAGTTTTCATAGGCTGGTCTACTTTAAGTACTAATGCGGGTGCTAATTTTGTTAGAGCAGGTAATACTTACATCATTCCCGCTGTAAGGGTTCCTCAGCCACTACCCTCACCCTCTATGCAACTTGGGGGGCACCTTATACAGTTACATACAACTTGAATAACGGTGTCGGTTCTGCTCCTAATGCTAGTTCGGGAGTGGCAGGATCTGAAGTTACCCTTCGTGCCCTTACCCTTACAGGTTCAAATAATAATAATAGACCTGCGAATGCCTCTGCAAGCCCTAATAATGGCTTCTTTGGCTGGGGTGTAAATGCTGATGGCTCGGGGCAAACGTACAATGCAGAAACAAACCAAGTCTTTGCTTCCACCACCACCCTCTATGCCCTTTGGTACTATTCTATAAGTTATGGTTGTGGCGAGGGAACGGCTTCAGGAAGCTTTCCTACTCGAACTTCTGCAAGAATAGGAGAAGTTTTAACTAACTTGCCTCTTACAGGTTGCAATGGAAATATCTTGGGTTGGTCAACAACTGGAAATGCACCGTACATCACCACTATGCCAAATGGACCCATAACTCTTAAAGCTGTTTACCAAATAGTAGATGCTGATGGCGATGGATTGATAGAAATTTCTACAGCTGAACAGTTAAATAATATGAGATATAACTTAGCAGGAACCAGCATGAAAACAAGTGCTAGTGACGCTGGTGTAACTACAGGTTGCCCTGGTAATAGTTGTAGAGGCTACGAACTCGCCACAAACATTGACTTGGGAATAAGCAAATGGGGTGAAAATTATGTGGGTGCAGACAAAGTCGCAGAAGGCTGGGAGCCTGTTCCTGTAGGGAATTGTACCTTTGTAACTTCAGGAGTTGGATGTGATGATACCCCTTTTTCAGCTAGTTTCGAAGGAAATGGCTATACAATAAGTAATCTTTATATAAATAAAACTAATAAAGTTTTGATAGGTCTTTTTGGTATTACGACTGGTAACATAAATCAAGTGGCTCTCACTTCAATTAAAGTATATGGTTTTAGATATGTAGGTGGAATAGTTGGACAACATTCTAGAGGTACTTTGAGCAATAGCTATATACTACAGGGATTATCTATGGCAGAGAAAATGTAGGAGGTGTGGTTGGAGAAATGATAGCTGGTATTGTCAACAATTGTCACAGTGCAACTACTGTATGGGGTACAACTTTTAATCAGATATTAAATGGTAATGGTAATATAGGTGGTTTAGTTGGGAATGGAACTGATATAATGAACAGCTATGCCACTGGTAACGTAATAAGTGAAGTAACTAATACAGGTGGTTTGGTAGGTTTATTATTTAAAAATAATATTACCAACAGCTATGCAACGGGTAATGTAACAAGTAGTAAAGACTCTACGGGTGGCTTAGTAGGTGCTCAAGGAAATACAACTCCTATAATCATTAAAAATAGTTACGCCACAGGTAATGTCACTGGAGCCAACTTCACAGGTGGTTTAGTCGGAGTTCAGGCATCTGGTGTTTTCAGTGGTAACACAACCGGCTCTATCAGCAACAGCTATGCCACAGGGGTTGTGACTGGTACTTCAGGAAGCACAGGAGGATTAGTAGGAGGGAGTGCTGTCTCTGCTACTGTTACAACAAGTTATTGGGATTCTATGAGGGGTGGAATGATAGGCGTTGGAAGTGGCTCAATTACTGGTGCTACAGGTCTCACAACTGCACAAATGCAGGCGACTAGTGGTACTTTTCCTAGTTTGTTAAACGGTGCTTCTCCTGCTCTTGCTTGTTTTAAGTTTCCGGGCATTAATAAATATCCTCAGCTTTACACTTGGGATACAAGTACATCAGTTTGTACTACAACTTTGCTAGGTGGACCTAATAGAGACTAAGTCATAATTGGAACAGGATTACTTGTATTAAAGTATATTGTTAGATGCCCCACTTGAAAAGGCGGGGCGAAGTCCTTTAGGGGTTTTTATTTATAATGGATTAATTTGATGACCCGCCGTTTTGCTAAAACCGGTGTTTAATTTGATAACCCGCCGTTTTTTAGATAAAGCTGGATTGCTAAACTCGCCGTTTTTTTATTTATACAATAGCGTATTTTGCACGATAAAAGGCAGGTTTTTATTACCCGCCCGAAATACGTAGCAAGTGATACTCACCCGAAAATTGTGGTATGTGATTACCCGCTCCCAAAAATAGTAATTAGCGATTACCAGCCGACGTTACAATACCTTTTTTCAACAATAAGAAGCCAATTTTATAAACCCCGCCGAGTTTTTATGCTTGACGATTATACATATCTATTTGTGGCGGCAGTGGGATAACTTTGAGGCGGGAGTGGAGGTAGTGTTGGGGTGCTTCAAGAGTTACTAAAAAAAACATGGGGTGCGCATGTGAGAACGAGGGCTCAAATACTTTCTTAATTAAATTATGTTTTCTATGTTACTAGGTGTCTATGTGACTATGTGGTTAAAACCCTTGTATTCTTTACTAAAACTTTGCGTTTAAAGTTCCATTCTTAATATCAAAATAAACGAATCATTACCGTATTTCGCGATTTACAAAAATAATTATATGCAACTTTTAGCGATAAAGAGACACTATTAATTAAGTTATTAAAATCTTTATAAAACATGATTATTGCAAATCCTATATATGATGTCGTTTTCAAACGAATGATGGAAAATGAACGCGTTGCCAAGTTTTTTATCGAAACCCTTTTGGAAGAAGGAATAGCATCTCTTGAATTTAAACCTCAAGAACTTACTTATGAATCAAAAGAATCAAAAGAAGCAAGATTTGCAATTTTTAGGCTGGATTTTATAGTTACCATTAAAACAGAAAAAGGGGAGTATAAAAAAATACTCATAGAAATTCAAAAAGCAAACAGTAAATTTGATATAATGCGTTTTAGAAATTATTTGGCAAGTCAATATGGCAAAGAAGATGTTATTAATAATAAAAAAACTACCTTACCCATAACCACTATTTATATTTTGGGCTTTAAACTTCCTGAGATAGATGCCGCTTGTATAAAAGTAGAAAGAAATTATAAAGATTTAGTAAATAAGAAGATAATTGATACAAAATCCGAATTTGTTGAGAAATTAACACACGATAGTTTTATAGTTCAAGTTGATAGAATCACCGACCGTTATCAAACAAGATTGGATAAATTATTGAGTGTGTTTGAACAAAGAAATTTTGCAGGCGATGAGAAAATAACTAAAAGTTTTTCACATCCAACAGATATAGAAGAAGTTAGAATCATAACAGATATTTTGCATTATGTAGGAACAGAACCAAAAGAACGTAAAGAATTAGAAATAGAGCAAGAAGCATGGCGTACTTTAAATGTGCAAAGAGAAGATTTAATTGAAAAGTTAGAAGAGAAAGATAAAATTTTACAAGCTAATGCAAAAGTAATAGAAGAGAATGCAAAAGTATTAGAAGAGAATGCAAAAGTTTTAGAAGAGAAAGATAAAGTATTAGAAGAGAAAGATAAAGAAAATGCTAAATTACAAAAACAATTGGAAGAATTAAAAAGAAAATTGAATGAAAATAAATAAATTCTTTCACTGATTTTACTTTTAATGAATACAAAACTAAATCTGAATAAGATGAGAGCTGTCTTCTTGCCTCCTGTACCAACGAGGCTTTTATTGTGATAGCGGCAATGAGACATTTATCCTCATTTATGAGGATAATACGGTCGTATAATTCATTATATTGCATTTTTTATCAATATTACCTTTCGCTTTGCTCAAGACGAGTGTCCCATTGCCGCTATAACCGTACTAGCCATATTGAGATAAAGAAACTCTTAGTATTACAAAAGCTATGTCCTCGCCGGCGACAAGTGAGCCTAGTTTAGATAAAGAAATTTTTGATAATACTCCATCGCTCCATGGAGGGAGCGATGCCTCGAGGCATTCCATTTCCTTCCATTCTTTAAAGAAGGAAATGGAAAACACCCCGACGTGTCCAAAACATGGAAGTTTTGGCCATGTCGGCAATTAGGGGGTCATAGGGAGACTTTCTAAACGCCATCTTGTATGCGTACAAGATGGCTCTAATATAAAAAAGTCTCCCTAAAAACACTAGTACTCCATCGCCTACATCCCCGCCGTGTCCGTCGATTTTTTGAAAGTACCTATAGGTATCGGCACAAGCACCACTCATGGCACAAGCAAAACACCCTATGTGTCCTTGTCCCCTTTGGGGGTATGTGGTTCAAAAAATTGTAATATCAAAAATTTTTTTTATATAAATGTAGCTCACTTGTCGCGGGCGAGGACAAGGCTTTGTATTAGTAAGATTTCTTTTATCTAAACTAGGCTCACTCGTCACGGGGCTTGTTCCCTAAAACATTAAGTCTCAAAAACCCGCGGGGTGCGCATCCAAGAATGTTAGCGAAGCTAACATCGAGGACGCCCCGCTAGGCCCTTTGCAGGGCAAGCCCCGCTAGGCGGGGCAAGCAGGGGCTTATAAAAGGAAGCAAGCCGCCCCTACCCCTTGCCGGTATAGGCAAGGGGTAACGTGTTATGTAAAAAATTGATGAAGTATTTTTATTTCTATCTTTTCGCTTCAATATGTTTAGAAGTTTTAAGAAAAATTTCGTAATCTATTAAGAGGTTTTTAAAAAATCTTAAAACAGTGAGAGAGACATCATGAAGCAAATCAAGAGAATATTTTTTTATAGTCTATTCAAAGATATAATGAGTATTTCATATATAAAAAAAAAGTTTAGTCCAAATTTTTTATATATTTTTTCTAAATATTTGAAGTTAGGATCTTTAACATTTTTTATTAGCTCTGGCCTTATACTACAATGGAATTGTGGGGGGAAGCCCATTCTTTTAGAAGAAGCACAAATGACTGTATTATTCGATGTAAACGATGGGGAAGGGACACCACCATCAAGTATGATAATAAACACAGGGGCATCTATTCTAATTCCAAACTCTCAAAATATTACCAAACCAAGACATGTATTCTTAGGTTGGTCTACTTCAAAAAATCCCATAGGCACGGATTGGATGTTAGAAGGAACTACTTATGTAATTCCAAAGACTCTAAGTTTGGAAGTTTCTACCCTCGTCCTTTACGTTGCTTGGGGCACCACATACCAGGTTACATACAATGTAAATGAGGGATTTGGATCTGTAGTGGATTTTAAATTATATGAAGCGGGTTCAGTCAGTACTATTCTTCCTATTTTAGGAGCAACTAGACCTGTGAGCGCTTCACCTTCTCCCACAGATGGATTTTTTGCATGGGGCCTAAATCCTAACGGGACAGGGATTTTTTACAATGTGGGAGAGCAAGTAGGCTTTGCTTCTAATACAACTCTCTATGCCCTTTGGTACTATCCTATAAGTTATGATTGCAATGGCGGGGTTGTATCTGGGAATTTCCCTACTTTGACAAGTGCACGAACGGGGGCTGATTTGAGTCATTTAAGTGGTGTAGGTTGCACTAGACTAAATTACATTCAAATAGGTTGGTCTACTACAGGATTTTCACCAGTAATTGCTAGCATGCCAAAAGCCCCCATTACCCTCAAGGCAGTTTGGGGTACTACATATGGGATTACCTATGATTTGAATGGGGGCCTAGGGCTAGTCAATGATACGACTCGATATCCTGCTGGAAGCCTAGCTACGATTCAGCCCATTACAGGTGCCACAGGTTCTGTTTTTGTATCTGCTTCTTATAATAATGGTTTTTTTGGTTGGGGAGTAAATCCTGAAGGAACAGGTACTACCTATATTTCCGGAGAGAAAGTAGGTTTTGCTTCGGATACAACCCTCTATGCCCTTTGGTACTATCCTATAACTTTTGATTGTAATGGTGGCGATGGTGTCGCACCCGCCACTATTCATCAACGTGTTGGAGCAAATTTGAGTACTTTGCCAAATACTGCTTGTGGTAATCTAGATGGCCTTATGCAATTAGGTTGGTCGGTTTCAGGAAACGCACCTTTGCTTACAACTATGCCCAATGGGCCTATTAACCTCAAAGCCGTTTATCTAGCGGATAGAAATAGTAATGGTCTGATAGAAATTTTTTCTGTAGAAGAACTGAATTACGTAAGATACAACCTAGCAGGTACGAATAGGAAAACAGAAGCTAGTCGTATAGGGGTTTCTCGTGGGTGCCCTAACGATTTGTGTTGGGGATATGAATTAGCCGCGGATATAGATTTTGCAAATACAAAATGGGGCAGTGCATACATAGGTGCAGATAGGGTGGAAGAAGGTTGGGAACCTCTAGGAACTTGTGGGAATAATGACTCTTGTTTTGACGCAAGCGATGAACCCTTTGTCGCAACCTTTCTTGGTAATGGTTTTGTTATAAGAAACCTCTATATCAATCGTCCTACTCGCAAAGGTATAGGTTTTTTTGGTTTCACTTTAAATACAGCCTCTATAAGTCAGATGGCCTTAGAAGGAGTTTTTATTCGAGGAAGAGATGATGTAGGTGGCTTGGTGGGAAACCAACGTGGTATTATTAATGCTAGCTATGCTACTGGTTCTGTCTTTGCTCATCAATCTATTTTTGCTAATTCTAATGCAGGTGGGATAGTGGGGTTTCAAAATGGTACGATTAGAGATACATATTTTATGGGCTCTGTTATTGGAACAGGTAATAATGTAGGTGGACTAGTGGGGACTAAAAATTTTGGTACTATACAGAATAGCTATGCTACTGGATTTGTTTCAGGAAATCATTACATAGGTGGTTTGGTAGGGATACAAATTGCAGGTAAGATTACGAATTCTTATGTTGCCCGCACTTCTGTTTTAGGAAGAGGTAGAAGTGTTGGAGGCTTTATAGGAATACAACTCGATGGTAGCATAGTAAATGCGTATTCTAGTACTAGTTGGGTTACAGGATTTGGCGTTAATGTAGGTGGATTTATGGGAGAACTAAGCGGTGGAACTATTTCGAATAATTATGCTACAGGCTTAGTTTTTGGTTCTATAAATAATATAGGCGGGTTTTCGGGGTGGGTATTTTCCGAAGAAGTCATTATGAGAAACAATTATTGGGATACAACGACTACAGGGTGGGCTACTTCTGCAGGCACGGGAGCTACAGGTCTTGCGACTGCAGAAATGCAAGACGCTACAGCTGGAGCAACAATTAGAGGCCTTGGTACTTGCTTTAACTTTCGTGGGGCTAGCAAATATCCACAACTTTATACTTGGGATGCAAGCATATCATCTTGCACAACGACTCCGCTCTTTAGACCTAATAATGAATAGTCATCTTCTACCCAAAAAGTGGAGGGTTTTTTTAAGCAATTTTTTTTTAATTTTAACTAACCTAATAGAGATTCATGATCTAACGTCGAATGTCGACGTATAGAATTATAAAATCCTTCAATGCAATTGAAAATTATTTCTCGTGCTACCTCCTCTGTTGTATATTTATTTTTATATACTTCTTCAACTTTTAGTGAATGAAAAAAAGACTCAGCACATGCGTTGTCGTAACAATTTCCTTTACGACTCATGTTTTGGATTATTTCAAAATGTTTTAGCCATCGACGAAAGCTTTTACTCGCATATTGCAAATGAGGAATATAAAAATAACTTGGCACTTACTTGCGATAAATACTATATGCTAATCATGAATAGCTCTAAAAATTTATTATCTCCAACTTCCGCAAATAAAATAAGTATAGGCCCTTTGCCCTCTTCTCAAAAAATATATCTAACACCGGAATACCCCAATGCCTCTCATCTACAGGTTCCTCATCGTGAAATATCTCTTAGTTTAGATAAGCAAGATAAATCTAGAACAAAAGAAAGCTTTCTTGTTTATGATAGCTCAGGTCCTTATACTGACTCTAAACAAACTATAGATATTAAAAAGGGCCTTCCTAAAATTAGAGAAGCATGGAATAAAAAACGTACGCCTTTAGAAAATGGATGCCTTACGCAACTTGCATTCGCTAGGGCAGGGATAGTAACGGATGAAATGGTGTATGTAGCTACAAGAGAAAATATAGGACGTAAAATAGCCTTAGAACAAGCAAGAACAGAACTCCAATATGGCGAATCCTTTGGTGCAAGTATTCCTGAGTTTGTTACCCCAGAATTTGTTCGTCAAGAAGTGGCAATGGGGAGAGCTATCATTCCTTCAAATATAAAACACACTGAACTCGAACCTATGATTATAGGTAGAAATTTTCTTGTAAAGATAAATGCAAATATAGGAAATTCTGCCCTTGGTTCTTCTATCGAAGAAGAAGTGGATAAATTAATTTGGTCTATACGTTGGGGGGCAGATACGGTCATGGATCTCTCTACAGGCAAGGATATACACCAAACGCGTGAATGGATTATACGCAACTCTCCTGTGCCTATAGGAACAGTTCCTATTTACCAAGCCCTTGAAAAAGTGGGTGGGGTGGTGGAAAATTTAACATGGGAAGTATATAGAGAAACCTTAATAGAACAAGCAGAGCAGGGTGTAGATTATTTCACTATTCATGCAGGTGTACGCTTAGCCTACATCCCCCTAACTGCAAATAGAATAACAGGAATAGTTTCACGTGGTGGCAGTATTATGGCGAAGTGGTGTTTGTCGCATCATCAAGAAAACTTTTTATACACACATTTTCATGAGATTTGTGAAATCATGAGGGCCTATGATGTATCCTTTTCCTTAGGTGATGGATTGAGACCTGGTAGTATTGCAGATGCTAATGATCGTGCTCAATTTGCTGAACTCGAAACCTTAGGTGAATTGACTAAAATTGCATGGGAGCATGACTGCCAAGTTATGGTAGAGGGTCCTGGGCATGTACCTATGCACAAAATCAAAATCAATATGGAAAAACAACTTAGCGCTTGTGGGGAGGCTCCTTTTTACACCCTTGGCCCTCTGACTACAGATATAGCACCTGGTTATGATCATATTACAAGTGGTATAGGTGCGGCAATGATAGGATGGTTTGGTTGTGCGATGCTTTGTTATGTAACACCTAAGGAGCACTTGGGTTTACCAGATCGTAATGATGTAAAGACAGGTGTGATTACATATAAAATTGCAGCACACGCTGCTGATTTAGCTAAGGGGCATCCAGGGGCTCAAGAGCGTGATGACCTTCTTAGTCGTGCCCGTTTTGAATTTAGATGGCAGGATCAATTTAATTTAGGTCTCGATCCCGAAACGGCTAAAAGTTTTCATGATGAAACCTTGCCTAAAGAGGCTCAAAAGCTAGCTCATTTTTGCTCTATGTGTGGGCCTAAATTTTGTTCTATGCATATAAGCCAAGAAATACGTGAGATGACGCAAAGTGAGGGTGCAAATGAGGTTAAAGAAGAAATTTTAGTAGGGATGCGAGAAATGAGTAAAAAATTTAAAGAGAGCGGGAGTGAAATTTATACTCAGCTTAGTAAAGTAGAATGATAGTCTTACTACTTTAAAAATAAAAATTTTAAAAATTTAAACAACTAAAACCCTAGTATACCGACCTTATGAGTTGAATACTATGAGTACCATTATAGCCCCTAGTGCTCCGTCTAAGGCATTTTCCCTTTTTCAAAATGAGCTTTCAAATCTTGTACATAATAAAAGCCAATTAGAGCATAGCTATAAAGTCAATATGTTGGGCAGGATTGTACCTAACTACTTTCCACATATTTTTTGGAAGGCGCCTTTTGTATATCGTTATGACCTCTGGCCCCTTGCTGAAAGGATTATGTCTACTTTATTGATAGAATTTTTAGAAAATCCTTCTGTACTGTTGAATCAAGAAAAAATTGGGTCCTTAAATTTTTTTCAGGCCCTTTTAAATTATATGATATGGAAGGGGCAAACGCAAAATATTTTAAAAGTAGCAAATCTTTTTTTGCAATATGAAATTCAAAATGAACAGATTTTTGAGATAGTGGCTCTTGAAATGGCTTGTCAAAAAAATTTTCCTCAAGCAAATAAATATAGAAATAAAATAGAAAAACCTAGCTCTTACTTCTTACTTGCTTTTCATAATTTGCAACAAGGGATACATAAAAAATACAAAGACAAAAGTAGCCAAAATCAAAGCCTCTTTTATAATTTTGTATACGCTTTACAGAACAATGAAAGGGCTTACCTTTCTCAACTTATACAAACTTTATCTTATCTTGAATATGAAAATTATGATACCTTATTATTTTCTTATTCCACACTCTTAAATTATGGATTGTTGTACAGGGCAAATCGCCTACTTTTAAGAACGATACGTACTGAGGCCCTTCAAAATATAGAAAAAAGTTTTTTAGTGAATATCGTATTGCAATCGTATTTATGGAATCAGAAATTTTATGCCTATTTGCGGAGACTTATCCAAAGTTCCTCATGGCCAGGGGCAAGGACATGGTATGAACAAGAATTTTGTATTGCCTCCTTAAATTTAGAAGATGATAAAAGAAGTCTTTGGGATAAAATAAAAGAAAATAAAAAAGAAAAAATAATTCGTCCTCATGTAAAAAGACAAAATGAATTTAATCATTTCTTGAAAGAAGCTCGCTTAGATACCCCTCATCTCCCGAAAAAATTAGAAGAAGAATATGCCTTATTGATTCTTGCAAGATATATGAATGCACCTGTATCGTTTGAAAACGCTGTACGTCGAAGGTACACTATATTTAATTATTTTATTTTAAATCCCATTAAGCAAAATAGAGATTTAGATTCCCAAAAGATTTTTAAACTCAGCCCTTATCTTTATTGGACCTTATTTATTTATATAGGGAGTTCTCCTAGTCTTTTGAAATTGCAAAATCTTATAGAAGCTTTATGTAGTTCTAATTTATTACTTAGGGCCCTTCTAGGTATGTATTATTTTAAGAGTGGCGCTAAGCATTGGAGTGAGATACTATTTAGAAATTTAACCTATCCCCATCCTTTGCTTCAAAATAATCATATAGAGGTTTTGCTTGCAAAAAATAAATTTTTAAATGCACATCGTATAGCTCGACGCATCAAAAAAATTTATCCTAGGACGAAATTAGTAGAAAAAGTAGAGTTTAGTAAGAAAAGGAAGTAATTATTTTTTTAAGAGAGTACTCTTTATTAAAGTACTAAAACATTTAACAAGTATTGCCAGAATCCCCATGCTTACTATAAGTAAGGGTTCAGTAGGTAAATGATCCCAAATTAGGGCAAGCATAAACCCTATAGAGATAAAGCCTATTGTAAGTAAGGCTGTCATAATAAAGGCAGTTTCTTTTTTTCTAAATATATTTAAGGCAACGAAGGGGGGGATAAAAAGTGTAGCTAAACTTAAATAAAATCCAAGCACACGTAAGCCCAAGATAATAAAAAAACCTACTAGGGTATAAAAAATAAAATTATAAAAAAATGTTGATAAACCTAAAAGACGCATCTGTGTAGAGTCAAAGGCCAAAAGTAAAAATCGTCTTTCTAAAAAAATAAAAAGAATAAGTAAAGGCAGTAAAATTTTCAAGTAGTGTAATAGAAGTTTAGGATGGGTATATAAAAGTTCTGTAAAGTATGCTTTACTGATTACAAGGTCTGTTACTTGAAAAAATTGATACGACAGATGACTTAATCCAGATAGAAAAATAAAAATAGAAGCGAGGATAATTTCCGGATGCTTTGATGGCTTTCCTAATTTTTCTATAAAAAAAATAATTCCACCTAAGCCTATAAAGAAAATGGGCAAAATAAAGAAGTCTAATTCTAAAAGAGCTTTAGTATGATTCAATTTTATTTCTGACTTACGAAAGAGATCAAGAATATCACCCACATAATATGAATATAAGCTTGCTCCAAGTACAAAGCTAAACTGCGCCATGTTTGTTAATGTAATTCCAAAAATGACAGAGCGTCTTAAAATTAAAAAATACCCACTCCAAGAGAGGGCGATAAAATAAAAAAAACTTAAAGAAAAGAGTAATTTATATTCGTTTAAATACCAAAAAATTTTTTCTATTGTAATCATAATGTAGTACTATTAAAACTCTTTAGATTTATTTTTTTCTCTATTTGAATGACATGGGTAAATTCTAAATGATGTACGAGCCCCTTGGCATTTTTATTTTTATGTGTAAAATTTTCTTTTTGGATATTTTGTAAATTGTGATCTATTATACACAGGCTAAGATTTCCTTGTTTTTGCTTATTAATGAGTAGGTTTTCTAAAAGTACTCGAGAGGCTTGGTCTAGATGATTGAAAGGTTCATCTAAAATTAAAAAGTCAGGATTTGCAACGAGGGAGCGAGCAACGAGAGCTTTTTGTAATTGTCCTCCACTTGCCTGATCTAATTTTAAATGAGCATATTCTTTAAGACCTAGCTGCTGTAAAGTTTCCCAAATGATTTTTCGTCTTTGAGAAACCTTTCTTTTAGAAGTAAAAAAACTGAGTAAGGGGGGGGGGATACCTTGCTCTACTAAATCATAAAGACACAAAGGAAACTGTCTATCAAAGTGGGTGTGTTGAGGGACATAGGCGGGCCTTTTGTAAGAGATGTATATACTCCCTGATAGGGGTTGGATGATTCCTAAAAAAAGTTTTGCTAAAGTACTTTTCCCACTCCCATTGACTCCTTGTAAGTATATACAAGAATTACGCGGAATATTTAAAGTAATATTATGTAGGAGAGGTCTTTCTTTTTGATACCCTAAATCTACTTTAATTAATTCGATAAGGCTTGATCTATTAATTTGGCCCATGTTTCTATAGTTTTAAAATACGTTTCTGTATTGGGGATAGAATCTGTTTGCAATGGTACCACGAGTACCTTTGCCCCTGCCTTTTCTGCTAGACTCTCTGATACACCAAGATCTTGCCAAGGAGTTATAAAGAGATGTTTGATATTTTGATTTTTCATTTTTTCTATTAGAGTATTTTTACGAGCTATGGTGGGGGGTACTCCAGGTTTTTCTTCCACTTGGTCTACAACATTTAAGCCAAAACGATTTGCTATATAAACAAAGTCTTGATGAAAGCTAATAATTTTTTTAGAAGAATGTTTTTTAAAAAGAAGCTGTATTTTTTTGGTTAGGGCTGTTGCATTTTTCGTAAAGGTGGCTAAGTTTTTTTTATACAAATCTTTATTTTCAGGGCTTGTTGCACTTAAGCAGAGCACCATTTTTTGAGCTATTTTTATCCCTATCATGGGATCTGTCCAAAAATGAGGATTTCCTAGGGGGTGAACATCTCCCATCATACGAGTAATTGTTCCCGTTGGCCTTTGTAATAGTTGAATATTTGATGACATATCGCAATATCCCTTAGAGCCTATGATAACTCTAGGATTGCGAGAGTTATTTAAAACTTCAGGTAACCATCCCACTTCCAAGTCTGCACCTATAAGAAAGAGAATATCCGCCTTATTTACTTTTAGCATGAAATTAGGACGAGCAGACAAGTAGTGTAAATCAGCATTTCCTGGTGCTAGGTGCTCTACTATCACACTTTCCCCACCTAAGTCTTTTGCAATGCTAGCCAAATCACTTGTTGTAGCTACTATCTTTACTTGTGCTTGAATAGAAGAGGTGTAGATGACAATAAAAAATAATAAGAGGCAGAGGAGGGAGACGGTATTTTTTTTATAGTTTTGTTTCATTTTCATTTTTATTCATTTAATAACTATGTGCAGGATGAAATCCTATGATGAACAAGGCTTGTAAATATACAATATAATTATCATTTTGATTAAAGAATTTTTGATGTTCAAAGGTTAGTTTAAAATTTGAAAACTCGGAGGGTTTGAGCCCTATCCAAATAGATTGTGAAGTGTCCCTGCGAAAGACGTATTCATTTGTAACTCTTTGATAATAGTTTTCTTGAAAAAATTCATCAAATCGTACTCCTATATTCCAGATAAAATTGAAGTGATAATTTATGTAAGTATAAAAACCATATTTAATTTCAGGTTCGTTTGTCGCACTTTCTTGTTTACGACCCCAAAACTCATTCCCCCATTCAAGATTAGAAATTTTACCATTTTCTTTCTTGAGAATAAAATCAAAACCTCCTAATTGCCAAAAATTTTTAGGATTATCATCTAGATTGTAACGTAAATATGTGAAACCAAATGAAGTACCCGTTTGATAATTTATGGGTATAAAATTTTTAAGACGACCTAATATCATAGGGCTAGGTTTTTTGCCACGATATGGAGTAGTAGAAGTTGTTGTGGCGGTAACAGTGCTAGAAGTGGTATCAGTGGCAGCAGCGCTGAAAATTTCAGTGATATGATTATGACCATCATCTATAGGTGGAGCTCCTTCGACAGGGGCAGGAGAATTTAAACCTGAAGGGTCGAGATTTTGAGTTGGATTTTTCTCACCATACCCCTCCCCATTATAGAGACCGAATTTGATTTCTTGATAAAAGTTGTATGGCATAAGATAAGAAAGTTCTCCACCATAATCAGCGACTCCTTCAAGATCAAAAAATTCATAGTGAACAACGGGAGTAGTGGTAAAACTCCAATCATGTTGGTGTATTGAATTGAGTCGACCTGCATCTATAAAAAACTTTCCTAGCTTTAGTCTTAAATTCGCGGGCAATTGAATAAAATCTAGATAAGCCTCATGCACATCAATATGATTTCCACCCCCTCTCTCTCTATGAAAGGCAATAATCGCCACTCCTCTCATCCATTGGTCAACATCTCCAGAAATAGCTAATTCCAATGACCTTACATAAAAATTATTTGTGGATATAGATGAAACTGGACTACCGATTTCTTCTTTGACTTCACTTGCTTTATTTGATTTAATACCCCAATTCCCAATCATATCAGCAGTCAAAGATAACAGAGGATTATTTGCAAAATCCCTCGTGGTGGATTGTTGATTTACATTTACATCCTGTTGATTTAAATTTTGAGCCCAGATTAGTTCTATATTTAAAATAAAAAATATAAAACTAAAATAATAAAAAAAACTACTTTTTCTAAACATATTTATAAACTAAAAATAAACTAAACATAAAAAATAAGCAGTTGTGACTGAATTATTTTTAGATGATTTAAGAATGATAGTTTTGTATTCTTTTCTTTAAGAAGGTGTAGGTAAAATTCAGAGTATAAATAAGTATGAGTGGTTCTAATAAGAATCAATATACATTTATTTATCATTCTTTTTTAATATCCTTGTATTTTATAATTTCAAAACAATAAAACACTATCTATACATCTCTTTGATAAGAATATAATCTACATTCTAACTTAAACCTTAACACAACTCGGTATGAGCTAAGCTAAAATTTTTTACTTCAGCTTGAAGCTGATTTGGTTCAATGGTGGGATTTTTTAAGTGATTGGTGGAGGGCCACGTGCATAGTACCTTATATTTTCTATAGATAGATAAGATATAGGTTTAAGAAGTAAAAGTTCATTTAAGATATTTTTATTTTCATATATAGAATTATCAAAGCTTAAAATTTTGATAGATTGAAATTTATGAATATTGAGGCATTCTTTGAGCTCTATGACACCAGAATACTTATTTATATCTTCTTGATAGGAGGCGAGTGTGATTTTTTTAGTAAAAAATTTGTTAAGGGAATAAGATTGAAAGAGGTGATCCCCCTCATGTAAATAACTACTGCATAGTAAAAAGATATACAAACCCCCAATGCAAGAGGCAAGGATGGCTAAATGAAATCGACTACGCACAATATTGAAAAAAAATATATAAACTCTTGTGTCAAATATTTATTTATGACTCAGTATCTGTAGAGCTTTGTAGGATTGCGGGTAAATATAGAAGAAACTTAAAATTTTTAATAAAAAATATTAGAAAGAATAAGGGTTCATTACAAGAGCATAATGAAAGGATGATACGATGTGAGTTTTTATTTTATACGAGGATCTTTTATTGGTAAAACAATAAGAACGACAGTTCCACCTCCAGGAATTAAAAAAAGAGATGTTTCGGGAACAAGGCCTAATTGTAAAAGAATGGCATCTATGAGCGCATACCCTAAGCCATGTCCACCACCACCCGTATCAATATTATCCATAAAAAAAGCCTCAGGCCTTCCTGCATTGTAGTATTCTCCAAATTTTTCCCGAACCTTTCTGATTCGTCCAGCATCATTTTCTAGGATAGGCGAGTCATTTGAAATCATGATAGTATATTCATTGCCAGTACAATAAATTTTAAGATGTACAAAGATTTTATATTCTCTGCTCAATTTTCTTATTTTAAGTAAGGGTATAAAATTTGAATCAATTTTCATATTTTTATATTTTTTAGAATTTTTATTTCTTTTATGGGCATCTTTTTCTAAGTGGATGATCTTATTTACTTCTTGAATAATTGAGTTCGGTTCATGTATATGCTGTAATTGTCTTTGAATTAATTCTTCGGAGCCACTTAAAAAAACATCTCGTAGCCAATCTTTTACATCTTTTAAGCTCATATGAGGGTTACGTTCTAAAATAGACGCTTCCAATTCTTGCATTATGAGTAAAAATTTATAGTTTGATTTGACTGCATTTTTTACAAGTTCGTCACAGATTTGAAAAATCAAATCGATTTCATTTTTTAGCCATTCCACATTGAGCATAGTGCATAGGCTCTTGCGTATGCTCAAAGAAGCGTTTTGATTGTAATTGAAAATGGATGTTTCAAAAGACATATTCTAATTCTTCTTTCAAAAATTGTAGCAAGTATGATGATTTCTTAAATAGAGTTTTTTTAAGAAGTGTTTTAATTTTTAGATATTCGCGAAAAAATAACAGCATTTCTTATTCACAAATAGATTTGAAAGTACAAGGTGCACATATTTACAGGTATATGCAAAGTATCAATAAAAAATAAACGAAAAAATAAACGAAATATCATCTTAAACTCATAGAAACATAGCACACTGATAGCTTTTTCATTTTCTCAAAGTATGCGATAAAACATATAAAAATTTACGAATGGTCTAAGGTTCTATAAAAAAATATAATTTTTAAGGATAAATGTGGATGAAGAAAACAATGAATTTAGAATGGTTTGGTAAAGAACAAGCAAAATTAGAAGCTTTAGCTACCACTAGCAATACTTTAGTGGAAGATGTAAAACGTAGTGTAAGCCAAGAAAAAAATAAAAGTAAAAATAGAAATATGATTATCGAGGGTGATAATTTAGATGTTTTAAAAATACTTACAAAAAATTATAAAGAAAAAATACAATGTATTTATATAGATCCACCCTACAATACGGGTAAAAATTTTACTTATAGCGATGTTTTTAAAAAAGAAAATTCGGGTATAGGGAAAAGTAGCGCTTCAGTTAGAAATAGAAATTTTGAAACAGCATCTTCTTCCCATAGTCAATGGTTAAGCATGATGTACAGTCGTTTACTCTTAGCTCAAGTTTTGCTTCGGGAGGATGGTGTGATTTTTATTTCTATAGATGATCATGAGATGCATCATTTACGTATGCTTTGTAACGAGGTATTTGGAGAGAAAAATTTTATTTGTACTTTTATTTGGACTCAAACAAAAGGTGCTCAAGGTATGTACCGAGAAAATGGTTTAGTTTCGAATCATGAGTACATTTTAACATATGCAAAAACAAAAAATAAATTTAGATTTAAAGGTGTCCCAAGGGAGGCTAAGGGCTTTCATAATCCTGATCATGACTCTCGAGGGCCATGGAAACGACAATACCTGCAAAGAAAGGGGCAAGGGCTTCCTGTGCGACAAATTAGAGATCCTAAAACAAATAAAATATATAAATTTGAAACCCCATATACTCAAAAAAAATTAAATGAATTTGTTTCTAAAAATGAAATTATCTTCCCCGAAAAAAGTAGCACCTACCCCGCTCGTAAGGAATTTTTATTCGGGTATAAGCAAAATAAACAATTGGTTACCTTTCTTGGGCTCTATCCTACGAAAAGTAATACAGAGCAACTTTATCGTTTATTTAATGGTATTAAGATATTCAATAATCCTAAACCTGTCCCTCTTCTTAAATATCTTTTTAAGAATTTTGAGATCAAAGATAATGTCGATTCTATATTTTTAGATTTTTTTGCTGGAAGTGGTTCTTCTGCACAGGCCCTAATAGAACTTTATAAAGAAGATGGTTTAGAAAGAAAATTTATTTTAGTACAAAAACCAGAGCCTCTCTCTCCAAATAATTTAGCATATAAAGCAGGTTATAGAACCATTAGTGATATTACAATTGAACGTAGTAAAAGAGTGGTTCAAAAATTGAAACTTTCGGGTTTTAAAGTATATAAAACAACTCATTAAACTCTAGAAGCTAAAAAATAAGGGTGCTAGTTGGATGTTCACTGAAATAACGAGAGAGGATAATTTCAGTCCAAGAATATTACTTAATAAAATAAAAACAAAATTTCCTAAAATATCTCTTAAAGAACCCCTAGTAGACTTTTAGCATTTGCTCGCAGCTCCGAGTCGGGTAGATAGTCACTAGAATATTTTAAATCTTCTTTAGCTTTTATTTTATTACCCATATAAAAATATGAAATACCACGATAGTATCGAGCATATTTATATTCTCGATATGAGACCTTAGTTCTTTTTATATACATATCCCACATTCTTACCGCTTTTTTATAGTTTTCTTGATGCATACTACATATGGATGCATTGTACAAGCATTGATTGATTTTTTTTTCTTTCAAAGACAGAGAATTTAAGGGATATTCCTTTTTGTCTTTATATAAACTCCATGCCCTATAAAATAATTGCTCTGCCTGACGATAATTTTTTGCCTGAAAAAAACGTGCCCCTGTTTCATAAAGAGAATCTATTGTCTGCGGATTTTGATTTAACTTTTCAAGTAGATTTTCTGAATACCTTGCATTTTGGGCAGCAAGTTTTAGACGATTGGAAAGTTCGATATGATTGAGTAAACCATTAACACGTTCAATCTCTGTTCCTTGGTAATCTAAAGCAATAATAGTAGGAAAAGACGAGACACCATATGCTTGCATTAAGTCAGGTCGTTTTTCTCCATCAATCCGCACGAGTACAAATTTATTTGTTTCTACTCGTACTATTTCTTTAGGATAAACTTGCGTTTGAAGCTTTCTACAAAATCCACACCACACAGTATAAAAATCTAAAAGTAAGGGTTTTTTATCTCGTTTTGCTATGTAGATAGCCTTATTTATATCGTGTAGCCAAACCTCTGCAAAAATAGGTGAGGCTATAAGTAGAAAAAGGAGAGAAAGTTTTTTTATTTTTTTAAAGAAATAAAGAAACATAAATGAAGTAAAAATAAATGCCTAAACAAGTCATCTTAATTTTATGAGTTTAATTATAAACTTTGTTTCCCCCCTCAAAAAAATTATTTTTTGTGAGACAATATAATATAATAACAAATTATATTTTTTCGATAAAAAGGAAAGAAGGGTAAGGTAAAAAATAGTTGTATCTATACAAGATTATGGATACGTGCTTTAGATGTTATATAAAACACTTAACCTATTTGCAAATTTATTTTTAAGAAAAAAGTATTTTTTTATAGGAGTTTCTTTAGCGTTCAATATTTTCTTAGTTTATTTTTCTCTTCAAGTTAAATTTGATAATTCAATTTGGTTAGAAGATAGTAATATTCATAAAAAAAGTAAAGATAGATTGTATAAAATTTTTGATAAGGGCGAGGAGCTTGTTTTAGGCATAGATTTAGGGAGAGACTACTTTAATCCTCGTTGGATTCAGATAGTAGGAAAAATAACAGAAGAAATAGAAAAAGAAGATGGGGTGGTGGATGTAAAAAGCCCTTTGAATGCCACAGTGATTTTAAAGAAAAATGGGGTAATGAATATTATTAGCTATAAAAAGGCCATGGAACAAGGTCTCATTTCCTCCATTCAAGAGTATAAAAATAAGTTCACAGATAGTAATTATTATGGGCAGTTAGTTTCCAAAGATTATGAGAAAATAGCTATTGTAGTGAAGATTAAAGCTCCTATTAAAGACAATAATCATGATAGAAGGACTGCTATCATGAAGGCCGCAGATCGTATCCTAAGTTTACATATCTCTTCTGCATTGAGTGAGAGCCACTCCACACAAAAAGGTGATTTTAGAAAACATGTGCACTATACTGGAGAAGTGACTTTAAGCCAAGTTCTTGTAGCATATACGCAAAAAGATTTAGCCCTCCTATTGCCACTTTCAATAGTGCTGATTCTATTATTTCTATTTTTGATTTATAGAAAATTAGCAGAGGTGTTGATAATTATTTATATTTCTTTGATTAGTATCACCTTATCTTTTTTCATATTCTTTCTTTTTGGTTTTCCTATGAATGCCATTAGTATCTCTCTACCCATACTCATGTTAGACATTTCATATGGTCTTTCTATTTATGTATTTAATCGTTGGCACGAGACCTTTGGTATCATTCAAGATGAAAGAGAGGCTATAGCCACAACTTTCAGAGAGGTTTGGAAACCTTGTCTTTTTACAATACTCGCTGCGGCCATAGGTTTTGGTTCTTTTTATCATTCTGAACTCATCCCCCTTAGTAATTACAGTGCATGTTCGGTGGTGGTGATTTTATTGTGCTTTCCTATTGTTGTTTCGCATCTTTATTATTTTCTAAGTTTTGCTTCTTTTTATCGATTGGAGCGTTTTCAAAAGGAGCGTTATGCTTGGATCAAGAGATTTTATATAAAAAGTTATTATAAGTTTACCCTTCCATTTCGTTATCTACTGCTTAGTTTTTCTGTTTTGATTTTAGGCCTAACTATTTATAGTTTTAATTTTATAAGAACAGAAACAAATTTTATCGATGCTTTTTTTACAAAAAAAAATCCAGTTCGCAAAGATTTTAATTTTGTGGATCAATATCTGGGTGGTACAGGGGCAACAGATATTTTAGTAAGCACAAAAGAGAAAGATCATTTTAAGAAAAGAAGTTCACTCGAAAAACTGATGGGCTTAGAAGAAGTTTTCTTAAAAAATGAGGTCGTTAATTCTATGCGCTCCTATCTAACACCTTTAAGCATGATGCACAAAGCATTTTCTTCCCAAACTTCTGATTCTATAAAAAATGAACCTAAAACGACTAGACAACAACTACCCACTGAAAAAAATGATTTACCTGTCAATGATGCTCAATTAGCACAAGAGGTTTTGTTTATGGAATTTTCTAGAGGGGATAAGCAATCGGATGTGCTTTCTCCCTATGTTAATTTTAATTATACCGACTCTCGCATACACTTGCAGACACCAAATCTAAATTCAGAAAGGGCAGAAAAGTTAAAAAATTATATTAATAAAAATCTTAAAGATGACTCTGAATATACCTATTCTGTAACAGGTTCAAGCATGTACTTTCAGGCCTTGAGTGAGTACGTGAATGAAACACAAATTGAAAGTATACTTATTTCACTTATAATTGCGATAGTATTTTTTGTTTTACAATTTGGTTTTAAATTAGGAATGATAGGCCTCTTACCCAATGTAATCCCTATTCTAATGACAGTTTCGCTGATTGTACTGTTAGGTATGCCTTTTGATTTTGCTACTGTTATTATTTTTAGTATAAGTTTTAGCATGTGCGTAGATGACACTTTACACTTTATGCATTTTTATAAAAACCAAAAAAAAATAGAACCCTATAATGCGGACAAACGTATTGAAGCTATGTTATCTACTTTAGGTAGACCTGCCTTTTTTACATCTTCTCTTTTCCTACTTGGGATCAGTGTTTTTATTTTGTCTGATTTGGTTGTGCTAGTTAAATTTGGAATATTTACTTTGAACTCTTTGCTTTTTGATTATCTATCAAATATTTTTATCTTACCTGCCTTTATCAAAATCTTTGATAACTCGAAAACTTAAATTTTCTTTGATATATATTAAAAAATTAAGATATTTTGTGTTGTTAATGAATGAAGTGCAATGATCACATGAACCTAAAATATAAATATCTTTCTGCATATTTCCTTTACTCCTTTGAGTAACCTTTTTTGAATCATATAAAACATTTATTCTATGCAGAAAATTTTAATTTATCGTGCAGGTGATTATGAGGAATTAAAAATAGAAGAATTTCCTGACTTAATTCCAAGTGCTGATGAAATTTGCGTAGATATAGTGGCGGCAGGGGTGAATTATGCTGATTGTATGGTACGTTTTGGAGTTTATGAGAGTGCTAAAAAATATAAAGGTTGGCCTATAACACCTGGTTTTGAATATTCGGGTAGAATTTCTAAAGTAGGAAAAAATTGTAAAAAATATAAAGAAGGAGATTTAGTCTATGGGATTTCTTTTTTTGGTGCGTATGCAAGTCAAATTCTTACAACAGAAGAGTTTCTTTATCCACTACCTCAATCTGAGGATTTAAAATTACCTTACTATGCAGGTTTTCCTGTAGTTTTTTTTACTGCTTATTACGCCTTATGTCAAATTTTTCATTTACGAGCAGGTGCAAAAGTTTTAATACATTCTGCTGCTGGTGGTGTGGGAAGTGCACTCGTCCAATTAGCTAAGATGAAGCAGTATCAAATTACAGCAGTTGTGGGGAGAATAGAGAAAAAAAAGTATTTAGAAAAATTAGGAGGTATAGAACACATCATTGCCACTTCAGAAGAAAATCTTTGGGAGAAAGTTAAAACCCTTCATCCTTATGGACTAGATGCTATTTTTGATGCAAATGGTTTTAAAACATACCAAAAAAGTTTTGAGAACCTAGCCTTAGGTGGGAAATTAGTATGTTATGGAAGTCATAGCCTTATGCCTAAAAAAGGAGGTCGTATTAAATTTGGTTTAGGATTATTTCGTATGCTTTGGGGCATTAGGCAAACACCACAATTCCATCCATTTGAATTGATAAGTAAGGGCAGGGCTGTGGCAGGCTTTAATCTCTCTTTAATGTTGAAGAATGTGGAGTTATTGCGAGATGTATTTCAAGAAACTTCATTGAAGCTAAATTCGCATCTTTTAGAAAACAAGATACATTTTTTGGAAACTACTTTCTATAATTTTAAAGACGTGGCAAGGGCACATCAAAAATTGGAATCGGGAAAGAGTACAGGAAAATTAGTATTAAAGTTTGAGTAGGGGAGTTGAAGTTTATATTTAATACTTTTTGTTAGTCATAATTTCTTTAATTTCTTTGATAGGTAGCTTAATCGTTTTTTTATTATCAACAATAACCACTCGTCCATTTTTTATCTCTTTGACTACGCCTTTAATCGTACTCCCATCTATTTTTTCAATTACGGTGAAAGCCCTTTCTAACCTATATGAATGAACAGGACTTTCTGCTAAAACCTTATCTTTATCGATTAATTTGACTCGCCAATAGTAATATTTCTCTGGTACTTTAGGCAAATCATATTCATATTCCTCTTCAGAAACTTTTGCTTTATGTAGTGGCTTTTTAAAATACTTATCTTCTGCTAATTCAAAAGAATACTCTCCTTTATCTAAAACTTTTTCCCAAGAATATTTTAATTCCCCACTACTTTGTTCTATGACTAAATCATCGTTAGGATAGATGATTTTAATATTAGATAGTTTTTTTATGATGAAAGTATAGATAGGTGAGCTACTTAAATTTTCAGATTTATTTTTTCCTATAACCCTCCAGTAGTAAGTCCCGGCTTCTATATCCTTATTAAAATGATAATCATTCTTAGATGAAGTTTCATCTACAATAGAAGTAATCATTTTTTTATTGTTAGAAATTTGAAATTGATAGAATGGAATATTGGGTTCAGTTGTCCAAGAAAAGTCTAGGCCTTTATTTTTTTGGGTAAGTTCCTTACGTTCTAATTTTGTTTTGTTACTAGGCTTAAGTAATTTAATAGGGGGAAATTTTTCTTTTTTCACTTCTTCTATCTTGGCAACAATTTCTTTTTGTGTTTTTGCCAAAGCATTGAGATCAATAGTTTCATCTTTGCTAGTTAGGACCTTGTTTAAAGCCTCGCCTGCTTCTAGTACAACAACATTATCGTTTTTACTTTTCTCATTTTTTTCTAAGGGTTTAACTACCACGGCACTTGTTTCACTTATTATGGGATTAGCCATATTTACAACATTGGCTTTGACCCTATAATAATATTTTTTAGGAGATAAATAAAAAGAGGCTGAAGTTTTGAATAGAGTACGTGTTTCTTTTATATCTTTAAAGTCTGGGGTTGTAGAAATCTCAATTTGATATGAGCTAGCATCTTCAAGCCCTTGCCAGTTAAAATTAATTAAAGTCTTTCCTTCTGGATTGGCTTGATTGGTATCATTCGTATTTGTTGAGGCTTCTTGGCCTATATTTCCCTGATAAGAGGCAAGCTGAAAGTTTACAGCCTTATCTATAAATATTAGGTTTAATCTATTGGTAAAACTATAGTTTTCTTTTTTAGTGATGGGATGGATATATCGTATACGCCAATAATAGGTTCCCTCGCCTAGGCTCAATTTCAAATTTCCTTGCTTATTGACAACTGTGGATTTAAGAATTTTTTTAAAATCTTGTTCTTCGCTGATTTGAAAATAAGGAGTAAGTAGTTTATCTGTTATCTTCCATTTGAAATAAACATCCTCTTTTTTTGAAAGTATTTCTTTCTTAAAAGAATCAACAGGCTCTATTAATTTTACTTTCGAGTCATTGATTTCTTTATTGTTGCTATGGATTTGTAAGCTTTCTCCGTTTTTGATTTCTATTGTCTTACCTTCTTTAGTAAGGATTTGAGGTTCACCTTTTTTTAGTTGTAGAGAAGTAAAAGAAGAGGCATCAGTATTTTCTACAAAGCCCATTTCAAGGCTAGCCTTGCCTACATCTAATTTAGAGTCTTTGGTTTTAATATTAAGTTGAGAGCCTTCTTTCTCGCTATCAGCACTTGTTCTATCTACAGCTAAATTCCCCCCACGTAAATTTAATGAAACTTTTTTCTCTTGAGCTTCAAGATAAATCAGGGTATTTTCTTCTAGGAGAATTTCTGATTTGTCATTTAGTATGATTTTAGCAGAGGATAGTTTTTCTGTTCGTATGAAATCCCTATTGAATACGGGAAATTGATTGGATAAGGGTTGCCAAAACTCTTGACGATGTAGTTTTCTTTCTGCAATATTTTTTTTCACCAGTAAAATACCTATAGGGACACGCTCTCCTGTATCTATATTAGACTTTATATTTTGGAGTAGTGCATAGATTACAAATAAATATGAGAATATGACGGAAGCTATAAAAAACAAATCACCCTTATTGAGGCTAACTAATTGTTTTTTTGTATCAATAACTAATTTAGAAACCAACTTGATACCCTATATTAAATTGAAACATATTTGTTGATAGAGTGGTAGGTAAATTTCTATTCCCTATAGGCATGGGGCTAGAGGAAAAATATAAGGAGCCTTCAAGATTTTCTTCTTTTGTTTTAGGGAGAAGGGCTGATATAGCACTTGTCTCTATATCCTTTTTTTGCTTATTGATAGGTGTAAAACCATTTTGATAAGCATGACCAAGGTTCATAGCCCAAATTCCCAGAGCCACAAGCAATAACCCCCTTTGTTCACTACTCCTTCGAGCTACTTGATTTTCTAAATCCCTATTTGTTTCTTCTAATAATTGTATCCTATTGAGGGCATTTGTAGCATTGGGAACCCCTAAACCAGAAAGTTGATTGTTTAGATCTTGTATAGCCTCATTATTTTCATTAATATTATTTTTAAGATTTTCTTGTCTTTTTGTCACATCTACGTATAAGAAATAGCTGGCAATAAGGCTGATTAAGGTAATAGACATTACCCAAGTCCCCTCACGATATTGTTTACCAAGTAATTGTCCCACTCCAGGAATAATGGAAGCAAACATACGTTCATAAGGTTTATATATTTTACACTTAGAAATCGCATTATTGATACAAATATAGTTGGTAGAATTTTTATTAAACTTTTTTACACCGTTAGCATATTCAAAAGTAACATAGTCGTAGTCTATATTTACAAGCTTTCCTTGTATTTGATATCCATTCAAAAAAGTGATAACATCTTTGTCATCAGTACTCTGAGCTCTTATGGAATGGGAAAAAAGAAATAATCCGAATAACGCAAAGGTTAGAATTATTAAGTAATTTCCTAAAAAGCTTCTTGAAAAAAAGGCCAACATAACTTTATTCTTATGAATTAAAAATTGTATATAAAATAATACCAAAAACTACCTTAGTGCCATTATTTCAAATCTCATGAAATTTAGCGATAAATTTAGTCTTTATCAAAGTTAAAATTTTAAGTTGAAAAAGAGGCTTCAATTTTTATGTCTCATACGGTTATATATTTCATTACATGCTTTTAACCACAGACATTTTACAGAGCTATTGTTTAGTAATTCTTGTAATTTGTAGCTTCTTGTTTTTGAGATTTCTTTTAGCCGAAAATTATCTTACTTATCGTAAACACGATTCAGCTCAGCGTTACCTAAATAAAAAAGTTAACAGTTTCTTGAAAATTAAATTAAACAGTTATTTATCAAATTCGAAAACTTTTAGCTTGGTGTAGATACTTTTTGTGGCTACGCGGACTACAGAGAGCCTTCTCATTAACAAGCTTTTTTGGAGAATAGAGCCCTATATGTCCTATGTGGTTCAAAAATTTGCAAGGGCTAATGTTTTTTTTATCTAAACTAGCTCTTTGCAAAGATGAATATGATTTATAAAAATAATAAAAAAAGATATTTAATATGTTGGCGAATGTAAGTCACAAATACAAGATTAAATGTAATATGGGCCATTATAGGGAATGGGGGTTTTATACGGTATAAGAATGACTTTATGATTCACTATCATCGTAAAGGTTTTCTATGCAAACAAAGATATCTAATTTTTAAGCACATATTTTGCACTTAAAATTATGAGTTTAGCAAGGGATATAGAAGGAGAGAGCTTCCATTCATTGCAAGTGTTTGTATACAACTATTGATAGGTTATAGTAAGAGACCCGTTCCCGCCTGCACTTCCAGAATTTCCATTTACCCTACAGTTACTAGCGTCGCTACATGACCCCGAGGCACCCCCTGCCCCTCCTGTGCCACCAGTGTCTGTACACGTTCCAAAATCAAAGCCTGTATGATGAGCCCCCGCTCCCCCATTACTTCCGCCACTTAGGCCTACATTTCCAAGGCATCCGTTTGAATTCCCCGAGGATCCATTTCCCCCGCTTCCGCCACCTGCGATGTAACCAATACCACGCAAATCAAAGACAGAGGAGCCACCCCCGCCTCCTTGTCCGCCCCCACCCGCCCAATTGCCCCCACCACCGTTCGCACCAGTATTCCCGTTCGCATACCCCTCCCCGCCTTGTCCACCGCCACCACCACCCCCAGTTCCGTGACCGTTCCCGCCTCCATTCCCACCTCTTCCTGTGAAATAGATTGAAGTAGAGCTTGATATGTTCGGTTGTATGGGTATAGTTTGAATGCATCTTCGCCCGTTCCTCCCTGCCCCTCCTTGTGAGCTTGTTGCAGTCTTTGGATTAAAAACATCGAGGTTAAAAACGCAGGCCCCACCGCTCCCGCCACCGCCACCGCCTCCGCCCGAGATGTCGATAGTTACTCTAGCTGTGCAAGCGGGTATAGTTAGGGTGCCTGTTATGTCATTTCTTGTTATGGTGCCACCGTTTGTAGGTGGGAGCACGTTGATTGTCTTTGAACTAGAATAGGAGCCACAGTTTCCCAAATAACTGCATGCCCTTACTCTTATTGTATTATTGCCTGAAGTTGGGAAGACCATAGACGCAGAATTAGTATTCCCTACATTTATTCCAGAGGTATTATTAATACTTACTTCGTAATATTGAGCTCCTGAACCAGCCGTCCAATTTATACTGTGCGTCATCCCATCATTTTGGCAAATTGAGCCTAGTGCTGTCAACGTGGGAGGGGGGGCATTTCGTATTTCTAAAACTTGGCTAGTTGACCATGCTGTACAAGTGGTATTTACACAACTTCTTAGCCTATACCTAAATGTATTTTTACTTTCTGTAGCGTTCGATGGTAATACATCTAGACCCGTACGAGTATAAGTATTTATATTTGAAGGACTTAAGCTTATTGCTGTCCAAGTTTGGTCATTTTTACTCTCTTCAAAGTTATAGCTTGTTGCACCTGGGACATGAGCCCATGAAACGGTAAAACTATTATTGTAGTATAAATAAAGGATATCTGTCATCCCTGTTACTGCTTGAGGAGCTTGGCTATTTTCACCCATAAAATCAATCCTTGAAGGAATACTAATGAAGCGTTCAATCCAATTGCTACATAACAAAACCCCACATGCCCTTAGTTGGTATAGGTAGGGTATTCCTGCTACTTTGCCGGTGTAAGTAATAGTAGTACTACTAGTGGGAATGACTTCATGAAAAGCAATAATCCCATTTACACTTTCTCTCATTTCATATCTTTGAACATTTGCAAGGTCAGAATGAGTCCAACCAAGAGATATAGTTGTATTACCTAGTACTGGTGAGGCTGTATCAGTGAATGAGGGATTAGGAAAACTTCTTAGAAGGTCTGTAGTCAAAAAAGGAATGGTAGATATAGCATTTCTTGGGCCCGAGATTATTGGGGCTGTACTTTTATCGTATCTTAATTGTGGGAGTTGTGTATTAGAAAAACTCCATTTTGCATCCTCCCAAGTGGCGAAGTTACTCATTTCATAAAATTGATTTAACTCCAATCTTCTGCAAGTGAGGCAAGAACTGCTCCCTACACCACTTCCTATCCTATTTGTTAAATTAAGCCCCCTATCATCGAAATAAAAGTTAGTACCCCTAACATTACCTCCATTTCCATTCCCAATGAAGCCCCCCACAGCTGTAGGGGTTCCGTTAGATACGGAAAGCACATTTAGGCTATAAACATTACTAATTGTACCCGTATTCCTGCCTACGAAACCACCCATATTACTTGAAGAATTATCTCCATAAATAGGGCTTAAAGTGTAACTATCACTTATTTCCCTATCATTTACACCCACTAGTCCCCCTACATTTGTACTTCCATAGACTCTTGTAAAAGAATATGAAGAAGAAATTCTACTTCTATTTCCTGTAGCCCAGCCCACTAAGCCTCCTACGTTGCTTTGACCCAATACTTGTGTACTATTTAAGTCTTTCTCCCAAGTTGCATAGCTATTTATGATTTCACTATTTGATGCCCAGCCTATTAAGCTTCCTACATTATTTCTTCCCTTTATCTGCACATTGATTAATGCCATATTGCTAATTTGAGAGTCTATAACCTTTCTAAATAAACCTACATTATCTAAGTGTAGACTATTGATAATTAGATTCATGATGGGGACCCCATTTCCGTTAAAGTATCCTTTGAAAATACCTCCTTCGCCACCAATGGGAGCAACTATCTTTTCATCGTTTTCAAAATCAAATTCCTTTGAGTTTTCTGTCCCCATCAATTTGAAGTGGAGACCTGTACTTTGTTCAGGTTTAACTGAACCGTCTACGAATGCTGTATACGGTTGACCTGATAATGCGTGGGTATATTTATTTTTACCCATCAAAAAAAGAAGGCCACCTTTATATAAAATACGATATGGAGATTCCCTGGTTCCTAAGCCACACAGAAATATTTTATTTGGATAGCTTGGATTTCCGGGAATATCAAAATTTCTAATATCATTAGTATTTGCGTCTGAATATCTATCAAAGCCTGCATTGACACATTCTTCATAAACTAAGCTAGCGATGCTTGTAAGGGAGCCACCTGTATTAATACTTACACCTGATAAAAGATTACGAATACATGAAAATTGATTTCCAGCGAGGAGAAGTAGTAAAACCTGTATGTAAATGCTTTGATTTTTGATTTTTAAAAAGAGGCCTTTTTTTATAGGGGTCTGGCATCTTAGTTTATCTGATAAAATCATACTTTCTTTAACTATATGAGCTGACGATTTTTTGGATGAAAAGGTATCCTATAAAGTAACAAGAAACACGATAGTATACAAGTTCTTTATTTTTACAACTATAAAAATGAACACTTTCATTTTCGGACAAAAATATACAAAGATGAGAGTTTTGAAATAGAATACTGCTTGCGATGAACTGACATTATGGTTTGATTGCCCTTCGATGAAGCCTGCCAATGAGCAAAAATATGTTGTGAATGATGTGAGCGGGATAGATCCAAAAGTAAATTATCCACCAAAATTTGAACAATGGGTAGAGAAGGGTGTGGATATGATTCTCAAGAAGGGTTGGCTTTTTCGAGCTCTAAGTTTTATGCGTTTATATACGCAATTGACTACGGAAGGTTTAGAAAATATACCTAAAAGTGGGCCTGTTATTATTGTACCAAATCATAGTGGGGTTTGGGGCTGGGATGGAATGGTACTTCAAAATGAGCTTTTTCAAAAAATTCATCGCATTCCTCGAACTATGTTACATAATTTTTGGTTTAAAAATCAAAAAATCAAAGATGTAGCCTCACAACTAGGTTATATCCCCCAAGACTTTAAAATGGCACTGAGGCTTTTACGACGTGGGAAGCTTATGCTACTTTTTCCAGAGGCAGAGGCGGGTAATTTTAAATCAAGTATTCAGATGTATCAAATGCAAGCTTTCAATCCTGGTTTTATCTCCTTAGCGATACTCTCGCGAGCTACAATAGTCCCCTGTTGTGTTTTAGGAGCTGAAGAGGCACATCTAAATTTAGGTACCCTAGGCTTTACAAAAAAATGGTTTGGATTAAAAATACCGTTGCCTCTAAATATTATCCCCTTGCCTGTAAAATGGAAATTTATATTTTTAAAAGGATTTAAAATGGATAAATATGAGGGCGTAAATTCCCGTGACCAAAAGTTTTTAGTAGAATGTGCAGAAAATGTAAGAATGCGTATTCAGGAACGTATTGATAAAGAATTGAAAAAAAGAAAACCCTTTACCTTTATTTGGGAGCCCTAAAATAGAGTCGCCCTTACAAAGCCTAAGCATGAATATTCAAGTTACACAAAATATAGAGGAAGAAAAGCTACAAATTTTAAAAAATAAATGCTTGGAACATCATCTCCGGATGAAAGAGCTTACTGTAGCTGATATCATGACAAGGGAAGTCCTTGCTTGCGACTACAATGATCTTACCGCCAAAGTTGTTCGACTTTTACTCGAAAAAAATCAGTTAGGCCTCCTTATCATTAAGGATAGACAAGCTTTTAATTTTGTTACAATCTTTGACTTACTCAGGCTTTCTTATGAGGAAGTATTTGATATGAATAGAGATTACCTACGTTACCCCATAGGCGAACTAGTTAAAGATAGGGAATTTATTACTCTTGAGCCTCAAGCAAGCTTGATAAACCTTTTAGATACAATGATAGAAAAACATGTTCATACCATTGTGATTACCAAGGGTCAGGAGGTGCGGGGGGTGTGTTCTCTTACACAATTTTTGGAATGGTATAGAAAAAATTATGAGGAATTTTAAGTAAAAGCTAAGATGCCTCATCTGAAAAAAAATTATGAATTAGGTCATAATCAAAATAATGATGGCGTGGATTTTATTGATTCCAAAACAATAGAAGAAGAGAAACGTAAGGCAAGAAGCTTGCGAGCTACAAAATGGTGGCATCAAAAAATTTCTATTGGTTTATGCTATTATTGTCAGAAAAAAATTCCTTCACAGCTTCTAACTATGGATCATGTAGTCCCTCTATCCAAGGGTGGGCTTTCTATAAAAAATAATATCGTCACATCTTGCAAAGAGTGCAACACAAGCAAAAAGAATCAGCTTGTATGGGACTGGAAGAAGGAGTAAATATTTTTGTGCAAGACAGGTGAACTAGCTTTATAGGCTTGTCCTTGTATGCTATTTTCATTTTTTGAGAAAAAAATTGATTCCTATCCTCTTGAAAACGAAATCCTCACCATACCTCCAAAAAATCTATTTGGTTTTTTTCAATATTATACGCGAGGCCTTTGGTTTTATTTTATTTCGCTAGCCATACTCACAGCCCTCATCGCTATTATTGAGATAACACTCTTTGGTTTTATGGGCAAGTTGGTGGATTGGTTAAGCACAAAAAATCGTGCTACTTTTTTACAAGAAGAGCAAATGAGCCTGCTTTTGATATCTCTTTTGCTTGTGATTGTTTTGCCCCTTGTTGTGCTCCTCCAAAGCCTTTTTTTGCATCAAACTCTTATGGGGAATTTTCCCATGAGAGTTCGTTGGCTTACCCATCGTTTTCTACTTCAACATAGCCTTGGTTTTTTTGCAAATGAATTTGCAGGAAGGCTTTCTACTAAAGTAATGCAAACAGCCCTTGCCGTTCGTGATAGTCTTATCAAATTTTTAGATGTGATGGTGTATATCATTGTCTATTTTATTTCTATGATTACCCTCTTGGCCACTCTAGAAAGCCGTTTTATTGTACCTATACTAGTATGGTTTTTTTCCTATATTGGGTTACTTGTTTTTTTTATTCCTCGATTTAGTAAAACTTCAGAAAGGCAAGCAGATGCAAGGGCGGTGATGAGTGGGCGTATTGCAGATAGTTATACAAATATTAGTACTATAAAATTATTTTCTCATAGTAAACGTGAAGCAAGCTATGTCAAAGAAAGCATGCAAAACTTTATGAAAACTGTTCATCCACAGATGCGACTTGGTTCTTGGAATACAATAAGTATATGGTTTTTGAACCTCTCTCTCATACTCTCTCTAACAGGTATGTCTATATTTTATTGGTTACAAAATAACATACAACTAGGTGCTGTTGCTGTAAGTCTATCCCTTGCTTTTAGAATGAACGGAATGGCTCACTGGATTGTATGGGAAGTGAGCTCTCTTTTTGAAAATTTAGGTACGGTAAGGGATGGTATGCAAACTTTAACAACTCCCATCACCATCCAAGATGTTCCTGCTCCTAAAATATTACATGCAAAGACTGGGGAGATAGAATTTAAAAATGTTTGTTTTGGATATAATGAAAAGCTCATTTTTTCTAATTTGAATTTTGTTATACGCCCTGGTGAAAAAATTGGAGTAGTGGGGAGATCTGGGGCAGGGAAAACAACTCTAGTCAATTTGCTACTTCGATTTTATGATCTTAATTCTGGAGAGATTTGTATTGATAAACAAAATATTGCTGAAGTGAGTCAGGAAAGTTTAAGAGCTAATATTGGTATGGTTACCCAAGAGCCCTCTCTCTTGCATCGTAGTGTACGTGAAAATATAATTTTTGCAAAGCCTGAATGTACGGAAGAAGAGTTACATCTTGCAATCCAAAAGGCAGCCGCCTTAGAATTTATAGAAGGTCTACGTGACTATAAGGGAAACCTAGGACTATATGCAGAGGTTGGGGAAAGGGGGGTGAAACTTTCTGGAGGTCAACGTCAGAGAATAGCCATTGCTCGAGTTATATTAAAAAACGCACCCATACTTATACTTGATGAGGCCACTTCTGCCTTAGACTCAGAAATAGAAAATATAATTCAAGGTTCTCTAACTACAATTATGAAGGATAAAACAGTTATTGCCATAGCGCATCGTCTTTCTACTATTATGGCTATGGATCGTTTATTAGTTTTAGATCATGGTGAAATTGTGGAAATGGGAACTCACAAAGAACTCATGAGCAAAAAAGGTATTTATGCTTTATTATGGGAAAGGCAATCTGGAAATTTTTTAGGCGTAGATTAGAAAGTATCTAATTCACTATTTTTTAGATAAAGGTTCTAACCCCAAAAAAATCATTTGAGTTTAGAACCTTTATTTCTAAAAACTAAATCTTGTCATTGTCCTAAAATTCTTTCCCCTGATTCTGTTCTTAGGCTAGGTAAATTATCATTTGTTTTGTTGCTGAAATCCCAATGCTCTGCACTTAGATTTGTGTAGATGGGATCTGTGCTCGTTAAAGAATATAAATCACTTTGTGTTTTTTGTATGCAAATTGTAGTTGGACAACTACCTCCAAAGTTTTGCCCAACTCCATTGTCACCCACGCTATTTGTGTAGTACAATTTACCTTCCAAATAGCCGGAATTTACACCCACCAAACTTCCTTGAGCGTTTGTCCCACTTACTGTTGCAAGGGTAAAGCTATCTTTGATTTTATTTGCGGGGTATCCAGCTAGACCTGGATTTAACTTTCCTATTATACCTCCCACTTGCGAACCCCCTGTAACCGTACCTATGGAATAAGAATTTAAAATGTAACCAAGAGGTAGTATGTCTCCTACAAGCCCGCCTACATTTGTATTGCCACTCACTATGATTTTTGCATACGCATTATTTAAACCGCCATTTCTCATGAGCCCGACTATACCACCTGTAAAATTTCCCCCAATGATACTACCCCTTACATACACATTGGAGATCAAGCCATATGAAGATCCCGCTAGTATGCCCTTGCTTCCTATAGTATAAGGACAGAGAATATCGGCATCGAGTAGACCTAGGTTTTTTACTACACTCAACGCCCCCAAGTATCCAAAAAGTCCTGCATGTTCAAGAGATGGAGAATGAATCATTAAATTTGATATCGTATATCCATTCCCATTTAAGGTGGCATTGAAATTATGTACAGAGTCTCCTATGGGTTGCCATATTTCACCCCCACCATTATTTGTGTCCCAAATACTCCCTGCAAAAGTTATATTTTGAGTTAATTCATAACCAAAGCAAGAATGCAAGGGGCAACCGGTTGTATTTCCAATGCTACTTGCGTTTGTTTTCCAACTTGTCCCTAAGAGATTAAATCGTATTTGATTGAATTCAACGATAGATGTGATCTCTATGAGTCCATTCCCATCACAATCGGCATAAGTTCGTGCACCATCTTCTAAAGAACAATGAAGAGAGGCGGAACTTCCGCCAGCACCATTATGGTTTTCGGGATTAGAATTTGTAACCGTCTCCCAAGAATTTGTTCCACTAGCACCATCATCTAAATCCTCAGGCACTTCTTCTTGTGCGTTGGGGGGCACAATTTTTTCAGGTGAGATAATGCTCCCGGAGTCTTTATTGCAAAACATATGCATAAATGTGAGATATGCGACTAAAACCATTTTTAAAATTTGAATAAACATAAATTTGTAACCTCGATATAAGTTACGCAAGCAGTAGAGATGATATTATGATTTTAGATTGAAGATTGTATGATTTTTCTATTACTTTAATGCAATCCAAGATTTTAGAGGTAAAAGTAAAGGTGGGAGTGTGTATGCGTAAAAAATGATACGAAAAAGTTAAAAGTAATTTTGAAATGAAGAGATTATTATTTTAGATTGAAGATTGTATGATTTTTCTATTACTTTAATACAATCCAAGATTTTAGAGGTAAAAGTAAAGATGGGAGTGTGTATGCGTAAAAAATGATACGAAAAAATTAAAAATGATTTTGGAATAAAGGAGTTGTTACTTCATAGTATATATTCTGATGAATAGCTTATGTACATGAGTTAACCAAACTCTAACAAAATTCTTATAGTTCTAAATGGTATTTTAGCGTATTAAGAAAATAGTGAAATTTTTTTTAAAATTAATTGCAAGCAATACAATTAAAGTTTTTCTAATTGTAGGGATAAGTAGTGGGGGGTATAAAATACTTTCAAAAAATAATCATAAAAATATTGTTTATGATAAGGGTTTTGTTTTGACGCAAATTCAAGATGAAGCTAAAGAAGAAGAAAACACATTTAAGGAAATTGAAAATAGATTAAAAAATTTTTTTGAATTTAGTGAGGTTTTAATCAAACAAATCTCTCATGCTAATAATTTTACAGATAGTGAGAAGCCTCTAAATCCCTTACAGTCTCTAAGTTGGAAAACCTTGGGACAACAAGCCTTATTGGCAGAAACTATACATACGCCTACTTCGATTGCATCTAGTATATATGATGAGATTTCAACTTCCCAATCCTCGCCCTCTACAATTATAAATGATATAGTGAATATTTCCTATTCTGATCGTTATTTTAAAACTCCCGCCGCTACGCCTGAAATTTTTGCCCCTAATCTTGTTCCAGGTTTTTTTAGTATATTTTTTAATCCAAATGGTGGAGTAGGTGATACACCTATACAAATAGAGCTTATTTCTTATAACCAAAATGTAATCTTGCCTACTGTACCAAATTTAAAAAAATCAGGTTTTAAATTTGTGGGCTGGGGGCTTAATAATGGTGCGATTGTTGGCAATCATTATGTAATGCCTTATCACAATGTAATACTGTATGCTCAATGGGTTTGTGATAACCATTTGAAATTTGATTTCAATGGAGGTGAGAATGAGGAAAGGCCCATTTTCACCTATTGTGGGGGCCAAGAATTAGATCTTTCTAACTCTATAAATCCCGTACGTAACAATTATAAATTTTTAGGTTGGTCAACATCTCCAAGCCATGAAAGTCCCATACTCACCCATCATTTTATAATGCCCTTAAAGGATGTAACTTTATATGCCCAATGGGAATGTGATAGCGTGTTGCATTTTGATGCTAATGGAGGGAGTGGCGTTGTTGCTCCTATACGTGGTTGTGCCTTTTATCCTATTCAATTGCCCGACCCTAATGGGAGCCTCACTTATACTTACTTTGAATTTATAGGTTGGGCTACAAATCAAAGTGAAACGACTGTTTTAAGTACAAGCATATTGATGCCACTAGGGAATACGACCTTATATGCAAAATGGAAAAATAGAGTAGATAGGGATGGAAATGGTCTTATAGAAATTTATACCCTTGATGAATTGAATCAAGTACGTTGGAATCTAGAAGGGAGCAGTTGGAAGACTAGTGCAAATGCTGTAGGTGATGTTACAGGTTGCCCTAGCCTAAATCATTCTCAATCGAGGTGTCGGGGATATGAATTGATGCAAAATCTTGATTTTAATAATAGCCTTTGGGCAAGCGGGGCTAATTCTATGAGCTGGGAACCTATAGGAAATTCAAGTGCCCCCTTTGTCTCCACCTTTTCAGGTAATGGATTTGAAATTAGAAATTTATATATAGATCAAAATAATTTAGATATGATAGGCTTATTTGGAAAAATTGCTTTGGGTTCTGAAATCAGTAACCTAGGAATTGTGAATGCACGTATTCATGGAAAAATTTATACAGGAGGCCTAGTGGGTTATATGGATGATGGTTTAATTTATAATACCTATACAACAGGCCTAGTGGAAGGGTACAGTATTGCAGGTGGACTAGTGGGGATTATGTATGAAGGTGAAATTAAAAATAGTTTTAGTAAATGTGCTGTACGATCATTCCTTTTAGGTGCAGGATTCTTAGGTTTTTTATTTAATGGTAGGGTAAACAATATTTATGCTACTGGTTCAGTACTTGTGACGGGGAATTATGCTGCGGGTCTTATCGCTAGACATTGGAATGGCTCTTTAGAAAATGCATATTCTACAGGAGGAATTCAAGGGAATATGTATTTAGGTGGGGCTGTAGGGCAAAAGGATTTTGGGAATCAAAGTAATCTTTATTGGGATCAAGAAAGTAGTGGAGTCTTAGTAAGTGCAGGTGGAACAGGTTATCTGGGTTCTCAAATGAAAGATATTGTAACTAGTTATCCTAATATGGGACCTAGTTTCTTTTATTCTTTTGGAAGCTATCCTAAACTTTGTAAGGCTTTCTATACCCCATGTAATTCATCTCATTTATTACCTATGCAATAATAAATAGAAATATTTATGATTGCATAAATCTCAATAGGAAAAAATAAAAAACTATGCACTCATATTTGCTTCTAAACTTTTAGCCCCATGCAGAACTCTTTTTCAAATATTTTGAGTGAACGTATGAAGCGTATTGATAGCTCTGCTATACGTAGGGCCTTTGATCTTGCTCTTAAATTAAAAGAGCCTATCAATCTTTCCATAGGTCAACCTCACTTCCCAACCCCACCTCAAATTATTTCAGCCCTAGAAAAGGCGGTAAGGGATAAAAAAACAGCGTACACCCAAACTCAAGGGATACTTGAATTGCGTACGGCTATGGCTCAAAAATTTTTAGAAAAAAATAAATTTGAAGTAGAGCCTTCTTCTATACTAGTAAGTGGGGGGCTTGCGGCCTTGATAGAGCTCTTATTTATGGCATGCTTAGATAAAGGTGATAAGATATTGCTTACAGATCCTTGCTTTTTGATTTATAGTAGCCTTGCAAATTTTTTTGGAGCAGAAATATATAGGGTACCTGAAAATTTTACTTCACAAGAACTTGAGGCCCTCCCTCCTGCAAACTTTAAATTAATTATCACCACAAGCCCTTCTAATCCTAGTGGCTACATCTTAACAAAGGAGCAAATCCTTCTTTTAGGAAATCTAGCAGATAAGAGTGGGGCAATTTTGGTGAGTGATGAAATTTATGAACTTTATGATTATGATAAAAAGTTTATAAGCCCTGCCTCTTTATATCCTAAAACCCTTACCTTGAGTGGTTTTTCAAAATCCTATAGTATGACAGGGCTAAGGCTAGGGGTGGCAGCGGGGCCTAAAGAAATTATTTCTGCCATGACTATATTACAACAGTATACAATCGTTTGTGCTCCCGCACCTGTTCAATATGCGGGAATAGAGGCCCTTCAAACAGACATGAGTGAGTACATTCAAGCTTATAAGAAGAATAGGGATTTTTGCGTGTCTAAGCTAGGTAATAAACTTAAGTTTACCTTTCCGTCTGGGGCCTTTTATATTTTTGCTGAGATTCCAGAAGTAGATGACGTGTTTATAGAAAGAGCTATACATGAAAAAAATTTAATTTTAGTCCCAGGTTCTATCTTTTCTCTTTCCAAAAAATTTATACGTATCTCCTATGCTTGCGAGATGAATACCTTAGAAAGGGGGCTTCAGGCACTTTTGGAGCTTTTGTGATTTTGAAAAATATATTAGCAGTGGCAGTGGGGGGTGCTATGGGATCCTTGGTACGCTATGCCCTAGTCCTACACTTCACAAGCACCTTGCCCCTTACGCTGGGGGTTTTGCTAGCAAATGTCATAGGGAGCTTTCTTTTTGGTTTTTCTGTGTATTTTTTACAAGCACTCAATGCCCCATCGAGCTATTTTTTAGCTATACAAACTGGTTTTTTAGGGGGGCTTACAACCTTCTCTTCTTTCATATTTGATTTGCATACCCTTATCGCAGCTAAACATTATGCTTGGCTTTTTTTCTATCTTGTTTTGAGCCTAGGCCTAGGCTTGATTTTCTTTTATATGGGATTTTTTTTTGCGAATTTTTTGGCGAAATAAGCCTTATCCCTAGATTTGTTTGATGGAAGACATGGGGGGAAACTCTTTAAGTCAAGTCATGAGCTCTTTTCATTTTGCTTTGCTGTATTTTATAACGTATAGAATTTTTCATTTTTAAGTGTATCTTTTTTTCTTGGTTTATTCTCCCATCATTTCTTGCCATTTTTATTCCTTTCTTCCTGCATATAAATCTGCATATAAATTATTATAAAATTATCAAATATTTTAGGATAAGAGGTATTAAATTCTTTGTCTATAGGAATATCTTTATCGCTTTTAATTTTATTAGCAAAATCAAAGGTTTTCTTTAAGACATATTTAAAAATTTCTTTTTGCTGTTTGTATTCATTATTATTAAGATTTGGTGGCCCTGCTCCTTCTGTAAAAAAGTTAATTGTATATTTTCTGTCTATGGGTGGACATAAATCCGGTAGAATATGAGCAAGGGTTTTTGAATTAGCAACAATTTTTGAATTTGATTCAGAAACTTCAAATGAAAAACAAAGATCTGTCAATTCCTCTATAAGTTTATCATTAAATTCATTAGGATTTTCAATCTTTAAATCTTTTAATTCTAAAAGGTTGTTCTTTTGCTTTAAAATTGAATCTTCGAACTTCTCAAAAGCAACTAGCTTGGTTAAAGTTTTACCCATTCTGTGCATTCCCCAAGAGGCCAGTGTCGCGTAAATCATCTCAAGATGTGTATTACTTAGAAAATCTTTATTCCTTTCTTCTAATGCACGTTTATGGAAATAAATTGAGGGCCCCCCAAAATGCTTGCCTAGCTCGCGAAGCTTACTGCTAAATTTATGATAGGTGTTTATCAATTGATTATATTTTTTGTCGCTCAATTTCATTTGTATTTGTAAAAATAGAGGTTAAAATGATAGTCTTCAAAGACAATTTAGATAGTCCCTTTGGTATATGGGAATAACAAAGGGATTATGTCCACTAAGGAATTTCAATATAGGAATTTGATTCGCTTTCATATTTATTCTCTATTTACTTGTTCTGCTTGAATTTATTAAATGTCAATGCAATATAATAAATAAAAAGCCTAGTTTAGAGGCTCTTTTGCTGTAAGATATTATATTTACAATTTTATTTATAAAATAAGGCCTAAAAAGGAGTATAGTGCTTGTCGTAAAAATACCTCTCGCAAAGACTGGCCATGTTGGTGTCAATAGAGAAGGGGGTACACCTGTTCCCATCCCGAACACAGAAGTTAAGCCCTTCATCGCCGATGGTACTGCAAGGTTCGCTTTGTGGGAGAGTAGGACGACGCCTACACTGCAATTATACCCCACCATAGTATGAAAACTTACTATGGTGGAACTGCCTTATTTTTGCGTAGGTGTTTCCCTAATGCAATGAAATAAATATGAATTATCAGTACATAACCCCTCCTGAGCCAAGTAAAGATTGTAAAATTAGTGTAGATGCCAATGGCAAGCTTAGGGTTCCTAATGAGCCTGTTATTCCCTTTATAGAAGGGGACGGTACGGGTAGGGACATATGGAGGGCCTCGCAAAGAGTCCTTGATGCTGCTGTCTTAAAGGCCTATGGTAAGGCAAAAAAAATACATTGGTTTGAAGTTTTTGCAGGTGAGAAGGCCTATGAAAAATATAAAGAAACATTCAAAGATGATTTAAATAAGGCTTGGCTACCGCCCGACACCCTTCTTGCTTTTCAGGATTACAAAGTGGGAATTAAGGGGCCCTTAACTACCCCTGTAGGCGGGGGCATTCGCTCTTTGAATGTGGCCTTAAGACAAATCCTAGATCTTTATGTTTGTTTACGGCCTGTAACATGGTTTGAAGGGGTGCCTAGTCCTGTTCTTGAACCTAATAAAATTGATATGGTTATTTTTCGTGAAAATACGGAGGATATTTATGCAGGCATTGAATTTAAGCAGGGAACTCCTGAGGCAGAAAAGTTCAAAAAACTTTTTCAAGAAAATTTTCCTGATCTTGCAAAAAAAATACGTTTCCCCGATACAGCAGGCTTTGGGATAAAACCTGTGAGCAGGGAGGGGACGGAGAGATTAGTTGAGGCGGCCATAGAATATGCCATCGCAAATAAAAGGAAGTCTGTTACCCTAGTGCATAAGGGTAATATTATGAAATTTACTGAAGGGGGCTTTAGGGATTGGGGTTACGAACTAGCCTCTAAAAAATACGGTGCCCAGCTTATAGATGGGGGACCTTGGCAGAAAATCAAAATCAAAGATCAAGAGATAGTCATTAAGGATGTAATAGCGGATGCCTTTTTACAGCAAATTCTAACTCGTCCTTCTGATTATGATGTAATAGCAACTCTGAATCTAAATGGGGATTATATCAGTGATGCCTTGGCCGCACAAGTAGGCGGGATAGGTATAGCTCCGGGTGGGAATATTAACTATAAATCAGGGGCAGCTATTTTTGAGGCAACGCATGGGACCGCCCCTAAATATGCAGATCAAGATAAGGTGAATCCTGGCTCTGTTATACTTTCGGGAGAGATGATGTTGCGTTATATGGGTTGGAAAGAAGCGGCCGATACCATTATTTCAGCCATGAACAAAACCATAGCAAAAAAAACAGTTACCTATGACTTTGAGCGTCTTATGAAAGGTTCTAAATTACTTTCTTGTTCTGCTTTTGGCGATGCCTTAATCGCAAATATGTGAGTTGTTTATTCTATAAGACACTTAGTATTTTTTCCCTTACCTCTTCGTATAAAGCAACAGTCTTATCTATAATTTCCTTGGGTAATGGTGGTGGAGGTGGTTTTTTATCCCATCCTAGTTCCTCAACGTAATCTCGTATATGTTGTTTGTCTAGGCCACCTGGCATCTTTGAGGTTGAGCTACCTAGTTCAGCTTTTTCATAGTCATCTTTACGCCAATAACGGCTTGAGTCTGGGGTTAATATTTCATCTATCAATATAATCTCTTTTCCACTCCCCATTGCAAATTCAAATTTTGTGTCAGCCAAAACTAGGGAACAATTTTCTAGTCGCTTGTTTGCAAATTCATATAGGGCTAGGGAAATAGCTTTCAAGGTCTCGCTAAATTCTTCTCCTAGGGTATTTTTCATAAATGTAAAACTTACATTCTCATCATGTTGACCTAGCTCTGCCTTTGTAGATGGGGTGAATATGGGTTTCTCTAGCTTTGCCCCCATGTGTAGTCCTTTGGGTAATTTAATTTCACCCACACTAGATTTTTCTTTATACTCTTTCCAAGCAGAGCCCAATAAATAACCACGCACAATACATTCAAAATTGATACGAGCACCTTGTCTAACGTAAACGCACCTTTCTTTAAAATAAGGGTTCTGATTGAAAGGAGGTGGAAAATCTTTTTGAAACTCTGAAATGATATGAGTGGAAAAATTGTGTTTTTGAGTGAGCCCCGCCCGTTCAATGGCACGCATCCATGCCGTAGAGATTTGATTTAAGATGATTCCTTTTTTGGGGATACTTTCTTGAAAGACTACATCAAATACAGACACTCGATCACTTGTATAGATAAGCATTTTTTCGGCATCTTCCACGTCATAGAGGTCTCGTACCTTACCCCTATAAAAAATTTTTTGGGAGGAGTCATTGTTCATAGAAAGCATGGTGAAAACATGGTCTTAAAATTTTTATTTGTGACAAGCCTTTCTTTTTTTCTTGACCTCTTTCTTTAAGCAAAATTTCTAAAAATCAGGAGAGCATTTTAATGAAAAAGCTGGGTATCATATTTAGTATTTTAATCTTAAGCTTGGGTATACTTTGGAGTTACCTAGGTGGTTTTACAAAAATGGTGGTGGATGAACAAGAGCTAGGCCCTTTTTATTATATGTACAAAAGCCATAAGGGTTCTTACAAAAAGTTAGGGCCCCTTTTCCAGGAAATGTATGCTCTCTCAAAAAAAATAAAATTTGATACAAATAAAAAAATAGGTGTTTATTATGATGATCCAGAAAAGATACCTGCTGAACAATTAAGGGCAGAGGTGGGAATTTCACTCTCTCCTAAAGAATTTGAAACAAATAAAAAAGACTCTAACTTTGATAAATTTCAATTTAGGGAAATCCCTAAAGCCAATTATGCCCATACTACCTTTCCTTTCAAAAATCATTTGAGTATCTATGTAGCTCTCTCAAAGGCCTATCCTGCGTTAGAAAAATACTTGAAGGAGCATCATTTGCACTCTGATCAAGAAGATAAGATGCAAAATTCATATGCTATGGAAGTGTATGATCCAGGCCTTATGCACTTTACCATTAAACTCAATAAAACGAAGTAGTTGTTTTTAATACTTTGATACTCACAGGAAAAGAAATAATCAGACGTTTGGGAGGAGACATTGTCATCACTCCCTTTGAGAAGGAGCTTGTTAATCCAAACTCATACAATCTCCGCTTGCACGATGAGTTGCTTGTTTATGAAAATGAAGTTCTGGACATGCGAAAAGAAAATCTCACTCGCATGATTAAAATTCCCAAAGAAGGTTTGGTCTTAGAGCCTGGGAAGTTGTATTTGGGAAGGACCTTAGAGTATACTGAAACTCAAAATCTTGTACCTATGCTAGAGGGTCGTTCTTCTATAGGTCGACTTGGCATGTCAGTTCATGTTACAGCAGGATTTGGAGATGTGGGTTTTTGTGGTTACTGGACTTTAGAAATACATGCACTCCAACCTATAAAAATTTACCCTCAAGTACAAGTGTGCCAAATTTTTTACCATACAATTGAAGGCGAAATTACAGCCTATGAGTCTGATAAATATCAAAAAAATAAGGGTATACAGCCTAGTTTACTATATAAAGATTTCAAATCTGATTAAAAATGTTTTTTCTTAAAGGGCACACTGATAGGATATGTTTTTTATTTATTAGTCTTAGTTTGGAGTTTTTCTTTGTAGTACTTTCTACAAGATGACTATCAAAATAAAGGGGTACACTTTGTTTGCACTTATTGAAGATTTCAAAGCTATACGTAAAAATGATCCTTCCTGTCGAGGGTTAGAAGTTTTTTTTTATCCTTCCTTGTATGCTATGTTTTTATATAGGATTTTTTCTAGGCCCTTATGTGTCTTAGGATTACATTTCTTTGCCCGCTTTTTTTCTTATTTAAATCGTTTTTTGACGGGGGTGGAGATACATCCTGGGGCAAAAATAGCGGGTGGACTTTTTATAGATCATGCTATGGGTGTTGTCATAGGAGAAACAAGTGTGGTGGGTAAAAATTGTATTATGTTTCATGGGGTAACCCTTGGTGGCACTGGGAACGAAATTGAAAAAAGGCATCCAACTATAGGAGATAATGTTCTCATAGGCACTTCTGCAACTATACTTGGACCTGTGATGATTGGGGATAATGTAAAAATAGGTGCTCGTACAGTTATTATCAATAGGGATGTCCCAGCAAATTGTACCGTTGTTGGGGCCCCGGGCAAAATTGTACGTAAAGATGGGGTGCGGTGTGCACCTCAAGAGCTATTGCCTTCTAAGTTAAGGGATGAGAAAAATAGTGGTACTCAAAATCTGAAATAGTTGATAGGTGTTTTTTTTATTGTATTTATCTACTATTTGCGTTGGGTATGATGTATATATGAACCATAAAAAAACTCGTATTCTATCGGGGATACAACCTAGCGGTCGAGCTCATCTAGGGAATTATTTTTCAATGATGCGTCGTATGATTGAGTATCAAAAGGAAAGTGAACTTTTTTGTTTTATCGCAGATTACCATTCACTCACAACAATCAAAGATCCCAAAAAACTACGTGAGTATATCCAAGAGTTGGCCCTAGATTTTTTAGCCTTGGGATTAAATCCGAAGAAGAGTGTTTTTTGGGTACAGAGTTATGTTCCTCAAGTTTTAGAGCTCACTTGGCTTTTGGCGCAACATGTGACCGTACCACAATTAGAATTGGCTCATTCTTTTAAAGATAAAGTGGCGTCGGGGATTTCTGCAAGTGCGGGCCTCTTTATTTATCCTGTACTTATGAGTGCTGACATACTGCTTTTTGGTTCAAACCGCGTGCCAGTGGGTCGGGATCAAAGGCAACATATAGAAATGGCGAGAGATATGGCTCGTCGTTTCAATTTGCAATATGGGGATACCTTTATTCTACCCGAAATGGATATCTTAGAAGAAAGCGAAGTGCTTCCTGGTGTAGATGGTCGCAAAATGAGCAAGAGTTACAACAATGCGATTTATCCCTTTGCACCTGAAAAAGAATTAAAAAAAACGATTATGTCTATCGTTACAGATTCTAAAGGGGTGAATGAAGTTAAGGATCCTAATGACTCAGTCGTGTATCGCTTAAGTTGTCTTTTTTTACATACGGAGGAGGAGCGTTTTATTTTAGCAGATAGATATCAAACACCTGGTACTGGTTATGGGCACTTTAAGCAAGAACTCTTAGACAAGATACTAGAGCATTTTTCTGATGCCCGTTCCAAGCGAGAAAAATTATCTAAAAATCCCGATGAAATAGAGTGTATTTTGAAAGAAGGTGCAAATAAAGCTGTTGTGGTGGCGGAAGAAACTCTTGATAGAGCTCGTAAAAAAGTGGGTCTGATGTAAAAATTTTAAATTTTATAAAAATCCATTGAGACGTAAACCTAGGGGGATATTTTCTTTTTGTATATCAGATAGCCATTTGAATAAAAGTTGAACCCTAGGATTTTGTAAATGGGATGCTAGACTGGGATGCTTGATAAAGTCTGTAAGGGCCTCTTCACGTGTAGATATTTTATTGGCAAAGGGGCGTACTAGGGATTGCAATTGATGTAGGGCTAGCCCTGGTTTATTAAAATCTTTTATAAAAATAAAGGTACATTTTTTTTCTATATGGCTTTTATGTAGTTGAGTAGAGAAAACTTCCAAATAGTAAAAAAGCTCACTTAGATCAAGGTTAGGATGGTCTAAATTAATCTGTATGCAATGGGGGATTTTTTTTTGTTCTATACTCTTTTCTACGGTTTTCTCTAGAGCTTTTTCTAGGCTTTCTTGCAATGTTCTATAGAGTTTTTTGGCATCGGGGAAATCAAAGTACATTTCGTAACCCGCATGTAAAAACAATTGTTTGTAAATATGAATACAATGCTTGTCTTCTTCCATGACATAGGCAAATCGGGTAGGTTCCTTTCCCATTGAGAGTTCAGGTAGAAGAATCATTTCAGATGGTTGAGGTATTTCCCAAATGGCCAGAATGCCTAAATCTAGCATTTTAGAGTGTATAATCTTTGCCCCATATTTCTCTATACATTTTTTAGAAATAGCTAAAAAAAGAGGCAAGGGTGGGGATAAGGAATGAAGGCTAGGAATTTTTTCTTCTAATTCTTCTATACTTGAAAAGGGAAGATAAATGATTTCTTTTGCCTTGTATTTTTTTTGTACTGCCTCTAATATTGTTTTTAGGTTCTCTATACTTTCTTTCACTAAATTTTCTCCAAAAGTAAAGGCAAGGAGATGTTCCTCTTGTGAGTTTAGGCCTAGGCCCATAATGATTTTCAAGCTTGGGTAATCGCTCATGGAATTTGAATGACTTGCATCAAAGATGGGTTTCATGTAAACCTCCTTTCTTTTCTCTTTTTTTATTTTTTTCAAGTCTCCCTATATAAGAAAGTCCACCAATGATTAAAGGATTTTAGGGTATTATATTGAAAAGTTGCACCCTAACCCTAATGAGTTGGATATGTCTGCGGTTTTCACAAATATTGAAAATAAAAATATTGACATAGACAAGGGGGGGGGGGCATCTTATATAAGAATATGTCATTCTCTATTTTATAGAAGATGGGTATATTTATAGAACGGAGCAATAAAGATGAGAACTAATAAGAATTTAAGTAATTTTTTTGGAAATATTAAAATGGGGCTATTTATAGTCTTATTTCTTGGCATTGGGATACAATGTAGTAATAGTAGCACTACCGATAGTACGACACAAGATCTTGTCTCACTTTTAGGTGGTTGTTCTGCTGAAGAAGGATTTTTTGATCTTTGTGTACGTTTTGATAATAATGGAAGTTGTATTTCCTGTGAGACAGGTTATAACCTAATAAATGGAAAGTGTGTACTTGCTAATAGGCAAATACTCCTTTCATTTGATTATTCAGGGGCAACTTCAAACTCTGAGGTTCACCCAGTACCCCCTGAAAGTATGATTGTGAGACCAGGAGTTCTTTTTACATTGCCCAATATACCAGCGAATATTGTTAGAGAATCAAGTGTATTTTTAGGTTGGTCTACAACTCCAAGACCTATAGCTACAGATTGGCTTGCACCAGGTTCTTTTATCATACCAAATGATGCGGTAGCTTTTGTTCCCCAATCTATCTTACTTTATGCTACCTGGGGTCAAGATTATAGAATTACATACGACTTAAATGGTGGTACTGGCTCAGTGGTAGATGAAACGCAGTATTCTGCTGGTAGCCCTGCAAATCTTCAAAATGTTACAGATACGGTTACCCCCCCACCCTGGGCCACTGGGTTTTTTGGATGGGGGGTAACGCGTTCCCCCACAGCTAATATTGCGGGGTTACTTTGGTATAGGGCAGGGGATTTTGCGCGTTTTGCTAATGATACAACCCTCTATGCCCTTTGGAATTATCCTATTACATATGATTGTGGTGATGATGTTAGAGAAGGGAATTTTCCCGAGGCCCCTACTTGGACTACTGTAAGAGAGGGGGCTAGTTTGAGAGGATTGCCAGGAACAGGTTGTGTTAGGGGCGGGTATGCTTTGATAGGTTGGTCTGAAACAGGGGAACTACCTCTAATTGAGATTATGCCAAACCGTCCCATTACCCTCAAACCTGTTTTTGGAGGTTCTTTGGGGAGGGGTGGTTCAATAGATATAGATGGTGATGGATTGATAGAAATAGCCTCACCTCGCCAACTTTGTAGTATAAGATATGATCTTCAAGGAACTAGTTTCAAGACATCCTTCGATTCTGTTGGTTTGACTGATGGTTGCCCCTCCACAGGTTGCAGAGGTTATGAGCTTGCTAGTAATATCAATCTTTCAGAAATTCTTTGGGTTCCTGTGGGTACTCAGGAGAATCCCTTCAATGCTATTTTTGAAGGGAATGGGTATATGATTAATAATGCGAATATCCAGATAGGGTCATCAAATGACGTGGGCTTTTTTGGAGTTACCCGCCCAAACTTTCACGTTCAAAACCTAGGCTTACGTGCGTCTATTTCTGCTACTACTTATGATACGGTATGGAGGAGGCTTCATACTGTAGGAACTCTTGTTGGTTTCAATAAAGGCGGTAACATAAATAATGTGCATATTATTTCTGAGATTAATAGTATAAGTGCGGAGTATATGAGTGGCGTGGTCGGAATAGAAGAAACTAGACTAGCGAGATATGGTATAGGAAATGGTCAAGAATTTATAGAATCAGAGGGATTTTTTGAAGGGTCTCAGTATAATGGTTCTATAAGGGATGTGTTGGCAAATGTGACTATCCAAAATGCCTCAGTTGCAGAGTTCAGGCTAGGGGGTCTAGCAGGGACAGTTTCAGGAGGGGGACATACTGTGGATTCTGTATTGATTTATGGAAATATTGCTAACATACACCCCGCTTCTAATACAGGGGCAGTGGGCTTGGTTGGATTTTTTGATGAGCGTGATGGAATAGATTTGGATTGCCATATTTTTTATCCTAATGGTGCTTGTCGAACTGCTTCTAATAATCGTGGTAGAGCACCAAGTATTAGAAATTCTGTTTTTGCAGGAAATTTAACTGGCACCACAAATAGAGCTTTTCTTGGAATAAGAGATGGTGGTTCTGGGCGCAACTTTACTTTCCAAAATAACTATTACCTAGGTACCTCTGCTCAATCCGTTGCTACAGGGTGTACTGCGACTACTTGTATTTCAAGAACCCTTGATCAAATAAAGGCTTTGACTGGAACAGAGCTTCCTACTTGGATATCTTGGGATTTTACTAATAGAGGCAGTGATGGCTTTCCTTTGTTGTGGACGACAAAATCAACTGTTATAGGTCGTCAATAAATAGTAAGTTGGGTTTTTTCTGTGCAATGCATTTAAGGCATTTTCTTGAGCTATTTTCAAAGAGGTTTCAAATAAGCTACTTCTTTGAAATAGCTCAAGTATTAAATAAGGCTTATTTATGGAAGCATTGCAGTTAGCGACTAAGCTCGATAAGATGTATATAGAAAGGAAAATAGAAAAAGTTGTTAAAAAAGAGGTTTTTCTATTTATTGCCCTCCTCTTGGTTTGTGCTATCTCTTTGAGTTGTGCTTGTTCGAAAAAAACTGATAATGGAGGCTCGAATCATGAAGGTTCTAAAAACCTACCTTTCGAGCCTATTGAGCCTTTACCATTGAAACCAAGGCCATATTATACTTTAAATTACGACCTAGATGGTGGTGAGGGCAATGTTTCCCCTCTAAAATACCTTCCTGGAGATAAATTCTATTTAAGAGATGCACCTACCAAGGCAAACTATACTTTTGTAAGTTGGTCCTTTGACGATGCCACCTATGCACCTGGTGACCCCTTTGCCATGCTTTGGAAAGATATGACGTTTAAGGCACTTTGGAACCCTAAGAGCTATAATCTTACTTATGTGAACGAGGGTGCTAGTAATGCCTTAGAGATAGAATTTGGTGCCAAGGTGAGGCCACCGGAATATTCTAAAAGTGGTTATACCTTTCTTGGCTGGAAAAGTGTTGGTGGTGATTTTTTCCCCTTATCTTCTGATAAAACTTTCCTTATGCCAGCATATAATCTTGAGCTGACAGCCTTTTGGCAACTCAATCTATATACCTTAAGTTTTTTGAGTAGGGAGGGTACAGGTGAAATAAAAATGTTTGCAAATAAAACTTTAGGAGAGGCTATTCTCTTACCCTCAGATGGCCTATCAAATCCAGGGCATGATTTAATAGCTTGGTCTGATGGGGTTACGAATTGGTCTACAGGAAGTTTATATATAATGCCTGCTAGGAATGTGACCTTAGAAGCTATTTGGATAAAGAAAGGTCTGCGTTTAACTTATGATTTAGCATGGGGCACAAGCACTGGGGGGACAAGTATTACTATACGTACTGTGGGAGAAATTGTGACTTTGGCACCAGCTCCAATTCGCCAAGGAGCTATTTTCTTGGGCTGGCGTAATGGTCTGCAAGTATATGGTAGTGGAACTCAAATTGTGATGCCGGCGACAGAGCTTACACTAACAGCTTGGTGGAGTATCAATGCCTACACCCTAAGCTTTTCAAGCCGTGTGGGAACGGGGGGTATTCCAACCCTTATTCAAAGAAGTTTTGGAGAGGCTATAAACTTGCCTTCAACGGGTCTTTCTAATATGGGCTCTTATTTGTTGGGGTGGTCAGATGGGTTGAAGAGTTGGGCCACGGGAGCCATATACATAATGCCTACCCAAAATACTACTTTAATTGCTGTATGGAGGCGCAATGATAATCGAAAAGGGCCAATAGTGCGTACTCATCCTTTGACAGGTGTAATAACCCATAGTTATGATTGTCCTCGAGAACGTCTGCCTAATCATCTAAAAGCACTTTGTGATCTTAGTGCTGTTGAGAAATATAATTTTTCTCCATACTGCACCTTTGATGAAAAAGATTCCCTTAATTATACAACCTCCCCTCGTTCTAGTTCTTTAGCCCAAGCTATGATGGATAAAATTCCTAGTGTAGCCGATACCCTTGCTAATCCTGATAATAATTTACTCAATATGGATTCAGATGGGGATAGTATGATCTTTCTTGAGGGTATTTCAGAACCATCAAATACAAACAGTTTTTTTGGATGGAATAGTTCAGAACTAGAGACTTTATTTATATGGGATGCTCGAAAAGCAACCAAGGATTCGGAGCCTCGCCCCCCTGCCTCTGCTCTTGTAGTTTATCCGCTTGAGGATAGGGTTATAAATTTATGTCTTAGGCTTCAACTTAGGGGAGAAGGTCCTCCTGTGAAAATAAGCAAAAATGTACTCATCCCCTCCTCAACCCGACATGCAACTACTAAATGGATAACAACAAACGGGGTGGTGAGGGAGTATAAGCTTGCCATTAAAGAAACTTTTAATTACAAGAAATTTATCCATAGATTTTGGGCTATACGCTATTTAGAATTGCCTCAGTTATTAGGAAAAAATATTAATTACAATGCTTTATTTAATAAAAATTATACGAGTGTGGAGGCATGGTTTGACGCTTCCTTTACCATGCAAGTTGGAACCATGAGTGGAATTTATTTTCATTCGGGTGCATTGGACACAAAAACTTCTCCTGATGGAAAGGAGGCTTGGACAGATGAAAAAATAGTAGATTATTTGAAATTTCTTCCTGGTAATGGGTTTGGTGCAGGAGCATCTACAGAAGGCTTTGTTTTTAAAGACTATTATCTTAAATTAGATACTCGTCCCTCAATGAAGCCTATTGGGTATAAAGAAGTAGGTGCTGCTGCCTTTACCTACTTCTTTAATAAAATAGATCCCATTACAAATAATATCACTTCATCTTTGTTCTCTCATGATGGTATAGAGGTGGATGGGGTAGAACTTTTTACATCCAATGGAAGTTGTCATTATTCTACAGGCATTTTATATGATCATAATGTGACCCCCTATAATAATCTTTCTACAATTTCCCGAAAACGTTTTGAGGGGGGATATACATATGATGAACTTTTTCACATATCTTCAGAACATTCAGATTACAATAGGTACTGTACAGAGCAAGCCTTTGATGCCTCTAATCCTTTTTTTACTATGGAGTGGTTAGACTCGGGGTACAATATACAAATATATCATACGATTGGAAAAAATCCTCGTATACAAAGGATGGATTTAAATAAGGGTCAGGATTTGTGTAGGGCTAAGACGGTCCTGGGGGTAGCTCCAATACTAGCTCTACCGCAAAAAGACGGCACTTGTTATTCAGGAAATACATGGACAGGTAAAGGAAAAGGGATTAAAGAAAAGTTTTCTGGGGGTAATAGTAGATTTTCTAAGTTAGTTATAGGTTTTGGAGCTAGCTGGCTTTATGAAGCATCAGCCCTAACCTTAGCAAGGGCAAGGGATTGGTTTCAGTATGGTGTTTTATTTCATGATGTTGAAATTTGGTTGGCAAAGGATAATTATTATGAAAACTATACTGTGGACAATCTTGGAAGGGAATTAGTTAGGGAATATCTAAAAGCCAAAGGGGAGCTATAATCTTTTTTAGAGAAGTTATATTATCCCATCGTACTAAACATTTCTAAAAGAATTCATCTCTGAAACTTTTTTTGTTTAGTACTTTAGAAAAAATAAAGGTTCAAATCATCTTTATATAAAAGTGATGGTGGGGTATTGCTTGAATGAGACCGTTGCCCTCTTGCGAGGATAAACAAAACTAGCTAAAACAGTCTATTTTTTCTGAAATAGTTTATACTACAAGACGCGATGTGACACTTGTCCCATTCAGGGGGTAATACGGTTCCAAAACGCAATATAACTCATTATTCATCCGCTTACCCTTTCTTTGCTCAGGGCAAGTTGTCACATTGCGTCTATTACTAATTCGTTTAATTATATGCCTTGCAAGGGTCTCAGTGTGATAAAGCTCTTTAACCTCTCCTTGCTCTGAAAGGGGAAAGAGTTGCCAAACTCCCGTTAAAAAAGATTTTTCTAAATTTGATTTAATTGTAATAGTTGCCTTATCTCTGTTAGCTACAAAAAGTTTAGTAAAATTGTTTAGTGAAATAAAAATTGAATATTAGAAAAGTCCACCTATTTGAAATCTAAGGGCTTAGGAGGGGTATTAAAAAATAAAAGAAATAATTATCTATTGACATAGATAATTATTTAGAGGCGATATATCGTTTATGGAAGCATTGCAGTTAGCGACTAAGCTCGATAAGATGTATATAGAAAGGAAAATAGAAAAAGTTGTTAAAAAAGAGGTTTTTCTATTTATTGCCCTCCTCTTTGTTTGTGCTATCTCTTTGAGTTGCGCTTGTTCGAAAAAAACTGATAATGGAGGCTCGAATCATGAAGGTTCTAAAAACCTACCTTTCGAGCCTATTGAGCCTTTACCATTGAAGCCAAGGCCACATTATACTTTAAATTACGACCTAGATGGTGGTGAGGGCAATGTTTCCCCTCTAAAATACCTTCCTGGAGATAAATTCTATTTAAGAGATGCACCTACCAAGGCAAACTATACTTTTGTAAGTTGGTCCTTTGACGATGCCACCTATGTACCTGGCGATTCCTTTGCCATGCTTTGGAAAGATATGACGTTTAAGGCACTTTGGAAGCCTCAGAACTATAATCTTACTTATGTGAACGAGGGTGCTAGTAATGCCTTAGAGATAGAATTTGGTGCCAAGGTGAGGCCACCGGAATATTCTAAAAGTGGTTATACCTTTCTTGGCTGGAAAAGTGTTGGTGGCGATTTTTTCCCTTTATCTTCTGATAAAACTTTCCTTATGCCAGCATATAATCTTGAGCTGACAGCCTTTTGGCAACTCAATCTATATACCTTAAGTTTTTTGAGTAGGGAGGGTACAGGTGAAATAAAAATGTTTGCAAATAAAACTTTAGGAGAGGCTATTCTTTTACCCTCAGATGGGCTCTCAAATCTGGGATATGATTTAATAGCTTGGTCTGATGGGGTTACGAATTGGTCTACAGGAAGTTTATATATAATGCCTGCTAGGAATGTGACCTTAGAAGCTATTTGGATAAAGAAAGGTTTGCGTTTAAATTATGATTTAGCATGGGGCACAAGCACTGGGGGGACAAGTATTACTATACGTACTGTGGGAGAAATTGTGACTTTGGCACCAGCTCCAATTCGCCAAGGAGCTATTTTCTTGGGCTGGCGTAATGGTCTGCAAGTATATGGTAGTGGAACTCAAATTGTGATGCCGGCGACAGAGCTTACACTAACAGCTTGGTGGAGTATAAATGCCTATACTTTAAGCTTTTCAAGCCGTGTGGGAACGGGGGGTATTCCAACCCTTATTCAAAGAAGTTTTGGGGAGGCTATAAACTTGCCTTCAACAGGTCTTTCTAATATGGGCTCTTATTTGTTGGGGTGGTCAGATGGGTTGAAGAGTTGGGCCACGGGAGCCATATACATAATGCCTGCTCAAGATACTACTTTAATTGCTGTATGGAGGCGCAATGATAATCGAAAAGGGCCAATAGTGCGTACTCATCCTTTGACAGGTGTAATAACCCATAGCTATGATTGTCCTCGAGAACGCCTACCTAATCATCTAAAAGCACTTTGTGATCTTAGTGCTGTTGAGAAATATAATTTTTCTCCATACTGCACCTTTGATGAAAAAGATTCCCTTAATTATACAACCTCCCCTCGTTCTAGTTCTTTAGCCCAAGCTATGATGGATAAAATTCCTAGTGTAGCCGATACCCTTGCTAATCCTGATAATAATTTACTCAATATGGATTCAGATGGGGATAGTATGATCTTTCTTGAGGGTATTTCAGAACCATCAAATACAAACAGTTTTTTTGGATGGAATAGTTCAGAACTAGAGACTTTATTTATATGGGAAGCTCGAAAAGCAGCCAAGGATTCGGAGCCTCGCCCCCCTGCCTCTGCCCTTGTAGTTTATCCGCTTGAGGATAGGGTTATAAATTTATGTCTTAGGCTTCAACTTGAAGGAGAAGATCCTCCTGTGAAAATAAGCAAAAATATACTCATCCCCTCCTCAACCCGATATGCAACTACTAAATGGATAACAGCGGTGGGGGTGGTGAGGGAGTATAAGCTTGCCATTAGAGACACTTTTAATTACAAGAAGACTTTCCATAGATTTTGGTATCCTCGTTTTCTTAACCCACCTCAACTATCAAAAAAGAATAGTCAATATGATGCCTTATTTAATAAAAATTATACGGATACATCAGCATGGAGTGCAGAGTCTTTTAAAATTCAACATGGTACTTTGAGTGGTCTTTATCTGAATCCTGGCTACTTAAACTCTAAAAGTTCTCCTGATGGTACAGAAAAATGGACAGATGAAAAAATAGTAAGTTATTTAAAATTTTCATCTAATTTGCTTACAGGGATGTCTACAGACAGTTTTCATTTTAAGGATTACTATATAGATTCGAGGCAGAGGCCAGCATTCAAGGCTTTTCAAGGGAGATTGCGGTACTCTGCTATTTATACTAGACCCACAGAAATAATTGATACCTCTTCAAACATTTTACGTATAGGTTCTTCTGCCACAGGGAACCCATCAAGTGAAGGAAATGAAATTGATTTCCCAGAGTTTTTTTCAACTAAAGATGGATATTGTCAATACAGAATGGCTATGGGTTTTCAGGGGCATACTTTTTGGGGAGATACTAAGTTTAGGACTGCATATGTACTAGAAAGACGTGGCCTATTTCCAGCCGACAACAATCCTGATGACCCCGAATCTCACAAGAGGGGTACTGAAGGCTTTCCAAATTTTTGTACTAATGCTATGTATGACGCTTCGCATCCATTTGTTCGCTTTGAAGCGATGGATTCTCATAATCATGTGGAGGCAGCCTTTACTCTAGGAAAACATCCTCGTGAGGTGCGCTTGAAGTTATCTAAGGGCCAAGAAATATGTAAATGGGATAACCAAGTAGTTTTCGCTAATGCGTCGGGGGGGTGTCCTCCTAGAGAACCCTATTTGTTTGCGGATAGAAAGAATCCTAGGAAAGAAAAGTTTGGTGGTGGGAGTAATCGTTTTGAGACCTTAGTTATACAAGGAGGCTTTGATGGATGGATAGGTTATGATGTGACTTCCCTTACTCTAGAAAAGGCAAGGGAGTGGTTTGATGATGGTTACTTAATTCATGATATTGAGATTTGGTTGGCAAAGGATAATTATTATGAAAATTATACTGTGGATAATCTTAGAAGGGAATTAGTTAGGGAATATCTAAAAGCCAAAGGGGAGCTATAATCTTTTTTAGAGAAGTTATATTATCCCATCGTACTAAACATTTCTCAAATTTATATAAAGGTGATGGTGGGGTATTGCTTGAATGAGACCGTTGCCCTCTTGCGAGGATAAACAAAACTAGCTAAAACAGTCTATTTTTTCTGAAATAGTTTATACTACAAGACGCGATGTGACACTTGTCCTATTCAGGGGGTAATACGGTTCCAAAACGCAATATAACTCATTATTCATCCGCATTACCCTTTCTTTGCTCAGGGCAAGTTGTCACATTGCGTCTATTACTAATTCGTTTAATTATATGCCTTGCAAGGGTCTTTGAAAGGGGTTATCATTTTAAGTATAGTCCTGTAATGAAATAAAATTTTTACCTTGCTATAATATCAGAATTGCGTTCTAATAATTATGACTGAAAATAAAGCTATCTTTGAAGCATTCTTATAAATCACTTATTGTAATTTTTTAGAAAAATAACTAAAAGTTTGCAACCCTCTTCCTTTCTCTAACCTGATTATAAAAAAGGAGGGGCTATGTCTAGAAAAAATATCAAGAAGGCAAGAAATTGCATAGGGTATTCTTTAAAATATAAAATAGTAAGTATTTATATTTTAATACACTATTTTTTCATGAGCTTTGATGTACTGGCAGAGGGAGTACAATTTTCTGTATCAGAGAATGGGGTGCCCATATATCAAATAGCAAGGCCAAACGAAAGGGGCGTTTCCTACAATGTATTTCAAGAATTTCATGTTCATCAAAAAGGTTTGGTGTTTAATAATCAAAATAATTATGGGAACTCGCAACTTGCAGGTATGATAGGACCTAATCCTAATTTATTTACTCGAGGGCCAGCAAGTTTAATTATAAATGAAGTAGTGGGTACACAAGAATCTATATTGAATGGATATATAGAAGTTTTTGGTTCAAAGGATAGCAAGGGAACAGAAATTATTCTAGCAAATTCTAATGGCATTACGTGTAAGGGCTGTGGCTTTATAGATACCTCTCGTGTTACTTTGGCTACTGGAAAGACTATGTGGGAGCAAAATGATTTTGTAGGTCTAAGCGTGAAGCAGGGACAAATTACTTTTGAAGGATTAGGTGCAAATATAGAGAAGGTGTCGGCATTTGATCTCGTCACTCGAAGAGTGCGTTTGAATAGCCCTATTCAGGCAAAAAAAATAGGACTATATTTAGGTGTGGAGGATTTTAATTATAAGACTCAGCAATTTGTAAAAGGAAAAGAAGAAAAAAATACCCCTCCTATAAATTCAAGATCCATAGATGCGAGTGCACTAGGAAGCATGTATGCAGATAGTATCTATATTGAGAGTCGCGAAGAAGGTTTTGGAGTGATGATGTCGGGAGAATTAGCTAGCCATTCAGGAGATCTTATTATTAAAAGTAAGGGAGAAATTGTACTCAAAGATAAAATTATGGCAAAAAATGGGAGCGTGCAATTAGAGGCGGATGGGAAAATAGAAAGCCAAAGAATTTATTCCTCTAAAGACGTACAAATAATAAGTAAGGGGGACATTCAAGCAAATGATGTGATAGAGGGAATGAAGGTTCTTCTAGAAACAAAGGGGATATTTGCTCTAAGAGACAAAGGGAGTGTGCAATCTGAAAACACAAAAATAATGAGTTATGATATAAAAATCCCTACGGCAAATCAAATTGTTGCATTAGAGAGCTTGGAAATTGATACAAATGTATTCAGCGTTTTGAATGGAACAATTTATATAGGAAAAGAAAAAGATAATCAAGACAAAAAAGAAAATATCTCTATTCAAAATAGCACTCAGCTATCATTTCCAAGAAATGATAGCTCTTATAAAAAAAGTAAAATAAATATTACAGCTAAGGATACAACTACACATTTAGGATATTTGATAGCAGATAAAGATTTAGAAATCATTTCAGTAGGTAATTTTATAAATCAAAATATCATTAAAGGTAGTGGGGGAGTTAAAATAAATACAAATCAAGATTTTAAGAATAAGGGTAGTATCGAAAGTGTAGGAAATATGCTTCTTCGATTTGGGAGCTTTGATAATAAGGGGAGTATAAAGAGTACAGGCATTTTGAATATAGAAACTCAAGGTGATTTTATAAATACAGGAATTTTGCAGTCAGAAGGAAAGTTTGATATCAGAGCCATAAAGTTCGTGAATGAAAATCTCTCTCATCAAAATATTTCCAATTTATATCAAGATGCCAAAAAAAATTTGAGTCTTGTAAATATTTATTCTAAAAATGAATTACATATTCAAGCAAAGGATGTAGTCAATAAGGGAGTCGTGCAATCAGAAAAGAATATGGTTTGGGATGTGGGGAGCTTTCAAAACGAAAATAAAATATTATCAAATTCTATACTCAAACTTTCAGGGCAGGATTTTAAAAATACTCGAACAGGATTGCTTTACAACTCTGCCGACATGACTTTGAAATTTAGAACTTTTAGCCTGCAGGAAGGAGAAATTTTTTCAGGTTATCTGAAAAACGGAACAAATAGAAATGATATTCTAAAACAGGGTAGGTTAAATATTTTTTTTACTTCAGGTGATTTTGAAAACGATGGTATAATAGGGGCAGATAAGCAATTAAAAATATACTATAGTGGTGATGGAGATGACAAAATTGTAAATCGAAAAATTCTTTTTTCAAATGGAACAATGGAATTGTACTTTCATAAATTAGAAAATACGAATGGGGCCAGTATACTTGCCGATAAGGATATGATCTTTTCTAGAAATGCAGATCGAGATAAGGCGACATCTATTAGCAATATTTCAGCAGATATTATCTCTAATTATGGGAAAATAGAATTTTTTGCAAAGCATATCATAAATAAGCGTGAAAATTCTGATTATGGAAAAGATAATTTTTCCCTTTCAGAGGAAGAGCAAGAAGTATATTTTAATTCAAAAAAACCGTCTGGATTTTGCGAAAATGGTTGTGATACTCAAACGATTGAATTAGAAACAACAAAAATTCAATTAAACAAAGATATTGGTAAATCTGCATTAATACAAGCTGCTTTAGACATACACCTTCAAGCCAAATTTTTTAATAATATTGCTAGTGATGTTATTTCTGGCGCTAGTATATTGTTTCCCTCAGATGTAGAAATTGTAAATGAAACTCTAATTTCTTATATCGAAGTTAAAAGTAAAACTTGGGTATCTCGAATATCACACAGTATATGCAAAGGGTCTAGTGTGAATGGATACTGCCCCTGGGGTTACAGAGATTTTTATTCTCGCGAATGGGACTCTAATGGTATTTTCTTAGATGAAAGCAAAACGAAAAAAGGTTCTGTTTATTCTGCAAATTTAAAGGCACAGAATGCTATTGAAAATGTAACATTTAAAATAAGAGAAGGTGAGGGTAGTTTGAAAAATGGTTTGAATCTTGATTTCTTTAAAGAAGTATTTGGATACAGTGGGAAGTTAGATAAAAATCTTGAATTAAAATCCATTCCTGAAGGTATTTTAAATCTTTTACGTATTGCTTCTGAAAATAATTCTCTTCCACAATTTATAGATATAGATATACATGTTCAAAATTATAGTCAGGGTCCATTTCAAATAGTGGTGGGAGAGTATGGTAAACCAAAAATTGAAACGAACCCCTTATTCCAGAATAAAGAACTCTATTTAAATTCAGATGCACATAAAACATTGATGAATGGATTGGGCCTTAGTAATCATTTAAATAAAAATAAATTAGGAGATGCGTACTTTGACACATCGCTTATAAGAAAACAACTCACCGAACTTTTAAATGAGCCCCTTGGCGACGTGGGTACAGATAGTCTAGAAGCACGCATTCAAGCACTTGTAGGGAATTTAGTTGAACTTTATCAGGAAAAAGATCAGCTCCCTCTTACATTTGGGGTGAGCTTGTCTGCGGAGCAAATCAAAAATTTAAAAAAAGATATTATTTGGTATGTAAATAAAAAAGTGGAAGGGGTGGATGTACTTGTTCCTCAAGTTTTCTTGTCTAAGAATTCTATAGATAAACTTGAAATCCCAAAAGGAAATACTATTTCAAGTAAAAATGTGAATCTAAAAACAGCTTATATTGTAAATGCAGGGGCAGGTATAAATTCAAATGAGCTTACAATGCTTGAAGCAACGGACGGGGGCATGCTTAATATCTTAGGAAGTGTTACTAGTGGGAATAACATAGAATTGAGTGCAAAAAAAAGTATTTTGAATCGGGCGGGTAGCATTTTAGGAAATAATGTCATACTATCAGCCAATGAAGATATTGAAAATGAAAGTTTGAAATATGGTTATAATCCTAATCAAAACATGAGTCAAGAACGCCATTTCGGAGCTAGTATAGCAACTGAGACTACTTTAAAAATTCGAGCGGGACGTAATTTTAAAAATGTGGGAGCAGATATAATTTCAAATGGGGATATTCAAATAGATGTTGATAATGACATTGTATTAGAAGCACTTAAAGTTAGAAGTAAAAGAGAAATAGAAACTACTAGCAATATAACAAAACAAAATTCCATAAAAAATATTAGCTCTAATCTACTAGCAAATTCAAAGCTTACTCTTTTAACTCGCAAGGGTAATTTTTACCTTAAAGGGAGCCATCTAGATATAGGCGAAGTAGATATAAATATACGAAAAGGTATATATATAGAAAATGTTTTTGATGAATTTTATACGAGTACACAAAGTTTTTACTCAACAGAAAATACAGATTCTTTATTCAGCAAAGAAAAAATTTCTGGGAGTATCACTTCTACAACTATTTCTAATCAAGTGCTTTCTTCAAAAGTAAAAATAAAAAAGGGAGGCTCTATACGTACTGACGGTACAATGAGTCTCTTAGGGTCAAGTTTAGAAACAGGCGATGATCTTCTTCTAGATGTGAATGAATTTGAGGCAAAGGGGGCAAGCGATTTACAAAGAACTTGGACAGAAATTCAAGAGATAAAAAATAAAATGAGTGTAGATTTGCAAGGAGTGAAACTATCCAAAGAATTTTCTCATACGCAGGTCAGTAGTAAAAAAATGGGGGAAGTTTGTAATGAGAGTTGTGAAAATACTCTAAGCTATAAAAAAGCTATTTTAAATATTGGAGGAAATTTGAGTATAAATAGTAAAAAAGATATTATCGCCTTAGGAACTGAAATACGTTCAAAAAAATCAATTCAACTGACTGCAAAAAATAATATTCGTATTGGAACAGAGATGCTTGAAGATACCCTAGAGCAAAACACTAAAACTAAATATCTCAGTACAGGTGTTTCTTTTATGACAGATTTAAGTGTTGATGGAGGGATTCTTAATTCTATTCATTTAGCTAAAAGTGAACGAGCACAGGGTTCTGTTTTACTTTCTGAAATGGGAAATATCTACGCAAGGGCAGATAATAAACTTAGTATTGAAGGTAGTAAAGTAGAAAGTAAAAATGGGGATATAGATCTCTATGCAAAAAATCAGATACAAATAAATGCAATAGCTCAAAATTCAAATATGAGTGCTAACTCTTTAGGAGTTGATTTATCTTTGAGTACAAATATTGTTCAAAATGCGGTTGGCATGGCAAATCTCACTATCGATACCAAAGTTACAGGAAGTAAACATGAAGAGAGGAGTACTCAATATTTACAAAGTGATATTCATACAGAAAAAGGAAAATTGACTATAGCTAGTGATGGTGATTTTGAAATGATAGGTGGGCAAGCTAGGGCGATGAATCTAAATGTGGATGTGAAAAGAAATGTATTACTTCAAAGTGTTCAGGATACACATAGCTCTACTTCAAAGAGTTATGAGGCTCAAGTATCAATAGATGTTGCGAAACCAAATGAGATATCGGGTAGCTTAGAGTATTCGCAGAGTGAGCGAAAGAGCTCTTGGGTAAATCAACTCACTAGTCTTACTGGAACAAAAAATGTAGATATAAAGGTAGGTGGAGATGTTAATTTAATAGGTGCAAGTATAGCTCAAAAAAATAATGATGGGAATGATGGTGGGAATCTGTATTTAGATATAGGGGGTACACTCAAGGCTAGGGAATTAAAAAATATTAATACTGCGACTAGTACAAGTGTGAGCCTAGGTGTTGGGGGTATAGCAGATCCAAAAAAAATTTCAAGCTATGGCTCTTACAAATTGGGTTTGTCTTATGAAAACAAGGATAAAGAAGGTCTAACAAAGGCAACCATAGGGAAGGGAACACTTAATATACGTGGGGGGATTGATGGCCCTTTAAATAGAGATATATTCAAGCAGGAAGAAATAACTAGGGATATACAAAATGGCTTTAAATTTAAAGTAGATATGAAATTAATTTCAGGGATAGCCAAGAATGTAGAAAATTTTAAGGAAATCTCTGCCCAACTCAAAGATCCATTTTCAAAAACAGGTTATACAAATAATCCCTTCAATATTATAAGAAACACGAATGAAATAACAAAAAACACAGCAGATATCTTAAAGAATACAATAGGCATACTAGAAAAATTTAATAACCCCTTTCTTAGTGATAAAGTTCTAAAACCTTTAGAAGGACTTCAAAGCAAAATAAAAGATTTAGGAACCTTTACTAATGTTGCTTATCATGTCAATACCACTTATGACGAATTCACTAGTAAAAATTATGATAACAAGGGACATGAACAAAATAGTCATTTAGAAAATGTAGCTAGGGGCTTTGAGAAAGCTGATATCAGAAATCTTATGCCTACTTTGAGAGGTCTAGAAAATCTAACAGAAAATGTTTCTATATTAGTAAAAGATTTTAGTTCTATGCTAAAGGTGGTGGGGCAAGATAAACTTTCTCAAAATTTTTTACATATAGGAAATCAATTAGAGAAAGCTCATGATTTTTTATATCAATCAGATTTAGGTGAAAGGCTAAGGGACAAATTAAAGGAGGAATGGGAAGCCATTTCTAATAACTCTGTAGTTTATAGCATCTTGATGAGCACCATAAAGAAACAGAATGAACAAGTTAAATCTATAGAAGAAACTTCAATCTATAAAGAGGTGGAAAGTACTATAGACAAATGGGTAGATACAAGTAAAGAGTTTGTCAGTGAACATGCAGAAAAAACACAAAACTATTTTCACTATGGTTATTTTCAACAAGATGATGAGTTAGAACGTACTTTGCAAGCGAAAGGATTTACTTTTAAAAATTTCCAAGGCCCTTTATTGGATGCTCACGAACCCATGGGTCTTACCTCTCAAGAGCTAGATTTTTTAAAGAGTAAGGTACTTGCTCGCAAAGCATTGATTACTCCCGGTAAGGATGGTATGGGCTTACTCCAAAGTAAAAATAATGAGGAGCTTGTTTACATGGTTAAAGACACTTTGATGGACGCATACTCTCTCATGAAAAACAACCCTGAAGCTTTTACACAACTAGACCCTAGTCTACAAAGAAAACTCAAAAACTTAGAAACAAAATATACAAATCCTAAAACAGGGGAAGAAAATAGAGATAAAATAAATAATGAATTAGAAAAGATAGCCCAATCCACCCCTTCTGAAATGTGTAACTTTATTACCTATATGAATGCGATTGCTTTAAATGGTGGGACAAGGGGTAATCTAAAAGAGGCATATAATGAAGCTGTCTTAGGAGGAGAAATAGGATTAACAAGTAAGGGTAATCTTGCTTTTGGGGTAGCTTCAGGACAGTGGCGTAGTGAAAATCAAATGAAACAGGTATATGGAAAACTCAAAGAATCTGGGGCTATGGAAAGTATTTTAAATACATTGCTTAGAAATAAAAAAGAAAAACAACATATCTATAGTTTTGAAGACAATCCAGAAAACTTACTTTCTACACTCAATCAAAGTAAAAAACAAGTAGCAATAGTGGAACTTACAAGGGGGCATTTTGTAAATATACTAAGAGATGAAAATAATAAATGGATATATTGGGATCATACATCTAAATCCTTTAGTAGGCGTGGTGCAACTATCAATTCAAGAGATATAAAAAAAGTGATTGTATTTGATTAAAAGGCATGGCTTATAATTTTTTATGATGAGATGAAGTTATAATTATAAAGTAAAAATGATATAAACTTTGCATTGTAAACGAAGGGTTAGACAATAAATTCGAGTTCAGAATAGGGCACCAGTCTTTAAATATAAGATGGTTTATGAAATTAAAGTGATGTACCCGGGGCGGGACTTGAACCCGCACGGCCAAAGGCCCCAGGATTTTAAGTCCTGTATGTCTACCATTCCATCACCCGGGCATTTTTGAGGTGTCGGCCGGATTTGAACCGGCGGTAGAGCTTTTGCAGAGCCCGGCCTTACCACTTGGCGACGACACCGTACTTGTAGGACAAGTACTTTAAAAATTTATTTAAGGTCAATAGTAAAATACTTGCTTTTACCTTTTACAATATGATAAGGTGTCTAACTACTTTATCGCGTAAACACAAATCATGAAATTTTCTCAATATATTCTTGTGAGCTTACTTTTTTTTGGCGCCCTCTTCCTTGTAGGCTTTTTTACTATTATTTCTGATAAGGGACCCTTTGCTACTGAGGGTAAAAATCTTGTTATTTTTTTTGATAACGCTGATGGAATTAAAGTTGGTTCATCTGTAAATATAATAGGCGTCCCAGGAGGCGATGTTAGAAGCGTGGATTTAATAGCTGTAGATAAAGATAAAAAAATTGTATCCCTTTCTTCTCCAAAGCGTGTAGGGCAAAGGGTTGCCATCTCTATAGAATTATTGAAAGAAGTTGTTTTTTACAGTAACTATAAAATTGATATTAAAAACTCCTCTTTGCTCGGTGGTAAAACGGTTTCTATTGATCCAGGAACAGCTGTAAGTGATGAGGGAGGGAATGAATTAAGAGAAAATAAGGTTCTAAAAATTTTATATTTAAGTAAATTAGGTTTTTCTTCTTCTATTTTGGAAAATTATATTCGTGTTTCTGAAAAAGGAGATGTAGGTTATGTGCATTTGGAAGGTGCTACTAGTGGGGATCCTATTTCAAGCCTTTCTGAACTTGTGAGTGAAAATAGACAAAATGTTAGAGAAACGATTCAAAATATTAGGGACATTACAAATAAGATAGCAAGGGGGGAAGGCACGATAGGGAAATTAGTGAATGACGATGAGTTGCATCGTAATGCGGTAACCTTATTGAGTGATGCACAAATTGTACTTCGAGAGGCTCGCGAAACCATAGAAGACACTCGCGAACAAGCTCCAGTAGATAGTTTTGTTAGAGCCCTTCTTACAGCCTTTTAATGCTTGAATATTTAATTGAATAAAATTATTTTAATCGCAGGGGCCTTTCGCCCTGAAATCAATCTTCTACTTTCTTCTTGTAAGAAACGTAAATATACTTTTGAAAATACCCCTATTGTCGTGCGTGATCTAGGGATAGGAGTTTTGGAAAGTACATTAAATTTACAAAAATTTCTAATAGAATGCTCTAAAAGAAAAATATCTATCTGTGAGATTGTGTTTTTAGGTTCAGCAGGGATATATCCAAATCCAAGTTCTTTTAGAATTAAACCTACTTTGCATCCCTTCCTTAAGTGCGGACCCCTCAGTTTTGCTTTTAGTCAATATTTTCTTTTTAGAGATATAGCAAGAATAAGGGGTCAGGCTTTTAAGCCCGAAAAGATGGTTGATAAAATTGTCACAAAAGCTGGCCCCCTTGCCCATAAAGTTTTATCTCTTTGTGATAGGGAACAATTCTGTAACTTTTATAAAGAAAACATAATCGTAAACACAACCCCTTATATAAGTAAGGTGAGGGTATTAGAAAAAGAGATAGTTTCTAAAGAGGATTTTAGTTTTTTCAATCAGGGAAATTTAGGTTATCTAGAAAATTTAGAATGCTATGGATTGGCGTATGTAGCTAAAAAACACAAAGTAAGGTTTAGTTCTTTTCTAGCCCTTACAAATTTTGTAGGAGAAACTTCACACGAAGAATGGCTAAGAAATTTTAGAATTATGTCTAGTGTTTTACAAAAACTATTTTTACACGCTTTAGATTGATAGAATGTACTTACGATAGTGTAGCATATATTTTTTATGCTCACTTCAAATCAAACTTTATATCGTATCAAATTGACTGTAGCGGTGTACAAAGAAAAAAAATTAATCTATCGTAACGACATGATAGTTCCCACCACATACGAGAAGCGTTCTGAATGCAGGGCACACATTAAAAATGAGATTAAAAATAGATTAAGGAACTCTAATTTTTTTATTTCACCACGCATTGATTTCGATTTAGTAAGATACACTCATGAAGCCACTTGTAATACGTATATTAGGTATAGGCTTATTGAGGAGAAAATGGAAAGACCTTTTATAGACTCAATAGAGAGCGAACAAATTGCCTTGAAATAGTTGACAAGGAAGGATATAATAAAAGTCTCGATAGTCTAGTAAAGATTGACTTCATTCCCCTGTAGCTCAGCCGGTAGAGCAGTTGGCTGTTAACCAATTTGTCGCAGGTTCGAGTCCTGCCGGGGGAGCAAGTTATCTAAATATAAGGCGTATAAAGCCATAAGGAGTTTAATCCATGAATTTTTCAAAGAATCTTTCAAAAATGTTAGAGTATCTATTTAGTTTTTTACCTATGAGAAAAGTAGAAAAAAAAGCAACGACTAAGAAAGTAGCAAAGAATAAAAAAACAAAAAAACGTAAAGGGCTTACCTTGATTGAGCTAGCGATAGTCATTTTAGTTTTAGGTGTGATTATGGCTATAGTGTATTCAAACTTAAATCCCACAGAGCAAATACAAAATGCGAAGCGATTACAGATAAAGTCAACAGCAACCACTTTAGAAGCTAATTTAACTCGCTATGAACTTGAAAATGGAGCCCTAGCTGATGGTTCCAAATTGACTGCCCTTACTCAAAAAACAGGAACATGGGCTGGTCTTAAAGAAGACCAAGTTTTGGATCCATGGAAGAAGCCTTATCATATTTGTTCTGATAATTCAGGTAATCGTAATATATGCAGTTATGGTTCTGATGGCGTTCCTGGTGGCAAAGGTGAGGCTGAAGACTTTTATCTGACAGATCAAAATAGTTGGCCCTCTTGGTTGAAGGCGAAAAAATAATTTTTTTATTTTTTGCTAAAAGGGTGAGGCTTATTCTCATAGCTAAATAACCCTTTACTATATTTTTTTTGCCCAGCTATGGGTTTTGAAATATAAAGTCATTCTTCCTTTAGCTTTTTAGGTGTACCTCTTGTAATTTTTGCATTTCTATTCTAACGCAAAATTATTAACAAGTATTACTTTTTTGCAAAGGATTATTATGGGTCTATTTTATTTTATACAAAAATTGCTTGTAATTTTTGCATTTCTATTCTAACGCAAGATTATTAACAAGTATTACTTTTTTGCAAAGGATTATTATGGGTCTATTTTATTTTATACAAAAATTGCTTGTAATTTTTGCATTTCTATTCTAACGCAAGATTATTAACAAGTATTACTTTTTTGCAAAGGATTATTATGGGTCTATTTTATTTTATACAAAAATTGCTTGTAATTTTTGTATTTAGGAATCAGAATTAAGGGTGTGGTTTCAGGGGAGATAGGTTTTTGAAATACCTTGCTACTTCTCTATTCTAACGCAAGATTATTAACAAGTATTACTTTTTTGCAAAGGATTATTATGGGTCTATTTTATTTTATACAAAAATTGCTTGTACTACTAACTCGTCCTTTTATCAAACAAGGCTCATATAAAAAGTTTTCTTGTATCAAATATAAAAGTAAAGTACGCAATGGGATGAGCCTTGTTGAAATGGCTTTGGTGATACTTATAGTAGGGATACTCATGAGTTTAGTTTTGACTATGGTACGTTATGCTGTAAGCTTTAGAGATGCAGAAAGTGAGGCAAAAAAGTTAGCCTCTATTTTGGAATTTAGTAAAAATGCTGCTATGACATCTAATGAAACTATACAGCTAGAGATAGATATGAAGAATCAAAAATATAAAGGATATAGGGCGACACGAGCCTCAGAAGGTAGGGGTGCAAAGGAGATCATACCAGAAGTTAAATTGGGTGAAAGTTATTCTATAATGGGAATTAGGATTTCTCAGGGTTCTCTGCAAAAGGAGGGTACTTTCTCTTTACGTTTTAGTCCTACTGGTTTAAGTGATGAGGTATCCATATATTTTGGTCCAAAACATGGACGCATAGAGTGGACAGTTTATTTAAGTCGTTATTCTGGAAGTGCTTTGATTGAAAAAGGAGAAATGATTCATAATCTAGAGGACCCTAATTGGGAAGAAAGAAGTCTTTTACAATAGATGTTCTTTTAAAAATTATATTGATTTATTTAGGCGAATATCAAATAGCTTTTTCAAATTATTATAGATAGCTTGACTTGAAAGCCCATATTCATTCATGATTTCTTCACGACTTCCATGTTCTATTAACCTTTCAGGGAAAGCAAAAGTTTGAAGATGTTTAGCTATGATTTCTGAAGTGAGATTTTGTAAAAGATACGCAGCTGCACTTGAATGTATGTAGGAGTCTTCAAGGATGATAAAATTTTTTACATTTTCTAATTCAGAAATGAGTTGTTGTAAATTTATAGGTCGTATCCATCTTATTCCTATGAGTGTTACTTTCAAGCCATGGCTGAATTGTAATTTTTCTTTTAGCTCTAAAGCAGTTTCCCACATTATTCCTACAGCTAAAATAGCGAGATCGGCATTCCCCTCATCTTCTTTTTGAATTATGGCATCATAATTTTTTATAGTATTTTGTAGAAGGGGGGATTCTAAATCTTTGCGTAAACAACTTGCCTTAGGGAAGCGTATAGCAATGGGGGAAGCAGAATAATTTTCCATAAACTCTAACATGGCCTTAAGTTCGGCACCATTAGCACAAGCAAAGACTTGAATATTAGGAATAGAAAGGAGTAAGCCTATATCGTACAAGCCTTGGTGGGTTTCTCCGTCAGGTCCCACACATCCCGCCCTGTCTACAATGATACGTACAGGGAAATTCATTAGGGCAATATCTTGTATCAATTGATCCAAACCCCTATTTAAAAAAGTAGAGTAGATACATAAATAAGGTATCATACCAGCTGCCGCTAAGGCCCCACTAAAGGTTACGGCATGTTGTTCCGCAATACCTACATCGTACACCCTTTCTGGCATAGCATTGTACAGTGGACGCAAGCCTGAGCCTTCAATCATAGCAGGGGTGATGGCGACAATTTTAGGATTCTTACGTGCTAGTTCTAATAAGGTTTCTCCAACTATATTACTAAAGGCAATTTCATTTTTATCTGTATGAGCTGTGAAGCTACCATCATCTTTATTAAAAACACTTACACTATGGTATTTGATAGGATTTTTTTCAGCAGGAGTATAGCCCGCCCCCTTTTGAGTATATACATGTAGTAGGGTGGGGGTCTTAACTTTGCGTATTTTTTGTAAAACTTGAACAAGTTCAAGAACGTTATGGCCATCCACAGGACCTATATATCTAAAACCAAGATTTACAAAAAAGCCACCTGGAGTGATAATATCTTTAAAGGCGTGCTCAAGCTTCTTTGAAAAAATACGTAAAGTAGAACCTATAAGAGGAAGGAGTAATAAAAAAGTATACCACCATCTCTTCCACTTTGTAAAAACAGGATTGCTAACTAATCTATTGAAGTATTTATTTAAGGCCCCTACATTATGAGAAATAGACATGTCGTTGTCATTTAAAACAACAAGGCAATCTGTATTAGTATGACCCCCATGATTGAGTGCCTCAAGGGCCATACCAGAGGCTATAGAAGCATCACCTATAACACAAACGCATTTATGGTCTAAGCCCAGACAATCTCTAGCTATGGCCTCACCAAGTACTTGAGATATAGAAGTACCTGCATGGCCCGTATTATATAAATCATAAATAGATTCTTCTCTTTTTGGGAAACCTGATAAACCACCAAATTTACGAACTGTTTTTAATTTTTCGCGACGACCTGTAAGAATTTTATGTGGATAAATCTGATGACCTACATCCCAAATCAACTTGTCTATGGGTGTGTCGTAAACATAATGGAGGGCCACAGTCAGTTCTACGACTCCTAGATTAGAGGCAAAATGCCCACCTATTTCTGATAAAGTATTTATAATGTATTCGCGTATTTCAAAGCATATGTTAGGTAGTTTTTCTATGGGTAGCTTTTTAAGATCCTTTGGTGTCTCTATTTGCGAGAGAAGAGGATACGTTTGAATTTGCTCCTTATTCATTATAGCTTTTTTCTGTGTATTAATGCTTAATTGCATTAAGGAAACTTCTGTCTATTCTTTAATTTTTTTGATTCTAATTAAATAAAATCAAAATCATTTAGATATGGGTTTATTTTATAGTTAAGGTGTGTGTAAAATAGCTCAAAGGGTGATGTTTGAATGAGATAGGGTTTCTTGGTAAGGATTCTAGGATATATTTTAAAAGTTTAGCTCTTCGTTTTTTGACATCTATAAGCACACAAATATATAAGATTGTAAATAGATGTATGAAATGAGAAAAAGAATTATAAAAAAGGGTTAAAAAGAATGGTTTTATACCCTTGTATCATATCTTTTTACTTATGATATTTATAAGATATAAAGTAGGTGACAGCCTATATGATTTTATATTTTAATTGAAAAATAAAAATGTTGTTACAAATTGAAGCAAATACAGGAGAATAAAAATATGTTTAATAAAAATAAAGGAGCTTGTAATCTTTCTATAAGCTCATCGAAAATTGGAATACAATCTTCTTATAGGAAAATCATATTCCTGTTGTTGCTTAGCCTTGGGATGATGCAATGCACTGGCAAACGTGTAAGTCCCGAACTCCCCTCTTGCCCTAATGGTACATTGAATACAGGAGAGGCACATGACCATAGTAGTGATGAAGCCCTTGCAGATCATGAGCATGAGGGTGTTTGTCTATCTTGCAATTCAGGTTTTTATTTGTTAGCGGGGAATTGCATTCCTTATACAGTTAGCGTGATTTGGGATATTAATGGCGGTTCTGGAGGTGTCCTTCCTCCAAATCAAGTGGTCAGGGCAGGGGAACCTTTTATTTTGCCTAGCCTAGAAGGTGCGACTAGGGCAGGAGGGTTTATATCTATAGGATGGTCTACTTTAAGAGGAGATGAAATAGGAGCAAACTTTGTACGATTTAATGAAACCTATACCATACCCACTATTAATCTCAGATCGGCTACACTAACCTTTTACGCTGTTTGGGGGCAAGCCTATAGGGTTACATACGACTTGAATGGTGGTACTGGGGGTGCTGTAACAGATTCTATGTCATATACAGCGGGTGCAACATCTACGATTCAAAATATTCAAGCAACAACGAATAGGCCTGCTAGTGCTTCTAACTCCCCTAATAATGGCTTCTTTGGCTGGGGAGTGAATGCGAATGGGACAGGGCGTACCTATAATGTTGGGGAAAGAGCTCTCTTTGCTTCAAACACAACCCTTTATGCTCTCTGGTACTACCCTGTTACTTATAATGGGGATTCTGGGATGGGTACCCTACCTGCAAATCATTCAACTCGTACAGGAGCTATCTTTACGCCTACTAATGGGACATTGCTTACGAAAACCATAAGTGCTGTTACATCCTCGCTGACCTGGTCTAGTGTCTATACCTCAAATAATGAATGGTCTAGAACAGGTAGCTCCCCTGGGTCTAGTAGTTTTACTATGCCTAATGAGCCACTAGCACTTACGGCTGTCTATAAAAGACAAAGTCAATCTTATGAGATACAAAATAATGGCTCCTCTGCTTATACCTTTGCGGGCTTGGGTGATAATCCTACCCTTAATGCAACTTCAGGTGAAAGAATTATTTTTATTCTAAAGAGTATTACAGGTCATCCCTTTTCTATTAAAACTCTTCAAGGTCCGGGTACAGGGAATCGTTACAATGGCATTGGAACAGAATTAAGGTATGTGAATGGCGATAGTACACCTACCACAGGGAATACAGCCCAAGCTAAACAGGCAGGAATACTTACTTGGACGATTAGAAATAATTTAACAGGGACCTATTACTATCAATGTGAAAACCATAATGCAATGAATGGACGCATTGTCATTACAGCTCCAGTACCTTAATGTGAGAAACAAACTAAAATTATATTTCGATATGCTTTAAGCTTCATTGAGCCTTGGCGGGAGTGAGAAGAACTCACTCCCGCTTTTATTTTTATCAATACTCCTATCTCCGTAAAACTAAAATGCTTGTAGGAAAAAAATATCCTACAGGAATAAGATAGTCTTGCAATGAGATGATATATTTTTATGCCATCCCTGCAATTATTTTAAATAGGGGGTTTTGTGTTTAATTTTGTAATCTTTGCCTTCACCCCTCCACCATCTAATAGAATTTCAATATCTTGATGGAGGGATAAACCTTTTACAGAATGTACAACTTTTTTTTTAACATCTCTCACTATGGCATAACCCCTTTTCAGCGTGCCTAGGGGACTAAAATTTTCTAAACGTTCTAGGGCCAAGTAGAAGCTCTGTTTGTTCTTTTCTATGGCCCGTTTGTATTGTAAAATAAAAACGGGCACCTGCTTGTCATATTGATGTAAGGCCTCTTTGACTCTCATTCGCATACTCATGCTAAAATTTTTTTGGAGTTGATCTATATTTTGCCATTGCTCTTGTAAAAGGGAAAGGGGTTCTTGAAATATGGGACTTTGTATAATTTGGTTTAGGTTTTCTTTAGCCTCGCGAGTCTTTGAAGTTAGGGCCACCTGCATACGTATGTTATTTTCAATCATCCATTTTTCATATACTTCTATTTGAGGAATGGCTTTTTCTACAGCAGCGGTAGGAGTTGGTGCACTAGCATCGGCTACAAGGTCTGAAAGAGGGCTATCTATTTCATGCCCCACTGCTGAAATTATAGGTATGCGACTTTTTGCTATACTACGTAATACATGCTCATCGCTAAAGCCTAGAAGATCTTCAAAGGAGCCGCCACCACGTCCTAATATGATAACATCTACTTTAAATTCAGGCCTTTGCAATGCCTCTAGGGCAGCAATGATAGAAGGGGCAGAAGAGGCCCCCTGTACTTGACAGGGTGATAGTAAAATATTTAAATTTGGGTAACGATGACGAGCAACACTAATAATATCTTTAACGGCTGCCCCTGTAGCTGCTGTTGCTATGCCGAGAGTAAAGGGTAGTAGGGGTAATTTTTTTTTTCGTTCAAAAGAAAAAAGTCCCTCTTGCATCATTTTTTTCTTGAGTTCTTCAATTTGTAAACGAAGGGCCCCTTCGCCTGCCATTAAGATATTTTGTACATTAAATTGGTATTCACCCTTTGCATGATATACACTAATTTGTCCCCAGACTAAAATTTTAGAACCATTTTTAAGATTCAAGTTTTGCATGTGGGTATTTGCCCCTTTAAAGAAGGTGCAACGCAATTGTGAGCTTTGGTCCTTAATAGAAAAGTAAATATGACCACTTGTGTGACGTACAAAGTTAAAAAGCTCACCTTCTACCCAAACACCTTTCAACTCAGGAAGGAGTTGCAAACGTTGCCTGACAATTTCATTAAAACGACTAACGCTTAGTGCCTGAACCGTTTTGGTTATTTTTGATATCGATGGAGAAAGGTCAGACATGAGATTTTAATAAATGAAATACCCATTCATTCAAATTTAGGAACATGCTTTATATTTGTCTGTACAAAGACGAATAGTATTATATATTTAGACTCGCCAAGGGCTGTGTAAAATGAAATTTTGGTCAAGTTCAAATTTATGATTATACCCAAGGCAAAGCAACTTACTGATAAAGAATTTAAAGAGCTTCAAGAAATACTTTCTGAATTTCATTGTTCTGTGCAAACTATTGCAGGTGCTACACGTAGTATTTATGCCATTATGGGCGACGAACGAGATGATTTAATGATAAATCGTATAGAGGGTTTAAGTTATATTTCTCATGTAGATACGATTCAATCCCCCTATAAATTAATGGATCTCAAATCGGAGTTGTCGAATCATTCTATAAAAGTAAGGGGGAAGACTTTTCAAAAAGAGCTTATTGTCATTGCAGGACAGTGTACTATAGATATAAAAAATCCTCAATTCTTCATAGAAACAGCCCATGCTGTTAAAGAGGCAGGTGCAGATGCCATTCGTGGTGGGGTTTGGAAACCTCGTACTAGTCCTTATAATTACCAAGGTGAGGCTAAGGCTATAGATATATTATTAAGGGCAAGTTCAGAAACGGGCTTACCTGTGAATACAGAGGTGATGGAAGCAGAACATGTGGACATAGTACTCTCTCATAATGTAGATATGATTCAAATAGGTACTCGTAATGCCTTGAATTACTCCTTACTTAGAAGAATAGGTAAAGAAAGTGCTTCTAAGGGCACCCTTGTATTACTTAAGCGTTCTATGCACATGGGAGCTTTAAATGAATTTTTATGTGCTGCCGAATATATTGTCTCAGGTGGGAATCCTAATATTTTACTTTGTCCTCGCGGGACCATACCTGCTGTAGAAGGATATAGAAATTATCCCGATGAATGTATAACTCCCTTGCTCAAAGAAAAAACTTGGGCCCCTATTGTTGTTGACCCATCTCATTCGGTTGGTAAGGCTATATATGTACCTTATGCTGCCCTTGCTGCCATTAGTTATGGGGCAGATGGTCTTGTAATTGAAAGTCATATTGAACCTAAAAAAGGTATTGGTGATGATCCTAAGCAAGCCATTTTACCTTCAGTTCTAAAGCAATTGATTCAAGATGCCCGAGAATTGTATCAAAAAAGAGGGTACTATAATAAGGCACTGAGACAAGAGAGTTCAAATTAGATTGGTTTGAAGCCAATATCATAATATAAAATGATTATGACATCTATTTTAAAAAAGAAATACCCTAAGAGATAATTTTTAAATGTTTGATTCTTCTTTTGGTCATATATTTAAAGTTCATACTTTTGGAGAGTCACATGGCCCAGGTGTAGGGGTGGTGATAGATGGTTGTCCTGCTGGTTTAGAGGTAGACACTACTGAAATTCAAAATCAATTATGGCGTAGACGTCCAGGACAAAGTTCTATTAGTACACAAAGAAAGGAACCTGATGAGTTTAAAATTTTAAGTGGTATTTATGAAAATAAAACTTTGGGTAGTCCACTTTGTTTTTATATAGAAAATCAAGACGTTCGCTCAAAAGACTATGGTGAATGGGGGCATATTTATAGACCCTCACATGCCGACTACACCTCTCATATAAAATATGGGCATCGTACTCCCCTAGGTGGGGGACGATCTTCGGTAAGAGAAAGTGTTGGTAGAGTTATAGGTGGGGCCATAGCAGGACAAATTTTAAAAAATGAGCTTGGAATAGAAACCTTAGCTTGGGTGGATGCTATTTCTAATATACGAGCAAATTTATATAAAACCCCCCCCATAAATAAAAAAGATGTAGATGCCTCCCCTGTGCGTTGTCCTGACTCTGAAGTAGCTACTAAAATGTTTGAATACATCGAAGACATTCGTAAGGCGGGAGATTCTGTAGGTGGAGTGATAGGCCTTGTTTGTTGGAATGTGCCACCTGGACTAGGAGATCCTGTTTTTTCTAAATTAGAGGCAGAGCTCGCAAGGGCTATGTTAAGCATACCTGCTTGTAAGGGTTTTGAATCGGGTAGTGGTTTTGAGGGAACCCTTTTGAGAGGCAGTAAACATAATGATTCTTTTTATAATCCTCTAAATGAAACAACAGAAGAAAAGGAACAAGATAAGATTATGAGTCAAAAGGAGTACTCAAATGCGTATACAGTACCCCTTTTAAAAACAAAAAGCAATCATTCGGGGGGTATACAAGGGGGGATAAGTAATGGTATGCCTATTTTATGTAAGCTAGCTTTTAAGCCTACGGCTACTATTTTTCATGAACAAGAGAGCATAAATACTAAAGGAGAAAGAGAAATGCTAAAAGCCAAAGGAAGACATGACCCTTGTGTCCTGCCTCGTGCTGTTCCCATAGTTGAGGCTATGGCAAACCTTGTCCTTATCAATGCCTACTTGATTCAACGTGCTCGTAATCCTGAATGGTATGAAAGATTTCGCATACATAAGCCAAAGAATTAAAATATTGAATTCTTGTTCGTCTATAAAAAAATCAAACACTTTCTAATGAATAAAAGCTTACAATATTATAGTATTTTGATGTGGAAATAATTTTAAGGGCATTTATATAAAGTTATTTCCCCACCTTCGTATCATAAAGATGTGTCGTTGAATTTAACTTACTTTCCAATTCTATAATATAACTTTGCAAACATTGATGTCCCAAAACTTCAAGATAGAATCTTTCTTGGCCTGGGTAAGCATGGTATATTTCTTTCTTTTTAAATTCATATTCCCATAATTTTTTTGAGATGTAGAGATTCGCTTGAGAGTCTGCTTGGTTTGAGTTTGAATTGTTTAGTTCTATTTTATTGAAACTTGTTTTTATTTTAAAATCCATATGTATGTCCCCTTTTTTTCTAGGATGCATAGTTTGTATAAATTCAACTGGGGGTATCCATAATAAAATGCTCTTTTCAATATGAATGATAAGTTCCCTATCGCTTACATTTGTAGAATGAGAGGTATGAAATTGATAATTCATATTCTCAAAATACTGTTTCAAAGGGGCTGTAAGAAGTAGTGAAAGGGAGCCACTTTCATTTTCTATTCCTCTGTAAAATAAACGTGAAATACTAAGGGCCTTAATCCATTTTTTACTTGTACTGTCTGAGCCTTCAAATCTTATTTTTATACTAAGTTTTTTTTTAGATGAGATTTGGTTGTTGTCTTTTATTTCTGACAGTTTTGGAGGTGGGATATTTAATTTTATACAAGCACTTGAAATTAAAAGTAGCCCAAAAAAAAATAAAGTTTGATATTTGTTTGCTTTTAAGTAATTCATGTATGCTCCTATTGATATAAATGCAAATTCATGATTTTATATGAAGATAAAAAGTACACCATTACTATCATGGCCTACAATTTTCTTCTTTTCTATCTTTTTATGTATATCACTTTATTCTGAAATCAAAAAAAATGATGAAGGAGAAAATTGGTTTTTACTCCCACATGCTTCTAGTACAAGCGAAAGACCTGCTTCAAAAATGATAGAACTTCTAGGTCAGCCCTCATTAGGAGAAGATGCACTGAATCAACTCCTAGAGTGGGCAGAAGCTAAAAATCAAAGTAATATAAAAACTATCAAAGAGCAAAAGCATAGACTTCAAAAAAGTTTATGTGATATTGAAATGACAGAGAGGAGGGTGATGTTATTGCAATGGAGAGAGAAAGGTAAAAAACAATATGCAATATGGGAAAAACTTCAGAGGCAATACAAACGGACTATTTTATTTTTTTTGAATGAACGAAGAAGGGCTCTTAGAAAATCGGGTTATTTAAAAATAGATTTGGCGGATACCCCTTATTTTAGACTAGTGCTGAATCGCTTTAAGATTTATCTAGATACACAAATGAGTTTTCAAAAAAATGTGTATAAGGAATGGCAAGATTACTTTGATTTTCTTTCTAACGAGAATGCACAAAAAGATTTTTGCTCTCATAGTGATGTTCAAAATAGAGAAAAAGAATATACTCCCCCTGATATGCGTGTTCTAGCTTTATCCTTGTACCGTTTTGTCAAATTTTTAAGCATAGAAGAGCGACAGATATTAATGAAAAAATTTTATTAATATCATGTAAGGGCAATCCTGCAACCTCACATTACAATATTTTTGAAAGAAAGAGTAAAAAATCAATTTGAGTATTTTCTTTCTTGTTTTTTCTATTAGCAGGATACAAGTGAAATTCTTTATACCCAAACTTCTGTGTTCTCGTACAGAAAAGTTAATAATTGAAATATGGTATCAAGAGAAATATTGAATTCTTGCTTTCTTGTAATATAAAAAGAATCCGATATTATGAAGGCGAATGTATTCTAATAAAAAATTATTTTTTCTTTTCTTTTCAACTCTAGGAATCTTTTTTCTTCAACCCAAGAGTTTTTTTTATAGTAGAAATGTAAATGGGGATGCCCTAGGAGCTGAAGTTCTGAACCTAGGGAGTCCAAAACGTTCCTTTGGCTCCCTTGAATTAAATGGTGTAGAAGTTTTTAAAAGCAAAGATAAAAGTGAGGATCTTCGTCTAAGCAAGACAAATTTTAATAGAGATAAAAATAATATTTTATATCTTGATTTTACTCAAACTCTAGAACCCCATGAGCTAAAGGACCTAACAGGGAATTATAAAACCACTAAATCGAATTATTATAGTTATGCTGAAGCAGAATCTCAAATTAAATATGCCTATTTTAATCATCCTACACATGGGGTTTGGTTAGAGGCCTTACGTGTTCCTAAAAGTATATTTTTTGGTAATCAATTTCAAAATGATTTTACTATAGAGTTACGTTTTAGACCTGATTTTTTTCAGACAAGAACAGTGCTCTTTAAAAAATCTTTCTACGCTAGGAGTAAAGCTAGGGGCCTCGAGATTTTTATAGAAAATAAAAAACTTAAAGTACATTTTAAAAATCTTTTTGAAGATACCTATGGTGTACTCCACAGTATCACGCTAACATCTCGCAAGCCTCTTCAGGTAAAAGATTGGACCCATCTTTATTTCTCTTTTCAGGCTTCTCAAGGTAAATTAGCATTATATATAAATGGTCATGAAGAAGAAGTTGTTTTCGCAAAGGAGACTGGTACAGTTTGGGCTTTGTCCTTTGACAAGCTAGATAGGAGTCCTATCTTTCTCGCTAGCCAATTCATAGGAGCCATTGATTTTTTTAGGATAGTCTCTCAGAAACTAGAAGTTGAACAAATCGAAAAAAAATACCAGAATTTATATTCACCAGTAATGATAGATTATGATAGGGTGAGAGTGGAGCAACCTAGGGGTATAGTTATTTCAGAGGTGCTTAGTGTGTCTCAAAAAGATAAAATAGAATTAGGAAATTTTCAATATGCTTCAGAAGAAAAAGTAGGAACTGCCTTAGACGTATTTGTGCGAGCTTCTTTGAATCCCTTTGAGAAAGATGATGCCAAATTTCCTGTATGGGAGCGTGTACAGCAGAATGGGGGGAGCAAACTAAAAAACTTTCGTTTTTTTCAATGGAAAGCATCTCTTCGAGCAGATAGTCTTGGAAAACATACACCTGTATTACGAAATATTAAACTCATTTATGTTAAATCAGAAACTTTGCTCGCACCCTATGAGCTACGTTTAGCTCGTCTTCATAATGAACAAGCTCATACACTAAAAATAGAACTAGAATGGAAACATGATTTATATCAAAATAAAAATAAACAAGATACAGGATTTTGCATCTATTATGGTCTTAAACCAGGTGAATATTTAGGTCATCTAAAAAGTTATAAAACATCAATGTCGTCATCTTCTCAAATAAATGCAAATACGACCTATACAAAATTTCTTGGTTTCATAGACAATGAAACAGTGGCTACGAATAGAATGCAAAATCCTAAGGCGATGTTACCTATACTAGAGGCGGGCAAGAGCTATTATTTTTCTATAAAATATTACAATGAAGTGCTGGAGTCTCCATTTTCAAATGAAATTTTAGTTATCATACCAGAAGTTCCATAACTTAAAAGGCAGTTCTTAGAGCGACGCTAGCCCTTACTCAATATCACTAGTCCCTTTATTTTGATTTCTTAGGACTCCTTCTATTTTTTTTCCTAGATCATCAATTTCTCTAGATAAGAGTTCTGTTTTTATTTTTTGAGGTGTTTTATTCTTTTTCATTTCAATTTTAGAAAGGACATCTATTCCCTTGGAGCGTCTCAATATATGTACAAAAGAAAAAACTAAACCTATACTTAATCCTATCAGTAAACCCATTTGCGAAGAAATATACTTTGTTAAAAAATATATTTTATTTGCTTGAGAACCTAAGAAGCAACAAATAAGGAATACCGAAATGCTTTCAAAGCCAAGACTTAGATAGGACATTTCTTACCTTTTTTTTATCCTTTCTTTTTCTAAAAGTTGCGCTAGCTTTTCATCTTGTAAGGATAAAATACGAAGGGCGAGTATGGCGGCATTTTTTGAATTGTTAAGGGCTACTGTTGCCACAGGTACCCCTACAGGCATTTGTAAGATTGATAAAACAGAGTCCCAACCATCCAAGGAATTTTTAGATTTTATGGGGACACCTATAACAGGTAAATTACATAATGAGGCTACCATCCCAGGAAGATGTGCCGCCCCTCCTGCGCCTGCTATAATTATTTTTAACCCTCTTTTTTGAGCGGTGGAAGCATATTCAAACATATATTCAGGAGTACGATGTGCCGACACAATTTCTATTTTATTTTTGATATGATATTCGTCTAAAACTTCTTTAGCTAAAGACATAACATCCATATCTGAATGACTACCCATAATAATACCGACATCTATATTTATATTTTCTTCTTTTTGCATGAGCCTCATTTATTTTAATTAGGGTCGCTTGATTCTTCTCGAGTATCACATTTTATTTCTGAACCTTTGGGACAAGGTTCAGAAATAGACTGACATTTGACCACAACATCTTTATATGTTTGAGAATAGCATAGGAGACTTTCGATATCTTCACCATTTTTTTTATAATTTACTGAAGTGCGTTTGTAGCCATTTTCAGGCCAATAGGTATATTGAATGATTAATCCCCTTCCATTTTCTGTATAAAATTTTTGAAGCAATGGGATGTCTTCTTGCATATAGAAAGCTTCACTTTTTTTTGTTATCCCATCTTCTCTATAGTAAATATGATGTTTTAAAATTCCCGCCTCATTATATTCTTTTATATATTTCTTTGTCATCCTATCAGGCTCAAAAAATTCCTTGGTACGTACATTTCCATTTAACCAATGAAAGGTTTCAAGGGAGCTACCATCACGTAAGTAAGTAAGGGAATGTTTTTCCTGACCATTTTCGGGCCAAAATTCAGCCATGTATTTTGGAAATTTACCGTACTCATCATAGATAATTTTTTTTTGCCTAATATTATTTTCAAGAAGGCTAAGGGAGTGAATAGAACCATAATTATTATATACGATTTCTTTTATAAGATTACTTTTTTCAAAAAAACCCTCCCAATGTTTATCTCTTCCGTTTTCTCTAAAAAATATTTTGTGTGAAATTTGCCCATCAGCATCATACTCTTCAATTTCTATAGGATTTTTTCTATCCTTTGTAAAAACTTTTTTTTCATTGAGTTTTCCATTAGATTTTCTTACAATTTCTGTTAGAGTATTTTTTTCCTCATTGATTTGAAGCTCTGTATGCGTTTCAAGGGTTTGGCAAGAGACTAAAAAACTTATATTTGATAGATAAAAAATGAAAAGAATAGAGAAGCAAACATAACGACACATTAGAACCCTCATATAAAAAGATATCCTTGTTTTAAAAACGTACTTATCTTTATCCAATGTTTTTATTTGTATTTTGTTTTGTGAATTTTATATTTTTAGCGGGAAAGCATTTTTGTAAATTTAAATTATCATTCATAAAATTACTATGGATATAATTTTTTGCTGAATGTTTGCTATCATTACTAATGAGACACCTTCCCTCTATAATCACGCCGTTTTGAATAATAAGCTCAGGTGCATTGATGTCGCCAAGGACACAAGCCTTAGGTAGAAGCATGACTCTTTTTCTTGCTACGATATTTCCTATTACTGTGCCTTCCAAGATTAAAGAAGAAACAAAAATATTTGTTTTTACTTTGCCTGTAATTCCTATATACAAGTACTCCGCCTCTAAGCTCTTCCCTTCGAACTTACCATCTATTCGTAGAGAGCCATTAATATAAAAGCGACCGTTAAAATAGCAATTTTCTCTAATAATGCTATTTGTATCCTCCGAGGCTATTTTAGAAATAAAAGACATGTGATTTAAGATAATGTAATTTTCTTCTCGAAAGTTAGGAAATTAAAACCATTCAAATGCTTGTAATCGATATTGCTCATAAGTCTTTTTATTAATGTGACTCCAAAGCCACCCACAACTTTTGAGTGCAAAAGGCTAGGTACATCGTGGGCTTGTATTCCTTCAAAATTAAATTGTTTTCCATTGTCTCGAAATTCAAAATAGTACTTTTTCTCACGTTCATAATTCAATGTAAATTCCAGCTCAGGTGATTGTACAGAAAAATTTTCAAAAGCATGGGTAACAATATTCGCTAAAACTTCCTCAATGGCGAGTACAATATCATTTTTGATTTCTGCATTTAAGTTGTGTGTTTCTAAGATGGCTAGAATTTTATTGATGATCTCAATGATAGACTCATGTTTTGCAGGTTTGCAAATATGTAAGAGTAATTCTTTTGGGTTACTTTTTTTTACACGACAAACGACTAATGCGATGTCGTCATTTTCATTTTCTAATCTTTTTGTGTGTATTTTAGATTTTTCTTGTTCTTGATTTCTATAAAATGTTTCAAAGTCTAGAGCACAAAATTTTCGAACATTTTCAAATATAAGGCTTACAAGGGAACCTGTACTTGCGGAACGATTATCTCTAATGACTTTTTGTAATCGCTCTAGGCCAAATTCCTTTTTCTCTTTATTCATAGCATCTAATATACCATCTGTGTACAAAATTAGGGTATCCCCTTCATCTAAGAGCATACTTTTCTCTTCGTATACATTTGAGGGATCGTCATTAACGCCTAGGGGTCTACCTTTTGTAGAAAGAATATATTCTGTACCATCTTCTTTAATAAGTAGCATTTGATTGTGACCTGCTGATGAGTAAAATAAAGTTTTTGTTTTAGGTTCATAGCGAACTAGAAAGAGGGTTACAAACATTCCCCTTTTAGACTCTTTGCTTAAAAGTGTATTCGCTTGAGTTAAAATTTTTGCAGGAGCTTCCCCTGTTTGAAGGATTGTTTTTAGCATGGTACTTGCAATAGCCATAAAAATTGCAGCAGAAATAGATTTACCTGTCACATCGCCTATAAGTAAGTTTATGGGGCCGTCTTGAAAGCTACTTTGATAAAAATAAAAATCCCCACCAACACTTTTTGCCATGGTTACCCCTGTTTCAATTTCAAAATATTTATGTTCAGGGAAATAATTAGGAAGTAGATCCATCTGAACCTTGGCAGCTATGTGTAATTCTGTTTGAAGGGTTTGTTGTGATATAATCTCTTTTTCATATAGAAATTTTTGATAGCCTCGAGAAAGTTCAAAAGCGATAGTATGCAGTACGTTATAATCATCTTGATTAAAGTGAGCTTCTTTGGGGTCACTCAAGCAGTAGACTCCATATTTGACTTCACTTCCTATTTCATTGAGGAGTAAAATGATACACGACTTACTCTTATAAGATTTACTCAGATTATAGAATTCTATCAAATCTTGTCTCTCATCAATATTTTGAATAAATACAGATTTTTGTGTATGAAAAACTTGTTCCACAAAATTCGCGGGTAAGGTTAGCTCATTTTTAGAAACTCCTAAAACAGCTTCAGGGTAAAGGCCACCTTTTCCTGGGTCATAAAGAAAGATAGATTGTCTGCCAATCCCTAAGTTGCGAGAAACTATTTCTAGAACAAGGGAGAAATATTCTTTCATATTCTTTGCTTCTATCAAAGCTGCCGCAACATCTTTGAGGGTTAGGGTAGTATTGAGCTCTTTTTTGAGAAGTTTTCTTGCATTTTCTAAATTATCGAGTAGCTTTCTTTTTTGTAGGGCTATGGCAACAGAGCTCGTGTAGCTATCAAATATTTTGAGATCACTTAAATCAAAACTTGGTTTGTGCAAGCTATTGATAACCTCTATAACACCTAAACATTCCTTATTGATAACTAAAGGTGCGGCTATAAGGTTTCTAACTTCTTTTTTAGGGTCACTGATATTTACTTTGAATACCTTCAAATTATTTTTTACATTGTTTATAAAAACTGGTTTTTTTGTTTTTGCACACATGCTTACAATCCCCTGACCTATGGGGACTTTAGTCCCTAAAAAATCAGTTTGGTCAGAGTTTGAAGTAGTATGAAGATAAAAGTGATTTTTTTCTTTATCTATTAAAAATAAAGAAGCACTTTCAGCCTTGAGTACATGTTGAGCATTTCTTAAAATACTCCCTACTAGTTCATGGGTATCATTTGTGTTGTGAATGAGATTTGAAACTTTAACTATAGTATCAAATTTACGTCTTGCATCTCTTAGATGATTTGCATTTTTCAAATTTAATAAAATACTTTCTTGTAAGCTATAAAACAGAGGCAATTTGAATGCTTCTTCTTTTTTTCGAGATGTTTTTTTAAGAGCATTTGTTTCCTGAAAAATTTGAAAGAACCCGCTAAAGGTTTTTATAAAACCTTGGGCTAAACGTAAATCTAGGGCCTCTATAGCTTCTGTTTCATTTCTATCATAATCAAAAAATCGTACAAAATGCACTACTCCAATTTTTTTATTATTCACTCTAAGAGGTATGAGCAAATCTTCTTTTTCGATTTCATTCTTTTTTATTTTTTCTTTGGCCTTGTTTTTATGTATGAAACTTTTGTTTTTATCTAAGCAGTTTTGGTAGTAATGCGTATCTAATTTTATATCAATCTCCTTGTTTCTTTTATCTTGTACATTGATTTTATTTAAAACCTCAGAAGTTTCAGGAGTCCAAAAAGTAAATTCTCCCCTCGTCCCTTTTAAGAGTATATGAATGGTTTTGTATCCAAGGTATTCCTCAGCTTGTTTGAGTATATTTTGAATGAGTGCCCCCATAAGTTCTACTTCTGATTGAGGTTTATATGATGTTGTCTTTTTTATTTTTTTTTTAGATGACTTGCCAAGACCTTTCTTTATTTTTTTTCCCTGACCGATTGATATTTTTTGAAGCCTAGCCATTCTATTCCCTTATTTGTTTTTAGACGTTCAAGAATGAGTAGTTAAAATCATAAGTAAAGTAATATTTCTATTTAATTTTACTTACCTTGCTTATTACACTGAATGACTTGAACCTATAAATTAAATCAGGATAGCTGAAAAATTTTTAGCCTCATCAAACCCTGCTTTATTTTCATTTGTACGAATAAAAAATCTTCTTGTACTTTTATCCCTATATTGGTAGTGTAGCTTGGGTACAAACTTTTATTTTTTATATGAATCCTAAGATGCCTTTCATTCTGATATTTTGTATGATAAGCATTTTGTTTTTTTTAACAGATAGTACTCTTTCAGCTCAGCCCCTGCAAGGCGGTGTTAATATCCCCGTTATTCCTGGTTTACGTGCCGCGCAAAATCCTCGTGAGGCCTCTTTTTCTTTATTTTTAATCTTACTTTTAAGCTTACTTTCTCTCGCCCCAGCTTTAATTATGATGATTACTTCATTTACAAAGGTGATCATAGTTTTTGATTTTATACGTCGTGCCCTTTCCTTGCAAAATATGCCACCAAACCAAGTTCTTTTTGGATTAGCTATTTTTGTATCTGCTTTTATTATGGTTCCAACGATTCGAGAATTTAATGAAAGGGCCCTAGACCCCTATATAAAAGGTAAAAATGATACAACATCATTTTTGGAAGAGGGGATAAAACCCTTTAGAAAATTTATGATTTCTCAAATAGGAAAAGATGGTGCAAAGGAAGTGGGTCTTTTTGTTTCACTTTCAGGTAAGGATCCAGCCAGTATACAGAAAATAGAAGATATAGATTCGTATATTTTAATTCCCGCCTTTATGCTCTCTGAGATCAAGAAGGCCTTTATTATAGGAATACTTATTTTTATACCCTTCATCATCGTAGATTTAGTAGTCGCGTCAACGCTTATGTCTATGGGTATGATTATGTTGCCCCCCGCCCTTATCTCCCTTCCTTTTAAGATAGTTTTATTTATCTTAGTTGATGGATGGCATCTTATCACTTACAACCTAGTGCGTTCTTATGGAGTATAAAAAATGAGAGAGAGTGATGTAATAGATTTGCTTCAGGGAGCTTTGTTAGTAACCCTTAAAATTTCCTTGCCCATACTCTTATTTAGTATGGTTGTAGGTTTGTTTATTTCTATTTTACAAACAACCACTTCCATACAGGAGCAAACCTTAACTTTTGTTCCTAAGCTAGTCGCTATTTTTTTTACCTTTATTTTTTTCTTTGCCTACATGTTGCACACAATTGTTGATTACACAACAGGCATCTACACCCTTATTTCTAAATTTTAGTTTTAAGAGTCTTATGCAAATGAGATAAAATGGAATTTCTCTAATGGATTTTTTAAATGATAAGATTGAAATTCTAGGATTGATCTTTGCTAGAGTCTTTGGTCTCTTTACTTTGATTCCTGTACTCTCTTCTGAAGTAATTCAGTTTCGTTCTCGCATTACTTTATCATTACTCATAGGTATCATCCTCTATTCAAGTTGTGAGCCATATTTACGTCCCCTACCAACTACCCCTATATCATATGGGCTAGCAATTATGAGTCAAGCCCTTATGGGAATTTTAATAGGGTTTATGATTCTTACAATTTTTAGTTCATTTCAGGTTATAGGTGAGATTTATTCTACGCAAATGGGTATTTCTTTTTCGGAGATACTTGATCCTCAAGCACAAGTTTCTCTCCCCCTCCTTGGAACTTTAAAAAATTCTATAGGGATATTAATTTTCCTAGGCCTTCCTTTTCAAATGGATGGTGTTTATGTTCCCGCCTTCTTGCATGCTTTGCGTGCCGTAGCTTATTCCTTTCGTGCTGTCCCTCATTTTAGTTTAGATGAACAAGTCACAGGTGGCATTTTGACGCAAATGACTCAAACTTTTAGTACAATGTTTGTACTAGCGTTAAAGCTTGGTATCCCTATGATAGGCATACTTTTTATTAGCTCTCTTACATTAGGCCTTTTAGGTAAAGCAGCTCCTCAGCTGAATATTATGAATATGGGTATACAAATCAATATTAGTTTAGGTCTTATAGTACTTATTTTCCTTATGCCTGTTTTTATTCCACTTATGACAGAGTCGTTTGTGGTGCTTTATGATCAGATAGGTAATTTTTTGGGGACTTGGCCTTCAGGAAACTAGGATGTGCTTACTATGAAGTGTATAAGAAATAGATTAGCCCCACTCTATAGGAAATGATACACTAAGCAATATTTTGTAAAAAGTAGATAAAAAATTTACATCAAGAGATAAGACCAAGGGCTAAGCGATTTTCAAACATTTCTAGTATTTTTGAGATATAGGGTTTAAGTATGTCTAGTCTTTCTGTGAGTTCATATTCTAGAATATCGCCCAATGCTACAATATCTCCTATCTCTAGGGAGTTTGATAAATTTTCTAAAAGAATAGTGAAGTCCGCCACTACCTTGTGAAAGCTGAGAATCTCCTTAGAATTACTTCCTAGGTGATGCTCTATGGATAATTCTGTGAGAGTAGAGTCTCCTTTTTGTTGAGCTTTAAAGTCAATGGCGTAGAGGGCAGAAATACTTAGATTGAGTTGAGTTGTAATAAGGCTTAAAAGTTCTAGGGCCTTTGTTTCTTGTCCTTTTTGAAAATTAGAATTAATAGCCACTAGCTCTTCTTTTAAAACAGGTATTTTTTTTTCAAAATCTTTTAGTATTTCAACTAGTTCAGCAGGTTTAGCACCCATACTTTTGAGTTGCATATTCAAACGCATCGTATAGTATTTTAAGCTACGTAAAGTTTCTAAAAAATTTTCAATCTCTCTTTCATCATGTTGGTCTAAAAAGCTCTGAACTTCATGCTCTAATTGATCAAGTATTTGATTGATAGTGTGTGTATTTTTAAAATTTTCCGAGTCTGGAGTATTTACGGTAATCAGGTTGGGTTCTAGTCCCAAGATAGAGAAAATCGATTTTAAAATCTCACGTATCCATTTCAATCCTTCTTGTAGGTTACCTTGTTCCACCACCTCTATCTCTTTTTTATCAAAAAGTGTTGAACCTACTTGATCGATGTACTGGTCTAATTCTTCCACTGAAGAAAGCAACATATCCAATTCATCACCTATATAAAAATCAAGACGTTTTACTTTATCTATATGTATCTTTTCTAAAGCATTTACGTTAAGCTCCCTTTGATCTGCCTTCATGCCTAGAATATAACGTTTATTTTTCTCCACCCACATTTGCAAGGAATCATAAACTTCTTTTAGATTTTTCTCCTCATTTAGGATTGCATCAAATTTCTGTTCATTTACATAAATCTGCATAATTGGGCCTCTCTTTATGAATTTCGGCAAATTCTATAAAATTTTTAAATAAACCTTTTCATGACAGTGATTTTATAAGTATTTGTGTGGCTTGCCACCCACCAAGCCCCTCTTTGTGCGGGACAAGCCCCGTTATAAATTATTTTATTTGACAAAAAAAACTTTTATAAAACAAACCCTACTATGTCTAATCTAACTATACAAAAAGAAGAATTAATTAGCATAATAGATGATGAAATAAGAAAAATCTGGGAAAAGGAATTATCAAAAAGGCAAGTAGCTTTTTTTCAACCAGAGCATTACACCCAACTTGATATAAATTTAATCGAACGTATAGCTAAAGTTGAGAAGGGTATTGAAAATATTTTAGAACAAATTAAATTAATGTTAGAGTTGACTAATAAACGTTTTGAAGCTATGGACAAACGTTTTGAAGCTATGGACAAACGTTTTGAAGCTGTAGACAAACGTTTTGAAGCTGTAGACAAACGTTTTGAAGATGTGAATAAACGTTTTGAAGATGTGAATAAACGTTTTGAAGATATGAGGTATTATACAGAAAAACGTTTTGATGAAGTCGATAAAAAGATTAATTTAGGTTATTGGATCGTAGGTATAGGTTATACATCTCTTGCAACGCTAATAACTTATTTTAGCGTTTTTTATAAATAAGATTAACAACCCCATCGCCACTTTTGCATTTAAACGTATTTATATTTACCTTGTCTTATTTTAGCTTGAAAAGCTTTCTTAATAAAAATTTGCAACGTTAAATATGAGTAGTCTTATAAAAAATATCCTTTCATAGGATTTTATCTTATAGAGTTTTCATAGAAGCTCTGACCGTATTAAAAAAATCATTAAAGAGAGGTGTTGCATCCATTAAAGAACGATTTGAAAATTCTTGAAATTCAGGATGCCATTGAACACCAAAAAGATAGGGTTGATTTTCATTGCTTAATGCTTCATCATGATAACGTAGTGCTTCTATGATGCCATCTTCTTTAGATAGGGCCTCTATCTTTAAGTTTTTACCTACTTCTTTTACGGCTTGATGATGAACGCTTATAATCTTACGTTCTTGGATACCTGAATATAATTTCTCAAGACGTGTGCCTTTTTCAATTTGTATTTCATGAGTCAATTTGTCGTATAATTCAGCATCACGGTGTATTGTCTTAGAAGGAATTTGAGTAGGTATATCTTGGTACATGGTTCCACCCCTACTTACGTTAATGAGCTGCATGCCACGGCAAATTCCAAGTATAGGCAGTCGCATTTCTAGTCCCTTTTCTATCAATTCTAGTTCATATGTGTCTCTTATAGAATCCCCACTCCATTCAGGTCTTAGGGGATCTTCATTATATGTTCCAGGAGAAATGTCTACCCCACCTTGTAAAATCAATCCATCGACTTGAGAAAGTATATCCTTAGTTGTAAAAGAATAGGCTTTGCGAGGTAGTAGTATAGGGAAGGCGTTGTGTTGTAATACTACCTTAGCTAATGACTCTTCAAAATAGAGTAAGGTTTTTGCACTAAATGTAGTTCTAGTGGGATCAGGGTGCATGAGGCACGCGGAGATACCTATACGAAGTAATTTTTCCACAATTTTATAAAGACGATTATTTTTTAATCTATTATGTTTGAAAAGTTTTTAATTTTCTATAATTTTTTTCTATAAAGTTTATTTATATACTTACCCAACATATCAAATTCTATATTTACTTGTGTTCCCTTTTCCCAGTATTGAGCTGTTGTATTTTCTAAACTGTGAGGAATTAAGCAGACTCTAAAACAGCATGCTTCTTTTTTAGGGTGAGTGAAATCTTTGGCAATCGTTAAGCTAATTCCATCTACGGCAATGCTCCCTTGAGGTATGACTAGGTTTTCAAAAGTTTTGGGATATGAAATATCAAAGTGTATATTTTTTTCGATTTCATTTTTTTCTAGTATCAAACCGCAAGTATCAACATGGCCTTGCACAAAGTGCCCATCTAATCGAGAATGAATTTTTAAAGCCCTTTCTATATTTACGAGAGTTCCTAATTCCCATAATTTTAAGTTTGTTTTGCTTAGAGTTTCTGCGATAATACTAACTTCATATTGACGATCACTAGCCCTCTCAATCGTCAAGCAGACCCCATTATGAGCTACACTTTGTCCTACATAGAACTCCTTGCTTAGTTTACTTTCTAAACTAAGATGTAGAATTTCTTGTTTATGTGTAAGTTCTTCTATCCTTGCTTGTGCTTCAATAATACCCGTAAACATATTTAAAAACGATCTCGACAAGCTTCAAAATTTTGTTCAAATTCTATAGCCGTATGAGAAAAGTGAAAGCGGGCTAGACGTTTTGAAATCTCTTTTTTTACCAAAGATTGTATTTCTTTATTTAATTCAACATTCAATACAAGATGTGCAGTGAGTACATGACGTACGCCGTCTAAGGACCATAGATGTAAACCATGTGCCTCTTTTACATAGGGGAGTGTTGCGAGTTGTTCTTGGACTTCTGTATGTAATTTTGAAGTTGGGGCTCCTTGTAAAAAGATTTTTATCGTTGTATATAAATTACGAAGGATGTTCCATAATATAAATAGAGACACAAAAATTGTTAGCAAGGGATCAAGTATATATAGATTTGAAAAATAAATAGCAATTGAAACAATCAGTACAACCACCCAAGTCAAAACATCTTCTATCAAATGCCAGTTGAGAATTTTTTCATTTAGATTTTGATGTTCATGCTTGAGGTACTTTACAGCTAAACTATTAAAGACTATACCCCCTAAAGCAAGCCAGAACATACCCTTTGTTTTTATTATGGGTGGGGCGAGAAGATTAGGAAGGCTATTCCAGAGAATAAGGCAAGTCCCCAAAATGAGAATGCAAGCATTGAATAGGGCGGCGAGAAGGGAAAAACGATCATAGCCATAAGTAAAATTATGACTAGGCTTACGTGTTGCAATGATACTAAAGAGAAGGGCAAGGCTTAGACTAAAGCAATCTCCAAGGTCATGTATGGTATTTGCAAGGATGGTTGTGCTATGAGTATAAAATCCTCCCAGTATTTCTAAAATAGTAAAAGAGAGATTCAGGATGAGTGCCCCAAAAATCCTCTTTCTAGAGTGGGGATGATGATGATGGTCTTGCATTCCTTCCTGTTAGCTTCTTAATTGAAAACCTGCATGTTGCAGATGGGAGACTACCTTTTCTAGTATGATTTGTAATTCTTCTGAGTTGAGGGTTTTATCCCTACGACTACATACAATAGCATAGCTCACAGATTTTTGCTCAGGACTCAAAGGCGAACCCTGGTATTCATTTAAATAATACATTTCGTCTATTTCAAGTAAATTTAGTTTTTGTACGATTTGAATGGGTTCATAGCTACTACAGTGTATGGGTAAAAGTAGGGACAATTCAAAATGTAAATTAGGGAAAATAGAGGGGGCAGCGTAGTGGAATGTATTTCTTACTTTTTCATAAACGTCAAAAAGTTTTTCAAAATAGATACTAGCGACTATGCAACTTCGTTTTAGTGAGAAGTTTTTTTGCCATTCAGGATGTAAAAGCCCCATTTCCCCAAAGCTCCCTTCGATATCCTTGACCCTAAAAACTTCAAATTGAAGCAGGGCCTTAGGATGCAGATAAGGGATACGTTCATTTTCCTGTAGTTCTCTTTTAAAATGAAAATGTCCCCCTATCACTTTTTTGAAGAGAGTCTCCAGCCCCTTCCTCATTTCGATTAAATGATTGAGTAAAATTTCTTGTTGAGAAGAATCATTTGTAGAAATGTTTTTTTGAGACGGCATGAAAGCTAAAGCAATTTCGGTGCGTTCTATTATTTTTGAAGTTTGTATTTCTATGTTATCTTCTTGTCTTAGTTCTTGGTATGTACGCCCCATCTCAAAAATACGAACTTCATTAAATCGATCTTGATTTGCTTCTAAGTTTTCTAATAGGCCAGGAAGTAAAGAAAGACGCATCTCATTTTTATTCTCAAATACTGGGTTTGCTAAAGTGATGGGTTTGCCTGAAAATAGAACATTATTTTTTTTATTTGTAAAGGAATAGTTATAGCTTTCATTGAAATTTAGTCCATAGGCCAAGTAGTCCTTGATGAAGCGAGTTAAGATACGTTTTTGATTCTTGAGAGGAGGTGTTAGGGAAATATCAGGAGGACAAGGTGTGATATAGTCAAAACCATGTAAGCGACCTATCTCTTCAATGATATCTTCTGGTATGCTTAAATCATATTGAGATCTATATGTGGGGACGGTGATATGAAAATTCGTGGAATTATTTTTAGAGACTTGTTTTGGGGAAGGGGGTAGGATTTTCACTTTAAAATGTAGTCTTTCTAATATTTTTTTAAAGTAGGCACTATCTTTTGTTAGACCTAAACGACTTTCAATTTCATTAGTAGAGATTTCTATTGTATTTTCCTTTATAGGTACAAAAACCTTTCCTGAAACTTTCCCTATTTGTAAAGATGGGCAACTTTCACTTAACAAAAATAGAAGATGGTGCAAGGCGGGAAGGGCCTTCGCTGGATCCTGTCCTTTTTCAAAACGTTGGGCAGCATCTGTTCTGATTCCTATAGTTTGAATGGTTTTGCGTATTCTAGAACGAGGGAAGGTGGCAGATTCAATAAAGAGCTCTTGAGTGTCTTTTTGTATCATGGAAGATTCCCCTCCAATGATACCTCCGAGGGCTATCATACTAGGTCCCAAAACATTTTCTATTTTTGCTTTAGAAGGGCCCTTGCTGTTTTTATTTAGATGGGTATCTTTTATTAGGCCATCTAAGATTAAAATACTTTCTTGGGGTAGGTCCCGTTCAATACCATCTAGGGCAGTAAACTTTGTAGAAACTCTTTTTTCATTTCTCTTTATACCTATTACACTTATTTCTTTATGGTGTAATTTTTTAGCATCGAAAATATGATTAGGCTGACCTAAATCATACATAATATAATTCGAAACATCGACTATATTATTGATAGGGCGTGCACCTACGGCAAGAAGCCTAGCTTGTATTTTGATGGGAGATGGCTTTACCTGTACTCCTTGAACATGTACACCAAAATAGGCTAAAGCTACATCTTTTTCTGCATATATCTTTTTTTGTGGTACTTTAGGATTGATTTTTTTGATTTTAGTCTTATAAGGATCGTTCTTTAGGGGCTTATTAAAAATGGAACTTAATTCGCGAGCAAAGCCATAGTGAGACCAAAGGTCAGGTCGATGTGTAATTGATTTATTATCTATATTAAAAATAATATCATGCAAAGGGAAAATTTTGCTCAAAGGAGTTCCAAGGGTTTTCCATGTGTTTATTTTTTTCGATAAGGTGGGATAATATTTTTCTAATTCTAAAAAAAACTCAGTTAGGTTAAGTATACCTGTATCTTGAGTAAGATAGAGTTGAGTGATATGATGGATTGCTAATTCTTGAGAAGAACAAAGCATCCCTTTGGATGTTACGCCTCGTATATTTGCGGGTGCGACTTCCCAAAATTCCTTTGCTAGGGTAGGGGTAGTTTTAGACTCTACTTCTTTAGCTTCTAAAGAAGTTTTTAGGGAATCTTTTAGGGAATCTTTTTGGGGTGCATTGTTTTTTGATGTATGTGCCTCGCTGGTGGGGAGGTGTGTACCTATAGTCGCTAGGGCAACGAGCATATTTTCTTCAACGTTGGGTGCCCCACAAACAATCTGAACTACTTCCTTTGGTGAGGTTTGTACTTTGCATATAGATAGTTTATCCGCATTAGGATGCTTCTCTACACTTTGTATTTTTGCTACTTGTATACGTTCTAGGTAGGTATAAATTTCAGAAAAATGTTCCACCTCGCAAGTGGCCATGGTAAGCTTCCCCATGATTTGCTCAGGTTTAATACCATTTAAATCTATGTAATCTTGTAACCAGTTTAGAGAAAGTTTCATAATACACCTCAAAATTGCTTCAAGAAACGGAGATTTCCTGATAAAAAGTGTCGTATATCTTCTACACCATAGCGCATCATGACTAATCTATCCAATCCAAGTCCAAAGGCCAAACCAGAATACTTCTTTGGTTCTATGCCACTTGAAAGCAAAACATTAGGATGTACGAGGCCACAGGGTAATATTTCTAACCATCCACTGTGTTTACATGTTTGGCAACCCTTCCCATGACAAAGAATGCAGGCCATATCTAGTTCAAATCCGGGTTCGACGAAGGGAAAGTATCCAGGACGTAAACGTACCTTTATTTCATTTTCAAAGATGATACCTAATAAATTTTTCATTATATAGATTAAATGAGATACAGATATGTTTTCTCCTACCATTAGCCCCTCTATTTGATGAAAGGTGCTTTCGTGTGAAGCATCAGTATCTTCATAACGAAAACATCTACCAGGTGCTATAATGCGAAAGGGTGGTTGGCGTGTTTCCATGGCACGAACTTGGATTGCAGAGGTGTGAGTTCTTAAAAGATAGCCATTACGAGTCCAAATCGTGTCTTGCATATCTCTAGCGGGGTGATCTGCAGAAAAGTTCAAACGTTCAAAGTTGTAGGTATCACTTTCTATTTCTGGGCCTTCCATAATTTCAAAGCCCATCGAGGTAAAGATATCTTCAATTTGATTTTGGAGTTTGGTTATAGGATGAAGGCTTCCCGAGAATAAGGGAAGGGGACGTAGTACGTCATAGTATTCCTTGGCCAATTTCTCTTCGATAATTTGACTTTCTATTTTTTTCTTACGCTCAATAAAGGCTTGTTCTAGCTCTTGTCGTGTATGATTTGCGAGTTGCCCGACCTCTCTCTTCTCTTGTTCATTTAAATCTCGTAAACCCTTAAGCATTTCTGTAAGAAGTCCCTTTTTTCCTAGAAAAGTTTTATGAAACTCTTCTAGTTGTATTAGGTCAGAAACCAAAGCGAGGGCTTCTAAAGCTTTTTCCCGTAGCTCCTCTATCAAACTGAACATAGTTACAAGATAAAGAATCCTTCTATTTATGTCAAACGAATGCAGCTAAGGGATTTTACATAATTTATCCCTAAATTTTATAAGAAAATTTCATATTTTATCGTTCCATATTCTCCGATGACAGCTAAGGTTACCCTATAAGGCATTGATAGAAGCTAAATTTGCCCTCTAGGGCTAAACGAGATTTGGTTTTTTATATTGACCTATATCGGGTGATAAATTATCAATCTCGTATGCGTGAATTATTCAAATTACAATCAAGTGCTGGCACAGGCCATTTTTATACCTTTTCCAAAAATAAAAAAAATCAACAAGGTAAGCTTGAGATAAAGAAATATGATCCTGTGGCACGTAAGCATGTGCTTTATGTTGAAAAAAAACTAAGCAAGTAATGAATGCAAGTTGTTAGTGCTTCAAAACTAAAGCGTTTTTACTGCTATACTGTATGTCCCTAACTTTTAGTTTAGGACCATCCCCGAGAAACCCTAGGTCTACCTTACTTTCTCAAAACATAAAAGCCTCTAGTCGCCCCCTTGGCTTTTTTTATGAGGCTATGCTATGTATGATTTTTTTATTACAAAATAGTCTTTCATCATTTCCAAAACTTGAAAAGAATAAGCAGGGGGATGATTTTGAAGCATAGGTGGGATTTTGGCTTATTGCTTGAGTAAGCTAAGAAGTATTTTGAATACATGTCATGCAATGTTATTTGAAAGTAGCTCATTGATTTTGAAACTGTAGTCAATATAGGATGTAAGAAAAGTGAACGTTTTTTCTTTGAACGAACTTGTAGAAGAAGCCCTTATGCAGGGAAATAAATGGGCCTGTTCCCAACTCATTAATATTTTTGAAGATACTCGAAGGGAGATGATAGAACAAAAAAGAATAGTATTAGATCTTATCGAAAAAAAGAAAACTTCAAAAAAAAGAGCCCTTTTCTTTGGTTTTACTGGTTCTCCAGGTGTGGGTAAATCTAGTTTGATTGATGCCCTTGTACAACACCTTGTTGTATCTGATGCGAAAATACGCATTGCTATTCTTGCTGTAGACCCCTCTAGTAAAATTTCTGGTGGTTCTTTTCTAGGCGATAGAGAACGGCTTCATTTTGATTTAGATTCAAGCCTACGCTCTAGAATTTTTTTTAGAAGCCAAGCAGCAGGTAATGAGTTAGGAGGTTTATCTGCATATACCTATATCGTATCTCGATTGTTGAGTTATCTCTTTGATTTAGTTTTTATTGAAACAGTAGGGATAGGTCAAAATGAAACTGAGGTGGAACATCTAGTAGATAAAACCATTTTAGTACTTCAGCCTAATAGTGGGGATCACATACAATTTTTAAAGGCAGGCATTATGGAAATACCAGATGTTTTCGTTATCAATAAATGCGATCAAGAGGGGGCGTCTAGTGAAAGTGTCATACAATTGAGGAGTTCGTTAAAGTTAGCTCGCCTATCCAATGCAGTTCATGAGACACCTATCTTTTTGAGTAGTGTGGTATTAAAAAAGGGCATTGAAAAAATAGCAGATTGGATTCAGAAAACCCCTGAAATGGAAATGTCTCATTTCCTAAAAAAAGAAATCTATTATTTAACAAAATGGGTGCTTTCAGAATACGGTCGTCAGGGTTTATTACAAGTGGAGAGAAGGTTTGGTGGGGTTAAAAAACTATTAGAAGGCCATAAAAGTTTTGAAGCTGTTCAAAACCTTTGCTCGAACGAATTGGCTTTTTGAAAATCTTATTTTTTTACTATAATAAATCTTAAATCAAAAAGTATTCATTATCTTTCGTCATATGTTCCGTAGACGATTTAAATTTTTATAGCTTTAGAGGCCTACCGTTTCCTGAAAGCATGTAGGATGAAATTAGAGTAGAAATTTTGAATCACGTCAAAAGTAGAAAGTCAGATATTATTTTACAATGATCTAAAGGTGAATATGAAAATAGGCAATATACGAAAAATTATTTTTCTTTGCGACAAAAAACCAATGTGGGGGTCGCAAATTATTTTTAGCATTCTTGCCTTCGCCTGTCAAAATAATAATTATATAAATGATGAGTTGGCTAGAGTCTCATACAATCCAAATCCTTATTTTTTAAATTTAATCCAAGAGAGTTTGTCGGATGAGAACTGGCCCATAGGCCTAAACACTAATATCTTAGGTCAATATAGAGATCTTTCGAATTATGCTAGCGTACCTGCAAATCCTAAAAATTGGATCACCATCACAGATAATGAATGTAACGCCCTAGGTGTTCCTCAAAATATTAAAGATAATTGTGAGTTTCAGAAGGACCCAAGCATAGCAGGCCTTTGTTACTATCGTAGCTATGGATTAAATAATGTTGATAGAAAGGGTGAGATTATCGACACTACTATTCTCATTCGCAAAGATATTTTTTTAAACACATCTTTTAAAAACAGCTATAAGAAAAGTATAGTGATTCATGAATTGGGGCATTGCCTAGGTTTGCAACATTGGGGAAATGGAGGATTGTCGGATGAGGTTTCTGGGCAGGAACCCATCCCGAATCCTGGCGAAGCTTCTTTGAATACGCATATTATGTATCCCTTTGTGACTTCAATTGCTACAATGCCATCTTTTAGTGAAAAACTTGCGGTCGCAAATGTCTATTCTAGCGGTGATGATGGGAGTTGTAATTCTACCCAGCCTAATCTACCATGTGTGAACCCTCTAAATTTAGGAAATGTTAGAGATTGCAATAAGGATCCTGTAGTAGCTTCTAGTATACCTTATTCTATCTATGAAACAAATCTTCCTTGTTATTTTAATATGATAAAAGATGACGTAGGGCAAAATATACCCTTTTTAACGTACCAAAAAAACTTCCCAAAATTTTCTATTTCTAATTCCTTAGGAAATTCTGTCATGCTAGCTGAAGAAGTGGCCCCTTTTAAGTCCTCAAAAGAGCCGTCCGAGTCTCTGAAGCAAACTGATATAGTAGAAAACTTTTATTATGTGACTATAGAAGGTACAGAGAAAATAATCCAAAATCATATTCCAGCTGAGCTAAAATAAGAAAGATTTTTTTACAAAAGAGGTAGTAAGAATATATTTGGGAGCTACTGGGATCGAACCAGTGACCTCTACCATGTCAAGGTAGCACTCTAACCAGCTGAGCTAAGCCCCCCCTATTCGTTCAAGATATGGAGTATCACCTTTGTTTTGTAAAGAACTTTATATTGAAAGCATTGAGACGTCACTTCGAGACGTAATTTCTTGGGGAGCTTTGAACCAAAATTTAAAGAATTATGTAGTATGACTTAAAATGAAAACTAGAGTTTAGTTTTTTCTTTTTTATTTTTCATTGATTTTTTTGTACTTGCAAAAATTATCTTAGTACAAAAATATTATAGGTCGATTTAGTACACATCAGAATTAAGCAAAGGATTTAAGTAAGTTATAGGAATGGCATGTATCATTATGTCGTTTTTGTGTTTATAATTAGAATTTGATTAATTCTGAGACTCAAGGATGAGTCTAAAATTTTACAAGGATGTAAATATGAAAACTTTATTAGAAAAGAATCACGTAAAAGATGAAAGGAGCTTTGGTCCAGATCCTTTATTGTACAAAAAAAAGGGCCTTGCGAGTAATCTACCAAGAGACATACTCGAATATAGAAACAAGATGAGAGACGACGGCTACATGAAATATGCAATTGATAAAATTGCTGTAGAGTTAATGCATTTTCTTGTTAAATAAATTTGCTTAAGTCAAGCTACTCATTTAGCAAGTAGCTTGACTGAGTATATCGAAGATAGGCTTTTCCCCTTATTTAGAATAAATTTCTGTGAAAATAAAAGATGTATTATTTTAGCTAAATTTAGAATTTACCTTTTTTGTAATGACATGAGTAGGGCTTAACTTTTAAACGAATTTGTTTACGTATTGAAAATAAAGATGAATCAAAATCAAAGTCTCTTTCATGGAACAACAATTTTAGCAGTTAAAAAAAATGGACGTACGGTAATAGGTGGTGATGGCCAAGTGAGTATGGGTCAAACAATCATGAAAAAGAATGCCGCTAAGGTTAGACGTATTTCAAATCAAGCTATAATTACAGGCTTTGCGGGGGCAGTAGCCGACTCCTTTACGCTTTTTGAATTATTTGAGAAAAAAGTGGATATGTTTCAAGGCTCCTTAGGACGGGCAGCTGTAGAGCTTGCTAGGGATTGGCGTACAGATAAGATGCTAAGAAAATTAGAATCCCTTCTTATTGTTGCAGATAAAAATGAAATGTTTTTGATTTCGGGTACAGGTGATGTAATCGCCCCAGATGACAATGTCTTAGCTATAGGCTCGGGTGGTAATTATGCTCTTTCTGCTGCACGTGCTTTAATGCAATATGCGAATCTTGAAGCAATAGAAATTGTATCCGCCTCTCTAAAAATAGCTGGGGACATTTGTGTGTACACAAATTCAAATCTCACCATAGAAGAGATAAGCTAGTTGCTTTCTAAAAAAAGTTAAAGTAAGAAAATTATTTTGATTATAGATAAAATAAGTCCTAAAATAAAATGAACGAATTAGTTAAAAATGTAGAAAATTCAAAAAAAGATATAATAGAAAATATTGATTTAGATGAAATGACGCCTCGCCTCATTGTGGCTGAATTAGATAAATATATCATAGGTCAAAAAAAAGCAAAGCGTGCTGTAGCCATTGCAATTCGTAATAGGGTGCGTAGACGTAAGGTACTCAACGAAGAATTTAGAGATGAGATTTATCCAAAAAATATTATTATGATAGGTCCCACAGGTTGTGGAAAAACTGAAATTGCCCGTCGTCTTTCAAAAATAGCAGGAGCCCCCTTTGTAAAAGTAGAGGCTACAAAATATACAGAGGTAGGGTATGTCGGTAGGGATGTAGAGTCGATGATACGAGATTTAATGAACGCTTCCATTTCTATTGTGCAAAAAGAATTTAGACAAAAAGTTCAAAAGCAAGCTGAGATCAATACTCGAGAAAAATTATTGAATTTACTTTTACCTTCCAGTAACCCCATTGATCCTTTTGATAGAAAGAATAAAGAAAGTATAAGCCCTGAGGGAGTTTCAGATTTAGGTTTAAAAATCTCTTTAAATATAAAAGAGCAAAATGAAGGGCAGACAACGCAAGGATATGAAAAAGATAAAGAAGCCACTCAAGATGAATATCGTTTGGCAAAAGTTCGTGAAGTGCTATTAAAAAAATTAGACAATCACGAGCTAGAAGATCGTGAAGTGGAAATTGAGAGTACTATGAATGCGATGCCTATGGTGCAAGTTATGACAGGTGGGGCAAATCTTGAAGATATGGATATGCAAATTCAAAATATGCTTGGGGAATTTCTACCTAAGAGATCTAAGCGTAAACGTACCACTGTGGCCGAGGCTAGACGTATTATTATCGAAGAAGAATTAGCTAAGCTTGTGGATGAGGATAAGGTACGTGAGGAGGCAATACGACGCACAGAACAAATGGGCATAGTCTTTATTGATGAATTAGATAAAATTTGTAGTAGAAATAATGCAAGTAGTAGTGGTGAGGTTTCTAGGGAGGGAGTTCAGAGAGATCTTTTACCTATAGTGGAAGGTTCTAGTGTAAACACTCGCTATGGAACAATCAAAACAGATCATATTTTATTTATTGCCGCTGGTGCCTTTCATACCACAAGTCCATCGGATCTCATACCTGAATTGCAGGGACGCTTTCCTATACGAGTTGAACTAGACAAATTGAGTAAAGATGATTTTAGACAAATCCTAACTGCTCCAAGAAATTCCCTTGTTCGTCAAGCTGTAGAGCTTTTAATGACGGAGGGGGTGTCATTAGATTTTACCCCTGAATCCCTTGAAGAGCTCGCCTATTTTGCCTTTGAAATAAACGAGAAAACAGAAAATATAGGAGCTCGCCGACTTCACACTTTGATGGAACATCTTTTGGATGACATTTCTTTTGATGCACCAGATTTACCCGAGACTAAGAAAAAAATATCTATAGATAGAGACTTTGTGAAAATGAAACTAATGGGAATTGTTAAAGATAGGGACCTAAGTAAGTATATTTTATAGGGGCTTCTTTAAAAAATATTTAGATTTATTCTTCGTCTTCTTTTTCTAGTAGGACTTCTATCCCGGGCATCTTTTTTTTGTAAAGTACCTTGAGAGTAAAATCACTATCTACTTCTATAAAGTCAAAATTTTTATATTTACCACTATTGTAAATTGAAGTTGTTGTGTCGAGGCCACAAGCAAATTTGGGTAATTTGGATTTAGCAAGAATATGAACAAGGGCTTGGGTGCCTTGATTGAAGTTTTTAATTTCTGTCATGCCCATAGTCCCATACCAAAAAATACTCGACGCATCTACGAGAGATTTTTCAAAAAGGGCTAAGCTCTTGGGGCCTATATCTACTCCCGTCCAATCCTTAGGAATACTTGTGGTTGTTTTGGTCTTCGCTTTGGGGCTAAGATCATTGGCTATAATATGATCTATGGGAAGGAGGAACTTTACAAGTTCTAATTCTGCCTTTTCAGTGAGTTGGAATGCGGGTACTCCTAGGGCTACATCCTTGAAAGAATTTCCCACAGGTATAGCGCGAGAGTCTAAAAAAGTATATCCAATGCCCCCGCCTATAAGTATGGCCTTAAAGTAAGTAAGAAATCTTTTTAAAAAATCTAATTTTTTTTCTAAATCCATCCCTCCTAAAATAAGAATGGGCCTTTGTTTATTTTTTTGTAAGATCTGCTCTAAGAATTCTAGTTCACGATGTAAAACAATTCCCAGATAAGAGGGCAATAAGGTGGGTAATGTAACTATACTTGCACTTTCTAAATAATTTGAGGAACGTGCCTCATTCACATAAATATCCCCAAAGCTTGCAAGGGTTCGAGCAAATTCCTTTTCATTTTTTGCTTCTTGGGGAAATTTATTGAGGGATTCAAATACAAGTATGGGGCTTGTATTCTTTTCAATTTCTATCTTTGCATTTTTTGTTAGAAAGTCGGGTACGAATTCTACTTTTTGTTTTAGTTCTTTTTCAAGCAAGGGGGCAATCTCATGGATTTCAAAGAGTTTTGAGTTTTGGGAGGCGCTGACAAGTAAGATGATACGAGCTCCTTTGTTGAGTATAAATTCTATTGTAGGGAGTATGCTGAGTATGGCTAGTTTATTAGCTATCGTGCCTGTACTATCAAAAGCTTTTGAAGCATCTATTCTAAGAAGTACTCGTTTCCCATTCAATGAAGCATTTTCTAAGCGTGGGTAGGAGGGGCGTAATGTCATAAAGATAAAAGCTAAGACCAAGGTTCTAAAATAAGCTTTTTATAGCAAAACTAAAAAGAGACGAACATCTAATCTTGGGGTGGAAATTTCTAAGGTGGAAAAGATTAACTCTAAGAGGAACCTGCTGTTTCAAAAGATGAAGTAACTAAAAATAAGGCTAGTCTTATGAATTTATTATCAAAGAATGTCGAAAAGATTTCGGACGTGGTGGCTAGTAACACTAAAGACATTTTAAACAAAAATGAAATCTAAATTCAATGTAGTAGCTCCTAATAAAAATTTTTCTATAAAAAAACCCTTAACAGATTCAGAAAAAGAAGGTGTCATCGTGGCTTGTAAATCTGCTTTTATGAAATTAAAAAACTTGTATGACGCGATTATACCCATTTTTGATAACTATGGTTTCAAACCTCCTTCTGCAGGGGTTATAGCTCGTGACTTATCTGAAAAAATAGAAACTTCTATCATTCAACATTGTAAAACTTTTAGCAAGGGTTTGCAATATGCGGATTTGTTAAGGGATCAAGAAAATTGGGAAGTGAAAATTTGTAAAAATCATGGGTTATCTATTAATCAATCTTTTACAGTGAAAGGCGAGAATTATATAGTAGTCAATTATCATAAGGAAACGGAGATTAAAAAGATTTTTATTTTATGGCATGCAGATGACTCCTTTTTCTCTGAAAGAAAGAGCAATGCGAATATTAGGAATCTAAAAATGGAAAAGGCCTTATCAAATATTGAAATTATATATTCTAATACTAAAAAATAAATAAAAAGTAATCCTGTTATAGCTTGAAGCTATCTCGTTTCTAAGCCTTGCTATTTTCTTGCATAAAAAACTCGATTTGGCACCTTGGCATTTAAATAAAAATATCATCTTGAATGTACAAAGATGGTCCTATAATGTATATGAAACAAAAACATGCGTTTAGATTTTTTCTTACTTTATCTTTTGTAATCCTGTCTTTTATAAGTCCCTCCTTACAAGCTCAAATGGAAAAGGAATCGACTGAAACCTCAAAGCATGCTGAGGCCTCAAATTTTGATTTGGATGCTATCTTACAGCATGAGCTTTTAGATACAGTCATTTGGGAATGGAATGTGGGTGGGGAAAAAATATATGAAAATGATTCTCGCTTTGCCAAGCAAAGTTTCATAAGAAATTATGTTTTTAAAGATAAGCAAGGTCGCTTGTATATGTACAAGGGTGGCCTACCCATGCACCTAACAAGAAGGGTGGTTCAATTGTTGATTGTTTCCTTTTTCCTTGTCCTTATTCTTATAATAGTTGCAAGGCGTATAGCCGCTAGCCCCTATCGTGTTCAGGGTCGTTTTGCGAATATCATAGAAACCCTTTTTGAGTGGTGCCGTAGGGATATTGCGGATCCTAATATGCACGGCCATGCAAAGGGCTTTTATAGTTTTTTGCTTACAACATTTTTCTTTATCCTTGCTTTGAACCTATCGGGCCTCTTCCCTCAAATGGGTTTGATTGTTGATGCTATGGCTAATGAGCATTCAGGTGAACATAAGGCGGTGGGAGTGACAGAATCTCCTTGGGTTGCTTTTTGGCCCGGTCTGACGGTTACAGGAGATTTATCATTTACGGCAACAATGTCTTTTATAACAGTCTTGATGATTTGGATTACAGGTTTTCGTTACCAAGGGTATAAGTTTTTATGGGAGGTTGTGCCTAATGGGGTGCCTTTACTTTTGTATCTTGTACTTTGGCCCCTTGAATTTATTATAGGCCCCTTATCGAAGGGTTTTGCTTTAATGATACGTTTACTTGCAAATATGACAGCGGGTCATGTGATTATCCTATCCTTTTTTGGATTTATTTTTCAATCTGCTAAATTTTGGTCACAGGGTATAGGACCAGCGATGGGGGCAGCGGGGATAAGCACTGCGGCACTCTCAGGTATAGTTGCTGTTTATTTTTTAGAATTGCTTGTTGCCTTTTTGCAAGCCTTTATATTTACCCTGCTTACAAGTTTATTTGTGGGCTCCGCAATGCACCGTCACTAGACTTTTTAGAATAAGATTTTATTGTAAAAAGACATTTTAATAAAATATTTTTTTGGCAACATGCTTAAAAAATGAATACCTTTGCAATTTTCAAAAGTAATTTGTATGAAGTTCGTTGACACCTTCATTATGTTCTTATAGAGGCAAATTTGATAAAGCCACTATAAGCTTGTAATATTAATCTATTTATAACTCTTTAGATCTTATGCTCTTTCAAGTAATCACTCAATTTCCAGAAAGATATACTTCCTATCTAAGTGTAGGGCTTCCTTCTCGTGCCTATGAAAGGGGCCTGTTTAAAATACACACAATTCAACTTAGGGATTATGCTGACCCTTCTCGCAAGGGTCGTTTAGACGAGCCTCCATATGGAGGGGGGCCGGGCATGATTATGCAAATAGGTCCCATACACAAGGCCCTTCTAGCCCTACCTGTTCAATTACCTGTTGTGCTCTTTACTCCACGGGGGGAGCGTATGACACAAAAAATGCTGCGAGGACTTTATAATAAGCATAATGCGACTCAAAATACGATAGGATATACTCTTATAAATGGGTACTATGAGGGTATAGATGAGAGGGTAGCCCTTCATCTATGTGATTATCAAATTTCTTTAGGAGATTTTATTTTGGGTTCAGGTGACCTAGCCTCCCTTTGTTTTATTGAGGGTCTAACTCGTCTTTTACCTAATTACACAGGTTGTGCAGAAAGTCTTATAGATGAAAGTCATGAAGATGACTTTTTAGAATACCCTCAATACACTAGGCCCGAGGTATATCAAGAATGGCAGGTCCCCAATGTTCTTTTGAGTGGGAATCACCAAGAAATTGCAAAATGGCGAAGAGAGCAAAGGGAATTAATGACTCGTAGTCTTAATAAAGATTAGAAAATTGGTAATACTACGAGATTCAAGAGGCGATAAAAAGTTATGAGCGAAGAAAAAAACCAAGCAATAGAGACAGGGGTTCAAAATGAAGGGGTGTCGAAAATTTTGTATGTAAATGGAACACCCATAGAAATAAGTCCCGATTTAGACCTCTCCTATGTAGCAGCTAATAAATATCCTGATTTTCAAGCGGGAGATACAATTAAATTAAACTATAAAATTATAGAAGGGGATAAGGAACGTACTCAGCTTTATGAGGGTATAGTTATTTGTATAAGGGGCGAGGGCTTAGGTAAGACCTTTATTGTTAGACGCATAAGTCATGAGGTAGGTGTAGAGAGGATATTCCCATATTACTCACCATCTATACAATCTATATCTATTGTACGCAAGGGTAAGATTCGTAGGGCCAAGCTTTTTTACTTACGTGATAAGTCTGGTAAAGATAGTAGAATTAAAGAAGCTTACAACATGCAACATCAGATAGAAGTGCAAGAAAAATTAGATGCCCAAAAGGCAAAATTAGAAGCCTCTAACTCGGATACTGAAAATTTTGTTGAAAAAGAAGATAGTGGTGCAGTCAAAAAAGTAAAAGCTAGGGTGGCTAATAAAGGAGTGAGCCATGCTAAAGCTATGGCTACTCGAAAATCAGCCCAAAAGTTAAATAGAGAGGGGCAAAAGAAGAAGGTTGTCTCTAAGAGTGAGCCTGAAAAAGTAAAATCTAAGAAAAAAACGACTAAAAAGAAATAAATTTAGAAGTAAGTTTTTTGGATGTTTTTCTAATTGGAAAACTATATTTACAGAGAGGCTGAAATCTATAAAAAAAAATCTCAGGCCCTAGTTGTGGGCTTGGATGAAGCGGGGCGAGGTCCTTTATTTGGGCCTGTTGCTGTGGGGGCTGTTCTTTGGCCCAAGGAGTTTTTTTCGGGATTTTATTTAAAATCTCATCCTGTTAAATCTAGAGATTTTGCTTCCTCCCTAGTCCCGCCACATTTATATGAAATACGGGATTCAAAAAAGTTAAAAAGCTCCCAACGTGAACATTGTTATAAGTTAATTCAAAGTGAGGCCTTATTTGCTGAGGTTGTAATGATTAATAATCGTTCTATAGATGCTATAAATATTAGCAAAGCAACTGAATTGGGTTTTATTTATTTGGTAAAGCGCTTACATCGTCTTGGTTTTTATAACTTACATTTACTTGTGGATGGAAATTATAAATTGAAGCTCCTTCGTTTGAAGTTTCCTTTTATCCCTGTAGAAAGTATTGTTAAGGGCGACTCTAAAATTTTTAGCATAGCCTCTGCTTCTATAGTGGCTAAGGTGCGTCGTGATGCTTTAATTAAAAAAATGAGCTTGTGTTTCCCTCATTACAAGCTAGAAAGAAATATGGGCTATCCAACTCAACTTCATCGCCAAGCACTCAAGCAATGGGGGGGTACCCCTTGGCATAGAAAAAGTTATACATGGTAGAAATGGGGGGGCATAGGGAGACTTTGCTCCGAGCTATATTTCTCTAGCCCGAGGCTTGACTCCTTGACGGGAGACGGTTCGTATCAATTTTTTTGAAATATTTATAGGGCGATGAAATTTAAAGAAAATTCTTTTAGGCATAGTACAGAGATTATTGCCCTTCAATTTTTATTGCGTTCGGGGCATAAAGTACTGAGTCATAATTATAAAAAAAATCGAACAGAGATAGACCTTATCACCATGGATGTGGAAGCTACTATTCATGCTACAGAGGTGAAGGGATGGAAATATACAACTTGGAAGCAACCCCTTAGACATCCTCTTGAGGCTATCACAGAGCAAAGGGCTGAAGCGTATAGGGGAGCTCTTACGTACTATGTCAATGAACATGCAAACGAAATACTAAGAATGGTTCCTCATTTGAAACATGTTTTTGAAATCCCCCTTTGCTTTAATCTAATTTGGATTCCTGAAAAGACAAGTATTTATTATTATCCAAAATTATTTTGATTGGATTTAGTTTTTTTTACGAGAAGGTGGAGTAGGGGCTATGCTTAATAAGAGATTCATTTTGTAAGAATGAGATTCTAATCTTTATTTGTTTTAAATAAAGAACCTTCCACGATGCATTCAATGATTTAACTTTAGATTTATGTTGCATGCAAACTCTACTATTTTAATTTAATAAAAAGATATGACTTCTAAAGCCTTATTACTTTTTCTTACGGCCCTTTCTTTATCTATATGGACTTGTGCAACCTCTCCTAAGAAGATTGTGATTCATAATTGCGTGAGTGTGACTCCGTATGGGGTATGCTCTCAATGCGATGTGGGTTACTATGTAGATAATAAGGGGCAATGTCAAGGAATCACTGTTGCAAATTGTATTCGTGCTGATGTTGATGGTGTTTGCACTTCCTGTGTGGGGAACTATCATCTTGATGCTTCAAAAAGATGCCAAGAAAAAATTACAAGTAAATGCACTAGAGCCAATGGTAATTTTGTTTGTGTAGCTTGCAATAAGGGCTATCATCTTTTTGAGGGTAAGTGCATAGAATAAGGGCTACTTTACTTAAAACAAATGTTTAAGAAATATCCACAGAGCCACCTATGTATATCCCGCTTGTATTAGTTAGAGTTACACTATTAGACTATTTCGATGATATGAAAAAAAGTTGAAAGGATACTTGTGAGTCTTTTCCTTTTGATTGTGCAAGTGTATTTATCTCGGGTATTTGTGAGAAGGTCTGAAAGGCTTCGTGTTTAATGAAAATAAAGTGCGTAAGGAATTAACGGCGAATCTTCGTCGGTAATTCCTTCTATTGTAGATGACGAATTAACGAAAAATAATGAATAAGAAAAGCTTAGATAATCTTATAAAGGCGGGATGCTTATCTTCTACAACGACCATTTATCACAATATAGCCACGGTCACAAATTACACATTCCCCCAAACGGTTTATTGTAGAACAATTATCTGGGAAAATTAAACATTCATTTGTCTGTGTTAAAGTATATATACTATTACAAGAAGTACATACGCCGTCTCTAATTTCGCGACAATTAGGTGTAGGTTCTCTTACGCATTTGTCATCTCTGTCTAAGGAATATCCTTCGTCACACCAAGAGCATACATTGTCTGTACCACTTTTAACTAAAAAACAATGATCTGGATAAGCTATACATTTCTTAGTGCGGTCGAGGTTATATTTAATGTTACAAGAAGTACATACGCCGTTTTTAATTTTGCGACAATTAGGTATAGGTTCTATTACGCATGTGTTGTTATCTATGTCTAAGGAATATCCTTCGTCACACTGATCGCATTTATTCTTCTTAATATTGCTTTTTTCATCGCGGAACGGAGAAGTGCTGTGACAATTAGGTGTAGGTGCTGTTATGCATGTGTTATATATGTCTAAGGAATATCCTCTGTCACACTTAATGCATGCCTGCTCTCGTACCTTAAAGTTGCTACAATTAGCTGGTATGACTACGCCTACGGGGGAGCTTTTTGGAGTTGTGTCGCTATTTCCTTTAGTGCAAGCCGTGAAAGATAAAATAATAAGGGTAAGTAATAATTTTTTCATACTAAGGAAGCCCGATAGTATGGAGTGCACATATAGGTCAAGCTAAATAAAAAGGGCTTTTATACAAACCGCAGACATATCCAACTCATTAGGGCACTTTTTTTAATAAAGAAAAGTAGCCCACTTTAGGTTGGTTTTAGATTTTATTGTTTTTTTATATGGTGTTGGAGGGATTTATGATATAGAAATTTTGATTGCTTTTAGATAGTACAGAAATTAAAGGATATGCTGATAGATTCGAGTTACTTAAAAAAATCAGTAAATCAAGACAAACGAGATAGGGTATTTAGTTGTCTTGTAGCATATTTTTTATGTCTAAGTTTTAAGTAGGAAATATAAAGAAGTTATAGCAAGTAAAGATAGTAAGGCTTGATGGCAACAGGGTTTGTAAAGTTTATTTTATTTAAAAGGATAGTGTATTCTTATATTTTTATTAACACAAAAGGCTATGTTGTGCGGGCTAGAGTAATCTTCTTTCAATTGTGCTGATTCCTATACCATTGAGTTCCCCCATCACCATCCTTTAATAGTACCCCCCTATCAGATAAAATTGTACGTATTTCATCTGCCCTTTTAAAGTTTTTCTCATTCCTTGCCATCTCCCTTTCTTTGATGTATCCCTCTATTTCAGCTTGAGTTATGAGAGATGCAGAATTTTGGGACTCACTATTTTGATTTTCTTTGAGTGTCCCTTGAAACCACTCCCTAGGATTTTTATTCAGGAGGCCTAGTAATGAACCACAAGCTAACAATTCAGTCGCTAATTGAATTTGTACCTCTCCTTTTTCAGATTTATTCAATTGATTACAAATTTCGTGCATACAAGCAAGGGCTTCCGAGGTATTTAAATCATCGCATAAAGCGAATAAAAATTTTTTAGGTAAAAAATTTTTATTCAAATACCATGTTTTACTTTGTATTTCTTTTTTAAGGTTTTCCTGTGTTTCACTTTTAGTTTCTGCCTCATCAAATATTCTTTTTTGAATTTCTTCGTATGTTTTTGATTCAACGCGGTTGAGTGCCTCATAAAAGCGATTGAGTATGGCCTTACTTTGCTTGATATTTTCCTCTGTCCAATCTAGGGGGCTACGATAATGAGTTGCGAGTAAGGTGAGACGAAGGGTTTCCCCATGATGTTTTGTTAAAAGTTCACGAACTAAGGACACATTCCCTATAGACTTTGACATCTTTTCATTATCCATTCGTATAAAACCATTGTGTAACCAATATTTGGCACAGGACACTCCTTGTTCATGAAAACATGAGCTTTGAGCTATTTCGTTTTCGTGATGCGGAAAAACTAAATCTATGCCTCCACCATGAATGTCAGAATAGTCATTAAAAATTGCATGTATCATTGCACTGCATTCAATATGCCAACCTGGTCGTCCCCGCCCCCACGGACTCTCCCAGCCTATTTGCTTTTCATGAGATGGTTTCCATAAAATAAAGTCACTAGGATCTTTTTTATAAGGAGCTATTTCCACCCTTGCTCCCATGATGAGATCTTCTTTAGTTCGTTTAGATAAATGACCATAATCTTTAAAGCTAGGTACATGAAAAAGAACATGTCCTTCTGCTTCGTAGGCATGTTTTTTCTGAAGTAGCTTGGATATAATTTTTTGAATTTCAGAAATATGTTTAGTTGCCCATGGTTCGAAGGTTGGTGGGAGGACATGTAAAGATTTCATATCTTCTGTGTATCTTTCATAGTAACGTTGTGCTATAGTTTCGGTGGATACATTTTCTTGTTCTGCTTTCAGCATAATCTTATCATCTATATCTGTGATATTGCGTGCATATACAACTACGGGGTAGAGTACCTGCAAGAGACGATAGAGTAAATCAAAGATAACAGCAGGGCGTGCGTTTCCTATGTGCGCATAATTGTACACTGTGGGCCCACAAACATACATACTAACTTTCCCCTCTTCTTTAGGAATGAAAAATTCTTTTGTATGGCTGAGGGTATTATGGAGTCTTAATTTGAGGTTGTGCATTTCTTATTTTAGCGAATGGGACTAGGTTTTCAATTTTGCGGAACATTTGAAATAAAGTCACTTCTAAGGTCAAAAAAGATTATTATGTATCTGAATAGGACTAGTTTTTCTTTTGCTTCGATTTGCAAATTTTAATTTTTTATTTTGGTTTGGTGGGTATATTTTCGTTTTTATTTGATTCCATGTACAGGAGAAAAGAATTTTATTTATTTATTTTATTTTCTTTTCGTATACTTGTAATAAAAAATTCTCACGAAATTCTTTTTTTAAAAAAACTCCAGAAAAGCCACTAGTGACTGTGGTGCTATTTTGATCTCGTATTCCCCTTGCACTTATGCAGAGATGCTGAGCTTCAATAAGAATAGCCACATCTTTGGTTTGGAGAGAATTTTGAAATTCTAAGGAAAGCTGAGAGGTAAGTCGTTCTTGAACTTGGGGGCGATGAGCATAGTAGCTCACTAGCCTATTGATTTTAGAGAGACCTATAATTTTATCTTTGGGTATATAGGCAATATGGGCCTTGCCGATGATAGGCATAAAATGGTGTTCACAAGTAGAATAAAATTGAATATTTTTTTCAATCAGCATATGTTTGTATGCACTATCGTTTTTGAAGAGGGATATTTTAGGTTTGTTGCTTTCATCAAGACCACTAAATATTTCATTTACAAACATCTTAGCCACACGTAGGGGCGTGTCTTTGAGGCTATCACTTTTTAAATCTAAGCCCATGATTTCTAAAATAGAATGGAAATGCTTTTGTATGGCTTTGATTTGATGTTCTTTTCTTATAGAAGAATTTTCTGTTTTACTTTTAGATTGAATAGGCATGAATGTATATTACAAGTATGAACTCATCATAAATCAAGTCTATTACTTTTAGCTTACTTTTTATTGTTGTGGGTGAGAGACCTTTGTTTTCTCTATCCTTTCATTCACATTCAGGTTATTCTTTACTAGCCTCTTTTAACAAAATGTAGGGCTATCATATCTCCTTGATTTATTTTTTTAACAAGGGCATCCAAACCTTTTTTGATGATACGATATCTTAGATTCATATTCTTTTTTTTTGTAAGCCCCGAGCCATAAGTGATGTACTTCACTAATTCAAAGCCTGTATTTGTAGCCATACTTTGAAGTTGCTCTAAATTGAAAAAATAAAGATGTTGAGGGACGTTCATAAAACGCCAATTTTCTTTTTGTATTTTAGCTAAAAAACTATAATTACATGTAGAAAGGATGAGATGTCCCTCCGGCTTTAGCAATTGTGAACAACGTTGAAAGACTGCCTTTGGATTGTGCATATGTTCTAGGGAGGCCCAAAAACTAATACAATCATAACGCTTTTTTTCTATGCTTGTATTTTCTAAAAAATCCCCTAGTATAACTTTAAGCTTACGTTGCTTGGCTACACGGATGGGGCCTTCTGCAATGTCTATACCCTCTGCCTCCCATCCCCTATTTTTTAATAATTCTACAAAATATCCCGAAGCACATCCCACGTCTAGCGCCAAGGGCTTTTTCTTTTGAATTTCCTTTTTTGGTTTAATGATTTCTTTTTTATGTTCATCTAAAAAAAGAAATTCTTGTGCCTCATCCTTATCTATGAGTTTAGGAGCATTGTCATTTTTATTGAATAAATTCTTTTCAAATTCAAAAAAGTTTAGGTCCCTTAAATTTTCATTGTAAACTCTAGTAATTTCATTTTGAATTTCTTGGCTGTAATAATTGTTGTAACCAGCTTTATCTCTGACTAAAAAATAGCTGTCATTATAGTAGGGTTTGCATGTGGCGATATTGGGTTGCGGATTTACTTGTACCAGTTCACAATCTTTACAAGATACAACTTGAAAGTTTTCAAAATGAGAAGAACGTATAGCAAATTTAAAAGTAAAATCCTTTGAGCCACATAGGGTACATTCGATTTGACGTACTAGGGGGAGTTCGATAAGGTTTTTACTTTGCTTTTTTAGGTGCACCTTATTTCTTACTGAGGGAGTATGGTATCTATTGCTTTTTTTGAGTGGGGAGGCCATAAAATTGATGGGTATACAAGTAATATGTCGTCAAAAAAATTAAATAGGAAAACCTTTTTTAAGCAAGCACCTAAGACCTTTGTGCAAAAATTAATGAAAACTCCATTTGGAGAAGTATTGGACCATAATTTTCAGGCCCTAGGTAATTTATTAGCCCCTAGTCATATGCAGGTTGGCCTTGATGAGAGAGAAATGCTGAAAAAACTTCGTCCTGATTTAGAAAAATACTTTGATAGTACGAAGGGTCCTTGGTTACGTCCCCCTGGTTCTTTGCAAAGTACGTCTGCCTTTGAAGCACATTGTACTCAATGTGGCGATTGTGCAAGGGCCTGTCCCTACGAGAGCATAGAAAATATAGATGGGCTTGGTCCCTTACTTAATCCCAATCTTAGAGCTTGCCATCATTGTAATGGTTACCCCTGCATTCAAGCTTGTGAAACAGGTGCCTTGGTAAAATTAAAAAAAAATCAATCTCCAAGCTTTGCGAAACCAAAGCTTTTAGAGCAACATTGCCTAAACACAAGGCAAGCAAAGGGGCCTTATCTTTCTACGAAAGAACAGCCGAAAAATTTTAAGGTGCAAAGTAGCCTTCATGTAAAGAGAATTGATAAAAAAGAAATGTCAGTTAGTCCTCATAAGGAGATACAAAAAGATATCGCTTTAAAGACGCCGACAGTGATAGAAAGTAAAAGCAGTACTTGTAAAAATTGTAGTGAGATTTGTCCTATAGAAGGGGCCTTAGCCTTACTTAGCAAAGAAAATGATAAGCCTTTTTTTACAGATGCTTGCACGGGCTGTGGTATGTGCAGGGAGGTTTGCCCAAGCAACCCAAAAGCGATTCTTCTAGAATTGTTGCCATAAAAAGCAAAGACAAAGTTATAGCCCTTAAGCCCTCTTGTTGCATTCAAGTGTGTATGAAGGCGTGATCAAGAGAAGGCGAAGCTTAATAACAATTGTCGCCCCCGTAGCTCAGGGGATAGAGCAGTGGTTTCCTAAACCATGTGCACAGGTTCGATTCCTGTCGGGGGCAAAGTTATATGAGAGCTTGATTCAAATGTCTCACCTCTATTGTAAGATAAAGCTAGATTAAGAAAATATTAAAAATTAAAATGATTACTACGACTACTATGCAAACCTCAACACAAGCCTTAAAAATAATTCAAGGCAATAATAAAAATGTATATTCCAAAGAAAGGCTAATAGAGGCACCTAAACTTTTTCAAACGAAAACATCTAATAAGAAAGGTCTTAAACTAAACAAAGCCCTTCGGATGAATGGTCTAGATCTTTTGCGTAAATTAGATGATAATACCGTACCCCTAGTTTTCTTTGATCCCCAATATCGTTCTGTTTTAGATAAACAGGGCTATGGCAATGAGGGGGTGACAAGGGGAAAAAAACGTTCCGAGCTACCTCAAATGGATGTGAAAAGCATTACTTTATTTTTAAAGGAAATTTCCAGAGTTCTGATCCCTAGTGGCCACCTAATGTTTTGGGTGGATAAGTTCATAGTTTGCAATGGGGTGCAGAATTTTATGAAAGATATAGATTTACAACTCGTGGATATGATTACTTGGAATAAGGAAAAGATAGGAATGGGATACAGGTCACGCAGGACAAGCGAGCATCTTGTGATTTTTCAAAAAAAGCCTGTTCGGGCAAAGGGGGTTTGGTGTTTGCATACCATTCCTGACGTTTGGTCTGAAAAAATAAAAGATAAAAATCACACTCACTCAAAGCCTATAGAGTTGCAAAAAAAGCTCATTGAGGCTGTAACAAATAGAGGTGATGTCGTCGTCGACCCCGCCGCCGGAGGCTTTTCTGTAATGAAAAGCGCCTTGGATATGGGTAGAAATTTTTTGGGTTGTGACTTGGTTTTGCCTAGTGAGTAAGATAGAGAATCAAAAGGGACGTCGTAAGAATCAGGGGCCTAGTGGCTACACTAGAGTTTTCGGCAATGAGGACTTGGGGCACTTGATGAGCAAGGTTCATGCTGCCTCTATAGCGGCGGGCACAGAGCTTGAAAAAATTATAATAGAGTTACTTTTAGATGCGGGGCTATTTATTTCGGATATAGATGCCTTTTTGAATGATTGCAAAAATTTTGATAAAAGGATTTATGTTTCAAGTAAAAAAGAAATTAAAAAATCCCAAAGGATAAAATCACAATATGAGCCCGACTTTATCGCCTTTGATTTAAGAAAGGATATTTGTCATATCATAGAAGTTAAAGATGGGGATCAGTTTGACACCAAAAAAGCTAGTGGTGAGTTGCATAATTTAATGAGCTACGAAAGTACCATTGCAAGAGCAATTCGCTTTGCTACAAAAATACATATTTGTTCATTTCATATATCTTCCAAAGAAGACTTTCATAAGGGCCTTAGGGGCAAATTTTCTTTAGAAGATATTCTTACAGGAAAGGAATTATGCGATTTATTTGATATAGATTACAATAAAATTCTTGAAATACGGAAAAGAGATGAGGCTAGTAATCTAGAGTTTTTTATAAAAGAATTAATGCAAATTGAAGCATGCAAGGCGATAGTGAGTAGGCTGTGAATTTTATACCTGTGTGTGTTTTTTGTGACATAATATTTTTGTAAGGCTCAAAGTCTAAAGAAAATTACTTAGCTCTTTGTATAGAGCTGATCAAAATTTTATTACATACAATCATATAATGATAGACTTACATTCTATATATTCTATGATACCGTGAAAATTAGAAATAATTTTATTGAATTAGGAGTCTAAAAAATGATAGATATAAATTTAGCATTTCAATTAGTATTGTTTGGTAGTTATGAAGATATCTCGGCAAAACCTGATACAATAAGATATTTCATGGACGCATTGAAGGACAAAGAATTAATACCAACAGTGTTTCAAGAATTTAAAATCAGTAATTCACCAACTCCGGTGACGGATAATCGATTAAACTTGAGATCATCTGATGGAGACTGGGGTATCAATTTCGGATTAGAGCGAATTGATATTCAAAAAATGAACACTAATGTTGGCGAAGTTGATATGAGAGACCTAAAGGAATTTTCGCATGAGGTTAAAGGCATTGTAAAAATAATAGAAGAAAAATTTCCAAAAAAGCACTCTCGATTAGCCATGGTGACACAATACTTGATGAAAGAAATGACAGAAGAAGAATTACTCAATACCTTTGATAAAAATTTCAAGACTATCGATTTTTTTAAAAATAATAAACCCACAGAGTGGCGTAATAGAGTTTTATCGAAAACTCAACGCAAAATATCTGACAAACAAGAATCTATCAATCTGATTGCAGGTGTTAATAGAGGAAAGGTTAATTTGAAAAAGAACTCTAAGATTGAAATTGTTGATAGGGTTCATTTGCAATTTGATATCAATACATATCAAGATACAACTCCTGATTACAGATTTGAATTAAAAGACATCATTTCTTTTATTGACGAAGTAAATGGCATAGAGAATGAATTGAAAGAAGGTTATATTCAACTAATAAGTTAATTATGCAAGATTTGAATATTTTAGATAAACATTCAGCATCGTTATTTTCATCCACTAAATTACATCCTTTTATTGATGATAATTCTACTAGCTTTTCTGTAATCAGCAGGCAGATCTATTTAGACGACAATAGGATACCATATCAGGAAGAAGATTTTTTCAAAAGAAATAAAGCTTCGTCGATTGAGTTAGCAAGCTTCCCAGAATATGAAAGACGTTTTTCTATGCAAGAGAGCTTTAGAAAAGATATTTCTATTTTCCCTTCGTCGCTTGAGTTAGCAAGCTTTCCAGAAAATAAAATAAATACTCCTGAAATTGAGACTAAAAATTCTTCTCAAAACAAAGAAAATCATGATATAGAAAAGTATTTGAAAGAAAACATTACTCCAAAATTTCTTTATCTAGTTAGAGAAGAGGACTTTGAATTTGGTTTTACGCCAGAAAGTGAAAAGCTCATTAGAGAACACTTAGAAATCCATGCTTTAGCCACAAGAAATTGGCTGAGCGAGATTTTTATCACTTATTTTAAAGACGAAATTGTTTTAGTTGGATTGCTGAGAATCATGGCTCATTTTCAAGAAAAAGATATTTTTCCCCAAGGGCAAATTATGGCAATAGCGGCGCTATCGCATTCGAGTGATGAAATTAAAGAATTGGGTATACGGGCTTTTGAATCATGGTGTTCGGCTGAAAGTTTAGATATATTAAAAAATTTAGATATAAAGACTACTTGGTTGAAAGAGTATGCAGATCAGGTCATTATAGATATTGAAAAGCACTTATGTCCTTCTTAGTGAGAAAAATAAATAGAGCTAAATGGCAGAATAAAATAGATGGAGATGTTCAAGCTGATGCCATCACCAATTGCCTAAAAACCTCACAAAATAAACTATCTCTTTGGCATATTGAAACAGAAGCTGAAATAGACAAAGCCGTTTTGGCAATAGTAGCAAACCAAGAGCATCTCGATTCAATTGACGTAGTCACTTTAGAAGAAGCATCATTAAAAAAGGATAGCTTGAAAATTGTAGAATCTGACGGGAAGACTCCTGTAAAGAGCTTAATTCATACGCACAGAGACATAATAGAATTAAATTTTACAAAACTTGGAAAAGTAAAAGATCTGATTCTCGAAAAAGTGAATAACAGCAAATCAAAAAGATACACAATCTTGCAACTAAAAACGATTCTTGATGGTGCAATTCAAAATGGACTTATTGAGAAAGACGATCTTAAGGGCAACCTTAAAGAATAGTTTCAAACCTCACCTTTGGCAAGCCCGAAACTATCTCCACTGTCTGCACACTTACGTTGATTACACTTAACAGTAAATCTAAAATGTATCGTGGGTTGCCTGTTTCGGTTGCCCAGTCGTTGGGATTGTTTACAATGCCACTTTCCTTATGCGTAGAAACTTGGTAGCGTTCCATTATCCATTCTATTGCACTTTTACCGTTTACAACATACTCATAAGCCTGAGCAGGAATATTGGAAATTGTAATTTTGCTATTGTATTGTATGAACGATTTATCATCTATTCGTTTTATTTTGCCATCTACTATAATTTCTTTTTTTGGAAAACGCATTTTTTCAACAGTATAAACGGACGTTGAGCTTGTCGAAACGGTAGTGGCTTCGACAGGCTCAGCCACCGTTACTCCTGCAAAAGGTGCAACAGTTTCATAATTCAAATGCAGTTCGGCTAACTTTCTACCTGCTTTGCTAAATGCCCAAAAGTCTTTTACATCTTCTAATAATGGCAAACGTGGCAACATCTTCTTTAAATCGTTCGCAAAGGTTTCTTTGTCTTACGGTCGGTAAGCAAATAGGCTTTCATTAAGCGTTCAAATCTTTCTCCTTTGTCCCTTTCGGAGAAAGAAATTTCGCGGTATTTTGTTAGTATTGTATCAAATGAGTTGCTCATGTTTATGATTCTTATTTATAATTCTTATTTTTTTAATGAAGGGGAAGAGTCTTGTCTTTTTTTATTTAGAACTTGAGCCCCTCGCACAATATCTTTTCTTATTCTAACGGCTTAGTTCACCACTGGTGCGTTGGTTGCCTCGTAAATTGAATACATAGATTGAGGTAAACTCTTTCTCTATTGATTTGCGATCTAACCAAGCACCCCAACCTGTCTGTACCTATCATATAAGGAGTTTTTAAGATGAGCCTATCTTTCCTTCCAAAACTGAATAAGACAAGTTTCCTAAGGTGGATTGCCCATAATAATTCTTAATGCCAAATCCCAGCATCGCATTTTCCCTTTCAAATATTAATTTTCTAAACTTAGGGCTAAGTTCATGATCGTATCCTAGAAGATGTAAGAGGCCATGAGCCAAAAGCCTTTCTATCTCTAATTTGACTAGCTTAGATTTATTTTGTGTAGTTTTAAGTTTTTGAAATGTTCTTTTAGAATATAAAAACTTGACTCTTCATTCTAAAAAATTGTACTGGATTTATTATGAAAAATATTTTAAAAACTTTCTGTTTACCTTCAATTTGCTCTCGAGGTCTATTTGTTGCTATAGTCATCAGTGTTATAGAACTTAGCATGAGTAGCCTTCATGCAGGAGAAAGAAAACATACTAAAGAGGTACTTGATTCAAAATTGATTAGCTCTCAAAAAGGAATTTCTGTTTCGGACAGGCATTTAGAAAAACTACTTAAATTGTCAGAGAGGGAGGGCCTAAAGGAAAGGAAGAGTTATGCTCATCAAAATGGAGCCCCTTGTGTGACTACCAAGCGCTATACTCAAATGTATAAAGGGGTTCCTGTTATCGGTGATGACATCATCATAACTCGCCATAAGGATGGGAGCTTAAACTTGTTCATGCACATGGTTATGTTGTTCATGGTATCGCGAACGATTTAGGTGATGTGACCCCGAGAATTACCCCTAGGCAGGCAATAGAGATCGCTAAGAACGCAAATGCAGATAAAGAAAAGAGGCCATTGCCCCTTAATCCCTTAAATTATCAGGATGAAACTTCTCTATTGGGTGTTTGGAAGGATGATAGTGGGAAAGTAAGATTAGTGTATGAAGTAAGTTTTATGCAACATGGTAAAGAGCCTTCTAAACCTTACTATCTTATTGATGCCAACACTAAAGAAATCTTAAAATATTTTGATAGTCTTCTAAGGGAAATTAGTAATGCTAATAGTAATGCTACGGGACCTGGTGGAAACGGAAAAATAGGGAAGTATTATTATGGTACTGATCGCCCTTATTTAAGAGTATTTCAACTAGGTAACACATGTATTATGGGGAATTTAAATTTCAGAATCATTGATATGGCGAGCCAATCACAGCAGGTATTTGATAAACTTACATATTTATTTACATGCCCTAACAATACGTACAAAGAAGTTAATGGGGCGTACTCACCTATAAACGATGCCTACTATAATATGACTGTTACTCTCAACATGTATAAGGACTGGTTTGGGCTACTTCCTACAGGAAAAGAGATTCCGGTAGGGGTTCATTTTGGTCAAGATTACTTTAACGCATTTTGGCATAATGGAGGCCTTTTCGTGGGTGATGGTGATTTTGAACATTATCCTCTTACAGTTCTTGATGTTATGGCTCATGAGGTTTCCCATGGTTTTACAGCTCAGCATTCAAACCTTTATTATGAATTCAAGTCGGGTGGATTGAATGAATCTTTCTCAGATATGGCGGGTCAAGCTGCGGAGTATTATCACGATGCTTCCAATGATTGGCAGGTTGGTGCACAAATCACTAAGGCCACAGGAAAAGCTCTACGTTATATGAGCAACCCACCTTTGGATGGCATTTCCATTGACAATCAGTCAAAGTATGACCCTGATATGAACCCTCATTTTAGTTCAGGTGTTTTTAATAAGGCCTTTTATCTCTTGGCAACCACGTCAGGATGGGATGTAAAAAAGGCTTTTGGAGTATATCTCCGGGCGAATATGTTGTACTGGTCTGCGAACGTTGACTGGGATGCGGCCGGCAATGGGGTAATGGATGCGGCTTGTGATCTTGGTTATGATACTCAAGCTGTACAAAAGTCTTTGGCTCAAGTTGGTGTGACTTCTAATATTAGCCCTGGCGCTACTTGTTTGCTTCCTCCAGAGCCACCTAAAAGACCGACTGGCCCTCAAGGCTTAATCTTTGACGCGGATGGTAATGGGCTTATGGAAATTTACACAGCAGAAGACCTCAATAACATGAGATACAACCTAGCAGGGACTAGATGGAAAACGAGTGCGTCTGACGTCGGCAGTGCCGTAGGTTGCCCTGCTTCAGGTTGCAACGGTTATGAACTCGCTACCAATATTGACCTTGCTAACACGCAATGGGACGATCGTCCTAGTTCTACTTATAAAGGTAGCACTAAAGTTTCGGGCGGTTGGGAGCCTATTGGAATTGTTAAATATCCTTTCAGGGCAAGATTTGAAGGTAGAGGTTTTGAGATACGTAATCTTTATATTAATAGATATATTGATTGTGAAATTGGGGGAGTGGGGCTTTTTGGTGTCATAGATAAAGGTTCTGCTCTGAATCAAGTTGCCCTAAGTTCAGTAGCTGTTACGGGTTTTTGCAATACCGGAGGCTTGGCGGGGACAGCTGTATATGGGAGTATCGCGAACAGTCATGTCACGGGCTCTGTGACGGGTTCAACTGAAACAGGTGGTTTGGTGGGATATAACTTTGGTAGCAATGTTATCAACAGTTATTCCACAGGTTCTGTTACAGGTACCTCTGATGGCACGGGAGGCTTGATAGGGGCTCAATTTACTGGCAGTATCAGCAATAGCTATTCCACAAGTTCTGTTACAGGTACCACAAATAGCTCTACTCGTATAGGAGGCTTGGTGGGGAGTCAACATAGTAGCAGTATCATTAACAGTTACGCCACAGGTTCTGTCAGGTCAAGCCCTACCCTCATAGGAGCTCTTATAGGAGGTTTGGTAGGGGCAGTTTCATATGGAAGTATTACTAACAGCTATGCCACAGGTTCTGTCATAGGAGCTGAATACTCTACTTACTATATTGGTGGTTTGATAGGATATCAAGAGTACAGTATCAATAATATGAGCAATAACTATTGGGATACGCAGAGTACAGGGCAAGCAACTTCTTTTGGCATTGGTTCATTGGGTGGCCTCACTACATCACAAATGCGATTGTTGAGCACGCTTGGACCTTGCTTTAAATTGGCTTATGTCAGATATCCACAGCTTTATACCTCGCCTTGTACAACACAAATTCTACTTGGTGGTCCTAACACGAATTAGATAGCGTAACACTATAGAAAAAAAGTCTATCTTAGAGAAAATATAGGGTAGGGTAGGTGGTGGTTTTTTGCCTCCTAGAAGTTAGTTTTTCTAACATCTAGGAGGCAAGACTTAAAGCAGAATGATATTCTTTTTGCCTCGCCTCGTGCTTTTATTAAAGTTTTTACAATTGTGAATTTAATTCTTTTCTTTCACTAATTTTATACCTATCTAACCTATCATATACATCATCTATCTTGTCGTTCTTTTTAGAGAATAGGGGGCTTGTCCTCGTTTACGGGGGCTTCTTATTCTAAATACCCCACCCCCCTCGCCTCCCAGCATCGCATTTTCCCTTTCAAATATTAATTTTCTAAACTTAGGGCTAAGTTCATGATCGTATCCTAGAAGATGTAAGAGGCCATGAGCCAAAAGCCTTTCTATCTCTAATTTGACTAGCTTAGATTTATTTTGTAGTTTTAAGTTTTTGAAATGTTCTTTTAGAATATAAAAACTTGACTCTTCATTCTAAAAAATTGTACTGGATTTATTATGAAAAATATTTTAAAAACTTTCTGTTTACCTTCAATTTGCTCTCGAGGTCTATTTGTTGCTATAGTCATCAGTGTTATAGAACTTAGCATGAGTAGCCTTCATGCAGGAGAAAGAAAACATACTAAAGAGGTACTTGATTCAAAATTGATTAGCTCTCAAAAAGGAATTTCTGTTTCGGACAGGCATTTAGAAAAACTACTTAAATTGTCAGAGAGGGAGGGCCTAAAGGAAAGGAAGAGTTATGCTCATCAAAATGGAGCAACTACCAAGCGCTATACTCAAATGTATAAAGGGGTTCCTGTTATCGGTGATGACATCATCATAACTCGCCATAAGGATGGGAGCTTAAAACATGCACATGGTTATGTTGTTCATGGTATCGCGAACGATTTAGGTGATGTGACCCCGAGAATTACCCCTAGGCAGGCAATAGAGATCGCTAAGAACGCAAATGCAGATAAAGAAAAGAGGCCCTTACCCCTTAATCCCTTAGATTATCAGGATGAAACTTCTCTATTGGGTGTTTGGAAAGATGATAGTGGGAAAGTAAAATTAGTGTATCAGGTAAGTTTTATGCAATATGGCCAAGAGCCTTCTAAACCTTATTATCTTATTGATGCTAACACGAAAGAAATCTTAAAATATTTTGATAGTCTTCAGCATTACGATGGTAAGGGACCTGGTGGAAACGAAAAAACAGGAAAATATACCTATGGCACTAATAAGCGTCCTTATTTAGATGTTACTCAAGTAGGCGATACATGCATTATGGAAAATGCCAATGTTAAAACCATTGATATGAAGAATGGATATAAGTGGAATATTACTGATTCCGATTCAGGACATTCATTTACCTGTCCTAATAATACTTACAAAGAAGTTAATGGGGCGTACTCGCCTATTAACGATGCCCACTATCATGGAACTGTTACCATAAATATGTACAAGGATTGGTTTTCTATATATCCCTTACCCAAAAAATTATCGATAGGAGTTCATTATAGCAATAATTATGCAAATTCATTTTTTAATGAAGGAGCTATTTTCTTGGGTGATGGTGATTCTCAATATTATCCGTTTGTTGTCCTTGATGTTGTGTCTCATGAAATTGCCCATGGCTTTACTAATGAGCATGTAGGTACTTATTTAGGTCATTATGGCCCGATTATGAGTGTACTGAATGAATCTTTCTCAGATATGGCGGGTCAAGCTGCGAAGTATTATCACGATGGTTCCAATGATTGGCAGACGGGTGCAGAAATTCACAGGGATGATCGAGCCACTCGTTATATGAATAACCCACCTTTGGACGGTTTTTCTATTGATAATCAGGCAGATTATACGTATTTTCGACCGTATCATAATAGTGCAGGCATTTTCAATAAGGCTTTTTATCTCTTGGCAACCACGCCGGGGTGGGATACAAAAAAGGCTTTTGAAGTATATCTTCGGGCGAACATGCTGTACTGGTCTGCAAGCATTGACTGGAATGCTGCAGGCGATGCAGTAATGGATGCGACTTGTGATCTTGGTTATAATATTTACGCCGTACAAACCTCCTTGGCTCAAGTTGGCGTGATTTCAAATGTTAGTCCTAATTCTGTTTGTTTACATCCAAGTGCACGTCCGACTGGCCCTAATGGGGCAATCTTTGATGTGGACACGGATGGGCTCATGGAAATTTACACAGCAGAAGACCTCAATAATATGAGGTACAACTTAGCAGGGACTAGATGGAAAACGAGTGTGTCTGATGTCGGTAGTGCAGTAGGTTGCCCTGTTTCAGGTTGTAACGGTTATGAGCTCGTTACCAATATTGATTTTATTAATACACGGTGGGGATATAGTACCGGATCTGCCTTTAAAGATACCAAAGCCTTGGGTGGCTGGGAGCCTGTTGGAAGTTCTGAATCTCCTTTCACAGCAAGATTTGAAGGTAAGGGTTTTGAGATACGTAATCTTTATATAAATAGACTTTCTATTTTTGGCGTAGGACTTTTTGGTTATATAGGCAGTGGAGCTACTCTGAATCAAGTCGCCCTAAGTTCAGTTATGGTGAAGGGCCCTTCTTACACAGGTGGTTTGGTGGGTTATCAAGGTACTAATAGTAGTATCAGCAATAGCTATGTCACAGGGATTGTAACTGGTTCGACTAGCACAGGAGGGTTGGTGGGGGTGCAAAATGGTAGCATCAACAACAGCTATGTCAAAGCTTTTGTTACTAGTGACTCCTATAACACAGGAGGGTTGGTGGGGGTGCAAAATGGTAGTATCAACAATAGTTATGCCATAGGTACTGTTGCAAATGAATCTTCTAACGCGGGTGGTTTAGTAGGGTCGCAAAATGGTAGTATCAGCAATAGTTATGCTACAGGTTCTGTCACAGGTGTAAATCAAATAGGTGGTTTGGTGGGGTATCAAGCTACTAATAGTAGTATTAGTAACAGTTACGCCTCAGTAGTTGTTACAGGGACGCAAGGTACAGGTGGTTTGGTAGGGTATCAATCTCCTAGTAGTAGTATTGACAGTAGCTTTGCCACAGGGTCCGTGACGAGTAATGGTGGTGCAGGTGGTTTAGTGGGGATATGTAATGGAACTATCAGCAACACTTATGCTACAGGTTCTGTCACAAATTCCCTTGATAAGGATAAAGAAGCTTATGACATGGGTGGTTTGGCAGGAAGTCAATTTAACGGCATGATTAGCAATAGCTATGCTACAGGTTCTGTCATAGGAGCTTATTATACAGGTGGTTTGATAGGAAGTCAATATAATGGAACTATCAGCAACACTTATGCTAGAGGTTCTGTCACAGGGAATCATTACACGGGTGGTTTGGTAGGAAATCAAAGTTATGGTACTATCAGCAGTAGCTATGCCACAGGTGCCGTGACAGGGAAAGATGTATACATTGGTGGCTTTTTGGGGGGGCAATATTATGGCAGTGTTAGTAATAGTTATTGGGATACGCAGAGTACAGGGCAAGCAACTTCTTTTGGCATTGGTTCATTGGGTGGCCTCACTACATCACAAATGCGATTGTTGAGCACGCTTGGACCTTGCTTTAAATTGGCTTATGTCAGATATCCACAGCTTTATACCTCGCCTTGTACAACACAAATTCTACTTGGTGGTCCTAACACGAATTAGATAGCGTAACACTATAGAAAAAAAGTCTATCTTAGAGAAAATATAGGGTAGGGTAGTAGGTGGTGGTTTTTTGCCTCCTAGAAGTTAGTTTTTCTAACATATAGGAGGCAAGACTTAAAGCAGAATGATATTCTTTTTGCCTCGCCTCGTGCTTTTATTAAAGTTTTTACAATTGTGAATTTAATTCTTTTCTTTCACTAATTTTATACCTATCTAACCTATCATATACATCATCTATCTTGTCGTTCTTTTTAGAGAATAGGGGGCTTGTCCTCGTTTACGGGGGCTTCTTATTCTAAATACCCCACCCCCCTCGCCTCCCAGCATCGCATTTTCCCTTTCAAACATTAATTTTCTAAACTTAGGGCTAAGTTCATGATCGTATCCTAGAAGATGTAAGAGGCCATGAGCCAAAAGCCTTTCTATTTCTAATTTGACTAGCTTAGATTTATTTTGTGGTTTCAATTTTTTGAAATGTTCTTTTATATATGTAAATTCTAGGGCCTGCTTGATACAAGTATCAATAGAAATAACAATATCTCCTAAAATAAAAGTTTGTCCCCCCTCCCTTACCCTCTCTCTAAGAAATTTATTTAATTTTGTTTTTTCTTTTTTATAATTAGGATTTTTTATGGAAGGGCCCCAGCCCTTAGGAAAATCATAGTTGGGAAAGCTTAGTACATCTGTTGTTTTATCTTTATTTCGATGTACCTTATTTAATTCTCTCATATATGAATCATCGCATAGTACAATAGAGATTTCAAGCTTTCTTATAAATTCTTCGCCTGCTCCAAAAAAATCTATTAACAGATCTTCCTTCCATTCGTTTTTTAATAATTTTAGGAAAGTCTTTCTTATAAATCGTTTAGAGGGAAGAACGCTCCAATAAAAAAGAAGGCCTTGTTTGAAAAAAATTTTAAATATAGAAAAAAAAGAAAATGAGAAAAAGGGATAGAGTATCCTTACTTTGGGTTCTATAATATCTTTTGAAGTCATTTCAGAGATATCTTTTTATAGATTTTTTAATAGAAAGAATGATAATATGAATCTAATTCTATACATACATAGGTAGCATGTATGTATAGAATTAGAAATAAAATGAAATCATGCTTCATTCATTTTTTAATCCCACCCCTACACCTAGCATTGAAAAGAAAATCTTACTTAATTCCATTTGAGGATAGATATACATGATAGGGTTAGTGGTCAGAGGTTGGGTTCTTGTGTTTTTAGGTGCAAGATAGACGCTCAAGTATTTAGACAGATAATAATCTATATTTCTTTCTGGTTCTATAATGACAGGATCTATACTTGTTTTTAAGAGGGCTTTCATTTCTTTTATTGCTTCAGTCTCTCGCCCTAGGCTATCTACCATTTTTAGAGCATAGGCTTTTTTCCCTGTAAAGATACGTCCTTCTGCCCATGTTTGCACTAGATTTAACTTTTTCTTTCTCCCCTCTGCCACATCTTTTAAAAATAAATTATAGTACTCATCAATCATTTCTTGTTCTAAGGCCCTTTCTTGCGGGGTAAGTGAACGAAAAGGATATGAGGCATCTTTAAATTTACCTGCTTTAATGACCTCTGCCTTAATCCCTATCCGTTCTAAAAATTTGTAAAGTTCTAAGTGCATGCTGATTACACCAATAGAACCAATGAGTGAAGCCTCAGAGGCTACAATTTTATCACAGGCACTAGCAATATAGTAGGCACCACTAGCCGCAATGGCTGTCACCATGGCGACTACAGGCTTTTTTTTTCGCACTTCCATTATTTTATCGTATACACGCTTGCTTGCATCTACAGCACCTCCTGGGCTATTGATAACTAAAATAAATCCCTTTATGTCTTCATCGTTTAGGCCATCTTCTAAAGCTTCAATGATAGGTGTTATCCCTCCATGGAAATAGTTTTCCCCCTCATTGAGTACCCCGTCTATAGAAATCATTGATACACTAGGGCCTTGCTTCATGGGAAGGGATGGAAATAGGGAGCTGTGAGTATTTTTCGCCCCCCTTTGTTTCGCGACCTTTGTACTGGAAAAACACATCTGTAACCAGCTAGAGGTTATGGCTAAGAAGGTAAGGGTGATGCCAAAATAAAAGCTATAATGTATAAATTTTTTCATAATGTGCAGTGTCTAAATATCTTGCAAAGGTTGTCGACGTAAAATTTTGTTTTGTATTTTGAATGAGCATTCAAAATACATTATGAATTTAAATATTCATCTTGACGTTTCTTTATTCTTTTTTTAGTAATTCTTATGAATAAAAAAAATATCCAAAAAAAAATAAACTTTAAATTGGGCTTCCTCTTAGCTTCGGCTGGGATGCTAGTTTCTTTTTTTAGTTTTTGTGGAAAGCGTCCTGATGCGAATGCTTCAAACAGTGCAGGGGCTATTGCAATGAGTGAAGAAGCTAAAGTAGGTAAGGAGCTTTTTGTTAAGAATGCTTGCAACTCTTGTCATGGACTTGAGGGTAAGGGTGATGGTCCTGCGGGTAAGGGTTTGAACCCACCTCCGCGTAACTACAAGGAAACGACCGCATATAAACAAGGTTTTTCTGTAGATGAAATCACAAATACTTTACTTACAGGTGTTCCAGGAACCTCTATGGTTTCTTATAAGCATTTAAGTGAAAAAGATAGACGTGCACTTGCTGAGTATGTTGTTTATCTTCAAAAAAACTAAGATTTTTATTTGTAAAAGAATAAGAATCAAATTTCATATAGATGCCTTGGACTGAAGTAAGTTTTAAGGCATTTATATGATTTTATAGCACTAAAATTAGGTTTTTTGATTTATAGGTCTGGTAAAAATAAAAAAATTATAAAATAACAAACTCAAGGCCAAGGCTGTATAAGTAGTGTTCAGAGTACATAAATTCAAGGGCAACTTCTGGGGTAAAATTATAGAGGAGGCCAACATGATAATGGAGGACCTTTCTATCAAATTTGTAACTAATTTCCCAAGGAAGTTTTAATTGTTTAACAAGGGTTAGGTCAGAAGAGATACCGAAATCCACCCCCCCATCATGATAAATTCTTAGATTTGTAGAAATCAATAAAGGTAGGAGGTATTTTAGCCCCACCATCGCCCTAGTTGTAATTGTATTTGTGGGCAATTCACCGACATTATTTTTTGCTTGAAGGTTATCATGTCGATCTTTACGGTCAGAATTTACACCTAGATAAATATCCCAAAAGCGAGAAAGGGGGGCCATGTTCCTTTCATAATACATGTTTGCTTCTAAGGGAATTCCTTCTTCTTTTGTATATGAGGGGTTGAGTAGATCCTTTTCCAAGGGATACCCAAAATCAAAATCTAGTACAAAGGAATTATGAGTATCATTTGTGCGAAACATACCATGAGTAGAATTTTGGAAGATAGACCATTGAAAATGAGAGTGCCACATCTTATCATGTTCTAATTTTTTAAATTCCTCTACATTAAATTCAAATTCATCTGTTTTCTTGCTTTCATTTAAGGCTAAATTAGATGATTTTTTTTCTTTTCTTTCTTTTCTTTCTTTGGCTTTAGGAGAGGTGTCGTAATATATGGGAGGCATCATTTCCTTACTTTCATTTTTGTGTAAACAATTTGTATCTAAAGTAGGACAATTTTGATTTTCTATGTAACTTGCTTTTTTTATAAAATAAGGACTTGTTTCTTTGTTAAGATTTTCATCGTTAAAATTTTTATCTAAAGATGTTTGCTGTTCTTTTTTTTGGGGCTCATAACGTATTACCCTTGCCATGCCTGCCATCATGTGATATAAGATATGACAGTGCATAAACCAATTTTTTTCTTGGTCTGCATAAAACTCTATAGTTAATTTAGAAAAAGGTTTAATGTTTACTGTATGCTTGAGAGGACTAAAAGTATTTTTTCCGTTTAAGACTCTAAAAAAATGGCCATGTAGATGTATGGGATGTTGCATCATTGTAGTGTTTTCAAAATGAAAGAAAACCCTCTCTCCTTTTTTTATAATGATGTCCTCCGATTCAGAAATAGTTTTATCATCAAAGGACCAAACAAATCGTTCCATGTAACCTGTAAGTTTAAGATTGATATGATGTTCAGGCGCATTAGGATTTAACATGGTGGAGTTAAGAGCTTCTATAGAATTGTAGTCATCCATATATTCTATGACAGAAGAGGGGCGAAAGAATTTAGGATATATAGCTGGTAGGCGTGTGTTGGGATTTCCTCCTTTGTATCCTGTTGTGAGTGCTAGGCGAGCATGATTTGTATGTGGGTTCTGTGAGTGTTCGAGAGTGTTGGTGGTATGATTTGCATGTGGGTTCTGTGAGTGTTCGAGAGTGTTGGTGGTATGATTTGTATGTGGGTTCTGTGAGTGTTCGGAAGTGTTGGTGGTATGATTTGCATGTGGGTTCTGTGAGTGTTCGAGAGTGTTGGTGGTATGATTTGCATGTGGGTTCTGTGAGTGTTCGAGAGTGTTGGTGGTATGATTTGCATGTGTGTTCTGTGAGTGTTCGAGAGTGTTGGTGGTATGATTTGCATGAGCGTGTCCTGTATGAGACATGAGGAAGATATTAGGGCGTGGCACATCTGGAGCTAGCACCTTAGTCTTTCCCTCACCTATAAAAACGCTAGAATGACCTGTGCCATCTTCTGCTGTTGCTCTAAGCTCATATAGGATTTTTCTTTGGGGTAGCTCTAAGAGAAGGTCGTATGTTTCTGCATTTGTTATTTTAAAGCGTTTTACAAGTATAGGTTTTATGTTTACCCCATCAGAAGCAATAAGCCAAACAGGTCCGCCAGCAAATTCTATATTAAAAAAAGTAGATGATGAAGAATTAATCAAACGTATACGTACCCTTTCCTTGTCTTTATGTTTTATGGATACGGGGAGAACCTCTTCTTTTTTTCCATTAGCTAAAAAGGCCTCATAGGCAAAGTCTGAAATGTCCATTGCTCCCATTCTATCCCAAGAATTTTGAAAGCGATTTTTAATAGCTTCTTTTCCATTTGATAAAACTCCCCACCATGATTGCACTGCATCTTTTCGAACAGAAAAATAATCTTTATCGTATTTAATTTTTTTAAAAACTTTATGAGGGTCCTCATTGTTCCAATCAGTTAAAACAACTGTGAAATCTCTTTTTGAATTTATTTTGAGAGCTTGCATCTCTTTTTTTTCTTCTGCAATTTTTGGATGAAACACAAGGGGCCCATAAACGCCTATTTGCTCTTGGAAACCAGTATGAGAATGATACCAGTAGGTACCACTTTGTATGACAGGAAATTCATATGTAAAGGAGGTACCTGGTTTAATGGAAGGTGTGGTAAGTAGGGGAACACCATCTTGACCATTAGGTAGTAAAATTCCATGCCAATGCACAGAAGAGTCATGATGGAGCTTATTTACAAAAGTTACTCGAAGTAAATCCCCCACCCTAGCTTCTATTTTAGGAGCAGGAATGCTACCCCCAACACTTAGAGCTGTAAATTTTTTTCCTGTAAAGTTTACTTCTTTGTAATCTATATCAAAAGTATATTCAACAAGTCGTGCTTTTAAAGTATTTGTACAGAGTAGAAATATCAAAATATTTATAATGAATTTGAAGTTCTGCTTAAAAGAGGTATTTTTTTTCATAAGCATTTTACGTTCAAAACGAGAAGAAATAAATTTCTATATCAAAATATAGGTTATAATATATATGCGAGATAGACATAAAGTATACCTAATATAATAAAGGGTATATTAGATGCAAGTTTTTTAGAACTCTATAAGATTATTTATCTACTACCACTCTTTTTATGGAAGGGTGGATACGTGAAACGACTTCATAGTTTACGGTCCCTATCCATTCTGCTAATTGTTCAACACTAATTTTTTCATTTCCTTCTTGGCCTATAAGGGTTACTGGCATGCCCACTTTTGCCTCTTTTATCTGAGTGAGATCAACACAAATCATATTCATGCTTACTCGTCCAAGTACCCTTGCCCTCTGGCCATACACTAAAATGTAAGATTGATTAGAAAGGTGTCTATCATAACCTTCATAATATCCTACTGGCACTATCCCTATACACATATCTTGTTCAGCTCTAAAAGTACACCCATAGCCTACAAAAGTGCCTTTTGTAATTGTATGGATATGGACTAGGGTACTTATCCATGATAAGACAGGCTTGAGCTCTAGAGTTTTTTCTTTTTCTACTCTTGAATTGTGACTCATAAAAGAAAGATGAGTCTGTCGGGATGCCCATAAACCATAAAGAGAAATTCCCATACGCACCATATCAAAATGTGTTTGTTTTAAAAGTAAGGTGGCTGCGCTTGCAGCACTATGTATTGTAAGTTGATGTGAAGGAAAATAAGAGCGAACGATGTTAAGGTTGTTTTGAAAATTTTGTATCTGCAGTAAAGCATAGTCTTGTTCAATAATATCCTCTACGTTAGCAAAATGAGTGAAAACGCCTTTGAAATTAGAGCTAAGATTTTCTTTGATATAGAGGAGGCAAGCCTCCATGGCTTGGGAATGAGTTCCCAATCTAGAAAGACCCGTATCAATTTCTAAATGAAAGGATATATATTTTTTTAAAGGACTGGCCTCAAGTATTTTTAAACCCTCAAGGCTAGAAAGGGCAAAGTGTAGCCTACTCAAGGATGTAGGCTCTAGATGATAGCTCTCAAGTTGAGGAATTTCTAAGCCATTATTGCCCATAATAAGGAAAAGAGAATTTTTTACTTTAGGAAGAAGTTCAAGTACTTCTGTGATGGAATTGACCCCATAAAAAGGAATTTTTTTTTCTGAAAGAATTTCACTTACCTCAAGTAAACCATGTCCGTATGCATTCGATTTGATAATGGGCATCACAAAACTTTTTTCTAGCAAATTAGAGAATACATGATAATTGTGTAGGAGGGCCTTGCGATCAATTCTAATGTGAGATAGATGAAAGTTCATAAAGATTATGATTACGCGTTAGTATATATATGATCTAGAGTGAGGGTTATTTCTTTTTATCTTTTTCCTTTGTCTTCTCTTCATCACTTTCATTACTAGTAGTAAACTCATCGCTATCATCATTTTGTGAATGATTGTTATCTTTAGATTTGTTATAATGATTTCTGATAAAATTATGAAATTGTTCTTTAGATGTTACTTTTTTGAGTTGCTGAAAATCCCTTTCTGTCCATGGGAGAAGATTTAATCGAAGGGCCTTACGTGTCGAACCACCTAAATATAAATCTTGATTATAAATATTTGTATTTTTTGAAACCATATCTGATAGAGCAAAAAAACGAAGCTCAAGATAGTAATTTCTCGCCCAAAGAATTATTTTAATAGCCTTATCAAAAGGGAAATCAATCCCCACCCACACAGCTCCTAGAGCATTGTCGGAATAGGGAGCTGCATCTGGTGGTTGCATACGAGGGATAAGACCAAGATCCTTTACAAGGACAGAGAGGGCCCTTCCCCTTTCATGCCAGCTAAAAGTTACGGTGGATTTATCATCTTTTAATTGCTGGGAGAGACAATGACTTTGAAATATCAAAAGAAGAAAACAAAAGAATTTTTTCATTGTTCTAAAATCTCCAAGGCCTTTTGTATCAGTACTTGAAAAAAAGAAGCCACACTCTCTTCTGTTTGATGTATGCTTGTGAGTACTAAACGTATGGTAAGATCCTTTGTCGTATTCAGAAAGGCATAATTGACTAGGGCAATATTTTCATGATACAATTTATTTCTTAAAATGAGATTGAACTCATTTAAATTTTTTATTTTAGGATGTACAAAGCGAAAGCAAATATTGTTTATGATACGCTCACTTTGCAATTCAAGATAGGGGCTATTTTGAATTATCTCTTCAGCTTTTTTTGCAAGTTTTAAGTAAGTATGAATATTTCTTTCCCAAGTGCTAGGCCCATGAAGCAACCATTCTAACCAAAGTTTTGTGACATCATTACGCCTCCCACATTGAAGGGAGTGAGCACTTAAATTTAATTGTTCTTCTTCATCATGTTCATGAAAAATATAGCTAGGATCCCCTGAAGAAAAATTTCTTTGGAAAAGGCCCCTAGGTCTACTCATAAATAAAGAACACATAAGGGGTAGCCCTAGCATTTTATGAAAGTCTATAGAAAAGCTATTCACTTTACTTAAACCATCAATGAGATGCCTATGGCTTTTTGAATATTTGATTGCCCCCCCCCAAGCTCCATCTACATGCAACCAAATATTATTCTTTTTTGCAATTGCTGATATTTCTAAAATAGGATCGAACGAACCACGTACTGTAGTTCCTGCTGTGGCGATGATAAGAAAGGGCATCTTTCCTTCTTTTTGACTTTCTTTAATTTTTATTTCCAACTCTGTACTCAGCATTTCACCTTTCGTATTACATTTCACTTTAACAAGGCTATGTATGCCTATGCTACAATGTTTGCTGCCTTATCTATAGAATAGTGAGCCTCCTCAGATACAAAAAGACTTAAGGGCTGATTTGAAAATAGGCCATCTGTTTTTGCATTTTTTACACATTCATTTCGTGCCATCAAAACAGCCATCATGTTACTGTAACTTCCACCTGGAACAAATTGTCCCTCCCCATCGCTAAAATCAAAATCCTTTAAAAAGTGAGGTAGTAGTATATTCTCAATTGTTGTTGCTACAGGTGCTGTTTCAAATGTGGCGGTAGAGGTGTTTGTAAGCACAGAAAGACAATCACCAAGCAAGGCAGGGATACTTTGTCCACTCCAAAGTTGATTATAAAAATGAGGGTGATTTGTATGTACGCTATATCTTAAGTAGAGCTGTAGAATTTTCTGAATTTTTTCATAAGAATTTAGCTCCTTAGAGCTAAGACTTCTTTCAAACTCTATGATTTTTTTTTTAAGTTCTGTATAAGGTAGAAAATTTGTAACTTGCCCCTTTGCTCCTTTCTAATAACTCTTTATGTAATAATTCAAGAAGGGGAGATAAATCTTGGAGATTCAGGCTTAGATGCGGGTTGAGGAGATGATCTTGTGTCATAATGATACGAGGCGAGGTTGTGGATTAAAAATTACTTCTTAAATTGGATAAAAATGACTTGGGTTGTCAATCTATTAAAGAGATAAACTAAGCTCATATAGGGTAAATACAATAAAAACCTATGTTACAGGGGAGGCATTTTTCAATTCAATATGAACTTTTAGTAGTAACTAGACTAAAATGGAAAAGAAATGCGTTCACTTTATATGACATTGAGTCGTCGAGAAATTGCCAAAGGCGCATAAAAAAAATTGCCTTCTTCGGAACAAGCAGGAGTTTCGATTTTCAAGAATAGGGCTACTAAAACTAATCACAGGCTATGACAGCCTCTCCACCCACACAAACTTGACCCTCAGCACTTGCTTCTAGAGTAAGTGTAATGAGTTTTTCCCCATTTTCTTCTTTTTTGCGTTTGACTAAGGCTTTACAGTCTAAGAAAGAACCTGGCTTAACCATTCCTTTAAATTTCACACTAAAATTTTTTATTTGTAAGGGATGAATATTGTTTGTAAGTAAGCGTCCCAATTGTGCCATAGAGTACATACCATGAACTATAGTCCCCCCTAGTCCCACACTTTTTGCAAATTCTACGTCATTGTGTATAGGATTAAAATCTCCTGAAGCACCTGCATAACGCACTAAATCCATTTGCTTTATGGCTTGTGTTTGAAATGTAGAAAAAACATCGCCTACATTGTAATTTGAAAATTGAATACGTTTCATTTTTACCTCTTTTGTATATGTATAGAAGTGGTTCTAGGATTCCATTGAATTTTGTGCCATATTTTCTGGCACAATAACTATAGCCATTTCAGCCTCTATTAAAGTTTCATTTGTTTTATTTGTGTATATTGATTTAAAAGTTACCATGTTCATTTTACCTGTTTTCACATCACTTACAGTCAAGCTTACATTGACTTCGGTATCAGGATAAACAGTTTTTAAGTAAGAGTATTCTTCTTTAAGGTGGAGGAGGCGAGAAGTGTCAATACCCAAGGCTTTCATATCATCAAAAAGAGTGGGTACGCCCCAAAAATTAATGGCTGTTGCGAAGGTGGGAGGGACGGGGGTATCTTGAAAGCCCGCTGACTTCGCTTGAGCGGGGTCTAAATAAATGGGATTTTTTTCCCCTATAGCAACACAAAATTCTTGCACCTTGCCCCTTTCAATTTTAAATGAAAACTTTTTAACTTCTTTACCTATAATATCTTTATTGAGTGTCATAATTTTTATTTGATAAAAGTATCTTGACTACTTTTTTTTAAACTTTTCTATTTTGTCATCTAAAAAATAGATTTTAAATTGCAAAAAGAAAGAGAAGCACAAGCTAAAAATGCTACAAGTATAAGCCCTTATCCAATGCGAAAATAAAGATTTTTACTTTATCACCATGCCTGCCTCTTTCATTTTCACAAAAACTTCTTAGATTAAATGCTGATTAAAAGCATACCTATTAAAAAATCTTTATGAATCATTCGTCAAATAAACTACCTGCTTCTGAAAGACTCGATACAGTTAAAAGATTATTTCTTTCACAAGTGGGAAAATTATTAGTTCGCCAAAAGGTACTAACAATGGGGTCGTAGCAGTTTAGGGCTTGCATGGGTCCAGTACGTTGAGACAAATTATAGTCTTGAATATATTTTATCTTTGTTGAGGAGTTAAAATATTTCATCAATTCATCACCATCTTCATAACTATGTTTAACATCTAGTCCACCATAATATAAAAGGACCCTATTTGCATTCACATTGCGAGGTTTAGGAACATTATTTATACCCGTAATATTTTGTATCCTAGGGCAGAAATCAAGGAAGGCTCTATAAAAAACTAAAAAGCCATATTTGAAAGGGCTATACATAGGATTAGATAAAACTCTATTAAAGGTATCTGTAGAGTCAGGATTTTCAGCTCTATTTACACCAAAATTACAAAGCATAGCTATTCTATTCGTGAACCCATGCAAGGCATACATAGGCGGAGACTCACGTCCTGCTAAACTTGAAAATCTCATTGCAAAATCTTGTATTTGAGTACTATTGAAAGCAGGCACTCCATAATCAGAAAACCGACCTATGCCTCCTAGTCCCGCCTCTGTGATACTCCCTGTACGCAAAACTGTACCACCCGGTGTTAAACTGTACACAACCCTAGTTACAAAGTCTGTGTCATTATTCGTATATTTTTTACTTATTTCACCCAAATAAGAAATAGCCCCCGCCACATTGGCACCTCTTGTTGAGCTAAGCATACCCTCAACCGCATCGAATACAAAACCAGAGGCCCTAGGGCCACCATCTATCATGGAAGGTATTTCGTGATGATTACTAAGCCAAGTTGTAATTACTGTTCTTAGCCTTGGATATTTGATATTACATTTAGAATCTTTCTCACATGATGCAAATAAATATTCAAAACGCCTATAACCAAGAACGGGACCCTCAGAGGTAGGGAGCTCAATAGGAGATGTAGCTTGGTCAATATAAACATCATTAAGTGGTGGGGCGTAAACATCTTCAAGAAGGTGGCCAAAAATAACCCCTGCAAAGGATGCTACCAGTGTGTTAATAGAAGTTAGTTCTAGGTTACTAGGCAGTAGCTCACTTACTTGCCTGACAGTCCCATTTAAAGTTATGGGCATACCTTCTCTAAAAATTTTAATTACGTCGGCTACATCAGAAGCAGTGGCTTTAGGGGTGGAAATCCTAAATGATTGATGATTGTTTAAACAATCGATGAGGCGAGTACCTAGACCACATTCATATTCAAAATTAGTTCTAGCAAAATCGTTGGGATCTATATAATTTCCTCTAAGGGCTACAAAAATTGCAACTCTATGTAAGCCTCTGTCTTCATACATGCCATTCCTTAAATCTGCACCTGTGCCCGCCTGTATGCTTAGAAATATTTTATTTATACTCCCTATGGCTCCATTTACACTACGAATCAATATGGCGACTTCATTTTTGAATCCATCAGCAGATTCGTAATATCCCCAATAGGGAGTGCCTTCATAGGCTGCCATCCCATAGGGGGTAATAAAATCTGCTATCGTTTTAATATTTAAACTGAGATGGCCTAGATTTCGCTGTATTGGAATTGAGGGTGGAGAGGTGGTGCGAGCGCACTTACTTTGAAGTAAAAACACTAAAATTAAGGTTAATAAAAACGAATTCAATACTTTCATCATTCCATAAATATCAAATCAAGAGAAAAGTAAATTATATTTATGTATATAGCCCTAAACTATTGATAAAAATACGGTTAAGATATAAGCTTATTCTCGTCACTAGCTTGTAGAAATAAAAATAAATAAAGTTTAGTTACACACTTGGGGTGTATTCAGTATGTATTTTTAATGTGCTATTAAATTTGAGAGTGATTTGTTATTATGTAAATCAAGTTGTTCATCAATATATAGAACTACAACCCGTTCCCCTTTATCCAATCATTAAAAGGATTTGGGTAAAGGGGTTAGAGGAAGTAGATATGGCTAGGGATTTTGGAAGGGGTTAGCCTAAAAGAAAAGGGAACAAAACTTTTTTAATTTTATGTGAGGGTAAGGTTACAGAGCCTAGTTATTTTAATTGTTGGAAATGTGAATTAAGACTCCCAAATATAAATAGGCCAAGAAGTTTCTAAAATGAAACATAATTTTTTCTCGTATTATCTTTAATAGTAGACTATTCTAAACTGTAATTTTTAGTCTCTTATCATCTATGATAAAAACTCTACTTGTGTTGCCCATTTTATTTTCTGCTATATTTATGCTATGGAGCCTATTAGGATTTTTCACTTCGAGGGTGGAACAGGCTCAATACAAACTCATTCAAAAAAGAGATGGGTATGAAATTAGAGAGTACCCACCGCATCTAGTAGCTCAAACGATTGTTTCTGGTAACTATACTCAATCTATCAATGATGGTTTTAGACGGGTTGCAAATTATATTTTTGGAGGCAACACAAGAAAGGAAAGTATTGCTATGACAGCCCCCGTGTTTGTAGAAGGGATGGATGGGGATGCGAGGTGGGATACGAAAAAAAACAATTCCAAACAAAGTATTAAAAAAAAATCTATTAAAGATAATGTCTCCAAGCAAGAAGGAGGAGAGGGGACGCTATCGTTTATCATGCCTCGTTCGTATAAGCTCGAAACCTTACCTCACCCCAATGACGCTCGAGTAAAAATTATCAAAGTACCTGTAAAAAAATATGCAGTAAGACGATTTTCGTGGTATAGAACAGAGGCTCGCATTGCAAGGGAAACAGAAAAAATACAACTAGCTCTTTCTCGTGATGGGGCACGTACTAGTTCTAAAAATGTAATTTATGCGGGATACAATCCACCTTGGACCCCACCTTGGATGACTCGCCATGAAATTTTTATAGAAATAACAACTCAATAAAGAAAACCCTTCTTAAATAGGCTAAGAAAGGTTTATAAAAAATAAAAATCTAAGAAAATAACCCATCCTCATCTCTTTAAGAGTAGCCTACTTACTTGCTTTTGGTAAGGTAAAAAATTTTCTCCCTCATTACCTTGATATAAAATAGCATAATTACTCTCTTGACAATATACATACAAACAGGAAATATTTTTCTATTACCCCTATGTCACCCTTTACGAAAAGTATGAAATATTGTTATAGCTTCTTCTCTAGAATAGTTGTTTACTGTATAGAAAAAATGAGGAAATGGAATTGGTATAAAATTTCCTATCGTACCCCTTTGCTCTTCTCGATTTTTGCGGGCCTTATTTTTGGGAGTATCGTTGTCGCTGTAGATCTTCGTGTGAGCATGAGCTTGCTCAATCAATATAGGCCTAGTACTCCCACTAGACTCTTTGATAGGAATGGTGAGGTATTTGCTGAATTGTATATGCATCGTCAAGATATAGTTACCTTTAGTGAAATACCCGTTGATGTGGTACATGCTTTCCTTGCCATAGAAGACACCTCTTTTTATAAGCATATAGGAATAGATGTGGTGGGGATACTTAGGGCGGCACTAGTCAATCTTTGGGCAGGGGACATTGTTCAAGGTGGCTCTACCTTAACCCAACAACTATCTAAGCAAATTTATTTAAATTCTGAAGGTAAAAGAGAGCGTAGTATCATTCAAAAAATTCGAGAGACTGTACTGACTTTCCAAATTGAAGAGGAGCTGTCTAAAGAAGAAATTTTAGAAGTATTTTTTAATGTTATCTATCTTGGACATGGCTGCAAGGGCTTGGCTTGTGCATCAAGATTGTACTTTGATAAAAAAGTTTCAGAGCTAACCCTGCCTGAAGGAGCCCTTTTGGCACGTCTTCTTAGGGCCCCCGTAAATTTTTCACCTTACAAAAATCCCACCCTCGCTAGGAAAACTCATTATTTTGCTTTGAAAAAAATGGCTAAAGAGGGGTATATAGAAGAAAAAGAGGTTAGGGAAATACATACAAAGTTTTGGTTAGAATATTGGCCTAAAATTATTTTGAAATCTCCAAACCAAAGTGCATGGGGTGGGCGTTTGGATGAGGCCCCATACTTTACAGATTATGTACGGCAAATCCTAGAGGCAGTACCTGAAATAGGCCCAAATAAATTGTACAATAGTAGTCTTAATATCTACACCACCCTCGATAGAGCTCATCAAAGAATAGCTTCAGAAGAAATGGAAAAGACACGCCTTGGAGTAAATAAATCAGCAAGAAATTTTGCTGTAAGTCGTGGTGTGGGTGGCGTCGACTTTCGTTTGTTTGAATTGCTTAATACCCTTCGTTTATTTTTACCTGTCCCCAATCCTGTCATGAATGAACCCTCGCCTTCTTTTCTTTTACGAGAACAGCTCGAAGAGGGTCTACTTGATGGCTTACAGTTACTTACAGACTTGAATCCAGGTGATAATGAATCTTCTTTGATAGATCATTTCCGACAAGAGACCTCAAGTAATTTTAATCAATTACAAATACAACAAGCCTTTGTTAGTATCCAACCTCAAACAGGTTATATTACTTCAATGATAGGTGGAAATACCTTTTCTCCTCGTAATCAATATAATCGTGTTCTTCAAGCCCGTAGACAACCAGGTTCCGCATTTAAGATTTTTGTTTATGGCGCGGGCTTAGAAAGTAGGAAGATTAGTAGTATGAGTCCTATAAATGATGCACCTATTTTGCAAACAGCCTCTGATGGTTCTTCTTGGACACCTGAAAATTATGAACCAGGTTTTAGAGGGCTTGTTCCTGCACGTCGAGCCCTTGCCTACTCCCTCAATACTTGTGCTGCGGAAGTTTATTTTAAAGTAGGACCTGAGCCTATTATTGATTTGGCAAGTCGTCTCATGAAGATTAGCGAACCTAGTAATCGCTTTAATCCCGAACCTTCGCTTGCTTTAGGAGCGGGGGAGGTGACTCCTATGGAGCTTACAACGGCTGTGTCTATCATTGCCAATGGTGGTAGAGATGTAATTCCCTTTGCTATACGATATGTAACCGATGCAAGTGGAAATATTATTTACAATCAAGAAGATGAGATTAGAAAAACTTTAAGTATTAAAGCACGAGAAAATACATTGCAAGTGATAGAGCCAGGCCTTGCTTATATTTTACGAGATATGCTTCAACATGTAGGAGCCGCGGGGACGGCTTCCAGTGGTCTTAAAACTGTAGCTGACTATCGTGGACAATTAGCTTGTAAAACGGGAACAACTTCAAATTATACGGATGCTTGGGTTACGGGTTTTAATCCTGAGTATGCAGCTACAGTGTGGTATGGCTTTGATAAATCTAGTTTAACGATGGGGCCAGGGCAATCAGGTGGAGGAACAGCTACCCCTGTAATAGGTAAATTTTTTCGTAATATCTATAAGGAAAAAAATCTACCTTATCCTGTTTTTGAAGAACAAAATGATTGGGCTACTGCACCAGCAGGTGTATATCTTTCTGAGTGTAAGGGCCTCGCGCTTAGGCCTAGAAAGGTAGGAAAGGAAGTACAAGCCCTCAAAGAAATTGGGCCTTGTGGCGGGTCTCGTATTTATGATGAAAGGGCCCTCCTTATGCACGAACTAGGGATTACCCCTGATGAGCTTGGGGGTGGTGACCAGAATGGAAAAGTTAATTTTAGATAATTGAGTATCAAAAAAATAGAAAGATAAAATAGAATTGAGGCTAAATTTTTCAAGAATAGATTTTTTTAAAAAATTGAAAGCAAATAGATACTAGCATAGTACCCCAAAAGTAAAAGATAAAGTAAATTTTGTAATTAGGGCTTTATGTAATGTAATTCTATTGACTCGAGATTCAAAGAATGAAAAGAATGCTTGTGTACCTGTACTTTTGAAAAATTTAGGGTATAGGAAAGACTATTGGGCCAGTAGCTCAGTCGGTTAGAGCACTTCTCTGATAAGGAAGGGGTCGGAGGTTCGAGTCCTCCCTGGCCCACCAGTGTCGCTTTAGAAAAGGTATTTTTATTTTCGAGATTCATTGTTTGTGCAAATCAAAATAAAAATATTATAAATAAAAATAACTATTTACCTCATTTCAAATTGAATGAGAAGCTAGTCTTTAGAAGTACCTCGAAGTATTTCTAAATTTTTTGAGTTATTATGAGAAAAGTAATTGATTATCTTAAAATGATAAAATTTTCTCATACTTTCTTTGCCTTACCCTTCTCCCTCATTGCCTTCATTCAAGCTTGGCCAAAAAGTAAGTACTATATGAGTTTTGAGAGGGGTGAGATAGGGCCTAGTTTTTTTTTGCTAGCTAAAGTTATCCTTTGTATGATAAGTGCCCGTAGTGCAGCGATGGGTTTTAATAGATTTGTAGATAGAAAATATGACAAAGAAAATCCTCGAACAAAAAATAGAGAGTTACCTCAAGGTATTTTGCAAGAAAGGGAGGTTTTGATTTTTGTATTTTTATCCTCCCTTTTATTTATTGCTGTTTCTATAAGTATTAATATTTATACTGGGCTTCTTTCTCCCCTAGCTTTATTTCTTGTCCTTGGCTATTCTTATACCAAACGCTTTACTCCTTTTTGTCACTTTATCCTAGCCCTTGCGATCTCTTTGGCGCCCCTAGCTACTTGGATTGCCATTCTAGAAAAACTTTCTCCCATTCCCTTTTTATGGTTTGGAGGATTGTTCTTTTATATATCAGCCTTTGATATTATCTATGCTTGTCAAGATGTTGAATTTGATAAGAAAGCAAAACTTTTTTCTTTGCCTGTGAAGTTAGGTACTTCGAATAGCCTTATCCTTTCTCGCTTCAATCATTTCTTATCTCTAATTTTTTTTATCGCTGCAGGAATATTTTCAAAGGCAAGTATAGGATACTATTTTTTTGTTTTACTGGTGGCAATCATGTACGTGTACCTACATATTATAGTGAATTTAAGTACAAATGCAAATAGAATTAAAAGTTTACCTATCCTTTTTTATCAAATAAATACTCTGACTCCTGTTCTTCTATTTATAGGAGTTTTACTAGATGTTAAAATATTATAGTCCTCCAATATATTGAAAGAAATGAATGAAACAAATTTAATTGTAGGTGTGAGTGGGGCTAGTGGATCTATTTATACACATCATTTAATTACTACCATTGCCCTAAAACTTAGAGGGAAAACGAGGCTTATCATTAGCCCCTCTTCACTTGAGGTATACAGGCAAGAAATGGAGACATCTATAGAAGATCCATCTTCTTATTTGAAAAAAATTCTCTCCTCTAACAAGGAGCTTTCTATTCACGAAGGTAGTCATGAGAGTGAATTTATTATACAAGATATTTTGAGTTCTCAAATTTTACATACTTTTATAATTGAGAATCATAAAAATATAGGTGCAAAATCCGCTAGCGGTTCTACAAAATCAGATGGAATGATTGTAATGCCTTGCTCTATGAAAAGTGTGGCGGGGATAGCGAATGGTTTTTCTAGTAATTTATTAGAAAGGGCGGCGGATGTTTGTTTGAAAGAGAGAAGGAGGCTTGTCCTTGTTCCACGAGAGACGCCGTACAATCAAATTCATTTAGAAAATATGCTTAAACTCACACAAATGGGTGCCATCATTTTACCTGCTAGCCCTGGTTTTTATCTTAAACCTCAAAACATAGATGACCTAGCAAAATTTATAGTAGGTAGGGCCCTTTCTTTTTTTGGAGTGGATCATCAACTATTTCAAGGGTGGAAGGGATGAGGTAGCTATCCGGATATAGGGAAGGTGATGGGACTGCTAAAAACAAATTCTTTTTTGATAAACTGATTTTAATTTTTTATAATGAGTGCGTAGAATTATTCCTTTCTATCATATTTACGTATTTTGTATATTTGACTAGGGGTGCTATAGAGGAAAAGAGGGCCCATAAAAAGCCATAATAACCATCTAAGAAGCCGAGCTTAATAATATAAATTTTAATAAATACAAAGGGAAATCTAAATAAAATAGAAAAAAGGCTTGGTTTCTTTTTTTTTTGTTCGAAGAGTTGCCTAGCCGCCTTCTCTGTGAACTCATTAAATTTATCAAAATAGGAGTAGAGATTCTCATAACTATAGTGTATTAAAAAACCTTTTAGTGCACCTTTTTTTCCTGATACGAGTACCTTTTCATGTACCCTAGCCGTATCATAATTTGCATATTTTCTATGAAAAAATCTATATAAACTTTCTCTACTTTCACCTGCAAACCTTAAGATTCTACCTAAAAAAACTAACCTGCGCCTTAGGCTATAAGCAACTATTTCTTTTTGAGGGTCGGGGTCCTTACTGAGCCCTTTCTTTAAGAGGATTATACTTCTTTTAAGAGTACCATCTAAAACTTCATCAGCATCCAAGCAAAGCACCCAATCATAATTTGCCTTAGAAATAGCATAACGTTTTTGTGGTCCGAACCCATCATCAAAAGATTTATTATAGGTCCTAGCTCCAAATTGTTTTGCGACATCGATTGTGTTATCTATACTATTACTATCTACGATTATAATTTCATCTACTATTCCCTTTAGGGAAGTAAGAGTACGTCCTAGACGCCCCGCCTCATTGTAAGTTATAATAACTGCAGAAATTTTTGTAGAAAGAGATGAGGTCATAAATTGTAAAGTTACTTAAAGAAAAGACTCATATTCATTTATTTCTAAAATGTTTTTTTGAGTGTCCCATTTAATAAATTCTGGAATGTCAGGAATCATGACTTCTTTTTTTATATTCTCTATTGATTCTATAACCCAAATCCCATGTGCACCATTATGAAGATAATTTTTAATAGTGCCCACAGCTCGAGATTGAGTATATACAGGTGCATTATAATATTTTAAGTATACAATCTCATTTAGGTCTATCTGTTTAATTTTTTCTTCTTTCAAGCAAAGCCAAAATCCTTTTAGTTCGGGTAAGATAGATTCTAATTCAATAAAGGCCCTATCCTTTTTTATCGACCAAATTCTATGTAGGTTACTTGGTTCTACAGAGCAACTATCGTTTTGCTCTGTAAGGGAATGGGCCAGGATTCTTAGGGCCTCTTCTTGAACTATACACTTTGTTTGGGTTGCTAAAATAAATATTTTTATGGGTAAATATTCAGTCAATTTTCTAAGGAGATTGCTTTTAAAAGTAATACAGACATTACTCCTATTTTTAGACTGCATCTCATTTTTCTTTAAATGATGGCTAATGCGTGCAAAGGGAACTAGCCCCTCAAGGATAGATGTGTCCAAGATTTAGAGGTAAGAAAGAACTTGCTTATTCTATAAGTTCAAGTATATAATTTTTATTATTTTTTAAGCTACAAGAACGAAGTAAACCACGTATAGAACGTACGATACTTCCACCTCGCCCAATTACCCTACTCATATCATTTTCGCTTACACGCAACTCTATGACACTTTCCTTTTCCCCTTCTATGAGTTCTATGGAAACAGTGCTCATATCTTGCACAATGTTAGAAACTATAAAGCGTATCAAATCAACAGGAGTATACATATATTACAGAATGACTTACGATGCTTTTTTTTGAGAGGCTACCTTCTTATTCTTAGTAGCTTCTTTGACAGGAAATTTTTGTGAGGTAATAAGCCCTTCACGTAATAATAAAGGTTTCATAGTATCTGTGGGTTGAGCACCACACTTTAACCAATGTGAAACCCTTTCATTTTCTAAAAATAATTCTTTTTTTGGAGAAACAGGATTATATGTGCCTAAAATTTCAAGAAAACGACCATCACGAGGCATACGCGAGTCAGCGACAACTACCCTATAAAAGGGCTTCTTCTTAGTTCCATATCTTTGTAAACGGATTTTTACCATGAGTATAGCCAATGGCTTTATAGGGGGATTGGTGTCAAGATTTTATAGTATTGAGGTTTGATGGGAATAAAGATTGGCTTAGAGTTAATTCTATGATTCAAAAATATGATAATAGCAAAGATTGCAACGAAGTGGTAAAAGCATTTGTTGATAAAATAATTCCAAATTTAAAGACATTTTATTTTTTTACAGGAATTAAGCTTAAAATTTTCTTAAAACAATTGTAAACTTAAAAAGTATTTAAAGTCTCTTAGCTATTAAATACTTTTTAATGGAGGATGAAGCTAAGTAAACTTTGGTTTATTTTAAATGTATTTTTTCCTCAAGATGTAAAAGTTAAAACTATGGTTGTATTAAGCATAGAGCGGAAAGTTTAATTTAATTTTTGTATAACAGGCTTTTAAAAAAAGAGACTCTTAGAAAATATGCTCTTTGAAAGTTGACTATTTGATTTCGGCTTTTAGAAAATCTATTTTTAGGAAGCTGGTTTATATAAAAAATCGGCAATTAAAGTTGTTAAAATATGCTTTACGTGATTTTTACTTGCTTGTGAATCTTGTAAAACTAACTTTTATATTGCTAATTGCAGGAAATGATGAGGGTGGGGTTACCAATTTTAGTAGGTAAATATCTATGTTGATAGAAGTATTAAAGCTAGAGTAATAAAGTTTAAGGAGATTAATATGACAAATATAATAATTAAAATGTGTGCTACTTTGAATTGCAAATTTCATAAAAGGAATTGTTATTTTATAAACAAAATTTTTACCAAAAGTTTAACAAATACTTTTCATCAATTAAAAACTACTTATACAAAAAATTTAATTTTTCCTGCACCACTCTTTGTGTGAGTTTAATTACTTTGCAATGTGCAAGTGGTGGTGGCGGTGAGAATAACACAAATGCAGTAGTAACATGCACTGCCCCTCAAGTTTTACAAGATGGCGCTTGCATTACCCCTATTCCTGTATGCACCCTTCCTCAAGTTCCAAGAGATGGTGTTTGTGTTACTCCCGAACTCACTTGCGCCCTTCCTGAAATTTTACAAGATGGGGAATGCGTCCGTCCGCCTGAAGGCACTTTTGCAGTTGTATGGGGGACGGGCTTTTACAGCACTATAACAGCTATAGTATCTCAAACCCTTACTGCTTGGGCTACAGTTACTGATGGCACCCTTGCAAGTTGCACTGCTTCGAGTTTACCGAGAGGTTTTACTTTTGAGAAAGTTGGTGAAACATGTTTACTATCTGGAACCTTTAGCGAATATAAAGATGCCACAACCTACACTTTTACTGCCACAAGCACAGGTAGAAGAACTGCCACTGCAGATATAAATCTTACTGTAATATGCCCTCAAGGCTATATTGCAAAAAATGGGATTTGTTTTACAGGCGGGCAAGATCAAGATCATAATGGTTTTATAGAAATACTTAATTTAACTCAATTAGATAATATACGTAATTCTTTAAATGGCAAATGGTATTCAGCTACGGGAAGTGCACCTGTTACCTCTGGCTGTCCTAATGGAGGAGTTTGTAGAGGCTATGAACTTTTTACTAGCCTCGACTTTACTAGCTCAAAATGGGCAAGTGATTGTGCAAGTGATTGCATACAAGAAGGCTGGGAGCCCATAGGAAATGCAGGTTCACCATTTAGTACAACTTTACAAGGCAATACCTTTGCTATTAGGAATTTATATATTAATAGAACAAATAGAGAAGTAGCAGGTCTATTCGGGTCTATTAATCATGCAAGCATAGCTAATATAAATTTAACTAATGTATGGGTATCTTTAGCAAACACAGGAAATTTCAATGCTTATGCAGGTAGTTTGGTGGGAAGGCAAGAAAATAGTGACCTAACAAATATTAATGCTAACGGCAGAGTAAGTGCTAACACTAATGTCTATTCTATATATGTTGGAGGTTTGGTAGGTAATTTATATACAGGTTATATATTTAATAGCAATGCAAATGTAATAGTTAATGCTCACACCAGTCGAACAAATGGTGAGGGTCCTAGTGCTGGGGGGTTGGTGGGATTTATGAGTTATACAGAACAACCTTCTAATAACCCTAGTACAAATAGTTATATAATTGGGAGCTCCTCTAGGGGTTCAATTAATTGCACTAGTGCTAATAATAGTGTGCCATGCTTTGCAGGGGGTATGGTTGGGTATAAAGGTGGAGGAAGTATAAATTACAGCTTTGCAACTGGAAATGTAGATTCAAATGTACCTAACACAAATATAGGAGGGTTGGTGGGCTTTAATGCAGGAGATATAAAAAATAGTTATGCAAGTGGCAATGTAACTTCTAACAACGCAGATGTTTCTAAAAAATCAGCTGCTGGAGGGTTGGTTGGTTTAAACGGAGATCATAGTAATATAATTAATTGTTATGCGATGGGTGATATTACTGCATCTAATTCCAATACAGGTGGATTGATTGGTTCTACATCGGAATTATACAATACAAGTTTTATTAATATAAGAAATAGTTATGCAACAGGTTTAGTAAATACTAGCTCTAGTGGCACTAGTGAATTAAATGCAGGAGGTTTGTTGGGTTCAAATGCTATTAGCAATTTAGCTATATATAATAGCTATGCTACAAATACAGTTATTGCAAATAATTCAGGAGCTAGTAACACAACAAATACAGGGGGCTTGGTTGGAAGAATTTCTGGTGGAAGTATAAATAATAGTTATGCTTCAGGTGGTATTACAGCTTCAGGTACTGGGGTAAATAATAGAGGTGGATTCATAGGATATAAAGTTGGTGGTTCTATTTCTAGTAGCTATTGGGATACTAAAATTACTAGTGGTTGTGGTAGTGGTTCTTGCACTAATGCTACTGGTTTAAGTACTGATGATTTACAGGCAGCAAGTGATGATACTAACTACCCCGCAAATTTGGGGACTTGCTTTCAGTATAATACTGGGAAATATCCTAAGCTTTTCACATTAAACGAAGCAGGAACAGGATGCACATCTGAACTTTTGGGTGGAACTAATAGAACTAGGTAAGCCGAAAACAGTGGCGGTTTTTGCGTTAACGGTGGTTTTTTTAATCTGTGGCGGTAATAGTACTACCTGCGATTTTTTTAAATAACGGCGGTTATTGCTTATAAAGTGCGGATTTTTAGATAACGAGACCGTTGCAAGGTTAATAAAAAACACTAATAGCAATAGAGGTAATGAGACACTTGTCCTGAGAGCTAAGCGAAGGGTAATACTGGTATAGAAGGTTTTTGATTTTTTATAAAAAAAGTTCTAAATGAGCTAGTTTTGCAACGGTCTCATAACGGCGATTTTTGCTTATAATGCGCGATTTTTAGATAAAGGTGGTTTTTTAAACTGCCGTTTTTACACCACCATACTCATAAATAAGCTGTTTTGTGTTATTTAGCTCTTGAATTAAGTAAGGATTTTTTAAAGACCTTTCGGTTAGCAGATCAATTTTATGATTTGTTAGGGCTTCGAGTTCATCTTCTAAATCCCAAATACTTTGCCCCACTTCCAAATGTTTAGAATAATCTATAAAATTTACCAATAAATCTATATCGCTTTGCTCATTAAACTTGTCTGAAAGTACTGAACCAAATAAATAAGCATTTTTTATTTTATGTTTTTCTAAAATTTTAAATATCTTTGGCAAGTAAGGTTGTATTTCTTTATTGATCATTTTTCAATAAAGAAATACAACTTCATATTTTAATTTTGGCAAGTGATTTATAATTATATTCCATATTTTTAAATTTTCAATTTCGGAGTATCCATGAGCGATTTTATTTCTAGTATTGATAATCTTTCTTGAGTTTGTTATTTCAATTTCAGAGTTTATTTCTAATATACGCTTTGTGGCTTCTCCAATAATTTCTATATGTCTTTCTACAGCAGCTTGCATAATTTTGCTATTTTCATAATTTGAAAATAATTTTGGGTTTCCAGTAAATTCATCAATGGAAGCTATACTTTCCAATATATCATACAAGTATTTATTTAGTTGAATGTTCATAAATAAGCTGTTTTGTATTATTTAGCTCTTGTGTTAAGTAAGGATTTTTTAAAGATATTTGGGTTCGTAAACCTATATCGCTTTGCTTATAATTTTGCTCGCGAGTAAAATTCAAAATATTTTTCAGTAAAACTTTAAACTATATTACTTTAATTATAGAGATACTAGTTGGCTAGAGAGGTCTATATTTTACAATTTTTTTTAGAGAAGGGAAACTAATCATTTCCAAAACAACAAAGGGACTTCGCATCGTATATGTTTTTGTGTTCTTTTGTAAGCTGATGGGTTAACATAAATTAGCTTATAATATTCTTTTGCAAATGTAATACATCTAAGGGTAGCTTTGTTTCATTTTTTCCAGAAAGTTTATTTCAGTAGTGATGGGTTCTATAAATTCAAAAATAAAACTAAAAGAGTCTGAGCTTACTAATTTGAGTAACTTAGTGCTTTCAAAAATTGAAAAATTTGCTGTTTGATTATTAAATCCCACCTCTGTCATCCTTTGAGGATGCACAGCTATGTACCTTACCCCTGCTTGTCTTAGATTTTCAAGGTCTAGCTCTGTCATATTGTTCCATATATTAAGCATTTTTTCCCTAAAGACTTCACCTACAAGACCCCCTGAAAAAGGATTTATTATTGTTTTCCTGTGCCAAGGGCAATAGCTCATATATAAATATTCGTTTTCCCAATTAGGGTAAACTCTTTCAGAAGACATAGGTAATTCAAGGAGGAGGCCATGAGGTTTGTTTTTTAATTCCAAATAAGCAGCTTTTTCAGGTGCTTTTTTGGCGGGATAGATTTTAGGCCAAATTGTATCCCCAGGATGTAAGACATCTGCATAAACGATGAGTAATATAAGAAAAATATAAATATTTTTATTTTTTATTCTCCAATGGGTTTGAAGCATATATACGGAATACAAAAATAGAAGAATCACAGAAATTTCATAATAGATGAGGGCTCGTATTCCCACTCGAAAGCCTTGAATGAGACTATAAGAAAAAGGCACTAAAGAAAAATAGTAAGAATCATTTACCGAAAAAGCAATCATAATAAAGCAAGCTAGAATCCAAATATAAATTTCTTTCCCAAGCAGGGTTATTTCCTTCACTTTATTTTTCATTATTTTATTGAATAAGTAATAGCGTATAATAAATAAGAATAATACCACTAGAAAACCCACTCTGAAAAAAGATTCTGTAGGGAAGAGGTTTTCATTATTAAAGTGAGTGAAGGGAAATACCTTTCTTAGCCAAGAAAAGCCTGTTTGCCATATTGAGAACACATTACTTAGACTCCAATAATTGTAATCTTCGTAAGTTCTTATAACTTGCTTTACTAGGTTATAAGTATCATTGTTGGGATTATGAAATCCTAATAGGGGTGAAATCATTGCCCAAATTGCTCTCGGCATCTGAAGTAAGCAGAGGAAGAAGAGAAATAAGATTCCAGAAAAGGAATTTTTGATGAGTTGGATGAGGGGATAGATTTTGTATGATTTCAATATGTACCAATACCCCAAAACAAAGGGAACGCTAAAAAAAATTCCAAAATAAGCATAGTAGCCATGATTTGTAATATTTAAAAATAATATAAAGGCATAGATAAGATTATTTTTTAGATTAGGTTTTTTACCTAATCTAAGCGAAATCCAAATTAACAAGATAGGAAAGTGATAGGATACAAGACCGCCATGGTTGTTCATTCTAAATTCAAAATTTTCTATATGAGTTAAAAAAAATCCTGTTAGTATAGAAAACAGGGGACTCATCCCTAACTCCCGAGCCAAAAGATAGGAGGCTAGGGCAATGAAAATAAAAGTTAAAAAACTGTGTACATTGAGAAACATAGATAGGCCAAAAAAAAATATGAGAATGAAGTAATAAATATCCCATAGAATCCCAACCTCTCTAGTCACTTTATCTAAGCCGGCATTGGTATCTTCATCTTTGTAAGTATTAGTCAATAATGAAGTTATCCCCTTCTCTTTGATTCTCATGTATTTAGAAGCATTATATCCTAACATTCCCATCATATCACTAGTATAATTATCTCTCACATATGCTTCTATATATAATTTGTCTTTTTGGAATAGTCCTTCCTGAAATTGCCATAAGCCCATAATAAAAAAAATTAAGAAACAAAACCAAGCGGGATGTCTTTGATAGAATGTAGTTATGGGCTTCAAATAGCTTTGTAAAAGACTAAGAAGATTTGGGGGTATGGGGGAGCTTTTTTTTTGCATAAAAGTAGAGTAAGGCTTAGAGTTGATATTTATCTTTCATAAAACTTAAGAAAGCATCTTTTTGATTTGTAAAACTAGGTGGATTCATGGGATCTATAAATTCGAAAATAGAAGTATAAGAGTCTCGACTTAAGAGTCGTAATTTTTTGGTGCTATTAAAAATATCAAAATTCATAGGGATACCTATATTTCTTGTTGGATGTATGGCAATGTAACGTATTTTTGCCTGTCTTAAATTTTCTAGATCAGCTTCTGTCATCTGATTCCAAATCATAAGAAGGGATTCTCTTAGCCAGTTTTCCCCTGGTCTGTATGAGGCGTCATGTAATGAGTTGACTAATTTTTTTCTATGAGTAGCCTGAAAGTGATAGTAGAGGTATTCATTTTCCCATGTAGGCATTACCCTTTCTGACGATAAGGGTAACTCTAACAAGAAACCCTGTGGTCTTTCTCGCAGGGCAAGGTAAGCTTTTTGCTCTACTCGTAGTTTAGCCTCATATATTTTAGGATACAAAGGATCTCCAGGTGCCATAACATCTAAATAGAGGAAAATCAACACTACTCCCATAAATATCTCTTTGTATTTGATGTGCTTGTATTTTATTTTTTGTAACTTATAAAAATTTTCCATATAGTATAGAACAATGACAATAAGGGCAATATTAAAATAAATCAAAGCACGTATCCCCACCCTAAATGAAGGAACAATATTATAAGAAAAGCGTACTAATGAAAAAAAATAACTTTCGTTAACACTAAAGCCAAGTATTACAAACATAGCTAGGAGCCATATATAAACTTCTCTTGAATGGAATATCTGAAATTGAATGTTTTCATTTTGGTTTATATTGTTCTTATTTTTATTTGTTTTATTTTTGGTTTTTACTTTATAAAAATAATATTGTAAAAAAATAAAAAGTAGGGGAATCCCAAAGCCTATTCTATATACTGTTTCGGTTCCCTTACCTTCTTCTGTCATGGCTGTGAAAGGGAAAAAGCTTCTTAGACTCATTATGCCTGTTTGAAAAATGGAAAAAATATTATTTAAACTCCAAAAATTGTACTCATAAAAATCTCTTTTGACAGGAGTTTGTTCATGTAGATTAAAGTGGGCATGTTCAAATAAGACTTGGTTCAAAATGTCTCTTATAACAGGATGAAAAATATAAAATGCGATTAGGAGTATAAAAAAAGAAAGCAAGACGTGAAATAAAAATTTCAGCTTCAACAGCTCTTTATATTTTTTATATAAAAACCAATACCCTAAAATTAGAGTTGTACAAAAGAAAATACCAAAATAACCATAGTATAAGCCTAAAGAAGAAAATATAGGAAAGAGTAAGGCGAGGATGCTAAGATTTGTTAGAGTAGGGTTTCGTCCAATCCTTAGGGAGGCCCAAATGAGTAAAATGGGGTATTGATAACTAGCTAAGTCCACGTGCATGTTAAATTTATACTCAAAGGTTTCTAAGTGGGTTAGAAATAGGGCTACTATCATAGAAAAAAATGGGCCCACCCCTATTTCCCTTGATAGCAGATAACCCGCACATGCGATAGAGAGGAAAGAGATAAAAGATGTAAGATTATAAGCTAGATTAGAATTAAAAAATAAGGATAAAATATAAAGAAGAATATCCAAAATTATTAAGCCATTATCCTTTTTTTCCTCTCCTAAATTGGATAACCCTTCTTCCATGGGGGTTGATGAGGCAAATAAACTAAGGATACCTTGGGAAGAAACCTTATCCTTTAGAGTTTCTATGTGGTTTATGCTAACTATGTTGTCGTTGGCTTCACCTCCTATGTATACATTATTTTGCGAGTCAAAGAGCCCCTCTTGAAACTGCCAAAGACCCATCAGGAAAAAAATAATAAAGCAACACCATGCAGGATGATTTTGATAGAATAACTTTAGGGTGTGGAAAATTTTTGGGGGCTTAGTTTGCATAAAATTAAATTATCTGCAAAGATAATTAAAAGTTAAGATTTGAAAAGAAAATAAAATAAATTTGGTTATAAAGTTTGCAGACGATTTCAAGTCTTTTCTATAAAGTTTTCAAATGGATGTTTTACTATTATATGTTTTATTTTTAAATTTCATAAAGAATAAAAGTAATTTTTTAAAATAATTTTATAATGCTTATAATGGAAATATGGAATGAATGCGGTGTTGGCTATTCGGGTCTAAATGTAGTTAGAAATTTAGATATTGATAACATATATATATGTTTAGAAAAAAATTAAAAATGGTGAAAATAGTGTTTTGATATTCTAAATATTTTTTCTAAACACGAAGGACAATTCGTTGTTTTAAAAATAACTTTTGAAGTAAGATATGATTTGAGAATTAAATTGTTTACTATGGTTTTTGTAAAATTTTGGGAAGAGGGTAGTTTTCTATGTTTTGAATAAAGCTTTCACGAATATGCTTGGGTGAGACTAAGATGATTTGTGTGCCATAGCTTTGTAAAATATTTTGCAACCATATACTATCTTGAACCTTTGTTTGAGCTTGGAGCCAATTAGGCTTTTTATAGAGAGTAATTTTTTTTAAAGTAAAAGTCCTTTTAAGAGAATTGAGTAATGAGGCATCAAAAGCAAGGTGAATGGTGAAGCCTGCTTCTTTTTTTTGTGTTTGAAAGAGTACAGATTTTTTAAATAATTTTTGAAGCTCGCGAGGTGGATGTTCTTCTTGTTCAAGTTCTAAAATTTCTAAATTTTTTATACGATCTAATACGAAAGAACGTGCCTCGCATCGAGTATGACAATAAGCGATTAGGTAAATCGTTGTTTTAATTCTAAAAATATACCAAGGATCTACTCGTCTTAATTCAGGCTCTTTGGAGCTTAGACTTTGATAGAGAAAGGAAACTTGTAAATTATCTGCTAAGGCCTCTTGAATGATACTTTGCACTAACTTTGTTTGTTCATCATTTTCGATTTGAATAGGAACTCCCGCGACTAGAGAGAGTAAATTTTGTAAATAACCTGTGTTGCAGTTTGCTTGGCTTAAAACCTCCATTTCTTTTTGAATGATTTTTTGTAGAAGTGTCCATTCCTGGCTTGTTAATGAAAGAGGTCGTTCTAGGCCCATAGGGTTTTCTAACCATACCCTATCTTTGTTATCTATATGTACGCTAATGAAATCCGAAGGTGAAAAGGGTGCGACACCAAACATCATTAATCGATTAATAGCTATTTCTAATTCACGACGATTTTGAAAACCTGACTTTAGGAGTAAGTCATCTAGGGTAAGACCTTGGTTATTATAGATGAGTGGTATCAAGGTAAAGATACGTTGTAAATAATTTTCAGATGTAGTTTTCAAGTTTTTAATTCCCATCCCTACCCCTATTTTGGGGACATATTATTTTTTCCAAGCCGAAATCATAGATTTTAATTTTTTTATGCGAACTATAAAAAACTACATCCCTTCTCTTGCAAGTAACAGGTTAGAGCATTTGAGATGATAAAGTATAAAATAATTTTTTTGCAATAATCAGAGGGGTGATAGAACAATGTACTATTTGTTTGTTAGAAACTCGAATAATAGCATAGCTTGTTTTCTTACACTTCCCCAACGGTACTTATGTATAGAACCATCATTTTTGACAACACGATGGCAAGGTATAAGATATGAAATAGGGTTTTTTGATAGGGCCTTTGCCACCGCCCTTGTCGCCTTAGGATGACCCATATATTGAGCAAGTTGACTGTATGAGATACAAGCCAAATTTTTACATTTTGCTAAGTTTTCCAAAACTTTAAATTGAAAAAAAGATGTTTCTAATAACAACTCCAAAGGTTTGAGAATTTCTTTTTTTTGTGCAAATATTTGTTCATGAAAAACTTGGGCTAAGTTAAAATTATATCCCACAATGGCTTTAGGAAACTTTTTTTTTAATTCATTGATTTCATCAAAACCTTCTCGCTTCCCTTTTTGGATGATTTCTATACCTAAGAGCTCATCTAAAAAAGAGAGCCTTAAAATTTGTTCCTTTTTTGAATGAACGGCTAAAAAACAATAACCAAAGTGACTAGCGAAAACAACCCAGTCTATTTGGAGTATACTTTTCCCCTCTATTATAGGATGTGCATTATGATGTAGAATAATCTTTTTAACAGGATATTTTTTTGAGTAAAGAGCCCATTCAGAAAAATTGATTTTTATTTTTTTATCATGTCTATTTTGTTCTATGCGATTTTTGGTAAAATATTCTTTAAATTGAAACCAAGTTATGTTTGCCCAATTTTTTAAAAGCTCTATATTTTCTTTTGTTTCTAGTGTGTTTAGGATTGTTTCATGCGATAGTGAGAGTTTTTGATTTTCAGTAATTGTTTTAAGTAGTTCTTCAATTCGGTAATAATACAATTCTTGCATTGGTGCTTGTCCCTTAAAGAAAGGTATTGTTTTTATTGATTAGAGATAATTTGAAATTGTAATCAATTGAAAGGAATTTATTTATAGTCTAAAGTCGATGATTTTTATTCTTCTGTTTTCAATTCTTTCTTTTTTACAGGTGTAAACTTATCTTTACGTAATTGTTCTTCTATTTTTTCTATTGGGTTCCCTTGATTCGTATTCTTTATTTTTACTTGATGAATATTATTTTTAATCACGATGACCGCTTCGTAACCTCTGTTCTTTAGCTCTTTACGCATACGTTCAGCCGCAGATTTAGACTGAAATGCACCTAATTGTAGTTCGTATACTTCTTGTTTGCTACTTTCAATTGTAGTAGGAGTGGGGGTATCTTTTTTATTTAAACTTGTTGTTTGCATTCCCTTATCTTCTTGTTTATTTGATTTTAATGGTGTAGGAGATGGGACATTTGCCATATGAATTTCTGAATGATTGATAGAACCAGAATCCCTAACAGTGGATTTTTGATTTGCCGAATCTATTCCTGATTTATTTGTTTTTATTTCTTTTCTTCCTTTAACCTCTATAGGAGTTTGTGTCGCTATATTTTTTGAAGCCCCCCCTTTTTTTTCAGAAAGGAGGGATGGATTTTTTTTAGGTTCAGATTTTTCTGCGAATTCTTTTTTCTTTTTCGTATTTTTTTTGAGAACAAGTTGCTGTTTTTTTGTTTTTATCTTTGTTGGTCTAAGAGTGGTGGGTGTTGAAATTACTTCTTCATAAGCTTGATTAGTAGATGGGGGGGTGGAGTTTTCTAAAACAAAGTGTTCCACCCTCTCTTCCTTTTTCGTGGATTTATGGTTCAGCTCCTCCCCTAGGTATGGAGTTTTTTTATTTTCTTGTATCATTTCCTTATCTATTTGATTTACAGGAAGTCTTTCTGTAGAAGGCTCTTGTGAGTCTAGGTCAAGTACGGAGTTTTCAAAATTATTTTCTTGTGCCCCTTGTTTCCCTTTTAAGGCAAGGTTAGGGTTAGTCTTCTCTAAAAGCATACCGTCTCGTATTTTACTTCCTAGGGCAAAACTAAATAGTAGTAAACTAACAAAGGTGAAAAATAAAAATAAGATACGATTCCTATCTAAATGTATAACATAAAATACTCTACGTTTCATAAAATTCCTTAAATTCCTTAAATTTCTTGAGGCATAGCTGAATGTACGGCCTTCATGATTTGTTTGACAGCACTAGTTAACTCTTGCTTGTCTTTTTTATTTTCAATGTACAGCTGTGCCATCTTAGCTTTCTCTTGGGCTGTCCATTGGCTACGTTCCCTATTCTCAAATTCCTTATTTGACCAACCACTACGATTTTTAGCTCTGTCAAAGCGAATTTCTTTAGGGGCGTCTATACAAATTGTAAGGTCCATCATTCTACTATATTTTTCACTTCCACTTTCAAAAAGTAAAGGTGCATCATAGACCATAATTTCACCAGCGTTTAAGTTTGTACAACATTTTTCAACCCTTTCAAAAATAATAGGATGTACGATCGAATTGAGTTTGAGTCGAAGATGTTCATTTTCAAATACCAAGCGCCCTAATTTTTCGCGAGATATTCTTGGATTCTGCTTTGCTAAAGTTTTTTCGGGTATTTGCTCTAGTATATCCTTACCAAAGGCATTTATTATTTTATTTTGTATATTTGTTTCATTTAATACTTCATGGGCTATAGTATCAGCACTTAAAATTCGGGCTCCTTCTTCTTGAAACGCAAGAGTTGCGAGGCTTTTACCTGCAGCGATGGTGCCTGTAAGTCCTATTATAAAGTATTTTTTTCTCCAGATGATAGCGGGGAGTGCAGGAAAAATGACTACTTGATTTTTGGGGCTATACATTTTTCGTTACCATTCTATTTTATTTTACTGCAATCATGAATACTATAAGATTATTTTGTATATATAGGCTCTACTTTTTTTCTATTTTTGGGATTTTATTTTTTATGAGCCATGTGGAAGTTTTCCCACAAGTCTATAAAAATTTCCTTTTTGAAAAGAATGAGGCACCTAAGCCCATGAAATGGGCTATAAAAACGCCTCGTATTTTTTCTTATAAGTCTGGGAATGAGGTTGCTTTAAAAAAATATAAGGCCTTGGTGCAAAAAAAAATAGAAGAAGAGAAAATATTCCCTTTAGATGAGAATCGTACAATAAAAAGAAGAAAGGCCATCAAAATAAAAGTTCGTTTTACTATAAACGATAAAGGTTTCCTTTTAGAAAAAAATATAGTAGAAAGTAGTCGTATAAGACTTTTTGATGAAGCTGCCTTGGCAAGTATAGATAGGGCCTCTCCCTTTCCTGTCTTTCTTAAAGACATGGATATGAAAAAGGTAACTATGGAAGTCGTATTGAATTACAATTAAACCGCTGTCATTTTACGTCTTTTTGCATATTTCTCGTAATAGATTTTCATTTGTTTTTATAGGGCTTGCAATGAAGGCTTCAAGACTTTCATACAAATTTTTATGTAGTAGGATAAGATCTACCTGATTGAGGAGTGTTAAAATATTTTTTTTGTAATTTATAAAACGTAGTTTTCTTGCCCATTCTAGAATCTGAGCCATTTCCCTATCAAAACGATTTGTTTGGGCGTGGCATTTTTGACAATAAAACTGTACTTGTGGCTTACACCAAAAGCTTTCTTCCTCTGTCGGTAGACCACAAAGGGCACAAAAAAGTGGATCAGCAAGCAAGCCTATACTATGTAATAATCTTGTTTCAAAAAACACTAGTAGCATAAGGCAAGAAGAAAGCTCTGTCGCAATTTTTAATTCACGTATACTACCTTCTAATAAAAGAAATAATTTGGGATTTCCCCCATGTTGCGAACAAACTTGAGTTACTTCAAGAAGAAATGAAAGTAGGCTTAGCTTACTATAGCTCATCCCCCTTTCCCCATGATTTTTCTCATCGAAGTAACTTTCTAGAATATGTCCTTCTTTAAATGTTATCATTGTCTGAGAATTTGCATTTTGGTGGGGTGGGGTATTTGTGAGTCTAGACTTTTCATGATCACCATAGTAGTAGTAATCAATAGAAAGTTTAGTCCCCGGCTCCCATAATAAACTAGAACGTTTACGAGATGCTCGCACCCCATATACATACATGGTTAAATGACTGCCATTTTCTTCTAAAAGATTTACAATTATGTCACTTTCTCTAAAATTATATTTTCGTAAAACTATGGCTTGAGTTTTAAATAAAGGTCTCATTGTCCCTATCCTTGAAATAAGTAAGGGGATAAGCGAGTTGGTATGTATAGTCATTATTTATGAAAGTTATGGTCTCATACCTTATAAAAAAGGATAAAGTGTACAGAGACTAGGGTGTGAAGAATATAAAGGTATGAGAAAGAAAAGTTTTGAATAGTAATAAAAAAAATTAAATATCTAAGCATATTCTATTTGGATATTTTGTATTATTTCTCCCCTCACTATATTTTGTTTTGGCGGTTGACGAAAGTATAGCAGACATGTCAGCTCCGAACGTACCCCTAAATCTCGAGGCCCCTAAACAGGAGGTAAGGCATAATTTTTTTCAAGATCACTTTGAAGAAAAAGATAGAATTATTTTATTGCTTGTGTTTATATTATTTCTTAGTTTTTTTATGGACTTTCAAGCACGTCGTCATATAGACTCGCAGGGAACAGAAGCTATAGAAAAAACTACAGGTCAGATAAAAGAAGAGGTTCAGTCTGATTTGGATCGAGAAATAGAAGAGGCACAAAAAAAGTTAGATGCACAGTATACAAATCAAAAAGAGAAAATTCCCGAAATTCCTATAGTAAAGGCTCCTGTAAAAAATATTTTAGAACAAATAGCCCCGCTTAAAAGAATCAAAGAAACGATAATTGAAAGTGCAAACCAACAACAAGCAGTAGCCATACAAGAAGCAAAGGCTGCTCAGGCTGCTGAAATTTTATCAAAATCTTCTTCTTATGCACCCCTTCAAGAAGGGCCTAAAAATTTAGAAAGGGTTATGGCGCAAGCAATGCCTAGGGAGCTTTCTAGAGAAATACATAAAGAGGTATTACCACAAGATACAATACAACATCCTGCTAAAACATACAATTTATATTACATACGTTTTGATGGTCATCAAACTCGTATTATAAGTGTCCCAAGGAAGCATACTGAGGGGAGTCTTCGCCTTTCTCAAGTTTTAGAAAACTTAAAAAAGGGGCCCTCAAGTCAGGAAAGGGGGCTACTGAATAATTTTGATCAGCATATAAAAATCCATTCTGTAAAAATAATTAAGGGTACTGCTTTAGTGGATATTAATAGTAAGATTGCTCGCATGGGGCCAAGAATCATTCAAGATCGTTTAGAACAGCTTACTCATACCCTAACACAGTTTCATGGGATAGATAGTGTAAGTTTGCTTATTGATGGGAAAAAGGTAGAGAGTCTGAATGGGGCCAATATTTCTTTTGCACGTGAACTTAGAACACAAAGGCCAAGCTATAAATTAAGTGAAGTTTTGTAGTCTATTTATTGGACCTCATAAGTTTTTGGGTTACATCTACAAGGACATCCATGTCTTCTTGTGTACCTATACTGATTCGAACATATTCGGAAACACGTCCTTGATCTTTCCAGTGACGTACGTAGATTTTATTTTCAGTTAAGAGGGTGCTGTATTTCTCTGCACTAGTGAAATTCGGCTTCGTAAAAATAAAATTTGCACTAGGTGTCAAAGTGGTAAAACCTAATAGGCCTAAATCTTTCACAAGCTTTTCTCTAGTATGAATAATTGTTTCAATATTTTTTCGAACTTGGCTTTGATCTTTCCAGGCCACTAGTCCCGCCACTTGGCCTAGGAAATTTAAGTTATAAGAGTCTCGCATTTTATCTAGCTCTTGAATAAGCTCAGGACGAGCAATAAGCCAACCTATCCTTTGTCCCGCTAGGCTATAGGCCTTGCTAAAGGTACCGCTTACCACGAGTCTCTCATAGTGATTTTCTTTGATAAAAGAAGCTATACTTGTATTCTTTTTATAGGAATGAAAGGGCATGTAGGCCTCATCGACTAGTGTTAGGCATGGATTATTCTTGATGAAATGGAGTAAATCTTCTTCTTTTTCGGCTAGGCTAGTGGGGGCATTAGGATTTACGAGTACGACAATTTTTATCTCGGAATTTTTATGCACTGTTTCAGTGAGTTTTTCAAAATTCACATGCCAATCTTCTTTCAAGTCTGTAAAAAAGATTTTAGCGTTTAAAAGCTGTACTATCACGGGATATAAGCTATAACTAGGTTGGCACATAAGTAAGGCATCTTTAGAAAGTAAAAGAGAGCGTAAAAGGATAGATAAAACTTCGTCAGAGCCATTTCCCAGCAAAACATATTCAGGGCTAAGATCAAAGCTTTCAGCGACACACTTGCGAAGTTCAGAGGCGGTGGGGTTAGGATATAATTGAAGGCGTTGAGAATCTATAGCTTTTTTGAGGGCAGTAAGAACTTGTTGAGAGGGTGGGAAGGGGTTTTCATTTGTATTGAGTTTAATAATCCTTTCTTTGTTTTGGCTTTGTGGTTGTAGGCCTGGAACGTAGCCTTGCATTTTACGTATATGTTCTATAACAAAATTCTCAGGTCTCATTTCTATCAGAAAAAACAAACTAAAAGAATCTTGCAACAATACTTTAGTTTGGAAGTTAAGGGTGCCTTATTTTATGTATGAAAAGACTTCTACTTATTACTATTCTAATCTTATCTTTTACAGGTTGTAATACTATCCAAGAAAATGTAGGTTGTGATGATATTGATACAAACGGGGCTTGTTATGGATGCAAGAGAGGTTACTATCTAAATCCTTCTAATGTATGTATAGAGCTAACAGCTAATTGTTCTTTCTCGAGGGAAATAGTAAAAGAGGGGGTATGCTCTGAATGTAATAGGGGTTATTATCTAAATCCATCTAAGGAATGTATAAAAATACCTATAGAAAATTGCTATCATGCAACCGAAGGCGGGGTATGTATACGTTGCAACCAAGGCTATTATAAAAACGTACTCAAGCAATGTATTAAAATAACAACGGCTCATTGTAAAGAAGCAAACGCAAGGGGGGTATGTAAGTCTTGCTATGATGGCTATTATCTAAACTCCTCTAAGCAATGCCTAACTAAGCCACTTAACTGTGAAAATACAAATGCAAGGGGGCTATGCACTAGATGCTATGAAGAATTAGGCTACACTCTAAACACATCCAATGAATGTATACAGAGACCCGCTAATTGTAGCCAAGTAGACCTAGACAATGATTGCACGATTTGCCATAGTGGCTATATTCTAAATGAAGCGAAGGAATGTATACCTGACTAACCTTGCCTTACTTAACTTAATCTGGTATAAAATAGTTTGTATTTCTTGCCTTCTTGTAAAAAAAACTTTTGTTTACTATTCTAATTTTATCTTTTACAGGTCTTTCAAAGTAGGATATGTCTGCGGTTTTTACATACCTAAAAAACACTATAGATTCTTAAAATGAAAAATTAGTAATATTTTAAGAACTAAAATCAATTGTTCCTATTCCAAGAAGGTTATTTTGTAGTTTTACTATATCTGAAAAAAAGCGCCTAACAAGTTGGATATGTTTGCGATTTCTATATAGTCGCTCCTTCTCACCCTTGCCTAGGTTACTCGCATTACTTCTTCTATTGTTGTAATCCCATCTAATATTTTTTGACGGCCATAGTCGAGTAGGGTATTCATTGGGAAGCGAGAATCCTTGATAGCTTTTGCGGCTATGGCATCTGCATCATCTGATTTGAGTATGGCATCTTGTACACTAGGCGTCATTTCCATGAGGGAATAAATACCTGTCCTACCATGATATCCAGTACCTACGCAAGCCTCACAACCACGACCTCGGTACAATTTCTTTTTTCCCATAGCCTTCATAGACAATCCTATTTCTTTGAGTTCTTGGGGCCTTGGTTTATAAGCATACTTGCATTTAGAGCAAATGGTACGAACAAGTCTTTGTGCTATCACAGCCCTTAGGCTACTTGTAATCAAATAAGGCTCTATACCCATATCAAGCATACGAGTCACTGCAGAAGGTGCGTCATTTGTGTGAAGGGTAGAAAAAACAAGGTGTCCTGTGAGTGAGGATTGAATGGAAATGCGAGCTGTCTCTTCGTCCCTAACCTCTCCCACCATAATCACATCTGGATCCTGACGAAGCATGGCACGTAAGGCTTGAGAAAAAGTTAAGCCTATTTTCTCTTGCATTTGCATTTGGCCTATTCCTGAAATTTCATATTCTATAGGATCTTCTGCTGTAAGTATGTTTTTCACACCGTCATTTAATTCTGAAAGTATTGCATAAAGGGTAGTTGATTTTCCAGAACCTGTTGGCCCGGTTACGAGTATAATTCCATTTGGTTCCTGTATCAATTTATATAAACGATCATAAATTTTTTTATAGAGTCCTAGAACATCTAGACTATAGGTAATGTCTGATTTATTTAGAAGTCGCATTACGATTCGTTCCCCGTATTGTGTAGGGATACTAGAAACCCGGACATCTATTTCCTTACCGGCTAATTTAATTTTAATACGTCCATCTTGAGGGAGACGATTTTCTGCAATGTTAAGATTAGCCATGATTTTGATACGAGAGATAAGCCCAGCATGGATGACTCGTGGTGGTTGTAGGCGTAGATGCAAGATTCCATCAATACGATAGCGAACGTCTAGAGATTTTTCACTTACTTCTATATGTATATCGGAGGCCCTTTCTTGTACAGCTTGTGTTAGAATTACATTTACCATCCGAATGACAGGTGCCTCATTTGCCATGTCTAACGTATCTTCAGATAGATTTTCAAATTCAGCATATTCATCCTTGTTCATCCCCCCCATAACTTCCTTAGCGATGGCTGTAGCCCTATCAAAACTACCATGTATGACTCTCATGATTTCCACCTCGCTTGAGGTTACAAAACTAACTTTATAGGGTCGGAGAAATATTTGAAAGTCATCCATGACATGCACATCATCTGGATTTTTAATAGCTACGATGATTTTATTACCCTTTTTGGAAATGGGTACCATACGAGTTTTATGAATGTAATCAATAGGAACTTGTGCAAAGCATGGGTCATAAACAAAATCAAGTTTTTCTTGATACTTGTAGCCATATTGGTTAGCGATAATTTGTATGAGTTGGGCCTCTTCAATTAACCCTTCCTGCACGAGTATTTGGCTTAATTTCTGATGCCTTTCTTTTTGGATGCGGAGAACTTTAACGAGCTCTTCTTTCTCAATGAGCCCCTCTTCAACAAGTAAAGTAGCTAGGTCTTGTTTCATCTTATGAAAACATCAGTGGAAGGGGCAATTAAAAATCTAAACCCTTTATTAGAAAGCTAAAAAAGTACAAAAAAGGCCTACCTTTCTAGGCGTGTTTTTCAAAAACTAAGCCATTAAGCTCTTCAAGCATCCCATAAAAATTCATGAGCCTGCGAGAAGGAATTTGCTCAATTACCTCTCCTGTTTGAGAGTTTACAACATTGATTTGGAGCTTATTATTTTCACTATTGATTTCAAGTCTGTAGCGAGAATTTGCCCTTATATTTGGAACAGTCTTACTTAGCAAGTCTAATGTAGCTTCTATTTGCAATCTATTCTCATGGGTATCAGGAACATTTTCTACATCCCCGTCTTGGGTCGTCGGAAGTGAAGCCGAATGAAGGGGGGGAGCTAATTCTTTATCCAAGGAGAGGTATTCCCCCTTGCTATTATCACCCAATTTAGCACCATCATGACCAAAGGTAAGGGGCTTCTGATTTGCTGGTGAAATTTGTAAAATATCCATAATAGAAACCTAATATCCTTTCGTAATATTTAATAAAATACTTTAGTACTTATTTTATTTTTTTTATCTATTTATTAAAATAGATATTATATTATATGGATGTGAATGAGTAGAAAACATATATTACCCACCGATGTAAGTTAGACGAACTTTCTTGAGTAAATAAAACCCCTTTATTTACAAAATTCCCTTATTTTTATTGGGGCCTCCTCATCTAAAGAGCGAAAGGGGTTCAAGCGTGTAAATACTAAGGGAAAGCCACTGTATATCCTTCTTTGTTTCTTCAAAAAGTAATCACTTTGTTTTAATTCAATAAAAGTATAATTTTTCTTCTTTTTTTCTAAAAATTGAGCATATTTTCTGGTACTATTTCTTTCTTCTTCGGGTCTTTCTTCATCATATAATGATTGAAGATGCAAAATATTCATGTTTTCTGAGACAAAGCTAGCTATATATTTTTGTATATTTATTTTAGAGCCTAAATTTCTGTAAGCCGACCATTCGGGCTTGGAAAAAATGCTTAGAGCCAATCTAAATGCTTTTAAGTCAGAACTTGCTTTCTTATCCATTTTTTGAGAAAGGAGGGTATCTTTATTTGAGATGGAGTTTTTTATCCAGTCGTCCCATTCACTTTTTGCCTGTGTCATATCATTGGGTTTTATCCCTTGTCTTTCCATATTAAAAAATAATTTAGATGCCCATAAATCTACTAAATTTCCTTCACCCCCACATCCTATTAAAATTAGCCCATGTATTTTTCTTTGCCAACTCCATTTTTGAATCGCGTAAAGAAGTAGTCCACAAGCCTCGTTTCCATGTGCAAGAAAATATAAGTTAGAGTACCTTTCTTTTAGGGCAAATTCTGTAATTGTACGAAGGTCGTCTAATTTTAAATTAAGATTTTTTTCGATAGAGGAATTAGAAAAACTTTTACCTGTACCTCTTTGGTCATATCGTATATTCGCTATCCCATGACGCGCTAGGGTCTTCCCTAGCCACAGCCCACTTTTGAAGCTAAAGTGAGGGGCGTTCCAATTTCTATCTAATTGCGAGTCTGCAATAAATATAAGAAGAGGTGGTGGTGTTATTTGATCTAAAATTTTGTAATAGGAAAGGTATAGATCTTGTGCATCTACCCCAAAAAGATGGGTCTCTGTTTCTTTGTAGCGAATAGAGGGTTTTTCGAAGAGTAGGTTTTCATTAGAGGGTTCATAAAAATGAAACAAGCACCAAAGTAAAAAAATAAGAAGGCAGGGTAGAAAGAAGGTGTACGCGATAAGACGATTCATCGACAAAGGGAATTATATTTTATCCAAAAAATTTTCTATAGCTGGAATTACATTATGAATGCAATCTTGTAATTCTTTCTCAATAACCATACCGCAAGCCGTTTTGTGCCCCCCACCTTTCCCAAATTCTATGGCAAATTTTAAAATATCATAATCTTCACGTGTTCGTAAACTTACTCGCGTCATAGTTTTACTCCTTTGGGTGAAAAGTGCAGAAACTAAAATTTTTTCTACTTCAAGAAGTTCATCAATTAGGCCATCTAATTCATCCAAACTAACACCACAATAAGTTAAATCTTCTAATGTCGCAGACATCCAAGCCACTCGAGAGTCTTTAGTTACCTGAATAGAATTGTACATGATTTGCCTAGCTTTTATGCGACTAAGTTTGTGGTGACTATACAACTGTGTTGAAATTTTTGCAGGCTTAACATCCAAGCCAAGTAGATGAGCAACTACACGATGGGTGGTGGGAGTTGTTTTCCTATATTTAAAAAAGCCACTATCAACAACTATTCCCCTGTAAAGGGCATTTGCTATGCCCAAGGGTGGGGATAATTTTGCCTTAATCAAAAGTAAGCATAGAATTTCTGAGGTGGAACTAGCGTTAGGAAAAATAAAATACGCTTTAGAATCAGAGGCGATGTCATCATGATGGTCTAGCATGATTAAATTTGAATAGTCATCCTTAACCCACTGACTTAGCTCCCCAAGTCTTTCAACGGCGGAATTATCTAAGCTAATAAAGAGGCTATTTTCTAAAAGGCTAGTCGCGGGCTTGTTTTCATTTGTATAGATAAGGATTTGGAGCTCGTCTACTACAGAAGAATCCATATGCGCTAATTCATATGTGTCTTGGTTGTAGATACATACATCCTTTCCTAACTCTTTTAAAAGGAAAGCCATTCCTAATTGTGAACCCCAGCCATCTGCGTCAGGTCGAATATGGGTAGTTAGTACAAATTTATCTTCAGCGAGAATGCGTTCCCAAAACAGGTCTAGCTTTTTGCTAAATACTTTTCCTTGTGTGCTTAGATTCATTAGAAATTATTATTTTATTTACAACAAAGATTAGGAGTTTGATAGAGTAAAATAAAAAATAAGTTATTTAGAATTAATTAAACCTTATAAACGAATGAAATATAATATGATGATATTCATAAAAATTAAAATTATGCGAGGTGCTAAAGCCTATGATAGATAAAAATAATATACTTTGGGAAAGGTCAAAAAGGGTGACCCCGGGTGGGGTGCATTCCCCCGTACGTTCTTTTCAATCTGTAGGGGGAACACCTGTGTTCTTTGAAAAGGCAAAGGGGGCTTATCTTTTTGACGTAAATAAGAAAAAGTATATAGACTTCTGCCTAAGTTTTGGTCCTCTCATACATGGGCATTTACATCCTAAAGTATATAAAGTAGTCAAAAAAGCGATACAAGGTGCGTGGAGTTTTGGGGCTTGTGAGCCATATAGCTTAGCCTTGGCAGAGTGGATAAAAAAACAAGTTCCTTGGATAGATAAAATTCGTTTTGTATCCTCTGGTACAGAGGCTGTAATGTCTGTATTGAGGTTAGCACGCGCCTTTACGAATAGAGAGGGGATATTAAAATTTGAAGGTTGTTATCATGGTCATGTTGACTCCTTATTGGTGAAATCGGGTTCTGGTCTTGCAAGTAGTGGTGAGGGTGACAGTGCAGGTTTAGGATCTGCACTAATTCAAAATACTCATATATTACCACTTGATGATGAGGAGCGTTTAGAAAAGTTTTTCCGTGAACATGGCTCCAAGCTAGCGGCTACTATAATAGAACCCCTCCCAGCAAACTACGGTTTACTTATTCAAAGAAAGGCTTTTTGGGAAAAGGTATCGCAGTTATGCAAAGAATATGGTGTCGTTCTTATTTTTGATGAAGTGATTAGTGGTTTTAGGGTGGGTTTACAAGGGATGGCGGGGGTATTGGGAATAAAACCTGATATTGTTTGTTTTGGGAAAATCATAGGAGGAGGCTTCCCTGTTGGGGCTTATGGGGGGCGTGAGGAACTCATGAATATGATTTCTCCCCAAGGGAGTGTGTACCAGGCTGGTACCCTAAGTGCGAATCCTGTTGGCATGCAAGCGGGGTTGGCCACTTTAAAAATTTGCGAAGAAACGGATAATTTTTATGAAAACCTTCAGAAAAATACTGTTTATTTTTGTACAGAATTAGAGGTGTTATTAAATCGTTTTACAAAGATGGAGTGGGAAGTTCCGAATCTATCTTCCATTTTTTGGATTCGAGCTAAATCTAAAGACCTTGTTGTGCGTAGTATAAAAAAAATTCCAGAGGCCCACAAAGAAAATTATGCAAAAATTTTTCATATTTTCCTAAAACAAGGTTTATATTTTGCTCCATCAGGGTATGAAGTAGGTTTTCTTAGTTCTGCTCATACGAAAGCAGTTATAGATGATGCCTTGAATAAAGTAGAAAATGCCTTTAAGCATAAATAATAATAGATATCACTATTTATTTTCTAAATTTTAATCAAGGATTTTAACATCTTGGATGGCTTTCAGATTTATCTTTAGCTAAATCTGAAATGAATTGTAGTAAAATAGGCTAGATTAATCTTTAAAGATAAATTTAAATGGGGAAGGGTTTTCTTTTTTAGTTTTTAGTTCCTCTACCTTTTTCGGTATTTCATTGTATGAAGATTTTGTTGTATTACTTTTCGGGATGATTTCAGGACGGGATAGGGAAGTTGTTTCTACCTTTTCTTTTGGATTTTGTTTCATGGTATTTGTAGGATTAGAAAAAGTGATGTTTTGTTTTGCCCTTTCTTCCCAAATAGGCCCCTCAGGTTTGATAGAATTTTCAATGGGAGTAAGTTCATCTTTTTGTGTTGTTTTCGATGTATCAAAGTCAGTTATTAAGGATAGTGGTGATGATTCAATGATTTGGTTTAGTAGAGTTTCTTTCAGTTTTTTTAACTTGTGTCTCTCTTGTTCTAAAGAGAGTAGCACTTGTTCACTATAAGTTCGATCTTTTTGTAGTGTATCATAAAACACTTCTAACTCGCTTATATCACGATCTATTTTTTCCAAATAGTTGTACAAGTGTATTACTTTAAGACGCATTTGAAATTTAAAATAGCAAAAGAGAATGTAGATATGAGTCTACTGGGATGTTTATCTTTTGATGTACCATAGGGATAGAATGAAAAAAACAGAAATAGAAGCCACTTATAAAATAAAAAGCAATGATTTTATAGTGAAATCGTACGCATCTAAGAGAATGTGTTTTATGTACATAGACCATGTTTATTTCCTAATCGGGTATGAATAATCATCTAAAAACAAGAATCATTTATTGAGAGTATAATTTATCTGCAAAATGTTCTTTAGGTATTAGGGGAGTCAAGTCTCATCTTTTTTACTCGATTCAGATGTTTTCTATACGAGCATCATGCTTACAATTATTAAGTAGACATAAACATGAAATAAAATTTTATGCTTACCTATGAATACTAAGGCTACCCTCGTTTTACCTGAAGGAAAAAATATAGAATTACCCCTTGTGGAGGGCACAGAACAAGAAAGGGCATTGGATATCACTAAGCTCAGGAGCCAAAGTAATTATATAACTATTGATGATGGTTATATGAATACAGGTTCAACCATTTCGAATATAACTTTTTTAGATGGCGAGACAGGTATATTACGCTATAGGGGTTATCCCATAGAAGTTTTAGCAGAGAAGTCTACTTTTTTAGAAGTGGCTTATCTTTTGATTTATGGTGAATTACCACCTAAGGCTGCATATGAAAAATTTACTAATTCCATTACCTTACATACTATGATACATGAAGATCTCAAACGCTTGTATGATGGTTATCCGAAAGATTCTCATCCTATGTCTATACTCTCTTCGATGATTACTACTTTGTCGGGATACTACACTGACTCTATAGATCCTATGAATAAAGAGCATCGTGAAATTTCAATAACACGTTTGTTAGCTAAAACCCCCACTATCGCCGCTTATTCGTATAAAAAATCTATAGGTCAGCCCTTTGTATATCCTAGTAATCATTTAAGTTTTGTAGGTAACTTCTTAAATATGATGTTTTCTGTACCCGCTGAGGACTACGTTATAAGTCCTGTAGTAGAAAAAGCACTAGACTTACTTTTAATACTACATGCAGATCATGAACAAAACTGCTCTACATCTACAGTAAGGATTGTTGCTTCAAGTCAGGCTAATATTTATGCCTCTATCGCTAGTGGTATTAACGCTTTATGGGGTCCCCTTCATGGCGGTGCTAACCAGGCTGTAATAGAGATGTTACTAAAAATACATAAGGATGGTGGGGATACAAACAAGTATATAGAATTAACTAAGAAGAAAGATTCTAACTTTAGACTTATGGGCTTTGGTCATCGTGTTTATAAAAACTTTGACCCTAGAGCTAAAATTATTAAAAAGGCCTGCGATGAGGTTTTGGAACAACTTGGTGTACATGACCCTCTGTTAGAGATAGCTAAAAAACTTGAGAGGGCTGCCCTTGAGGATTCTTATTTCATAGAAAGAAAACTTTATCCCAATGTAGATTTTTATTCAGGTATTATTTATAGAGCTATAGGTATCCCCACAGAAATGTTTACTGTAATGTTTGCTTTAGGAAGGATGCCAGGTTGGCTTGCACATTGGAAAGAATTAGTAGAAAACCCAAATACAAAAATCAGTCGACCCCGACAAATTTATAATGGTTTTGTGAAGCGTGATTATGTAAAAATGGAATCAAGATAGCTAAATTCTAAATGAAGATTCGTATAGATGAAATTAAAGTAAAAAACAGAATACGTAAAAATATTGGTGAGTTGCGAGGATTGAGAGAATCTATAAGTAAATTTGGATTATTGCAACCAATTATTGTAGATACAAATAACAATTTGATTGCAGGTATGCGAAGGCTTACTGTTGCGAGGGAGCTAGGTTGGGAAGAAATAGAAGCTAATGTTGTATCACTTTCAGGTAAAGAAAATTATATACAGATAGAAGCAGAAGAGAATACAACACGTATAGATTTTACGTGGCAAGAAAAAGAACGTATTAAACGTTTATTGCAACGTTATAACAGGAAGAGTCTTTGGGGAAGATTTCTGTCCTTCCTATTGGACCTTTGGGAAAAAATCACCAAAAAAGAGTTATAATGATTATTGAATGAATACTCTAAGAAAATTATGAAGTTAGAAACCATCGAAATCGTTCCTGGTATTCAGGGTTTAGCTCGTAAATATAGACCCAAGAAGTTTTCTGAAGTCATAGAGCAAGTTGCAACTGTACAAGCGATAAAAAATGCCTTGTCTAAGAAAACAGCAAGTCCCGCCTATTTGTTTTTTGGCCCTCGTGGGTGTGGAAAGACCACCCTTGCTCGTTTAATTGCAAGACGTGTTAACTGCTTAAATGTTCAAGAAGATGAACCTTGTGGGGTTTGTGATTCCTGTAAGGCTATAGAAAATAATTCTAGTTTAGATGTAATTGAAATAGATGCTGCCTCGCACCGTGGTATAGATTACATACGTGAATTACGTGAGAATGTGAAGTTTAGACCCATGCAATTTTATAAGAAGGTCTATATTATAGATGAAGTACATATGCTTACCACAGAATCGTTTAATGCCTTACTTAAAACTTTAGAAGAACCTCCTGCACATGTGGTTTTTATTTTAGCTACAACGGAATCGCATAAAGTTCCGCAAACAATACTTTCCCGATGTCAGGTTTTTAATCTTACTAAGGTTCCCTTAAGTCATTTGCAAGATTATTTAAAGTATTTATGTAAGTGTGAAAAAGTTAATTTTGATGATGAGGCTATTTTTTGGATTGCTCGCACAGGTGATGGTTCATTGCGGGATAGCATTTCATTCTTAGAACAATGTATACATTATTGTGGGATATATCTTGAAAGTGATAAAATTAAGGAATTATTAGGATTGGGGCCGAAACTTTTCGACTATTATGTTGAATTTACTTTAGGCCTTATAAAGCCCGAAATGCCTATTTCAGATTTAGTTTTAATTGTACGTAAAAACTTTGAGGCAGGTTTAGATTTGCAACGTTTTATTTGGGAATATTTGAATTTCTTGCGCACATTAGTTTTCATAAAAAAAGGCATTCAGGATAATGATTTTCTTGCATTGCCCACGGAACAAGTGCAAACCTTACAAAACAAATTTTCTTTTTTTGATTTGTCTATCATTCAATGTATATTTAATGATTTTTTCAACTTGCTTAAAAAAACTCAAGGTCTTGATTTACGTAATACTTTTGAAATGGGTCTATTGATAGAAATGGAGCTTATGGATATTAAAGAAAAGTTGTCCCGTCCTTCTCTCACTCAGATTATACAGAAATTAAATCTGTTTAGTGTTGCCCTTGCAAATTCTCCCAATTCTAAAGTAGAGCTTGAAGCAGAAATAAAACTAGAAAAAACAAACCAAAACAAAATACAAAACATTTCAGGTGACACGTCCCATCCTCTAGAGCATCCCTCAGAAATTGAGGCACAAAAATCAAATTTCAAAATGAACAATGCTGAAGATAATTCAAAAAAAACCACAGAGGCACAGACACCTTTATTAGAAGACTCTTCATATTCTTCTGCATATATTGTGGAGAAGGAATTTTCAGGTAAGACTATAAAATTAGAAATATAAATAAAAAGAGGTATAGGTATGAATTTTAATTTTGCAGATATATTTAAGGGCATGAGTAATATAAAAGGACAAGTAGGTAAAATGCAGGAAGTTTTAGCAAATATAAATGTTACAGGGGAGGCGGGAGCGGGGATGGTAAAGGTAACCATGAACGGAGTAAATGTTGTAAAGCGAGTTGAAATAGATGATAATGTAATGAATTTAGCAGAAAAAGAGGTACTAGAAGAATTACTTATATCTGCTTTTAATCAAGCTCAAAAGAAAGTAAGAGAAAGTATGCAATCAGAACTCAAAAAAATTACAGGTGGTCTTTCTATACCTGGGTTTGAAAATTTCTTTATGTAGAGATATTTTTTAGTGCAAAATTACTTTCAAAATTTAGTACAATTGCTTTCTCATCTTCCTGGAGTAGGGCAAAGAAGTGCCTCACGCATTGCTTTTTTCCTCCTAAAAGCAGAATCTAATTTTTGTGGTGAGCTAGGTTTAGCTATACAGAATTTACAAAAAAATCTTTTTTTTTGCAAGGTTTGTGGCTCTTTGACAGATCAAAATAATGGTGAGATGTGTGAAATTTGTTTGGACCCTAAAAGGGAAAGACAGCAATTGTGTGTGGTTGAAGAGCCAGGTGATGTTATAGTGATTGAGAAAACAGGTGCTTTTCAAGGTCTATATCATGTATTAATGGGGGCACTCTCGCCACTAGATGGCATATCTCCAAATGATTTACGAGTTAAAGAGTTACTTAATCGCTTAGAAGAAAGTAGGGTAGGGGTAGATAGAGGGGATGCAAGTTATATCGAAGATACAAATAAGAAAATACAAGAAATATTTATAGCCACAAATCCCACTTTAGAGGGAGACGCAACAGCAGACTATATTTGTAGGCGCATAGAGGAGTTGGGAAGGAAAAATGAAGTAAAAATTACTCGCATTTCTCATGGGATACCTACAGGCTCTGCTATAGAATATGCTGAAACAAATGTTCTTGCACGAAGTATCAGATCTAGGATAGAGTATTAAAACTTTATGTGCTTGTATGTTTAGGTTTTCATTTTCTATTAAATTTTTTATCTCTGTTTAGTTTGACTTTATAAAGAAGTAAAATGCCCCATCTCCAAAACTGTATTCGTATAGTCTTTAAAGTAGAAGAAGAGTTTGATAAGTTTCGATTAGATACTTGGTTACGACATATGTTTCATGCCCAAAGGGGTGATAACTTTAAAGAACAAAAAAGTATTATGGGGATAGAAGAAGTAAGCCGTAGCCTCATTCAAAAATGGATTAAGGCAAAAAAAATTACATCTATTGATAATACACAAATAAGTTCTCATAACTTGATTCGAAAAGGGGAGGTATATCAAATAGAAATAGAAGCTGTTTATCAAAATTCTTCTGTGCTGAAACCAAGCTTCATAGATTTTAAAATTATTTTTGAAGATGAAAATTTAGCTCTCATCCATAAAGAACCTGGAATGGCTGTGCATCCTGGACCTATTTCAATTTTTCCTAAACTTGAACTTGATGCAACAAATGAAAGGGAGATTACAGTAGTGCATGGTCTCGTAGCGAAATGGCCAAGCTTACAAAAATGGGACAGTCTAAAAAATAAAGCGTCGAGTATGAATAATGATAATAAACCGTACTCTCCAGTAATATGGCCTGGTCTAGTTCATCGTCTTGATAGGGATACAGAGGGCCTCTTACTTGTTGCTAAAAATTCTCTTACTCAAAAAAAGATGATGGCATTATTTAAGAAACGAGAGATAAACAAATCTTATTTTGCTTGGGTATGGGGTGCACTTAATCCTGCTGAGGGTATAATTTTAGGAAATATAAAACGTCATCCTAAGCTTCGTTTAAAAATGCAAGTGACAGAGGAGCAAGGACGTGCTGCCCAAACAAAATATGAAACTATTGCAAGTAAAAATACCCCAAGGGGCCGTAAGTTTTCCTCTATTTTGTTAAAACCCATAACAGGTAGAACTCATCAAATTCGAGTACATCTAGCCTATAAATCATGTCCCGTGGTTGGGGACCGTTTATACTCAACGAACAAAATTAAGGGCAAGGACTTTGGCCTCCTTCTTTTCGCTAAGGGTTTAGAATTTATACATCCCTTTACAAAAAAGAAATGTAGCTTTGATTTAGAACTACCCCAACGATTTATCGATTTTGAAAAGAACTGCGATTTTTTTTGAAATTTACTTTCTATGATTAGTATTATATATGTTTTAAATAATAAACCTTTACTACGGTACGTATACCTCCTCTAACATTGTAATCAAGCTGAAGATGTATTTTTTTAGGTTTACAAGCAGTCACAAGATCATCTATAATTTTATTTGCTACATTTTCTTGAAAAATTCCAAGATTTCTGTAAAAGAGAATATATTCTTTCAAGCTCTTTAATTCAATACAGTACAATTCAGGTTGATATTTTATATATATGATACCATAGTCAGGTAATGAAGTCTTAGGACAAATGGCACTAAATTCTGGGATTTCAAAATTTATAGAATAAGTTCTATCAAAGTAGATGTTTTTAAAGGTTTCTATTTGAGGGGTTTTTAAATCTCGTATATGCTCTTGTCTTCCCTCATAGTAATTATTATCTTTCTGAGATGGGGTGGCACTTACATCTGGTGATGTCATACTGCTATGTTTATTTTGCATTCAGATGTAAGTGACTTGTAAATTACTTACCCAGTTTTTCTTTTATAGCTTTTTTTAATTCATCTATTCTAGATTTAACTTGTGAAACTTTATCTGCCGGGACAACTTTATTGATTTGTTCTACTAAAGTCGAGAACTGTGTTTCTAATTGTTTTAACCCATCTTTGTAGGCATCCCCTGCTTTATCTGATAACATATCTACTTTAGAGGAGATTTCAGATAAAGTGGAACGAAGCTTTACAGCTACATCACTTTGATCTGAAGCACCTTTAGTTTTTAAATCATCAAAAGTTTTTTTCAACTGCTTGACTGCATTATTTACATTACCTTCTCCTGTACGAAATAATGCGATACTCGCATTTAATACATCTTCAAGGATTTTTTGCATATTTTTTTTTACCTCACTACCAGCCATGCTATCATGTATAAGACGTATGAGTCAATCAAAATATTTATTCTAATGAAATAGACTTTTGGAGTTCAAGGCTAGCCCAAAACTTTGCATTAGGTTCTAATTTACTACGTTCATTTGTAAATTCACTTAAGAGAAATTCAGGGGCAATGCTTTCACGCAACTTAGGTGCAGTGTGGATGTCAAAAAAAGGAGTATAGAGAGGTTTTAACCTTGGTGCAAACCAAATATGATCACTCTCTACTTGATATTCTCTTTTCTGTGAAATGTTATTGTATTCAAAAATAGATTTTTGAATAGCCTCAATCTCTTTTATGAGAGGCCCTCTAAAAACTACGCTTGGGTTTTTTAGAGAACGAGGGATCACCCACATTGTGCCTATAGATAAAAAGGAATTCATATACCAGCCTTTTGCATTGCGTTGTTCAAAAGCGTCTCTAGACTGACAGGTAAATTGAGCAATTTTAACTATAGCAAAGTAAATAGAAAAAAATTGTTTTAATTGATTTTCAGATAATTGTATCAATTTTTTATCATTTGTATTAAGATTGTATAGAGAGCTATCTATAGAAAGGGCTATTAAGATAGCATCATCCTGAATAGAGCGAATCAGAGGAAAGGGAATCAAGGTTTTGTCGATAAAGTTATTTAACAAGTTCCATTCGTGATAAAACATCTCACTTATTCGTATAGCATTGGCATCCGTATTTTCTTGTTTATTTTTCTGTTCTAGTAACTCTTGTAAGCTTATGTTAAAATCACTAAAGCATATTTTTGCTACAAAATATAAACCATATTTTATTTGATTCTCTTTTGATGAGGATTTTGATAATGAAATTTCATGAATAGATTTAGGTGATGCTATATCTTTAAGTAGGTCTTCAAATAAATTCAAAAGGGAGGTATATTTTTTAGTCGTCCGTTTGTAGTTTAAATAAAATATATATGCATTATTATGATGTTGCCTATAAAATAAATAGGCTTGATGTATAAAAAAAGAAATACTCATAAAGTAGACTATAGTTACAAGTTGTCTTTGATAGCCGGAATAATAAAAGATGTCGTGTTTTTGAAAAAATGTGTAAAATAATAATCCAAAAATAGTAAAAAATATATGTAAAATTACATTTTTTGGGTTATGGATGTGTAAAATAAAAAGAAAAGTTATTACTAAAGTATAACGAAAAAGGGCAAAGCTACTGTGTGTATAAAATTGGGCTAAATAAATTGTTAGCGGCAGCCCTACAATTGTATACAGAAGATAGAGTGACTTTTGAAATAGTGATTTTGTTATTTTTGTTTTTTTGAAATTTTTCCAAACTAAACAAGCGAGCACGTATTCCAGTGTTAGCAATAGGAAAACAAAAGCATTCTGAATGATAGAAAATTGTACTCTCAACATATAGAGTGCAATCATTATGAATAAGCATGCAAAATATATCGCATTTATGAATTGAAGTTCCCAGAGCTTTTCTTGTGTAGGTTTGGATTCTTTATTTTTCATTGTGGTAAAAAAAATCGAAGCAAGAATTTAATATTGAAAATGAGTTTTTTAAGATAAAAGATGAGGTTTTAGAATTGTTTATTTTTGTAATAGGGTTCCTAATCAAGCTAGATTATTGGCTATTTGTTTCTGTCCCTATATAGATTTTACTTATTTGATTGTTTCTTAATACATCAAGCAAACGTACAACTTTTCCGTGCTCCACTCCTTCGTCTGCATTCACTAGAACCTCTATCGAATTTTCTTTTGTTTTTTTCTGTTTTAAATCTTTATCTAATTGCTCCATAGTAATTCGTTTTTGCTTAAGAAAAATTATCCCTTCTTTATTCATATCGATTTTCAAACTTTCATTTTCATTGATATCTTTGTTGGAAGATTTAGGAAGTTGTATATCTAAACCAGATTGCTTAAGTCCTGGTGCCGAGATCATAAAAATAATGAGTAAAACCAAAATGATGTCTGTGAATGGAACTATATTGATACCATTAAATGGAGTAGATATCTTTTGGTTTTGTTTTTTATATCCAAGCATGGTTCTCTTTAATCTAACTTCATGTATCCTAATAAACTTGCTTTTAGATAGGAAGTTGCAATTTCTATGTCGGAAACAAATTTTTCTACTTCCTTTGTGAAATAATTGTAAGCAATAGTGGCAGGGATGGCGACACAAAGCCCCATAGCCGTAGCTATTAAAGCTTCTGCTATGCCTGAATTTAGGGAATGAGTAAGTGACATGGTAGAAGTCGAAACATTTGAATTTTTCTGAGCCATATCCATAAATGCTCTTATAATCCCAAAAATAGTCCCCAGTAGGCCAAGGTAAGGGCTTACTGTTCCTAAAGTCGCTTGTATGTTAATGTATTTTTGAATTTCTGGGAGCTTTTCTGTAATTGCACGAATTTTTACTTCTTCAAAGTAGCGCTCATCTTCTTTATTTTTCAAAGAAATATTTACACATTCATGTAGTACGTACAATACAGGATTTCCTAAATCTTGTTGTGTCTGAAAACTACCCCTGTACCCTAAAGATTTGTTTTTTTCGTTAGAGTGGTTATGTGACAATACAGACTTTACTGCCTCTAAAGGACTAGTAGTATATTTTTTAAAATAAAGTATTCTCTCGAAAATCAGTATCCATGAGATGATGCCAGCAAGGGATAGAAAGATAAATAAGACCCCTCCCGTTTTTAAGATATTTAAAAAATTAAAAGTATCTAACATGATGATTCAAGAGTCGTATAGTATTGTTTTTGAGTATATCATAAATTGTATTTTTAATTGAGCATTAGATTAATAAAATTTAAGTATATGGATTTTCTTTATTCTATTGTCAAAGTTTTATCATAACTAAATTTACGGTATCGCTAGTCCTAGTAAAGGGAGCCAAAATGAATAAGGAATCCTTCCCTCTATTCTCTGTGAGTTATAAATTTGTGACATGACTATATTTTATTAATAGTTCATAAATTTAATTCTTTTTTTCTGGACAGGATAGTATGTTTAAAAAACCTGCACATGTTGCTGTTTATCAGTAATTTTTAAAAAAAACTAAAGGTACAAAATTATGTCTAAAGAAAAATTTGAAAGAACGAAACCTCACGTAAATGTTGGAACCATAGGCCACGTAGATCATGGTAAGACTACACTTACTGCCGCTATAACTACGGTACTATCTAAAACTAAGGGTGGTCGTAATAAAGCTGTCAAGTATGAGGAGATAGATAACGCCCCTGAGGAACGTGAGCGTGGTATTACTATAGCGACCTCGCATCAGGAATATGAAACAGATAAACGCCATTATGCCCATGTGGACTGTCCTGGGCATGCTGACTATGTAAAAAATATGATTACGGGTGCGGCGCAGATGGATGCTGCTATTTTAGTAGTTTCTGCTGTCGATGGGGCTATGCCACAGACTCGTGAGCATATACTTTTGGCTCAGCAAGTAGGTGTTCCTTATATCGTAGTTTTTCTCAATAAAGTGGATATGATTAAAGCAGATGAACGTGATGAGATGACAGAGCTTGTTTCAGAAGAGGTTAGGGACCTTTTGCATAAGTATGGATACCCTAAGGATACACCTGTTGTTTTAGGTTCTGGCTTAAAGGCTCTCGAAGGTGATACTTCTGAATTAGGTGAACCTGCTATATTGAAACTAATGGAAACTATGGATTCTTATGTTCCTGAACCTAAAAGGGTTGTTGATAAGGATTTTTTAATGCCTGTTGAGGATGTTTTTACTATTACAGGTAGGGGGACTGTGGCTACTGGAAGGGTAGAGCAAGGTAAATTGAATATTAATGATGAGATAGAGATTGTTGGTATTAAGGATACTCAAAAAACAGTAGTTACGGGCGTTGAGATGTTTCGTAAACTTCTCGATTTTGCTCAAGCTGGAGACAATGTGGGTGTATTGTTGCGCGGTGTGAAGAAAGAAGATATACAGAGAGGGCAAGTTTTGGCAAAGCCAGGTACGATTACTCCTCATAAAAAATTTAAGGCTGAAGTATACGTTCTAACAAAAGAAGAAGGTGGTCGCCATACACCTTTTTTTAACAATTATCGTCCTCAATTTTATTTCAGAACAACAGATGTGACTGGTACTATTACTTTAGCCAAAGGAACTGAAATGGTGATGCCTGGTGATAATATGACGATGGAAGTAGAATTGATTTCACCTATTGCTATGGATAAAGGATTGAAATTTGCTATACGAGAAGGTGGGAAAACTGTAGGTTCTGGAGTTGTTGCTCAAGTTATTGAGTGATTGCTTAGTGTAGATTATGTCAACCCGTATTAGAGTTAAATTAAAAGCATTCGACCATCGTTTAATTGATAGGTCTGTAGCTGAGATTGTTTCTACAGCAAAACGTACGGGTGCCCAAGTATCTGGCCCTATTCCTTTGCCTACTAGAATAGAAAAGTTTACGATACTTCGATCTGTTCATGTGAATAAAAAAGCTCGTGAACAGTTTGAGATACGAACACATAAGAGATTAATTGATATAATGAACACAAACCCTGATACGGTAGATGCACTGATGAAGCTTCAATTGCCTGCGGGTGTGAATGTAGATATTAAAAGTTGAGTATAAGTAGGTAGCAGTATTTTAAGTATATGTCAAAAGGATTATTAGCTAAAAAAATAGGTATGACATCTTTATTTGATGCTACAGGTCGTTCTATTCCTGTTACTGTTTTACAATCAGGTAAAAATAAGGTAATGCAATTAAAGTTAAAAGAGAGAGACGGTTATTCAGCTGTTCAGCTAGCCTTTGGTGAAATACGCAAGGGTGTACTTAATAAAGCAGAGGCGGGACATCAGAAATCTGAACTTCTTGCATATGCCGTTTTACGTGAGTTTAAAGATTTCAAAGATTGTTCCATTGGGCAAGAATTTGGGGTTGATTTGTTTGAAGTTGGGGATAAAGTACGAGTTTCGGGAGTATCTAAAGGTAAGGGCTTTCAGGGAGGGATTAAGCGTCACGGATTTGGTGGTGGTCGAGCGACACATGGTTCAGGTTTTCATAGGGCTCCTGGTTCTCAAAATGCGAGTGCTTATCCTAGTAGGGTTTTCAAAGGTAAAAAGCTACCAGGTCATTTAGGTGCTCGTAGAACGTCTGTGGGTAATTTAAGAATACATGCACTTGATAAGGTAAAAGGTTTGATTTTCATAAAAGGTTCGGTACCTGGTCCGCGTACTTCCTTTGTAAAAATTGAGGTACAGGAGAAATGAAAGTTAAGTATTTTAATGAAGGCGGTTCGAGGGCAGGTGAATTTACCTTGCCTTTAGAGGTATTTGGTCTCGAACCTTCGAATGATTTGATTTATCGAGCTGTAGAAGCAGAGAAAAATAATCGTCGTCAGGGTTCACACCATACGAAAACTAGGAGTGAAGTTTCAGGTGGTGGGAAAAAGCCTTGGAAGCAGAAAGGTACTGGTAACGCTAGACAGGGTTCTATAAGGGTGCCTCATTGGCGTGGTGGTGGTGTAGCTTTGGGGCCTCGTAGTTTTCATCCTTATTCTCTTTTACCCAAAAAAATGCGTAAGCAAGGGGTATTGTCTGTACTCTCTAGTAAGGCTAAGGAAGGTGTTGTCTCTGTAATTAGAAGTTTGGAGTTTCAGGAATACAGTACTAAGAAGCTTGCAAATGTATTGAAGTTGATGGGGATATCTGAATCTTCTTCTATTGTAATTCTCTTTGATAAAGAAAGTTTATTTCTATCAAAATCAGCTTCAAATTTGCCTAATGTAATTTTAGTACAATCTAAACGCATAATTTTACCTGAAGTTTTCTATGCTTCTAAGTTGGTGATAGTAGAGTCGGCAATTGATGTTTTAAGGCAACAGTATGCAAGTCCTTCTGATAATAAAGAGCATGGTGCGATTAGTAAAAAAGCGATATAAGAAATCTTGAATATAAAAATGAATGTCAACAATATAATTATTAGACCTTTAATTACTGAAAAAACCGAGGCCCAAAAATTAAAAACGAATGGGCTTAATGTTTATACTTTCTTGGTCTGCAAGACTTCCAATAAAGAGCAAATTCGACAGGTCTTGAAAGTATGTTATGGTGTTGATGCCTTAAAAGTTAATGTCTTGAATACCATGGGTAAACAAAAGCGTTTTCGCTATAAGAAGTATCAACAAAGTGGTCTGAAAAAAGCTATTGTAACTTTAACGCGTGGGCAAAGTATAGAGTTGACTTCTAAGGAAAATTAAGTGAGTTTTTCTTTATTTTTAATTATTTATGTGAGGTTATGTTTTTAGTTTCAAATTAAAAAATTTATATGTATGGCTATTAAAAAATTTAAACCTACTACGCATACCTTACGTTACAAGACTGTAAGAGACACAAAGCATCTAAGTAATACTCCTGTACCTAGTAGTTTGATTAAAGGTATTTCTTATAAGGCGGGTAGGAGTGGCAGTATTAGTTCATGGCAACGTGGAGGTAGGCATAAACGTCGTTATCGTGTAATAGATTTCAAGAGAGATAAAATAGGGATTCAGGGTGTAGTCGTTTCTCTTCATTATGATCCAAATCGTTCTGCTGATATTGCTTTAATTAAATATAGGGATGGTGAATATAGATTCATCCTTGCCCCTTTGGGGGTCACGGTTGGTCATAATATAATAAGTGATGTTGTTGCCCCTATTAAACCAGGCAATTGTCTTTCTTTGGAAAATATCCCTCCTGGTTCTATTGTTCATAATATAGAGATGGAGCCGGGAAAAGGTGCCCAAATTGCTAGGTCAGCGGGAGCATATGCGATACTCGCAGGGGAGGACGGGCCTTATTCTATATTAAAGATGCCTTCAGGTGAAACTCGTAAAATTAATAAAGTATGTAAGGCAACCATAGGTCAGGTGGGAAATAAAGAGCATAATCTTGTAAGTCTTGGTAAAGCAGGTCGTAGTAGGTGGTTAGGTCGCAGACCACATACTCGTGGAGTGGTAATGAATCCAGTAGATCATCCACTTGGCGGTGGTGAGGGTAAATCATCAGGCGGTAGGCATCCTTGTACTCCTTGGGGTAAACCAACTAAGGGTTGGAAAACTAGGAAGAAAAATAAATCTTCAAATCGTTTTATTATACAGTCTAAAGTAAACAAGAGGATTGCAAAGTAATTTATGTCACGCTCTCTAAAAAAAGGTCCATTTGTAGATGGCCATCTTATGAAAAAAATATCAGCTTTGAATGAGGGTGGTTCTAAGAAACCTGTTAAGACTTGGTCTAGACGTTCTACTATATTTCCTGAAATGATAGGACATACTCTTCTTGTGTATAATGGTGCTAAATTTATGCCTGTTCATGTGAATGAAAATATGGTAGGGCATAAATTAGGTGAGTTTTCACCTACACGAACCTATAAAGGACATACTACACTTTCTGGTAAATAATAAAGTGACTGGAAATCGATAAAAAAAATATTGGTATTTTAATATGGAAAGCAAGGCATCAATTAAACACTTTCAAATGAGTCCTCGTAAGGTCAGACTGGTGGCGAACGAAATTAGAGGATTCTCTTTTCTTGAGGCAGTAGATACTCTTCGTTTTATGCCCAAAAAGGCTGTTGTTCCATTTCTGTCTTTGCTTAATTCAGCACGTGCTAATTTACGTCAGTTGAACGAAGATTTTCAAGATGACCAGCTTTATGTAAAGAAACTGTTTGTTGATTGTGGGCCTACTTTAAAGCGATTTAGAGCTCAATCTAAGGGAAGGGGTGCTTCTCGTTTACGTAGATCAAGTAGAATTACTTTGGTTTTGGGAGATTAATCTCAGAGTATTTGAGATAAGGAGTTTGAAATGGGTCATAAAGTTAATCCTATAAGTTTAAGAATGGGAATTACAAGAACCTGGGATTCTGTTTGGTATGCTCAGGGAGATTACAAGAAATTTTTACACGAAGACATTCTGATACGTAAATTGATAAATGAAAAGTTTAAACGTGCTGGTATTGTTAAAATTGTTATAGAGAGATTTTCTGGAAAGTTGAGTGTGAGTATTCATACTGTTAAGCCAGGAGTAGTTATAGGTCAGAAAGGTAGTCGTATAGAAGAGTTGAAGGCAGAACTAAAGAAGAAAATAAATGTAAACTTAAATGTTGGGATTATTGCTTTAAAAAAGCCTGAAAGCATAGCGCAGATTATAGCTGATACTATTGCACAGCAATTAGAAAAAAGGACTCCTTTCAGAAGGGTGATGAAACAAGCTTTACGTGGGGCCATGAGGAGTGGCTTGAACGGTGTAAAAATCAATGTTTCTGGTCGCCTGAATGGGGCAGATATGGCTAGAACTGAACAGTATAAAGATGGGCGTGTCCCCTTGCATACCCTTCGTGCAAATATTGAATTTGCTGTTTGTGAGGCTATGACTACATTTGGGAAGATAGGGATAAAAGTATGGACTTATCATGGAGACGTTTTCCCCGGAAAAGAACTCAAAAAAGAAGATGATTTTTTGGTTAGACCACAATTTGAAAAAACTGGTTAAGAGATTTAATTATGTTATCACCTGCTAGAGTAAAATATAGAAAACAACAGAGAGGTCGTTTGACAGGTCTTTCTTTAAGAGCAAATAAGGTTTCCTTTGGGGAGTATGGTTTAAAGGCTGTTAGCCCTGGTTATATTACAGAAAGACAGATAGAGGCTGCCCGTAGAACTATAACTCGTCATGTAAAACGAGGTGGTAAAATGTGGATAAGGATATTCCCTGATAGGCCTGTTACTAAAAAACCGGCTGAAACAAGGATGGGTAGTGGTAAAGGTAATCCAGAATATTGGGTAGCAAGGACTTTACCAGGTAGGATGTTATTTGAAATGAGTGGTGTGACTGAAGAGGTGGCTCGTGAGGCATTGCGACTAGCGTCTTACAAAATACCTATTAAAACAACTTTTGTGTTTAAGGAGCTAATAGTCTAATGTCTAAAGTTTTAAAAGAAATGACGAATCAGGAAATTGATAAGTATCTTCTAAGCACAAGAAGGGATATCATGAACCTACGGTTTAATTTTGCCGTATCTAGATCCTTACCTAATCCTTCAAAGATAGGTTTACTTAAAAAGAATGTAGCTAGGGCCTTAACTATTAAAAATGAAAGGAAAGGATTAGAGCCCAATAAGGACAAGGTTTTGGCTAAAACAAATGCTAAAAGGAAAATGATTTAATACTGATATGCAAAATAAATTTAAATTGATTACCGCTAGAGTCGTTTCTGATAAAATGGAAAAGACCAGGATAGTTGAAGTAGAAATACATTGGAAGCATCCCGTGTTCAAGAAATCTTTACTTCGTTCTAAAAGAATTAAAGTTCATGATGAAAAAAATGAAAGTCATTTAGGGGACTTGGTAAGTATATTTGGTACTAGGCCAATTTCTCGAGAAAAAAGGCATATTTTACATAAAATTATAGAGAGGGCAAAATGATTCAAGTAGAAACTTTTTTAGAGGTCGCGGATAATACTGGTGCTCGTAAAGTTCAATGTATAAAAGTACTTGGTGGTACTCGTAGACGTTATGCGTCTTTAGGAGATGTTATAGTCGTTGCAGTTAAAAATGCTTCCCCTTCATATGGTTTGAAAGATACTAGCGGTAAAAAAGTTCATAATAAAGCTGTACAGAAGGCAGTAATCGTTCGTACAAAAAAGGAAGTTCGTCGTTCTGATGGTACTTATATTAGATTTGATAATAATGCGTGTGCAATTATCGATGAAAAAATGAATCCTGTAGGGACTCGTATTTTTGGCCCTGTAGCACGTGAATTAAGAGATAAAAAATTTATGAAAATAGTTTCTCTCGCACCTGAGGTTATTTGATTTTCCCTTATCTAAAATATTTATGTTAAAAGATAAAAGAACAAAGCAAACTAGGGTTAAATTAAAAACAGGTGATGAAGTTGTTGTAATATCAGGAAAAGAGAAGGGTAAGAAAGGCAAGGTGTTATTTCTAAACAGGGTGAGCAATAAAGTTATAGTTCAAGGCATTAATATGATTAAGCGTTATCAAAAACCTACTCAAGATAACCCTAAACCTTCTATTTTACATACTGAAAGTTCTATACATCTTTCAAATGTGGCTTACTATGATACTAAATCTAAATCTCCTAAAAGATTGAGTTTTATTTTAAATAATAATAAAAAAATAAGGGGATATAAGGCTAAGGGTAGTTTTATAGAAATTAAGGAAAAAGTAAAAGAGGAGAAATAGATTTTACGTGAATAATTTACAAAAAAAATATCATAAAGAAATATTGCCTATAGTAAAGGAGGAACTAAAATTAAAAAATATAATGGAAGTTCCTCGCTTAGAAAAAGTAGTTTTAAATATAGGTATGGGAAAGGCCACATCTAACCCTAAATTTTTAGAACAAGCTGTAGAGGAATTGAATATAGTAAGCGGTCAAAAATGTGTAAAAACTTTTTCTAAAAAGGCCATTGCCGGTTTCAAATTAAGAGAAAATCAAGCTATTGGTTGCATGGTTACTTTACGTGGGCAGCGTATGTTTTCTTTTATAGAGCGTTTGATTTCTATAACCTTACCTCGCGTAAGAGACTTTAATGGCGTTAGTCCTACTTCCTTTGATGGTAGGGGTAATTATAGCTTTTCATTAAAGGAACAAATCGTGTTTCCAGAAATTAATGTGGATAAAGTGGAAACATATCATGGAATGAACATAACTTTTACATGTAAGTCTAGAAGTGATAAGGAGTCACTTGCTTTGTTAAAGAATTTGGGTATGCCTTTTAGAGTAAAATAAAAGTAGAGTTGTAAATAATGGCAAAAAAATCACTTATTGAAAAACACAAGCGGCAGAAAAAATTTAAGGTGCAAGAGTACAATCGTTGTCCTTTATGTGGTCGTCCAAGAGCGTTTATTAGACGTTTTCATATGTGTAGAATTTGTTTTAGAAAATTAGCTAGTTTTGGACAATTGCCTGGTGTTGTAAAATCATCCTGGTAATAGAGAATAGAGGTGAAAAAATGAGTATAGCAGATCCTATAGCAGACATGTTGACACGTATTCGTAACGCTTCTATGGCAGGCTTTAAAAAAGTTCAGGTACCTGACTCTAAGCAAAAACGCATTATTTTAGATATATTAAAAAAAGAAGGCTTCATTAGAGATTATCAAATAGAAAAAGTGAGAAAGATTTCAGAAATTCAAGTGGAATTAAAATATCATAATGGGTTTCCTGTTATACATACCATGAAAAGGATTTCAAAACCGTCTCTACGATATTATGAAAAGGCTAGTGAATTTAGACCTGTACGAAATAACTTAGGGATTTCTATTGTTTCAACTTCTAGAGGGATTATGACTTCTACTATGGCTAAAGAATTGAATCTTGGGGGAGAAGTTCTTTGTAAAGTGTGGTAATTTATTATCTCATTTTATAAAGTAATTATTATATTATATGTCAAGAATTGGAAATAATTCTATTCCTTTGATAGACGGCGTTACTGTTAAACTGGAAGGTCAGCGCATAGTCGCGAAGGGACAAAAAGGAACCCTTTATTCAATATTACCTGTGGGGATTGAATTAAAAGAGATGGGTTCAGTTATACAGTTACATAGAAAAGAGAATACTCCAAAAATTAAAGCCCTTCATGGTACGGCGAGAATGCTTTTACACAATAACATTGTTGGTGTAAGCCGTGGTTGGGAGAAAAAACTTGAATTATTGGGAGTTGGTTATAGGGCTCAACTTAAAGGAGAAACTCTTGTTTTCTCATTAGGTTTTTCTCATGAAGTAGTTTATTCTTTGCCTAAAGGAGTAGAAGCTCAAGTTGTAGATCAAACTAAAATTACCCTCAACTGTATAGATAAACAGAAATTAGGGCAAGTTGCTTCTGAGATAAGAAATTTAAAGCCACCTGAACCTTATAAAGGAAAAGGTATACGTTATTTTGGTGAGAAAGTTAGACGTAAAGCAGGCAAGTCAGGAAAAGCAGGGAAGAAGTAGTTATTTTTTCTGTCCTTTTCTCATGGACTTTTTATTCAAATAAATAGGCAACTAAGCCAGATCGTAGTTTTGGTTCAAACCAAGTAGATTTTGGAGGCATGATTTGATTTGCGTCTGCTATATTTAATAAATCATTTACTTGAACTCCTGCCATACTAAAAGCTACCTTCCCTTCCCCCCTATCAACTACATTTACTAGCGCCTCTTCTCCATGAATCCCTCCTATGAAAAAGATGCGTTCAGAAGTGCGGGGGTCTTGTATATTGAGTATCGGAGAGAGTATTTCATTTTGCAGGATGGTTACTGTGAGAGTATCACCTAAATTTTTCTCCTCAATGTTTTTAGGTTCCCATTTTAATTTATACCAAGATTTTTCGAGATACATACATACTTCGTATTTTGTCATTTCTATATTAGGAGTAGTGATAAAGTCTTTTGCATTAAGCATTGAAACATGTATATTTTTTCTTTTCAATTTATCTATGAATTCATTAACACTAAGACCATTGAGATCTTTTATCACTCTGTAATACGGATAAATAATTGAAGTGTCGGCAGGGAAGGCGGCAGCTAAAAAATAAGATGCGGAGTTGCTTGAAGGGCTATGCTTTTGTTTTATTTCTATTTCAGCCAAAGAGGCGGCAGAGCTACGATGATGACCATCGGCTATGTATAGCGTGCTAAGATCTTTAATAAAATTAAGTAGAAGTTCTTCGTCATCAGGAGGTATCAAAAATAAAGAATGGATATGACCACTTTCTATTTCTATCTGTGATAAGGGGCTGGTGTCCTCTGTACATTTTTTTATGAATGAAGTGAGAGAATGTCCTTTTTGTTTGCCCTCATCTTTATAGAGTAAAAAAACAGGTTCCACTTGTCCATTTATAGATAAAATATGGTTTACCCTGTCTTTTTCTTTTACAGGTCGAGTGAGCTCATGTTTTTTAATTTTATTATCTCTATAATTTTGATTAGAAAATAATGCCACTAAACCTCGTTGAATTTTGCCTTTAAATTCCATTTGATAAATGTAAAAACCCTTTCTTGCATCTTGAATTAAATATTTATTTTGAATAAAATTTTCTAGATTTTTTTTTGCCCTACTGTAAATTTCAGGCATATAGGGGTTATTTATACTTGGGAATTCTATATCAGAACGTATAATTCGTAAAAATGATCGAGGATTATCTTGTGCGATAAGACGAGCTTCGTCCTGTTCAAGAACATCATATGGTAACGTAGCTATTTTTGAAGCTAAATTCAAGTTAGGTCTAAGGGCTCTAAAAGGTTGAATATCTAAGGAGTTTTTCATAAATTGTGTTAAAAGTAGTAGGTAACAATTTTTTGTCTCTCAGTAACTTGCATGCATAAAATTTATGAGGGTTATAATTCTGATTGCAGTGATTGCACGGGTGATGCGGTATGAGTGGGGGTCGAAGAGGTGTTTCCTTGTGGAGAAGTTCCTGATGAACTTTGCGGTGAGTTTACGGATGGAGAATTTGATGGTGTACTAGGATCTTTTGATGAAGAGAAATCAAGTTTTTCTAGTTCAGGAGAAAGTAAACTACCCTTTATTTTAGTGCAGAATTCAGTATTAGAGCTATTATTTAATAATAAAAAAGCACCCATAAGCTTGGCATTCTTTTTTTCAAGTTCTGCTTGAGGAGATAAGCATAGCTCTATATTGAGTAAGCTTTCTGAAGTATTTTCTTTTAATTGGATGTTTCCTTTAAATTTTATAATAAAGTAGTTTGTTAAAATTTGAGAGTTATCTAATTTTATTTTCCCCTGATCAAAGTTTAACTCTATCATACTTTTATTGATTTCTAATTTACTTAAATCAATGCCAAGATTATCTAAAGCCTCGTAATGAAAATTTTGTAGGATTAGAGAGTCGCTAAAAATTTTAATATTTCCCCACCATAGAGATGAGGGTTGTTTGATATTATCGAGAAATAAATTAAGCTCTAATTTTTTAGCAAGTATTTGAGTTGAGCTAATAAAAAAAACAAGATTTTTGAATTCTATAGTGCCATTCTGATGATTTGAACTTAAGGAAAGCAAGGGGATACCAAAATCTATTAAAGATGCTCTAAGACCTAATTTTTCATTAAAATTTAAGCTTACATTTTCAATTAAACTATTATTTAAAAAATTGAGTTCAACTTGTCCATATTCTAAATTGATACTTTGAGCGAAGTTGTAAAATATCTTTTTTAATAGTTTATCATATGGTAACAACAAAAGAGAAAAAAATAAGAAAGATAAAAGGCCAAAGATGTATATTTGAAGTTTCTCACGAGGTTTAAGATAAAATTTATTTTCTAACTCATCTTCTTTTTCAGAATAAAAATCAGAGTCAAACAATGAAGTTTCCCATTCAGAGTTTTTTGCAGTAGGGATATGATTACTGTCTTTTAAGTTGTTTGTAAATTCTGTTGTATTCTCATATTCTGATAAGTTAGAACGAGGATTTGAATTTTCTTGTTCCTGTTTTGACTTTTTCTTAGAATTCTTCATTTCAGAATTAACCTCCTGTTAGGGCAATAGTCATGTTCACATCATAGAGGTCTTGGCTTGAAATAGCTTTTCGTATGGAAATTGTAGTGATAGAGAGAGGTAGCTTACCTCCGAACTCTACTTCATAGAAAAAACTAAGTAAATTACTCATGGGAACAGATTGTAAACGTATTGAAATTTGATAGCTTTTATCATTCTTATCTACTTTTTTTTCTTCATTTATACTGATAGGATTGATTTGGTATTGTTGGAGAAAGCTATTGACTTGTGAAAAAACTTGGGTTTGAGCAGGTAAATCTTGAGTGGGGGCTAGATCGCTGATTATAACTTTTAATTTCCGTAATTGATTTATGATAGCATATCCATTTTTTAGTTGCTCTGCTAAATTATTTCTATAAGTATAAAAACTTGATAGACCTGCTGATATAGATAGTAGGATTATGAAAGAAAATAATCCAAGGACGTACAATCGTTCTCGTGCTCCTAACTTTTCTAAAAATTTTTCTAAAAATTTGAAATTCATTTTTGCGTTTTTATATCCATTCTATTCACAACTATTTTTAGAAAACAGTTGTGTATCAGTATTAATTTTCTCTAATCGATATACAACCCTTGCTTTTTGATTAGGTAAAATATTTCTATCCTTGACTTCTATATTTTTAAATAGTTTACTTTCAGATAACTTTTCTTGTAACGTCGTCGATAATCCGACATTGCCCAAATCTACCTCGAGTTCGATGCTTGTCCCATCATAATTGAGCCTACGAAATTCTAAATCTACACTTGCTTGCCCAGGTGTTACTTTATTTAACTCATTTAAAACTTGGAGAAATTTTGTCTTTGTTCGACTAGCACCTCGTAATCTTTTTTGGCAAATTGAATGAGCTTGGGATAAAATTTCATTTGGCTCCTCACTCACTTTTATTTCAGGTATAGTTTTCCCGAATGCCATAATTTGCCCTGTATTAATTTTGATTTGTTTATAGTCATGCACTATCCCAAGGCCTAAGGCTCCTAAAAAAATGAAGAGTGTTGCAAGCATTAAAGTGATGGGGATACGGAATATAGAATAATCAAATTTTTGACTGCTTAAAGTACTTCCAAAGGATGTGTCTAAAAAATTATCTCTATTCTCTTTAGTGATACTTTTAATTTCACGTGCCCCTAGGGCGGTAATCCAAAGTTCTGGAGCTTCATTTGTACTCAGGCTAATAGGATATCGTACTACATTTTTATTTAAGAATTCGCTAAGTACATTTTCGAGATGTTTAATTTTTGCTGTCCCACCACTAATATAAAAATCTTCAGGAATAGGGCAACGCAAAGCAATAAAGGAACGTTCTATTTCTATAGATATCTCTTGTAACCATTCTTTGATTTTTGTAGAGAAGTCTAAATAATTACTTCGCTTCATCCCAAGATTTTTATAAAAAACTTCAGGCCTTTCTTTAGAGTTTAAAAGGTCTATTTCTAATTCTAGTTTTTTCTTTTCAGCCTGTTCGAAACTTATATTTAAGTTGTTGGCGAGTATGGAAGTAAGTTCATTCCCCCCCCAAGGTAAGGAGCGTGTGAATGCTAGTTTACCTTCGTAAATTACGTTTAAGGTTGTACTGCTCGCACCAACATCAATTTGTCCTATACAACGTTTTTCATAAAAATCTGGTTTAAAGATACGTATAAAAGAAGCCAGTAAGACGGCATCAGGAATTATGTACAATAGAGCCGTTTTACCTATAAGTAAGGGTGTTACTATATTTTGTAGGAGGCTACGTTCTGCACCAAAGCTTAGTACTTGTGCATTCTCTGCATTTTGAGTCCAAATATGGCCTACTACTTCTAATTTTTCCAAATTAAATGGTAATTCATCTTCAACTTGAAAGCTTATGGCTTCATGATTGAGTTTTGTTTTTTTTATTACTGGTATAGTGATATCACGAATATGCAATGTTTCAAGGGGTATATGTAAAATATATGAAGTTTCGAATGGGAAGAATGATTGAACAAAGCGTACGATATTATATTCATACTCGCTCCAAACCCATATTTCATCTTCTTTAACCGGGATATTTTTTTTTGCGGATACCTTTGCCTCTTCTTTAGTTTTAACGGAGCCATTTGTTAGAGCCATGTCGTTATTATTACCAAGATACTCTAATTTAGCTATGGGTAGGCTTTCTGTACGAAGTATGCGTTCACCTAAGGGGCCACTTTCAAAAAGTACACCTTTAATGGTATGGCTTCCATAATCGATAACTAAATATTTATTTTGTAAAAACGACACTTCTTTTAATCTTCAGAGTAGTAGATAAATTCGTTTGAGTTCTTATCCCAAAGACCAGTAATTTTCCTTATTGCTAAACTCTTCTCATTATTATCGGTGCCAATGACTATGTACCCTATACCTGTTATACGCCAAAATTGATTATTTGTCTTTAGGTAGCCCGATAGATTCCCCGTCCCAAAAAGCTCTTGTGATAAGGGTACAGACCCTAACTCACCTAGTCTTTTAAGTTCAGGTAAGCTTTCTACATCACTTTTGTTCTTAATATAGCCTTCTTTTCTTTGGCGTAAATTAAAAATTGCCCTTACTTCGCGTGTACCCATAACAGAGGAGAGGCTTTGCAAAACATGGTATCGAGCAGCATTGATACTTACCTTCTCTGTACCTTGTAATGTACGTGGCAAATAGGCAGTTACATTATTAGCTAAAATCCAATCTTCATTTTGCAGTAACAAGTTTTCCAATTCTGAGCTACTTGCCCTATTTTTACGATCATTTTCCCAAGTTGCAGATGGTCTACTCGAGTATAGAAGCTCTCTTGTGAAACCTTTTATAGCACTTAATTCTGAAAAATGAAACATATAGTTATTCTTTATTTTACGAGGAGGATTTAGACCAAGGTAATATTCCTTTTCCGCCCCAAACGAGCTTAAATACCCGTTCTGATCTATCCAATCGATGATAGCTCCTAATGTCTCTATGTCAATCTTTAGCGAGGAAAAAAGTCGTGAGAAAATATTAAAGTAACCATTATCTAACTCATCTGAGGCATTTACTAGTAAGTTTAAATTTAGCTTACCATCTTCAGGTTGTAAGCTATAGCTAAGGTAATATTTTGTACAAGCTTTTTCATCATTACAACTTTGAGCTATTAAAAGTCGAGGTGGATTTGCCACTATACCTAAAGTGTATATTAATTCTTCTGGGACCCCGCGTAGGGTTAAAATTCCTGCCTCCATGCCAGCTCTAGCGAGTTGACGTGCCCTATACCCATCAACTACAGAACGGACAGAGCCATAGTAACCCGCCACTTGACTTGTATATGCATACATGACAGTGGTAATAGTGATGCAAAGTAAGCCTATGGCTAATAGAATACCAGCACCGTTGCGAGAGAAATGAGATTTCTTATATGTTTTCAAGTTTTGAAACCAATGTATGAGAAAATGAGATTTTAGATTTACCTTCGAATGTGAATAGATACGTATGTCAAGTCACCTTCTGCATAAAATAAAATAGCCCTAAGAAAGATAGTATGAGTTTTTATTGGATGTTTCATGAATAGCAACTTAAAACTTAAATTCAGGGAATTTGCTAAAAAAAAAGTTTCTGGGAATGATCCAGTAATCCAGATTATATTGCTCTATGAACGAAGTGCTAAATTCTAGTTTGGGTATAAGGTGAAAACTAATGATTCTCTCAAAATCATCAAAGGCAGCTACTTTGAATTTTTGGTTTTGTAGGCACCAATTTTTTGCAAATTTCCAATCTCGCATAAATCTAAAGGGTTGAGGTCTGAAATTTTTTTCTAGATTTTGTAGATCTAAAAGAGTCTTTAGTGGGTAACCCATTTTTTTATAGGATAAAAGATTGATTCTTATAAACTCATTAGATAATCCAAGAGGTTCGCATACGGTTTTAGTTAGTATACCATTACTTTGACTCTTATGTACATCTAGTAATAGTTGTTCTAAATTAGAGTATTCTAATCTTTGGCTAAAAGCAAATTCTCCCTCCCATAGCCAACGATACAAGTCCCTTTCTTTAATTGAGCTATAATGATTAAAAAAAAAATTCAAACAAAAAAGTCGATGGTCTTGTTCTTCTACTTCTATCACCATGCTAGTATACTTTTTTCCATAACTTTATGCAAGGAAAAATTTGTAAGTTTATTCTGAATGGCATCTTAAAAATCATTTATCCACATGATACGTACAGATGCAATTATAATTGGTGGTGGATTGGGGGGAGGGGCGATGGCCTATGCTCTTGGAAAACGAAAAATTAAAACTTTTCTTATAGAAAAAAATGAAATGATCGCGTCGGGAGCGTCGGGACAAGTTTTAGGTTTAGCTGCTCCTGTTTTGCATAAAGTTCTTACTCCAAAAATGGCCCTTGTGCTTTTAGGATTGAAATATCTACATTTACATATTCAAGATTTTGAAGCTTGTCTGGGTAAATTAAATAAAGGAATTTTGACCTTAGCTCATAGACCACATGAATGGGAGCGATTTTGTTGTGCTAAAAAAATATCTTTTTCAAATGAGCTAAATTTTTTTTTATGTAAAGCTGAAGAGACGAAAGAATATTGTGGGCTTGCTTGCCGATATGGAGGTGCTTTTTTTCCTGATGCTCTCAGAGTTCCTATAGCAAAACTCACTCAAGCATATATACAATGTAGTAAGACAAAAGTGAAAACGCTAAGCAAGGTTCAAAATATAAAATATTTACATAAAAATCGACTTTGGCACATTTACATAGAAAAAGAGGGTTTTTTAATTTCTGCCCCTCATCTCATTCTTTGTAACAGCTTTGGTATTAAAGAAATGACATACGATGAAAATATGATGATAGAGATGGGGAATAGGCAAGATGACATCGAAGAGAATAAAAAAGAGCTCCCTAAAAGAAGTTATAATAAGTATAGTTTTGATAAAATTAAAAATAAAATACGTTCAGTAAGGGGTCAAAGTTTTATAATGCGAGAAAATGAATTGCTTTCAAAGTTAACGTGTGCCTTAAGTTATGATGGCTATATCATACCTAAATATAATGAACGCGGAGATTGTGTGGTGGGAGCTACTTTTGAAGAATGGAATCAAAATAGTGAAATAGATTCTTTGCAAAATACAAAAATGTACCATCGTTTTTTGGAGCTATTTGAATATGAAGAAACCCCATCTATAGCACCTAGTATCTTATCCACACGTGTTGCTTTTAGAAGTACAACTTCAGATAGATTACCTTTCATTGGTCAAATGGATGAAAATTTATGGATGAGTACTGCCTTTGGTTCAAATGGCCTTGCCTTTGCACCCATAGGAGCAGAATATATAGCTAGTAAAATAATGAAGGAGTCGAGGTTTTTGGGAATACATGAAGAGTTTTTGTCACACGCCGACCCCTTACGTTAAAAATATTTAATTTGACATTTATCTTAATCATTCATAGTTAAAATAGCAAATGATTTTTTATTTGAAGAAAGTTATTTTTTATTTTATTTTGTTTTCTTGTTGTAAATGTTATTATTTCAATTTGAGTTTTGACACCATGCCTCCCATTTATATGGAATTTTGTAACCCTAATAGAAGTTCATACATAAAAAAAATACATTACATAGATAAAAGCTATCTCACTCTCGAGGGTCGTATAGATCAACAAAAATGGTTTTATCATGGACGAAAAGATATTAACTCTCCTTGTGATCCCTTACATAAGAAAGAAGTCTTATAGAAATAACATAAAGGTTAAAAAAATAGAAAAGTAGTGAAATATATTAGACTATATTAAAGCCGAGAAAATTATGAAGGGCTGTTATTAAAACCTTAAAATGTCTATTGAAATGTCTCTTCTTCAAGAAAAACTTACTGTTTTTTCTAAATACTTTCAGAATTTTCTTGAAAATGAAATTGCTTCCTATATAAGAAAAGAATGTGGGAATTTGGGAGCTTCCCTATCCGAAGCAATATTGTACAGCTTACTAAGTGGCGGGAAAAGATTGCGACCCTTCCTGGTTTTTCTTTTTAGTGCAAGTTGTTTCGAAAAACCTGATGAGAAAAATTTAAATGTATATTATTTAGCTGCTGTAATTGAGGCGATGCATACATATTCATTAATACATGATGATCTCCCGGCAATGGACAATGATGATATGCGTCGTGGACAACCTAGTAGTCATAAAAAATATTCAGAGTGGCTAGCAATACTTTCTGGTGATGCTTTACAAACACTTTCTTTTGATTTTTTACGTATTGCAAATTTTTATTCTAAAAAAAATAAGCAACCTTGGAATTTAGATGATGCTCTGAAAATTCTAATAGATGGAACGGGTGTAGCTGGGATGCTTCTAGGGCAGACGCTTGATATAGAAAATGAAGAAAAATTAAAAAAGATGTCATCTGAAGAAAAAACATCAAAACAGTTTCAAAGAGATAGGGAATTGATACACGAAATACATACAAGAAAAACGGCCAGTCTTATTGTTTCAGCTTGTCAGTTAGGTGCAATGTGTATGAAGGTAGGTGGTGGGGCATATTTAGAAAATGAAGGATATATAGAAGATGAAAATCATCAAAAAATAAAAATGTCTGATATTAAAGCGTATGCACTTAAATTAGGCCTTCTTTTCCAAATCCAAGACGATCTACTTGATATTAGAGGAGATGCAAGCCTTGTGGGTAAGACTCTTTCAAAAGATACTTGTAAACTTACATATCATAGCGTCTACGGCTTAGATGCTACAGAAAAATATGCCCAGACTTTAGTAAAAGAATTAGAGATTCTCGCTCAAGAATTTATAGGAAAAAATAAAATGTATCAAAATGAATATGGGGATATCATGTTCGCCTTACCATATTATGCCTATAATAGGAAATTTTGAAGTCTATAAGGTACATTTAAAGATTGTAAATATTTTGATATACTTCTAAGATATTTTAATGAAAGAGACTTAGCATTATTTTTCTTTATTTTGATGCTATCTCAATCTTTGGCTTCATTGTTTTGGGTTAAAAAGTAGAGGGAGTTTTAATTTTAACTTTTTTAATTGTCAAAATTTTTTTATCTCTTATTATTTTATTTCATTTTATTCATTAAGTTATTCTATTCTGAAAGCCTATGCTTGCTTCTCTTTTTTTACAAAGTAGGATATGTTATTTCATGCGTCTTTTTAATTTGAGTGAAATTTAATTTAGCTATAAATTTTTTGGTTTCGTTCTTTTGTATTATTTAATTCTATTGTTAAAAAGCTTGCCTACTTGAGATGAACTATCAAATACAAAAAATATTTCTTCATAAGAAACAAATATAAAATAATATTATGCCTACATCAATAGATACTTTAAAAAATCCTTTTAAGGAATTTAACAATCAAAGCACTATTCCCTTAGAAAAACAAAGCCCTAATGTTCTTGCTTATACGCAACGTATAAATGATGGCGAGGAGTTAATTAAAAAATATCGACTAGGTGGTGGTGTAGATAGAATAGCTGTACAGCATTCTAAGAATAGGATGACCATATGGGAAAGACTCAAAGTTCTTACTCAGGAAGAACCTAATGTATTCTTCCAAAATTGGGGACGAGAGTTAGATGGGGCAGGTATAGTGACAGGTATTTTAAATATTAAAGGAAGGGATGTGGCGTTTTATGGCCATGACTTTACCCAACGTGCGGGTTCTATGGATGCAACAAATGGAACCAAACTTGCACGACTTATTAAAATGGCGGGTGAGCATGGAATTCCTCTCATAGGCATGAATGATTCGGCAGGAGCCTTTGTGCCCGCAGGGGTAGGTGGACTTGATGGCTACTCAGAGGCCTTTTATGCACTCCGAAAAATATCGGGAGTAGTCCCAAGTATTATGCTTATGTTTGGTTACAATGCGGGTGGTGGTGCATATCTCCCCCGTCAAGGTTCTTTTATGATTCAGGCTGAGGAAACTTTTTTCGGACTAACAGGCCCACAGGTTGTTAAGGAAGTTATAGGCGAAGATGTGAGTCCTGATGATTTAGGTGGTCCTAAGGTTCATGGACAAAGTGGTGTTGTTGATTTGGTAGCACCTGATGAATTAGGGGCCTTGCGTAAGGCTTTAAGAATTTTAAATTACATTCCTAATAATAATAATGAGTTATCCAAAGTACATAAAACTAGTGATCCTGTTACTCGTCCCACAGAAGAAATAGAAATATTATTGCGTCGTAGCTTTACTTCGCCAACAGGCTTTAATACCCCTTTTGATATTACTTTAATTATACAGCAGATTTGTGATTATGGGGCCTTTTTTGAGATGCAACCTCAGAGAGCGAGAAACCTGATTACTGCCTTTGGTAGGTTAGGTGGATATGTGGTGGGTTTTATGGCAAATAATTCAGCTGAGGCTAGTGGACAAATAGATATAGCCGCAGCCCTAAAGGGAGCCCGTTTTGCTCGTTTTTGTAATTTATATAATATCCCTGTGATTTTTTTTGAAGACACTACAGGTTTCTTACCTGGTCGTGAGCAAGAAATGGCGGGTATAGTTCAATCTGGTCGTGCCCTTATGGAAGCTATTATTGATTTACGTGTTCCTCGTATTAATCTTATTGTGCGTAATGCCTTTGGTGGGGCCTATGCTATTTGGAATTCGCAACATGTAGGTGCAGATCTCGTATTAACTTATCCTTCAGCGAGAGTGGCCGTAATGGGTCCTGCAGGTAAGGAATTTGTTTATAAGAAAGAAATACAGGCAGCGAGAAAAAAATATGCTATGATGCAGGATAAGATTCAGGGTCAGGTAGAATTTCAAAGTTTACTTGCTGATTTGGGACAACGTTATGAAAGGGAATTAATGAACCCGCGTGAGGCCCTTGCCTTAGGTTCTATTTCAAGGGTGGTTATGCCTATAGATACCCGTAAGGTTTTGTGTGAAAACTTATCTTACCTTATGCGTCATTATAAACCTTGTGCTATGCAGGGGCCTCAAAGAGAGTTTTTTTAGGTATAATGACTAAGTCTGAAGCTCGTAATTATGCCCGATTAGTGTGGCGTGATTTTCTGTGCAATGAGGCAGCTGTCAATAAGTTACTTTTTAACCTTAATTCTTTTTTAAGACAGTGTCTCGTTATTAACTCTCGTATTCTTATAAGTTTACCATTAAAACAAGAATTAAATTATCTTTCTATACTCGAAGATTTTGAAAATAGCTTATATGCCCCTCGTACCCTGTCAAAAACAAAGATGGAATTTAGAAAGATAACACTAAAGCAATATATGAAAAAAGATTTAACGGAAGATTTTATAGGTTTACAAGCGCCTTCTCAAGATGATAAAATTTTTCCTCTCTTGGAGTTACCCCTAACTTCCAAAGATATAGTTATAGTGCCTAGTCTTTCCCTAAGTCAAGATGGTGGTCGTTTAGGGCGAGGTGGAGGTTATTATGATTATTACTATAGTGAAAATTTATCAAAAAGTAGGGTTAAACTTCTCGCCCTCATCCCAGAGGGCTTAGAGAATCAGGATTTTGAAACAGAAAGCCATGATTTAAAAATAAATATTGTTATTACAGCTAAAGGTTTGAAGTATCTCTAATTATCTTAGGGATAAAAATATTTTGACAAGATTTTCTTTCATTTAGATATAAGGAACTATGTATTTCTTTTTCTTTGTCTTCTTGTTTTATATCAATTGCTCAGGAGTGACCTTAACCGAAGGTGGAAAACAAGTAAAAAAGTATTACACGGATGGCCCTACAAATGAATGTGAGCTTATGCGTCGAGTGGAGAGTGGTCGTTATTATATAGGTTATGATTACGAGGGTGCACGTTTACAAGCTGAAACAGATCTTAGAAATGAAAGTGCTTATTACGGTGGGGATACGCTTATTATAGATGAAATAGATACACAAAATAAACAGGCAATAAAAATGTGGGGTAGGGCTTATAGATGCTATGATAATGCAAAAGAGTGATATTTTTCATACAAATAGAAAAAGTTTTCTTATAATGTTTCCCTTATAGTTGGAAGAGGGAGCTTCCTTATGGATAGCCATATTGAAACTCGTTTATATCCTTTCTATCGCTTCTAAATAAAAAATTGGGTATCTCTTTGTTTATTGAAGTAGGCATTTGATGCGTAATTGTGGTTCTTTAAAAATATTGTTACCATACTTATAGGGAGTAGTTCTTTGTTTAAAGTTTAAATTGAATTGCTTAAATAAGGGGTATTATACTTTGTTTTTTATAAAAATATAGTTTTTTTACTATTCAAAAAAACTGTTAAAAAATTATTGTCCTAATCCCATTTTTTCACTAAAAGTGTTAAAGTAAACTTGTTATTATGGCTCAGAAGAAAATAGTTACTCAAGTAAAGTTGCAGGCAGAAGCAGGTAAAGCTAATCCAGCACCCCCTATAGGTACTGCCCTTGGTCCTCATGGGGTTAATTTAATGGAGTTTTGTAAGCAATTTAACGAGAGGACACAGAAAGATGCGGGGATGAAGATACCCGCCCTTGTTACAATATATTCAGATCGCTCTTTTACTTTTGTTACTAAGTCGCCTCCTGCGTCTCTATTGATTATGAAAGAAATTAGTTTGTCTAAGGGTTCTCCTGTTCCCCACACTCAAAAAGTAGGTACTATTACTCGTTCTAAATTGGAAAACATAGCAAAAATTAAGATGCAAGATTTAAATGCTAACGATATGGATGCAGCTGTTAAGATTATAGCGGGGACATGTCGCTCAATGGGGGTTGATGTAACAGGATGAGCGGAATAGGTAAAAAATGGAAAACTGCCACAGAAAAAGTGGTAGAAGGCAAGTTATATGCTCCTGAAGAAGCTGTAAGTTTAGTTAAAGAGACTAGTTATGCTAAATTTGATGCGAGTATTGATGTTAGCGTTAAAATAGGCTACAAGTCTCTTCAGAATGTAAGGGGTCTTGTTCGTCTTCCTAATGGTAATGGTAAGAAGATTAGGGTTTTAGTTCTTGCCCGAGAGGATAAACATGCGCAAGCCAAAGAGGCGGGTGCTGAATATGTTGGTGGCGTAGAGCTTGTAGAAAAAATATTAAAAGAAAAATGGACTGATTTTGATGCGTGTGTTGCAACGCCTGATATGATGAAAGAAGTGGGTAAAGTAGGGCAAATATTAGGTCGCAAGGGTTTGATGCCTAAGCCTAAAGCAGGTACTGTTACTAATGATGTAGGATTAGCTGTGAAAAACTTAAAATCAGGCCAAAGTGAATATAAATGTGATAAAACGGGTGTAATTCATTTAAGTGTAGGTAGGGTTTCTTTTGGGGTAGATAAATTGAAAGAAAACATTTTATCTTTTTATCAATCTGTTGTAAAGGATAAGCCCTCCGATGCCAAAGGAGAATATATAAAAAGTGTTACCCTTTCTGCGACTATGGGCCCAGGCATACGTGTTAACCATAGATTGATGGCTTAATTAAATTGATTTTGAGAGATTTAAGAGTATGGAATTAACAAAATCAAAAAAAATAAAGTTAGATAAGAAGGAGGCTCTTGTTCGTGTTCTCTCTTCTCATAAAGACTTTGTCATCTCAAATTTTGTAGGTATTAGTGTTGCTGATCAAACTAAATTAAGGACACGGCTTCGTGCAAAGAATTCTGTTTTAAAGGTTGTGAAAAATAATTTATTCTACTTGGCTTTAAAAGAAGTAGGAAGTTATGAACATGTTTTAGAAAATGTGGAAAAAGACTTAAAGGGTCCCGTGAGTGTGGCATTTGTTAATTCGGAATTTTCTTCTGTTTCAAAGGTTTTATTAGATTACTCTAAGGACGTTGAAGGATTTACTTTAAAATCTGGATGTTTAGATGGAGTATATTTATCCTTGTCTGATGTTAAGGATGTAGCTAACTTACCTTCTCGCGAAGAGTTGCTCACAATGATTGCCCGTGGCCTAAATGCACCTGTAACTAAAATAGCTAGGGGAATGAAAGAGGTAATGACTTCTTTAGCTTTAGCTATTGAGGCGGTAGCTAAAAAAAAGAATAATGATGGGAGTGGTGCGAATGAATAAAAGTTTTAATTTTTGTATTTATGATTTTAAGATGTCTTTGATGGGGGATATTTTTTAAGGTCAGTTTTGCTTAATCCTCTGAACTCGTGCAAAAAGGACTTACTTCTATAGAGTTTAAGTCTTGGAAGTTTTATTTTCCTTTTTGTGCCGTAGATAAGGTTGATTTTTGCATTCGTGTGTTTTCTAAGGCTTTTTGTTCGTAATGAATAAGATGTTTTTTAGTTAGATAGATGCGTGTTGGATACAGAAATTAAATATTATTAGAATAACTGAAAAGTATTGGGAGATAAAATATGGCGAATGTAGACACATTACTAGAACAAATAGCTTCTTTGACCCTTAAAGAAGCTTCTGATTTAGTGAAAAAAATGGAAGGAGAGTTTGGAATTTCCACGGCTGCTCCTGTAGGTATGATGGTTGCACAAGCGGCAGGTGGTGCTGTTGCGGGTGATGCTGGAGCTGACCAGAGTTTTACTGTGGTATTAAAGAGCTTTGGTGATAAAAAAATCGAAGTAATTAAAGTTGTTCGTGAGGTCACCGGACTTGGACTAAAGGAAGCCAAGGAGTTAGTTGAGAAAGGTGGGCAACCTATAAAGAAAGATTTAAGTAAAGCTGAATCTGACGATTTAAAAAAGAAATTAGAAGCGGTAGGTGCATCGGTTGAGTTACAAGCGGGTTAATTTCTATGCAGAATGCTTTGACTAGAGATGTAAACTTAGCTAAAATTAAAAATACAGGCCCTGTCCCTGACTTGATTGATATACAGTTTAGATCCTATGATTGGTTTTTACAAAAGGATGTAGCTGACGATAAGAGGTCCAGTCAGGGTCTGCAGGCCGTTTTTGAAGATACGTTTCCTATAGAGAGTCCCAATGAGGACATGGTTTTAGAGTTTGTATCTTACTCGTTTGGGGAAGCTAGATGGTCTGCTGCTGAGTGTAGTGCTCGTAGTGTAACTTATGCACTTCCTTTAAAAGCTATCATACGTCTTATTAATAAAATTACTGGGGAGGTTAGAGAACAATCTGTTTACATGGGTGATATCCCTATGATGACAGATAATGGTACTTTTATCATAAATGGGGTAGAGAGGGTTGTGGTCTCTCAATTGCATCGTAGTCCTGGTATTTTCTTTTTTTATGACCCACTTCAACGTCTTTATTCGGCTCGTATCATTCCATATAGGGGTTCATGGTTGGAATTAGAAATAGATAATAAGGGTATACTTGTTGCCCGTATAGATAGGAAGAAAAAATTCCCCGCGACCCTGCTCTTAAAATCTATGGGTGTTAATTCAAATGAAGAAATTCTTAAGTTGTTTTATGAAACTGAAGTAGTTAAGTTTTCTTCTCTTTCAAGTAAGGAGTTGAAAAAAATAATAGGGAGACGTTCTGCAGGAGTAGTTAAAAGTCCTGGATCAAAAGAAGAGTTGTTGTATCCCGGTGAAAAAATAAATGATGATACTTTAAACTTGTTTAAGGATTTAAATATATCTCAAGTAGAGCTTTTGGTGTTCCCTATGGGGAAGGATGATGTAACTATAATTAATTGTCTTGAAAAAGATGGGACAGTGGATAGTGAATCAGCCTTGCTAAAGTTACATCAAATCTTGCGCCCTGGTGATCCTGTAAACTTAGAAAATGCAACTGCTGAGTTGGATAGATTGTTTTTTTCTAGTAAGTCATATGATTTAGGTCGAGTGGGTCGCTATAAAATTAATAATAAATTTCGTTATCATGATCCTAAACACTTTGATACCGCAGATAGGGTCCTTCGCAAAATAGATTTTATAATGACGTTACGTTATTTTGTTAATCTTGTAAATGAAGTTCCAGAGTATCATTTTGATGATATAGATCATCTTGGTAATAGGAGAGTTCGTAGTATAGGTGAACTTATTATGAACCAAATTAAGATAGGTTTTTCTCGTATGGAGCGAGTAATTAAAGAACGTATGACTATACAAGATATAGATGTGATTACTCCGCAAGTGTTGATTTCGATTAAACCGATTATAGCAGTCATAAATGAATTTTTTGGTTCAAGTCAATTGTCTCAATTTATGGATCAAACGAACCCTCTTTCAGAGCTTACGCATAAACGTCGCTTAAATGCATTGGGCCCAGGTGGGCTTTCTCGTGAGCGAGCTGGTTTTGAAGTTCGTGATGTTCATTATAGTCATTATGGAAGAATGTGTCCTATAGAAACTCCCGAGGGTCCTAATATTGGTTTAATTGCTTCAATGGGGACTTATTGTAGGGTAAATGATTATGGATTTTTAGAAACACCATATCGCAAGGTGAAGAATGGTAAAGTGCTTTCTGAAATAGAGTATCTCACAGCTGACATAGAAGAACATTTTAATATCGCCCAAGCGAATGTTGCTTTGAATCAAGATGGAAGTTTTGCGACTAATTCCATTAGCTGTAGACGGAGGGCGGATTTCCCTTTTTGTTCTCCTGAGGAGGTTCATTATGTGGATATGTCACCTATGCAGGTTGTTAGTGTATCTACTGCACTCATCCCTTTTTTGGAGCATGATGATGCCAATCGTGCTTTGATGGGTTCAAATATGCAACGTCAAGCTGTCCCCTTGCTTGTTGATGAGAGGCCCTTTGTGGGAACAGGGATAGAATTTCGAGCAGCGTATGATTCTCGCACTTGTGTCATCGCAAAGAATGATGGTGTAGTGGTAGATATAACGGCTAACGAAGTATGCGTAAAACTCAATAATTCTAAAGAAATAGAAAAATATCCTGTAACAAAATTCAGAAGATCAAATCAAAGCACTTGCATTAATCAGGAAGTGAATGTTTGTTTATTACGTTCGCCTGTGTCTGGTAAGGTTACAAAGTTTAGTAATGAGATGTTGGAGATTACTGACTCAACAGGAGAGGTAGTAGAAGTTTCTTTGAAAGTCAAGGAAGGTGTGCAATTAGAGATTTATGTAAAAAATGGAGATAAGGTAAAAGAAGGAGAGATATTAGTTGCTCAAAAAGTATTTGCTGCTAAATACGATAAGCATAGTAATTTACTTTCTCCCGCGACTATACTTGCAGATGGGGCCTCTGTGGTTGATGGGAATTTAGCTTTGGGTCGTAATATCCTAGTGGCTTTTATGCCATGGGAGGGGTATAACTTTGAAGATGCTATACTTATAAGTGAGAAAGTAGTTAAAGAAGATGTGTTTACTTCTATTCATATAGAAGAATACGACATTCAAGCTCGTGAAACAAAATTAGGTCAAGAAGTCATTACTAGGGATATTCCAAATTTAAGTGATAAATCTTTTCGCGACCTAGATGAAACTGGAATTATAAGAAATGGTGCTACTGTGCAAGGGGGTGACATACTTGTAGGGATGGTTACTCCTCGAGGAGAGACCGATTTAACGCCTGAATATAAATTATTACATTCTATTTTTGGAGAAAAGGCAAGGGAGGTACGAGACACCTCTTTACGCATGCCTAATGGTACAGAGGGAATTGTACTGGATAGTTGGAGTTATTCCCGAGCCAATGGGGATGAGCTTCCAGCTGGGGTGGAAACTATGGTGAAAGTTTTTGTGGGTAAAAAGAGTAAATTGCAGGTGGGAGACAAAATGGCCGGTAGGCATGGAAATAAAGGGGTTATAGCTAAAATACTAGCAGAAGAAGATATGCCTTTCATGGAAGATGGCACTCCTGTAGATATAGTTTTAAATCCTTGTGGCGTTCCGTCAAGGATGAACATAGGGCAAATTTTAGAGACTCAATTAGGGTTTGTTGCTAAAAAGCTTGGTATTAATTTTTCTGTTCCTGTGTTCGGTGGGACTAGCGAAGCAGATATTGAGAAATATTTTAAAGAAGCAAATTTACCTTTAGACTGTAAATTTGATTTATGGGATGGGCGCACTGGTGAAAAATTTGAAGGTAAAGTATTTTGTGGGTATATTTATATGCTCAAATTGGCCCATCTTGTGGATGATAAAATCCATGCACGTTCTACAGGTCCTTATTCTTTAGTAACTCAACAGCCTCTTGGTGGGAAAGCTCAATTTGGTGGGCAGCGTTTGGGAGAAATGGAAGTTTGGGCGCTTGAGGCCTATGGGGCTTCTTACACTTTGCAAGAATTACTAACTGTTAAATCAGATGATATGATAGGACGTGCTAGAATATACGAAGCTATAGTTAAGGGCATACCTTCGATTTCTTCGGGAACACCAGAGTCTTTTAATGTGTTGATGCAGGAGTTACGAGGTCTTGCCTTAGATATCAGTTTATATAATATTGCAGGCGAACGTATGGAAGTCTCGGATTTAGAAGATAGCTTAAATCGAGTTAAGCGTCGTAATAAAATTAAAATAGAAAGTATAGAACGAGCGTAAAAACTTATATGATAAATAAACCTTATTCTGATTTTGAATCGATTGGGGTGATGCTAGCATCACCGGATCAGATTCGTAAATGGTCATTTGGCGAAGTAAAAAAACCTGAAACAGTAAATTATAGAACTTTGCGGCCTGAAAGAGAAGGGCTATTTTGTGAGAGAATTTTTGGTACCACTAAAGATTGGGAATGTTATTGTGGTAAATTTAAATCAATAAGATATAAGGGAGTTATTTGTGATCGTTGTGGTGTAGAAGTTACACATAGTCGTGTGAGGCGTGAAAGAATGGGGCATATAGAATTGGCTTGTCCTGTTGCTCATATATGGTATTATAGAAGTGTCCCATCTCGTTTGGGTTTACTCTTAAATCTAACTGTGAATCAGTTAAAAAGTATTTTGTTTTTTGAAAAGTATCTTGTTATAGAGCCCGCAGAATCAGGCCGTCAAGTTGGTGATTTGATTGATGAAGAAGATTACTATGAATGCCTAGATGAGTTTGGCGATAAATTTATAGCTATGATAGGTGGGGATGCCATAAGAGAACTTTTAGAGCGTTTAGATATAGATACAGAAATACGTGGAATTAGATCTCGTATTCAGGATGGTGTTAGGGTATCAGATCGTCGCTTTCTAAAACGTCTCGAAATTTTGGAGGCGATGAAAGATTCAGGAAATAGGCCTACATGGATGATGCTTGAAGTGATACCTGTGATTCCTCCTGAGCTCAGACCTATGGTTCAGTTAGATGGTGGCCGTTTTGCAACTTCTGATTTGAACGACTTGTACAGAAGGGTTATAAATAGAAACAATCGTCTTAAACGTCTCTTGGCCCTTAAGGCACCTGAAATTATTGTTCGTAATGAAAAGAGAATGTTGCAAGAGGCAGTTGATGCTTTGTTTGATAATAGTCGTCGTAAACGCTCTGTAAAAAGCAAAGGGAATAGACCTCTTAAATCTCTTTCCGATATGTTGAAAGGCAAGACGGGTCGCTTTAGGCAAAATTTACTTGGAAAGCGTGTAGATTACTCGGGTCGTACTGTCATTGTCATAGGGCCTGAATTAAAATTACATCAAATGGGTTTACCCAAAAAAATGGCCTTAGAGCTTTTCAAACCTTTCATAATGAAACGTCTTGTAGATCTTGATTATGCACCAAATATCAAAGCTGCAAAGAAAAAGGTAGAAAATGAAGAAAAAGAAGTATTTGAAGCTCTAGGAGAAATTATACAAGAACATCCTGTTTTGCTTAATAGAGCACCAACCCTTCATCGTTTAGGTATACAGGCTTTTTTACCTGTCTTGGTTGAAGGTAAGGCTATTCGTTTACATCCTTTAGTTTGTAGTGCTTTTAACGCAGATTTTGATGGGGATCAGATGGCAATCCATGTTCCTCTTTCTCCTAAAGCACAGCTTGAGGCTTGGACGCTAATGCTTTCTTCGCATAATCTTTTAAATCCAGCGAATGGCTCACCTATGGTAGGACCAACTCAAGACATGATACTTGGTCTTTATCTTATGACTTCTCAGCTTGAAGGGGACGTGGGAGAAGGGAAAATGTTTAGTGATTTGGATGAGATTATGTATGCTGTCTCTATAAACTCTGTAGGGCTTCGTGCTAAAGTTTCTGTAATGCGTGGTGATAAATTAATACAAACGACTGCAGGTAGAATGTTATTTAATAAAATGTTACCGCATGACTATCCCTTTATTAATCATTCAGTAACAGACAAGGAAATGAATAGGATTATAGCAGATATATACTCTCGTTATGGTTCTGCTACCCTTGTTACCATGTTAGATGAAATGAAGGCCCTTGGGTTTAGATATGCAACTCGTTTTGCACCTTCTATTGCTGTAGCTGATATTAAAGTATCTCCACAGAAAAAAGTTTTTATAGAAAATGCTAATAAGGAAGTTGCAGAGGTACAAAGAGCTCATAAAAATGGGGTTATTACAAATGAAGAGCGTTATAAGAAGGTAATAGAGATTTGGACTAAGACGAATGAAAGCATCACTGAAACGATGTTTGCGGATCTAGAAAATGATCAAAAAGGCTTTAATCCTATTTATATAATGGCAGTTTCGGGGGCAAGGGGTTCTAAACAGCAAATAAGACAGTTGGCTGGGATGCGAGGATTAATGGCCCGTCCTTCAGGAGAAATTATTGAACTTGCTATACGTTCAAATTTCCGCGAAGGATTAGGGGTACTAGAGTTTTTTATATCTACTCATGGTGCTCGTAAGGGACTTGCGGATACAGCTTTGAAAACAGCAGATGCCGGTTATCTCACTCGTCGTCTTGTTGATATCTCACAAGATGTTATTATTACTCAGATAGATTGTGAAACTCGTGATGGTCTTAGACTTTCGGCGGTACACGAAGGTGAAAAATTAGTTCTTAGTCTTGGAGATAGGGTTCAGGGTAGGGTTCTTGCTGAGGCCGTCATGGATCCTGTAACGAATAAAGAACTTATTTCTGCTAATACCTTGCTTACTGCTGAACATGTGAGACAAATTCATAGTGTAGGAATAGATTCTCTTGTCATAAGATCGCCTTTAACTTGTAAGACGCGTCATGGAATTTGTGCTCAATGTTATGGTTTGGACTTGGCTCGTTTAAGAATTGTAGAGCTTGGTGAGGCTGTAGGTACAATTGCAGCACAATCTATAGGGCAACCTGGTACACAGTTGACTATGCGTACCTTTCATGTTGGGGGTGTTGCTACAAACTTGCAAGTCCGTGAGAGTGTGCATAAATTACCTTATATGGCTCTATTAATGGAAATTAATGGACAGAGAATTAAGAATGATAAGGCAGAGGAAGTTTTTTCTACTCGTGGCACTATTCATGTAAAACGTATTCAACAAACTCTTGAGTTGAGTAAATTACATAAAATTCAAGTTACTAAGGGTCAGTCAGTAATCGCAGGTGAAATTATAGCTAGTGGATATGGAAGTGAAGAAAGACCTATTACTGCAGAAGAAGATGGTATAGTGGAGATACAAGGTGATACCTTCTTAATTTTAGTTGATTCTAATGCGATTCCAGTTAAGGTAGGGACTGTTCTTAATGTAAAAGAGGGTAGCATAATAAAAAAAGGTGATGTGATAGCTAGTTATGACCCTTACAATGATGTATTGATAGCGGATCAAAATGGCGTAATTAAATTTGAAGATTTAGAAGAAGGTAAAAATCTTAAAAAAGATGAGGAAGGAAATGCTCGTATTTTTGAATATAAACGTGAGCGTTTGAATCCTCGTCTGCATATTGGTAGTACAACTTACAATTTACCAGTGGGGGCTATCTTGCTTGTTAAAGATGGCCAGAAGGTGAAAGCAACTGATATTTTACTCAAGATTAGTACTGCCGTTGAAAAAACTAGAGATATCACAGGTGGTCTACCTAGGGTAGAAGAGCTATTTGAGGCACGTCGTCCTAAGGATGCTTCGACTTTGGCAGAGGTGAATGGGATTATTCAGGATCACAACGAAGTTGTAAAAGATAAAAAAATTATTTATATATCTCCTGAAAGTGCTGAGGTAGAAGAAGTGAAAGTTTCTGTGCCTCTTGGTAAGAGGATGCGTGTACGTCATGGTGATATTGTTAAAGCTGGAGACCAAATAGATGAGGGTTCATTTGATCCACATGATATATTAAGAGTAAACGGTGTTGATGCCCTCCAAGATTATTTGATTTCAGAGATTCAAGAAGTATATCGTTTACAGGGTGTGCATATTAATGAAAAACATATTGAAACCATAGTGCGTCAGATGTTGAGAAAAATTGAAGTGGTGGATCCAGGTGATACTAATTTTGTAGCACAGCAGCAAGTTGATAGATTTATCTTTGAAGATGAAAATAATAGAGTCGTAAAAGAGGGAGGCGTCGCCGCTACTTCAAAAAGAGTGTTACTGGGTATTACAAGAGCTTCTCTTAATACAGAATCTTTTATTTCAGCAGCTTCTTTTCAAGAAACTACAAAAGTACTTACAGATGCAGCTATAAGGGGTAAAAGGGATTATCTATTAGGATTAAAGGAAAATGTGATTATTGGTCATTTGATCCCTGCGGGTACGGGTTTACGTCATTATAAGGATATAGAGATATTTAAAGAAAAATTTGGCGATATTCAGCGTATTCAAAAGCAGAAAAACTCTGAAGCCACAAATCGTTTTATTCAGCCTGTAAAACCCGGAAAAGATTAGGTTAGATTGGGTTCTTGTTTGGTTGTTGTGAGAACTTCATCGGGCACGTCTTTTATACCGCCACCAATCTGCACTACCATTCTTTTCCCAACCTTACCCGCCCTGCACTTAAATTTTTTACGTTTCCCTACTTTTAAAGTCAAATCGGAGTCTATAGTTTTACTGCCTATACGAACAACGTCTCCTTCACGAAGGTCTAAGATTTGCGACAAGGAAAGTTCTACTTCACCTATTTCTGCTCGTAAGGGGATATTTACTTGATCTAAGCGTTCTTGTACTAGGGCCCTATTCTCATCTGCTTCTCCTTTGCGTATAGAGGAATACCAATATTGAGCTGAAAGTTTGGATATTGTAGGTTCAATTGTAATGTAAGGGATGCATAAATTCGTCATTCCCTCTACATCACCTACCTTTGTTTCAAATGTAATTAGTACTACCATGTCATTTGAAGGTACAATTTGAGCAAATTGAGGGTTTGTTTCGATATTTCCTATTCTAGGACGGAGATCCATAACTGTAGACCAAGCTTCTCGTAAATTTCCAAGCATGCGAGCAATGATGCCTTCCATGACAGACATTTCTATATCAGAAAGTTCACGGGTAATTTTAGAGGGTTCGCCAGGCCCCCCAAATAATCTGTCTATTATCGTAAATGTAATACTAGGATCAATTTCTAAAACAGCTGAGCCACGCAAGGGATCCATATTAATGACTGCAATAGTTGTGGGGTTGGGAATAGAACGTATGAACTCCTCATAAGTTAGCTGATCTACAGAACCAACATGTACACCTACTAGGGCCCTTAATTGAGCAGATAAGGCTGTAATGGTGAGACGCGCAAAGGTCTCATGCATCATTTGCAAAGTACGAATCTGATCTTTGGAAAATTTATCAGGACGACGGAAATCATAAATTTTAACTTTTCTTTGTTCGGTACTTGCTCCGTACACTTCAGGACTGACATCACCTGAAGAGATGGCTGAGAGCAAGGCGTCGATTTCATCTTGAGAAAGAATTTCTGTCATAAAAGTTTAATTAGGAATAAAAAGTATAAATGCCACATAATTATTCTTTCGGTATAATTTTCACATCCACATACACGATTTTCCAAGAACCCTTAATATTTTCAAGAGTAAAAGTGTACTTATAGTTCGCAACCATCTGTTTACCCTTTCTATGGCATATAGCACGTACAATATAGCGAGGGCTTGAATTGTTTATTGCTTTATCTTCTTCTCTCAATTCTAAGTCATCCTTTTCTTTAATGGGTTCATCGTTATTTATATTAGAATTTAAGAAGCTTAGATTTTCGGGATAGGAATCTATAATTTTAAATTTACTTAAAGGATGTTTGGAATTATTGATCAGAAAATGACTAAATTCTTGTAGGAGATCTTTTTTCTCATCATTAGAAGAGGTATTTTCAAATTTTAAGGCAAATACAGGATAAGCTTTGATAAGCTTTTCGAGTTCTAAATATTTAAGATAATTTTGATAGTTTCGATTTTTTTCCGCCGTTAAAAATAAAAACACAATTTCTTTAGGTTCTATATTCACACTGGTTTGTGTTAAATATTTGAGGGCAGGTTTTTTATTTTCTTCTTTTTCTATATATAGGTTTAAATGATTAGAGGAGCGAAGAAGGATGTTGGCATAATTCGGATCAAGAGGGGCGGGATGGAAATATAACCAAACCTTATACTTTTCACCTGGAATTAGTTTATAATATTCATCGATGTATAGGGTTTTTTCAAAAACTTCTCCAGGAGCTATAATCACTTCCTTAGCTATGTGTTCTATTTCTGTTAATTCTGTTTTTTCGACCTTATCTTCTTTTTTAGAATTTGTAGATATTGCTTTTATTTCTGTTCCATTAGAATTAGTTATAAAAAATTTATAGCTTAAAATAGTTTCTTCACTAGGATATATACGAAGAATTTCCTTACCTGAATTACCTATTCGAATACGAACAGGTATGTGAGCATCTTTTACATAAGAGATTTGATCAGCTTCTATGCTTACTTGGGCAACACGTGTAAAAGAATTTACTGTAGGGTTACCATGTCTGTCAATATTTTGGGCGAAGGTTGAATGTACGCCTAGAATATACAAAGCTATAAAAAAATAGGTACGTAAGGAGGATAGGGGAGGATAAATACGAGGAGTAAACATCTCCTTAACTTCGGTCAATTTAAGAAAACTTACAACGATACTTGCGTAGATTATAAGCGAATATAGATAAAATAAATGCGGGGCAGACGGGACTTGAACCCGCGACCTCCGGTGTGACAGACCGGCACTCTAACCAGCTGAGCTACTACCCCTTCATTTCGTACAAAAAACCAGTCACGAAATTATCGCTGTGGTAGGATTTGAAACGAGAGTCAGGTATTTTAACCTATAAAAAGTAGTCAAATATTAGTTTTTATTGTATCAAAGTCTCTCTTTAAAAAATGGAAGATAAACTTTACTATGTTGTTCGTAAAGTTTTGTAATTATAAAGTTTTGTAAGCTTCTTTCTCTGAATGTGTTTTAAATATGTTTTACTATAGATTGTAATCTTTTTTTTCCCACCATTTAAAAAAGAAAAACCATTTTTCTTCTTCTAAGCTGATAAAAACATTAAAGAAATATGGAATTTGAAAAATACCAAAAAGGAAACTTATTGCTAATATGGAGGCGATTAAAGCTGAAGTTTTTAGCCAGTTTCTACTTGCTAAAAAATAAGAAAGGATGCAAGCCAAAAGAATATAAAAAGAAAGTAGAAAAATACACCAACTATAAATGAAGCCTATAGTAAAATAATCAGTTGAGGAGCTGATATTCGAGATATAACCTTTATTTTTAATGATTAGGGTTATAGTAAAGGTGAACCAAACAAAGCCTACAAGGGAAGTTAAAATAATCCTTAGTAAAATGGAGTGGTATTGCTTAATATAAAAAGCGGGATGATGCTGAATTTTGTGCACGCTTTTTCAAACAATTTGAATGTATCATTTAGAAATTATAGGCCAAAGTTCATCAGCTTTTGATATAAACCCTTTTTTATCTTCTTGCCATTTCTTCTGTACAGAGCGATCATAGTTGAAATATAAATGACCTTCGTAGATATCAAAAACTTCGGGGTCTACTTGTACTTTTTCACCCTTAGAAGCTGCGAAGGCACAATAACCACCATATCGAGGTAAGTACTTTTCAGGATGTTTTTTAAACTCATCCAAATTTCCCTGATCTATAAAGAACCATCGTGCTCCTTTCCATTCGTGAACATATTCTTTTTTCCCAGGACGAGCTGTCTTTTCTTTGAAATAATTAACTACATCATAACCATCGATAGCCTTCTTGCCTATAAACGTCTTATTGATAGCTTCGGGGTGGATTTCATGAAAAATAGAAGTAAGGATTAGGAAGCCCAAAAAAAAGCTAGATAACGTAAGGGATTTTGAGAAAAGAAAATTAGTTTTTATGCTCATCATAACCTCAGGATATTTTCATGTTAGATTTTAATTCAATACTTTTTTTTTCTGTGTCTAAGTATTTTTATGATTTTACCATCTCTAAGCTGTATTTCTTGATTTGTAAGTTTGGCTAACTTTTCATTATGGGTAACTATGATGATAGTATTTTGTTTCCCCTTTTGTAATAGTAGCTTCATAATTTTTGCAGTATTCTTGGTATCTAAATTCCCAGTAGGTTCGTCAGCTAAAAGTATTCCAGGATTGTGTATACTTGCCCTTGCTATGGCCACTCTCTGCATCTCACCTCCTGAGAGTTGATTAGGGAAATGATGTAAGCGCTTGTGCATTTGAACATTTTCTAAGGCTTTTATTCCTAAGGCCTTTGCATTTTGAACCCCTCGAATTTCAAGGGGAAGAGTCACATTTTCTAAGGCTGTCATCGATTCTAATAATTGGAAATCTTGAAATATAAATCCTATATGTTTGGCCCTATGTAGGGATAACTCATCTTTTTTCATTTCACAAATATTTTTATTGTATAATAGGATTTCACTATGAGGATCAGCGATATCCAAACCTGCAATTAAGGCAAGTAAGGTTGATTTTCCGCTACCTGAGGGCCCAGTTATAGAGATACAGTCGCCCTGCATAACCTTTAGATTGATGTTCTTCAAGGTATGAAGTTTTTCATTTTTGGTTTTATATGTTTTGTTTACGTTATGTAATTCTATACATGGGACAGATAATATTTTATCATAACTCATAATTAGGTATTGTTATAGTCTATTTCTTCGTATATAAAGCTATATGTCGAGAGTATTATGCGAGAAGTAAGGGAAATTGGATGGCTTTTTATATGTGAAGCAATAACCTGTAAGCGTTATTTGTAATATAGTATGGGTATAGCTTCCAAAAAACCTTGCATACTATATTAAGGTTAAATAATAAGCTTACTCTTCTTGACAAGTTATCCGCTAGGCTTTTTTTCAACCTTAAATAATATTATGTCTATTGTACCTATAGTAAGTGAGCAAAGTACCCGTGGTGAACGCCAGTTTGATATCTTTTCAAGATTATTGAGGGATAGGATTATTTTTATGGGTTATCCCTTGGATGATGCTTACGCAAATCTTGTTATTGCACAATTGCTTTTTCTTGACGCAGAGGATCCTGAAAAAGATATTTATCTCTATATCAATTCGCCAGGTGGCTATATTACTTCTGGTCTTGCTGTTTATGATACGATGCAGTATGTTCGGTCAGACATAAGAACTATTTGCATAGGCCAGGCTTCAAGTATAGCTTCCCTGTTGCTTGCCTCTGGTACCCCAGGTAAGAGGTCTGCCCTCCCAAATTCTCGTGTAATGCTTCATCAACCTGTAGGTGGGGTTCAAGGACAGTCTCGTGATATAGAAATTCAGGCTAAAGAAATATTAGAAATGAAAGCAAAATTGAACGTTCTTTATTCTAAACATGCAAAAAAATCACTTACGCAGGTCGAAAAAGATATAGACCGTATTTTTTACATGTCGGCAATAGAGGCAAAGCAATATGGCTTGATAGATAACTTGATTGAGGTCTCTAAAAATAAAGTTATCTAATAGATTCCTGAATAAGTTATGTGTTTAGGTAACTTTCATAATGTAAAGTTTGTTACTTTCGTATAATTATTATGGAGCGGATTATAAAGCGTTATTTAAGAAGGGTAATTCTTGAGGAGAAATTTTTTAATGTCAACACGTAAAAAAAATACTACACCTGAAAAACTGCATTGTTCTTTTTGCGGAAAGCAGCAAAATGCAGTTGGTCGTCTTGTTGCTGGACCAGGTGTTTATATCTGTAATGAATGTATAGAGCTTTGTAATGAAATCATTGCTGAAGAGCCAACAGAAGATAAAAATAATGTGCTTACGGGAGATTTACCTAAGCCTATGGAAATTAAGGCTATCTTGGATCAGTATGTAATAGGACAAACAGAGGCAAAAAAAATTTTATCTGTAGCCATTTATAATCACTACAAACGTATTAATTACAATCAAGGTAAAAACGGGGTTGAACTAGATAAATCTAATATTTTACTTATAGGCCCTACAGGCTCGGGAAAGACTTTACTTGCTCAGACTTTGGCTCGTATACTGAAAGTGCCCTTTGCTATTGTTGACGCCACTGCCCTAACTGAGGCGGGGTACGTAGGTGAAGATGTCGAAAACATACTTTTACGATTGTATCAAAATGCAAATGGAAATGTACGCAAGGCAGAAATAGGCATTATTTATATTGATGAGATAGATAAAATATCTCGCAAGACAGATGGCCCGTCTATTACACGCGATGTTTCTGGGGAAGGGGTTCAACAGGCCTTATTAAAAATTATTGAAGGTACTATTGCCAACGTTCCTCCTCAAGGAGGCCGTAAACATCCCCATCAAGAATTTATTCCTATCAATACACGTAATATACTCTTTATTTGTGGGGGTGCCTTTGTTGGCCTTGAGAAAGTTTTGCAAGGCAGACTAGGTAAAAGGGATATAGGCTTTGAAAGAACAAGTATACTTTCTAATGAAGGTTTTGATAAAGCTAACGAAAAGAATAAGGGTGTAGACAATGTATCAGATACGGAAAAAAAAGATAAGTTAGGTCGCATGGCGAAGAATGTGAATTTTAAAAACATGAGACGCAATGAATTATTTTCACATCTTTTGCCTGATGACTTGATGAAGTACGGTTTGATACCTGAATTTGTAGGGCGTTTACCCATTACTGCGGTCTTGAATGATTTGGACTTAGAAACCCTCAAACAAATTTTTACCCTTCCTAAAAATTCTCTTTATCGCCAGTATCAAAAGAACTTTGAGATGGAAGGCGTAAAGTTGAAATTTACAAATGAGGCAATCGTGCGAACAGCTGAAAAAGCAATGGAGCGTGAGGCGGGTGCGAGGGGGCTTCGTAGTATCGTTGAAAAAGTGATGATGGATACAATGTTTGAAATTCCTTCCAGAAAGGATGTAGAGGAAATAGTTATTACTCCTGCTGTTATCGAAAATAATGATCTACCTGTTTTAGTACTCAAGAAAGAGAAGGAAAAAGAAAAAGAAAAAATTAAACCTACACCAAGTTTGAAGCATGAAAAGTTAGCCTAGGCCTTTTTAATTATATAAGAAAGATGGCATGAAATGATATGGTGAGGAGAACTTTTTGAAAATATCTAATGAAAACGTATAGTAGCTTGGATCAAACCTCACAATGGTTAAATAGGGGTTCTAATTTATTAATCTCTGTGTCGGGTATACGAGGTATTATACCCAATGGCATAGATACCTTAAATACAGTTCAATTTTTACGAGCATTTTCAGCAATTACAGGTAAAAGGATAATTATAGGTCGTGATACCCGACCAAATGGTTCTTTTTTACATCATTTATTGATAGCCACTCTCATAGGTGAAGGCAAAGAAATACTAGATGCGGGTATACTCCCCACTCCCACTTTAAAGTGTGCTGTAAAAAGCTTAAAGGCAGATGCAGGTATAATGATTTCAGCTAGTCATAACCCTTTAGAATGGAATGGGTTCAAATTTATGGATAGTAATGGAAGTTTTTGGGATAAGAAAAAACAATCCCAATGGCTTGAAAAGTTAATGAAATTAGACCCCTTTGTAGCTTTTAATTCCAAACGACCTATAGTAATGGGATCTTGTAAGGAAGTAGATGCAATAGATTTACATGTAGAAGCTGTTTTGAAATATATTTCAGATGATCTCCCTTTGATAAGAAAAAAGAAATATACTGTTGTAGTAGATGCGGGAGCGGGAGCGGGCTACAAAGCTATTCCCAAACTTCTTGAACAGCTTGGATGTAAAGTTGTACTCCTGAATTGTGCAGTTATACCAGACATGAAGGCTTTTCCGAGAGAACCTGAACCCAACCAAGTTGCATTACGTCACCTCGCAAAACTTACAAAAAAAGAGAAGGCTGCCCTGGGTTGTGGGCTTGATCCTGATGCAGACCGTTTGGTACTTGCATCATCGAAAAGGGGTGCTATATCGGAGGAATATACCCTACCCCTAGCGTTACTAGGTCTAGAGCCAATTTTTAAAAAGTATCAAAGTCAGGGTAAGCAAGGCACGATGGTGTTTAACCTTTCTACTTCAAATTTATGCGATTGGTTAGCAAATACATACAACGCTAGAGTCCTAAGAGTGGCAGTAGGCGAGGCAAATGTAGTCGAAGAGATGACAAAAAGCCATGCTTTGTTTGGTGGAGAGGGTAATGGTGGGGTTATAGTTCCTGATATACCTTCTTTCGGACGTGATCCCCTTGTAGGTCTTGCCCTTATACTGGCAGCTATGGCTAGGGCTAAATTAGATAATGTGGAGGAATTATTAAAAGGCTTACCACCTCTTTTTATGGTGAAAAAAAAATATAAAATATCTAATGTAACTTTTCAAGAGTTAACAGAGAAATTTTTATTAGAATTTCCATCTAGTAAAGTGAATACTTTGGATGGCTTGCATCTCACTCAACCCGATACGAGTTGGCTCCATCTAAGACCTAGTAATACAGAACCTGCTTTACGTTTGATTGTACAAGCCCCTCAATCTAAACGATTAAAACAACTTCTCAAAACTTCTCAAAAAGTTCTTGCGAAGTTTAATTAAAAATTTTGAATTTCATTTTATGATTATATAAGAAGTTCTACATAAAGAAAAATTGTTTTCTTACTGATTTTCGCAATAACACTACTTTCTTTCTTGACGTTAAGGCTCTTAAAAATGAGAGTAGCTCATATGAAAATTTTTGTTTTGGTGAAACAAGTTCCTGATACAGAAACTCGGATTAAATTATCTGGTAGTTCCATAGATGAAAGCGGTGTTAAGTGGATCATTTCTCCGTTCGATGAAAATGCTGTTGAAGAAGCCCTACGTCAAAGAGAAAAAACAGGTGCCACTGTTACTGCTTTAAGTATAGGCCCTTCTCGTGCAGTTGAGGCTTTGCGTAATGCCTTTGCCTTAGGCGTAGACCATGCGGTACACATCAAAGATGATGCGTACAACACCTTTGATGTAAGCTTTACTGCTGCAGTGTTATCAAAGTACTTAGTAAGTGCTGGTGCGGATATTATATTTACTGGTCATATCGCTATCGATTCACAATCCGCGATGGTACCTGCTATGATAGCAGAACATCTAAATATTGTAAATATCAATAATGCTTTAGAAGTTAAATTAGAAGGAGATAAAATAAGTGTAAAGCGAGAGATAGACGGGGGTGTAGCCGTCATGGAAGCAAAGTTACCTGTAGTTATTAGTGCAGCAAAGGCTTTGAATGAGCCAAGGTACCCATCGCTAAAGGGTATTATGGCTGCGAAGAAGAAACAAATAGATACAGTAGATTTGGCTAGCTTGGGAGTTACTTATCCTCGTGTTGATTTGATTTCGTTGGAATTACCGCCACCACGTCCACCAGGTAGAACTATAGATGCACCTAGTCCTGAGGCTAAGGCTGATTCTCTAGTGAAAGCTTTGCGTGAAGAAGCTAAAGTAATATAGACAATAAGAGAGGAAATAAGTATGTCAATTTTAATAGTAGTAGAAACAAAAGAAGCAGATATAAAAAAGATTTCAAAAGAGTTAGCTTCGGTTGCTCGTACACTTGGTAATGGGCCCGTAGTGGCTTTATTGAATAATGGTACTCCTGAACAAGCTAAAAGTATTTGTAAGGCGGGTGCGGATATAGTTGTTCAGACAAAGCTTGCTGGATATAGTCCCGAGGGGTTTGCAAATTTAGTAGCAAGTATTGCAAAAGAAAAAAAAGCAGAAGTAGTACTTTTGGGTCATGGTATGCTATCTCGTGATTATGCAGGTCGTCTTGCCGTGAAGTTAAATGCTGTTCTTTTAGCAGATGTTGTAGAAATTAAAGGTACTGCCCCTAATTTAGAGATACGTAAACCTGTATATTCAGGTAAGGCTTTGGCAAATTTCAAGGTGAAAGGAGCTACGGTTATTAGCGTGCGACCTAATACTCAAGAAGTAAAAGATTACACAGGCCCAGAAACTATGGAAGTTAGTGAAGCAGGAGAGGGGGAAGTTAGATCTCGCTATTCAAACATCGAGAATACTGGTGTTGCAAAGATTCAGCTTACTGATGCTTCGGTTATTGTGTCGGGAGGGCGTGGAATTAAAGGACCTGAAAACTGGCCTTTACTTCAAAGCTTATGTGATACCATAGGTGCTGCTTTAGGAGCAAGTAGGGCTGCTGTAGATGCAGGTTGGATTTCTCATAGCAATCAAGTAGGTCAAACAGGTAAAACGGTTTCACCTAATTGTTATATTGCTTGTGGTATTTCCGGAGCTATACAACATCTTGCTGGCATGGGTTCCTCTAAGGTGATTGTTGCTGTAAATAAAGATGCTGAAGCTCCTATTTTTAAGGTGGCTACATATGGTGTTATAGAAGATCTTTTCCTTTTTGTACCTGCCCTAGATCAAGCTTTTAAAAAAGTGCTTGGATAAGAAAAATAGGTGAGGTGTTTTTGAGAAAATTAGTCCTCTTTACTTTTTTTGTATTTATTTTACTGCTTTCTTTTTCTGTGATTTGTCCACAGGAGGCTTCTGGGGCTCAATTAGAAGTCATGAAAGTAGTGAGAAAACTTAGTTCTCTTCAGAGTTTTAGGGCGAACATAACTTTCACAAGGCCTTCAGGTGCAGAGGAGGCGGGATCTCTTTCATATGAAAAAGGGAAACTTTATTTACGATTACGGGATGGTCGTGTTTTGGCAGCTAATAATTTAAATATAGTTGCATACAATCCTGGTTTTGATGTGGCGGCTAGGCAACCTATAGATAAATTGAGTGGGGGACTAGGTTGGTTATTGGATGGGATTGCATATGAAGCAAGCAATGGTGGTGCTAGGGGGGTTCCAACTAGGGTGGGCAGTAGGATTCAAGAAATTTTTGTTTCTTGGAATTCAGAGTACCAGCTACGTAGATTGAGTATTCTAAACAAAGGGACTGATAAATGGTTGCATATTACCTTGAGTGAGCTTAGAGAAGCTGTAGGTTTCCCACCTACGCTTTTTTCATTTAGAGCACCTACAGGTTCAAGAACAGTAGAAAACGCACTCAATAGAAAAAAGAACTGAAGCCTTTTTTATTTGATGCTATTTTGTTGTTTAGGTGAGGGTTCTCAATTTTATTTTAAGAACTACCATAGAAAATTTTAGAACTTTTCTATAATTCGTAAAGATAGGAAGTAAATATTTATCTTGAAACGATAGATTTTTTAGCATATTTTTTACGCTTACTCCTGTATACAAAGGGGTTTGGACTTTTATTTTTTAGACCTCATTTTTTTTATTGACAAAAAGAGACACAAGACTCTTTTATCTCTTTTAATAAGATGAATGCTTTAATTTCTATGAAGGGTTATCATGAAAAATTTCAAGAAAGCCCTTTAGTTGATATTTGTGCTCATTGTGGTGTAGAATTAGGTATAAATCGTTTCAAGAAAAAAAACACCTTTAGAGATGCAGAAAAAGCATCAGAAATACTTAAACTACAGTTTTGTTGTCAAGGGTGTGAGCATGTACATTCTATTTTAAGGCAGCAGGGGCTTCTGGAGTTTTATTCTATTGATGAGAAGGCAGGATTGTTTTCGGGAAATTATTTTAGGGAGCAAGGCCCAACTATTGATTATAGTATTTTAGATACGCAAGAGTATGCTAAAAATTTTATAATCCATGCAGGGGATGTTTTTGAATCTTCATCAATAAATATGAAACCACGACAAGTTGTTTTTATTTTGCATAGTATACATTGTGCGGCTTGTGTCTGGCTCTTAGAGAAGTTACCTAAGTTTCATCCTGAGATATTGTTTGCACGTATTAATTATTTGCGTAAAGAAATTAAAATTACCTATAATCCCGCTCCTGAAGATGAGAGTTCTATAGGAGTAAAATTAAGTGAAATTGCAAAACTTTTAGAAGAATTAGGTTATCCACCTGATTTGTCCCACTCTCATCTAGGATTAGGAAAAAAAATTTTAAAAGATGTGAAGGGGAGATATAAGAAAGTTTCCAGTGAACATTCAGACTTAATTCGAGTAGGTGTGTCGGGATTTTGTTTTGGGAATATTATGTTATTCTCCTTTCCTGAGTATATAGATAATAACTTAGCTATATACTTTGCCCAAGGTTTTAGAAATCTAAATTTTTTATTATCTCTTCCTGTCTTTTTTTATTGTGCCTATCCTTACTTTCAAAGCTTTTTTATATGGATAAGAATGATTTATAAAACTAAAAAGTTATATAACTTTTGGCATTTTAACTTAGATCTCCCAATAGTTCTAGGTATACTTTGCATGTATGGGTGTAGCATTTATGAATGGGTGACTTCTCGAGGTGCTGGCTACTTTGATAGCTTTGTGGGATTAATATTTTTTTTATCTATAGGACGCTTGATTACAAGTAAAAGCTTTAAACATTTACAATTTGAAAGAAACTATAGTTCATTTTTTCCTCTGAGTGTAAAAAGAGTTCAATGTTTAACTGATACACAGGAAGCTTTTGTACCAGTTAAAGACTTAAATAGAGGGGATATAATTGAGTTGCGTTATGCAGAAATTGTTCCTACAGATATAATTTTATTTTCTGAAGAAACTAAAGTAGATTTAAGTTTTATCACTGGAGAAGAAGCCGAGGTTGTATATAAAAAGGGAGCAAGTATTTTGGCAGGAGCAAAAATACTTGGCCCTGCTATTTTGGGTGTAGTGGATGCAGTACTTGCATCTAGCTCATTAGGAAAGCTTTGGGAGCTAAGTGATAGAAATGAAAGAGACAAACAAATTGATGGTGCAAATATCACGTCTCCTGCTTTTCAAGTAACGATTCAAAAAATTACTCCTTACTTTACTTTTACAATACTTCTACTAGCCCTATCTTCATTTTTTTACTGGTTACCTGATGTGGGTAGGAGCCTTCGTTCTTTAAGTGGAGTTTTAATCATTGCTTGCCCCTGTGCTTTGTCGATGGTCACTCCTTTTACCCTAGGAACGGCGATGAATATTTTAGGTCGTCTTGGATTTTTTGTGAAAAATATAGAAGTCATAGAGAAATTTTCTATTCTCAAGCATATAGTTTTTGATAAAACAGGCACTTTATCTTCACGCAAAGAATATGAAGTAAAATTTAGGCACTTATTAGATTCACATTTATCTGTATCGCAAGATAATGAGGTATTCTTTAAAGTCGATGTATGTAGAGAATTGTATCTTATTTTTAGAGAGTCTACCCACCCTCATTCTCTTGCTATAGCAAGGTACATTAAAGAAAAAATTCAGGAGCTTTATGGTGAAAATTTTCTTCCTAGTTGGATTGAGAAACAGAAAAAATTTCATGATTTTCAAAATTTTAAAAACTATCCTGGTAAGGGTTATCGATTAGAATATAAGCAAAACGTATATACGATAGGACAATTTTCTTTTTTAAAGCATGAAGGTCTTTTTCATGATAATGTTTTAGATGAAGAAAGTCTTATTTTTCAAGATGGAACAGATAACGATATAACAACTTCAAGTATAGTTTGGTTGGCTCGTAATGATAAAGTGTTAGGTTCATTTTTACTTGAGGTTAAACCTCGCAAAGGTGTTCAGGAGATGTTAAATAATTTATCTTGTTTAACATCTCCTAGAGGCGGGGTAGGCAATTTTTTTGCTAAGGAAATCACCCTTCATTTGCTTTCAGGTGATAAAAAAACAGCCCAACATCCTTATCAAAAATATTTTATGAAAGAAAATCAATACTTTGAAAAAAATCCAATAGAGAAAGTAAAGATTATTGAAATGCTTTCAAGCAAGGGGCCAGTACTTATGATAGGAGATGGTCTTAATGATGCAGGGGCCTTTATCAAGGCAAGTTTGGGTATAGCCTTAACTGAGAACACAAGCCACTTCACCCCTGCGAGTGATGTCATCATGCAGGCCGATCTCTTGTCTAAATTTGATAAGATATTTAATTTTTTATTAAGTGTACGTTTTGTGATTTATATTTGTTTGGCTCTTTCTTTCGCGTATAATGTTTTTGGATTAACATTTGCTTTGCAAGGAAATCTTAACCCCCTCTTTACAGCTATTATTATGCCCTTAAGTTCTGTGAGTGTGATTATTGTAAGTGCTAGTTTGATAAAGTTGATATCTTTTTTTTATGGCTTAGGTGTAAGGAAATGAATGTTATTTTTATTTTAATCATTATTAGTATAGTAATGGCGACAGGTTTTCTTTTTTCTTTTTTATGGGCTGTGCGTTCGGGGCAATATGAAGATATCACAACCCCACCCATGCGAATTCTTTTACCTGATAGCCCCACTCAATTTGAAAAGTGTTCTAATTTAGTGTTAGAAAAAAATAATATTGGAGATAAAATATGAATGTAGAAAAATTTCAGTATGATAATACCATCGTACGAAAGTTTGCCTTCGCCACCTTGATCTGGGGCCTTGTAGGTATGCTTGTAGGTTTGCTTATCGCGGTACTATTGTACTTACCACAATACCTGGGAAATGTACCTATTCTTTCTTACGGAAGATTGAGGCCCTTGCATACAAATGCAGTTATTTTTGCCTTTATGGGGAATGCAATTTTTATGGGAGTTTATTATAGCTTACCTCGTCTTTTGAAAACAGAGATGTATAGCAAGTTGTTATCTGCTGTAAATTTTTGGGGATGGCAATTGATTATCCTCCTAGCCGCTATTACTCTTCCTTTAGGTATAAGTACGAGTAAGGAATATGCTGAGTTAGAGTGGCCTATAGATATATTGATTGCTTTGGTATGGGTTGCCTTTGGTGTGAATATGATTCTCACTATATTGCATAGACGTGAAAAGCATTTGTATGTAGCGATATGGTTTTATTTAGCTACCTTTGTTACTGTAGCGATTTTGCACATAGGAAATTCCATAGAGATACCTGTAAGTTTATTTAAAAGCTACTCTATTTATGCAGGTGTACAAGATGCCCTTGTGCAATGGTGGTATGGGCACAATGCTGTGGCTTTTTTCCTCACCACCCCCTTTCTTGGTATTATGTACTATTTTATACCCAAGGCGGCGAATAGACCCATATATTCGTATCGTTTAAGTATAGTACATTTTTGGGCACTCATCTTTATTTATATTTGGGCAGGTCCTCATCATCTTTTGTATTCGGCGTTACCTGATTGGACGCAGACTCTGGGTACTATTTTCTCCGTTATGCTCATAGCACCTTCTTGGGGTGGTATGATTAATGGTCTCCTTACTTTACGTGGTTCATGGGATCGAGTGCGTCAAGATCCAGTACTTAAGTTTCTAGTAGTAGGTATTACCGCTTATGGTATGTCAACTTTTGAAGGGCCGATGATGTCTCTCAAAAATGTGAATGCCCTTGTGCATTATACGGACTACATTGTAGCTCATGTGCATCTTGGTGCCCTTGCATGGAATGGTGGGTTAGCGGCGGCAATGTTATATTTTATTATCCCTCGCATTTATAGAGTGCAACTATATAGTGTAAGGCTAGCGAACTTACACTTTTGGTTAGCGACTTTGGGACTTATTTTTTATGTGATCCCTATGTACGTAGGGGGTATCACTCAAAGTTTGATGTGGAAACAATTTACTGCTCAAGGGGTGTTACAGTATCCTAATTTCTTAGATACAGTGACGCAAATAAAACCTATGTATATTTTACGTTCTCTTGGGGGGTTGATGTATCTTTCAGGTTACATTATTCTTGCTATAAATTTATACAAAACGATTCGTTTAGGTTCCTTTATGAGTTTTGAAGATGCTGAAGCTAGCCCTCTGATAATCATCAAAAAAGAAGAGGCAAAGAAAGGGATATTGAAGCATCGCATACTAGAAGGTAAGCCCTTACTTTTTACAGGTCTTGTTTTAGTGGCTGTGGTGATAGGCGGATTAATTGAATATATCCCAATGGTAATAATTCGAAATAATATCCCCACTATCTCTTCTGTTCGTCCGTATACCCCTCTTGAACTAGAAGGTAGAGATTTGTATATTCGAGAGGGTTGTAACAATTGTCATTCTCAAATGATACGTCCTTTCCGTTCTGAGACAGAACGTTATGGAGAATATTCTAAAGCAGGTGAGTTTGTTTATGATCATCCCTTCCTTTGGGGCTCTAAACGTACAGGACCTGATTTGCATCGAATTGGTGGTAAATATGGCGATATGTGGCATTACCAGCATCTAAAAGATCCTAGACTGACTTCTCCTGGCTCCATAATGCCTGCTTATCCATGGTTACTTACAAGTGATTTGAATACAAATTTAACAGCAAAAAAAATTAAGGCTCTAACAAGTATAGGAGTAGATTATCCTAAAAACTACCATGAACAGGCCCTTATAGATTTAAATTCTCAAGCACTCCTTCTTTCTAAAAGTCTTGAAAAAGAAGGACAAAAGGTGGAGGCGAATAAAGAGATTATTGCAATGATTGCTTATTTACAACGCTTAGGAAAAGATATTAAGCCTAAGAATATAAACATGAATGATGGGTCTAGTGAAGAAATACAAAATGGGGTAAATAGCAATGTTAAGTAAATTTTTAGTAAATACGATGCAAGAACCTTTCTTTTCTGTATTAGCTTTGCTTATTTTTTTTGCGATTTTTATGGGAATGCTGATTCTTGTATTTAAAAACAAAGAAAGTTATTGGAGGAGTATATCCTTATTGCCTCTAGATAAGGAAGCTTCTATGAATATACATGGGATTTCTGATTCTAAAAAAGAAGAAAATTGGAAAATTTCTACAAATAGAACGTACTAAGATAAAAAATATATAATTGGAGAGATAGCTATGTCAAATTTTAAAAATGAAAGAAGAGATGATGATAAATTATTAAATCATGAATATGATGGTATACATGAATTAGATAATTTTATGCCAAGATGGTGGGTATGGGGATTTTATTTTACAATAATTTTTTCTGTATTTTATGTGATTTACTATCATTTTACAGGAGATCGCTCTTCTAAAATGGAATATGAAGCAGAACTAAAATCTGCTCCTATTAAAGATGTATTAGAAAATACCCTCACTAACATAAAAGATGAAAAATTGTCATTTAAGACAGATGAACTTTCTATTAAAGCAGGGGAGGCTTTGTTTGTTGAGCAAGCTTGTGTGGGTTGCCATGGGCCAACGTTAGGAGGCTTAGTAGGTCCTAATCTAACAGATAATTATTGGATACATGGTTGTAGCGTAGAAGAAATTGTGAAAAATATAAGTACGGGTTTTCCTGATAAAGGTATGATCCCATACGGAAACGGAAAAGAGTTAGATATAGAAAAACTTGTACAAATTGCAAGTTACATTGCCTCAAAGCAAGGAAGCAAACAAGAAAATCCTAAATCAATTGATGCGACTCGAGAAAAAAAATGTCAAATCAAGATTTGACATCTAAGATGTCTGTGGCTCATCCTAGCTTTCTTACAGAAGCAGATGAGCCTGGCTTCCGAGATCATATCAATACTATTTCTATATCAGGGAAGCGAGCTTGGGTCTACCCCCAAAAGCCAAATGGTGTATATTATAGATTTCGAACCTTACTGAGTTATGTATTGATGCTTTTTTTTGTTTCAGGCCCTTTGTTGCGTTGGAATGGGCATCCTTTATTTTTGTTCGATATACTGAATAGAAAGTTTATCATCTTTGGCTTGGTTTTCTGGCCTCAAGATTTTTATTTAATAGTTATAGGTCTCTTAAGTTGTATTTTGTTTATCGTCCTTTTTACTTCGATTTTTGGAAGAGTGTTTTGTGGATATGCTTGCCCCCAAACAATTTTTATGGAAATGCTCTTTCGTAAAATAGAATATTGGATAGAAGGGGATGCGTCTAAGCAAATGGAATTAGATCGTTCACCTTGGACTCAAGTTAAGATATTTAAAAAGGTCAGCAAATTGCTCATTTTTTATGTACTTTCTTTTTTTATAGCAAATGTTTTTCTTTCTTATGTTATTGGGATAGATGAACTTCTAACAATCATTACAGAGCATCCAAGTAAACATTTTCTTGGTTTATGTATGATTGTATTTTTTTCTTTTATTTTCTTTTTAGTTTTTGCTCGCTTTAGGGAGCAAGTGTGTCATTTTGCTTGCCCATATGGACGTTTTCAATCTGTACTTGTTGACACTAAAACTATAGGAGTCACTTATGATAGTGTTAGAGGGGAGACAAGGGCCACTTATAGGGCTAGACACTCTTTTGCTTTGAAAAATCTTAATTTTAGTAAAGAAACTTTAGACAAAACCGACATGACCACCATATCTAAAGCAGGAAAGTTTGGAGATTGTGTGAACTGCGGTATGTGTGTAAAAGTTTGTCCCGCGGGTATTGATATAAGGAATGGTATACAACTAGAATGTATACAATGTGCTGCTTGCATTGATGCTTGTGACCATGTTATGGAGCAAATAGGGCTTCCGAAGGGTCTTGTTCGCTACACCTCTATAGAGAACATTCATAATAAAGTAAAAAAAATTTTTACTTCCCGACATATGGGTTATGCTTTTATTTTTTTTATTTTATTGAGTTGTTTTATTACTTTGCTTTTACGAAGGAGCGAGATAGAGGCTTTGGTTTTGCGAGAACCTGGTACACTTTATCAAAAACTTCCTAATGGAGAAATTTCTAATTTATATCAGATTAAATTATTCAATAAAACTTTTCAGAATAAAAATATTGATTTAAAACTTTATCTTGATGATGCTCAACTTTCCAAAAATGTAAAGGCTCGTTTACAACTTCTGAATACGGAAAAAGAACTTAGAGGGCAGAGTTTTTCTTTAAGACGTTTTTTGCTTATACTTCCTAAAGAGATTTGGGAAAAGGGTAGCACTAATAAAGCAATACAACCTACGATAATAATTTTAGAAAATGGTAAAATTGTTACAAAATCTAAAACTATTTTTATTGCTCCTGATAGTAAAATAAATGATGTTTAATATGAAAATATTTTTTTGGCCCCACGGATTATCGTTTGGTATTATTGTGTTTATGATGGGTACTATAGCTTTTACAGTTTTTAGTTTTCGTCAAAGTGTGGATTTAGTAAGAACTGATTATTATGAGCAAGACATATTATGGAATCAAAAAAAAATAGCAATGGAGAGGGCGTATAAAACTCCACCTAGCGTTTCATATAAAAATGGTTTTTTGCTTGTGGATTGGTCCCTTGCTTTGAGAGAGGAGAATAATACCCTATTGGGTTCGGATGCTTGGAAGGGAGTAGCTATACAAGAAAAAGAGAACAAAAAAAAACAAATTGAAAAATATAAAAAACCCTTTCTTGTAAGAGTTTATTTCTATAATACTAAAGATCCGGCACAAGATATTAGATTTGAGATTTTAACAAAGGATGCTTTATTTAGAAAAAACATAGCTTTATCTAAGATGAAGTGGAAGCTTATTCTCGAATATGAAATAGAGAAGGAAAATTATTATTATCTGAAAGAACTACTTTTATGAGTGATGTATCTTATTTTCTTAGTGGATGCAGTCTTGGTTTTTTAGGTAGTTTTCATTGTGTGGGTATGTGCGGTCCCCTAGCCCTAGCCCTTCCTGCCCATACTATTAGCTCAAAAAAGGCTTTGATAGGGCGTGTTTTCTATAATATGGGTAGGGTAAGTGTATACATAATCCTAGGAATTATTTTTTTTTATTTTGGCGAGCTTTTATATCTACATAAATTTCAAAATAGTTTTTCTATTGTGCTTGGTTTTCTTTGTATTTTATTTTTTATATCCAACTTACTGGGGAAAAAAAAAATACTTCACTTACCTAAATGGATACAAAGTTTCATTCAAAAACCACTTTATCATTTGTATAAGCAAGAAAGTTTTAATTCTTTTTTTTTGATAGGAATCCTAAATGGTTTGCTTCCCTGTGGCTTTGTTTATATGGCCCTTACTGCTAGTCTTAGCATCACAAAGCTTTACGCTTGCATTTTGTTTATGCTTGGTTTTGGTTTGGGTACTTGGCCTGCGATGATGGCGATATCTATTGGACTTAGGTTATTCCCTCAAAGTTATCAGAAATTTTTTTTATTAGCACAGCCAATATTTATCTTGCTTACAGGTTTAATTTTAATTTTTTATGGTGTAGGTATTCATTTTCATTTTTTTAAACATTCCCACCATTAAAAATTAAAATTTTTCACTAATTATTCATATGAAGTTTTCTAATTCGATATACTATGCTATGAAGAGTCTTGTTTATATGGCTAGGAACAAACATCAAGTTTACATGAGTAATATTGATATAGCGAATGCGATGAATATTGCCCCTACTTATCTATCTAAAGTTTTGAAAATCTTAGCACAGAAAGGCTTACTTTCATCAAAGAAAGGCCCTGGTCAAGGTTATAGTTTTTGCAAGATGCCTGAGAAAATATTTTTAATGGATATAGTAGAAGCTTTTAACGAAAGGGATAGGATTGAACATTGTTTTTTTGGTTGGGAGGCTTGTCATAAGATTTCTCCTTGTCCCTTGCATAACATATTTTCTGACTTTAAAAAAATTATAGAAAAAAATCTAACTACTAAAACAATTCAAGATATTTCTACCTATGGATGGAAAGATGAAAAATTATTTTCAATCTCAGATAAATAAATAGGAGAGATTATAGTATAGACTTTCTTACATCCAAGTCCATCTGTTTTGTTTTAAACTATATAAAAATTTCCTATAATAAAAAAATAAACCACTTAAGGTGAGAATAACTCCTACCAATGATTCTATAGGTTTGTCAAAAAAAGTGACTAGTAGAAAGCTAATCTGTATAAATAAAACTAAAAATAAAACGAAGGGTAAAAAAGGTACCTTAAATGTATCTTCTACAGTTCTTTCTTGAGCACTCATTTTTTTCCTCAATATAGGGAGGGCAATTAAAGTAAGGATATTAAAAAGGGCAGAAGTAAAACTAAAATAATCTATGAGTGCTTCGTAGGAGTTTTTGTAAAGTAAGGAGCAACTAAGCAGCATAGAAGCCCAAAGAGCTTGGTATATAAGGGCAGTATTGGGGGTGTGGTATTTTGTATTTAATTGAGATAGGGGAGCAAAGAAAAGTTTATCTCGAGCCATAGCAAACCATGTGCGTGCCTTAACAAAAATTTGAGTACTTACATTACTTGCAGTACTGATTAAAATAAAAATAATGAGTAGTAATTTTGCATGAAGCCCAAGAGCTCTTTCCATTGCCACTACAGCCACATTTTTACCTGCCTCCATAACCCCTATAGAGCCAAGTTGATAAATGTAGCTAGCATTAATGAGAATATATAAAAGCATGACTAAACTTATACCTATAAAAAGAGAAAGAGGCAAATTACGCTTAGGTTTACGAACTTCTTCTGCAATATATGTGGCTCCTTCCCAACCACTATATGAAAAAAAAGCATAACGTAAACCTGCAAAAACAGTTAGAAAACTATCCCATTGCCATTTTTGAGGAGTAAACTTCATATCTAGGTTTTTCATGGAGCCTGAAATTCCAAAAAAAATTCCCACCATAGCTACCAAAACAGTTATTTTTAATATTCCAAGTATGTCTTGAAGCCAGCCAGAAAGTTTTACTCCAAAACAAGAACTTAAAGTAAATATCCAAATTAAGAGATAGGGGGAAATTAAAAAGAGTATCTTTTTTATTTGAGTGTCATTTCCTATCGCTTGGGATAAAAATTCTTGAAATACAATCGCCACTGCCACTATAGAAGCAGTTTCAGCAACAAAAAACATAGCCCACCCTCGTAAGAAGGTAATGATTTCAGGATAGGCATGTTTTAAAAAAACGTAGGGCCCTCCTGATTTTGGCAAGAGAGAAACCATTTCTGCATAACAAATTGCATTGAGCAAGGTACACACTCCACCTATAAACCAAACTAAGAAAAATAATGTCAGATGATTGGGGGCAAATTCGCTATGATTCTTTGAAAGTTGCACTCCAGATACTACAATAAAAATCGTTCCGGGTGTTCTAAAAATTCCTGAACCTATAATGCGACCTACAACTATGGCAAGGGCTTCTTTAAGTCCAAGAATTCTTTGAAGTTGGGTACTTTCGTTTTTTGAGAAGTTCGCTTTCATAATAGGCTACACTATGAAGGGAAGTCACAACTGCCACATTTTTTTATATCATTAATATGAGCCTACCTAGCATACTTTATCGCAAACTTTAATCATTTAAATTTTAGCATGATTAATCCTATGTGGGATGTATCAGAAAGTATTTATAGATACGATAAAAAAATAAAAATAATCTTCTTTTGCTTTTAGAGTTTTTACATTTATATTCTATAATAAGTATAAATCAATGTTTCTACGAATTAGCTAAAGGATACAGAATGACTATATAATTTGTTCCTTATTTTACTTTGACATAAAATATATTTTATAGATACTTGATTTAATGTACTTACAAAAATTAAAAATTCTTGTTACAGGTGGGGCAGGTTTCATAGGCTCCCATCTTTGTCGTAGGCTTCTTAATGAAGGACATGAAATTATATGTGTTGATAATCTTTTTACAGGAGATAAAGACAATATTGCGGATATACTTTTTCATCCTCGTTTTGAATTTATACGTCATGATATTACCCTTCCTCTATATATTGAAATAGATAGAATTTATAATTTAGCTTGCCCGGCCTCCCCCATTCATTATCAATTTGATCCTGTACAAACGATAAAAACAAATGTACATGGTGCTATTAATATGCTAGGACTTGCGACAAGAACTAAGGCTAGAATTTTACAAGCCTCTACTAGTGAAATTTATGGGGATCCAGAAGAACATCCTCAAAAAGAAAGTTATTGGGGTAAGGTAAATCCCATAGGCATACGTTCTTGTTATGATGAAGGAAAACGTTGTGCCGAAACTTTATTTTTTGATTATCATAGGCAACATAAAACAGATATACGGGTAGTGCGTATTTTTAATACTTATGGTCCAAATATGCACCCTCAGGATGGGCGTGTTGTTTCTAATTTTATAGTTCAGGCCCTAGCTAATAAAGATCTTACTATTTACGGAGAGGGTAATCAAACCCGAAGTTTTCAGTATGTAGATGATTTAGTGGAGGGGATGGTATTAATGATGGAAAATTCTAAAAATTTTTTTGGACCTGTTAACATGGGTAATCCCGAGGAATTTACAATTATAGAGCTTGCAAAAAAAGTTCTGGAGTTAGTCCCTAATTCTAAAAGTAAAATGGTTTTTAAACCCTTACCTTTAGATGATCCTCAAAAACGTAAACCTGATATTGATTTAGCCAGAAAGGAGTTAGATTGGCAACCTAGTGTTTGTTTGAATGAGGGCCTTAAAAAGACCATTGCTTATTTTCAAAATAAAATATTGTAAATTCTTCTTAATATCTTTATGAACTCAAAAGCTATACTTGCTTCAATTTTGTGCGTGAATCTCTAATACGCACATGCCTGCGATGGATAGGTTTTAATCACTTGAATACTCTTTTAAAGAAGTCTTCTTGTTTGGGATTTGTTTTTTTTATTTTCATGATAGATGCCCACTCGTAAAAATTTAAATCCCATTCCTTTAGAATTTCATAAAACTCAGGCTCTCGATGTAAAAGTCGCATAATATCTTTTGCTGTAGTGATCCAATGTTTACAACCCAGACTTGCCAGTTTACGGATATCTTTTATTGTAAAATAGTGGTGGTCAGGGAAAATTATTTTATGTGTTAGAGCGAGATTATATTTTTCTATAGTTTCAAAAAATTGCTTTGGATTTGCTAGGCCACAAAAGGCTCCAGCAAGATATTTTTTTTGAATGGCTACTTGATTTGTTTTTGTGTATATTTTTTTTGGTGGCAAGGAGGAGGGAGATTGTACAAAAGAGCTTAGGTGTACTTTCTTTTTTTTTAAATAATTTTCTAAGTCAATTTTATATAAATTTTTAAATAGAGTAAAGGCAAGATAAATTGTTTTAGGACTCGTAAATTTTTGGACTAATTTCTGTAATGCTTCTATTTCTTTCTCATTACATAGCTCACATCGAGTGAGTAAAATAGTATGAGCACGTCTGAGAGCCTCTAGGGGTTCACGCATTCTACCCAAGGGAAGTAATCGAGAATTTTTATTCCCATAGGGTGGTCTAGTGGTATCCAATAAAACAATTTCATGATTATGATAGATAGAGGGATTTTGAAAGGCATCGTCGAGAATGATAAATTTACAATTTTTACCATATTTTTCTATTGCTCTTTTTCTGTTTTTAGATATGGCTACCTTTGCCCTTGTTTGATAAGCTAAAAGTAAACTTTCGTCTCCAACTTCCTTAGAGTTTATTTTAGGGGACATACTAGCGTTAGACAAAATACTTCTTTTATTTTGTATGGTGTTAGGAAAATATTTTTCTAAGAAAAAATAAATTTTGCACCATAGTTGATTCAGGTTTTTTTTTTGCGAATGGAGAGAAAGAGTTTTAGAGCTTAGTTTTGAATGTAACGAAGGTAAAAGTAAACCTTGTTTTGAGAGCCTAGCTTTATAACCTCTCAAAATAAGGAGAGTTTTTTCCCTAAGGTGGGGGGTGTTCGCTAGAAGGGAAGTAAGGGGTGTTTTTCCTACTCCACCTACACTTAAATTCCCCACAGAAATAATATATTTGTTTCTAAAATGATGTTGCTTTTTTCGGCGTCTATTATAGATTATACGATGTACGTGTAGATAGATTCGTTCTGACCAATGAAACATACTTTAACCCTATTATACTTCTTAAATAAATCCCCAAAATTTTACTATAACTTACTGAAAATCTAAAAAATATGACGATTATGACATGGAGTGAGTATGACAAATATAAAAATAGTTTATTTAAGTATAATCATTTCTTTAATTTCTATAGGAGTATTTCATTGTAGGAGTAATAGACCCACACCTGTTACAATTTGGAACGCAGGAGCAAGGCCAGGTAATTTTGGATTTGATTTTTGTCAGTTAGCTTTAACAGGTCAGGCGGATGTGCTGACGCGCTCTATGTTCTCTAGTGGCTTTAGGACGGCTCTTTTTCTAGGAGCGTCTAATACTTATAATTTTGCGAATCAGGCAAACTTTGTTTTAAATACAAATGGTGGAAATGATATTTCAAATGCCCTTGCTGTGGATAAAAGCAGTACGTTCGAGCTTTTTAATACTACTACAGGGATTAAAACCGAAAACACAACAACAATAGGTGATTTTTTACGATTAAATATTTCTTCAACAACATGGCAAAGTGTTTACAATACTACCACTTCTTCTTGGGATTCTATCGCCACTAGTACTTCTTCCGATAATGGTTCTTTTACTTCTGCCGCACTGTCTATTTTTTCACAAATAGGTTTGAGTTCAAATGCAACGATTTGGTCCTTTTCTGATTCTAATGGGAATTATGTCTCTGGTTCTAGTTGTAGGAATTCAACAACTACAGAAGCACTTACATATGGTCAATATATGACACTTCCTAGAATAAATTCACCTAATCCTGCCCTCTGTTCTACTACGTTAAACGTCATTTGTATAGCAAAATGAAGCTATTAACCTATTCGGTTATAAATATTTGAGAAAATGATAGAATTTTTACGTATTTTTACGTAATTGTTGTATAGGAGAAAAAGATTTATATCTAAATGGTGTTGTTTATTTTAATTTTTTTATTATGGATTTGCTTTTATGATGCAATTTAATTTCCTTTCAGAAGTCTAATTAAAAATCATTGGTTTCATTTATACTAAATATTTAAGGGACAGAAAACTAAATGAAATAGGCAATTATAGCCTATTTCGTAAAATAATAACTGTATTTTTTTAATTTTTGAGATAATGTACTCGTATTATTTATATATTTGTATTATATTTTGTAAGAATGTATTTTTTAAACCTAAAAGGCTGACTTAAAATAAGCTATATGAGTATCATAATTTCTATAGTTTATATTTGAAATTTTTTATAAAAAAGATTGACGTTTGTATGATGTATACTACGATAGATAAGGTTGTGTGGCTTTTTTGGGTCAGGTTTAGGAAGCTTAAATATGTCATTACGTAGTGTTATTTACCCTCAGAGGTTTCTACTTTTTTTACCTCTTCTCTTTGTAGCCTTTTTATTACTTTATTGTAATTCGAGCGTAGGGGGTACCCTAGTACTTCCTGAAGGAGAAGCTTTTGATAGTACTATTTCCGTAAATACCCCCTTGGCTATTTATTATGCTGGTAAAGTTTCTGGAGATAAGGTAAATTCTAGAACTTGTGCTTCTCTCCTTCTTTCAAATACTAATTTACAGAATGACGCTTTTGTTCCTTATACAGCAAAAATACTCGGCTCAACGTCTGAATATAATTTTAGGGATATATTTACTTCTAAAGGAGGGTTTGACTTTGCAGACTCTAGTCAAGTGCAGGTTTATTATTATGCCAATTCTCAGTCCTCTAATACTCCTACTCGTGAGTTATTGACTTTTAATGCAAAAGATTTAAATCGAATAAATGAAAAGGGTGAATATGCGATACCTAGTGTTCAGACTTTATTTAAATCTTATCTAAGTAAAGATACAAGCGATGAGGGGGATTTCTATACTTTTACTAATGCGGATGGGACCTATGATACAGTAAATAACTGTGCCCACGGTACTTCAAAATCAGCTGATGTTTTGGGAGCTATAGGTTCTGTATCAAATGAGTATAGTGATAATGTTTTGGCAACAATCCGTAAACAAAACTTTACAAAATCTGCAAAACCTTGTAATCAAGAACATCATTTATTTTGTTTAGCTACAAGGGATAAACTAGATTCAGAAGCAAGCTTTGTGCCTAATCCAGTACCTTTAAACTCTCCCTTTGTTCTTCAGGCTAATACTATAGGTAGTCTTACCAATAGATTAATACCTACTGAATTTAGTCAGAGGCATGAAAATAATTTCCCCTCCCTTGTTTGGCGTAGTGCACCTACTAAGGCTAAAAGCTTGGCTTTAGTGGCTACGCAGGGAGAAGATGTTCATCTTTTCTTATATAACATACCCTTCAGTGAAAGTTTTGTAATTCCTAAGATTTCTGGTTTTAATCCCGACTTTAATACAGTTTGGTCTTCAGGTGTGGTTGTGGGCTTTAATAGTTTTCCTGGTATCAATGGGGGACGTGGTTGGGCAGGAACGTCGCTTCCAGGTCGACCTTATAAGTTTACATTATATGCCCTTGGTCAAGCTAATCTTCCTTTGTTCCCTGCCCCAACTATATCTGATCTAGAAAATCCTAGACCACCGTTTTCATTTATAGCTAAGGCCTATTTGGTTGCTAATGCTACATCACCCTTTAGTCTTATTTCTAAAAAAGATGATAGGGGCTTTGATCAAGGTGGGCTCATTCCTGAAGAATTTAGTTCACAAGCTCAAAATAATTTCCCTAAATTATCTTGGGTAAATACTCCCCCTGAAGTGGGTAGCTATGTTCTTATAGTCAGTAATTCTATTAATGGTTCTAATTTAATTTTGTATGACATACCCAAAAGTAGAATTTCCTTAGATTGGTTACCGGGTACCCTACCTACTCCGCCTAGTACTTCTTTTGGTAGTCCTGATTTTCCTTCGGGGTATGGTAAAGTAGCACAAAATTCCTTTGGTATTAGGGGGTGGACAGGTATCGCTTCTAGTGTAGACTATACCTTTACTTTATTTGCTATGCGTTGGGAAGTAGCTCCTGCTCCCCCTACCAGTTATAGTAGCTTTGTGAGTACTTATGGGCCAAGTGGCTCGAATCAAATTATAGATAGTGCAGTGATTACTGCTACGGGTGCAAGTGTCCCCTTGAGCATAACTTCTGTCATGAGTGTTCGCGGTGCGAAAATTTTTGGCTTTAATCCAGATCGTATTTTAGATGTAAGTTTTAGTCAAGAAGTAGCGGGGGGTTTGAACCATTTCCCTCTTCTAAATTGGAAAAATGGTCCGAGTGTACCTAAGCTAAAAAGTTATGTCTTAGCTGTTGTAGGACAAAATAAAACATACGCCTTGCTTTATGGTATTCCCCCTGAGTATACAGGCTTACCTTTTACAGATGGACCAAATCCTGAAATAGCGATATCTAATAATTGTCCGACTTGTGTTTGGGCTACGAATTCATTTGGGAAGGCGGGTTGGAGTGGCCCTGAACGTGGTGGGGTGGAGCTAAAGTTTATACTCTATGCGTTAAATACGAATACATACTCAAAAAAAGTTAGTAGTCCAAGTCAATTTGAGGTGGGTGGAGATTATGCTGTATATATTTTAAATCGTACTTCAGATCGTGCTGTAACTACAGGAGTGTCATCCCCTCCCTTTAGTTTGACTTCAGGTTTAAATACTCATGGTGGAGGTTTCATTCCCGACACAGAAACTCAAAAAGGAGACTTGCCCCTTGAGTTTAATGCCCATTTAAATACCCCTTCGCAAAAGGGCAATTTCCCTTCATTAAACTGGAGTGCGCCTCCCTCTTTAACTCTTTCTTATGTTTTGGTAGTGAAAGATAAAGTAAGTGGGGCTGCCCACTTGTTATTATCTAATTATGCTAATGAAGCTAATATTATAAATAAACAAAGTAATGAACCTATCCCTATTATTTGGAGTACGGTAGGTTTGGTTGCTCAAAATAGTTTTGGTCGAGATTGGTCGGGATTTGTACCTGGTAGAACGTATCAATTTAATTTATATGCCTTGAATGTTGCGAATATAGATCCTGCTACACACCCGGTATTGAGTATAGCTAATTATACGGATACTGCTTTACGAGTAGCGTATTCAAGTATTTTGAGAGGAGTAGCTAGAACAGAGGTCACGGCCTCCATCTCACCCCTAGGCCTTTGGTCTAGTGTAGCTAGTGTTGGGGGGTTTGCATCTAGTCCACCAAGTCTTTCTCTTCAAACCATGCCTATAGAATTTAACCAAACATCTTCTGGAGGGGCGAATAACTTCCCTTATATTGCTTGGTACGGTGGTTCATCTGTGATTAAAAGTTATGTGTTGGCAGTAACTAGAGCGAATAGAACGCATCTTCTTCTTCACGGTATACCTAATACGAGTTTTGAACTCCCCCGTATTTTAGGGCCCAATCCTAATTTTAGGGCAGTTTGTCCTACTTGCGTGGCCACTATGAATGACTTTGAGGTCAATGGATGGTCGGGACCTAATTCAATGGAATCCTACACATTTAAACTTTATGCTTTGGATACAAGTGACACGACAACTATTCCAGTTAATAGTGTGGCACAATTTGAGCTTGGTGGTAACTATTTTAGTAAGGTTAGGTATACCGCGGTGACTACCGCCCGAGGATCGCCTCCTTTTAGTTTGTCTTCTAGTTTACCGAATGGCTTTCAATCTACAGAAAATGTTCCTGTTCCTCATAAATTTCAAGCCTTAGGTGGCCATCCTGAACAAAAAAATGATTTTCCCTTTTTGAATTGGTCTAATGCCCCTAATCCTACAAGTACGCCTACTCGTTCTTATGCTTTGGTGGTTACAAATTTAGAAAATTTGCAAGCACAGGCACTACTATCCAATATTCCCTTTAGCAATGCTGGTATCCCTCAAACAGGTTTACCATACACCACTGGTCCTACTCCAGGGGCACACCCCATTTTTACTTCAGGGTGTGTGGGATGTGTTTGGGGAGAAAATTCATTTGGGGTTATGGGATGGACAGGTTTTGCACCCGAGGGAAGATATCGCATTCAATTGTATGCATTAAATACTCCAAACTTAAATCCACCCCTTTCTCTTACTACGTATACGGCATCTAGTTTTTCTTTTTATTATCAACCCTTCATTAATGGTGCAACGTACTTGGATGTTACCACGGATTCGCCACCCCTTTATCTTTGGTCAACAAGTAATGTTGGAGAGGGTTTTCTGTCTAGCCCCCCCGCTTTGGCTCCAGGAGTGCTTTCGCATATGTTTAGTAATCCTAGCATAGGTGGATTGAATTTCTTCCCAAAATTACATTGGATAGGGGGTGGCTCTTTAATTAAAAGTTATGCGTTGTCTGTTACTGGGGCAAATGGTAAAACACAGTTATTGCTTTATGGCTTACCTAAGGTTGATACTCTAAATTGGCTTACATCAAGAAATACTATAGAACGATTAGATTTTTCTGGTGGCACTGATTTTAATAATGGTTGTGGTGGCGTTAGGTGCGGATTGCTTGCTTTAAATTCTAATCATGAAGCGACTTGGAGTGCTCCTGATGCCAGTGTTATCTACACATTTAGAATTTTTGGATTAGATACGGATGATTATTCTTCTTTAAGGGTTTCCAGTACTTCTCAATTTGAAGAAGGGGGAGACTTTAGTAAGCCTGGGGCGCAACATGTTCTTTCACGTAGTTCAATTAGTGTACGTGGCCCTACACCCTTTATTCTTAATTCTAACCAAAACATAAGTTTTTATGGTGGTGGTTTCACCCCCTTGGCTACTGATATCAATGCCTCTATGCCTGTACGTTTCAATGCTGACACAAATGTGAGAGGTCAGTTGAATCATTTTCCTGCTTTGGCGTGGTCAAATAATGTATCTGGTGTACAGAGTTATGTTTTGATAGTAAATGATGTTACCGATCCTGCAAACCCTACTTCAAATCTTTTACTTTCAAATATTCCTCGTACTAGTAATTTCATTAGAGCTCAAACATCAGATGTAGTATGGGCTACGATTGGGAGTATAACGAATAATTCTAGTGGGACAGAGTGGAAGGGATTTAGCCCAGAGAGAACCTACAAATTTAGACTTTATGCGATGAATGTAGCTGTTCTGAATCCACCTTTGACGATAGCAAATTCAGATGAGACAGGGTTTATGTCAACATATGGTGTTGGTGTTCGTAAAAATCTCCTTGCTTATACTTCTATTCAGGGACGGGCAGGGGTGGCACCTCTAGTTCTTTGGTCAAGCGTGGGCTTGAATACAGGTTTTGCTTCAGGCCCACCTGTAGGTTTAATTCCATCTCAGTTTAATCGTTATGGTTTTGGTGGGATTAATAGTTTCCCTCAATTATATTGGAATGGTGGTAGTGATAGATCTATCGGCTCATACGCCCTTTCTGTTACTAGTGGTATAGGTGCTAATCAAAGAACACATTTAATGTTGTATAATATACCGAACCATTTTAATGGCTTACCTCGCGTTGTTGGACCTATGCCTGATGTCCTTTCTGTTTGTCCATCTTGTCAGTGGGCTAGTACATCGTTTAGTTCTGAGGCTTGGACGGGTGCCTTTACGAATCCCTCTTATGAATTTAAATTATACGCGTTGCGTAATTCAGATTATTCAACTACGCCTGCTATTAACTTAGATAGGGCAGAATTTGAAAGAAATTACAATTCTTTCATTTTTGCCTCAAGTCAAACGAGTATTAGAGGGAGCCAAATTTTTAGACTTAGTTCGAGTGAAAATGGACTTAGAAGTATAATGCAACCTCCTGCAAGTCAAGTCATGTCGCTTGAATTTAATAATAATACGATTGTTCCAAGTCAGCGTAATAGTTTTCCTCAGTTACAGTGGCTTAACACTGCTCCGCCAGGTACTGAAAGTTTTATTTTAATAGTTACAGATGATGATACTGGAGAGGCACATTTAATTTTAAAAGATATAGCTAAGACGAATACAAATATTCCTAAAATGATAGATGGGGTGAATATTTGGCTAACGATAGGGGCCCTGGAAACTAATTCTTTTGATAAGGTCGGTTGGACGGGGTTTAATTCAAATCGTAATTATAGGTTTAGTCTTTACGCAATGACCTTTTCGACCTTACCGAATACTTTTAATTTACGAAATATTTACAGAGAAGAAGATTTTATCAGTACCTTTGGGGGTAATGCAAACAATGCAATTCTTGGTTTGGCTGTTGCTGTGGGTCGTTCTGCTACTACACCTCTTACACTTTGGTCTAGTGCAAGTGCTGGTGGTTTTGATGCGGGTACTCCCATACCCATTGAGTTCAGTCAGGTCGATAAAAATTATTTCCCTAACCTAAAATGGGCAGGGGGGACTTCTGACGTTAGGAGCTATGTTTTATATGTTACACGAGGTGCCCAATTACATTTACTTTTATACGATATACCAGTAAATATTATAGGTAGTGAGTTACCTAGATTAACTTTTAATGGAACAAGTACTTTTCTCTCTGGATGTAATGGCCCTTGTGGTACAGCCCTTGTTCCTAATCCAAGTTTTCCTACCTTTGCTTCAGGATGGGCAGGTCCTGGCGTCGGCGGTAGCTATACCTTTACCCTTTATGCTCTGAATACGAATGATTACAGTGCTACTATCCCCACTACAACTAGTGCCTTTGAAACATCGTCATACAGAACTGCTATAGGAAACAGGAATATAAATAAGGCAGTGATTACAGTTAGGGGAGTAGATAGCTTTCAAATGAGAATACGTAATTCAAAGGCAGATACAGATATTCCTGCCACTACCCCGCTTCCTGTAGCATTGAATGGCGATACTCTAGAGCCTGGACAAACGAATAGTTTTCCTTATATCGGTTGGTCTAATCAGCCTTCAGGGACCTTATTTTATACCTTAGTTGTTATAGATAAAGTGACTAGTGCATCGAAATTAATTTTAGCAAATATCCCTAATAATATTAACAATGAAATTTTAGCTATAGCTGGCCCCAATCCGAACTTTACAACAGGTTGTATAAATCAAACTACTCTAGGAGTTGCTCCTTGTGGTGAGCTTGTGAGAAATTCTAGCGGTGCAACAAATTGGTCGGGTTTAGATTCAGGTAAGGTATATCAGTTCAATCTTTATGCTCTAAATTCTCGAATGAATCCAGCACTCATTGCTGATTTAGCTACAAATTTTACAGATGATAAATTTAAATCTACGTTTGGAAGGACAGGTCATGATATTTTAAATGGACCTCCTGTTATATCCACAATAAGTATTGAGAGAACCGCGGGAAATCCACCTTTTACTGGGAGCTCGAGTAGTGCATTGAATGGTTTCGATCCTCTGCCTGCATTAGTGCCTAACCCCTTTCTCGCAACAAATATAGGTGGGTTATCCCAATTCCCTCGTATTAATTGGTCAGGTGGCCCTAGTACAATAAATAGTTATATAGTAGCTGTGGTAGACACCGCAGGTACAAATTCTTCTTTGCTCCTAACGAATATTAGCTCTTCGGTTCGAGGGATAAATATTCAAAACAGCGACACAACTGCTAGTTACTTCCAAGGTGCTTCTGATTGTTTAAATAGAACTGGGGGCCTAGTATCTTGTGGGCCTAATTTTAATATTCCTCAAGAATGGTCGGGATTAAATTTAGCTAGTACAGATTATAGATTTTATGTATTTGGAATTGATAGGCCAAGTGTTAATTTTGGAGCACTTTCCCCGCTTGCTGTAATCAATGCGTTACAAAATAATAATCATCGTGGGGTGAACGTTTTGGTAAGCACGATTATGAACGCTAGAACGGGCGTAGGTTTTACTATTGATAGAGTAGCTGGTAGTGTGCCTAGTACTACTACAGGCTTGCCTATACGCTTTAATAGTAATCTTGGGGTGACAGGACAGTTAAATGATTTTCCTGGTTTACAATGGTCTGCGACTACACCTGTAGGGACTAGGAGCCTTGTACTCGTTGTGAATCAAGCGGGAAGTTTTGCAAATCTCTTATTAAGAAATATAGATGGAACGCCCTTACCTACACAAATTCCATTATCTCCTGCAACGGCAGGTCCTGCTTTTACTTGTGGGGCATGTACGACGCTTCCAAATTCGAATGGGGTTTCTTGGACAGGTTTTCAACAAAATAGAGTTTATGATTTCTCTCTTTATGCTTTAGATACCACAAGTTTACAGACTGCTCGCTTTAATTTAAGCAGTGCAAATTACAGTAATTTTACACCAGGAAATTATAATTCAGCTACCTCAAATATATTAGGCATTGCAAGGGTAAATGTACTTTCAGGAGCTCCTCCACTAACATTTATTTCTAGCGAGACTGATGGCGGATTTACATCTGGAAATGAGATTAGTTCACAATTTGCTACTTCTAGTTTGGGTGGTGGTAACGCCTTCCCTAAATTGAGGTTTTGGGGTGGGCCAGTAAGGACGCAAAGCTATGCTATAGCTGTAAGGAAACTTGGGGGTTCAGGGAGTACTCATTTTATCTTGTACAATATTCCTAGTAGTATAATAGAGATACCTTTCATTGCTGGGCCAAATCCTGATTTTAACACCGCTTGTAATGGTGGTAGCTGTGGTACACTATCAACAACCTCCTTCCCTTCTTTGAATGGTGGTTTGGGTTGGGCGGGACTTGATGACGATACAGCAAACTATCAATTTGGTTTATATGCCCTTAGTAGTGCTTTGCCTGTCGCTCCTACCGCTATTGAATTAGACAACAATACTTCGGGACTTGTTCTTGATAGGCAATATCTAACAGCAAGGGGTGTACGAATTTTTGCTTTAAGATCTTCCCAAGCAAATAATGGTTTTGATAGAAGTAATGGCATAGCACCTATAGCATTTTCTTCTACAAGGGATCATGGTCGAAGCTTCTTCCCTCAAATTTCTTGGTCAGCTGTTCCCGCCGCAGCCACAAGTCTCTTACTTATTGTTAGGGATAATACATCCTCTATGGCGAAGTTAATTATTAGAAATATTTCTACGGTAAAGGCAGGAAATCAAATAGAGAATAATGATGGTAGCCTTGCGGCCATGCAGACAAATGGAACCCTTGTCCCCAATTCATATGACATTGCAAATGGAGGTTGGACAGGTTTTGAAAGTTCACATAATTATACTTTTAATCTATATGCGTTAAATGCAACAGGGGTTGCTGCCCTTGCTAGCTTGGATAGAAATTCGTATACTACATGGGCTAGTACAAATGCTACTGGAATAGTCGTTCGTTCACCTGATTTAAACATCACAGGTGCCCCTGCGTTTAATTTAACCTCAAGTGTGGCAAGAAATGGTTTTAATGCAGGTGAAACTATGTCTTTAGAGTTTTCAAATAGGAGTGATGGTGGTTTGGGTCGCTTCCCTGCATTGGACTGGGTGAGTGGTGCAGGTGCGAGTAACTATGCTTTGATAGTCTATGATTTAAACGCCCCCGCAACCCCTCGTTTATTGATTAATGCCATTTCATCTGATACCTCTTCGATATCTAAAAATGATGGAAGCAATGCTAATGCTACAGGTTTAGGGAGTATAGGCACGCTTGTAACCCCTGCTGGCTTCACTCCTGCAAGGGCAGCGGGAAATTATGTATTTAGATTGGTGGCCTACAGAGGCACTCCCGCTACGGCCTTAACTACTGCAAATTTTGCTACTTGGGATACCCTTCCTGCGAATAGAAATTTTATCCTTGGTTCAAGTGAGCTTCGTAGTACAGCCTCGCCTAGCTTCTTGCTTGTTTCTTCTTTGGGGGCAGCCGCAGGTACAGATGGTTTTATGCCTGGGTTGAATGCTATTATGCCTACAGCCTTTGTTAAAACTTCTTTGGGCGGCTTGGGTAGGTTTCCTCGCTTAGCTTGGACGAGTGCCTTTGGAGCCTCTAGCTATGTGTTAGTTGTGAGGCAGACAAATAACTCAAATGCTCACTTGCTCTTACAAGGTATAAATGGAACGGTTTGGAATATTCCTAATAACGATGGTAGTGCAGGTGCTACAGGCTTTAATGGCATAGGTACCCTTGTTACAAATAATGCAGCCCTTCCTGCGGTAAGTACTTGGATTGCAGCGAATGCGAATCAGCAGTATAATTATAGACTTTATGCGATGAATGCCGCCACTACACCTGGCCTTTCTGTAGCGAATTATAATACTTTTGAGACCACCTTTGCTAATAATGTGTTAGGGGTTAGTGAGATATGGGCCTCTACTGGTAATGCCTTTACTTTAACGTCAAGTGCTAGTAATGACGGTGTGGATGATGCCGATGTCGCCTCCTTACGTTTTTCTACTGTTACCTTTGGTGGTAGAAATGCTTTCCCAAGAGTAAGTTGGAGTGCGGATATTCCAACGGGAACTCAACAGTTTGTTTTAGTTGTATCTGATACTACAGCAACACCGAGGGCAAATTTGATACTTAGGGGCATATCTAACGCAAGGACCTTTATTCCTTTGAATGATGGTACAAGTGGGGCTACGGGCTTTGGTGCCACAGGCACTCCAGTAATGAATAGTTATGGGACGACGGGTTGGACAGGTTTTGCTCCTGGTGTGAATTATAGGTTTAGACTTTTTGTGTTAAATACAGCTGCGGATCCTGGTATTACTGCAGCAAACTTTACAACTTGGGCTGATGGTAATGCTAGTGTATTGGGTGGGACAGAGATTACAGCCACAGGTGCCCCTGCGTTTAATTTAACCTCAAGTGTGGCAAGAAATGGTTTTAATGCAGGTGAAACTATGTCCTTAGAGTTTTCAAATAGGAGTGATGGTGGTTTGGGTCGCTTCCCTGCATTGGACTGGGTGAGTGGTGCAGGTGCGAGTAACTATGCTTTGATAGTCTATGATTTAAACGCCCCCGCAACCCCTCGTTTATTGATTAATGCCATTTCATCTGATACCTCTTCGATATCTAAAAATGATGGAAGCAATGCTAATGCTACAGGTTTAGGTAGTGTAGGTACCCTTGTAACCCCTGCTGGTTTTATTCCTGCAAGGGCAGCGGGAAATTATGTATTTAGATTGGTGGCCTACAGAGGCACTCCCGCTACGGCCTTAACTACTGCAAATTTTGCTACTTGGGATACCCTTCCTGCGAATAGAAATTTTATCCTTGGTTCAAGTGAGCTTCGTAGTACAGCCTCGCCTAGCTTCTTGCTTGTTTCTTCTTTGGGGGCAGCCGCAGGTACAGATGGTTTTATGCCTGGGTTGAATGCTATTATGCCTACAGCCTTTGTTAAAACTTCTTTGGGCGGCTTGGGTAGGTTTCCTCGCTTAGCTTGGACGAGTGCCTTTGGAGCCTCTAGCTATGTGTTAGTTGTGAGGCAGACAAATAACTCAAATGCTCACTTGCTCTTACAAGGTATAAATGGAACGGTTTGGAATATTCCTAATAACGATGGTAGTGCAGGTGCTACAGGCTTTAATGGCATAGGTACCCTTGTTACAAATAATGCAGCCCTTCCTGCGGTAAGTACTTGGATTGCAGCGAATGCGAATCAGCAGTATAATTATAGACTTTATGCGATGAATACCGCCACTACACCTGGCCTTTCTGTAGCGAATTATAATACTTTTGAGACCACCTTTGCTAATAATGTGTTAGGGGTTAGTGAGATATGGGCCTCTACTGGTAATGCCTTTACTTTAACGTCAAGTGCTAGTAATGACGGTGTGGATGATGCCGATGTCGCCTCCTTACGTTTTTCTACTGTTACCTTTGGTGGTAGAAATGCTTTCCCAAGAGTAAGTTGGAGTGCGGATATTCCAACGGGAACTCAACAGTTTGTTTTAGTTGTATCTGATACTACAGCAACACCGAGGGCAAATTTGATACTTAGGGGCATATCTAACGCAAGGACCTTTATTCCTTTGAATGATGGTACAAGTGGGGCTACGGGCTTTGGTGCCACAGGCACTCCAGTAATGAATAGTTATGGGACGACGGGTTGGACAGGTTTTGCTCCTGGTGTGAATTATAGGTTTAGACTTTTTGTGTTAAATACAGCTGCGGATCCTGGTATTACTGCAGCAAACTTTACAACTTGGGCTGATGGTAATGCTAGTGTATTGGGTGGGACAGAGATTACAGCCACAGGTGCCCCTGCGTTTAATTTAACCTCAAGTGTGGCAAGAAATGGTTTTAATGCAGGTGAAACTATGTCTTTAGAGTTTTCAAATAGGAGTGATGGTGGTTTGGGTCGCTTCCCTGCATTGGACTGGGTGAGTGGTGCAGGTGCGAGTAACTATGCTTTGATAGTCTATGATTTAAACGCCCCCGCAACCCCTCGTTTATTGATTAATGCCATTTCATCTGATACCTCTTCGATATCTAAAAATGATGGAAGCAATGCTAATGCTACAGGTTTAGGGAGTATAGGCACGCTTGTAACCCCTGCTGGCTTCACTCCTGCAAGGGCAGCGGGAAATTATGTATTTAGATTGGTGGCCTACAGAGGCACTCCCGCTACGGCCTTAACTACTGCAAATTTTGCTACTTGGGATACCCTTCCTGCGAATAGAAATTTTATCCTTGGTTCAAGTGAGCTTCGTAGTACAGCCTCGCCTAGCTTCTTGCTTGTTTCTTCTTTGGGGGCAGCCGCAGGTACAGATGGTTTTATGCCTGGGTTGAATGCTATTATGCCTACAGCCTTTGTTAAAACTTCTTTGGGCGGCTTGGGTAGGTTTCCTCGCTTAGCTTGGACGAGTGCCTTTGGAGCCTCTAGCTATGTGTTAGTTGTGAGGCAGACAAATAACTCAAATGCTCACTTGCTCTTACAAGGTATAAATGGAACGGTTTGGAATATTCCTAATAACGATGGTAGTGCAGGTGCTACAGGCTTTAATGGCATAGGTACCCTTGTTACAAATAATGCAGCCCTTCCTGCGGTAAGTACTTGGATTGCAGCGAATGCGAATCAGCAGTATAATTATAGACTTTATGCGATGAATACCGCCACTACACCTGGCCTTTCTGTAGCGAATTATAATACTTTTGAGACCACCTTTGCTAATAATGTGTTAGGGGTTAGTGAGATATGGGCCTCTACTGGTAATGCCTTTACTTTAACGTCAAGTGCTAGTAATGACGGTGTGGATGATGCCGATGTCGCCTCCTTACGTTTTTCTACTGTTACCTTTGGTGGTAGAAATGCTTTCCCAAGAGTAAGTTGGAGTGCGGATATTCCAACGGGAACTCAACAGTTTGTTTTAGTTGTATCTGATACTACAGCAACACCGAGGGCAAATTTGATACTTAGGGGCATATCTAACGCAAGGACCTTTATTCCTTTGAATGATGGTACAAGTGGGGCTACGGGCTTTGGTGCCACAGGCACTCCAGTAATGAATAGTTATGGGACGACGGGTTGGACAGGTTTTGCTCCTGGTGTGAATTATAGGTTTAGACTTTTTGTGTTAAATACAGCTGCGGATCCTGGTATTACTGCAGCAAACTTTACAACTTGGGCTGATGGTAATGCTAGTGTATTGGGTGGGACAGAGATTACAGCCACAGGTGCCCCTGCGTTTAATTTAGACATAGGAAATACTGACACTGAGGGGCTGGATGCGAATACAAGGTTGTTCCCTATGTTTAGTGATACAGGAAGTGGGGGGTATGGTTATTTCCCTCGTTTAATTTGGAATAGTGCAGTTGGGGCGACTAGGTACTCCCTTATAGTTTTAGATTCTGCTAATGTAGCAAGGCTTATAGTTTCAAATTTGAATGGAAGCAGTCTAGGAGTATCTAAAAATGCTGGTACTGCTGCAAACTTTAATGCTATTGGTAATCAAGTTATAGCATGGAGTCCTCCTTCAGCAAATACAACCTATACATTCAAAGTGATTGCTCACGGAAATGTACCCGCAGGTTCTCCTTTGACGGCCGCTAATTTTACAACATGGGAAAATAATAATTTTATTGTTTCTGTGGCAACTGTTCGTGCCACTTCAGCACCTGGGTTTACCGTTTCTTCTAGTGACTTTGCAAATAATTCCGTTTTACCTATGTCATTTAATAAAATGTCAGATGGCGGAGTGGCTAATTTCCCTAATATAATGTGGCCTCGTGTTACAGGAGCGAGGGGCTATGCTTTAGTCGTGAGAGACGCTACTACGGGCACTAGTTATCTTTTACTTTCGGGTATAGGACAAAATAGACTTAGGGTACAGAGAAATGATGGACTGAGAGCTAATAATTTTGGAGATAGTGATGGGCAAGCCCAAGCCCTATCTGCTGATGGTGATTTTTGGAATGCCTTTGATGCGCTTAGGACGTATACATTTAGAGTTTTTGCTCTGAGTCAGAATCCCACTACCGCCTTATCAAGGACAAATGTTGCTACATGGGAAACAGACAACAACTCTCCTAACACGGGTATTATCTTAGCTGTAAATCAAATTAGAGCACAAGCTGGTGGGCCATTTCGATTGAGTTCAAGTCAAACAGATAATGGCTTTAATGCAAACTCATCTGTTCTGCCCGTAGAATTTGCGAGTAGCAATCTAGGAGGTAGGGGACGTTTTCCTAAACTTACATGGAATTCTTCTGATCAAGCTACTCAATATGCACTTATCGTATCAGATAATTTAGGTAGGGCACATGCCTTAATCAATGGAATGAGTCTTACTGCTGGCTCTGGCGTTTTGAATAAAACAGATGGCTCTGTTGCTGCTAATTTCGGTGGTAGTGGTGGAACGGCTATACAAAATCCAGCTGATGGAAATAGATTTTGGTCGGGTTTTTCTCAAAATCCTAGTTTGTATACCTTTAGACTTTATGCCTTGAACCAAGCACCTAATCCTGCTCTGACGTATGCTAACTTTTCTACATGGCCAACTTTAGGTGACAATCCATCGCGAATCATTGGAACTTCGGTTCTAACGGTAGGTGGGGTACAACCTTTTGTATTAGCTTCAGGGAATGTAGATGTTGTTTCACGTCGTATAGAAAATGAATTTAATGACACTGATTTGAATGGACGTTCTCGTTTCCCTGAATTGACTTGGATGAGTGCCCATTTTGCTTCTAATTATGCCCTTATTGTTTCAAGTTTAGGGGCTGTGAATAGGGCTCATTTATTAGTAGAAAATATACCGCCTAGTGCCTTTAGAATTCTTAAAAATAATGGTAATAATGCTGATTTTTCTATAGGGGCCTCCTTATTTAGATTGAATTCATTTGCACGAGCGGGATGGACGGGCTTATTTCCTAACTCTAATTATATCTTCAAGCTTGTTGCTTATAATGGGGCCCCTACTACTTCTTTGACGAGTGTTAATTTTGATACTTGGGATAATGATGCAACAGTTATAGGGGTGAGCACTATACGCGTCCTAACAGCCCCTCGTTTTGTTTTATCATCTCCCCATATTGATGCCACTGGCTCTTTTTTCCGCCTGGCGGTAGCGAAGGCGAATGGTGGGGATGCTATTTTCCCTCGCCTCTCGTGGACTAGTGCTTGGGGAGCGACGAGCTATACTGTTCTTGTATGGGCGAGCACTGCACCGAATGCCCCTGCTTTGATACTTACAGGCATTCCGAGAACTACCCTTAGTGTAAACTCTACTGCGGGCACAGCTAGTGCAAATTTTGGCGATAGTGGTGGCAATGCACAGGCTATAGCTGCTGATGCTAGCTTTTGGAATGGTTTTATACCTTCAACTTACTATAGGATTAGAGTCTATGCCTTGAATGCCGCTCCGACTACTGCTCTCACTCGTGCCAATCACTTAACTTGGGAGGGAACGAATAGCAGTGTCATTATTGGATCTTCAGAATTGGTGGGCCTAACGCCATTTTTAGTACCTGTACAAGTGACGGGTTTAACGATTTCATTGAATGCCATGAACCAAGCAGTCCTTTCTTGGAATGCAGCCTTTAATGCAACGGATTATAATATATATCGCTCTTACAATTCCTCTGTGGATACTTCAACAATTGTTCCTGTGAATACCTCTACACTAAACTATACTGATACTACACTTTTAGCAGGTAGTATGCACTATTATGCTTTAAAATCTCGTAATCACATAGGAGAATCAGATCTAGCCTCTGCGACTGTCTCTGTGCTTGCTCGTCCCGCCCCCCCTGCTTTGTTTGATGTAAATGCAAGACCGACATATATCTTCTTATCTTGGGCTTCTTCTCGAGGCACGAGCCCAATAAGCTATAAAATATATCGTTCTAGCGTCTCTGCTAATATTAGTACGGCTGGGGCACCCTTAGCCACAGTTAGTGTGGCTACTTTTAGTGATGTGAGTGTAGTAAATAATCAAGTTTATTACTATACTATACTTTCTAACAATGCTTCGGGAGATTCTCTGCTCACTTCCCGTACCCTTTCTGTAACTTCATTCCCCACCCCACCTGCTTCTGTAGATATCACTACCACAGCCTACAGTACTGTGGTGGGTTTAAGTTGGACACTCGTAAATGGAGCTACTAGTTACAATATTTATCGTTCAGCAATAAACCCTGTTCAGATTACTGCCGCCAATCGTATAGGTAATACACTTGTAGGCTCATACAATGACACGAGCACCCTAAATTCTCGTGTTTATTATTATGTAGTGACTAATGTGAATCCTGCGGGTGAATCTTTGGCCTCCGTTCTCGCTACACCTAACCCCACAACTATCATAACTACTCCTCCAAGGGTATTGATGACCACAGCTGTGAACTGGTTAAGTGTGGGTCTAAGTTGGTCAGCACCTGGTTCAGGGGGAGCAACTAGTTACAAAGTTTATAGGGATACAAGCCCTCTAGTCTCTACTTCAAGCCCCCTTTTAGCAACAGGTATTGCTTCTACTACGTATAATGATAGAACTATAGCCCTTTCTACTTCCTATCATTATTTGGTTGTGGCTACCAATACTGGAGGCGATTCTTTGGCCTCTAATGTCATTATGGCAACAACCCCACCTGCGAAACCTACATCCCTAAGTGCTACTGCAAGCACAGAAAGAAGTAATTCAATAGTGTTAAATTGGACTCCTGGGAATACAGTCACTCATTATAATATTTATTTTACCACTGTTTCCTCTGGTTTCACTCCAAGTGCTGCTAATAGGCTAGTGGATAATCAACGTGTTTCTGCATCTGCAACCCAAGTTCATTGGCATTCAAATTTACAATCTGGTACAAGTTATTACTATAAAATTACTTCTGTAAACGCAGGTGGGGAATCAGAGCCTGCAGATATCACAGTTCTTACTTTACCAACCCAACCAAGCATTGCTTCTGTGGGTAGTAGATTTGATGCCACAGATACTGCAGGTTCTGGGGCTAGGGTTAATATCAATAATGTTACTGGTGCGAGTTCTTACACTATACATAGGGATAGTACAGTAGCTTTTGCTGTGACACCTGCGAATAGAATAGGCTCTGTTGCTCGTGTTGCTGGTGCAACAACTGTTTACACAGATAATAATGTAAGTGCTGCTAATACTACAAATTATCATTATAGAGTGATAGCTGAAAATACATCAGGTTCATCTCCCGCTTCCTCCTCTGTGTTGTTTCCAGTAACGATCTTTCGGATTGCTCATTCCAGGGTCACCACCACAAGAGCTTCTACAATATTTAAGCTAAATCTAACAGGTCAGGGTTTTCCATGGTCAGCCTCGGGCATTCCAAGTTGGATTTCGCTCACTAAAAATAGAGGTGGTGGTCTTACTGATGAAATTACAATTACAGTTGCAGCACAGGGTAGTACTGCTTTCGCTCGAAGCGCAACTATTGTTTTTTCTACCCAAGGAATAAGTAGGAATTTAGTTATAAATCAAGCTGGTGCTGGCACTGTAGATCCAGATAATCCTGATAGTATCATTTTCACTAACGTTGGGACCAACACTACTATAGAACTCCCAGACGACATTAGAACTATTTTTGTTACTGTAGTTTCTGGAAGTGGCGGTAATGGAGGTGGCTCTGGTTCTTCTACAAGAAATGGTAATGAAGCCTCTGTGCTTGGGAATAGAGGCCAAGTTCGTACTCAATGGTGTAGTATAGCAGTGGCCAACACCGCAGATGAAATTACCTATTTTATAGGTCGTAGAGGAAATAATGGAGGAGATGGGCGAAATTCAAATCTCTCCCCTAGGTTTGGAGGTGGTGGTGGTATTGGCGTTGCTGGCGTGAATCCACTTATAGCAGGAACGCAGGGTCAACCTACAGGTGCAGAGGCGAGTGCAGTGGCTGGTTGTGGGTCTGCAGGCGGAGGGGGAAGCTCAGGACAAGTAACAGCACTTGCAGTAGGACCTGCCACCTGGAGGGTTGTTGCAGTTGCAGGAGCTACAGGAGGTAGGGGTGCTAACGCCTGTACGGGAGGTACCCCTACTTACAACGGCGGGGCGGGAGGTATAGGAACCGGGGGCAATGTGGCTGGGGAAGTCAATACGATTTTTTGTACGCCTGTGGTGGTTACAGAGTTGCCTGCTGGTAGTGCGCCAACAGATGGGCGAATCACAGTAACTCCAGTTCGGTGATAGCATGAACTTGAATAGAGTATGGCTTGAGGATTTTTCAAAGAGGCTGTTTAGCGACTTACGGTTTTAATATGTTATATAATAGGAGTTCCCATGTTACATAGATTTTTTAATTTTTTTCATGCACCTGTTCTTTTTTTTTGGGGAAGCCTTTGTTTTTTTGGCCTTCAATATTGTAGCACGTCTTCTACAAATTCAGGTAGTCCTATTTTCCCAGGAAACAGTCCGTCTCTCATCGCACAGATGAGTGGTCCCATCGCCATTTATTATGGGGGTACTGTCGCGGGCGATTTTATGAAAGAGCAGGTTTGTGGCAAGGCCCTATTAGAAAATCAAAATTTAGTTAATGATGGCTTTGAACCTACAGGTACTCGTTTTTTTGGCTCATTGAGAGAGTATAATTTTAAGGATTTATTTACTACTAGGGCGGGCCTAGTTGTAGGAGCTCCTAGTCAGGTTGAGATGTACTACTATGGATACAAAAATGGAATCACGCCACCACGTCAAAAATTACCTTTCACAGCAGGAGATATTCTAAATATAGATTCAAAAAATTTAAGTTTTCAGCTTGGCACTGTGCAAAATTTCCTAAAAAATTATTTCAGCTTAGATTCAGATGGGCAAAATGAGTTTTATACCTTTACCACAGTAGACGGACTTTATGATCCCACAAACAATTGCTCTAATGGCTTAGATAGTTCAGTGATAAGGCAGGGTAGGGTGGGAACTGGTCTATCTAACTCTACAGATGAAATAGTGAGCCTGCAAGCTAGTAGTATAAGCGGAATACGTACTTGCGATAAAGAGCTTGGAGTGATTTGTATTGCGGCTAGACCTCTGAAATCTAAGATTCCTCTCTCGCAAAATCCTATATCTCGAACTCCCCCCTTTGCCCTATTATCAAATAATGTAGATGGTTTGTCTATAGGAAATGTGCTTCCTACTGAGTTTAGTCAAAGATATGAAAATAATTTCCCTTCTTTGCTTTGGCATAGTGCCCCTGTAGGTACTAGAAGTTTTGCCCTAACTGCAACAGGCCCTACAGGCACAAATCTTTTTTTGTACAATATTCCTTTTAGTGAAAGTTTTACCATTCCTAAATTAAATGGACCCAATCCTAATTTCTCTTCTGTGTGGAGTCCTGATTTGGTCGTGGGGGCATCTTCGTATCCAAGTATCAATGGTGGTATAGGCTGGGCAGGCCCTGATCAGGGAGGGGCAAATTACATGTTTACTTTGTATGCCCTAGGTTCAGAAAGCATACCTCCTTCTGCTAACCCTAGCATAAGAGACTTAGAAAAGAAAACACCCCCATTTTCATTTATATCCAAGGCTGTACTATTTGCAAGAACTCCGCCACCATTTTATTTAAGTTCTAGATTTACTGATAATGGTTTTAATCCTAATTCTATAGTACCCATCGAATTTACCTGGAATGCCCTAGGAGCCTTTGGAGCCCTCAATAATTTCCCCAAGTTACAATGGGGGAATCCACCTGCGAATACAAACAGTTATGTCCTCATCGTAACAAATACAACTTCAGCTGCTACTCATCTTGTACTTTATGATATCCCTACGAATGTAGTAGGTTTGAATAAATTAATAGGAAGAATGGTGGGTGGCGTCCTCACCACCCCTGTATTTGATGCAAGTTTAGGTCAATTAGGTTTTACAGATATAACTGGGGTAGCCCCACAAGTCCAAGGTTGGTTAGGCCTTAGCCCTGGCGAAGGTTATGTTTTTGCCCTTTATGCAATGCGTTTGTCTACACTCCCCGCTGCCCCCACAAGTATGAGAAATCTTGAAGCCACTTTTGGTGTGGGGCCCATTGCCACTCGACAGATACTTGATTCTGTTAAAATTTATGGTAAGGCAAGTACTATCCCTCTATCCCTAAGCTCTAGTGAGGCTTCAGGAGGCTTCAATCCTAATGGTATCCTTCCCTTAGAATTTAGTTCTGAGGTTGCGGGTGGAGTCAATAATTTTCCCGCCCTAAGTTGGGTGAATGGTCCCCCCCTTACCGCTTCAGGTTCCTACGCCCTAGTTGTGACTTCGGGTACAAAGGTACATGGGCTTCTATATAATATACCCCCTACTTCTAGAAGTTTACCTCTGACTACAGGACCTACACCTGAAGATGGGGTTTGTGGAGGTTGTTCATGGGGGGTGAATTATCTTGGTCGTCGTGGCTGGGATGGTCCTTCTGCTGAGGATAGAGGTGCTGTGACCTTTCGTCTCTATGCCCTAGCGAATAGAGTTGTTCTCCCTAATCCTACCCCTGCCGATTTTGAAGCAGGAGGAAGTTTGGTTGCGAGCTATGCGGGTGATGCAAGCGATTCTAGGACGAGTATTCAAGGTATGCCGGAGCCTCCCTTTCAGTTTACTTCTAGCGTGGAAGATGGTGGTTTTGTCCCTTATGTAAGAAGTGCTACTACACAAGGGGCTGAAATACGTTTTAATAGAAATATAGCTGTGCCAGGGCAGAATAATGATTTCCCTGCATTGAGCTGGAGTTCAGCTCCAGCAGGTACCCTTTCCTATACCCTTATAGTTACACGAGCTGATGATGAAACACAAATTCATTTATTACTTTCTGATATCTCTCACACAAATTTTGGCACAGGTATACAGAATGTTTTTGGACCTGTTCCTGATTTTGCCACTATAGGGACCCTTGTTCCAGGTACTGTTTGGCGAGGCTTTGAGGCTGATCAAGTTTATAAGTTTAAAATTTATGCCTTAAATGTTGCTAATCTCCCCACCCCTCTAACGAATGCAAATTATTCAGAGGCTACTTTTAGAACTACATATGCCACATCCATAAAGGGTACGAGAAGCCTGCTTCTAAGAGCCTCTTCTCCGCCACTCAATATAAGTTCTTCCATGGCAGATGGAGGTTTTAATGCAAATAGTAGTATAGTAGGAGGCCCCCTCTCTACCCTCCCTATAGAGTTTAATCAAGAGAGATTTGGGGGTTGGAATATATTTCCTAAAATTACGTGGATAGGAGGTCCGCCTACTTCTAATATTCATAGTTATGTACTATCAGTAACTAGTGGGACCGGTGACACGCAAAGGACACATCTTCTACTTCATAATATCCCTAATACCTTAACCTCCATACCTCGTATTGTACCTAATAGCCCATTTAGTGATCATCCTGATTTTACATCTTCTTGTGCTACTGGTTCTTGTGGGGTTACAATTTCAAATTCCTTTGGAACTAACGGTTGGTCGGGTGCCTACGGTCCGGGGCCCTATACTTTTAGAATGTATGCAATGAGGGCGGGATATACGAGTCTAAGCATACGAACTGTGACCCAATTTGAGACAGGTGGAGAGGCTTCTAATTTTGTATTAACAAGTGCAACTATGCAAGTTATGGGAGCTCCTTTATTTTCTTTAAGTTCTAATGTCGCTGATGGTGGCTTTGATGTGACTCAAGCTATGCCTATAGAATTCAATTCAGATACTTCTATTCTGAACCAACAGAATTATTTCCCCCATATTTCATGGAGATTCTTAAATTTTCCAGGCCTTCAATCATTCCTGCTTACCGTATCTGAATTATCTGATGATGGAGAGGTAAATCTTATTTTGAGAGGTATACCCTTGGTTAATCCTATGGGAACTTCCTTGAATTCAATCCCAAGGATCTCTAATTCAAATCCTAATTTTCAGATGGTGGGTGCCCCTGCCTTTAATTATGGTACTGCTACAATCCTAGATGGTGGAACAAAACAGTGGAATGGTTTTTTAGCTGGTAAGACATATCGCTTTAGGCTTTATGCTATGCGAGCTATTCCTGCTGTTACCCTATTAAATTTTAGGCATAATGATATGCTGACTAATTTTGGGCCCAACTCTGCAAATTTTTCAGCCCAAGGCATTATTGCCTCTACATATATAGACGCGAAAGCGGGAACTTCTCCTATTCTATTATGGTCTAGTGTTGGAACAGAGCATACTGGTTTTGCTTCATCTGTCGCAAATCCCATTATGCCTCTTCAATATAGCATGGTGGGCCAGGGAGGCTTAAATCATTTTCCTGAAATAAATTGGAGTGGGGGTTCTAGTTTAGCAAAAAGCTATGTGCTTACTATGAGAGCAGGTACGAATACTCATTTATTACTTATGAATATACCTGCTACAATGAAGCGTCTTCCTTATACGCCAGGACCTGTGGTGGATGCAGAGAATAATAATCCTTGTGGTATAGGTTCAACTTGCTTGTGGGGAACAAATTATTTATCTCAAGCGAGTTGGTTAGGCCCCTCATCTGCTACTATTACCCAAGATTATACATATAAGATTTATGCAATGAGTATCTCTGATAGTGAATATACAAAACCCACTCGTACCACTACAATAAGTGATTTTGAATCTGGGGGGATTTATAGTGGGGCAGTTCTCGGAAGTCAAAATATTTCTGTTAGAAGCCCTAGCCCTGTGTTTCAGCTTAGATCCAGTAATTTGAGAAATGGAGGTGGTTTTGAACCTAGTGGCACTATTCCTATAAATTTCAACTATGATACTAGTGTGCCAGGTCAAACAAATGACTTCCCAGGTTTTGATTGGGTCGCCCCTCCTGCATCAGTCTCAAGTTATGCCCTTGTTATTACAGATTCAACAGATTCTTTAAATCCGTCTCCAAATTTAATTTTGTATGATATCCCCGCTGTTCGTACAAGTATAAATAGAATGAATGGAAATGCCATTGACTGGACTGCAATAGGAAGAGTCTCTCAAGTAGATACAGATGCTACAGGAAATCCTGTTTTTTGGAAGGGCTTTGAGGCGGGTAGACTTTATCGTTTTAAACTTTATGCCTTTAGTGTACCTACTTTAGGAGTAGGGGGTGTTCCTATTCTAGACAATACAAATTTTAATGATGAAAGTGTAAGTTTTGCGAATGCCTATGCTACGACTAATCGTATTGTTCGAGCTGTGAGTACCATAGAGGGAAGAGGTGCATATGCCCCCTTGGCTCTATTGTCTAGTGTTGGTAGTGATGGTTTTGATAATAATGGGGTCATGCCTACAGAGTTTACATCTGTTTCATATGGTGGTTTAAATAGTTTTCCAGAGATAAGATGGAAGGGTGGTCGCACGGATCAAATTAAAAGTTATGTTTTAACTGTAACTAGAGGTGTAGGAGCCGCTACACGTACTCATCTCATACTTTATGATATTTCTCCTAATATTTCAAGAATCCCTAAAATACTAGCTAACTATCCTGAAATATCCCCTGATTTTTCCGCTGCTTGTGAGGGTGGGCTTAGTTGTGGTCAAATAGCTACGAACTCATGGAACACTGCTGCTTGGACGGGAGTCAACAATTCAGATACCTATACATTTGCCCTTTACCCTATGACTATAAGAGGAGCTGAATACACTATCCCAGTAACATCCGACTTACAATTCCGTGAGAACGGCGATTACAATAAAAATGGAAATAGGGCAGTGGTGGGAAATACATCTTCAAATCTTACTGTTACAGGTCCTTCTCCCTTTAGACTGACCTCTACAATACCTGGTTTTAATGAGGTAGGTACTGCTTCTAGGGAATACAATACCTTATCCCTAGGGCCGACTGCTCTCTGGTATAGTAACAGCTTTCCTAATCTAAACTGGAGTGGGGGCCCTAGGGACGCCTTAAGTTACGTGCTTATTGTTAGTAATAAAAATGATTCTAATATTGCAAATTTACTTCTCTATGATATCCCTTCTAATAGAAATTCTATTCCTTATGCTTTAGGCCCCATTCATAATTGGATTACAATAGGAAGTGTAGAAACAAATACTGCCCCCACCACAGACGGTAGTGAGCCAATAGCAGGCTGGACGGGCTTTATACCTAATCAAAGCTATGTCTTTAGATTGTATGCCTTACGTGTTGCTAGTATTGCGGCAATAAAATCGTTTACGAATGGGGATGCCTCTGAAGAGAATTTCAGATCTTCCTATAATTCAGTTATTGCTGGGGTGACCACCTTAAATGTAACAGCAGGTCCTGTACCCCTAACCTTATGGTCTAGTGCTGCAACTCGTGGCTTTGATGTCGCTTCCCCACCTATTGCAATGCCTGCTAATTTTGGACAAATCTCGACAGATAATCCCGCGGGAAACAATGATTTCCCTTCTCTCAATTGGACAGGAGGTTCAAATGAGGGTGGCTATGTTTTGTTAGTTACAAATACTAGTCGTAATAGGGTGCACTTTGCTCTATATAATATTCCTTCTATTGTAAATTCATTGCCGTATATAAATGGACCTATCATAGAGCAAGGTTCTTTTGATAATGCCTGCCTTGATGCTGAGTCGAATCCTATTAGATGTGGTACGATTGCACGAAATCATTGGAATACAAATGCTTGGTATGGCCCTAATGATATAGTAGGGAATAGGTATACCTTTACCCTTTATTCCTTAAATAGACCCCTTCCTAATGTTTCTAATGAACAATTAAGAACTACTGACTTTTCTCCAGGAGGTAGATATTCAACTTATATAGGGGTTAATGGGTATACATTAAACCAAATCCAAGTAAGTGCTTCTGGTTCACGACCTTTTTCATTTACTTCTTCAGCTGCCATAGGTGGGTTTAATCCTGTACGTAGTAATCGAATTCCTGCAGAATTTAATATGAGTAGTACAGGAAACTTTCCTGCACTTTCTTGGGAACATCCTCCAAGTGGGACCACAAACTACACCTTGATTATAGCTGAAAAAAATCCTGATGAAAGTTTAGGACGTGCAAATCTCCTGCTTTATAATATAGCCAATCTTTCATCTTTGCCATTTATTAATTGGACACCTACTTCTGATTTTAATCTTACCGGTGGAACAGCGGCTTTAAATTCTTTTGGGGCAAGATGGACAGGTTTTAGGGCAGGACAAACTTATATTTTTAGACTTTTTGCTCTAAAGAGCTTAGGGGCAGCACTTACAAATGCAAATTATACAACATATGATTTAGATAATACAGAGGCATTGAATGGCTCGGGTAATGCCCCCATAGCCACTTTTGAAGCGACTGCAGATACTCAAGCACTAGCATTATCTTCTAGTGCCGCTGACTTGGGATTTAATATTGCCAATCCCGCAGTAAATATAGGAGATGATTATATCGCTACCTCTGTGGGTGGTAATGGACATTTTCCGAAAATATCTTGGAATGGTGGAAGAGATGGGGAATTGAATGAAGTGAGTTATGTCCTGGCAATTACAAGTGGGCCTGTAGCTGCACCAAGGGTGCATCTACTTTTGTACAATATTCCTGGTACACTTAGGGAGATACCGCGTCTTACTTTTTCTGATGGGGACGACACCACTTCTTTTTCCCAAGGTTGTACGGTAAATGGTGAAATGAATCAAAGTTGTGGCGAAGTTGTTGTTCCATATAATTTAGCCGCAAATTCAGGAACAATTTACACTATGAAATTGTATGCATTAAATACTGTTCTAACCACCCCTCCCACTACCCCAACTCAGTTTGAGCCTGGTGGTAATCTATCCACAACAGTATCTTTATCGAGTAGGAATGTTGCTTCTGCAAGATTTAGAGCCCCTCCTTATTTCTTATTTGGCCCAGGGCCTACAGTTCGTGGTGCGATTCCAAATAATTTTCCTATGAGTACCATTCCTATAGAATATAATTTTGATACATCGGTTGCAGGCCAGCTTAACTCCTTCCCTCAACTTTTATGGCAAAATCCACCTATGGGCACTCGAAGTTTTGTAATGATTATAAATGATAACACAGGTGCTAATTTTTTGATGTATGATATTCCTGTTGCATCTTCTAGTATACCTAGAGTGGCAGGTACTGTGGCGAATGGTCATAACCCAGTACTCACGGGTGCGGGTAGAGGGAGTATAAATATGCCTTCAGCGCGAACAATGAATTATCATTTTACAGGTTTCACAGGAGGTGCGGACTATACCTTTACCTTATATGCTATGGGGGAACTTAGTGCAACAGCTAATGCCCCAGCCTATAGTCTGGATCAAACAAATTACAATAGTTTTGAAACTCGCTATCCTAGTACTTTGATGCAAAGTTATAGAATACTGGCTAGGCGAAGTTTTACTGCTACTGGTGGCTTGTGATTTTTAAAAATCTTTCATAAAAGAACCTTATAAATTATAATCGTTTTGATTTTGGTGGGATAAGTATTTTTATATTTTTTTGCTAAAACGCTTATCTAAAGTATAAAAGTCATATTATTATTTTTTTGAATTTTATACTTTAGGTTATTTTATCTTTTTTTGTTTCTGAATGAACGAGTAACTAGAATAACCTTTGCTAGAGTAATGTCTTCAATAACTCCAAGGAAGTATGGTTCAAAATGTGAATATATAAATCACAGGTTTTGAATTTATTAACAGGTATAATCCTTTGATGGTTTAAATTTTTTAAGAGTGCTAAAAATCCTATAAAAGATTTTGAACGTTTTTGGTAGAAGAGAGATAGGAAGATTCTTGATTGCAATTATAAATTCTGCTTTACTTGCAGACTCCAAAGCAGATTTTAGCATAGGACTAGCTGATGAAAAATACAAAGACTTTAGAACGTATTCAGATTCAGCCTAATCAAAATGTCCTTATTGAAGAGCTTGATAAACTTGAAGTTGATGCTTTGAAGCGTCTAGCTAAGCTCTGGAATATCCAAAATATAAGCAATGATAAGCGTAGTATTTGTAAAAAAATTATTGCTTCGATGCAAGATATCTTTTATATAAAGGGTGTTTTGGAAAAATTGAGTAGTACTCAAGTTTCTATTTATAGCTTTCTCCTATTATCTAAAGAAAATGTTCTCACCTTAGGTGAAATTGCACGTAAAATAAATCTTCCTCCAATGAATGCAGAAATGGAGTTAGGAGTATTAAAACGCTACTATCTTGTTTATCAGAGAAAAAATAGAGAACGTTTAACAAATAATCTAGATCGTTATCATTATTATCCTGAGAGTGGTTCAATCATTCAAGTAGAATATAATGAAAAAAATAAAAAAATACGTATCCCCTTTAGTAAGACTGTCTTAGATAAACCCATTAGTAGCGACTGGAATCGTGTTTTGCGTGGGAAAGGTACTACCAAAGAATTATTTTCTCTCGCCCTCATAAATAAGGCCCTTCAAGTTGATTCTTTAACTAAGTTTATCGCTAATTTAAGCCCTTTAGAAAAGGAAATATTGCAGGAGTGTTATTTACAGGGGGGCATGATAGAAATTTTTCAAGTTAGAGAATTGATTCTACATCATGGTAAAGCTTGGGAGCCTATAGTAAGAAAGCTACATGATTGTGGCTTTCTTTATGATGATTATTATATAGATAAAAAGTTTGTACGTCTATTAATTATGCCCTTTGAGATATTTGAGCATTTATTAGTAAATCATCTAATCCTTGAGCCTAAAAAGGGTCATAAAGCACGTCAGTCGCAAAAGGTCAGTAATAACTTAGATTTCTTTTTAAATTTGAAAAAGATTATTGCCTACATTAGCCGTAGGGGAATCAGCCTAGCTAAGTCTGGGAAGATTAAGCAATTTGATTTACGTGAAACAGAAGATTCTCTTTTCCCCACCGATACGGGGCTTTTTATAGAAAAGAGTCAAATTTATCAAGTGGAGGTGCTTTTGCCCATTATGCGCCTTTTAGGTATTGTGAGAATTAAAGACCAAGATGTTGTCTTACGTAATGATCATGAAAAGATATTAGACATGGATTACTTTACCATGCTCGATTATATTATTGAAGCTATATTGGAAGAAAGGGACAGAAGAACTTTTTATGAAGATGTTTTTACTGTCATTGACGCACCTTTTCCATTAAAAAGTGTTTGGGAGGAATGTATAGAAATTATACAAAAACAGAAGTCTCTTCGCCATATAGATTTAATGGCTATCATGATTCGTAATAAAGTGGTACTTTCTAAAGAATTTAGTATTCTAAATTTTCAAACTGAATTGGGAGAATTACGTAAAGAATTGACAAGTGTACTATTTTATCTGCAACTCTTAGGTTTAATTACCGTGGAGTATCCTGAAAGGTATATTTGTTTTTCAGATGTAGGAGTGAAATATTTATTTAAGAAACCTTTGAATGAAAAGGATTCTAAAGGTGCTGTGATTACAAATGCAGATATGAGTTTAGTTGTTATTCCTGAAAAAATCTCTATGCAAAGTTTACTTTTAATTAAAACCTTTGCAGATTTAAAGAACTTTGATAATGTATATACGTTTCAAATTTCTCGCCAATCGTTTCAAAATGGAATGATGTTAAAAACAAAACCTAAGCAATTTATTGATGTTTTACAAGCTTGTTCAACAAGAGAGCTAAGTCAAAATTTTCTTTTTTCTATCAAAGACTGGTCGCATTCCTTTCCCTTGGTACAAATTACAGATGAATGTATTGTTGTTCGTACTCGTGAACCACGTCATCTTGAATTGCTTCTTGGACAAATTAATAATAAAAAAATTGTACAGGAAAAAATTAGCGATACAACCATCATTATTCAGAATGGTAAGATTACAGACATTGTTGAAGCAGCAGAAAAATTAGAATTACTTGTTCAGTTGGTACGATAGAGTATTTATTTGTTTTATCTTATCCTATAGAAGTATTACTTTTCTATATTAAAAAAGAAAATCAATATTTTATGTTTCAACTTTTTCTAAGGTTTATAATCATTACTTTCTTAATTTTTTTTGGCTCTTGTTTCTCATCTGAAACTTCTGAAATAGACATTCATCTAAAAGGTGGGGTAGAGATTAAAAAAAGAATAAAGGGTACTTCTAAACTTGTTCCTGAGACTTTCCATTATCCCGGTGCCAAATTATTGTATGAAGTTACCTTTAGTAATGAGGGATTTTATAAAGATGAGGAAGCCATACTCGTTTATGAATTTCATTCTTTAAAAGATACCGATAGGCTTGCTTCTATAAAACATCATACACTTTCAGAAGTGCTAAGTGTAGCATACAAGTTAGATAAGATAGAGGCGTATTTTATGAGCCAAATAGCAAAATCAAAATGGAAAATCATTCAATACCAAAGGCAAAGTCATTCTAATTTTCCTAGTTCCCTTATTGTAATTCAAGTGACACGAAAGAGAATTATGAGCATAGTGCTTAAGGTTTCTGATTTGACTTCTCAAGAAGATATATTTTTAATTCAATTTTTTATACGGCCTACCGTGATATACTAAATGTATCTTTACTCATTTTATATACTCATTCTATTCATAATTTTATTTTTATGTATAAAAATAAATAAGCTGGGAGTATTATTCTTCTGTGTATACTTGTATTCCTCTATGGTAGTCCTGACCATAAATAATACTTCAACTTTATTTGCAGAAAATTGGGATAGCCCAAGATTTTTAACTCAGCAACCAGAAGATGTGATTAAATCTCATGAATTGGCGGGAGACATTTTTCAAGGTGTTACAAATGTTATAGCCCTGTCTATAATTGGCCACTATAGGGATAAGCAAGGATTTATTCAATATTTAGAAACGATAGGGACTACATTTTCAACTACCTATTTGTTAAAATATACAACTCGTAGACAACGTCCTAATGGTGGGGATTATTTATCTTTCCCCTCGGGGCATACCTCAATGACTTTTGCTCCTGCTCAATTTGTAAATAATAGATATGGTTTTTTACCTGCCATGGTTATTTATGGCCTTGCTGCCTTTACAGGTATTTCAAGAATAGAGGCAAGAAAACATTATGTTACTGATGTGCTAGGGGGTGCTGCTATTGGTATTGGTTTTGCCTATCTTTTTACGACCAAATTTGAAAAAAAAGAAGCTATTTCAAATAAACCCGTAGTATGGCTTAGTCCTCAATTTCAAGATAATGGGGTTACATTATGGAATTGGGGAATCAATATGAAATACTAATAATAGATATATTCAGCCATACACATTCTATAGATAAATGGAATCGATAGAAGATATGACAGGTATAAAGGAACTTAGATATATCCTAACATAAGAGATTTTTCTTATGTTCGTGCTACAAAAAATAAGTGACAAATTCGCTCTTCAATTTTTCCCAAGGGACTTCGTTCTATATACCCTAATTGTACTTCAGAAAATAAAGGATTCAGTAAATCCTTTGCACTATTTACATTGAAGTACAACCAATTTTGTGTATTTGTATCTTTTAGCTGTGTATTTTTTTTTAAGTGAGTGTCTGTGTCGGCACGTAAAGTTCCTATAAAATAAGAATTTTCTTTTTTTAGAGTTCTTTTTATTTCTTTGAGCATAACTTGAATTTCTTCAAAGGTATTGTAATGTAAAACACCCCAAGCTAGAACGATATCTAAGGTTGTAGAGGGAATACCTAATTCGACATTTCCTTTTTCCCAAAAGTCTTCTGAAATATCTAGTGGGTGAATGAAACTATATTTCTTTAAGCATGTTTTTAAAGCTACAGAACTTAGGTCACTTGCATAAATTTTTTTAAAGCCAAGTGTATGCAAGAGAGCTATATGTCTCCCGCCACCACAACCTAAATCAAGAGCACAACCTAATAAATTCGGATTTTTTTTTACTAAAGGGGTGATGGCGCGAACAAGATTTTCATCAGGATAAATTTGGTTAGGCTCTTCTCGAAGATAGTAATTATTCCAAATTTTTGCGGTTATGGAAGAACTCATTTCCTATTAATATTCAATTTCAACAGAGCGTAAAATTGTATCAATTCGTAGATTAAACTCTTGATCATCTAAGGGGGCCTTCATGGCGAAAACGGCAAGGCGATCTTTATTCCCATTAGAAAGTTTTGTTCTTGAGCCAGGTTTCTTTAGATAGTGAGCAAATAGGAAACCCTTGTCTTTATAAAGACTTTCTGGGAACTCTATTTTTTTTAGAGTACCATTCATTTGAGTGATAAAACAAATTTTTACTTGGTGTGTTTTAGCTGTATAATCAAAAATTTTATTATTCTGAACCCTTCCTGTGTAGAGATGAACTAAATCCTTAAAGTAATTTTTATTCAAAGCCGCAGGAATAAGTATTTCTGCTAAATATTCTCCTCCTATTTCTGGAGAGGCTTCAATAATATATAAGGGACTATTTTCATTCATTTCATCTATAAGAAATTCGGCCACTATAGGACTTGCATCTAACATTGTAGCATCGCATATCCTTTGCATGATATCGCAAATTTTTTCTGTTAATGTTTCATTTATACTTGAAGGGTAATGATGTTGATACTCTATAAATTGTCCTGCTTGTTGACAAACCTTCTTATCAGTAATACAAGTTAGATGAAAGCGTCCTGCATTTACAAAACCTAAGACAGTTACCTCTTTACCTTCTATATATTGATCGAATAAAAATTCAGAAAAATTTCTGTTTTCTTCTAAAAATTTAAATAATTCATTATACTGTTTAAGTATTTGTACTCCTACTTTAGCATGTCCATATATAGGTCTGCTAACAAGGGGTAAGTACTTTTCCCATTTTTTGCATCTTTCTTCTAAGGAAATAGTATTATTTTCTTTGATAATATAAGATTGAGCACAAGGAATCTTTAACTTGTACATTAGATTTTTAAATGATAGCTTATTCGTAAATGTATTTAATATTTTATGATTCGGTCCAGGCAAAGACAGCTTGTTTGCAATTAGAGCAGAAGAATAGTTTATCCGCCCAAAAGATCTACACCCCACTCCTACTAATTCTCCATGTATGGGGATTAAATTTTCTAAAGAGCTTAGAATTTTTTTAGGTCGAGTTAAACTACAATACATCTGTAAATCTGAATTTTCAAAACCGGGGGCTTTGGTATCCTGGTCTACGGCGATAACTTGATAGCCTAATTCCTTTGCGGCATTTATGAGGTGAAGTTGATTCTTGCCTGCCCCCATAGACAAAAAATAATCTCGGCTAGAAATTGTAAGTTTAGATGTGTCTTTTTGTTTAGAATTGAATAAATGAAACATATAGTGTTAATAATTTTTTATCTTAACTTTTGAATTCAAGATTTGAAATGGAAGCAAAAGGTTCTCATGTAAATCTTGTTGTATATGCTTATCGTAAAATTATTGCTTAAACTATAGAATTTGACCGAAGATTAACATATGCTTCGAGGAATGTATATTGGTGCTACAGGTATGGAAATGAATCAGTACCAAATGGATGTTATTGCGAATAATCTTTCTAATGTAAATAAGACAGGCTTTAAGAGTGATGAGGCTATATTTAAATCTTTTCCCGAACTTCTTATTAGTCGTACTCGTGAAGATGGGCAAGGTCACGTACCCCTTGGTTCTTTTGATTTAGCACCACTAGTGGGAAAGTTGGGGATGGGAGTTGAGTTTAATGAAAGTTTTACTCACTTCAATCAAGGCGCGGCCCAGAAAACTGACAATCCTTTTGATCTCATGTTAGACGATCAAAGTAATAAACGTCCCTCATTTTTTGTAGTGCTCACGGATAGAGGTGAACGTTTAACACGTGGTGGTTCTTTCATCTTAAATAAAGAGGGCTTTTTAGTAAATGCCCAAGGATTTCCTTTGATGGGAGAAAAGGGCCCCATTCAAATTGCTAAGAATAATGTGTTAATTAGAGAAAATGGGGAGCTTTGGATAAACAGTGAATTTGAATCTAAAGGGGATGCACCCGTTGGCGAAAATAATAATAATTGGAGTTCCCCTGAAATATTAGATAAGTTAAAGATACGTACAGTAGAATCTCCCAGGGAGCTTAAGAAAGAAGGCCATAGTTTTTTTGTAGAAACACCCGAGTCTGGCCCTATGTTGCGATTTCAAGATTTAAATGAAAATCATGAGCCAAAATTACTCCAAGGATTTCTTGAGGCATCTAATGTAGATATGATTAGACAGATGGTAGATATGATTACAGTACAGAGAGCTTATGAGGCGAATCAAAAAAGTGTAACTACACACGACCAACTTCTTGGAAAACTTATTAATGAAGTGGCACGATAAATAGAGTATTGTTGATCATAAAAAATTCATAAAATGAATGGGCTGTATCATTCTTGGCTGAAAAAATTGTTTCAATAAAACAGCTAAATTTTAAACAAAAAAATGGAAGCAGGAAAACATTTAATTCTTAGGCTTGAGATATTTTTCATATACTCAAAGCTTGTATTTCTTCTATTTTATGTCTGTACTCATTTCTATAGGATCAAATAAAGGAGATAGAAAGAAATTTCTTGAAAAAGCTAAAATAGAGTTAGAATCTATTCAAGAAATACAAATTCTTCAAGTTTCAAAAATTTTAGAAACAGAACCCTTGCTTTTTACAAAACAAAGAAAGTTTCTAAATCAAATTTTACACATAGAAACAAATTTTGAGCCTTTACGATTACTAGAAATTTGTAAAGAAATAGAAAAGAAAATAGGGCGTAAGCCAAATTTTCGTTTTGGCCCTCGTGAGATAGATTTAGATATATTGTATTTTAAGGGTATTAATCAAAATTCTGAAATTCTAACTTTACCACATCCTGCCCTTGAGTCTCGACCCTATATTAAAGAAATTTTGAATTCTATGGATATACTGCTCCCATATGGTTTAAGTAAAACGCATTTTATAGATTAAAGTTTTATCTATAAGCAGAACTTTGTTTATAGATAAAATAAGAAAAGATTTTTTATTAGAATGTAAGAGGTATTTGCCTTTATTTTTCTTAGAAGAAGGGTAAATTTATAATATTCTTTTCAATTGAGTAAAAATATATTTGAGGTACGGGTTGTGGATAGGTCTTATTCTGAATTAAAAAAGAAAATAGATTTATAAACGATAAAGTAAGCTATACTATTTTATTCCCACTTGTAAACTATGAATTTATTTTTTAAAACTTGATTAGAGTAAATGTATCCTTCTAAGTCTATATATAAATTTCTCCAAGTGTTTGCAATCCGAGAAGAGGATAGCTTGATACTTTGATTGCGTTTATATTCTCCATTTTGATTGAAGATTTTAATTAGAACCTTATCTCCACTACCATCGTTTTGTAACGTATAAAAGTAACTTTCTGGACTGGCCCAGAAAATATAGTTATTTGGATTGTCGTTACGTAATAAGACTTTCCCAAATGAGTCGGGCCTTTCTTGGTAGTAGATAATTCTTTCTATAAACTCATAATTGATTTTATTTCGTACTGCAATAGAACCAATTACGAAATCCTTTCCACTTACTGGTAAGATAAATTCTGGGGTCAAAATCTTGTTATCTATTTTTAAATTTATGTCTAGGGTAGGTATAGTAAAGCGATGCGTAAATATGTTTTTTTTAAAGACTAATAATTCTAGTTCAGATTTTACTTTTGATTTATGTAAAATATATAAATTTCCATCTGCACTACATTGCATCTTTACAATAAATTCAAAAAATCCTCCAACTCCCGTAGGATAATTGAGAGTACCCTGTAAAATACCTTTTTGATTAAAATGCAAGATATTTGATGGGGTTTGTGTCAATATAGATTGTAAACCTGGTAAACGTTTGTCGGGTGTGGTAGGGGAGATGACGGGTACATTGGGGCTTGGGGTAAAAGATTGAACATAAAAATCATCATTGATGCTATTTGCAGCGATAAGGCCAGGTATGTTTATATTGGCTTGTTTGAAATTTACAGAGTTAGAGAGCTCATAAGGCTTGCTCTGACCTATGACTAAATCAGGTTTCGAGCTATCATTTTTAAAAATACGAATTGTTTTTTCTTGAGCGTCTGCGATATATATTTTTGAATTTGCTATGACAGGTTGAAAGGGAAAATTGTAAATTTGATTTTCAGTTTCATGTACTTGTAAGCTATGAAAAGGATTTTCTGTCCTATAAGGAAGTATATCCAAACTCATAAGAACACTAGGTTTTAGATTTTGAACTCTGAATCTAGCACAGCTCGCAAGGATAGAAAGAAGAACGAAGCAAAGTGCAAGGGGAATAATTTTCTTTTGTTTCATTTTCTTGTAGGAATAAAGAGATTAACTAACTATCAATGAAGATTGAATATTCAGTCAATACATTTTGAATAGATCAAGTTCTTGAAATAGTTTTAGTGAATTAAAAATTTTTCAGAACAACTTTATATTGCATAATAAATTTATAAAAAGAATGAATGCATTATGAAGCTTACACAAAATTCAAAAAATAGGCAAGATAGATAGCTTTAATTTTATTAAAATAACTTTAGAGATAAAGAAGAGAGAAAGCTTTAAAAAATTTCATGTTGTAAAAAATAAAAATGAGTTTAAGCAATTGTCAAAATGAACATTTTTCTTGTGGTACTTGTTGTGGGATATTTAATCTTAAATGCTCTAATAAAGATCTACTTGCCCTCTTAGGAGCACGTACAGAACAAATCAATGCCATCATTTCCCAAAACGGAAATTTTAATACAGCTCGTAAGGGTTTGTTAGCTTATCGATATCAACAAGAAGCATTTGAGGCATCTTTCATAAGGCATGATGAGGGCACTTATGTTTGCCCCTTCTTAGGTTTTACAAATTTAGAGAATAAACAAATGGGTTGTATGCTTCATCCCTCAATTACACACGAGCCCCTAAGTCAGAATATTTCTTTTTATGGTGCTTCTATTTGCCAAACCTACGATTGTCCCAATAAGAAAAATGCAGATGCGATAGAATATTCAAAAATCATTTCTCATTATTCCCAAGAGCCGGAAGAAAATTTTCTTGAAGCAGTCAAAATTTATTTCCCAACCTCCTTTTTGCATCCTATTAAAAAGGAGAAAAAAGAAGTTCTATGTAGTCGCTATTCTCGCCTTATTGCCGATAGGGCTTTTTTTATTTTACTGAATTCTATCAATAAAGCGAAAAAAGGGAAACTCTTTCAGACTCTCATAAATGTTGGGGGTAATTATGATGAGAGACAAGTTATGATAGAACTAACTTTTAGACAATTGCTAAGCCTTCGTGTAATCTTTCTTGAAGAAAAAGGTATACATTCTTTTGAAATAGTTGATTAGCCCTAAAAAACTTAATTCAAAAGATTACTTTTAATCAAATTAAATTGCTTAGTGTACCTTTATTCCTTTGGATAATTTTTAAAATTTTACGTTTAGGAGGCAATAATATTATCTTGCTTTAATTCTAAATATAAATTATTTGGTTTTGTTGCTTGGGAGGCTTTTTATTTACTCAAATCTTCCTTATCCTATAGGAAGATACTTTTATAGGGCCCCTATGCTAATCCTAAAATTATTTTGTGAGGTTGTTTATGATGTATAAAAAAATAAAATTTAATGTAGTGTTTTTACTGATATGTTTTGTTTCGGTTGGGTATTCTTGTAAATCTTTATCTGATTATGATAAATATCTTTTACAAGCATCTGGTCTGGGTAAGCTTGAAATAGCACAAAAAGTTTTAGAAGCGGGTGCTGATGTAAATGCCCAAGATGAGCAAGGTAGTACCCCACTTATGCATGCTGCCTTTGCGGGTCATGTCAATGTTGCGAAGCTTTTAATTGAGAAAAAGGCAAATCTAAATATAAGAGATAATAATAAACGTACAGCCCTTTTATATGCCATATTTAAAGATAGAAAAGAAATAAGCTCTTTACTTATTCGTTCAGGTGCTGATGGAGATATTCCTGATGCAGAAGGGAAGTCGCCTTTAATGTATGTTTCGGGCACAGGGGATTTAGCTACTGTGTCTTTACTTATCAAGGCTAAGGTTGACTTGAATTTTAGGGGGAGCGAGGAGGGGATAACTGCCCTTATGCTTGCAGCCTTCACAGGTCAAGTAAAAGTAGCGGAGCTTTTGATTAATGCAGGTGCAGACATTCATGTTAAAAGTAGTAAAAATAATCTTACTGCCTTACAAATTGCTACATTTAAGAAACAAGATGCTATAGTTAAATTACTAGAAAAAAAGAGTAATTTGTAACATCTTAAAAAGTAGCATCAAAATATGCTAACAATGCTTTCTAGTTCTTCTTTAGTCATGTAAGGGAATAGGGGGAGATTTAAAACTCCCTCGCTTATTTTTTTTGCAGCATGTATTTTGTTCTCTAATTTTCCTTTTAAAAAAGGAAGGGCTCCTTTTTGCTCGGATATAGGTTTAGGATACGTAATCGAATAACCTATCTTTTTTTCTTTTAGAGCTTCTATAGTCTTTTTTCTAGATTCTGGATTCATACTCAATACATTTAAATATCCGTTACTATTAAAATCTACGGGTGGTCTTACATTTATTTTACTTTGAGCTAGGTGCTTTTCATAGATAGCAAAACTTTCTCGCCTACTTGAAAGACGTTTCTCTAGATATAAATGACTAAGATTTAAAAATCCCGCTTGTAGGCTATCTAGGCGTGAATTCCAACCTACTAGACTATGTTCATAGTGATCTTCTCGCCCATGGTTGGCCAATGTACGAATTTTTTTAGCTAATTCTTCTTGCTCACAAAGGACGGCTCCCCCATCTCCCGCCCCACCTAAAACTTTTGCAGGATAAAAACTTAAAGTTGAGCATTTCGATTTCTTATAGATGGACTCCCCTTTAAAAATAGTTCCGTAACTTTGGGCACCATCTTCTAATAAAAAAATGTTATTTTCTTTAGAAAAACGACGGTACTCTTCTAAAAATTGACTAGCCCATCCATAAAGATGGACTAAAATAGCTGCCTTAGGTTTCCATTTTTCGCAGGCCTTTTTAAAAAGTTTAAAATCCATTTGTAGATCATCAGGGTCAATGTCTACTGTCACAGGATTAGCTCCTACATTGACTATAGCTTCGAAAGTAGCCCAGAATGTAAGATCAGGTAAGAGCACAGTATCACCCGGACCGATGTCTGCTGCTCGTAAGGCAATTTGTAGGGCATCTGTCCCATTGGCACAGGTGATTGCGTAAGGCACGTCACAATAGCTTTGTAGTGTGGTTTCTAACTGTTTAACTTCATCCCCTGCAATAAATTGTGTTTTTGTCGTAAGAACTTTTACTTTCTCTTCCCAATTTTTTAGAAAATCAGGTTCCCAGCGTTGTAAATCGATAAAAGGGATAGGCATTTAGAATAATAATTATATAAGTAAGAGGGGTTGCTTGTTTGTCAAGATAAAGTAGACTCGAAATTAATAATGCGTAAAGAAACAATAGGCATTACAATAAAAGCTAAGTTTTGCATTTCTTTGAGAATAGCTTCTATTCTATTGGCCGAAACTTTATGAGTTAAAATAGCAATATCTACAGGTTCTTTTTTTTCGTGTTGATGTATAGAGGCGATAGAAATCTCATAATGAGCAAGAAATTGTGTAATCTCTGCTAACACTCCAGGTTTATCTACGCAACTAAATCGTAAGTAAAATTTACTTTCAAAATTTGTATCAATATTGTAATGATTTTTTGGAAGAATCCATTTTTCAGGTGTTTTATTTCCTCTTTGTCCTATGGCTATTAAATCACTGATGATAGAAGTTGCTGTGGCCACCCCTCCCGCACCTGGCCCTATGAAAATTTGTGTTTCTATGTAATGACCTTGAAGCATAATAGCATTCATTGCTTGATCTACCTTAGCTAAAAAATGTGTTTCAGGTATGAGTGCAGGAAGTACGCAAAGTTCCATACTATAGTTCTTTTTTTCAGGACTATAAACTTTACGAGCTATCGATATGGGTTTAATTTTATATTTTAATTCTTTAGCAAATTTTAGATCTATTTTTTCAATTTTTTCTATTCCTATTGTTTTTACAGCGTTAACTTGTATAGGTACATCAAAAGCAAGGGCTGCCAGTAGGGCTAACTTTTGTGCTGCATCATGACCATGTACATCAAAATTTGGATTTGCTTCAGCATAACCTTTTTCTTGTGCAAGTGCAAGTGCTTTTGAATAATCATATTCTTCATTCTCATTCATTTTTGATAAAATAAAATTTGAGGTCCCATTGAGTATTGCACAAAGGGTATTTATATTTTCTGCTACTAATCCTCTCCTAAAATTTTGTATAATAGGAATAGAACCCCCTACCGCAGCTTCAAAGCATAGATTTTTTCCCAATTGATAGGCTAGGGAAAAAAGTTCATTTCCATGCAAGGCAAGAAGGGCTTTATTTGCAGTGACTACTGATTTCCCAGTTTCAAGGGCTTGTTTGATCCATCCCATAATAGGCTCTGCCCCCCCTATAACCTCTATAATGACTTCAATTTCAGGATCGAGTATGATTTCATTAATATTTTCTGTACCATAAATATTTTCTATTAGGTGAGCTTTCTTTTTAATTGATCTGTCAAAAATTTTAACAACTTCTAATTCTAAGCCGGTACGTTCCTTTATCAAAGCATAATCTTTTTTAAGTATAGCAAGTACACTTTGCCCAATTGTGCCTAAACCTATAAGTCCTATTTTCATTTTTTTAAAAAAGTTTCTTGAGTTAGGGTTTGTTCTAAATCAAAGCTCATGCCATGAATATTTTTTTTTATTCCATCTATACGGTACATAAGTAACTTTATATCTTTTTTTGTGTTGAGAATGCTTGCACTCAGTGCTTGAAAAAAAAGATTTAAATAATATGCTTCATCAGTATTTTTTCTTTTACTCTTCTGGATATAGCTTTTCATTTCAAATGTTAAGATGTTTTCGTTAATGTTAATGAGCATAGTTTTATCATCTGTAAGCCAAACCCTTGTAATGGCATGGCCAAGTAGTGGAAGTTCTTGTAATGAGCTTGCCTTTGTTTTTAGGGTAGTACCCAGACTATCTATTTTTGGATTAGAGATGGTATGAGCCATGAATAAAACTGTAAATAGGGGGTCTGTTGTTTCTAAAATAAGTTTTGATATAGGTTTTAGCGTATTGGCATTATCTATATCAGGCACAAATATATTTAACTGTGTTCGCCTTTCTTGAGGGGGGATAGGGAAAATAGTTTCAGCCCAAAACAGTTTCAATGGATTGAAGCCCACAATAATCATTCCTGTTATCCAAAAAATTAGAAAGAGATTGAGAATAAACTGAAAAGAGAAACTTTTATTTAAAAAAAATAAGGAGGCTTTTTGGTCGGCAGTATTTGTAAAAATAAGTAAGGCCCTCGCTAACTTTTGGTATATAACATTTGCAATTTTTTTCATAAAATAGTGTTTGTGATGCTATAAACATAGCAATCATAGCAACAAAATATTTACATCCATACGAAAATAAAGCAAGTTCCACGTCCATAATACATTCATATTTTTATAGCAATCCCTTCAAAGGTATCGCCATAACTTAAGAGAAGGGCTCCAGTTTTGTATAGACTAGGGGGGATGATTTTTGAATAAAGTTTGGGTAGTCTTTCTTGGTGGTAAGAAGAAGGCCATGTCTTTAGTAAGCGCATTTGGTATAGGGCAAGAGTTTTAGAAAGGCTTTGGGGTGAGTAATCAGCAAAATGATCATTAGGATGTGTGTCTTTCCATTTTGTTTTATTAAAATGATAGAGGGGCCCAAAAGTAGAGGGTAGGGCAAAGGAAAAAAGCCCGCCTTTTTTAAGACTTTTACTAATTTTTTCAAAAACAGTTTTTTGCTCTTTAAAGTGTTCTATAACGTAAAAGGCACAGAAGGCAGAAAGGCTTTCTTCTTCTATCTTTTCTTGCAAGAAGTCACTGTTACGCACATGAATTCCAAATGTATCTAAACTATAATTGCATCCAATTTTTGATATTTCTATTCCACCAACTTCCCAGCCTATTTTTGATTTTTTTGCCTCGTCTAAAAAAAAACCAAAGGCTGAGCCTAGTTCATATAATTTAGGTGTAGGAAAGGGCATCCTTTTTTTATGGAAACGTACAAAAAATTCTTCTAATTTTTTCAAGCGTCTACGAGCTAGGAGGCGAAGATATGATTCGTCTTCTATATAATTTTTGCCATATTGAAGTTTATAGTCTTTAAAAAAATAATCTTCTTCGTAATCGTCTTGGGCCTTTGCCTTTGTGTAATAAATTACACCACTATTTTTACAAAGTAAATAATCCTTACCTAACCTAGGAATACTGACAAGTTTAGTTTTAGGGTGAACTTGAGTTCTCATATAGAGAGGTATGTGAATTTAAATTTTATATAAGCGTATATTTGTGTCTAAATAAATTTCTTTGAAATGAGAATTAAGCTCTATGTCTGCTTCAGAAATTTTTCTAAGTATTAAAATATACTTACAACCCTGTTCTTTGATTTTAGCTATATATTCTTTATTATGGAGCATGCGATTGCTATTAAGCCAACCTTTTCTATGTGCAAAGTACATTGCTTGAGGGTCAGAATCGCTATTAATAAAGATGAGATCAGATTTTTCCGTATAAGTATCCATTATTTTTTCTAAATTTAAAAGGAAATCTTTGTTTTTTTGTATGCCAAAAGTAGGAATATAGTATATAATATTTTCTAGGCAAATACAAACTAAAATGATTTGAACTATCTTTTTATTTTGTATTTTACTCAATCCTATACTTGCCATAAGGGCCATGCTAGGCATCCACCATATTGAGTAGTAAGCATGATGAAAGCTAATTCCCGCCTTTAACATAAAAAAAAGTAAGCTAACTAAGCTAAGTAAAAAAAAATAAAATAGGGTAGGTTTTTCTTTTCTATATTTGATACAAGTATAGCTTCCAAGGCAATATGTAAGAAAACCTAAATAACGCATCTGTGATTTATAAATTTGATGTGCGAAATCTGTAAAAAAATATTGAGTGATGTGAGTTAGTCCTTCAAAAACAGATCTGCCCATGAAGAAATAAGTATAGCCATATTTTGTATTGAGATGAGGAACCCAAATTTGATACCAAATGTAAGAAGGGAGTATAGCTAAACAACTTACGAGTATAAAAAAAATTTTTATTTTGTGCTCAACTTTTTTGCTCAAAACAGGAAGAAGAAAGATAGAAAACATGAGTGCGATTGGAATTTTTGTGAGACAAGCAAAAAGAGTGAAGAGCAAATATAAAACTAGATAAGCTTTTATTTTTTTGTATAAATACGCTAGGCCATAGTAAATTCCTATGAAGGCAAGGCTAGTGGCTAATACATCGGGCAGTATCTTTCTTGAGTAACCAAACCAAATCGAGAAAATTACAAGCAAGGTGGTATTGAAGGCATAGTCTTTATGTATATAGTCACGAATAATTTTATATAGATAATATAGGCCAAGGCTACTTATGCTCAGGTTAATAATACGAGCTATCCAAACATGAAAGCCGAAGATTTTTGCAATCAAGAAAATCAAATAATTTAGTGTAGGAAACTCCATCCCTGTTATGCCTGTTTTATCTCCCGCAAAACTGACTCTTGGAAAAAAAATATTTGCATCTATTTCCAGAAAATTCCTGGCAACGCCAAGCACATCTACTTCACGCCAGGTGTGTGCAGCGTCAAGGGGGGGGAAATGAATATGATATAGGTGTAGCACAAAAGCTAAGAGAAGCCAAATACGTATGTCTGAAAAATTGATATTCCATACCTTAAAATTTAATTTCATAAGTTAAAAAATTAAAACTTTGAAATCAAGGTCCATCAAAGGGCACTGCTGAAATCTCTACGCTATTATCAAATTGATTACAGTGGGGTCTAAAAATTAATCTAAAATTTCCTACGGGCCCATTTCTGTGTTTGGCTATAATCATTTCTACAGTGCCTTTTTTAGAAGCATCATCATTTTGTTGAGCCATACTTTCATTAAAGGAATCCCCTGGTTGTGGCTCCTTGTAATCATGATGTATAAACATTACCATGTCTGCATCTTGTTCTATAGCCCCTGATTCACGCAAATCAGAGAGTTGAGGACGACCAGCTTCTCCTCGGCGTTGCTCTACAGATCTATTCATTTGTGAAACCGCAATGACAGGAACCTGAGCCATACGAGCTAATTGTTTTAGACTTCGAGAAATAGTAGCTACTTCATGTTGCCTCCCTAAACGTCTTGCTTCGGGATCATTCATCAATTGCAAATAGTCTACTACCACTAAACCTAATTTCTTACCTTGCTGCTCTAGTTCTATTTTAAACTTGCGAGTACGTGCCAAACATTCCCAAATTGTAAGGTCGCCTGAATCATCTATATAAAGAGGTGCTTCGCAAATTTCATCGATAGACAATTGAAGGTCTTTTTGTCTGTTAGCGGGAATTTGTCCACGTTTTAAGAAGTCATGTGGGATTAGAGATTTTGCACACACTAGTCTCATCATTAATTCAATTTTACTCATTTCTAAAGAATATACTAGGACAGGTTGTTTGTCATTGATTGCTACATTCGCAGCTACATTCAGTGCAAATGTAGTTTTCCCAAGCCCAGGCCTTGCTGCAAGAACAAGCAATTCCCCCCCCTTCAGACCTGAACTAATTTGATCAAAATCTCTAAAATGAGTTTGAATGCCATTAATCTGGCCACGTGATTCAAGTAGACCTTGTATATGACTATTAAACTCTGTTTTTATTTGTGCTGTGGAAACTATTCCTGTACCAAAACCTTGATTTGTGATACTTAATATTTTATTTTCAACATTTCTTAGAAACTCTATTTCATTTTCTACAGGTCCTGAGGCCTCTGTAATAATTTTATTTGATGCCTCCATTAAGTGGCGACGCATAGATAAACTTTTTAGTCTTTGTGCATATCGTAAGGCATTTCCTGGTGCGATTACATCTTGTGCTAGACTCAAAATATAATTCGCCCCTCCTACTTGCTCTAATTGATTGAGATCCTGTAAGCGCTGACTAATTTGTACAGGCTCTACCTCTATACTGCCTATTCTATTTTGCGTTAGGAGTGTATTATAGATTTGTCTATGAGCTTCTAAATAGAAATCATCTAATTTAATTTGGGCTTCTATTTCAGGGATTAGGGTAGAACGTACAAGAAGGGCACCAAGTAATTGTCGCTCTGTTTCTAATTCAAAAGGTGGAGCAAGACTCATTAAGGCAATGATTTATTCGTCTGTAGCTTTGCCCTTACTTTTTTTGACTGACGTTTTTTTTTCGGTAGATGCTTTTTCTACATCTTCTTCGTTACTTGCAGTTTCATCAGTCTTTTTAGATTTGGCCACCCTAGTTTTCTTTTCTTCTTTAAGTTGCTCTTTTTCTTTAGGAAGTTTGGCTTGACGCTCTTCTTCTTTTTTTATGGATTCTGCATTGGGTGCAACAAGAATTTCCATATTATGAACTATGCCGTCAGTCAAATGAAAACGCACATTATATTTACCTACAGAGCGTATACTCTCTTTGATTTCAATTTTGCGTCTATCTATTTCAAACCCTAATTTATGTAAATGCTCTGCGACATGAAGGTTTGTTACACTTCCATAAAGTTTTCCTTCTTCGCCGACGTTTGTTTCTATTGTTATTTGTCCGAGTTCCTGTAATTTACTTGCAAGGCCCGCCATAGCTTTTTTGCGTTTCGTGGTTTTTACTTCTATCGAACGCTTGATATGGTTTTGGGCCCTAGCAGTACCAGCATGAGCAGATAAAACTAATTTACGTGGGAGTAAGAAGTTCCTCGCATAACCATCTGAAACTTTTTTTGTTTCACCTAAGTCACCTAAGCCTAATATATTTTTTTGCAGTATCACTTTCATGTTTTTAACCTCATTAAAATTATTTATTTTATATAAAAAATATCGTACTAAAAAGGAATGTCGTCATCTTCCATTGGTGTAGGAAGAGAAGCTACGTATGCCATATCCTGAGAGTTTACTTGTGGTATTTCAGAAGAACTTTGAAAGTTACCTCCGCCATTTATAGAAGGTCCACCATTATTACCTCCTAAGAGTTGCAAGTTTTCCACATTAATCTCTACAGAAGAAACTTTCTTACCTTCAGTATCTTGCCATGAATTTTGGCGTAGCCTACCTTCTATGGCTACTTGTTTCCCTTTTTGGCAATATTTTTGTATAATCTCACCTAACTTTCCCCAAGCTATGCAATTAAAGTAAGAGACCTCTTCTTTCTTCTCATTATTTTGGGTATAACTTCTATTGTTGGCAATAGAAAAACGACAAAGAGTAGCCCCCGTTGGTAATTGACGGGTTTCTGGATCACGAGTTAAGCGTCCAAGAATAAATACTCTATTTAAATCGTTAGCCATTACTTCAGTACTTTGAATAGGACTCTAAGTATGTGAGAATCCAGAAGGAGATCCTTACTTATCTCTTTAATCTTTTCAGGGGCAATACGACAACTTTTGTACACATAAAAACCCTTATTAATTCCCGGAAGGGTGGGATGATAAATCTTTTTCTCGCCCCATTTCTCTTCTCGCTCAACTTTTACATCGTGTTGTTTTAAGATATCATTTAAAGCATCTAAGCTCTTTTGGTTTTGTTTATTGGGTGATAATATGGCGATTAATTCATAATGACCCATAGTTGTAGTGGACAATGTAGACATAGGAGGCAAGCTTCGTTATAGTTAAATTACGTCAACGAAAAGATGTCCGCAACCCTACTTATTGATACTAGTAATCTTTGGATTAATATAGGAATTGTTGGAAATTTTGGAAGTTATGTTCGTTGTCAAACTACAGTTAGAAATACCTTTCAAAGTTTGGCACCCCTGATTCAAGAGCTACTTGAGGAGGCACGAATAGATAGGCCCGAGGTGCTGGTATGCGTTACTGGCCCTGGATCCTTTACAGGAAGTAGGCTAGGAGTAAGCCATGCTCGCAATCTTTCACAGCTTTGGGAGCTGAAAGTTGTACCTGTCCCATCCCTCTGTTTTTATAGCTATGATATTTATGTGAAATATCCTGATATGAAAAAGCTTAAAGTGATTATTAATGCTAGTCAAGGCGATGTGTACACACTTCTTACGAGACGTGAGGATTTTTTTTATGATTACTTGGAAGCTAGTCCTAAGATAAAGATTAAAGACTTTTATACAAAAATTAAAATTCAAAAGATTTCTGATTTTTTTGAAGAATGGAAAGATAGTCAAAAAGAGGAAGAGGTTTATATATCTGAAAACTTACTTACGGAAAAGTTTTTTGTAGAACAATGGAAAGCAATTGAATCGAAAAATTTGAGTGTCCTTCCTACACTGAATAAAATAGATAGTCCTGATATAAAAAACTTAGATAGATTGGTTTTGCAATTTAATGATTATGAAACGGGAGTAAATTGGGAAGAACTTAGACCCTTCTATCTGAAAAAAGATCCAGCACATTCAAAGTACCCTACAGGTTTTGGAACTTTTGAGTAGTATTCTTAATCCCCTATTTGCTTATGCGTTCAAGCCCCATTTTAAAATTACTTAGCTTTCTTGAAAAACAAGGTGGTAAAAAGATAAAAATTGAGAAAGTAGTTTTAGAATTTATTAGTTATAATAAATACACTTCAATAGGTGCTTATAAAAATTCAAAATTTAAAAGGGGCAAACGATTTGTAAGGGGGGGATCAGAGTCTCTTACGAAAGAACAACTTTCCCAAAAAAAACAGCAACAATCTACAGAAATTTGCCATAAGGTTTTAGAAGCGTTAGAGGGTTACAAATTACTTGAACGGCAAGGAAGTAAAATAAACATAAAGGCGAATAAGCAATATCGTACCTTGCGAGGTCGTGTTAGCTTGAGCTCTCGTGGTTTTGCTTTTGTGAGTGTAGTGGGGGCACACAAGAATAGTGTGGATATTTTTGTACCTCAACGTTTTGTACATGGTGCCTTTAACGGGGATTTGGTTGCAATAGAGTTATTAGACTTTTTTCAAGATCGTTTAGAAGGGGAGGTGGTCAAAATAATAGAAAGGGCTAGGGAGCTTTATCGCATGGAAGTGAAAAGTGTGAGTACAGGTAATCCTGCCCTTGCTATAGGAAGGCTTTTAGATATGGGACAAACTAGACTTGAGGCTGCTTTATCTCTGAACCATATTGATGGCCCCACTCGTAATCTTATAAAAAAAGATTCTATTGTAATTGTGAGGCTAAGTGGGGATGAATTTTTTCATAAGGGAAATTATATCTTTAAAGCAAAATTTGAAAAAATGGGAGATGTGGGGTTTGACAGTGATCTTGAGCGTATATTTATAAAATATAATCTTAAAAAAGACTATCCCCTTATGCCATCGGAGAGTGTTCCTAAATCTGAAGTACAGATTGATGCGAGCACAATTACAGATTGGAAGGAAAGAAAGGATCTACGTAATCTTTATACTATAACTATAGATGGGGCCTATTCTAAAGATTTTGATGATGCCATAAGCTTTAAAGTTATCAATTCCCGTAAGGCGCTCCTATTTGTTCATATCGCAGATGTAAGTTATTATGTGGAGGCAGGGAGCAAGCTTGATGTAGAGGCACAGAGTAGGGGAACTTCCTACTACTTATCAAATATAGTCATTCCCATGTTACCCAAATCTTTGTCTGAAAATCTTTGTTCTCTGATAGCTAATGAAAATAGGCTAAGCGTGACAGCTGAAATGGAAGTGTCATTATCAGATGGTAGCATTTTAAAGAGTCATTTTTACCGTTCCATCATTCGTGTGAATCATAGGCTTACATATGGTCAAGCAGAGGAACTACTAACAGCCTCTAATGCAAAGAGTTTAGCAAAAAGTTTCAAGGATATCCCCGAAGATTCATCTGATTATCTCACAGCCTTTGTAAGAAGTGTATGGGAACTTGCAAAAGTACAGAGGGAAATGCGTATGAAAAAGGGACGTATAGATTTAGAATTTCCTGAGCCTTCTTTTCAGTATGATAGTGAAAATCAAATCACAGAAATCTTCTATAAAAAACGTTTAAAGTCAAGCATGTTGATTGAGGAATGTATGCTTTCTGCAAACATTGCCGTCGCTAGTTATCTTAAAAAAAAGAAGGTTCTTTTATTAAATAGAAATCATGAAGTTATGGATATGAATAAATTGGAAAACTTGAATGCCTTTTGTAAAGCCTACCATATTCCTGTTCTATTAAAGGATAGAAGTTATTCTAGTATAGCAAAGGTCTTAGAAGCCATAGATAATATAGAGCCCTCTAAAGAGGCTTCTGAAGCAAATTCTGCCTCAACACCTTCTTTGACAAGCTCTCGTCGTCAGCTAAGTCAAATTTTTCAAATTATGTTACTACGTTCCTTTTTTCAGGCGTATTATAGTCCTGAATCCTTGGGTCATTGGGGGCTAGGCTTTTCCGATTATTGTCATTTTACTTCTCCTATACGTCGCTATCCTGATTTGGTTGTACATCGCATGCTTATTGGTAGTTTAGGGAAAAAAAAACCTCTTTATTCGTATGCTGAATTAGAAGCTATAGGACAAAAAAATAGTGAGGCTGAACGAAGGGCTATGGATGCGGAGAGAGACACAACTAAGCTTAAGATGATGCGATATTTAGAGAAAAAAAGAATACGTTCCGTAACAGGTTTTATTAATGGAATAAAGCCTGATAAGATTTATCTAGAATTAAATAAGATGCCATTAGAGGCAATAGTCAATATGGAATTATTTAATATAAGTGGTGGTGTAGATATTAAAGATGCCTATACGGTTTACGTCAAGAAAATAGGGCGTAATTTTTTAATAGGATCTTTGTGGGAGCTTATTGTTTTGGAGCTGGATTTTGAGAATATGCACGTTCTATGCAAGCCTAGCTTCTTATAAATTATCTAAATGCTACATTTTACATAGCCAAAAAAAAGACTTAGTTTTCTTTAGGTAAATAAAACATAAAAAAATGGAGTTTGATCTGATCATGGTAGCAAAAAAACAAATTAAAAATCTTTTGAGTTTAGGTTTTTTATTTTTATTTTTATTTTCTGTGAGTTGTAAAAGTAAAAAGGATATAGTAGCGAGTATAGAAATTGAAGGTAAATTGGTCAATGTATCTCGCGAGGTTTTGGGGTGGTTATCTCGCTTACAGATGGGGCCTGATGGAAATAAGCCTACCCTTGAGGCGCAACAACAGATTTTGAAATCTTATTTACTTTCACAAATGGTCGAGAATGAAACAAAACAAGCTAAGTTAGAAGAAACTTCTGATTATAAAAGTAATTCTTTTTTTCTTGAAGAGAAGGCTAGTATTGCTGCCTTTGAGTTGGCTTTACGTGAAGAAAATAAAGATTTAAAATTTGACTTCATAGATACTCAGTGGGTCATATTAGAAAAGACGAATCCCTCACCCTCTCTTGATAAAGAAAAGAAAGATAAGGCTACAGCAGAGAAAAAAACCGCACAGGATAGAACTAAAGACGCAGATGAAATTATAGCAAAACTTAATGCCATACCAGAAAAAGAAGAGGCAAAAATAGAAGAGCAGATATTTAATGTGAGTGAAAATCCTCGCTATAAACTTCAGGCAGGTTACCTTGATCCCATTTGTCTTTCTTGTGCAACGAATCCTATTGCAGAATACAGTGAGCAAATAGAAAATGCACCGTTAAATAAATTTATTAAAATTGAAACTCCAAATGCAATCTGGATTATACGTCCCCTTAAAAAATATAACCTTAAAAGTAGTGAGATCCAATCTAGGATAGAGAGTCATTTGCGTAAAGTGGCCCGTGTTGCAAGAACTCTTTCAGCGAAACTAGTAAAGTCAGATCCTGCCCAAGCCTTTGTAAATGAAGTTATCTTATCGCAGGATAAAATTGAAGCTCAAGCAAAGGAGAGGTCAAAGTGGCTGATACAAAAAGAAAAGGAGAGCTATTTCTATTCCTATATATATAGGCTAAAAAAACAAAATAAGTTAGTTTTTGAAGAAACTGCAAAGATGAAGCCCGAGTTGGAAAAAATGAAACTTAGTAGCTTTAAGAAGGAAATGGTTCTTTATACTCTAAATCAAAGTGAAAAATTTACCTATGGGGATTTATTGAAAAAAATAGAACCTTATGCCAAAGATAGCTTTGATACCCCTGTAAAACAGATGGCTATTGTTCATAATCTTTTAATGCCTTATGCCCTTTTAAGTAAAGATAAGGATTTTCAAAAGAGTAAGGCTTCTGCCCTTTTCCCTTTCGTAAAAAAATACATACACCAGCGTTTGTTGACTATGGCATACTTTAAAGCCGAGCGTGAAAAAGTTGAAGTAGGTTCTTCTGAAATTAAAAAGCAATACGAGGCGGAGAAGGTTGCTCGTTTCCAAAGTAAACCTCTTAGTAAAGAATTAGAAAAAGCTATAAAGGATGAAATTATTCAGAAAAAATTTGGAGATTGGTTCAATAAACAACAAGAGAGTATGGCAACTAAATATAAATTAAATATTAAAGTGAATATGCTACTTCGTTAAAGGAATTTGAATATTTACCAACTATATATAGTTCTTTGTTAATGTCATTTTTTTACAGCTTTAAGATGAGCCTTCTTGCTTTTTGAGGATAATTTTAAGGGGAGTAAAAGAACACCCTCTATGGGGGTAATGGTTGTACAAAAGGATGGAGTAAAAGGTATGTTTTTTATTTTAGAGAAAATGGGAGTCTTTACTTTTTTTAAATGTGTCTCGATTGTTTTGTGCATAACTGCACTCCAAGCACAGACCCAAAACCTAAAATCTAAAACGAATCCTAAATCTCTAACCTCACCCCCTTCTTCTTTTGAAAAATCTAAACCTTCTTCCCAAAATTATAGTTCTTCTGTAGGAAAGGCACAAAACCAAGCAGGGAAGGATAAGGATACAAAATCTAATGGTCTAGATGGCCTTGCAGGGGCAAATTGGGGGGATGCTTTTGGGAAAGTACATACTTATCTTAAAAATCTCGCAGCAGCTGACTTTGATGAGAAAAAAGTTGAAAAAATAGAAATTATAAATATTATCCAAAATCAGTATATTCTCATAAAGAGAAATGATATTATCTATAGCTACAATTTCTATAAAACACCCTTTACGGTTGCACGTCTGGATGCTCCTAACTTAGTAGAAGATGAGTATAATAAAAATGTAGAAGGAAAATTGTTTCATGTTCAGCTTCGTTTGCCTTCTATGGAAACAGAACTGATTCAACAAAAAATTTCAGATAAATATGGTAAAGTTCAAGTGAGTTATATAGATGATAAGGGCCAGGGTTATATAGTCTGGAAACTTAATAAGGGCTTTATCTATTTATGGTGTGAGAGCTACTCGGGTAAATCCTTTTCTAGACGCATGGATTACATTAGCAATCAGTTTAGTGAGCAAATTGCAAAAGAGTATAAAGACTATTTTATCGCCAAAGAAAAGTATGTAATTCAAAAAGCTAAAGTCAATTGAGTGATTATCTGATGTGAGGCAGAGAAGTTCAAAGTTATTGTGTACTTATCATTTCCTAGGCCTTCACTTAAAATACAAAAATTTTAAGCAATTTTTTTAAGAAAAAACGCTAGTGCTTCTTGATTCATTTCAGGTGGGAAAAAAACATTTTTTTGGTGGAGGGGTTTTCTCTCTTCTATAAAATCTATGATCCAAATCCAAGGATTTTTTTTCCATTCATATCTTGTCTCTCTAAAACATTCGTCCCATTTGTATACATTATCCGATAGTTGTAATTTTTTAATTTGTACGTTTTGAATTTGTATTCGTGTTTTTCTAAGCATGATTATATTTCCAGGATCACCTATGGGGCAATTTCTAAATTCGGAAAATTTTGAATTAAACCAAAATCTTGCCTTCCCTTCATAAAGTTCAATTTTATTAACTTCAAAAATAGGTTGAGGTATGACAGGATAGTGTATGGTATTTTGTTTCATTCTCAATGCACGATACATTAAAAAATATAAAAGTATATCTGAAGAGTTTTCTGTAAACATAGTATCAAAAAAATAATTTTATAGTAATCAGTATTTCTGCTTTTCTTATTTTAGGAAACCAGAAGGAGAATAAACAAATTTTGAGAAAAGTTATAGTATAGATGATATCCAATCATTTGATTATATTCTTTTCTCAAACAATATAGACGAAAAAGAGAATAAACTATCTGTAAAAAATTAAGAATTTATTAAAACTTTTAAATATTTAGGAACCAAAGTGAAAATTGCTTTAGCACCGACAGGAAAGGGATAGAGCCATTCAGGATGTGCATCTATTGAGATTTCTCCTTCCATATCTGAAATGATTTCCAAAGTTTCGTTTTCCTTGATTTCAATATCCATATAGCGAGAGCGATTTTGATATTTGAGTTCTATTTCACGTGCAAGGCCTCTAAAAAAAGATGCCTCTTTGGGGAAGACCATTTCTTGACCCCTCCTATGTGCATTACTATACCAGCCACTTGAGCCGGCACCTGTACTTAAAAGATAACCTGAGGAGCGTAAATCTTCCCATTCTTCTTTATTTTTACGTATAATAAAGCTAGAGATGTAATCCGAGAAGGCACTACGTATACTAAATTCTGAAGTGCAGCATCCTAAATCTAACCATTCAGTAGAGTTTTGTTGCTTGAGTTGACATCTAATTCCCGACCAAACTGTTTGAGGATAATGGATTATCTTTAAGTTTTGAGTTTTGGAATTCGAAAAGGCATCGATAAAACTATCTGTATTGTAATGTAAAAGAGCACCTGTAGAAGTTTCGGTATCAGAATTTAAACCAAGTATAGGTACCCCATGAGTAAAACGAGAAATATAGATAAAATGATTATCCCCACCAAAACTAATTAGCAATTCAAGGTGTTTGCGATCTATCTTTGGTAGATCTTCAATATGTATGCTTTGTAAATGGGGTAGATTTGCTTTTTTTATTTTTTCAAAATTTTCTATTTGTCTTCTATGTGAGTTGTAGATGCGTTCCAATGATTTATTTTGATTTTGATATAGCTTTTTTACATTTTCTTCAGAGCCATAGCGTTCCAAATCTAATTCCCATCTTGTACGCTTACGAACAAGTATCATTTGGGGATGCTTATCAAAATTTTGTATTGTTTCATTCATTTATGATATATAGAGTTAGGAGTCTTATGGATATAGGGCAATAGAAAAGATGATTTTCTGGTATTCTATGTATTTTATTTCTTATTTTCGTTACATTTAATAAATAGCTTTATGAAGTACGGCAGAACCAAAAAATAAATTTATATAATAGACATTTGTAAAACCAGCTTTTTTTAACTCTATAGAAATTTCTTTGGGGCTAGGGTATTCTTTTGCAGAGGCGGGCAAGTATGAGTACATTTTATGAGGGAAACCTTGTAGAAGGGAGCCTATTTTTGGAACTATTTTTTCAAAGTAAAAATCATGAAATAGTTTTATAATAGGAATTTTAATTTTACCTACATCTAATATCAGTAAGGGAGCATTTTTTTTGAGTAATCTCCTGCATTCTTTGAGTACTTTAGGTCTTGATTGTACATTTCTTAAACCAAAGCCAATTGTAATTAAGTCTATACTTTGTTTTTTAAATATCTTTAAGTTTGTCACATCGCCTTCTATTAAAGTAATTCTTGCTTTCCCTTTTTTTTGTTTTTGATGCTCAATTTTATTTTTGAATAGAGAAAGCATGTTTTTACTAAAGTCTACAGAAAAAATTTCTGAGTTCTCACCAAGGAAAAATTTTAACTTTAAGCTTATATCCCCACTCCCACAACATAAATCCAAGGCCCTTATGTTTTTATTTTTTAAATTTGAGAGTCTAATTAATTTTTTTTTCCAGATTCTATGCAAGCCCCATGTAATGATATCATTGAAGGTGTCATAATGTAAAGCAAGGTCATCAAAGCCCTTGCGTATAATATTTTTATTTTTCTTTATTTTTTTCACATTTGTACCAGAGGCCATTAAACATTAAAATAGAATGTAGAAATTTTTTGAACTCAGAGAATTTTAAGTTTGTTTCTGTTTTAGGGTAAAGAAGGGTCCATTTTTTTTTAAGGGCTATGTTTTCTAAAGTAAGATTTCTAAATTTTTTTTCTTTAGGTAAAACAACAGTTACAAATTCTGCAAGTTGCGTCAGAGGCAAATCCACTATGCTATCTGTATAGACGTAACAGTTTTTTAGAGATGATTTTTTCCCTAAGGTATATTCTTTTTGAAACTTCTTAGGTAAGATACTTAGCATAGCTATAATCTTTTCTTCTCCTTTATTATCTACAGAGATTTTTGGGAAAAGGGGCATGAAGTTTTGAGTTTCTACGTGTGTAGAGAAAACCGTATGAAAGCCTAGATATTCTCCTATAGGTTCTGTGCAAAAATGCATGCTTGCAGTATTGAGTATGAGAGTATGTTTTTGTTTTTTATGATATTCGATTTTTTCTAAAATTTCTGGAAAACAAAGAGGATGTACAACATTTTTTACAAAATCCTTGGTGTATGTGTTCAATTGAGATTTTGGCATTTTGTAAAGAAAGGAAAAAAAAATTCTTTCTAGTTGTATAAAACTTATAATTTTAAAAAAATATAAAACGCAGGCGGGTACAACCAGGAATAAAAAAAGTTGCCTCTTCCTCTCTTGTTGCAAAATATAATTACAGAACAAAACCATGGTATTGTATTTTAAGATAGTACCATCAAGATCAAAAATGGCGTATTTCGTTTCAGATTTCATTTATAGTCAATAATAAAATAAACTTTCATATTTGTCTATTCCTAAACTTTTAGGGTGATAGTAGTAAAATATTTATTCTTTCTTTATCTTGTTATACATCTTTTTATTTTAAGAAGGCTTGTACTTACGAATACAATATATTTGTACGAAGTTTGTATCAGTAATAGCCCCAAAGTTCATATTTTTTACATATTTATGCTTTTTATATAAGTATAAAATTTCATAATTGACTTAAATATACTGTATAAAAATAAGGGTTGAATGTCGTTTTTCCTCTTTGCTATGTGAGGAGGTATGAAAAACGGTTTGGATCGTGAAGCAAGTTATAAGAGATCCGAACTTAATTCAATACTTGTCAGTTCTTTAAAAACGGAGTGTTTTGCTATTTTAGCATTTCACCCACTAATAATGAATGCCAATAGTAGTACCTTGATTGTGTTATACAGCATTTTATGTTTATATTTTGCGTAAAAACATAATCGAGAAATCTAAATTAATTTTTAAAATGATACAAATTACTATAAATAATTTTATAGTATAGCTGAGTCGAAATAAAAGTTCCTAAGCAGAATAAGAGTGAACAAGTAGACATAAAAATATAGATAACTGTAAATTAAAGCAATGATAGTGTTGCTATGATTTATAAGAAATCTTTTTATGTGAGTAAAAAATAAGAGTAACCAGTAGCCAAGTTGTTAAGTATCTTTCTTAAAATAAAGTGAGCTAATAACTTGGTGCTAGAGTAGAGTTAGAGAAACTAAATGATGATTAAAGAAAGATCATATTTGTTTTGAGAATTAATGAAAATTATATTCAAGAACAAGGTAATATGGTCAAGTAACTAAGGGCTTACGATGGATGCCTTGGCATCAACAGGCGATGAAGGACGTGGGTTGCTGCGATAAGCGTCGGGGAGCCGTAACCAGGCTATGATCCGGTGATGTCCGAATGGGAGAACCCGGCGGTTTTAAGGGCCGTCATCCCGCAAGGGAAGCAAACTGGGAGAATTGAAACATCTTAGTACCCCAAGGAAAATAAAGAAAAATCGATTCCGTTAGTAGTGGCGAGCGAAAGCGGAACTAGTCTAAACCTCTGTCTATGTCAAGTTTCAAGACGTTGTAGCAGAGGGGTAGCAGGACGTGATAAGGGTTACTTGAATAATCCTAAGAAGTTACCAAATCTAAATTTAGTAGAATGGTTTGGAAAAACCAACCAGAGAGGGTGATAGTCCCGTATACGAAAAGTTTAGATCTTCTTTCACTGTTCCTAAGTACAATCCGGCACGTGAAACCGGGTTGGAAGCAGCGGGGACCACCCCGTAAGACTAAATACTCGTTGATGACCGATAGTGAACTAGTACCGTGAGGGAAAGGTGAAAAGTACCCCGTAAGGGGAGTGAAATAGATCCTGAAATCGTAAGCTTACAAGGTGTGGTAGCCCTATATATGGGTGACTGCATGCCTTTTGCATAATGAGCCGGCGAGTTACTTTATATTGCAAGGTTAAGGTAGTGAATACCGGAGCCGTAGTGAAAGCGAGCCTGAATAGGGCGTTTAGTAATATGAAGTAGACCCGAAGCCGTGTGAGCTATCCATGAGCAGGGTGAAAGTCGAGTAAAATCGACTGGAGGCCCGAACCGGTGCCTGTTGAAAAAGTCTCGGATGACTTGTGGATAGGGGTGAAAGGCCTATCAAACTCGGCGATAGCTGGTTCTCCCCGAAATAGTTTTAGGACTAGCGTCATGTGTTTAGTTAAGGGGGTAGAGCTCTGATTGGATTAGGGGGTTTACCGACCTACCAAACCCTGTCAAACTTCAAATACTTTAACTCCAGAACATGGCAGTCAGACCGTGTGGGATAAGCTTCATGGTCAAAAGGGAAACAGCCCAGACCATCGTCTAAGGCCCCTAAATCAATGCTAAGTGGTAAAGGAAGTGAGGGTACATAGACAACCAGGAGGTTGGCTTGGAAGCAGCCATCCTTGAAAGAGTGCGTAATAGCTCACTGGTCGAGTGCCTTTGCACCGAAAATGTACGGGACTAAGCATTGTGCCGAAGACATGGACTTGTAGTAATACAAGTGGTAGGGGAGCGTTGTGTTCTACGCTGAAGGTGTACCGAAAGGAGCACTGGAGTGTTCACAAGTGAGAATGCCGGCATGAGTAGCGATAAAGAGGGTGAGATTCCCTCTCGCCGATAGCCCAAGGATTCCCCGGCAAGGTCAATCCCCCGGGGGTTAGTCGGTCCCTAAGGTCAAGCCGAAAGGCGTAGCCGATGGAAAGCGGGTTAATATTCCTGCACCACCATGTATTCGTTTGAGCGATGGAGTGACGCAGAAGGATAAGTAATCGGGGTATTGGACATCCCCGTCTCTGATTGTAGGCGTTGAGGCAAATAGGAAAATCCGTTTGCTGAGCTGAGGGTTGGAGTGAGTGATTCTACGGATGATCGAAGTTACTAATTCCACACTGCCAAGAAAAACTTCTAAGTGAGAATTCGTGGTGACCGTACCGTAAACGGACACACGTGGGCAAGGAGAATATCCTGAGGCGCTTGAGATAACTCCTGCTAAGGAACTCGGCATGTTAACCCCGTAACTTCGGAAGAAGGGGTGCCCTTGAGGGTCATGTGCCTCGCGCACGCAGCCTTTAAGGGTCGCAGTGAAGAGGGAGTAGCGACTGTTTACCAAAAACACAGGTCTCTGCAAAGCCGTAAGGCAATGTATAGGGGCTGACACCTGCCCGGTGCCGGAAGGTTAAGAGGATGGGTTAGTAGTAATACGAAGCTCAAAATCGAAGCCCCGGTAAACGGCGGCCGTAACTATGACGGTCCTAAGGTAGCGAAATTCCTTGTCGGGTAAGTTCCGACCCGCACGAATGGTGTAACGACTTCTCCACTGTCTCGGCAGGAGACTCAGCGAAATTGTAGTGTCGGTGAAGATGCCGACTACCTGCAGCTGGACGGAAAGACCCCGTGAACCTTTACTGTAACCTGACACTGAGCTTTGGTTTTTTATGTGTAGGATAGGTGGGAGACTTTGAAGTTTGGACGCTAGTCCAGATGGAGTCGACCTTGAAATACCACCCTTGAAGAGCTGGAGTTCTAACCGGATTCAAGAAAATTTGGGACAATGTTAGGCGGGCAGTTTGACTGGGGCGGTCGCCTCCCAAAGAGTAACGGAGGCGCCCAAAGGTTCCCTCAGCGCGGCCGGAAATCGCGTGTAGAGTGTAAAGGCACAAGGGAGCTTAACTGCGAGACCTACAAGTCGAGCAGATGCGAAAGCAGGGCTTAGTGATCCGGTGGTTCTGTGTGGAAGGGCCATCGCTAAACGGATAAAAGGTACTCCGGGGATAACAGGCTGATCAGACCCAAGAGTTCATATCGACGGTCTGGTTTGGCACCTCGATGTCGGCTCGTCGCATCCTGGGGCTGGAGCAGGTCCCAAGGGTTTGGCTGTTCGCCAATTAAAGCGGTACGCGAGCTGGGTTCAGAACGTCGTGAGACAGTTCGGTCCCTATCCACTGTAGGCGTTGGAGATTTGAGGGAAGCTGTCCTTAGTACGAAAGGACCGGGATGGACGAACCTCTAGTGCACCTGTTGTCGCGCCAGCGGCATCGCAGGGTAGCTATGTTCGGAAAGGATAAACGCTGAAAGCATCTAAGCGTGAAACCTGTCCCAAGATTAGATCTCCCTGGACTTCGGTCCCTGAAGACGCCTGGAAGACTACCAGGTTGATAGGCCGTAGGTGTAAGTCCCGTAAGGGATTCAGCCGAGCGGTACTAATTTGTCGTGAGGCTTGACCATATTACTTTGTTCTTAGAAAACTGTATAATTTTTTGAGATAATGATATGTTATAGAGCTGGTTACTACCCCCTAAGTGCGACACTTAGGGGGTATAAAAATAGTCTAAGTTTTAGATTAATTGATGTTTGGCTTTATTATTAGATTGATTTGAAAAAGCCTCGCCCCTCCGAAGGGGGTGGGGCTTTTTTTTTATAGGGTAGTGGGGAGATTGTAAAGAAATTAACGAGGGTTACACTTTGCAAAATAAAGGAGTAGTAACTTTAGTTTGAAAAAGAATAGAGGTAGAAAGAGAAAACTTGTTGAAACATAGATTATGTTTGTTGTGGTAAGGAGATATTAATTTAGAAAAAAACATTATGAATAAACAAAAAATAAAAATTAAATAAACTGTTTAATTTTTTAAACTACTTTTCTAAAAATAAATTTTGCATCTTTACGACTTTAATAAATCACAAATACATATGATAGCGGAAAAGACATTAAATAGAACATTACATGTTGCAAAGTCTTCTAAAAAAGATGAGTTTTATACCCAACTATCAGACATTGAAAGAGAGTTAAAACACTACACCCAACACTTCAAAAACAAAGTAGTTTTCTGTAATTGTGATGATCCAAGACAAAGTAATTTTTTTAAATACTTCGCTTATAACTTTGAGGATTTAGGTTTAAAAAAACTTATTACAACTTGCTATAAAAATCAAGAAAGAGATTTACTCTTTGAAGAAGAAACTGAAAAAGCAGTATTTCTCGAATATTATGGAGATTTAAATGGTAATAAAATCCCTGACGCTGAAGAAATCGGAATAAAACCTCTTTTTGGTGACGGTGATTTTCGTAGTAGAGAATCCATTGAACTATTAAAACAATCTGACATTGTAGTAACAAATCCACCGTTTTCTTTATTTAGAGAATACGTCGACCAATTAGTAAAATACAACAAAAAGTTTTTAATAATTGGAAATATTAATGCTATAACTTACAAAGAGATTTTCAAATTAATCAAAGAAAATAAAGCTTGGTTAGGTATCAATATGGGAAGGGGTATTTCAGGTTTTATTGTCCCAAATGAGTATGAGTTATTTGGAACAGAGGCTCGTATTGATGAAGATGGAAATCGAATAGTTGCGACAAATAATTGTTTATGGTTAACAAATTTAGACACATTTAAAAGACACGAAGACATTGTTCTAACTAAAAAATATTACGGTAACGAGGAGGAATATCCAAAGTTTGACAATTATAATGCGATAAATGTTAACAAAACCCAAGATATACCAATGGATTATGAAGGAGTAATGGGAGTACCTATTACATTTTTACATAAATACAACCCTGAACAATTTGAGCTAATTAAATTTAGAAAAGGAAATGATGAAAAAGATTTATCAATAAATGGCAAGTGTCCATATTTTAGAATTTTAATCAAAAATAAAAAACTCTAAATATTTCAATACAACATAAAAATGGTAAAAAAGCAAACAGACCGATTACGAATAGAAAAAGTGAGAGGTCAAGGACCGAAGGAAATATTTGGAGAAAATGCTCAAATACACGATAAATCAGTAAACAGTTTTTCAAAAGCAGTTTTTGAAACTTTGAAAAAGGACTTTCTAAATCTTGAATTTCGTTTTAGAGATAGCATTGACAAAAAGGAAATCAACGAAAAACTTAATTCGGTTGATAGTAGATTAGGCGTAACTATATTCGTTGAAAAAGCGTCAATAAAACCTGATGGTGGAATTATTGAAGTTAAAGATAAAGACAATAATTGGCGTATTGTATTAGTTTGTGAAGCTAAACACCAAGGAAAGGACATTGATAATATTAGCAAAGGTATTTTAGTTGGAAAAAATAACGACCAAGAATTAATGGTTGCAGGAAATGCAATTGAGCGTTCTCACAAAAACATTAACGAGATTAGAAATATAATGATTGATGAGAAGCATTTTCCTTATATTTTGTTTTTGCAAGGCTCAAATTTTCTAACAGAACCAACAACTGTAACAAAACCAGATGGAACAGAGGTTATTTTGAAACACGATGTTGGCTCTTTAAACAGAATTGACAGATTAACTTCTGCAAATTATAGTTTGCCCATAAATCAAAATAGTTACGAAAATATATTTATTACAATTAACGGAAATTTTTTTATGCTACAAGCAGTTTCAATTTATACAAAACCAACAGAATGGACTATCGAAGAAATGTTGCCAATTATGATGGAAGTTTCAACAACTTCATTAAGAGTTTTAGGATTAACTGAATAATTGACAAACAGAAAAATGCCAGCACCTAACAGTAGCACTGTTGCCTTTACTTTGCATTAGAAAAAAACTTTATGAACGAGCAAAAAATAATTCCTAGTCTTTGGTACACAGCTGATGGGGGTAAACTTTCAAAAATTTTAGAATATTACCAAAATATTTTTCAAAAAGATTTGGAAGCAGGTAACACTATCCCTCTTGGGGAGACGCCAAGCGGAAATGCAGAAATGTGTTTTGTAAAAATCTTTGGTCTCTCCTATTCTATGATGTGTACTGCAAAAGAACACCATGCCTTTAATGATGCCCTAGCCCTTACAATCTATTGTGAAGATCAAAATGAAATTGATATGTTTTGGAATTACTTTGTCCGAGAAGGCAAAGAAGTGCAATGTGGTTGGTGCATAGATAAATACGGATTACGTTGGCAAGTTTTGCCTAAAAATCTCAACGAGTTAATGAGTAGACCCAAGGCTTGGGAAGTGATGATGAAGCAAAAGAAAATAATGATTCAGGAATACTTAGATTAAATTTAGCTTAAGAGTTATTAAAAAAGCAAAAATCAATGTAAGCTAGAATGATTAGATTTAATTTTTCGCTATCCCTATTTAACAATAGGGATAGCGAAAAATTCAAAAAAATCGCGAAAAGGGAAACAGCGTTCATGTTTCTTTGAAAATGATTAGAGGAAAATAGATTGCATCTTATGAAAAAGAAAGCAGTGATATTACACAAATTTTAAGTTGATAGAAATACTTGAAGATGAAAGTAATAGATTGTGAGAGGAGTAAAGAGTTTAGTTATTTATTCAATTCAATATAGGATGAGTAACGAAGATATAAAAACTTGTCTTTCTAAAAAGAGTGGCTTCCTTTTATGCTAGCTTAAACCAATAAAAAAAATTATACATTTAAATTTAAAGTACTTATATATGCAAATTCAAAATAAAGCTCAAAGTAAGAACGAAAATTACAGAAGCTATCTGCCTTATGGCTTTGATTATTATGATGAAACTTTTATTGCAAAGCGATTAGAAGTAGAAGGTAAATTACGTAAGTGTTTTGCATCCCATACATTCATAGAAGTAGGCCTACCCGCACTAGACTATGCTAGCACTTTTGAGTTGGCGAATACATATAATCAGGGAGATTATAATTTTTCTTTTAAAGGACGTGAAGGGGAACGTCTATCCCTACGTTCCGATCTAAGTGTACTCTTAGCTAAGGCGGTAGCAAATGGCAATTTAAGAGGAGATTCTAAAAAAGAAAATACTCGTTCTACCCAAAAATATTCCTATATCCAAAATGTTTTTCAAGATTACCCGTGGGGCTCAGGACATAAAAGAGAAATTTGGCAAGCAGGTGCGGAGATATTTAGTTTTTCCCCTACACCACCTCTTGAAAGGACCAAAAGTCTATTGGATCTATCTCTTTATATCCTGGACGATATAAATCATAAATTTAGAAAAAATATAAAAATACTTTATGGAGATTTGCGAGTTATTTCTCATTTATATGAAAGGGTGCCCCAAGAGTTTCATTTTGAAATGAGTCAAGCCATTCATCAGAAAAAAATTTCTCAAATTCAGATCCTTTGTAACGAGGCAAATTTGGATGATAATATAAAAGAAGTACTGATCGAACTACCCTTACTTTTTGGTGATGTAAGTGTTTTAGATGAACTTATAAGACTTACAAGCAAATTTCCTGCCCTTTCTAAAATCTTTATAGAGAGCAAATCTTTATCTAAAAGTCCTTCATTAGAAGGATTGATTTTTGACTTTAGTCTTGTACATGAATTAGCATACTACACTTCTTCTGTTTTTGAAGCCTACCATCCACTTTCACATCAGAAAATTTTTTCAGGTGGGGTGTATGATCATTTATATAAAGAATTTACAAATTCCATATCGTATCCTCAAGAATGCGGGGCAGCCGGCTTTGCCCTTAATCTTTCTGTTTTGCTTGCTTTACTATGAAATGTAAAATATAAAGAAATAGAAAAATAATACTCGAGCTATTGAGGGCTTAATTTTAGCTAGTTTGAGTTCAAAAATTAAATCAATGAACAAGTTGCATTAAAGTTTTATTTCATTATAAAATAAAATTGATAGATAGAGGTATAATATGAGTGCTAAATTAATTGTAGGTACGCAGTGGGGCGACGAAGGTAAGGCAAAGTTTATCGATTACCTTAGTCAATCCATTGATATAGTTGTTCGTTATCAAGGTGGGGCAAATGCAGGCCATACCGTTATAGTCAATAATGAAAAGTATGTATTCCACCTCATCCCAAGTGGTATTTTATATCCAAATACAATTTGTGTAATAGGCAATGGGGTTGTTTTAGATCCGCAAGCCTTTTCCGAGGAAATAGACTATTTAGAAAAACGACAATTGACAGGGGCTCATAAACGTATAATTATTTCTGAACTTACACACGTACTCCTTCCGTTTCATAAGGAGCAAGATAAAGCACGCGAGATACTTTCAGGAGTCCAAAAAATAGGAACTACATTACGAGGCATAGGGATGTGCTATTCAGATAAGGTGAATAGATATGGGATAAGGATTGCGGATATTTTAGACAAAGAAGTTTTAAGTAAAAAATTAGATCGTTTTTTGCTGTATAAAAATCCTCTTCTTAAAGGTATCTATCAAATAGAAGAAACACCTAAAGAAGTTTTAATGAAATATTTATTAGATTTTGCCCAACGAATACGACCGCTAGTAAAGAATACTTCCTACTACTTGAATGAGGCTCTTAAAAATAAAAAAACTGTCTTACTAGAAGGGGCACAGGGGACAGGCTTAGATATAGATTTTGGTACCTATCCCTATGTTACATCTAGTAACACTACCACGGGTGGGGCATTGATGGGAAGTGGAATTTCTTTCAATTATCTAGAAGAAGTGATTGGTATCTGCAAAGCATATGTGACTAGAGTAGGTGAGGGGCCCTTCCCCACAGAGCTTCATGGTGATGAGGGAGAACGCCTTCGTAAACTTGGAAATGAATATGGTTCGACTACAGGTCGCCCAAGACGTTGTGGTTGGTTTGATGCACCCTTACTCAAACATGCAGCCATGGTAAATGGTCTTACAAGTATAGCTTTAACTAAAATAGATGTGCTTTCTGAATATGAAGAAATTAAGTTAGGAGTATCGTATGAATTTAATGGCAACTCTTTGGAGACTTTTCCCGCAAATTTAGATGATGATAGAATAAAAGTAAAATATGAAACGCTCCCAGGTTGGCAAAGTGATATTACTAAAGTACGTAAATTAACAGATCTTCCCAAGAACTGTAGATTCTATATTCAGCGTTTAGAAGAATTGATAGGAGTTCCTATCAAGTTTATTTCTGTAGGCCCAGAAAGGTCAGACACAATTCTTGTATGAAATGGCATGCACCTCTAATACAAGCCCCACTAGCACGTTCCTTTGTTATTTGTGCTTACAATGATGATGAAATTTATTTTCAGGTTCGTAAAGAGCTTTCTGTTCGTTTTGGTCTTGCTGAATATGAGACAGATGTCATTTCTGCCACCTTATGGAAATCGGCTTATCAATTGAGCTTTTTACATCTTAGAATTTTATGCTTTGATCGTTTGATCAAAAGAGAAGAGCTAGTAGATTTTCGTAAACAGTGTATACAGATAGAAACTCGTTTTCAAAAAATGGGTAGTCCACAGGTGGAAATAGATCCAGGCTATGTTACTTCTTATACAGTAGTGCATACCACCATCCAAGAAACATTTCATAGTATATATCTTTACGGAGGTATCTTTGCGGAAACCCTTTATTGCTTTGAAGGCTTTAGTTTTAGACCTGCTTATGTAGATCTACAAGAGACCTTACGGAAGAAAGAAGTGCTAGCCGCATTTAATGATATTCGTACTATATATCTCACAGATAGATAAAAATTTTTTGATTTGATAAGTCTTTTTACTCAATCAACAAAATAAAAGATATAAACTTATAATATTTTCTTACATATATTTTATCTTCATGTCTATCTATAATCCTTTAGCAAAGAAAATTCAAAAGGAAGTGGCCCAGGCCTTTGTTAAAAAAATAGAATATACATATTCAGATTTTATTAAAGATGAAAATGGTTTTCAAGATATTCCCATGTTCTTTAAGGAGCATCTGTATTTACCTTCCTACAAAGAAAAAAGGGATAGAAGTTTAGAAGAGCTTTATTTGAAATTAAAGCCTATTATAGGACCCAAGTTGATTCAAAAAATTAGACTACTTATTGAATTGATTTTACTTACAGATACATTAGATTTTGAATTGGCATTAATTTTACTTGAACCTCGTTCTAAATATTTTCATGGAAAGAAAAATTTAGATAGTAGCGTTGGTGGAGATTCGAATACTATAAATATTGAGATGGAACATGAGCTAAGTTATAGAGAAATTATATGGGCATTCAGAAAGGCGGGCGAGCGACATAGAAAAGCACGTGAAGAACAGATTGAGATGATTTGTGAAACATTAATGTTTTTCTTTTCCCTTTCTAAATTACCTGTAGCAAGTTTATTGATTACTCCCATTAAAGTAGCAGGGTTTATGGTGGGCGCAGATGAGCTTACCCTCACAATAGAAGCAGGATATAAAATTTTTAGAAAAATAGAACATTTAGAACACTTCATAGAAGCATTTCGTTTACGTGAAAGAAAAAATATAGACAAAATTTTTTCTATTGTATAGTCTTATCTTATGCACTCTTTTTTAGAATTATTTCTCGCTTCATTTTTAGCTAGCTTAAGTACTTTTATAATTATGTTGTTGGTTTATCAATTTTATCTAAAGAAAAAAATTACAAAAGATATCTCTAAATTAACAGATAAAATTAAGGATCAAGTAAAGCTTGGAATTTCAGAGGGTATTGCGAGACTAGTAAGTCCTGAAATTTTACCGGCAACTGCTAAACAGATAATGCGTAAAGGTACGAGTATGTTTGAACAAGGGTTGAGTATCTTATTTGGGGGTCATTCAAAAGAAGATAAAAAATAGTGTTTTATTATAGTATAGATTTTGTTATTTTAAAATATAAGATATTATATTTATATTTTTAGGCATAAAAACATTTTACTAAATGATTTGTGCTTATTTTTTCTTCTGGGATCTCAGTTTTGCATTTTTCTTGAACTTGAGGGCATCTTGTATGAAAGACGCAACCCCCAGGCCTTTCCAAGAGTGAGGGTATTTCTCCCTTGATGACTTTTGGTTTTATTTTGAGGTTTAATGTTGGAATAGAGTTAATAAGTGCTTGGGTGTAGGGGTGTGCAGGTTTTTTAAATATTTTTTCACAAGAACCAGATTCTACTAAGTTTCCCAAATACATGACATGTACTGTATCACATATATTTCGAACAAGGGATAGGTCATGGGATATCCATAGCATGGCTAAATTATATTCTCGTTTTAATTTGAGTAAAAGATCTACAATTTGAGCTTGAACTGAAAGGTCTAAGGCAGAGACTATTTCATCACAAATAATTACCTTGGGTTCAAGCAGTAGAATACGAGCAATGCAGATTCGTTGTCTTTGACCACCCGAGAAAGTATGAGGGTAGGCATTGAGATGCTTTTCTCCCAGACCTACTTTTTCTAAAATAGAAATTATTTTTTTACTCACATCTTTACGTGTAGCTAAACGATGAAAGATAAGAGGCTCTGCTAAAATTTCAAATACAGTATGTCTAGGATTCAAAGAAGAGTAGGGATCTTGAAAGATAATTTGATAATCACGTCTGTAAGGTAAAAAAGAACGAGAGTTTATTTTTTTTTCATTTTTAGAATGCTCGATAATATGATTTGAATAATACAAAGAGCCAGAATGAATTTTTTCTAAACCTATAAGAGCTCTTCCTAAGCTACTTTTACCACTCCCCGACTCTCCAACTAAACCAACTATTTCTCCTGCGGGTATTTGTATGCTAACCTTGTCTACAGCTTTTATTGTTTGCACTTGCTTAGAAAATATACCCTTAGTCATAGTATACTGTACACAAAGATTCTTGCCTTGAATTAGAATTTCTTTTTTTTTCATAAAATTAGAATATTAATTGTAAAGATGACATGATACTTCATGTGTTAAATTTTCTATTTTTGATTTTTTGATTTTTTGTTTTTTTATCTTTGGGTTTTTTAATTTTGGTTTATTTTTACAAATTTCCATAGCTTGTGAGCATCTTTCTCTAAACCGACATCCCTCCTCATATTTTTGAGGAACAGGAACAGTACCTTTGATAGCTTGAAATATCCCCTTTTTGTTTAAATCAGGTAGGGCATTGAGTAAACCTTTACTATATGGGTGCATACTGTTTTTTATAAAATCTTTTATGCTTGCCGACTCCACAATTCTACCAGCATACATGACTGCAATTTTATCAGCATATTGGGCAACAAGGGCTAGGTTATGGGTTATAAATAGAACGGCCATTTTATTTTTTTTATCTTTGCAAAGACTCTGTATATAATTCATGATTTGAGCTTGTATGGTAACATCCAAGGCAGTGGTAGGTTCATCTGCTATCAATAGTTTAGGTTTTAATAATAGGGCCATGGCTATTGCAACCCTTTGTAACATACCACCAGATAGTTGATGTGGATAGGAAGATAAGATGCGTTCATAGTTATGTAAGCCTAATTGATAAAAAAGTGTGTGTAGTTCTTCTTCAATTTTTTTAGTTTCAAAAATAGTTTTTTTAAAAGAACAATAGATTTTTCCTATTTCAAAAATTTGTTTTCTAATTTTATGCAAAGGATTCAAGAAAGATGAAGGCTCTTGAGAAATAAATCCTATATCTTGGTTTCGTAATTTTAAGAGTTCTTGCGTATCTAGTGTGAGTAAATTTTTATTATCAAAGTAAATTTCACCATTGATTATTTTTGTTATTGGGAAGGGTAAAAGTCGCATCAGGCTAAGGGCAGTAAGGCTTTTCCCAGACCCCGACTCCCCCACTAATCCAAGAATTTCACCTGCTTCAATTTTAAAACTTACTTTATCTGTAATTTCTATATATTTTTTTTCATCTTGTATTCCTATGCTAAGATTTTGAACAGAAAGAAGAGACATTCAAATAAAAAAATGGTTTCGATAGTAGTCTTCTATGAAAGTAGTCTCTCTATCAAGTAAAAATATCTATAGAAGTTATCTTTTTTAGAAATGAGGTATACGGATATCTTTAATATTCAAATAAATAAGCTATTCCTATAGAAAGGGCTAAGGCACCTGGAAGTAATCTTGGAGCGAGGAGGGCGGGCGTTTTTGTTCCCACTTCCACTATTGCGGGGTCAGAAAAACTTATTCCAGAAGTGCTCCCTTCTCTGACCCCTGTACTTGAATTTCTTCTACTTCCCCTTAACTCTAATTTGGTTTTCTGAGTGATTTCTAAGAATTGATTGAAAGCAAATTGTAAAAATATTCCTAAGTCTTTCCTAGGCCTTAGTAAAACTTGTACCCCAATTTGTCCATAACCTCCCTCTGAAAGGGTTTTTAGTAAATCACCGTTGTTGAGATTTACAATATTTCTTGGTCCCTTGGATAGTTCTAATTGATTTACGCTACTTATATTTGATAGGGGGAATTCTATAAAGGTATAGCCAAATTTTAAAAAAGGTGCAATTAGATAGAAGGCGTTACCAAAAGAATAGTTTATAAAAGCAGCATATTGGGTTACATAAGGATTTTCGAAACCATAAAATTCAAATTCTACACCACCGCCCCAATGATCAGCCAATAAACTTGCAAAGCCTATAGAGACACCTTTGAGTATTTTATTTGTATTTAATTTTTCAAAATTTAGATATGAGCTATTTATAGCTTCTTCTCTGAAAGCGGGAAAAATATTTTTTTCATAATCACTGATTTCAATATTTCTAAAGCCACTACTTTGAAAGGGGAGTAAAAGTACATTTCCATAAATAATCCCTATACGATGTTTGTTGTCAAAATCTTCAAAGTTGATATACTTTTGATTTTGTGATAACAATGGTGAAGTTTGAAGAGTAATCAAAAAAAAAGTTGTAAAAAGTAATATTTTTATTTTAGTAAAAGTATACATAAAAATATTAAAAGGTAAAAGTATTTGATACTATATATAGATATAAAAATTATAAATAAATAATTTCAAAATGTACTGTGAACAACTCAAAACATTAAGTCCTCTCCAGAACTTTAGTTATCTCATTTATTCTAAAGAAAAGAGTCAAGTGTATTGTAACGTCTATTGCATAGATCCTTGGGATGCTAGACAAATTATAGATTATCTCAATAAGAAAAAATTAAAACTAACTCATATTATTAATACGCATGAACATTCTGATCATACGAGGGGCAATATGGAACTAAAAGAATACTACCCTCAATGTCTTGTACTCACTTCTTCAAAGGCTTTGAATATGATTCCTGCAGGTGATTATGCGATAAAAGAAAATGAAATTTTACAAATAGATACAAAACATGAGCTTAAAGTGCTTTATACTCCCGGCCATACCCTTGCTCATCTTAGCCTTCTTCTCTATTCATCTGTTGGGAATGCCAAGAAGGCTCAAGCTATTTTTTCAGGGGATACCTTTTTTAATGCGGGTGTGGGAAATTGCTATAATGGTGGTGATGTTGAAATTTTATTTGATAGCATTCAAAAACATTATTTTACTTTAGATGATGATGTGCTTGTATACCCAGGTCATGACTATATGCAAAAAAATTTGAATTTTACATTGCAATATGAAAATACAAATGCAAGGGCTCATGCTTTGCGAAATTTTTTTCAGGAAGGTCAAATTTCGACTATGGGCTTAGAGAGAGACATCAATTTATTTTTACGTTTAGATTCTCAAGAACTACGTTCTCAATTAAACAAATGCGATTCTACAATAAATGATAAAAGTAGTGATAAAGAAATTTTCTTCAAACTTAGGCAATTAAGAAACCATTGGTAAGGATAGCATAAAAAGTTTTGTGATTTATTTTAAGAAAAATATACAAAATGAATTTGCTTTGTTTGGTTTTGATTTTAGATGAAGAGGGTATCAAGCATCCCATGAATTTGCCTTAGGTATACCATACTTATTAAAAATTCTCTTGTTAATAGCATCTCTATTTTTTAAATCTAAATAGATGATGCGATTTCCAAAAATATGTAGTTTTATAAATTCTTTTTTTTCTTGAATTGCTTGTTTTATTTTTTTGTAAAAGTCTTCTAGGTTTTCTATTCTTTTGCCATCTACTTTATGTACAAGGCTTGAATGCAGGTCATCCCAACCCACAGTGGTTTCGTCGGGGAATACGCCTGTTATAATAACAAATTTTTTCTTACTATTTTTATTATGGTATTGCCTATATCTAAATAGGTTTGCATAGAATATAGATTTCTGATGCCAAAGATCTCCATATAGACTAGAAAGTAAGGGGAGACTAAGTTCTGTAAAAGTAATCCCCCCCTCTACAATAAATTTAGGTTCATTCAAATGTGTAGGTATTTGAATGTCTGTGATATTTTCATGGATAATCTTTAGAGGCATATCTACTTTTTTGATTTTCCCCTTACGGAAAATTGTCAGTTTTATGATTTCTCCTTCCTTTCTAAAACTATTTTTAAGTCCAGAAAAAGCAAAAAGGAATAATATGTTTTGTCGTCCCCATTTTGGGTGATCGAAATTACCTTTACTATCAACTTTAATCCCTTCTATTTCAAGGAGTAAGTCTTTTCTTTCTAAAATACCCCATGCAGAGCTCTTAGGTATGATTTTAGAAATAAGGACACCTTGATATCCCTTAGGGATTTTATAATAATAACGTGTTACTGGATCAACAAGGCCAACTGTGGAAAAACCTTGGCTAGCAAAAAGAGAGGTGTAGGGTGAATTTGTTTTTTGTTTTTTATTGAGTAAAAATTTATTTGCTCGATCTATAAAAGTTTTTATAAGAGAAGGTGGGATAGCTTGCCCCCCCTCCTTATTTGAAAAACTTATTAAGCCACAAATTTTTTTTTCACAAATAAGAGGTGATCCTAGGGTAAAATTTTGATTGAGATGAAAGTTATAGGTAGGCAAATATACAAGGCCTGTTTCTGTACCTAGGTTCAGATCCTGAATATGGGTACTTTCTTTATAGATTTGAAAAAGTTTATCAATACGAGTGGCTTCTACTTTATCTCCCAAGAGGGGATCGTCACCGAGTGGGAGGGGTTTAAGTTTAGAAAAAAAATTAGAATTAGAAATAGAAAGTAGGGCTAGATTGGCATCTAGATCGATGACTTCAATTGTGGCTGAACTTTTTTGGTATGAATCATATGGTAGGGCTTCTATAAAGATAGCCCTTTCTAAGTCAGAGGCGATGGATAGAATTTTATGATTGGGTAAAACTAAACCTAGGGTGTAATAAGTTGTCCCGCTTTGTTTGAGCCATGGACGTATATAGTTATTATAAACAGGCGTCACTTCCAACAGGATAAGAGATTTTTTTAAAGTTTCTGTATCCTCTTTATCTGTAGTTTCTGGAAAAATACTTGGAGGAGTAAAAATAAGGTTATTACTTGTAAGGCCTAATACAAAAATAAATAAAATGTAATATTGTTTTACTTTCATTTTATGAAGTTTGAATCGAGAAATACATAAAAAAAACATACGAGTTATTTTGAGGTGATAGCTTCTGTAAATGGCTTTGATAGAAAGTGATCTTTATTTATGTTAAAGCTATTCTTAATTCTTTTTTGAGCTTTTTCTAATTCAGAAATTTCAAAGACAAGAGGCATTTCTTTACTATAAAATTCTATTACAAGATAGGCATCTTTTTCATGTATTGACCCTTCTTTTCTCTTTTTTAAATGGTAATTTTCTATAGCCCTTTGAATTAAACTATAAAAATGAGCGAAGCCTTTAATACGCTTTCCGTTTACTTTTTTGACTATATGGTGTACAAAACTCCCAGAATAGGTATTCATTGTATCGCTTAAACGATTTGTTAATATAACATCCTCACTTACTTTTTTATAGATATGAGCTTGTGTGTAGTAATTGTACCTATAAAGAATATTCCATGCCCCTATTTCTGCCCAATGTTGTCCGTACGTTTTCATGAGATTGCCATTTAGAGGCTGAAAGAGTAAACCTCCGCAAAGTAGGTAAGATGGCGGATTTTCATAATCTGTACGTTTAAATTCAAAGATCTTTGTGATTTTAGATTTAAATTGCAATTGAAGTAACTTTGCCTTACGTAGTACTTCCACGTGTATGAGTTCCCCAAAATGTAAGTTATCTACCAATTCTGTATAATTGATTAGATTTCCATTAAGGTATACGTCCCCCTTTTCACTAATGGGATGACCGTTTATTTTGAGTAGAATATCTTCTTTTTGTAAAATTCCCTCTGCAGAAGAGCCAGGTAAAATATCATAAATAAATACACCTGTAAAAGGTTCCTTAGTGTATAGTGAGATTTTATAGAAATTTTTCAATGAAGGGGTACTTGTATCATCATGTGAAATTCCAAATTCGTTGTAACCATCGTAGTAACCATCTTGTATATCTTTTAAAAAACGGCGAATTACGAGGGGAGGAATCAGATAGCCAAGATTTTGTCCACGAAGTAGGGTTTGAAAGGCCACCCCTATCACTTTTCCATTTTCCATTGCAGGTCCCCCAGAATTTCCAGGATTGATAGCAGCATCTACTTGTATAATTAAATGAGAGTCAATTCCACTATGGCTATACACATCTAGGTCTAAACGACTCACGATACCACGAGTTATAGAGACTCTTTGGCCCCCTATAGGAAAGCCTATTACTTCGACAGGGGTATTGATTTCTGGGAGTTCACCTATTTCAAGAACTTCAGCTCCTTCAAAAAAGGCCTCATTTGTAAGTGTAAGAATGGCGAGATCACAGTCGTGTGCAATAAAGGCTAATTTTGCTTCATATTCTTGTGCTTGATCAGGCCTTTGGATGCGAATGGTATTCACACCACTGACCACGTGAGCATTTGTTAAAATTTTTTTACCGTCTATGATAAAGCCCGTACCCGAAAAGGCTTGTATGCTTGGAGGATCCCATGGGTGCTTATAATCATACTGCAATGCAGTCACATTGATTTTAACCACAGATTTTCGAGCTAGCTCAAAATTATTTCGAAATTCACCATAAAGTATACCTGTGGGTAGACTGATGAGGCTAATCATAAAAAAGGAGATGAGTAGTATCTTTTTATTTTTATTCATTTTATCCCCTGAAATAACTCGAATTCAACTTTTTATAATTTTTCTATGCGTAGTCAACTTATTTAAGTAGAATGTACAATAAATATATAAAATAAATTTTATTTAGATATTGTGATTTTGACGATGTGAGTAGGTGGGAGGCGTGCATATGTAAGTATTTTATATATACAATGCTTTCAAGATAAGAACAAAGTTTATTTTGCGAACAACTTTTCTGTAAGATTATGAGAAAAATTATTTTATTTGTATTCATTATTTTCGTCACATCGATTTTCTATGTACTTCATTCGGAAAGGACAGACGTAAGTGAGTTCTCTGATCAAAGGAATTCTACTTGTGCTTGTGCTAAAAGTGTGGAAAAGTTATTAGAGGCACAAGAGGCAAACATTCTAGTTCCAGGAAGTATTAGTAAGGAGTACCGCGTAAAAAAAGAGGCCTTAATAACTGATAAAATTCTTGAAGAGGCCCTTCAATGTACCTGTGCCTCAAAGCTCCAAGCACGAGCATTAAATCGTAAAATTATTTCTGAAACACCTGTTGATTTAGACCTTGCTGTGGCTTCTGATGATGTGATTATTCTTACTCCTGCCATTGCTAGTCGTGGGTGCAAAACAATTATGGAAATGGAATACAAGTTTAGTAGGCCTATGAACTTTAAGCAGGCCCAAAATTTATTTAGAAATTATGCAGCGGGTGTGGGTGCTAATGCGATACTTCTTACGAGCTATGAACAGAGTATAGGGGCAAGTGCAAAAATTTTACAATGTCGTAGGGATAAGTTAAAATTAGAACAAAAACTTTTTACAAATAGTGAATTTAAATACGTAGATGGTAATGTTTTTGATCCTATTACAGGACTTACTTGGCAACAATGCTCTCGTGGCCAAACACAGGTTAAGGAGGCTTGTGTTAATGATGCAAAGGTGAGTACATTTTCTTCTGCTAAAAAATATTGTTTGGCCTTGAAACCCATTAAGAGAAGACGTTGGCGTTTGCCTGAAGTTGAGGAATTGCATACTTTAGTGCAAAAGGAGAATGGTATAGATGCTAAAATTGATGCTACTTTTTTTCCCACCACGCCCGCAGAGGTCTTTTGGACTCAAACCCCATACTGGGATAAAAAAGCAGTGATGGCGGTAGATTTTGATAGCGGGAATAAAATAGCATATAATAAAGAATTAAATGGCTATACTCGTTGTGTCATTAATGTAATATCCGATGTGACAAACCCTGAGTAGCTATAGTACTCAGGTAACTTATGAAGACGAGAATTTTGTTTGTTTGTCTTGGTAATATTTGTAGATCCCCTGCTGCTGAGGGTACTTTGAAGTATCTTATTCAAGAAGCAGGTATGGGGGAGGCGTTTGAAGTGGCCTCTTGTGGTACTGCCGCTTATCATTTAGGTTCCCTTCCACATGAAACCACAAGAAAAGTTGCGACCAGAAGGGGAATCATCTTAAAGAGTAGGGCACGTAAATGGAGAAGTCAAGATATCTTTGATTTTGATATTATTTTTGCAATGGACCATCAAAATTATAAAGATGTTTTGCAATTTGCCCACACCCCAGAAGAGAGGAGTAAAATAAAACTTTTTAGGATGTATGATCCTTTGCATGAGTTGAGGCATGGCGATATAGATAAAATCCCAGAGGTACCAGATCCCTATTATGGCACCCTTCAAGATTTTGAAAATGTACAAGACATATTATTACGTACTTCAAAAAATTTTTTAAAAATTTTTTTAGATAAAACCTTAACTTGAATGAAGAATTGAAATTGCATCTGTGATTTTTATTCTTGCTATCTATAGTGATATAGGTCTGTACTCTTAGAATTATAATTTCTTTATGTTTTAAAGCTATAAATAAGATGAAATAAATTATAGATTCAAATAAGAAATGAATGCTACCCCTATAGTTTTAGTTTTACTTGGCCCCACCGGCTCTGGGAAAACCCAAGCCATACAAGAATTGGGACTAGACCCAAAAAAATATGTTTATATATTTTTTAAAGCTATAAATAAGATGAAGTACATTATAGATTCAAATAAGAAATGAGTGCAACCCCTATAGTTTTAGTTTTACTTGGCCCCACCGGCTCTGGGAAAACCCAAGCCATACAAGAATTGGGACTAGACCCAAAAAAATATGAAATACTTTCATGTGACTCTAGGCAAATTTATGAGGGTCTGGAAATGACTACAGCTGCTCCTGAAGTAGAATTTCAAAAATTCATCAAACATCATCTAGTTTCAATTGTAAAACCTAATGAGGCCTTTAGTGCAGGTGATTTTTTTAGAAGGGCGAGTCGCATAATAAATGAATTGCATCACAAAAATAAAATACCTGTAATTGTGGGAGGGTCGGGTTTTTATTATAGGGCACTAGAGACCGGTTTGTTTCCTATCACTGTCTCAAATGAAATACGTGAGAGTGTGAGCGCATGGAGTGCTGAAGAAAGGCTGGAGAAATTGAAACAACTTGATTCTGATATTGTAACGTTTTGTACAAATGAAAAGGTCATGATAGGAGATTCTCATCCTATACCCAAGATACATGTAAATGATGTCTATCGTATTCAAAGGGCCCTAGAAATTATTTTAACTAATAATAAAAAACTGTCCACGATATGGCAGGAAATGAAAACAAGTAAAAAGGAAAGACAGGTAACTTATAAGGGCTTTTACTTTCAGCTTGAAAAAGAAGAACATGATCAAATGATAAAAGAAAGAGTAAAAAAAATGATACAAATGGGGATTGTAGATGAGGTTGGTAAGGTATATAAAGAATATGGTGTTTGTAAAATTTTGAACAGTTCGGGTATACGTGAAATTCTAGAAGTCTATCATGGAAATATAAAAATAAATGTCCTTCATGAAAACTTGAGTCAGGCACATAGACAAATTGCAAAAAAGCAAAGAACGTGGTTACGTAAAGAAAAGGGATTGCAAGGAGTTTCGCCAAAGAAATTTATTCAAGAGTGGCAGAATATATTTGAGGGCATCCATGGTTTACGAAAATAAGTTAAATATTGCAGTCTTTTTTGATTTAGATGGGATTTGGTTTAGACCGGACACATATTGGCTAGTCCGTAATGCTCGTTTAGATAAAATAGGTTCGAAGGTGACTTGGCATGAAGTTTCCAAGCACATACCCTATCTTAGAAAAAATTATAGTGTTTTAAATTTAGATGAGCATTATTTATTGCCTGACTTAAATTGGGATAAAATACCTCATCATGAATCGTTAAATATCACCCCCCCAGAATATCTATTTGAAACAGTGCGTCGACATAACCTTAAGGGGCATGACCTTTTTTTGATTTCACAAGTAAATTGCAGGGAATTGTTAGACTTTATAGTGTTTCCCACATTTAAAATAAAAAGTAAATATTTTAATTTTCAAAATCATGAATTGGAGCATTATAAATCTACAAACGAGATGATACAAAATCAAATACAAGGTTTGCAGTATATAGAAAATATTCAGAAAGCACAGCAAGAGCTTCTTAAAAAGAAGCAAAGTGAAGAAATCAATGAGGTAGAGCCTAAAAAATTAAATTATAGAGAAAAGTTTTCCCAGAGTGAAGAAGTAGGTGAGGGGCTAATGAAAAGACAAAAAGAAACCCCCAAGCATCCTTTTGAAAATGTTACCTTTGTAAATAGTAAACCTTTTTCAGGTAGCTATTCATTAAAAGAAAAAGTATCATTTCTTTTTCATTGCCTTAGAAAAAAGAAATTTATACCTAATCAATTTTTCGAAGATAAGCTGTCTTTTAATCATTATGATCAGATTTTTTTATATTATACGGAAAAAGATTATCCTCAAATCCTTTTTGAAACTATGAATACTCATATAGATAATTTAAATACCCAGAGAAGGTATGCAATCATACCTTCTTTTATTGCAGAGGTGGTATAAGTAAATAAAAGGTGTAGAAAAATGTCCTTAATAAATAATAAAAATACATTTAAGATATTTATAGATAGCTATCAAAAACAAATTGATGCCCTTAAAGATAATCAAGAGCATGTTGAGGAGAGAGCGGTACAACTAGCTGTTAAGATTATACTTTCTTGTAAGGGGAAATTAGTTCTAACGGGCATGGGAAAATCAGGTCAAATTGCACAAAAACTTTCTGCGACCTTTTCTTCAACGGGAACCCCCGCATTTTTTCTTCATCCTGGAGAGTCGCTTCATGGCGATTTAGGAGTTTTGCAAAAAGATGATGTACTTTTATTGATAGCTAAGAGTGGTGAAACAGAAGAAGTGATTTCTATGCTAGGAGTTGTTCATAAACTTGGAAATCCTATTATCTCGATTCTAGGGAATCCTGACTCTACTATAGGTAGAATGTCAGATGTAATTGTAAGTGCTAAAGTTTATAGAGAAGCTGACAATTTAGACTTAGCCCCCACCGCCTCAACTACAGTTGCCCTAGTCGTTGGAGATGCCCTTGCGGCGACTGTTTCAGCAAAAAAGAATTTTAAACCTGAAAGTTTTGCCTTATTTCATCCTGCGGGTCAATTGGGTCGTCGTTTGCATTTAAAAGTAGAGGATGTTATGATTAAAGATAGGGGCTTGCCCGTTGTTCAAGAAAATGCTACAATGCTTGAACTACTAGATGTTGAGTCTAAACCAAATTTAGGAGGAGTTATGGTGGTAAATAGCTCAGGTAAACTTTTAGGCCTTGTAACAGATGGTGATATACGCCGAAGTATTATGAAATACAAGAATGTTTTAGAATGTAGTATTGTAGACATTATGACTCTTAATCCTATTTTTGTTTTTGAAGGTACGAATGCCTACACTGCCCTTAAAATTATGGAAGGAGGTGCTTCTCAAATTAATGTATTACCTGTTTTAGATAAAAATAAAAAACCCCTTGGCCTTTTGCGAGTACATGATCTTATAAATGCTCGTATAGCTTGATTTTACCCCCTATCCACCCCGCTGGAGGATGGGATAGGGAGGCGACTTGCTTGTGCTATAAGCCCCGCCTAACGAGGCGTCTTCGAACTCGGGCATTAATGATTTTTGTTTTTTTAGGGAAAAGAATAGAGCCCTCTTCTCGGATACGCACCCCGATTTTTTTAGAGAAACCTATAATATAACTAGGGCATGTTTTTAATTACAATAGTATATAAAGGAGATAAAATAGCAATTAAGACACCTACTATTCCCCATAATTGCTTGTTCATAGCTTTATAAAGTTCTACCTTTACTTTTTGTATTTGTTTCCTAAGTTCTAATTTTACTTGCTGTATTTGTTTCCCAAGTTATAGTTTAGTGATTTCCAAATTTTGCTTAGTAACAAGATCCCCTAGATTGGTATTTGTAATTTCATCTATTACAAAAATGACCGCTTCAGGAATGCCATTATCCCTCAAGGTTTTGATTTGAGTTGCGTTCATCTAAGTTTTAGATGATTATTTCAAACACATTTCAAGAATTTTTTTGTTGTTAGGAGTGTCTTTGTATTTGTAAAACTTTCTTTATCTAAATCAGCTCGCCCCTCGCGCCCGCTCGCGGGCTACAGAGCCTTTGTATTAGCGAAGATTTTTTTATCTAAAGTGGACTCTGTTCTCGCCCGCTCGTGGCGATGCTTTTGTAAGCGTGCCTTAAGGCATTTCATTTCCTTCCATCTTTCAGCTTTCCTTGAACGTCGTAAAACTGATTGACGTGTGTTGCATTAAATCTTCTTTCCCAATGTTTGCTTTTGAAGTAAAATTGTCTTTAATACGCTTTGTGATTGAACCAATATTTCGTTTGAAATTTTGGTTTCAGTTTTTATCATATGTTAGTCGTTTTCGTGATTTTCAGATTTGTTGTTTTTATTTGCTGGGAAATCATTTCCATTTCTAATTTCTGTATGTCTTATTTCTCCTCCAGTTGTTCCTGTTTGTTTCCCAAAAAATAGTACTACAAAAGCGAAAGTTAATGTACCGATAGCAAAAATATTTGAAAATGTTTTTTGTTTAAAACTTGCCCATAGTCCAAGTAAAGAAATGCCTCCTAAAACATAAGAAAGTATTGCAAATGTTTCAGCCGTTTCTTCGTGGTTTTCAATATAATTTTCTGTAACACCATTTATTTTTTCTACAATTTCTTCTGCACCTTCCCCAGTTGTCATTGCTACTATTGAAGCTAACGAACCAAAAATAAAAATCATAAATGCTGTTCGCTTAACAGCTTTCGATTTTGAAATTAGTCCTGTAATCATTACGATTAATCCCACGATAGGGAAAATGATTGGTAAATGATTTACCACTAAATGCAATTGTGCTCCGTTCATATTTTTATTTTCTTAAGACAGTTGTTAAATATCCATTTGTGAGTTTCTAAAATTACGCCTAACTAGGATATATACGAAAGTTCTTCCATATATATGCTATATTCCTTATTTTGTCTATCCCATTTTTGGTTAAATAGGATTTCTATAAACTAGATAGGCTTTGTAATAGGTATTCAAATATACGCCTTTAGTTGCAAACAATTGTTTTTTGCTTGTTTGCTGAAAATGCATTTGAAATACCAAATTTTTACCCATATTTTCTAAACGCTTTAATTTTAACCTCTTCTCTAAAGCCTTTGTATTAGCGAAGATTTTTTATCTAAACTAGCTCCCACCTCCGCCCGCTCGCGGGCTACAGATCCCTTGTACTAGTAAGATTTTTTTATCTAAAGTGGGGCTGGTACCTCGTGCCCGTTCGCGGGCTACAGAGACTTTGTAATAGAGAAGATTTTTTTTATCTAAAGCATTCTCGCACCTCCGCCCGCTCGCGGGCTACAGAGACTTTGTATTAGCGAAGATTGTTTTATGTAAACCAGCTCGCACCTCGTGCCCGCCGTCTTGCCCGCGATTTTTGCGTTAAGAGTTTTTCGGCGAGCAGAGAAGTGGGCTTTTGTAATAGCGAAGATTCCTTTATCTAAATCCGTCTCTTTCCTCGCCCGCCGCGGGCTACAGAGCCTTTGTAATAGCGAAGATTTTTTTATCTAAAGTGGGCTTTGTTCTCGCGCCCGCCGCGGGCTACAGAGCCTTTGTAATAGCGAAGATTTTTTTATCTAAAGCGGGCTTTGTTCTCGCGCCCGTTCGCGGGCTACAGAGCCCTTGTACTAGTAAGATTTTTTTATCTAAAGTGGGCTTTGTCCTCGCGCCCGCCGCGGGCTACAGAGCCCTTGTACTAGTAAGATTTTTTTATCTAAAGTGGGCTTTGTCCTCGCGCCCGCCGCGGGCTACAGAGCCCTTGTACTAGTAAGATTTTTTTATCTAAAGTGGGCTTTGTTCTCGCGAATCTGTAGGGAGACTTTGGGCAGCAAAGTCTCCCTACAACCCTCTAACTGCCAAAGTCGCTGAAACATCCATGTTTCAGCGACTTTGGGGTTTTTCGCTCCCTCCATGGAGCGATGGAGTAATAGTAAAAATTTTTTTATCTAAAGTGGGTTGGTACCTCGTCACGATTTGCATCGTGATTTTTACGGCGACAGTGTTTTTTCGCGACGAGGAGGGGGCTTTTGTACTAGTGAGATTTTTTTTATCTAAAGTGAGCTGGTACCTCGTCGCGATTTGGGGGTGATTTTTACGGCGACAGTGTTTTTTCGCGACGAGGAGGGGGCTTTTGTACTAGTGAGATTTTTTTTATCTAAAGTGAGCTGGTACCTCGTCGCGATTTGGGGGTGATTTTTACGGCGACAGTGTTTTTTCGCGACGAGGAGGGGCTTTTGTAATAGCGAAGATTTTCATTATCTAAATCCGTCTTTGTCCTCGTGCCCGCCGTCTTGCCCGCGATTTTTGTGGAGCTTGCCCGCCAAAGGCGGGAACAGAGTTTTTCGGCGGGCGGTAGGGGCACTTTCATTCTGCTTTCAGCCCCTGCGTCCTCGATGTTAGCTTCGCTAACATTCTCGGATGCGCACCCCGCTTCCTTTTTTAGGAGTGGGCTTTGTACTATCAAGAATTTCTTTATCTAAAGCATTCTCTTTTCTTACGCCCGCCGTCTTGCCCGCGATTTTTGCGTTAAGAGTTTTTCGGCGGGCGGAGGAGTGGGCCTTTGTAATAGCGAAAATTTTTTTATCTAAAGCAGGCTCCTTACCCTCGCCCCCCTAAAAACCCTTGACATTTCATCCCCCCCCCCCCCCCGATGAGTATGCCCTTGTATTCTTTTTTTGTAATAGAAAGGCTCGCTCGCAAAAAGCGAGGCGCTAGTCTCGCTCGATAAAAAGCGAGGCTTGTCCGTCAAAGGCGGGCTTGTTCGATAAAAGGGGCTTGTCCAATAAAAGGGCAAGCTTCCTTGGGAAGGCTCCTTTCTATAAAAAAATAGTATACATGGTTCGAATAAAGTAAAAAAAAAATTGTAACAATGTATTTGGAGGATAAACACATGTTAAATAAAAATAAATCAAACACGCTTTCTGAAAAAAGCGGTAGTGTCGGGGGTTGGGGGGGGGTACTAAACTAAGCCTTTCTCTCATAAGAACAGGGAAAGAAAAACAAACAGGATTAAGGTTTTCATCAAGATTTTTGAGCCTTGTGTTTCTAACTACCTTGCTTGCCCTTAGCATGCAATGCTCTAGTGGCGGCGGAACAGGCGACGCAGGTGGCACTGCCCCAGTTGTAATAAACGACGTAGTCCTAGGTATCAGCTCTATTGAGGCTCTAGCTAGCCCAAGTAGCTACACCTTCACCATCAACACAAATCAAAATTGGCAAATCACAGGCATCCCTGCTTGGATGAGCGTTCGCCCCACATGGGGAAGTGCAAATGGGGTATCTACCCTCTTTCACCTCACCCTCACCACCATCGGAATCAACACTGTGGCTGGCACGAACGCGACTCTTCTCATTCATGGCTCGCTTACTCCTGTGGCGTCAAGCAGCCTAATATCAAGAAGTCTATCCCTTACTCGCAGTATCTATGATAGATGTGGGGGAGCCTATGGCTTGCCGGGTGCTAGCTCAATAATAGCGAAGTGGGTGAGTGCGGGCAGTGCAGTGGGAGATATTGGAAATCACTCTTCTGCTACTAATGGCTTCAATCATCCTGATTCCAGATTGATATTTGGCATAGCTAGGGGTTGCGGGGGTACAGGAAGCAGTGAGGGTATTATAAAAAACATGAGTGCCTTTAGGCTGTTCTTTTATGACCAAGTATTCAATACAGATTTTCCCGCTACTGGTAATGTTCATAGCTTCACAAATAGCCCCTATACAAGCGTGTTAGTGTCATCTGTATCAGGGTATGCTCTTATAGGTATGCGTATTCGCGATGCAAATATGACGAGTAACCTGCTGCTGGTTAACCTTTTCTCGAGTGGCTCTGGTATTGAACTTTGTCCCTCTGGAAGTGCAAGCCTGTATTGGGAAAGAAGTTTGTCTATCATCTCAGGAGGTGGAACATGTCAGAACACTTCTGCCTTTCCCGCCTCCCTGAATCCTTTGAAGGCTTTGATGAATGCTGAAATAACAAGAGCGAATACAGCTTCTGCGTATCAGATTCCCTAGTGTGTTTGTCCCATTTCCTTCTATTTTTTTAAAGCAAGTCTCGCTTGTCCTCTTTAGAGGGCTTCTTTAATGTAAAACCTAAATAAGAAGCGAGGAAGGAACAAGCCCTTGTATGAGTAAATTTTCTTTATCTAAAGTGGTCTCTTTTCCCGCCCGCCGCCTTGCCTGCGAGTGTTGTGGAGCTTGCCCACCAAAGGCGGGAACAGAGTTTTTCGGCGGGCGATGCTTTTGTAATAGAGACGATTTTTTATCTAAACCAGCTTGCATCTCCCACCCGCTCGCGGGCTACAGAGCCTTTGTACTAGTAAAAATTTCTTTATCTAAATTGAGCTCATTTGTCGCGGCGAGGAGGGGGCTTTTTTGTATTAGTGAATATTGTTTTATGTAAAGTGTGCTTTATCCTCGCACGCGATTTTTGCGACGATGCCTCGAGGCACGCTCCCTCCATGGAGCGATGGAGTACTAGTGTGTTTAGGGGGGCTTTTGCAGAAAAGCCCCCCTATGACCCCCAAACTGCCAAAGTCGCTGAAACCTCCATGTTTCAGAGACTTTGGGGTTTTTCGCTCCCTCCATGGAGCGATGGAGTAATAGTAAAAATTCCTTTATCTAAAATAGCTCGTACCTCGCCCGTTCGCGGGCGAGGGGCAAGTCCCACTAAAAAAAATCGGGGTGCGCATCCGAGAACGAGGGCTCTATGCCTTTCCCCTAAAAAAACAAAAGTTGTTAATGCCCGAGATCGAGGACGCAGGGGCTTATCCCGCAATTCAAGTGCCCCTACCCCCGCCTTTGGCGGGTGGGTACACTTTGTATTAGTAAAAATTCCTTTATCTAAAGTGGGGCTGGTACCTCGTGCGTCTTCTCCAGCATCTATTCTCAAAGGAAAGGCAATGAAAAAAAGATAGTTAATTTACGGGCAGGGTGTTTCTAAAAGATTCCCTTTGAGTGACTTTTTGATACCATTGAAAAACCTCAGGATGCTTATTGACAAGTTCTAATTGAGGTATACGAAAATGTAAGTAATCTATGGTGGCGACCATGGTGATTTGAGCAATTCCAAAATCTAGTTCTTCTAATTCTGTGATTCTTTCTTTAATGATATGAAAACTTTCTCGGATAGTCATTTCATAGCGTCGAGTCCATACTAAGGATTGTAATTCTATAGGGCGCATTTCTAATTCAAAGTAACGGTTCACTATAGTGAGTAAGATTCCATCCCCAAGGCCCTGCCACCACATTGCCTTCCAATAGTCAGGAGTATTAAATTTTGGAAATAAATTTGCTTTCCAAACTTCGTTTAGATAAGCACAGATAATGGGTGATTCAATCATCACTGTGCCATCATCTAAAATGAGAGTAGGGACCTTGCCTAAGGGATTAATCTTACGGAGGGTATTTTCAGGATCCCATAAGTCAACAGGTATAAGCTGAAGTGCAGAGCTCTTTTTAGCTTCATGCGCGATGATATTTACTTTTCTGGCAAAGGGGGAACGTGTAGTATAGTAAAGTTGCATATTGAAGCATAAAGTATTATAGAGTTATTTTCTTGTAAAGAAATTTAGAAAAATTGTATGGCGACTTCAAAATTACTGAAGAGATAGCATATAAACTATTATTGCTTAACAGAAAACTAAAGGATTATTAGCCAAAAATTATTATTACTAAGAGATGCCCAGTAAGTAGATGTTTTCATTAAGCACTGTTTCAAGAAAGAATAAGCGTAATAGAGGGAGAGATCTATACTCTTCTTAATATATGCCCAATCATTGAGAAGTTGATACTTCTTATCGAGAATGTCCAAATAATAAAGCTACAAGAAGAAATACAGATAGTAGTCCTACTGATTTAAGATACGTATAGCAAAAATGTACTGCTTCAAAAAAAAATCTTGAAACTTGATTCGGTGCCACCTTATCTTCTATTGAAAGTGAGACTTTCATTCTAGAATATCTTTTTTTATATTTGAATAGGTGAAATGCTTGAAAAAAAATATAAAAACATTCTAATTTTTTTCGTAATGTAAAAAAATATTATACTCAAGCATTTCTAAGGCACACATAAATTTATATTCTTTTCTCAAAACTTAAAATAAAATAAGATAAACCTTTCGTATAATAAAACATCCTTTATTGCAAACTCATTGTGATAGGTTACGATAGGGATTGAAACAGAAAAGGTGTGCATTCAAATCATTTCAAATTTAACATTTTTTATGAGTGAGGACTAGTCCTATACTCATAGATGCCCTTTGAATGATAGAAGATAGTTCTTATTCTGTCTCCATCCAAATAAAAATACAAAAGAAACTTTATAGAAATTTCATAGAAAAAAATATGAAAAATTTTTTACTCAACCACCTATATATTTTGAGCCTCTTTATGGGTTGTGCCTATGCGGGAGATAGCTTCACTTTTGATTGTCCTTCGGGGACCTATATGAATACAGAAAACAATTGTGTAAACATAAAGTGTGAAGATGGCAAGGTTTTAGATGAAAATTCTACTTGTATAACTCCTAAGGTCAATATCACTTTTAATTTAAATAGTCAAAATGTCACATGGGCATCTGGAAATACAATGGAACTTGCTCTAGATGAAAATATTCTTTTACCTAATCTTATGGACCCAACACAAACGCAGGTTAAATTTTTAGGTTGGTCTACGCTAAAGAGTACTAGCTCTAAAGATGTTTGGTTGAAGCCGGGTTCTACTTTTCTTGTTCCAAATACAAAAGATAAACCTATAATTAAAATTGATCTATATGCAGTATGGGGGGCAGCATACAAGGTTTTATATGATTTGAATGGCGGAGGAGGGGTTGTTAGCGATCTTAATGTATATTTACCTGGAGCAAAGGCTAGGGTGCTCTCGCCCTCGGGTGCTACACCACCTAAGGATAGTTGGTCTAGTGATGGAAAAAAATTTTTTGGCTGGGGGAGTGATCCTGATGGGAAGGGTCTTTGGTATAGTGCGGGTGAGGCAGTAGTTTTTTCTGATGATGTAACCCTCTATGCCCTTTGGTACTATCCTATAACTTACAATTGTGGTTCCCTTCCTTCAGGAGTCACAGGGGGAGTGAAAGGTAGCTTGTCTATTGAACCTTATAGTAAACGTACTGGTGAGGCTTTAGATGAGAACCCTAAGCTGACAGGAAATTGTTTAGCTGAAAATTATTATACTCTAAGTGGCTGGTCTAGCTCAGGAAAATTTCCAGTTACTACTCATATGCCTAATACATCTCTAAAGCTCAAGGGGATTTGGGAGCCTAGTACTATAGATAAAAACTCCAATGGTCTTATCGATATTTACACTCTAGATGATTTGTATCAAATACGATATAATCTTAATGGGACTAGCCTTAAGATAAGTCAAAATGATCTGGGTAATACTTCAGGTTGCCCTAAGGGTATTTGTACAGGTTATGAACTTATGAATCATATTGATTTTCAAGGTTCTAAATGGGCGAGTAACTGTAATTTAGGAGCAAATTGTGATGCTAGAGGTTGGGAGCCTATAGGCACCATGACATTTCCCTTTGCTAGTACTTTTGATGGAAAAGGTTTTGAGGTAAAAAATTTGTATATAAACCACAAACAAGATAATTTGGGTCTCTTTGGTTACACTTCTGCAAAATCAATAATCAAAGATGTTGGGGTAGTATCTGCTTGGCTGTCGGGAGCTAGTTTTATAGGTGGATTAATAGGAGTTTCTAATTCAGATTTAAGCAATGTATATGTGAAAGGTATCATGTTGGGGGTCAATCATATAGGTGGCTTGGTGGGTATGCACAATTCTGGTAGTATCAAAAATTCTTTTGCGATAGCGGATGTAATGGGGTGCTGTGGTGGAACAGTAACTATATTAGGAAATTATGTAGGTGGCTTGGTGGGTGCTCAGGAAACAGGAAGTATTACAGCTAGCTATGCTTGGGGGACAGCAAGGGGCTTGGGAGTCTTTAGCGGCGGCTTAATGGGATTTCAGGGTAGTGGAAGCTTGAGTCAGAGTTATGCAGCAAATTATGTTCCCGACGAACGTAAATGGGGCTATACGGGTGGGATTATAGGAAGGCAAGCAGGTGGCTCTGTTACCAATGTTTATTGGGACACACAAACGAGTCAGCTAAATACAGGTATTCCTAGTAGTGATGGTAGTAGCAGTAATGTAATTGGAGTAACAACTGCACAGATGAAGGCGGTTAATGGAACTTATCCAAATCTTCTAAGCACAGATCACTTTTTATTTACCGATGGATTCTATCCTCGTTTGTGTAAACATGGGGCTCCTATGCCTTGCAGTATAGAAAATTTATTACCCAATCAATTTTAGCAAAGGTTTGAAATAGAAAGTTTTTTGCCTTCACTCTAATTCAAGAAGAGGGTGAAGACAAAAATAGCAATATTTTTTATTTAAATATATTCTCTCATCTCATTTAGCAATGTTTCACAGGTATTTCTAACAGAACTTTCTAAAGTATCAAAACTTTTTGCTGTATATAAGATACCCCTACTTACATTTAGTAAGACTTCATTTCCAGTAACATCTAGACAGGCTTTCATATCTCCTTTTTGTGAGGAAATACCCGGTATGAGGAAGGGGAGTTTTGGAGCCCTTTCTCGTATTTGTTTTAAACTTTTTGGTGCCTGTGTTGCCCCCACAACCAACCATATATTTTTACTTTCTTCATTTAGTTTTGCCATGGCCCTAGCAATTTCTAAATATAGGGGTGGGGAGCCCCAAGTTTGGAAGTCTAGCGCCCCTGGATTAGAAGTGTGACACAGGACGATACTCGCCTTATCTTTATATTTGCTGAAGGTAGAGATGGTGTCTAGGCCCATATAAGGGTTTATGGTTAGGGCATCACAATGAAATTTTTCAAAGAAGGCAGTGGCATAAGCAGATGCACTATGCTCTATATCACCCCTCTTCCCATCGGCGATGACTAGTGCTTCAGGTACTTCTATTCGAATGTATTGTATAATGAGATAAAAGACTTCAAGCCCTTGGGGACCTAAATTTTCAAAAAAAGCACTATTGAGTTTATATGCGACAGTATATTCTTTTGTATAATCAACGATTTTTTTTAGAAAAAATAAAATACTTTCTTTGTGTGAACTATGAATTTCAGGCAGGGGCCTAGGTATAAGTTCCCAAATAGGATCTAAGCCTACACAAAGTAGAGAGTTCAACATTTTTTTTCTTTTTTGAAATTTTAGATTAAAGAAGCTTTCAGATATGTTCATAATAAACATAAAAATATTTCTTATTGACTTACACAAGGCAATATTGCCTATATATCTTACGTAAATGGAGTGATATGAAAGTAGATATTCAAAAATGTAAAAATATAGCGGAAGTATATAAGCAAGCAGGAAAATTATTTAAAGATTCCCCCGCCTTTTTAACACGAAGAAATGGAAAGTACCAGGCTCTAACATACGGTGCCTTAAGTAAAAAGGGAGAATGTCTAGCTACGGCACTTATTAATTTGGGTATAAATTTACATGAGCACATTTCTATTCTAGCTGATAATAGAGAGGAGTGGATTATTTCTGAGGTTGGCATCAAATATGCGGGGTGTGTAGATGTTCCTAGGGGAACAGATGCAACAGACCAAGACATTTCTTATATTCTTTCCCATGCAGATGTGAAGCACGTCTTTGTAGAAAATGAAACAATGCTAAAAAGGGTGAAACAACTTTCTTCAAATTTACCGCAATTAGAATCTATTATTGTGATGGAAAGTGGTGTTAAGGATGTGGGGTCTTCTTTTAAGGGCAAGGTACATAATTTGTATGAGCTAATTGAAAAGGGAGAGGCCCTTCGTTCTAAGGGAGATCAAAATGTAGAGGAGCGTATTTCTAAAATTAAGGGTAAGGATTTATTTGCTTTAATTTACACTTCAGGTACTACAGGAAACCCCAAAGGTGTGGCCCTTACACATGATAATATCATGTCTCAAATGGAGACATGCCCTATAAAATTTCATCAATCTGATTCTCTAGTTACTATATTGCCTATATGGCATATATTTGAGAGGACGGTAGAATTAATTTCCATCACCCGCGGTAGTTCAACATACTATAGTAATATTAAAAATTTAAAGGAGGATTTGGCAGAGGTACGCCCTACGAGCATGGCCTCAGCCCCTCGTTTATGGGAAAATATTTATCAAGGAATTATGAAAAAGGTAAAAACAGGTTCTTCTGTTAAACGAACCCTTTTTCATGCGGCATACTTTTGTTCCAAACGCTATAAAAGTGCTCTACGCTTTATATTTTGTAGGGAGATTGATTTAGTAGGTCGTAACCCCTTTGTTTCCCTTTTTATACGAGTGCCCTTTCATCTCATCAATATCTTTGTATTCTTATTACCCTATCTGCTTCTTGATTTGATTGTGCTAAGCAAGATTCGTAAGGCTACCGGAGGCAGGCTAAGGGCGACTCTTTCAGGTGGCGGTGCCTTACCTTTACATGTAGATGAATTTTTTAATAACATTGGGATACCTGTTTTAGAAGGATATGGTATGACAGAAACATCACCCGTACTCTTTTCTAGGTTGGAAAAGAGCATCATCATGGGAACAGTTGGTTATCCTTGGCCAGGACTTGAAATGAAACTTGTTGATATTCAGACAGGTGATGTTATTTATCCTCCCAAAATAGGGGTGAAAGGGGAGATTCATGTAAAAGGGGCACAAGTGATGCATGGTTATCATAAAGACCCCGAGGCTACCAAAAAGATTTTAAAAGATGGTTGGTTAAATACTGGTGATTTGGGTCTAATGACCTATAACAATTGTCTAAAAATAGTGGGACGTAGTAAAGAAACAATTGTTCTATTAGGTGGTGAAAATGTAGAACCCACCCCCATAGAAAATAAGTTGTTACAATCGCCCATGATAGAGCAGTGTATGGTGACAGGTCAGGATAAAAAGTATCTTACCTGCCTTATTGTGCCAAGTTTAGAATTTTTTAGTAAATTTGGTTCAGATCTTGAAACATTATCCAAAAATAAAGAAGTATATCATTCTATGATTCAAGAACTAAAGAGCATAATTAGTTCAGCTAATGGTTTTAAACTTTTTGAAAAAGTTGTGGATTGTCGTCTTTTACCTAAGGCCTTTACTGTGGGCGATGAGTTAAATAATACTTTTAAACTCAAAAGACACACAGTAACAGAAAAATATGCCACACTCATAAAATCTATGTATGAGTAAGTGGTGAATGCTCGTGATAGAAAATAGATAGAGGTACGCAGAATAAAAAAATATTGCTATAGCCTTTCTCTTCTAAAAAATTAAGAATGATAGAAATGATTTGGCTATGATTGGTGTTTCCCTCTAGGCTTTTTTGAGGTGTCCCTTACTATTAAGAAAAACTATAAATAGAAGCTTTAATGAGAAGTTTTTATTTATAATTTTTTGAGTGGGAATATGATTAAGTCAATTAGAGATTTTTTTAAGTACCCTTATTTCTTTCATGGGATATTTATATTTTCAACTTAGCTAGGTTACGTATACATGAACATAGTATTCTCTATATGACCTTAAAAAAAGAAAAAGAAAATGTTTTAGATTCAGATAAAGGGGATGAACTTCAATTTACTAGAGGATTAAATAAAGTTCAAAGTGAGGCAGTAAGATATGTAGATGGCCCCCTTTTGATAGTTGCGGGGGCAGGTTCAGGTAAAACTAGAGTTATAACGAATCGCATAGCGTATCTTGTAAGGGTTATGGGGGTGCGCCCATGGAATATTGCTGCCGTTACTTTTACAAATAAGGCAGCCCAGGAGATGCGATATCGTTTGTCTCAAATGCTTGATGGGCAGGCTCGTGACGTTCTCGTACGTACCTTTCATTCCTTAGGCCTTTATATTCTTTCTCGTAATGCTCATTTGATAGGTTTAAATTCTAATTTTACTGTAATAGATGCAAGTGCTCAAAAAACAATTATTAAAAATATTATCAAAGAAGAGAAAATGGAAGCTAACTATCTTGAGCCCGCGAGTGTAGCAAATTTGATTAATCAAGCTCGTGATGCCTTTGTCTCCCCCCTCGAATATTTGGAATCGAATGCTAATTATGCAAAGGAAATTTCCCATATCTATAATCTCTATATTCAAAAATTACGCAAGGCTAACAGTCTAGATTTCGGAGATCTTCTTTATGAAAGTGTACGACTTTTAGAAAAGCATTCTAATTTGGAAGATTATTATAGTAACATATGGCGTTATTTTATGATAGATGAGTATCAAGATACAAATAGAGTACAATATCTCTTGGGCTTAAAAATTGCTAAATCGCATCAGAATATCATGGTCGTTGGTGACGACGATCAATCTATTTATTCATGGAGGGGGGCAGATATTCGCAATATTCTCTCTTTTGAAAAAGATTATCCAAATGTGAAAATCTTAAAACTTGAGCAAAATTATAGAAGTATCCCAGTCATTTTAAAGGCAGCATCAAGCCTAATTGCTAATAATAAAACACGTAGACCTAAAACTTTATTTAGTGAACTTCCTTCTTTAACAGAAAGTATCCATTGTGAAAAATATGACGATGAGATGGAAGAAGCTCGTTCTATATTGAGGCATATTTTGCATTATAAGAATGAAGGACTCTCACTTGATCAAATAGCTATTTTTTATCGTACAAATGCACAGTCTCGTAGTTTTGAACGAATCCTTCGTGAAAATAATCTACCTTATATCATTGTAGGCGATATACAATTCTATGAGAGGAAAGAGATAAAAGATATGATTAGCTATCTCACTGTAATTGTAAATCCTGATGATACCTTGAGTTTAGAACGCATTCTCAATGTTCCTGCCCGAGGTGTGGGAGAGTCGGGTTTAGAACGCTTAGGGGGTATAGCTTCACAAAAAAACATGAGTTTATTTGAAGCTCTACAATATGCAGAAACATTATCAGGATTTCGCGGAGCGGCAAAGATGACAGCCCTATACAACTCTTTTTTAAATTGGCGTAAACTTTATGAAAATAAAGAAAAACCTTCTATTATTGCCGAAAGGGTTTTAGAGGAGTCAGGGTATAAAGATTTTTTAAATAATGACTCTAGCCCCGAGGCCCCAGGAAGACTCGATAACTTATATGAATTTATTGCCTCATTGCGAGAATATGAAAAAGAATGTGAAGAAGAGCAAGATCCTAGCGTGTATGATATGGAAGGGTGGGGGGATTTTTCTGAAATTAGTACTTCAGATTTTATGAATGATCCCACTCTCTCAAATTCAGATTTACAAAATAAATATTTTGAAGAATTAAAAAGTCAGGTTCTCAAAAATAAAACTCCTAATCTTTCAGAGTACTTACAAAAAATTAGTTTATATACAGATAAAAAAACAGAAGATCAGCTTTCCTCTAAGTGTGTAGTCTTAATGACTTTACATAATGCAAAGGGTTTAGAGTTTGAATGTGTTTTTTTAACTGGCTTGGAAGATGGTTTTTTACCGCATCGTATGTCTATCCAAGAAGGAAATTTAGAAGAGGAAAGACGCTTACTTTATGTAGGAATTACCCGTGCAAAGCGATACCTACATTTGACTCACGTGCGTAGTCGTTGGATTTTTGGTTCACAACAACCCTGCATACCTTCTCGTTTTATAAATGAGATAGATTCTTCAGTCTTTTCTGAATCATCAAAAGAGATGAGGCAGAATCATAAAAGCACTAGGACAGGTAGTAGTAGTGAAGATAAATTTACAGGTTCTCATAAAATAGTAGAACAAAATTTTAGTGAAGGAGAAACTGTTTTACATGAGCGTTATGGTGAAGGGCGAATATTGAAAATAGAAAAAATGCCCATAGGGCATAAATTGACTATTAAATTTCCAAGTGAATTGCGACCTAAGGTTTTTTTGAGTCAATATACGCCCTTAAAGAAACTGCCTTAAAGAAGCTACCCTAAAGAAACTTTATGAAAGGAATCGCTGGACCTTAAATGGAATCATGCTTCACAAAGAATTTTTAATTTTTCTACATTTTTATTTACGTCGGGTGTTATGAAGCATGCAGAACCTGATACAACCATATGAGCTCCTGCTTTGTAAATAGAGGCTATATTACTCAACCCCACCCCCCCATCTACTTCTATAATAATATTTCTTTGCCCTATCATTTCCTTTACCTTTTTTATCCTTTCTAGGCTATGAGGTATAAATTTTTGTCCATAAAATCCGGGCTCTACGCTCATAATCAAAATAAGGTCTATTTCGTCTAAGAGGGGGCTGAGAACTTCTAAGGGGGTAGCAGGACAAAGGGCGATACCCACTTTAATCTTTTGTTGGCGTATAAATTGAGCTAGGCGTATGGGAGCATGGGTGGCTTCTATATGGAAGGTGATGAAACTTGGTTTTAAATCAAAATATTTTGGTACTTCTAATTCAGGGTTAGTGACCATAAGATGTACATCAAGGGCTATGCCTGTTGCATTTTTTATATGACCAGACAGTGCCTCTCCGAAGCTTAATTGAGGAACAAAGTGACCATCCATAATATCAAGATGTATAAAATCTATAATATTAGAATCCATTTGTTCAACAATTCTTTTGAGATCAATAAGTTCTGCCGCTAGAATAGAGACACTAATTTGCATTGTCTTCATGTGATTTTTTTATTAACCTAAGTGATCAGGATAAAACTTTTTTTTATACACTCTAGTCCCACCACATCTCCCTTCTACTTTTACAGGCCCCTGTCTGTAAAAAACTAAAGTTAGTTCTTCATCTTCTTTGTGCCTTTGAGTTGAAAAAATGATTTGTTGTCCTATTGCATCTAGACCCTTTGTTTCAAGAAAATCTAGGGTAACAACACAACTCCCCTTTTCATCTAAGGTAATGTGTGCTGTTTCAAAAGAGCTGTATAGTTTATTTTCTTTTTCTTGATAGTAGACTTCAAGTAACCATTGTCCATTTGCTCCCATTTCTACACTCTTGATAAGGCCCATCTCGTTATTTTGATTATCAGGAGGGATGAGTTTTTTAATACGGTAATCTATTTTATTATAATGAAAGTACTGGCTAGCGATGGCAATATTTTTTCCTATCCAATCTTTTCTCTCTAGAAATGTCTGTGGTCCCTTTGTCTCTTTTTGCTTAGGTTTATCAGCACCGGGAGTGTCACTTCCTTCCGAGTTTATTTCACTTTTTATTTTTTTGTTTTCTTGGAGATTTTCTTTTGTCTCTTCACGCAGTGCTACTAAGAGATATACCTTCTCATTCGAGTTCACCTTGTCACCTGGTAAAGGAAATTGAGCAATTACAGAATTATTAGGGAAGGCACTTGTGACTATATTTGCTACAGAAACTAATTTAAGAGGGTAAACCTTACCATTTCCTGGTAAGCGTTCTAGGAGAGACTTTGCACTTTCAAGGCTTGTATTTCTTAAATCAGGCATATCTAAAAAAGGGTGGGGTTGATTTATAACAAAGTGTATGTTATCGTGCGCAAAGGCTATCTTTCCTGGAGGCAGGCTTTGAGAAAGAATCAAACCTGTGGGGAGGTCTTGAAATTCACGTGTTGATAATTTGGGCCGTAGCTCTAATCTTTGAAGTTCATCATAAATATTAATAAAATTTTTATGTATGAAATTCGGCATAACAAAGGAATTTGTTTTTTTACTTCGTAAAGAAAAAACAAAAAGGGCACTCACAAAAAATACAACCGAACATAGACTCACTTGAAGTATTAAAATTTTAATCTTTTCTTTCATTGTGGCTATCTCACGCTTGACCTAGTTTCACGTCAAACTTGTTTGTGCTGAACAATTGAAGATGCTTTCTAAGAATAGACAAATCTCCAACAATTCTAAAAAAAGAAGAAGGAGCCAATATTGGCATCGCCTAAAAATTCGCATTAAGTATCGTCTGGGTTTTAGTTTACTGGAAATGGGTATAGCCATAGTCATTGTATCATTAGTTTTAGTTTCAGCTATGACCTCTGTCTTAGAGGCCCTCCAATTGCAAAGGGAGGCAGATCAATTAGCCCTTGCGATGAGTTTTATGCAATCCAAATTGGCAGAGTTAGAAATTGCTTCACAAAGTGATCTTACAGATAGTTCGGGGGAAATTACAGAGAGCAATAGCATCTATTATGGCTATAAATGGCAGATTACGATAAAAGAGGAAAATATAAATTTTACTGAAATTTTAAGCAATAGTTTTGGAGGCTTACCTATAGATGATAAACTTCCTGCGGGTGTGGTCAATAAAGGTAAGGATTCGCCTGCTGCCTCATCTAAGAGTCTTGGCTCCATTGCAGAAGTCCCTATCCTTCGTATTAGTGCAAAAGTTGAGTATCCCAAAGGAAAGGGTGTGTATGGCTCTTATAATATTGAGACTATGCAAAGATCAGAAAGATCCAAATTGTACCAAAGAAACTAAGGAAGATAGAAGGCGAAGCTCCAACCTAAAATGAAAATAAGAAAAAAAAATAAAACACAATATAGCCGAAGGGACTTGAGATTAGGCTTTAGTTTGGCAGAGTTAGCAATTGTTATCTTAATCTTAGGTATCATACTTACAGTCATATTTTCTGTTATGAGCGGCTTGGTGGGAATCACAACTCGGACAAATCCAAGCCAAGAAATTAAAAAAACAGCTAGCTTTGCCTTACAAGTAATTAAATCTAGTATAGATCAAACATATTTTATTTCAAATTATAAAAGGCTTTGGTTTGTAGGCACTAAAGATGGCTATGATGGGGCTCGTAAAGATAGGCTAACTTTTGCTTCTGTTTTAAGTGGGGCTGAGGACTTAGGAGCTTCTGCTGTAAGAGAGGTTAGTTTTTATTTAAAGCCAAATGATAGAGGTGGGTTGTTTAGTTTAATGCGTAGGGAAGATGAGATAGTAGATGATGAGCCTGGTAAGGGAGGAAATCATTATGTACTACTTGCAAATGTTAGCTCTCTGGGGTTTCGTTATCAAACTGAAACTAAGGACTGGGTAGAAAATTGGGATACCCGTGAAAAGAATAGACTACCCCTGCTTATAGAAATAGAAATCATTATTAAAACTAGTTTTAAAGAATTTAAATTTAAAACTCTCTCAAGGCCTGGCATCAATGTAAAATAAGTTTTTATTTCCCTATTATCATGCAAAGGTCTCTTCATAATAAACAAAATGATTTATATTGAAATCAAAATTAAATATAAAAGAAAGTTGAAAGATAAACTAGCATAGATTAAGAAAGAAAATCTTTAGTTGTAAAAAGGATAACGATATGTCTGCGAAAAAGAAAAAAATAGAAAAAGAGCCCCCTTCTAATAAAATTACAGATGAAGTAAAGTCTAGGGGTGGCATTAAAAAAACTCAATCTAAGGCTAGCTTGTCTAAAAAGACTCTTGTTATTGTAGAGTCGCCCGCCAAGGCAAAAACCATTAATAAATATCTTGGTAATGATTATGTTATAGAAGCTTCATTAGGGCATATTATTGATTTGCCTAAGTCTAGAATGGCAGTGGATGCGTTACATGATTTTCAACCTGAGTACATTACAGTTCGTGGTAGGGCGAAAGTACTCAATAAATTAAAAAATATAGCGGGCTGTGTGTCTGGGGTTTTACTTGCAGCTGACCCTGATCGTGAGGGTGAAGCTATTTCTTGGCATCTCAAAAATGCCCTGATGACTAAAAATGCAAATATCAAAAGGATAGAGTTTAATGAAATTACAAAAAGAGCCCTCCAAGAAGCTATCACAAAGCCACGTGAAATAGACTTAAATTTAGTGAATGCTCAACAAGCTCGACGTGTCCTAGATCGTTTAGTGGGATACAATATTTCTCCTATTTTATGGAAGAAGGTAAAGAGAGGACTTTCAGCAGGAAGGGTACAATCTATAGCCCTCAAGTACATATGTGAAAGGGAATTAGAAATTGATAAATTTATAGAGGAAGAATATTGGTCCTTGAGTGCCCTCTTATCCTTCTCCAAGGTTAGTTTTAAAGCAGAACTTCATTCTATAAATGGAGTCAAGCAGGACAAGCAAATTAAAAGTGAAGCAGAAATGACTTCCCTAAGTCATTCTTTAGAAAAAGAAAACTTTGTAGTAAAAACTCTTTCTTCTTATGAACGTAAGCGAGAACCCACAGCCCCCTACACTACCTCTAAATTACAACAAGATGCTTCTTCAAGATTGGGTTACTCTTCTCAAAAAACAATGATGCTAGCTCAACAGTTGTATGAGGGAATAGAATTAGGAAAGCTTGGATTTACAGGGCTTATAACGTATATGCGTACGGATAGTAATAGGGTATCCCCAGATGCTTTAAGTCAAGTTCGCGAATATATCAGAAAGGAATATGGCGAAAAGTATTTGAGTCCCGATATACGTAATTATAAGAATAAAAGTGGTGCCCAAGATGCACATGAAGCTGTACGACCTACTGATCCCAGTCGTCATCCCAATCAAGTGCTCCATTTCTTAAACAAAGATCAATTTCGTTTGTATCAGATGATATGGCAAAAATTTGTTTCCTCACAAATGACAAGCGAGGTTTCTCTTTATACCACCGCTGAAATTCAAGCAGGAAGGGCACTCTTTCGTTCAACTCAAAGAAGAATAGTCTTTGATGGTTTCGGCCATATTTTTGACAAAGAAAATATGCAAGAAAGAGCTAATAAAGAGAATGAGGAAAGTATAGAACCTTCAGATTCTTCCATACTATCAAAATTACAAGAGGGAATGGAATTAAAGCTAAAGAAATTTGATCCCAAGCAACATTTTACACAGCCACCATCTCGTTATTCAGATGCAACTATGGTAAAAATTTTAGAAGAGAGTGGTGTGGGGAGACCTTCTACCTATGCCCCAACTATACAAACACTTATCAAACGTTATTATGTAACTCGTTTTAGTGGACGCTCTCTAAAGCCATCAGAATTAGGTTTCATTGTAAATCGTATTATGAGTAAACATTTTTCTGTACTTGTGGATGAAAAATTTACTGCAAACATGGAAAATGAATTAGATAAAATTGCAGAGGCTAGACTAGATTGGGTGAAGATGTTGCATACTTTTTATGAACCCTTTGCAAAAACAGTGGTGGAAGCGGCAGAAAATATTGAAGATATGAAAAGTGCTATGGATGTACCCACTGAACATGTTTGTGAAAAGTGTGGGACTCATATGGTAAAACGCTTAGGTCGTAATGGATATTTTTTAGCTTGTCCAAAATTCCCTGAATGTCGTAATGCTAAATCTATTCCCCTAGGGCCATGTTCAGTTTGCTCTGAAGGTAGTACGGTGAAACGGGCTACCAAGAAAGGAAGGCCTTTCTATGGCTGTAGTCGTTATCCTGACTGTGAATTTTCTACTTGGGAAACTCCATCGGAAGAAATTTGTCCAGATTGCAATAAATTACTTTTTCAAAAGAGTGCAAAAAAAAATAATCCTGAGTTGCATTGTTTGCACTGTAATTATAAAACATCTGAACTTGAAAAAGTACTTACTCTATAGAAATGGTTTTGTCTTTTTTGGCAAACATATGAAAATCTTTTCATGTATTTTTACGATATCCTTAACTAAAAGTAATTTGAAGGAGTAAGAATATGTCTGTCTTTGTTTTTATTTGTTCTGTGGCTGTTGCTTTTTTATTGTTTTTGCAAATTATACGACTTAAGGAAAATGTAACTCACACTTTTGGAGCCAAGTTAAAAAAAAATCAAGATCTAAGTAAAGGTCATACAAATTATTTTGAGCTTGCATCTTCAAGACGTACATGCCCCATATGTAAAACATCTCTACAGAGAAATGAGTTTTTATATTGTGCTATGTCGCCTGAAGCTAAACATTCAAAGCATCATGAGCAAGTGAGGCAAGTGCAAATTTATGGTTGTCGTTACTGTTATGCAAAATTTCCCAAGAATAGTACTTCCTAAAAGTATCACATTCTCTTACATCTTTGCATGAAAAAGTATTCAATTTTTTTAATTAACAACATATGAAGCATACAATAATAGATTCTCTTATAAAGAAAAAAGATTTGCTTAAAGAAGAAATAAGCGTATGGCTTCAAGCAGTCTTAAATGGTTCTATAAGTGAAATTGAAATTGCAGCTGTCTTGGTTTTATTAGCGGCGAAGGGTGAGAGTGGTTTTGAGATAGCTTCTTTTTCAGAAATTGTACGTGGCAGTGCATTAAAGTTTCAATCGAAAAAATATTTTGATATAAATCTAAGCACTATCTCTGCCCCTATTCTTTGTGATACTTGTGGGACAGGTGGTGATGGTGCTGCTACAATTAATATCTCCACCCTTTCTGCCCTTGTCCTAGCACAGCTTGGATTACCCATGGCGAAACATGGGAATAGGGCTGTCTCAGGGCCTTGTGGTTCTGCAGACCTTCTAGAAAAATTAGGACTAAACATTGAATTGTCTCCTCAAAGAGTCGTGCAAACCCTAGAAGATATAGGCCTGACCTTTTTATATGCACCTCTATGGAATCCTGCTATGAAATTTGTTGCCCCTGTTCGGAAGACCTTAGGTGTGAGAACTATTTTTAATTTGATAGGTCCCCTAAGTAATCCCGCCCCCATTACACACCAAATTATCGGAGTGTATGATGTGAAATTTTTGGAGCCCCTTGCCTCTGCCCTTCTTTTACTAAAAAGAAGGGCCTATGTCATTCATGCTGATGGTTTGGATGAAGTTTCTTACTGGGGGGAGACATCTTACATAAAAGTAGGTATAGAAGGGATAGAAGAGAGGGGGAAAATTCTTCCTGAAGACTTTGGTTTAAATACAATTCAACGTAATGAAGGACTTAGAGCCTTGCAAATACAAAATAGCCAAGAGAGTTTTGAACGTAGTTTAAAAATTATACAGGGGAGGGGCTCTCGTATAGAAAATGACGTGATAGCTATGAATGCTGCGCTTTTGTATTCCCTTGTAAAAAATATTTCTTTTAGAGAAGCGAATACAAAGTGTATAGAAGTTTTGCTGTCGGGAAATCTGGAAAAGCTCCTAGAGAATTGGAAACACAGTACAATATAAGTCTTGAATATGTCATACAAAAACTTGCACGAGGCAATTCGAGATCTAGAAAAAACAAAGCAGTTAATTCGTATTCAAGAAGAAATCGATCCTTATTTGGAGATGGCATCTTTGCATGGTCGTATTTTTCAAATGGGAGGGCCGGCTATTTTTTATGAAAAGATTAAAGGCTCTCCCTTTTCTGCTGTTTCTAATTTATTTGGTACTATGGACAGGGCAAAATTTCTTCTTCGCCATGGATATAAAAATGTTGAGCAACTCATACAATTGAAAGCAGACCCGTCTCGCTTGTTAAAATCTCCAAAATCTTTTTTATCGTCAATTCCATCACTTCTAAATGCCCTACCCATTCCTCGACTTATCAATCCTGTTTTAAAATATACGTGTGAAATTTCAGATTTACCTCAAGTGCAGTGTTGGCCCTTAGATGGCGGGCCCTTTATAACCTTACCCTTAGTCTATACTGAAGAAATTAAAAGTAATGGTGAAAGTGCAGGTTTATTTAAAAGTAATCTTGGAATGTATCGTATACAAATGCAGGGGAATGAATATAGCAAGAATAAAGAAATAGGATTACATTATCAAATACATCGAGGCATAGGAGTACATCATAGCAAGGCCCTTCAAATGAATAGGGAATTACCTGTGAGTATATTTATAGGTGGTCCCCCCGCCCATATTTTAAGTGCTATTATGCCCTTGCCTGAAAATATTCCTGAGATTGTTTTTGGGGGAATTCTAGCAGGTAGTAACTTTAGATATATGAGAAGGAAAGGTGGAGCTTTTATTTCAGAAGAAGCAGATTTTTGTATTACAGGTAAAATTATAAATAATAAACTTTCTCCTGAGGGCCCTTTTGGTGATCATCTTGGTTACTATTCCTTGAAACATGATTTTCCTGTATTGAAAGTGGATAAGGTGTACCATCGCAAAGGCGCCATCTGGCCCTTTACAGTTGTGGGTCGCCCTCCCCAAGAAGATAGCATTTTGGGTAAGCTCATACATGAACTTACTGCACCCCTAGTACCCCAAAGTATTTTTGGATTAAAGGCCATGCATGCTGTAGATGCCTCGGGCGTACATCCCCTGCTTCTGGCTCAAGGTCGAGAGTCCTATACTCCGTACAAAAATTTAAAAAGACCTGCAGAACTTCTAACTATTGCGAATGCCATTTTAGGTTTTAATCAAGCTTCCCTTGCAAAATATCTTTTTATTATGGATGCCCAAGATGATCCAAGCCTAGACATACACAATGTCCCTTCTTTCTTTAAACATATTCTGGAAAGGGTGGACTGGCGTAGGGATCTTCATTTCCAAACCTGCACAACAGTAGATACCTTAGATTATAGTGGAGCTAAAAATCAAAGTATAAATGAGGGTTCAAAAGTTGTGGTGGCGGCTGCAGGAAATATTCGCAGACATCTTTCAAATGAAATACCCAAGGAGCTGCTTAAATTATTTGCTAAGCTACCTGAGTCTTATAAGAATCCTAAAGTTGTTTCGCCAGGAATTTTAGCCCTTTCCTCTAAGCCCTTTGAGAATTATGAAAAAACAAGAAAAGAAATAGCTCATCTTCAAGGTTTTTTTGCAGAAAATCTTGGAGTGCATCATTTTATTACTTCTCAAAAAAATGAGAGTAGGGGCTTTTTTGAAAAAGTAGGAATACACATAGAAGAATCGAATCCAGAAAATTCTTTGAATCAAAGCTTTCCCCTAGTGGTTTTGGTAGACGACAGTAATTTTGTGAGTCAAAAATTTGAAAATTGGTTGTGGACTTGCTTTACTCGTTCCGATCCTGCCCGGGATATTTATGGTTTAGGAGAATTTTATTTTGATAAACATTGGGGTTGTGAAGGGCCTATTCTTATTGATGCTCGTATGAAGCCACACTATGCTCCTGTTTTGGAAAGTGATCCTAAAATAGAGAGGCGGGTGGATGAAATGATAAGAAAATTAAAGTTATGAAATAAAAGTAAGTAGTATATCTTTAATTTTATATCGCCCTGTTCTTTGAATTTTTGGTACATTCTAGGAGTGCAGTTTTCTATATTCTAGTTATCCCATAGCAATCATATTCTTAATTATAGTTTATTTTTTATGTTCGGATTGATATTTAGACTAGCGTTATTCCTTATAGGTATGCTGGGAAGTATATAGATTTTATACACACATATTTACAAAATAGACCCATAGTTATAGAAAAAAAGATAGGATTTTCAGAGAACATTCTTAAATAAATTCTTATATTTGGTTTCAGATGTACTTTTTAATATTTGTGAAAGCAAAATAGGAAACTTGTTTTTTATGTTCTTATTATTAAAAGCTAAGTATGAACTTATGTAATTTTAAAGATAGTAAAAATAACCTAATTTTCTTCTTATGCTTATATAGTGCGCCTAAAAAGATATTATGAATAAAATTATTTGTATTATTATTCCTGTATATGGAGAAGAAAAAAACATAGCACCTTTGCTTCAAGAGTTATATCGAATCATATCTAAAGTAAAGAAATATTCGTTTGAGATTGTATTTGTAGATGATGGAAGTTCTGATGATACAGTAGGGGAGATTCGAAAACTTCAAAATAAAAATAAAAAAATAACTTTGATTGAATTTTCTCGTAACTTTGGGAAGGAGATAGCCCTTACCGCAGGAGTGCAGTATATTTCGAGTAAGGTAAGTGCTGCTATTTTTATGGATGCGGATCTTCAGCACCCTCCTAATTTGATACCACAGATGATTGCAAATTGGGAAGGGGGCTTTGATATTGTCACCTCTTGTCGTATAAAAAATAGAGAGCAAAGCATTCTAAAAAAAATTACTTCAAATGTTTTTTATAAAATACTGAATTGTATTTCTGAAAGACCTATAGTACCGTATACCACGGATTTTAAACTCATAGATCAAAAGGTAATTTTTCAATTCAAAAAATTTACAGAACACAATCGTATGTTTCGAGGTCTCATTGATTGGATGGGCTTTAAAGTAAAGCTTTTGTACTTTGAAGCACCCTCTCGTTTGCATGGGAAGGCGAATTATAGCTTCAATCAACTTTTACGATTAGCGATTCACAGTTTGATTTCATTTTCTGTTTTACCTTTGAAGCTTTCTTTTTATGTAGGTGTATGTATTACCTTAGGCTTTGGGAGCCTGCTTTTATATATGCTCATTACTAAATTTATCTTTAATTTTATCTTTACCGCGCTAGCCTTTATTTCAGTCATCAACGCAACCTTTACAGGCCTTATACTTATCTGTATGGGGCTCATGGCTTATTATATAGCGAACATACACGTAGAGGTCACAAATAGACCCCTTTACATTGTAAGAAAAATTTGGAAATAGTTTAGAGAAGTTTTGACTAGGATTGCGAAGAAGGTGGGTACTTTTATCCCTTGATAGATGAATGTTGGCAAGCAAGGGTAAGGAGCGTGAATAAGAGGGGACGCTACCCAATATTTATTTGAAGTATAAAAAAAGGTAGAGATGATTGAATATAAATGAGTATTTTATAAACAATTTCTTAGTGTAAAATGAAGCAGGGGTCATTCATCTTCATGAGAGTCATAGGCAAGGGCTACTTGACCTGTACGTGCCATCTCCACTATTCCAAATTTTTTTAGCATGGTAATGGTTCCACTGATTTGTCTGCTATTACCACTTGTCTCGATAAGCATTGTTGTTTCTGTAATTTCATCTATGCTTCCACCGAAAACTTCTACTATCCCAAAAACCTCCTCCCTTTCTTTTGCAGTGGCTTTAATTCGTATAAGTAATAATTCTTTTACAATAGATTCATGAAAGGGTAATTCCTTTGTCGATATCACGTCGGGAAGTTTAAGAAGTTGTTGTTTAAATTGAACTAAATCCTTATCTGTACCTTTTAAAATAATTGTAATCACAGAAACTTCAGAACTTTCAGTGATACCTACTGCAATGCTATCAATATTATAACCTCGTCTTGTGAAGAGGCCACTAATTTGACTCATGACACCTGCTTTATTTTTCACATAAATAGATAAAATATGTTTTTTCATTTCCATAGCACGCACATATATAAATTTGTATAAGAGTAGGCAATCTTATTTCTTTATTCGCCAGATAGATAAAAGAAATTTTAAATAATAGCATTTCAATGCTTGATTTGTACTTTCATTTCATACTATGGAATTTTGGGCTATCTGGGAATAGTATTCCTTTCTTTTATTGCAGGTGATTTGGAATAGAATGATTCTAAATCATTCTATTCTAAATCATTAAGCTACTGACTTTTTCTTACTGCTTTTTAAGCGTTCTTGCCTCTGTGGGGATAATTGTAAGGAGCATTGTTGTGAGAGAAGTGCCTTTTTATTCATCCTTTCCCTTTCTTGATTTATAGACTTTTGATTTTCTATAAGGGAAACTTGTCGTTTCTGTACTTCAAACTCTTGGCTTAAGCGTCTTGATAGTTGAGAACACAGTAGGGGTATTTCCTCGGGCCTTATGAATTTACCCTTTAACTCAATATGGCCATCCGAACTCATGCGAAATAGAAAGTTGAAATACCCTCCTACCTCTCTCCATCTACTAAATAATGTATTTTGTTTTTTTGAATTTTCTTTTGTTAGTTTCATTCTTGAAACTATAACTAAGGGGTGTGACATTTTAGAACGATGATATTATTTTTTCGTTAGTCTTCAGTCTATTTGAGAACTGTAAAAGACATAAAAATTTAGCTCATCTAAAATCAGTATGCTTTTTTCTAGAATAACTTGAGTACACCCGTGAGAAGTATTTTAAAGAAAAAAAGATTTCCTATTGTAAGGCCAAGGGATGAAGCCATAATTAGAAATAAGAGATGTAGCACTCTATTTGTATATAAGCTTTGTGTTAGGGTCTTGAAGTCTTTTGTGTCTGCACTGATATTTTCAAAGTCTTTTACTTGTGGTTTTTTTGTACGCAATTCAGCTAAGGCTGTAATCATCCAGAGACGAAGCCCAATAAAACTCAAAAAATACGAAATAGGGGCAAAGAGTATGGTTATCAGAAAAGTTGAGAAACTAGAACGAGCCAAAAGTACTCCCAGTCCCGCCCCTAAGCATCGACATGCAACCCATGCCATCGTCATTTCTTGAATTTGATTCCAGCTTAAATCACCACGAAATATCAAAGAACTGAATGCAAGAAAAAGAAAACTAAAAAATAAATATGATACTATGGTACGAAGTGATCTTTTTTGAGGGATTGTGAATAAATTTTCTAAATCGACTTTCTTTTTAGAAAGTAATTGTCTTTTAACCCCTTTGAGATGTGCAGCCCCAAGTACAACTAAAATTTTTTTCTTCTTTATGTGTTTATTTTCTTCAGATAGAATATTCCTTTTAATCAGTTCAGCAATGCAAATATCTCTTTCATCTAGGATTACATTTTTAAGGGGATGATATTTTTTAGGTAATACACGAATTAATTCTTCAAGGGCATCGCTTTTTTTTAGCTCTTCTATTTCTTCTTCCTCTACTTTTTCATTTATAAAAATTGAAGTTAATAAAAATGAGAATAACCAAAAACGACTAAAAAATCCTATTTGTCCCCAGGCCCTAGAAAGAGTGACTTGAACATTACGATCGATGAGTATAAGCTTTATATGCTTTGTATTCGCAAGCTCAGTAGCTAACTTCATTTCAGCCCCAGGCATGACTCCAGTTCCCTCTCCAATTTTTTTTTGAAAAATATTTAAGATAATCGTACTAGTTAATAACCAAATTTTTTTTTGTTTTATGATTTGTTGTAGTTCTAATTTTTTCCAACGATCAGGTGAAATCATAGATTCATAGCGTGGGGCACATAATTCCACCCCAACTATATTGGGAGTATATTTTTGAAAAACAGTTTTAACATCCATGATTGACTTTTTAGAAACATGGGCAGTACCTATCGCTAGTAGCTCAGTATTTGTATCTTTCCAAAAAAAATGTGGAACATCTTTAAGATAATTCTTAAGAGAAATACTTTTAAGAGGATACTCAATTTTAGATTTTTTTTTAACTTCTCTTTTACTCTTTGTTGATATTTTTTTTTTCATAAAAGTCTTCTCCAGTTCTTTTAGCTCTTTTAGTTTTGACTGAGTATAGGGAATCTAAAGTGACTAGAATCCAAACTTAAATCATCCAAATAAAATGAAGGAGCAAGACGCTTTCTTTTCCATTGGCTAGCATGGAAGAGTTGCATGAAGCGAGAAATATTTTTTTGTAATATCTTGGGTTCAACGTCGTGTATCTCTAGGCACAATATTTCTAAAATTTCTTTTTCATCTTTTCGAAGGCCTAGGGCTAGGGTAATGATTCTGTCAAGGATGGGGTAGGGCATAAGATCATCCTCATCTTTTTGGGCAGGTTTCAATTCTGCACTTGGCTTAAGACTAGTCACCAGTTCGAGTTCGGGTATATTACCCATAAGAGAGTCTCCTGTCTTTTCCATATAATTTAACCAATCTAAAATAAAGGTTTTACTTACCCCACCTAAAGGTGCTAGACCACCTGCACTATCTCCATCCATAGTTGTATACCCCACTGCAATTTCACTTCTATTTGCTGTACATAATAAAATAAAGTCATTGATATTTGCTAAAAGCCATGCTAGGGGGGCCCTTGCCCTTGCTTGAATGTTTTGAAGGGGTTTATCGTACTCTTGAAAGTTGAGTTTTTTTCTAAAAATGTTTTCTATGTTTTCAATATAGCTTTCATATTCATTTTGAACGTTCATAAAGCTATGAGTTGTTTCTAGTGCCTCACTTAATTTTTGAGCTGCTTGCAAAGTTTGTTGTGAATTATTTTCAGTGTAAAGATAAACAGTATGCAAAAAATGAGGACAAAGTTCAGCTACAATTTCTTTTAAATGGAATTCTTTATGATTCATTTTTTGTTTTAGTTTAATAGCTAGTTCCGTACGTCCTAAGCGTTTTAATGCCTCTTCCCATCCCAATTCATTGATAGAATAAGCCAACATTCTTTGAACGAGTATGGCACTAGTGCTTGAATCTGCACCACCTGATAAGGGTAACATATAGCCCTTTGACTTACTTTTTCGTAAAGTGTCGAAGAGTCCTAACATCTCTGCTTGTAAAAACTGATCAAACTTTGAAAACTCCTTGGGTGGGCCTTGATAAGTGTATTTTTGAAGGGGGGTAAGAACGAGGATTTCTTTTTGGATTTTTTTTATTTTAGAGCTTTGGTCTTCTATCTCTAAAATAAAATTTTTAGTTAGGGCAGCATTTGTATTATTTTGAGAAAAATTTAATTTCTTTTCAGAAAATTCAAAATATTGAGAGGGATTGAGACGTGCCCTTTTTATTCTATTTGTATTGACATCTATTTGCAAAATGGCAACAACAAAGTCTTGTTTTGAAAAACTAATATTTTCAAAAATTTCCTGACCATCACTACAAGCATAAAGATGCCCATCATAAATAAGGGTTCCTGCTTCACAGCCTAAAACATTTGCCATTAGAAAACTTACTCCCAAACGTCGAGAAGATTCTAATAAAATATTCCTTCTTACTTTATGCTTATCAAAAGAAAAACAAGAGGCAGAGGGATGTAAAACAAGATCAAAATTTGTATCTATTAAATCATAGGCAGGCCTATCAAGGGCCCAAGCATCTCGACAATTTTCTATAATAAAACGTGTCTTGCGGTGTTGAAAGGCCATGTGTCCAAAAAATAAATTGATGCCTCGAAAACTAAACTTATGAACTTTCTTTTGAGTGAAGGCCTTAAACCATCTAAGCTCATTATGTACCCCATCATTTGCTAAAATTGTTTTAGGGACTAGGGCGAGCACTTTTCCATCAGAAAGAATAGCCGTACAATTGTATATAGCTCCTTCAAAATAAAAGGGGAGGCCTACTATAAGAACACTTTTTGAAATTATTTTTTGACTATCCTTAGCTAATTGTATTAAAGAATCCCAAGCTCTGTCCCAGACATGAGGTGAAAAAAAAGCATCTTCACAACCATAGCCACTTAGACACAATTCAGGGAAGAGAAAGGTGTCGGGTTGAATGGGCGACTCAAGATGTATTTTCTCTAAGGCGAGAAGAATTCTTGTTTTGTTGCCTTCCCAGTCCAAGGGGGTTTGATTTACCGTGATGGTGGCAAGGTTGTAATAATTTGACATCACTTTTATACTGCATTTAAAATCGATTGTAGAATGGCTTTCCCATAATTGCCGAACCCACCACTTGTTATAGCTTCTATAGCCCTTTCGGGATGAGGCATTAGGCCTAAAATACGCATATCAGGTGAGCTGATTCCTGCAATATCCCCTACGGAACCATTTGGATTGTCGATATATGTATAAGCAATTTGATTTTTATCTTGCATGGATTTTAGAGTTTCTGAGTCCACGTAGTAGTTTCCGTCGCCATGAGAGATGGGTAGGATGTAGTCTATGTCATTTTCCAAAGAAGAAGTGAAATTATTTTTAGAGTTGGTCTTTAATTTTACTTTTTTACAAATATGTTTGAGTGTAATATTTTTCATGAGTGCTCCCGGTAGATATCCCGCCTCGCATAAGATTTGAAAGCCATTGCAAATTCCCACTACAGCCCCACCCCAATTGAGATGTTGCTTGAGACTTTGCATGGCAGGAGATATGTGAGCTAGAGCACCTGCCCTTAGATAATCTCCGAATGAGAAACCACCTGGTAAAATGAGTAAATCAAATTTACTTGTAATTTGTTCTTTGTACCAAATTAATTCTGTCTTGAGTTTGAAATGTAATTCTAGTATGTTGATGATATCTTTATCACAATTAGAACCTGGAAATTGTAAAACTCCTACTTTCATTATGATTTTTTTTCTATTTCCTCTAGTTCAGTTTTGTAATATTCTATGACTGGATTTACCAATAGAGCTTCACATATATTTCTTAATTCATCCTCTGCTCTCTTTAACTCTGTATCATCTATGATGAGTTCTATATAGCGACCGATGCGAACATCTTTAGTTTTATTGTATCCTAAGGCAGATAGAGATTTTTCTACTGCTTGCCCTTGTGGATCTAAAATAGATTTTTTTAATAGAACTTGAATTTTGGCTTTGTACATAATATCTTTTATTTAGGAGTGTTTTTTACAATTTGGAGTGGATAAAAAAAATTTAGATAGGTGTTTTTTTATATTCATTTCCTATTGAAGTAGGAGCTCAATGTTCTCTTTAATATTTTTAGATAGGGGCGAGGTGGTGGAATAAAAATATTGCACTACCTCGCCTTCTTTATCAATAAGATATTTATGAAAATTCCATTTAGGGCTTGAGAGTAAACCCAGTCTTTCTTTTGCCCAAATATAAAAAGGGTGAGCATTACTCCCCACCACCTTTTCTTTACTGGTTAAAGGGAAGGTGACTCCAAAATTAATTTTGCAGAAATCTTGTATTTCTTTTGATGTTCCTGGTTCTTGACTTCCAAAATCATTTGATGGGACGCCGAGTATAGTAAATCCTTTGCTTTGGTATTGAGAGTATAATTTTTCTAAATCCTCATATTGTTTTGTGAAGCCACATTTTGAAGCGGTATTTACAATGAGTAAGACCTTGCTCTTAAAGTTTGAAAGGGGTAAGGGTGCATTCCCTACCAAGGTTTTAAATTCAAACGCATAGGCATTTACATGGGCTGAATGCTTTTTTGTTCTTTTAAGAGACCACATAGATAGTACATTTTCAAAACAACCTAGATTGAAAAGGATTTTTTAGTGTTTTTATACACTTCTAAATGAGCATCTAGTGTGGGGTATTTCTAAGGGACATGAAATACTTAGAACGTGGGGATATGCTTTACATTTTATTCATAAAATCTATTGGATAACCTGTCTCAAATCAATATTTATCTTGAAAGGCTAATCAAGATAAATATTAGGGTAAATCTATGGACAAGAATATACAAAGCACAATAGAAGAAAAAATTAAATCAAAGAGAGTCTTTCTTTTCATGAAGGGCACCCCCCAGCAGCCTCAATGTGGGTTTTCTGCAGGGGTTGTAAGGGTTCTCAATCAGTTGGGTGTGGATTATTCTTCATTTAATGTTTTCCAAGATGAACATATACGAGAGGGGATTAAGGAGTATGCAAATTGGCCTACTATACCACAACTTTACATAGATGGTGAGTTTATAGGTGGGCACGATATAGTCATGCAAATGTTGCAAAATGGTTCCCTAGAAAAGAAGCTTCTATAAGAAAAAAGCTTCTATAAGAAAAAAATTTCTAAAAAAACTTTAGCTCTCATTTTGATATACATGAATAACAGGGGCCTAAAAATTCCATGCTTACATTGTACGTAATCCAAGATTGTCTTTTTTGTAGAAGGGTGATGAACAAGATTAATGAGCTTGGCCTAGTGGGAAATAAGGATTATCAAAAAATTGATGCAAGTTATGGAAGTGAGGCTAGGGACTTTGTTATTTCTAAAGGAGGGGCAAGTCAGGTGCCCTTTATGATAGATGGTGATGTACAAATGTATGAGAGTGAGGCGATAAAAAATTATATCACCCAAAAATTTTCAAGTCCTGAGTAATTTTTTATGTATAATAAAAAATTGAGAAAGACTTTGAGAGTTTATTGATTTTTTCTTCTATATGAGCCTGTACGATACCCAAAAAAGGCTTGGAGTACTTGGTGGTGGGCAATTAGGGCAGATGCTCATTCCCCCCGCCTTACATTTAGGCATAGAATTGTTGTTTATGGATAAGGCGGGCTCTATATGTCAGAGCGTTAGTCCAAATTTTTACGAGGGTTCTCTAGTCAATGCGGGAGACGTGCTTCGTTTTTCTAAATATTGTGATATTCTCTCGATAGAGATAGAAAATGTAAGTTGTGAGGGACTTGCACAGGCACAGGCAGAGGGCTTGCTTGTACGTCCTGCAATAAAGCTTATAGAATTGGTTCAGGATAAATTATTGCAAAAGGAATACTACCAAAAGAATCATTTCCCTACAGCCCCATTTTTTTCTATAACAACACTTGCCCAGCTCTCTCAATCTCTACCTAGTCAGTTTAGTTTGCCCCTTGTGCAAAAAATGAGAAAGAGTGGCTTTGATGGACGCGGAGTGGTTCAGATTAAAAAAATAGAAGATCTAAGTTATGCCTTTCAAGAGCCTTCTATTTTAGAAAAAAAAATAAATTTTGAACGAGAGGTAGCTGTACTCGTTGTTCGTGATGCTAGGGGTAATATGGTTTCTTATCCATGTGTTGAAATGTGCTTTCATCCAGAAAAAAATATACTCATCAAACTTTTTTGTCCCGCTCCCATATCTCCTTTGCTTGAAAAAAGACTCCAAGAATGTGCTCGTGATTTAGCAAACTCTTTAGAGGTTATAGGTTTACTTGCTGTTGAATATTTTGTGATTTCAGAGGATGAGTTTTTAATTAATGAGATTGCCCCAAGGCCGCATAATAGTGCACATCATACAATCAAACATTTTGATATTTCACAATTTGAAATGATGCTACGAGCCTTATACGATTTACCCTTGCTTATACCTCAGAAAATGGCAGCATATTCTAGCATGATTAATATCTTTCTTTTTGAGGAGGGGCTAGAAACAAGAGATTTGAAATGTTTTTTAGCAGATTTAGAAGGGCTCATGGGTAAAAAAAATGTGTATCCTTATTGGTATGGTAAAAAAGAAATCCGCCCCTTTCGTAAATTAGGCCATCTTACTGTACTCTCTGATTCTTACGACGAGCTTCTTTTGCAGACAAGGATGATAGAAGAAGTCATCATGAAGGAAGGAGCATAGGTTGGAGGGGACATAGGTTGGTTATGAGAAACAATCTCCCTTTTTAAATAGATAGCTAGCTACAATATAGAAATTTAATAAGAGGAATAGATAGGTCACAGCCTCCAAACTTTCCTAAAGGTAAAAATAAAATAAAGATATGGTGAGAATGAGATTGTATGGAGATTTTAGTGGAGTTTTATGCAATATATTCTTTTGAAATAGCCCGATAGTATTAGAGGAAGGAATATTTGCCTATTTAGCTTAGCCTGACTTGATAGACGAGTTTTTAGAATTTTTGTAAATGAGTACTAAAGCGTTTTTATTCTATATCAAATTATGAAAAAAATCATGATGTACCCTATTCAACTTGATTTTACTAAAATAAAAAATTTATTATGAATTTCTTTAGAGTGAAGCAAATCAAAAAAAATCTTATAGATTCTTTGGAGTCTATGAAAAGAAAAGCCCCCCCTTATTTATTCCGTAAAAAATCTAAACAGCAAAGGCAAGAATATAAATTATCTTTTTTTACCGTAGGCTTAAAGCTACTTTTAATCAACTCATGTATTATCATTTTAACCCTAAGCTTGATGATATGGTTAGCAACGTATTTTTTTATTAAAGAATATAAGCTACGCATTGAAGAACAAAATATTAAAATTACTGAAGTCATAGGCTATAACCTTGAATTTTCTATTTCTGGATTTATTAAGCAAAGTCGCATGATTAAAGAAAATTCTAAATTATTTTTAGGTAGTATGAGACAAGAAATTGTTTATATAGGCCTATACGAAATGAAAGAGGGGTCTTTAAATAGTATAGAGCATAATGGTAACTATGAGTACCTAAAAAGGGTGCATCTTAGTTCTAGTCAAATTAACTCAATAGTGGAAAGTAATAAAACGCACTTTAAGCAGGCCTTTACTAAAAGTCTTGTTCTAATGAATCTAAACACAAGTACTGGAGTTCCTTTACTAGCCCTTGCCTTTCCTGAAAAAGAAAATGCCTCTACTCGAAAAATCATTTTTGTTCTTTGCCCTGTTCAATTATTTTTAAATGCCTTTCATGCAGACACAGGGAAGTTGGTGCAGACAAGTATGGTGGATGCAAGTGGACGTTTGTTGATCCATACAGATATAGATTTGCTTCAATTGGGAAGGGACAAGACGCAGGATGAGCTTATCGAAGCTATGCAAAAGAGTCGTTTTCGGAGTGGTCAGATAGGATACCACATTGACTCTCAGGCTGACACCTTGAATCAAGAGAGTAAAATCAAGCAAGAGCACTACATAGGTTCATTTTGGAAATCGAATTGGGGTAATTTTGCGATACTTGCTACAGTAAAAGAAGAAGATGCTTTTGCGGAAGTTTTTAATATTCAAAGAAGAAATATCTTTTTAATGATTTCTGCCTTAAATATTGCCATACTCGCCCTCTTTTTATACGCAAAGCGTATGGTTAAACCCATACAAGAGCTAACAGTTGCCGCTCGAAAAATTTCAAATGGGAATTACAAAGTACACCTTCCTGTACATGCTCATAGAGTACATGATGAAATAGATTTATTGAGTAAGACCTTTGAACTTATGAGCAAGGGTTTACAAGAGCGAGAAAATTTAAAAGAGACTCTAGGTCGTGTTACAAATAAAGAAATAGCAAAGCGTTCTTTACATAAAAGTTTAGAATTGGGGGGAGAAAATAAAAATGTAGCCATACTTTTTAGTGATGTACGTAATTTTACAAGCATGTCAGAAAAAATGAAACCTTCACAGGTTATGAATTTTTTGAATTCATACTTTTCAGTTATGGTTGAATGTGTTGTAGAAAATAATGGGGTAGTGGATAAATTTTTGGGGGATGCTTTAATGGCTCATTGGGGTGCCTTAGAAAAAGTTAAAAATCCCATTGCACTAGCCGTGCAAACAAGTCTTGATATGCGTCTTGCTCTGGGTCACTTTAATAAAGATAGAAAGGAGAAAGTGCATATAGGCATAGGAATCAATTATGGTGCAGTGGTATCAGGACAGATGGGTTCAAAGCAACGTCTAGAACATACTGTAATAGGAGATAGTGTAAATGTTGCCTCGCGTCTTGAAGGCCTTAGCAAGAATTTTAAAGTAGATATTGTAATTTCAGAAGATATTTATAAGCATTCTAAAGACATTATAGACGCTGTACCCCTAGGCACCACTCGCGTAAAAGGTAAGATTAAAAAAATAAAGGTATATGCTGTTTTAGGGAAAAAAGGAGATCCGAATACTCCAAAAAATTTGTATGAACTCAGAAAATTAGTAGGCTTAGGTAAAGTTTGATTATGAAATATAAACAAAATAAACATCTTAAAAAAAACTCATATCAGAATCTTAGGGTACCTTTAGTGCTTCTTAGTCTTTCTTTGATATTTTTTAGTGCTTTTCTGGTAGATTTTTATTTTTTAAATAAAAGCAAGTCTAGGGGTAAAATGGTGGGGGTGATTATATATAAGAATAATGTAGTGCAAAGAAAGGGTGATGGGGATAGAATTTGGTCTAATCTAAAATCAAAAAGTAAATTGTATGTGCGAGATATCATAAGGGCAGATTCACTATCAGAGGCAGAAATTAAACTTATAGATGGGACCTCTATTAAAATCGAAGAGAATAGTATGTTTCGTTTGGATATTACAGGCGAGAAGGCACAATTAGAATTTGAAAGGGGCTCTATAAGAATTGAACAGCCTGGCATGAAAGATTCGCATTTGGAAATTAGTGCAGCAGGAAAGAAAGTAGAACTAGTGAGATCTACAGCAAAATTGAGCGGTACTAAGGTCTCTTTGTATGATACAATAGGCAAAATTGATTATACATATGGGAGCAAAGATACCGAAGCCAATAAAGAGAAATCTAAAAGTGGAAAAAAAGATGCCCTATCTTTCTTTAAAAGTTTGAAAGAAAATTTTGATTTAAAACTTTTTGTTGAAAAGGGTAAGGCAAAAGTTACAGGTTCTTCTAATGAAAAACAAATAGAGGTGGGTAGATATCAAAGTTTAAGTCTTTCAGAGAATAAAATGAAAGTCCAAACTGTTCCTGTGATACTAACAGAACCCAAAGATCAAGAAAATTTGAATCTTGGTTTATTTTCTAGTAAGGGTAAGGCGAAGGTTGTTTTTAAATGGAATTCTGAAAATAAAAATAAAGAGAGATTAGAAATATCTCAATCAAGGAACTTTAACAATATCCTTATTTCTGCGGTAGTAGCTTCTAAAAATGAAAGCAAAAGTAAGACATTATTTCTTGAAGAGGGAACATATTATTGGCGTGTCGTAAATGAAGATAAAAATGATAAAGATAGTATTGCTAAAAGTTTAGTGTATAAGTTTAGTATACAGGCAATGGAGGTATTAAAAATTTTATCCCCCTTACCAAATTCTGAACTTGTTGAAACGTACACTGATGTTGCACCCAAGATAAATTTTTCATGGAGTCATAGTCGGGAAATGGTTACTTATAAATTTATTATAGCCCAAAGCTCTGATTTTCTTAAAGAGCAAAAAACATTTCTTATAGAGAATAGCACAAATTATACCTTACAACTTCCTGAAGGGGGGTACTATTGGCAGGTAAGTTATCTTTCTCCTGTGAGTAAAAAAATAATAAAAAGTGAATTGGGTTCTTTAAAAGTAAAAAGATTAGTTTCAAAAAATATTGTTCCTGATGTCGTGGCTGTTTCTAAAAATCTTGAGAATCAAGATACTTCTCAAGATAATTCTCAAAATGAAAAAGTAAACATACTCCCGCTTCCGCTCAATGAAGAAATGCCTATAAGCATTGAAGATGTAGAGGAGGGAGTAAAAAATTTCGAGATATTGCAGTTTAAAAAGTATATTAAAAATTTAAGGTATAGCTGTGCTAATAATCTTTATATACCGGATGTACTTATTTTAGGTTGTTTTCCTACGCACATTACGGTAAATCTTAAGGGTTGGTTTAGAAACTATTTGTACCATTATTTATTATTAGAAAGAGATAATTATAAAGATAGGGCAGAGGCATATAATTTTTTTCAAGAACATTGTGATTTCAAGCCTTCTTACTTGTTGGCTCGATCCTATTTGCTTAGTAAATTCCAAAAAACTTCTATAGAAATTGATAAAATTAAAAATTTGATAAGAAAATATGAAGGATGCAAAAAGAAATAATAGATTTTTCTCCATGGGCCATTCAAAATAAAGATGGGGAGAATCGTTTTTATCCTGAGATACAAGAAACTTTTCGGACAAATTTTCAACGTGATAGGGATAGAGTCATTCATTCCAAAGCATTTAGACGTTTGAGTTTCAAAACACAGGTACTTACAAGTCAAGCAGGAGCCTTGTATCGTACTAGATTGACGCATAGTATAGAAGTGTCGCAAATTTCTCGCTCTCTTGCGATAGCCCTTGGACTGAATCAGGACCTTGTAGAAGTACTTGCCTTAGCTCATGATTTAGGGCATCCCCCCTTTGGACACGCTGGTCAAGACACCCTAAATATTTTAATGAAAGAACATGGGGGCTTTGAACATAATTGTCAAAGTTTACGACAGGTATCGAAGCTTGAGGAAAATTATTTAGAATATTCAGGTTTAAACCTGACTAAGATTACTCTTATGAGTATGATGAAACATAATCAAGTGTATCATTTTGATTTAGAACTAAAATCTTTATTAAAAGAAAAGGAAGAACGAGGAATGATTCTAGAGACTAAACTTGTAGATATTTGTGACCGCATAGCCTATATACATCATGATCTTCAAGATGCCCTTGCATCAAAAATTCTTTGTTTAAAAGATATAGAGAACGAAACTTGGTGGCAAGAGGGGTGGAATAGAATAGAAGAAAGTAAGGGAAAAATTTTTACCCAAGCAAGAGAAGAGATAAAAATACGTACAGTGATTCGTTTTTTACTGCATACTACAATAGTTGATATGACGCACACGTCTTTAGAAAGTTTAAAGAATAAAATTTCTACTACAGCCAAATTCAAAGAAAACCAGAAAGACTCTAGGCATATGGATATGGACACCCTTCTTTCCTTAAGCAAAGAAAGAAAAGAAATATTAAATCATATGTATAAATTTTTATATAAAAACTTTTATCAAGATCCAAGCGTAGCGGAAATGTCGAGGAGGGGACAAGAACATATAGTAAAACTTTTTAAAACTTTGATAAAAAAAGTACAATTCTTACCCTCTCACTACCAGAGTCGTATATCTAATGATGGATTAGAGCGTACGATATGCGACTATATAGCAGGGATGACGGATCATTTTGTAGTAGAGCTTGTAAGGAAGAAGTAAGAACTAGTTGTCAGTATAAAGGAAAAATCTAGCTTGGTACGGAGCTTTTTGTGTTTCCTCCCTCTATAAATAATAATAATGAAATCTAAAATAAGTAATAAAAAAAAAGGTACATCAATCTACGACACTCAAGGGCTTGAAAAACCTAAGCAACAAAAAAGAGATAAAGAATTAAAGCCTTCTGTGATGAGCGGATTCATAGAAACTTTTTTCTTTTTTACTTCTCTTATATTTTTGTTTGGGGCAGTACTTGCTTTCAAAGATTCTATTCTTGATGCAAATAATATTCCTAGTGGTTCCATGATACCCACACTAAAAATAGGTGATTATTTATTTGTGAATAAAATGAGGTATAATATTCGTTTACCTTTCACAGATAGGGGTCTCATACATATTTCAAACCCTAAGCGAGGTGACATTATAACTTTTTTACCTCCCAATGAAGGAAAAAAGCATTATGTAAAAAGGGTGATGGGAATGCCCGAGGATCGTATACGTCTAAAAGTTCTTACGGGTTGTGAAGTAAGAAAAAAAATGTTAGAGAAGGCTCTAACCCCTAAGCTTAAGGCTGAGATGAGACTCTTAGGAGAACCTAAGATTAAGAATAATTTTAAATGTTCGGATAAGAAAAGGGATAATTATGAGCCCTTACTTACAATTGTTGAATACAAGCCCAAAGATAATGGCCCTTGGCTTGAATATGAATTGAAAGAGGTTTCTTTGGAAAAATCTTTATCTATGTTGATGGACGCTGATAATGTGAGTGTTTTGCCACCTGAAGCGATAGCTCAAATTTCGCTTAGTGAATCGCTACCTCGACCTATAGTATATAAAGAAAGGGTAGGAGAAAAAGAACACTACCTTGTAGAAACGGCTTTAAGTTCAGAAGCTTCTATGCTTTGTCCGAATATTTATACAAGTGGTTGTGTCATACCCCCAGATTATTATTTTGTTATGGGGGATAATAGAGATTTTTCTAAGGATTCTCGTTTTATAGGATTTGTGCCTCGAGAAAATATATTTGGAAAGCCTGTATTCATCTATTTTAGCATTAATTGGCGTGATGATGTTTGTGCTGAATATTGGCGAATTTTTAGAGAGGGTAAATTTGACCCCAGTTTCAATACTACAAAAAATATAAAAGATGGTTTTTTACTGAAAGATTTCCCACCCTCAGAGCAAATCAAAAAATGTAGCATGAATGATTTATACCAAATAGAAAATTGGGCAGGTCATCCCATAGGAGTAGAATTTTTATTTGAATACCTAACCCATACCCTTCGTTATAGAATACCTCGTATGAGTGTACGTTGGCAGCGACCTGGTACTTTTCTGAAGTAATTTGCCTTTATTTTTTTGACAAGATGTTTCACAATACTGTCTCGTAGAGGCTTGCTTGCCCCGCTTGCCCTGCAAAGGGCCGAAGGTGGGTCTCGTAGAGGCTTGCTTGCCCCGCTTGAAAATGCTTGTCCTCTTTAGAGGGCTTACCCTGTAAGGGTGTCATTTTCAAGCTCATTTAAAGCGATGGAGTACGCAGATATTTTTTACTATATAAAAAAGCTTTTTAGTTTTTAAAAAATTTCAATATTACAATTTTATTTATCTAAAGTGAGCTCTGTTCCCGCCGCGGCGAGGACAAAGCTTTTGTATGAGTAAGATTTTCTTTATCTAAATGTAGCTCACTTCCCGCCGCGACGAGGACAAAGCCTTTGTATGAGTAAGATTTTCTTTATCTAAATGTAGCTCACTCCCGCCGCGACGAGGACAAAGCCTTTGTATGAGTAAGATTTTCTTTATCTAAATGTAGCTCACTTCCCGCCGCGGCGAGGACAAAGCTTTTGTATGAGTAAGATTTTCTTTATCTAAATGTGGCTCACTTCCCGCCGCGGCGAGGACAAAGCTTTTGTATGAGTAAGATTTTCTTTATCTAAATGTAGCTCACTTCCCGCCGCGGCGAGGACAAAGCCTTTGTATGAGTAAGATTTTCTTTATCTAAATGTAGCTCACTTCCCGCCGCGACGAGGACAAAGCCTTTGTATGAGTAAGATTTTCTTTATCTAAATGTAGCTCACTTCCCGCCGCGACGAGGACAAAGCTTTTGTATGAGTAAGATTTTCTTTATCTAAAGTGGGCTACTTGCTCGCGGCGGCGAGGAGTAAGCTTTTGTATGAGTAAGATTTTCTTTATCTAAATGTGGCTCACTTCCCGCCGCGGCGAGGACAAAGCTTTTGTATGAGTAAGATTTTTCTTATCTAAACTAGGCTTGTCCCTGTAGGGGCTTGCTTACCATTACCCCCTCAGGGGGGCCCGCACAAAACTACTATCATTAGGAAATATCTTTACATTACAAAAGCGATGTAGACGTAAAGTTCCTCAAAAATGTCATGAGTATAAATAATTTTAGACCTTGCATAAAAAATAGTTCCTTATATAAATTTTTTCATTTTAGATTTTAAAGAGCACAACCTTTTTATATTTATAAACATAGTATTAGAGTGAGAAATCATTCGGTCCTCCCATCCGTGTACTTAGATGGCCCCTTTCATTGTATAGAATTATTAGTCGAGGCTCGTGTACAGCGTGGCCTCCCACGTTATCAAATTAATGGGCTAGGTGCATCTTCAAGGGATACTGTAGATCGCATACGCAATGCCCTTCAGGCTAGTGATGTAGCCCTTCCTTATATGAATTTGACTGTAAACTTATCTCCCGTGGATGTACATAAAACAGGTTCTTACCTTGATCTAAGCATAGCCCTAAGTATTCTTCTTGCCCTTGCGATAGATGAAACTCTTCCCGAGGACTGTCTTTTAAAGAAACTAAATCTAAGCTATAAATCAAATGAATATTCCAAAGAAATAGGGGAGAAAGATAAACAAAAAAAAACTTTATTTTTAGGAGAACTTGGACTTGCAGGTGAGGTACGTAAAATTACTAAATTACATTCCTTACTTTGGCATGCTAGGGCCCTAGGGTTTACTCAAATACTTTTACCCAAGGAACAACTAGCGGAGGCGAAGATTATTCCTGACTTAGAATTAATAGCAATAGAAAATTTGAAAGATCTATTTTCTTCTGAAGAATTTTTATATACCACCTCTACCCCTATCTGTTTACAAAGTGAACCACCTCAAACAAATCAATTAGAATATTTAAAGCTAAATCCAAGGGTGCAAAAAGCATTAGCTTTAAGCGCAGCAGGTTGGCATTCACTTTTACTTATAGGCCCACCAGGTACAGGGAAAAGTAGTATAGCACGTGAATTATTAGGCCTCTTGCCTCCTCTAACACCTGATGAGGCCCTTGAAATTATGATACTCAATGAAGCAACACTAAGTCAAAATAAAGCAGGTAAGGGAGAAAATCCAAATATAGATTATGAACATCTTCCTATCCATTTAAAGAAAAATAATGATAATATGATTCTCAATATACAACGGCCTTTGCGTACACCACATCATTCAAGCACTCGTCGAGCTTTGATAGGTGGCGGTGTACCTATACAAATAGGGGAAGTGACACGTGCCCATCATGGTGTTTTGGTGCTAGACGAATTAGGAGAGTTTCAACGTGATACCCTGCAGGCCCTTCGTGAACCCCTAGAAAATCATAGCATTTTATTGAGTCGTGGAACGTATACTTCAGTACTACCTGCTCGTTTTTTGCTGTGTGGTACTACGAACCCATGTCCTTGCGGAGATCCGAGTCAAAGATATAAATCTTGTTTTTGTACAGAAACACAAAGAAGAAACTACATGAATAAATTTATGGGAGCATTGCGAGACCGCATAGATTTAGAAGTCCTAGTTGAGCGTGAGACTCAAAATACCATTCAAGGAGAAGAAAATCTTCCTAGCCTTCAAACTGAATCTAAACGTATACAAAAAGAGATAAAACAAGCTCATGAAAAACAAAGGGAGCGCTTTATGAATACTTCTATTCGTTACAATGCAAATATAGAATTAAAAGATTTAGAATATTATATCCCACTAAACAATTCAGGTGCAAAAAAGGAATGGGCTTTTATTTTAAATTCTACAAAAATTAGTTATAGAGCTCTAGCGGGGATACGAAAATTATCTCGAACCCTTGCTGATTTACATGGTACAGAGGAGGTTCAAGGGGAAGACATACTTGAGGCAGCAAGTTATCGTTGTACAATAGAAAATATTTTAATCTAGGCGGTTAGAAGAGCACAATCCTTTTTCTTGATTTTCCATTAACGCATATTTTAAATTATAGTTTTGTATAATATTTTGATTTAATCCCATACTCTTGTCCCTTTGTTTATAGGAAAAGGTTGAAGCAAAGATTTGATGATTAGACTATATACATAACCGGGTAGACCCCCACGGTTAAGGAGCATTAGACAAAGATGCCTTCTTTGTCTAATTCAGGCATAGAAAGTACAGCCCCGCCATATAGGCCCGCATCATTTCCTAGCTGGCTAAGTTCTATTGTGCAAGCCTTTAAAATTTGAGGTAGGGTATTTCTAAAAACATGAAGTAGAAGGGGTTGGAGCAAGGTGTTGCCTGCAAGGGAAATTTGACCGCCGATGGTAACATGATCTAGTGCTAAAACATTTAAAATAGAAGCTATGCCAGTGCCTAGGGCCCTTGCTACTTCATCAACGATATTTTGACAAAGTAGGTCGCCTCTTTTTGCTAAATCAAAAACAAGTTTAGCTTCTATCAATTCTAAATCATAATTTGATAAAAGACTACTATAATTTAATTCTTTTATTTTTGAATATAAATTTCGTACTTCTTTCATGATTGCGGTGGCGGAGGCATACGCCTCGATGCACCCATATTTTCCACAGGTACATTGTCGCCCATTAGGTAAAAATATACTATGTCCAAATTCTCCACCAAAGCTCGAAGCACCCTTATGCAATTTTTTATTTAAGATAAGCCCCGCCCCAACCCCCGTCCCCACAGTAATAAACATAAAATGATTATGATTTTTTATAGGGCTTCCAAAAATAAATTCCCCTCTAATTGCATTATTGGCATCATTATCGATAAAGACAGGTAATTGAAATTTATCTTCTATGAATTTTTTTAGATTAAAATTTACGAGTTCAGGAATATTGGGAATGGCTTCCAAGATATTTGTTTTTGAGTTTATAAATCCAGGTACCCCTACACCTATGCCCACGACTCCCGTTTCGTTTACCCCTTCAATGGTTTTTGAAATATTTTTTAAAATAGTTTCTAGATTAGAGTGAGCATTTGTTTTTATGGTTTTTTTAAGTAGTACCTTTCCTTCTGAATTAATGAGGGCCCCTTTGATGTTTGTACCTCCTATGTCTATACTTAGTGTACGTTTTACTATTCGTATTGTCATGCTAAATAGTAATCTTCTAGTATCCCTATTAAGTAAAACATTTTTTTATTTGATTTAGGAAGGGCTAAGAAGCTAAACTATAGAAATAATTTTTTACTATACTATACTTTATTAGATGTTATTACATGTAATAAAGTTACTTGTTTCTTCTTTTTTTGCGAATATCCGTTCTACTCCCAAAATCATAAAAAATACCTTGTATAACTATTTTATATTCGCAAATCTGGATGAGTCAAGAATGAGGGATATACAATGAATGTAGGGTTATGATTAAAAATTGTAGAGATAAATATTTAATTATAGGAGCTGGACCCCTTGGCCTTGCAATGGCCGCAGCTTGTAGTAAAAAAAAAATAGCATACGATCAAGTTGAGGCTGATGAGAGTGTGGGGGGTAATTGGCTTCACGGAGTGTATGCCACGACTCATATTATTTCATCCAAGAAGGCTACAGAGTTTTCTGATTACAAAATGCCAAAGCATTATCCTGATTTTCCTAGTGCCTTTCAAATGCTGGAGTATTTGAAAAACTATACCCATCATTTTAACTTAAAACCTAATATTCAATTTCATACCAAAGTGATCAAGGCCCTTCCTCAAGAAGATGGATCTTGGAAGATAGAATTTGTCATTCGAGAAACGATTAGGGAAGTATCAGAATACAAGGGTGTAATTGTTTGCACAGGGCATCATTGGGATGTGCGTTATCCTAAGCATATAAATGACTCAATGAATTTTACAGGTGAAATCATTCACTCTAAACATTATAATAAACCCGCACAACTTGAAAACAAAAGAGTGTTGATAGTGGGATCTGGAAATTCGGCTTGTGATATTGCCTCAGAGGCAGCTAGGGTGGGGAGGAGTAGTCATATAAGTATGCGTAGGGGTACTTGGTTTTTACCCAAAGTAGTGAATGGAAGGCCTTTGACTGACTCAAAACTTAGGTATTTTCCATTGTTTATACAACGCTATTTTATCAAACGTAAATTAAAAATCATTGTAGGGGATTATAGGGACTATGGTTTACCTGTACCCAAAGATAAAATTTTCGATAGGCACCCAACTCTAAATCTCGAGATACTACATTATTTAAAACATGGGAGAATACAAGTTCGTCCCCCTATATCTAAATTTGAGCAGGGATATGTTTTTTTTGAAGATGGTACCAAAGAAGAATATGATATTTTAGTGTTTGCAACAGGATTTCATTTGAGCTATCCTTTTTTACCTAAAGATTTAATTGCCATTGAGGGTGCGGTTCTTAAAACCTATGCAGGTGTTTTGTCTGATAAATATAAAAACATCTATTTTTTTGGTTGGCAACAACTTCGTTCGGGTCTAGGGCCCATTACAACGATGGCTAGTGATGTGATTTCGAAAATGCTTGGAATACAAGAAAGGATGCACTATCCAATAGGATTTGTTATGAAAATGATAGGCCTAAGGCCTGATGCAAGCCATCTTCGAGGGCCCATTTCAGGAATGTTATTACTAAAAATAGGAGAAATGATTTTACCTGCATTCTGTATTTTAGAAAAAGTTCTTGGAAAAAGATTAAAGAAAAATTTCCATCCCTCATTTGATTTTGATTTAGAAGGCGATCCAAATATGAGGGTCTATTAAAAATGAAATCTAACATCGTTCAAGGTAGTTTGGGAGTCATTACGGGGGCGGCTTCTGGTATAGGTCGTGCCCTTGCTTTAGAAATGGCGATGAGGGGGGCGAATCTGGCCCTTGCAGATCAAGATGAAAAAGGTCTGAGAGCAATCTTTGCCTTACTAAAAAAATTCCCCATAAGAGTAACAATCCACACCCTAGATGTTTCTAATCAAAAAGAGATGCAGAAATTTTCTAAGAACGTATATAAGCAACACGGGCCAGTGACTTTTTTATTTAATAATGCAGGTCGCGCCTTATTTGGCATGATAAAAGAAGTTTCCATTAGTGATATTGAAGTAATTATGAATATAAATTATTGGGGTGTTGTTTATGGGATAAAGTTTTTTTTAGAATATATGCAAAAACAAAGACCTGCATACATTATAAATATGTCTAGTGTATTTGGGTTGTATGCCCCTCCGGGTCAAGCAGCATATAGTTCCAGTAAGTTTGCACTCAGGGGATTTAGTGAGGCCTTATCAAATGAATTAAGAGGCTCTAATATTCATGTTTCTATAGTTCATCCATCGGGAGTGGATACAAATATAGTAAAATCTTCAATAGTAGGAAAGGCTGCCAGTTTTTCTGATTATTGTAAATTGCGTGATGTTTTTTCTACACTCCCCCTTTCTAGTTCAGAAAAAGTAGCAAGGGATATTATCGATAAAGTATTAAAAGGGAAAAAACGTATATTTACAGGTCCCTTTGCAAAGAGGATGGATCTTATTCAGAGAACCCTACCTGTATCTTGTTGGAGTATATTTGAAAAGTTTTTACCTAAAAAATAAGTTAGCCTATATTTCCTATAAGCCAAACTATTTAGCTTGAGGTCAAACATGAATTTTATTACTAGGCAAGGATAGTTAGATAAAAATATGGAGCTTTTTTATCACACCACAGTCAAAAACCCTGTTGAGTTCTCGGGAGTGGGTATACATTCAGGGGATACAGTTACGATGAAAGTAGAACCTGCTAGACAGGGCACGGGTGTGGTCTTTCGTAATGCTGATGTTGGTAAGGGAGAAATAAAAGTGAGCCCTTATAATGTGGTAAATACCCTAAATGCGGTTACTCTATCAAATGGGAAGTGGAAGATTCAAACAGTGGAGCATTTTCTTGCAAGCCTCTTTGCCTTAAAGATTACAGATTTATATGTAGAGCTTGATTATGAGGAAATTCCCATTATGGATGGTTCTAGTATGCCTTTTTATAGGGGACTATACGAGACGGGTCTAAGAGTCTATGATGAGGAAATAGCTGTTATCCAATTAAGGCAGCCCTTAAGTATCATCGAAAAAGATAAATATTTGATAGCCCTACCCAGTGAGCACTTAAGTGTACAATATAGAATAGATTTTCCTCATAAATTATTAAGCAATAAAATGATACGTATGGATTTAAATACAGAGGAAGTTTTAGTAAAAGAAATTTTACCTGCTCGAACCTTTGGCTTTATAGAAGAAGTAGAGGCTATGAAGTCAAAGGGTTTGATTCGAGGTGCAAGTTTAGAAAATGCAGTAGTCCTCTCAAAGGAGGGTTACCTAAATGAAAGTCTACGTTTTGAGGATGAGTGTGTACGTCATAAGATTTTAGATTTAATAGGCGATTTGTATTTGCTTGGCCGACCTCTTAGGGCACAGATTCTGGCCTCTAAGGCGGGACATGCCCTTGATGTAAAGTTAGCTTGTATGATTTTAGAGCAAATATCCCTAGCAGAGGGGGCTTAGGTTTATACGGTATAAGTTTGTGCGGGTGTCTTCAATTTTAATTGACAGCATACCTTAAAAGTAAAGAGTAAGTTGAGCAGCTGTGCTTAAACTATATGCCTAAAAAAAAAACTAAGACTTCAAAGAAGAGCAAGCATACTAAAATAAAAAAAGTTGCAAAAATAAAAAAAGTTGCAAAAATAAAGAAAGTTGTAAAAGCTCAACCCCCCCTCGATGAAGACATTCTAGAGAATGACGTTGAAATAAACGATGTCGTTGTTGATGTTGTACCAAGTACTTTGTCGGTCCAGGCTACAAGTACTACCTTGGGTGGACGAGGGGTCAATATAGCTAGGAATGCTTTATATGCCCAAAGAGCGAATGTCAAAGTTGATAAATTTAAGGTAGGTGATTTTTTAGTATATCCTATGCATGGAGTAGGCCGAGTTACGTCTATTTCCAAACAGAGTATTCTTGGGAAATCTAAATCGTGCTACATTCTAGAAATTGAAAGTAGTAAAATGAAAGTAATGGTTCCTATTGAAAATGCAGGCATGGTTGGTATACGTGCTATTATTTCTAAAAAAGAAATTCAGAAAGTTGTAGCACTTTTAAAGAAGGATGAAGTAGATACTGAGGAAGACTGGAAGATACGTTATCAAAATAACATGAATAAAATCAAGTCAGGAAGTATCTATTCTGTTGCCGAGGTGTGCCGAAATTTATATAAAAGGGCACGTGATAGGGAACTTTCCTTGATGGAAAGGAGATTATATGAATCTGCGTATAAACTTGTTTCTAGTGAGATAGCCCTCACTAAAAATATTAGCGTTGAAGAAGCAGGAAATCTAGTCTCTGAAATTTTGGCTTCATAGTTTTTGTGCGTCTGTCTCAAACTTTAATAATCTTCTAAAGCAGAATTTTGTTTTAGAAGTAGGAGTAACAAAATGAGACATTTGTATCGTTTTTTATGGGCAACGTGTGTTGCCATTCTTGTTGGAGCTGTCTCAAGATTTGAAGAGGGGGGCTTAGGGGATATTGTGAACTACACTATTATCCTAATAAGTTTTGGTCTTGTGTTTTTGTTTCAATATAGAGAAAATTTTTTATCTCAAAAAAATAGTGATAGATTCATGGGTATGGCTGTAGGGCTTATTATGGCCTTAGTCATCATCCATCATATAGAACCTATATTGCGTAATTTAGGGCTAAACTCAAAATTACTTAGTGTAGCACTTTATTTGGTTGCGGGAATGATTTTTGGGGGTGTAGGGGCTAATTCAAATCTATTTCTTTCAGGTTTTTCGCTTCCTAAAGGAAACTCTGAAAAACCTGCGAACCCAGCACGGAGTGGGGCACGCCCTAAGCTTTTGGACACTTCTGTAATCATTGATGGAAGAATCATGGATATTGCAGAAACAAAATTTGTTGAGGGTCCCTTTATCGTTCCCAACTATGTTTTGCGTGAAATACAATTGATTAGCGACTCTCCCGATGCGATTAAAAGAAATAGGGGTCGTCGTGGTCTAGATATGTTAAATAAACTTCAAGAACGCAAAGATATAGAAGTAAAGATTTCGTATAAGGATTATACGGATATAAGAGAGGTGGATGCAAAATTAGTTCGTATGGCAAGGGAGATAGATGCCTTTTTAATTACGAATGATTTTAATTTAAATAAAGTTGCTGTCTTGCAAGATGTAGAAGTGCTAAACTTGAATACCCTAACTACTGCGTTAAAACCTGTTGTTTTGCATGGTGAACATATACCCATAGATATATTATGTGAGGGTAAAGATGAAAATCAAGGTATAGGTTACATGGAGGATGGGACCATGGTAGTAGTAGAAAACGGTGGTCATCTAATAAATAAGAAAGTAGAAGTGATTGTGACTTCTGTAATCCAAACCGCAGGTGGAAAAATGATTTTTACTAAGGCGGGTAACGTGATTCAAAATGTAGAGGCGGACCCTAGAGATAACTACGATAATACTCGTAGGGATAAAAGGGGTGGTGGTTCTAATAATAATCGTCGCCACGAACAGAGAGAAAGGACAGAACGACGTCCTGTACGCTCTAAATATTAGTTTTTAGTTTATATGGTTCTTTTTTAGGACCATATAAACTAACTCTTTATGCTAAGAAATGTTCTGCTTCTATAGCAGCCATGCAACCTGTACCTGCTGCTGTGATAGCTTGCCGAAATTTTTTATCTTGAACATCTCCGCAAGCAAATACACCCTTTATATTTGTTTGTGTGGTACCAGCTTTTACCTTAATATAACCATCTTCATCAAGCTCAATTTGATTCTTTAGAAATTTTGTATTAGGTTCATGTCCTATGGCAAAAAAAAGTCCCTTTGCTTCTAACTCCCTTTCACTGCTTTGTGATTTATCTTTAGTAGTGATGATCACACTAGTCAAATTTTTGCCATCCCCTTTGGCTTGTATAACTTCACTGTTCCAAAGTACTTCTATTTTAGGGTTATGGAGTAATCTCGTTTGCATAATTTGTGAGGCCCTGAGACTATCACGTCTATGTACTAAATAAACCTTAGACGCAAATTTTGTTAAGAAAGTAGCCTCTTCACAGGCGGTATCACCACCCCCCACCACAACTAGAACCCCATTACGAAAAATAGGTAAGGCACCATCACAAACGGCACAAGCAGAAATACCCCTTTGCCAATATAAATCCTTATCTATAATAGGAATGGTTTTAGCTGTGGCCCCAGTGGCAATAATAACCACCTTAGCATGTATTGCCTTGCTAGCATCATTTTCATTGCCCTCTGTCCAAAGTTGAAAGGGGTTTTGGCTTAGATTTATTTTAGAGATAGTTTCGGTAAAAATTTTTGTTCCAAAATGTAGGGATTGTTTACGCATGTTTTCCATTAATTCAGGGCCGCTGATCCCTGTAGGGAAGCCGGGAAAATTTTCTATTTCTGTTGTCGTTGTGAGTTGCCCTCCAGCGGCCACACCCGCCGCCATGAAACCTTCATACATAATAGGAGCTAAAGAGGCACGAGCAGTATAAATAGCGGCAGTATGGCCTGCGGGTCCACTACCTATGATAATGATAGGATGTATTTTATTCATATTTTTCCAACTTTAAAATGTTATATAAACACGGGAGAGATAAAAGTACCTTCAAGGCAAGCATTTTTATATCTTTTTATGTTTTAAATCAAAAGACAAGTATAGAATGTATAGTTCTTTTTTAGGTTTTAATTTTAAATAGAAGATGAGTTTATAGTTCACAAGCCATAAATATCTTTATCAAGAGAACGTAGTCTTTCTAAGCTTTTTTGAGTGTCATAGTTTTTATCTTTAGAAAAGCTAGCATCTAAATCAAGAAGGTAATCCACATAAAGGCTAATCCCATAAAAAGTACTTTGACCTTGAGGTACAAAATCGTTTCTACTTTCTTGTTCTATGTAATATCGACTAGGAAAATAAGCTGCAAGGATACATCCAAAGGTTATGGCATCGTTATTTTTTCTGAATTCTAATTCTAATTCTGTACCCATATATTTTTTACTTTTTGTTTCCCATAAAAATAAATTAGAAATTAAAATTTGATATGTGCCATTTTTATACATTTCCTTCCAACGCAAAAAAGTTTTTGGATTTGTGGCATCAGTGTTTGTGGGGGCATCTTTAAATTTATTTCCATCACTAAAATGATAAAAATTTGTATAGGGGGCGGGAAAATAATTTTTATATCCCCAAAGTAAAACTCCTCCCATAGAGCGACCTCGCATACTAGAGAAATTATCTCCAAAATATCCAAGGCTTATTCCCAAAATATTACTCCAAGTATTTTCAAAGGTATGGTAGTTTAGATTTAGGGCAAAGGCTTGACCCTTGTATGTTTTTTTATTTTCATATTCGTGATTTTGTCCTTGGGAATGAACAAGGGTAAAATCAAATTTTAATTTTTTAGAGTACTCTTCTGTATAGATTCTCATTCCTCCCATTCCTAGAAAATCATTGTCTACTTTATTGTATGAGTTGTTTCCATTTTCAGCAATGTCTGTAGTTCCCTTTGTGTTTGCACCGTAGCGTAAGTAATATCCGAAGAGCCTCATACCCGCAGCTTGGAAGATTGTATTTTCTTTTTTTACGTATTCGGGTTCAAGAAAACTAAAATTAAAATTAAAACCTATACGAGAACTAATAGTGTCCCCTCTAAAATCATCTATGGCTTCTTCATCTTTTCTTATGACACCATAGACTCCTGCATAATCAGTTTTGACACTATTGGATACAATGTCGCCTTCAAATTCTATATTTACGTTTGGATGTGCTTGAAGATTGTACTGAAAGCCATCTATAATATCATAAAAAAAATAATCCGAGAGCGAGTTTCCTATTTGATATCTAAAACGACCAAATTTGAACATAGAGGCCGTATCATCTTTTTGGGGATAATATATAAAATACAATTGGTTTATGTTTAGAGGATTTTGTCCCTTATCATTCCCTTGCCAGTTATCCGCACCCCAATACGCAGATCTAGAAAGATCTATGAAAAATCTTGTATTTTTGAATTCAGTTTCAAAAAGAAGGCGTAAAAGACCGTATGCGATACGTATTTCATCATCTGTATTTTTATTTTGAATGGCTTGATTTTTTTTATAAGTGTTGGGGTCGTAATTTTTAAAATCAGCATTATTAAAATTCCAAAACGTACTGGAAAATTGTAAACTCAATTCAGCAAGTATGCCCTGACTATTATAAGTAAAAAGAAGTAAAATCAAGAAGGGGATAAAGAAGATTTTAATATAAGAAAATATATATTGATGCTTTGAAAAATAAAGAAATAGAATAAAGGGTCTTTTCTTTTTTTTAGACGAAATTTTAAAATGAGATTTTTTTTTTGATGATAAAACAAGTAGCGGATTGTTTTTTTTTATTTTTTTATTTTTCATAAATTTATTTATAGGTTAAAATTACATGGTGGAGAAGCCGAAGTACGTGGCCCTTGACTTTCTTTTATATAGGTTAGACTTTCTGTTTCTGAAAGTAGATTGAAGTTTCCTAGTGAATGCTCCTCTATTAATTCTTCACCACACACCCCCTTACGTTTATAGATTTTCCCTTCAGATAGATCTTTAAAAGAAATGGCATCTAAAATGCCCCAATTTTCTAGTAGTTTAGCATCAGTGCTTGCAAAGTTACTTCCATCAGTAAGCGATGGTGGTGGTATTTCAAAATGGGAAATGACTATGCAGTAACTTTTTGATAAATTACCTTCCCAGTAGCCATCTGCTGATAAAGAAAGATTAGATTTCTTTGTGAGTAGGAAGTACGAGTAGGGAGCTATGATTTTTAGAGGCAAAGGGGAGTACTCAGACCAACCATTATTTAAATCACAATTAGCATCTCTTCCTATATATAATCCTCCTAATGAAATAGGCAAGGGATTAGGATTGTATAAAATTACATAATCATTTTCAGTGTTTTTATTAATATTATTTGCAAATTCTGTGATGAGTACTTGCTTTTTTATGTATAAGGAAGTGGGAGTTGGCAAGGGCCTTGATTGAGAGTAGATGTATTCTAATAGGGCTTTGTAAAATAAACTTAAATCATCTCCACGGATTAAAAGACCTAGGGAGTTCTTATAATCTATAAAATTTTTAGGCGGGGTTGAAATTGTAGTATTTTGAGGCATCCCTGATCCTGGATTTATACTTAGAATAAAAATAAAATTTTTAGTGAGGGAATTTAGGTCTAGATAATTTAGATTTTCCCCATCTATAAGACTAGGGGTAAGATTTAAATTTTTTCCATAAAAAAAGCTTAGGTTAGGTTTTGAAATGTAAGAGGCTAGTTTTGGAAAATTTTCTTGAATTTCAAAATTACTTAAAAAAATTCTTCTATATTTATTTTGAGATTCATGTTCTAAAAATTCTTTGAGGAGTTTTTCATCTGTAAAAAAGGAGGTATAGACCTCTACATCATTTGCAGCTTCAAGAAGCCGCCAAAGATCATATCTAGGTTTAGAATTTGCATTTTTATAGTATATTCGTGAATTGTTGTCATCGCCAGTACCAAATCCCATCTCTTCTGGGCCAAAGTACAGTTCAAATTGATATTGAGAAATTTTTTTAAGAAAGGAGCTAGATCCTTGAAGTTTACTTTTCCCTAGAATAAGATTCTCGAATTGCTTGTATTCATTTAAGGCATGTAGATAAAAAAGAGGGCTTTTGATTTCAATATAAAAAAATGGTTCTATATCAAATAAAATTAAAATATGTCCTTCATCAAAAATAAAAAACTCATTTGTGTACTTGGAATTTAGAAAAAGAAAGGCATCATTTTTAGATAAATTTTGATATAAGGTGTCGGGGACTATACCCTTAGGAGAGTTGTAATTGTTTATATGATTGTAAATCTCATCTGCATTTGAAAAAAAACCTATCTTACTTTTATGCTCTACATTGCCACTTGTGTTTGTGATACAAGAAAACGTATGTATGAATAGAAAAGATAGAGAAGCTAAAGTATTTCTTAGTTTAGAATTTTGTGATTGAGCTTGGAAGTATAATTTTAAGAAAGTAGCTTTCATTCTTTATCATCACCCTCACTAGGATATAAAAAATGAGAGACACTATCTATGCGAGCTGCTTCGGAGTAGAAGGCTTGGGCAAGGCTAGGATGATTCTCTATAATTACAAAATTTTCATCGTTATTTTTAACAGCATTTTGACTAAAATTGAGTGAACCTAAAAGGACAGTTTCTCCATCTATGACTAGTGCCTTATGATGTAAAAGTGCGGCCTCAGGTTTAAAAGAAATTTTTAAGAAACCTGTTTTTTCAGCCACAGCAATAAAAGAGTTGCGATTGGATGCTATACCTGCCCTGTACTGTTGATCATCAATATAAATTCTTACATCCACATTTCTTTCTTGTTTGGCTTTGATAAGCTCGTGCATAAAAAGCCTATCTCTGAAAGCAAAGGCTAGAACAAGTATGGATTTTTTTGCACGAGAGACAAGTCTAGAGACAACATTCATAGCGTTGTCGTAAGTTGCACAGTAAAGCTTATTCGCTTCATCGTAATTTAGGAAAGTATAGACAAGACCTTTTCCTTTTATATAGCATGCTTCCTGTTCGCAAAGTTGATCTTCACATTCAACTATAGAGCTGGTGCGTGGTGGTGGTGTGATACACGTGTTTTTGCATTCAGGTGCATTTGTAATATTTTCAGTATATTCAGGAAAAGTGTTTGTGTAGGGTGTGAAATACGCTTGTATATAGGCATCAGGAAAAACAAAATGTCTTTGTGGATTCCACTTTACACCCCGTACTATATCTCCACCATATAGGCGAGAATAACCTTCGTCTTTTTTATTGGCATAGTATCCTGCAAATTGTATTTCAAAATCTTTCAAGTACTCTAGGGCTAGGTCAGGTGACCTTATGATTAGAGTATGATTAAAATGTTGAGATAAACCACTAGTTAGATTCGTTGAACCTGTTAGAATTAATTTTCTATCAATGATAAAATACTTATTGTGCATAATGCCATTACGATTACCGAAACGAACGGGGAGGCCTGCCTTCACTGCCTCTTGCCAACCTCTCCCCCCTTCTTGATCTAGGCTTGAGCTCATTCTCACCCTCACCCCTCTTTCGTCTTTAGCTCGCCTCAAGGCTTCAATAATGGCTTCATTTTCTAAACCATAAAGAGAAACTTCTATGCTAGACTTTGCTCCTTGAATGATTTGAATGACACCAGATTCTGTTTTTTCTGGTTCAAAGCTCAAAAATGAAAGGATATTATTTTGAAAACTATCTTCATCTAAAGAGACATTTTCTATGCAAGCTTGCATGAGCCCTATGCATAAAAGATAAAGGCATAAAATTTTTGTATGCTTCATTCATGAGAGAATGTAAATCAACTAAGAATAGTTGCATAATTTTTTGTGTTCCATCTCTCAAAAAAGTAGAGATGGTTTTATATGATGCTAACAATATAAATGAATTCTTAGGTTTATAGTGAGCTGTTAAAGTGAAAACTCTACTAATGATTTTTAGTTTCTATTTTCCAATGCAAAAGTAGATTTTTAAAATTTGAATAACTGTAGTGATACAAGCGAATATTTGGAAAGTGATATGGGAGAATAGGAATATATGTAGGCTTATAGCCTTTTTGTTTATAATAGAGATGGTGGAGAAGATATTTTTTGGGATAGTATCGCAAAAAAATTTACGTCATTGAATCGAATTGAGTCGATTTAATTCAATTCAATTTGAATAAAGAAAACGATTATTCTATAGAAGCTTGAAATTCTCTGCTAATCGAAAAGCTTCTTTGTTACGCATCATAAAATCAGGTACGTTCAGGAGCGTCTCTTCTTGCCAAAGAGAGTCACCTACAACATTGATAATTGCCTTAGCATCGGGACTTAGCGCAGTCTCAATGGAAGGTACTAGATCTTTGGCTTCAGTACCACGGTATGTCTGTGTTAAATGTCTTTTGAGATTTTCTTTTTCATGTTTTTGTGCAAAGTGTACGAAAAAATCGCTAAACGAAAGACCTAAATCCTTCCATTCAGCTTTTAGCTCAGCCGAACCGGGAAAATTTTCTCTCTGCACTCCGCGCTGAATCAACAAGCAAATACCACGAAGGGATTTCGATGGGAAAAGACCGGCGCGCACAATTCGTAACTGATTTGGATTTTCTACTGCCAGTTTCTCGAGTGCGTATTTCGCAAAGGCCATTGAACCATAAGCTAACTCAAGGGACTTAAGCCAATAATAACTTGAAAAGGCAATGGTAAGCTGAGGCTTCAGTTCATGAATGAGTTTCAAAACAGGGCGTACTGAAAAATCAAAACAAGCTTCGACATCGGTGATAGGTGCAATTTCAGGTGGGTATCCCACCATGCCAAAGGCGGGACAAAAAATCATAAAATTAATGGGGGCAATGAGATTTGATTTAATTTTAGATAGAGAATCGGGTTTTATAAGATCAACACCATGAATGGTGGTCAACCCTTCTATCTCACCTTCTATTTTTGATGAGGTGACTGTGATAAGGGCAGAAGCATCTTTGTTACGAATTGCCTCAATGGTTTTTTGCCCTGCGACACTTGAAGCGCCAACGATAAGGTAGTGTTTTTTTTCCATGAGATTAAGATTAACCAATTATCAATTTCTGCATAAAAAATTTTTCAAAAAGTTCAATGGGTCGCGTACTACGTTGAATTTTAGCACGTAAAATCGCCCCCTCCATGCTGTTCAAAATAATCTCTGCTAATATCTTAGGGTTCTCATTTTTATTGAGAATACCTTTTTTTTGGGCATTCTTCAGAGCATCTTCTAAATAAAATTGTATACGGCGAAAAATCATCTCAGTCTGTTTTGCAAATTTTTCACTCGTACCTGAAAGCTCTTGAGCAAAATTACCAACAAGTGAACCTTGAGTGTACTGCATTGATGAGGCCATTTCTTTCATGCGAGAAAAATAGCTTTTAAATTGCATGTGTATATTTTGTTTTTTTTCACGAAAAATTGAAATCACATTTGCCTCCCATTTTTGTGCATAAGATTCGAGCACAGCACCAATAAATTCTTCCTTGCTCTTAAAATAGTTGTAAAAGGAGCCCTTGAGTATAGAAGCCTTTTCGGCAAGGTCAGCCATGCTGGTGCCATTTACACCATTTCGCCAGAGCAATACAAGGCAATCATTGATAATCTTTTCGCGTGTTGTTTTTGCTTGCATAGAGCCATACATGAATGACTGGTCATATTGTCAATGTTTTTTTGTGTCTATAGGCCTTTATACGACTAAGATTTTTTAACTATAAAACTTAGAATAAGAAACGATGCCTCGCGGGGGGCTTGCTTGCCCTCCGCCGAAGGAGGGTCCCTGTAAGGGAAGGGGGCTTTTGTTCTGCTTGTCCTGCTTACCCCGCTCGCCCTGCTTGCCCTGCTTGCCCTGCTTGCCCTGCTTGCCCTGCTTGCCCTGTTGTGGGGTTGTGGGGTTGTAGGGAAGGGGTAAGGGTATAAGAGGGAGGTGGCGGCGTTACCTCAAATCATCGTGTATACTTAATAAATTTACTTTGAATTAAGAGAGCGTATAAAAGGTGTGATACCTATTTGAGAATTTGGGAGCAATTCCCCGCCTATAAAAAACACTTTCCCATTGTGAAGTTCTAAACCACTCGCAAAAGCATTTTCTTGCTTATATACTTCTTCCCAATTTTCTCCATAGTCCTTTGATACTATTAAACTTAAAGAGGATTTATTATTGCTTTCTACTGAAAGTTCGTAATTTTTAGTATTTCCGAGAGCATAATAAATATTTAAATGAGTATCAAAAACAAAATAGTTATAAGAAAAATTTCGAGATGAAGCTTCATACACTTTCTTCCACTGTGAAAAATTTGTATTCGTAGATTTATAGATTCGCCCTTCTTGATCACTTATAAAAGTATTTCTTAAATCAGTACGTATAGTTTGAAGTCCTTTATTAGGTAAATTATGTATCACAGTACTCCAATTTATACCATCATTACTTACTTGTACAACAGAAGTAAATTTTGAATCAATGTAATCCTTATCTTTTATTATATCCAAAGTATTATTAGAAATTTGTTCTAAAATACTTGTATAATCACTAAAAAGTATTTTAGAACCAACAGTTGCATAAGCCAAAGAGTTGTGCGTGATGCTATAAAAATTGTAAAAATAATTTTTTTCTATAGCTGGCACGTCACTTTCGGAGTAAAAATATTTTGATGTAAAATTTGACTCAAGCAATCTATCGTTTAATGAGGAAAGAGTACTATTTAAAACTCTCACTAAATAATTTGGTGTACGTAAAATTTGATTGTTATCGTGTTTGCTCACCACAACAAATTCGTCTTTTGTGGTGGGTTTTGTAGACATATCTACAAAACCTCTAATATCATTTGTAGGCAGGTATGCTTGATATTCCCAAATATAAATATCTTTAGGAAATCTCGCATTTGTTTTTGTTTTAAAAATATAACTCAATGTTTTCGAGATACCTTTCACGGTGCCAGTTCTTGTAGCCCCCACAAACAAATAATTTTTTGCAACATAAGAAAAATTAAACTCAGTATTTATATTGCTCCAGCCTTTAGTTTCTGGAAAGACAAAGTCTGTTTGTTCTTTCCATGTAACAGCATTGTCATCTGAACTAAGAATGCGTAATGGTCTTTCGCTTTGGACTCCCGTCTTAGGATCAATTTGACTCGCCTGCTTTACACCTCGAAACAATATATCATTTGAAGAAGTAATAAAATATTGGGAGTAGTTATTAGAACCATCATCTTCAGTATCTGAATTACCTTTTGGGTTATTGATGGTATCAGGAATTTTTACCACCTCTAGATTGTTTTGATTTTTTCTACAATTTTGAAAAAGAAAAAAACTTATTATAAATACACATAAGACTAAACTATTTACAAATCTAAAATTTAATTTATTTAACATATATTACTTACTCCTTAATTATCTATTTTCCTACTTAGGATAACTTGCATAGAACTCATGTGCATATCCCGACTCCGCCGCTTTTATAGATATGGCATTTGTTGTGATTTTATCCTTTCTTTCCCAATTCAGTTGCGGCTTGATTGCAAGACCGCTGACAAAGGCGGATTGCCAAGTCATATTCAAATAAGGGCTTAGCTCCTCCTTACTCAAATAGGGATGGCGTATCCTATCTATAAAAAGGAGTTCATTTGTGGCATTATTATAAATTTTCATTAGATAGGGCCCCCCATATTCTGCGTTAGATTCAAAGACTGTGCCTACACTCCCACTAGAAAGCACAGTTTGCCAAGATGCTGTAGTCTGCCATAATACTCCATCAGCTTTATCAGAAACTGTGAAGGGGTATTCTTTTAAAGAACTTACACTTAATAAGTTATCCGATTCAGCATCAAAATTTTGCCTTACTCTCCCAGTAGAGTCGAGTTCTATTCCCATTATTGTAGAAAAAATCCAAGCTCTATCTGTGTTATCTTCAGCATATAAATTATAGACTACTGATGTGTCCTCTTTATAGGTTTCAATGCGTACACTAGCACTTGCAGTATTCCACAATCTAAAATAACGAGGTACTCTTGCAGGAGGATAGGGAAAATCGGTTGGTTTGAAATCATAGCTGAAACGTAGTTCTCCAATCATTCTATTCGGTCTAGAGTTACCATATCTATCTGTGGAAGCAATTCGACTATTTGTTTTCCAAAGTGAGCTTGAAAGACTTTCATCATAGAGTTCATCATCAGGTATAAAAAATAAATATGGATTATCTAAACGGGTGTACATATAACCCCTTGAATAAAGTCCTTTATCATCTGATAGGCGATAACGAATAAAAGAAATTCCTGGTATACTTTCAATTAAGTGAGAAAAATTTGCATTATTAGATGTAGAAGGTATAGGTTGATAGTAGTCTGTTGTATTAGAAGAAAAACGTAAGGGATCACTTATCCAATTTCTAATTTTACCATGAGTAGTTGGTGCAGTTGGGAATGGTATATAGTCATTACCGTAAAATTTAAATTGGTAAATACCATCCCAACTCCCATAAGAAGTAGAATAATATGCAAAAGTAGCATTTTTTACATCAAAGATAATATCCGACCAATAAGCTACATAATTACCACCACGTCGCTCGCATAAACAATTTTGAAAACCTAAGCAGAATAAAATAAATATTAGGTAAATATATGTTTTTTTCATGTTCTAATTATCCTCAAAGTCCGCATAAAGAATTTTTTACACAAGTTTTGACATTTGGCATGGCGTGAGTACAAGTCCAAGAAAAAGCATTCGAAATGAAAGTTTTATTGTAAGTAAATTCAGTGTCCTTATATGCACTGTCCCAACATTGTCTATAATCCCAACAACCATCCCTTGAATGTACTAGCTTGGGCGCATCGCATGTTACCCTATATTGGCAACCACCTATTATAGTAGCCCCTACCCATGCGGTAGTATCCATGCAATTTTTTAACATATATTACTTACTCCTTAATTATCTATTTTCCTACTTAGGATAACTTGCATAGAACTCATGTGCATATCCCGACTCCGCCGCTTTTATAGACATTGCGTTTGTAGTGATTTTATCTTTTCTTTTCCAATTAAGTTGAGGTTTAATTGCAAGACCACTTGCAAAGGCAGATTGCCAAGTCATATTCAAATAAGGACTTAACTCTTCTTTACTCAAATAAGGATGGCGTATTCTATCTATAAAAAGTAATTTATTTGTGGCATTATCATAAATTTTCATTAGATAGGGTCCCCCATATTCTGCGTTAGATTCAAAGACTGTGCCTACACTCCCACTAGAAAGCACAGTTTGCCAAGATGCTGTAGTCTGCCATAATACTCCATCAGCTTTATCAGAATTTGGTGGACTGTATTCTCTTAAAGAAGTCACTCCCAACAAAGTAGAAAATATCCAAGCTCTAGCTGTTCCATCTTCTGCATATAAATTATAGACTACTGACGTGTCTTCTTTATAGGTTTCAATACGTACACTAGCACTTGCTGTATTCCACAACCTAAAATAACGTGGTACTCTTGCAGGAGGATAGGGAAAGTCGGTTGGTTTAAAATCATAGTTGAAAACAATATTTCCTGTTATATTAGAACCACCGTCTGCAGAAGCATTACTACGATCAAATCGAATATCCGTTTTCCAAAGTGAGCTTGAAAGACTTTCATCATAGAGTTCATCATCAGGAATAAAAAATAAATATGGATTGTCTAAACGGGTGTACATATAACCCCTTGAATAAAGTCCTTTATCATCTGATAGGCGATAACGAATAAAAGAAATTCCTGGTATACTTTCAATTAAGTGAGAAAAATTTGCATCTTTTGATGTTGAGGGTATAGGTTGACGGTCAGTTGTATTAGAAGAAAAACGTAAGGGATCACTTATCCAATTTCTAATTTTACCATGAGTAGTTGGTGCAGTTGGGAATGGTATATAGTCATTACCGTAAAATTTAAATTGGTAAATACCATCCCAACTCCCATAAGAAGTAGAATAATATGCAAAAGTAGCATTTTTTACATCAAAACCTATATTTGAAGAATAAGTTTCGTAATTTCCACCACGTCGCTCGCATAAACAATTTTGAAAACCTAAGCAGAATAAAATAAATATTAGGTAAATATATGTTTTTTTCATGTTCTAATTATCCTCAAAGTCCGCATAAAGAATTTTTTACACAAGTTTTGACTTCTGGCATGGCATGAGTACAAGTCCAAGAAAAAGCATTCGAAATGAAAGTTTTATTGTAAGTAAATTCAGTGTCCTTATATGCACTGTCCCAACATTGTCTATAATCCCAACAATCTTCTCCATTCCTTGAATGAACTAGCTTGGGTACATCGCAAGTTACCCTATATTGGCAACCACCTAAGGTAGCCCCTACCCATGCGGTAGTATCCATGCAATTTTTTAACATATATTACTTACTCCTTAATTATCTATTTTCCTACTTAGGATAACTTGCATAGAACTCATGTGCATATCCCGACTCCGCCGCTTTTATAGACATTGCGTTTGTAGTGATTTTATCTTTTCTTTTCCAATTAAGTTGAGGCTTTATCGCAAGACCACTTGCAAAGGCAGATTGCCAAGTCATATTCAAATAAGGGCGTAACTCTTCTTTACTCAAATAGGGATGGCGTATCCTATCTATAAAAAGTAGTTGATTGCTGGCATTATTATAGATTTTCATTAAGTAAGGCCCCCCATACTCTGCATTCGATACAAAGACTGTGCCTACACTCCCACTAGAAAGCACAGTTTGCCAAGATGCTGTTGCCTGCCATAATACTCCATCGACTTTATCAGAATTTGGTGGACTGTATTTTTTTAATGAATTTTCTCTAAATAAATCACTACTTTCAATATTCTGGTTTAGAGGTTCTCTGCCTTTGGAGTCTAGTGCTAGCCCCGACAAAGTTGAAAATATCCATGCTCTATCTGTTTCTTCTTCTGAATATAAATTATAGACTACCGATAAGTCTTCTTTATAAGTTTCTATACGCACACTAAAACTCTCAGTATTCCACAACTTAAAATAACGAGGTACTCTTGCAGGAGGATAGGGAAAGTCGGTCGGATTAAAATCATAACTGAAAAGAAGACTTCCATGTTTGAGATACCCACCATCTGGGCTAACACTCTTTGTAAAAATTTGACTATTAGTTTTCCAAAGTGAGCTTGAAAGACTTTCATCATAGAGTTCATCATCAGGAATAAAAAATAAATATGGATTATCTAAACGGGTATACATATAACCCCTTGAATACAAACCATTATCATCTGATATACGATAACGAATAAAAGTTATGCCTGGTATACTTTCAATTAAGTGAGAAAAATTTGCATCTTTTGATGTTGAGGGTATAGGTTGACGGTCAGTTGAAGGAGAACCGAAACCCAATGGATCACTTATCCAACTCTTAATTTTACCATGAGTAGTTGGTGTATCTGTAAAAGGTTTATATTTATGGCCTAAAAATCTAAATTTATAAATACCATTCCAATTCCCATAGGAAGTAGAATAATATGCAAAAGTAGCATTTTTTACATCAAAACCTATATGTGAATAATAAGCTTCGTAATTTCCACCACGTCGCTCGCATAAACAATTTTGAAAACCTAAGCAGAATAAAATAAATATTAGGTAAATATATGTTTTTTTCATGTTCTAATTATCCTCAAAGTCTGCATAAAGAATTTTTTACACAAGTTTTGACATTTGGCATGGCGTGAGTACAAGTCCAAGAAAAAGCATTCGAAATGAAAGTTTTATTGTAAGTAAATTCAGTGTCCTTATATGCACTGTCCCAACATTGTCTATAATCCCAACAACCATCCCTTGAATGTACTAGCTTGGGCGCATCGCATGTTACCCTATATTGGCAACCACCTAAGGTAGCCCCCTCCCATGCGGTAGTATCCATGCAATTTTTTAACATATTTTTTTACTCCTTATTAACTATTTAGGATAACTTGCATAAAACTCATGTGCATATCCCGACTCCGCCGCTTTTATAGACATGGCATTTGTTGTGATTTTATTCTTTCTTTCCCAATTCAGTTGCGGCTTGATTGCAAGACCGCTGACAAAGGCGGATTGCCAAGTCATATTCAAATAAGGGCTTAGCTCCTCCTTACTCAAATAGGGATGGCGTATCCTATCTATAAAAAGGAGTTCATTTGTGGCATTATTATAAATTTTCATTAGATAGGGCCCCCCATACTCTGCATTCGATTCAAAGACTGTGCCTACACTCCCACTAGAAAGCACAGTTTGCCAAGATGCTGAAGTTTGCCATAAAACTCCGTCAACTTTATCTAAAATCGTGGGGGTGGGGGTGTGTTCTTCTAAAATCCCTCTGAAGATCCAAGCTCTAGCTGTTCCATCTTCTGCATATAAATTATAGACTACTGACGTGTCTTCTTTATAGGTTTCAATACGTACACTAGCACTTGCTGTATTCCACAACCTAAAATAACGTGGTACTCTTGCAGGAGGATAGGGAAAATCAGCAGAATGAAATTCATAGCTGAAAATAGTAGGCTCTGCTTGGTAAGTATCATTGTAATATAGTGCATCAAGTTCCCTGTTCAAATTTAGATTGGGTGGTATGGTAGCATTTGATCCCCATTTAATATTCCAAAATGTACTAGGGAGACTTTCATCATAAAGTTCATCATCAGGAATGAAATACTGATAAGCATCCCCAGGTCTTGTATAAATATAGCCCCTTGCGTACAAATTGTTATCAACTGTTAGTCTATAACGAAAAATAACTATTCCTGGTGTGGTTTTAATAATATTAGAAATGCTATCATTAGCATTAGGAGGAGATTTGTAAGAATATCGAGTATAAAGAAAGCAACTAGAAGCTACATAAGCATTTAGATCTGCTGTACAAGTTTTATAACTATTATTTAGCCAATTCCATGTTGAAGAGCTACGAGTGTAATCAATTGGTAGTAATGGAAAATCATCAAAGAAAGTCCTATAAAACGTGTCCCAAAGTCCAAACTTAAGGGCAGAAACTTCTAAAGTGGCATGAGTTATACTAAAATGATAAATAGAAGTTGTATAGCTATCATGTTTGAAATATTCTATGATGGTGATGGTACAGTATTGTGAACCAAAGCAGAGTAAAAACAAAAATATATAACAAAGTGTTTTTTTCATATTCTAATTATCCTCAAAGTCCGCATAAAGAATTTTTTACACAAGTTTTGACATTTGGCATGGCGTGAGTACAAGTCCAAGAAAAAGCATTCGAAATGAAAGTTTTATTGTAAGTAAATTCAGTGTCCTTATATGCACTGTCCCAACATTGTCTATAATCCCAACAACCATCCCTTGAATGTACTAGCTTGGGCGCATCGCATGTTACCCTATAACTTAAAGTTATAAAAAATAAAAACATTAAATAAAATAAAGACTTGATATTAACACTCAACATTACTACTACCTAATTATGCAATCAAGCTTATTTTTATTGAAATAAGTCTCCTGCCTTGTGTGCCTTGTCTTCGATTTTCGCTGGAATAGAGGTTTTAGCGACGAGATCTGTTCTCCCGCTCGGCGGGCTACAGAGCCCTTGTACTATCGAAGATTTTGTTGTAAAATTTTTGTACCCCCGTCCTATCCTAGAATAATAGGACGGGGGTAGGGGCGGCTTTTATAAGCCCTTGCTTGCCTCGCTAACATTCTCGGATGCGCACCCCGCGTTTGTCGGTGGACTTTCCCCGCCAAGCGGGGCATCTTGTATGCGTCAAGATGCCTCTAATATAAAAAAGTCCCTTAAATCATACTCCATCGCTTTAAATGAGCTTGAAAATGACACCCTTAGAGGGCTGCTTTAGTGTAAAGCTTAAAATAAGAAGCGAGGAAGGAAATGGAAAACACCCCGAATGTCTCGCCGATTTTTTGAAAGTACCTAAGGTATAGGCACAAGCACCACTCATGGCACAAGCAAAACACCCTATGTGTCCTTGGGGTATTTGGTTCAAAAAATTGTACTAACAAGATTGTTTTATCTAAATCAGGCTCACTCCTCACCGCACTGCCTCGAGCGGATTTCGCGCACGAGGAGAAGGCCTTTTTGTTAGCATTAACCGCCTTTCCATAAAAGAAGTGTCTTGTCGGTATCGTTTTGGTACAAAATTTGCGGCTATCAAGTATCAAGCCCCCTACAGGGACAAGCCCCCTACAGGGACAAGCCCCCTACAGGGACAAGCCCCCTACAGGGACAAGCCCCCGTATATCAAGCCACCTTCCCATAAAAGAAGTGTCTTGTCGGTATCGTTTTGGTACAAAATTTGCGGCTATCAAGCCCCCTACAGGGACAAGCCCTCGTATAATAACCAAACAAAAAAACCCTTGCCCACCCGTTAGTTGTAATAGTCTCATTGCGATGCTTGCTTCACTTTCATCCTCCACTTTTTTGGGGGAAGACAAAGCTCATTTAAAGTAAAACCATATACCTATTTGTCCTATGTGTCCTATGTGGTTCAATCAAAGTCCCCCTAAAAAATACTTTACTTTCCACCCCCCCCGTATTTATGAGCCTTGTCCCTGTAAGGGGCTTGTGTTCTTACTTTGTTTGACTTTAGCCTTGGCTAGTCTTGCATAGAAAGATACAAATACAGTTAATTAAATTTGAAGAAAAATATGTTTAAGTTAATAAAAAATAGTAAATTCCTAGGCCTAGCTTTCATGCTTTGCATAGCTAGTCTTCTCGTAGATTGCAGTAGTGGAGGTGACGGAGGTGGGACTAGTGCTCCTGCTCCCACAACCTGCCAAAATGGCTCGGGTGCTGTGGGCGCTTGCGTTTCTTGCGATGAGGGCTTTAATTTATCTAGCGGATCTTGCGTCGCCGTCCAAGTGATTGTTACCTTTGATTTGAATGGGGGTACAGGTGGTTCCGTTCCCGCCCAACAGATAGTCGCACCAGGGCAAACAATTACTCTACCTAATCTTGTTGGGGTAACACGTGTGGGCTTTACCTTCATAGGCTGGTCAACTTTAACTACTAACGCGGGTGCTAATTTTGCGCGGACGGGTGCCACGTACACCATTCCAAGAATAAGCATTCTTCATCAAACTCTCACCCTCTATGCCACTTGGGGAACGAATTATACAGTTACATACAACTTGAATAACGGTGTCGGCTCTGCTCCTAATGCTAGTGTTGCCCTTGCAGGAGCTGAAGTTACGCTTCGCTCCCTCACTCTATCAGGATCAAATAATAATAATAGACCTGCCAATGCCTCTGCAAGCCCTAGTAATGGTTTTTTCGGCTGGGGTGTAAATCCTGATGGCTTGGGGCAAACGTACAATGCAGAAACAAGCCAACTCTTTGCTTCCAACACTACCCTTTTTGCCCTTTGGTACTATTCTATAAGTTATGATTGTGGGGAGGGAATAACTTCAGGAAGCTTTCCTATCCGAACTTCTGCAAGAATAGGGGAGGTTTTAACTGACTTGCCTCTCACAGGCTGTAGCCCTAAACTTGCGGATGGTCGCCCCTTTACAGGTTGGTCTACAACAGGAAATACATCGTACATCACCACTATGCCTAATGGGCCCATAACCCTTAGGGCTGTGTATCCAGTAGATGTTGATGGCGATGGTTTGATAGAAATTTCCACTGCCGAACAATTGAATAGTATGAGATACAACCTTGCAGGTACTAGCTGGAAGACTAGCAATAGTGCCACTGATATAACGATAGGATGTCCTACCACAGGTTGTAGGGGCTATGAGCTAGTTGCTGATATAGATCTTGGAAATACCAAATGGGGAACTAGTGCCTCTTTTGCTGGCACTAGAGTCACAGAAGGCTGGGAGCCCATAGGATTTTGTAGTGCAAATGAGAATTGTACTGATGAAACAGATATGCCCTTTACAGCTACATTTGAGGGTAGGGGTTTTGTGATACGCAATCTTTACATAAATAGGTCTGATAATACTAATGAAACAGGATTTTTTGGGGCAATCTCTAATACCGCACTCAATCAAGTGGCTCTAGTGAATGTGGCAGTAGTGGGTAATCATTACACAGGTTCCTTAGTGGGCCTGCTAAATAGTGGCACTATCAGTAACAGCTATGTCACAGGGGCTGTGACAGGTGCTGGTAACGTAGGTGCCTTGGTGGGGTATCAAGCTGGCTCTATCAGTAACAGCTACTCTACAGGGGTGATGACAGGTGTAGATAACGTAGGAGGCTTGGTGGGAAGTCAATCTGGTGGCGCTCTCGACAACAGCTACTCTACAGGGGTAGTGACGGGTACTACTAACGTCGGAGGCTTGGTGGGAAGTCAAAATGGCCCTATCAGCAACAGCTATGCCACAGGGGTTGTTACTGGTGATAGCAACGTAGGTGGTTTGGTGGGGGCGATACTTTCTGGCACTGTCAATAACAGCTATTGGGATACAACAACAACAGGACAAGTAACTTCTGCGGGTAATTTTGGAACAGGTCTTGCGACTGCAGAAATGCAAAACGCTACAGCTGGAGCAACAATTAGAGGCCTTGGTACTTGCTTTAACTTTCGTGGGGCTAGCAAATATCCTCAGCTTTATACTTGGAATGCAAGCACATCATCTTGCACAATGACTCCGCTCTTTGGACCTAATAGTGATTAGGTAATAGTTGTTAGAGTAGAGTAGAAAAGCGCCCTCTATACAGAGGGCGTCTATAAAGCCCCCTACAGGGACAAGCCTCGGGATAGGATAAACCTAGCTCGAGGCTTTTGTTTTTATAGGGCATAGCCTGTGTGGCTATGTTTTATAAGTAAGCTTGGTGTGGGTTCTATTGAGATTTTCTTTATCTAAAGTGGGCTGATTGCTCGCCCGCGACAAGTGAGCCTAGTTTAGATAAAGAAATTCTTGATAGTACTCCATCGCTCCATGGAGGGAGCGAAACACCCCGACGTGTCCAAAACATGGAAGTTTTGGCCACGTCGGCAGTTAGAGGGTTTTAGGGAGACTTTTCTGCAAAAGTCTCCCTATACAAAAAAGCTTTGCTTACCTAAATCAAGCTTCTCATTAGTATTGTATTAAATAATTGACACATAGGATAGAGATAAAATCTCATAAATTTGGTTGATTCTACCTAAGGAGCTGGGGATGAATACACTAAGCAATTGAGATAAAAAAGATGAAATATAAAGATATGAAAATAGCAACGGTATTAGGTGCCAATGGAGCCATGGGCTCGGGTTGTGCATCCATTTTAGCAAGTTTTGGAGAGATGAAGGTACATATGCTTGCTCGAGATAAGGCAAAGGCTGAACAAGGTATACAAGCTGCTATCAATTCTGTTCGTTCAGGTGTTTTAGCTAAGAGGATGGTTGCTGGTTCTTACGATGAGGACTTAAAAAGGGCAGTGGGGGAGAGTGATTGGGTTTTTGAATGTGTGGCGGAAACGTACCCTATTAAAGAAGAGATGAATAAGAAAATTGCAGCTGCTCGCAAGCCGGGGAGCATCATCTCAACGGTCTCTTCGGGTTTGTCCATTGCTCGTTTGGCAAAAAACTTTGATGCTGATGGACAAAAGAATTATTATGGTACACATTTTTTTAATCCCCCCTATAAGCTTACCTTGTGTGAACTTGTAACTCATTCAGGTAATGATCCTAAAGTAACTCAAGAGTTAAGCGATTATTTATCCCAAAAGCTAGTACGCCATGTGATTATTACAAACGACACCCCCGCCTTTGCAGGCAATCGCATAGGCTTTCAATTGATGAATGAGGCAGCACAATTTGCCCAAAAGTACCAAGATAAGGGTGGGATACATTTATTAGATACTTTACTGGGGGGGTATACGGGTCGTGCCCTTAGTCCCCTAGCTACAGTAGACTTAGTTGGACTTGATGTACATAAGGCTATAGTAGATAACATCTATGAACAAACAGCCGATAGTGCACATGAAACTTTTAAAATGCCTGCTTACATGCAAAAATTAATAGATAAGGGGCAGCTGGGGTTGAAGGCTAAAAAGGGTTTGTATGCTGTGAGTAAAGATGCAGAGGGTAAAAAAAATATAGAGGTGTACAATATAACAAAGGATACTTACGAACCCCTCCCTACAGTAGAGCTAAAATTTAAAAGGGAATGTGAAAGGGCCATTAAAAATGGAGAATATAAAAATGCCATTCAAATCATGAAAGAGGCGAGTGGTTTTGAGGCAGATCTCTTGCGACACTTTATTGCACGTTATGTTTCGTATAGTTTTTCTTTAGTACCTGAAGTCACTAATCAAAATGGTATTGATGGTGCCATGGGTTTTGGTTTTAGTTGGCTTGTGCCCTCTGCTTGGGTCGATCTCTGGGGAGGCGTTAAGGAAACTTGTAAATTTATAGAAAGCCAAGGCATGCCCGTTCCTGAATTTTTAAGTAAACAAACTAAGATAGAAACCTTGTATAAACTTCAAAATGTTTTAGATTATCGCTCCCTTTTTCGTGCTAGCTAAGCGGGCATAATTTTTTATTTTTCGAAAGGGGTACTGTTAGTACAATGGCATACCGAGACAATCCTTGTATGTCTAGATAGGAGGGGTACTAGTTATATTAAGAGGGTTGTTGCAAGCTTTGTGTTGAAAGAAATTTATTTTCTTTGATTGAATAAAAGTAAATTGAGCATTTTTTCAGTGGCACGTATGGCAGCAATGACTTGATCTGTTGCCACCCCTACAGTCCTAAAGTTTTTCTTTAAATTGGTATTTCCTCTATGAGACAAGGGTTTTTCTAAATCCTCTAGAGTTGAGGAGGTGTCCTCCCAAGTGATTAGAGCCTCTACTAGGGCATCTGTTTTACCCCCCGGAGGGATACGTACTTCATAATCTAAGAGATGAGGTAGTTGAATATCTAGCTTTTGCATAATTTCTCCTAAGGCATTCATAAAGGCATCATAGCCCCCATCGCCTTGTGAGATAGCATGATATTCTTTTTCATCTAAAGAAATAGTGATGTCTGCCTTAGCCTTTGAATCTAAATGACTCGAGAGCTCTGCCTTTATGACTTTAAATGACTGCTTGAAGCCATATCCAAAAAGATCTTCTATGAGAAAGGGTAGATCATCGGGGGTGATATTTTTCTTTTTTTCAGCTAGCTCTTTTATCTTATCGAGTAAGAGATGTTCTTCTTCAGAACTCAATACAAGCCCTAGATTTGTTAGATTTTGACTTATAGAAGCTTTGCCTGAAAGTTTACCCAAGGCATAGAGGCGTTTTCGGCCAAAACGTTCGGGGAGTATGGGATTGGCGTAGAGGTTTGCTTTCTTATCTCCATCAGCATGTACTCCTGACGTTTGAGTATAGACATCTTGCCCTACTATGGGCCTATTTGATTGGATACGTTTCCCACTGAAAATTTCTACTAGGCGAGAAGCGTCAGTGATGGCAAGCTCATTCACGTTTGTTTTTACATTTAATTTATCATGAAGGGCTGTCACGACTGCCTCTAGGGGGGAGTTGCCTGCCCTTTCTCCTAGGCCATTCATACTCACATGCAAGCCTCCCACCCCCGCTTCTACTGCAGCCAAACAATTTGCCACGGCTAGCCCATAATCATTATGACCATGAAAGTCTATTTTTTCAGCACATTCGGGATGCCTTTGTAAAATAGAATCGATGGCTTGTTTGACTTCATTAGGAGCAAATATTCCTAAGGTATCGGGTAAGAGAAATCTAGAAATTTTCATTTGAAGTAATTCTTTTATGAGTTCCTCAACATATAGAGGTGAATGAAGAAAGCCATTTGACCAATCTTCTAGGTAAGTATTTACTTTTAAATTTTCATCAAAGGCATATTGTAGAGTACCTTGTATATCTTTGAGATGTTCTGATAAAGTTTTGTTTAATTGTACTTCGCAGTGATGTTTTGAACCTTTGGTAAGTAAGTTAAGATTTCTGCCACCAGCACTCTTAATCCAATCTACAGAGCGTTTCCCATCTACAAAGCCTAGTACTTCTATGCGTGAAGAGTACCCACGTTGATTTGCCCATTCAAAAATCTCTGTGACAGTTTTATGTTCTCCCATTGAGACTCGAGCACTTGCGATTTCAATTCTATCTACACAAAGTTGTTCTAAAAAAAAACGTGAGAGTTGAAGTTTTTCAAAGCTAGTGAAGCTAACTCCCTCTGTTTGTTCTCCATCACGAAGGGTGGTGTCCATGATTTCAATTTTACTAAACATGCCAGCTTATCTTTGAAGTTATATAGGAGCTTGTCAATACCTTCCTATGTTATTCTATATCGTAAAAAAGTAATTGTGAGGGATAGGGCTTGAGTATGCAAAGATTTTTTTGTAATATTTAAGCTTGCTTATGCTGTGGGCCTTGGCACACCCTTCGCTTTAAATAAAGCGACATCGTACAAATCTCAACCCCCTAAATCTCCAGCAGGGGTAAAAAAAGTCGGCTAGCAATATAGTATTACCTAGGTATCACCTAGGATTTGTGAGCTCTTTGAAGGTGCGAATGAGGCCATCTGAAAGAGTCTTAGTAAAGTTTAATGCAAAGCGAGCCTTTTCAGAGGCAAGGAGAACGTCGTGCACTTCTACAGATTCAGGATCGTATATGGCTTTGTTGCTCAATTCATTTGATTTTGCATCTAGGCCTTCTACATTTTCTATAGAGCTTTTTAAAAAATCGCCAAAGCTTTTCATGCTTGAGGAGCTTTCTTGGATGGCACTAGTATTTTCTTTTATAGAATTTGAAGTAGGTACTTGCATGTGTAGGGGGTGGCTAGTACGCAAACTTGTATTTGTATTATTTTGTGCCCCTATAACTTTTGGAAAACCGCTTGGGAAGTGTACACCCTTTGTGCTTGCAATTTCTATCATAATTCCTCTTTTTTAAAATATCCTTTATTCTTTTTTAAGCCCTACCTAATTCCAAGGCCTTTTGAAACATTTGTCTGCTTCCCATAATCACTTGGGCATTTGCCTCGTAAGAACGAGAGGCACTAATCATATCTGTCATCTCCTCTACCATATTGATGTTGGGCAATTCTACATAACCCTGCTTTGGACCTATTTTAATCGCATCAGGATGATCAGGGTCATAGCGAAGGGGTAGGGGACGAGTGTCCTTTGCGATCTGCTCCACCTTCACACCCCTACCCATACCTGTTTCTAAGCCATCAGGGTACACAGGAGAACGCCAAACACTACGCATATTGATAGGGGTCATAATCACACGATCACGTCTAAAGGGCCCATCTCCTTGGGAGTTGCGAGTGGTGTTTACATTGGCAATATTATTTGCTATAACATCTAGGCGTAGACGCTGTGCGCTAAGGCCTGTAGCTGCTATATCGATGGCGTCAAACATTCCCATTTTCTTAGACTATCCTCAAAAGATTGTTAAAATTACGAAAGTGTCCATTCAAGCGATCAATAAATAAGCTGTATTGCAATTGATTGCGTACGAGCTTATTGACCTCATCTTCTATATCTACATTGTTTCCATCATTACGCATGCTAGAATTATAGTCTGTGTGTATACGTGGTTGGATAGCCTCTTGGGGGCTATAGCTATGTTGCTTGATATGAAGGGGATGCGAGGTTTGTAAGGGCACTTCTTCATTCATTTTCTTTTGTAAATCTACATTTCTTTTTAATTCCGCTTCAAAGCTCAAATCAGATCTCTTGAAATTAGGCACGTCTACATTGGCTATATTATTTGCCAAAATTTTACGACGCATGGTTACTGCTCCCAAACCCTTTTCAAGTAGGCGTACACCCTCAAGCATCTGGTTGTTTTCAAAAAAAGACATAATACAGTACATTTTCGGTACATTCTTACATTTTCGTTTACAAAAAAAAATAAAAATGAGTAGATTTCATAAAGGAACTATAAAAACTTTCAAAGTTAGGATTTGAAATTCTGTTAAATTCCTGTACATGATTAAATAAGCCTCAAAAAAACTATGTCAAACATTGAAGCCAAGATTTCGTTTTCAAAAGAGAGCCTAGCTAAGGTCAAAAAAATACTAGCTCATTATCCCAAAGATAGGCAAAAGTCAGCCCTGCTCCCCATCTTGCATTTGGCACAGGATGAGTTTGAGGGTTGGTTGAGTGTTGAGGTGATGGACTATGTGGCGGAGCTTTTGAACTTAAAACCCATAGAAGTGTATGAGGTGGCGACCTTTTATTCTATGTTTTACACAAAAAAAATGGGCAAGCACATCCTAGAGCTTTGTCACACAGGCCCCTGTGCCTTGCGGGGGGCTGAGGATATTTTAAAATACATAGAAAAAAAGCTAAATATCAAGGCAGGGGAGACAACAAGCGACGGCTTCTTTAGCCTAAAGAGGGTGGAATGCTTGGGCGCCTGTGGCTATGCCCCTATGTTGCAATGCGGTTCGCGATTCCATGAATTTCTCACCCAAGAAAAAATCGATGCCCTTCTTGAAGAATTAAAAAAGAAAGAAACAAAAAGTAGCTACTTGGAGTAGGGGGCTGAAATCAGAAAATCTGATTTTGATAGTTAGATTGGAAAAAGGGATAGATGTTATGATACTTACTAGTTAGGTTTGCTTTCGCATTAGCAAAATTTTCTTTATCTAAATGTGGCTCACTTGTCCCCTTCAGGGGGTTCCTCGCCGTTGCGAGAGCAAGTCGCAAGTCATAGTAAAAAATAGTAAAAAATAATATGTCAGAGCTATATACTAAATAAAATCTTGAGTTACAAATAAGAATATGAAAAGTTTAAAAGATACATTATTAAAGTTGCTACAAGCAGAACCTGCTTTTTTTGATTCTGAATTAAAAGAATTGAATTATACAAAAGTAAAAGATTCTGCTGATAAGATTGATGAAAAGCTCATATCTCTCCTTGCTGATAACGAAGACTTGAAAAACAAATTCTTTACTAAAATTAAAGATGTGTATGTCTTTAAGACACGAGATTTCAAATTCTTTTTAGATAAAAGAAAAATTGATAATTCTTATACGAGCTATGTAAATAGAATAGGCCTAGCTGATAAAAGTGGACTTTTAGAAAACAAAAGCGAGGTTGTACTGGATTTTCCTTTCAAAGATTGTGTTTTGGAAGGCGGGCAAAGTACTGAAGAGGGTACGGATACGTATTTTGAATTTTCTGATAAGACTGGAAAATACGAAGAAAAAAATGGAAAAAGGAATGAAATATTCTTCAATCAAGTACTTGCTCACGATGAAATAGATAGACTCTTTGATAGAAAGGCACTTGTAAACTGGAAGAGATGTACTAAAGAAAGTAAGAAAGACGGCGAAGCAGTAAATGAAATAAAGCGAGATAAAACAGGTTTAATACAAGAGAATCTTATTATTAAAGGCAACAATCTTCTTGCTTTACATAGTTTAAAATCTGAGTTTGCTGGAAAGGTGAAGCTTATCTATATTGACCCTCCTTATAACACAGGAGGAGATTCAAATATCTTTAGTTACAACAATAATTTTAATCATTCTACTTGGCTAACCTTTATGAAAAATAGGTTAGATATTGCCAAAGAATTACTTACAGAGAATGGCTTTATAACAATAGCGATTGACCACGCAGAATTATTTTATCTTGGTGCATTAGCTGACGAGGTTTTTAAGAGAGATAATAGAATAGGAATAATTACAGTTTTACATAATCCTAAAGGAAGGAATCAAGCTAAATTCTTATCAGAAAATAGTGAGTTTTTGCTTATATATGCAAAAGATAAAACAAAAGCTTCATTTAACAATGTTGCCATAAGTGAGCTTGTTAAAGAGTCTTTTACAGAACAAGATAATGAAGGAAGTTTTAGATATGAGGAATATATGCGAGCAAGAACAGTATGGTCTAGAGAAAATCGTCCTAAAAACTGGTACCCAATTTATGTTAGTAAGGATTTAAAAGATATTACTCACGAAAAGAAAGATAATTATTACGAGGTTTTTCCAATTACAAATAATGGTAAAGAAATGGCTTGGAAAAATGTTAAAGAGACTTTTATTGAGTTAAATACTAATGGATATTTTATTGCTAAAAAAGAAAATGAAAAAATTGTTATTTATCATAAATATAGAGAACAACAGGTTATTAAAAATGTTTGGACTGATAAAAAGTATCAATCAGAGTTTCAAGGCACAAATTTGTTAAAGAAAATAATCGGTGAAAACGAGTTTAGCTATCCAAAATCAATATATGCGGTTTTAGATATTATCAAAATAATGACAGATAAAGACGATATTATTTTGGATTATCACGCTGGTTCAGGCACAACAGGACACGCAACATTAGAGCTTAATAAAGAAAATGGCAATAGAAAGTTTATATTAGTTGAGCAATTAGATGAGCATATTGATATTTGCAACAATAGATTAGTTACTGTTATTAAAGAAGATAAAATTGATGACTCGTTTATATATTGCGAGCTTGCAAAATGGAACGAACAAGCAAAAGAAGAAATACAAAATGCAAAAGATTTACCTACTCTTGTAAAACTCTTTGATACTTTGTATGAAAAGTATTTCCTTAATTACAATGTAAAAATCAAGGACTTCAAAGAAAAGATAATCAAAGAGGAAGAATTTATAAAACTTCCCCTTGCCCAACAAAAAAAGATGTTTTTGACTATGCTTGATTTGAATCAAATGTATGTTCAAGAAAGTGAAATGGCTGATAAAAGATATGGGATAAGTACTGAAGACCAAAAATTAACAAAAGCTTTTTATAGTAAAAAATAATATGGGTCAGTTGTGAAAAAAAATCAAATCACTCTGAAAGATCAATTCACGGAGTTTTTACTTTACACTTCTCCAAATGGGGAGGTTAAAATTGAAGTATTTCTTTATAATGAATCTGTTTGGCTTACGCAAGAGCAACTGGCAAATATTTTTGGGGTGCAGAGGCCGGCTATCACCAAGCATCTTAAAAATATTTTTGAAGATGAGGAATTAGAGGAAAATGTGGTTAGTTCCATTTTGGAACATACCACTATACATGGAGCTATAGAGGGTAAAACACAAACGCAACAAGTAAAATTTTACAACCTTGATGCCATCATTGCCGTTGGCTATAGAATCAATAGTAAAAAAGCAACACAGTTTAGAATTTGGGCAACAAAAATTCTAAAAGAATATATAATCAAAGGCTTTGTTCTTAATGATGAGGGGCTAAAAAATGGGGTATATTTTGGTGCTGACTATTTTAAAGAATTACTCGAAAGAATTCGCTCTATTAGAGCCAGTGAAAGAAGAATTTACCAACAAATCACAGATATTTTTGCAGAGTGTAGTATAGATTATGATAAAACTTCAGAAATTACAAAAAATTTTTATGCAACAGTTCAAAATAAATTTCATTTTGCTATTACAGGAAAAACAGCTGCAGAAATCATTTTTGAAAAAGCAAATAAAGAAAAACCTAATATGGGATTAACAACTTGGAAAAAATCAACAAGTGGTAGGATTTTAAAATCAGATACTATCATTGCAAAAAATTATCTCAATGAAAAAGAAATCAAGCAATTAGAAAGAACCATAACATCGTATTTTGATTATATTGAAAATCAAATAGAAAAAAGAAATACTTTTACCATGGAAGAATTATCAGAATCTATCAATAAGTTTTTAGAATTTAATAATTTTGAAATTTTGAATAGCAAAGGAAAAATATCTCACAAACAAGCAGAGGAAAAAGCTTTTGCAGAATATGAGGAATTTAATAAAACTCAATTGATAAAATCAGACTTTGATCGTGCTGTCAAAAAAGCTTTGAAAAATAAGGGAAAATAGTATGGCAGAACAAAAAAAACTATACGAAGAAATTGGAGAAAAGGCATATAAGTTAAGAATACCTTTTCCTGAAATCCCTGAGTACGTATCAGGGAATTTGAAGTATCCATTTTTTGACTGGCAAAAGAATGCTTTTGAAAATCTGCTCACTTTTGAAGCGATAAAAGAAATTGAGAAGCCCAAAGAACCCACACACTTGATGTTTAATATGGCAACAGGTACAGGTAAAACACTCGTAATGGCAAGTTGCATCTTACACTACTACAAAAAGGGGTACAGAAATTTTATCTTCTTTGTGAATCAAAAGAATATTATCTATAAAACAGAAAATAACTTTATTGATAGCACGCACAATAAATATCTTTTCCAAGATAAAATTGTCATCGAAAATCAAACTATCAATATCAAAAAAGTTGAATCTTTTTCAAAAAATGATGAAGGTATTGAAATCAAACTAACCACCATACAACAGCTTTACAACGATATTCACATACAAAAAGAAAATCAGGTATTGCTAGATGACTTAATTAAAAAAGATATAGTCATGCTGGCTGATGAAGCCCATCACTTAAACACTGATACTAAAAAGTTTCCCGAAGAATTAGATTTACATGCAGAGCTAAGTGGCAAAGCAAGCGAAGCTTTGATTGAAAAGAAAGGTTGGGAGCACACTGTTATTGAATTGCTTTTGAATAAGAAAGGCAAAAAAGTATCTAATAAAAATGTACTTTTGGAATTTACTGCCACTATTCCTGAAATTCAAAGTGTAAAAGAAAAGTACGCCCCTAAAATTATATATAAATTTGTATTAAAAGATTTTGTATCGAAGGGATACACCAAAGAAATCAATCTGCTTTCTTCTTCTTTAGAAAAAAGAGAACGTATTTTGCAAGCCCTTCTTTTTAGCTGGTACAGACACAAAATTGCTTTAAAAAATAACCTTTCAAATTTTAAGCCCGTCATCCTCTTTAGAAGCAAAACCATTGAAGAATCAAAGATTGACTTTGAAGAATTTTTGGTAATGGTAAAAAATCTTAAAGTACCTGATTTTGATTTTCTAAAGAACATTGAAGAGAGATTTATTCAAGGAGAAGATTTGTATGAGCAAGGTAAATCAAGAGTTTTGGATTTGATTAAGTTTATTAAAAACGAGGGTATGAATAAATCTGAAATAATAACCTTTATCAAAGATAACTTTTCAGAAAGAAACTGTATCATTACAAACTCTAAAACAAATACAGCAAAAACTAAAGAAAATATTGATGAAGATATTGATAAACTTCTAAATAACCTTGAAGATAAAGATAATCATATACGAGCCATTTTTACCGTAAACAGGCTAACTGAAGGATGGGATGTTTTGAATCTTTTTGATATTGTTCGGCTTTATTCGGGGCGTGATGAAGGAAGAGATAGCAAGGGGAATACAAAGGCTGGAAGCACAACTCTTTCAGAGGTACAGTTGATTGGACGAGGAGTACGATACTATCCTTTTTTTTATCAAGACAAAATCAAAAATAAAAGAAAATTTGAAGGGGAGCTTAATAATGAAATGCGAGTGCTAGAGGAACTTTATTATCATAGCGATTCAGATCATAGGTATATAGACGAATTAAAACGAGAATTGAAGAATAAGGGTTTGATAGATGATAAAAGGGTTCAAAAGGTATTCAAGCTTAAATCATACTTTGTAGACAGTGATTTTTATAGGCATACTGGGATTTGGAAGAATGAACAAATTGAAAATCCTGAAAGAAAGCAGAAGACCATAGACTATTTGAAAGAGAAAATAGATCTTAAATTTGATTTAGAAAGTTTTGGAATTAGAGAGCAAAAAATTGACTTTGATAAAGAAGATGCTGATAAAGTACGATTAAACATTAGTGATGTAAATAAAAAGACTATTTCTAAAGTGATCAAGGAATTTGAAAAACATATCTTTTATAAAGCAGTACATATAAAATCTAAAAAGCAAAACTCTCTTTTCAGGTTTGATTCTCTAAAAGAAGAAATGGAAATAGATTCCATAGAAGACTTTAGAGTAAACAAACTAGGTGACTTTGAAATAAAATTAATAACTGTCAAATCTAGCTTTGATGAAATTACAAACAAAGAAAAATTAGAGGTTCTTCTCAAAGCCTTAGATACGATATTCACAGAGCTAAAACAAAACATTCATCCCTACATAGGCAGCGAATTTAAAAAGTATAGTATAGATGAATTTTTTAAAGAAGAAATACGTAAAAATATACAGCCCGATGATGTTAGAGATGATAGCAAAGCTTTAGAAAATGAACTAAAGAAACAAAATTGGTATGTATTGGACTCTTTTCATGGTACAAGCGAAGAAGAAGCATTCATTGAATTTATAAAAGATACAATTATCAATTTACAAAACAAATACAAAGAAGTATATCTTTTAAGAAATGAGGCACAGTATCAAATTTTTGATTTTAAATCAGGGGCAGGTTTTCAACCCGATTTCATTTTATTTTTGAAAGACAAAAAAGGACTATATTTTCAAATCTTTATTGAACCTAAGGGCGATCATCTTTTAGAAAAAGACAAATGGAAAAATGATTTTTTGAAAGAAATTACAAAAAAGTATTCAGACAAAAATATTCTTAAAATTGAAGGTAAGGAATATATTTTGATTGGTTTGCCTCTCTATAATAAAAATGAAATTAAAGAATTTGAAACAGAGTATAAAAAAATATATACATAAAAGTCTTGATGAGTGTACTTTCCTATTTAGAGTTTGAAGTTTATGAAACAAATGAAAAGCTTAGTTTTTGAAAGAATAGATTTTTAGTATACATTATGGAAAACAAAATCAAGCATCTAGAATTTGTTCAAGCTATTATAAATAAAATGTCTAATCATTGCTTTTTGCTAAAAGTTTGGTGCCTGACTTTGCTTCTAGTGATTTTTAGCTTAGTTCAACTACAAACTTACAAATCATTTTTTGTAGTTCTTATTTTTTACTTTTTAGATACCTATTTTTTATATTTAGAAAAACTTTTTAGGAAGCTTTATGATCTAGTTAGGACTGATAAAATAACTAATTTCAGCATGAAAATACAACACAATGATTGGCTATTTATAAAAACTTTTTTTGCTTTACCTAATTTGTTATTTTATCTTGTATTAATCAGTCTAAACTTTTTTATTCTTTAAACACGAGTTCAAAAAAATCAAGTTGCTTTGAAAGATGAATTTACCGAGTTTTTACTTTACACTTTAAAACAGAAGAGGTTAAAGTGGAAGTATTTTTTCATAATGAATTCGTTTGATGTATACAGGAACGAGGGTAGATTTTTTGGAATACACAAATAACTCATCATTAAACATCTTATTAATGTTTGGGGGCTTTAACGTGTTTGAGTTCTAAATTGTATGGTTAATGAAAAATATTTAAAGCTCAACTTTAAGGAGCCGGTTGAGTCAAAAAAATATAAAGAATATTCAGATTTTGTATTAAAAAATATTGATAGAATAATTCAAGATAGAATAGAAACAAATACCAATAAAATAATGATTAATACAAATCTTAAGTTAGGTTTGCCCATGGAGAATATTAATAAAATTGCTGGACCAATTGTTGAGGCTTGGGCTTATGAAGTGTTTAGTGATATTTTAAAAGACGAAAATAATGTATACAAGCTAATTAATGTAGAGGCATGTGAGAGATTAAATATGGCGGATGTTATATTGCAATTCAAAATAGAAGCAAAAGAGCAATATGGAATTACCGCAAATCTGGATGTGAAGGCGACATCTGATGATATTAAAGACAGTGGGAAATCACCGAATATTACATCGTTTGCAAGAATAAGAACAATGTATATTGAAGACCCAGATTATTTATTTATTATTTTATCTCTTAAACATAAAGTTTATTCAACTAAAAACAATAAAACATCTATGATTGATGCTATTATGGAAATAGTATCGCATAATTGTTATGATTTAAAATATATATCAGAAAAGGATATTAGTTATAACCCAGCACTTGGAACAGGACAAATACAAATTAGAGATATTCATTATGTTGATATAGTTAGTCGTGATACTTGGGAATTTTGCAAATTATTAGATAATAAATTTATAAAATCTAAAAATGGATTTGATGAATGGTTAATTCTATCTAAAAAATATGAATGGATTAAATAAGATAGACATATTATGTGGAAATGCACTGAAATTAATCAATGATATTGAAACTAATTCAATAGATGTGGTAATTGCAGATCCGCCCTATAACTTAGGGAAAGACTATGGAAATGATAGTGATAAAAAATCTTTTAACTCATATTTAGATTTTAGTAAGCAATGGATTAGTGAATGTTATAGAGTATTAAAACCGACAGGAACTATATATATATTTATGGGGGTTCGTTTTATATCATATATATATATGATAATTGAACAAGAATATAATATGTTATTTAATAGTTGGATAACATGGCATTATACACAAGGTATCGGAAAAACAAAAGGTTTTTCGCCTAGACATGATGATATACTAATGTTTACCAAAACAAAGAATTTTGTCTTTAATATCAATAATATTAGAATACCACAAAAACATTATAGAAGTATCAATAATATGGATGGAGCAAATCCAGGTGATGTATGGCAATTTTCACATATTCATTATTCAAATCCAGAAAGAGAAAATCATCCAACGCAAAAACCAGAAGCTTTAATTGAAAGAATGATATTGGCCTCTAGTAATGAATATGATGATATTTTAGACCCATTTTCAGGAAGCGGAACAACATTGAGAGTTTCTCAAATATTAAATAGAAATTGTATCGGATTTGAATTAAATCAAGAATATGTCAATCTCACAAAAGATAGACTACAAAAATCTTTTAATGGATTTGATTCTGTAGATGAAAGAAAGAATAGAAAATCCTTAGACTTTAAAGAGAAAAAGTATAGTTTGTTTTAATAATATGATTATCATAAGTAAAAACCAGCCATTTTGATAAAATTCAGATACTTCCATTTTGCGACTATCTCGATACTAGCCATCTCAAAGAATTACTCGAAAGAATTAGCACCTAAAAAATAATCGTATTACAAATAACAATAAAACCTATACCTAATTTATGAAAAAATTACTTTTACAACATGTACACATTGAGGGAATAGAAAGGCTCGATGTGTATGAAAAACATGGGGGCTACCAGGCCCTACGCCATGCCCTCAAGGAATTGAGCCCCGATCTTGTTACAGAGGAAGTAAAAAAATCAGGATTGCGTGGTCGGGGGGGAGCAGGCTTTCCCACGGGAATGAAGTGGAGCTTCCTCGATCGCAAATCGAACAAACCTCGTTATCTTGTTTGCAATGCCGATGAAAGTGAGCCCGGCACTTTTAAAGACCGCTATCTTATGCAGCATCTCCCCCACCTTTTGCTTGAGGGGGTGGCGATTTCAAGTTATGCCCTAGGAGTTCGGGATGCCTACATCTACGTGCGTGGGGAGTACATGTACATAGTGAACATATTAGAGAGGGCCCTAGCAGAGGCCTATGAGGCAAGGATCCTAGGAGAGAAGATTCTAGGCACAGATTATTCTTTGGACATACACATACATCCAGGAGCAGGGGCGTACATTTGTGGGGAGGAGTCAGCCCTGCTTGAGTCCCTAGAGGGGAAGCGTGGTAATCCAAGATTGAAGCCCCCCTTTCCTGCCATTTCTGGTCTCTATGCCTGTCCTACTGTTGTGAACAATGTAGAGACTCTTGCCACTGTTGTCCCCATTGTCAATTTGGGTGGGGAGGGCTATGCAAAGATAGGCACAGAAAAGAGTACAGGTACAAAACTTATTTCTGCAAGTGGACACATTACTAAACCGGGTGTATATGAAATAGAATTGGGTTTGCCCGTTGAGGAATTCATCAATTCAGATGAGTACTGTAGGGGTGTTTGGAATAAAAAAAAGTTAAAGGCAGTTGTGGCGGGGGGATCTTCGGTTCCCATCTTGCCCGCTGATCTTATTTTAAAAACTGCCTCGGGAGCAACTCGTTTGATGAGCTATGAGTCTTTATCTGAGGGAGGCTTTGCTACGGGAACTATGCTAGGATCGGGGGGCTTTATTGTTATGGATGAGGATACAAGTATACCTAGAAACCTATATAATTTTACACGTTTTTATCATCATGAATCTTGTGGGCAATGTAGTCCATGCAGGGAGGGGACGGCTTGGTTAGAAAAAATTTTGGAAAACTTGGTACATGGTAAGGGGACAAAAAAAGACATAGACCTTCTTTTAGATGTTTCAAAGAAAATTGAAGGCAATACCATTTGTGCCCTAGGGGATGCTGCTGCATGGCCTGTGGCCAGTGCAATACGTCATTTTAGACAGGAATTTGAAGCCCTTTGTCTTTGATGAATGAATCTGAAGCATTTACTTGGGATTTTCTTGATTATTGTTTTTACTCTTTAAAGTAAAATTATTTAAATTATTTTTATTCGCTTGTTGTAATTAAGGTGGTGTTGGGGATAAAGGCTTATTTTTAAAAAAAATAAATTGTACTAGATAGGGGAAGATGACACCAAAAAGTATAATGACGGAACCAAGTATTTCTTGTTTATCCATATGTTCATGTAATAAAAAATAGCCAAAGATACATGCCATCACAGGCTCCCCAGCAAAGAGTATGCCCGCCCTAGCTGGAGTTGTCATAGGCTGAAAGTACAATTGCAAAAAGAGGGCCAAGCCATTTCCTAAAAGGCTTAGGTAAAGCAAGACACCTACAATGGGGAGGGTATAATTTTCAATAGAAAGGATGCTTGTAAAATTATTTTGAAAAAATAAAATAAAAAATAAAATAACAACCCCAAGAAAATTTTGATAAAATAAAATAAGGGCCTTGTTTGTGTTTTGAAAATAATCCAAACCCACTATATACATGCTAAAAAAAAATGCACCTATTAAGGTGAAGAGATCTCCTTTATTGAGTATTGTTTTTTGAGGGTTGAAGTCAGGCTTGCTGATTAGGTACATCCCTATTAAAACAATAACAATAGAAAAAAGTTCTAATTTAGAAATTCTTTTTTTAAGAAGGAAAACTTGGAAGAGGGGCGTAAATACAACTAGGCTCTCTGTTAAAAATGAAGAGCGTGCGATGCTTGTGTGCAATAAACCTTCTGTTTGAAAACAAAAGCCTATGAATAAGGCAAGGCCTAGACCTATCCCAATTTTAAACTCATAGCTTCTTGTTTGAAAAATTTTTTTATGAAAAAGAATAAAGAAAAAAAAAGTGCAAATAAGATTTCTTAAAAAGAGTAGTTGATAAGGAGTAAAAACATTAAGGGCATATTTTACGGCAACAAAGGTCCCGCCCCAGATAACATTTGCTAAAAAAAGAAAGAGTTCTGCTTTATAAATATTCAAAGGTAAGTACCTATGTTTCAAATTTTTTATTCACTAAGTTTTTTAATTCTAAATCTTTTTAAAAAGATAAAAAAGCATAAAAAAAGGAAGCAAGAAGAATGCCTAAAATTCAATGATGCCAATTCCTGCCTCAACACGTAGTCTTTTTGCACTAGAGGGTGAATGTTCTTTTACAAGGGCAAGGAAATAATTCCAAAAATTTTTAGCTTCTTCAATGTTTAGAATGCGAATTTTATGACCATAATTTAGGAAACGACCTGTAATGGGAACTATGCGTACCCTTGCTAGACTTCTATTTGATTTTTTGTAATCTAAGATGACGATGATGTTATCCCTTTGTAAATCATTTGTACTTCCAAATAAAAAGTTACCCAAAGAATAAAAGATGATGGTATTTTTATAGATTTCAAAGCTTTGGGGTATGTGAGGATGATGTCCTATAATTACCGACACTCCTCTATCAATAAGTTCATGAGCTGTTTTTATTTGTAGGGGTATGGGTTTTAAAAAATATTCAAGCCCCCAATGGTAATTGACTAGTATAGGAGTAGAGGCACCAATTTTGGAGCGTAATTCGTTCAAATCTTTTTGTTGTATATTTTTGACCACCCCATAGCTTTTTTCTCCACTAAAACTTTTATTATCTGCTGCCTGTGCAAGTGAGATGAAAACAAAACGTTTTTTATTTTTTTTTTGATTTTGATGATTAAGATCAGGGGAAATTTCAAAATCTTTTATAAGAGGCTCAAGGGCCTGTGTTCTATTTGCTCCCGCACCTATCATAGCTATGTTTGCATCTTGTAATAAACCTCTCATTTGCTCTAGTCCCAACTCCCCCACATCCATAGAGTGATTATTGCCCAAAATTGCTAGGTCAATATTTAGATATTTCAAAACTTGTATGTTATTAGAGTTGGCTTGAAACACGTAGGATTTTCCTTTTTCGGGAAAGCCTTGATTGCTAATCACAGTTTCAAGGTTGAGGCAACGAAAGTCTGCTAATTTTAGGATGGGTTGTATATTATGTACAGGTGCAAGAAGACTTTCTTTTTTTTGTATTTCTGCTATTTGCCAACTAAAATGAGTGTCGCCTGCAAAAAGTAGGCTAATGTACGGGGTATTACTAGAGTTTTCTTGGAGAATTTCTTTTTGCCTTTCCTCTTGTGTTTTTTCTTGCTTTTCATTTTGATTTTTTTTGGATTGTGATTTTATTTTTTCACTTTTATATGAAATCATGAAAAAAAAGATAAAGAAAAAAATAAAAAAAGAAAAGGTTTTTTTTGGTTTTAAGTGAAAATTCATTTTTATTTATTCTTCCTGTTGCTTCAAATGGATTTTAGTATGCGTCCTGTGTATTCAGCCAGTTTGCATTGATTATAAATAAAATGAGTTCTAAGGCAAGTTCACTTTTTGATAAGGTTTCAAAATGCTTGCTCAAACCGTTTTTTGAAATAAGAAGGAGGCTATTTTTATTTTCTCCAAAACCCACGTCTTGTTTGTACACTTGATTTGCACAAATTAAATCTAGATTTTTAGAATGTAATTTTGAGAGTGCCTCCTCCCTTAGATTTTCTGTTTCGGCCGCAAAGCCTATACGTAGAAAATTTTCATATTTAAAGGAGAGTTGTTCTAGTTCTTTGAGTATGTCAATATTTCTCTCAAATTCACAAAGGAGCGTAGGGTGTTTTTTCTTTTTGATTTTATTTTTCTCAAAAGTCTTAGGTTTAAAATCTAGGGGGGCTGCCGCTTGAATCAAAAGGCAATTGGATGAAATTTGTTTTTCTAGAATATCAAACATTTCTTGAGTTGTTTCTATTTGAAAACTTTGAGCCCCTTCTATGTGTTGGTATTTTTCGCAAACAGGCCCACATACATAAACTACATTTTGAAAGTACTTAAGGGCGGTCTTAGCAATGTGAAAGCCCATGCTACCTGTTGAGGCATTGCTGATATAGCGTACAGGGTCTAGCCATTCGCGTGTAGGTCCCGAGGTCACTATACATTTATATTGAGTGAGATGAGCGTTCATAGGTTTTAGTTCTTTTCTATTTTTTATTTTATACCTAGGTAATTTGAAAAGAAATTTCTTAAAAGAGACATTCAAATACTTGTTTTTGTTTCATAAAATAAGAAACACCTTATTTATGAGTAAGATTTTCTATAATTATTTTTTCTATTATTTCTATATTTGCCATTTTACCTTGCCCCTCATCGCCACAAAGAACCATTCCATGTTCAGGAGTAATAATTGTAACCCCGTCTTCTTTGAGAGTTTTTAAGTTTCTTTGATTAGCGATATGATTATACATATTTGGATTCATAGCAGGGGCAATGATACGAGGAGTTTTTGGATCTAGGGCTAAGTAGGTACTAGAAACTAGATCGTCTGCCATCCCTACAGCTAGTTTAGAAATGATATTCGCTGTGGCGGGGACTATTGCAAAAAGAGAGGCTTTATTCTTTAAGTCTATGTGTTGCATTCCCATCTCCCATTCTGTACTATAAATAGGTTCCTCGCTTAGGGTCTCTAGGGTTAGCTTGGTGACAAAGCGTAAGGCATTTTCTGTTACTAGCACTTGTACCCTATAATTTTTCTTTATTAGGTTTCGTATAAGCTCAGGAGTCTTATATGCTGCAATGCTGCCACTAATAGCAAGGAGTATAGTTTTTTGATTCATGATATTTTATATGATAATTTTTGTTTTTAATATAAGTTTGGTTTGTTTGATAGTAGGTTGAATTTATAAAAAAGATTCTTATATTCTTTTAAACATTTTGTCAAGATCCTTGCTTGTGATTTCTATGACTGTAGGCCTTCCATGTGGGCAACGACTAGGGTCATCACACAAACTTAGGTCTTCTAAAATTTGTGTAAGATGCTCTGGACTCACCATATCATTCCTTTTGATTGAGGCCTTGCAAGCTCGCATAGCAGCATAGTCTTTGTACACTTCTAATTTTGTTTCGCCCTCTATGATCTTTTGTATCACTGAGGCGAGTATTTTAGCCTCCACTCCTGCCTCTATGTAATGGGGAACTTCTCGAACAAAGTAACCTTTTGTGCCAGCGGGTTCTATTAAAAAACCATTTTGTTCTAATTCGTTTTGTTTTTCTAAGATTGTAAGTAACTCATCTTCCATGCATGTAATATTGAGGGGGTGGAGGAGTATTTGCCTTTGAGTTTGAGAAAGCTCTAATTTTCGTAAATACTTTTCATAGTTAATGCGTTCATGGGCTGTATGTTGATCGACGATGTAAAGGGAATGCTCACCTTCTGCTAAAATGTAGGTACCAAAAATAATCCCGTAGTGTCTTTTGAATTGAAAAAAATCGTCTTTATTTCTTGATAAAGTTTCATGAGAGGAGCCTTGTTTGCCCACCGAAGGTGAGTCCTCGAATATGTCATTTGGAGAGTGGCTTTGTTTGCTTTGGTCAGGTTCGTACAACTTTGGCTGTATATTTTCTTGCTCATTGTTTTTTAGTGTGAAATCAAATTTTTTTGAAGCATGACTTTCATAACTTCTAATATTGCGAAACTCATCTGTGAGTAAAAAACTTTGGGTCTCTTTTTCATCGGGCTTTACAAAGTTTCTAGTAAAATTTTTACTTTTTTGACTTTCAAAACTTAGGCTGACTTTGGGTCGAAGAAGGTGGCGAAGGGTTGAGAGAACAAAATTTTGAATGAGATTTTGATTTACGAGGCGAACCTCCTTTTTTTGGGGATGTACATTGATGTCTATTTTTTCAGTAGGCATTTCAAAAAATAGAAAGTACGTGGGGTGGGAACCTTGAGGCAATAATTCATCATAGGCCTTGCGCACTAGAAAAGAAAGATTTTTAATTTCTATGGGTCTAGAATTGACAAAGGAAAACTGATAGTCCCTATTACTTCGATGAAAGTCTGCTTGAGATATATATCCTTTAATTAGGCAATCTTCAAATTCAGTATGTACTTCTATTAAATTTTTACAAAGTTCTTTCCCGTAGATACTTGCTATTTTTTCAGAAAGGTCTGCACAATGAGGGTAAATTGCAAAATCTTTATTTTCGCGAGAGTATTGAATATGAGCTTCTGGATGGGCTAGGGCGAGTTGTATAATTTCTTTATGGGTTTTTAAGTTTTCTGTGCGTTCACTTTTTAAAAATTTCCGCCTTGCAGGAGTAGAATAAAAAAGGTCATTTATTTTTATACTCGTTCCTATTTCGTGTGAACATGGGTTTTTTGAAATGATTTTCCCACCCCTAGATAATATTTCAAAACCAGTTTTTTCTGAAAGATGCCTACTTTTCATATGCAAAACAGAAACAGATGATATTGCGGCAAGGGCCTCTCCTCTAAAACCAAAACTTTTAAGATTTTCTAAATCAGTAAGGGTTTGTATTTTTGAGGTGGCGTAACGAGTTAGGCTTGCTTCTAGGTCTAAGGGATGTATTCCACAACCATTGTCTTCCACATGAATTTGCATAAGGCCTGCGGATTGGGTGTCGATGGATATATTTTTTGCACCTGCATCAAGGGAGTTTTCAAGCAATTCCTTGACGATAGAAGAGGGACCTTCGATAACTTCTCCTGCGGCAATCCTGTCTACTAATAAAGGAGGAAGAATTTGTATACGTTGACTAGCTGAAGTTTGCATAAAAAGAAATTATATGCAAGATTTTATGAGCGAGAGAATGGTAAAGAATAAACTTGACTTAGATTTTCAAACTAGGCGTCGTGTTTATACGGGATGTAGCGCAGGGGTAGCGCACTCGTCTGGGGGGCGAGTGGTCGCAGGTTCAAATCCTGTCATCCCGATTCTAAACCTTTCTTAAAGAAGAACAAGCCTTTTATGCCATACAATTTTACGAAGCCATTTTTTATTGTAATATTTTTGTTTTTGATAGGGCTACCTATTTATCCTCAAAGCACCCAAGAAATTCCAGGCCTAGGTAAGCTAAAGCTAAAAACACTCAATTTTGATATTCCTAGCCCTATTCAAAAGAATCTAGATTACAATAGCACACTTTTTGAGTTAGAAGACTCTGAGTCCCCTCTTATGACTCTTAAATTTTATTTCGCAAATGGCTTACAAAATGAGAGCATAGAAAGGGCAGGCTATTTGAATGCACTTACTCATTTAATAGAGATGGCGGGGCCTAGGGGTATGGAGGGGCCAAAATTTAGCGAGGCCCTGATTGAATTAGAAATGACTTTGGGTATAGAGATGGGTGAGAAGGTTTGGGTACTAGAAGCTAAGTTTCCTAAAAAAAATTTAGATAAGGCCCTTGCTTTACTTCAAAAACTAATTTTAGAACCTGCCCTACCGCAATCCTATTTGAAAGATATAAAAAATGAAATGCTAGTGGAGATAGAACAGAGAAATGAGAGGGTGGAGAGTATAGCAAGTCGCTATTTGAATGCCCTTCTCTTTCCTGGGCAGCGTAAAGGTTATAGCCTTACCAAAAAAGATGTCGAGAACTTAAATTTAAATGAAATAAAAAGAGAGCATGCTTGGCGTATCAATCCCCAAGATATGTACATTACATTCACAGGCCCTATAAAAAATGTACATCTTTCAGTTAAACTGAAGCCATTACTTCAAGCATGGAAGAGTAAAAGTATTTTTGATCCTTTTAGAGCTAAGGATATTTTTGAAGGGATGACGCTTTCTAAGATAAATGAAAAATATAGGGGTAAAATCATACTCGTAAATAAAAATTTTCCTCAAGCAGTGGTACGAGTGGGAAGTTATCTCCCACCTCATAATGATTCAAGATTTTATTCTTTGCAAGTAGGGAATATGATTTTAGGTGGTGGTGGATTTACTTCACGCCTTATGCAAAAAATTCGTAATCAAGAAGGTCTTGCCTATTATGCTTATTCAGCGAATCATTTTGAGGCAGAGTATGGAATTTTTACTTCTGGTTGTGGGACTAGAAGTGATCAACTTGATCGTGCCCTTGAAATGCTACTAAAAGAAATAGAAAATATTACAAAGGGTGTAACTCCTATGGAATTGGAGTTGGCACGTGATTCTATACTGAATGCCTATATATTTCAATTTGAATCAAGTGAGAAAATTGTCTCAGAAACTTTGCGTTTTCGTTTGCATAAAATGCCTAGTGATTATATGCAATTATTTCCTAAAGCCATTGCTCGTGTCACTTCGAATGAGATATCTAAAAGCTCTTCTTATTGGCAAAATCCGTATGTGATAGTGGTGGGTTCAAAGGATCTAGAAAAAAAATTGTCTCGTTTGAAACCCGTAATCGTAAAAGAGCTTGATGAACCCCTCTTTTAATTCCTTTATAAAAAATGATAGGGGAATTTTTTATTTTTCTCTTTGTTGTTTTTTAAAAAACTATTTTGAGTTTCCTATTTTATGCTTCTTAGCACAGGAAAGGGGTGAAGGTTGCTTCATGTATTAAATCTTATATGAAACATGGATGGCATTCAAACTTTTATCTAATACGGATGAGGGTAGAGGAGGAGCTTAAATAGGTTTAGTATTGATGTATAGATTTGTACTTTAGATTTTAATTTTTATGTCTAACTTTATTCAACAGGATTATATGGGTTTGCGTTTTGTAGGAATTTCTGTGGGTGGCATCCAAACTTGTATGCACCTGCCTCAGTATAAATTACTTTTTGATATAGGAACAGGTTATGAGCATATCATTGATGTCCCTCGCCTTTTAGTAACGCATGGGCATTTAGATCACAGCTCGGGCATAGCCTATTACATTTCCCAAAGAAATCTAAGGCGTCTTCCTCCTGCAGATGTGTATGTGCCACCGCCACTTTTGCCACCATTGAAGAAAATTTTAAATCTTTGGAGTGAAATAGAGGGCTATGACTCTCAATATAATTTACATGCAGTAGATTACAAACGTTTCTATCCCATACAAGGTAATAATTATTTTAAAGCCATACCTAGTGTACATCGTGTCCCATCAAATGGGTATACGATTTTTGAAAAAAATCGTAAACTAAAAGAAGAGTACCAAGATTTGCCTGGTTCAAAAATAGCTGAAATGAAATTAGGAGGGGGGGATATTTTTTATGAGAATTATAACCCTGTCATATCTTTTTCAGGAGATACTCAAATAGAATTTGTTTTAGAGAATGAGTGTGTGAGAAATTCTCGTGTACTTTTCTTAGAATGCACATATATTGATCAAGTTAGAAGTATAGAACAAACAAGGCACTGGGGTCATTTACATTTAGACGAAATTGTAGAAAATGTCGAGGCTTTTAGAAATGTGCAAAAACTATATTTAATACATTTTTCTCCTCGCTATAGTCCTGAAAAAATTCAAAAAAACTTAAAAGAAAAATTACCCCTTTGGCTTTATGAAAGAACAACTCCCTTTATGTTAAAAAAATAAAATGAGGGTTATTCCATTGCAAGGAAGTGATTTTTTTAGAGTTCAAAAAAAAATGTATGTTCTTGTTTGACTGCAAAATTAACCTAGGCATCTCTTACCTGTTCATGAATTGTTTGGGTACTTGATGTTGGGACGAAAGGTCTACAATTTCGATAATTCTTTTTTCCCTGGTTTCTGTACGTTTGGCAAGAACGAGCCATTGCAAGATTGCCTTTCTCTTAGATTTACTTAAGCTTAGAAAAAATTCCCTAGCTTTATCTTTATTTATAAAAGCTTTTTCTAGGTCATGAGGTATGATAAGCTTTTCAATATCATCTAAGATATTCCATGAACCATTTTTTTTTGCTACCTCAATGCTTTTTTTACCTGCTTGTGTTATGAGACCTTTTTTTGATAGTACTTGAATTTTATCCTTATTGATCTTTGACCAAACACTATTTGGTTTTCGTTTAGAGAAATATTGCATGAAACGAGTGTCATCAATAGACCTCGCTGTACTATCAATCCAACCAAAGCAAAGGGCTTCATCTACAGCCTCACTCCAGCTAAGCGTAGGAATGGAAGTTTTTTTTCTATAGTAAATAAGCCAGATAGAATCTTTTATAGCATGATTTTTTTGAAGCCATAATCGCCATTCCTTTCTATTTTTAGCATAAAAGGTGCTAACTTCTTTCTCTTGCATTCCATCTATTTTGGTTACCCATATTTTATTTCAATGCAAATAAAATAAAACATACAAGGTGAATACCTATTAAGTGGTAGGTACCCGTGATTATACTATAATAAAAAGGCCTAGGCATATTTGGATTAATGGCAATGTTTACTGTATTCGTTACTAAGTAACCCAAACCCACTATCATAGAAAATTCTAAAGTAGCATAAAAGGATTGTATATTTAAGGCAGAGTATAAAATTGCAGTGGTGATGGTGACTATAAGACTACAAATAGCCGGACCAACAATGTAAATAATATCATTGGGTAAAAGTTCTTTGGGATTACGCCCTAGGGATATTTTGTATTGTTTACTGAAAAATAGAGTAAACCACAAAGCACCGAGTATAAAGTATACGAAGAAGGCTAGTGTAAAAGCTAACCAATTTAATTGAAGCAATTGAGAAATCATGTAGCATGTAAAAATTTGTGAATTATACTTTCAAGTACTAATTTATTAAAAGTTATAGTATGGAATTTTTAAAAACAGAAGCCTCTCGTGGAGGAGAGGAGAGGGGTAACCCCTAATTATTTAAGCTCTCAATCAAAAATGTCAATTAACCCTTGGTTTATTTATAAAATATAACACCCTTCCAAATTTACGCTCGCGAAGTACTTTCGCTTTAGATAATTCTCTAAGATAAATGGAAGTGGTTTCCCTTTTTTAATATGCTATGATTTTCAAGTTCCACTTGTGGTAGTAAATCTGGTAAGTCATTGTATGGAATTAAAGGATTTGTAAAAATCATGTCGATTTTTTTGATTTTATCGACATATTGTTATAAGTTAAATGAAAATAGTCTGGCGGGTAAACACAATACTAGCCGTCCCACCACCACAGCTTTTTTGTCACTTATTTTTTGAGTCAAAGTCTATCATCCATTCAATACCATATTTATCTCTAAGCATTCCAAAGTAAGTACCCCAAGGACTTTCGGCTATAGGCATTTCAACCTGTCCATCTATTGAAAGTTTATTAAATAGATTGTTTGCTTCATCTTTACTCTCTGCAGTTACAGAAATTTTGCTTCTTGTTTCATTTAAATTGTGTTTACCTAGAGCTTCGGGTGTGTCGCTTCCCATTAAAAAAGTGTGTTTGCCAATGGGTAGTGCAATGTGCATGATTTTATTTGCTTCGCTTGGGGTGGAAATATTTCCCGGGAAATCTAAATCTTTGAAGCGACTAACAATCGCAAATTCTCCACCGAAAACGGATTTATAAAAGTTAAATGCTTCTTCTGCGTTACCATTGAAATGTATGTAAGGATTTATTTGTGCCATAGTTTTTTATTAAACTCTAGTAATTATTTGCAATAATAAATTTAATAAATAACTTAATATATAATTTAATCGCAAAAACGTTATTTTTGCGACTAAGGTTTTGCTTAGTGTCAAAATACGCACTTTTTGCAACTAAGGTTTTGCTTAGTGTCGAATACTTAATGATGTATTTTCAAATTCAATGTTAGTAATTATTCTTTTTTTTCATAAATACAGCTACATTTCCATAAATACCATCTTGCATAGAAAAAATAGTGTGAGTTACATCGTAACTCCTCCCCAACTTACTTGTCCAGTATCCATTACTTAATTGCCTAGCTGCATGTGTGGGTTCAATTGAGGAAACTCAATTCTCAACATTTATATTGTTATCTTCTGCCCACTTAAGCCAATCATCTCTCATCAAAGGAATTATTCCTTTATGATTTTCTTTGATTGGATTTTGACCTGTTAAAGCTTCTAGTGCATAAAACCAATGATTGTCGTTTTTCTTTAAGTCATCTATGATAAAGGGTAATACTTTTTGACCTAAACCAATTATTGTTCTATATGCTGTATTATTTGTGATTTCTGAAATGCTGGAAGAAAAAATTGTCTCTTCTTCCCAAGTTGATTTGTAATCATCAAAATCGCGATTACTCAATTCTTTCATAAGGATAAACATTTTTATAGTTTCTATGTAGATATGCACCTAAAGAAGGAGCATATAGTAAATTTTCAAATTCATGTAAAGGAACACCTTTATAAACATAAAAACTTCCATTAAGGAATCTAACATAAACTTGTTCGTTTTGTTCGTCATAACCAATGCTTTCAATATTTGAAGAAGCAACTGGAATCATTTTTGATACAATCATAATTTATAATCTTGATTACGCCAAGATTTTACAAGAATTTTATATTCGTTTTCAATGTTATCTATTTTTTGAATCCATTTTTCTGATGCTTTTGGGTCAGCACTTTTTGGGGCATTAGATAATTATTATCGCTAAATCGATTATTTTGCTTTTGTTTTAATTTTATTTAAATTAATTTTTGCTTTGAAGATTCAAATATTTTACGCACTTTTTTAAAATTTTCGTAGTCCACTTTTAGTTCCATAATTGTCGGTGTTGTATGGATTTCTTCGGGGCTACTATGACCATCAATTGAAACACAACACTTTTCATAAATGTCATTTACCTTTCCTTTGTTGGTGTCTATTTTGCTTCCTTGAATTCTTAAGAGAGATGGAAACGCAACCCCTTTTTTATATCTTTTAACTGTCTTTTTGAGTAAGTCATCTTCTACCGAAATTTCAATTGCAGAACGTAAATGTCCATATCCTTCTGCTGCAAGTTTGGCTTCATCCTGGTCAGGAGATGGTTTTATATCAATAACTGCTTGCAGTTTTTTCGTGTAATAACTAAAAGAATTTATTTCTTCAACTTCATCTAATATTCCAGTTATTCCAAAGTTGTTCTTCACTTTATGAAATTCAAAATCAACATTTGCTTGTTTGTTTGTGTCTAGCTCTGATTGTTGAATTAGGCTATGAAGCAATAATATACTATGAGTGAATATGATGACTTGACGTTGTTTTGAAAGTTCAATAAATCTTTTTCCTACTTCATCTATTATTCTATGGTCTAAACTATTAACAGGGTCATCAAAAATAACTGGAGCTTTGATATTGTCCAATTGCAGTTCAGTTAGAAACTCGGCTAATGAAATTGCTTTTTGCTCTCCTTCACTTAATATTTCTGCAAGAGTATAATTTGAATTAAGTTTCTGCGAAATTTTAGATTTCCCTTTATCGGTTACAAAATTTAGTTCAATTGTCAAATCTGATTTTTTGAATAGTTTTAATTCTGTTTGAAACAAGTCATTGAAATTTTGTTCAACTAATTGTTCCCTTGCTTCTGTTGTTTTTCTGCTTATTGCATTAGTGGAAAAGCTATTTGATTTTGATTGAAGTGCTTTGACTATTTTAAAGTTTGAAATTATTCCTTTAATTTCAATCACTTTGGTTGAAATAAATTTACGGTCTTTCAGTTCATTAATTTTATTTTTCAGTTCTGTTTCTTTTGTTGCAAGATTTGATAGTAACAATTTCTTTTCCTCAAGAACTTTATCAATAGCTGTTTTTTTATCGGTTAAGATCTTAATGTATTTGAAATAGTCAAAGTTGAATAATGAACCTTCAACAACTTTATCTTTTATAAAAGTTGATTTTAATGCTTCTAAAGTGTCATTGTAATCTAATATTTCTGTCGGCTGGATTGCTATTTGGTTTTCATCTATACCGTATGTAGATTGATGAAAAAGTAAGTTTGTTTCAATTTTTAGGACTTGATTTATAAGATCTGTTTTCTGTTGTTTTCTTGCTGATAAATTTAATTGCGTTTTATCATTTAGAAGTTTCCTGTAACTTAATAACAATGTTTTCGCTTTATTTTCAAGTGGTTGTAAACAATAGATACAACTTTCTTCTTCATTAGGATATTCTGGCTTGTTAATGACTTTTATATAATCTTCTGCTGCTTTTATGAAAGATTGGAATTGAGGAGTTTCGTAAAACTCAATTCCGTTACTCTCTGCTACTTCTTTAATTCCTGTTTTGGTTTGACTTTCTAATGTTGTTATTGACTTATTTAACTCAATAAGTTTCTGCCAATCCATTGATGTGAAATTTGTTTGCGAAGTTTGGATTTTAGTTATTATTGACCCAAGTTCAGTGAATGAACTGTTAAGATTTTGAATTTCTGTTTCAAGTAAAGCTTTGTTTAATTGTGATAACTCTGTTTGCTTATCAATTAATTCTTGCTCTTGTGTTGGAGTTATACTCGAAAGTTCTAATAGTTTTTGTTCAGTTGAAGTTGCAGAAAGATTTGACACAAAAATTTGTTGTGGCGTTCCTAAATTCAAAGTGTCTGCCCAAGTAATTAAGGTCGGATGTAAGGCAATTTTATCATTTAGTAATTTAGTAAGTTCAATAAGTTCTGATGATACAATATTGAAAAGATGAAAGCCAATAGGTGAAACAATTAATTGCCTATCGGAAAGCGAAATTTGAACGCAATTATTATTAAAAACTGAAATATTTTGAAGTTCAGAATTTTTATTATCTCCAGTCCAATTAAATGTTTGAGTTATACCATTAGATTTGAAATTTATGATTGCTGTTTTCTCTTCATTAGGACAATAAATATTTGAATGAATTTCATTATTTGAGTCATAACTGAATCCTAAACTTTTAAGTATTCTGCTATAACCAGTTTTTCCTGTTCCGTTTTCTCCATAAATTACTGTTATATTCTTGCTAAACTTTATAGTTTGTTCTTTTGCAAGTTTATTTACCCCTGTTATGTCTGATAATGTTTCTAATTCTATTATTTTATCCGTTGGAACATAGTTTGGTTTTGTCGTTGTCAGTGTAGGAAGTCCTGTATGCAAATTTATTGATTGCAAAAAGTAATTGAATACTTGGTTTCTGTCGGCTGGTAATAAATTGCTTTCTGTGCTTACGATTTTCTCAATAAGTAATTTGCTCCATTCTCCATTACTTTCAGCCCACTCCCAAAGGAAGTCGACAATTTCTTTTTTGTTCGTTGTCGTAGAAGTCATATACTTTACTTTTCAGTTTGATGTTTGTAATATCACTATATAATAGAGTTTCACTTATCAAATATAAACTTCACTATCCTGTTTGCCGCTTTTTCGGTCGCTTTTTCAATATCCTTTTTTCCCCAAGTATCTTTTTTGTAATTAGTAAGCGCTTCTGATATTTTATATTTACTGTCTTTGTAACCTTGTTTATTTTTTATCGACTTTTGCTTTTTCGTTTTGAACCAAGCGTTACCTAAGTTGTTATTAATTATTTTTTCTAATAATATTTTATTACCAATTTTATTAACATTACTCTTAAATTCATTTTCATCTTTGAAGCCAGCATCTTCTCTTATAGAAATTATATTATGTCCACTTGAAGGCATAATATGTTCAATATTTACACTTTCATCAAAATCAAATTTAGTATTTTTTTCTTTGCAATATAAGTATTCGTTAAGAAAGACTAAAACATTTTTATCATACTCTAAAATAATCTCTTTTATATCTTCCTCATTCCAATTATCTTTTATGTGTTCATTGAAATTCTTTTTAATTTTATCACTAGAAAATTCTTTATCTACTAAGTTGATATTTTCGTTAAATAAAAATGTTTTGAACTTAGAACTTGAATAACCTGTCTCAACCAATTCTAAAATAGTAAATAATCTCAAAAAGCATTCACATACTTCTTTAATTTGTTCTTCTATAATAGCATCCGATGCTTCTTTAATTTTATCTTCATCAAAACGATAAAAATAACTCGCTAAATACAACAGCACATTTTCGTTATATTTTAAAAGCAATTTAACAATAGGTATATCTTCTATAACTTTAACCCAAATATTTGTGATTTTAGCTAGGTCATCACATAGTTTCATTGGTTTATCAAGTAGCACTTTTCTAATGTCTGTGAAATACTTTCGTTTGCCTGGTGTTGTTACATCATTTTCTTTACTAAGAGCACGATCGATATACATAAATTGCTGTAATATCTTATCTATTTCTATTTTTTGTTTCTCTAATCGATTAGATAAGACTTCTTGTATTTCCTTCCATTTTTTATTAAAATTGTCTCTTTCAGCACCTTCACTAACTTTTGAATAAAGTTGAGCTGATATTATATCCGCATCTGTGAGAGGTAAACCTGAAGAGTTGAGGGAATTAAACATTATAATCGCTTGTTCAGTATCCCAACTGCGAATTTCTATAACTTTACATTTTTCTAAAAATATTTCTGCAAATTTATTAAGTTCTGAGCTTGATTTTGTCTCTAGTTTTTCATAAAAATATTTGAAATTACGAAAATACCTAGTATATTTATTTTCTTTTTGTTTCTTTGGAATTTTTTTTGTCTTTTGTTTAGCATCTTCATAATTAGTTGCTTCGATAATCTTTTTTAATTCATGTAAATGCAATTCGTTAATAGATTTATTTTCTATAATCAAAATATCTTTAATTTTTAAATTATCTTTTAACATTTCAGGTATTTTTACATCTTCTGCCTTATATAAAAGAGTCATTATAGTCCCCATTTTACGATTTAGTGCTACCTTTAAACCTTCCGAGGCTTCGTCATTTGGTGGGATTTTAGAAATGGCATCTATGAGTTTTATCAGTAATGCTTTTAGTATCAATAAAAAAGTCGTGGTGCGTTGTTGACCATCAATTAGGCTGTATTTTTCTTTTTCTGAACAATCAATTATAATAGTTCCAAAAAAATAAGGATCCCTTTCAGAATTATCAGGATCACTAAATTCTTCAATATTTTGCCATAACTTATCACATTGTGTTATATCCCAAGAATAAGCACGTTGATATTCTGGTATAATAAAATTCTCTTTTTTACCCAGTTTAAGATAGTCAGATATGGTTTTTAATTTTGGTTCAATGTCTTTCATTTTTATTAACTTGAATATTATTTCTGTCTATTTTTCGTAAGTTAAGATATAGCTCAAGTATTAAATCATTTCAGTTCTCTAAAACCCTTGAAACAAACAAATAAGAAAGTAAATTTAATATTTCTCGCCACCCCCACACATCCCTATCCCACCCACCACCCCGACACCACCCCCATAATCTAACTAATTCCTTTTTATTCAGCTATTTTATTTATCATACCTCGAAATATAAAACCATGAAATGGCAAAACGCAAAACCAATAAATTCTACCCAATAAGCCTAAGGGTCTAAAGGTCGCTGTTTGCGTAAGTATGTTATTTTTATCTATTTTAAATTCCAACCATGCTTCACCCGGCAGCTTCATTTCAGCATATAATAAGAGTCGTTTCTCTTGTTTTTCGGCAATCATAACCCGCCAAAAATCAAGGGCATCGCCAGTATTTAGGTCTTTATCGCTTTTTCTTCCTCTACGCATACCGACACCACCTACCAGTAAATCTAAAAATCCTCTAATTTCCCAAAGCCAATTGCCGTAATACCAACCTGTTTTCCCACCGATGCTCCAGATCTTTTCAAGTGAATAATTTTCATTTTCAACTTTAATTTTACGCACGTCTTTAAAACACCCATTCGCAGGAACCTCGATAAATTTAGAAAATCCATTTTTGAAAATTTCACTTGTTTGTGCATCCTTCCAACTTGAAAGCACTTGATTTTGTTCAATTTTGTCAAAGGCAAATTTTATAGAAGTATCGTAATCTATTAGTTTTATACCAAGCGACGACGCTAAATGATTAGTCTTACAAATCACTTCTACTTTCATGCTGTTCACCAAGTTTTTTGCCAAAGTGTAAGAAGTGGACGTAACAAAATATAACCAATAAGAAGAAATTTTGGGAGTCATTACTGGAACAATAATGATGTGTCTTTTTAGTCTTCGAATTTTTGCAAATTGCAAAAGCATTTCTTTGTAGCTCAAAATATCCGGACCACCTATATCAAAACTTTGATTATACGTTTCGGGTTTGGCTATTACACCAACTAAAAATTCCACAACATTACGTATTGCTATAGGCTGACATTTTGTTTTCAACCATCGAGGTGCAATCATAACGGGCAACTTTTCAACTAAATCCCGAATGATTTCAAAAGAAGCACTTCCCGAACCAACGATGATTCCTGCTTTTAGAGTAGTGAGTGCGTATTTGGAACTTGATAAAATGCTCTCTACATTTTTTCTTGAGGTTAAATGTTTTGATAAGTCGTCAGCGTTACTAATGCCACTTAGATAAATAACTTGCTTTGCTTTTGTTTGTTCTATGCAATTTTTAAAATTTGTTGCACAAATTTCTTCCATAGTTTCAAAATCGCCCCTTTGAGTGGACATTGAATGAATTAAATAATAAGCTAAATCTATATCACTTGGTATATGCTTCAAACTTTCTTTATTTAAAAAATCGGCTTCTATTACTGTTAAATTTGGAATTGCATATTTTTTAATATTAAATCTAATGCTGTCCCGTACGCAACAAACCACTTCGTGTCCATTTTCCAATAAGACAGGCAGTAATCTTTGTGCAATATATCCGGTTACTCCGGTTAACAGAATTTTCATAATTAATTTTTAATAATGTCAAGTCCAGCCCGCATCACCACTATATAAGTTGTCAAGAAAAAATTAGGCGGAACAAGCCCCGCTGTGGCGGAACAAGCCCCGCTGTGGCGGAACAAGTACTACTCATCCCAACTCTACCGCTATTTTTATCATACTAATTTCTTTACTTTAATTTTAATTCTTTACGTAAGTATGAAAAAGATTGTGGCGGGCAGAAGTTTTTAATTTCTTTATAGGGGTCTATGGTTTCTTTCAAGATGTGAGACCGTTGCAAGATAGTTTTTTTAATTCATATATATAAAATTTTGAAAAAATAGTACAAAATAGTTTTTGTAAAAATATTTTGCTTTATTCAATATGAATATGGAGTTAATGCAAATGAGTTTTAGTGATTTTTTACCTAATAGACGTTTAATGGTGCGTAGTCTCAAAGGGATTTCACGCACTTCCTTGCTTGTTCTGCAAGGCAGGGCTTGTCCCTGCTTTTAATTTTATAGAATGCGGGGTACATCCAACCCACTGCTTTTAATTTTATAGAATGCGGGGTACATCCAACCCACTGCTTTTAATTTTATAAAAGGCGGGGCATTTTGACTAAGTGTTTTAAAAAACCACTCTAATGTTTATATATTTGCAAAATTAACTGATAATAAAATGGAGAGAGTAAGCCAATCATAACACCTAAAATTTTCCAAACTACCATTGTTTCAGATTTACTAATCTTTAATTCTAATTTTAACTCAGAATTAACTATTCTTTCTTCTATTTCTTTAAATTTTAGATTAAATTCATTTCTCATTTCTAACATTTCTTTTTGTAATTTAGAATGATTGTCAGAAATTTCTTTTTGAATTTCAATTTTCATTTCTAACATTTCTTTTTGTAATTTAGAATTATTGTCAGAAATTTCTCTTTGAATTTCAATTTTCATTTCTAACATTTCTTTTTGTATACGTACCACTGCTAAATCTAAATCCTTATTTGAAATATTATTAGCAATGCCACTAAAACGATGCTCTAAAATGTGTATTGCTTCATCGCTAAAATTACTCTCGTGTAAAGTGCGGTTTTCTTCTTTTGTAAATAGCATAGTTCAAACTAAAAATTTACTGAACTCTTTCAAGTTATTTTTTACATAAAATTGGTTCATTAAAAAATATTTAAGCCCGTGTCCCGCATTATAACAAAAACCCCTCTGTATAAGACCGGGATTTTTGTCTTCCTCCAGAAAAATAATTAATACCCTTTCTTTGTTTACAAATTTAACTTAATACACTGATATTCTTTACAATGTTAATTTATTGAGGGCAAAATCCAAAATTTTGTTCAAAATAAAATTAAATGGAGGAACATATGTGTGAAAAATATTCTAAAAAAAATGAAAGTCCTTTTTACTTTTTCACAAGCAAGGCAAAAGCGATAAAGAACTTTCAAGTAAAAAATGAGGGGGGGTGGGGTAAATAAAAGTTTAGTAGCATTTGGTTTAGTCTTAGTAACTACTTTTTTTTCGGTTAATTGTTCAACTTCTAAAAAAGAAACAACTCCACCAGTTGTGGTACCACCTATAACTTGTTCAAACGAACAAGTTCTTATAAATAATGCTTGTGTCGCAGTAACACAACCACCAAACATACCAACAGGTCTCACAACAACATATAGTCAGGATACTATAGTCTTAAATTGGAATATAACTGAGGGAGCTTCAAGTTATTCTATAATTTGGAGATCAAGCCAAGTTGACTCAACTACAGAATATAAAACAATCTCTAACATCACTACTGTAACTTACTCTCATACTAACTTAGTCGCTGGGGTAACTTATTTCTATAGAATATTCGCAGTAAATAGAATAGGTGCTTCTTCATTGACTACAAATTGGGTTAGTCTAATGACTTTAGTTATTCCTGTTGGACATAAATTTACAACTTGTGGCATAATTGCAACTGCACTAGAATGTAATGCAAATGGTGCGGTGGTGGGAACAGGTAATAATGCACCAAGAGCTGGTGAGACTGTTACCCCAACGACATCGAGCTACTATAATACTAAAAATTTTTTTGTTTCTACCAATGGTGTTTTTTTATCAACTCAATTTGATGGGAGTAAATACTATATCACCTGTGAGTGGGTGGGTGGTATTAGCAGAACCAGTGCAGGAGATGAAGTTGCTATTTCAACCGTTACATTTGTGCGTGCTTGGCAGGAAAGTAGTGGTGCTGTGAGTTTCAATAATATTAGCAATACAGTAGCAGAGAATTGTGCTCTTTTTGCACGAATAACTAATAGTGACCGAAGTAGAGCCAAATTATCAAATAAGCTCGTCAAGACTGGTACCCTCGCCGAAGCTGGTATTACTCTACCTGCCACCGATTAATCTCTGTAAACTTTTGGTCTAAGCACAGGTTCGCGATATTAACCGTCGCTATATAAACAAAGCCCTCTATTTTTGAGGGCTTTGTTTATATATGTTAATTGCAAATCCCATATATGATGTCGTTTTCAAACGAATGATGGAAAATGAGCGTGTAGCTAAATTTTTTATCGAAACTCTTTTGGAATAACAAATAGTGTCGTTTGAATTTAAACCTCAAGAACTTACTTATGAATCAAAAGAATTAAAAGAAGCAAGATTTGCAATTTTTAGATTAGATTTTATAGGGGGATATGACTCATGCAGGACTAACCAAAAACTGCAATTTTTTTGGGTAACCCTTAATTAATTTAATTAAATTTAATCTATGCCTTCTATGTGACTATGTGGTTAAAATCCTTGTCCCTTTATCCTACAATTGTGGGGAAAGGGATTTCATGTCTGCGGTTTTCACAAGAATGTAATAGAAAAGATTGACAATCCCAAACATGAATTTGAATAAGGCTTCAGATGACATTCATCGGAAGAGAGGTGTAAATCCTCCGCTGCCCCGCAGCCGTGATGGAAACGAAAACCTGTATACCACTGTCGAAAGGCGGGAAGGTTGGTGAGTAGGAAAACAAGGGTCCAAAGTCGGAATACGGTTTGTCATTTTTTCGCGGGAAAAATATGTTTGAAACTATACCTCTAGAGATTTATAATTTTGATAGTAGCTTTCGGCCGCGTACTCGCAGGTTGAAATGGCAAATCAATTAAACTCTTTTGCAATAAAAAAAATCTACAGATTTTGGCCCTGTCTTTGTTTAACCTTGGTGTTAGTGCGACCTGTATTTGCACAAGTTTTTGAAGAACCCATCCCTAAGGAAGCTGTACAACTTGACCCTATAAAGATAGAAGCTCCAAAAAATAAAAAAAATGCGTCTAGCATTCCTCTAAATAAAGATATCAATCATGCCACTCGTACCCTAAGTGAGGCTTTAGAAAAAGAACAGGGGGTAAGAATACAACGCTTAGGTGCACCCGGTAGCTATAGCACCCTTTCTATACGAGGCCTTAGTCCCAATCAATCAGGAATCTATATCGATGGGGTAGAGCTGAATGACCCCTTAGAAGCTACTTTTAATTTAGAGAATCTTCCCATTCAGGCCTTTGAAAGCGTTTCTATAGAACGCAATAGTTTTCCTATCGAAATGAATGGATTAGGCTTGGGTGGGGCTTTGAATCTTGTTCCCATATCTTTGGAAGAGAATCAAAAAAAAGTTTTTATCGATTCATATCTAAGTAGCTTGGTGGGTGGAAGTATAGGGGTGGGGGTGATCTTACCTTGGACTCTTCAATATCTAAATTTTGAAACTTCGAAAAATACCTATCGTTACGTAAAGAATAATGGAACACCTAATAATTTGAGTGATGATACGATTGTGAATAGAGAAAATGAAGGGTTTACTAAGGGGGCCTATATCTCTACGTATCAATTTAAGTTTAATAAGAATACAATCAAAATCCTACTAGAACTATTTAGTAAGGAGAGGGGTCTTTCAGGAAGTGCGAATACTCCATATTTTCAATTAAAGCTAAAAGAGCAAAGGGGATTGTTGAAAGTGGCTCATCAGCTTACAGAAAAAAATATAACTTGGAACAATACCCTTGCCTATTATGTAAGTACAAGTGATGTCATCGATTCTGCTAAAGAACTCTATATTAGCTTTGTTGCTACAAAGAGATTGAATCAAACATATGAGCTAAGCACCACTCCTAACTTTTATTTTTTAAATCGTAGATTACATTTTACCTTTAGTCTCTTTGCCCTCCAAACTTTAATACAGCAAGCTGGTGAAAATTATGCAAAACGACTCCAACAAAATATTGCCCTTGGCCTTACTTTTCGTGAAAAAAAATGGGGGCAGTGGCGTTTTCAATCTAAAAACTCTTTTTTTGATGATGAACCCCTACCCAATTTGTTTCGCCTTTCTCTATATCCTGTACATACTGAAAGAAAAAAAATACATTTACATACCTATGAGGCCCGTTATAGCTTTTTTCCCTTAGATTTTTCTATAAATTCTCCTAAGCTCGATGATGATGAGAGAGAACTAGAGTTGTATATAAGTTATGCCAAAACGGCAAGGGCACCTAGTCTTATAGAACGATATGGGGATACGTTTTTGACAATCCCTAATTTTGAAATTAAGGGTGAGAATGGTGTTACAAGTAGTATAGGTCTACAAAGTTCTTTGCAAACATCAAAAAATAAAATGAATTTTAATTTCGTTTATTTTCAAACATGGGCCAAGGACCTCATTCAATTTTATCAAATAGCAGAAAGGGCAATCAGGGCAGAGAATATATCCGTAGCAGAAATTAATGGGGTAGAATTAAAAATTAAGTATGAATACGAAACCTATTTTTTAGGCCAAGTGAGTTTTACAATTTTAAATGCCCTAGATAAAGGAAGTCTTCCTTTTTATCACAATAAAAAATTACCCTTCCAGCCCCATTATTCAACAAGTGTATATATAGAAAGTGGCTTCAAACAGATTCGTCCATGGATTGACGTGCATTATTTTAGCATGCTCTACAGGGACAGACAAAACTCTTTTGAAAATTATCAAGCCGAGCGTCTACGTGCGGATCTAGGCCTAAGTTGCTATATAGAAAAGAATGCCCGTAGTCGTATCTCCTTTGTGGTAAAAAACATATTGAATAGTTATCAATATGATATTTTAGGTTACCCCCTTCCTGATCGTTCTTATGAAATTCAATTTTATAAGGAGTTTGATTTTATGTGATGAACTAAGAGCTTCTTTTTATTCGAGATGATAGTGGGGGTTGTTTTTGATAGAAGTATAGATTTTGGTTTAGTCATTTAAAAATAAAGGAGATTACTATGATTAAAAAAAAGAAAATAAATGAAGTGATGATGTTGATAATCCTTCGTTTTAAAAAAAATTCAACAATAAACATTTCTAGTTTTTTCTATCAAAGATTGGAAATATTAAATGTGTACTATCGTCTATTTTTGACGCTTAGTTATAGCTTGATGCTATTTGTTTTTTGTTCTTGTGGACTGCGGCAAAATGAGGCCCAAAATGAAACTCAATTTCTTAGAAATATTTCCTTTGGGAGTTCAAATTTATTAGTAGCTAGCTCTGACTATAAAGAAGGAAATCTCTCTTTAATTAATTTAGATGATTTGACAGCTCGTATAGGAGTGGCGGTGGTAGATCAAGATTCGCACATTAAAAAAATAGATAATACTTTGTTTAATTTAGAAAATACAAATAGTAACGTAACTCGCTTTGCTATAGGTAGTAACACTAGTTATCAAATCAGTACAGGACGTAACGATGGCAAAAGTGATGTACCCCATGATATTGTAAGACTATCAGGAAATATGGGACTTGTAACTTTGAATATTCGTAATTCTCTCAATCTTATCGATTTAAGTACGGGTGCAATTCTACGAGAGCTAAAAGTGCCTACTAATCTTAGAACGGACTCTTGCTCCCCTAGCCCCGACTCCGCAATTACTTTTGGAGACAGAGTGTATGTAACTTTTGCTATGTTCAATTATGTCGCCCCCAATTGTTCAATCCCTGCTTTCCCTGGGCCATATACTGTAGAAAATGGAAAGTTACAATCCTTGAGTGTTGCTGATTCTACTTTAACTTGGACTAGTCTTAGAGATATGCCTTTTAGGGGCCCTACAAATAATAATGGCCTTCAAGCTTATAGGGGTAACTTCGTAGATTCACGACCTGCATCAGATTGGATTATCATCACAGCCGTAGGAAGTTATGGAATGCATGATGGGGGTGTAATAGGGTATGACATCAATGCTGGCACATATGAAACCTTGCTAGCCGAAACAGATGTGTTAAATGATACTGTTGCAGCAAGGGTGGTGTCTAATACTTTAGCCTTTGCTATTTTAAGTCGTTCTGATTTTACAAATGAGCTGATTTGCTTTAATCCTACTACAAAGAGGCAAGTAGGGAGTACACTTATTTCTGCTCGTCCCCTATCTACCCTTTCTATGATCTATCAAGGGGGTAAGTTATACATTGGAGATAGGACCCCAGAAAATCCAGGGATACGTGTTTTTGAACTTGAGCCTACAGATACTTGTGAAAGGGTCATAGAAAAAAATTCAAATCCTAGGCTTATCAATGTGGGTCTACCTCCCTATAGTTTTGTACAATTTTCAGGAATTCTTTAGTTCATTTTTGGATAAAAGTAAAGGCCCCAAGTGAGAAGACTTTAAGAGAGAGGACTTCAAAAGAAATTTTTAATGTATGAAAAAAATAAAATTCTACAGCTATAGAAATTTACTCCCTTTCAATTGTACTTTAGAACTTCACTTGGGGCTCTTTGTCCTCATATTTTTTTTTCTTCATATTCACTGCACTCAAACCAAAAAGAAATTTGATACTTCTAAAGTGTATCAAAGAATTTTACCTGCAAATATTTTTAGTGCAAAGCTTCTCTGGCAACTAGGGCCTGCCTATAGAAAAAGAGTAGTTGCTGTGCCGTCGATGATTGATGACTCTCGGTATAGTAATTTTGAAAATATTTGGCCTAAGCACATCCCCCGCTTCCAAACTGCAATAGATGAGATTATTTCGTATAAACCAGACCTAGTCATTTTAGCTAGCTTTAATTCAAACGAACTTAAAACTTTATTAGATGATTTACATATCGATACCTTAGTTTTATATAATTTTGAAGGCTTTGATGCTTATGTACGTAACCTTAAAACCCTTTCTCAAATCAGGGTAGAAGAAGATGGATTTGAAAAGAGACGAGGTAGGGACGAATTCCTTGAGAGAAATTTTCAAAAAAGATTAAAGTCAATTCAAGCAAGGGCAAAAAATATGCCTCCTATAAAAATTATGAGCTATGTATATGGTTCTACGCATGGAAAAAAAACAACTTTAAATGATGCCATTCAAATGGCGGGTTTTATTAATCTAGCGGCAGAAAAAAATATCACCTACTATAAAAAGATTTCTTTAGAAGAGTTACTCGTGAGTAAGGCTGATGTTATACTCATTGCCTCGAGTCGGAATACTTGTAAACAAAGTGAAAAGAATTTTTTAAGTCATATGAATTTAAAAAAAATACATTCAAAAATCATTGCCCTTCCTGAAAATATCATTTCAAGTATTGATGAAGATATGTTACTCATTTCAGAGACTCTTCAAGATAGGCTTGAGAAAGGACGCTAAAAGGAATTTGAAAAAAAAATCTTATTTTATAAATGCGCCTTTGCCTCTTTTGAAATCTAAAAAACTCTATGACTAGAACATAGTGAGGCAAATCTATTCTTTTCCAAGTAAAGAAGTGAGTGTAAATTTAAAATAATCGTTGGACTCATCTAAGAGCTTTTTAGTAATAGTCTTAGGGGTGGCATAAAATTATTTAGGTTTTTATTATGCTGACTGAAACACAATACCAACAACTTGCCTTTCTTGCTCGCTTAGATGCTAGTGACCCTGCCTTGTTGAGTGCTCGTAATGAGCTAAATTCTATTCTTAGTTATATGGACTTGATACAAGAAGTGGATCTTTCAAAAGTTGAGGACCTATCTCAAAATAACTCAAAAACGTTTCATGAACGTCCTGACGAAGCCACAGGTTCTGAACTTAGTCATGAGGCCCTATCTAAATTTGCACCTCAATGGGAGGCGGGTCATTTTGTTGTACCGGGTATTATACAAACAGAGAGTTAATTTCTATGCCAAATAGTATTCAAAATCAAAAAAATACTAAGAAAAAGCTAGCCTCTAAAAAGAAGAAAAACTCTAAACAAGACTTAGGAAAAGGAGTTAAAAAAAAGAAAAAATCAAAATTCTCTTTAACTAAAATTTCAAAAGTAGGTTCCCCAAAAAAATCTAAGCTTAAAGTTCAAAAACAACCTTCTGTTCGCAAAAAAGATATTCAAAAAAAAACTAATAAAAATAAATCCCTTTTCACTTCTACTTCTATGACGTATCTCAATCAAAAAATAAACCCTAATATTCAATTATATGCTACAGCTTGGAAGCATAGTGAGGCCTTGGCAAAAAATGTATATACTGCAAAGGAACTTGCCCTTGCCTGCCTTGCACAAGCAGATAGATTAAAAAAACTTTCTGTCTTTTTGAATTTAAATGAAAAGTTCATATTGCAACAAGCAGAAGAATCAGATGCACGTAGGGCTAGGGGTTTAACACTAGGCCCTTTAGATGGAATACCCGTAAGTATTAAAGATAATATATGTGAAAAGGATGTACAATTGACTTGTGCTTCAAAATTTTTAGAAAACTATAAATCTCCCTTTGATGCCACAGTCATAGAAAAGCTAAGGGCAGCAGGGGCGGTACTTTTTGGAAGAACAAATATGGATGAATTCGCTATGGGTTCTTCAACAGAAAATTCTGCTTATCAAAAAACCCTGAATCCATGGAATGAAAAATGTGTACCTGGTGGTTCTTCGGGTGGGGCGGCTGTATGCGTAGCTAGCTCTATTACTCCCCTTGCCCTTGGTTCAGATACAGGTGGCTCTGTCCGACAGCCGGCTTCATTTTGTGGGGTGGTAGGGATGAGGCCTAGTTATGGACGAGTGTCCCGCTATGGTCTAGTCGCCTTTGCTTCTAGTTTAGATATAATAGGGGTGTTTGCAAGATCAGTTTCTGATTCTGCCCTCTTACTTTCCTCCATTCATGGCCATGATAGAAAAGATAGCACCTCTGAAATAAAAACAGAGGAGTTACCTATACTTGCCAAGCTTTCTATACCCAAAAAAGAAGATCTTAAAAAATTAAAAATAGGCTTACAGTTGGGAAAGGAGGGGGAAACAGAGCCTTTGGTGAGAGAAAGGACATTAAAAGCTGTAAGATGGATAAAGGAAAACTGGGATGCAGAAGTTGTTGATGTTACCTTTGAATTAGAGAAATATGCTATTGCTGTGTACTACATACTTGCCACGGCAGAAGCTTCAAGTAATTTGGGACGCTTTGATGGAATACGCTATGGGGTACGAGCTTCAAAATCAGAAGATTTAAAACAATTGTACATCCAATCTCGCACGAATGGTTTTGGGGCAGAGGTGCGTCGACGTATTTTATTAGGTACCTTTGTTTTGTCTAGTGGTTATTATGATGCCTATTACAAGAGGGCCCAAAAGTTGCGTCAGTGTATTCAAAATGAATTTTCTACTCATTTTCAAAAGCTTGATTTCATTCTTTCCCCCACCTCACCCTTTCCTGCATTTCACTTTGGTGAAAAGAAAGATCCGCTTGCTATGTATAGGAGCGATTTATTTACCATACCTTCCGCCCTAGCAGGTTTACCTTGTTTGAATATTACTATGGGGCTCTCTAATGGCTTACCCCTTGGCTTACAATTGATAGCTCCAGAGATGGCAGATCAAAAAATTTTAGAATACGCAGCTGCCCTTGAAGAACTCATACAAGAAAAAATGATAAGAGAGTGTCCTAAAGATACAATAGATTATAGTCAGTTTTGTAGTTAGCTTATACATTGAAACTAAGCCTAGAAAATTGATTAGAAGATTGATTTGAAACTTGATTTGAGTGGCGAGTACCAAGAGTAGATTTCATAAAAAAATCATGTATTTTTTAAGAAATAACAAGGTCTTAGTTTTTTTTACTTTTTTAGGAATCTTCTTTTTCCTTTCTTTTTTTTATTTTCCAAAGGTGAGGAGTCATTTTTTTTTGAAAAAACTTTTAGAAGAAAGTTTTCTTGAAAAACTTTTATATCCTTTCCAAGAAGCATCTCCTTTAAAAGTAGATGAAGCAATCATACAAAGCATACTGAACTCTATGACTCTAGAGGAGAAGGTGGGGCAGATATTTCATACAGGTATTGAGGGTAAAACTTTTACTCAAGAAACACTAACATGGCTTAAAAAATATAAATTAGGAGGGGTGATTTTATTTGCAGGAAATTTTGGAAACAATCAAGAGATACGTTTACTGAATAAAAACTTACAAGAAGCAAGCATTCAAAGTACTAGAATTCCTTTATTGATTTCAACAGACCAAGAACATGGCAGGGTGAGACGCCTAGGGCCAGAACACATTTCTACTTTTCCAGCTGCTATGACTTTAGGACAAATAAGGGAAGTTATGCCCATACAGTTCGGAAAATCTATGTTCTTAGGAAGTCTTATAGAAACTTTACTGAGTGAGGTTGCCTTTGTTACAGGTTTTGAATTACGTAAACTTGGCATCAATTGGGTTCTTGCCCCTGTCTTAGATGTAAATAGTAATCCTAAAAATCCTGTCATCAATACAAGGTCTATGGCTAGTGATCCTTACATAGTGGGGGAGTTGGGAAAACATTACTTGTCGGGAAATAGAGAAGCTCTTTCATTAGGGGTTGTAAAACACTTTCCAGGTCATGGGGACACTTCTGTAGACTCTCATTTGGCCTTGCCTCTAGTAGATAAGGGATTAAAAGAAATACAAAATAATGAGCTCCTTCCCTTTACTTTGAGTATAAAGGCGGGCCTAGTAGATGCTGTGATGTGTGCTCATATACTTTTTCCTGCCCTAGATCAAGAAAGGCCTGCTACCTTATCTAGTAAGATTATTAAAGGCATTTTACGTAAGCAAATGGGGTACGAGGGCCTTGTGGTTTCTGATGCTATGGAGATGAAGGCGGTTTCTACTCGATATAGCCCTTTGGAGCTTGCTCGTCTTGCCATGCAAGCAGGTTTAGATATTATCATAATGAGTAAGCAAGATAAAATATTGAAGAGCATGTATGAAACTCTCTTAGATGATTTTAGGGCAGGAAGGCTTCCTATAAGTGATTTGGATCAAAGCGTTCTCCGTCAGTTACGCGTAAAATGGAGTAGGGGGCTTTTTATAGAAAATGAAAAACAGATAGGGCTTTCATTTATAAAAAATAAAAAAGAATTAGAAAGATTATGGCAAAGAGAGTTATTAAAAAGTGAAAAAAAGCATGAATGGATTCAAAAAAAATATAAGCAGAGTGGTCAAAGCCTAACTACAACCCTAGCTCGTTTGAGTATCACTTCTCTTAGAAAAATTTTTGAGTGTCTGAAAAAAGAGGATGTGTCGAGAGTTGAACTCTATACACAAACAAAAATAATGATAGAAGAGGCAAGGCTTATGGGAATCGAAAGCCGTAAAATACATACTTTGCAAAGCCCTAAAAAATTATGGGATAGTATTTTAAGAGGTGACCCTTCTTCTATTGTAATGATAGAACTTCCAAGTCAAGGTGGATACATTCAAGCTTGGAATAAAAACATTATTTTAGTAAATAAACAAAAGGATAGTGAAAGGATCTCAATCATTGGTCTTTATACAGGTAGTCCATTTGTAAATATAGCTATTCCTGATAAAGGTGCCCTCCTTACTTCTTTTTCTGATATTCCTGAGGCACAGGCAGCCCTTGTGTACAGAGGTCTTTATCCTGAAGGTGTTATTCCCCAAGCAAATTTAATTTTAGATACGTATCCTAGGGAGTGGGAATAAAAATAAATATTCTATCTTTTTTGGGTTTTAGTGATAGTCCCTTTCGTTTTCCCAAAATGAAAATAATATTTTAGAAACAACCTTAGTTTCAGTATTGTATATAATAGGAATTTTAGTACGTAGTACTTTAGGAAGATTTCTTTCTTGAAATACCTTTTTTAATTTTTTATGACCTATTTTTGTGTATACCTTTAGACCCTCTCTATAGGGTAGAAAGATTTCATTTCTTGCTAGAAGAATATTTTTTACTTTATGATTATAGGAAACCTTATAGAGACTTGTATATAATTCAGGTGTTTTTGCTGATATTTCTTCTATTTTATATTTTTGAAAGATTGCTGTTCCCTTGCGCAAAAGCCATACCCCATCTTTTCTATTTGAACAAAGTACAAAAAATTTTGTTTCATAGTACAAGCGAAACCCCCTCCCTCCCCTTGTGATTTGTTTTATGATTTCCTTGAGAGCATTTCTTTCTAGTGGGGGAAGGGATATTTTTTTAAGGGCTAGGTCTAAGAAAATTTTTAAGTCTAAGGACCTAAAAAAAAAACTTCTATCTAAATACAAATATTCGATTTCATATTGTGATTTGTGGTTGTTCGTTATATGATTATTATGATGCTTATGTATCCTCAAATCAAGTTCTTGAAAAAGAGAGAGTTCATGTGAGTGAAAATTTTCCCATAATTTTTTTGGTGCTAGCCCCTCTTGTAAAAGTAGGGGTGTGATAGTTTTCCTGATACGATTACGTAAATAAAGCATACTTTCATTGCTTTCATCTTCATAGAATTCTATATGTTTATTTTTTATCATTTCATTGATTTCAATTCTATTATAGAAGAGGAGGGGTCTGAAAATTTCAACGTTTCTAAAACTTGTCCAAAGTCCTAGGGTTTCAAGGGATTTTGGTCCCCCACCTCGTATAAGATGAATAAGAATACTTTCAAGATAATCGTCTGCATGATGCGCTGTTACGATATAACTTTGATTTACTTTGATTGCAAGTTTGCTAAGGTGTTTGTAACGCAAATGACGAGCAACTTCTTCTATGCTCATTTTTATTTTCTTTGCTATAGATCCAACATTTCTTTCTGTATAAAAAAATGGAAGTTTGAACTCTTTAGAATATTTAGATACAAGTTGAGCATCTTGATTGGACGTGGAACGTAATTTATGATTGAAATGAAATACAAGAGGTTGGGGTATTTCTTTACTTTGATATAATTCATAGAAAATACGAAGTAGCAACATTGAGTCCCGCCCACCAGAAATAGACAAAATAGCGACAGAATTTTTTTTTTGACCTAGTGAGTGTAGTACCTTTTGTTTGATGTCTTGCATATCCACCACTCACCTATACAAATTTTATATGATTTTTTTTCCCTTTTTAGTTTTGCTAATGCTATGTACTTTAGTTTGTATTTTATTCTTTGTCGTTTTTTGAGAAATCCAATCTAGAAATTCTTTATGCCCCTTCAAAATAGGAAGCATTGTAATACAAGGGCAATGATAGGAATGATTCTTTAGGACAACTTTTTTAAGAATTTCAAAGAGTTCAATTCTACTTTTTACAAGAAGAAGATATTCTCCTTGTTCTTGAATTTTTCCTTCCCATTCGAAAATTGAGGTAACTCCATTGATAATATTAGCACAAGCCACTAAATTTTTTTCTATGAGTAGATAGCTAATTTTTTTTGCTTCCTCAAGAGATGCAGTGGTTATATAGACAAGACATGCCTTCATTGATTTTGGTGATAAAAAATTTAGCCTAGTGTGGCTTTATGTTTTTTTTGATATATTTTTTGAGCATATAGACTAACAATCAGAAAGACAAAACCCAAGCTTTATTTTTCTAAAAGTACTGTACAAAAGTTTATTACTAGGTGAGGGCAGCGAGTATGGTCTCTCCCATTTCCTTTGTACTTACATATTCATTTTTTTTACTTGTGCCACTAAAATTTTCTATTATATCTTTAGTGCGAGCCCCTGATTTGAGTGCACTTTGCACTGCATTTTCAATGTTTGCCGCCACATCTTCTAAACCAAAACTATAACGTAGCATGAGCGCGCTAGATAAAATTTGTGCAATGGGATTAGCTAGCCCCTTGCCTGCAATATCAGGTGCACTACCTCCTGCGGGTTCATAAAGTCCAAAACCATTTTCAGAAAGGGAGGCTGAAGCTAGCATCCCCAAGCTTCCTCCAAGAACAGAAGCTTCATCACTTAAAATATCTCCAAACATGTTTTCACATAAAAGCACATCAAAGCGACTTGGATTTAAGATGAGTTGCATAGCAGCATTATCAACATAAATATGTTCTAGGGAGATGACATCGCTTTTATTTTTATTATAGCTTTGGGCAAAATTTGTAACTACTTCTCTCCAAAAAACCATACTTGATAAAACATTCGCTTTATCTACACTACACACCTTTTTTTTTCTTTTTGAGGCCACATCAAAGGCTATTTTAGCAATGCGTTCTATTTCATAGCGATGATAAATCATGGTGTCAAATCCCTTTTCTTTCTCACCTGTACCCTCTCTGCCTGAAGGTTTACCAAAATAAATTCCTCCTGTCAATTCTCGTATAACAACCAAATCTACACCCTCTACTATCCTTGAAGGTGCCAAGGGTGAACTAGAAACAAGTTCAGGATATAATTTTACAGGTCTAAGATTGGCAAAAAGTTCAAAGTGCTTACGAAGAGGGAGGAGGGCACCTCGTTCAGGTTGTAGAGTCGGAGGATGTTTCTCCCATTTAGGCCCTCCAACAGAACCAAATAAAATAGCCTGACTTTGTTCGCATACTTTAAGAGTTTCAGGAGGTAGGGGATGCCCTTTTGCATCAAGGGCTGCCCCCCCGACTAGAGCCTCTTGAAAAATAAAATTATCACTATTGCCATTTTTTTTTTGGTGTTTTTTTAGTGCCCCTTGTAAGATTTCAAGTGCCACTTCCATGACTTCTGGACCTATCCCATCCCCCGCTAAAACAGCTATTTGCTTATTCATAAATAAATTTCTCTAATTTTTTAACAATGGGGTAAGGTATTTCGTGTCCACCAGAAAAAGAATGAAATTCTCCCTTCCAGCCCGCTTCATCTAAAATTTTACTCCATTCCATTGCCATCTCAAAGGGTAAAACCATGTCTCCTTGTCCATGACTTTGAAAGTATTTTATATTTTTTTTGTTTTTTGCTTTGAGAGTCCACTCCTCTTTTGCTAAGAGAGTTCCTGATAAAAGTATGAGTTTTGCTATTTCATCTTCTCTATTTAACACAACTTGAGTAGATAACATGGCTCCTTGACTAAACCCCCCTATAAATACTTTTTTAGAAAATTCATCAGAACTCATCTTTTTTTGAGCTTGAAGGGCTTCCATGAAGTCGTTTATTTTTTTTTGGGCCTCTCCTATTCCTAATGGCAAATCCCTACTCATCTCACGCCAAGTACCCCTTGCCCTTGCTTCTAAAAGGGCTTCCATATCTATGGGAAACCAAGCCCTTCCATAAATGTGGGGCCCTAAGGGTACCTTAACTATACCATTGGGAAAGTACCAAGAGGGCTTTATTGTAAGAGATAATTCTGCATGCAGTGGATAAAGGTCATGAGCACTTGCCCCATAGCCATGTAATAAAATAATGATGGGAGCATCTTTATCTCCTTCAATTTCTATGGCCTCTATATCTGCTAGTTTTATACGTTGTGACATTTTTAATCTGAAATTGTAATCATTTTATTTCGTCATCTACTAAATCTTCAAGGGGAACACTTAGAATTTCCTTGTTGGTATCAATGATAGCCTTACCCTTACTCATTTTAATAATGAAACCTTTGATGTTTCTGCCATCCCTAAGCTTGATTTCGGAAAGATAATTCAGCAATCTAAATTCGTGAATGGGGCTAATTGCATACAATTTTTCATTATTGTTTTTAGCTTCGTTCTTAGTTTGAAAGGCACGAACTTCCCAATATAAAATCTTATTATGTAATTTGGGTTTTGATAAAGTATATGTATTACCCTCTACTTTAATGCTTTGAAATAGTTTTTTAAATTTTGTGTCATAGGCAAGACGCAATTCATATTTTCCTTTAAAGTAGGGGAGCTCTTCCCATTCAAAGGATATTTTGCTATCTTCGGGGGAAAAGGTGACTTTATTTTTGGGTGCTACTAAAGATAGAGAAGCATCTTCTATCTTAAAATGAAAAATATCTGAATTTATAGAATGTATTTCTTTTTCCTCGTCACCTTCTTGTGCTTCTCCTATTCTCCAAAAATATTTCCCTGGCCTAAGGGATTTAGTAAGAGAATAATATGTATGTTTTGTGGTTTCTGTGAATACGATATTTCTAAATTGTTTATCATAGGCCATTTGTAGCTTATAACTTATATTTGGTGTACTCGTATCTTGCTTCCATTTAAAGAGTAAACCATCATCTTTTTGAATCGTATTTAAGTTATACGATGAACCTAACTTAGGTTGGAGTAATAGAATAGATGATGATGGGGATTCATCTTTTTCTTCGCTCTCTTTTTGATATTCCTCACTTTTTTCCTTATCTAAAAGATTTTTATTTTCCTCTGCTTGTTGTTTTTTTAATTCCTCATGTAATTGCTTGCTATTTTCTTCTATTTTTTTTACATCGATTTCACCTGTATTCGTTTTTAGAGCTTTTTGAAAATCTTCTCCTATTAAAGCTTGATTTTCTTGCTCTATCTTTTTAACATCAAGCTGATTTATAGGTGAAATAAGAGGGGTAGAATTTTTACCTGCAGAAACTTTGTAACGCCAGTAGTATTTCCCTGCGGGAAGTCCAAGAGACATATATGTTCCTTTTAGGTCACGAGAATAAAATTTAGTTTTAAAGTCCTTATCTTTAGATATTTCAATATTATAACTTGTAGCTACAGGTACTTCTCCCCATGAAAAATTTATTATCTTTTTTTTCTCTCCATTTGTGCTTGTCGTTTCTGTAAGGTTACTTTGAGTTACGTGTCCTATCAAAGTATATGGGGCCTCTAAAATATAAAGTTTATTAGATGCTGAATAATTGAATGACTTTTCTGTTTTATTTTTATATTTTAATCTCCAATAGTACGTTCCCGCTGAAAGTCTAAGTTTTGTGGAATTAGAATTTGAAAGGTTCTCTTTAATTTTCTTTTCTATTTTTTTATTTCTAAAATATTCATCTTTACTGAGTTCTATTTGTGTAACTTTTATATCACTTTGAGACACTTTCCAAACAAAGGCTATTTCTTCCCCCTTATGATGAATAAAACGCCTATAACTATTTTGTGGTGCTTCTGGTATTACAGGTACGTCCACTATTGTATTTTGTTTTTTATTTATTTTTAGGCTTTGATTTTGCCTTAGCTCTATTTTTTTACCCTTTGATTTTGATACAGTGGTATTCCCCCTGATGACATTTATTTTTAATTCATCATCACCATCGCTTTTACGAGTAGTATATTCCTCTTTCTTTTTAGAAGTTGCTTTTGATTTTGTAAGAGCTAAATCATTATTATCTTTAGAATATGTATTTTCTTCAGATGAGGGTACTTCCTCATCCTCATCTAAAGTATCATCTTTATTTTGATTTGATTTTTCTTCAGCTTTTTCAAGCACTAATTTCCCCTCACTCACTTCAATTTCGCTAGAGCCTGAAGATATCTTTAAATTATTTTTTATCTTTCGATTATCATCAAGTTCGATATTCAAGCCTCCTTTTTTTAGGACAACTCCCTTATCTTCATTTTTTAAATCGAGTATCACCATCGTTTTAGAATTTAAATCTATTTGAGTACCATCATTGAGTAAAATTAAGGCAGAAGAGTTTTCTCCTGTCAGTAAAGTATCTTTATTGTACAGGGGGTAACTACTTGAAATATTTTCCCAAGTACTTTGTTTATGGAATTTTCTTTCCGCCCTATTTTCTTTTATAACTACCTTCCCTATGAGTTCATTTTTTGAGCTTTCAAAATTATGATGAAAATCATAATAGAGTTGAGTAGAAGAAAAGAATAAGAAAAGCAATGAAAGACCAAGGAAAAAATGATCTTGTTTTGATAATTTCCAGAGTTCTTTGGAAGGTTTTATCTCCATAAAATATATGTACTAATTTCCTATAACCTTATATTTCTCTTCTTTCGTATTCATTCTATTATATGGAGGTGGTGTAGATATGCCTATTATTTTCCTAATCTCATTTAAGCTCTGAGGACATTTTGGGTCATCTTTGCGTCCAAGGACAGCATAAATAAAGAGTTCATTTTCTTTGCCCTTAACTTTTATTGAAGGCATTTTCTCAAATTTAAAGATATCTTTTACACGCTCGTATGAAAAGGAAGAGACTAGTATATCTGTGCCAAAGGGCTTATTGAGTGCCTCAATTCGTGAAGCCAAATTTACTGTATCTCCTATTACAGTATATTCAAGTCTATTTTCAGAACCTATTTGCCCCGACACAACCTCACCTGTATTAATACCGCAACCTATTTGTGTTTTAGGCCATTTGTTTGTTTTATTAAATTCCAATAGGGTAAGACGCATGGCTAAAGCAGCATTAATAGCATTTTCTGTTTCATTCCCATCAGATTCCTTATGAAGGGCTCCCCAATGGGCCATAATGGCATCACCTATGTACTTATCTACTGTACCAAAATTTTTATCAATACAAGTAACCATCTCACTAAAATAATTATTTAAAAAACGTACGATATCTTCGGGCGACATTTTTTCGGAAATGGCTGTGAAGCCTCGTAAATCGGAAAAAAATATAGAGGCATATTTTTTTTCCCCACCTAATTTAATTTCTCCTTTTAAAGCCTTCTCAACTAATTCCTTGTTTACAAAACGCCCAAAGGCATCTTTAATTTTTTCTCTTTCACCTAGACCCTTTGCCATTTCATTAAATGAATAGGTTAAGCTTCCTATCTCATCTTTAAAAGTAGGAGTGATTGTGATGTCGTATTGCCCCCTTTCTATTTCTTGGGTGGCATGCATTAGGCCAAGAATGGGGACAATCAAAGTTTTTGCAAAAAAGTAAATGAAAATTAAGGCTAAAATGAGTATAATAAAAGTGATTAAAAAATTTCTTATTAAAAGCTGACGTACAGGTTTGAAAACAACATCTTCTTCGACATACGCCACCACTCCAAGCTTCCACTTATCTATACGAGAATACGAACCGAGATAATCTTTTTTATCAGTATCTTTGTAGCTCAATTGAACAGAGTTGAGTTGGCTAGCATTCATTGATTTGACAAGGGGACTAGAGCTTGCATTCAGATGATTAGTATAAATACTCAAATTTTGATGAGCCACTATATTTCCTAGAGGGTCAGTCATATAGGTATTTACTAGACCATTGTTACCAAATTTTGAAAAAATTTCTTTGGGATAAACATAAAGAACAATCAGGGAGGAATTTATTTCTAAACAAATGCCAAGGAGGGGTATATTTTCTATTGAAGCATTGAATATGGCAAAACCAGTTTGGCTTGCTTCCTTAAAGAAGGGGAAATTTACTTCATATGTTTTTTTTATAGTTTCTTTTTTTATTTTTTGAGATTTCAAGAAGGTCTCGTTATATAGGCCCTTAGAAAATAATTCTTTGGATGTCACTTTAGAAACTATATATTTCTTATTAATACTGGAATAAAAAACATAGTCAGAATTTGAATGAAAGAGTTTTAAAGCGATGTCCTTTTTATTTTGATATAGGAAATGTATAGTTTTTGCTTCGCGTTCAAGTAAATTTAATTCTTTGTTCATTTCCCTTGCAAGGGCTTGGGCTATATCCAAGTTAAACTCTTGAATGCGAATTTTAGTTTCATTTGAGAAGAAATATGAGCTTAGGTAACCCATTCCAAATAAGGAAATAGTGATTAAACTCACAACAGCCACGAGTAATTTAAAACGTATGTTAAAAAAAGAAACTTTAAAAACATCTTTTTTTGAATGCGTTTGATTTTCTTTCTTTATAGAGATAGGGTTTATATTTTTTTTCATGATTTTTAAAAATTATAGGAATAATTTAAGGCGATGTCTTGATTTTGAGTAAATCTTTTTGAGTACAATGATGCCCATTCGAGTTCTATAGAGCTCTTTTCTAAAGATAGGGTAGTGCTCGAAGTGGGAATGAATGTTTCAAAATCATTTCCTAAAGTTGTATTAAATTCTGTATCTTCATTCATTGTATTCTTATTTCTTTCGTATTGCATTTTTTCTAGATTGCTAGTTGCTTTTATCTCAAAATCTTTTTTTACTAAAGAAAGAGGCACAAAACCATTATTATATGCATGATAAAGTTGTAGAATATAAATGAGTGTAGTGACTAAAAATACCGCCTGGAAGCTATTGTATGCACTATCTGCCTTCTTATTATTGTTGTTTAAGTCTGTGATTCGATCCTGATGCGAAATTCTATTATCAACTTTTTCATTAGCAAGTTTGTTTGCATTTTGAAATTCACTGTATAGATATGCACTAAGACCTAAAAACGTATAATTTAAAATACCAAAGGCCCATGCTGCCCCATATTGCCTGCCGTAACTTTGCCCAAGGCCAGGGAGAAGGAGGGAACGCCAAAAACGTTGTCCAGGAGTACTCAATGAACAGCCCCTATAAGAGGAATGATAACAAATAAATTTTATGCTTTCTATAGGATAATAAACGGTACCACCTTGTTTTTTTTGGAAACGTATTTTTTCAATATTCATGTCTTCGACTTTTCCAGAAACTTGATATCCATTTTTAAAAGTCAATACGTCTGCTGATGAATCCCTAACCTCAGCTGAAATACCCTTAGTAAGCATTAGACTCATATAAATTCCGAATAGTAATGATGGTATCCAAAATGGAGTTATTAAAATAGTTCTCATTAACATAGATAAAATCGACAAGCGTAGCTTCATTATTGACTATAAGAGAAAGACTTTCACAGGTAGGGGTATCTCCTCTACATGGGGCAAACTTTCCTAAAAGTTAAAAAATTTAGAATTTAAGTAACCTAATAAACAGAAAAGATTTTCATGTAATTATAAGTCTTTATATAAGTTTGTTCCCTAATTTATAAAAAACTCTTTTTATTAAGATAGCTTCTTATAGACTCGATATTACTTAGGAAGGACTCTGAGAGTTTAGTAGATACATTTTATGATAAGTAGTGAAAAAAAAATAAGGGGGGGAATAATTATATTCATATGTATTTTTACCTTATTTCAATGTAAGAGAAATTCTATAAATGACCTTATTTACCTCAATTGTAAGAATGCAGGCTTTGATCAATATAGTATACCCGCATATGCCCCCTTTGTGTGTGGCACGGGGCAAGAAAACGACCACTATAAATTAGCCTTCCCTGAGGGTCTCCAAAAATGGTCTATGCTTGCCTCTGATTTCTTGGGGAATCAGAGTATAGAATGGAATGCAAAATGGGGGCGCCAGAGGATGTATGTAGATTTAATACTAAATTTAGACATGAATGAGGCAGAAAACAATAGAAGGGAGGACCCTGCTTGGCTTGGCCTTCGAGATAATCCTGCTTGGGCTGCTGTAAATATGCATCCCATATACAATGGTACTGAAATAAATTCTACTATAGTCGTCTTTGAAGGCAATGGGCTTACTATTTCTAATATAATTTTAACGGGTATGCAAATGAATAGGTTAGGTCTTTTTTCACACCTTTCTTCTCGTTCCTCTGTCTCCAATCTAAATGTGTTAAATGTAAACATAAATAATACAGTCGCATTAGTGGGGGTAGGGGGCTTGATAGGAGAAATAAATGAGGGAACTATTAGGAATGTACATGTTGATAATCTTACTATGAATTCAATATCAAATCGTGTTGGTGGGGTAGTGGGTTTTGCAAATAATACTAGAATTGATGATTCTAGTTTTTCGGGTAGTATTTCTAGTAATGCAGGTACTTCTATAGGAGGCTTAGTGGGTAGCGTGGTGGCTAATTCAGAGATAAATAATGCTAGAGCTTCAGGTACAATTTCTGGAAATGGCAATGGCATAGGAGGCTTAGTGGGCAATATGGAGACTAATTCACGTATAAATAATTCTAGAGCTTCGAATTCAATTTTGAGTGATGTAGGTGATTTTTTGGGTGGCCTTGTTGGTTTTATGAACACTTCTGTAATAGAAGGTTCTAGCACCTCAGGTTCAGTCTCTGGAAATGGGGAGAGCTTGGGAGGTTTGGTGGGTAGTATGATAGCTAATTCGCAGATAAATAATTCTAGCTCTTCGAGTTCAATTTCGAGTGATACAGGTAATTTCGTGGGTGGTCTTGTTGGTCTTATGAATACTTCTACAATAGAAGGTTCTAGTACCTCAGGTTCAGTCTCTGGAAATGGGAATGCCTTGGGAGGGTTGGTTGGCAGTATGGTCGCTAATTCAGAGATAAGTAATTCTAGCTCTTCTTGTGTCATCTCTGGAAATGGTGAGACTATAGGAGGGTTGGTTGGGAGTATGTTCACCAATTCACGTATAAATAATTCTAGCTCTTCTTGTTCCATTTCTGGAAACGCTCAGTATTTAGGTGGGGCAGTGGGGTCAATATCCCAATCTAATCTTTTTTCTGTTTATGCCACGGGTGATGTGAGTGGGCTAAGTAGGGTGGGTGGCTTAGTAGGATTTATTTTCGCTGGGGCCACAACCACTATAGATAGAGTCTACTCTACGGGAACAGTTTCTGCATCTGGAACAGGAGTAGGTATAGGTTCTGGGGTGGCGGGAGGTCTAATAGCGCAGAATGCCATGGCCGTTGGTGACGGCACTATACGAAATGCCTATACTCGCTCAAATGTAAATTCGCCAATTATAACAGATGGAGGTGGGGTTTTGGGTTTTACCGATGGTCCCGGTTGTCTTTTTTTAGGACCATTGTACACGAATGTAAGATGGGATAGTACAAGGATTGCAAGGGTGGTGGGTACTTGTCCTGTCAATCATGCAAATTTTACGAGCAACACTTCAACTTGCATTACCAATATTATCAACACTAGTGTGGATATATGTTCATAGCCTGAGTTTTATATGGTGTTTAGGTTTTCCCTCATCCTTGTTGCCACTCTATAAAAAGGATAGGTTTAGCCTCTAAAAGAATTTAGTACAAGCAAAGTTTTTAATTTATACTACCATAAGCGTAGATTAATAGAAGAGAAAGTTGCAGAGTAGTATACCGTGGTATCCCACGGAACAACAAGTTTAACTATACAATTAGAAATCTTACCCCGCAACCTTTGGTTGTATTTGTAAGAGCCATCTAAGATTAGGGTACAAGTAGCATCGTTTTCTAATACACCATCTTGAGCTGGAAGTACACCCCATCGAGCTCTGAATTTATTTGCAGTTATAGGCACTGCTTGGGTGGAGCAGGCATTTATATCCCTAAACTCAAATTGAGTAAGTTGATTACCTACTCCTTCACAACCTAAGTCGCCTCCAGTGCCTCCTCCGGTGGTTGTCAAAATGGCTATGTTTGTCTTATCAGTTTGGGCAGAGAGGGTGCTTACATTCAGAGTATAAAAACTATTTCTTTTAGAACTAGTAATAGTACAAAAATTCCAATAACGTCCAACTACACTCGCAATATTTGTGGTAGTCAAATTTGGAGTAAAGGAGGTGTCGGGGGCTCCACTTCCCCCTGGCTCATCAAAGCAAGAGATAGTACGACTTAAAAGCACACTATGCGAAAGGGCATCTGCACCTGTACCTGCATTGACTGAAAAACTTCCTTGTTCTAAGACATTGTTTCTAAGGCTATTGACTTCTAATGTCACAGTTACATTTTGGGGGCTATTTGAACCTAGCCCTGCATTAGGAGAGATAGTACAACCCAAGCTTGTACAGGGGGTATTATTTATGGTCCAGGCTACATTTGATGTAACTTGGAAGACTCTTGAAAGACCACTAGCGCCCCCCAAGGCTAGGCTATCTATGTTTACTGCAAGGTTAGGTACTACTGGAGTACTTGGAGTAGTTGGAGTAGTTGGAGTAGTTGGAGTAGTTGGAGTAGTTGGAGTTGTTGGAGTAGTTGGAGTTGTTGGATTTGTTGGATCGATGACAACAGGAGGCATCTTGTCAGCATCATCAGTAGTTGATTTACTGCAACTACAGGAAAAAGAAATAGCTAGGAAAAGGGTTAGAAGGGAGAAAGATAAAATCTTTTTTTGATTTTGATAGAGATTTAACACTAAAGAGGATTGCATATAACAAGCAATTCAAAATGAGTTAAGAATATTGTCAAATATATAATTCAAATTTCTTATGAGTAAAAAACTAAGATGAATGAAAATCTATTTTAATTATGACTGTGCTATAAGGGAGGTACCTTCCCTATTTTCAACAGTTACTTGACCCCTTGCGTAATGAGATATTATTATACGGGAGACATCCCCTCTATTTCCAACAGCCCTTAGTCTTTATTTAGAAGTAATTTATATAGTATAGATTTTATATAAATGTTCTAATTTAGTAATTTGAGAAAAGCAAATTTATTTTTTTTACAATAGACCTGTTTGTCGCAGGAGGCTTTCTGCATTAGGAGCCCTGCCCCTAAAACTTTGGAAGACTTCATTGGGATCGAGGCTTCCTCCCAAGGCAAGGACTGTATTTCTAAAGAGTAGACCCAATTCGTAAAATTGATTTGAGATAGGACGGGGATTTAGTGATTGTTTTTCTCCTTCTGTTTTCGTTGTTAAGGCTTCTTCAAATGCACTAAAGGCATCTGCTGCAAGAACCTCTGCCCATTTATAGCTATAATATCCCGCTGCATATCCCCCTGCAAAGATATGATTAAAAGTACATAAAAACCTATCTTCAGCAAGGGAGGGCAGGGTGGCTGTGAGTTTCTCTACTTTTGCTTGTATTTCAAATAAATCTTCTTCTTTCGATTCTATATCAAATTTTGTGTGTAACTCCATATCGAGAAGGGCAAGGCGAACTTGACGTAGAGTCATGCTTGCACTCCTAAAATTCCTAGCATTTTTTATTTTATCAAAGAGTGATGGGGGTAAGGGGGCACCAGTTTTGTAATGAGAACTTAAAGAGAGTAGGCAAGGTTTATGATAGCACCAGTTTTCCATGAATTGGCTTGGAAATTCAACGGCATCCCATTCTATCCCATTTATACCAGCTACATCAGGGTACTCAATTTGAGTGAGCAGGTGTTGTAGGCCATGTCCAAATTCATGAAAGAGGGTTTCTACTTCTCGAAAGTTCATCAAGGCAGGTTTCTTTTCGATGCCTGGAGAGGAGGCTAGGGGTGGGGCTGCATTGCAAACAAGATAGGCAACAGGTAATTCTAATTTACCTCCCAAGCGTTTACGTCCTATACAATCATCCATCCACGCCCCCCCCCTTTTGTTTTCAGGGCGGGAATAAGGATCTAAATAGAAGGAGGCTATATGTTTATTTGTTTCATCATAAATCTTAAAAAAACGCACATCGGGATGCCATTTACTTACAAGGCTTGCATTGTCTTTGGATTCATTTTCTGCGACTATATTAATATGAAATAAATTTTTTGATAGGAGGAAGAGGCCATCTAAAACCTTATCTAGCGTAAAATAACTTCTAAGTTCTTCTTCTGTAAAATCAAAAAGTCTTTCACGTAAACGTTCAGCATAATAGGGTACATCCCAAGGCTCTAGTTCTTCTTCTTGTTTCAACTCACGTGCAAGTTTTCTTAGCTCTTCTAATTCTTTTTTTGCAATTTCAAAGGCGGGTTTTCTTAATGTTTCTAGTAGCTCATAAACTTCCTTTACATTTTTAGCCATGCGAGTGTCTATTCTTTGTTCAGCATAGTTTTGAAACCCAAGAAGTTTTGACTGTTCCTTTCTTAGTCGTAGAATTTTTACGATGAGGCCTGTATTGTTATTTTGGGAGTCTTCAGCAAGACTTGAGGCACGGGTGATGGCAGCCTTATAGATAGTTTCACGATGTTTGCGATGCTTTGCATGTTGCATGAAAGACATAAAGGAGGGCCCATCTAAGCTTATAGTCCAGCCCATTTTCGAAGAATCTGCATCCTGACTATCAGAATGATTTTTGCTCTTTGCTATTTCTTGTACTTCATTTACAGGGGAGTGTAGTTTTCTATAATTTTGTGCTGCCATTTCTAAGGCAAAAGTGGGTAAGCCCTCTACATCACTAGGGTGAAAAAGATCTAGGGTAAAGGCCTTTGTTGAATCGAGTACATGATTGGCAAAAAGTGTACTCGCGTGACTTAGCTCTGTTGCTATCTCATTGAAGCGTTCTTTAGATTTGCCTGAAAGACCTACTCCCGAATGTTTTGCCTCCCTTAGTCTAAGGGCTAAAATACGTTTTTGAATTTTGATTTCTTTATTTTCATTTCCAGATGAAATTTCTTGCGATAACTCTTTATCTAACTTTTGATAGGCTTGATATAGCTTTTCACTTTGCCCTAAGCGTAGGAAAAATTTTATAATCTCAGGTTGAACAGTTTCAAAGGCCCTTCGTAGCGGTTCTTCATTTTTGACACCCATGAGATGATTTACAGGCCCCCAAGTTCGACTGATTTCATATTCAATCATATTGATTTCTTCTATAAGGTTAGCCCAATTCATTCTTTGCCCCGTTTCTATCTTTGCTTCAAGGAGGGTTAGCCTTTCATGAGAAAGTTGCAAAATTTTCTCTACTGCTGAAACTACGTGTTGAGTTTGTATACGATCAAAGGCGGGTAGGGGCGGTCTTTCCAATAAGGGATTATTTTCCATACATTCAGGGGACTATAGTACAAGGGTTCGTCAACATAAAAATTCTTAGGTATTCAAGCATTTTAGGAGGACTTTGGCTTTTTACCAAGGCTATGTATGATTATCAAAATCAAAATACCTCTGTTAAAAAATATATTGCTTTTTTATACTATAGTAAAAGAAGTTTATATAATATTTTTTTAGCTATATCATACTATTCTTATAGGCATACAAATATAGGTAGATAAAACTTGGAGAAAAGAACATGTTTAGTAAAATAAATAAAATTTCGGCAGGCCCTAGCTTCGTTCAAAGCAAACAAGGTAATCAAATACTATACCTAGTCTTAATGCTTGGGATGGCGACTAGCTTTCTTATAGATTGCGGTAGTAGTAGTGGTGGTGGTGGTTCTCCTTCTCCTGTAGTTTGCCAAAATGAAGGAGTGGATACAGATTCAGATGGTCTGATAGATATTTGTATGCCCGAACAATTAAATAATATTAGATACAACCTATCAGGAACTAGCTACAAGACAAGCTCTAGTGACACAGGTTTAACTAGTGGTTGCCCTGCTACAGGTTGCAGGGGCTATGAACTAGTTGCTGATATAGACCTTGGAAATAGTAAATGGGGGATGAGTGCTTCCTTCACGGGTACTGGGGTAGTAGAGGGCTGGGAGCCCATAGGAGCTTGTAGCAGAGATGGGGATTGTACTGATGCAACAGATACCCCTTTTACAGCCACTTTCGAGGGCAGGGGTTTTGTTATACGCAATCTTTATATAAATAGGCCCTCTAATCCTAATGAAACGGGACTTTTTGGGGCGACATCAGGTACCTTGAGCCAAATAGGCCTAGAGAATGTAGCAGTGCGTGGTAATTCTTACACAGGTAGCTTGGTGGGGGTGCAAAATGGTGGAAGAATTAGAAACAGCTATGCCACAGGGGCCGTGACAGGTGCTAGTAACGTGGGTGGCTTGGTGGGCAGACTAGTAGCGGATGCTTCTCTTCGTAACAGCTATGCTACAAGTACTGTGACGGGTGAGACTCTTGGTGGCCTCCACGTAGGTGGGTTGGTGGGGGACCAGAGACTTGGAGGCACTATAAGTAATAGCTATGCCACAGGTGCTGTAACAAATACTGGAAATAACACGGGTGGCTTAGTAGGAACTCAATCGGGCCCTACTAGTACCATAATGAATACCTATGCCACTGGCATGGTAACAAGTAGTACGCCTAATAAAGATGGTTTAGTCGGATTTAGTGGTACTATTACCAATAGCTATTGGGATCAAATGACTACAGGCATAAGTTCTTCATCTAGTGCTAGTGGCACGACTGGTCTCACTACAGTAGAAATGAAAGCGACTAGTGCCCCCTATCCCAATTTGCTTGGGTCTTGCTTTAAGTTCACTTTGGGCAAGTACCCACAACTTTATGCTTGGGATGCTAGCACATCAGCTTGTACAACAACTTTGTTAGGTGGGTCTAACGCCGACTAGATAAAAGAAAGCCATAAAACGAGGGAATCAAGCCCCCTTGTAGCACTTATGCGAGATGGTAGGTATGGGGGGGGAAGACAGCCCCAAAGCCAAGATTGAAGATAAAATCTTTAGTCCTAACTTTGAGGTAAAACTAAAGTGCCTAATTTTTAAAAAAGAATTGCTTTTATATTTGCTTCACCCTATGTGTAGACTACGGGATAAAAATATAAATTTAGTGCATTAAAATTTGGAGAAAAATATGTTTCATAAAATAAAAATTTTTTTAGTAAGTTTTATTCAAAATAAAGATAGGATGAATAAGGCAAAGGAAGGCCTCTGTCTGCTTGAAAGTAACACATTTTCAAGTAAAGTAAATCAACCAAGGGCTTTACAACAACTAGCTTCTATCTTCATAGTTCTTTGTCTATTGGGCTTTTTGGCTATGCAGTGTGGTGGGGCTGGTATTAAAAGGCATGTTTTTGATGATTGTCGAAATGGCGATCAAAATAGTAGAGGGGATAGTTGTGTTTCTTGCGATGCAGGCTTTAGCTTATCAGAAGAAGGGACATGCAATCCTATTCCAGGGGCCTCTTGTGCGAATGGCCAAGGTTCTGCAGGAGCTTGTACCTCTTGTGATACGGGCTTTTTCTTATCTGGGGCAAGTTGCCTTGCTCAAGTAATCGTTTCCTTTGATTTAAATGGGGGTTCAGGCACCCTTCCTGCTAAGCGTAAAGTAGTGGGCGGACAAGAAATTGTCGTTCCTGATATGCCAGGAGCAAGTAAAGCGGGCTTTGTTTTCATAGGTTGGTCAACTTTACGTACTAATGTAGGTCCTAATTTTATAGGTAAAGGAGGCATATACGAGACTCCAAGGGTAACAACCCCTAATTTAAGAGTTATCCTTTATGCTACTTGGGGGGCCAATTATAGGGTTACATACAATTTGAATGGTGGCCTAGGCTCAGATCCTGTTGATAGTGATGCCCTTATGGGAAATGAAGTGGTTCTTCGTTCTCCTATTCTTAGGGGATTAAATCATAATAGACCATTAAACGCTTCTACAAGCCCTAGTAATGGTTTTTTTGGCTGGGGAGTGAATACTGACGGCACAGGTCTTACATACGATGCTGGTTCAAGCCAACTCTTTGCCTCCAATACCATCCTCTATGCCCTTTGGTATTATCCAATAAGCTATAATTGTGGTGAGGGTACACAAACAATTATAGGAAACTTCCCCACTGTAAAGAGTGAAGGTGTAGGTGCAGATTTGAGTAACTTGCCAAAGACAGGTTGTAGCCCTAATCTTGCGGATGGGCGTATTTTTGCAGGCTGGTCTACCACCGGAATGTTACCCTTGGTTACCACTATGCCCAATGGGCCCCTAAGCCTCAAAGCTGTTTATTATATAGTCGACGTAGATTCTGATGGTTTGATAGAGATTTCTACAGCTGAAGAGTTAAATAATATGAGATACAACCTAGCAGGAACTAGTTACAAGGTGAGTGCTATTGATACTGGTTCAACTCTCGGTTGTCCTGTTGCAGGTTGCAATGGCTATGAGCTAACTACTAGTATAGACTTTGCTACTACAAAATGGGGTACAAGTACTGCCTATACAGGATCTGATAGGGTTGCAGAGGGCTGGGAGCCTATTGGAACTAATGATCATGGTAATGAGTGGTACAAAACCACTAAATCCTTTACAGCTACATTCGAGGGAAATGGTTTTGTGATACGTAATCTTTACATCAATAGGCCAAATAGTTATGACATAGGTCTTTTTGGGGTCACATCAGGTGCTCTCAATCAGGTAGCCCTAGAATCTGTGGTAGTATTGGGCCCGGGTTATGTAGGTGGCTTGACAGGAATTCAATATGGAGGCAGTATTACTCATAGCTATGTTACAGGTGTTGTTGTTGAGGGTAGGAGTGCGAACTTTAAGGCCTCTACTACGTCCATAGGAGGTTTGGTGGGATATCAATATGGGGGAGGTCGTATTAGCCATAGCTATACCACAAGTAGGGTGATTAGCGATACTTATGGTTATCAAGTAGGAGGATTGGTGGGGAGCGTAGAGAGTTCTACTATCAACTATAGTTATGCCACAGGTACTGTGATGAATAAAGGTATTGACACAGGTGGCTTAGTGGGGGCGGTACAGAGTTCTACTATCAACAATAGCTATGCTACAGGAGATGTGACAGGTATTAATAATACAGGTGGTTTTATGGGTAGGGTGTCTCGCTCTGCCATCAGTAATAACTATACCACAGGTGCTGTGACAGCCCTTGTCAGAAACCATGGACCTTTTAAGTTCTTACCTAATCACGCGGGTGGTTTGGTGGGGGAGTTAGTGAGCTCTACTATCAACAATAGCTATGCCACAGGTGTTGTTACAGGTGGCCATAGTACGGGTGGCTTAGTGGGAGACCAATATGAAAGCACTATTAAGAATAGTTATGCCATAGGTACTGTGACAGGCACTGTTGCTACTACAGGAGGCTTGCTCGGACGGATAGGAGGAGTAGTAGTTCCATCTGTCATCATTAAAGACAGTTATTGGAATACAGGAGCAGGTGTGGATAGAGGGGTTGGAAATGATGCCGATGCTTCAGGAGTAATAGGACTCTCGACAGCAGAAATCCAAGCGACTACTGCCCCATATCCCAATTTGCTTGGAAGTTGCTTTAAGTTGACTTCTGGTAGATATCCTCAGCTTTATACATGGGATGAAAGCGCTTCAGCTTGTACAACAACCTTGCTAGCTGGGCCTAATGCCGAATAGATAAAAGTTATAAAAAAAGGAAACCAAGCTTCTCCCTCGTAGAACTACTATGTGAGAAAAGCTTGGTTCTGCCTAGAACCTTCTTTATAGAAACCTTCTTATTCTGATTTTTACATAAGAAAACGAGAATCTATTAAGCAAGCACACCTTAACTGATACCTGGCTCCTTTCGATAAAGGCGACGGTAAGCCACTAATTCTATAAAAGATTTTTACCAACTACAATGTGTATAATTTGAAAAAAATTTATAATACTAACAGCTTCTTTTGTGGGTATAAATTTCAAAAAATCCAAGATTCTTTGAATATAAAATAGAATCAGCAAATGGTTTTATAAAAATAGAACAAGGCTAATTGAGCAGCATACTCTCGAACACCCTCCCTGTCATAATTTGCATGGAGTTCTAAAATTTCAGTTTTATTATCTACAAGCGAGGCCTTGCTTGCAAGGGCTATGTAAATGGTTCCAGTCTTTGGTTCTGTTTTTGCTTTAGTAATGGGGTCAGGTCCTGCTAAGCCTGTGATGGCTAGTGCATAGTCGAGCCCTAACTTTTTGAGTAGGCAGAGACTCATCGCCTCAGTGCATTCCTTACTTACTGCCCCAAATGTATCTATTATCTTTGCTTCGACTCCAAGTTCTTTTATTTTCATTTCATTTTGATAACAAATAAAACTTCCATAAAAATACTTTGAAGCTTCAGGTAGATCTGTGAGCATTTTGGCTATGAGGCCTCCCGTGCAGGATTCTGCTGTCCCTATTCTAAAGTTTTTGTTTTCAGTTATATTCTTTAGGCAATATTCATGAAGGAGCTTGCGTACATCCTCTTTTAAGTAATGTTTCTTAAAATGTTTTTGAATACTATCTTCGAGTTGTTTGTTATATGCTTCTGAATTTGATTCCCAGAAAACTTTTATGTAGCCAAGTTCAGCACTAACCCCCCATTTAAAACTTATGGGTGGTGGGGGTAAAAAACTTATAAGGCTACTTTCATTTTTTCCAAAACATTCATTTTGAAATTTAGACTCTGTTAGATCATAAAGATAACAATTTGAACGATATAATTTTATCGAAGCAGACTTTAAAAAAAAGTAATTTTGTACAAAAGGTAGTACACTAGTTTCTAACATGGGTCTCATTTCTCTTGGAACACCAGGCATGGCACAAAGTAGTACCTCGTTCTTTTTCTTTTTGAAAGAGGCTACCCTAATCAGTTTCTTGCTGAATCCTAAATACGAAAGTAGGGGGGAATTAGAAATTTGAAATTGTGTAGGTTTTTTTATAATAAGGCCGGGTGCTAGACCGACTTCATTTAAGAGAATTTCAGCATCTTCTAAAACACGTATTTGTCTTCGTGCAAGATTGAGAGAAATTTTAGATGATTTTTCTTGTGCACGAAGAATTAATTTTTCTAGACTATATGAATGCTCTATTATTTTTTTTTTACATAATTTTGAAAGTACGTCTATAGTATGATCGTCTGCAGTAGGGCCTAGTCCCCCTGTCATGATTACGAGATCTAAATTAGGTAGTTCTAAAATTTTTTTAATTTGAGTATAGAGTAGAGAAGGATCGTCGGGGATAATACCCAACCCTAAAATAGAAAAACCTACTTCAATTAATTTGCTAGCTATGTATGGCGAATTCGTATCTTTGGAACGAGCATTGCATAGCTCGCTACCCGTGGAGAGAACATAGGCTGTAGGCATTTGATTTATTTTTTAGAAGGAAGACTTTGAGTTTGGGCTAGGGCCCTTTTCTCATTTACAAATAAGCAAAAGAAAAGGGCAAGGCTAAAAAAGATTACCATGACCAGAATAGCGTTTTGAAGTCCAAATGCTTTTTGCAAATAGCCAATGCTAAGCAAACCAAAGGCAGCCGCTAATTTTCCTGATATTCCCCAAAAACCATAAAATTTACCTATTTGATTTTCAGGTGCAAAAAGTCCTACGATAGCTCTACCCGCTGATTGTGTTGCTCCTAGCCCTAAGCCTGCGATACTTCCCATAATCATGAAAAAAGTTTGTACAGAAATTTCTGTGTTAAAATTTTGATTAAAGAGTAGGGTAATTTTTTTAATAAAATATAAAAACAATACTGAGATGACCCAGAGCACAAGTATAGAATTAAAAGTAAAAATGGGTCCCTTGCGATCTTGAATAAAACCAAAAATTAGGGCACCTAAGGCAGCACTTAAATTTACCAATACAAAGGTGATGGTTTCTTGTTTTGTACTTAGGCCTATTTCTTGATTCCCATAAATAAAAGTAAAGGAGATGATTATACTAAGTCCTGATAAAGCAAAGAAAAGGGAAATAAAGAAAAGGCTGAGGTCAAAGTGATGCCTTAAGAGTATGAAGGTATCTTTAATTTGTACAAGGGCCTGCTGAATGTACTGTTTGATATTCTTTTTAAGTTTCGTTGTGACTTTTTGATAATTCATTTTAGGCTCTTTAAGTAAGGCAAAGGTGGGGATACCCGCCACTAAAAAAAATAAAGCAGTCAGAGGACCTACCCATCTTAGAGTTTCAAAATTTTCTGCCTTTGTCTCACCTACAAATAGTCTTACAAAAATCACAGATGCAATTCCTCCAAAATAACCTATGCTCCATGCGTAACCCGAAAGTTTCCCCAAGTTTTCTTTACTACCTAGAAAGGGCAAAAAGGCTGAACAGAAATTTTCTCCTATAGAAAAAGAAAAATTAGAAAGGACGAGCAAAAAGAATGCAAGAAGATAGAAATCAGTACCTTTTACAAACCAAAGTAGACTTGTAAAAATTACACATGAAAGATAGCTTGCAAAAAGAAATTTTTTCTTTAAAGGTAGTTTGTCACTGATTGTGCCTAATAGGGGTCCCAAAAAAGCCACCAGTACATAGGAAAGGGCGAGGGCTAGGGCCCAAAGTTGATTTCCTTGAGCGTAGTTATTTTGTGCATTAGAATTTGGCACTATAAGTTTTGTAAAGATGGGTCCAAAAACTACAGTAATGATTACAGTGGTATAAGAAGAGTTAGCAAAATCAAACATGCACCAACCAAAAATTTGTTTTATAGAGGGATATTTTTCGTCTATGTGCTTTTGATTATTTCTTTTATTATTATTTATTTTTTGTTTTTGAATATTTTTAGAAGGCATACTTTTTTTAGTGGATAGAATTTATTTTTTTCTTTGAGATAGTCAAGAGCTTTGTATATTTTAATAAAGCAAGTGTAAAATGAACCAAATTAAGTCACGAGAAACACAACCAGATCTTTGGATCAATGAAAAAGGTGGGTGGATATTTGAAGGCAATGAGATTCAAAATGAAGGAGTATTGAAGTACTTTAAAAAACAGTTAAGGAGGGTATTGGATGAAAAGGGTGTAGAAAAATTTTATATAGAAAATATTTTTGGAGAGCTTAAAGAGCATGCGTATCTTAAAAAAGTTTTGGGCTTTCCTTTGTTTGTAAAAAATATTGTAGATAAGGGGGGTGAACTTTCAAAAGAAAAGCACTATTTCGCCTTATTGGACTCAGGAGAAGAAATTATGTTTAACTCAAAGGATGTCTTTATAGAGAGTGACACTTGCGTATATATTATTTTTCATCAAAAAGGGGGGGTACGTGCTCGCTTGCTTGCAAATGCTATGTTTGCTCTATCGGAAATTTCAGATTCATTTTTTGTATAATTATTGTTCAGTTTTTCTTTCAAGTAAGTTTTCTTTGCAAATTACCTAAGAAACAATATGAAAAAATACTTGTTTTGTTTGAGAGGCATTTTTTATTATAAAGAGGCGAGGCTATAAAAATATATTGTAAGACTTTGGAGAGGTATAGATTTTAGTTATGTACACTTCTTTTATTCTTTTTTTTAGAAGAGAAGCAAAAGGAAAAAACTATTAATAAGTACATAGGCCCTTTATTTGTGGTGATGTTTAGTACCTTTAATAGTGTAAAAAAGATTATGCTATTTATATAAAGAGAACAGGGGATGGATTGGAAAAGAATAGTTTTCTCAAATTAGAAATTTTATATCTATATTAGTTGACACTAATCTAGATAAAAGCGACTCGGGTTATCTATATACTTCTATAGATTATGGCTCGTGTAAGAAAAAAAAAATCAGCAGATGTCAAAGCCTTTTTTGAATTTCTTCAAGAATTGGCTTTGGAAAAGCAACTTAGTATAGAAAAGCTTCTTGAAGTAGTTAAGGCAAGTTTCCTCATCCCCTTTCAAAAAAAATATGGTTTAGGGGTTGACCTAAAAGTAGTTTTGGATTCTTCGAAAAAAGAAGTTGAAATCATTCATAGAAGGTTAGTAGCAGAGAAGGTACTTCCAGGTGAAAATAAAATTTCTTTCGAGGAAGCCATAAAAAAGAATCCTGAAATTAAAATAGGTGAGATATTTGAGGAAAGCTATGACCCCTTTGAGTTCTCTAGGGTGCATGCTACTAATATTAGACAAGTTTTAATACAAAAGCTTGGTGATTTAGAAAGAGAAGTGATCTATGCAGAATACAAGGATAAGGTTGGTGATTTGATTAATGGATACTTCTTACGATGGAGGGATCGTGAGATTGTTTACGTAGATCTTGGTCGCACGGAAGGCATTTTACCGCGAAGGGAGCAAATTCCTGGAGAACGTTTTAGATCGGGTGATAGGGTAAAGGCATTGATTAAAAGCATAGAGCTTAAGAGAGAGAGGTCTCGTGAGACAGGTCCCTTTATTATTTTATCTCGAGCCGCTCCTGAATTTGTACGTAAGCTTTTCGAGATGGAAATACCTGAAATCTATGATGGGGTTGTGGAAGTTGTACGTATAGTGCGTCAAGCGGGGTATAGAACTAAGTTGATGGTAAAATCTACAAAACAGGATGTTGATCCTGTAGGGGCTTGTGTGGGGATTAAAGGGGTGAGAATACAGGCTATTGTGAGAGAATTAGGAAATGAGCGTATAGATATTGTTAACTATACTCAAGAGCCACAGGCACTCATCGCCAATGCCCTTTCGCCTGCAGATGTAGTTGAAGTTAGGGTAGATGTGACTTCTAAAGAGGCCTTTGTTGTTGTGACGGATAATTCTTACAGTGTAGCTATAGGAAATACAGGACATAATGTTCGCTTAGCGTGCCAACTTACAGGGTATAATATAGTTGTAAAGTCACAGACACAATTTAACAAAGATATGTCTTCTCCTGAGGCAAAAGAAAGATTAGAGGCGATATTTCGTAATCAAATTACAGCGATGAAGGATGAGCCAGAGGAGGTAGGTACCTCTCTAAATGAACTAACAGGATTAAGTAAACGTATTATTCTTATACTTAAAGAAAATGGGATACGCAATGTAGAAGAATTGTTAGAGGTCTCTGAAGATGACCTTGCTACTTTTCCCGGAGTTGGTAGAAGTACAGCCAAACAGATACGTAGTGTTTTAATGGAAGCAGTGGAATTTGAGGAAGCTTGAGAATTATTTTTATTTTTTAACAAACTCCTGTAACTGGGCATAGGAATTTTCATATTAAGTAACTGAATAGCTATATATAAATGACAATAACAAAAAACACAGACGGAAACTCCTCTTCAAATAGTGGTGGTGGTGTTCTTAAAAAAAAGATCATTATCAAAAAACAGATAGGTCAAAAAACAGATATTTCTGATCATTTTAAGATTAATAAAAATAATCTAAATAAGAAAAGTCAGGACCAAGTTTACAAGAATCCTTTTGTATCCGAGGCAAACAACTCTTCAGGCCAACATAGTAAAAATGAGCAAGAAAAACAGTCTGGTACTACGGATAGGAATACGAGTACGCAAAAGTATCCACAGGCAAGTACAAATAAAGGCACTTCAAACTTTGCTAATAAATCAGAGATGAATGTACAAAGTTTTGAAAGTGATAAACTTAATATAGTAATGCAAACAGCACCACCCACGGCTGCGCAGGCTCGTGGACGTATTATCCGAACGACTCATAATAAAGGTGGTAGTACGGACAGGAATTTTTCAGAAAAAAATAAGAATGATCGTGGCTTTCCTGAAGTTCAAGTATTTAATAAAAATAAAAAGGTTAATGTCGCAACTGTACCCACGAAAATTGAAATAACTGAAAATATACAAGTAGGTGATCTCGCTAAGAAAATGAATTTGCGACCCAGTGAGCTTATAGGTCGTTTGATGCGAATGGGGGAGATGGTAACGATAAATAAAACTTTAGATGCTGAAACTGTCACCCTTATAGCGAGTGAATATAATTGTGAAGTGAAAGTTGTTTCTTTATATGAAGAAACTGTTATTGAGGAAGAAATGGATGTCGAGACAGATCGCATAAATAGGCCATCTGTTGTTACCATAATGGGACATGTGGATCATGGTAAAACAAAACTTCTAGACACTATACGCAGTACAAATGTAGTTGCAACTGAGGCGGGCGCCATTACACAACACATCGGTGCTTATCAGGTGGTGACACCACAAGGAACGATCACTTTTTTAGACACCCCTGGTCATGAGGCCTTTAGTTCTATGAGGGCAAGGGGGGCCTCTGTTACAGATATAGTCGTTTTAGTCGTGGCTGCAGATGATGGAGTAAAGCAACAAACAATTGAGGCTATAAACCATGCACGTGATGCTAAGGTACCTATTATTGTAGCTGTGAATAAAATTGATTTACCTCAAGCGGACGTGGAAAGAGTAAAAAAGGAATTGAATCAACAAAATGTTACCGCAGAAAGTTGGGGTGGTGATACAGTCTTTTGTGAAGTCTCTGCAAAGGAAAATATAGGTATAGAGCATTTATTAGAAATTATTTTATTACAAGCTGAGCTTATGAAGCTTACTGCTAATAGAAACCTTAGGGCAAAGGGTTTTGTCATAGAAGCTAAAATAGATGCTGGAAAGGGTCCTGTGGCTACTATTTTAATTGAAAATGGAGTCTTGCGGGAGGGAGATCCTTATGTGGTTGGTGTATACTCAGGAAGGGTGCGGGCGATGTATAATGATTTGGGTAAGCGTATTAAAGAAGCTACTCCAGCAATGCCCGTTGAGATAGCGGGAATTGATGGAGTGCCAGAAGCAGGAGATCCATTTCAAGTTGTAGAAAATGAAAAGTATGGTCGAGAAGTAGCGAGTAAACGTCAGCACTTTAAACAAGTTACAAATACAGCTAAGAGAGCAAACCCTTCTCTAAATAGTTTGGGCTCGTGGGTTACTTCACATAAGGAGCTTAATATTATAATTAAGGCAGATGTCCAAGGTTCAGTAGAGGCAATCAAGGAGGGTTTATTAAGACTTTCAACAGATGATGTTAAAGTTCGTGTGGTTCATGGTGCAACAGGAGCTATCACAGACTCTGATGTTAATTTAGCATCTGCTTCCAGTGGGGTGATTATAGGTTTTCAAGTTAGGGCTACAGGCAAGGTTTCAGAGTTAGCAGATAGATTAGGGATAGACATTAAATATTATAGTATTATTTACAATGTGATACATGACGTTAAGCTTGCTATGGAAGGCTTGCTTGAGCCAGATAAGCAGGAAGAAATTCTTGCTAAGATTGAAATACGTCAAGTGTTCAAGATTTCTAAAATCGGAAATGTTGCCGGTTGCAAGGTTCAAAGTGGTTCTGTGCATCGCAAGAATTCAGTAAGGGTAATACGAGATAATATAGTGATTTTTACAGGTAGCATTAAAACTTTAAAACGTTTGAAAGATGATGTAACAGAGGTGGGTGAAGGTTTTGAATGTGGTATAGCCCTTGAAAGTTTTAATGATCTAAAAGAAAATGATATATTAGAAAGTTTTCGTATTAAAGAAATAGCAAGAAAACTATAAGAATGAACTTTATGGAAGTAAATAGAGAATAAAAGTTTAGCAAAGGGAATTATTTTAAGAAAATATGCCTCATAATTTAGTCAATATCCTAAAGAGTCAAGATTCTGAGCTTTATGAAATTTTGCATAAAGAAGATCAGCGCCAAGAAGACAGTTTAGAAATGATTGCTTCTGAGAATTTTGTTAGCCCTGCTGTTCTAGCTGCGACTGCCTCTACGCTTACAAATAAATATGCAGAAGGCTATCCTAGAAAACGCTACTATAATGGTTGTGAATATGCAGATCAAGTAGAAGAACTTGCCATTCATAGAGCTAAAAAACTATTTTCATCTCCTTTCGTAAATGTTCAGCCTCATTCAGGTTCACAAGCTAACATGGCAGCACTTTTTGCCTTTGCAAAGCCTGGGGATACTCTTATGGGAATGGATTTAAATCATGGTGGACATTTGACGCATGGCTCAAGCGTGAATTTTTCAGGGCGTTTATTTCATGTTGTTTCATATGGGGTTAAAAAAGAGAATCATCTTATAGACTTTGATGACTTGTATAAAAAAGCACGTGTTTGTAAACCACGGGTTATCATTGCAGGCTTTTCAGCTTACCCACGAGTCCTTGATTTCTTAAAATTCCGTGAGATTGCTAGTGAGGTGGGTGCTACTTTGATGGCAGATATAGCTCATATTGCTGGTCTAGTGGCTGTAGGGGAGCATCCTACTCCCATAGGTATTGCAGATGTTACAACGAGTACAACTCATAAAACTTTGAGGGGGCCTCGTGGGGGTATTATTTTTTGCAATAAAGAAGAAGAATTAAAACGCATCAATTCTCAAATTTTTCCTGGTATACAAGGCGGTCCCCTTATGCATATTATAGCGGCTAAAGCCGTTGCCTTTGGAGAGGCCCTTCGCCCTGAATTTAAAGAATATATACAAAATGTAAAAAAGAATGCCCAAGTACTTGCTGAAACTTTTTTACGTGAGGGAGTAGATGTGGTGAGTAAGGGAACAGATAATCACATTGTCTTATTAGATCTCACTCGTATGGAAATTACTGGAGCTACTGCTGCTGATAGATTACATGATATAGGAATTACGGCAAATAAGAATGCCGTTCCCTTTGACCTAAGACCACCTCAAATTACAAGTGGAGTTCGTCTTGGAAGTGCAGCGTTAACAACTAGAGGTCTAGGGCCCAAGGAATTTGAGACTATAGCCTTATGTATTTCGAAGTTGCTCAAAAATATAAATGATACAAGTATTCATTCCAAATTAAAATGAAAATAAATGATATTGTAAAGAGTTTTCCAATGACTTCTTTACGTCTTATGTGATTTATATAAGTAGGAATGAATATTGAGGTAAAATAATTGTAATAGAAAATGATAAATAACACTAAAAATAGATATGAGCAAAATAATATTAGGGAGCCTCGTATTAATGAAAGGATTAAAGCTCTTAAAGTAAGGGTAATTATAGATGGGGGTGGGCAACCTGAAGTTTTGGAACGTACGGAGGCTTTACGTAAGGCCCAAGAAATGGGGATGGATTTGGTAGAGATATCTCCTAATCAAGATCCACCTGTGTGTCGTATCATAGATTATGGTAAGTATAAATTTGAACAAAAGAAAAGGAAACGTGAACAGACTCGAAATCAACATCAGATTACCACAAAAGAAGTGAAGTTGCGTCCTAAAATAGCTAATCATGATTACGAATTAAAAGTGAAGCACATTCTTGGATTTTTACAGAGGGGTGATAAAGTAAAGGTAAGTGTACGCTTTAGAGGAAGGGAAATTACTCATGCTGAATTAGGTATGGATATTATGAAACGTATAGTGTCTGATCTTAAAGAGCACAGTACTGTTGAACTTTCTGCTAAAATGGAAGGGAAACAAATTATTCTAGTGTTAGCTCCTGTTGCTTCAAAGCCTGTTAAAAAAGAAATTGCCCAAAAAACTTCGAAACTAAATGCTGGCGAAAATGTCTCAGACTTAGGAGCATTACAATCTTAAGAGTTATTCTATGCCTAAAATTAAAACCAACAAAGCAGCTTCTAAGCGTTTTCGCTTTACAGGTACCGGGAAGGTCAAGCGTTCTCGTGCCTTTGTTAATCACATATTGACTAAAAAATCCAAGAAGAGAAAACGTCAGCTTCGTAAGTCTGCCATAGTTGGTTCAACAAATGATCATATGGTGAGACAACTTTTACCCTATGGTTAATTTAAGGGAAAATTAAAAAAAGATAGAAGGATTATATCATGAGAGCTAAAAACGGAACCATACATAAGAATAGACGGAATAAAATATTAAAAAAAGCTAAGGGCTTCATGGGTGGTAGCCATCGTCTTTACCGCACAGCGAACACTGCTGTAATGAAGGCGGGTCATCATGCTTACACTTCACGTCGTCAGTTAAAGAGAGAAATGCGTGCCCTTTGGATTATTCGTATTAATGCTGCGGCTCGCATGCATAATTTGTCTTATTCTAAGTTAATGCACAAATTGAGCTCTGCGGGGGTTACTTTGGATAGAAAGGTTATAGCTGAAATGGCTGTTAATAATCCTAAGGCCTTTGCGGAATTAGTTTTGAATTAATAATACTTAACTTGCTTCCAAAGTGAGTTTCTATCCTTGAGATACCTTTTCAAGTGAGATAAAATTTTTACAAATGACTTTCGATGAAATTGTTGTATCCTAATTCATTATAGATAGAGGGGTATATAGGCAAAAACTGGATCTAAGTTATAGGATATAA